>NZ_RAQJ01000001.1 GCF_003610635.1 Ichthyenterobacterium magnum
TAAATCTACAGTATTGTCTTCGTTATTACAAACTTCAAATGTGTTAAACGGATTTATTGCTGGTGGTAAATTAATATCTATATCGAGTGGTACCGCATTATAGCAATCAGCCACAGTGTTATAAACTTTTATATAAACCGTTTGAGGGTTAGAAATATTAATATAAGCTTCAGGTGTAGCAATTGCATTAATATCAGCATCTAAATCTAACATAGTTTCAAAATAGGTGATAACATTATCTGGGTTTATAACATCAAACAATTCTGATTCAGATTGTGTAAGATCAATAGTTGTTGTTGCATCATAATCATCATCACAATACACAAGTAAACTTGGTATATTAGGATGCTCATTTACACGTAATGCAAACTGTGTTAAGCTGTAACAATCCGTTATATTATTTTCAATTCTTACATAAATAATTTGATTATCTTCTCCAGTATATACATCAGGTAATGCAGAAATAGCAGCATTTGCATTGGCTTCATCTAAATAATAGGTTACTGTAAACTCAAGTGCATCTTGATTCCCTAAAACAGAACTTGTTTGCGAGAATAAACTAAACACATCAATATTGTCATTTGACGCATCATCACAGGTTTGCATATCATTTGGTTGATTTGCAATTGGTAAAGGGTTTATAATAAGTTCAAATGGATAAATATAAAAACAGGACGTTGCACCAAATTCAACCCTTACATAAATAGTATCACTTATGGTTTGATAGGTATAATCTGTACTTAGAGCATTATTGCTGTTTTGAGCATCTGTTAGGTTTTGATAATAACTAAACAATACATCTGTATCTTCATTAACAATAACAGATTCAATTTCATTTAAATTAAAACTGCTAGTAGGATTATCACATATCTCATACGTAGCAAACTCATTAATTGCTGGCGGAAGATTTATAATTAAATCTAAAGTAACTGTCGAATAACACTCTGCCAACGCATTATATGCTTTTATAAATATAGTTTGAGGATTCGTTAGATTTAAATACGTATCAGGATTAGTAATCATATTACTATCTGTATCTAAATCTGCTTGAGATTCAAAATATGAGATTGTAATGTAATTAGGTGTTACTGCATACAAATCTGTTTCGGCTTGTGTTAAGTCAAACTGCGTAATGCCATCATAATCTGCATCACATAAAATAATAGGTTGAGCTGGTTGCGGATGCTCATAAATTAACACATCAAATGTAGTAGTGCTATAACAACCTGTAGTATTATTTTCTATTCTAACATGAATTGTTTGTCCGTTAGCAGCATTATACATATCTGGTAAAGCACCTGTATCATTATTTGCCGAAGCATCATCAACATGATAAGTTACAGTAAACAAAGTTGAACTTTGCGTACCAAGAACAGCGTTCTCTTGCAAGCTTAAATCTATAAGCTCAACACCATCATTAGTTGCATCATCGCAAGCTAAAAATGTAGATGGCATATTTGCAATTGGTAACGGATTTACAATTAAATCAAAATCATAGGTTGTTGAGCATCCTGTTAACGCATACTCTAGCCTAACAAAAATAGTATCACTCGTTGTTAGATACGTATAATTTGTTGGTAATGGGTTTGAATTTGAATTTGCATCTGCTTGAGATGTATGGTATGAAAATACAATACCTGTAACATCATCTGTAACAACAGAATTAATGGTTGTTAAATCAAAACCACTTGTGGTATTATCACAAATCTCATAGGTTTGAAAATCGTTAACTGGCGGCGGAAGATTAACAATTAAATTAATTGGTAGTATAACATAACAGTTAGAAATGGTATTATTAATCTTTATATAAACCGTTTCAGGATTGGTGGTATTAGTATAATTCTCTGGATCAAGAATAAGTTCTGAATCGGTTTCTGCGCCAACAAATGATTCGTGGTAGCTTATTACAATATCATTTTGCCTAACATCTAAAATTTCAAATTCAGAAATAGTTAAATCAAAAACTACACTACCATCATAGTCAGCATCACACAACATTAAATCTGATGGTAAATTAACGTCTGGAACTTGAATAATATTAATATTAAATTCTACTATGGCATGACAATATGTACCATTTTCTATTCTAACAAATACTTGCTGCGGATTGGTTGTGTTGGTATAGGTTAATGGCAATTCACTAAGATCATTATCTGCTTCATAATATGAAGGATGAAATGAAATATCTAAAGTTTCTGGAATACCATTAGAAATTTCAGCTATTTGAGTATTTAAATCGAAGGTTTCGATACCATCATTGCTAATCTCATCACAAGTAAATACATCTGCTGGCGGATTATAAAGCGGCAATGACCCAACTTCTAATTCAAATGAAGATGTACCATAGCAGTCTTGATCTGTATAACTTTCTACACGTACATAAATAGTTTGCGGACTCGACGTATTTTGATATGCAGCGTATTTATCAATAATACTTGTTCGGTCTTCTGCATCTTGAGCAGTTTCAAAATAAAGTACTTGTTTATCTGGCTGACCGTTTAAAATTTCGTTGTCTTTTAAATAGAAGAAAAAATCTGCAATCTGATTTCCGTCAGCTTCACAGTTCTCAAAATTAGTAATGGGTATAAACTCAGGCAAAGTATTTATATATGTGTAGAAGCCAATTATGCTAAAGCATTCTGTAGAACTATTCTCTACTCTAACATAAATATACTGTGTTGAAGCGTTATAACTATCTGGATTTGCAATTTCGTTTTCATCATTAAATGCATTCCAATAATCCACATGATATGTAATATTTAATCCTGTAGTATTAGCAACAATTTCTGGAATTTTAGTTTCTAAATCTACTATAAACATACCATCTTGATCATCATCACAAATAATAATATCTGTTGGCTGCGTTACCGTTGGCGCACTTGTTACATTAATAGTTAGTGGCGCAATATCAAAACATCCTGTTAATGTATTGGTTACTCTTACATAAACCAATTGTGGGTTTACAGAATTATAATAATAAGGCGGAAGTATATTCTCATTATTAATGGCATCTTGCTCAGTTAAGTAATATTTTACGTTAGCTCCATTTACACCTGTACTTACATAAGTATTAAATGTGCTTAAAAATATAGATGTAAATCCATCTGTATCTTCATCACAATAATCTACCGTGCCTAAACCTTGAATATCTATATGCGGATTAATAATCAAATTTATTGTAATAAACTCAGTACAAACATCACTTATAATAGTTGCAAAAATTTGAGCTGGACTTGTACTTACAGTATAAGGTATAGCTACGTTTAATGGATTTGCATCATTATCTTGATCATCTTGAGTTTCGTAAAACGTAATTGTAAAATCATCATTTTCATTATAACCATTAACTAAAGTTTCAGTAATTTCATTTAAATCAAAATCTTCAACACCATCATCAGATACATCATCACAGACATTAAAACTACTTGTATCAAAACCTGTTTGAATAATATTTGCATGCAATTCTAAAGGAACAATAGAATAACAACCTGTTACATCATCTACAACACGTATATATACTACCTGAAACGTTTGCACTACATTCTGGTAATTTGTTGCATCTGCAATTGAATTATTTCCAGTTTGTGCATCTGTATAAAGTTCATGAAATGAAACCGAAACACCTGTAAGACCCTGTAATACATTAGCAATAACCGATGTTAAATCAAAAGTTTCAAAACCGTCCATGTCTTGCTCACAACTATTAATCCATTGGTCTTCTTGATTAACTACTGGGTTATCTAAAACGGTAATATCTATTGTCGTTGTACTTACACATCCAGTTGTAGCATCATAAACTCTTACGTATAATGTTTCACTAGTATTGATATTAGTGTAAGGCATGAAAATTTGATTGCTACCATTTTCTGCATCTTGCTGATTGTAATGATAGGTTACATAAAAATTTGGGTTATCTCCTGTAATTTCTGAATTAGCATCTGTTAAATAGATTAAAGTAAAACCGTCTGAAACTTCATCATCACAAATCTCAAAAGGACTTGGTTCATTAATTGCTGGTGCTTGATTAACCACTAAATTAAATGTTGAAAATGCTAAACATCCATTAACCGTATCTTCAATTCTAATATAAATGGGTTGCGGGCTCGACGTATTTTGATATGGATTTATAACAGGATTAACGCCATTTAGAGCATCATCATTAGTAAGGTGATAACTTATATTATAGTTTGATGGCGGAACAGATATAATGACTTCATAGTCTTTTGTTGCTAAATCAAACGTTTCTACACCATCATTACTATTATCGTCACAGAGTAGATAATCTGAAATAGTCCCTGAAGATTGTTCCGAATTTAAGGTCACTTCTACCTCATCTTCAATAACACATTGTGTGCTATTTAATTGAATGCTAATTTCTACTTTATAGGTTCCTGATTCTGTTGCTTCATACGTTGGATTAGTTTCTCCAGTAATTAAAACGCCATTTCTAAACCATTCATAAGTTGCTAAAGGATTATCTATATTTCCATCAAGCGTTACAGATTGTCCGCAAGTTGAAATATCTGGACCTAAATCTACTGATGCATTAAAGCTATTACCTTCAATAAACACTGCCGAATCATAAAACTCATCACCTTGATCTGCTATAACTAACTTAATATGGTATTGTACATTAGGTTGTATTGAAGCTGTTGCTGTTAATACAGTTGTTCTTCCGTTATAATTAGTGTCTCCAATATTATAACCTTGAAAAAAACTTTCATTTTCTGAAGGACAAAACCCAACTATTTCGTCATGAATGGTATTTGTGTTTACAGGAATTGAGGTTCCAGGGATTAAAGCGATATTTTGATATGGGTCGGTTGAAGCAGTTTCGCGAATTAGAAATGCAAAACCATCAGAGTATTCGCAAGGATTAGTTCCAAAATATTCTTCTGAAGCTAATAAGTAATTAAACTGAATTAGATTGGCTACAGAAATAAAATCAAACTCTATAGATGTTGCATTTAAAGTTCCGGTTATACCTAGTGCGTTTTCTAAATCTGTATCTGTAGTCCAATCCGTTTCTCCTTGATTTAAAACTGCATTATTTACTACATTACCAGCATCTGCAACACTTCCTGTAGTAAGCATAATACCATTTTGAAACGGAAAATTAGAAGTAGATTTTTCAAAATAACCATAACTTCCCAAACCGTTTACAGAACCATTTACTGAAGATGAAATATTTGAAATATCTACACAACCTTGGCCCAAATTACTTTCTATTAAAGCTTCAAGAGGTATCGTTTCATCTGTTGTAATTTGCTGTGAAAACAAAATATGGTTAAAACAAAAAAGCACAGCAATACATAGAAGGTAATTCTTTTTCATTTGCATAGATTGATTTTATAGCAAAGCAATTAAGTACTAATGTAAACTTGGGAGTAACAATGTATAAAAGTTTAAAATAGAAAAAAATCCCCATTAATGGGGATTTTTAAAGTTGAAATGGGCATTTATTTAGATGAAGTACATTTTATTTTTTTTAGCGGATTATTTACAAAGCTATAGCATTTTTATATATGCTTTTTTAAATGGCTTATATGCTATATTGTAACATTTTAAAATAAAAACTGACAAACATATAAAACTAGTCATTATGCTTTTAAAAAACCACTATCATCTTTTAGGTATAGAACCATCAAGTGACATTAACACTATAAAAAAAGCATTCAGAAAAGAGATTGCCATTTATCATCCTGAAAAAAACAAAACTGAAGAAGCTGCAGAGCGATTTGAAGGTTTAATACTTGCCTTTGATATTCTTTCGCATCCAGAAAAAAGAAAAACCTACGACAAATTATTAAGTGAGTCACTTACAAACAAACCCGCAGTTATAGAGCAAAAAGAAGAACAGCAATATAAAGAGTGGAAAAAAGAAGCCAAAACAAAATCTAAAAAATACAAATCTTCTTCTCTTGATGACCTATTGCTACTTGACCTATTTTTTGAAGCAGGCATACATGGTTTACTTGATAGTACAGATGGTCTTTTAGATGGAATTGGTGATGTTTTAGGAGAAGGTTTAGGTGGCGTTTTCGATTTATTCTAACCAGTTTTTAAAATCTTTAACGCGCTCTCTTGCAACAATAACCTCTTGCTCATTAAACGTATTGAGTTTTACCTGAAGCCTTGAATTGGTATAACTTATCATATCTTTTATTGCATTAATATTCACAAAAAACTTTCGGCTAGCCCTAAAAAACACTTGCGGTTCTAGTTCGCTTTCAAGATGTTCTAAACTTGTGTCTAATAAGTAATTTCTACCTTCGTTTGTAAACGCGTAAGTCCCTTTGTTTTCGCTATAAAAACACTCAATATCTTCAATATTAATGAGTTTTAGGTGCTGACCTACTTTTACAGAGAATCGCTTTTTATATTCGCGATCTATTGGATTTACCAATAACTTTTTAATATCATTAAAATCTAAAGTTACGGAGGTTTGTTTAGGTGTACGCTCATTATATTTTAATACTGCTTTTTCTAAATCTTCAGCATCTATTGGTTTAAGTAAATAATCAATACTATTAAGTTTAAAAGCCTGCAACGCGTACTCATCATAAGCTGTAGTAAAAATAACTGCCGACTTGATATCTATAGCTTCAAAAATTTCAAATGATAAACCATCACTTAGTTGTATGTCTAAAAAAATAAGGTCTGGATGTTCGTTATTATTAAACCAATCTATAGACTCTTCTACAGAATGCAGCATAACTTCTGTTTCAATATTTAAACTACTTAACATACGTTGCAAACGTCTTGCAGATGGTTTTTCGTCTTCTATGATGATTACATTCATTATTTTAATTTATTTTTTCTTCAAAAAAATTATAATTCTATTAAATAGGTTTATTCCCAAAAAGTGGTTTTTACTTCTTCTTCTTTATCTTTTAGAAACTCTTTTGCTTTTCTATCTTCCCAGTTTTTATTAAAAAGCGATTTTCTTTTAAAAACACTCCAAGCATGGATGCTAATTAAAGCTGTCCATAATACTAGAACTGTAATATTTAATGCGGTAATATTATTTGTATATGGACCACCTTCTTCAAGAATATAAAGATTATATGAGAGAAGCGCTACTACAATTGCATACAGTATTAAATGTAAATAGAACATTTTAATCCGTTTTACTTGATGCTTTGCATTTTCATAATGCTTTTTATCTTCTTTACTTAATGTCATTACTATTATAGCTTAAATTAATTATTTCCAGCTTTTATTTTCTTTGTCCATAATTTCTTTAATCTTGCGTTCTTCCCATTTTTTTCCAAAAATGAAGTCTGGCCCAAAAACACCTAAGAAATGGAAAAACAAACCAATTCCCCAGAACAAAGCTGTGGCGTAAGTTCCGAAACTAAAAAACCCGTTACTACTATTGACTCCTATTAAAATAATTAAAAATAAATTTACTACAATGTAAGATGCTAAGTGCCAATAGAATCCTTTTAGTGCATCTAGTTTTTTTCTTGCTCTTATATAAGCTTCTTCTTTACGAAATCGTTGTTGTGGCGTATCTTCTATACCTGATTCTAAATTATATCTTTCCATACTACTATTAATTAATTCCAACGTTTATCTTCTTCGTCACGCATAAATTTTTCAATTTTACGTTTTTCCCAATTACGCCCAAAAGCACCATCATTTACAAATACCCTAAAAGCTTGAATTGCTAAACCTAATCCCCAACCAAACATTGGAAACCAAAACCATTGTATGGTATGTGGCGTATATCTATACCATATAAAAATTAAAAAAGGGATTACAAAAACGTAAGATATTAAACTGTAATAAAAGCCTTTAAGTTCTTCTACATGATTACGAGCCCTTACGTAGCTCTCATCAAATTCTGTTGGTGTATGTGATTGTTTTCTCATGATTGATATTTGTTTTGTAAGCATTGGTATTGCGACTGCAAAACTTTTTGCTTGTTGATTGATTTTTACTTTTCTATTTGTTAATAATTGGTAGCGTTGTTTAATATTTTCTAAACCTACACCACTACTCTTTTTCACTATTTGTTTTGGTTGTAAATTGTTTTCTACAACTAAACTCTCACTAGTTTCATAAATCTTAATATGCAATGGTTTACTACTGGTAACCATATTATGTTTGACTGCATTTTCTAAAAGCAACTGCAATGATAATGGTACCACTTTACTTTCTGGGTTTGAAGCTTTCTCAGGAATTTCAAAAATAATACTGTCTTCAAAACGCATTTTTAAAAGTGACATATAAGTTCTTGCAAAATCTAACTCTTCATCAACGGTTATAATATCTTTGTTTTTCTGTTCTAAAACATAACGATATACTTTAGACAATGAGGTTGTGAATTTTTGTGCATTATCTGGGTTCTCTTCTATTAAACTTGTTAATACATTTAAGCTATTAAATAAAAAGTGAGGATCTAACTGATTTTTTAAAGCATCAAATTTTGCGCTTGCAGTACCAGCAATTACTTTTTGTTCTTTAAGCTTGTTCTTTTGGTATTTAGCAACAAAGTAAACCACATGAAAAATAGTTACAATGGTTAATGTAATCCATAATCCAAATGAATAGTTTCCCCAAGTTTCATTTGCAACAAACTCACTAAATGTTTTACCATTAAAAATGATTTCAGTATTAGCTCTAAGTATAAACAAACCTATTAATGTAATGATTGTAGATCCTGCAATACCTAAAGCAATGCGTTTAATAGTATCACCTTTTTTCCATGGACGACGTTCCATATAATCGAAAAAAAACATATTGGAATAGCCCAGAACAAACGAGTAAAGTTGATACACTACAAACTCAGCTAAAAACGCATTAATACCATTGAAGCGAAATCCATCTGAAAGGAAATTACCTATTAAAAAGATTAAACATCCTATAATAAAAGTGAGTATTATATTTTTAACTGATTTTGTCATGATAGCTTCTTAAGACAATTAATTATTCGCAAGATGCTAATACTTGCTCTACACGTTTTTGTCCCCATTTTGGGTGAAACGCAGTTTCTGGTTTAAAGTTAGCAAAAAGTTCTAAGGCCTTTTCTAAGTCTTTACAAAAAGGTTTAGTATCACTACCAAAATAACGTGCGCTTCCCATTCCCCATTCTGCTTTTCCTGCAACAACTCTTGGATTTTCTGGAGCAATTTCATGAGCTTTAGCATAAAGCTCTGCAATTTTACCAGAATATTTCATACCATAAGTCATGCCGTCAAAAGCAACCCAATTGGTTAATACATGTGCTTGTAACACTAATAATTCAGGATTATTTTCACTTATATGCATTGCTACATCTAAATGCTCTTGTGCTTTATCTAATTGTGCTTTAAGAATAGCTTCATCTTTTTGCTCCCAACTTTTTAAGCTATTCATTTGTGCAATATAATAATGAGGCAACCACTGTTTTGTGTCTGCTTTAGCAATACGTTCAAACATGTTTTCGGCTTCGTCCCATTTATTTTCTTCCCAAAGTGTAAATGCTTTTTGCATGCCTTTGTCAAAATTTGCTTGTGCATTAGTTATGGTTGATATAAAAAATAATGCAATAATGATAAAATGTTTCATAATGTTTCTGTTTTAATGATGAGGCAAATATCTTGTAAGACGTTCTATCTATAAAACCTTGTTTACCGAATTGTATAAATTTATGGACGAACTGTAATCTCTTAAAGATTAATATTAAAATAAGTAACTTAGTTCCGCTATTTGATACTAATAGAATAACTATTCATTATTTAATCTATCAATCATATGAAAAAATTAGTACTACTCGTTCTTAGTTTATTTTTTATTTCTTCACTAAATGCTCAAACTGACAAACGTTTAAAAGGCGTAGAAAAGGAAATGAATGCCATTTTAGAAACCGCTAAAGCTGCTGGTTTTGCTGTTGCTGTTGTTGAAGGCGATAAAGTTATTTACGCCAAAGGTTTTGGATATAGCGACTACGAAAACAAAATTCCTGTAGATACAAACACCCTATTTGCTATTGGATCTTCAACTAAAGCATTTACATCATCTGTTTTAGGAGTATTACGAGCAGAGGACAAATTGTCTTTTGATGATAATCCAAGACAACACTTACCTGAATTAGAGTTTTATAACGATGATATGAATTCTAATATCATTATAAAAGATTTAATGCGTCATAGTACAGGTTTACCAAGACATGATATGTCGTGGTATAATTTCACATCACATGATAAAGACAGTTTAATTACTCGCGTAAAATACCAAAAACCATTTACTGGTGTTAGACAACAATGGTATTATAATAACTTTATGTTTTTGGCTCAAGGCCTTATTGCAGAACGCATTACAGGCAAAAGTTGGGAAGATAATATAAGAGATCTTTTTATAAAACCTTTAGGTATGACTAGAACTAATGTCTCAATAGATGAAATGAAAACTGCTAGTAATGCAGCATTTGGTTATAACCTTAAAGATGGTGAAATTATAGAAAAAACAGATTACTATGATATTGCTGCCATGTCTCCTGCTGGAAGCATTAACAGTAGCGTTAATGATATGTCTAAGTGGTTAATTACTTGGATTAATGACGGAAAATACAATGGTAAAGAAATCCTTCCTGAAGCGTATGTAAAAGAAGCTATGAGTTCTCAAATGGTTATTGGAGCTGCCTTACCAAAAGAAGACTTAGAAAATATTCACTTTGCAAATTATGGTTACGGTTGGATGTTACAATCGTATAAAGGTCATTATCGTGTAGATCACGGAGGAAACATAAATGGGTTCTCTGCTAATGTTTGCTTTTTCCCTTCTGATGATATTGGTATTGTGGTATTAACCAACCAAAATGGATCAGCAGTTACCACTTTGGCAAGAAATACTATATCAGACCGTTTACTCGATGTAAATACTACAGATTGGGTAAAAAAACATGCAGATTTAATAGAAAAAAGAAAAAAAGCTAGTGAAGAATCTAAAAACGACAAACCTGAATCATCGAAAGTAGAAAACACTAAGCCATCTCATGTAAAACAAGATTATACTGGAGTTTACTCAAACAAAGGTTATGGTGATTTTAAAGTTGAATTAAAAAACGATTCTTTATTTTCTGAATATCTTAAAATTAAACAATATGTTAAGCATTACCATTATGACACTTTTGAGTTTATTGATGTTATAGATAATGTAGTAGACACCTCTCAAATTGGCAATGCCTTTAAAATAAAGTTTAATACTAATGCCACAGGTGATATTAGTAGCGCAGAGATAAATGTAGAACCAACTCTAGGCCCAATTGTATTTGATCGTACACCTTTAACTATTAATGTAAACACAGATGATTTACAACGCTATGTTGGTGAGTTTGATTTAAAAGGCACTACAATAAAAACCTATATTAAAAATGGTGACACACTTTATTTATTTGTAACAGGACAACCAGAATATGAATTATTAGCTACAGACGAACATAAATTCTCTTTTAAAGCTATTGATGGTTTTAAAGTAGAATTTACACCAAGTGATGATGGATCTATAAACGACATGACACTTATACAACCTAATGGTACGTTTAAAACAAAGCGTAAAGCAGAATAAATAGTTTCTTATATAGAAAAGCACCTTATCTTATAGGTGCTTTTTTAATTTATAACTTAAAATACGTAAATTTACATACTTCTTTTTTATTCAAAAAAACGAATACCTCAATTAAATAACTACATATAAAGTAGTTGACAACAATGAAATAACAAATTTATTTTTGTGAAAAATCAACTTAAAACCTACTTAAACAGATATGTCTATTTTAGCGACACCGAAATTGATTTAATCTATTCTCAACTAAAAGAAAAAACGTTTAAAAAAAAAGCGTTTCTTTTAAAAGAAAGTAAGGTTTGTAAATTCAACTATTTTATTCTCAAAGGTCTTGTTAGGTCATTCTATATTGATGAAAAAGGAAAAGAAAAAATAACCCTATTTGCCATAGACAATTGGTGGGTAACTAATACTGAAAGCTTTATTAAACAAACTCCATCTATACAATATATTCAAGCAATAGAAGAAACAACTGTTCTTTACTTATCAAAAGAAACTCTTGAAATTCTTTATAACAAATGCCCAAAGCTTGAAAGAGCTTTTAGAATAATTACTGAAAATATGCTCATAGCAAATCAACGAAAAAGTGATGTTTTTCTACAAATGAAGAGTAAAGAGCGTTACAATGATTTTGTTAAAAAACTTCCAGACTTTATTCAGCGTGTACCGCAATATATGATCGCTTCTTATCTAGAAATATCTCCCGAATACCTAAGCGAATTAAGAAAACCAAAGTAATATTAATTTCTTAAGATATCTTAACTTCTAATTGATTCTTTACTAATAATTTTGCTTAAAATGTTTAAAGAAAAACTTATGGAACGAATTACCTATCGAGATATTCCAAACGGAATGTTTGAAAACTTAAGAACTATTGAAACTTCAATTACAAATTCTTCTCTAGATAGAAAATTAATTGAAATTATTAGATTAAGAACTGCTCAAAAAAATGGCTGCGCTTATTGTGTAGATATGCATTATAAAGAATTAAAACATCTTGGAGAAACCGAATTACGTTTATCTTCATTATGTGTTTGGGAAGAAACACCATATTTTTCTGATAAAGAAAGAGCTGTATTACACTTTACAGATACACTCACAAAATTAAATAGAGGTCCAATTTCTAATACTGATTATAACTCTTTATCAAAATTCTTTTCAAAAGAAGACATCTGTTATTTAACATTGACTATTTCTCAAAGTAACACATGGAATCGCTTAATGAAAGTATTTCAGTTTACGCCTGGACATTATAAAATAAATCAATATAAAACAAACTAGCACTAAAAATGAAAAAATTAGGAATCATCATAATAACAGCTATTATAGTTAGTTGCAATCCGAACAATTCAAAGCATACAACAAACAATAAAATAGCCCATCAAAGTATAATCAAGACCGATACACTAACAAAACACTTAAAAGCTTTTAAACCAGAATTACCTACAATAGGTTTACTTATGTTTAGTGGAGTTTTACAAGGAGAAGTTATAGCTACATCAGATGTTTTTGGGAAACCAAATAAAGACAGAAAACAACTTTTTAATGTAATTACTATAGCACAAACCCAAAACCCAATCACAACCGAAGAAGGTATGCATTTTGTTCCTGATTACACTTTTGAGAATTGCCCCAAATTAACGGCTTTATTTGTTCCTAGTGGATATGATATGTATGCACAAGTCCGTAATGAACAAATGATAGATTTTATTAAAAAGAAAAACAAAGAAACTAAATATATAGTGAGCAATTGCGCTGGAGCGCAGCTTATAGGGAAATCTGGAATAGCAGATGGTCATAAAATCGTCACCTATATTGGAGGCGGAAAACAATTGCAAAAAGATTATCCAAATTTAAAAGTTCAAAATGACAGTTTAGTAACCTTTGTTGAAGACGGAAAATTTAGTTCATCAAATGGGAACTTGACCAGCTATATTTCTGCTTTAAATCTAGTAGAAAAAATGACTAGTCCAGAACACAGAGCGTTTGTTGAAGACTATTTATATATCGACCGACTTCAAAAATGGAAAAAATGATGCAATTACTAATACTTCAATATTTTAAAGGTTTCAGAGGTGTTTTGTGAGTTATTAACCAAAACATAATAAACACCTGAAGGCAATACTTTTGTATCTAATGTTATAGAACCTAATTTTGTTTTAGTCGTTAAAACAAGTCGACCTAAAGCATCATATAAACTAATACTATAATCACCTGGGTTATTAAAGGTCAATGTAATGTTATCACTTGTAGGATTAGGATAAACCTTTACATTTAAAGTCGTCTCTTCATCTAAACCTAAAGTTTCATTTATTGAAAAATCTGTAATTACCGGAAAATGATCCGAAGCACTACTTGTATCTAATAAATCAAAACCATATAATGCTAATCTATTAGCTGGCATTTCTTCAGTTTGAAGCACAAAAGATTTTTCGGCAGTTAAGGTATAATCAGAAAAAATGATGAAGTCTAATTTGCCTGGAGGAAAACCTTGACCATCAGAGCGCCAAGTATAATTCATTCTAATATCAGTTTGAAGGCAGTTTTGTTCTGTTAAGTCACTATCATCCCAATCTAATGGATCACCAACACCATAAGATGCCGTATCTTGAATATCGCCTGTTTTTAGCGTTGTTAGTTGTTGCGAAAAGCCAACCAAATTTAAATCACCTCCATAAACAAAAGGTGTGTTTGCAGGCAACGTGATATCGCCACCTGCAGATTTAGCATCTAAAATAAATGCAGCGTATTGATCTGCTTGATCCTGTCTATTAACATCTGCGCCACAACAGCTTAAATGCGCATTTGTAAACAGCAAATCTGTACCATAACTGCTTGGCAAATCAATAAGTACAGGAAATTGTCGTGTTAAACCATCCCAACGTTGTGTGATTTCCCATCTAGAAACAGTGACTTCGCCACCATGTCTTTCTACATACCAGCCATTTGCTGTACCTAACGGAAGCCAAGCATCAAAAAGCGATTTTACATAGGCTTCAGTTGTATTATAACTTTCAACAAAGCCAACAATATCAGGATTTACAATTTTAATTATGTTTTCAAAATTATCAACTCTATCCACCTCTAACAAGCCGTTAAATAGCGTGTTGTATATCATAATTCTAATATCAGATATATCAGATTTATTAATCTCAATTGGTGTATATGGTGTCACAGGTGTTTCATCAAACGTATATGAAAACACAGAACCAACATTTGGCACTTTATCAAAATTACTATCGTTTTTTAAGAGTATTTTTATAGTTGAAGATGTAAACAAAGGGTTGATACCATCAGGAATAGCATTACGACCAATGGCAATTTCAAACTCATCAGAGGTTACTGTTGGTGCAGCTCTTAATTTAAGGTCTGAAAACCCAACTTGAGAATACGGCGTAACATTATAATGTGCAAAAAGCTCTGTAAAAATGATACCAAGTTCTGATCCATATCCTTGTTGAACATCAAAACCTGTACTTGTATTATTATCTGAATCTATAAAAATCCCTAAATCGTGTAAAATAAGGTCATCGGTTAGATCAAATTCTGCATCGGCTTTTATTTTAATAAATAAAAACTCACTATCGTTGGTAACTTGAATTTCTAAAAAGTCGATACCACTAATGTTTTCGTTAGTATCTACAAAAGTGGTTAAATCTGGTGTCCAATCATCAAAAACACCATCTATAGTTATGGCTTTAGATTGGGCAAATAGTAATTGTAAGTTTATAAACGCTAAGAGTAGTAAGCTCTTTTTTAGGTTATTTAATCTCATAGGTTTTTAAAATAATGTCATGCAATTTACGGTATTAATAAAGAAGAACATACCAGTAACAAAATAAATAAAAAAGCGTGATTATTTATAGTGTTTTAACTTAAAAAATACGTAGAACTACGTATTTCTTTTCTCAATTTATTTGCCGTACTTCGCTTAAATATTGATATAGAATATTAAAACGGGTTCATATCATAAAATTATACCATATTAAATTAACACTACGGTCAAAAATGGGCTGACAATCCAAAGTCGAAATTTGAACAATGACGTCAAAAAAAGGTAAATCTGATATTATAAACATCAACAAAAAACAATACAAACAAAGGATATATTTTCCTAAAATAAATTAAAAAAAATGAACTTAATTAAACTTTCTAGAAAACCCTATATGCCGATTTTTTTGGCAACATAAATCTTATTTGTTTCATGCAATGTACCACATAGTGAAGCAATAGACTTGGAGAATTCAAAAAACACCTCTTTGAGTTTAGAAAAATTTACAGAAAAGCATATTGACTATACAAATAAGCTTTCATCAATTTTGAAAAACGAAAAGAATGTCGATATGAATATTTTAGAAAACTCTAAAGGAGTTTTTAATGATATTGATGAACTTAAAATGTTTCTAATCGAATCTGAAATTGAACAGGTTGAAGAAATAGCTAATTTACTTTTACAAATACATAACAATACTGATACTTTTTTAAAGAATCTAACCTTTTCAAAAAGTTTAACCGAAAATGAGGCTATTCAAATTATTACAAATGAAATAATATGGCAACTGAATCTAAAGTTAGATAGAAGTAGTCTAATGAAAGCTAGTGATTGTCAAAGAGCATATGATATAGCTATGTATCGATGTGAAAGAAATTTTGCAATAGGTGTTGCTGGCTTAGCTGTTTCTGCTTTTTTTACATTTGGATTAGGGTCTGTTGTTGGTGCAACAGTAATAGCTGGAATTGCTGCAAATTGTGGAGCCGAAGCACTTTCTGACTATAATGACTGTAGAGAAGCACTTTGATTACCATATTAGATTTTTAGAAATAAGAAAATTTCAACCTCAATTTTTATAAAAATTTAAAAGAAATGAAAAAAAAATATTTAATATATATTCCTTTAATTTTAATTTTAATTATTCAAATATTTGATAAAAATGATGATTTCGTTATTATTCAATATATATTATTAGCTTCGATGATAATTGCGTTGTTGATAAAACTATTTAATAGAAAAAAACAAGTATAGCTTGATAGAAAAACTAGTATGGCATAACACAGTATAAAAATAATTGCTATTTTAGGTTTAACCGAAACCGCAACTATTCTTATACAAAACCGATAGAGCACATTCGTCAAAGGCGAACTTTAATTACTACGTACTACCCACTCTTGCCCTTAAAGTAAATGTGCTCCATCTAAAGGGTTAAACGAAACTTAAAAAAACATTATTAATTTTAGACAACGGTAGAACATGAAAAGTAAAATCAAACAATTAATCAAAATTGGAATTCTATACCTTGTAATGATATTAGCACAAACAAGCTGTGAAAAAAATAATAACTCAATTGATGATGAACTACAACAAGAAAAAAAAGCAAGCAAGGTTTCTTTCTCGGACTTTAATACTAATGTTACCCATAATCGTCAATATCAAAACCTAGAAAGACATTTTGACATTAGTAAAAACTATAATCAAAATCTACAGAATAGAATTAGTGCAAATGATAGTATAACTTTACTAACTGACGAAATATTACTCATTCAAAAAAATGATATTTCTTATTATACTTTTAAAATTGTTGCGCCATCAGAACATAATGAGTTTTACAATTTAGTGGTTCATGTAAACAATCAACAACAAATTATTAAATCTGAAATTTATGAGTACACACCTGATGATGATTGGTTAATAGAAACGAGTCAACCATACTCTGGTTTTGTTAAAGTTATAGATAATGATTTTATTTCGCTAGACGATTTATTTTCCGCTAGAGCAATGCAACAATGCCTTACAGGTGCATCAGGAGAATGGGAATGCAATTTAGGGAACAATCATGCACCAGGAGAAGGACAATCTTGTACGTCTTGGGATTTCATTATTACTTTAGAATATGGGCGTTGTCCTGATCAAGGTTTTGGTCCTGAGTTATATCTTGATAATACATTAACTGATCCATCTGTTCCAAATTCTGGTGGTGGTGGAAGTCCTACAATTCCTACTGAAACTTTTAATTTTTTAAAAGAAGAATGTATCGCTGATATTGCTAATGAGCTTGGATTAAGTATAAATGACAGCGATTGTTTAAGTAATAACAGTTCTTTTTCAGAAGCTTGTAGTTTAAGTAATGATATTTCAAATTACTTGGCAAATAATCAAGTAAGTTCTAACCCAAATGGTGGGTTAGGGTTTAGTATAAATTCACTTGAAGCCATTGCAATTGCAAAAGAATTCGTAGAAATAAGATGCGGTCTTCCAGAAGCAAAATTAGAAAGATTTCTTGAACTCAAAGAAATTCTAAATAATAATCCTTGGGCTCTAGTTCAAGAATGCGCTGAACAAAATGGACTCAATACAAATAATTATTTAGATTTATATAACTTACCATTTCCCCAAGAGTGTAGTGATAGGTTATTTAATATGGGAGTAGAATGGCATCATCAACCAATTACCGATGGAAATGTACCACTAGCTAATATCGATTATTATGGGGTAGAAGTTAATAATTATCCAGATTTTGACAATGATGGAAACCCAGATTCTGAAGCTGAAATATACCAAGCCTTCAGAGAGAAGTTTATAGATGTAGCAAGTGGAGATTTAGAAGATTTTCAATTTTCTTGTAATGTTCCTTTTAATTCTACTAATAATGGTGATATAAATTGGGAGTTTATTCCTTTGACTACACAAGATGGTATAGACTTTGTCTCAAATGACCCTATTGCTTCAATCTTACTCATAGAAGCTGATGCAAGTGGTTTTTTCCCATCCATAGCAACTGATGATGGTGCTGTTATTGTTTCTGATTTCACAAATAATGATTGGACAATTTCTACAATTATGACAGCCAATAATGGTACACAACCTTTCTCTGGTAATCGGCAATGGGGTTGGTTAATTAACCAAAATGGGAACTTCGAATTTTTTACTAGAGCTGTTGATGTTGCAAACATAAGTTTATTGTTGAATATTGGAGCTAGTACTGAATGTCAACAAGACACCTATTACAATATTGCCGAAGCCACTTGGGAAAATATGCAGCAAGAAATAGTAGATTGGATAAATAGTACTGAAAGTAATGGTGGGCAAGCTTCGATTATACCTAAAACAGCCATTAGAGTTGATAAAGAAAAAATAGAGGAGTTACTTACAAGCAATGAAACTATAAACCAAATTAATTGTGATTAAGTATGAATTTATCAACTAAAGATATATTACTTTTTGTGAAAATTATTCTACCGTCTGTAATTTGTATACTTTCATTTATACTTTTTAAGATTGACATTGGGTATCACGTATTATTTTTTGGTATCGTTATAATGTTATTTAATTTAAGAAAGGCTAAATACAATTATCTGATTAGTTTTATTTCTTCAATAGGAATATCATATTTGGCTTTTTTCATTTCCATCGGTCTATATTTTGGAATTGGCTACATATTAATGCAATTTATTGAGCTTGATAAACTAGAGGAATTTTCCATATATGAATATAATTTTAAAAACTTTTTAATGTTGCTTCCAATTTCAATATTCTCACCAATCCTTATGTTTTTATTCTATAAATTTTTATTTAAAATAAATAAAAATAAATATACTAAAACTATTATTTTGATTACTATTATCGCTTTAATAATATTTGGTACAATAAAGAAAGATTTTGAAGATGAAAATGTATCGGCTTTTTGGCAATTTGTAATGGCTATTGCAATTCAACTAGTGCTATATGAAAATGAGATTAGTGAATTTATAAAAAGTAAAAATACTGACTACAACAATAGCTATAAGTAATTGCTTTGGGTGTGGGCGTTAGGTGTTTTTCCTAACTGTCACTTTTGGTCGGTCTTTAACGATACATATCAGGTCGCTAGAAGCAATTTGATGACGTTCTTACTGTCTTTTGTTTTTTATGCAACTTGCCTAAACAAGCCACAACAAAATAAAACCCAGAACGTCACTGCGCATAGTGCTACGTTAAACGAAACTTCAAAAAATACTATAAATTTTTATCATAAGCCTCAATAAATTCTTTAGCTCTTGTGTTTCCGTTATTAAACTCTAAACTCTTGTTATAATTGGTATAAGCCTGTAAACTATCGCCACTTAGTAAATAGGCTTCTGCTAAACTATCGTACACATTAGCACTTTCTGGAAATAGTGCCACATTCATTTTAAAAACCTCGATGGCATTATCGAATTCCTTTTTTTCTAAATGTCTATAACCCAAAAAATTAAACTGCCTTTCATTAAGATACATACTTGTTGAGTCTTGCGCTTTAATAACTAGATAACCTTCAAGCGCTTTACCGTAATCCTTATCTTTTAAGTGCATACTTGGGGTTTTATAATCGTCTGCAACTTTTAAATAATCGTAGGTAATTGGCTCATCATCATTTTCTGGTAATACTGCTAAATAGCGTTTTTTAGTTTCAGGATGTTGTACAAAATGCAGCTTTTTATACATATCTGCTACAAAAAGCACATTGTTATCTAAAACCACAGGTTCTAGTTTTTCTGCGCCTTTCCATTTTAAAAACAAGGTATTGTCTATATAATAGACTTCAATAAGTTCTTCTTGAGTAAACAAATAGCGTCCTGAAGTTTGCTCTTTAAATTCTGCTGTGTAGTCTGGCTTATTTGAGCAGCTTGAGATGATAACTGCAACAACTAAAGACAGTAAAAGGGTTTTAATTTTCATTGTAATACGATTGGTTGATTGCTATATAATGAGCAAAAAAAAGTCTCATTATAAATGAGACGATTTTTTATAAATATTGTTACTAATGTGTATCAATTTGTCTTACTTTTTTAATAAGATACTTAGACTATTCCTTTCTTATTTCACATCCATTAGTTCTACATCAAACACTAAAGTAGCATCTGGAGGAATAACACCACCAGCACCTGCAGATCCATAACCTAAATCACTAGGTATTACTAAACGTGCTTTATCACCAACGTTTAAAAGGCAAATACCTTCATCCCAACCAGCAATAACTTGACCAACACCAACTTGAAAATCTAATGGTGCATTACGTTTGTATGACGAATCGAAAACGGTTCCGTCAGCCAATTGTCCTTTATAATGTACAGATACAGTTTTACCAGCTTCGGCAGCTTTACCATCTCCTTTTTGAATGATTTGGTAACGTAATCCGCTTTTAGTTTCTTCAAAACCAACAGCAAGCTTATCTAATTCTGCTCTTGCAGCTTCGCGCTCTGCAGCAATACGTGCTTCACGAGATCCTTCAAAAGTTCTAAAGGCTTCAATAGCATTAAAGTTTTCAGCATCTGCTCCTACTCTAACAATCTCTAAACTATCAATAACATCACCTTGAGCAATAGCATCAACAACATCTTGTCCTGATTGTACTTTTCCAAAAACAGTATGGTTATTATCTAACCAAGGAGTTTCAACATGTGTGATAAAAAACTGACTTCCGTTGGTTCCTGGTCCAGCATTTGCCATAGATAACACACCTGGAGCATCATGTTTTAAATCTGGATGAAACTCATCATCAAACTTATAACCTGGGTTTCCAGAACCTGAACCTTGTGGGCAACCACCTTGAATCATAAAATCTGGAATAACTCTATGAAATTTTAAACCATCATAATAAGGTGTACCTTGAGGCTTCACTTCATTTTCTAAATTACCTTCAGCTAAAGCAACAAAGTTACCAACTGTTCCTGGTGTTTTTTGAAATTCTAAAGCGACTAAAATCTCGCCTTTTGTTGTATTAAATTTTGCGTATAAACCGTCTTGCATTTTAATATATTTTATTTGAAGCTGCAAAGATAGTTAATGATTTATGATTTACGAATTTTGAATGTTGATTTTAGAATTGAAAAATAATAGTAGTTTTACCAAAAAAATTAAGTGAATGAAATTCATTACAAAAATACTTGCAGGTTTTGGAAATATTAGAGCCATGGAAAAACTACATGTGGATGACCATACCGAAGCTATTATAAATGATATAGACAATGCACCTTTTGCTATATCTGATAACAATGTATTGTTTGCTGGATTAAATGAACTTGGTGGTTATTACTTTTTTCAAACGGTTGTGGTTGGTACATTTCATATTAAAACCATTAAAGGCGCGCAATTAACACTTACAGGAATAGACTTTGAGATTGTATTAGAATCTGATATGGAAGAGTTAGAGTCTGACCATTCTAACGTATCTAATAGAAGTATCTCGAAAATTGATTTTCAGATTGAAAAAGAAGACATCGACAAAGTTGATGCTACTAGAATTAAAAAAATGGTCTTAACATCAAAAAAGAAAGTTGTTGAGTTTACTATTTATAAAAAAGGTACAACAGACTAATAAAATACTAGTGTTTTAGACTACATCCTTTCTATATACTCTGGACAATCTAGTCTTAGATCTTTATTTAATAATTCTTTTTCTAATAGATTACAATAATCTGAAGTATCATTTTTTTGATAAAATTTACAACCAAAACACGTACGTTGTACTGTTAAAATTCCTTTTTGATTCAATTTATAAATTAACTCGCTTAAGGTTTTAAACATAGCTTCAAGTTCGCTTTGATTAAATTTATCTACTTGATGTTTTAAAGGGGTTGCAAAATCATATATCTTAGAAGCTAATTGCTTTCCTAATTGTGATAAATGTATACTGTAACTCCTACTATCACTTGAAGAATAATCTTTTAAGATTAATTGTTTTTTATCAAGAGTTTTAATGGCGTCACTTATTGTTGGTTTTGTAACATTAAACTCTTTAGCTAGGTGACTTACATTACATAATTCTTGTTTGTGATTGGCAACAAAAATTAAAATTTGAATTTGTATAGGACTTAAGCCTACCAACTTTGCTTTTTCCCAAAGCAAAATTTTAAACACTTCTGAAATACGTTCTAGGCCAGAAACAATTTTGTTTGAAATATGTTTCTGTTGATGTTCGGGATTAAAAACATTATTATCCATAAAAAAAAGCCTGCCGAATTTAGGTCGACAGGCAAAGTTAGTCATCCTAATTAAATTAATAACAGTTTTCCATTTCAATTATTGAATATCCCTTTTTGGCAATATCATCAATAACAGATTTAGGCGCAGTTTCTATATGACAAAAACGACATTCTTTTGTGGTTATAATTGGATTGGTAATCCCTTTTGTTTTCAAATATGCCTTTCCGAAGTTAAATACTATACTTTCATCTGTTACGCTACTTTGCACAAGAATATCAAAATGCATTGTTATGCTATCATCACGTTTTACGTATGTATCCCAAACTGAAACGTTCATAGGCTTATTGTTTTACATTATATGGTAATGACAAGTTACCACTTGCAACGCTATACACTTCATAAACACCAAGCATTGGAAGTTCAAGATTACTCGTATTTACTTTCATAAACGCTGTAACACCATCATAATTAAAATCGGTTCTATTGTTTATTCTATAATCTGGAACTATTACTTTTATGGTATTATTTGCAGTTGTTACAGGATATCCAGGGGAATCCATATACATTGGCATTCCTGGGTTTGTTGGTGGTAAAACAACAGTCATATCAGCTTTTTTAAATTGTTTAACCGAGAGCCCACCAGCAACTCTTTTATCTTCATGTAAAATTACCCAATGTGGGTGCCAAACAACTCCATCATTATTATAAATTGTATCATTATCCTCGTCCCATAATGGTGTATCGTCAAAATCTGGATGCGATGTTAAAGCAAGAGCTACAATACCTTCAGTTTGATTAAAACCTACGTCAGTTGGCTTTAAATTTGTTGGAAACACATACCCTAATACTAAGGCTCCATCTAGTTGCCCAACTTTTTTTGGAATTGTATGACCTGCTTTACCATTAACAGATATTTCCCAAACGGTTATACCCAAATTCTTTTGATGTGTTACAGTTACTTCATTAATGTTGAAGTCTTCGTTATTGTATTTACTTTCTTGAGCGAAAGAAATAAACGCAGTACAAGAAAATAAAACTATTACAATGATTGAGACAATTGATTTCATAATTATTTTGATTTAAAATTGGTGATTATTTACTTAGGATTCCTAATTATTTTGTTAAAATTAACCTTTAACATCAGCCATTGAGGCTCCAAAATTGATGTGTAAGGTATGTCCATTTGGTGTTACTAAAGCTGGAACAGACTCTACACCTGCTTGCTCTGCTTCACTAATACGATTTCTGTTTTCGTCTATGTTCACGATTTCTACATTATCTGCTCCTATTAAATTGATAATGTCATGTTCTGCACTTATACAAACTGGACAGCCTGCATGGTAAAAAATTGATTTGCTCATCTTACTCTATTTTATGTTTTGAATTATTGCAATACAAATATAGTAAGGATTCCTAACTATAAAAATTATTTAGCTATTATTTTTATATTATCTCTTAAATATATTGGGAAATTGAGTGATTAGTTGGCTACTTCACTCATAAATTTTATACGGTATAAGCGTAATTCTTCGTCTTCATAATCGCCTTCAAACTCTTCTATAGCATCAGAAATTTTATCGGTTTCAGATTCCATAAAATAGTCATGAATCTCTTCTTGCTGGTCTTCATCTAGAACCTCATCAATCCAATAATTGATATTTAATTTTGTTCCAGAAAAGACAATAGCTTCCATTTCTTTAATAAATTCGGGCATTTTCATCCCTTTAGAAGATGCAATATCATCTAATGGCAATTTACGATCTACATTTTGAATGATGTATAACTTTAATGCTGAATTTGAGCCTGTACTTTTAACAACAAAATCGTCAGGACGCATAATATCATTGTCTTCTACATATTGAGAAATCAATGCTATAAAATCACTACCATATTTTTTAGCTTTTCCGTCTCCAACTCCATGAACGTTACTTAACTCTTCAAGTGTCATTGGATATTTTAAAGCCATATCTTCTAACGATGGGTCTTGAAAAATAACAAATGGTGGCACGCCTAAATGTTTTGCATTACGTTTACGTAAATCTCTAAGCATGCTCATTAGTTTTTCGTCGGCAACGCCTCCACCACTTTTTGCAGCTGTAATAATAGTATCGTCTGTACCTTCATCAAACACATGGTCTTCTGTCATCATAAATGACTGAGGCGTTTTTATATACGCTCTACCTTCTGGAGATAATCTTAAAACACCATAAGTTTCAATATCTTTTTTAAGGTAGCCGGCTACTAAAACCTGACGTATTAACGCCATCCAATACCGTTTATCTTTAGCTTTACCAATTCCGAAAAAAGGTTGCGTATCAGTTTTATGAGAAGAAATTAGTGCATTAGTAATACCTATTAATACTTGAACTAGGTCTTTAGATTTATATTTCTCATTGGTTTTATCTACAGTTTCTAGAAGTATTGAAACTTCATTTTGAGCTTCGTGTTGCTTTTTAGGATGGCGTACGTTATCATCCATATCACCACCTTCACCTGTAGCGTTATCAAATTCTTCTCCAAAATAATGTAGAATAAATTTACGTCTAGATATCGAGCTTTCTGCAAAAGCAACTACTTCTTGTAGTAAGGCTTGACCAATCTCTTGCTCTGCAACGGGCTTACCAGACATAAATTTTTCAAGTTTCTCTATATCTTTATAAGCATAATACGCCAAACAATGCCCTTCGCCACCATCACGTCCTGCACGACCAGTTTCTTGATAATAACTCTCAATACTCTTTGGCATATCATGATGTATCACAAAACGTACATCAGGCTTATCGATTCCCATACCAAAAGCAATTGTAGCAACAACAACATCTGTGTCTTCCATTAAAAACATGTCTTGATGCTTTACTCTAGTTTTAGGGTCTAAACCAGCATGATAAGGCACAGCTTTTATTCCATTAACTTGTAATACTTGTGCTAATTCTTCTACTCTTTTTCTGCTTAAACAATATATAATACCAGATTTGCCTTCATTTTGTTTTACAAATCTTATAATATCTGCATCTACATTTTTAGTTTTTGGTCGTATTTCGTAATACAAATTAGGTCTGTTAAACGACGCTTTAAAAGTAGTAGCATTAGTAATATCTAAACTTTTTAAAATATCCTCTTGTACTTTAGGCGTAGCTGTAGCTGTTAAACCTACAATAGGTATATTATCTCCTATACGCTTAATAATATGGCGTAGATTTCTGTATTCTGGTCTAAAATCATGACCCCATTCACTAATACAATGCGCTTCATCAACAGCCATAAATGTAATAGTAACGGTTCTTAAAAACTCAACATGTTCTTCTTTGGTAAGAGATTCTGGAGCTACATATAGTAACTTAGTAACACCGTTTTTAATGTCTTCTTTTACACGCTTAACTTCAGTTTTATTTAATGACGAATTTAAAACATGAGCAATGCCTTCTTCTTTAGATATACCTCTAATAGCATCAACTTGGTTTTTCATTAATGCAATAAGTGGCGATACTATAATTGCAGTTCCGTCTTTTATTAAAGCTGGTAATTGGTAACAGAGTGATTTTCCACCACCTGTTGGCATAATAACGAAAGTATTCTCGTTAGCGACAACACTTTTAATGACTTGTTCTTGAAGTCCTTTAAACTTAGAAAAACCAAAATATTTTTTTAGCTCTGAATGTAAGTCAATTTCTTTGCTACTCATTAATCCCTATTAGTATTTTATATACATTTGCAGAAGACTAAAGATAACAATTTCTTTAAATGCATCAAACTCAAAAAAAAATAATTTTGAACATTAACAATTCGATTCTAAATACTGCAAAAAAAACTATAAATTTAGAGAGTAAAGCAATTTCAAATTTAAATGATTTACTGACTGATGATTTTGCTGATGCGGTATCACTAATGTACAATTCTAAAGGAAGAGTTGTAATTACCGGAATAGGCAAAAGCGCTATTATAGCCAATAAAATTGTAGCAACTTTAAACTCTACTGGAACACCTTCTGTTTTTATGCATGCTGCAGATGCAATTCATGGTGATTTAGGTTTGATTCTAGAAGATGATGTTGTCATTTGTATTTCGAAAAGTGGAAACACACCAGAAATTAAAGTTTTAGTACCACTTATTAAGAATGCAAAAAATAAAATGATTGCTATTACAGGAAATTTAAATTCTTTTTTAGCACAACAAGCTGATTATATTCTTAATGCATTTGTCGAACAGGAAGCTTGCCCTAATAACTTAGCGCCAACAACTAGTACAACAGCACAATTAGTTATTGGTGATGCTTTAGCTGTTTGCTTGTTAGAATTAAGAGGGTTTTCTAGTAAAGATTTTGCTAAATATCATCCAGGTGGTGCTTTAGGCAAACGTCTTTATTTACGTGTAAATGATCTTTCATCTGTAAACAAAAAACCTCAAGTAGCCTTAAAAACTAGTGTAAAACAGGTTATCGTAGAGATATCTGAAAAAATGCTTGGTGTAACTGCTGTAGTAGAAAACAATAAAATTGTTGGTATAATCACAGATGGTGATTTAAGGCGAATGCTTACTAAAAGTGATGCTTTTATACACTTAACAGCTAAAGATATTATGAGTAGTAATCCAAAACGTATTGATGAAAACGCTATGGCTGTTGATGCAATGGAAGTTATGGAAAACAACGGTATTTCTCAATTGTTAGTTGAAGACAATAATGGTGATTATGCTGGAATAGTTCACCTACATGATTTAATAAAAGAAGGTATTATATAATGGCAAAACATCATACCAATGAAATGTCTTTTTTAGATCATCTTGAAGATTTAAGATGGCATTTAATTCGTGCAACACTAGCAATTGTAATTGCTGGTTTTGCAGCTTTTATAATGTCTGACTTTATTTTTGACACTATTATATTTGGTCCAAAAAAATTAAGTTTCCCAACTTATAAATGGTTATGTAAAATTTCGACATTTATAGGTATTGACACTACGTTTTGCGCAGATGAGTTTCCATTTTCTATTCAAAACAGAACAATGGGCGGCCAATTTTCGGCACATATTTGGACCTCAATAACTACCGGTTTTGTGGTTGCATTTCCGTATGTGATTTACCAATTCTGGAAATTTATAAGTCCTGGTTTGCATGCAAATGAGCGCAAACACTCTAGAGGTTTTATTATCATTTCATCACTTTTATTTTTCTTAGGTGTCCTTTTTGGATATTATATTGTAACACCTTTATCAATCAATTTTTTAGGGACTTATAATGTGAGTAATGAAATTTCAAACGAGATAGATATTAGTTCTTATATAGCATTAGTAAGGTCTTCAGCTATTGCTTCGGGTTTAATTTTTGAGCTTCCAATTATCATCTATTTTTTAACCAAAATAGGATTGGTTACACCTAAATTTTTAAAGAAGTACAGAAAATTTGCTTTGGTTATTGTTTTAATTCTTTCAGCAATTATAACACCTCCAGATATTGCTAGTCAAATTATAGTAGCCATACCAATATTAATATTATACCAAGTGAGTATTTATATTTCAAAAATGGTAGTTAAAAATCAAAAGAAAAAAGAAAAACATGTCTGATATCGTAAAAGAATTTAATGACTATCGTTCTAAAATGAACGCTAACATTTTAGCAGATAATAATAAAATTATAAAGCGCATTTTTAATTTAGATACTAATGCTTTTGCCGAAGGTGCTTTAGATAAAAAAACCAAAGAGCTTTTAGGTTTAGTTGCTTCTACCGTTTTACGTTGCGATGATTGTATAAAGTATCATTTAGAAGCTAGCCATAAAGAAGGTTTAAAAAAGGAAGAGGTTGTTGAAGCTTTAGGTATTGCTACTTTAGTAGGCGGTACCATAGTAATTCCGCATTTACGACGTGCTTATGAGTTTTGGGATGCTTTAGAAACTGAGCGTTAAACTTTTAATAAATTAAAATACCTAAACCTAGTAGTATATACGATTTTACTATTTTAGCGTTTATTACCTAGTATATGAAGTTAAGAGCCGATAATTTAATGAAGTCCTACAGCGGACGAAAAGTTGTAAAAGATGTATCTTTAGAAGTTAACCAAGGAGAAATTGTTGGGCTTTTAGGACCTAATGGTGCTGGAAAAACAACTTCGTTTTATATGATTGTTGGTTTAATAAAACCTAATGGTGGTAGCATTCATCTGGATAATACAAATATTACAAATTACCCAATGTACAAACGTGCTCAAAATGGTATTGGTTATTTAGCACAAGAAGCTTCGGTTTTTAGAAAACTAAGTATTGAGGACAATATTTTAAGCGTTCTACAACTAACTAAACTTAGTAAAAAGGAACAGTTAGATAAAATGGAATCGTTAATTGATGAGTTTAGTTTAGGTCATATTAGAAAAAACAGAGGCGATTTATTATCTGGTGGTGAAAGACGTCGTACAGAAATTGCTCGTGCATTAGCTACAGACCCAAATTTTATTTTATTAGATGAGCCATTTGCTGGAGTTGATCCAGTTGCTGTAGAAGACATACAACGTATTATAGCCCAATTAACAAAGAAAAATATTGGTATCTTAATAACCGACCATAACGTACAAGAAACCTTAGCGATTACAGACAGAACGTACTTAATGTTTGAAGGAAGTATCTTAAAAGCTGGTGAACCAGAAGAACTAGCTAGTGACGAAATGGTACGTAAAGTATACTTGGGTCAAAACTTTGAGTTACGTAAAAAGAAATTGGAGTTTTAAAATTCTTCAAGCAATTACTCAAAAAACAACAAAGACCTAAAAAGCTTAATTAGTAACTACACTTATATATTTTTATTTTTCTTAAAAAGAATACTGATAATTTTTTTTATTAGTTTAACAACTATTAATGCTACTGCTCCTACTAACAACCCAACAATAAAATCTCTGAGCATAGATGGAAGATCTTCCAAGAAATGATGTAAAAATTCTAGGTTATGCACAAATATTCCTCCTGCAACTAGAAGTAATGCAATCGTTCCTATAACCGATAAACTTTTAATAATTTTTGGCAAGGCTTTGACTAAAATTGTTCCAATAGTATATGAAATTCCTTTATTTCCATTACTCATTTTAATTAATCGAAAACCTAGATCATCCATTCTAACGATAAGAGCTACAATACCATAAACTCCAGCAGTAGCAATAACAGCTACTATTGAAACCACTAAAATTTGAAATAATAAATCTCTTCCAACAACAGTCCCTAAAGCTATAATTATAATTTCTACAGAAAGTATAAAATCGGTTACAATAGCCGATTTTATTTTAGACTTCTCTATAACTAAAAGTTCTTCTTTAGAAAAATCTTCTTTTAATTCAACTATTTTTTCCTGATGATGAGGCACAAAATATTCAAATATTTTTTCAGCTCCTTCATAAGCTAAATACATACCACCAAGCACTAAAATAACAATTACAGCCCAAGGCAGGAATGCACTCAATAAAAATGCTATAGGCAAAATGATAATTTTATTTAGCATTGAACCTTTAGTTATAGCCCAAAGCACAGGAATCTCTCTAGAAGATACAAATCCAGATGCTTTTTCGGCATTTACAGCCAAGTCATCACCCAAAATACCAGCTGTTTTTTTAGTAGTAATTTTACTCATTGCAGCAACATCATCCATGAGTGCTCCAATATCATCTAATAATGCAAAAAATCCTGATGCCATTGATTTATATTAACTTTTTGAATATATTATTTAGTTGTAAGATTTTTAAATACTGAAAGTATAATGTAAAGTGTAATGATTAAAGGAATTGCTACAAAATGTAATACCAACAAAAGAATTAAGCTTAAAATAATAAACACATATCTAACCGCATTACTTTTAAAGCTCCAATCCTTAAACTTTAAAGCAAATAGCTTAATCTTTGAATTTAATAAGTAACAACTCAAAAAGGTTAAACCGATTAAAAACCATTTATTAAGTATCACACTATTAATCAAATCATTACCTTGATATTCAAGAATTAATGGTAATGAAATAATAAGCAGCGTGTTTGCAGGTACAGGAAGACCTTTAAAATAACTTTGCTGATCTTCGTCTATATTAAATTTTGCTAACCTATATGCAGAAGCCAATGTAATACATAAGCCAATTAAAGCAATTGGTGCTAATTTAATGCCTTGCCAATCTATTAAAGCATTCCACTCATTAGAAACCGATGAAAATGCTGGAGCATCAACGCTCATTGCAATAAGTTTAAACATTACTATTCCTGGCACCAAACCACTAGTAACCATATCTGCTAAAGAATCTAACTGAATTCCTAAATCACTCTGCACATTAAGTTTACGTGCAAAAAAACCATCAAAAAAATCGAAGAAAATACCTAAAAAAACAAAAATTGCTGCTAGAACAAAATTGTTATAAACAGCAAAGATAACTGCAATACTTCCGCATAATAAATTAAGAAGTGTTATTGCATTAGGAATGTAATTTTTTATTGCCATAAATAAGATTTGTGTAAAAATAACAAACTATTTTCTACAAATGCAACTATCAGGCAATAACTGAGTCATTTTGAAGTTTAATAGGTTAAAAATATTATGCATCTTTGTAAAAATTTTTGCTATTGAAAACATATCTATTCTTTGCACTAGCTTTAGTGTCATTATTAAGCACTGCCCAAACCACGCGTAAATACTCTAATGAGTTTATGAACATTGGTGTTGATGCTGCAGCTTTAGGAATGAGTAATGCAGTAGTATCTCATACTGGAGATGTAAATTCTGGATATTGGAATCCTGCTGGATTGGTAAACCTAGAAGATAATCAATTAGCATTGTTACATTCTAGCTACTTCGCAAATATTGCCTCTTACAATTACGCAGCATTTGCAATGCCTTTAGATGATAGAAGTGCCATTGCATTTTCTTTAATACGTTTTGGTGTTGACGATATTCTTGATACCACACAATTAATTGATGACCAAGGAAATATTAACTATGATCGTATTAGTAAATTTTCTACAGCCGATTATGGTTTAACGTTTTCTTACGGAAGAAACCTACCTATTCCTGGTTTAAGTTATGGTGTTAATGCAAAGGTAATTAGAAGAATTATAGGTGATTTTGCCACGTCTTGGGGATTTGGTTTAGATCTTGGTCTACAGTTTGAAACTAAAAATGATTGGAAAATAGGTATCATGGCAAGAGACATTACAACTACATTTAATGCTTGGGCTTTTGATGATGATAAACTAGCTACAATACAAAATGCAATTGAAGGTCAAAATCAAACGGTTCCTGAAAGTTCTGAGATTACAATTCCTAAACTTCAAATAGGAATGTCGAAAAAGTTTATTTTTCATTATGATTATTCGCTTTTAGCTTCGCTTGATTTAAATGTACGGTTTGAAGAAAATAACGATCTTATTTCTACTTCTTTTGCAAGTATTAATCCTGCTTTAGGTTTGGAGTTTGGCTATACAGATTTAGTGTTTTTAAGAGCTGGCGCGGGTAATTTTCAAAATGAATTACAAATTGATAATTCTGAAAATCTCACATTTCAACCAAGCTTAGGTCTTGGTTTTAAATACAATGGTATACAAATAGATTATGCATTTACAGATATTGGAGACCAAAGTGTTGCTTTGTATTCTAATGTGTTTTCTTTAAAACTCGATTTTAGTATCTTTAGATAATACTTTTTTTATGAAGATACGTTTTCTGCTCATTATTTGCCTATTCAGTTTTCAGCTCATAAATTCACAAAAGCTATCTCAAAATGCAGAAATTAGTGTTTTAACTGTTGGTCCAGGAAACTCACTTAATGATGCTTTTGGCCATAATGCATTTAGAATTAAAGATGTTGCAAATGGGTTTGATTTAGTGTATGGTTATGGCGAATATGATTTTGATGCTCCAAATTTTTATTTAAAGTTTGCTCAAGGAAAACTTAATTACTTATTGAGTAAAACAAATTTTAATCGATTTTATAGAGGCTATGTTTATCAAAACAGAACTATTAATGAACAAGTTTTAAATTTATCTGCTACTGAAAAACAAAAACTTTTTGATTTTTTACAGAACAACTATAAACCAGAAAACAGGAGGTATTTATACGATTTCTTTTATGATAATTGCGCCACTAAAATTAGAGATGTTGCTCAAAATGCATCAGAACGCGAAATAACGTTTAATAATATTAGAAATTTTGAACATAAAACGTTCAGAAATCTTATTCATGAGCATGTTAACAGAAATTCGTGGGGAAGTTTTGGTATTGATATTGCTTTAGGCTCTGTTATTGATCAACCAGCCACGCTTAATGAACATATGTATTTACCAAAATACATTTTTGAGTGTTTTGAAAATGCAACTTTAAGTCCATCTGAAAATCTTGTAAAATCTACTAAAACTTTATACAAAAAAAAGGAAACTAATACTTCAGAGAATTTACTTTTTAGTCCTTTAGTAGTATTAAGTATCATTAGTTTTTTAATACTTTTAGTTACTTATTTTGATTATAAAAAACTTAAGCGAAGTAATTGGTTAGATGTTTTACTATTTAGTCTTACTGGTATTATAGGCTTACTTATTTTACTACTCTGGTTTGCTACAGATCATAGTGCTACAGCTCAAAATTATAATTTGCTTTGGGCATTCCCGTTTAATAGTATAGCTCTGTTTCAACTATTTAAAAACCCAGTAAAAATCTGGTTTGTTAAGTATTTAAAGTTTTTAGTAATTATGCTTTGTCTATTAACATTACATTGGATTGTAGGTATTCAAGTATATGCTATAGGATTGATTCCTCTTTTAATTGCATTATTTATAAGATATATGTATCTCATAAAATACTTTAATACAGTTTCTAAATAGCTTTAAAATTATTGCCCTCTATAATATAAAATTGTACTTAATGTTTTTACAATAATATTAAGATCTAAAAACACGCTTCTGTGTTTAATATAATACAAATCATACTGAAGTTTTGTTAGACTATCATCGACAGACGAACCATATCTAGTTTTTACTTGTGCCCAACCTGTAAGACCTGGTTTTATAATATGGCGTGTTTCATAAAATGGAATAACTCTTGAGAGTTCATTAACAAAAAATGGGCGTTCTGGTCTTGGCCCAATAATACTCATATCTCCTTTTAGGACATTAATAAACTGAGGGACTTCATCTAATCGTGATCGGCGCAAAAAATTACCAAACATGGTAATTCTAACATCATTTTCTTGAGCCCATTTTGCACCATCAGTTTCAGCATTAACAATCATACTCCTTAATTTAATAATATTAAAGGGCTTACCGTTTTTACCTACACGTTCTTGAGTATAAAATAAAGGGCCTTGGTTTGCTATAGCATTACCAATAATAACAAACGGAATAAGTAGCATCCCAAAAATTAATCCAAAAAAGGAAAAGATGATATCAAATGAACGTCTAAAAAATAAATAGAGTGTATTTTGATTGCTTCTACTAAATGGAAAATATTTATAAAAATCTTTACCCACAAATTGAATTGGCACACGGTACGTTAACTCTTCATAAACTTGAGTATATTCTCTTATAGTAAACCCATTTTCTAAAAGCACTATTAAATCATGATAAATACTAGATGTAATCGTTTCAGAATCATAACTAGCCACCAACACCTCAGAAACTTTATAATCTGAAATAACACTCATAAGCTCACTAGGTCCAAACTCTTTTAAGCCCTTAAACTTAATTGGAGATTCAGTCTCTTTTTCGCAATTTATAAAACCAACAATTCTATAATTAGGATCAGACTCGTTTAAAGGTTTAATGATACTTTCAATATTAGAAATTTCTCCTACTAGCAATACATTTTTGTAAAACCTAGGTGATGCAATAAAGGTTATGTAAGCTAATCGCCATAAAAAAATCATGACTATAATTGCTATATAAAAATAAATAATTTGCAGCCTTTTTTCTGGTAAAAATGGTGTGAAAAATGGTGTTAGTAGGTAGAATAATACAACCGTAGAAGCTGTTAAAACTATGTTTCTAAATGTAATATCTAATTTACTTGATTTTTGTAAATCGTAAATTTCGAATATTGTACCAAAAATTGTGATATAGATAATTAACACAAGTATGCTAATGTTATTCTCTCTATTAACTATTAAATAATCGAAGTTAAAGAATAGTTCTAGAAGATAAAGTCCAAAAAGCACAAAAACAACATCTAATAAACGTAATAATACTTTACGCTCAGAAACCTCAAAATGGATGCCTTTTTTTTTGTTCATGGTTAATGTTAGAGTTCTGTAAATATAACAAGTTAAGTTTAACTATTACTAGCATCAACAGATAAGACTTTTAACCATTCGCTTTTAATATAGTTCCAATCAAATTTTTCAACTTTTAATCGCGCTTTTTCAACCATAGAATTACACTTTTTTTGGTCACTAAAAAGCTCTTCTATAGCTTTTGACATAGCTGAAGCATTATTAGGGTTAACTAAAATGCCATCAATATTATGGTCTATTAAAAATGGCATACCTCCAACGTTTGTTGAAACTATTGGCAAACCAAGAGCCATCGCTTCAATGACACTCAATGGTGTATTATCAAAATTTGTTGTATTTATAAATACATTAAAATTATTAGATAATTTATTCCATTCATCTTTTGTTAACTTTCCTTTAAAATCAACTTCAAGCTCTAAATCTTTTGCTAGTTTCTGAGTCGTTTTTAATGAACCATCTATTTCTGGTCCAACCATGCATAACTCAGAATCAGGAAACTTATTTTTAAGCTGCTTTAACACTTTAACTGCTAGTTTTGGATTATAAATTTTTGAAAATGAACGCACCCATAACAACTTTGGTGTATCGTAAGCACGTGCTTTAAAACTAAAACTATTAATTTCAATAGTATTAGGGATATATCTAATGTTATTATATCCTAATTTCTCAAAACTCGTTTTAAGATATAATGAAGGTGCTATATTAATATAGGCCTTTTTAAAAATACTTTTACTCATTTTTGAGTTTCTTTTTAAACGAGAAGGCAAATTCCCTCCATGAAGAATAGGTATGTATTTTAAATGTAAGGCTCTACATAATTGGCTTACGCCTAACGCGTAATAAAAATTTAAAGTACTATAGGTATCTATTATAACAAAATCTGTTTTACGTCTTAACTTAAAAACAGCATATAACATATGTAATAAGCGTAATATTTGATTTGTATAACTAGATGCATAGCTAACATTAAAACCCTCTTTCTCTAGTAATAATCCTAATACATCAATATATGAGGCATTACGATTATAGTTTTGCAATCGATTTCCTATGTATAACACGTTTTTCATTAGTAATATTTAAAAGTGATAATGCATACACAAAACCGGGTGCCGCCAGACGCATAGCAGAATGGTTAATCGTTGCAAACCAAAAAACTAAAAAAGCATAAAAAAACAAGTTCTTTTTGTGCTGCGTTCTATAGGCTAATGGTTTAAAAATCAAAATACTTAATATAAAAATCCCGAGCATTCCATGTTCAGAAAGCAAACGACTTACTTCATTATGCGATGTAATAATAACACCTTCTGTTTCTAGCCTAAGGTTTTTCATACCACTAGCGCCAACACCTAAAAAAGGGTTGTCTAAAAATCCTTCTAACTCTTCAAGAAACAACTCTCCTCGCCCAGTACTTATATCATTCTTATCTCGTCCTAACTCGTCTTGATTAGCATAGCGTTTATCTATTAAGCCGCTAGTTCTAGTTGAGCTAACAATCCATGTTGCTGCACCTAACATACAAAACATAATGAATGTAAATATAATTTGTTGTTTGCGTTGATATGCAGATTTAGTGTATAAAAGAAATAAAAAAGCCCCAATCATAATAATAGCTGCAAAAACACCTCCGCGACTAAATGTTATTATTCCTCGATAACTTATAAAAGCCAGAATAAAACCATTTATAAATTTTAAAATCAAACTTGGCGATTTTATAAATAAGCGTACTGTAAAAGCAAACATTCCTAGCCCTAATAAGGTTGCAACTTGATTTGGCCCAAAACCACCAGATGTTGCAAAATTAGAATCTGTTCCTCTTAATATACTTTTTAAGCTAGGTGTATAAAAATATAAGTACGTAACCATTGAAACTATTGGCAAGCTCATATACAAAATAACATCTAATATCTGCTGTTGGCTTATTTTTTTATCATAACAAAACAAAGCAGAAGCGCCTAGACATACAGGACCACTTAGTACAAATGCGATACTTGTTCTAAAGTTTAAATCGTAACGTAAATTAACCGAAGCAACAACAACAGCAGGAACTAATGCTATAAGATAGAAAAAATAGGGATAGCCTTTTCCTGAGATTCCTTTATAAAACATCCCAAAAAGAACAAATAAAACAACCAGATACTTAGAGATTTCATAAAACAAACCACCACTAGTCATTCTAAACATAGCCTCACCACCAATAATATAAGAACATGCAAGCAAAACCTCGAAGGTTTTTTTATGGTTTGGTGCCGTAATTATCCTAAAAATAAAGTAACTTATTATAGCTAAATAAAATGGGCTTCTAAACGGTGGAATAGCATAAAGTAGAATTCCAATAAGAATATGAAAACCAACTAAACCAATATATTTTATGTCTTTATCCAATGTATTGAATGTAATCCTTATAAGAATCTTTTAATTTAAAATCTAAAATAGCAAATTGAAAAAGACTACAAGAGTATTTCATTATAATGTTGTACAATTAGTTTTACTATAGACGCTTTAGAAAACGTATTTATAACTGTATTGTTTAATCTTTCTCCATATAAAATACGGTCTTCTTCATTTTCAATAAGGTATTGTAATGCGTTAACTAATTCGTCACTAGTATTTGGCTGTATTAAAATTCCATTGTCTTTATTAGAAACGATATGCTTACACTCTCCAACGTCTGTAACTACAACTGGAAGCTTGCCCAAACCATACTCTAACAATGTTAGTGGCAAACCTTCAATATTAGACGACAATACACCTATATCGCTTTCTTTAATAATTTTTTTAACATCAGATTGACTTCCATAAAAAAATACCGAGTTGTTAAGTTGTAACTCATTAACTAAGTCATAAACAGCTTTTGAGTAGTGATCATTAAAATCTTGTCCTACACAATGTAATGTCCAATCATCATGGGTTTCACAAATTTTTTGAAAAGCTTTAAGCAATACAAAATGATTTTTATCTGGTCTTAAATTAGCCAAACACAAAATACGTTTAGATAAATTTCCCTTAAGAATACTGACTTCATTACTAGTAACTACAGATTCTAAAACTGAAAAGTTAGGCACATAAGATATTAAATTACCTTTTAAATGGTGTTTACTCCAATGTACTAGATTTTGGTTAACACAAAGTATTGATGAAAAAAAATAAGAACAAAAACGTAAAACTTGTCTTTTTTTATAACTTAAATTGATGTTATTTCCATAATGATTATGCCAAACAATTTTAACCTTTGGCAACATTATTTTTACTAGTGTAGCCAAAAAAAATGAAGTAGAATGCGCATGAACAATATCTATTTTTTCAGATTTTAAAAACTTATAAAACTTTAAAACCGCTTTTATATCTAATGTGTTTTTCCGCTTTAAAAAAAGATAACTAACCGATGGATTAATAAAAGCTTTGAGCATACCTTCTTGCCTTGAGCAACATAAATACGAACGCTCTATAGATTCTGACAATGCATTAGATATATTTACAGCCATGCGCTCTGCACCACCTGCATGTAATGAATCTATAAGTTGTACAACACGCATTAGCTTAATAGTATATTTTTAATATCATGCTCAAGCCTATCAAAAGTATATTGTTGGGACCATTTCATGGCAGCTTTTGCCATCATCTCTAAATTATCATTCTTAATAGCCTCTTCAATCTTTACTATTGCAGATTCTAAATTTGGTTTTATGAGTATACCTCGTTTGCCATCAGCTAACATCCAAGACACACATGACACAGATGTTGCAATGGGTATACTTCCAAAAAACATACCTTCGGCAACTGCTTTTGGCCAACCTTCACTTTTTGATGGTAATATATTAAAATGAGCATCTAGTAATGCTGCTTTAACTACAGATTTATCTTGATTACCATGAAGAATTATATATTTTTCTAAATCATTATGTTTTACATATAATTCTAATTCTGGCATCAATGGACCATCACCAAACATATCTAGTACTGCGTGCATTCCTTTTTTATTTAAAGCTTCAATAATTTTGATAGTAAACAAAGGTCTTTTTCCAACAACCAAAGCTCCAGCAAAGACAAAATGCAATGGTTTAGAGTAATCTCGAGGTCGAAAAGCTATTTTCTCGCTCTCAGTATAAGTTGCAGATATAAAAGGATGTATATTTTTAGACTCATTTGGCCATTGTCCATACACCAAAGTTTTCATATGTCTAGAAAAAAATGTACTTCTCAAAATAGACTGCTGTAAACGATAACTCTTTGGTTGATTGCTATTTGGATCCCAATTACCCGCATATTTTGTAGACTTTTTTGTATTTGGAAAAAAAACCTGAACAAAGAGCCCCATTAACCCTAAATTTGCTGGACATCTAAAATGAATATGGTCGGCCGTTCTCATATGTTTGAATAATTTAAATACAATTATTGGACTAACACAAAGTGATCTTAAAACATTAAATAAAGACAGAATATTAAAACTAGGCACGCTTACAAACTTAAGATTGTGGTGTACATAAGGCGCATCAATTGGATTAAGATTTTTATCATCCTTTCTGTGGCCTAAAACAACAACCTCGTCAGCATATGCAGCCCATAAATTCATTTCTCTAATATAGGGACCATAACCATATATTTTGCCTTCAAAAAAATTATGAAATACGCTACTTACAATTAATAATCTCATTAATTAAAATTAGTCTTACCTATTAATTTGTGGTTTATTAATACACAAACTCCACCAGCCAACAACTCTACCAAAACCATCTGCCAATGCTTCTGCTTTTTTATTTGAATTGATAACATTTGTAAATCTAATTAAAGTTTGTAACAGTTGAACCAAATTCCATTTTAATCTTGCTGTAAAATTTGGGTTTTTGTATTTAATACGCCAAACATACCATCCGTTTTTTATAACCATTTTTCCATATTTAAATTGATTTGGTCTTCCAGAAGCCTCATGATGGTGAGATAGTTGCGCATTCGTATTTACATACAGTGGTCCCAATTTAGATAATCTTAAAGAAAAATCTGCATCTTCATACAAACCATAACCTTCAAAATAGGTTGAAAAATTAAGGGTTGAAAATACACTTTTTCGATATGATGAAATACCGCCCATTATTAAATCTATAGCATATATTTTTCCGTCAGGTGGCAAGAAACTAATTGATCGTCCATTCGAAAAACTAGACATTACTCCTGGTTGGGTTTCGGGTAATAAACCAAGGTATCTTCGCAGCCTAAACTTTAAAGGTTCATCACGCATCCAACCATCATAGTAAAACTTATTAGAACGCTTTAACCTATCTGACGTTTCCCACACTACCTCATTATTAATATAACCACATACGGCTAAAGCTTTAGGCTTTAAGTTATATGTTTCTAATAACACTTTAAAATACGATGGTGTAAGTATAATATCATCATCAAGAAAGCAAATAACATCTGTAGCATCATTTACTTTTAATATACCGTAGTTACGTTGCTTTGTTAAGCCTCTATTAGGTTGATCAACTTTAAAATAACGCAAGTTTTTAAACGCATACGCAGCTAACATTGTTTTTGTTTCGCCATTTGTAGACCCATCAATAATTAAAATTTCATTAGGATAAAGCTCCTGGTCTTTAACCGAATTAAGTAAATTCAGTAAAGCTTTTGGTCGCATATATGTACAAACAATAAGAGTAAAAGTCATAGCTTAATTATGAATAACGTTCGCCTATTTTAATTAATCGTTTTGCATAAGCAATAGATTTATTAAACTGTAAATGCTTATAGGGTAGTTTTAATAATCTAATTAAAAAATTAGATGCTTTCCCTTTAAAAAGATAAATAAAAAAATGCTTTCTACGCCATTCTTTCAACTGCTTTGCTTTATAATGTTTTAAAAACCCATAAGTCATTGTTGGGCTTGGTATTGGTCTATAATATTTAACTGGTTTATCTAGCTCCCAAGGTTGAGTTTTACGCTTTTTTCCTATAATTTTTGATTGATGTCCCCAAAAACGATAGCCTCCTTTTTTAGGTTTTAAATGCAAGTTTGGTGAAAAAGGATTATGTAACAAAATTTCGCCGTGTTGCAAAATTCTAAAACCAAAATCAGTATCTTCTCCATAACCACCATCAAAATTAATATCGTTTCCTATAAGGCGTTTTACTAAACTTCTTTTTACACAAGAATTTGCATTGCTAAACATATGAGACACACCAACTTTAAAACGTTGGTTTCCTAATACATCAAGGCGTTGTTGTAAATCTGTTAAATCTTGTGTTGTATGCTCAGCCATAATATCTAAACCATTACAAGCTTGTGCATTATAGGTTTGCAATAGTCTTATATGGTTTTCAACAAAATCTGGCAATACTCTTACATCGTCATCTGCAAAAATAATATAGTCACCTGTACACATTGCTATAGCTTCATTTCTAGCTCTACAACTTCCTTTAGAGGTTTGCCATTTTACCTTAATATCAAATTTAAAGTTATTAGGGTTGTAAAATTTTGGGTCTCTATCTTCTTTAGGTGTAGCGTCAACAATAATTGCCTCTTTTATAAGATAACTTTGCTTATTATGGTCATTAAGTAATAACTCTGTATATTCTTGTCGCCTCATGGTTGGAATTACCAAACTTACCGTAGGTTGTCCTTGTATGGCATTTAAATGTCTTGGCGTAATACTAGTTGTATTACACTTGGTTACTTTTTTTAATGCTTTTTTAAAAGCCTTATACTCAGTAAAAATATTGAACAAACCCTGCCTATACATCATATAATAGCTATGATGCCTTTTAAAATGTTTAAGAAAAAACAAGTATCTATCTTCATCTGAAATTGAAATATTAATCTTATTAGCTTCATAGAGTCCTTTTACGTAAATTGGAATGCCTCCATTATGTCTAATAAGGTTGAAACCAAAATCTAAACCTCTTACCAGTTCATTAGAAAAGTTATCATCAAACCCATTTAAAGAATTCCAAGTGGTTTCTCTTATAACAAAATTGTGGTAGTTTAACCGCCAATTAACAGCCAAATCTAAACCATTAAAATCATTTAAAAACCACCAATATACTGAGGTTTGATAGATTAAATGCTCAAAACAATTTTCAAAGCCTTGATCTAAAGAGCTATGCCATAAATCGCCTGGTGTTTCTAACAAAGCATCTAAACGCTCAAGGTTTGGCATTCCAGTGTATAATAACGTTTCACCTTTAGCTGTTGTATAGGTTTTAAATTTCATTTTTACCTTTAATTAATGCCTTATAAAAGCTTATATTTTGTTCAATAATCACTTGGTTTGAAAAATTTAAAATTACATGTTCTCTTGCTTGTTTGCCAAACATTTTTGCCTTTTTACAATCTCTTAGAAGCGTTATTATAGTATCTGCATACGCTTTATGATGCGCCGGATCTACAGTATAACCTGTTTCTTTATCGACCATAAGCTCTTTAGCCCAACCTATGTTAGACGATACTAATGCTTTTTCCATTGCCAAAGCCTCTAACCATGTCATTGGGAAAGCTTCTGCAAAGCTAGGCAAAACAACAACATTTGCTTTTGCTATATAATCTTTTACATCTTTATATGGTACTTCTAGAATGTGTGTCACCTTTTCTTTTGCCTTAGGTGTTAATAATGAATTAAATAATGAAAGTGTTGATTTATTTTCTAAAACATCTTGTACATCTTTTCCTATTAAAAGTAATGATGCATTAGCATCAGACGCCACTACAAAATTGAAAATCTGTGCCAACTCCAAAACACCTTTTTTTCTAATAATGGTACCAAAGTATAAAAGCTGCCCTTTATTAACCTCTACCTCCATTGGTTTAAAAAAAGTAGTATCAATTCCATTATGGATAACCTTAATATCTTTTTTTAGCTTAAAAATAGCTGTTGTAACTTGCGCTGTAAATGCACTTACCGAAAGTAGTTTGTCTGCGCGTTTTAAGGCATTGTTTTCAAAAAAATAATGCTTCTTTTTTTGTTGCCGTTTTTCTAAATGACAAAAATACGCATCACTCCCATGCAGACGAATAACAACAGGTATAGTAAAATTCATAAATGCTGTAATTCCTGTCCAATCTGGCGCTTCTATGGCTTCAATATTTGCAGCATTAATTTCTTGTTGTACTATACCTTGTATATGCTTTCGTTCTAAATACCAACCAAAAAATGTATAGCCCTTTCTAGCTATAGAAATAACTTTTATATTTTCATCTATAAACGACGTATTTTCATTTTGAAAAACAACAAATACAGTAACATCAACACCAGATTTAATTAGCCCTTTTGCTAAGTTTTTAATACTTGAGCCTAAACCTGCCGAAGGTTTTAGCTTTTCATGTGGATACTCTGATGTTAAAAAGGCTATAGTCATAGTTTCAACTCTTTTATTAACAACTCAGTAAAATAATTAGCGCCTTCTTCATTTAAATGAGAACAGTTTTGAAATAACGCATTGTTAGTTACTACTTCTGAAAAGTCTTTAAAATTTGGAATACGTATTTTTAAACTATCAACATAGTCTCTGTTCTTTAAATTTTGACAAAACGGAGCACAAAAATAAATGACATCAATTTTATTTTTTCTACATATTGAATCTATAATATCAAAACTTTTATTTTGCTTTAAAATAGTTTTTGGAAGTGTCGATATGCTTGAACTCTTCATTTTTCCATAAAGCGGTAAAAAACCATCATTAAAATTTACAACTGCTTTTCTATTAATAGATGAAGCTACAAACTCTCTAAACCCAACTCTGTAGTCGTTTTTTGCATATCTGTAAAAAGGGAGATAATAGTTTAAGTTAAAACTCGAATCTGTTTTTTGCAAATACGTTTTTATAATACTATGTTTTCTAATAAACGGTAATGATTGAGATCGAACGATATCTGAACTAGATTCAAAATTAAATAGGTAATCAACTTGAATAAAAACTTTATTAATTTTAATGTTTCGGCTTAATAATAATTGTAAAAAAATATTAACATCATCTAATTTTGCGCCTTGTGTTCCTAAGTTTAAAACAGTCTTATCTGTAAGTGCCTTTATTTTTGAAGTAACGATTGTGTTTTCAACTCTAGAGCTTCCTAAAAATACATAATCTAGGGTATCACTCTCCTTTAATGATAAAATAAACTGTGTTTTATTTCTTGGGTCTGAATGTTCATAAACCCATGTATAAGCTAAATCTAAAACGCATAGCAAAACCACAATAACAATAGATAAAAGGCCTATATGTTTTAAAAATGCTTTCATCTAAAATTGAAAATATATAAAATCATTATGATTAGAATACACACCTAAAATAATAATTAAAAATACAATGCCAATACTTTTAATTGTAGCATACTTACCCAAAAAAGGATGCTCGTAATGCCTAATTAACCACTCTATTACAACAAACAACAACACTAAAAGTAAGGCTTCAAAATTATAGCGCTCAATACTTAAAAATTGACTTGAAAAGTCATTTCTCAAAAAAATCTGTTTTATATATAAAACAGCATCACTAACTGTGTTAGATCTAAAAAACACCCAAGCTAAACACGTTAACATGAAGGTTAATGCAATATTTACTATAGTTTTTAAACCCATAAATGATTTACTTATGCTAATATCATCCAAATAATTTCTATTTCTACTTAATAATAATAATGGCAAAAAATATACTGCATTTAGTGCTCCCCAAACAATGAATGTCCAATTTGCCCCATGCCAAAAACCACTTACTAAAAAAATCACAAACACATTACGCACTTGTTTTATCTTACTAACTCTACTACCACCTAACGGAATATAAACATAATCTCGAAACCAAGTGGACAACGAAATATGCCAACGCCTCCAAAACTCTGCTATATCTCTAGAAAAATAGGGGTAATTAAAATTACGCATAAGATCAAAACCTAGCAACCTAGACAAACCAACAGCAATATCAGAGTAGCCTGAAAAATCTCCATAAATCTGAAATGCAAAATATACAGCACCTAATACTAATGATAAGGTGTTCATTTGCTCATAGTTATCAAAAATAACATTTACATAAGTAGCACAAGTATCTGCAATTACAACCTTTTTAAACAAGCCCCAAATAATAAGGTGTAATCCCGACATAGCTTTTTTGTAACAAAATTTTTTTTGTATTGAAAACTGTGGCAACAAGTTTTTTGCACGCTCAATAGGTCCAGCTACCAATTGCGGAAAAAAAGCAACAAAAGTTGCAAAATTAATAACGCTTTTTTCTGGATTTATTTTATCACGATATATATCTATTGTATAACTAAGGGTTTGAAATGTATAAAATGAAATTCCTACAGGAAGTATAATCTGTAGTGTACTTCTATGCATAGTAATACCTAAACTAGACCAAACCTCTACCCAATTATCTATAAAAAAATTATAGTACTTAAAAAAACCAAGCAAACCAATATTTACGCATATGCTAACGCCAAGAAGAAATCGTCTATGCTTTTTTTTAATAGTTAACCCCAAAGCGTGTCCTACATAAAAATCTACTATAGTACTAAATAGTATTAGCGATAAAAATCGCCAATCCCACCAACCATAAAACACATAGCTGCTTATAAGTAAAAGTAAATTTTGATACCGGTTATGTGTTTTAAAAACAAACCAATACAAACTAAACACAATAACAAAAAAAACTAAAAAACTAAATGAGTTAAACAACATAAATTTAAATAGTTGTTTTAAGTATAATGTGTTCTAATGCATTCCAAATAGTGGCACATGCATTTTCAGGCAATTGTCCTACAACATTATGGTACCATTGAGTGCCAACAGAAACATTTGATCTTTCGCCTTTTAAAACTTCAAAAACTTTTGTTTCAAGTTCACTTTTATCTTTACACCAAATTACGGCAGCATCAGATGGCATAGATCTAAAATGAACATATTTGTAATTCTGTCCTATATCTCGTATCCCTTTTTTAAGTTGTGGTTGCTCATAATTATAATAGATACAGGGCTTTTTATGTATTACAAAATCAAATACTGTAGATGAGCACACATTGGTAACCAACTCCGTATGGTAACATATATTAGCCAGTAAAGAAAAATCTTCTACTGTTGGTATTATTTCACTCCACATATCACCTACCTGTTCCCAAATAGGATCAATCTTTATAATTAAATCTTTATTGTTTTTTAAAACCTCATCATACCGATCTGTAAAATCAACTGGGCATTTTCTATAAATAATCCCAATATTTTCACCTTTATTATTTAAGTTTCTAACTGCGTTGGTTAAATCTTCTAAATAATACTGATCCAATGGAGACGTAGTAATATCATCACCAGAATAACAAACATATTTTTTATTAACATCTAAATTATATTCATTAAAAAAAGACGCCCTACTTTTTATTAAAGTACGATCATAATGTGGTACAAACTGAGGTGTTCCTGTAACAAAAACCTTACTTTCATCGATGTATGGATAGTAATGTAAAAGTTCTTTTTTCATAAGATCACTCCATACCAAATAATAGTCTGTTTCTATTACATTCATTGCTTTAGGAACATTATCCCAAGAATGAATAAAACAAACTGTTGGTATCCCTAAATCTTGGGCTGCCAAAACAGCACTAATCATTTTTGTGGATCGTTGGTTTGTACAAAAAACCAAATCAGGTTTGTCAGTAGTAAGCTGTTGCTTACAATAGGCATACTTTTTAGTAGATCGTTCTAATGTTTTAATCCTTTTTCTTATTCTCTTAATTCCTGCTTCTGTAGAGTTTAATCGTTCAAAAACATTAATAATAGTACTTTTAATAAAATCGTTAATCGATCTATAACTTAAAGGAAATTTATAAAGCTGATATACATTATCCTTAAACTTTTTTGTCAATACATTTAATTCTATTCGTTTTCTTACTCTACAAAAAAGTAATGTTTGCCAATTTTGTTTATAAGTAGCAATACTAACCTCATTACAATTAAACCTATCGCTTAAAGAAAAACGTGTATCATTCCAATATTGAAGATTATAATTACTGTTTTCTCCTTCTGCTTTAAATTTTGTGAATAAAAAATTTCTTAAGCCAGACCCGTCTGATACTAAAATAAATACTTTCTTGTCTTTCATTAAATTTAATACGTCTTTATACACACAAAATACAAATTATTTAAATGGGCAAACAGACATTAGATCTAATTTTAATTTATTAATTTGTTTAGGGTTAGGAAGCTCAATTTTAGGGTTAAAAAACGCCTCTAAACTTTCATCTTTTTCTATATAATCAAACTTGTATGGTGGTATCAATACCGATTTAAAATAATCTTTAAACTTGATATCATCACCAAACAATCGATCAGAAAACTTAACCCAAACCGCTGGTATACCATAGGCATGAGATACTATAACACCATGTAGTGACGAAGAAACAATACGTTCACATTCCATAATTTGTTTGGTTGTTAGCTCTACATCATTGGTCATTAAATCTATAACAACAATAGCTTTGTGGTCTTTAAACAACTCAACAACTCTTGCATAATCAACATAGTGTGGTATCACACCTAATTTATGTACTTTATTTACTTTAGGTAAATAATAATCTGGTAATAATAATGCTGGGTCTCCAAATATTTCTGGCACATCATAACCTTGACGCATTAAAACGCGCCTTGTCTCTGGACCTCTTACGGCCAAAAACTTTGCAGGTTTTACAAGTTGATCTTCATTTATAATACCACTTCCCCAAACAATACAGTTTTTATTTACATGTGCCAAAATGCTACCAATAGTAACATATATAGGTGCAAATAAATTTTTAAAACTAGGTTTTTTTGGATGTGTAAACTTTACCTTTGTATGCGAAATTTTCTCAACTAAATATTTACCAAGAAGATCACCATAGTTTTCTTTTGGTTTACCCATTAATAAAGGTTCACTCCACCAAAACAATCTTATAGATTTTAATCGAAACATATAACTTATATCGTTTTTAAATCTATTGTAAAATGAATCTCTTTTTTATCACTAACAACATAAAAAGCATAATTAGCGTGTCTGTATTTAAAAATTATGGCTTCTAATAATCTATCGTTTACATATTTTAAACTAACATAAGGTTGCGTTTCTTTATGTAACAAGGTTTTTGCCTTATACTTTAAAGACCTATAATAGTCGTCCTCTTTAAAAACAACTTTTATAACCTTATCATAATAATCGTTTATACCATAATCTAAAAAATGAGTAACATGTGCTTTTATGGTATTTAAAAACAGCGTAGTCTCTGGCTTATTTAATATACTTTCGTCATGCATAGTATAAACATGGTTCCAGTTTTTTACATCTCTATGTTTGGTGTGTTTTAATGCCTTGTTCCAAAGATAATGGCGTTGATTTATACGCTGTATGTTTTTAAGCCTAGGCACAACAGACAATGTATCATCATTACCTTCTGCAAATCTAGGGTGCCATTGATGCAACAAAAGGTTTTCTTCACAACGGTTTAATGTATATCCTTTTTCAATTAACCTACTATTTAAATCTTCATCTTCAGAGCCATAAAAATGGAAAAACGGATCTAAGCCTTTTACTTCTTTAAGTGCTTTATTATAAAACAAACCTATACCAAATGTATCGCCAAAATGTGTAGGCTTTAAATCTAAAAAACGGCGTTCTTCAATTTGATTTGCTTCTACATCTTTAGGTAAATAGCCTATTTTAAATAACAAAAACTGGTTAGGTTTGGCAATATTTAAACAGTAGTCTATAAAATGAGTCGCAAAAACAACATCAATATCAGAAAGCACAACATAGTCAGACTCTGTTTGAGAAATGCCATAATTTAAAGCCTTACTCTTATTCCACAACAACCCTTTATGAGCAACATAATGGTAGGTAGCAAAAGAATAACTTTCCACAACATCTTTGATACTTTTAGCAAAATGCTGTTCACTACCATAATCTATAAACTGAACCTCAAAGTTTTGGTTACTTTGGTTTTGTAAAGACTGTAAAGACAAACGAACACGTTCAAAATCACGATTTCTATAGGCGTATATAACGGTAATTTTTTGCTGCATTTTTAATTATTTACTAAACTGAAACAGGACTTGCTTTTTCCATGTACCAATAATTTTGCTTTTTAATTGAAACTTATGTGCAATTGCAAATAAATCGGCTTCACTTAAATCACTTACCCAGCCATGAAACCTTCTATCTGTTTTTTCTTTAAAATGATTAGTTACAGCGTATGATAATACAAAATGATTGGTAAACTCAGAGAGATGTTTAATCAAAGCTTCCACCTCAAAAATATACTCTAAAACACCACTAAATATAACATAATCTACATTAGGTATTTGTGGCAATTCTTTATTAAGATCAACCACCAGAGTATCTTCATTTCTACTCACAATATCAGAATGTAAGTAAGTACAGCCTTCTGGTAACATATTTTTTAAAACTAGTCGTGCGGCTCCAAACTCAAAAACTATACTGTTTGGTTGTACGTGGTTAGCCAAAAGTTGTGTGCGTTCATCCCATGAAGCAAATAGTGATTTATCTTTACTCCAACGATCAACATCAGACTGTTTGGTCGATTTATTTATAAACGTAATAATAATTCGCTTTATTTTTTCGAATAAATACAACAATTTATTTGAGATTTTTTTAATCATAAACTACATATTAAATATTTAAGTCTAGAGTTGCATAATTAGTTGTTTTAAGGTTGTAAACCACATGTACGTTTTTAAATCTGGTCTGTTTAGATATTGTAATTCAGATTTATTTTTCCAATAATCATACATGGTTTCAATATGTGTTGCTATACGATCAACGTCATCTATCTCAGCTACAAATTCATAACGTTCTCCTAAAAGTCTTGAAACCTCACTATAGCTTGGCCCCAAATACAAAATAGGCTTATTAGCTTTTACACAATGCGGAAATTTACCAGGTAAAAAAGGGCTTATTTCAGACTTAGCTTCTAAAATTACATTAACCGAGGCATGCTCCTGCATACCTTGCACATCTTTATAACTAACATAACCTGGGCTTACATAAAGTTGAGAAATTTGTTGTTCTTTAGCATCCAAGTACGTTTTAAAATAAGCTTTATGTCCTAACAATAATAATTGAGTATCTGCTTTTGCTTCTGGGTGTTTATTTAAAAACAATTCAAATCCCTCTATTAAGCCTTTTGGGTTTCTAGGTTTCATCAAGCTTCCTGCATGCAATATAGTAAAACGCTCCTTTTTAAAATACAATGGTAATATTGACCTGTCTATTTTAAAATCTGAAATTTGATGTGGTATAACAATGCCGCGTTCTAAAAAATCCGGATAATAACTTCCCATCCACTCTTTTAACAACTGACTGGGGAAAATTGCATGCGCCGATTGCTTTGAAACGGCTCTAAAAAACTCTTGTTGCTGGTAATAGCCTGGTGCCACCCAATTATACGGTCTTGGGTAAAAATGCATAGGGTACGGATCATGCACATAAGCCAACCATTTGCTATGCCATTTATCAAGTTTAAGTACTGCCTTGTGTGCCCTAAAGCTTGCAGCCTTACTTAGCGTAAGCACCCAATCTGGCTTAAAATTAGTTTCTTTTTGCAATGCCGTTTTAATACTGTACACATCATTAAAATGAGAAAAAGAAAAGCCCCAGCGTTTTTCAAAAAAAGGATTAATGTTAATTTTAAAAACCTTCCAGAGCATAACCTGAAGCTTACTAAGCACATACATAAAAGTAAACTTCTGCTCAGAGATTGAAACACAGTCAATCCCTTTTAAACTTGTCGCTTTTCGTGTATAATGATACACTTTTAAATCAAAACCAGACTGTTTTAGATTTCTAATAACATCTACATTAGCTTTAGATCCGCTACTATCTTCAATATTAATAGATTCAGTTACTATTAATATGTTTTTTTTTTCTACCAAAATGTATATCTAATTTTTAACAATCCATAAATTACCTCCTGTATTTTTATAACAAAATGGCATTTTTTCAAATAAAGAACTGTGATGAACATGTAAATAATCTGCAAACAATTCAATACTAAATTCTAAATTATACATCAAAAAAGCTCTTAAAATATAATTCTCATTCCAATTTATACCTTTATAAACCCATTCCTTTGGGTACTCAAATGGATAAAATATATCATGAAAATGGATATGCACGCCTTTGTTTAAAATCGGTAAAATTTCAAACAAAATATAATTAACATCACTTCCTGTTTTTGATACATGTGTACTATCAATAAACAAAATATCCCCCGAATTTAATGCTTTAAATATATCAAGATTTAATAATTGCAAATCACTTTTAATAATTACATTTTTTTCTTTGTCTTTAGTTTTCATTAAATCAAATAACCTTTCTGGATATGGGTCAATAAATGTTAAATTTATTTTATTATCAAAATAAAAATCATTTGTATCCAACATAATTGCAGAGGAGAATCCAGAACCTATTTCAATAATTTTTTTAGGCTGTAAATGCATCAACATTGCGAATAAAATTATTCCATCTGTATGCCCATAATAACCATTATTAAACTGATATCTTAATTTTAAATCTTTTTCAAAAATATATGGAACTTTGTTATAGAACTCACTTAGCTGTAATAACAATTCTTTTTGGTTTTCAAAGTTTAAATTAATGCCATTAACACCTTCTACTTCCCTATTTTGCCAAATCTCCTTCTCTCGCTTTTTAACCTCACTTATTGAGATTACTGGTGAATAAAAATGCCCATTAGGGTATGCTGAATTTAGGCTATACTTGTATAATGTTCTTATATAGGGTAATTTGTTTAAAAACTTTTTAAAATAATTTTTTATTTTTTTCATTCCTAAATCATTTAAAATAATCTTTAATAAAATTAACTATAAGTTCAGCAGCTTTTCCACTGCCATAAGGATTTACTTTAGTATCAAATTTAGTGCTACTAAGTAATTCTAATGTTTTATCTATAATTTTAGATGTGTTTGTTCCTACTAAAAAAGAATGTCCAGACAAAACACCTTCCAACCTTTCTGTTACTTCTCTAGTAACTAGTACTGGAATATTAAATGTTGGGGCTTCTTCTTGAATACCACCAGAATCAGATATAATAACCTTCGCTTTTTTCATCAACCAAACAAACGATGGATAATCTAACGGCTCTATAAGATGTATGTTTGCAATACCTTTTAATTTATCAAAAACAACCTGCCTTACATTTGGGTTATAATGTACTGGAAATACAATTTGTAAATCATTTTTAGATAATTCTAATATAGCATTGCATACATTAATATAACCTTGTCCAATATTTTCTCTCCTGTGTCCTGTTACCAGAATAATATCACTATTTAAATCTAGTAAGTTTTTTAAGTTTTCAATTGATGGATTAGAATAACCTTTTGCTAATTTATTTCTAGTAAATTTTAAAGCATCAATAACTGAATTTCCTGTTATTAAAATATCTTTTTCTTTTACACCTTCTTCAAGTAGGTTTTTACTTGCGCTAAATGTAGGAGCCATGTGGTAGTCTGATAATCGTCCTGTTAGTTGTCGGTTAATCTCTTCAGGAAATGGAGCGTGTTTATTATATGTTCGCAAACCCGCTTCAATATGCATGACCTTTATCTGTCTATGAAATGCGGCGAGAGCAACCATACTTGATGTGGTTGTGTCTCCATGCACAATAACTAAATCAAATATTTCACTATCTAAAATTGCATCCATTTGAAATAAGATCTTAGAACTTAAAAAATTTAAATTTTGATTTTTTCTCATCAAATCTAAATCATAATCCACTTTTAGCTGAAAAAAATCTATTACCTGATCTAATAATTCTCTATGTTGAGCAGTAACACATAGTTTATATGGTATATTTTTTTTATGCAACTCATAACATATTGGAGCCATTTTTATAGCTTCAGGGCGCGTTCCTATGCAAACAAGTATTTTCATTACTTTCTAATCTCTCTTTTTTTTTAAAATTATTATAAAATTAAACTATTACTATAATCTTATTTTTTAAATTATTGATATTAACAATAAATTTCAAAAACTCTTAAAATCTCTGCAATTTAATCGTATTAAAAATAAAGCCGTTTTATACTTGTTATATAATATAAAACGCTTGGCAAAATGCCTTCTGTAATTCTATAATACAAGGTTCTTCCTTTTATTAGCTTGTGCTTAAACGGTTTGCTTTCACTATCATTAGCACTTGATCCTTGGCTAATATGTACAATTTTTGCCGCTGGCACAATCATACTTTCCATTTCCGGAAAATACGTTTTAATTCTATAAGATAACTCTGTATCTTCGCCATACATAAAAAACCGTTTATCAAAACCTCCAACTTCATCAATAATGCGCTTTCTAACAAAAAAATCGGCTCCAGAAACGTAGTCTACAACAAACGGAATATTGCTCGTTGTAGGAATTGCTCTTCTATTGGCATTTAAATAATAGTGTTTTGAGTAAAAATACTTCCAAAAAGAGCCTTTTACAAACAGTCTAAAATTAGGAAAATTACCCGCAGAAACATTATATAACAAATCTGGAGTTAATAATTGAGCTCCAGCTACACTTACGTTTTTATTTGCAGCATTTTCCATAAAATTATAAAGAAGCTCTATAGCATTATTTATTAAGTACGTATCTGTATTTAACAAAAACAGATATTTTCCATTTGCTATTTTAATTCCTTTATTATTAGCTTTACCAAAGCCAAGGTTTTGCTTATTCGCTATTACTTTAACCTCTGGAAATTTCTTTTTAATAACAACAACAGAATCATCTTTTGAGTTATTATCAACCAAAATAAGTTCTATAACTATGTTTTTTGTAAAATCATAAACAGATTGTATGGCATCACATGTTAATTTACAGGTATTGTAGTTTACAAATATTATGCTAACATCTACCATATTTTATTATAAATCTTTGTATGTTTTAAGCTTACCTTCATCTTTTAAATTAAGCCAAGAGCTAGAGCTGTTTGCCGTTTTAATATAATAGTCTTGCTCGGCGGTTAAATTATTAAAATCTATATACCAACCGCCATGCTTTGCTATATAAGGGTATTTAGTACGTATGGCTTTAAAAAAATTTTTCCAAACTGGTTTTATGCCGCTTGGTCGGTATAAGGCAAATGTAGTATCAATTTTTGCTATATAGTTGTTATTCTTGTCTTGTTTTTTATAAAACTGACGCTCCCATTTTAATACAGTCTGCTTTTCTTTATTTGTGTCTGGTATATCGTCTATTTTTAAACTAAACCCTACTTTATTTACATCTGGATTAGCATTGAGTATAGTTTTAAAATGCCATAAAAAATCATGCGGACATTCACTAAGTGGTACAATATCTGGATCGGTTACTACATAATACCCTTTTGCATAGGTTTTAAACAACTCTTCCTGATTCCAAAACACCCTATGACCGTAGTTTTTATGAAGCCTATGTATTTTAACTTGGTCATTAATCTCTTTAAAATACGCAATTAAAGGCGCATAGGTTGAGTTATTATCTATAATTATAATATTGGTATATGCATTATCTTGCAAAAAGCTTAGTAATTGTTTTAAGTAAAAAAGCTGATTGTAACTTATAATAATAATCGGAATAGATTTATAATTTTTGTTATGGTGACGCAAAGTGGTATTAAATATTAAATTGTAATAATAGTAACAATAATACCTGAGTGTTAACACGCTTTTTTTAAGCTTTAAATCCTTCACTTTTTAGGCTTTTTATAAATCTTTATATATAGAAATTATCCTTTGTCTAATCTGCATATGGTCTAAACGCTTTAACGCAAATTCTTTATTGATCTTATTAGCATAATTTATTAAGTCTTTATCTTGCAAACAAGACATTATCAAAACTTTTATAGAGTTTATATCTTCTGGATCAGTAATCAACAACCCATTTTTATTATGTTCTATAATTTCTTCTGTTACACCTCCTGGACTTGATTGTATAGGGAAAGCTCCCATTACAATAGCCTCTAATAGTGTATTAGGCAAACCATCAGAAAGACTATTACCTATATAGATAAGTGACTGTCCCATTAATTTAATAACTTCTTCATGTGTTAATTCTCCTGTTCTAAAAACCTTAATCTTTAACTTTTTATCTTTAATATAATTCACTACAGAAGTAGTAGCACCAAAAACTATAACCTCATATTGTTTTACACTATCTATAGAGGCAATGGCTTTTATTACAGATAAGGCTCGTCCAAAATGATGTTGGTAACCTTTAATTAAGATAATTCTTCTGTTCTTTAAAGGCTCTTTAAATTTAGACATATAATTAATATCATAACCACCACCACCAGGAATAACCTCTAAGCTCATGCCTTTAAACCCTAAAGCTCTTGCTATTTTTAAATCTCTTAAACAGTCTGCATGCAAATAATTAATACGGTTTAACACTGCCTTTATTTTAAGGTTATGTGTTTCAATAGTTCTATAAAAAAACAAATCGCTACCCCAACAAGAATAAACCCATTTTAAGTCTAAAAACTTATTCATAGTTTTTAAAATGGGGTAAGAACATGATTGCATTTCAAAACTATGAACAACGTCTGGGTCTATTCTTTTTATCAAATTAGCGAGAGCTTCATTCTCAGAAACTTCTAAATAAGGCTTTATAAAATTATAAAACTTAGGAAACTTTTTAGATAACAGATACTCTCCTTTTATATAAGGAAATTTCCTCTTTTTCCAATGGGTAAACTGTGTAATAGTCGTTTGGGTTTTAAAATAACCTTTATCTAATACATCAAACCAATACAACTCAAAACTCGAATGCTCTAAGTTTTCAATCCATCTAAAAAAATGAATAGATGGCATCGCTACTAGAAGAATTTTTATTTTACCCATTTTCTTGATAGCTTATATATACCAATACCTTTTATATTATTAAGCTTTTTTAAATATAAAAATTCTAAGAGTTTTAATTTAAATAAATCAATTCTATTTATATAACCATTTGTAAACATGTATTGTTTTAAAACATAACTTTCAGATTTTAGATTAGCAATATTAGGCAAGATATAATTCCTGTATATTTTAAGATAGAAAACAAATTGTAGTTCCCTAAACTTGTTATACTTTATGCTATCATTTTTATAATAATTAATCATAGTGTCGGTAGAATTAAAATATTCTAATAGCGATTTACTAATTAACTTTATAAAGTCAATGGTATATTTATGATGTCTATCTTCTTGCCTGTAAAAACAATCTGGCTGAGCATCTTCTAGTATTTTTATTTGTTCGGTATCAGTTTTAAATAATACTTTAATAGCAAATTCTACATCTTGAAACCTTTGAAGTCTTTCATTAAAACGTGTTTTTAACTCATCTCTTTTTATGAACATTGATGTTAATTGCCATGGAAGTTCATGCTTTAAAAACATAAGCAAATAGTTTGCCTTTATATTTGAGTATCTGTTAACAACTTCATTAGAGTCAAAAGGCTTTACATAAAACCTTAACATTTTAAATATAAACAAAGAAATGCTTGGGTTACTTATAGCTACTAACACTCGTGTTTCAATGCAGTTTTTTGCTAGTAAATCATCTGAGTCTAAAAAGACAATATAACTTCCCCTACTCAATTCAAACCCATAGTTACGACAAGCATTAGCACCTTTTGGGCGTTGAGCTGGCCGTTTATAATATTGAAAACGACTATCCTTTTTACAATAAAGGTCAAGTAAATTAGCAGTAGCATCTGTACTACCATCATCAACCACAAGACATTCCCAATTTTGGTAAGTTTGAGCCAAAACACTGTCAAGCGTTTGCCCAATTGTATGAGCTCGATTATAAGTAGGAATAACTATAGAAACTAACGGAGTATGCACTAAATAAACATAATAATTAGAGCTCTAAAATACAGATTTAAAGGCAGTGCATAAAACCTAAATAAACATTTATTAGCAAACCAATACAAATTATTTTCCTTTAGCAGATAAAACAACTTGCACATTATTGGGCTCCATCATAAAATATTTACAAAACGCAGTAATACTTACAAAATAATTAGGCTGTAATTCAAAATGACTGTTAATGTCTTTAATTGTTTGTAACGCTGTCTTATCACAAACATTCATTAAAAACATAATATCAGCCGTATATAAAAATAACGGACTCATAATACAATTAATAAATAGTTCAAAAAAAGCAACCAGTTAATTGTAATTTTTAGGAGAGTAAACAAGTCTTAAATAACTACCTAACAATTGTTTACACAATAAATCTATAAAAATTACAGCAATTATGCAAATTATGTTTCTACACTAACCAATCAAAACAGCATTCCAAATAACCACAACCCAAAAACGATCAAGAACATTAAAGTTAAATGCATCACAATACACCATTAACTATCAACCATACCATAGCTATATCTAAGCCATACATAAGCCATACCTAAGCCATACATAAGCCATAGAAACAACACAAAAAAAACAACCAACAAAACACCATAAAACAGAAAAATTCATAAAAAAGCACCACCATTTTCCAAAAACAAGAAACATAAAGAACAAAATACCATTATCCTAAAAATAAAAAATTTTGCAAAAAACATAAAACTAAATTAGTCCTTGCACAAGGTATTTCAATGAGTAAAACGAGCACTTAAAAGCTCATACGTAAGTAACCAAATCATAAAATACCAAGGCACCCAAATTATTTTATTTAACCAGATGTACATTATTACTACATCACAAATCTTAAATTATGGCAAAAGTTAAAAGCCTAATCAAGTTTGAAGGAACACTAGATGATTTAACATTTTACAAAGGCGAAGATGGCTATCTAGTAAGAACCAAAGGCGGTATCAGTAAAAACCGTATTCAAAACGACCCTTCGTTTGTACGAACTCGAGAAAACAATGCCGAGTTTGCCAATTCTGCAACCAGTGGTAAATACCTCAGAAGAGCCGTAACTGCACTTATGTACGATGCAAAAGACCCAAGAGTCACATCCAGATTAACACAAACCATGAGTCGTGTTAAAAATGAAGATGTAACATCGCCACGTGGCTTACGTACCGTAGCCATTGGCTTGGCAACAGCACCAGGTAAAGCATGGTTAAAAAATTTCGACTTCAATAAAAATGCTGTGCTAGAAAGTGTTTTGCTCACTAACTTTACCCTAAATACCACAAATGGTGAAATTGTTATTACAGATTTAGTACCTAGACAACAATTAGGCACGCCTGAAGGTGCAACACATGTAACCTTTAGTAGCGGCTTTCTAAACCTAGATATGGCAACAGACGAAAAGGACATAGAGTTAAGTGCAAGTGTTAACCTGCCCATCAACCTAACACCTACAACCGTAACCTTATCGCCTGCAACACCAGCAGGTACAGGGCAAGCGTACTTCTTCTTAAAAGTAGCATTCTATCAGGAAATTAACGGCACACAATACCCTCTTAACAACGGTGCATTTAATGCCTTACAGTTACTAGAAGTAGTCTAGTGCTACTACAACACAAAGGCAAGTAATATTTTTACTTGCCTTTGTTATAACATAAAATGCTCTAGCTCCTAAGCGGTCTCTAAAAGTTCCTGCAATAAATATACTAATGCTCACTATTATAAGTAAAACCTAGTACATCAATTTACTATTTAGTACAATTATAAATGAGTTCTGAAGGTATAAAACCATACATTTTCAATTCTTTTTTTGAAAACTTTAAAACGTAATCATCCTCTTTAACTTTAAAACCAACAGCATTTAATCTGTCTTTGTAATCTCTACCATAAAGTCTTACATGGTCATTTTGTCCAAAAGCTTTCTCTCGACCTTCTGGTGTTGTAATAGAAAAATCTTCATAGGTGTCTTCGTTATTGTAATCAATTGGAACCTGAAATATGCCAGTGCCTCCTTTTTTCATAACTCTAAAAAGCTCGCTCATAGCTAATTTATCATCTGGAATATGCTCTAAAACATGACTGCATATAATAAAATCGAAAGTTTCATCTTTAAAGGGAATCTTTGTGATATCAACTTTCATAGTTTTTGTATTACCTGCATAATTATATTCCTCAGGGTTTAAATCACAAGGTATATACGCTACATTTTGCATGTTATCAAAATGATTATAAAACATTTTTTCTGGCGCAAAATGTAGCATTTTAATTTTAGTGCCTTTTCTTAAAAAATCTAACTCTTCTTCAAAATATGTCCAAAGTAATCGATGCCGCTCTAAAGAACCACAAGTAAAACACCTTGCATTTTGCCTTTTAACCAATCCATACGCTTGAAAATACTTAAATTGAGATTTACAAATAGTACACTCTACACCGGTACCAACATGAGCGTTATTCTTTTTATAGCTATTATACTTATAATAGCTATAAAGCAAGCTTTTCGGAAGTACTTTCTTTATAATTTTTTTAATTAAATACATTATCAGTTAGCTTTTTAGTTAAATTATAAGCATTTTGTCAAGCTTTTTTATATGCCGCTCTAAAGAAAAATACGTTTTAATTCGTACTCTACCTGCCACTCCTAGTTGCTTAGCATAGTCAGTAGAATTCAATACGCTTAACATATGTTCACGCATTGTAGCAACATCATGCGCCTCACAAAGCAAGCCTGTTTCTTTATGTAGTATCACATCAGGTATCCCAGCATGGTATGTAGAAATCACAGGCAAACCTGCTGCACTGGCTTCTAAAACAGCAAGAGGTGTCCCTTCCATATCACCATTATCGGCGGTAACAGAGTGCTGTACAAAGGCAAGAGATTCAGATAAATAACCTCGAAACGCTTCTGGTGTAATAACACCTAAAAACTTTACATTACTTTCTATGTTGTAATGCTTTACTAAGTTTCTACAAGCATTAAGCAACGCACCATCTCCTGCCATTAATAATAGGGCTTCTGGGTATTTGCTCAACACCTCTTTAAAGGCCATAATAGTATAATACGGTGCTTTTTTATTAGTAAATCTGCCTATAGCAATAAACTGTTGCTTACTAAACGTTGCTTCAACCTCCAAAAACTCAGGCTGAGGCCCATACACATTATAAACCAATTTAGCCTTAGGGCATCCCAGTTGCAAAAGCATTTGTTCCATAGGTTTTGAAACCGCAATGACCTTATGGGCAAGAGCAAAAACATCTTTATAATAATTACAATGTTCTATCACATGCTTCACGCTAGCATCATAACCATGAAAGTGTACCACAATTGGTATATTCAATATATTTAAAACAGGCAGCAAATGATAAGCATGTGTACCATACTCTATTAAAACGCTATCAATACGGTGCTTTTTTAAAGATGTAATAATTGCATTTGTCCAAAGATAATGATATGGTTTTTTAAAAACCTTACGCTTTATTTTTTGTATTAAGGCAGATACACCTGTTCTCAATAGTTGGTGACCTTCTATCTTTATATGTTCACCAACGCCATAATAATAAAACACATTGCCCTTTAGGTAATTTTTATGTGCCTGAATAAAGGTTTCAGAATATGGATTTTGATTTGGTGTAAAAATTGCGATATTCATTTCTTATTTTTTTGCAATACCATATAGTCCTGTAATCATTTGTCAATTTTACATTTATGAATTGTCTCAAACCCATGATTAAAATTTAAATAGATTTTTAAGTTTCTTATAAGTACTATTACTAAGTTTATTTAATTCTAAAGTATGAAACCTTATAATATCATCTATTTTTTGATGAACACTAACATTAAAATTTTCCTTAAAATGTAACTGTAATACTATCCTGCTTTTATGATATGCCTTTTTTGTAATATGGTTTGTAATTCCTTTTTCATTTTTTCTGTATACACTCATGTATTCATCAATTCTATGAAGACTCCCTTTTGATGCAATAATAGCAAACAATGCCATATCGCCACTTTGTACCTTCAAAACCCAATCAGGAATAAACTCTACATTTTTTCTAAAAACAAAAGAACTAGTATGAAATAAAGCTATTTTTGAAATAGTATCATCTAAATTATAGACTTCTTTATTATAAACTCTCCAAGGTACAAAACTAGTATTAACATCACTTTCATTTGTACTCATTGTATTATGAAAGCTACCAGAAAACGAATCATTCTTCTTCAAAAAATCAATCTGTTTTTGTAATTTTAATGGGTCTGTCCAATAATCATCTCCCTCGAGCATAGCAATATACTTAGCATCACTCTTTAAACACAAATCATATATCTGTTTGGCATTTTTTGAAGGCCCTAAATTTTTTTGATTTAAAATCAAATAAATTTTATCTGGATACCTTTTTTTAAGTTGTTTACATATCTCAGCAGTCTTGTCAGTTGAGCAATCTTCACCGATGAAAAGTTTATAATTAAAGTTCGTCTTCTGCATTAAAACAGACTCTATAGCTTGCTTAATATATGCCTCATGATTATACGTGACCATCCAAATAGCTACAGTCAAACTTGATTCAAATTTATTCAATTTCCAAACATTTTTTTTAATACCGTCTTTGTTTTAAGAACTAAAGATTTATTTTTAGAATCTACAACTAATAATTCTTTTTTTTGAATTTCCGCCTTATTAGCATGAGGGAACTTAGTCTCTGGTATCGGTTTATTTAAAAAAGCACATAAAGTATCCCATCCATCATTCTTAAATAAATTCATAGGTAAGTAGTGAAAATCATTATTATCAAAATGTGTCATTAATTCCTTGTTTGATTCCAAATAATAACTCTGAATATGCTCTTTAGTATTCTCTAAAGTTGTAATATTAATTATTTTTTTTAAATAATAAACTACCCCATATCTTCCTTTAGAATGAAAGACATTCAAAGCTGTATTCAAATTAGAATCAAACTTTGTTAACATTTTTAACAACGAACTATACCATGACTCTACTTCTCTTTGTGTATGTATAAATTTTGCGCGAGGATATTTTGTAGTTAAATATTTGTATAAGTCTGTACCTCCCCAAGGTAAATCAGTAAAAGCGTCATAATAATTGATAAGTCTATCAATTTCCTCAAAATCATTATTAACATATAACCCTATTAAATAGTTTGTATGATTATTATCATAATGACCTTTACAAGTTTTATATCCTAAAATCGTTAATGCTTCTTCTAAAGACGTAGTTCCTGTTTTTGGAAATCCTATGCAAAATATTTTGTCCATTTTATTAGTTAATTCAATATTGCATAACCAAACCCTGTAACACCAAAGCCATTGCCATTATAAAACATAAATTTACTGTTATTATGTTCAATAACATTTGGGTAAGACATCATTTCACTATCCCAGCCATTTTCAGATATGTCAATACCTACCAACGCATCTTTTCTTGACCATTTAATACCATCTATAGACTCAGCATATCCAATTCTATATGAGCAATTTTTGTCTATTCTATAACCTTTTGCTTTTCTGTAGCCATACCACATTTTATAGATATTATCTTCTTTTAATACTGAAGCACTTACAATCCCGCCTTCCTCTTCATTTTTAAAATCTATAGCAATAACACCTTGCCTTTTCCAGTTTATTCCATCTTTTGACTCAGCATACTTAATATGGTAAAACGGTTCTAATTTTGAATCGATAAATTCCCACTTTACACATGACAAATACCACATTTTCCATGTACCATTTTCAATAACTACATTAGAAGTTCCAGTAAAATAAGGTTCTAAATGTGTTGATGGTAAAATCGAACCTTCAAATTGTCTTTTAAAAGTCACTCCATCATCTTCACTTACAGCCAATCCAATTGAATTATGGTAAGGAACAGTTTGTTTAACTGTCCAACCTATATAATAAAGGTATTTTAAATTTCCATATTTGATGATTGACGAAGGCATAAGTCCACTATCATCAAAAGTGCCAATATTTCCAAAATCAAAAAGAAACTTATCATTTCGATATAAGATATTATTTGGGTTACCTGCTTCAACTTCTATATAACTTATTTGACTTTGACCTTTTATATTTCTGGTAGCGTAATAGATTCTCCAAATCTCATCGTTGAGCTTATCAACCACTGGACATTGCGCATGTGTTTTATTCCATTCAAATTGACCATCAACATTAAAGATTAATCCTTTTTTAATCCACTTCATATATCTAGCTCTAAACTGTCTTTACTCTCTAATTTTTTAGCAGGATTACCTACATAAACACCCCAAGCATCTGTGTTTTTAGTTATAGAAGCCGACATTGCTACTAAACTGCCTTCTGCTAAAACAATGCCATCTCTAATGGTAGCATTTACTCCAAAAAAACAATTAGACTCAACTATACAATGACCAGATAAAACCACATGAGATGTAAACATAACATGATCTTTAATAACAGAATGATGTCCTATATGATTACCACTCCAAAGAATTACATTATTTCCTATTTTAGTAAAAGGTTGTATGGTATTATTTTCTAAAATAAAACAATTATCTCCAATTTGGTTATCAAAAACAGTTGCTTTAGAACTAATATAACTTATAAAACTATATCCTTTATGCTGAGCTTCTAAGTAAACTTTTTCTCTAATCTTGTTCATTTTTTTGGGAGACATTGGGGCAAAGAACTCAAACTTTGAAGGTGGATAACTTGTTTCTACATTTTCAAATTCAACTATGGGCAAGCCTCTAAATAGCTTAATTTCTGGCATATATGCTTTATGCAAGCAAAATGCAACAACTTCATGCTCAGAATCATGCTCTAAATAATAATGTGCTAATTCAGCAAAGTCTTGAATTCCAAAAATAATAACTTTAGCCATCCAAACTATTTTTTAAAAACATAAACTGTATATTCAAATAACCCATAATCATTACGAATAATAAAATTTCTTGTTAATTTTTTTGATAAAAAATCACTTAATGCATCTAAAGAAACATGAAACAAATCGTCTCTTTCCCATTCTACAGTTTTAGACATCACATTAAATGCAAAACCTTTTTTTGTTTTGCTATAAATAACTGCAATTAATTTTGTGAAATAGTTCCACATTTCATCAAAAGAAAGTTCTCTTTTTTCTGTAAATATGCCATTCATTATTACGTAATCAAAATTTGGAATACTTTTATTAGAATCTAAAATATCAACACAATAAAATGTACTATTTGGGTATTTATTTTTTGCTATATCAATAAATTTTTGTGAAATATCTAAACCTATATAACTAATGTTATGATAGTTTTTTCTGTCCAAAAAACCAAAAAGATGTGCTGTTCCACAGCCAAAGTCTAGCAGTGACACTTTATTATCAGAATCATTATTAATTCTAATAATATCAACCATTACTTCGTAACGTTTATCAACATCTTCCAGTTTAGGCCAATCGACACCAAGATGCGTATCTCCATGCTTTTTTAAACAATTCTCATAATGCTTAACAATCTTTTTATAACCATCCTCTTTCATAATAATTCATAATTATTAAGTAACTGCTTAACGCTGTTTATAGAATTAAACATTAAAACATCTATAATTGATAACCAAGGTACAAAATCATTATTGAACTGCTTATAAGGTATTGCATTGGGTTTTAAAAAGTTCAAATCTATATTATGAACTTTAAACTTTGGTTTTTCATATAAATCAACACCACCTATTGGATTAATATATTGGATAGCTTTTTCTTTTTTACAAATTGTAATTATTCTGTTTTCTCCTTTTAAAGAAATAGAATCGTGATGAGATATTGAGCTATATTTAAATGTTGTATTTAGGTTTAAGTATTTTGCAACAAGCATTGTGCTTTCTGCTGCCATAACTGAAATAGTTTTTTTATTATCTAAACAAAAAAAGTTTTCTAATAATGGATAAATATTTTTAAAATATGGTGCTTTATTATAATTATGCTTAATAGTGAAGAGTAATTTTGAGATCTCCTTCGAGTCAAAATTTAATTCTGTTTTATTAATAAATTTATTCTGACTTATTTTTTTACAAGAGATTGTAAATGGAGATCTTTCTCCTTTAATTAATAAATTATTTCTGTTTATAAATCCTTTTTTTATAAAATTTACATCATCAAAAAACACAAAAGTATCTACTGCATTTATTAACTGAAAATAGCCAATATATGGAAATATGTAGGGCTGCATTATTGCTACTTTCATAATTGCTTTAATACTAATGCTATAATTTTATTGACATCAATTATAGGCAAATCATAAAATAAAGGTAAGCATAACACTCGTTTAGATATCGTATCAGAAATTGGCTGAGAAACCTTATTTACATAGTCTAAATTATTTAAACTAGGATAGAAGTAACGTCTTGTAAAAATTTGTTCTTTTTCTAAAGCTGCTTTTACGTTTAATAATTGAGTTTCGTTTTTAAAAATTACAGGAAAGTAACTATAATTCCAATTAGTATTCTTTCTAATTTTTAGTGATTGCAATTCTGTCTTACTAAATGCACTTGAATAAGCTTCACAAATAGCCTTTCTTTTATCTATAACATCTTCAATATATGGCAATACAGCTAATCCCATTGCAGCTTGCAACTCACTCATTTTGGCATTAACACCAATACCTTGAATACTTTCCGGTCCTTGATGTCCAAAATTGTGATGATAAAATAAAGTATCATGTATTGCTTTTGAATTGGTAAACATAGCGCCTCCTTCTCCTGTGTGAAATAACTTAGTGGCATGGAAACTACAAGTACTTATATCACCATAATTAAATATGGACTGACCTTTATAAGTAACTCCAAAACAATGTGCCGCATCATAAACTACTTTTAAATTGTGTTTCTTTGCAATGACTTCAATGGCTTTGACATCACATGGGTTTCCAAAAACATGAGTTGCAAAAATAGCTGTAGTTTTTGTGGTAATAGCAGCTTCTATTTTTGTTTCATCAATCGTTAAATATTCTGGGTGAATATCAACAAATATTGGTGTACAACCTTCCCAAACAATACTACTTGTAGTAGCAACATAACTAAAGGGTGTGGTGATTATTTCTCCTGTTAACCCTAAGGCTTTAATGGCAATTTGTAATGGCAATGTCCCGTTGGTGGTTGCAATGATGTTTGGAACTTGTAATTTTTTTTTTAGCCTTTCTTCTAGTTCTTTTACTAATACACCTCTATTAGTTATCCAACCAATATCCCAAGCTTGTTTTAAAATAGCTTGATATTCCTCTTGTGGTGGTAAAAATGTTTTAGTAACATTTATCATTTAGTAATTTTTTGGTTTAGCAAAACATATTGTTTCCTCAGAATGAATCGTATAATGACCTAAGAATATTTCGTAACCTAAATTTAAGTCCAAAATCCAATTAGGTATATTCACAAAGTCGTCAAAACTATGATAAGTTGCTATAGCTAATTTAGGCCTAAAAGTTTTAATGGTTTCAATAGCTCCTTCAAGTGCCATTGGTTCAGCTCCTTCTATATCCATTTTTATAAAATCTACTTTTTTAAGATTTTTTGATTTTACAAAATCATCTACTGAAATAGTTTTGCAGCTACCTGTTTGACCTTCAAATGGTTTAAGTTCAACTCTACTCCCAGGTCCATTATCCATATAATAAATGGTATCCTCCGATTTTTTTGAAACAGGTAGTTGAATTAATTCAATTCTCTTTAGCAACATAGGGTTAAAGGATGTATTGATATTGAACAGTTTAATGTTGTTGGGAATAAATTCAAATGAAAATATTTTTCCATTATCGCCAGACTTATGGGCGAAATATAGAGCTGTATCTCCCCAACATGCGCCAATGTCCAAAACAACATCATCATTTTCAACAGCTACAATATCTTTATCATTAATTTTATAAGCATACTGTTCAATGATATAATCAATAGCTATCCCTATTTCAGAAAAATATAATTTAATATCATAATCAATAGGCTCTAAATCAAACTTTTCGAGAATAAAATGCATGAAATTTGGGTCATACGTATCATTTGAATTGGATAATTTTTTTGCCTGTTCAATAGCATTCCAATATAGTACATTATTACGTGGTAATTTGACTTTTTTAAAGCCCAATAACCTATAAGCAATTAAACTAATTAATAATTTTTTATCTTTCTTAGAAATAATGTCCCAAAGGGAATATATTCCGTGTAGGTAATCTTCAACAAATTCATCTGCTCTTTTATAATACAACTCAATTTCAGCATGATAGCCTATAGTTTTTTTTATTACCTTTTTTAAATTCTTCAAACTTACATTATGCTTTTTAGAATCATTTGTTTTTGATTCATAAGCTCCAAACCTATATTCATCATAGTTTTCAATTCCATAATTATTATTAATGGAATATCTAATTTTTTTATAAAGTGCCTTTTTAAAGTTACTCATGCTATTTAATTAACATATTTTAATTCTGAATCGATCAAATAAGGGTTCCAAATTTGGAGGTCATGATTCACTTGAAAGGTTATTGCCTTATGTACTTTATAAAAAATATTTTTAGATAATGTTTCGGAAGCACTAAACGTTATATTGTAAACTCCCTTTGATAAGTTTATATTTTTAATTTCAATAAGGAATTCAATTTCTGTATTGTGTTCTATCTCTTTTGTAATTTGTTTTAAAGGTATTATCTCTGCTATAGATCTTTGTTCTTTATCATAAATTGCAAAACTTAAAAATGGTGTTTTATTTAAGTTTACATTTTTTATTGTACACTTTAAGTTTATCGTGTCTCCCCAATTAATTTTATAAATCCCATTGTCGCTTTTTGCATTTTCTAAAGTAGCACTAATCAATTCTAAAGAATTATCAGTAAAAACAACATCTGAGTCTTCATTTGTTAAAAAAGAATTATAATATAAATCTATACCTTTAGATACATTTTCGCCTTGAAATTCAGTTTTACCTTTACTCAATAAAATAATTTGATTACAAATTCTAGATATCATTGGCATACTATGAGATACAAAAATAACTGCTGTATTAGGTAAAACAGTATCTATAGCTTTAAAGCATTTTAAAATAAATCCTAAATCCCCAACCGCCAATACCTCATCTATAATAAGTACATCTGGTTCCATTTGAGCGGCTACTGCAAAACCTAAACGCACTTTCATTCCAGAACTATAATGTTGTACTGGCATATCAATAAATTCTTCTAGCTCAGCAAATTCAATTATGGCGTTTAATTTTTCATCTATTTCGTGTCGGCTAAAACCTAAAACTGCACCATTATTATAAATATTTTCGCGACCACTTAAAATAGGATTAAAACCTGCGCCTAGTTCTATTAGCGCACCCACACGACCTTTAATCGTGACTTTGCCTTCGTCAGGATTAATCAAGCCGTTTAGTATTTTTAACAAGGTTGATTTCCCTGCGCCATTATGGCCAATAAGCCCTAAACACTCACCACGACGCAACTCAAAACTAACATCTTTAACAGCCCAAAACTCTTTAGATCGTAATTCACTCCCCTGAGTACTCCCACGCACACCACTTACCAAATCTTTGACACCATACCACAAGCCTGTTTTAAGGTCTTTGCAAAACTTCTTGCCCAAGCCTTCTACTTTTACTAGAACTTCCTCACTTGCTGCTATGTGCTGCGTATCAAACATATCTATTTATAAACTCTTTTTTCTTTATTTTATCCTCTTTCTTCTTCTCCATATTCCCACTATTCACTTTAAACTCAATTTCATCATCCTAAGCACTCAACCGCTCCACAATAATTGGGATTGAAATTCTATAAATAACCAAACCAATAAACAACAAAGGCACACAAACAGCTAAAACAACTAAAAAATAAGTTAAGTATTCTGGGCTTAAACCAACTGCCAAATCGCGTGCTGTTAAAACAATAGGTGTTATAGGGTTCCACGTCATAATACTTTGCATCATACCGCTTTTTGGTATCGCATATACCACAGGAGTAACATACATTAAAAACTGCATCCCAAAAGTAATAATCTTACCTATATCTTTATACAACAACCCCATAGGTGTTACAAACAAGCCAAGGGTAGTCCCAAAAAGGATAGCACCTAAAATGGCAACAGGAAACAATAACAAACTCCAATGAAAGCCTACGCCATAAAAAAATACAAATAAAACTAAGAGTAAAACCTTAATAGAGCTATCAAATAATAACTTATAAATACCAGACACAATCAAAGCCTCCTTAGGAAAGTTAATTTTACTAAGAATACCTTTAGCAGCATTGGTATTTTGAATAGGTGAGTTAATAGACGCTACAACAACAGACCATATTAAAGTCCCTGAAAATGCATAAACCGGATAAGGTATACCTGTATCAGATAACTTAATAGTACCACTACTATTTAAAAAAATCCAAACAAAAGCAGTTGCTATTGGTGTTATCAAAGCCCAAACTATACCTAAGTACGATTGTCTATACTGAGCAGTAATATCGCGTTTTGCTAGTTGTCGAGCCAAAAAACGAGATTGATACATATCTTGCAAACTGGCTTTTAAAAGCGTACCAATTTTAAGAGTACGCTGTTTTTGATAAATGCGAGTTTCTAACGCCATAGATACTTTAAACTAATCCTATATTGATTGGAGCTAATATACTAAATGCATTAGAAATTTCCAGTAGCTCATACAGTTAATTTTGAGTGTAGTATATAGAGTAAATATCGTTTTTAAAACCATAGATATACATCAAAAAATACTGCACCTTAAAATCTAGAATTTCTATATATAACAACTTGACTTCTAGCTCCAAAACAACGTACACCTTTTGGTAACACCTTTTCTAGCTCTAATGCAATACGCTTAAAACGACCTGCATGCTTTTTGTTAACTGGCAACATCCTGCAAAAACGTTCAAAAATCCCTAAAGGGAGTATATCTACAGATCTAAACAATCGATTGCCAACATTCTTATAATGGCGGGAGCTATTATCTCGTGGCGGATGTGGATCTGCGGCTTCCCATGCTTTAAAGGCTTTTGGCTGTAACCATTTTGATGGACGGTCATTCATAGGCACCGCCCAACGCAACTCATCTAAAACCTTACTATTTACTGCAGTTTCAAAAAAACGAGCTTCTCCATCTGGTTTTAAAACGCGAGAAACTAACTTTAATATTTCAAATTCTAAATCTAAGGTGAGATGATGTAAAAAAGCTTTTCCTATAACAAAATCAAAACATTGTGCTTCCAAATTAGTTTTTGTAAAGTCTCCACTAATAAACGTGATGTTATGCTTAAAAGGATAGCTTTTGTTAAGCGCAGCTATGATAGTACCACTACGATCAGATATATCATTTGCAACAACCTTTGCCCCTAAAGCAGCCATAATAGCCACATTAACACAATCGCCACAACCCAACTCCAAAATAGTTTTACCTTTAATACGCTCTTTAAATCCGTTAGCATACATACCAACCCAACTAATATCCGATCTCGTAGCTGCTTTTAAATAACGGTCTACATGATTTAATATTTGTAATATCGCTTTAATATTAACCGCCTTGTATTGCGCATCATAGTGCAACTTATTATGATTAATAGTCGTTTGGGTAGTATTAGGCATTTCCATTATAATACAGCATTAAGGCGTCTTTTTACCAAAAAAAGCAATGGTTTTATACTAAATCATTACACTCCTAGCTAATAATAAAAAGGCTTACAATAGATTTAAGGTTCTAAAATAAAATAAATACAGATGCACTCCTAATATTTATTGGCACAAAATACGTACTAAACGGTAGAGTGCTCTTTATGCAAATGAATGAGATTGATGATGCCTTCATCCAATGTAGTTAACCTTCTATCTAAAAGGGCTTTCATTTTAGAAATGTCTGGACATCGACGTTTCATATCGCCTTCTTTTAAGGCAGGTAAATGTATAATGTCTGAGCTTGAATGCGTTATTCGTTTTATAATTCGAGCCAATTCTAGTATGGTAATTTCCTTATCATTACCTACATTTAAAACATCATTTACATAAGCATCTTGTAACATGGTGTTAACACAAGCGTGAATGGTATCGTTAATATAACAAAAGGAACGTGTTTGCAGACCACTACCATAAATCTCTATAGGCTCATTTTTTAATGCCGCTTTTATAAACCTAGGGATTACAAAATCTTCACTTTGATGTGGACCATAGGTATTAAAAAACCTAAAAATAGTATAGTCTAAACCATAGGCTTTTTGGTACGATCTAAAAAATGCCTCGCCTACGTTTTTAACAATAGCATAAGGCAATCTCGAATTTAATGGTGTGGTATTCTCATTTTGAGGTATTTCAAAAGGTTCGCCATATACTTCAGAAGAACTAGAATAAAACACACGCTTTACTCCAGAGTTTTTAGATAATGACAGTACGTTTTTAATGCCTTCTATATCATTTAAAACCAAAATTGGGTGTTCTAAAGTACGCTTTACACCTACTACTGCTGCAAAATGAAACACATAATCAAAATCATAACGCCCAAAAATAGGCACAACATCTTCATACTTATTAATATTTGCGTTAATAAATTTTACAGTATCGTACTTTGGAATTTTGTCTAAACTACCTGTTAATAGATTATCGACAATTACTATAGTATGGTTTTTATTAACCGATAACTGTTCAGCCAATGCACTACCAATATTACCTGCGCCTCCAGTAATTAAAATGTTTGACATCTATACAAAATTTAGGTTAGACTTCTTAATAGAAAACTATTAAGCCCTAAACATTTTGAGGTCAAGTAGTATTACGTTAAATCACAAAGGCGATTTAAATATAGTAAAATACATTGATAATCAAATCTATAAACAGAAAGTATTTATTTTAAAACAAGGCAGAGTTTAGATAAAGCTATCCCAAGTTACTTTTAAACCTTCTCTAACGGTAAACTGAGGCTGGTAGCCTAAAAGATGTTCTGCTTTAGATATATTAGCTAAAGAATCGCGTACATCACCTTGTCGTTCTGGACCATAATTAGCAGCTAGGCTTGAACCGGCAGCATCTTTTAAAGCATTCCACAGGTAATTTACACTTATACGCTCACCACAGGCAATATTAAACACCTGATTACTAGCCGCTTTTGATGCAAAAAAACCTTTTACATTGGCTTGAATTGCATTATCTACAAAAGTAAAGTCCCTAGTTTGCTCGCCATCACCATTAATCTTTGGTGGTATATTATCTTTTAAAGCTTGCATAAACAACGGAATAACCGCAGCATATGCACCATCTGGACTTTGTTTTGGCCCAAAAATATTAAAATAGCGTAAGCCTATAACATCAGTATTGTAAGTTTTACCAAATACATCAGCATACAATTCGTTAACGTATTTTGTGACGGCATAAGGTGATAATGGATGCCCTATATTTTCTTCAACTTTAGGAAGCGTTTTACTATCTCCATAAGTAGAACTTGATGCAGCATAAACCATACGTTTAACCGTTTTTGATTCCTTTAAAGCAATCATCATATTTAAAAATCCTGAAATATTTACAGCATTTGTAGTCGCTGGATCGTTAATGGATCGTGGTACTGATCCAAGTGCCGCTTGGTGAGACACATAGTCTATTCCATCTATAGCTTTAACACAGGTTTCATAATCTCTTATATCGCCTTCTAATAACTCAAAAGATGGATTGCTTGCAAATGCCTCTAAATTCTCACGATGACCATTAGAAAAATTATCTAGCACTCTTACTTTTTTAGCATTATACTTTAATAAGTATTCTACAAGGTTAGAGCCTATAAAACCTCCACCACCTGTAACTAGAAAAGACAGCTTACTTAAATCGTTTGTATCGTGATATATATTAGTGTACATCATAATCTTGCATCTACTATCTGCTTTGGAAATAAAGACTTGACATCAAAAATAACACCATCTGCAGATTTTAATTGTTTTAAATCGAGTGTTAAAAATTCTTTATGAGATACAGCCAACACAATAGCTTCATATGAAGTTTCTAACGCAGCGGCTTTAGTTAATAATTCTAATCCATACTCGTGGCTTACTTCTTCTTTTGAAGCCCATGGATCGTAAACAGTTACATCAACATGATAGGCTTGAAACTCCCTTATAATATCTATTACTCTTGAGTTTCGAATATCTGGACAGTTTTCTTTAAACGTAATACCCAATACTAAAGCTTTTGCGCCTTTTATCGTTGCTCCCTTTTTTATCATCATCTTAACGGTTTCCTGAGCAACATAACTTCCCATACTGTCGTTCATTTTTCGTCCTGCTAAAATAATTTCTGGATTATATCCAGATTCAATAGCTTTTTGTGCTAAATAATAAGGGTCTACACCTATACAATGCCCACCAACAAGCCCTGGTGTAAAATTAATGAAATTCCATTTGGTGCCTGCTGCCTCTAAAACGGCTTTGGTGTCAATATCTAAAAGACGAAATATTTTTGAAAGCTCATTAACAAAAGCAATATTAATATCACGTTGTGAATTCTCGATAACCTTGGCTGCTTCTGCAACTTTTATGGATGGTGCTTTATGCGTTCCTGCGGTTATTATAGACTTATATAAATGATCTACTCTATCTGCTATTTCTGGTGTAGAGCCAGAGGTTACTTTTAGTATTTTAGTAACTGTATGTTTTTTATCACCTGGATTAATTCGTTCTGGAGAATATCCAGCAAAAAAATCAATATTAAATTTTAACCCCGATTCTGCCTCAAGAATAGGCACACATATATCTTCTGTAACACCAGGATATACTGTAGATTCATAAATAACAATATCACCTTGCTTTAAAACTCGACCAACATTTTCACTAGACTTAATTAAAGGGGTGAATATGGGTTTATTTAAAGCATCTGTAGGTGTTGGCACTGTAACAATGTAAATGTTAGAGTCTGCAATATCACTAGAAGAGTTAGAAATAAATAAACCTTGATCTGCATCAGTAGTATTAACCAAAACAGCTTTTAAATTATCATCTTCAACTTCTAAGGTCTGGTCTATACCTTGTTTTAACTCATCAATACGCTTTTGATTGATATCAAAACCAACAACATGAAACTTTTTTGCAAACTCTACTGCTAAGGGCAAACCTACATACCCTAAGCCTATGATTGTAATTTTATCTTTTTTAGCCATTTAATTAACTATCGATTTAAGTATATACTTCAAATCTAAATAAAAACTCCAATTCTGCACATATTTTTTATTGATTTCAACCTTATCTGTCCAAATAATCGTTCTATTGTATGTTTCAGGGTCAAGTTGTTGTGATAAAATATACTCTTCATCCTTATATTTTAAGGTTGCTGGTCCTGTTATACCAGGTTTCACTTTTAAAATCACTCTATCTTGTCCTTTAAGGATATCTGCAAAGCCTTGCAAATCTGGTCGTGGTCCAACAAAACTCATGTCACCAAGAATAACATTAAATAATTGAGGTAATTCATCCAACTTAGAAGTTCTTAAAAAGTACCCAATAGTAGTTGCTCTAGATGCTAAGGTCCCCAATAGATGTTTGCCTTTTTTTAAAGTTCTAATTTTTAAAATCTTGAAAAGCTTTCCATGTTGTCCAACTCTAGTTTGCATAAATAAACCAAACTGTCTTGTATCTAGTGTTGCTATAAAAACAAGTAGAAAAATAGGCAGCAACAATAGTGGCAAAAGTAAAAGGCTCAAAACCAAATCAAATGTTCTTTTTAAGCTGAGTTCCTTAGAAGTAATCAAATTACAAACGTTTTAAAAAGCGTCTTAAACGGTATAGTATTGAAGGTTTTTCATCGGTTTCATGGTAAGCACTACCGTAAGTACCGTAGCCATAACCGTAGCCATAACCATAGCCGTAGCCATAACCATAACCGTAATTATGGTTTGTTTTGTGTTTGTAAAAGTTAAGCACAAAGCTTATGTTTTTTACTTCTCCAATTTTATGTTTTGCATTGATGAGTGATAACATGCCTTTTTTTGTATAATCCAAACGCACCATAAATATGGATGCATCTGCATATTGAGTTAACTCTAAGGCATCTGTAACCAAACCTAAAGGTGGTGTATCAAGAACAATCATATCATAAGTTTGACGAAGTTTGTCAATAAGTGTTTTCATAGATGCTCCCATTAATAACTCAGATGGGTTAGGCGGTACTGGTCCAGATGGAATGATATCAAGATTTTCAATATGAGCTTTATATTTAATTGTTTCTAAATCACTTTCTCCTATCAAATAATTAACAACGCCTTTATCATTACCTATATTAAAATCTCCAAATATTTTTGGTTTACGTAAATCGAGTCCTAATAGAATTGTTTTTTTACCCGAAAGTGCATATACTGTAGCTATGTTTATCGAACAAAATGTTTTACCTTCTCCACTAACAGACGAAGTTATCATTAAGGTACGTCCTAAACCATCTTGAGCTTGCTTTTTATAAATAAACTGCAAACTAGAACGTATAGATCTAAATGATTCTGAAACGGCAGACTTTGGTTTCTCATAAACAACTAAATTGTTTTTATAATTATACTTACCAACTAAACCGAGAATTGGTATTTTAGATAAGCGTTCTACTTCATCAGACCCATGAATGGTATTGTCTAATAAGAAAATAACAAAAATCATAAACAAAGGCGCAAAAAATCCTATCATAAGCGCCATCATATAATTAAGGCTCTTGTTAGGACCAATCAATCCGCCACCAATATCTTTAGCCTCGTCAATGGCCACAATATCAGATACATTTGCTGCCTTTACAATTGCAGCTTCACTACGTTTAGCTAAAAACACATCATAGGCCTCTTGGCTTATATTCATTTGGCGCTGTATTTTTAAATACTCTTGTTGTTCTTCTGGCAAATCAGTTAATTGAGCTTCAAGCTTATAAATGTTTGCATTAATTGTACTTAATAATTGGCGTATGGTTTTTTTAGTACCATCTAACACTTCTAATAACACATTTTTTTCAGATTCAATTTTTCTATCAATATCCTTAAAAAGCACATTACCTTCTTTTACGGTATACTCTAAATTTTGACGCTCGATGGCTAAACCTGTTATTTTAGAAACACTAGATAAAATGTTACGCTCTTCTATACCTACTGAGGTTGGAGCTGCAATTTTTGTATAATCTGTTTTAGTTTTTAAATAGGTTTCTAACGAATTTAAATAATCTATTTTAGTGTTTTCAGCTTCTTTTTGTACGTCAAATTTTTTAAGTTTCGCAGTTACTAGCTTCATTTCTTGACTAACATCAAATATTTTATTCTGCTTTCTAAAAGCATTCATCTCATCAGTAGCACCTTTTAAATTCAAATTCACAGCATTTAAACTGCTATCAATAAATTTAATCGTATTTGAAGCATATAAATTTTTACGTTCTAATTCTGTTCTACTTAAAATTGCAGTAGTACAATTGAGGTAATCAACAATTTTAGCTTTATTATTACCAATAAGAGATAATTTTAAAACAGAGGACGATTGCTTAGAGAAAGGCTCAATCTTAATAGCGTTTTTATAAGCATTAACTATACCATCAAAATTTGAAAACCGAATAAAAAACTCAGAATTAGGCAACACTTTTTTTCGCTCTCTTTTTGTTATCGTTCCAGAAAAGAATGAGAGTTCTATTGGCTGCCCAAATTGGTAAGTTTGTTTAAAAGCACCTTTTGGCACAGTTACGCTATATTTAGCTTTGTCTAAATACCGTTGAACTTGTCTGCTCCCAGACGAAAAATTAAGAAACAACTCAAAATGGGTTTCATCTAAAAACCGGATTCCTATGGGTTGATTTAACAACTGTCCCTTTTCGGTATTTATAAGAACTTTAAAAGGAGCATCTTTGTATATATCTACTAATCGATATTTCCCTTGAACCAAAAAATTCATATAAGATTGTAAGGAGTCTACAACCTTTTCATTATGAGTTCTCGTTTTTATAGAAGTCATAATTTTTCCTGTCTTTCCAGAAACGCCACCCCAATTAAATGAAATACTTGTATTTGCAGTAAAAAATGGGTTTTGTTCACTCTCTACAGTTATTAAAGAATCTAAACGATAAATATTTTGCTTTCTAATATTAACCCAATAGGCAACTATCAAAGCAACTCCTATACTTAATAAAACAAGCTTCCATAGGTTTAAGACTTTAAATAAAAATCCCTTAAAGTCAAAAGTCATTCCTCTTGCTTCGTTAGCATCTATATCCTGAAAATCATAGTCTGACATAATACTATCTGTTTATTAATAGAATAGTTGTGGTAATCAAACCTAAAACAGATACAATAGTACCCATAGTTTGCACAGCAGTTGTCCCGGTGCCTAAAGATTTTTGCTTTAGGGGTTTAACATAAATAATATCATTAGGTTGTATATAATAATAAGGTGAATTCATAACAGCAACATCGGTCATGTCTAAATGATGAATTTCTTGACCTTGTGGATATTGCCGGATTATTAATACATCTTTCTTATTACCTGTTACTGGAATTTCGCCAACATTAGCAATAGCTTCAAAAATATTAACGCGTTCTTGAAATATGGTTATAGTTCCTGGATTCCCAACCTCTCCATTAGCAGTAAACCTCAAACCAGCCAACTTAACTGTAATAAAAATATTTGCTGTTGCTTTAAATTGCTCTTCAAGAAGTTTCTCTTCAATCATCTTCTCGATTTCCTCTGTAGTAAAACCTAATACATTTAAAGTCCCTAATGTAGGTACTCTAATATTACCGTGTAAATCAACAGTAAAGCCATCAAAATATGCACGTTCTTCACTAGAGGCATTTAAATTACCTTCGCCAACTGGATTAAAAATTGACACATTATCTTGATCTAAAACTTTTACTCTAATATTTAATATATCGTTAATTTGAACACGATATGCTTTTTGTTGCTCAACGAGAACTTGTGTAGAATCTAAAGCCTTTCCTTTGTTTTGTAAATAAAGCGTATCCTTATAAGGAATACAAGAGGTTAATAATACACTTATTACCAATACTGTAACCAATAAAATGCTTTTCATATTAAGGCGCTTGTTGCTTCACAAATATAGTTTATCACTAGGAATATCAAAACTATTATCTATTTTTTTGGTTTATTTACGTTATTTGTAAAAAAACACTTTGAACTACCTTACTGTCGAAAATATTTCAAAAGCTTATGGCGAATTAGAACTCTTCTCTAATTTATCATTTAGCATTCATAAAGATGATAAAATTGCCTTTGTTGCAAAAAATGGAAGTGGCAAAACCTCTATACTAAATATCTTATCTGGAAAAGACACTCCAGATGCAGGACAAATTGTTATGCGTAATGGTTTACGCATTGCTTTTTTATCACAATCTCCAGATTTTGATAAAAACTTAACCATAGAATCTGCAATATTCAATTCAGACTTACCTATACTGAAAATTATTGGTGATTACGAAAAAGCATTACAAAATCCAGAAGATGAAGATGCTTATCAAAAAGCATTTGAACAAATGGAGGTTCATAATGCTTGGGAATTTGAACTTCAGTTTAAACAAATTCTTTTTCAGCTTAAACTAGATCAACTAGACCAAAAAATAAGCACAATGTCTGGTGGACAAATTAAACGCTTGGCATTAGCCCAAGTATTAATTAGCAATCCCGATCTATTAGTTTTAGATGAGCCTACCAATCATCTTGACTTAGAAATGATCGAATGGTTAGAACAATATTTTGCTAAAGCAAAGTTTACTTTGTTTATGGTAACTCACGACCGCTATTTTCTAGAACGAGTCTGCAATGAAATTATTGAACTTGACCATGGCAAGCTATATACTTACAAAGGAAATTACAGCTATTACCTAGAAAATAAAGAAGCCCGCATTACACAAGAGCAAGTAGAAACCGGTAAAGCCAAACAACTCTTTAAAAAAGAATTAGAGTGGATGCGACGCCAACCTAAAGCGCGTACCACAAAATCAAAATCTCGTATTGATGATTTCTCAGATATAAAAAAACGTGCTCATAAACGCAGAAATGACCATAAAATCGAGCTTGAGATTAATATGGAACGTCTTGGCAGCAAGATTGTCGAGTTTCATAAAGTATCAAAAGCATTTAAAGACAAAAGCATTTTAAATGCTTTTGAATATGTGTTTAAAAAAGGTGAACGTATTGGTATTATTGGAAAAAACGGAACTGGAAAATCCACTTTTCTTAATATGCTTACCCAAAATATCCAACCCGATTCTGGCAAAGTCATTATTGGCGACACAGTAAAATTTGGCTATTACACGCAAGGCGGCATTAAAATAAAACCGCAACAAAAGGTCATTGAAGTTATTAAAGAGTTTGGTGAGTACATTCCGTTAACAAAAGGGCGACAAATAAGTGCAAAACAACTTTTAGAACGTTTTTTATTTGACGGAAAAAAGCAACACGATTATGTTGAAAAACTAAGTGGTGGCGAGCAAAAACGCTTATATCTATGTACCGTTTTAATTCAAAATCCAAATTTTTTAATTTTAGATGAACCTACTAACGACCTCGACATTGTAACACTTAATATTCTTGAAGATTTCTTACTCGATTTCCCTGGTTGTCTTTTAGTTGTTTCGCATGACCGTTACTTTATGGACAAAATTGTAGATCATCTATTTGTATTTAAAGGTCAAGGTGAAGTTCAAGATTTTCCTGGTAATTATTCAGATTACAGAACTTATGAAGCTTCTGTTCTGCCTGTAAGTAAAACTAAAGATGACGTCGTTAATAACTCTGAAGAAAAAAATAAAACTAATAAAGCTGAAAAACTATCTTACAACGAACAAAAGGAATACAAAAACCTTGAAAGCAAAATAAGAGCTTTAGAGTTTGATAAAAAAGCCCTTGAAGAACAATTTAATGATACTACATTAACTCAAGATGAGATAACAAAACTATCAGATAAACTTCAGCAAGTAATTAATGACATTGAAACTAAAGAAATGCGCTGGTTTGAACTTTCAGAAAAATTTGAATCTTAGTCACGTGTATCAAATTATTGAATATATAAAGTTTCTTTTTAAATCTACAAATCAGCATGGTGTGCATTCGCCTTTTGTATATCATCTAATCACTAAATGCTTTTATGACAAATACAATTACCCTGAATATTCAGCTTTAAAAAAATACCGAGAAGCACTTTACAAAAATCATAAAACTATTACCGTTAATGACACTGGAGCAGGCAGCAGAACATTTAAGTCTAACTCAAGAAAAATATCACAGATTGCTAAAACAGCAGGAACATCGTCTAAAAGAGTTAGATTACTGTATCGCTTAGTTAACTATCTATCTATTAAACAGATATTAGAGCTAGGTACATCGGTAGGTTTAGGTACTTCGGCTTTAAGGTATGGCAAAAAAGTGATAACCATTGAAGCCTGTCAAGAAACCTCTAATGTTGCTCAACAAAATCTTAACTCTAATACCATAGATTTTAGAGTTAATACTTTTGAGAAAGAACTACCTTTATTAAAAGATAAAATTTTTGATTTAGTCTTTATTGATGGCAATCATCAAAAAGAAGCTACTTTAAGTTACTTTAATCAATTAATAGAACAAACCCATAACGACTCAGTGTTTATTTTTGACGATATACATTGGTCAAAAGAAATGGCAGAAGCTTGGGAAATTATTAAACAACACCACAAAGTAACACTAACAATTGATACGTTTTTTTGGGGATTTGTATTCTTTCGTAAAGAGCAAGCAAAAGAACATTTTATAGTTAGAGTATAATATAGAATTTGAAACTGTTCAAAATTCATTTTAAAAACTTTTAACTTTTAACTTTTAACTTTTAACTTGCATAACATGAAGATTTACACAAAAACAGGAGATAAAGGCACAACAGCTTTATTTGGAGGTACACGCGTACCTAAACACCATATACGTATTGACAGTTACGGCACTGTAGATGAACTCAATTCTCATTTAGGATTAATTAGAGATCAAGAGATTGACCAACACTACAAAGATGTTATCATTGATATTCAAGACCGATTATTTACCGTAGGAGCAATTTTAGCTACAGACCCAGAGAAAGCAATTTTAAAAAGCGGGAAAGAGCGTTTAAATATTCCAAAAATTTCTAAAGAAGATATTAGCAAACTAGAACATGAAATGGATCGTATGAATGCGTCACTTCCGCAAATGACACATTTTGTTTTACCTGGTGGCCATCAAACTGTGTCATTCTGTCACATAGCACGTTGTGTGTGCCGCAGAGCCGAACGTTTAGCGAGTGCACTCAACGATTTAGAGCCTTTTTTACCAGAAGCACTCACCTATTTAAACCGCCTTTCTGACTACCTCTTTGTATTGGCACGAAAGTTGTCCTATGACTTGCAAGCTGATGAAGTAAAATGGATTCCTAAAAAAGAATCTTAATTAGTATTTGCAGATCTAAATATTAGAGTTCTAGGCTTAAAAATCAGTAAAAATTGCACGTTCTTTCAAATTATTTATAATTAATACGTTTTTTTCTTGACTTTTTGAACTATAATTTTATTTTTGCACAAATTTAAAACGCATAACAAATGTATTGGACATTAGAATTAGCATCGTATTTAAGTGATGCACCTTGGCCAGCAACAAAAGACGAATTAATTGACTACGCTATTAGAACAGGAGCTCCTTTAGAAGTTGTTGAAAATCTACAAGCGATAGAAGACGAAGGCGACTCTTACGATTCAATTGAAGAAATCTGGTCAGATTATCCAACAGACGAAGATTATCTTTGGAACGAGGACGAGTACTAACAACGTTCTTAATCTAAATATAAAAACATAACAAATATGCTATGTTTAGAATAAAAAGAAAAGTTAAAAAGTCTCATTTTGAGACTTTTTTTATTCGCTATTCTTTAATAAATATAGTACAACCCTTATCTTTGAAAATGCTTTTAAAAGCGCAAAGATGTAACTAAAATATACAACTGATTTTACAACATCAGTTCAACTAAAATATAAACACATGAGTTTTTTAAATTCAGTATTAAAAGTATTTGTAGGCGACAAATCTAAACAAGATGTCAAAGCCATTAACCCAATTGTAGAGCAAGTTAAAACATTTGAAAGTGCTTTAGAAGTCTTATCTCACGATGAGTTAAGAGGAAAAACAGCAGAATTTAAAGCTAAAATCGCTGATGCAAGACAACCTCTTAATGATAACATAGAAAACCTTCTTAAAGAAGCTGAAGATACAGAAGACATAGACAAAAGAGAAGACATCTATGTTGAGATAGATAAAATTAAAGACGAGGTTTACAAAGTTACTGAAGATGTATTAAACGCCATTCTTCCTGAAGCTTTTGCAGTCGTAAAAGAAACTGCAAAACGTTTTGTACACAATACAACTATTCCTGTAAAAGCAAATGAATTTGACCGTTTAATTTCTGGAGATAAAGACTATGTAACCCTAGAAGGCGAGCAAGCCGTTTGGGCAAACTCTTGGGATGCTGCTGGAAAAGCCATCACTTGGGATATGATTCACTATGATGTGCAATTAATTGGTGGTATAGCAATGCACCAAGGTAAAATTGCCGAAATGCAAACTGGTGAAGGTAAAACTTTAGTAGCAACGCTTCCTATGTATTTAAATGCACTTGCTGGTCGTGGTGTGCATTTGGTAACTGTAAATGATTATTTAGCAAAACGTGATAGCGCTTGGATGGCTCCTATTTTTGAGTTTCATGGTTTAAGTGTTGATTGCATTGATTATCATACACCAAACTCTCCAGCACGTAAAAAAGCATATTTAGCTGATATTACTTACGGAACAAATAACGAATTTGGTTTTGATTACTTGCGTGATAATATGGCTAATTCGCCTGACGATTTAGTACAACGTCCTCACCATTTTGCAATTGTAGATGAGGTAGATTCTGTATTGGTTGATGATGCAAGAACACCATTAATTATTTCTGGACCAATACCAAAAGGAGATGTTCATGAGTTTACAGAATTAAAACCTAAAGTAGACGATATTGTTAATGTACAACGTAAATACCTTACTGGTGTTTTAGCTGAAGCCAAAAAATTAATTGCCGAAGGTGATACCAAAGAAGGTGGTTTTTTATTACTTCGCGCTTATAGAGGTATTCCAAAAAACAAGGCATTAATTAAGTTTTTAAGTGAAGAAGGTGTTAAACAATTACTTCAAAAAACCGAAAACTTTTACATGCAAGACAACAATCGTGAGATGCCTAAGGTAGATGCTGAGTTGTACTATGTCATAGAAGAAAAAAATAATCAAGTAGAATTATCTGATAAAGGTGTTGAATTCCTTTCAGGAAAAGATAATCCAAACTTTTTCGTCATGCCAGAAATTGGTATTGAAATAGCAAAAATTGAAGCTAAAGGTTTATCTAAAGAAGAAGAAGCTGAAGAAAAAGAAGGCTTATTTAGAGAGTTTGGTATAAAATCAGAACGTATACATACACTTAACCAATTGCTTAAAGCTTACGCTTTGTTTGAAAAAGACAACCATTATGTTGTTATGGACAACAAAGTAATGATTGTTGATGAGCAAACGGGACGTATTATGGATGGTCGTCGTTATAGCGATGGTCTACACCAAGCTATTGAAGCTAAAGAAAATGTAAAGATTGAAGATGCTACACAAACCTTTGCCACAGTAACGCTTCAAAATTACTTTAGAATGTATCGCAAACTGTCTGGTATGACAGGAACAGCTGTAACAGAAGCTGGTGAGTTTTGGGAAATATACAAGCTTGATGTTGTAGAAATCCCAACAAACAGACCAATTGCTCGTGACGACAGAGAAGATTTAGTTTATAAAACAAAGCGAGAAAAATACAATGCAGTTATAGAAGAAGTAACGCAATTATCACAAGCTGGTCGTCCAGTATTAATTGGTACAACCAATGTTGAAATTAGTGAGTTATTAGGTAAAATGTTGAGCATACGTAAAGTGCCTCACAATGTCTTAAATGCAAAACTTCACAAAAAAGAAGCCGATATTGTAGCTCAAGCAGGACAACCTGGTCAAGTAACAATTGCAACCAATATGGCAGGTCGTGGTACAGATATTAAGCTTATTGACAAAATAAAAGAAGCTGGCGGATTAGCCATTGTTGGTACAGAACGTCATGATTCGCGTCGTGTAGACAGACAGTTACGTGGTCGTGCTGGTCGTCAAGGAGATCCAGGAAGTTCTCAGTTTTATGTGTCTCTTGAGGATAATTTAATGCGCTTATTTGGTAGTGAGCGTATTGCCAAAATGATGGATAGAATGGGATTAGAAGAAGGTGAAGTTATTCAGCATTCTATGATTTCAAAATCTATTGAGCGTGCTCAAAAGAAAGTAGAAGAAAACAACTTTGGTGTTCGTAAGCGTTTATTAGAGTATGATGATGTGATGAATGCGCAGCGTGAAGTAGTTTACAAACGTCGTCGTCATGCATTACATGGCGAACGTCTTCGTGTAGATTTAGCAAACATGATTTATGATACCTCTGAAGGTATTGCTGAAACAAATAAAGAAGCCAACGATTACAAAAACTTTGAGTTCGAATTGATTCGTTATTTTTCAATGAGTTCTCCAATAACTGAAGCAGAATTTCAAAAATTATCTGTAATGGATATCGCTGGTAAAGTATATAAAGCAGCTTTTAATCATTATAGAGAAAAAATGCAACGTAATGCAGATTTAGCGTTTCCTGTAATTAAAAATGTATACGAAACACAACGTGACAAATTTAAGCGTATTGTAGTTCCTTTTACAGATGGCGTTAAAAACTTACAAGTTGTTACAGACCTTGAAAAAGCATACGAAACACACGGAAAACAACTAGTAAATGACTTTGAAAAGAATATTACATTAGCCATTGTTGATGATTCTTGGAAAACACATTTACGTAAAATGGATGAGTTAAAACAATCGGTTCAATTAGCAGTACATGAACAAAAAGACCCATTATTAATTTATAAGTTTGAAGCTTTTGAATTGTTTAAACAAATGATTGACCAAGTAAATAAAGATGTCATCTCATTTTTATTTAAAGGTGAATTACCTACAGAAACCCAAGACACCATTCAAGAAGCGCGTACTCGTAAACAAGAAAAGTTGCAAACGCAAAAAGACGAAATTCCAAATATGGACGAACGTGCTGCACAAAGTAGAGCGGCTGGAAACACCCAACGTCAACAAGAAGTTATAGAAACTATTGTACGTGATAAACCAAAAATTGGTCGTAACGATCGTGTTACAATTAAACACGTTATGAGTGGTGAAAATAAAACAGTAAAATACAAACAAGCAGAACCTTTAATCGCAAAAGGCGAATGGGTTTTAATTGAAGAGTAGCCACTAATTGGCATTTAATTACTACACACTTTTGACCAAAAACTAATTATTTTGTGTCACACTTAGCGTAGCCGAAGTGTCTCTAATATTAAAAATTTAAACATAGTACATTAATCCTGATAGCATAACTATCAGGATTTTTTATTACCTTCAAACCACTAACTAAACTATACTTATCATGAAAAATATACTAGCAACCATTGTAGGTTTTATTGTTGCATCACTAACCGTATATGTTTTTGAAACATTAATTGGTCATAGTTTATTCCCTTTACCAGAACATATTGACCCAATGAATATGGACTCTATAAAAGAAAACATGCACCTCATACCAACTGGAGCAAAAGTGTGTGTTGTTATAGCACATTTTATGGGAATAGTTGTTGGAATGCTTGTGGCTGCTCTAATTTCTAAAACCAGTATGATTCCTGCCTATATTGTTGGTGGACTTATGCTTGCGGCAACTGCATTTAACTTGATAATGCTTCCTAAAGACACATGGTTTTTAATTGCAGATGCAGGTTTAGCTATTTTAGGGTTTTTATTAGGTAAAAAACTAGCGCAATCAAAAATTAAATCTTGATTTTATAGCTTTTAAAAGTGTATTTATTGTTTCACTATTTTTTGAAGATACTCACCTTTAGTAGATTTCAAATTCACAAAATATACGCCTTTTGATAATTGTCTTACGTCAATAGATTGTAATGATTGCTTACCAATTATAGTAACGGTTTGTAACAAACGTCCATTTACATCGTAAATCGTAGCAGATACAATTGGTTCCAGGCTTTCTATATACAACTTATCTTTAACAGGATTTGGATACACGCTTAAACTTTCAGACAATGTGTTTTCACCAATTGATAAATTGTTTTCAACAGTTGTTAGATAGTCATTGGTAATTATTGGTGCATTAAAATCGAAATAAATTTCGGCCTCATTTGTAAATGTATCTCCAATAGATAAACTAGGCAAGGTTTCTATTTTAAACGTTATATAGCCATCATTATTAGCGTCATCAAATGGTAATTGTATATTCTCAAAAATGAATTCTACTTCATTGGTGTTTCTAACCCTTGTTACAAAATTATGACTTGAACTTAACAGAATTAAAGAACTAACATCAAACTTAGACGTGTCAATAACATCTTTTACAACTACATTAATTGCATTTGCTGTTCCTGTATTTTCAAAACGAATAGTATAATGTACATATTTACCAATCATATCTTCGGTAATGGTTTCGCCTTCTAAACAGGTTTTATCATTTGGATCATAAGAGTTAACTACGGTTTGATTTAAAACAAACATATTATCATCTGGTGTTTCATCTGAAACCGTTGGGTTTACCGTTGCATCAAACACTAAAACATCATCTCCGTTTAATGGGAAATTAGCATCTGTTGGTGTGTTTAAATTCATTGTGAAATCAATTTCTCTAGTTTCAAAAGGTGCTAAATCAACATAATTCCAAGTTAATTGACTTTGTATTTGAAAATCTACCGATGGATTTGCTGATACTAAATTCATCACATCATCTAAAAATGTTAGCATTATATTTCCAGATAGTGTTGATGTGCCTTTGTTTTTATAAATTAATTTATAATCTGTATCAAAACCTGGTCTTGCTAGCTCAAGCGGAACTACAACAACCTCTAAGTCGTTAAAAACACCATTTGGTGTTACACAAAAATCTTGATTATAAGGACTCGTTTCTGATGGGAAATCTATAGTTATACTTGATGGCGTAACAGAATAATAGGTTGGATTTTCAACAATTGGTGTTATGGTATGACTTCCATCTTCAACAGGAAATGAATATGCTCCAGATTCGTCAGCAATAATGATTCCTGAATTATTTCCATCTGTGACATTAAACTTAAAATTTGGATAATTTAAATCACTAACATCGCAGTCATTACTATCACTATCAAGTTTATTTACACCTTCAATAACAAAATATTCGCCTCCTGGATTAAATGAACAATAGGTATTTGCCACTGTATTTGGATGCTGATATAAAGCTGAATTTTGAATATAGCTTAATTGATCTAAATCACAACATATATAAGCTAGATTAGGAGTTGAGCTAATCCCAAATGAACCTTCTACTTTTCCGTTTTTTATAAATAATGATGTAAGTGCATCATTAGTATGACAGTTTAACGTATTTAATTTACTACAATTAGATACGTCAATACTTTCAATTAGCGTATTATTACAATCAAATTCAAATAACTCATAAGCTGTAGATAAATCTATTGCAGTAATATTATTATGATAACAATGCAGCCTTCTTAAAACAGGACAACCAGAAACATCTAGAGTTGTTAACAAATTTCTTCCGCATTTTAATATACTTAGACTTGTACATGTAGATACATCTATATTGGCTAAGTTATTTTGGCTAACATCTAACGAATATAGACTAGTACAACCTGAAACATTTATTGAACTTATTCTTGGCGCATTATAAAGATATGAACCTATGCACTCTAAAGTATATAAGTTAGCTAAACCTGAGACATCTAAAGCGGTAAACATTTCATTGTCTTCAACGTACAAACTTTCTAAATTAGCACATCCCAAAATATCCATTGAAGATAATAAATCATTATTTTTAATTGAAAGCCATGTTAAAGCTTGAAGGTTAATATTTAATGTCGTTACATTAGTTTTTCCAACAATTAACTTATTTATATTCACAAAGCTATTTATACCTTCAAGAGATGAAATAATTGGAGGGCTAGATACAGAATACCCAAGATAGATATAGCTTACTTGTTCTACTTCACTTACTTGAAACTGCCCATCATTATTTGCATCAACATTAGTTATGATACTATTGTTTAAATCTCTTATGAGTGCTCCATTAGCAGAAGGATCCGAAAGTAAATCTCTAAAATCTGCATCTGGTATTGTTACAACTTGAGCTTGCGCAACAGAAAAAAATATAAAAGCAAAAAAGAAAAAGTAGATATGTCTCATAGGTAAATTTAGGTTTTATCTTACAATAATAACCATAATAAGTTTTGTGCAAAAACTTACTCGTTACTTTTCGTTATAAACCTTATAATTTAACCTAAAATATTAATAATGAAGCTATATTAATTTTAAAAGTAAATTTGGGTTTGGACAATTTACTTTGTAAAACTCTAAATCTATTTTATTTGAAACACCAGGATAATCGCCTTTATAATTTTGCAAATCTTTAATAATTTGAAAATGCAAATGTGGCGGATAATCTCCATTTACTGTGGCATCTCCCAAAGTTGCTATTTGCTCGCCTTGTTTAAACTCCTGTCCTACTTTCAGATTCTCTATTGAAGCAATACTTAAATGACCATAGAGTGTATAAAACTCAACACCTTCAATACTATGCTTTAAAATTAGTGTTGGTCCATAATCCCCAAAATTGGTATTGTTTTTAAAACTATGCACCATGGCATGTAAAGGTGTATAAATTGGCGTTCTAGCAGCAATCCATAAATCAACACCTAAATGTATATTACGTTCAGTTTTTGGATTATCATCATTAAAATAATTACTTCGCTTATAAATAGAACGCTGCTCTAAATAACCGCCAAAAGCTACTTTTGCTGTATTTAATTTTATATGATTACTGATATAGTTCTCTAATGCTTCAGAAGATGAAACATCAATAGATTTAAGCGCTTTATTATCTTTTGATAAATCTAAAGCTATGTATTTTGAATTTGAAATGGATGCATCTAAAACGCGAAGTGATGCTGAGGAGATGCTATTTAGGAAATTAGAAAAGTTATTAATGGACATGAAAACAATGTTTCCTCAAAAATAGGAAACTATTGCATAATCACAGTACTAAACTTTGCATTTACAACAATGGTTTTATTACTAGACAAATTACCTGTAGAAAAATTAGAAACACTTTTATTTGCCGCTTTTTCTGGATGACTAAATCGAGTTCTATTGCCTTTATATTGAAAATTATATGCAGTTGTATTTGGTAATGAAATGAGTGCATCACTATTTTCTAAAATCACATTTAAATTATTAAATGACTCATCAATTTTAGCAATTGAAAAGTCGCCAAAACTTCCATCAATAATTGCATTACCAGTTAAATTACCAATTGTAATATTTGAAGAGTTAGAATTTAAAACCATTCTATTAACCGTTTTAATTTCTGCTTCATCAACATAATTTAAGTTTAACTCGCCCAAACCCCATGTTGTAATTAATACTGGCGAATAAGACACATTGATGGAAGTCTCGCTTCCATCAATGTGATTTGCTACTAATGTAGAGTGTGATATATCTGCTTTTAAATTATAAATTACAGAACCAAACTTTAATTCGCCATGCCTAACATTCATTTTTAGCTTGGCTTTTTTAGGCATTTTAATTTTAATTGCCCTTTTTACCTTACCGCTTCTCTTCTCAAGACTTCTAGCGAGTTCTTCACGGCGCTTTTCTAGGCGCTCTTGACGTTCTTCCATGCGCTCAGCAAGTTCTTCTTCCCTTTGTGCCTGTCTCTCTACACGTTCTTCCATACGTTTTTCTAAGGCTTCGTTTCTTTCTTCTAAAGCTTTTGAACGCTCTTCCATTTCTTTCTCAAACTTCTCTCCCCAAGCTTCCATTTTTTTCTCATAATCTTTTCCCCATTCTTTCTCCATTTTTTGGCTCCACTTTTCCATTTTCACTTCCCATTCTTTACCAAATTGTTTTCCAAATTTTTCTCCCCAAGCTTCCATGTCTTTTGCCCATTTACCTTCAAACTTTTTCCCATAGGCTTCTCCCCATTTTTCCATTTTTCCTTGATAATCAGACTCACCAAACTTTCTTCCCCATTCTTTCATTTTATCTTTTAACTCTTTACCATACTTAGCTTCATATTCTTTACTCCATTTTTCAAGATACTTTTCACCATCTTTTTTATAAGCATCATAATCAAAATTAATTGAATGTAATCCATCAGGCAACTCAGGTAACTCAGGGAATTCTGGCATCTCAGGCATATCTGGCATATTTGGCATTTGTACCATTTCTGGCATCATAGGCAACTCTGGTATCTCAGGCATCTCAGGAAGTTCTGGCATATCAGCTAACTGTATTTCTAAGTCTCTAAGCACATCTGCATAGTCACCATCAGTAGTATTTATTACAAATCCAGACCAACCATTTCTGTTTCCTTTTGATTTTATACTAACATAATCTCCAGAACCTTCTATATTTACATTCCAATCGTCTAAAGCTTCTTTAAGCTCTTCTTTAGAGAGTTTATCACTTTCTATATAAGCTTCAATCTCAATCTTGTCTTTGTTCCATGTATCCACTTCAATTTGCACATAACTTGTATTAAGATCAATGGTTACATCTTTATCAGCATTTATAGTTTTTGATAACTTATTTAATTTTTGCTGGGCAATTGCACTAACTGAAAAGCATAGCAAAAGCATTATTAATTTTATTTGTATTGTTTTCATGTGTTTATATTATTTTAAGAAATACTCGCTTGTGTTTCTGGAGTATTTAAATCTTTTAACTGTTCTTTTAAGCGATACAATAGGTTAAGACGTAGTTTTAAATTATCTATTAGAGCACTAACTGTTAACTCATTAGGGCCATGATCCGTTAGCTCAATAGATAAACGCTCGTATTCTTTATTTAATTCTTCAAGACGTAAAACATAACTATCAAACAACTCTTTGTTATCTGGCGTTAGCTTTACTTTAGATAATTCTAAATTAATATTAGCCAAATAATAATTTTCTACCTTTTTTAAGTCTGGTGAAATGTCTCCAAGTGTTTTTAAATTTGTAACGACTTCTTCGCCTTTAATTGACTTTATTGGAGTTTGATTAAAATACGTATATGCTCCAAAACTCAGGCAGAAAAAGACGGCAGCACTTGCAGCAATTTGTAACCAACTGAAACGTTTTTTGATTGATGGTGTTAAAAGCGACTCATCTAATTTTTCTAAAAATCGAGCCTCATGTCCGTTAGGCATTTTTAAGTTGGATACCTTTTGTTCGTTTTCAAACAGTTTTCTAATATCTTGTGCCATTTTGAATTGGTGTTAATAGTTCTTTTAATTTTACTTTTCCTCTAGATAATTGCGTTCGAGAAGCGACTTCAGTAATATTTAATATTTCTGAAATTTCTTGATGGTCATAACCTTCAACTAAATACAACATAACTACATATTTGTATTTATCTGGAAGCCTTTTAATAGCCTCTTTAACTTCATCTAACGTAATTGTATCATCAACTAACCATTCGCTTTCATAAGTTTCATCAACTACTTTGAGGTGCACCTCATCTAACTCAAGCATTTTTTGCTTTTTAGATTTTAGTAAATCGATACTTTTATTAATTACGATACGTTTTAACCAAGCTCCAAAAGTGACTTCTGCTTTGTATTGATCTAGCTTTGCAAATGCTTTAATAAAGGCTTCTTGTACGATATCTTCAGCTTCCATAGAATCCTTTACAAATCGCATAGCAACAATATACATACCATCACAATATTGATTGTATAGCTTTAATTGCGCAACACGATTGTTTTGCTTGCATTTTTCAATAATATCTACTTGAAACATGCTTTAGTTTGCTTTTGGTTTTTGATTAGTTCACTTTAAAGACGATACAAAAAAGTAAGTGTTGCAAAATTTAATCATTTTTTTAAAGTGTAAGAAATTTTATTAAAACAACGTTAAGTATATATTAGATTTTGTTTTTAAAATTATCTTTGCAATTCAACTCGTTTTTTTTTATCCTTTTACTATGAATACGTTTTTAAAGCGACTCTTAATTTTACTTTCAATTATTGCAATTGGGTTATTTTTATATTCTTATTTTGTTGAAGATATTTTCTCAAAACGTTTGAGCCCAAAAGATACTGTTGAGTTTAAACTTAATGACCTTGAGTTAAACGTATTTTATAATAGACCATCAAAAAAAGGACGTGAAATATTTGGCGCATTAGTCCCTTACAATAAGGTTTGGCGTACTGGAGCAAATGAAGCCACCACATTCTCTACCAATAAAAATTTAATGATTGAAGGTCATTATCTTCCTTATGGAGATTATACCTTGTGGACAATCCCAAATGATACATCTTGGCAAGTTATGTTTAACTCAAAGCAATATCCTTGGGGAGTTAACGAGCAAATGCAACCTATGCGTGAGCCAAAATTTGATCTTATAAATATTAATGTTCCTACAGAAAATTTAAATACTATTGTAGAGCAATTTACCATTGCTTTTGATAACACTACAGATAATCTCAAACTAACTATGGCTTGGGATAATACAAAAATTGCTGTACCTTTAAAAGTAATAAAGGATGCTAATGACTAAGGAATTTTGACTAAAAAACCCAAAACTTCTGCTTTACAAGAAAAAGATGGTGTTTCTCAATCTGAAATCACCAATACTATTTCTATAGAAAACATTCAACTAAAACGAAAAGCACAACCAAGCTCTACTGAGCTAGTAGCTCAAATTATAAAAGGAAATATTACAGCATTAAGTAGAGCTATCACACTTGTTGAAAGCTCAAATATAAATCATTCTAAAAAAGCTAATGACGTCATTAAGCAATGCTTACCGTATGCAAACTCATCGGTTAGAATTGGAATAACTGGTGTTCCTGGCGTTGGCAAAAGCACCTTTATTGAAGCTTTTGGAACTCACCTCACAAATCTTGGTAAAAAAGTAGCCGTTTTAGCTGTTGACCCAAGTAGTTCTTTAAGTAAAGGAAGTATTCTTGGTGATAAAACAAGAATGGAAGATTTGGTTAAAAATAAAAACGCATTTATTCGTCCTTCTCCTTCTGGTGATTCTCTTGGAGGTGTTGCACGAAAAACACGTGAAACCATAATTTTATGTGAAGCTGCTGGTTTTGATACTATTGTTATAGAAACCGTTGGTGTTGGTCAGAGTGAAACTGCTGTGCATAGCATGGTAGATTTTTTTTTATTGTTAAAACTTGCTGGAGCTGGTGACGAATTGCAAGGTATTAAACGTGGCATTATAGAAATGGCTGATGCAATTGCAATAAATAAAGCCGATGGAGACAATTTAAAATCGGCTAAACTTGCAAAAGTTGAATTTAATAGAGCGCTGCATTTGTATCCTCAAAAAGCATCTAACTGGCAACCTAAAGTTACGCTTTGCAGTGCTTTAAAAAATAAAGGTATTTCTGAAATTTGGCAATTGATTGAAAATTATATTGAGCATACAAAAAATAATAGCTTTTTTAATATAAACAGAACCGAACAAAATAAATTTTGGTTGTTGCAAACTATTGAAGAACGCTTAAAATCTGATTTTTTTAATCAATCTCAAATCAAAAAAGAGCTCAAATCTCAATTACAATTAATTGAAGCTGGAAAAATAACACCTTTTGCTGCTGCAGAATATTTATTGAACCTTAAAAATTAGCCTTAAACCATTCTACCTGTTTTTTAACAGCTTCTAACAACGTAGTTTGCGGATTATAATTAAGCAGGTTTCTTGCTTTATCAATATTTGCTTTTGTTCTCGATTGATCACCTGGTCGTTTCGGGATTACGTTAATTGCAATTGGTTTTCCTAAAACTTGCTCAACAGCTTCAATACCTTCTTGTGTGGTATGCTCTACTTCGGTTCCTAGATTTATAATTTCACCATCTACAATAGACTCCTTACCAATAACACTTACAACTCCATCAACAATATCTCCAACATAGGTAAAACTTCGTAAATGCTTATCGCTACCTTCAAACAAAGGAAAGGCTTCACCTTTTAAACCTAAATCTATAAGTTTAGTATACATTTTTTCTGGTCGTTCTCTTGGTCCAATTACAGAATAGAGCCTTAAAGAGCAAGCTTTAAAACTAAATCCTCTACTTTTTTGAAGCACTAATTGTTCTGCAGTTAATTTAGTAACGCCATAATGAGATGCTGGCTTTGGGGCAACACTTTCTGGATATGTAGCTTCTATACCATAAATAGAAGACGTCCCAATATTTACAAACAAACTTAAGCTCTTACATGTTTGAGCATAATCTATTAAGTTTTTTGTAGCAATTATATTATTTGTAAAATAATCTTCAAACGTAGAAGTTGATGAAATTCCAGGTTGAGCAGCGAAATGAAAAATATAATTGATATCGTTAGGCAAGACTTCAGCTAAATTAGAATCCCTCAAATCTTGCTTTATAATTTTAATTCCTTGATTTTTTAAAACATTAGCATTTAATTGCTTTAACTCTAAACTATAATAATCATTAAAATTATCTAAGCCAATGACTTCATGACCCAAGCTATGCAAACGTTCAGCAGTATGTGACCCTATAAAACCAACTGCTCCAGTAACGAGTATCTTCATTATAATTTTTTAGATATCACAAAATAACGCTTTTTATGTAAATAAGAATTACTTACTGTTAGATAAAAAAAGAATATTTTTGCATAACTAACTTTTATTAGATGAATTATAAATTCACAATTATTGTTCCTGTTTATAATGAGGAAGACAATTTAGAACGTGTTGAAAAAGAACTTCTTGCTTATAGCAAAATTGCAACACAACCCACCACAATTTTATTTGTAAATGACGGCTCAAAAGATAGTAGTCAAACCCACATTGAAACTATTTGTAATAGAAACGAAAACTTTAACTATATTTTATTTAAAGAGAATAGAGGTTTAAGTGCAGCTATTAAAGCTGGTTTTGACCATACAAACACAGAATTGGTTGGTTATATAGATTCTGATTTACAAACTGCTCCAGAAGATTTTAATTTGCTCTTAGAACATATTGGCGAATACGATTTAGTTACAGGTGTTAGATCTAATAGAAAAGATAGTTTTGTAAAAAACATGTCCTCAAAAATTGCTAACGGAATTCGTCGTAGCTTCACACACGATGGTATGGATGATACCGGTTGCCCTTTAAAAGTTATTAAAACTGAGTATGCAAAACGCATCCCGATGTTTAAAGGCTTGCATCGTTTTTTACCAGCCATGATTCTTTTACAAGAAGGTAAAGTGATTCAAATTTCTGTTCAGCATTTTCCAAGAATTGCTGGTACTGCAAAATTTGGCGTTTGGAACAGGCTTCTTGGTCCTTTAATGGATTGCTTTGCTTATTTATGGATGAAAAAAAAATACATTAATTATCAGGTTGCCAAAAAGAGTTAATGAGTAATTGGGTTATATATAGCATAGGTTTTTTGGCTCAGATTTTATTCTCATCTAGATTAATTATACAATGGATTACTTCTGAAAAACAAAAACGTGTTATCACACCTACGCTTTTTTGGACCTTAAGTTTACTAGCTTCGGTACTTCTTTTTATTTATGGCTATTTACGTTATGATTTTGCCATCATGCTTGGTCAATCACTAACATATTATATATATATTAGAAACCTACAACTTCAAAATCAATGGAAAAAATTTCCAAAAATAGCACGTTGGTTTTTAGTTATTTTCCCTTTACTTATTGTTATTTATTATTTCAATAATAATAAGATCGACGTAAATCTTTTATTTAAAAATGAAGCCATTCCTTTTTGGTTATTAGGTTTAGGCATTATTTCTCAGGTCATTTTCACACTTCGGTTTGTTTATCAATGGTTATATTCTGAAGCAAAGAAAACCTCAACATTACCTTTTGGGTTTTGGTTGTTAAGTCTTGTTGGTTCTATTCTTATTTTAACTTATGCCTTTATAAGAAAAGATCTAGTTTTAATTTTAGGCCATGGTTTAGGCTCTATAATCTATTTAAGAAACATTTACTTAATCCACAAAGCAGATGCTACAGAAGCTTCATAAAAATCCGATACTAACAATAGCCTTTTTGGTTATCATCATGCTTGGGTTTAATCTAGATGCCTTACAAGTAAGCATTATGGAAGCGCGTAATTTTATTACAGCAAGAGAAATGTTAGTAGATAACAATTGGCTTCTAACAACAATGAATGGTGAAGCGCGTTATCAAAAACCACCATTACCAGCTTGGATTAGCACTGTTTTTGCTTTTGTTCTTGGCATAAAAAATGTGTTTGCATATAGGCTTCCTGCATTACTTTTTATAATTATTACAGGAATTTATACGTACCTCATTTCAAAAAAAATAGTTTCAAATTCTGTACATAGTTTTAATAATGCATTAATTATTATCACGTCATTTTATGTTATAGGTATCACTTTTGAAGCACCTTCAGATATATTTACACATAGCTTCATGCTTATTGGTATGTATTATCTTTTTCAACTCTTTAGTAACTATGGTAATTATTTAAAGCACAGTATAATTGCTGGTGTTTTTATTGGTCTTTCTATATTGAGTAAAGGTCCTGTATCATTTTATGTATTATTACTGCCCTTTTTATTAGCCTACGGATTTTCATACAAATACAAGTTTAACAAGCGTCTTTTATTTTCGTTTTTACTTTGCCTTATTATAGCATTGATTGTTGGTGGTTGGTGGTATTTATATGTTAGAGTTTATGATGCTGAAACATTTACTGCTATTGCAAAAAAAGAAACTGGAAACTGGTCTAGTTATAATGTAAGGCCTTTTTATTATTACTGGAGCTTTTTTACACAAAGTGGATTATGGACCATTCCAGCATTTATTGCGCTTATTTATCCATATTTAAAAACTAGAGTTTCAAACTTAAAAGCTTACAAGTTCAGTTTTTATTGGACTATTTTTGCAGTGGTCTTACTCTCTATAATTCCTGAAAAAAAATCAAGATATTTAATGCCAGTTTTAATTCCGTTGGCAATCAATACAGGGTTTTATATTGAGTATTTAATACGAAAATTTAAAGACTTAAAAGATAAAAGAGAAACTATTCCTGTATATTTTAATTTTGGGTTAATTGCCTTAATAGGAATTACTTTTCCAGTAATTGGATATATTTTTCTAGGCGAAAAACTATCTAATCATTGGCTGTTGTTCTCCTTAGCTTCTATAGTCTTATTTAATATTGGATTGTTTATTTTGATTAAACTTAGAAAGAAAAACATACAATCTGTTTTTAATCTAGCTGTTTTATTTTTTATAGCACTACTCTTTTTTGCACTGCCTTTATCTAAGCTTTTAATAAGTGAAAATTACAAACCTATTACAAGCTTGAATGAAAATGCAATGAATAAGAATTTAAACGTTTATAGTATTGACTTATTAACGCCAGAAATTGTTTGGCAATTTGGAGATAAAGTAAAAACCATAAAAAAGGGCTCTGAGTTTGTATTTCCTAAAGAACATACATTTGGTTTATTAGCTAATACTAACAATTTGAATGATATAGAAATTTTAAAAAATGACTATATCGTAGAATATCAAAATACTTACGATATAAATATTTCTGATACCAACTCAAGACAGTATAAAGACAGGTTAGTTAATCAATATTATATTTTAACTAAGAAGTAAATCGTCTTAAAGCAAGTTGGCTAAGCTTATAAAACATAAAGCCAGAAAGCGCTCCAAAGGTCATTCCGCAGACGATATCTAAAGGATAATGTACACCAACATAAATTCTACTGTAAGCAACAATAACGCTCCAAAATAAAAGTATAAATATTAAATTTTTATAATAAGATTTTAAAAGTAAGCCACCAAAAACAGCTGCTGCCATAGAGTTTGATGAATGCCCTGAAAAAAAGCCGTAACGTCCACAATAATTTGCTACTAACCTAATAGTTTCTTGTATCTCTCCATCCTGACAAGGTCGTAATCGTTTTACCAAAACTTTTTTAAATAGGTTCGTTATTTGGTCTGTAAACGTTATCATTAAAACCACAATGACAATAATTATTAGTAGTTGTTTTAAACCTAACTTTTTATATATTAAAAATAAAAGTAAAGCATATAATGGCGCAAAAGTCAACTTATTTGTAATGATTAACCATAAACCATCCCAAGTTTGAGAACCCAAGTTATTTAGATATACAAAAAGCTCTGTGTCGTATTCTATAAGTTGATCTAACATTAGTTATCGTATCGTTCTACTTCTCTATCGTAAAAATCTGTAGCCTGTTGAATTAATCCTTCTGTTTCGGTTTCTAACTCTTTTTGGTCATGCTCATCAAATTCTTCTAACCATTCAACCTCATCGTTTTCTAGATTGATTATAAATCTCGGAAAATCTGTATGAATCACATAGATTGCGTTTGGATGATCTGTATTATCACCTAATATAAATTTTGGAAGTTCCATAAACTATGTCGTTTCTTTCTGTAAAATTAATTTCTTAGTTAAATAATTAAATCGAATATACAATAAAATTGCTGCTGTGGTTAATCCTGCTAATAAACCCATCCATATTCCAAAGCTTCCATAGGCTTCTTCTTTTCCCATACAATAGCTAATTGGAAACCCAATCATCCAATATGAAACAAATGTAATAATCGTTGGTATTTTTACATCTTGCAAACCACGTAATGCACCAAGTACCACAACTTGAATACTATCACTTATTTGAAATATGGCAGCTGCAAGCAATAATTTTGAAGCAATACTAACCACTTCTTTATTATCAATTAAGTTTTCAGCATCATCATAATCCACATAAATTTGAGGAAGATAATCATGAAATAAAAAGAAAATTAGTCCAAAAAAAACAGCTAAAATCGTTCCTAATAAAAATAGAGAAAATGCAATACGTCTCAGTTCAAAATACTTTTGCAATCCTTTTTGGTTTCCAACTCTAATCATTGATGCTACACTTAATCCCATAGCTACCATAAAGGTCATTGAAGATAAGTTTAATGCAATTTGATTTGCTGCCTGAGGGTTTTTTCCTAACAGACCACTTAACCATATTGCGGCTGTAAAAATAGCAACCTCAAAGAACATTTGCATAGCACTTGGCGCACCCAAACTAATTAGCTTATTAAGCATTAATTTATCTAACACAAATATTTTTATTTGAGTAACATAGGCTTTAGATTTTTCCTTTTTTGTTAAAAGCCACCATAAATGCGCAACCATTATAAATCTAGAAATTAAAGTTCCGTATGCAGCTCCTACAATACCCAATTCTGGAAAACCAAACTTCCCGAATATTAAAATATAATTAAGAATAACATTAATAATATTAGCTATAATTGTAGCATACATAGGATATCTAGTCATAGATAAACCATCACTAAATTGTTTGAATGCTTGAAAGATAATTAATGGAATTAACGAAAAAGCCACTAAATCTAAATATGGAATTGCTAACTCAACAACCTCAGCAGGCTGCTTCATTAAATACATTAAGGGCTTAGCAAAAAGCACCAATAAAAACAGTAAAATCCCAAGAACTATACATAAAAACAAGCCATGCTTAAAAGCAGATTTTCCTTGTTTAAAATCTTTTGCAGTATCTGCTTCTGCCACTAAAGGCGTAATTGCTGTAGAAAAACCAATACCTAATGACATTGCAATAAACATAAAGCTATTACCAAGTGAAACTGCCGCTAGTTCTGCAGTTCCTAATTGCCCAACCATAATATTATCTACAAAACTCACAAAGGTGTGCCCAAGCATGCCTAGCATAACTGGTGCAGCTAACTGCCAATTATATTTAAACTCTTTTGTGTATTGTGATAAAACCAACTATATCTTTTTTTGAGTTGCCAAAGATAAGACATCAACTTTATCTTCATCTTTTAAATCTAAAGTATTTGCCATTAGCAATACAACAAACTGTTAATCATTAGTTTGTATTAATAAAATGTTGATAAAATAAAACTTATTCGCACCGCTTAATCTATAAAAACAATTATTTTTATACTATCAAATGTTTTTTTAAACATTTAGAAACTTTTTCAGCTATTATTTTAGAGGGATTTAAAAATTTTGTTGCAAAACGTTTCAATCAAAGAGAGGAAAACTTTCCTCTCTTTGATATTTATATAAAGATTTAAATTAACAAAAAATTAAATTTTAAACCTTCTTGCTTTTGTAAATTGTATTCTAAATTTTCTTTTTTATGAAACAATTTATACTATATTTTATCTTTATAGTTTCTTTTTTCTCTTTTGCTCAACCAAAAGAAGTTCCAACTCCATTTTTAGAAAATGTAGTAAAACAATTCCCAAATGTTAGAGATATTGCGCTAACCAAAAACCAAGACGAAGTTGTGTTTTCTGCCCAAAGCTTTATGGGCGATATGTCTGCCCTAATTGCATGCAAAAGAGTAAATGGCATATGGCAAGCACCAGAATTAATATCGTTTTCAGGACAATATTTTGATATTGAACCTTTCTTTTCTAAAGATGGGTTAAAACTTTTTTTTGCTTCTAATAGACCAATAGATGCATCTTCTAATGAAACTAAAGATTTTGACATTTGGTACGTTACACGAAAAAGTAAATTAGACGATTGGTCTAAACCTATTAATTTAGGAGCTCCAATAAATACGACTATGGATGAGTTTTATCCTGTAATTACTGATTCTAAAAATATTTATTTTACACTTGACAATCCTAAACTAAAACAAAAAGACAACATTTATGTTAGTGAATATATTAATGGTAGCTATACAAACCCTAAGTCTTTAGGAAATGAAATAAATTCTGACGGCTATGAATTTAATGCGTTTGTAGCTCCAGATGAAACCTTTATTATTTATACTTGCTACAATAGAAAAGACGGTTTAGGAAGTGGAGATTTATATTTAAGTAAAAAGCAAGATGACAGAACTTGGAGTGTTGCTACAAATATGGGAGAAAAAATAAACTCCAATAAAATGGATTATTGCCCTTTTGTTGATATTACTAGTAACACACTGTATTTTACAAGCAAACGATTAGGAAATCACACCAAACTTAACTCAAAATCAATTGAAGATTTGCAAAGTATATTTAATCAATATAATAATGGTTTAAGCAGGCTTTACAAAGTTAAATTAGATTAAGTATTAAAGACTTAATCTATTCATAATAAAATATAGTACCATTTGTATAAAAACCAAACAGTTAATAAGAAACGGTGTTACTAAACAATGTATTTTGCTTTATAAATTTTTATTAAATGAATTTAAAATACATTTCTCTTTTATTATTCCTTCTTTTTAATTTTCAAAAGCAAGGCTCAAAAAATAATTTATCAGCTTTTGATACTCTAATAAATAAAACTTGGGTTGCAGAAGGCAAATGGGGAAACAACTCAAACTTTAAACAAGAAGTAACATTTAAATATGGCTTAGACAAAAAAATTATCATTGTAACATCAAAAGGATTTACAAATATTGAGCAGACAAAATACGGATTAAGAAATCATGGTATTAGAAAGTTTGATTCTAAAACAAATAAAATTAAGTTTTGGGAATTTGATGTATTTGGTGGCTTAACAGAAGGTACTGTTAGTTTTAAAGGCAAAAACATTATATACACCTATAATTATCAAGGCACCGAGGTAACAGATATGTGGGAATATGTAAACAACTCTCTATACAATTTTAAAGTTGGTGTTTATAAAGATGATTCTTGGAAAAATGTATTTTTAAGCACTCAATTTATTTTAAAAAAGGGCTAACTACTATACCACGCTTTAAACTCACTATTTAAGTAACGACTTACATTTAATTCAATTATTTTATCATCTATAGTGCTAGGTTTAACTTCAATTCTCAATTTTCTATTTACGTCATTTTTTACAGTTTTGATAGCGTTTTTATTTACTATAAACTGCCTGTTAACCTTAAAAAAAATAGTTTTTGGCAAGACCTCATCTAACTGTTTTAATGATGTGAACTGAGTTGTTTTTTCTGATGTAAACTGATTGAGAAATATTGTCACAATTCCGCCTGAAGATTGGAAACACGAAATAGCTTCATACTTAGGGCGTAACAGTTTACTTCCATTTTTTATTAAAATCTCATCTTTTACTACTACAATAACTTCTTCTTTAGTAGTTAATAATGCTTTTCTAAAAACATATTCAAATAAAATAATTAAAAGGGATATAAATAAATATTTAAAATAGTTAACTAGTATAAAATCAAATCCAAAAACAACCTGATTAATAATTATATATAAGATTGTATAAACAATTGTTGTAATTACAAAGTGAAATATAAAGTCAACAAAAAAGTGTTGCTGTTTTTTTTCACTATAAAAAGCATTAACATTTATCTTATTAACTAGTAAGTGATTAGAAGAGCAAAGAATTAATCCAAAGCTTAAAATAACTAAAAACGAAACCATTGGAAACTTATAGTCTACAGAAAAAGGAAGCTTATTGTAACTCATAAGATGTACAATAATCAAACATAACAAAGTAATTAAAGTATATCTAGTAATTGTGTCTCTGTTGTTTAAAAAAAATTTCATTTAAATAAAATCTCACATATTATCTTCTAAAAATATAGAATAAAACAATGGCTCTATGTTTAAAATTTGTTAAATCACCATGCTATATAAAACACAATACCATTGGTTAATATATTTACTACCATTGGGCATTAATTAATAAAACATTATAAATCTTAAAACTCAGCAATGCTTTAATTTGATTAAACTTAAAATATTAATCATGAAAAATTTATTACTTACATTCTTATTTATCACAACCATTACCTATGGTAGTACAAATTCTGAATTAAAAAAAAATGATAGAGCATTTGCTATTAATTACTTAGAAATGACTTTACAACAATTAGTAGATGAAATTAAAAACTTATCTAAAGAAGAGCTTCTTTACACCCCAAAAGATGGTGGTTGGTCGATTATGAACTGCTTAGAGCATATAGCAAGCACAGAACCAGCTATAATTGAAGGTGCAAAAAAACTAATTATAAAAAATGAAGTTTTAGTAGATAAAGATTTAACAACTAATGATGGTTTGGTAATTACAAATGTAACAGACAGAACAAAAAAAGTAAAATCACCAGAATTATTTAATCCTTCAAATAAATGGACTTCATTAGAAGAAGTTATGAAAGTTATTAAAGCAAATAGAGCATCAACTATTAAATTATTAAAAGAAACTAATGCCGATTTAAGGCACCTAATTGGTAAATATGCTTATGGTGATATAGATGCCTATCAATTATTTATTGTTAGTGCTGCTCATGGGTATAGACATACATTGCAAATAAGAGAAATACTTGACGAACTTAAAAGTGATAAAACAGAAGAAAGTACTGATTGATTTTTTGGTTAATTAGTTTATTTTAACAATAGCTTGAAGATAATTCAGGCTATTTTTTTGTAATTAAATCAATTATTGCGTTAAAAGATGCTTCATCTTTAACCCACTTTTTATACGTCTTATAATCTATTTTATGAAGTTTTTTCTCAGGATAAAGACCATGAAATATTGTTAACGCAGCTAAAAAACTACCAGCTTTAGAGGGATGAAAATCATCATGACTATAAAGACTTACATTGTTTTTTTGTTCCTCATAAGCTTTCCAAATAACACCAACAGGAAATAACTTAGCATCATTAACTTTTGCTGCTTCTCTATGATTATCAATAACACCATCAAATGTATAGTAATAGTATTTAGAAGGCCATACCATAAAATAAGCTAGCTCTGTGCTTTTTACTTTACAAACCGCTTTCATCTTTGCTCCATAATCTAAAAGCATTTTTCTTCCTGGTGGTTGTGATGAAGGTCCTTGCTGCACAATTACAAAATCATATTTGTTTTGATTCATTAATTTATGAAACTTACCTTCAAGCCAATGATCTTCTAAACCATAGTTTGGAAAACATAATGAAGTAGTTTCGATAGATTCATTAAAATCTTTAGCAATACGCTCTAAAATCTCAGGAAGATTATTTGAATACGTTAAACTATTACCAACAAACAATACGCTTTGAGTGTAACCAAAATTACTAACAAATAGTAATGATAAAACCAGTATTTGCAAACGTTTTTTCATAATGCATTACAAACTAGATACATTCTGTTTTGCTGTTTTAAACTCTTGCATCATGTCTTTAACAATTTGAGCTGCTGGTTTGATATCATGAATCAATCCTGCTATTTGACCAATTTCTAATTCACCATCTTCTAAATCACCTTCAAACATACCTCGCTTTGCTCTTGCCCTACCTAGCAATGATTTTAAATCATCAACTGTTGGGCTTTTTTTATAGAGTTCTTGCAGCTCTAAAAAGAACTTATTTTTTATAAGTCTCACAGGAGCCAACTCTTTTAATGTTAGCTGAGTATCTCCTTCTTTAGCATCTACAACTACTTTTTTAAATGCTTGATGTGCAGAAGACTCTTCACTTGCAACAAACCGGCTACCAACCTGTACAGCATCTGCACCCAAAATCATAACAGCTAACATAATTTGACCTGTTGCAATTCCTCCTGCAGCAATTAACGGAATCTCTAACTGCTCTTTAACCATAGGAATTAAAGTAAGTGTTGTAGTTTCTTCTCTTCCATTGTGCCCGCCAGCTTCAAAACCTTCGGCTACAACTGCATCAACTCCTGCATCTTGAGCTTTTAATGCAAACTTTACACTACTCACAACATGAACCACAATAATTCCTCGTTCTTTTAACCAAGGTGTCCATGTTTTAGGATTTCCAGCAGACGTAAAAACTATTTTAACACCTTCGTCAACAATAATATTCATTATCTCCTCAATGTTAGGATATAACATTGGTACATTAACACCAAAAGGTTTATCTGTTGCTTGTTTACATTTTTGAATGTGTTCTCGCAATACATCAGGATACATAGAACCAGCTCCTATTAATCCTAATGCACCAGCATTACTAGCTGCTGAAGCTAATTTCCATCCGCTATTCCAAATCATTCCAGCTTGAATAATAGGATACTTAATACCAAACAGTTTGGTTATTTTATTTGTCATTTACGATTTTATAAATTTGAATGTTTTTGATTCTTTTTCAGATTCTAAAGACATAATATATACACCTGAAGACATTGATGATGTATCTATTGTACTACTATGAGTAGTCATTATTTTTTGAAATACTGCTTTTCCTAAAATATCATAAATGAGTAATGACGTGACTTCATTTGCTGATGGAATCTGAATGTTTAACACATCTTTTACTGGATTAGGAAAAATATTGAACTCAAAAAATTCATCTTCTTGAAGTGATAGACCTATATTGTAAGCTAACTCTAAGTTAGGAATACCAAAACCTAAAAAGAAATCGGGAGTATGATACTGTGATGCAGACATACGTACATATTGCTTAATTTCTTCATTAGTAGCATTTGGTAAAGCTTGCCACAATGAGGCTATTCCGCCAGCCATTATTGGTGAGCTAAATGAAGTTCCGTTATTATTTACAATCGCATTATTTTCATTTATAACAAAAGTGCTTGCGCCACGAGCTGCAACATCTGGTTTTTGGGTAGATTGAAAAACACTTCCTTGCGAACTAAAAGAAGCATAATTACCTTCAAAATCTACAGCACCAATACTTAAAACGCCAGTTCCGTCAGCTGGTGCTCCAACACCACTTATTCCTGAGTTTCCAGCAGATGTAACTACTAAAATCCCTTTTTCATTTGCAATATTTGCTCCTTTGGTTATAAAAGTTGTATTGCCATCTAAATCTTCAGGCAAATGCGTATAGTTTCCATTTGTATATACTCTATAACCTAAAGAGGAATTAATTATATCTACACCTAAGCTATCTGCTCTTTCGGCTGCTTCGACCCAATAACTTTCTTCTACAGGCGTTTCACTTCCAGCATCTTCGGTTCTAAACACATAATAAGAAGCATCTGGCGCTGTACCTACAAACATGTCTTGTATAAATCCAGCCATATCACTCAAAACTTTGGTGCCATGCGTATTACCAGTAAAAGCATAAGGATTTGCTACTCTATCTACAAAATCATAACCACCTAGAAGATCATCATTATCTCTTAACCTTTGAAAAGCTCCCATTGTATTTACATTAGGAAAACCTGCATCTAAAACCGCTATTGTAATGCCTTCGCCTGTAAAATCATCAAGATGCAATTTATCAACATTAATCATCTCTACTTGATTTTGAGTATCACCATATACAAAATCTACAAGTGTTTCTTCTACTTCAAATTTATTATTTGCAGCTGCCATTCTCGATTCAGAATTTAAGCTTTTATCGGCAAAATCAATATGATCAACAAAACTCAAACTACTCAAGGCATTGATATCATCTTCAAGTCCTATAACATGTACAGCGTTAAACCACTTAGATTTAGCTTTCACTTCAATACCTACTTGCTGTTTTAATTGTAAAATATAATTTTCATTAACAGGAACATCGCGTTCATCAATGATAACATTATGAGTGCTTTTTCTGTCAATTGCCTTTTGTGTAAGAATTGTAATGGGATTTTGTATAGATGCATCTACATTTTCTTTATCTGCCAGATAAATCCATGCGTGTTCTGTTTGCGCGTAAGAAATGTATTGAAAAAACACAAAACTTAATAATAGTATTTTCTTAATCATTAGCTATTAATTTGGGCAATTCTTTTATGCAATTTAAGAAATTACTCCCGAACCAACTAATTCATCATTTATATACCAAGCAACAAACTGACCTTCTGTAATTGCAGATTGTGCATTTTTAAATTCTACATACAATCCTGAGTCTACTTTATATAATGTAGCTTTTTGAAGTGGCTGACGATACCTTATCCGTGCTTCTAGCTCCATAGTTTCATCAACTTTTAAAGCTAAATCTTCACGAACCCAATGTAATTCATCATTTGACACAAATAATGCTTTTTTAAATAATCCAGGATGTTCTTTTCCTTGTCCTGTATAAATAACATTATCGTCTACATTTGTATCTATCACAAAAAGAGGCTCTACTTTTCCACCTACGGCAAGCCCTTTTCTTTGACCTTTTGTAAAATAATGTGCACCTTGATGTTTACCTACAACTTCTCCGTCTGTAATAGCGTATTCAATTTTTTTAGTAAAATAGGCTAACTCCTCTTTCTTTGAATCGAATGCCGGCACTTCGTTATTATAAAGTGCTTTCTCTTTAGAAATCTCAACAATAACACCTTCTTTTGGTTTTAATTTTTGTTGCAAAAATTCTGGCAATCTAACTTTACCAATAAAACAAAGTCCTTGTGAATCTTTTTTATCTGCTGTAACTAAATCTAATTTTGAAGCAATTTCACGAACCTCAGGTTTTGTAAGTTCACCAATTGGAAATAAAGCCTTTGATAATTGCTCTTGAGATAACTGACATAAAAAATAAGACTGATCTTTATTATTATCGACACCAGCTAACAAATGAAAAACCTCTTTTTCTTTTCCTGTTTGGTTGCTGAGCTTAGTCGAAGTACCTTTTCTACAATAATGTCCTGTCGCCACATAGTCTGCACCTAAGTCTAAAGCGATCTTCATAAAGACATCAAACTTAATCTCTCTATTACAAAGTACATCAGGATTTGGTGTTCTTCCCTTTTGATATTCATCAAACATATAGTCAACAATACGTTCTTTATATTGCTCACTTAAATCTACCGTTTGAAAAGGAATACCAAGTTTATCTGCAACAAGCATTGCATCATTACTATCATCTAACCAAGGACATTCATCTGAAATTGTTACAGAATCATCGTGCCAATTTTTCATAAATAAGCCAATCACTTCATAGCCTTGCTCTTTTAATAAATAAGCAGCAACACTTGAATCAACTCCTCCAGAAAGCCCAACAATTACCCTTTTATTCATGAGATCAATAATCTTCTTTTTTTTAAAATCACATGTGATTCGCTATTCATAATTTTTATAAACAACGATACTTCTTACACGCTCATTTCACACTGCAAAATTAAGAAATAAAAATAGCAACTATAAAAAGTTGCTATTATAAATTACTATGCTTAAGATAAGTATTATCTATTGTTTTTTAGGATTTTTGCTTCGCCTTGTATGGTCCTTCTCCTCATAGAGTTTACCATTTTTATAATATTTCCAAATACCGTGTTTTCTTCCTTTTTGATAGTTGCCTTCAGCTTCAATCGTTCCATTTACATTATAATATTTTGACAAACCGTGAAGCTCATCATTTTTATAAGTAAATTCTTTTAAAACTAGGCCTTTATCTGAATACCAAATAGATAAGCCTTCTTGCTTTCCATTGATATAGTTAGCTTTTTCTGCTACTCTTCCATCTTTATAATATACAATCCGTTTGCCATCTAATTCTCCTTTATCATTATATTGCTCTGTAGACATGATGGCTTTAGTTTTATTATGATAAAAAGTCCATGATCCAATATATAATTTACCATTCATCTGACCTTCACTAATCAGCTTTCCTGATGACGATAAAAATTGAACTGATGCTATATTATTAGAGTCGTTAAACACTTTTTTAGCACTTAATACACTTTTTTTGTTTTTTAATGTATAAAACTTAAACGTGCCTACTTCTTTACCATGATTAAACTGTCCTTCATAACGAATCTGCTTTGTTTTATCAAAGTTTTTTCTCCAATTACCATGACGTTTTCCATCTGCATCAAATTGGTTAATCTCTTGTCCAAAACTAAAAATTGAAACAAGAGTTAAAATTATAATATATACTTTGTTCATTTTTATACATTAAAAAATGGATTCATACTTGTACAGGAATGACAATAACGCCAAAATCATTTTGAAATTGTATCAATAAAAAGAATCTGTCTGAAAAGTGTCCAACAAGTTTTCATAAAACATATGCAGAAATGACTCAAAACTGAAACCATTATTTATTCAATTGTTGCTCCTATTTAAGAGATTAACTCCGTTTTAGAATTAATATTAAATTCTATTGTATGTCAATTCACTATCAGAATCTAAAACAAGTTGTCCTTCTGAGTTTATAATGTAAGTGAAATTAATTTGAATATTATTCTCACCTGTAGTATAAAGCTCATTTTCTTGAGTGCTCCAGTTAATAGTTTGCGTATTTGTAAAAGATCCATCATGAAAAAAATGAATCCCTGTATTATCTGAATTGAATGTGAATTTCTCTTCAAAAGTGTCACTAAATTCTACGCGTTGCCAAGTTCCTACTAATTCATGTATGCTTTCAGAATCGTCATCGTTATTACAGGATAAAGTTGATGATAAAATAATTAAAGATAAAATGAGGTAAACTACATTATTTTTCATGGTTTTTCTACTTTTTACGTTGCTGAGCTTTCTTTTGTTGTTCAGCTTGTTCCATCATATCTGCCATTCTTTTCTGAAACTTGTTCTGTTTTTTAGGCTTAGCCTTATTGACTTCTATTTTGGCAAGTACTTTATCTTCATCAATGATGTAGTTTTTAATAACTAACATAATACCTATACTAATTAAGTTAGAGATGAAGTAATATAAACTCAATCCCGATGCATATTGATTAAAGAAAAATAGCATTAATAATGGTGAGAAGTAAATCATATACTTCATCATTTTTGCCATATCAGGCATACCTTCTTGCGTTGGTTGCGCCATAGCTTGTTGTCCTGTTGTCATTTTCATATAAAAGAAAATGGCTATTGCTGCTAATATTGGAAATAAACTCACATGACTTCCATATAATGGGATATTAAAAGGTAATTCTGCTATTACATCATAAGATGATAAATCATCCGCCCAAAGGAAACTTTTTTGTCTTAAAGCAAAAGCAGTTGGGAAGAACATAAATAGCGCATAAAATACTGGCAACTGTATTAATGCTGGTAAACAACCACTTAAAGGGCTAGCTCCAGCTTTATTTTGAAGCGCCATAGTTTCTTGCTGCGCTTTCATTTTATTGTCTTTATACTTTTCTTTTATAGCTTCTAATTCTGGCTTTAAAATTTTCATTTTTGCTTGAGACAAAAATTGCTTGTATTGTACAAAAGACATTAAAAGTTTAATTAAAACTGTCATTACAATAATGGCAATTCCATAAGGCAAGAAAGAACTTAAAAAGCTAAATAAAGGAATAAATAATGCTTTATTAATCCAACCAAAGATGCCCCAACCAAATGGTATGCTTTCTTCTAAATTGTCCCCATATTGCTTTAATGTCTTACTATCTGTTGGTCCAAAATACAATCTTAAAGGTTCGTTTAATTCGCCAGAAGCAAAGCTTAAAGGTATTTTAGATGTGAATTGTTTTGTAAAAACCGTGTCTATTTCTTCGTCTTCAACCAAATCTTTAGATGTTAGTTTTACAGTTTTAAAAGGTTTGTCTGCAACTAAAATTGAACTAAAAAAGTGTTGTCTATAAGATATCCACTTAACGTCTTTTTCAGTTTCTTCATCTTCTCCAGCTTGTGCTAACTTATCAATTTTATCCTCTTCATATTGGTATGTTAAACGTGTATATCGATTCTCATAAGTTATACTTTGATCATGACGATAAGTGTTAAGTTTCCAATCTAAATTAATTTCATTAGAGCTATTAATCACGTTTGCTAAACCTTTTGATTGAATAGAAAAACCAATCATATAATCATCAGGCTTCAACTCGTAACGGTATTCTAAAAACTTAGTCTCAGACACTTTAAGTTTCATAGAAACCACTGTGTTTTCACCATTTTTAGTGACTGATGGTTGAAAATATAAATCTTGAGTATTTAAAATTCTATTATCTGTAGTAGGAAAGTTAATATTAAACGCTGCATTACCATCTTTAATAATGTAAATTGGCAACGAATCGTAGTCTACAAACTTCTTTAGTTTAACTTCAGAAATATAACCACCTTTATTGCTAAACTTTAAATCTAGCACATCTGTTTTAACCTCTGTAGTTTTATCTGTTGCAGAAGACAATGTTGATGCATAAGCAAAAGCGCCTAACTTATTTTTTAAACTTTCAAGTTGAACTGAATCTGCTGCAGAAGTATTAGAGAAGTTTTCACTTGAAGTTACAAATGTATCTTCAGTTTTTTTAACTGCTTCTTCTTTTTTCTCTGCATCAATCTGTTCTTGTTTTGCTTTTTCCTGTTCTGCAAGCTCTTCAGGCGTTGGCTGATTTTGCCATAGCATGTATAATAATATCCCAAAAATAAGCACGAAGCCTATTATGGAGTTAAGGTCAAATTTTTTTTCTTCCATTTATTCTTTTATCAATTGATATAATAAGGTTGTAGTTTAACACGAAATTTTCTAACGCAAAAAACTATCCAATACTTAATTTTGTGCCATACTGACACCTTTTCTATTTTCTTTATAATTTAAGGCTGCATTTACAAATGCAACAAACAAAGGATGTGGGTTTGCAACTGTGCTTTTATATTCTGGGTGATACTGCACGCCAACAAACCAGTTATTAGTTGGAATCTCAACTATCTCTACCAAGCCAGTTTCTGGGTTTAGCCCTGTAGCTTTCATTCCTGCTTTTTCTATTTGAGACTTATAATCGTTATTAAATTCATAACGGTGTCTATGTCGTTCTTTTATTGCATTGGTTTTATAAACATTTTTTGCAATACTATTATCTAAAATATTACAATCCCAAGCTCCAAGACGCATTGTGCCTCCTTTATCTGTTACGGCTTTTTGAGATTCCATTAAACTAATAACTGGATACTCAGTAGTTTCATTCATCTCAGTTGAGTTGGCATTCTTTAATCCCAAAACATTTCGAGAAAACTCTATAACTGCCATTTGCATGCCTAAACAAATTCCAAGAAATGGAATATTTTGTTCACGCACATATTTAATAGCTTCAATCTTTCCTTCAACACCTCTTTCTCCAAATCCTGGCGCTACTAAAACGGCATCTAAGTGTCCTAATTTTTTAGCTGAATTTTTAATCGTTAAATGTTCAGAATGTATTGACTCTACCTTTACTTTTACTTCATTCTCTGCTCCTGCATGAATGAAGGCTTCAAGAATAGATTTATACGAATCTTGTAATTCTACATATTTACCAATTAAACCTATTGTAACTTCGCCTTTAGGATTTTTATGTTTGCTTAAAAACTGATTCCATTGTGTTAAATCTGGAGCTTTGCTTTTAAGCGCAAGTTTTTTTAATACTACCGTATCTAAACCTTCATCTAACATTAAATTTGGCACATCATAAATTGTTGATGCATCAATAGATTGTATTACAGAATCTTGGGTAACATTACAAAAACGTGCTAATTTTTGTCTTAAATCTTCAGGCAATTCATGTTCTGTTCTACAAACCAAAACATCTGCCATTACGCCACTTTCCATAAGCGTTTTAACACTATGTTGTGTTGGTTTTGTTTTCAATTCGCCAGCAGCAGATAAAAATGGAACTAAAGTTAAGTGAATTACAATGGCATTATTGTCTCCTAATTCCCATTTAAGTTGACGTACAGCTTCTACATATGGCAAAGACTCAATATCTCCAACAGTACCTCCAATTTCTGTAATTACAATATCATAATCTCCAGATTTTCCTAAAATCTGAATACGATGTTTAATTTCATCTGTGATATGAGGAATAACCTGTACCGTTTTACCTAAAAACTCTCCGCGACGTTCTTTTTCAATAACGCTTTGATAAATACGTCCAGTTGTGACATTATTAGATTGGCTAGTAGGTACATTTAAAAAACGCTCATAATGACCAAGGTCTAAATCTGTTTCTGCACCATCATCAGTAACATAACATTCGCCATGCTCGTAAGGATTTAATGTACCTGGATCTACATTAATGTAAGGGTCTAATTTTTGAATAGTAGTTCTGTAACCTTGTGCTTGAAGCAATTTTGCTAAAGACGCTGCAATAATTCCTTTACCTAGTGAGGACGTTACACCTCCAGTTACAAATATATATTTAGTAGTTGTCATGTTGCGCTGTTAAACGCAGGCAAATTTACAAAATTTAAATAGTTATTTACGAATTACTATTGTTATTAATTAAGAAATGTATGAATCGCTTACTAGCCTTAATCTGCTTGACTTTTTATAAAAAAAAGTCGAACTTCGTTTATTTCGTTTTTATTAAAAAAAGTTTCATAAATGTCCCTCTTTACTATTTAACAAACGTCTTAATGATATAAACAAATTAAACTTAAAATTATGAAAGAATTTATGATGATTTTTATCGGAGCAGATTATGCAGATTTAGGGCTTTCTCCTGAAGAACTTCAAAACCGCATGGGAAAATGGTTTGCCTGGGGAAATAAAATGGAACAAGCTGGCATACTTCGCGGAGGAAACGCACTAACACCTCAAATACGCCGTGTTGTTGGAGAAAATAGAACTGTTACTGATATTACTTCTGCCGAGGTAAAAGAAATTGTTGGTGGTTACTACCTGGTTGAAGCAAAAGATTTTGACGCTGTTCAAGAAATAGCTCAAGATTTTCCAGATTATGATTTAGGCGGTACTGTAGAAATTAGAGAAATAATGGTTTTTGATAGCTAATGGAATCTAAACTAATAGACCATCTTTTTCGCCATCACAGTGGAAAGATGGTCTCTGTGCTTACTCGTATTTTTGGATTATCACATCTTGAAATTATTGAAGATGCCATTCAAGATACATTTATAAAAGCAAGTATTACTTGGAGAAATCAAATACCAGACAACCCTAAGGCTTGGTTAACTCAAGCTGCAAAAAATAGGGTTCTCGATATTTTCAGAAAGCTTAAAACCGAAAAAAGACATCTCCCAAATTTTAATCTAGAAAAAAACACATTAGCAATTGATGATTTTTTTCTTGATACAGAAATTGAAGACGCTCAACTGCGGATGATTTTTACAGCTTGTCACCCAAGTTTAGACTCTAGAGACCAAATCTCTTTCGCTTTAAAAACGGTTTCTGGATTTAGTATTAAAGAAATTGCTTCAGCTCTATTAACAAAAGAATATACTATAAAAAAGCGCCTTAGTCGTGCTCGAAAAACTATAAGTAAATCTCATTTACAGTTTCAAATCCCGCAAGGTAATGAACTTCCAATAAGACTAAATCGTGTTATGGAAGTCCTATATCTTATTTTTAATGAGGGTTTTCATTCTAATAAAAAAGAAAAATTAATTCGAAAAGATTTATGTGGTGAAGCCATGCGGCTATGCAAACTATTATTAAAAAATGAACGCACACAAACTTCAGAAAGTTATGCTTTATTTGCCTTAATGTGTTTTCATTCTGCTCGGCTAGAAACAAAAACCAACGCAGAAAATGAAATTTTAGATTTAAAAAATCAAGATAGAAGTCAGTGGTATAAACCATTAATAGTGTTAGGTAATACTATAATGCATAAAGCAGTTAATGTTACTTCTTTTTCTTGTTATCATTATGAAGCAGCTATCGCTGCAGAACATCTTCGTGCGGCTAGTTTTGAAGACACAAACTGGGAAAAAATACTCTATTGGTATCAATGCCTGTACAAACTACAACCTATGTCTATTCACCTCTTAAATATGGCTGTTGTTTGTTTACAAAAAGAAGATCTCTCTAGTGCCAAAAATTATCTTGACAAACTCAATCCTCAAGATTTTGAACAACGTATTTATCTTTATTATGGTACAAAAGCAGACTATTACAACGCAATAGACAACAAAAAAAACGCCCTATTTAATATAGACTTAGCCTTAGAAACAGTAAACAATTCACTAGAAAAAGAATACCTACTAAAAAAGAAAACAGCTTTTCAGAAAAACTTGTAGTAGCTTGAATATTTTATTTAGAATATTGCTTCTGTATATTTCTAATCAAATCCTCCAAACCATTTAATTTAAGCTCATATACTTGTTTAAGCATATCGCCTAATTTTCCTTTTGGAAAACCTTTGTTGTGATACCAAACCACATAGTATTCAGGTAAATCAATAAGATACTTACCCTTATATTTACCGTAAGGCATTTTGGTATGTGCTAATTTTATTAGGAAATCTTTATTAGGCTGTAACATTATAAACTATTCAGATTTATATGCCTCAAACTCTTTAAGTGCTTTAGCAACAAGGTATTCCCATTGTTCTTGAACTTTAACATTAATTGAATTGTCTGTCTGACTATCGTATTGAGATTGCATTATTGCCAACTCATCATTAATACGTTGATGTAATCTACTCAACTCGTTTCTAAGATTTTGTGTTATACTCAATTTAGAAATTTCGGCTCTAAACTTACGCACATGCAGTTCTGTAATATCAAAATGTAATTGTTCATGTGCCAAAAGACGTGCATTCCCTTTTTCCTTAATGTACCATGATTTCTCTGGATAAAAATGAGCTTCTACACTGGGATTAAAACTTACAATTTTACCATTAGATGTTTTAACAGAATATCCAAATGTAATACCAGAGGCAGTGATAGCAGCAGCTGCTGTATTTGGTTTAATTGGTCCTTTAAAATCGTCCCAAGTTAATTTATAATCATCAGTCCAAGATATTGTAACCTCATCATTAGAGGCTCCATTAAAAAAGAGTAAACAAAATAATAATGCTTTATATATCATTTATTTCCAATTAAATGTAATATCCTTTTCGATATCTGGATGTAAGCTATAGTGTACTGGACATGTGTTTGCTGTGCGTTGTAAAATTTTTCGAGTTTTAGCATCTGCTTCAAACGGAAAATCTAAGACTACTTTAATTTTAGAAATTCGTCTTGGTTCACTAGCCATAAACTTTGTTACCTTGGCAGATGTTCCTTTCATATCAACACCTAAATCTCTAGCTTTAATGCCCATAACAGTTATCATACAACTTGCTAAACCTGTAGCAATAGTATCTGTAGGTGAAAACGCTTCTCCTTTACCATTATTGTCTGTTGGAGCGTCTGTAAAAAAAGAATTGCTAGATTTAAGATGCGTGCTTTCTGTTCTTAAATCTCCTAAATAAACTACTTTTGAGGTCATTGTTTTACTTCGGTTATGGTAAGGTTATCAAATTTTACAACGTAAACAGCTTCATTAAAAAAACCTCCAAATACTTTTTTTGAGTATCTAAATTTATTTTCGACATATTCTGTTTCTATCGTACTAGACGAGGCTTCAAAAAGATTATCTTCTGATGCCAGTCTTAATAACAAATCTAAGGTTAAATCAAAACCTCTAACCGCATATTTGTTAGGAGTTACGCCATAAATTCTTTTATAAGCCTTTACAAACCCGTTTTTAGAATTTCCAGATATTGTTTTATTTACAGAAGGATAATGAAACTTAAGGTTAGACAAGTGGTAGTTAGAAATATTCTTACCTTCAAAAGCCTTGTTTATGCCTGTTGTCATTAAAATAATTTCTTGATCTTCAATATTAAGACCATTTAACATACTAATAACATTTGATGCAAAACCTTCATTTTCTGTTTCTAAAAACACTATGTTTTTTCCAGGTTTAAAAATAGTTTCAAGATCTGTTTGATATATAAAATAAGCCTCTTTACCATCCTTATTTTTTCTTGAATACAATTGTTTTGCTGTTGAAAAATTAGACTTTAACTCATTTGCTATTGCTTTGTGTTTAGAATCTGAAATAATAACAACTTGTGTTTTTAACGTATCTGCTTTAACCAAATTGATAATAGCATTTTTTAATAATTTATCTGAAGGAATTGTTTGAAACACATTATCATATAATTTTTTTGGCATTGTTAATGGAGAAAGCACAGGAATATTTTCGTGCTTCAAATCTGAAGCTACACGATCTAAATGCTCTGGCATTAAAGGCCCAACAATAGCATCATAGCTTGAAAAATTATTTGAGTTTAAAATCTTTGAAACTTCTGATGCATTATTTCTAGTATCAAAAACTTTTAGGTTTGTTGATATTCCTAAACGTTTAGCAGAATCTAATGCTAATAAAACACCAGAATGAAAGTCTAACGATACAGATAACAATCCGTTAGTTCTAATTGCTTTTTTTGCTTCTCTTACAGAATCTACATCTATTCTATTTAAGCGATAAGGTAACATTAAAGCAATTTGTTTTGCATTTAAATTGCTTAAATTATTTGCAAGGTTAGTACTAACAGATTCTTCTTGAGTAAGACTTGTTTCTACATCATAAGGCACTTTTAAAACCATTCCTAATTTTAATCCGCCTTCTTTTAATTCTGGGTTTAATGCTTCTAATTGCTCTTTTGTAACACCTAATTTTCTATTAAGTGCCATATAACCTTCGCTCTTTAAAACTGTGTAATAGTTAAAGTTATCTTCGACAGTCTTTTCTTCGTTGTTACTTATATTTGGTACATTAACTTCATCACCTGGCTGTAAAACAGTATTCATTTTTGGGTTTAAGGCTTCTAACTCAGGAACAGTAATTCCAAATTTATAAGCTACACGCCATTTACCTTCTTTTGGTAATACTTTATATTTTTTAAGCGTATTATTATAGCTTACATTGTTAATAATTGTCTTGTAACGTGGTATTTTAATTCTATCTCCTTTTCTAAGGTTTTCAGCATATAATCTAGAATTGTGCTTTTTAATTTGCTCAATATCTATATTGTATTTTTGAGATAAACTAAATAGAGTTTCTTTACGTCTAACTTTATGCGTTTTAAAACCAATAACTTCTTTATTTTTAGTTTGTATGGCTTCATTTTTAACTCTAGAGCTTGGTATAATTAAAACTGTATTTAATTTTAATTCGCTTTTAGCATCAGGATTTAAAGCATAAATATCAAAAGGGGTAACTAAATATTTTTTAGCAATTTGCTCAATGGTTTCTCCTTTTTTTACTTTATGCGTTTTAAAGTTTTGAGCATTAGCGCAAAAACTTAATAGTAAGATGAAGATTAAAATTAGTTTTTTCATGTGTTATATTTATTTCTTTTCAATGGTCACATGCAGTTTGCTGTTAATCATTCTGTTTAGAATTAAGGTTTTTAACATGCTCGTTTCATATAATTAAATTATTCCCATTCTATAGTTGCAGGTGGTTTTGAGCTAATATCATATACTACTCTATTAACGCCTTTAACTTTGTTTATTATTTCGTTTGAGGTTTTTTGCAAAAACTCATATGGTAAATTCACCCAATCTGCAGTCATACCATCTGTACTTTCTACGGCTCTAAGTGCTACACATTTTTCGTATGTTCTTTCATCTCCCATGACACCAACACTATTAACAGGTAATAAAATTGCTCCAGCTTGCCATACTTTATCATACAAATTCCAAGCTTTTAAATTATCTATAAAAACAGCATCGACCTCTTGTAATATACGAACATTTTCTCTTGTTAGACTTCCCAAAATACGAATTGCTAATCCTGGACCGGGAAAAGGATGACGCCCTAAAAGTGCTTTATCCATTCCCATTGAAGCACCTACTCTACGAACTTCGTCTTTAAACAAAGCCTTAAGTGGCTCAACAACTTTTAGCTTCATAAAATCTGGTAATCCTCCAACATTATGATGACTTTTAATTGTTGCACTTGGTCCTCCAGTTGCAGAAACACTTTCTATAACATCTGGGTAAATTGTACCTTGTGCCAACCATTTTACATCTTTAATAAGATGTGCTTCATCATCAAAAACCTCAATAAACACACGACCAATTGCTTTACGTTTAAGTTCTGGGTCGCTTACGTTTTCTAAGGCATCCAAAAAGCGTGCCGAAACATCAACACCTTTAACATTAAGTCCCATGCCTTCATATTGTTCTAGAACACTTTCAAATTCATTTTTACGAAGTAAACCATTGTTTACAAAAATGCAGTATAAATTTTCACCAATGGCTTTATGCAAAAGTATTGCTGCTACTGACGAATCTACACCTCCAGACAGACCTAAAACAACCTTATCGTTACCAAGTTGATTTTTTAGATTAGTTACTGTTTCTTCAACAAAAGAATCTGGCGTCCAATCTTGTTCGACATTAGCAATATGTACCAGAAAATTTTTAAGCAATTGCTTTCCATCTGTGGAATGATATACTTCTGGGTGAAACTGAATTGCATATGTCGTTTCTCCTTCTATCTTAAAAGCAGCATTTTCTACATCATGTGTACTTGCCAATAGCGTACCATTTGTGGGAAGTTCTTTAATAGTATCACTATGGCTCATCCAAACTTGACTTCCTTTAGAAATGCCAGAAAAGAAATCTTCACTGTCTTTAACAAAAGATAAATTTGCACGACCATATTCTCGTGTATTAGAAGGTGCTACTTGACCGCCAGAAAAATGGGCAAGATACTGAGCACCATAACAAACCGCTAATAGTGGTTTTTTACCTCTAATTTTTGATAAATCTGGATGTAAAACATCTTCTCCTCTTACAGAGTTTGGACTACCTGATAAAACTACAGCCTTAAAACTGTCTGTATCACTAGGAATTTTGTTATAGGGATGAATCTCACAATATATGTTGAGTTCTCTAACGCGTCTCGCAATAAGCTGAGTATATTGCGATCCGAAATCTAAAATAAGGACTTTGTTGTGTTGCATGTGCAAAAGTAAGAATTGATTTTTGAATTATGATTTACGAATTACGATTTTTTGCCACAAAAAACTAAATGCTTTTTTAACATTAAAAAATGAAGGATTGTTGATTGCAAAATTTTAAAAGCTAATCCAAGAAAACTGCAGCTAAAGACTGAACACTGAATACTGAATACTGAATACTGAATACTGAATACTGAATACTGAATACTGAATACTAAATTTCTAAAACTAGAAACTCAGCATTTAAAGGTTCAAGGTTCTGAATTAATTTAGGAATTAATTCTTTTCCATGATCTAAATAAAATTCCGAAAAATTAGTATTTCGTTCTTGTAGGCTTTGACCAGGAAATAACTCGTTTTGAATTTCATTAACACGAGACAAATGATTATTTATCTTTCTTTTTTGCGCTTTCAACAATCGCTTTTCAAGATTTTCTAATCCCTTAATTTGTTTTTTTTCTTGAGCTCTAACGGCTCCTAAAAACGATTTATCAGTTTGCTCTGCAAGCTTATACAATGTTTTAAATTGACTCTTTAAGTGCTCTTTTTGTGGTGAAAAATCTAAATCGATTTCAGAAATAGTAGTAGTGATTTTTGTTCCAAGGTCAAATTGTTTTAAAAACAAATCTTCTATTGATACATTAAGTTTTTGCAACTTCTCTTTTTGCTTACCTGTAATTAACACTACTGAATTACGAAGCAGTAACATAGGAAAAACCACGTTTTGAGCTTCAAAATTAGACCTTAATTGTAACCAATAAGCCAATTCGCCGCCGCCGCCAATATAACAGAGGTTAGGCAAAATAACCTCTTGATACAAAGGTCGCATAATAACATTTGGTGAAAATCGCTCGGGCACCTTATCGAGATGTTTAAGGAGTTCACTCTTGCTCCACCCTATATCTGTATTATTAACTTTAAAAACTTCATCTATTTTAATAATACGTTCCCGTAAACCTTCAGCTATATAGAATAAATTAATTTTTCTTGGATTTACCTGAATTTTATAATTATCATTTAGATTACTTAACGCATTGTTAGCTTGAGATACTTTAGTATAAGATGTGTGATTAAGTAATTCATCTTTAATGTGCGGAATAAACAAACGTTTTAGACTTGAATCATTTCCATCAACAATTACCAAACCATATGCTTTAAACAATTTATTAACTAAATATTGCATAGCATCAGTTAAATTGTCATGCTTAAGATATGCTGCTTTAAAAAGCTGCTTTAACTCTTCTGCATTAGCTGCAGAATTTAATTGACTCTTATAAGCTTCAAAAACTGCTTCAAGACCATCTAAATTCAGCTCTCCAACTGCTCCAGAAGCATGTCTATTCCATTGTACTTTTTTGCCTTTAAAATTGAAGTAATTAATCTCTTCAAAATCGTGATCCTCTGTTGCCATCCAATAAACTGGCACGAAATTTTGATTAGGAAATTCTTCTTTAAGTTGTTTACATAAATTAATTGTAGATACAATTTTGTAGAAAAAATATAATGGCCCAGTAAATAAATTAAGCTGGTGTCCAGTTGTAATTGTGAATGTGTTTTCAGAATTTATAGCTTCAATATTTTGAAGTGTTTCTGAAGAAATGTCGACATCTTTATATTGGTTTTTTAAAGCTTTAGTTAAAATTGTTCTAGTCTCTTTTGAAAAAGACGTTTGTTTATCTTCTATTTGAGCTTTAAAATTTTCAAGCTTAGGAAACCTATTATAAAATGGTTTTAAATTATTTTTTTCATCTAAATAATCACAAATTAATGACGAAAAATATTGAGTATCTCTATACGGAATACAGTCTGTTGGCATAATTACGATTCAATTCTGATGTAAAGATACTGCTCTAAACTTTTTTAACTACTAAATTTTAGTTAATTAGTTATTGCTTTATAATATCTTTACTTTTTAAATACTTCTAGTTTATAAAAACAATTATGTCGTTTAAAGACTTACAACTTAACAAACCCATTTTAAGAGCTATTGCAGAAGCTGGCTATAACGAGCCCACTTTAGTACAAGAGCAAACCATACCTTTAGTATTAGACAAAAAGGATGTTATTACTTCTGCTCAAACCGGTACAGGAAAAACCGCTGCTTTTGCATTACCAATTTTACAATTATTATTTGATAAGCAAGATGCTCCAAAAAAAGGAAAAAAAATAAGAGCCTTAATTGTAAGTCCAACTCGGGAACTAGCTGTTCAAATTGGAGAAAACTTTAAAACCTATAGCAAGTATACCAATTTAAGGTCTACAGTTATTTTTGGTGGTGCATCAATTGAACCTCAAATTGATGTATTAAAAAAAGGCATCGATATTTTAGTTGCAACTCCAGGTCGTTTACTCGATCTACATAAACAAGACTATGTAAACCTAGATTATATTGAAACTTTAGTTCTTGATGAAGCAGATTTAATGCTTGACATGGGATTTATTGATGACGTTAAAAAGGTTGAGCGTCTTTGTCCTGAAAGTAAACAAATACTACTATTTTCGGCAACTATGCCTTTTAAGGTTGAACAATTAGCGAACACTATTTTAAAAGCACCTAAACGTATTGAAGTTACACCAACATCGTCTGCAGCTAAAAATGTGAGTCAGGTTCTATATTATGTACCTAAACGCAATAAAATAGAATTGTGTTTACACGTATTACGAAACACAATAAAAGGAAGTATTTTAATTTTTAGACGCACAAAGTTTGGTGTTGATAAGCTAGAACAAACCTTAATAAAAAATGGTTATAAGGTAGATAGTATTCATGGTGACAAAACGCAAAGTGATAGACAATCTGCTCTCAATAAATTTAAAAATGGATATGTTAATATTTTAATTGCAACAGATGTAGCTGCTCGTGGTATTGATATAAATGAACTTGATGCTGTTATAAATTTTGATTTACCTAATGTGCCAGAAACTTATGTACATAGAATAGGTAGAACGGGACGTGCAGGTAATGTGGGTACATCGTATTCGTTTTGTTCTGCTGATGAAAAATCTTATATAAAAACAATTCAGCAGTTAATTAATGTGCAAATACTTATTGAAGAAAATCATCCCTATCCTTTAGATCCAAAAGCTAAACCTATTGTTCATAAAAAGAAAGGTAGCAAACACAAAAAGGGTCGTAAAAGCGAGGCTTCAAAAAAGAAAAAGAAACGTTGGTATTAATTAGTTGTTAGTTGTTAGCTGTTAGCTGTTAGCTGTTAGCTGTTAGCTGTTAGCAAAATGTATTACACTTCAAAATGCTTATCAAAGTTTTGTTTTAAAAATGTGATTTGCACAAAAAACATAAGTCCAAAAAATGCAACAGCATAGACAAGTGTATTTGAAAAAGATAGTCCAGAAAATGCATCTACCATTTTGTTGTTTGATATAATACTAAAATCTAATGTACTAAGCCATTCTGGAGTTTTAGATTCGATACCAAAAACTAAATAAGTGGTTAAAGTTACAACAGCTATAAGAATAAATAACCAAGATGTTTTAGATATCAGTGGCTTGTAAACTATAGCCTTGCTTTCTTTTAAAGCATTAACTTGAGACATAACAACATCTGTAAAATCAAAAGAAGGACTTTCTATTGAAGCCTGCTTCATAATTTTTTTAGTAAATAGATCTAAGTTTTTATCTTCGTTCGCTTTCATAACTGTTAATTATTTCTGGTTCTAATCGTTGTCTTAAAATAGACGCTAACTTTTTTCTGCCTCTAAAAATTTTCACTTTTACGTTATTAGCTGTTAAGCCTACAACTTTTGAAATTTCTTCTAAAGATTGCTCTTCAAAATAAAATAAGGTTAACAAAAAACTATCTTCACTAGGTAACAAATATAAACAATCTTGTATGGCTTGTTTGCGTTCATTTTCTACTATGTTATCTAATGCATTATCTATTATTTTTACTTGATGTTCTGTAAATTCATCTATAGTAACCTCATTGTATTTTTTTTTATTCTTTTTAATCCTATCCAAACATGTATTATACGCTACTTTATAAATCCATGTTGAAAATTTAGAATCACCTTTAAATTTGCTTAACGATTTGTACGCTTTTATAAATGTATCTTGAGATACTTCTTCTGCTTCTTCCCTATTTTTAAGCATTCGCAAAGCCAATGTAAATACCAAATCCTTATAACGGTCAACTAATACAGAAAATGCATTTGTGTTGCCATCAATAATTAAATTGATATAATGTTGATCGTTGTTAGTTGCCATTTAACGGTAAGACGACAACTATTAATACAAGGTTACAAGAATTTAAAAATTATTTTTTTACAAAAATTGTAACCTAATTCATAAACATGTCGTCATAAGCTATGAACATATTAAATTTAATCAATTAAAAGCAAACAATTATGGGATCAGAATTAATTATCATGCCAATAATAATAGGCTCAATTTTTGGCGTATTTTACTTATATTTTTCTACACGAAATAAAGAGCGATTAGCTCTTATAGAAAAAGGTGCAGATGCAAGCATCTTTATGAAAGGTAAAGGCCATACAGCTCCAATTTGGAAAGTACTCATATTAAACCTTGCCTTATTACTAATGGGTATTGGCGTTGGTACATTTATAGCTACTATGATAGACCATTATTCATCATTAGATACCGATTCAATTTATCCTGCAACGATATTTACAATGGCAGGCGTTGGATTATTTATTGGTTTTAATATGACTAAAAATTTAGACAAAGAATAATACACATAACTACTTAATCATTAAAACTGCTAACATTTTCTTAGCAGTTTTTTTTGTTTTAATACTGTATACTTATCACCTTAAATAAAACAATAAAAACACTAATGAAAAAGATTGTAATAATAGCATGTATTGCTTTAGGCTTCAATGCTTGTAAAAATGACACTAAAACAAGTAGTGACGAAACAACCAATGCAGAAATTGCCTCTAACTTTAATGACATACTTAACTCATATTATGAAGAAGGCTTAAAGCTTAACCCTTTAAATGCAACTTCGGCTGGTGACAACAGATATAATGACAAGCTTCCAGATGTTTTGTCTGATGAGTATACAGCAAAAATTAAAGCGTATTACACAGATTTTAAAAACAAAATCAATCAATTTGATGATGCAAATCTATCAGAAAGTCAACAAATGAGCAAAGCTGTTTTAAATTGGGATTGTAATATCAATTTAGAACGATTAGCATTTAGAGAAGACTTGACGCCAATAAATCAAATGTGGACACAACAACTCACCATTGGTCAATTAGCAAGTGGAGCAAGCTCGCAACCTTTTAAAACTGTTGAAGACTATAATAATTGGCTAAAACGTTTAGATGGCTACTTATTATGGATGAACTCTGCCGAGGAAAAAATGAAAGAAGGTATTTTAATTGGTCATGTGTTACCAAAATCAATCATTAAAAAAGTGCTTCCACAGTTAGAAACTTTAACAACTACTAATTTAGACGAACACTTATTTTATAATCCTATTAAAAATTTTCCTGACAGTTTTTCTGAAGAAGACAAAACTAGGCTTACTGACAAATACAAGAATATGGTTTTAAACAAAATTGTACCTGCTTACAAAAAGCTACATGATTTTATGAGCACAACTTATTTAACTTCAGGAAGAGAAAGTAGTGGTATTTCTGACACTCCAAATGGAAAAGACTATTATAAGCATCAAATAAAAACATATACAACTACAGATATGACTGCAGACGAGGTTCATGAAATTGGACTCAAAGAAGTAGCTCGTATTTTATCTGAAATGGAGAAAGTAAAAACTCAAGTAGGTTATAAAGGAGACCTTATCTCTTTCTTTGATTATGTAAGAAACAATAAAGAGTTAATGCCTTTTAAAACGCCTGAAGCAGTAATTGCTAATTTTAAAAACATTCATAGCAAAATGATGCCTCAAGTAGAAAAACTATTTGATTTAAAACCAAAAACGCCATTTGAAGTAAGACGTACCGAAGCTTTTAGAGAAGCATCTGCAAGTGCCGAATACAATCCTGGATCTATTGATGGTACACGACCTGGCATCTTTTATACACCTGTACCTGATGCTACAAAATACAACACCTTTTCTGATGAGGCCTTATTTTTACATGAAGCAATTCCTGGTCATCATTTTCAAATTTCATTACAACAAGAAAATAAAGACTTACCAAAATTCAGAAAAACATTATGGTATAGTGCTTATGGTGAAGGTTGGGCTTTATACACAGAATCTTTAGGAAAAGAATTAGGTTTATATACAGATCCTTATCAATATTTTGGTATGCTAGGCATGGAAATGCATCGTGCTATTCGCTTAGTTGTAGATACAGGATTGCATGCAAAAGGTTGGACACGCGAGCAAGCTATTGAGTATTCATTAAAAAATGAAGCTGAAAGCGAAGCTAGTATTATTTCTGAAATAGAACGTTATATGGCAAACCCTGGACAAGCATTATCATATAAAATAGGGCAACTAAAAATTAGAAAATTACGAGCTAAAGCTGAAAAAGAACTTGGTGATAAATTTGACATTGCTCAATTTCATAATCAAGTATTAGAAACAGGGTGTATTCCTTTAGCCTTATTAGAAAATAAGATTGACAACTGGATTGCTTCTTTAAAGTAAATTAATGTCTTTTAAAACATACATCTTTATTATTTGTATATGTATTAGTAGTTTTGGTTTTACTCAAACCAATATTATTGATGCAGAAACTAAATATCCTGTATCATACGCCACAATTTCTTTTGGTAATGGTCAAGGTATATTTGCAGATGATGAAGGTGTATTTGTTTTTACTAAAAAATTATATCCAGATATAGACTCACTATATATATCTGCATTAGGTTTTAAAGAGTTAGCAATTTCTACTATTAATTTACCCAAAACAATTGCTTTAGAAACACAGGTTAATGCTTTAGATGAAGTTGTAATCACAAAAAAGATTAATAGAAAATTTAAAAAGGAAACCTTAAAACCCTATTTAGACGATGATTATTATAAGTGTTGGTTACCAACAATAGAAAGTGAAATAGCTGTTTATTTTAAGAATGAAGACCAAAAGTTAAAAAAAATAACAACTGTCTATTTTCCATTTGCTTTAGAATCTAGAAATTGGAAAAAACGTAAACGCACTAATACAGACAAACGTAAATTCTCAACGCTATTTAAAGTAAAGTTTTACACAAACATAAATGGTACTCCAGGAAAACCAATAAATACATCAACTATAGTATTTAGAGCTACAGAACAACATGGCGATAAGTTTGAACTCGATGTATCTAAATATGATATATTTATTCCTAAATCTGGCATATTTGTTTCATTACAAGTATTAGGTTATACAGACCTAAACGGAAAGCTTCTACCTAACAAAAAATACAAAGAAATTAAAACCAGAAATAAAACAGTTAAAATCCCTACTAACTTTAGACCTCTTTTACCTTTCACAGATGAAATCTCTCAATACAATACGTTTATAAAGCGGGTTTTTATAAGTGGAAATAATTGGGTTCAGTTTAAAAAAGGAAATAGCATAGAGTCTAGTTTATTAAAATCTAACCTTAATAATTATGGTATTGGCTTAGGTTATAATGTTTATAAAGATGAATAAGTTATTCTACTTCAAAATCAAAATAGGTTTCAGGAAATGGTTCCCAACGCAGTGTAAAATGCCACCATTCTTTTGGGTAGTTTCTAAAATTATGCTTTAGCATTACAGTTTGCAATAATTGCCGATTTGTTTTTTGTGTTTTCGTAATGTTATCGTGATTCACCCAAGATTCAACACCAAAAAAATCATAAGGACTTCCCATATCTAAAGGTATATTAGTATTACCATCAATAATGGTTAAATCTAAGGTGCTTCCTCTACTATGTCCAGAACGCGTAGCGATATATTCTTCTTTAAACAAAAAACGTTTTTCAACATCTGGATAAAACTCTTGCTTATTTATAGTGTCATTTAAATCTCTAGCCCAATGCATAAAATGATTAACAGCACGCTGTGGTCTGTAACCATCATAAACTCTTAAACATAAATTTTGTTGTTGTAATTCGTCTTGAACTAATTTTAGAGCTTGAGCAGATTGCTCAGTTAAAATAAGAGTATTAGCATTATAACCATCTATAGTATCACCAACAAAGTTATGCGTAGTAAAATATCGCAGCTCAACATCTAAATCAGGGATTATGTCTTTTACATATACAAATCCATCAGGCAAGCTAGATTTTTCTTGCATTGTAAACGCAAAAGTAATAGTTATAAGTACAAGTATTGTTAGTCCTTTTTTCATTATGGTATTAGCTAATTTATATAAAAATAACTACTTCATATTAACATCATAAATATATCGTTAGTTTATAAAAACAAAAAACCAAGGTCCCTCAACCTTGGTTTTCCTAATTTGCGTTTTATATATGTGGTAGATTTAGGGTCTCTAATTCTGCACATATGCAAATATTAATTAATTAATCCATTGAACTAAAAACTAAATTTTAGTACACTTCAAATATATAATCTTATTTCATTGCATCAGTTAAAATACACTATTAATCGATGAAATACATTAAATTTTAACATTTGTAGATGAAATATTGCATTTAATCGATAAAATGCATTTAAGTTATTGCATTAATTTTTGTAAACAGCTGTTTAAAAACTAAAAAAGCATCTCGTATTTGAGATGCTTTTTTACTAACTAACCAACCAAATGTAATGTTACTCCTTTATTTAAGGTAATCACTCCTCGTTTAAAATCATCATAATCATTAACAATTAGTATTAAACAAATGACGTGCCAAACTTTATTTGGTAGAATAAAAATTTTGTTTTACATTTATGATATCAAAATGATATCATTTTAAATTACACAAAATATTTACAATTATGAAAGAAGAAAAAATTATTATTCCTGCAAACGGTTATCTTATGCTAATTGTATTCCTTGTTTTATTCTTTGGTAGTATAGTTGCAATTTCTGTAACACATATTCCATGGTTTGGGTTTACAATTTTTTTGGGTATAATAACTGCATTTGGTTTTTTAATGGTGCAACCAAATAATTCTCGAGTACTTCTATTATTTGGAAAATATGTAGGAACAGTTAATAAAAATGGCTTTTACTGGGTAAACCCCTTTTATACTAAAAAGAAAATATCTTTAAGAGCTAGCAATTTTGATAGTGAACGCTTAAAAGTAAATGATAAACTTGGTAATCCTGTAATGATAAGTACTATACTAGTTTGGAGAGTGCAAGACACATATAAAGCTGCTTTTGATGTTGATAATTATGAAAACTTTGTGCGAGTACAAACTGATGCAGCAGTTCGTAAATTAGCAAGTATGTATCCTTATGATAACTTTGCAGATGAAGGTCATGTAGAAGATATAACATTGCGTTCTAGTGTTAATGAAGTAAGTAACGCATTAGAAAAGGAGATTGACGAACGTTTATCTATTGCTGGAATTGAAGTGTTAGAAGCAAGAATAGGTTATCTTGCTTATGCTCAAGAAATTGCTAATGCAATGCTAAAACGTCAACAAGCAACTGCTATAGTTGCAGCAAGACATAAAATAGTTGAAGGTGCAGTAAGCATGGTTGAAATGGCTCTAGAAGAATTAGGAAGGAAACAAATTGTAGATTTAGACGAAGAACGTAAAGCTGCTATGGTTAGCAACCTTATGGTAATTTTATGCGGAGATAAAGATGCTTCTCCAGTATTAAATACAGGAACGTTAAGTCATTAAACTATGAAAAATTATACAAGAAAAGGTTGGACAATAAATTATATTAAGTGAAGTTTATCCATTAATTATTTTTAAACACAGCAAAGATAAATAGAAAGATAAAACTAATTAAACTATTGAAGCTTTTATAAAACAATACTATGGCTAAAAAGAAAGCCTTTGCATTACGTATAAATGAAGAAATGCTCAAAGCTATTGAAAAATGGGCTTCTGATGAGTTTAGAAGTACTAATGGGCAAATCGAGTGGATGCTTATGCAATATCTTAAAGAAAATAACAGGCAACCAAAACCTAAACCAGACAAGACAGATAAAAGCGACTCATAAGCAAGTTGCTTTTTTTATGCGCTTTAATTTTGGTATTTTGCATCCTTAAAACAAACACTTTCATGGAAAACCAACCATTATTTACTGACGATACTATTGTATTCGGCCTACTAATGCTAGCCTTAGGCTTTGTATTTTATACAGAATCTTTAAAAGGAGGCTTTTGGGAAAAATTTTATAAAATAGTACCAGGCTTATTTATGGCATATATGATTCCGGCCATGTTTACAACATTAGGATTAATAGCTCCAGAATGGGAAACTACTACATCTTCTGGAGAAGTAATAGCTCATAAGTCAAGCTTGTACTATGTTGCTAGTCGTTATCTATTACCAGCAGCGTTAGTTTTAATGACCTTAAGTATAGATTTAAAAGCTGTATTTAACTTAGGTTGGAAAGCATTAATAATGTTTTTCACTGGCACATTAGGTATTGTAATTGGAGGCCCAATAGCCATATTATTAATATCTATGGTATCACCAGAAACTGTTGGCGGTGTTGGGCCAGATGCTGTATGGCGTGGTTTATCGACTTTAGCAGGAAGCTGGATTGGTGGTGGAGCAAACCAAACTGCAATGTTAGAAATATATGGTTATAACCAAAAACTTTATGGAGGAATGGTGTTTGTTGATATTGTAGTCGCAAACATTTGGATGGCTCTTCTATTAATTGGAATTGGAAAACGCAAACGCATCAACAAATGGTTAAAAGCAGACACATCTTCAATTGAAGAACTTAAAGAAAAAGTTTCTACGTTCTCCGAAAGTGTAAAACGTAATCCATCATTAACAGATATCATGATTATTGGAGCTATTGCATTTGGCACAGTAAGTTTAGCACATTTAGGCTCAAACCTGTTAGCACCATTCTTTGATAATTTTGTTGCAACAATTGAGTCGCAAACAACAAGAAATGTATTCACATTTTTAGGTTCAAAATTCTTTTGGATGATAAGTATTTCTACACTTATAGCTATTCTTTTATCATTTACAAAAGCAAAAAATTATGAAGGTGCCGGAGCAAGTAAATTTGGAAGTGTTTTTATATATATACTTGTAGCTTCTATTGGTATGAAAATGGATCTAACACTTATTTTTGATAACCTTGGGTTAATAGCAATTGGTGTCGTTTGGATGACTATTCATGCTATTTTGCTCATTACAGTTGCAAAACTTATAAGAGCACCATATTTCTTTTTAGCTGTTGGTAGTCAGGCTAATGTTGGTGGAGCTGCCTCTGCTCCAATTGTAGCCTCTGCATTTCACCCATCTTTAGCTACTGTAGGTGTTTTACTTGCAGTACTTGGTTATGCCGTAGGAACTGTTGCTGCAATAGGTTGTACAATTTTAATGCAATTAGCTGCTGCTAGTTAGTATTTAAAAAATAATTATAAGATATTTGCGCTCTAAATTTTAAAGCTTAAATGAAAAATTTTCTAGCATTACTTATTTGCATTTTAATAGTGTCTTGTACAAAAGAGGAACACGATTTTACATTAAAAGGATATGTAAAAGGTTTAAAGAAAGGAACGGTTTACCTTCAAAAACAACAAGATTCACTTATAGTTTCTGTTGATTCATTAGAGATTACCGGAAATTCAAATTTCGAATTACATACAGATTTAACTGAGCCTGAAGTATTGTTTCTTCGTTTAGATAAAAATGACACAGATGAAGGTGTTATTGTCTTTTTTGCTGATAAAGGTGTTACCGAAATTAATTCAACCTTAAAAAATTTCAACTTTGATGCTAAAGTAAATGGTTCTAAACAACAAAAAGTATTAGAAGATTACCTTTTAGTAATGTCTAAATTCAATGATCAAAACTTAGACTTAATAAAAGAAAAGTTTGACGCCCAAAAAGAAAAAGATTCTGTTGGCATTTTAGATTTTAAAAACAACTATAATAACTTAATAAAACGAAAATATTTATATACTATCAACTTTGCTGTTACTAATAAAGATAGTGAAGTTGCACCTTATTTGGCTTTAAGTGAAATACCTAATACAAGTATTAAGTATCTAGAAACTATTTACGATGCACTAGATGAAACCATTAAAGCATCCAAATATGGCAAGCAACTAAAAGAAACCATTCAACTTCGTAAAGAAGAATAAAAAAATCCCAAACTAAAATTAGTTTGGGATTTTTTTTGAGCCGATGGAGGGACTCGAACCCACGACCTGCTGATTACAAATCAGCTGCTCTAGCCAGCTGAGCTACATCGGCTTTTGAAGCTGCAAGTATAATTTAGAAAACTAGTTTTGCAAATCTTCAATAAACTTTATTAAAGTTTATTTATTTTTTCAATTAAGTCTTTACCTTTTGCTTCTAGTTCTGCATTAATTGATTTAAAGTGTGCTTTTTTATTCTCTACACTTCTATTATTTACTTTAGCTATTAAGTCATCAAACGTTGCAATAGCTTCATCTATAATTGCTTCGCTCTTTTTTGTGTCTTTGTCTGTATTTGTGTATTCCCAAACATAAACTGCTTCAATAATATCTCCTAAAACAAAATTGATGTCCTTTTTTAAATCTCTAACATTTGCCATAATATAAATTTGTATTTATTTGAGTGCAAAATTACACATAAACCTCTAATAGTTCAGCATTTTTACTCGAAATTTGATAGTTTTTCAATGCCGCTGGAAGTAACAAGGTTTCTCCCTTTTTTATAATCTCTTTTGATGTTTCTGTAATAACTTCTACTACGCCTTTCACACACATATAAATTATAAACGAATCATAATTGTTTTCCTTTTGCAAAGTCTCAGTTAAATGTAAAAAACTAGTTGTAAAGTATGGGCAACTTACCATTTTATTAGATTGATTTTCGTCTCTTTTATAATTGACTCTAAAATCGTCTTTCATTTCAAAATCAAAAGCATCTATAGCCAAATCGTTATGTAACTCACGTTCATTTCCTTCATCATCTACACGATCCCAGTCATATACACGATACGTTATATCGCTTGTTTGCTGTATTTCAGCAAGCATCACTCCAGCTCCAATTGCATGAACTCTTCCCACTTCAATAAAATAAGTGTCGCCTTCTTTGACTTTATCAAAATTCAAAATTTGAGTTAATGTTTTATCTTCTAAATGCTTTAAATATAATTTTGGCGTAACTTTTTGGTTAAACCCTACAATTAAATTAGAGTCCTTATCGGCTTGCATAACATACCACATTTCAGTTTTACCAAACGAATTATGGCGTTTTGCAGCAAGTTCATCATTAGGATGCAACTGAATTGATAAATCTTCTTTTGCATCAATGAATTTTATAAGTAGTGGAAATTTGTTTTCAAAAATTTTATAATTCTTTTCTCCTATTAAATCTCCTTTATAGCTTTCTAACAAATCTTTAAGTGATTGGCCCTTAAGCTCGCCATTAACAACTATGGATGTATCGCCTTCAACATCACTAATTTCCCAGCTCTCACCTACATTAGGTAAATCATTCTCTTTATTAAGAATCGTTTTTAGTTTTTGTCCTCCCCAAATTTTATCTTTTAAAATTGGTTCAAACTTTATTGGGTATAGTATCGTATTCATTCTTTTTATTCTCCTGAGTAAACTACAAAATTGCGTGGTGTTTCGTATAATGTTATTTCGATATCGAACGAAGCATCAAGCTTAGGTTTAATTTTATTATAGATAACAACTACAATATTTTCGGCTGTTGGGTTTAAATCTTTAAATTCTAGAACTTCAAGATTTAAGTTTTTATGATCAAATGCGTCTTCAACTTCAGACTTTATGATATCTTTTAATACTTTCATATCTATCACATATCCTGTTTCTTTATCAATTTCTCCTGTAACACTTACAATAAGCTCGTAATTATGCCCATGAAAATTTGGGTTATTACACTTTCCAAAAATAGCATCGTTTTTTTCATGCGTCCAGTCTTTTCTGTACAAACGATGTGCAGCATTAAAATGCGCTTTTCTACTAACTGTTACTCGCATTATCAATTATATTTATATGTTTATAAAACTTATCAAAAATAATTTTAAACCATTCGGTGTAGCATTCTGGATGCAATTTAATATCTACTTTAACAGCTTCTAAAGACATCCATTTCCAAGCTTCAACTTCATCTGGGTTAATATTGGGTGCTTCATTATAATACCCAATCATAACATGATCAAACTCATGCTCTGTTAAACCATTATCAAAAGGTGCTTTATAAATAAATGAAATTGTTTCTTTTAAATCTGTAACAAAACCCATCTCTTCATTTAAACGTCGCTTACCTGCTTCAATATTTGTTTCACCGTCACGCTGATGACTACAACAAGTATTAGTCCACAAACTTGGAGAATGGTATTTATGCTTAGCTCTTTGCTGTAGCATAAGCTCGTTGTTATCATTAAAAACAAATACAGAAAAGGCTCTATGCAAAACAGCTTTTTCATGAGCTTCGAGTTTTGGCATTAAACCAATTTGCTCATCATTTTCATTTACAAGAATTACATGTTCTTCAATCATAGCTTACAAAAATACCAACTATAATTATAAAATACGTGAATGTTACTATAAATTTAAAATGCAATATAATCTATTATTTAAATGAGGTTAATAATAGTATCTTTGCAAACTATTTGCAATCCTTTATTATGAGTTTTATACAAGAAATAGAAAGACGTAGAACCTTTGGTATTATTTCGCATCCAGATGCAGGGAAAACAACCTTAACAGAAAAATTATTACTCTTTGGTGGTGCCATTCAAGAAGCTGGTGCTGTAAAAAGTAATAAAATAAAGAAAGGTGCTACCAGTGATTTTATGGAAATTGAGCGTCAGCGTGGAATTTCTGTTGCTACTTCTGTTCTTGCATTTGAATATAATGGTATTAAAATTAATATTCTTGATACACCTGGTCACAAGGATTTTGCAGAAGACACCTTTAGAACATTAACAGCCGTAGATAGTGTTATTGTTGTTATTGATGTTGCAAAAGGTGTTGAAGAGCAAACTGAAAAACTAGTAGAAGTTTGCCGTATGCGTAACATACCTATGATTGTGTTCATTAATAAAATGGATAGAGAAGGTAAAGATGCCTTTGACTTACTAGATGAAGTTGAGCAAAAATTAGGGCTTAAAGTTACCCCTTTAAGTTTTCCAATTGGTATGGGTTATGACTTTAAAGGCATCTATAATATTTGGGAGAAAAACGTTAACTTATTTAGTGGTGATAGTAGAAAAGATATTGAAGAAACTGTAGAAATTTCAGATTTATCTTCTCCAGAATTAGATTCTTTAGTTGGTGAACAAGCAGCAAATACACTAAGAGAAGAGATTGAACTTGTAGAAGGCATCTATCCAGAATTTGACAAAGAAACATACCTAAACGGAAACTTACAGCCTGTGTTTTTTGGTTCTGCATTAAATAATTTTGGAGTAAGAGAATTGTTAGATTGTTTTGTAGATATTGCACCAAAACCTAGAGCAAAGCAAAGTGAAGAACGTTTGGTAGAACCTAATGAATCAAAATTTAGCGGTTTTGTATTTAAAATACATGCAAACATGGATCCAAATCATAGAAACAGATTAGCCTTTGTTAAAATTGTTTCTGGTGAATTTAAACGTAACGCACCTTATTTACATGTAAGAAATAATAAAAAAGTAAAGTTTTCTAGTCCTAATGCATTTTTTGCAGAAAAGAAAGAAATTGTAGACATCTCTTATCCTGGAGATATTGTTGGTTTACAGGATACGGGAAATTTTAAAATTGGAGATACATTAACAGAAGGTGAAATTTTAAATTATAAAGGCGTACCTAATTTTTCTCCTGAGCATTTTAGATATATTAATAATGCAGATCCTCTAAAATCTAAGCAGCTAAACAAAGGTATTGACCAACTTATGGATGAAGGTGTAGCTCAATTATTTACACTAGAGCTTAATGGCAGAAAAGTAATTGGTACAGTTGGCGCATTACAATATGAAGTAATTCAATATCGATTAGAACACGAGTATGGCGCTAAATGTACTTATGAAAATTTAAACGTACATAAAGCTTGTTGGGTAGAAACCGAAGATGAAAAGAGTGAAGAGTTCAAAGATTTTTTAAGAGTAAAGCAACGTTTTTTAGCTAAAGACAAACAAAATCAATTAGTCTTCTTAGCAGACTCGTCGTTTTCATTACAAATGACTCAACAAAAATACCCAAGTATAACGTTTCATTTTACTTCAGAATTCAAGTAAAAACAATTAATTATTAGCTAAAATTCTTACAATTTCATATAGCTAAAAAGAGGTCAATCATCTATAAATTTAGCATTTTTTTGTTTTTAAACGCATTTTTTATACATTTAAACGATATTTTGAATTATTTAGAAATTACTAGTATACATTTAAAATAGAATCAACCCCAAATTGATTGACCTATGAAAACTACAGCAAATGTTTTCAGTAATGATGAAATTACTGTTACTTATCAACCATGTGTATGCGTAAACGCAGAACGTTGCGCTAGAGAATTATCAAACGTATTTAGACAATCTATTATTCCTTGGATAGACTTAGATGGTGCTTCAACCAAAAAGATTATTAAACAAGTAAATAAATGTCCATCTGGTGCATTAAAATATCATATAAACAGCAATAAAGAAGTTGCTTAGTTTATTGACTATTAATTGAACCGCTTGAAGAAAAAAACCATCTAAATTAAAATTTAGATGGTTTTTTTTATGCTTGCCCTGTTGGTCCAAAATTAAGAGGAATTGGTGCTTGCTCGTAATCTTTAATTTCACCATGAGCGTTTTCAAAACGCTTAACATTATCACCCAATGCCTTTAATAATCTTTTTGCATGTTGTGGTGTTAATATAATTCTTGACTTTACCTTACTTTTTGGAGTTCCAGGCATAATACTAACAAAATCAACTACAAACTCAGAAACTGAATGATTAATAATTGCTAAGTTAGAATATGTGCCTTCAGCAGTTTTTTCATCTAGTTCGATGTTTATTCCTTGCTTTTTTTTGTTTTTATCTTCTGCCATAACTTATGTTTTTTTTAGTATTTGAATTTAAAATAAAATCCCGCAAGAAACGGGATTTTATTATTATAGTTTGAATTTACATCTTATTAAAACAAAAAGTTATAATTAGTTATAATTCATTTCTTCCTTTGCTTTCATCATTTCGTTAAACTCCTCTTTAGAACCAACTATGATGTTATCAAATTTTCTAACACCAGTTCCTGCAGGAATTCTATGACCAACAATTACATTCTCTTTTAGACCTTCTAAAGCATCTACTTTACCATTTACAGCTGCTTCATTAAGAACTTTTGTTGTTTCTTGGAAAGAAGCCGCAGAAATAAATGACTTAGTCTGTAAAGATGCTCTAGTAATACCTTGTAAGATTGGAGTTGCAGTTGCTGGTTGAGCTTCTCTAGCTACAACCAATTGCTTGTCTTCTCTACGTAAGATTGAATTCTCGTCTCTTAATTCTCTAGTAGAAACTATTTGTCCTGCTTTTAAATTCTGAGAATCTCCAGCATCTTCAACTACTTTCATTCCGAAAATTTTATCATTTTCTTCAATAAAGTCAGCTTTATGAGCTAATTGATCTTCTAAGAAAATTGTATCACCAGAATCAATAATTCTTACTTTACGCATCATTTGTCTAACAACTACCTCAAAGTGTTTATCATTAATTTTTACACCTTGTAAACGATATACTTCTTGTACTTCGTTTACTAAGTATTGTTGAACAGCTGAAGGACCTTTAATATTTAAGATATCGTTTGGTGTTATTGAACCATCAGATAGAGGCATACCAGCTTTAACATAGTCATTTTCTTGAACAAGAATTTGATTAGATAATTTAACTAAGTATTTCTTAATATCTCCTGTTTTAGATTCTATAATAATCTCTCGATTACCTCTTTTAATTTTACCAAAAGAAACCACACCATCAATAGCACTAACGACTGCTGGGTTAGAAGGGTTACGAGCTTCAAACAACTCAGTAACACGTGGTAAACCTCCTGTAATATCACCTGCTTTTGCAGATTTACGAGGAATCTTAACTAAAATTTTACCAACATTAATCTTATCTCCATCATCAATCATTAAGTGAGCACCAACTGGTAAGTTGTATGATCTAATTGTTTCTCCTTTAGCATCATCAATATGAAGCGTAGGAATTAGTTTTTTATTTCTAGATTCTGAAATCACTTTCTCTTGGAAACCAGTTTGCTCATCAATCTCAACTTGGTATGTGATACCTTGTTCTATATTTTCGTAACGAACTTTTCCTGCAAATTCAGAAATAATTACACCATTATATGGATCCCATTGACAAACAACTGCTCCTTTTTTGAGTTTCTGACCATTTTTTACAAAAATAGTAGAACCATAAGGAATATTATTTGTACTTAAAGTAATACCTGTTTTAGCATCTACAAGTTTTAACTCAGAAGTTCTAGAGATAACAACGTCTATTTCATTGCCTTCGTTATCTGTACTCTTAACCGTTTTAAGATCTTCAATCTCTGCAACACCATCAAACTTAACTGTTAATTTATTTTCTTCAGAAATGTTACCTGCAATACCACCTACGTGGAACGTACGAAGCGTTAACTGTGTACCAGGCTCACCAATAGATTGAGCAGCAACTACACCAACAGCTTCACCACGTTGTACCATTTTACCTGTAGCAAGATTACGTCCATAACATTTAGAACAAATTCCTTTTTTAGCTTCACAAGTTAATGCAGAACGTACTTCAACAGCATCTAAAGGAGATTCTTCAATACGTTTAGCAATAACGTCATCAATATGTTCACCAGCTCCAACTAAAAGCTCTTCAGTAATTGGGTCATAAACATCATTTAAAGATGTACGTCCAACTATTCTAGCTTCTAGAGTTTCTATTACTTCTTCATTTTTCTTTAATGGAGTAACTTCAATACCTCTTAATGTACCACAGTCTTCACTATAAATGATTACATCTTGAGATACATCTACTAAACGACGTGTTAAGTAACCAGCATCGGCAGTTTTAAGTGCTGTATCTGCAAGACCTTTACGTGCACCGTGAGTTGAAATAAAGTATTCTAAAATTGAAAGTCCTTCTTTAAAGTTAGAAAGAATTGGATTTTCAATAATCTCTCCACCACCTGCATTAGATTTTTTAGGTTTCGCCATTAATCCACGCATACCTGTTAACTGACGAATCTGTTCTTTAGATCCACGAGCTCCAGAATCAAGCATCATAAACACCGAGTTAAACCCCTGTTGATCTTCACGAATACGCTTCATAGACAATTCTGTCAATTCTGCATTTGTAGACGTCCAGATATCAATAACTTGGTTATAACGTTCGTTATTTGTAATAAGTCCCATGTTATAGTTACCCATAATACCATCAACTAAGCCATTAGCTTTGTCAATCATACCTTGTTTTTCAGCAGGAATAATAATATCACCTAAACTAAATGATAAACCACCTTGGAAGGCAAATTTATATCCTTGTGTTTTTATTTCATCTAAGAATGCAGCCGTTTCAGGTACACTTGTCTTTTTAAGAATACCATGAATGATATCTCTTAAAGATTTCTTAGTTAATACTTCATTAATGTAACCAGCTGCAGCAGGTACTTTTTCGTTGAAAAGTACACGACCAACAGTAGTTTCAATAATTTGAGTAGTTAACTCTCCTTCTTCGTTAAAATCTTGAGTTCTTACTTTAATTCCAGCATTTAAGTCAACTTTCTTCTCGTTGTAAGCAATTGTTACTTCTTCTGGAGAATAGAATGTTAAACCTTCACCAATTACAGGAACATCTTTAGTGGATTTTCTGTGCTTAGTCATATAATATAAACCAAGTACCATATCCTGAGAAGGTACAGTAACTGGTGATCCATTTGCTGGATTTAATATATTATGAGATGCTAACATTAAAAGTTGAGCTTCAAGAATTGCTTCTGGCCCTAATGGTAAATGCACTGCCATTTGATCACCATCAAAATCGGCATTAAATGCAGTACACACTAATGGGTGTAACTGGATTGCTTTTCCTTCAATTAATTTTGGCTGGAAAGCTTGTATACCAAGTCTGTGTAAAGTAGGAGCACGATTTAAAAGCACTGGATGTCCTTTTAAAACATTCTCTAAAATATCCCAAACTACAGGCTCTTTTCTATCTATAATTTTCTTTGCAGATTTTACAGTTTTTACAATACCTCTTTCAATCAGTTTTCTAATGATAAAAGGCTTATACAATTCTGCTGCCATATTTTTTGGCAATCCGCATTCAAATAATTTTAATTCTGGTCCAACAACAATTACAGAACGTGCAGAATAATCAACACGTTTACCAAGTAGGTTTTGACGGAAACGCCCTTGTTTACCTTTTAATGAATCTGATAAAGATTTTAATGGTCTGTTAGAATCTGTTTTTACTGCTGAAGCTTTACGCGTGTTATCAAACAATGAATCTACAGATTCTTGCAACATACGTTTTTCATTACGTAAAATTACTTCTGGTGCTTTTATCTCTACTAATCGTTTTAGACGATTGTTACGAATAATTACACGTCTGTATAAATCATTTAAATCTGAAGTTGCAAAACGTCCTCCATCTAAAGGCACTAAAGGTCTTAATTCTGGTGGAATAATTGGAACGGCTTTCATTATCATCCATTCTGGTCTATTCTCACGATTTAAGTTGGCATCTTTAAATGCTTCAACAACTTGTAAACGTTTTAAAGCTTCAGTTTTACGTTGTTTAGACGTTTCTGTATTTGCTTTATGACGTAAGTCATATGATAATTGCTCTAAATCAATTCTTGCTAAAAGGTCAATTAAGCATTCTGCTCCCATTTTTGCAATGAACTTCTCTGGATCTGTATCATCTAAATATTGGTTTTCTTGCGGAAGTGTTTCAAGAATGTTTAAGTATTCTTCTTCTGTTAAGAAATCCATTTTTTGTAATGGTTCTCCTTCGGCATTTTTTGCATTACCTGCTTGGATTACTACATAACGTTCGTAGTAGATAATCATATCTAATCGCTTAGATGGTAAGCCTAATAAATAACCTATTTTATTTGGTAACGAACGGAAATACCAGATATGAGCTACAGGAACTACCAAGTTGATATGTCCTACTCTATCTCTACGTACTTTCTTTTCTGTTACTTCAACACCACAACGGTCACAAACAATACCCTTGTAACGTATTCTTTTATATTTACCACAAGCACATTCAAAATCCTTAACAGGACCAAAAATACGTTCACAGAATAAACCATCACGTTCTGGTTTATGTGTTCGATAATTAATAGTTTCTGGTTTTAAAACCTCACCACGAGATGCTCCTAAAACAGACTCTGGAGATGCTAGACCAATTGAGATTTTATTAAATCTCTGTATTGTATTCTTATCTTGTCTTCTTGCCATTTCTTTATAGTATTCAGAAATCAGTATTCAGTTGTCAGCGTTAACTGCTAACTGAATACTGGTTTAACTGTTTAATTATTCTTCTAATCTAATATCTAATCCTAATCCTTTCAACTCATGCATTAATACATTGAAAGATTCAGGTAGTCCAGGTTCTGGCATTGGCTCTCCTTTTACGATTGCTTCGTAAGTTTTAGCTCTACCAATTACATCATCAGATTTTACTGTTAAGATCTCACGTAATGTAGCTGAAGCTCCATAAGCCTCAAGAGCCCAAACTTCCATCTCACCAAAACGTTGACCTCCAAATTGTGCTTTACCACCAAGAGGTTGCTGTGTAATTAATGAGTATGGTCCTATAGAACGTGCGTGCATCTTATCGTCAATCATATGACCTAACTTAATCATATAAATAACTCCAACGGTAGCAGGTTGATCAAAACGATCACCTGTTCCACCATCATATAAATAGGTATGACCAAATCTAGGTACACCAGCTTCATCAGTAAATCCATTAATTTGATCTAAAGTTGCTCCGTCAAAAATTGGTGTCGCATAAGTGCGTCCTAATTTTTGTCCAGCCCAACCAAGAACAGTTTCATAAATCTGACCAATATTCATACGCGATGGTACACCTAATGGGTTTAATACGATATCTACAGGTGTTCCGTCTTCTAAGAATGGCATATCTTCTTGACGTACAATACGTGCAACAATACCTTTGTTACCATGTCGTCCTGCCATTTTATCACCAACTTTTAGTTTACGTTTTTTAGCAACATAAACCTTAGCCAATTTAATAATACCTGCTGGCAATTCGTCTCCTACAGAAATTGTAAACTTCTCACGACGTAATGATCCTTGTAAATCATTTTCTTTAATCTTATAGTTGTGAATTAAATCTTCAACTAAAGCGTTTAATTTGTCGTCTGTAGTCCAAGTTCCAGATGTTAAATGTGCATAATCATCTACAGCATTTAACATTTTTAATGTATACTTTTTACCTTTAGGAATAATCTCTTCTCCTAAATCATTAAAAATACCTTGTGCAGTTTTACCATTAACAAGTGCAAATAGTTTTTCAACTAAAATAGCTTGTAAATCGTCAAACTTAGCATAATAGATATTCTCTAATGCTTCGATATCTTCTTTATCTTTAGCTCTCTTACGCTTATCTTTTACAGCTCTTGAGAATAATTTTTTCTCAATAACAACACCATGTAATGAAGGTGATGCTTTTAAAGATGCATCTTTTACATCTCCTGCTTTATCACCAAAGATGGCACGTAATAATTTTTCTTCTGGAGTTGGATCAGATTCTCCTTTTGGTGTAATTTTTCCTATAAGGATATCACCAGGTTTAATCTCTGCTCCAATACGAATCATTCCGTTTTCATCTAAATCTTTTGTAGCTTCTTCAGATACGTTAGGAATATCATTAGTTAACTCTTCGTTACCTAATTTTGTATCTCTAACTTCTAATGAATACTCATCAATATGTATAGATGTAAAAATATCATCGCGTACTACTTTTTCTGAAATTACAATCGCATCCTCAAAGTTGTAACCTTTCCATGGCATAAATGCTACTTTCATGTTACGACCTAATGCTAATTCTCCATTTTCAGTAGCATAACCTTGACAAAGTACTTGACCCTTTTTAACTTTATCACCTTTCTCAACAATTGGCTTTAAGTTAATAGATGTACCTTGATTTGTCTTTCTGAATTTTACAAGCGGATATGTTTTAGTATCACTTTCAAAACTTACCATTGCTTCTTCTTCAGTACGTTCGTACTTGATGGTAATTTCATTAGCATCAACATACTCTACAGTTCCAGCGCCTTCAGCATTAATTAATACTCTAGAATCTGAAGCTACTTGGCGTTCTAATCCTGTTCCTACAATAGGTGCTTGCGGACGTAATAAAGGTACAGCTTGACGCATCATGTTAGATCCCATCAAGGCTCTATTGGCATCATCATGCTCTAAGAAAGGAATTAATGAAGCCGAAATAGATGCAATCTGGTTAGGTGCAACATCAGTATAGTGAATTTCACTTGGTGAAACCACTGGAAAATCACCTTCTTCACGAGCAATAACTTTATCATGAAGGATTTTACCATTTTCATCTACTTCAATGTTAGCCTGAGCAGTTTTCTTTTCTTCTTCTTCCTCAGCACTTAAGTAAATAGCATCTCCTTTAATATCTACAACACCATCTTTAACAGGGCGATAAGGTGTTTCTAAGAATCCCATTGAATTCACTTTAGCATAAACTGAAAGTGATGAAATAAGACCAATATTTGGTCCCTCAGGCGTTTCAATTGGACATAATCTTCCGTAGTGCGTGTAGTGAACATCACGAACCTCGAATCCTGCTCTTTCTCTAGATAAACCTCCAGGTCCTAAAGCTGATAAACGACGTTTATGTGTAATCTCTGCTAATGGATTGGTTTGATCCATAAATTGAGACAACTGGTTTGTACCAAAGAATGAATTAATTACAGACGATAATGTCTTAGCGTTAATTAAATCTATTGGAGTAAACACCTCGTTATCACGAACGTTCATACGCTCACGAATTGTACGCGCCATACGTGCTAAACCAACACCAAATTGAGAAGACAATTGCTCACCTACTGTACGCACACGACGATTAGAAAGGTGGTCAATATCATCAATCTCAGCTTTAGAGTTAATAAGCTCGATTAAATATTTTATTATAGTAATGATATCTTCTTTGGTAAGCACTTGCTTATCCATACCAATATCAAGTTGTAATTTTTTGTTCATTCTATAACGACCTACTTCTCCTAAAGAGTAACGTTGGTCTGAAAAGAATAATTTGTCAATAATACCACGTGCTGTTTCCTCATCTGGCGGCTCAGCATTACGTAGTTGACGGTAAATATGTTCAACAGCTTCTTTTTCAGAGTTTGTTGGATCTTTTTGAAGTGTATTATGAATAATGGCGTAATCTCCTTGTTGTGCACTTTCTTTATGTAAAAGAATAGTTTTTACACCAGCTTCAAGGATTTCTTCAATATTGTCTTTATCTACTATAGTATCACGATCTAAAACAATTTCGTTACGTTCAATAGATACAACTTCACCTGTATCTTCGTCTACGAAATCTTCATGCCATGTATTTAATACACGTGCAGCTAATTTACGACCGATTACTTTTTTAAGTCCTGATTTTGAAACCTTAACTTCTTCAGCAAGGTCAAAAATTTCAAGAATATCTTTATCACGTTCAAAACCAATAGCTCTAAATAAAGTTGTTACTGGTAATTTTTTCTTTCTATCAATGTAAGCATACATTACTTGATTGATATCTGTTGCGAATTCTATCCAAGATCCTTTAAAAGGAATTACTCTTGCAGAATACAATTTTGTTCCATTGGCGTGGAATGACTGACTAAAGAATACACCAGGAGATCTATGTAACTGAGATACAACTACACGCTCAGCTCCATTGATACAAAATGTACCACTTGGCGTCATGTAGGGAATTGTACCTAAGTATACATCCTGTACAATGGTTTCGAAATCTTCATGCTCAGGATCTGTACAATATAGTTTTAACCTTGCTTTTAAAGGTACACTATAAGTAAGTCCTCTTTCAATACATTCTTCAATTGAATATCTTGGTGGATCTATAAAGTAATCTATAAACTCTAATACAAACTGATTACGAGTATCAGTGATTGGAAAGTTTTCCATGAAGGTATTGTAAAGCCCTTCATTACCTCTTTGATCTGACTTAGTCTCTAATTGGAAAAAATCCTGGAAGGATTTTATTTGAATATCCAAGAAATCTGGATATTCTGTTCTATTTACAATAGAAGAGAAATTTAATCTTTCAGCTTTATTTGCTAACATCTATGAACGAGATTTTGATTAAAAAAAATTTAAAACGTGTACATAACATTTATATACACAAAAGGGTTTAGGTCATAGAGACATCTCTAGACCTAAACCATAATTTGTAGGTTATTGGTTAAGCTTACTTAAGCTCAACTTCTGCTCCTGCTTCTTCTAATGAAGATTTTAAACCTTCAGCTTCGTCTTTAGAAACACCTTCTTTGATTGCACTTGGTGCATCGTCAACTAATCCTTTAGCTTCTTTTAATCCTAAACCAGTTAATTCTTTAACTAATTTTACAACTGCAAGTTTAGAACCACCAGCTGCTTTAAGGATTACATCGAATTCAGTTTGCTCTTCTGCGGCGTCTCCACCAGCAGCAGCTCCACCAGCAGCAACAGCAACAGCTGCAGCAGCAGGTTCGATACCATACTCATCTTTTAATATTGTAGCTAATTCATTAACTTCTTTTACTGTTAAATTAACTAATTGTTCTGCGAAATCTTTTAAATCTGCCATTTTCTATCGTTTTAATAATTTTAATAAAATATAATTTGTTTAAGTGCGTACTTAGTTGATTATCCTTCTTTTTCGGATAATGTTTTGATAATACCTGCTATTGTTCCGCCACCTGATTTAAGTGCTGAAATAACATTCTTAGCTGGTGATTGTAATAATCCAACGATTTCTCCAATCAACTCTTCTTTAGACTTGATATCAACGAGCATATCTAATTGGTCATCTCCAAGGTAAACAGCTTCTTCAATAAAAGCTCCTTTAAGCAAAGGCTTTTCAGATTTTTTACGGAAGGCTTTAATTACTTTAGCTGGAGCGTTACCAGTTTCAGAATACATCACCGATGTATTACCTTTTAAAACTGTAGGAAGTTCTCCGAAATCTCTATCAGAAGCTTCCATAGCTTTAGTTAATAATGTGTTTTTTACTACGTTTAATTGTACGTCTGCTTTAAAACAAGCACGACGCAAATCTGAAGTGCTACCTGCATTTAGTCCAGAAATATCTGTTAAATAGATATTAGCATTATCTGCTAACTGTGCAGTTAACTCTTCAATTACTTGTGATTTTTCTTCTCTTGTCATAATATTAAAGATTTAACTACTTAACTTAATTTTGCATCTACAGCTATACTTGGGCTCATTGTACTAGACATAAATATGCTTTTTACGTAAGTTCCTTTAGCCGTAGTTGGTTTTAATTTCATTATCGTTGATAACAACTCATTAGCATTTCCCACTAATTTATCTGCACTAAAAGATGCTTTACCTATTGGTGCATGCACAATTCCTGTTTTATCAACTTTAAAATCAATTTTACCAGCTTTCACCTCAGTTACAGCTTTAGCAACATCCATAGTTACAGTTCCTGTTTTAGGGTTAGGCATTAAACCTCTTGGTCCTAAAACTCTACCTAATGGTCCTAGCTTACCCATGATAGCTGGCATTGTAACGATAACGTCAACATCTGTCCAACCACCTTTTATTTTCTCTAAGTATTCGTCTAATCCAACATAATCTGCACCAGCTGCTTTAGCTTCAGCTTCCTTATCAGGAGTTACTAATGCTAAAACTTTCATATCTTTACCAGTACCATGTGGAAGAGAAACTACACCTCTTACCATTTGATTAGCTTTACGTGGATCTACTCCTAATCTAATTGCTAAATCAACAGAAGCATCAAATTTTGTGTAAGTAATCTCTTTTAACAGAGCAGAAGCTTCTTCTAAAGAGTAAAGTTTATTTTTTTCAACTTTAGCTCTTGCGTCTTTTTGCTTTTTTGTCATTCTTGCCATTTCAAAAAATTTTTAGTTTGGTGCTTCACCACCTTTAACTGTGATTCCCATTGATCTTGCAGTACCAGCAACCATTTTCATTGCAGAATCAACTGTAAACGCATTTAAGTCTACCATTTTGTCTTCTGCAATTGCTTTAATTTGGTCCCAAGTTACTTTTGCAACTTTTTTTCTGTTCGGTTCTCCAGATCCTTTTTTTACTTTGGCCGCTTCCAATAATTGAACTGCAGCTGGAGGTGTTTTAATTACGAAATCAAATGATTTGTCTTTGTAAACAGAAATTACAACTGGAAGAACTTTACCAGGTTTATCCTGAGTTCTAGCGTTGAATTGCTTACAAAATTCCATAATATTAACTCCAGCAGCTCCTAAAGCGGGTCCAACCGGTGGCGACGGATTCGCTGCACCTCCCCGAACTTGTAATTTAACTACTTTACCTAATTCTTTTGCCATTTTAAATAATTTAGTGTGTATCTCTTTTAATTGGAAGCAAAAAAGATATACGTTCTATTGTAACAATTATTAAACTTTTTCTACTTGCATATAGCTTAACTCTAATGGTGTTTTTCTTCCAAAAATCTTAACCATTACTTCAAGCTTACGCTTTTCTTCATTTATTTTCTCGATAGTACCATCAAATCCATTAAATGGTCCATCAATTACTTTTACTGTTTCACCGATAGTGAAAGGTATAGCGACATTTACATCTGCATCTACAGCTAATTCATCAACTTTACCTAGCATTCTGTTAACTTCAGATTGTCTTAATGGCACAGGATCACCTCCTTTTGTTTCTCCTAAAAAACCAATAACATTTGTTATAGATTTGATTATGTGAGGAATCTCTCCACTCAAATTAGCTTGAATCATAATGTAACCTGGGAAATAAACTTTTTCTTTGTTTATTTTCTTTCCGTTACGTATTTGAATCACTTTTTCAGTAGGTACTAAAACTTGTTCAACAAAATCTTCTAAGCCTAATCTAGAAATTTCATTCTCTATATATGCTTTGATTTTGTTTTCCTGGCCGCTTACAGCTCTAACAACGTACCACTTTTTATCTACACTTGTTTCAGACATTCTTTATTATATTTTTAGCTAATCCAGCTAAAGTATGCTTTAATAACTTTACTAAAAACTGTATCAACTCCCCAAATAGCTAATGAAAATATAATTGAAAACACAGCTACAAGTATTGTTAAGCTTTGAGCTTCTGACCATGTTGGCCATGAAACATTATTTTTCAATTCTTCAAAAGACTCTTTGATGTAATTTGCAATTCCTGCCATTTGATTATCTTTTTAACTTGTTAAGCAACTTGCACTTAAATAATGAAATTTAAAAGCCCTTCTTAACTTGTGTTTTTCATTTTGCACGGGTTGAGAGACTTCCTTCGACTTCGCTCAGGATAAACTTCTCGCCACGCATTTCTATTTGCACGGGTTGAGAGACTCGAACTCCCGACACCTGGTTTTGGAGACCAGTGCTCTACCAACTGAGCTAAACCCGTAAATATAAATCAAGGCGTCTTGCAAAAACAAGACACCTTAATACATATTTATATACTATATGTTAGTCTAAAATTTCAGTTACCTGACCTGCACCAACTGTTCTTCCTCCTTCACGAATTGCAAAACGTAAACCTACATTCATTGCAATTGGTTGGATTAATTCTACAGTAATAGTAAGGTTATCACCAGGCATTACCATCTCAACGCCATCAGGAAGCGCAATGTTTCCAGTTACATCAGTTGTACGTACGTAGAACTGTGGACGGTAGTTATTATGGAATGGCGTGTGACGTCCACCTTCTTCTTTTTTAAGGATATAAACCTCAGCTTTAAATTTAGCGTGTGGTGTTACAGATCCTGGCTTAGTAATTACCATACCTCTAGAGATTTGAGATTTCTCAATACCTCTTAATAAGATACCTGCATTATCTCCAGCTTCACCTCTATCAAGGATTTGACGGAACATTTCAATACCAGTAATAGTAGATGTTAATTTCTCAGCACCCATACCAATGATTTCAACTGGATCACCTGTATTAGCAACACCAGTCTCGATACGTCCTGTAGCAACAGTTCCACGACCTGTAATTGAGAATACATCTTCAATCGGCATTAAGAATGGCTTATCCATATCACGTACTGGCTCTTCAATCCAGTTATCAACAGCTTCCATTAATTCCATTACTGTATCTACCCACTTTTGTTCACCGTTAAGTGCACCTAAAGCAGAACCAGAAACAACAGGTCCATTATCTCCATCATACTCATAGAAGTTTAATAAATCTCTAACTTCCATGTCTACTAACTCTAAAAGCTCTTCATCATCAACCATATCTACTTTGTTTAAGAAAACAACGATACGAGGAATTCCTACCTGACGTCCTAATAAGATATGCTCACGAGTTTGTGGCATAGGACCATCTGTAGCAGCTACTACTAAAATAGCACCATCCATTTGAGCAGCACCAGTAACCATGTTCTTCACATAATCGGCGTGACCTGGACAGTCAACGTGTGCATAGTGACGATTTGCTGTTTGATACTCAACGTGTGATGTATTAATTGTAATACCTCTTTCTTTTTCTTCTGGAGCATTATCGATAGTATCGAAATCTCTTGCTTCAGATAAACCTGCATCAGCTAATACTTTAGTAATAGCAGCAGTTAAAGTTGTTTTACCGTGATCTACGTGTCCAATAGTACCTATGTTAAGGTGTGGTTTTGAACGATCGAAAGTTGCCTTTGCCATGTTTAATTTATTTAATCTTAATTTATATTAGTGTTCAATTTAATTTTATACTATAAATGAGCCAATGACGGGATTTGAACCCGTGACCTCTTCCTTACCAAGGAAACGCTCTACCCCTGAGCTACACCGGCTTAAAAAAAATAGAGCGAGAGACCGGGTTCGAACCGGCGACATTCAGCTTGGAAGGCTGACGCTCTACCAACTGAGCTACTCTCGCAATATTAAGGTCTATTTTAAAAAAAGTGGGGAGAGCAGGATTCGAACCTGCGAAGACGTAGTCAGCAGATTTACAGTCTGCCCTCGTTGGCCGCTTGAGTATCTCCCCAATTTAAAATATCATCAACTTTTTAAAGAACTTGAATTATTAAATAATAATTTGTATCATTTAAAAAATTCGTTTTTAAAAACACCTTTTTAACTAGTGTTTTTTAGAGCCGATGGAGGGACTCGAACCCACGACCTGCTGATTACAAATCAGCTGCTCTAGCCAGCTGAGCTACATCGGCTTTTTAACTACTTTTTTGCTATAAAAAAAGTCCGCTATTTCTAACGGACTGCAAATGTAAAGATTTATTTTTTTATTCAAAACATTTTTTGAAAAATTTTATCATATATGTGCTCTTAATTTCTCTTTTCTCTTTTTTAGTTGTCTTTCTAGAGACGAAATTGCCATATCTGCACCTTCTTCAAAAGTCTTGCATTGCTTTTTTACGATAAAACTATCTCCTGGTACATTTACTCTTGCTTCAAATACTTTGTTTTCTTTTTGACTAGTGTTTTCTAATTTTAGATATACATCTGACTGAATTACTTTATCATAAAACATATCTAACTTATCCATACGTTTTTGAATAAAGTCGATTAATTTTTTGTCTGCGTTAAAGTTCACTGATTGTGTGTTTACCTTCATACTCTTCTTTTTTTGGTTAGACAATATTATTTTTTACTTCTTGGGTGTGATTTTGAATACACTTTTTTAAGTTCGGCTATACTATTATGCGTATACACTTGCGTTGCTGCTAAACTTGTATGACCTAGAAGCTCTTTTACTGCATTTAGGTTAGCACCTTGGTTAAGTAAATGAGTCGCAAACGAGTGCCTCAATATATGCGGACTTCGTTTTACTTTACTAGATGCAATACTAAAATACTCATTTATAATTCTGTAAACAAGTGTTTCATATATTTTCATTCCTTTTTTAGTTAAAAAAAGAAATTCTTTATCTTCTATGTCTTGTAATGTACTTCTAGAATTTAAATAATCTGCTGCTGTTTGCACTACAGAATCTATTAACGGAATGTATCTTTCTTTATTTCTTTTACCTAGAACTTTTAACGTTTTATTAGGTAAATCTAAGTCTCTAATTTTTATTTGAACTAACTCTATACGCCTAATACCTGTGGCATAGAATAATTCTATTATTAGTCGATCTCTTATACCTTCAAAATCTGTTTCAAATTTCAATTCGTTTAAAACAATTTGCATTTCTTGTTCTGAAAATGGAACTTGAACTTTTTTACTAACTTTTAATGCTTTATGTTTTACTAGTGGATTAGCTGTAATCGTTTCTGTTTTTAATAGAAATTTATAATAAGAGTTGAGTGAAGAAACTTTCCTATTAATACTTCGGTTTGAAATTCCATCTTCAACTAAACTTACTATCCATGTTCTTATCTGTTGATAGTTGATGTTATTTATTGTATTGGAATCATATTCATTTATTATAAACTCCTGAAAATTTTCTAAATCTCTTTGATATGCCTTTATGGTAAGCTTAGAGTAATTTTTCTCTAGAAGTAAATAATCTGTAAACGATTTAAAAGACATATATAAGATTATGCATTAAACCTTAAATGTACAAAGTTTTCTTTCTATTACGTTTTTAAACAAAAAAAATCCTGCAACATTTCGACAGAGCTCAATGAACAGCAGGATTTTTATATCTATATAAATATGTATTATATATTTTCTTGGTCTTTTAAACCCTGTACGTATTGCGCTTTTTGAATTTGTGCTCTACGCTCAACTGAAGGTTTAGTAAACTGCTTACGTTCTTGCAATTGATTTTTAACAGTTGTTTTAACAAACTTACGCTTGTAACGTTTTAACGCTCTTTCTATATTTTCTCCTTCTTTTACTGGGATTTTTAACATAGTATCTTAACCTCCTTTCTTTTAGATTTTCAGGCTGCAAATATAAAAAGGAATTTAAAACTAACAACAGCTATTATAGAAAAGTAAATCTTTGGTTAAAAAAAACTCCAATCTTAATTACCTATTTCTTTACGATTAATCATATATCCTATTATTATTCATTTGCAGTAATAATTGTTATTTTCCAAATACTATGATTTACTATCGTTTTTGTTTTTTCTATACAATTTGATGAAATAAATTAATAAAGAAACAGATAATAAAATATATTGAACTATAAGATATTTATCTTCTTTATCATAATACTGTATTAATAAAATTAAGACAACTGGCAAAAAAATGATATACTTTTTTATTATTTTCATTGTTAGCAATTTGAATTACATTTTTCAGCATCACTTTGTGTTTCTGCCATGCAATTCACATAATAAGCAGCTGTGGCAATACTTCCAACAGCTGTCCCAATGCCAAGTGTAAAACCACCTGCAATCCAAGTTACAGCTGTGGATATGGCGTAATTTCTAGCACATCGGTTCTGACCTATTTCCCAATTATCTCTGCATATGCAAGTACAACAACCTTTATTTAAAATATTATTGTTGGTCATTAATTTTTCTTCAAGCTGTGCGTCATACAGCATATTTAACTGCTCTTTTATATTTTCTTCTATATTAGTATTAATATAATCTCTATTTGATTTAAACAATAGAGACCTACTATATTCTTGCATTGTTATTATCTCTATTAATTCATCAGCTCGGTTAACATTAGAATCGTTTAATAAATTCTTCAATTCGCTAAGGCTTTTATTTCATTTATAGAAGAATTTAATAAATCATAATTTATATTACTTTCATTTTTTAATAATGCTAATAATGAATTAGATAACTCAAAATGTTCTTGAGCAAACTTTTCGACACTTATTATATTTTCTTCTATTTCGTTATTATTAGTTGGTGAGCTACAAGATAAAATAAGGATTAGTAAAGTGTAAAATATTGAAAAATATGGTTTTCTCAGTGTTTTTAATATATTCATGTTTTTTGTTTTCAAGGAAATTAATTTTATAAGTTAATTTATTTTTTTGTAGTTGACTTTAAAATCAATCATAAAAAAAATATAATAAGAAGCTTTATAAACTAGAAACTTTTTTAGAAGTATTAATAAAAAACTGACGCCAGTCAGAATTAATTCATTGCTAACTGCATCTTTTAATCAAGCTTCTAAACAAATTAAAATCAACAATTAACACGTCTAATATATATATATACAGAATCCAATCATTATTTTTAATTATTGTTTTTAACAGCGTATTGTTAAAAACAATATTACTATAAGTAGCCTATACCAATATTGAAGAGTACGGAAAAACCGTAACTAAAAAGGATTTACAAGTAAAACTTTAACAATTTATTTAACTACTAATTTGTGAGAAATTTTGTATTAAAATAGCATTACATTATACTATTACTTTTACTGTTTCTATTGTTTTATTGGATTCCATATCACACTTCGACTGCGCTCAGCGGGACAATACGGAATGACAAAATCATTAGTTCTTTACCAATCGTAGATTACAGGTATAATCCTGTCGAAGTAATACATTTAGTTAAGTCGTTTAACTATTCTTTAAATAATGAAGCGCGTTGACTTAAATCTTGAATTAGCTTCTCATCTTCTTCACTTTCTAGTAAGACATTGTAATTATCCCAAAAGGCTTTATCATATGGTTTGGGTGCAAAAATATCTGGATTCCATTTAATCTTTAAATAGTTATTAATCTCAGTTTTATCTAAAATGATTTCTGAAAACAAAATCTCTTGAACCGTATAATAATAGCGTTCTTCTTTATTATAACGTTCTTCCTCTTCTTTACTTACTTTCTCTGTTGGTTTTAAACCTACGTTTACAAGCTTTGGTGTTTCATAATATATGTAATTAGGATACATTTTATCTTCATACTCTATATAAGTAATTATAAGTTTATGATTGATTTGTGTATCAAACAATCGCTTACTTCTTATTTTTTGAGCATCCGAAGCTGCAACAAGCTCGTACTCAATTTTTTTAATAGCATAATTATCATAATAAATATACAACCAACCGTTTGCTACAAAGCCTTCATTAAAAATACCTTTAGTATCTAAACCAACAAAATCGGCACTTTCAGAAATTTTTATTTTATAAAGTTTGCGTTCATTATCGACTAATATAGTATCTAATTTAAATTGATGCTTTTTTAAAATGTCTTCACCAAACAATGCTTTGGCATTAGTATTATTACGGAGTAAATTAAGTTTTCCTTGAAAAAGGTTTTGCAGACCATTAACTCTGGTATCATTCCATTTTATGGCTTTTATTAACTGAGACGTACTTAGCGATCTACGGTCTACATCTTTTGGTCTGAGCCTGCTTCTTTTAGTATTTTGATTATTATACGCTACATATGAAAAAATACTATCTACATCACGCAAATCATAACTCTTTCTTACCTGATCTACATTAACTTTTAAATACGCTTTACTATTTGAAGCATATCCAGAATCGTAGACTGTAATAGCACTTTCTATAAGCCACTTAAACTCTTGCTTATTTCGCTCTTTATGTCTTAAAAATCCTTTTTGGATGTATGCAGAATCTGGTAAGTTTTCTGAAAGTTTTTCTAAAGCGCGCAACACAATATCATTTCCTGTTTCTGGTCTGTTTTCTGCTACTATTAAAACTTCATCTAAAGCTGCAATATCTTCTTCTAAATAAATTTCGGCTGTGTTATCAAATTCACTTACTAGGCTTTTAAAGCTTTTATAACCAATAGATGATATAACTAATGTGTCATTTTTAAATTCTTCATCAACCAACAAAACAAATTTACCATCAGAATTACTAACCGTACCTACAGTTGTATTTTTTACATAAATACTAGCACTTTCAATTGGAAGTAGCGTTGAGAAATCTACAATCTTGTTTTTTAGTTCGGTTTGAGAGTATCCCAAAACTCCAAAAAGGAAATAGATTAAATAAACAAAACGATTTATAGTTTTAAATGACATAATTATAGTTTGTTATTAGGTCGCTGGTTTATAGTCTTTCTTATCGATTCCCATTTTTGCAAATTGTTATACATTTTCGCAAAAAAGCAATAAACAACTTACGTTGCTGGTTTATAATCTTTCTTATCGATTACCATTTTTGCAAATTGTTATACATTTTCGCAAAAAAGCAATAAACAACTTATGTTGCTGGTTTATAGTCCTTCTTATCAATGACCATTTTTGCGATAATCTCTCTCAAGATTTCAGAGGTGCCGCCACCTATTGGTCCCAGTCGGCTATCACGCAATAGTCGTGCCATAGGATAATCTTCCATATAGCCATAACCGCCTAAAAACTGTAAACATTGATAAGCAACCTCATCTGCCATTTTGGTAGATTGCAATTTAGAAACCGTTGCCTCTTTAACTACATACTCACCTTTATTTAATTTATAAGCTACTGAATAGTTATACTCTCTACAAACTTCCATATAACTATAAGCATCAGCAAAAGCATGACGCAAGGCTTGATATTTATTTATGGTTTTTCCAAAGGTTTGACGCTCAGACATATATTGTTGTGCATAGTCTAAAGCATATTCTGCTCTTGCATGCGCATTAACGCCCATAATTAAACGTTCTAAAGCAAAGTGTTGCATGATGTAAGGAAAACCTTGTCCTTCTTCTCCCATTAAATTACTGGCAGGAATAGTAACATTGTCAAAAGCAATCTCTGCAGTATCAGATGCTCTCCAACCCAACTTATCTAATTTAGTTGATGAAATTCCAGGCGTATCTCTATCCATTATAAAGATACTAATTCCTTTATTACCTAGTTCTGGACTTGTTTTAGCCGCTACCACTAAATAATCACTATAGACACCATTAGTAATAAATGTTTTTGACCCATTAATAACATAGGTGTCTCCTTTTTTTACAGCAGTAGATCGCATACCTGCTACATCGCTACCTCCAAAAGGCTCTGTAACACATAAGCAACCAATTTTTTTACCTGTAATGCTTGGTACTAAATATTTTTCTTTAATAGCATGGTCTCCTTCTTTATTAACATGTGTCATTGCTAAATAAGTATGTGCCCAAATATTAGCTGCAAACCCACCAGAATTAATTTTCTGCAATTCTTCTAGAAGAATTACTGTGTAAAACAAATCAAGATTTAATCCGCCATATTCTTCAGGATACGCCAAACCAAAAAATCCCATTTCTCCAAATTTCTCCCAGATGAAACGTTCTACTGTTCCTGTTTTTTCCCATTTTTCGATATGCGGAACGACTTCTTTATTTAAAAAATCTTTGAGACTTTGTCTAAAAAGTTGATGTTCTTCGGTGAAGTACATGCTATTCATATATATAGTGTTTTCTTGTAATTAATTGAGTGTCAAATATAACTTAATTATCTCAATTTTCTTTACAGGAAAGTCTTTTACTTTTAGTAATTCGTCTAAAGATTTAAAGCCTTCTCGTAATGTTCTTTGTTCAATAATATAATGTGCAATTTCATAATCTATATGCTGTATGGTTACCAACTCATCTATTGTTGCAGTGTTAATATTTATTTTTTGAATTTGCTTAGGTGTCTTAACTGTAAACTCATTTGTAACTCGCACAATCACTTCTGGTGACAAACCATATACCTCTTGAAGTTGCACATCTGATATAAAACCACCAGGCAAACTATTTCGGTATTTCACAATACGTTCAGATAGTTTTTCACCAATACCATTAACTCGTTTTAATTGTTGAGCAGTAGCTACATTTAAATCCTGTTTTTCTGAAAAAGTTTTTGGTTTGTTTGTATATGAGTACGTGTACTTAGGTTTAGGCTTAGGATTTGTAACCCAATCTGGAAATTTAAAATATGGTGAAATAATTTCAAGCAATGAATCTGAAACCTTAGTTACCCTTTGAAAATCTTTAGCAGAATTAACCCATTTGTCTTGTTTTCTAAATGCTAATAACCTGTCTATTTCTTCATTAGTCATACCCAATGTATAACCTTTATAATCTGTTATAAAGTTTGGGTTGAAAGGATATATTTTAGGTTTTCTATTCTCAATCTCAACTAATTTAAGTGAATCTAGCTCTTGCTTAAATATTTTAAGTTCTTCATTGTTTACTAGAGCTTCTTCAGAAGAAAAATCTGCAAAGTAGTAGACACACTGAAAGACTAATATTAAAAACAGTAATAAAAAAATCCCATTTCGTTGTCCTTTAGAAAACTCGAAATGGGATTTTACTTTGCTCATCTTTAGATTATTATAAAGATGAATTTACAAAATATCTTTTATTATTTTGCTTCTTTAATTGCATTAACATATTTAGATATCTCTTCTCTAACTTTAGGGAATAAGAAAAACAACCCAATCATATTAGGGAATACTAATGCTAATATCATAGCATCAGAGAATTTAATTACGGCATCTAGTGTTGCTGCAGCTCCAATAACTATAAATACTAAAAACAAAACTTTATAAACTGTATCTGCTGTTTTTCCTTTTCCAAATAAGTATTTCCAAGATTGTAAACCATAGTACGACCAAGAAATCATTGTAGAGAATGCAAACAACACAATTGCAATTGTTAATATGTATGAGAATCCTGGGATAACAGAATCAAAAGCCATTGAGGTTAAATCTACACCGCCAATTGAACTTCCATCAGAATTTAAAACTACGTTACTAAATCCGTCACCTCCATAATTAAAGACACTTTGCATATTAGTTCCATCTATATTAAAGAAGATAATAACTAATGCCGTCATAGTACAAATAACAACAGTATCAATAAAAGGTTCTAGTAATGCAACTACACCTTCTGATGCAGGATATTTAGTTTTTACAGCTGAATGCGCAATTGCTGCAGAACCAGCTCCTGCTTCATTTGAAAATGCCGCACGTTGAAACCCTACAATTAAAACACCTACTAAACCTCCAAGTCCAGCCATAGGTGTAAATGCTCCTTCAAAAATTAATCCGAAAGCATCTCCAATATAATTAATGTTTGCAAAGATTATTATTAATGAAGCTAACACATAAATACCTGCCATAAAAGGCACTATTTTTTCAGTTATACTCGCAATTCTTTTAATTCCCCCAATAATAACTATTCCTACTAATACTGCTAGAATAATACCAATAATGAATCCCATTGATCCACCTTCTATTCCTAGCATGGATGTTATCTGTACAGTGGCTTGGTTAGATTGAAAAGCATTTCCTCCACCAAAAGAAGCGCCAACACAAAGTATAGCAAATAGAGCTGCTAAAATTTTTCCAATTCCTGCAAAGCCTCTTTCTTTAAGACCTTTAGACAGATAATACATTGGGCCGCCATAAACTGTTCCGTCTTCTCCTACATCTCTATATTTTACACCAAGTGTACATTCAACAAATTTTGTAGACATACCTATTAATCCACAAACAATCATCCAAAATGTTGCACCTGGACCTCCTAAAGCAATGGCAACTGCCACACCAGCAATATTACCTAAACCTACAGTGCCAGAAACTGCTGTAGCTAATGCTTGGAAATGTGATACCTCACCCTCTTTGCTTTCATCACGAATTGTATCTGGTATGTCTCCATCGATTGACATGTTTGGATCTCCAGAGCTATGACCTCCTTCAATTTCATCATATTTTCCTCTAACAGTATTTATAGCCAAGCCAAATTTTGTAATACTTGGAAATTTAAAGTAAAATGTAAAAAACGTTGCTCCTAAAACTAAAAGCAGTACCACTAAAGGAATATTGTATGAGCCTATTGGTATAGTTGTAAGGATAAAACCTTCCCATGCCGTTGCTATTGGCATAAAAGCATCGTTTATTTTTTCATCTATACCTTTACCTTGAGCAAAGGTTAAAATTGGTACTAAAACTGTAAAAATTGAAAGAAGATATTTCTTCATAATCTGTGAAAAGTTAGTTAGTTTTTTGTTTTTAGAGTTGACAAGATGCTAAAAAAAAATCGTTTTTTAAAACATCTCTTGTTAAAAGGAGGTTTTAAGAACTAATATTGTAAACCGAATTTAGCTTATGAATCTGTTCTGGGCGACCTAATACAATAATTTTAGAATTGGCTACGAGCTTTATATTTGCTTCTGGGTTAACAACATAATCACCTTGACCATCTTTATAACCAATGACAGTACATCCTGTTTTTTTTCTTAAGTCTAAATCTCTAATTGTTTTTACTTCTTTGGTATTATAAAGTTGCTCTACAGCTATTTCTTCAATATTAATATTTGTTTCACCTACAATCGATAAATTATCAATAAACTCAATTAAATCTGGAACTACAACTAAAGATGCCATGTGATCACCTCCAATTCTATCTGGTAGAATTACATTATTTGCTCCAGCTAATTTTAATTTATTGTAAGATGTTTCTTGAGATGCTCTACTAATAATACTCATGGTTTTATTTATTTGTCTTGCAGAAAGCACAACAAATAAGTTATCTGCATCACTAGGTAAAGCCGAAATTAATGTCTCTGCGCGATCTACACCTGCTAACAATAATGTTTCGTCTTCATTAGCGTTTCCTAAAACAAATGATACTAATTCGCTTTGAAACTTATCTATAATTTCTTTATCTTTTTCTATTACAACAAAAGATTTTTTATATGCTAAAAGCTTTTTTGCAGCTTGCTTTCCGTTGCGACCATATCCACAAATAATAATATGATTCTTTAGAGCATCTATCTTTTTTTGCATCTTTTTTTGTTTTAATTCTTCAATGTTATTTTTACTTAAAATGTATTCTGTTATTACTTTTATTGCATAACCAACAATCACAACGCTAGCTAATATTAAAAATACAGTAAAAATTTTCGAGAAATTATCTAATGGTTGTACTTCTCCAAAACCTACCGTTGTTATGGTAATAACTGTCATGTAAATTGCATCAATCCAAGTGTAATGTGATAAAAATTTAAAACCCAAAACACCAACCATTAGCAATATTAGTAACATTAATATTGCTACGTACATCTTAGATCTAAAAAGCCTTATAAGTGGATTATTCATAAATTACAAATCAAAAACTGAAGAACGCTTGGTATATACAAGGTCTTTAATACGCATCCAAAATGCAAAAAATAAATATAGTGCAAATCCAAAGCCTAAAGTTACAAATGTTAAATACATAAATGATGTTCTAACAACCTTAGCTCTAATACCTAAACGGTCTGCTATACGTTGGCAAACATAATAACCTCGCTTTTGAAAATAGAGTAATGTTTTATAAAAAACGTTCATGCTGCAATTTAATAATTTATTTAATGATTAAAGCATTACCAACCGCACATTGCAAGCATTTATTTTTATTACAATATTCTGTCTTAAGCTGTAATAATGCTTGTGAGTCTAACGCTGAATTTGATGTTGGTTTTAAATTATTAAATGCATCTATAATTGCATTCTTTTCAGACTTAATTGTTTTTGCTAGTTCTAAAATTTCATCTTGAATATCTTTTCCAGATTGCTTAGCATAACTAAACTTTACTGGGATAATTGTATTTATTAAAAGTAAATCTATAAAAGCTTTTGTTAATTGTTTTTTAGTATGTTTAGATTCCTTTAAAAACGTATAATGCGTCTCCCAAAAGCTTGACGTAACAATATTAAACACTTCATAAAAATCTTGTTTTGATGTTATGGAAATAATTTTTGAAAACAAATTTTGGTGCTCATAATATAAACTAGCAAGTTGCGACAACCTAATTGTTGGGAAGTTTGATGGTCGTAATCTAAAAAATTGTAGTGGTACAACCTGTTTGTTTGATAGCTGAAACTTCTGCTTTAAAAACTCATAATCTATACAGAGTGTTTTGTAATATGTATTTTGAACATCATCTGCTAACAATCCTGCTTGACCAAAAAACAAAGCTTCTAGCTGTTCTTGTTTTGATTGCACTTTACGTACAACCGAAAAAGGGATAGATTCTGCTAGACTTAAAAAGGAATCTCCATTAACTTTAAGTCCGAAATTTTTGGCAAGCAAGTTAAACAATACGGCTTCCCAATTATTTTTTGAAGCTTTCAATAAATCTTCAATGTTTTTAGATTTTCGTTCAAGACGCTCAAAGTACAAACGCTCTAACCAATTGTTTAAAACAAAACTATCAACCTGAGCAAAATCTTGTTCGCAATTAATCCATTTGTTTTTATTAGAAAACAACTTATTGTAATTAATTAGTAACTCTTTATCTATATATTCTTTTAATTCTAAAGTAGGAATCTGAGAATTATCCTTTCTAAAAATTTCTGTATCATGTTCGTAAACAACATGTAATATTACATTATCATAAGCTTTGTCTTGCTCGTGATTGTGTACAAACCAATCGCTCGATTTAATGTGTATTTCAACATTACCAGCCCAAAGTTGATTATTTATTTTTAATTGTGCATTAAAAAAGTCTGGTCCAGAATCGTGGTTATGACGTCCTACAGAAACTAAATGGATTGGCTCCAACTGTGTGGTTTTGAGATGAAGTATATCAAACTTTTTAAACTTCCAAATGTAATGTAGAAAATTTTCTCTCACTTTATAAAAGTACTAAAATGAAGGAAAGATGCAATAAAATATAGATTTTAAACTATTAATAAGTAACTCTAATCAATAATAATTTTTATCGACTCGTAGCCATGATAGGTATAAAGCACTACAAAATACTGTCCTTTTGAGATTGTTTTGACACTAAATGGAATTTCATAATGACCAGCATTTCGTCTTCCTTGACTTATAGTTTTTATGCGCTGACCTATAGTATTATAAATACTGAGTTCGCAATATGTATTATTAATTAAATCTAATTCTAATATAGCGTTGTCTTTAATGATATTTGAACCTTGAACTTGCATCGTATGTCCTTTTGGTTTGTTGATTTCAAACTCTTCAATACTTAAAAGTGATGGATCTACATACTTATAAACATTTGTTCCTGAGGTATACATTAAGGTATCATTAATACGTTGAAACCGGTTAAAACTAGTACCCACAGTTGGTTTATAATCCCAATTGTTACCTTGGTTTGTGGTTTCATAGAAAAATGTATCATAACCACCAACCCAGCCTATGTCTTCACTTAGAAAACCAATACCTTGTATGGTTCCTGAAACACCTACTGAGGTTACCGAATTGAGCTGCCAAGTTAGTCCACCATCAACCGATTTATAATATTCTGGTGTATCTGTATGTGCTTCAACAGAACCATACATCACTGAGTCGTTTAATTCTTGAATTTTCCAAATGCGTTCATTTGAGTCCTCACCTAAAACAACAGTATTCCAAGTTTGACCTGCATCAATGGTTCTAACAATAATTCCTTTTAAACCAGTGCCTTGAGCACTTTGTCCTGCTGCATAACCCATATTTTCATCTTTAAAATATATATCAACCAAGGCGTTACATAAGGTTCCCATATCAGTGTACGTCCAAGTATTTCCTTGGTCTACAGATTTCATGATATATGCATCTGCATAAAATAATCCTGTAATATAAATGGTACTTTCATCTACCATATGCATGCCACAAATTCCTGCAACACTTACTGGCAAATTGCTTGAAATGTCTGTCCAAGTCGTTCCGCCATCTATTGTTTTTAATAATGTTGCCGTTGGATTTCCATTTGCAAGCGTTCCTGCAAAGCCTATGTTTTCATTATAAAACTCAACGCTTCTAAAATAATAATCGCTATTATAATATTGTTGTGTCCAACTAAGTCCACCATTAGATGTTTTTAAAATTTGTCCGCCTCCATCAACAACCCAACCGGTTTCTGTATTTACAAATTGCATATCTTCAAAACGCCAACCAAATGCATTTGCATTTAAGGTTTGCCAAGTTTGAGCTAAGGATACAAAAGGTACAAATAACACAAAAAGAACACAAGCGTATTTAAGGGTGTTTAGTCGTTTCATAAGTTATTATTTAACGTTCACAAAATAGGCGTTGCTATGTTTTTGAAATAGTAAAAATGCGAAATATTCAATCGATATGAAGATTAAGAATATCACCATCTGGATTAATTGATTTCAAAAATTTAGAAGGGTTAAGACCAGTAAACTGCTTAAAATCTTTAATAAAATGAGTTTGATCAAAGTAATGATGTTCCAGAGCCAATTGCGTTAATGATGACATAGATTTATTCTTCATTTGCTCAATAACACCATTTATACGTAAGGTTCTCAAGAATAGTTTAGGAGAAATTCCTATTTCATTTTTAAAACGTTGCTGCAATCGTCTTCGGCCAAAGTTAGCTTCTAGTTCGCTTATGTGTTGGATACCAATATCTAATTGTTTGAAAATAGTTTTTAAACTCTTTTCATCATTATAACATATATATGGCAATAAATACGTTTCAATAAGTTGTATACGTTCTTGAGTTGTATTTACAGCACAAATTTGTTCTTGTAAAATCTCCATTTCTGGAAGGTCAATATCTGTAAGATTTAAGCATTCATTGGTAAGGTAATGCATGTCTACTTTCCAAATTTTATTGGCTACCCATGGATGAAACTTAACTCCAAACGCATTTAAATGTCCTTTAGGAAGTGATACATCTATGTACTTTTTTATTTGTCCGAACACATGAAACTTTCCTGTTTTAGATTGACATTCGACATCTGGAAAGTCGCACTGCCAAGGTGATTCTAAATGAAACACCCAATCAACATAAGCATCGGGAACAAATCTATATGTAGAAGTATCACAACTTGAAGACTTAATTGTCCAGAAATAGGCAATAAGATGTTCGTAGGCTTTTGATGGATTGTATTTTTTGAATTTCATTGGTTGTAAATGAATAGCATTAAAAATAAGAAATCTATATGTATTAGTGATATCATTTATTTTTTGAAAACAAAAAAGCCTGAATAAATTTCAGGCTTTTATTTTATATGAGATTCTTAACTAGGTTCAGAATGACAAAGAATTATTCTATATAACCCATTTCTCGCATCCAATCGTCATTAAACATTTTACCTACATATCTGCTTCCGTGATCATGAAATAATACCACAACCACATCATCTTTTGTAAACTGTTCTTTTAATTGTAATACCCCTTTTATAGCAGAACCTGCAGAGTTACCTAAAAACATACCTTCTTCTTTGGCTAAACGTTGTGTATATACACAAGCATCTTTATCTGTTACTTTAGTAAAACCGTCTATAATATCGAAATCAACATTTTTTGGTAAAATATCTTCACCAATACCTTCTGTTACATAAGGATAGATTTCATTTTCATCAAAAATTCCTGTTTCATGGTATTTTTTGAATACAGAACCATAAGTATCTACACCCCAAATTTTAATATCTGGATTTTGTTCTTTTAGATATTTTCCTACTCCAGAAATTGTTCCTCCTGTTCCAACACCTACCACAAAATGTGTAATCTTTCCTTCTGTTTGTTTCCAAATTTCTGGTCCTGTACTTTCGTAATGTGCTTTTGCATTGCTTGGGTTGTCATATTGATTTACATACCAAGAATTTGGTGTTTCTTCTCCTAATCGTTTAGAAACTGAATAGTAACTACGTGGATCGTCTGGCTCAACAGCTGTTGGACATACAATTACCTCTGCACCAACTGCACGCATGATATCTACTTTTTCTTTACTTTGCTTGTCTGCCATTACAAAAATACATTTGTAACCTTTTACAATAGCGGCTAGAGCTAATCCCATTCCTGTATTCCCTGAAGTTCCTTCAATAATAGTGCCTCCTGGTTTTAAACGTCCATCTGCTTCGGCATCTTCAATCATTTTTAAGGCCATTCTATCTTTTACAGAGTTTCCTGGGTTAAAAGTTTCATATTTAGCTAATACCAAACAAGGTAAGTCTGCTGTTAGTTTATTTATTTTTACTAAAGGTGTATTACCTATAGTTCCTAATATATCTTTTGCGTATTCCATAGTATAAATTTGCTTTGCAAATTTAAGTTAAAAGTTAAAAGCTAAAAATAAAAGTGGGTTTTTATTGCGTTAAGGATGGAGTATTTCGACTGCGCTCAACACAAGCTTATGTTGGAGCTCCTTGAAAAGAGTCCTTCGACTGCGCTCAGGATAAACTTATTCGCGAACCTGATTTTGATTCTTGAGCCAATCTAAAGAGAAAGGTAAATTCTAAATTACTCAAACCTAATGGCTTTTACAGGAGAAATTTTTGTTATAATAAACGATGGCACCAGCAACATTAGCATACATGCTACAAATGTGCCTATGTTTAATAAAACAATATAATCTAAACTTATATGTACAGGAATTACTGTAACATAGTATTGTTCTGGGTTTGGAAATTTTAGTAAACTAAATTTTTGCTGTGCAAACAATAAACCTAAACCTATTACATTACCAAAAAGCAAACCTAAACCTACTAAATACATGGCATTGTATAAAAACACTTTACGAATACTCCAATTTGAACTTCCTAAAGATTTTAAAATTCCAATCATTTGTGTACGCTCGAGAATAAGAACCAATAAGGCTGTAATCATATTAATACCTGCAACAATTATCATTATACCAATAATACCATAGGTGTTATTATCAAAAATTCTAATCCACTCAAAAGTAGTGTAATACTTTTGCTCTACGGTTTGTGTATTTAAATGCGATGGTGTGTTTTTATATATTTCGACACCTTTAGTTTCTAATTTTGAAAAGTCGTCTATAAAAACCTCAAAATTACCTACTTGGTCTGGTTTCCATTTATTGAGTCGCTGTACATGACGTATATCTCCTATCATAAATGTTTTATCTAGTTCTTGAAAACCAGAATTATATATACCAACTATTTTAAACTGTCGTATACTAGGAACTTGGTTTTCGCTTTGCTTACCAAAAACAGTTTGAAACGTGTCTCCAACTTTAAATTGTAATCTATTGGCTAAATAGCTAGATATTAAAACATCATTACTGATTTTTGATTTGTAGTCTGGCAACTTACCTTCTACTAAAAACGCTTTTAAATAAGACCAATCATAATCTGCACCAACGCCTTTTAATACTATGGCATCAAAATCTGTTTTGGTACGAATAACACCAAATTTTGTTGCTACAGCTTGTATATGTTTTACACCTTCTACATCATTAAAGTCAGGATAAAATTCTTGGTTTTTAGAGATTGGTGCTAATGATTCGTTTGAAGCATTAGTATCGTAATTATTAATTGTAACATGACCATTAAATGCAACAACCTTATCTCTTACCTTTTTTTGAAGCCCTAAACCAGTAGCAATTGCTATAAGCATTACTATTATACCAATTGCTATAGCTGTAATTCCAATTTTTATTATTGGAGCCGAAACACTATTTTTATACGCTTTACTACCAATAATGCGTTTTGCTATAAAAAACTCGTAATTCAAAATTATATATGCGATTAAACGTTTTCAAAAATACTGTTTTATTATTTGTTTTAGTATTGATTTCTTGTGGGAATAAGTTTAAGTCAGAAGATGGAGTAAACATAGTAGAAGACACTTCGACTGCGCTCAGTGTGACAAAGGCTATTGTTGTTGGTGCAAATCAAACAGAACTATATTTACCACTTTTAAACGGAAAGCGTGTTGGTATTGTTGCCAATCAAACCAGTGTTATTTTTGAAAATAAAATGGATTCAATTTATGAAGTTGACCCTGAAACTAATGCGTTAATATTATATGAAACACAACATAGAAACACGCATTTAATAGATTCATTAATTAGTTTAAATGTTGATGTTGTAAAAGTATTTGCTCCAGAGCATGGCTTTAGAGGAAAAGCTGATGCTGGTGAGCTCATAAAAGATGGTATAGATTTAAAAACTGGGTTACCTATTGTTTCGCTTCATGGAAAAAACAAAAAGCCAACTAACGATCAACTTTCAGATTTAGATATAGTTGTTTTTGATATACAAGATGTTGGTGCTCGTTTTTATACTTATATCTCTACTTTACATTATGTAATGGAAGCTTGTGCCGAAAATAATATTCCTTTAATTATTTTAGATAGACCAAATCCAAATGGAAATTATGTTGATGGTCCAACTCTTGAGAAAGAACACCAAAGTTTTTTAGGAATGCATCCAATTCCATTAGTTCATGGTATGACCATTGGCGAATATGCTAAAATGATTAATGGTGAGCAATGGCTTTTAAATGGAGTGCAATGTAATATAACAATCATTACGTGTGAAAATTACACACATAAAACACCTTACAGTTTGTCTATAAGGCCTTCGCCTAATCTACCAAACGACCAATCTATAAAACTCTATCCTAGTCTTGGATTGTTTGAAGGCACTACTATTAATGCAGGAAGAGGTACAGAGTTTCAATTTCAAAGATATGGTGCTCCATTTCTTAACCCTGAGACCATGACTTTTACCTATACACCACAATCAAACTTTGGAGCAAAGCATCCTAAACATAAGGATAAACTGTGCTATGGTGAGGATTTGAGTGATACTTCTGTAACTAATGAAATGACTTTAAAATGGGTTATAAAAGCCTATAAAAATGCACTAGACAAATCCTTGTTTTTTAATACTAATAATTTCACCAAACATGCTGGTACTAAAAAACTACAACAACAAATTGAACAAGGGCTTTCTGAAAATGAAATTAAAGATAGTTGGAAAAAAGACTTAGAAAAATTTCGAGTGGTAAGAAATAAATATTTACTATATAAATAACATTACTCTTCATTTTGAAGTGCTGTTAACTTTACATCCGTATCTAAAACGCGTGTATTGTTCTGCAAAACACGAACTACAAAAACTATTCTTAAAGGCGATTGTACAACAACAAAAACATGTTTCCCTTTACTTAATTCTGTTAATGGAACTTTGTAAGAATTAGCATTAATTTTTGTATCAACTTCACGCTCATACTTCATATTAACAGCATACACTTTATTTATCATCTTATCACTTTTAAGCAATAAGGTATCTTTAGTTTTATTTAAATAGTGAGTAATACCGTTTGCTCTAACATTTACGTTAGGCTCTAATAAAGCGTAGTCTTCTTGGGCAGAAACTTTATTATAAAGCATAAAAAAAAGGACTGCAAAAAATAATCTTAAATATATTCTCATTAATACACGTTTAAAGTGTCAACTTAATAGAACTCTACACTATTTTTTTAATCCCGAATGGCAAACCTAAATGGTTTCTTACGTTCTAAAAAATAAATTCTGTGAAGTGTCATAAAAATCAGAGGAAAGACTTTTTTTGTTAATAAGTCTGTTGAAAACTTAGTTTTTAAGCATCTTAATTAGCTTATCTGGATAATCTGTAATAATGCCATCTACTTTAAAATCTATTATACGCCTTATATCAGATTCTTGATTAACTGTCCAAGGAATAATTTGAAAACCGTCATTCTGAAACTTAAAAACAGTTTCTGCATCTAAAAGTTTAAAATATGGGCTAATTATTTCTGGACTGTAACTTAACTGCGAAAGTTTTTTAGTAATATTTTCTCCTTCATCTACCAACAAAGCCACTTTCATTTTAGGTGCTTGTCTTTTAATTTCTTCAAGAATACGCAAATCAAACGATTGTAAATTTGTTCTTTCAAAAACAGGATACTTTTCTATAACATCTAATATTAAGCTAACAAAAACCTTAGGGTTTGGTGTAAAAAATTCGTCATACTTTGGCTTGCATTTAACCTCAATATTATATTTTATTGAAGGATTCTGAACATTAGAAGCTTTAAAAACTTCATCTAATGATGGTTTATAGCAGTTTATCTTTTTTTGTTCTGGATAATCTGGATGAAATTTTAAACCACAATCAAATTGTTTAATTTCTTCATGAGTCATTTCATATAAATTATGCTTCATATCTTCACTCTCAGGAATTTCTTCTCCAGAAGGTTTTAAGCATATTCTTCGACTCATAAAGGGTTCGTGTGATACTATAACTTTATCATCTTTAGAAATAACGACATCCATCTCTAAAGTATGGACGCCAAGCTCTATAGCTTTTTTAAAAGCTGGCAATGCGTTTTCTGGGAGCAATCCTCTACAACCTCTATGTCCTTGAATGTCAATATTAGAAATCATAATTCAACATTGTGAAAGCAAACTTATTTATTGCTCTTCATTAGTTGGCAAAATTGTAGGTTTTTGGTATTCTTGAAATGGTTGTTTTAAAAGCTCAATAATACTTCCGTTTTTTATTTCATCTGGAAACACATCAACGCCATAGACTATAGCATCTCTGTCTAATTTCATAAACGTTCCAAAAAGCCTGTCCCAAATAGAAAATATGTTTCCGTAATTAGAATCTGTATAAGGCAATACATAATGATGATGTACTTTATGCATATCTGGTGAGACCAACACATAACTTAGCATATCATCAACTTTTTTTGGCAATTTAATATTAGCATGACTAAACTGTGTTGCTATTAATGACATAGATTGATACAACATAACGATAGCTATTGGTGTACCAACTACAAAAACTCCAAATAGTGTAAATGCAAACCTGATTAGACTTTCTAAAGGATGATGCCTATTAGCTGTTGTTGTATCTACTTTATGGTCTGTGTGATGTACCAAATGTATCATCCACAATGGTTTCACTTTATGCTCAACAAAATGTGCAAGATAAGCGCCAAAAAAATCTAACAATAAAACACTAATGCTAACATAGATCCATAATGGCATTTCTGGCAACCAGTTAATAATTCCGAAGTCATTATGTTGCACCCAATCTGAAGTACCAAGAAGTAAAAATGCTAATCCAAAATTGATAATAATTGTTGTTAATGTAAAAAAGATATTTGGTATAGCATGTTTCCATTTTTTATAGTTAAATCTATATAACGGTAGCGATCCTTCTAATAACCAAAAAAAGGTAAGTCCACCAACTAATATTAAACTTCTGTGCAACGACGGAATACTTTCAAAGTAATTTATAATACTTTCCATTAACTATTCTTTTATAATTTAAATATACTAAAAAGTTGAAATTATTTTTGTTTGCTTGCTATTGCTATACTACCAATACGTCAACCTGAATTTATTTCAGGTTCTCACTTTACAAGATTGGTTTCTAACTTTTATGAGATTCTGAAACAAGTTCAGAAAGACGTTTTCAACTTTATTTTATTTTACTATTAATCATTAAAGCTTAATTCTCTTTTTCATGGCTTCAACAATATTGTAAGCTGCTGGGCAAATTTCAATGTTTTTCATAGTAAGATTAGAAATCTGCTGAAATTTTTTACGGTTAGTATGCGGAAACTCTCTACACGCTTTTGGTCTTACATCATAAATAGAACAGTAATTATCTGCTCCTAAAAAAGTACATGGCACAGATTGCAGAACGTAATCATTATCTTCATCTATTCTTAAATACTGCTCAATAAAGAGATGCTGTTTCATTTTAAAATGTTTTGCAATGCGCTCAACATCTTTATCAGTAAATAATGGTCCAGTAGTTTTACAGCAATTTGCACATTGTAAACAATCTGTTTTTTCAAACTCATCATCATGAAGTTCTTGCATGAGATAGTCTAATTGCTTTGGCGGTTTCTTTTTAAGTTTATTAAAGAAGGTTTTATTTTCCTTATGATTATCTTTGGCGAGCTTTGGAAGATTATTGATGATGTCTTGCATATAGCAAAAATAATGTAATTTGTCATTCTGAACATAGTGAAGAATCTAAAAAAACTAGAGATGTTTCGGCTTTGCTCAACATGACACAAAACTAAACTTTTGAAAGATTTATTCGGAAAAGCTTTGCGCGATTACCATAACGGAAATTATACTGAAGACCTCATCACATCTACAAACATTTCTGGTGAAGATGAATTGCCGCTTCCCTATTTATTTAGGTCGTACTCCAAAATGCCAAAGCTTGAACAAAAAGCGTTGCAATTAGCAACAGGAAACGTGCTTGATGTTGGTTGTGGTTCTGGCAGCCATAGTTTACACTTACAAAGCAAAGGTTCAAAAGTAAAAGCTATTGATATTTCTGAAGGTGCTGTTGAAGTTTCAAAACTTAGAGGTGTAAAGCATGTAGCGTTGAAAAATATTTTAGATGAAACTGAAACTTTTGACACCATTTTATTATTGATGAATGGCACAGGGATTTTTCAAGAATTATCTCAAGTATCTATCTATTTAAAACATTTAAAGTCGCTTTTAAATACTAACGGTCAAATATTAATAGACTCGTCTGATATCAAATACATGTATGAAGATGATGATGGCGGACTTTGGATAGATACTAATGCTAATTATTATGGAGAACTCGATTATTTTTTAAGTTATAAAGGCGAAGACGAAACACCAATGAAATGGTTGTATCTTGATTTAGAACGCTTACAATTAGCTTGTGAAACTGTTGGATTACACTGTGAGAAAATTATGGATGGTGAACATTTTGATTATTTGGCGAGGTTGAGTTAACCCAAATTTGTCATTCCGCACTTGATGCGGAATCCACAACAATGTGGTAATCAAGTCTTTTTTGAAGAGATTCCTGCCTTCGCAGGAATTTCACTGTTTCTCGCCATTAACAAATGTTTGCTCTACTTTAATATTAGGAATCTCGTTTTGATTAACCGTCATAATATCTTTGTCTAAAACAATAAAATCGGCAAATTTACCAGCTTCAATACTTCCTTTTTCTTTTTCTTCAAAATTAGAATAAGCAGCCCAAATGGTCATTCCTTTTAAGGTTTCTTCTCTCGATAATGCGTTTTCCATTTGGTAACCATCTTTAGGATATTGCTTTAAATCTTGTCTAGCTACCGCTGCATAAAATGTGTAAAACGGACTTACATGCTCTACAGGAAAATCGGTTCCTAGAGCTACTTTTCCATAAGCTTTTAATAATTGCTTATACGCATAAGCACCTTTAACACGCTCGCTTCCTAAACGATCTTCTGCCCAATACATATCACTTGTGGCATGTGTTGGCTGAATTGAAGGCATCACATTTTTATACAATTTAAAATCTTCAGGAGATACAACTTGAGCATGCTCAACACGCCAACGTCTGTTTGGTTTGTTATTTAAAACCTTATTATACGTTTGAAGCACAGAGTGATTTGCAGAATCACCAATAGCATGTGTATTCATTTGATATTCTGAATTTGCTATTCTTTTAGCAGCTTCATCAAAAGTTTTCAAATCTGTAAGTAATAATCCCAAATGATTATGTTTATCACTATAAGGTTGACGCAACATAGCGCCTCGTGAACCTAAAGCACCATCTGCGTAAAACTTAAACGAACGCACATTAAGCCTATCTGTTTTAATAATGCCTTTATTTAAATAATAATCTAAATGCTCTTTTGATGCAGAAACCATTGCATAAACACGCATGTTTAAATCGCCTGTTTTTTGTAAGCTATCTATAATTTCTATCTCATCTCTATCTAATCCAGCATCATCAACAGTGGTTAATCCTAAATCAAAACACATTTTCTGTGCTTGTAACAAAGCTTCAGCTTTTTGTTTTCTAGATGGTTTAGGCCAATAGTCTAAAACTAAAAACTCTGCATTATCAACTAAAATGCCTGTAAGTTGACCATCTTTAATAACAACTTCTCCACCTTCAACTTTACTGTTAATAGTTACATTACCTAAATCTAAAGCCGCTTGATTGCATAAAATGGCATGTCCATCAATACGAAATAATACAATTGGAGTTTCTGGAAAAAGTTTATTAAGTAATTTGTTATCAGGAAATTCTTTAATATCCCAATCATTTTGGTCCCAGCCGTTTCCTAAAATAAAGTCTTGATTTTTCTTATTTTGAAATCTAATTACACGTTTAACGACTTCAGGAAAACTTTCAGATCCAATTAAATCAACAGATAATTGATCAAGACCTAATCCTAAAAAATGACAATGTGCATCGATAAACCCAGGAACAATGGTTTGTCCATTAGCGTCTATAATTGTATCTGATAAAAACCTCTTTTTTATAGCTATAGAAGTTCCGACTTCTACAAACTTTCCGTCTTTAATAGCAAAAGCTTCAGCTTTATTAAAAGCGTCATTTACGGTATACACATTTGCATTAATGACTATTGAATCTACGTGTTCCTTCTCTTGTTGACACGAAAAGGTGATTATTAAAAGCAGAAGAATGGTTAGTTGTTTCATCTGTATATAATTATTATTTTTTATAGGTCATATGTAACATTCATTTAATCATTTCCCTATGTATCGAAAATTTAGTATATGAATGTTTCATCATTTTAAATTGTAATATCAGTAAAAATAGAAAAAGCGTTCGAGATGAACGCTTTTTCTGTTCTTTATTAATGAGATTCATTAAAATAACACTTCGACAATCTCAGTGTGATACGATGTGTCAAAAATCGAACTGATAGGTTGCTCCAGCTAAAAACTGAATGCCTTGTACTGGATAATTTAACCAACGTTGATAATCTTGATTTGCTATGTTATTTGCTTTTAAATACGCAGATAAACGGTCGTTTATTTTATAACCAACGTGCGCATTAGCATCAAAATAACTATCAAGTGTTATAGTAATTGGTGTAGAAAACACCAACGTTCCTTCTTCATAAAATACATCTTTGCGTTCTCCAACATAAAATAAACCTGCACCTGCAAACCAATGGTCATCTATTTGGTAATCTAAAAAGAGAGAGCCTTTAATGTCTGGTAAGTTCCAAGGTTCTGCTTCATTATCCATACTATAATTAAAATACTCTGCTTTTAAACCTAACTTAAAATTACGATTTACATCTACATTTAATTCACCAGCAACAGAAAAGGTGCTTACATCGTCATAAACAAGACCAAAAGAATTACCATAATGGTAACTTTCTGTTGCGCCACCTAAAACACTATTGGCTTTAAATAACGCTTTGCTTCTATCTGCATAGTAATGTCCACTAACATTATAACTCATGCTATTAGATAATTTTCCTTTTAAACCAATTGAAGCATTATATTGCTGATCTGTAGGCGTAATAAATAATGTTGGTGATACAAACGGATTTACATTAGCAAAATCATAATACGAGTTTTGAATCAAGCCGCCTTCAATACCTCCATAAGCGATTAATATTTCATCTACTAAACGGTAACTAGCTGTAATATTTGGATAAATGAATATTTTATTCTTTCCGACTTCTGTGTCATTTAAATACACAAGATTAACACCTAAATTTACAGTTAAGTCATCTTGTATTAATTGATAACTCGGTGCAATACCAACATTTATATTTCCGTATTTAAGTTCTGGTGTTGAATAAAACGTTTGATCAAACGAACCTCCAATATAATCTATAGTTAATTCTGTATTAACATTTTCCCCTTGAATAGGAACATCAAATTCTGCTTTAGCTACAAATCTATTTTCACCAGAATCTTGATCATCACCAAAACGTCTAAATTGCATACTCAATTTATTAATGATAGCATCTTCAAAATTTAATTTTCCTCCAAAATTCGCACTATAAAATGAATGTTTTACATCTAACATATTAGCTGTTGTAGCATCAAATAAAGGTTGTGGCAATCCGTACCAATTATAGGTTTGCAATTCAAAACCTCCACCAACAGTCCAAGATAAATCACTTAGTTTTTTGGTATAATGTACATTTAGGTTTGTTTTAGAAAAATCGTCATCTAACAGTAAGTTTTCAATGCCGCCTTGTGAAGAATGATGACTAAAATAACCACCAACACGTTCGGTTCTATTTAATGCATGATTTAAATACACTTCACCCAAAATAGTTGTGTAAGTACCAAAACCAAGCGACGCATAATTATCGTATAATTTTATGGGTTTAGCTTTAGTAACTGTTGCAGCTTTACCTTTAGCTGGAGTAAATGTTGAAGCCACAGGAATAGAAAAAATATTATACTTCACCTCCTTTTTAGTTTCTGTTGTTTCGTCATCTAAACGAGGTGTTTCCTTAATTTTAAATGCATCAGAAATTGTTGGTGTATATGGCTTTACAACATTAATTACTTGCGTATCTATAGTATCGTTTGTTTGCTTACGTTCTTCTTGAGCGAATGATTGTGTAACGCTTATTGTAAGTACGACTATTATATATTTAATATGTTTAAGCATGTTTATGTTTTTTGATTGAATCATAAAAATTTCAGTAGTAACTTTAATTTTGTTCGGCTTCTACAGAAGCATTTGTTTTAGCTTCTTCGGTTTTAATTTTATTTAGTTCTTGTTGTGCTTCTAAAACCACATCATTAAACTCAGGGAAGTTTTTAATAACACTTTCTAGAATATACGTAGCTTGAAATGCATCATCTAAAGCATCATAATTTTTAGCCATAACAACCAAACCTTTTGCACTGTAGTATTTATAACTAGAATAGTCTCTAGCTAATTTTTGAACTGTAGTATTTGAAGCAGCATAGTTGCCATCTTTATTTTTAAAATATGCATTGTAATACAAGGCTTCTGCAGCAACTATGCCTGTAGCTATCTTTTCTACTTGAGCATAAGCTGCTTTTGCTTTTGTTTCATCACCAGTTTTTATTGCAGATCTAGCAATAATAATTTGAGCATCACTCTTTACTTTATTATCAATTTTAGAATTTGCTAAAACTTTTTCGGCATAAGCAACTGCATCATTATAATTTTGTAATTGATAATAGGCATTCATCAAATTAGATTGCGCATAAGTAATATTTTGCGGATAGTCTGCTTCTGATTCTAAACGTAATAAAACAGGAATAGCGTCATTCCATTTTGAGTTATTTAAATACGTTTCTGTTAACTTAACCATTGCTTGCTCAGTAAACTCGCCTTTAGGTTTAGAAACCACATACTCATAATGAGGCTCAGCATTTTCTGGTAAATCTTTTTTAGAATACAATTCGGCAAGATAAAAGTGAGATTTTAAGGCGTGAATTCCGTTAGGAAACTCATTTAAATAGCCATTAAATTGTCTAATTGCTTTATCTGTATTGTTATCTAGATATTGTTTCTCGGCAGCTAAATAGGTAGTGTTATCTAACTCAGCATCTGTAACATCTACATAGTCTAGTGTTTTTACCCAAGCAGCATATTCGTCTACACGACCTAAATCAATATAAATTAAACGTGCTGTTGCAACTGCTTGAATAGCTTCTTCTGTATTTGGGTAGCTACTAGCAACTTTTTTCAACTTTGTTAAAGCGCGTTCATTATCATTAGTATTATAATACGCTAAACCTTGTCTTAATAATGATTTTGAAACAAATACACTATTACGATATTCTGAAATTAAGCGATCATACATCTGCATCGCCTTATCATTCTGGTTAGATTTTACGTACGAATTTGCCAATTCATACATAGCATCATCACGTAATGATGATTTAGAAAACGCATCTATAAACGCATTTAGCTCTTGCATTTTTGTTGCGCCTTGACCTATATAACCATAACTCATTGCTTTTTGAAATGTTGCATAATCAGATTCTATTTCATTAATTGCTATAGCTTCATTGTATGCATTAATTGCTTTGTTATAATTACTGGTTACAAAATGGCCATCACCTAATCTTAGGTAAGCATCATTTAGCCTTAGTTTATCATCTTTAGATTTTGAAATGAATTTCTGAAAATACTCAGTTGACTTAGCATAATTTTTCAATTTAAAATAAGCATAAGCCAAATTATAATCTATGTTTTCGATTTCTTTAGTTGCGTTTGATTCTGATTGTTGTTCAAACTGCTTTAACCCAATTAAAGCGTCATTATAATTGGTTAGATGGTAATCTGTTTCGGCTTTCCAAAATGTTGCTCTAGATGTAAATTTTGAGTCTTTAGCTTCATTTATAGAAGCATCAAAAAGTTGTTTGGCATTATTATAATCTGCTTCGTTATATACTTCAATTCCGCGATAAAAAGCTACTTTTTGGTAGGCGACTCTATTTTCAAAACTACGCTTACCTTCTAATAACTTTAAAGCTTCTTTATAATTTTTTGATGTGATATATGAATCTATCAACAACGTTTCTAACTCTTCTCTATAACTCGTGTCTGGATATTTATCTAAATAACCAGCTAATACTTGCGGAACAGATTGGTATGGATTACCAATTTCATAACTAATTTTTGCATAATTTAACCATGCATCTTCTTGAATCTTTAAATCATAATCCATTTGAGATGCATTTCTAAACGCATTTAAAGCTTCTTGTTTTTTATCAAGATTAATATAGCTTTCCCCAAGATGATAATAGGCATTTTGAGCAACGCTATTATTACCATCAATTATTTTATTAAACTCAGAAATGGCGCTTTCAAAATCATTTTGCTTGTAATACGCATATCCTAATTGATAATAATCTGTATTATTCCAACGACCACGTTTGCCTTTATATTTGGTTAAAAACGGAATTGCTTCAGCATATTGTTCTAAATTAAAATAACTTTCACCAATAATTTTTGACAATTCTGAAACTTCAGCAGCATTGCTTTTTGGTAATTGTTCTTTTGCTAATGTGATTGCTTTTTCAAAATTACCAAGCTTAAAATTTAAATCTGCTTGATAATATGATAGCTTTTCTTTGTATTTCTCTTCGTCACTTACTTGGTCAAAATACGCATTAGCTTTATCGTAATCATCACCTTCATAAGCCATAAAACCAATATAGTATTTAGCTTGAGAACCATATTCTTTAGAATTCACTACACGGTTTAAATATTTTTGAGCGCCTGTTTCATTTCCTGTAGAATAAAGTGCATACCCATAATTAAAATTAAAACGGTCTCGCTCAGAACGAGCAATACTCTCTTCATCTACTTTATCATACCATTTTCTTGCATAGGCATATTTTGAGTTTTCAAAGTAATAATCGGCAACATCTAAAAATGCTGTATTTCGTTTTGTACTTGTAGGATATGTTTCTACAAAATCTTGAATAAGGTCATCTGCATTTTGCTGGTTTAAACGTACAGCACAATTAGCAATATAGTAAGCACAATCAGACTCCAATGTCTCATCATCAGCTTCATCTTTAATAGTGTCGAATAAAGATTGTGCTGCTTGATATTGCTTATTATTATACAGTGTTAGTGCTTTTTGGTAGTCAACTAATGCATTTGTGTAGGTTGCAGATTTTTGTGCTTGTGTGTAAAAGCTAAGTAATAGGAAACTTACTAAAATTATTATTTTTCTGTTAGCCATTAAGTCCGTTTTTTGTTGAAATTCAAAGATAAATCATTATACTCATTACATGCAGGTTTTTGGTTTTTATTCGTATTCTTTTTCTCTTTCTCTGCGTTAAAATTTTAAACCGTAACTATGGCTATGCTTGAAAATTTTGCCTTAATAAAGAAAAAAATAATTATGCCTAAATTCCCCAAAACCTACATGTAATGAGTATATAAAACTATAACGCAAGAATCGTGCTATAATTATAAACTGAGTTATTAAATGTAAAAAATGGCTGTTGATTGTTGGTTGTTGGTTGTTGGTTGTTGGTTGTTGGTTGTTGGTTGTTGGTTGTTGGTTGTTGGTTGTTGGTTGTTGGTTGTTGGTTGTTGGTTGTTGGTTGTTGGTTGTTGGTTGTTGGTTGTTGGTTAAAAAAATATAAAATAACCTTTTAAACTTTTAAACTTTTAAACTTTTAAACTTTATTTTTACAACACAATAAAAACTACGTATAAAAATGCCAGAAACTGTTTTACAATTAAAAGACGCGTCAATTTTTCAAGGTGATAGCATGGTTTTATCTGATGTAAATTTTGAAATGCATAAAGGCGACTTTGTTTACCTTATCGGAAAAACAGGAAGTGGTAAAAGTAGTTTTATGAAAACACTTTATGGTGATTTACAATTAACTGAAGGTGAAGGTCATATTGTAGATTACGATTTAAGGACACTTAAAGAAAAAGATATTCCTTTTTTAAGACGGAAACTTGGTATTGTTTTTCAAGATTTCAAACTATTGCCAGACAGAACTATAAATAGCAATTTAGAATTTGTATTAAAAGCTACAGGTTGGAAAGATAAAAAAGACATAAAAGAACGCATAGAGACTGTTTTAGATAAAGTAGCCATGAAAACAAAAGGCTTTAAATTCCCTCATGAACTCTCTGGTGGTGAGCAACAACGTATTGCCATTGCGAGGGCTTTATTAAATGACCCTGAACTTATTTTAGCAGATGAACCAACTGGAAATCTAGATCCACAAACTAGTATTGAGGTCATGGAAGTTTTACTAGACATTAATAAAAATGGAAATACCATTTTAATGGCAACTCACGATTATGCATTACTATTAAAGTACCCAAGTAAAACATTAAAGTGTGATGAAAACAAGGTATTTGAAGTCGTGCAGCGTAAAAATTAAATTCTAAAAATTGTTTGAATCACTTAGTTGACTTCTTATAAATATGTGGGTTTTTACGAATTCCTTTTTTAAAGATTTTTCGTAAAAGCATTCTCAGGCTTGCATCAATATCTAGCACTAAATTAGTTAGCGTGTCATTTGGTCTTCCTCTAAATTTTGTGACATGAAACTTGTCTGTTTCTTTTAAAGGCATATCACTAAAATAATAATTAGAAATGCAGCATCTACTCTTATCTACAGTAACCTTATTTACTGAATGCCACGAGGCATCATGAGTAGCCATAACTGCCAGCCTGTTAAACTTACTTTCTAAAACAAGTGGTTCTTTTTTGGGCCCATTAGGCCATAACTCTAAATGCCCGCCATTTTTTGTTTCCCAATCTGGAGTAACATAATATAATAAATTAAACACTCGCCATCGTTCTCTTTCTGCATCATGAGAATTATCTAAATGAGGATGCAAAAAATTATCTTTTGCCATTAATGAAATGCCTCCTGCATAAAGCGACTCATCTGCATAAAGCGACTCTACATTACATATCTCACCAATAAGCTTTACAATTTTTTTATCTTGAAAAGCATAAATAACATCTTCTAATAATTTATGATGCGCATCCATTTGAGCAGAAACATATTTATACTCACGAATACTTTTTAAAGACCTCATTTCTGTTTTATCAGGAAAAACCTCAAAACATTTTTTGGCAATGTCATCTGGTAGTAAATCGTCTATATAAAAATAACCAATTGTTGACAGAGAATTTTCATACATGTCTTGAATGGTTCTAATTCTATTTTTTATAGAATTATAAATATGATCTATTATTTCTTCTTTAGTCAAAATGAAATTAATTAAATAATGTTATAAACTGTTTTGCATTTTTTTTTGATGAATATAAATCTAATGTTTCTAATCTATTTGTACTTATTTCATAATCTAAATTAAAAACATCATTTACTATATTTATATACTCTTCTCTTGTATTTACTACAAAACATAAATCTAAAATAGATTTATCATCAACGATATTATTATTTACCACTACATGCTTTCCTTTATATAAAGCATTAAAAACCTTCAGCTTAGTACCAGACTTCTGATTTGAATACAATACATTTACATGTGCATTCTCTATCAACTCATCAAGTTTTTTATTTGATTGTAATTCTTTAAAAATACAATTAGAATTATTAGAGATTAATTTTTCGATTTTTTTAGGTTTTGTTGAACTCGCTATTATTAATTTATGATTTAAATTTTTAAAAATATCGATTAAAAACATAACAGATTGCACGTTTGAAGGTGACGTTAAATCACCATGATACAATGCATATTTCTCTGCATCATCATTAATTAAACTATTATTCTCATTAATTTCATTATTACCATGAAAAACGGGAATAAAACTCACATGTGAATCAAATCGTTTAGAAAAAAAACTATAATCATATTTTGACAATGTAATTATCTTTTCTGCTTCTTTTAAAATGGACTGATATCGTCTTAATTTTAAAGCTTCAAAATAATAACTGATTTTTTTTACCCAATTGTTTTCACTTTTAGCTAACCCAAAAATGTATTGATGTTCTACATTATGAGTTCTAACATATACTGGAAATTTAAATGTATTATTAACAAGTACAGAAGTACTATGTAAACCCTCAAATAAAACTGGTTTATTTATTTTTTTTAAGTTTAAACAAAGATGTTTATTATCCCTAGATTTTACACGAAACGGGAGCCAATGAAAAAAATTAAACAAAGATGTATTTCTTTTATAGGCATGTACCTCTTCACAGAGTTCTTTTAGAGGCCCAATATCTTTTCTGTCTTTATAATAATAATGTAAATAAATTTTTACACCTTCAAGAGCAAGGGCTTCAATCTTATAAAAAACATCAATAACACCACCAAAATTAGGCGGATATGGGTTATCAAAAGTGACAATTTGAATTTCTTTTAAACTCATTTTTACAAATCTAACGCATTTGAATCATAAATCTAAAGGGTTAATAGAAGAAAACTATTATTTTTGCTTCAATCAAAAAAATAATGCCGCAACAAATATCTGTAGTCATACCTCTTTATAATAAAGAAAAGCATATAGCAAGTACTTTAATGAGTGTCTTGGCTCAAACTTTTAAAGATTATGAAGTTATTATTATTAATGATGGTTCTACTGATAATAGTGTAAAAATTGTTAAATCATTTTCTGATCAACGTATTAAACTTTTTACTACAAAAAACAAAGGTGCAGCACATGCAAGAAATTATGGTATAAAAAAAGCTACTTCAAATTTTGTTGCACTATTAGATGCAGACGATTATTGGTTTCCTTTTTATTTAGCTAAACAAAACAGTCTCATTAATAAATATCCTAAACAACATGTATTTTCGACAGCTCAAAAAATTTATAAATATGGAAGACATTACCCTTGTACATACTCGGTTAATTTTGGGCTAGAAAGTGATGGGGTAACAAATTATTTTAAGTCTAGCACAATAAGTTCTATTATCCACTCATCATCGATAGTAATCCATAAAGATGTTTTTAAAAACGTTGGAATGTTTAATCAAAAAATCATGAGTGGTCAAGATACAGACCTTTGGATTAGAATAGGTTTAAAATACCCCATTGTATTTAGTACAAAAATATGTTCAGTATACAATTTTGTTTCTGATGGGTTGTTTAAATCTACTCACTCAATGAAACAAAAAATTGATTTATCACCTTATGAAGTGTTTGAAAAAAACAATTCTGATTTAAAAAAATTTTTAGACCTCAATCGATACGCTTTAGCTATTCAGTCTAAATTATGGAATGATAAAAAAAGCTTTAAGGCTTTAACTTCTAAAATAGAATTAAGCAATCTTAACAAAAAGCAACGCTTTTTGTTAAAGCAAAATAAAAATACACTTTTAATGTTTATAAAAATTAAAGAAAACCTTTCTAAATTAGGGATACAACTAAGTACTTACAAATAATTTAAACCTATTATAATCTCTAATATAATCTTTCTCATCAAACTCAGTAGAAGCTAAAACAAGGCATACAGATCCAGATGAAAAATCATCTATTTCTCTCCAAATACCTGACGGTATAAAAAGCCCTTTATTTGGTTTATTAAGCATAATAGTTTTTTTATTGATACCATCATCAATAGTAACTTCAAAGCTTCCGCTTAAAGGAATAATAAATGATTGTTGCTTAATATGTGCGTGACCACCTCTATAAGCATCACTAGGCACATCATACAAATAGTAAATACGTTTAATTGCAAAAGGAATAAGGTTTTTTTCAATTACCGCTAATTTTCCTCTTTTTTCATGAACATTCGGAATATTTATTATATCGACCAAATTTAATGTGTTTTTTAATTACTAGCTTAATTTAATAACTTTTTCCAAACTTTAGCTATAGATACCATAGAAAAAGGCTCTGCACTTTTTTTAGCATTAAATTTACATGTTTCATACAAACTAGTATCATTTATAAAACGATTCATAGCTTCGGCTAATGCATTAGAATTATAATTTTCTACTAAAAGCCCATTTTTCTCATTTATAATAATTTCATTAGGTCCAGACATACAATCTACAGATATTACAGGCACACCCAAAGCTAAAGATTCTATAAGAGAGCGTGGAAACCCTTCGTAATGGCTTGTTAATACAGTAAATTGTGCAGCCTTTACATATCTGTATGGGTTAGGCATAAAAGGCACAAAACGAACATTATCTTTTAAGTTTAATCCTGCAACTTTATGCTTTAACAAATTAATATCTAATCCATTACCTAAAAGTATTAAATCTATCCCTTTTTGTGGCAATTGAGACTCATAATAAGATTGAATTAATAAACTAATATTTTTAACATTATCTACTAATCTCCCAAAAAACAATATGTATGGCTTACTTGTGACCTTATTATTTATTTCTATAGGCTCTACCGGATTATAGATTGTTGTAACATTATTAAACCCATATTCTGCAATAATTTTTTCTTCAATTTGTTTCGACACAGCCACAATTTTATAAGCATCTTTATAAAGGTACCTTGATATAAATTTAGGTTTAACAAAATAAGTACCCAAGTTATAACTCCTAACACAATAAATGGTTTTTTTAGGATTAAACAGTAATCTAGAAACTCCTATCTCCCTAAAAAATGAAGACCTAGATCTATTATCTATAACAAAGTCAAAATTATTTGTTTTAAGATAATTCTTAAAAATTATAAATTTTTTGACTTTAGATATAAATGATTTACCCTTTTCAATTTCTCCTAAATTTAATAGTTCACCAGCATATTTATAATCAATTTCTGGCAAAATAGTAACAACATGTACTTTATAATCTAGGCTATCTAACATTATTGATAACAGTGCTGATGAACGCTCTGCGCCTCCATTAGCCAATGAAGAAACCACAATACATACTTTTTTCTTATTTGATTTTGGCATTAAAAGTTATCTTTGATAACAAAAATATGTAATATTAATGAAGATTTTATTAATAGGAGAATATAATAGGGCTCATAAATTTTTAAAAGAAGGTCTTATTAAATTAAACCACGAAGCTATTGTAGTTGGTCTAAATGATGGATTTAAAAAAGTAGATGTTGATATATTAATAAAACCATATTTAGAAAAAGGTATCCTAAAAAAAATTCGTGTTCTATTTTTTAAGCTTTTTAGGTATGATTTACATTCTTATTTTACTAAACGTCAAATCATTAAACATAAAAACAAACTTTCTGGATATGATGTAATACAATTTATTAACGAAAGCTCTTTTTTATGTCAAGCCAAAACAGAAAAAGAAATAATTAACCTTCTAACTCAATGGAATAAAAAAGTTTTTTTACTGTCATGTGGTACAGATTACCCAAGTGTTAAATATGCTTTCGATAAAAAACTTAGATATTCAATACTAACACCTTATTTCGAAAAACGCTTACCAAAAAGTAGTTTTTCTTTAGGATTGAAATACTTAGAACCTGAATTCATAGAATTACACAAACATATGTATAATACTATTGAAGGTGTTATCTCATGTGATCTTGATTACACCATCCCTCTAAAAGACAATTTTAAACATTTAGGTTTAATTCCTCATGCAATTAATACTGACAAAATTGCCTTTACACCTTTAAAAATAAGTGATAAAATCGTTATATTTCATGGCATAAACAGAAATAATTACTATAAAAAGGGTAATGATATCTTCGAAAAAGCTTTAGAGATTGTTAAAGGAAATTATAATGAAAAGATTAAAATAATTACAGTTGAAAATCTTCCTTATCATAATTACATTAAAGCTTTTGATGAAGCCCATATTTTTTTAGATCAGGTTTTTGCTTATGATCAAGGCTACAATGCTTTAGAGGCTATGGCAAAAGGCAAGGTTGTATTTACAGGTGCAGAACAAGAATGGCTCGATTATTATAACTTAAAAAAAGATACAGTAGCAATTAATGCATTGCCAGACGAAAAAGCTATCGCCAAAAAAATAGAGTGGCTTATTTTAAACCCTGAAAAACTTATAGAGATTTCTAAACAAGGAAGAGCATTTGTTGAAAAAGAGCATTATTATATTAAATGCGCTAAACAGTATTTAAATAAATGGCAAACTAATTTTTAACTCTTGGAGATCTTAACTCCAAAGACACTCTAGTTATATCTTTATTTTTGTTTACTGCTGCTCCATGAATTAAAAAGGGCGTAAATATTGATGCTTCTCCCTTTTTAGGGTTAGGTCTTACCATTTTAATAGTCCATTTTTTTGTTTCTAAAATACATGGCACTTAATAAGTATTCTCATTTATTTTTCCGTCTTTGCTTTTAGTTCTTAAAATTTCATGCTCTGAAATTAAGTGGCTTTTAGGCAAAACTGGCAAAGATGAATTTTCATTACACCCTTCTATTGGAATCTAAACATTTATAATATCTTCCCAATAGCTCAAATAACCATCTCGATGTGGTGGATTGATATCCAATGAATTTGGTCTACTTATTCTAATTTGTATATGTGTTTTTTTCAATTCTTCAACCTAGGACGTTAATTTATAACCTAAAACATTTCCAAATTGATTTGTTAATTTATCTATATCGAAATCAAAATCTGAGTTTTCAAGATTACGAGTAATTTCAATTATTTTATTATGCAAATCATCTGACGTAACAACTTTATGATACTTATCTAATGAAAATGTTTGCTCATCAAAATCTACATTATGTTGTCGAATCGCTTTTATTACATTGTTGGTAATTGACTGCTTTAATTTTTCAAAATCTTGTTTAACAAAAGCATTTACAATTGTATAGCCATCATTTTTCCATGGCATTTTTGAAATAACATTGTTTTCTTTTTTAAACAACAGCTTTTTTCTCTAAAAAAAAATCGCCTTCAACATCAAAACGGTATACATCTTGGTTAATAAATAAATACAGGATTTATTCATTTATGTTTTTTTAATTCTAAAGTAATTCCAAATTGCAAAAGCAACAATAACAAAATATATAATGTATCTATAAAAATGTGCCATAACAACACCTTGTACTCCATATAAATCTACATAGTATTTTGATAAAAAATAAAAAAGCCCTAATGAAATTAGCTCTGTAATAATGAAGCTAATTAGCATCTTTTTTGCCAAAAATTGATGTGACATTACCAAAGCTGCTAATCTTACAAAATCTCCTAAAAGTTGCCATTTAAACAAAGGTTCCATTCCAATAAAATTGGGGTAAATTATTTCAATTACTAATTCTCTAAATACGTAAATTAAAATCATTCCTAAGCCAAATAGCGGAAGCAATGTTTTATAAATATTAAAAACTTCTGCTTTAAATGCTTTGCCTCTATTTATTCTAGCAAACTTAGGAATTACATAAAGTGTAAACAAACTAGATGAAAACACCATGTAATTTTTAGAAATAAAATTCATCGCGGTCCAATGACCTGCATCAGTAATACTAATCTTATTTGTAATCATTGTTCTTATATCCAACTCAATATAATTTACAAGTACTGTAGACACAATAGACATTAATGTAAAAGCCAATAACTCTTTTATGTATGGTACTTTAAAATTAATCTTACTAACATTTAAATGTTCTTTAAGTCTAACGCCAAAAACATATAATGTAATTATAATTTGAACTATTGGCGTTATAATAATTGATAACAAAACGCCTTTTAGGCTAAAATTATACAGCCCTATTAAAAGTAAAACAATTGATAAAATATAACTTATTAAATCAATCTTTGCATATTTTTTATAATCTGACAGACCATTAATAATGCCTACAAAAACTTTATTAACACCTATAACAATTGGCATAAATGCTAATATCTGTATTATACCTATAAACTTGAGTGTATCAAATAGCCTAACAGAAATCCATGAGGCATTAAAAAAAAGTGTGATAGAAGTTAACAAAGAACCTATTAGTAGAAATACGAATGTAGTAGAAAACAATTTTTGAAGCTGTAATTTATCTTCTCGATTTTCTGAAACATTTTTTACAACACCATTAAATACTCCCAAAGATGAAGTGCTTGCTATAATCTGCATTAAATTTCTAAGCTGTCCAATTTTAGCAATACCAGCTTCACCAAGTGTCACAGCTAATACCCTTTGAACACCTAAAGAAATTAATAATCTCACAAAAACCACAATGGAGTTTAGTGATATTATTTTTAACAAAAGATTGTTTTTAAGTATGTTTTTAAATTTGGACACAAATTTTAGTTTGCTTGATTTATTACAAATTAAGGCTTATTTATGCTTTATCATCTTCAGAAATAACGCCAAAAAGAGAGCTGCTAAATAATAGTAACACAATACCATAGTGCATTAAGTAACTTACAAAATGCCCCATTACAGCTCCTTTAACACCAAATGCATCTATGAGGTAAACACTAGAAAAATACATCATTATCACCAAAGATATTTCAATAATAATAAAATGAGTAAACATTTTTTTTGCTAAAAACTGATATGCAATAACAACAGACAATACTTTAACAAAATCTCCTAAGAGTTGCCAAAAAAACAGGTTTTCAACGGGTTTAAAATCTTCAGAAAAAACAAGCGTTACAATAAATGGTTTCAACAAATAAATAATTATTAGACCTAATGTAAAAATTGGTATAACCGACTTATAAAAGCTAAACACTTCGTTTCTAAAATCTTTTTTATTATCAATTTCATTAAATCTAGGTAATATATATAAGGTCATTATAGAACTAATAAACATTAGGTAATAATCAGAAATTCTATTCATCGCTTCCCAATAACCTGCATCTTTTATTCCTATAGAATCGATTATATAATTTCTAATACATATTGAAACTATGGGTATTGCTATTGCAGATACTAATGCCATTAAAGCAAAAGGTCCTAATTTTTTTAAAATTTCTGCACTAATATTAGATATTTTAATTTGGGAAACTAAGTTTTTTCTATTTACAATACCAACTAGAGTTATTAAAAAAATTAACGAAGGCGCAATTACCGCTGCAACTAATGCACCATCTATATTATCTTGGTAAATTAACAGTAATGTTACTAAAAGACCTAGTACTTGACCAATGATATTAATAATGAGCAACATTTTATAGTTAGAAAACCCATTCATGATTGAAAAACTAAAAAGGTTTAATGAATAAAATGGAAGTGCTAATGCCATTATTTTAATTACATAAGCATAATTATAGTTTGATGAAAATAAAAAATCATTAATTGTACTCGCATTATAATAGCATGTAAATGAAACTAATATTGTAAAAAAGAAACCAATATAATAAGCTGTAGATAATGTTTTACTAAGCTTAACGGCATCATCTTTATATTGTGCAATGGTTTTAACAACACCATTATAAATGCCTAAAATAGAAAACGACTGTATTGCGCTTAAAAAATTTCTTAGGTTGCCAATAAGCGCCATCCCTTCTACTCCAATAAATATTGCAATGGCCTTAGAGGTTAAAATACCTGCAAAAATCTTAGTGATTATTGTTGCAGTATTTAAATGTGCGACTTTAAATAACACATTATTATTAATATACTTAAGTAGGTTTTTCAATTAATAATTATTTAAAACATTAATTACTTTTTTTACTTCTTCATTAGTCATTACTGGACTTATAGGAATGCTTATTATCGACTCATGTATCGCTTCAGTAACTGGAAAAGATAAATGGCTATACACTTTAAGTGCCTCTTGTTTATGTGGTGCTATTGGATAATGAATTAGATGGCCTATTTTATTTTCATCTAAATACGACATAAATTTTTTTCTATCATCAATCCGTATTACAAATACGTGAAACACATGGCTTTTAGACTGATTATAGTAAGGCAGTTTTATTTTACTATTTACGATTTCATTACAATACCGTTTTGCTATATCTTGTCTTCTTTCATTATCAGCATCTAACCGTTTAAGTTTTATATTTAAAAAAAGTGCTTGGAGTTCATCTAATCTACTATTATAACCTATTAATTGGTTGACATATTTTTGTAAACTTCCATAATTGTGTAATAAACTAACACATTTAGCTAACTCACTATCATTAGTTGTGACTGCTCCACCATCTCCTAAAGCGCCTAAGTTTTTTGAAGGATAAAAACTAAAGGCAGCAGCGTCTGATAGATTTCCTGCTTTTATAGAATTATCATTTTCTGCTCCATGAGCTTGTGCTGCATCTTCTATAACCAATAGATTATGTGTTTTTGCTATTTTACTGATAGCTTTCATATCTGCCAATTGCCCATAGAGATGAACAACTAAAATAGCTTTTACTTTAGAAGTGATATGCTTTTCAATTTCAGTCGCTGAAATATTATAAGTATCTTCATTTGGCTCAACCAAAACAGGTTTTAACCCAGCATTAATAATTGATAAAATACTGGCTATATAAGTATTTGCAGGAACTATAACTTTATCTCCATCATGTAACTTCTTTTGTTGAATAAATGCTTTAAAAATTAGTGTAAGCGCATCTAAACCATTAGCTGTACCTATACAATACTTTGTACCACAATATGAGGCAAAATTAGTTTCAAACGCTTTAACTTGATTTCCTAAAATATAATAGCCAGAGTCTAAAAACGTATTAAATCCTTTTGAAAAATCGTCTTCAAAACGTGCATTAATTTTATGTAAATCAAGAAACTTAATCATACTAAAACATCATTTAAAAGATTATAGTTTTCCGTTTTAATAGTATAAAAATCATGAGCGATAGCTCTTGCACCAAAACTTTCTTTCCAAGATAAAAGTCCTTTATTTATTTGTTGTCCTTGGTTTTCATTAGAAATCCCAAAATCAAAATAGCGTTTATGCTTAAACACCTCTTGAATTAAGTAATTAAAAATAGCATCTAATCCTCCTAAATTGTTTTTACTACTAAGCGTAGAGATGTATTGCGAATGCGCAACCATTTTTGTCTCAAAAATTGTAACTCCAGCAATGATTTTGTTATTATAATAAGCATTAAACTGCCTTATCTGGTTTGGAAAACTTTGCTTTAAAAGTACTATCTCTTTTAATGAATGCGTTGGTAACACATTGTGTTTTTCTTTAAGATTTGGAATTAAAATTTTATTCCAAAATGATTCCATTTCATTAACTTCTCTAACCTCAATATTATTTGCCTGAGCTTTTTTTAAACTTCGCTTTCTATTAGAAGACTTTATTTCTAATTTATTAAAATTGTCTATTGATGTAGATATATCTCTTCGGTATAAATTAGCATTGAGTTTAAATAATAGATATTCTATTTCATCGTTAGGTAGATGAAGGTAAACTTTTGGAAGCACTTTTAACTTTACATATTCTACTAATTCATCACTTAAGTAATTAAGAGTTGCTTTAAACAAATTTAAAACATCTTCAAACTTAGTTTCTTTTAAGGTTATTAAACCTCCATAGGTTAAACCTTGATGAGAGTGTAAAGTATTACCAACTTTATTTGCAGGCAAAAGTGCTATAAGCTTGTCTTCTTTATAAATCATTAACGAAAAATCTTCAAAACGTTCTTGATGATAATCCATATAATCTCTATGAAATAAAAACGTAGCATTTTTAGCTTTTGAGACAAAGATATCCCAAACTTGCTTATCATTTAGGTGGTATTTTTTTATTAAAAAGATAGACTTATTTTTTCTTTAATATTTAAACAATCTAATTTAACTATAAATTGGGGTTGCGTTAATAATTATCATATTTACTTTTGTAAGCTGTTCTAAGCTTATTAAATCAACCAAAAATAGTTTTAATTTTTTTATTTAATTAAAAAATAAACTATTAATAGCTTTTACTACCTTATTAATAATTGTATTTATTATTCTTTTAAACATTAAATATCATGTTAGGTTACTATGGTTAATAGATTCAATCTGAAAAATCTTTTTGATTTAACCCTACTTATTATTCTATATTAGCAAAAAAATCATTCTAGTGTTATCAAGCGAAATTTATAATAAGCTCTTTAAGTACCTTTTTTTTATTATACTTATTTTTTATATGCTTGTGTATGGACCTTATGGTATTGAAGAAGGAGATATGGGCTCTATATTTGGAATATCATGGAGTATGTATAATGGCTATTTTCCGCATAGAGATTTTGTATATATAAAGCCTGCTTTTTCTCCTTTTTTCCATTCACTTCCACTTTATATTACAGAGAATTATGCGTACTTAATCAATCGATATTTATATTTTGCACAAGTTTTTAGCTATTCTTACTTGGCTAGTGTAATTGCTTTTAAATTTTTACAACTGCCAAAAAAACATATTTACTTTATTGCAATTATTGGTGCTTTAGTGTCTATTCATAATTATCCGCCAATGCCTTGGAACACTATTGATGGGCTTTTTTTTAGTATCATAGGGCTATATTTTATTACTATTAACTCTAAAAAATGGTGGCTAATTATACTCGGAACTTTTTTTCTGTTTTTAGGAGCTTTATGTAAGCAGTCTTTTTATTTTTTTCCTCCGCTTGTTGGTTTATTCTTAGTTTACAGAAAGGAGTTAAGAGCTTTTTTAATACTAACCATTAGCGGACTATTATTCTCTTCTTTTTATTTATTATTGTTTTGGTGGCAAAATGCTTTACAACAATTCATTGAACAGATGTTTAGCTTTACATCTGGCTCTAGCTTACTAGATACTGGTATAAAATCATATTATTTAGCAATAAAGTTTCATGCTTTTTATATCGTTTTTGGAATTATAGGCTTTTGGATAACAAAGAAATATACATCTAAGCATCTAACCTTTTTATCGGTAAATATTTTTATCGTTTTAGTATTTGTTTGGCTATACTATAAACACCAAAGCCTATACTATTCAGCTAAATATGGTATTATCCACATTTTATGGGCATTGGGCTTATTATATGCTCTAATAAAAAGTATATACCATAAAAAATATACTATTTTAATTATACTTTTTTCGTTGTCTTGGTGTGCTTCTATAAGTAATGGATATAATACCCCTATTGATTTTTCTACACCAACAATTTTAGTAGTAGCATTAATTTGTTTTGGAAAAGTTTTTACAATAAAAAAATGGCACGCTATTATAGTTACAGTCCTTTATCTAAGTACTTTCTATTATGGGTATCAAATTCCATATAGAGAACAACACAGAAGTGAGCTAAACTATCCTTTAGGGAATCTATTTCCTCGTTTAAAAACCATTTATACAAATAAAAAAACGTATCATAAATTTAAAGAGTTAAAAAACCTATCTAGTAAGTATGATAACTTTACCATATTACCATCTATGACTTTAGGTCATTATATAACAAACACTACAAATCCAATAGGAGTTGATTGGGCCTTTAATCATCATCTAGCAAACAAACTTGAGGACTACAAAAAAATGCTAAGTGATAAGAATGTAGTTGTTTTTATTGAAAATTTCGAAAACCATCGAGATAATTACGAAGATAGTTCATTACTAACAGTATATGTAACCTCTCATTGGAAACTTATAGAAAAGCACAAACACTTTAGAGTTTATCAAAAACCATAATCAAAAAAATGGTAGATTTGTAATACAATTGTACATATGAAATTTCAAGGTGATTTGCTCTCTTTAGTCATTCCTCTTCTTAATGAGGAAGGCAATATAAAACAACTATTAAAAAATATTGATAAAGCTTTAAAAGACTTTAAACATGAAATTATTCTTGTTGATGATTTTTCTACAGATAAAACTGTCAATGAAATAAAAAAAATAAGTCACCCAAAAGTAAAACTTATTGAGCTACGTAAAAATTATGGACAAAGTTTAGCTTTGGCAGCTGGGTTTGATAAAGCTAAAGGAGATTTTATTATCACACTAGATGGTGACCTACAAAATGACCCAAAGGACATATTACCAATGCTTCAAAAACTACAATCTGAAAATTGGGATGTAGTTGTTGGGATTCGTAACAAAAGAAAAGACAATTTCATAAAAAAACTACCTTCTAAAATTGCTAACTTTTTAATTAGAAAAGCTACTAAACTTCATATTAAAGACCATGGTTGTGCATTAAAAGTATTTAAAAAAGATATTGCAAAAGAGTTAAATCTCTATGGTGAAATGCATCGTTTTATCAGTTTACTTGCTTACCTTAATGGTGCTCGTGTTGGTGAAACGAATGTTAACCATCACCCTAGAGTTAATGGGAAATCAAAATATGGTTTAGGAAGAACCTTTAAAGTATTTAATGATATTCTACTTATTTTATTTCAGCGTAACTACCTTCAAAAGCCATTATATTTATTAGGAAACTTAGGTATTTTCTTTTTTATTTTTGGAGCAATTATTAATGCTTATTTATTAATAGAAAAAATATTAGGAAATGACATTGGAGACAGACCCTTATTAATCTTAGGCGTATTACTTCTACTTGTTGGCATTCAGTTATTTACAACAGGAATTGCTATAGATTTACAAATGCGTACTTATTACGAAACTCAAAACACAAGACCTTATAAGGTTAGAGAAATCACTAATTTTAAAAGCAACGAATAATTTTTAATTTCATTCACTTCTAAAATTTAAATTAAAGCAAAAGAGAATGCTAAAAAACATCCTCTTTTAAATATTATTAGTTGCAAAAAATTAAATCTAAATAATTTTATTTCGTTTACGTTCTACTTCTGTTAAGTATATTTTTCTTAAGCGTAAATGATTAGGCGTTACTTCTACATATTCGTCTTTTTGAATATATTCTAAAGCTTCTTCTAACGAGAACTTAATTGCTGGCACAATCTTAGCTTTATCATCTGCTCCAGAACTACGTACGTTACTCAACTTTTTCGTTTTAGTTACATTTACTGCCATATCATCACCACGAGAATTCTCACCAATGACTTGACCTTCGTAAATATCTTCACCTGGATCTACAAAAAACTTACCTCTATCTTGTAATTTATCAATTGAATAAGGAATTGCTTGACCTTTTTCCATGGATACTAAAGAGCCATTTTGACGTTCAGGAATTCCACCTTTTAATGGTTGGTATTCTTTAAAACGGTGAGCCATAATAGCTTCACCAGCTGTTGCTGTTAATAATTGGTTACGTAAACCTATAATGCCTCTTGAAGGCACGATAAATTCACATACCATACGTTCTCCTTTAGCTTCCATGCTTAACATTTCACCTTTACGCATGGTTACCATTTCAATTGCTTTACCAGAAACTGTTTCTGGCAAATCGATAGTCATTTCTTCAACTGGCTCACATTTAACACCATCAATTTCTTTAATGATAACTTGTGGTTGACCAATTTGTAGCTCATAACCTTCACGACGCATAGTTTCTATTAAAACCGATAAGTGTAATACACCACGCCCGAAAACCATAAATTTATCTGCACTATCTGTTTCTTCAACACGTAAAGCTAAATTCTTTTCAAGTTCCTTAGTTAATCTATCTTTAATATGACGAGACGTTACAAACTTTCCATCTTTACCAAAGAAAGGTGAATCGTTAATCGTAAATAACATGCTCATTGTTGGCTCATCAATAGCAATAGTTTTTAAACCTTCTGGGTTTTCAAAATCTGCAACTGTATCTCCAATTTCAAATCCTTCAAGTCCAACAATAGCACAAATATCTCCAGTTTGTACTTCTTCAACTTTTAAACGACCTAAGCCTTCAAAAGTATGCAACTCTTTAATTTTATTTTTAACAATAGAACCATCTCTTTTTACTAAAGAAATTTGTTGTCCCACTTTTAAATTCCCTCTTGTTAAACGCCCAATCGCAATACGACCAGTAAATGAAGAAAAATCTAAAGATGTAATTAGCATTTGTGTATTCCCTTCTGGAATTTCTGGTGAAGGAATATGCTCAATAACCATATCTAATAATGGCTCAATATTTTCTGTTTCATTCTGCCAATCATCACTCATCCAGTTATTTTTAGCTGAACCATAAACTGTAGGGAAATCTAACTGCCATTCTTCTGCACCCAACTCAAACATTAAGTCAAACACTTTTTCATGTACTTCGTCTGGCGTACAATTTTCTTTATCAACTTTGTTTACAACCACACAAGGTTTTAAACCTAAATCAATTGCTTTTTGTAACACAAAACGCGTTTGCGGCATAGGACCTTCAAAAGCATCTACTAACAAAAGCACACCATCTGCCATGTTAAGAACACGCTCTACTTCACCGCCAAAATCGGCGTGACCAGGTGTATCAATAATATTAATTTTAGTGTCTTTATAAATTACTGATACATTTTTTGAGGTAATTGTAATTCCTCTTTCACGCTCTAAATCATTGTTATCAAGAATTAAATCTCCTGTGTTTTCGTTTTCACGAAATAACTGACAATGGTACATGATTTTATCAACCAACGTTGTTTTACCATGATCGACGTGTGCAATAATTGCAATGTTTTTAATATTAGCCATAATGAATGCTCCTTATTTTAAGCGTGCAAAGATACGCTAAATTCCTCTGTAAAAAGTAATCTTGCAAAATAATTTTAAATCCTTGAAACTATTAGAGTTACATAGCAATTGAAAGAGATTAAAATACTCATACATTTTTAAAACATGTGCTTTTAAGTTTTAGTTAATTATATGTTATAGTTTAATAAAAATGTAATTTATGGTAGTATCTTTCGTTTAAGAAATGATTAATAGTAAATAGCCATTTTTGACCAGCCATTTTTAACAGGCGATTTACATCTGATAACCCTTTAAAAACTTAACAGATGAAAATGATTAGTAAGTATTCAAAATTTATCCCTTATCTCTATTTTATTGCAATTATAGCTTATTGGTTCACTATTGTAAATAAAAGCGAAGGAATTTCTGCATATCCAATTTTACTCTTTGCAATTCCTTTTTTATGGCAAGTCATTAAGCCCAATCGAAAATTAAATTTCACATTAGGCATTACATTTGTATGCTTGTCATCTTACTTAATATTAGCGTATTTATTTGACGCATTTAATATTGTAACTTTAACTAATTCTGCTAAACAGTTTATAATTTATGGTGGCTTTTTTGTTATGGCAAACTTTATTATGGCCTTATGGATTATAAGAAATAGTCTTAAAAGAAGCTTTTAATGCTTATCTTTGCAGCTTAAATTTGAAACTTTAAGCAAATGAATCTTAATAACATTCCAAATATAAAGCATACTAATTCTGATAACTTTTTTCTTTTAGCAGGTCCATGTGCCATTGAAGGCGAAGCTATGGCAATGCGAATAGCCGAAAAAGTTATAACTATTACAGATAAGTTAGAAATTCCTTATGTTTTTAAAGGAAGTTTCAAGAAAGCAAATAGAAGTAGAATTGATAGCTTTACTGGTATTGGAGATGAAAAAGCGCTAAAGATTCTTAAAAAAGTATCTGAAACTTTTAGTGTCCCAACGGTAACAGATATTCATGAAGTGTCTGATGCGCATCTTGCTTCTCAATATGTTGATGTTTTACAAATACCAGCGTTTTTAGTTAGGCAAACAGATTTAGTTGTTGCTGCCGCAAAAACCGGAAAAGTTGTCAATCTTAAAAAAGGACAATTTATGAGTCCTGAAGCTATGAAACATGCCGTACAAAAAGTAAAAGATGCTGGAAATGAAAATGCATGGATTACAGACAGAGGTACCATGTTTGGTTATCAAGATATGATTGTAGACTTTAGAGGTATACCAACTATGCGTAGTTATGCACCAACAGTTTTAGATGTAACGCATTCATTACAACAGCCAAATCAAAGTATTGGTGTAACTGGCGGAAGACCAGATATGATTGAAACTATTGCTAGAGCTGGTGTTGTAAATAACGTAGATGGTTTATTTATAGAAACCCATTTTGATCCTGCAAATGCAAAAAGCGATGGTGCAAATATGTTACACTTAGATAACCTTGAATCACTTCTAGCCAATTTAGTAGCTATTAGAAAAACGATAAATAGTCTTAACTAAATAAACCAAGCCTTTTTACTGTTATTAATATTGGTTTTAGCATCTTTAAGAAGTTTTACAAACTCTAATTCATCAAAATCCTCTAATGATTTTACCTGAATGGAACGTACTTGTTTACGGTTATTATAGTCTGTAAGTATAGGATATTTCTCTTCTAAAAGTATACCTTGTACAAAAGCAACATCAACAAAACTTGTCCCTTTTAATACATTTAAATACAACATAGGTTTCTTACCTATATTGTAAAACGGAATTCTGTAACTATACGTTCATTAACATCTGGCAATGTTTTTAATATTACAGCACGTACATACAACATGATAGATTGATAGGGTTCTTCTTGACTAAAAAAGTAATTATCTATAGGATTCAATATGCTAGTTATTTAGACTTTAAATTTATGAAACTTTTAACTTGTGCATTAAAATTATTTATTAACTTTGAATTTCAAAGTACTTTTTATTATGAGCTCAGAAGATTATTTAAAAGACATTAGCGAGATTAAAAACTTAATGAATAAGTCATCTCGTTTTATATCCTTAAGCGGTTTATCCGGGATTTTAGCAGGCGTATATGCATTAATTGGAGCCACTGTTGCTTATTGGTTAGTTATAAATCAAAGCTACGGAAAATTACTTTTAGATGGTTGGGTTTTTAAAACATGTTTAGTCATTCTAGCTTTAGTTGCACTTTTAAGTGTTGCAACTGCAATTTTTTTAACAACAAGAAAGGCTAAGAAAAACAGTGAAAAAGTGTGGGATAATTCTTCTAAGCGATTAATCTTAAATTTTATTATTCCTTTAATAACTGGAGGTATTTATATCTTAATTATTCTTGGTCAACAAAAATATGGACAAACAGGTGCTTTAATGCTTATTTTTTATGGTTTAGCATTAGTAAATGCTTCAAAGTATAGTATTGGAGATATTAGATATTTAGGATTTATACAACTAGTTTTGGGTTTAATTTGTGCTTGGTTTCCAGGATATGGCTTTTGGCTTTGGGTATTAGGCTTTGGAATAATGCATATTATTTACGGTACAATAATGTACTATAAATATGATAAAAAATAATAAACATCAGTAATCTAACCAAGTGAGGCATAAAATGAAAAAATATTTTGGATACATACTAATTTTACTATCCATATACTTTGCATTTTTTAGAGGTAAAAGACAAGGTAAATTAGATTGTATTGACTTTAATGTTTTATCAATTGTTGATAACGCAATAACAATTATAGTTTGCCTCTCATTAATGATAGTTGGTAGTATTCTAATAAAAAGAAAGTTTAATTCAATAAAAAAGATTCCTACTTAGGTAAGGAGTGAAATGAGTATAATTACTAACATAAATAAACTTTTTGACCACAGAATTAGATTAGGCATTATGTCTATCTTAATGGTAAATGAGTATGCAGATTTTAATATGCTTAAAGAACTATTAGGAGCAACTGACGGCAATTTAGCAAGCCATACTAAAGCATTAGAAAATGCAGAATATATTAAAGTGGAAAAACAATTTATAGGCAGAAAACCTAATACACGTTATAGCACTACAAAATTAGGCAGAGCTGCTTTTAAAAAACATATAGATGCATTAGAAAAATTAATTAAAAAACAATAACATTTCGACGACGCTCAATGCAAGTCATTTTTTTTATCACTTTACTTTGAAATTCAAAGTACTTTAAATCAAACATTATGGAACAACAGCAAAAACAAAACACAAACAAATTTGGTAATTGGGTTAAAACATCAATTACCGCAAGAATGCTTATGGTAGGAACTCTCGTTATGATATTACTTCTACCACTATCCTATATAAGCAGTCTCATAAACGAGCGCTCTTTCAGGCAACAAGACGTTGTAAATGAAATTAACGGCAAATGGGGAAACAATGTCTTAGTGTATGGCCCAATTTTAAAGTTGCCATATAAAACATATACCGAAACAACAATCTATAACAAAGAGACTAAAACCTATGCTACAGAAACAGAAACTAAAATTAAATATGCATATATATTTCCAGAGAATTTAGACACTCAAATAACAGCAGATTCAAAAACCTTAAAACGGGGCAACTTTGAGTCTGCAGTATATACATCTTCAATGAATTTCACTGGTAATTATATAAAACCTCAACTAGCATCAAAAGATATAAAAGACGAAGATATAATTTGGGACAAAGCAAGTATAATCATAAAAACTTCTAATTTAAAGGGTATAAAAAATGAAATGTTTATCAATTTAAATAACTCTAAATATACTTTCGAAACCAATTTTAATAATACTCAAAACACGTATTTAAATGAGTTAGAATCATCATTCATTAAAAAAGAAGACGCTCCAATAGATGTTTCAAAATCATTTAACTTTAGCATGACGTTTAATGGCAGTAAGCTCATTCAAATAATTCCTATCGGAAAAACAACAACCATGTCTATGGCTTCAAATTGGCCAGACCCAAGCTTTATTGGAAGTTTTTTGCCTGACGACGAAACTAAAGAAATCACCAAAGATGGTTTTAAAGCTAACTGGAAAGTATTACATATAAACAGAGCTTTTTCACAACAACACCTCAACGCTATTCCTAATCTGTCGCAATTTGCTTTCGGAACAAAATTTGTTGTCATGGTCGACGAATTTCAAAAAAGTGAACGCTCAGCAAAATATGGTTTTCTAGTTATAGGTCTTACGTTTTTAATCTTCTTCTTAATACAAACCATGAGCAAGATTAACATTCATCCGTTTCAGTATTTAATGATTGGTTTAGCTTTAGTGATGTTTTACACATTACTTGTTTCTATATCAGAACACAGTAACTTTTTAAAGGCCTATTTAGTAGCAGGTATTTCTGTTGTTTTACTTATAACCTTATACTCCAAATCCATACTTAAAAACATAAAATTCCCACTATTTATTGGCGTATCACTTACTGCGCTTTACACGTTTATTTATGTAATTATTCAGTTAGAAAATTATGCCCTTTTAGTTGGCAGTATCGGTCTATTTCTCATTTTAGCAATCGTCATGTTTGTATCTAGAAAAATTGATTGGCACAATGGGTAAGTTTAGCTAGTTGTGTTTGGGCGTTTCCTCGACACTTGCAAAAAGCAAGGTTGAGGTCGCGCTTTCACTACTCGCTTTTTTTTGTAAAAAAGAGCTCAAACAATTAGCCTGCTTAAACGCAGTCAAAACGTTCAATCACTAACGCGAAAATTGGAAAACAATGAAACTTACATTCAATAAAACATATTTCTTATTTTTTACAATTCTATTTCTAATAGAAACTCTAATTGCACTTTTTATAAAAGATGGTTTTATACGGCATACTTTTGGAGATTATCTGGTTGTTATTATGCTCTACTGCTTTTTTAAAACAATCTTAAAAACAAAACCAATATATATAGCAATAGTAGTTTTACTAACTGCTTTTACAATAGAGTTTTTACAGCTCACAAATTTATTAGAACTATTACACCTTGAGAACAGTACAACAGCTAAACTAATTTTAGGTAACACATTTCATATAAGCGATTATATTGCTTATTCACTTGGCATCATTACGGTTTTAATTATAGATTATAAAAACAAACAATTATGAACACTATAAAAACATACATTTTTAATCACTTTAAAGTCCTTTTTATACTATCTATCTCAATGATTGCTAGTTTGTTATTATTAATGATACGTTTAAAGATTACGTTATCATTTTTTTACCTGTTTCTGGTATGGAATTTATTTTTAGCACTAATCCCTTATGTTATATCAACATATCTAAAAACTAAAACCAATGTAAACAAATATGCTATGTTGTTTTGGTTAAGTATATGGTTATTATTTTTACCAAATGCACCCTATTTAGTGACCGACTTAATTCATTTAAGATTAAGTCCTCTTTCAATAATTTGGTATGATTGTATTATGATATCCACATTTGCAATAAGTGGTTTACTCCTATTTTACTTTTCAATTATAGATATACAAACTGTTTTAAAACCTTATCTATCATTAAAGAAGCTAAAAGCCATTAACTTTTGCATTCTATTTTTATCAAGCTTTGGTGTATACTTAGGCAGAGTTTTACGATACAATTCATGGGAATTGTTAGAACGTCCACAAAAACTATTTACAGATATATTTAATATAATAACACAACCAACTGAACATGCTGGAGCTTGGATATTTACTATTGGGTTTGGAGTGTTTTTATTTTAGGTTTTTGGCTTGTTAAACAGATTTATTCTAACCCATCAACATAATCCTGAAGGTATGTGTAGCGCTCTGTTAATTGACCTTTTTCATTTGTCATTCTAGCACGTTTTAAAATACCACGCTCATCGTTATTAAAAAATGACGGAATAACATGCTCTAAAAACATATCACCAAAGCCTTCGCTTGCATCTTTAGGTAATTCGCAAGGTAAATTATCTACAGCCATAACGGTAATAGCTCCATTTGCATTAAATGCAACTTCTTTTTCTGTATTTGCATCATAACCATAAAACGGATCTGCAATCGTTGAAGGTCTAATAGTAGTTGCTACTGGACCATCAATATCACAACTCACATCTGCTACTAAATTAATTCTAAAATCTTTATGCTTGGCATCTTCGCGCGTAAATAAATAAGGCGCGCCATCTCCATAAAAATGTCCTGCTATAAAATAATCGGTTTTTTTAGCGTAAGGCATAAAATTACTTTCATAACCTGTTGGGTCTTTATAAAATTCTTGTTTACGTCCTACTTTTCCATCTATACGTCTATTGTATTCCATGACATCAGACATACAGTAAACCGGTTCTGTAAACTCAGAAGTTAAATATAAAGCATCACTAATTTGTTTAATCTCTAAGTGATCTAAAATTTCTTTTGCGCCTTGAGCAACTTTTCCTGTTCCTGTTAGTAATATTTTAATATTTGGAAGCGTGATTTTATCTAACTCTGCTTTTACTTCATCTAAATCTGCCAGTGTTTCTACTTTAGGTAAACTAAACAATCCATCTCTTAAGCCTAATGCTCTAAACCCATTGTATGCGCCTACTAATCCCGCATAACGTCCAAAACCTATAAGTCGTGCTCCACTTTGTTTTACAATAGTTTCGTGGTCATACATTTCAATATTCTTATTGAGCATTGCAACTAGTAACTTTCTATTATAGGGCTGCTTTTTTATAGTATGCGAAAAATAGAAGTATTTTTTATTAGGAATTAAATTGGCAATTGGCACTTCTTTTACACCAATCATAACATCACAATCACTTACATCGTCTGTGACTTTAAATCCGAGTGATTTATAGGCGTCATCAGAAAAAACACGTATATCACTAGACTCAACAACAAACTCTGCTTGAGGAAATTGTGCTCTAGCTTCGGCTAATTTTTCTGGTGAAAATACAACACGTCTGTCTGGTGGATTTTTACGTTCTTTTATGATAGCAAATTTCATAGTAACTATTTGGTATAAATTTTGCACGAAAATACTAGTAAATGTAGGGTTATACAAACTTTTTGATAACTTTGCAGACTGCGTTAAGGATGGAGCAATCTGTTTAAGCTCTTTTTATTTTTATAAAAAAGCGAGTTGCGAGAGCCTGACCTGAAAGGGAACGCCCAAATTATCATTTTAATGGGGTCGACTGGTTTTGACAGCGAGATTAATGAAATGGTAAGCACGTCGTGTAATGGCATTGAAACACGTTAAAGGCTAGACCAAATTTTAAACGGCGAGAATAACTACGCTTTAGCTGCATAATCTGAATTATAGTAAGATTGGCCTAGGCTCACGAGGTGAGCAAGCTTTATGTCTCCAGAAAGCCTTGGTTAATGGCGTTCTATTTTGAGGCATCGTAAAAATTGACTAAGATGGTGCAGTGCTTTGATGCACTTTCGAGATTAAGAAGCTAAGTTATAGGTAGCGTGTTTTTAAGCGGCCTATAATCGAAAACCATGAAAAAACTAAGCGTGTAGAAAGCCCTTTGGTTACTTGTTTGGACGAGAGTTCGATTCTCTCCGACTCCACTCGAGAGGACAATTTTCAACAAAGTTGAAATTGTCCTCTTTTTTATTACTTAAATTTTTGTTTTTTGTCTTACGGAAAACTTATTTATCTTTCAAGTATTACTTTTTAATTGAGCAAAGAGTAACCCTATTTGTCCTGAATGATAAATGTCATGATGTATAATTCCTATCAATAAACTTTCAAAAGAATACGATTCGCCAGGCACTATGTTTTCAAGCTGATTATTTATCATTTGGTCTTCTAAAATCTTAATTATTTCTGCTTGAGTAAAAATTAATTTATTTAATAGTTTGGTCCATTCTAACTCACTTTCTATTTTAATTTCACTCCAATCGCAATTAGAATTAATTATAATTGCATAAGACTCATTTCTTTTTAGCTTTTCTATGACAAAAACTCTCCAGTTAATTAGATGTTGAATAATCATTGCTATTGACTTACTAGAATCGGTTACAACTATATTAGCATCTTGATAGTTAATTTTATTTAACTTATGGATTAATGAATCTCCAAACCAAGGCTTTCCTTTAAAGGATTCTTTTAATTTTAAAACAAGTTTTTGAATTTTATTTACCATAATAAAGTATCAATTTTTATTTAAGATTCATCGTTATTTTTTATTGACAATAGAATGAGGTTATAATGAGTTAGTCATTTCCATATGAAAGTTCTTTCAATGCAATATTATTACTTGTATCTACAGAGAAGAGTTGATTGTTTTCACAATAAAGCTGAATTAAAGCCACATTCTCACTTATATCTAAATTGGTAAATTGATTGTTAAACACATACATATACTTAAGACCAACATTGTAATCTAAATCTAGATGAGATATTTGATTAAGACTTATATCTAGATACACCAATGCTTTATTATGACTTATGTCTAAATCTGTAATTTGATTATCCGCAGCATCTAGGTAAATTAGATGTTTTAAGTTAGTGACATTCAAATCGAATAATTGATTGTTTCCACAAATAAGCGTCTCTAAGAGTAAGTTATTAGTTATGTCTAAATTCATTATATTATTATAACTACAGACCAATGTTTTTAGACCAACAAAAGCTTCAATGCCTTGCATGTTTGTAATGCTTTTATCCTGAATAACTAATTCGGTTACTGCTTCGGCATCTCTTATTAGTATGGTTCCGCTTAAGCCATTGGTATCAACTCCATAGTCTATAAGAGCTTGCTCAAAATTTATGTCTGGAATTTTAATTTCGGTGATTTCTATTGTTTTTTCTATATTATTATTTTTACTACATGATGAAAAAATTAGTACTGTGAGTATTAGCTTTAATATGATCTTCATTATTTCTGATTTTTTTGTGATTGATGAATAATTACACTTTTATGTAGATTTATTTTGATTTTTTTGAAACATCTCTAAATAAGAACATGTCTTTAAGTCTGCTCGATGCTCCATCATAGAACCCTGTTTCTTTTTGATAGTGTTTTGGGTTTTCGAATGTGCCAAATACCATATCGATTAAAGGCAAATCTGCGTAATTGTTTCTATGGATTCCTTTACCATGATGAATTGAATGACTTTCTGGACGCTGAACAATATATCCTATCCAACGTGGTGTTTTTATGTTGGCATGCTGAAAAAATGCCAAGAAGTTCACTACAAAAAGTAAAATGGTAACTGATTGTGGTGGTAAGCCAATGAGAAGCGCAAAACTAACGCTACCTACAAGCGTAAAGCCAATCATGTCTAAAGGGCTATGAAACAGTGAACCATACGCATCTAATCGTTCTGCGCTATGGTGTACTTGATGAAAAGTTCTCCATAAAAAATCATATTTATGCATGGTAATGTGATATGCATAAATGACAAGTTCATAAACAATTAGTCCAATTAACGAGCTTGTTAAAACACCTAATTGACTTAGATCAAACACTTGAAATTTTAGTAAATACGGATCGATAAAAATTGGCAAATAAGACGCAATAAAGAAGAACGCGAAGAAAAAGACTAAGCCTTTAATTCTCCAAAATTTAACTTTAGGAAGTTGTCTTGCGGGAAAAAGTTCTTCCCATAAAATTAAAATAACATATGATACTAAAACGCACAATGATAAAGGGTCGAGTAATAACTCTAACGGTGTTGGTAATTCTGATAAAATAGATTGCATAACTTTTTGTTTTTTAATTGAATAGCAAAACTAGATGCAATACAACTATTAAAAAAAAAATTAGGCTTGACCTATGTTAGGAATTTATTTTCTTTCGAATTCGACTTAAGCTTTCTGGGTGAATCCCAAGATATTTGGCTATTTTATTTACTGGGATTAGAGAAATATATTGAGATCTTGACTGAAACATTTCTACATATCGTTCTTCAGCAGTTTTAGTTAAAAGGTTTTTTTCTCGATTTGATTTTCTGATATAACCTTGTTCAGTGAGTATTCGGCTAAATTTATTTGCTTCTAATGAAAAATCATAAGCATACATCAAATCACTTCGCTTAATAACTTCCATATCACAATCCATTAAAGCTTTTATTTGTATATCTGTTGGTTCTTGCATTAAAAAAGACGTAAAACCACAAACCAATTCATTTTCAAAAAAGAAGTCAATTACTTTCTCAGTCATATAGCTTTTTATTGCCATTTCAACAATCCCAGAATTTATAAAATAAATAGAATCTTCTATCTGCTCATACGTTGTTATATAATTATCTTTGCTAAACTGAATTTTACTCACAGAAAAAGGGATGTCTTCATACGATTTATGAGACGTGTTTAATATAATGTTATAGAGTTCGAGAAAAGTCACCTTAAATTAAAAAAAGCATTAACAATATACAAATTTAATATTTTATACACTTTCAATAATAGCTCATAAACTGCTACTCTATACCATATGTGCTTTATAGATTTTGAATTTAACCTTATGAATAATTAATCTTGAAATAAAAAAGAGATTAACACACTCCAAAGTCATCAAAAATCACAAAACTCTCCTTAAGTTATAGTTGGCAAATGGTATATAACTTTTAAAAGTTGAGTTATAAAATAAAAACTATTTAAATACCCAAAAATCTATTTAGATTTATATCTTTTAAGAAAAATTATTTTTAATAGTTATATGACACAAAACAACATTTACTCTTCTTTAATTAACGCTATAAAGGAACTAGTTACACTTAATGTTGAAGATGTAACTATGATTGAAGATGTCTTCGAGCTTAAAAAACATGCTAAAAAAGAAATAGTATTGTTTAAAGGAGAAACTTCTAATCATATGCGTTTTGTTGTTGAGGGCTGTTTGCGTTCTTATTACATTAATGAAGAAGGTCAAGAATATATTGTGCAATTTGGAATTAAAAATTGGTGGATTAATGATTTGTATAGTTATTTAACCAAAACACCTGCTCAATACTTTGTACAAGCTTTAAAGCCCACTACAGTGCTTCAAATACATAGAGATAAATTAGAACAGTTATTTGTTAATGTTCCTGCTATGGAGCGCTTTTTTAGAATAAAAATTGAAAAAGCCTATGTAGCAAATCAAAATAGAACATTGCAATCTATGAGTGAAAGTGCAGAATCACGCTATAAAAATTTTATTAAAAATTATAGAAGTATAGAGCAAGAAGTCCCTCAGTATATGGTGGCTTCATATTTGGGAATTACACCAGAACACCTAAGTACTATTAGAAAGAATCTTCACAAGTAAGTTTCTTAAGACACCATAATTTCTTACGCTATTTTGAGTTTCACCTTTGTTGCCTAACAAAAGTAACAGATATGAAAATAAAAAGAGTGTTTTTAGTATTAGTGCTAATAGGTCAAATAGCATATAGTCAAGACATTTCAACACCTATAGAAGGCTTAAGTACAAGTACTAATTTTTACTATCAACACTCATTTCATAAAACGATTGGAGAGAGTAAATTCTCGTTTTTTAATCTAAGCTCACTTAAAACAAGTTATGAAAAAGCATCTGTAAATAATTCCTTTTTAGTCAGAAATCAAATATTCTATAATATACATAAAAATTGGAACCTAGGTATTACCGGAGAATTAACAAATGGTCAGAAAATAGCTAGATTTGGTCTTCAGTATTTGCTTAAAAGAAAAACATTCATTACTAGTCTTTATTCTAACATAGCATTCTCTAACAACTCTTCCTTTGTTAATATGCTATACTTTGAGTACAAACCTAAAATAAGTAATGCAACAAACTTCTATAGTCGCATACAAATTCAGACCACAACTTACTTTGGTGGCGACACACAATACAGTAACCTTTATCGCTTTGGAATAGAATATAAACAATTAAAACTAGGTATTGGAATGCCTTGGTTTAACCCCTTTAATGCCAAAAAAAGAGGATATAAGTATCTAGGGTTATTTATAGGAATTATACTATAAAAACAATTTACTTAAGATACCTTAATATTTATCATTTTAATACATCTCATCTTTGCATTATAATTAAATAAAACAAAAAAATGAAAGACTTAATTTTTAGAACAAACACAGATTTAAACCCCTTAATCATTAGAATACTATTAGGTATTGTAATCTTTGTTCATGGTGCTCAAAAGCTCTTTGGCTGGTTTGGTGGAAGTGGTTTTGAAAACACAATGAACTACCTTACAGAAACTATGAATCTCCCTTGGGCAATTGCCTTTTTAACAATCTTATTAGAATCCATTGGAGCCTTTGCATTAATTGTAGGATTAGCAACACGTTTTTTAGCTATATCATTTACAATCATAGCATTAGGCATTGTGTTTACAACACATTTTGAGCACGGATTTTTCATGAACTGGTTTGGAAATCAGGCAGGAGAAGGCTATGAATACTTTCTATTATGGTTAGGCATGTCTGTAGCATTAATTTTTTCTGGCGGTGGTAGATATGCTCTGGACAGATTAATTGCAAAAAAATAACTTAAAATAATATACAAATGGAAAATACAAAACAAAATATTACAATAGTACAAGATTATTTCAAAGCATTTCAACAAGGTAATATAAATCAGGTTTTAGACGCCTTTCATAACGATTGTTTAATAGTAAGTGTTCGTGATGAAAGTCGTAAAAAAAATCAATTGCATGGAACTTATAGAACTAAGGAAAGTGCAAAACAGTTTTTGCAGAATATTGTCGACCATTTTAACACAGAAGAATTCATTGTAGATAAAATTATTGCAGAAAACAATGTTGTATTTGCAAACGGAAAATTTAGACACAAAGTAAAAGCAACAGGTAAGCTGTTTATTAGCGACTGGGTACAACGTAGTATTATAGAAAATAATAAGATTAAAGAGTATAGATTTTATGAAGATTCTGCAGCCTTTGTAAAGGCTTCAATGACATAGTGAGAACTTAATTAGTAATTATATCTAAATAGCAAATCAAACTAAAAAATAATAAACATAAACAACTGTATATGAAAACATTACCCCTTACAATTATCCTATTCGCATTAGTACAATTAACAAAAGCTCAAAACATAAATATTCCTAATGCTAATTTTAAAAATGCCTTGCTTAATACCAATTGCGTAGATACTAATGGTGATGGTAATTACGATAGTGATGCAGATACAAATGATGATGGTGAAATTCAAATAAGTGAGGCAGAAAATGTAATAAGCTTAAACATTAGTTTTAATCATATAGACTCGTTAGAAGGTATTGACCAATTTACTAATCTTGAAGAGTTATCTTGTAATGATAATAGGTTAATTAGTCTTGATGTAACTCAAAACATAAATCTAAAAAAATTATACTGCTTTAATAATCAAATCTTATATCTTAATATATCACAGAATTTAAACCTCAAAACTTTAGATTGTCATACCAACCAACTAACTGGCATAGATATTTCTAATAATACACAATTAGTAAACTTGCTTTGTTATTCCAATCTATTACAATATTTAAACACATCTAATAACATTAACCTCGAAGTTTTAAATTGTTGGGGCAACCGATTACTAGCTTTAGATTTTACTCAAAACACAAACCTTAACGTGCTTTTTTGTTACTTAAACCAGTTAACCTCATTAAATCTTAAAAATGGAAATAATACAGCTTTAAATATTATGTGGGCACAGGTTAACAATAATTTAAGTTGTATAGAGGTTGATTCAGTAAATTATCCTGCTTCAAATGAAGGTTGGATCAAATCTGATTTAGCAACATATAGTCAAAATTGTAGCACTTTAAAAATTGATGATTTTGAAAAAGAGTTGCAGATAGCATTTTATCCAAACCCTGTTGAGGCTATTTTAAATATAAATACCTCAACTTCAGTAACAATAAAATCTATTAAGATTTACGATACCTATGGAAAATTAATGACTCAAGAAAATTCACAATTTAACTCAATAGCTGTATCTCATTTAAGCAAAGGTTTTTATTTAGTTGATATAGAGACAAATAAGGGCAGTATTACTAAAAAAATAATTAAAAAATAAACTTTAAAAGAATGAAATCAATAGTCATAAAAAACGCATACGGATTAGAAAATACAACTGTAGAAAATCAAGACATTCCTACTATTCAAGATAATGAGGTTTTGGTAAAAGTAAAAGCGATGTCTTTAAATCAATTAGACTTAATGGTGGCAAAGGGGGCATTTGCAACTAAATTGCCACACACTTTAGGTTCTGATGCTGTTGGTATTGTAAAAAAAATAGGTACTCATGTTACCAAGTTTAATGTTGGAGATACAGTTTCAACACACTTTGTTCAATCATGGCAATCTGGAGTTCTAAAAGCCAGTGATTCACAAAGTTCTTTAGGAACAAGTGTTAAAGGTGTATTTTCAGAATATATTTCATTGTCAGAAAACGCGTTAGTAAAAGCACCTCAAAACCTTACTGTAGAAGAAGCTTCAACCTTGCCAATTGCAGGACTTACCGCTTGGGAAACGCTTGTTAATTTTGGAAACTTAAAAGCAGGACAAACTGTATTGCTACAAGGTACAGGAGGCGTTTCCATTTTTGCTTTACAATTTGCAAAAATGATAGGTGCTAAAGTCATTCTTATTTCTAGTAATGATGAAAAACTAAAAACTGCGAAATCTTTAGGAGCAGATGAGGTAGTGAATTACAGAACAAATCCCGATTGGCAAGATAAAGTATTGAAAATCACCAAAGGAAATGGTGTAGATTTAGCTTTAGAAATCTCCTGGGCTGGAATAAATAAAACAATCACTGCTATGAAAACAAGTGGCAAAATTGCGGTTATTGGAATGTTAGGTGGTACCGAGGTACAATTATCGGTATTCGACCTTATTCAGCGTAGTTTAACGATAAAAGCTATGTATGTTGGTTCTAAATCTAGTTTTGAGGAAATGAATAACGCTATAGAAGTCAACAATATTAAACCTATAATTGATAGAGTTTTTAGTGTATCAGAATTACCAGAAGCAATAGCACATTTTGAAAAAAGCAAGCATTTAGGTAAAGTCGTACTTATTTTTTAATAAAAAAAACAGTAACTCTAAATAATTAGTATAGTTTAGCTCAAAAAAATGAAAAAAATCTTATTTTTAATAATAGCATTAATAGTAATTACATCTTGTAAAACAGAACAACCAACCGAAATAATTGTTATAGGAAACCTACACAAACCAGCATCAAATTATAATCCAGAAATACTCTTCAATATATTAGAAAATCTACAACCAGACTTTATTTTACACGAAATAGATTCTTCTTTTTTCACATCAGATTTTAAGTTTAGCAAACCCTATGATGAGAATGAAGGTATGGCTTCTAAAAAATATATAGAAAAATACCCAGCAACACAGTTAAGACCCTATGAGTTTGAAGGCAGAAACCAATATAGAAGAGATAAAGGTATGCGCCCAACAGATAGATTAACACTTAAGTTGTTAGACAGCCTAAGTAAAGTGAATTTACTCACAACAGAGCAATCAGAAATTTTCAATACTTACCAAGCACTTTTAGAGCCTTTAAAAGTACGTGCAGCAAAATCACCAGAACACTTTAACAATCCTCAAACAGATAGTATTTGTGAACGACGTCAATTTTATCAATATCAAATGATTCCTAAAATCACAAATGTTCGTGAAGAATTTTCAAAGCGGTTTGTAACCAAACCTAATGGCGAAAAAATAAGCTACAGAAATGGTTACCAACTTTGGGCAGATTTTTGGGATACGAGAAACAAAACAATGGCAAAAAACATATTGAAGATTTCGGAACAAAATAAGGAAAAACGAATTGTTGTATTGACTGGTTTTATGCATCGCTATTATCTTTTAAAGGAATTGAAGCGATTAACTAAAGGGGAAAAATATAGTTTTAAAGAATTTTATGAATAAAAAAAAAGATAAAATATGTATCATTGAATACGCTCTAATGAGCTTTTAAAATTAGATAACTATTTAAGTTTGTAATACAAATTAGGCAATTTAATTTATACACCACTATAACAAATATCATGTCAAATGAAAACAATCATTCAAGTATGCGTACTCTTAGTATTACTAGTGAACTGCACTAATAAAAATAAAACAATTTCTCAGATTGCTAAAGGCAAACAAAATTATACCACAAATGTAAATCTATGCGTACAAAATAATAAAATATCTAATGATTGGATAAAGGCAATAACCATAAGACATAGTGAAAAATTTATTGATTCATTATCTCAAGTAGAAAGAACCTTAACCAAAGAAGAAATAGAATGGTATAAGCTTGTTAATTCTAGAGCTCCGCAATGGAATCAGTTAAAAGATTCATTAAAAGTACCTTTTGGGGATATTTACATCAATGACACTACTTATGTTTATCTTGGGTATCAAGGGCATGATGACGCGTTTACCTATAAATATCAAACAGTCTGTTTCAACCTAACCGCTTTGGTAAAAGAGTATGGTTCAGCCAAACAGGCTAAAAATAAAATTCGTATGGATCGATTTTTTGCCCATGAATACACCCATTTGTTGTCTAAAGAATGGGCAAAACAAACTGAACAAAATCTCAAAACATTTAAAGATAGTATTTTATGGGAATGCATGTATGAAGGCTTAGGTATGTACAGATCAATGTCAGACAAATGGTTTCCTAAAGGAGATTCGCTATCAACAGTTGCCGATAAAACATTTGAAACATTATACCCAATTTTTACGGAACGTTTAATAACAATTGAGACTTCTGAAAATCTAACCCAAGACGATAAAATAAGACTTCATAAAAATCTTTCACGAGGCTCTATGAAAAAAAAGTGGGGAGCTTTACCTGTAGCTGTTTGGCTTGCCATGGAATCTAAAGGCAATGATAAAAATTTAATTCCATGGATAAAAATGGGCTCAAAAGCATTAATTCCTTTAGCTAAAAAGTATTTAACAGGCAAAAGTAAAATTAAGTTTAAAAAAGTGTTTTAAAAAATGGTACTCATTTATTTGGTATGTTTACTCTCTAAATGCAATATCTGTAGCCTGCAAAAACCCCAACTCTTTTAATTTTAAACATATTGTGAGGTTTTTAATTTATATCTTTAATTATTAAACGTAATAACTCTTAATCGTCCATTGCCACTAGGAGCTACTTCTGATACATAGATCTTAGATTTATCATTTGACATGGCTACTCCTAAAGGAGCTCTAAAAGTAGCCTCTTCTCCATAACCATCATTGTTACCAACTGCTCCAGTACCTATTTTATCAAACTCCAAAGTATTGATGTTTATCCTAAAAACCGCATGACCATTATAGCTCGTAGTATACAAATAATCATCTACTATAATAATTGGACCGAGATTACCAATAGGTAAGTTTAGAAACGGAATAATAGTTCCATTCATATTAACTTTACTGATAACTCCATCATTCCAATTTGTTACATAAAACACCTCATTTATTTTATCAAAAGTAACTCCTGATGCCTTATTAAACGTTCCGCCAGAAGCAAACTCTGTTTTTAATCCAGTTTGGTCAATTTTAAACATTTTATTTGTAGGCGGTTCCATCACATATATATTTTCATCATTGTCAATCTCTAAACCAGAAGGTTCTCCAATACCTGAATAAAAGACTTCTGAGCTAGTTCCATCATGGCTTATTTTTGTTATTATACCTGGGGCATTCCATCCTGTTACATACAAATTTTCATTACTATCAAAAATACTTCCTACAGGCCATGAAGGTAAGTTATCTTTAAAAAGTGACACATTACCATCTGGTGTTACTTTATATATTTTAGTACCATTCCACTGGTTTACAAACCCATTGCTATTAACAAAAATATTGTCTTCACTATCTACAGATATTCCGTCATTACCAGGATAGTCTGATACAAGAGTTGCTACAGAAAAGTAAGGCTCTGATAGCATATTAACAGTAATAGTCCAATCTGTTTCAGAAACCCCATCTTCTGCTACAACTTTATAGACAACTGGATTAGTGAAATCGTTTAATGTAACCCCAGATTCTTGCTCAACTCCATTAATATTAATCGAAGCACCTGTTGAAATTAAAAATGTTGCAATTAATTGATTTATTGGTGATCCAAAAGTTACATCAACAACAATTGTTTTATTTGTCTCGTCTATATTTGCTTGATTTTCTTGATAATTTAAAATCTCAAAAGCGTTTATATTACTTTCTGTAGAAGCTGCTCTCTCGGTTATAGTCACTGTCCAACTAGATTCAGTAACACCATCTTCAGCTAATATGGTATATACTACTGGGCTTGTAAAGTTATTAGCTGTTACACTTGAGACTTGAGGTATACCATTAACTGTTACAGACGCTCCTGCAGAAATAGAAAACGTAGCAACTAGTTGGTTAATTGGAGCTCCTAAATTAACCTGTACTGAAATAGTTTTATTAGTTGCATTAATTGTAGCTTGACCCTCTTGATGATTTAATACTTGAAAAGTGAGAATATCACTTTCGTTTGACAAAACTGCCTCATTGTTGGCATCATCTTTTTTGCTACAAGAAATTGATAATACAATTAAAATAATAAAGTAAATTTTTTGTTTAAGTTTCATAGCTGTTTTTTTGTTCAGTAAATGTTAGAATTAAAATATGAGCAGAATAAACAGAGATGTTAATTCTCAATATATTTCATATAATATTCTATAAAAATATCTATGAAAAAGCACATTTCATTAGTTACACAAGATGTAACAGTTCATTTAGATAGAAAAAAACTAAATACAAGTATTAGTATTACATAATTAGCCAAAAACTATAACTTCTCAATAAATTTTGATGGAGTTGTATTAAACTGCTTTTTAAAAAAAGAATAAAATGAGGCTTTGCTTTTAAAACCACTTACTTGGGCTACACCAAAAATAGATAACTTTAAATGCTCTCCAGATTCTAAAAGTTGAGCAGCATATTTAACTCTATAAGTATTTACAAAATCGTAAAAAGTAGTTTTTAAATGTGTATTAAGTGCAAAAGATAATTGATGAGGCGTTAACTTAATTGATTTTGCTAATTGAGGTAATGTTAAGTTATTATCTAAAAAAGGCTTAGAGGTTTCAATATAACTTAATAATTCTTTTTCAATTTCAAAAAAGTCTAATCCTTCATATTTTTGTTTCCTTCTTTTTGGCTCAGCTATTGACTCGAAGATTAGTTTTGGGCTTTTAACTATTGTATAACTTAAAATTAATATAAAAAGCGTCCACATTACCAAAGACCAATTCTCTATAAATCTGTTTTGAATATTTGCAAAATTTCTATACGTTGAAAAAGCGAATTCAAAAATAAAATACAAAGTAAAAAAAAGAAAAATTCTTTTGAGAGTTGTTAAAAGATCTGCTTGATTACTTGAAAAAAAATCTTTAAACCTTTTCTCATATTTATAAATAAAGTTAAAACATATAATAAGGTAGATTAGCATTTGAATCATCATAATTAAAATAAATACTTTTATTAAAAAATTATGCACTGAACCATGCATTACGTAAGATTCTAAAATTGCAGCTTTATATTTTGAATTAAGAAAAAGCATGCCACGGTATGTGTAAAAAAAATATAGAAATGGAACAAAATGTAATGTCTCAATAAGTCTAAACTTATTATTTCCCAATCTAATTTTTAAATAGATCCATAGCAAAGGCGCAATGAGATACCAAATAGAATCACTTATGTATAATCCTTGTGGAAAAAACTTGTAAAGTTGAGAGAGACGCAAACTATGATCAAAAAGAATGATGGCAAATATTAATAGTAAACTAGAAAAAATTAGGTTCGCTTTTCTATTTCCTTTTTTTTGTGTCAAAAAAATAAAACATAATATAAGCGCCTGAATAGTGCCTATTAACAAAAACAATGACCAGATTGTAATATTTAAATTCATGATTATTTGTTTTATTGATTTTGACTCACTTTAAGTTTATAGACTTTAGATTGCTAAGATAATCTTAATGCAAACAGAAAAACCTTTAAAAATTAATTAAAAAGAGTTCTTTTTTATAGAAAAGAACTTTATAAAATAATGTTAACCAACTGTTCTATGTAATTTCAAATTCTAAAAAAACAAAAGAACAATAACTATTTTAAGAAGGGTTTTCAAAATTTTAATAACCCTCTTCATTTTTTAAATTAACTTGATGGTATTAATTTTGAATTATAGCAACTAATTATTAATCAAAAAACTAGGAGTAGACTTATCTAAAGCTAAACTATGGCACCATCAACCTTTTAAACTTTAACTGCTCATAGTTAATATTACTTTTGATTTTTTTTAATTTTTGATTTCTAAAAGCGAAACTAAACCTTTACAAGTCGTTTATCTCCTTATTGTTGAAATATGGAGATAGATTTATGAGCATTTTAACAAACCTGTAGCCTTAATATTGAATATATCAGTAAAAACAATTTTGTAGATGATCTTTTCTATAGTCTTAATAATTTTTTACAATATTTAAAAAAGTGATGTCCCACTTTAAAAAGAGAGATTTTTAATTTCTACCCTTATATATGACAAATATCATATTTTAAACAAGTAAACATATCTAATTTTGAGCTATAGAATTAGGTATGAGTAAGTTGTTAGTAAATAAGTATAATGTAGCTGGTCCAAGATATACCAGCTATCCAACTGTTCCGTATTGGAACATAAACACGTTTTCATTAAAAAAATGGAAGTCTTCTTTAATACAATCTTTTAACGAAAGTAATACTAAAGAAGGTATAAGCTTATATATTCATTTGCCATTTTGCGAGAGTCTGTGTACGTTTTGTGGTTGTAACAAACGCATAACAAAAAGGCACGAAGTAGAATCACCTTATATTAATGCTGTTTTAAAAGAATGGGATTTGTATTGTAACCTATTTAATACAAAACCAAAAATAAAAGAACTGCATTTAGGCGGAGGAACTCCAACCTTTTTTGCTCCAAATAACCTAGAAAAATTGATTAATGGTATTTTGAGCAATGCAACTCTTGCAGATGGTTATGAATTTAGTTTTGAAGGTCACCCAAACAATACTACAAAAACACATCTACAAACACTATACAATTTAGGGTTTAGACGTGTAAGCTTTGGTGTTCAAGATTATAATGACACCGTGCAAAAAGCAATTCATCGTATTCAACCTTTTAAAAATGTAAAACAAGTAACAGAAATTGCTCGAGAAATTGGATATACTTCTATAAGTCATGATATTATTTTTGGTTTACCTTTTCAAACTGAAGCCCATGTAGAAACTACAATAGAGAAAACAAAACAATTAAAACCAGATCGTATTGCTTTTTACAGTTATGCGCATGTACCATGGATTAAAGGTAATGGTCAACGTGGTTTTAAAGATAAAGACTTACCAACAGCAGAAAGCAAGCGAGAACAATATCAACTAGGCAAAAAATTATTGAGTGAAGCAGGTTATTTAGAGATTGGCATGGATCATTTTGCATTACAAACAGATGCACTTTACAAGGCAGTTTCAAATAAAAAAATTCATAGAAACTTTATGGGTTATAGTGCCTCAAAAACTCAAGTTATGGTTGGTCTTGGTGTATCTTCTATTAGTGATAGTTGGTATGGCTTTTCTCAAAACGTTAAAGGTATCGAGGAATATTATCATTTAATAAATGAAGGCATTATTCCAGTATACAGAGGACACATATTAAATAAGGAAGATTTAATTATACGCAAGCATATTTTAAACCTAATGTGTCAGTTTAAAACATCTTGGACCAGCACTCATAATTATTTTACAGAATTACCAGAAACACTTATAAAATTAAAAGAAATCGAGCAAGATGGTCTTATCATCATGGGTTCAAATCAAATAACAGTAACAGACAAAGGTAAACCTTTTGTGAGAAATATATGTATGGCTTTTGATTTGCTATTGCAACGCAATAAACCAGACTCTCAACTATTTTCAATGACAATTTAAATCAAAAAAAAGATGAAAAAAATTATAGTACCAATAGACTTTTCAGAACACTCTGCTTTTGCATTAGAAGCAGCAGCTAGTATTGCAAAAAAATATAACTCAGAGATTTTAGCATTACATATGTTAGAAATTTCTAATGCTGTTTTAACAAATAATGATAATGAACAACAAGCAGAAGCTGTATTCTTTTTAAAACTTGCAGAAAATAAGTTTGAAGAATTTTTAGACAAACCTTATTTAAAAAATATTAACATCACTCCCATTGTTAAGCATTTTAAAGTGTTTAGCGAAGTAAATGACGTGGCAAAAGAGCATGATGCAGATATAATTATAATGGGCTCGCATGGGTCGAGCGGATTAAAAGAAATGCTCATTGGCTCAAACACAGAAAAAGTTGTAAGACATTCAGACATACCAGTTTTGGTCATCAAACACAACCCAATTTTAATGGATTTTGAAACTGTTGTTTTTGCCTGTGATTTCTCTGATGACGCCATTAGACCATATATTAATGCAACAAAAATGTTTAAAACTTTAGGTTCAAAAATTCATTTACTCTATGTCAATCTGCCTAATACAAATTTTAGAAGTTCTGCAGAAATGGAAAAACGTGTAGCAGACTTTTTACTTAAAGCTGATGGCAATATTGATAACATTAAAAATGTAAAATATGTTTCAGATTATACAGTTGAAAAAGGAATATTAAATTATTCTAATATTGCAGGAGCAGATTTGATAGCTATTGCAACTCATGGCAGAACCGGTTTAGCACATTTCTTTGAAGGAAGTATTTCTGAAGATATAGCAAATCATTCTACACTTCCTGTAATGACATTCAAAATATAAAGTAAAATACATTTGGTTTTAAATAGTTAGTTAATAAATAATGTGTTTTAGAGGCGAGTTATATCTCGCCTCTTTTTATATATCACAATTTTAATTCATAAAAAGGATAAAAATATCCTAAATATGATTTATATCATATTTTAACAAAACATTAGGCTGTAATTTTGTTGTATAAATCAATATAAACATGAAGACAACACTAAAATTAATGACCATTTTATTTACACTACTTATAATGAGTTGTGGCGGTAAAGAAGAAAAGAAAGACGAAAAATTCTCTTACAAAAAGAAAACAACAACTGAAAAAACAACAACTAAAAAAGCCGAAAAAGTTTTAGCCTCAAAAAAAGTAGATTTAAACAATAAAGGTATAGGTCCAATAAAATCTATCACTTTAGATGCAACAATAGACCAAAAAATGGCTACACATGGAGACGAAGTCTTTAAAAAAATGTGTACAGCTTGCCATAGACCAAACAAAAAATTTATAGGTCCTGCTCCAAAAGACATTTTAAGTAGACGTTCTCCAGAATGGGTAATGAACATGATTTTAAACCCTGATGAAATGACTCAAAAAGACCCTTTAGCAAAGGCTTTACTAATAGAGTTTAACGGTTCGCCAATGGCAAATCAAGGATTGTCTGAGGAAGATGCCAGAGCCGTTTTAGAATATTTCAGAACAATTAAATAATACTAATATGAAAACAGCCAAAACACTCGTTTTAGTTTTTGCACTAGTAGCTTTCGTATACTCGTGCAAAAATGAAAACAAAGAAGCCTCAACCAATGCAACAGTTACCAAAACTGATAATGAGCCTGCTAAAAAAACGGGCCAAGCTTTTATTAAAGACGATGCAAGTACAACTGTTTTAAGCATAGCTATTGGCTCAAAAGACCACTCTACTCTTGTTGCTGCGGTTCAAGCTGCAGAGCTTGAAAATGCATTAGTAAATGCTGGACCTTTAATGGTATTTGCACCAACAAACGAAGCTTTTGCAGCGTTGCCAGAAGGAACCGTTGATAATTTACTGAAACCAGAAAACAAAGAGGCACTGGCAAATATTTTAAAATACCATGTAACACCTGGTAATTACTCAAAAGATTTTTTAAAGAAGTTTAAAAAGCTTGGGCAAGCTAATAACCAATATGTAAAAGTAGAGGTTATAAATGGAGAACCTATGATTGGAGGCGCAAAAATATTAGGAAGCGTTAAAGCTGGTAATGGCATTGTACACGTCATAGATAAAGTATTATTACCATCAACTGAAGAATAAAAAACACTAATCTAATTTAAGAACATATGAGAAATTTATTAAAATTAACAGTTGCACTTGTATTCGTATTTGGTATCTATACAAGTTGTAACAATACAAAATCATCAGATAGTAAGTCTGGTGCCTTAGCTAGTAATATTGCAGAGAAAGTTTATGTTGCTCCTGGAGAACATGACGAGTTTTATGCCTTTATCTCTGGAGGTTACAGTGGTAATTTAACCGTTTATGGTTTGCCATCTGGAAGAATGTTTAAAGAGATTCCTGTATTCTCACAATTCCCAACATCTGGATATGGTTACTCAGAAGAAACGAAACCCATGTTAAACACGTCTCACGGGTTTGTGCCTTGGGGAGATTCTCACCATCCAGATATTTCTCAAACCAATGGCGAGATTGATGGACGTTTCATTTTTATTAATGAAAATAATACACCAAGAATAGCAAAAATTGATTTAAAAACATTTGAAACAACCGAAATTATTGAAGTACCAAATAGTGCAGGTAACCACAGTTCGTCGTTTGTAACAGAAAACACAGAATATGTTGTTGCTGGTACACGTTTTTCTGTTCCAGTACCTCAAAGAGATATGCCTATTAGTGAATATAAAGGGAACTTTCAAGGTGCTTTATCTTTTATTTCTGTAGAGCCTGAACATGGTCATATGGATATCAAATTTCAAGTGCTAATGCCAGGTTTTAACTATGATTTAGCGCATCCTGGACGTGGAGCTTCTCATGGTTGGTTTTTCTTTTCAACCTATAATTCGGAAGAAGCAAGTACATTGTTAGAAGTAAATGCATCACAAAATGATAAAGATTTTATCGCTGCCATTAACTGGAAGAAAATTGAAGAATATGTTAATAATGGAGGCGGAAAAATGATGCCAGCAAATTATGCACATAACGTTTATGATGAAGCAACGCATACTGCCACCTCTACTATGAAAAAAGAAGTGCGCGTTGTAAATCCATCAGAAGTGCCAGGAGCAGTATTTTTACTACCAACACCTAAATCACCTCATGGTTGTGATGTAGATCCTTCAGGTGAGTATATTATTGGTAATGGAAAGTTATCGGCTAATTTAACTGTGCATTCATTTACTAAAATGTTAGATGCTATTAAAAACGAAAAGTTTGATGGCGATGCATATGGGATTCCTATTCTTAAGTTTGAAGATGTTTTAGCAGGCTCAGTAGAGCAACCAGGTTTAGGGCCTTTACATACAGAGTTTGACGATAAAGGAAATGCCTATACAACATTCTTTATATCTTCTGAAGTTGTAAAATGGAAGCTTGGCACTTGGGAAGTTTTAGATAGACAACCTACATACTATTCTGTAGGTCACTTAACAATTCCTGGAGGAAACTCTAGAAAACCACAAGGAAAATACATGTTTGCAATGAACAAAATCACAAAAGATCGTTATTTACCAACTGGTCCAGAACTAGAACACTCTGCTCAACTCTATGATATTTCTGGAGATAAAATGGAATTATTATTAGACTTCCCAACACATGGCGAACCACATTATGCAGCTGCAATGCGTGCTGACCTCATTAAAGAACGTTCTCAAAAAATATATAATCTAGAAGACAACAAACACCCTTATGCTGCTTTCGCTGATGCTGATACTAAAGTAGTAAGAAAAGGAAACGAAGTACATATATATATGACAACGATTAGAAGTCACTTCTCGCCAGATAATATTGAAGGCATTAAAGTTGGCGATAAAGTATATTTCCACGTTACAAATTTAGAACAAGATTTCGATGTACCGCATGGATTTGCAGTACTAGGACAAAACACGTCTGAGTTATTAATTATGCCTGGACAAACCAAAACCTCTATTTGGGAGCCTACTAAAGTTGGTGTATGGCCATTCTATTGTACAGATTTCTGTTCTGCTTTGCACCAAGAAATGCAAGGTTACATTAGAGTATCTGCAGCACATGCTAACACACCATTAAAATGGTCGATGGGTGAAGACATTGAATAAACAAATTAGGAAAATTTTGTTTTAGTGTTTATTTTCCTATCAAAGGCGAGAGTTGTCTTTTCGCTCTCGCCTTTCTTTTTAAAACACTATATAAATCACTAAATATTTCAAGATGAAAAAGTCAAATATCATCATGTTACTTGCAGCAATTCTGCCATTGGGATTATTCTTATTTCCATTATGGAAAATCACCTTAGAAGCACCTCAATATCCAACACCTTTAGGCATGTATATTCACATTAATGACTTTTCTGATGCAAATCCGCATGACATCAAAAATATCAACTTAATGAATCATTACGTTGGTATGCAGTACATACCAGAAGCCATTCCCGAGTTTAAGATATTTCCGTTAGGTATAATTATTACTAGTGTTATAGGGTTACTTATAGCTTTTAAAGGAAACTACAAGTGGTTTTTGGGATGGTTTGTTTTAATGATTGTTTTGAGTGCTGCAGGCATGTATGATTTCTATTTATGGGAGCACGATTATGGTCATAACCTAGACCCTAAAGCCATTATGAAGTTTACCAATCCAGATGGTACGCAAATGGGGTTTCAACCACCTCTTTTTGGAAGTAAAGATATCTTAAATTTTAGAGCACATTCTTATCCACAATTAGGCTCTTTGTTTTTAACGCTAGGTATTGCTTTTGGATTTATAGCTTATTTGGTAGGAAAGAAAAACTATAAAAAATTCCCATCCTAAATCCTTCCCAAAAGGAAAGGCTTTTTTAAAGTTCTCTTTCCTTTAAAAAAGGGTTAGAGATAGGATAAAACACTAAAAAAATGCAAACACTAAAACACTATTCAATTTATGCATTACTACTGTTGTTTTTCAATTGTAATGTATCACCCAAAGCCATAGACTATGGTAATGATGGTTGCCACTTTTGTAAAATGACTATTGTAGACAAAGTTCATGCAGCAGAAATTGTTACTCAAAAAGGCAAGGTTTATACTTTTGATGCTACCGAGTGCATGATTAATTTCATGGATGAATTTGACACTTCAGAAATTGCATTGTATTTATCTAATGATTATACAGAACCTGAAGCATTAATTAATGCCACTAAAGCTACCTTTTTAATTAGCGAAAACATCCCAAGCCCAATGGGAGCGTTTTTGTCTGCTTTTAAAACTAATGAGGAAGCAAAAAAAGTTCAAACTGAAAAAGGGGGAACACTTTATACATGGAATGAACTACTAGCGCATTTTAAAGACTAGTAAAATGAAAACCTTAATTATTATTTTTTCGGTCATTTTAATGACTAGTTATACACATGCTTCACAAATTGAAGTTTGTAACACATGCCCAATCTCAACATTAAAAGAAGCCATAGCTCAGGCTAAAGATTTTGATACGGTTTTTGTTAAAAAAGGAACTTATAAAGAATATGATATATTGGTAAATAAACCACTTACTATTATTGGTGAAAATTATCCAGTTATTGATGGCGAATTAAAAGGTGAAGTTATTACTATCACTTCAGATAATGTTACAATAGATGGCTTGTTTATTATAAATGTTGGCACTAGTTATACTGAAGATTATGCTGCCATTCGTGTAAAGAAAAGCAAGCATTTTGTTATCCAGAATGTAGTTTTAGAAAAACTATTCTTTGGTATTTACCTTGAAAAATCTAGTTATGGCAAAGTATATCATAACAAAATAATTGGTGATGCAGTTGAAGAGTATAACTCAGGAAATGGCATACAGCTTTGGTATAGCAACCATATAGAAATTGAACATAATTATGTTGAGCACGTTCGCGATGGGATTTATTTAGAATTTTCAGACGACTGTATAATCAAAAACAATATAAGCGCAGAGAATCTTCGCTATGGTTTACATTTTATGTTCTCTAACGATGATATTTATCAAGACAATACTTTCGAAAATAATGGTGCTGGTGTTGCAGTTATGTTCTCCAAAAAAATTAAGATGCTCAACAATACATTTAAAGAAAATTGGGGAACAGCATCTTACGGCATGCTTTTAAAAGAAATTAATGATGCCGAAATTATTGGCAATACCTTTGAAGAAAACACAATTGGAATTAACATTGAAGGCTCAAACAGAATGGTCTATAAAAACAATAATTTTATCAATAATGGTTGGGCAATAAAAGTGCGAGGTGCTTGTTATACAAACCTGTTTATAGAAAATAATTTTCTGTATAATTCCTTTGACATATCATACAATAGTAAAGTAAATGATAATGTGTTTGACAGAAATTATTGGAGTAATTACACAGGTTATGATTTAGATAAAGATGGCGTTGGCGATGTACCATACAGACCTGTAAAGCTGTTTTCATACATAGTAAATCGCACACCAGAAACCATTATTTTATTACGTAGTTTATTTATAGATATTATAGATTTTTCTGAAAAAGTATCGCCTGTATTCACACCAGATAATTTGCTAGACAATAACCCTTTAATTAAAAAAGTACAATGGTAAGCATTCAAAATTTACATAAAAAATTTGGCAAAAATCAAGTGTTAAGTGGTTTGGATTTAACCATAAGCGAAGGTGGTATTTTTGCTGTACTTGGGCCTAATGGTTCAGGAAAAACAACCTTGATTAAGGCTATATTAGGTATGGTAATACCAAACAAAGGCGAGATTTCTGTACTTGGAGAAAACATAAAAAAGAGCTCAAATTACAGGCATCAAATAGATTACTTACCACAGATAGCAAATTTCCCAAGTAATTTAAAAGTTAGAGAACTAATCAAAATGATTAAGGATTTACGCCAAAATACTGATGAAGATAAACGTTTGATTGAACTATTTAAATTAGAACCTTTTCTAGATAAAAAACTAGGCAATCTTTCTGGAGGAACAAAACAAAAAGTGAACATTGTATTAACCTTTATGTTTAATAGTCCGCTCATTATTTTAGACGAACCAACAACTGGTTTGGATCCAATCTCCTTGATACGCTTAAAAGATTTAATCCAAACCGAAAAAGCCAAAGGAAAAACCATTTTAATAACATCGCACATCATGAGTTTTGTTGAAGAAGTGTCGGACGAGATTGTGTTTTTATTAGAAGGCAAAATTTACTTTAAAGGCTCAATTTCAGAATTAAAAACCAAGACCAATCAGCCAGATTTTGAGCATGCTATTGCGTCTATATTAACAGATAATCATGCTTAAAATATTAAAATATAGTTTTTTCGATTTAATGCGTAGTCGTTGGAGTTATGTCTACTTTGCATTCTATTTATTATTAGGGATTGTACTCTTATTTTTAAATAACGATTTATCAAAAGCGGTCATTACCTTAATGAATGTCATCATAGTATTAGTGCCTTTAATAGGAACCATTTTTGGTGTGATGTATTATTATAATTCCAAAGAATTTACAGAACTTTTGTTAGCACAACCTTTAAAGCGTTCATCCATATTTTTAGGGCAATATTTAGGCGTTGCCTTATCGCTTTCTATGAGCTTAATTTTAGGACTTGGTATTCCGTTTGTCTTTTATGGTTTGTTTAAAAGTACTGCCATTTGGGATTTCTCATTACTACTTATAACAGGAACATTTTTAACCCTCATATTCACAGCATTGGCTTTTAACATTGCCTTATCTAACGAAAATAAAATTAAAGGCTTCGGCTATGCTATTTTATTGTGGCTATTTTTGGCTATTATTTATGATGGTATTTTCTTGATGACTTTAATTCTATTTGAAGATTATCCGTTAGATAAATTATCTCTGGTTGGAACCATGTTAAACCCAATAGATTTATCACGTACACTTATTCTTTTAAAACTAGATATTTCTGCTTTATTAGGTTATACAGGAGCAGTTTTTAAACAGTTTTTTGGAACCAATTTTGGGCTCATTGTATCATTTATAATGTTAACCGTTTGGGTGATTTTGCCAGTTTTGCGTATTGTATTTAAATCGATGAAGAAAGATTTTTAAGTCAAAAATTGGCATTAAAATATTTATAAAAATGAAAACAAAAGCAATAGCCTTAACACTCATTTTAATTACAACATTAAGTTGTAAAAATGAAACTACAGATGAAGATATTTCGATAGCTCATAATTTAGAGTTAAAACTAAATCACGGTAAAAAATGGATTGCGAATATAGAAACACATGAAGGCATTATAAAAATGGATTCTATAATTTCAAGATTTAAAATAGATAATGAAAACGATTATAAAGTCTTAGGAAATCAACTTACAAAACAAACAAGCTATGTTATTAAACATTGCAGTATGCAAGGCGAATCACATGACCAACTACATGTAGTATTGATTCCTATGCTTGATGAAATATCAATTTTAAAAGAAGAAAACAATGAAGAATTAGTTAAATTTGCATTTGAAAATTTAGAACAGTTAATTAGTGCCTATTTCAAGTTCTTTAAAGTATGACATTAATCATATTTTAAAGCTGAAATTAGGCTTAATTTTACACCATGATAACAGTAATAATAAAGAAAATAATAGCATTTATATTAGTGTTTATATTATTAGCACAAAATATAAACACACTTGTTATTATTGGAGATTTTGTTGTTAATCAAGATATTATTGCAAAAACGTTGTGTATTCAAAAAGAAGAACAAAAAGGATGTAATGGTAAATGTCAGTTAAGAAAAGAATTGGCTCAAAGTTCAACCAAATCAAATTCTGATGCGCCTGTTCAAGAGCGTGAACGATTAGTTCTTGATATATTTTGTGTTACATCAATCAACACCGTTAAAAATCAATTTATCACGTCTCATTTAAAAAGACAAAAAACTACAATTCAAACTCCAAAAATTTCTAGTTTGTATCTAGAAATAGATACGCCTCCACCAAATTTTATTTAGTTTTTTCAGTATATAAAATCATTTAGATTTTAACTTATTTCTTGCTTAAATCCTTAAGCGAGCAAGAAGTATACACTCACATTTTATAATATAAAAAACTAATATAATGAACCTTAAATATATAATTCCAATTCTATTCATCACGTTATTTTTAACATCATGTAGTAACGATGATGACGAAGCTTTAATTACAAATGAAGTTGAAGGACTTCTTCAAATTCAAGAAATTACAAATAGCACACACACCATTGAATTGTTTAGCAAAAGTGGAATGTTTACAACGGGCTACAATACAATAAGTATGAGACTTAAAGATAATGAAACTGACAGTTATATTGAAAACGCATCATTATCTTGGATGCCAATGATGCAAATGCCAAACATGCAACATTCTTGTCCAAAATCATCGATTACAAAAGCTATAGGAAAAGACACCGTTTATAAAGGCTTTATCATATATCAAATGACCAATACAGACGGAACAGGTTGGACGCTAAACCTTCAATATTCTATCGATGACATAGATTACACAGCTTCTTCTTCAATTATTGTAAACCAGAGCGACTCACAAAACGTGACAAGCTTTATGGGAAGCGACCAATCGCGTTATGTAGTAGCACTTATCGAACCTAACAATCCAATTATTGGTATTAATGATTTAATTGTAGGCATTTATAAAATGGAAACTATGGTGGCTTTCCCAGAGGTTACAAATTATACTATTGCATTAGACCCTAGAATGCCAGGAATGGGAAATCATAGCTCGCCTAACAATACAGATTTAAGTTATAATGCGGCTGATCATTTATATCATGCCAATTTATCATTAACAATGTCTGGATATTGGGTTCTTAATTTAAAACTAATGAATGACCAAGATGAAGTTCTTAAAGGTGAAGATGTTACTGAAAACAACGACCAAAGTTCCTTCTACCTAGAATTAGAATTCTAAAACTTCTAATTATACAGACACATTGATGCCATGTATTAATGTGTCTGTTAAAACAAACACTAATGAAACATTCATAACTAAATTTTCGATACACAGAAAATGATTAAATGAATGTTACATATGACCGATAAAAGACATTAATTGTAAACAGATGAAAAAGCTCATAACATTTTGTATTAGCTTACTTTTTAGCGGATTCACTTTTGCTCAAGAAAAAGAACAGGCTACTATAAAAGACACCACAAAACTAAAAGAAGTTATTGTTTTAAGCAGACGAAAATTAAGCAATCATCGTCAGCAAAAAACATTATCAAGCATTGATGATTATTTAGAAAAATCTAATAAAATCACTATGATTAAGCGTGGCAATTATGCTTGGGAACCATCTATAAACAACATGAATAGCGAACGCTTAAATGTTACCATTGATGGCATGCAAATATTTGGTGCTTGCACAGATAAGATGGACCCAATCACGTCTTATGTAGATGTGTCTAACTTAGAAAAAGTAAGTATTGGCTCAGGACAAGCAGGAACAGAAAATGGTCATTGTGTTGGTGGCGGTATTGATTTACAATTACCTACAAGTAAATTTCATGAATCTGGATTAAAAACAAGTGTCGATTTAGGTTATGAAACCAATGGTAATTATCGAACTGCTGGTTTAGATTTAGAGTACTCAGGAAACAGATTTTATATAAGTACAGATGGTGTTTTTAGAAAATCTGATAATTATGATGCTGGCAGACATAACGAAGTTATGTATTCTCAATTTCAAAAGTATAATATCTCTTTACAAACAGGATATAAACTATCAGAAAACAATACTATTGATGCCAATATTATTTATGACAGAGCAACAGATGTAGGCTATCCTGCCTTACCAATGGATGTCTCTTTAGCCAAAGCTTTAATCACTTCAATAAGTCACAACTACAGTAATGATTCAACGTTTATAAAATCTTTAGAGTCTAAAATTTACCTCAATACTATTACTCATTTTATGGATGATTCTAAGCGTCCAGATGTACCAATACGTATGGATATGCCTGGCTGGAGTGATACTTATGGGTTTTATAGTAAAGCTACAACTAGCTTTAATAAGCATAAATTAGCCTTAAACCTTAATGGGTATTATAACCGCTCATTAGCAGAAATGACGATGTTTCCTAACAATCCAAATCAACCAGATATGTTTATGCTTACTTGGCCAGATGTAAGAACTTTGTATTCTGGAATCTTTGCCAAAGATGCATATGCTTTAAGTAAAAATGAAACAATTACAACATCATTACGTTTGGGCTATCAACATAATAAAGTTGCTTCTGATATTGGTTTAGAAAGCTTAAAGATTTTTTATCCAGAAATCAATACTACTAAAAACCATTTTTTAACGAGTCTGTCTTCAGATTACACCTTAAAAAAACAATCTTATAATGTGTCTTTTGGTATAGGTTATGGTGAAAGAGCACCTTCTGTTAGTGAAGCTTATGGATTTTTCTTGTTTAACAGTTTTGATAATTATGATTATATAGGAAACCCAAACCTAAAGCAAGAAAAAGCCATTGAGTTTAACGCTAAAGCAAATTATAACACAAATACATTTCATATCGGATTAGAAACATCCTATTTTCATATTATGAACTATATTATTGGTGATATTGATGCTACAATAAATTCAATGACAATTGGAGCCAATGGTGTTAGAGTATACAAAACCTTATCAAATGCTACAATTTTTGATGCATATTTAAATACTTCATATAAGTTTAGCAAATCATTTTCAGTGAATGGAACTATTGGTTATAATTACGGAAAAGGCAGCAACGATAAAAACTTACCTTTAATAAAACCCTTTTCTTATATAGCAGAATTAAGTTATAGTAAAAAGAAATTTAATACAGCATTGCAATTTGAAGGCAACGGCAACCAAAGTCAATACAGTAACTTTTATGGTGAAGATGAAACAGCTGCCTATGGTCTTTTAAATCTAAATTTTGGTAATGTATTCTATAAAAACAAGAACAAATTTATTCTAAAATATGGTGTTGAGAATTTGCTAGATGAAACATATTCAACCTATGCAAATTGGAATAATATCCCAAGACAAGGGCGCAATTTTTATGCTAATATTTCTATGATTCTCTATTAAAACATAAGCCACAAACTAATACGCTACTTGTTTATTTTAGAACTGACAATTATCATGTTTTAAGACAGTTTTAACACTTAATTTTGAACATGTTCTTAAAGAGGATGTTTTTGTCTTTTTTAAGACATAATACTAATCAAAATTAAATAATATGTTATCAAAAAAACAAGCACGTGCTTTTTTTCTTGGAGGAACAGTAGTCACTTTTCTAATATTTATTGGGCTAACAATTTTCTCCTTTAGTAAAGCGAATGACCAATCAAATGAAGAAGGAATTACTGAAGCTGTAGTACGCGGAAAGCAAATTTGGGAAGACAATAACTGCATGGGATGTCATACAATTATGGGAGAAGGCGCTTATTACGCTCCAGAACTTACAAAAGTAATAGAACGAAGAGGTATAGGTTACATTAAAGCCGTTTTAATGACTCCAGTAGACTGGGTGCCTAACGGAAGGAAAATGGTGGCTTATGGTTTTTCTGAAGAAGAAGCTGCAGACTTAATTGCCTTTTTTGACTGGATAGATGATATAGACTTAAATGGATTTGACACTGTAGTTTCACCATTAGCTAAAGACAAAAACTAAACTAAAAATTATGAAATATAAATCACAAAAAGTTGCCTATTGGTTTTTTGCCCTATCCATGTTATTATTCGGATTACAAATAGTGTATGGTTTTATAATGGGGTTTGCACATGCTGGAATGGATGGATTACATAGCTTTATTCCGTTTAATACTGCCAGAGCTGTTCATACAAACTTATTAGTTGTTTGGTTATTATCAGGTTTTATGGGAGCAGCTTATTACATTATCCCAGAAGAAGCCCAACGTGAATTAGTAAGTGTAAAACTCGCTTATGCTCAATTAATAAGTTTAGCTGTAGTAGGTGTAGTTGCTATTGTTGGTTACCATTTTAATTATTGGGAAGGACGTAAATTTTTAGAAATTCCAAGACCATTAGATTATTTAGTTGTTGTAAACGTACTCCTATTTTTAGGACTGATATTAGCAACCTTATTTAAAGGAAAAAGAAGAACCACAACAGCGTTGGTGCTTTCAATGGGATTACTATTTGCAGCCCTTTTATACTTACCAGGGATGCTTCCTTTTGATAGTCAAGTAAAAGACTCATTCTTTAGATGGTGGGTTGTACATCTATGGGTAGAAGGTGTTTGGGAATTAATAATGGGTGGTATTTTATCATTCCTATTAATAAAACTTACTGGTGTTGATAGAGAAGTTATTGAAAAATGGCTGTATGTGATTGTTGGATTAACATTCCTATCTGGAGTATTAGGTACAGGCCACCACTACTATTATATTGGTGTTAACAAAATTTGGCTAATTGTAGGTGGAATATTCTCTGCATTAGAACCATTAGCTTTCTTGGCTATGGCTCTATTCGCTGTAAATATGTACAGAAAAGGAGAAAAGAAACACCCAAACACTTTAGCTTTGTATTGGACGCTTGGCGCTGCAATAGTGTCCTTTATCGGCGCTGGCTTATTAGGATTTGCTCACACATTACCACAAACAAATTTATACACACACGGAACCTTAGTTACTGCAATGCATGGTCACCTTGCATTTTGGGGTGCGTATGCTATGATTGTTTTAGCTATTATTAGTTACAGTTTGCCAAATATGACGGGAAGAAAACTATATCAAAGCACACGAGGTAGAGCAGCCTTTTGGCTGTCTAATATTGGCATGATTGGTATGACGGTTGCCTTTGGTGTAGCCGGAGTAGCTCAAGTATATTTAGAACGAAAAATGAAGATGGAATTTATGGAAGTACAAAAAGAAATTGAAATCCATTTTATTGTCCTTATCATTTGTGCAACACTATTTATGACAGGTATTATTCTATACTTCGTTGATTTTTACAAACATGGTAAACCTAATGATGAAGCATTAGAAATAGTTACAAATTAACAACTAAACTATGCCAGAGTTGAGATCTGTATAAAATCAACTCTGGTTTTTTTTGAAGCTATTTCCTGCTTTCGGCAGTCGCTCTCTCCCAATAACTATCGTGAGAGGAGCTCCAACAAATGCCTCTATCAGGACTAAACATATTTGCTAACACATAGCATAACGAAAATGAACACACCATATTACCAACCTATTCATAAAGAAATAGATGTTTTTGAACACACCTACAAATGTAAAATTCCATTTTTACTAAAAGGTCCAACAGGAACTGGAAAGTCTCGGTTTATCGAGTTTATGGCACACAAATTAGAAACCAAACTCATTACCATTTCTTGTCATGAAGAAACATCATCTACAGATTTAATTGGGCGATTTATTATAAAAGGAGCCGAAACCGTTTGGTTAGATGGTCCATTAACTACAGCTGTAAAAGAAGGTCATATTTTATATTTAGATGAAATTGCTGAAGCTAGGCCAGACGTTATTGTAGCTATACATTCTTTAACAGACCACAGACGCGAATTATTTATTGATAAACTAGGCAAAACCATAAAAGCACACAAAGATTTTATGCTAGTTGCCTCATTTAATCCAGGTTATCAACGCGGATTTAAAGAGCTAAAACCTTCAACGAGACAACGTTTTGTAGCTATTTCTTTTGATTATCCTGAAGCAAAAATTGAAACTCAAATTGTAGTTTCAGAAACAGGTATTGAAAAAGACACTGCCAAAAAGCTAGTAAATATTGCTACTAAAATTAGAAACCTAACAGAACTTGGTTTAACAGAAACGGTTTCAACACGATTATTGGTAGATGCTGCGCAATTAATTCATGTTGGTTTACCTAAACGATTAGCCGTACATGTTGCGGTAATTGAACCATTAACTGACGATTTAGAAGTTATACAAGCACTAAAAGATTTAAGCGATTTAATGATATAAAACAGTTGGCAGTCTCAGTTCTCAGCCCTAGAAAACACGGTATACTGAGACTGAGAACTGCAACTGAACACTGAAAACTATGTTTGAGTTCGAGCCAGACGAATATATATTTACCAAGTTTGCTTTCTTTTTTAAAAAACGTAGAATAGCTAAGCAAGCAGAGCTTCAACATGCTATTAATTTAAATGACATAAAGCCTAGGCTATCCATTTTTGCACGCGCTATTACTGGCGAGTCTATAGAAATTTTTGAAGCTGAACGCGAAGGTGGTTATAGAAATAATAATTTTTTCTTACCAAGCAAGTTTTACGATTTTCAATCGGAAGAAGAAAACCTCTCGTTTTATTTATTTAGAGTGTTGTATTTATCTATTCAAAAGAGCCTGGATTTAAACTGGAATGATAATCAAGAGCATGAGACTTTAGAATCTCAACAAAAAGCAGAAGATACCTCAACAATTGTTTTAAAATCTTTATTTAAACAATTCCCAATTACAGAAAAATACCATCAACAATTTTTAAGCTTTTACGAAAACAAATCCACTAAAAAAAACCCAGCAGACTATTCATTTATTTATGGAAAATGGATGCGTAACGACATCAAAGATAATTTAGTTGAACCGCTAGAAAACTTTACAGACCAAGTAAAAAAAGCAAATAAAGAGCAACCAAAAACCATTATAAAATCTAAAGCTGTTGAGGAAATTATATCGGTTCAAATAGACCAACAACAAATGCAAGATGCTGTACTACAACATCAGTTTGAAAAGGTTGAAACTGCCGAAGAGTTTGGTGGAAACTTTAAAGATATGGATGGTGATGACGATCTAGACGACCATTCTAATGCGCTAGACGAAGTTAACATAAAACATACCGTTCGAGTAGATGATACTGCGCACTCCGTTTATCATACTGATTTTATTGAAAACACGACCATAGCCGAAAGTTCAGAAAGCGAAAGCAATAGTCATTTTATAACTTACGATGAATGGAATTATGTAGACCGCAATTATAAAGAAGGCTTTTGCAAAGTGTATCCTAAAACACAATTAGCATCAGATGGTTCATACTACAAAAAAACACTTAACGATAACCGTTCTACTTTAGTTGGTTTACGTAAAATGCTAACTACAGTTAATAATAAATACCAGCAACAACGTAGACAATCTCAAGGTGAAGAATTAGATGTTGATGCAATTACAGATTTATTTGTAGATGTAAAATCTGGACATACACCTTCAGAAAAAATATATCTTTCAAAACGTAAAAAAGAAAAAGATTTATCCATTCTACTATTACTAGACATTAGTTTATCTAGTGATGGTTATGCAGCTGGAAATAGAGTTATAGATGTCGAAAAACAAGTCTCTATTCTTTTTGGCGAAATTTTAAATGAATTTAATATTGATTTTTCAATCAATTGTTTTTATTCAAAAACTAGAAATCATTCTAGTTATTTAACTATTAAAGGTTTTGATGAAAATTGGGATACAGCAAAATATAAAGTTGGTGGTGTTGAGCCTAATGGTTATACACGTATTGGTACAGCTTTAAGACATTCTGGAGCCTTATTAGATAAACGAGACACCAAAAATAAATGGGTCATTTTATTATCAGACGGCAAACCAAATGATTATGATAAGTACGAAGGAAAATACGGTATTAACGACGTAAAACAAGCTTTACGAGAGTTAAATGAGCGTCAAATAAACTCATATGCGCTAGCTATTGAAGCGCAAGCAAAATACTATTTACCCCAAATGTTTGGGCAAAATCATTATCAAATTCTTACAAATCCTGTAGAGTTATTACAATCGTTAGTAAAACTATACGAAAAAATCAAACATCAAAGTTAAAGCTATGCAGCAGACTAAATCTAAATATAACATTATAATTATCGTAGTTTTAATTAGTATTTTTTGTATGTATAATGTTGTTATATATACTTCAAAAGAGTGTGCAGCTCCTATAAAATTAACTACAAAAGCATTAGAAGGTCAAAAAATATGGCAAAACAACAATTGTTGGTCATGCCACCAAATATATGGTCTTGGAGGTTATTTAGGTCCAGATTTAACAAACGTTTTTTCAAATCCAAATAAAGGAGAAAATTATATAAAAGCGTTTTTAAATAGTGGTGTTAAATCGATGCCAAAATTCAATTTTTCAGAAGCAGAAAAAGAAGCTCTAGTAGCTTTTTTACAACAAATAGATAGTACAGGGTACTATCCAAATAAAGAGGCCATTATTAAACCAAATGGTTGGGTAGAAATATTGTATAAAGATGAAAAATAAAACAGCCTTACTTTTTTTAATCGCAGCACTTTACGTACTAATTTTAGGTACGCTTTTTGGCTTGTTAGCTTCCTTACAATATAGCCTTCCAGATTTTTTAAAGGAGCTAATCCCCTTAAACAAAATGAGACCATTGCATACCACAACGGTAATTTCGTGGATTATCCTTTCGGCTACAGGCAGTATTTACTTTTATATTTCTAAAGTAGAACATCTAAGCTTGTTTTCCTTTAAACTACAAAAAGTACATTTGGGCATTTTTATGTTAACAGGAATAGCTATTTATGTTTCTTTAGTCTTCGGAAAAATGGAAGGCAGAGAATACCTGGCTTTTACTCCAATATTAACGATTCCTATACTTTTAGGTTGGTTTTTATTTGGTATTAATTATTTTAAAACGATTAGAAAACATGTAGTTAACTGGCCAATTTATTTTTGGATGTGGGGAACTGGAATTGTATTTATAATCTACCATTTATGCGAAGCGTATTTATGGCTAATTCCTTCCTTTAGAACACACTTTATTAAAGATACTATTGTGCAATGGAAATCTTATGGTTCTTTTGTTGGCTCTTGGAATATGTTGGTTTATGGAATAGCTATTTATGTGATGTCAAAAATTAAAAACGATGTTTCTTTAGCTAGAGGTAAAAAGGTGTTTTTCTTTTATTTTTTAGGCTTATCCAACTTAATGTTGGGTTGGGCACATCATACTTATTTTGTTCCTACACTACCTTGGATTCGCTATCTCTCTTATGGTGTAAGTATGACAGAATGGATTTTATTGATTCATATTATTTATAGCTGGAAAAAATCGCTTACAAAAAAAGAAAAACAAGATAACTCTATGGCTTATAAATTTTTAATGGCAGCCGATTTTTGGGTATTTATAAACCTAATAATTGCCTTACTAATTTCTATTCCTGCTATCAATTTATTTACACATGGAACACATATAACAGTTGCTCATTCTATGGGAACAACAATAGGAATCAACACCTCAATTCTTTTAGCTTCTCTATTTTTTATAGTATCGAAAGTAAAAGGAGAGGTAATCATGTTTCAAAAATTAAAAAAGGTGTATTACGTATTTAACAGTTCATTGTTAGTGTTTTTTAGTGTTTTGCTTTTTGCAGGAGCTAAAAAAGCAAATTGGATGTTTTTTGAAAAAAACACATCATTTTCTATGATGCAAGATTCTTTATACCTAACATATATTGCTTTTTTTGTTTTCGGACTAGTGCTAGCAACTTCCATTACCATACTAGCAATCACATTATTAAAAGTACTACATAAAGCATACAAAAAAGAGGCAACTTCAACTTTATAAATCATTATAAATGACATTACAAGAAAAAATAATAAAGCTTAAAAAAGAGAAAAACGCAGTGATTTTAGCACACTATTATCAAGAAACTGCGATACAAGATGTAGCAGATTATGTTGGAGATAGTTTAGGTTTGTCGCAACAAGCAGCAAAAACTAATGCAGATATTATTGTATTTGCTGGAGTTCACTTTATGGCAGAAACTGCTAAGATTTTGAGTCCAAATAAAACAGTGGTTTTACCAGATTTAAAAGCTGGTTGCTCATTAGCAGACTCATGTCCTGCAGATGCTTTTGAGAATTTTGTAAAAGCACATCCAAACCATACAGTTATTACTTATGTAAATTGTAGTGCTCAAGTAAAAGCTTTAACAGACATTGTTTGTACATCATCAAACGCACTTAAAATTGTAACTTCTATTCCAAAAGATAAACCAATTATTTTTGCTCCAGATAGAAATTTAGGAAAATACATCATTAAGCAAACAGGACGAGATATGTTGCTTTGGGATGGAAGTTGTGTGGTTCATGAAGCGTTTTCAATTGAAAAATTATTAAACCTTCATAAAAAATATCCTAACTATGTAATTATTGCGCATCCAGAATCTGAAGAGCATATTTTAAAAGTGGCAACTTATGTTGGTTCAACTTCTGGAATGATTAATTACGTAAAAGCACATCAAGACAAAAGTTTTATTGTTGCAACCGAAGCAGGAATTTTATATAAAATGCAACAAGAAGTGCCTAACACAGAATTAGTTCCTGCTCCAGCAAAAGAAGACAATACTTGTGCTTGTAGTGAATGTGCTTTTATGAAAGTAAACACATTGCAAAAACTTTACGATTGTTTACTAAATGAAAGTCCACAAATTAAAGTACCAAAAGCGATTAGAGAAAAAGCATTGATTCCAATTAATCGCATGCTAGAACTATCAAAATAATATGATAAAAACAAATTATTTAGTTATAGGTTCTGGAGTTGCTGGATTAACATTTGCAGTTAAAATTGCTGAAAAATTTCCAGAAAAAACTATAATCATAATTACCAAAGACAACGAAAACGAATCTAACACCAAATACGCTCAAGGAGGCGTTGCTATAGTATTAGATACAGAAGAAGATTCGTTTAAAAAACACATACAAGATACGCTTATTGCTGGAGATGGTTTATGCGACAAATCTGTAGTAGAAATGGTTATAAAAGAAGGCCCAAAACGCTTAAAAGAACTAATAGTTTGGGGAGCTAATTTTGATTTAGATGCTGAAGGGAACTTTGATTTAGGTAAAGAAGGTGGACACTCTGAATATCGTGTGGTACATCATAAAGACATTACTGGCTTTGAGGTTTTGCGTGCATTATTAAATCGTGTACATCAATTAAAAAACATAACCGTATTACCACATCATTTTGCTATTGATTTAATTACAGAACACCAATTAGAAACACCAATCCCTAATGATTTATCCTGTTATGGAGCTTATGTGTTAAATGAAAAATCTGGAAAAGTTTTAACCATTCAAGCAGAACGTACTTTGTTAGCTTCTGGTGGAATTGGTAGTGTTTATGGGCATACAACCAATCCTGTAATTGCAACAGGAGACGGAATTGCAATGGCTTACAGAGCAAAGGCACAAATAAAGGATATGGAATTTATTCAGTTTCACCCAACAGCTACGTATAATCCTAAAGGAGGTACTTCTTTTTTAATTTCGGAAGCAGTTAGAGGTTTTGGTGCTTATTTAAGAAACAAAAAAGGCTATCGATTTATGCTTGATTATGATGAGCGAGTCGAATTGGCATCAAGAGATATTGTATCACAAAGCATAGATAATGAATTAAAAAAAACTGGAGACACCCATGTATTTTTAGATTGTACACATCTTGATATTAAAAGTTTTAAAAAACATTTCCCTAATATATATCAAGAGTGTTTAGATAAACATATTAATGTTAAAAAAGATTGGATTCCTGTAGTTCCAGCAGCACATTATTTATGTGGAGGAATTGTTGTTGATAAGCACGGAAAAACATCTATAAACAACCTATTTGCCTGTGGAGAATGTACTAGAACAGGTTTGCATGGAGCAAATAGATTGGCTTCAAATTCGTTATTAGAAGCTTTGGTTTATGCTCATAATATTTACAACTATCAATGTAATCATCAAACAAAACCATTAAGTTTTATAATACCAAAATGGAATGATAAAGGCACAAATATACCTAAAGAGCATGTTTTAATAACTCACAATCTTAATCAACTTCAAGCATTAATGCGCGATTATGTTGGTATTGTAAGAAGTAATGACAGACTAACAAAAGCCATTGCACATTTAGATTTTATTTATAACGAAGTTGAAGAATTATACAAAAAATCTAAAATTGATACATCGTTATGTGAATTAAGAAACATGATTAATATTGCTCACCTTATTATTAGTCAATCTCTAGAACGTAAAGAAAACAAAGGAGGCTACTATAATATTGATAATTTATAAAATGAATAAAGTATCTATCAATTACAAAAACATCTACTATCCACCAGGAGGCATTTTATTATGGATTATTATTTTTTTAGAACTATTCACCTTTGGTATTGCATTAATTGCTATGGTGTTTTATAGTAAGCAAGAGCCATTACTATTTCATGACTCTAGACTTTTATTAAACGCTACTTTTGGGATGATTAATACACTGTTTTTATTAACTAGCGGTTATTTTATGGCAGTTTCTGTAGCTCAATTAAAAGCAAATAACAGAAAAAAAAGTAATACTTATTTACTGTTAACAATGCTTTTTGGAATGTTATTTTTAGCTTTAAAAAGTTTTGAGTATTACGGTAAACTAAACGAAGGCTTAGATTTAAGCTACAATACTTTTTTTACATTTTATTGGTTGCTAACCCTTTTTCATGTTATTCATGTTATCGTTGGTTTGGTTATTTTAACTTCGGTTTATTTTGGAATAAGAAAACCACAATCAAATACAAGTATTGAAGATGTTGAGGCAAGTGCAGCCTTTTGGCACATGTGTGATTTAATATGGATTATTTTGTTTCCTGTAATTTATCTACTGTTTTAATATGAAAACAACAATATCATTAACGTGGTTAATTTTAATCGTGCTCACAATAACTTCAGCTTATATATCAAACCTGCAAGGCACATACATTGCATTTGTAATTTTAATTTTAGCCGCTTTAAAATTTTTAGGAATTGCGTTTCAGTTTATGGAACTAAAAAAAGCGCATGTGTTTTGGAAAGGAATAATTATTGGCTTTGTGGTCATTTTTATAGGGATAATAAGTGTCGTTATTTAAAATATCTTTTTCTATTTTTTAAATAGATTCAATAAAATAAATAAGATACCTAAAGGTAATAATAAACTAAAGAGGAATAGTAACAAGTAATAATTTGGAAGTATTTCGTAGCCAAAGTAATAGTTACAACCTTGAACGAGTAAAGCTGTTTCAGTTAAAACAAATCCTAAAATAAAACAATAAACACCTATATATAAGGTTTTAAAATAGTTTACCAATTTGCTTTGCAAAATAAAAGCAAATAAAAATCCAGTAATAACACCTAACATGAGTAAGTGAATAAAACCAATTACAAAATTACGATGCTCATAAACCACTTGAGAAAATTCTGGTAAAATTGAAACTAGTTGAAATACAACTTTTAGCACAAAACAAAACATAGCAAAACTGTATATGCAAACAATTAGTTTAGATTTTTTATCAATTAAAGTATATAGTTTAGTCCTTATAAGTTTAATAAAAGTAAAGAGTGCAGCAAGTTGTAAAACAACACCAATACTATTAATCCATAACAATACGTTATGAGGTGCAAACCATTGTATTGGTAAAGCAAAAGTAAAAACTGTTGATGCAACTAATACACTAAAAAATTGCCTAAACAGTTTAGAATCTTTAATTTTTAGTAGATGAAAGAAAACAGTAATAATCGCTATTAAAAACCAACCATTAAATTGAAAATGTAAAAAGAATTGAATCGCAATTTGGTAAAATGCTGAAGCTTGCCCAAGCATTGAAACAGCTGGACCTAAACACCAAACACCAAATGTAGATAGTAACATAAAAAACAGCGATGCTTTTAGTAAAATACTAGTTACAATAGATTCCGTTTTGTTGTGTGTCCATATAAGATACACAAAGTAATAACTACAAAAAATATGTAAGGTAGAAAATGAAATAGAAAATGCTGCATACCCTTGAATAGGAAAACTTAGCATCATACCAACAACAGCAAATTCGGTTACCCAAAATAAACGGTTATATATTGGTTTTTTATCAGGAATAAAATAATGAACAATAAGTGTATATAGCATGAGGTAAACCCAACCCAACATAGCAACATGCGAGTGTGCATGTGTTAAAAACCTGTAATTCAAACCAATATCACCTATAGACGAATACCGTAACACCAAACCCATTACAGCAGCAATTAAAAAATTAATCAGGCAAACTATTACAAGCTTTTTAGGCATTCTCTATATTATTTAAAAACTAATCTACAGTAGATAATGCAATCTCAATCATGGTTTTAAAAGTGGACTCTCGATCGCTAGCAGATGTTGATTCTTTTGTTACTAAAGAATCTGAAATAGTTAGTATAGAGAGTGCTTTTACATTATGCTTTGCAGCAATGGTATACAAACCAGCCGTTTCCATTTCTACACAAAGCACACCAAAGTCTGCCCATTTTTTATACGAATTAAAATCGTCTTCATAAAACACATCGGCAGACAATACATTTCCTGCTTTGATATCTATATTATTGTTTTTGGCATATAAAGCGGCTTTCATAAAAAGCTCAAAATTTGCCGTTGGTGCATAATCTGAATTTATAAAACGAGAATTATTAATACCAGATGTAGATGATGCTGCCATAGCAATAACGATATCACGTATTTTCACGGTTTCTTTATAAGAACCTGCAGAGCCAACACGAATTAAGTTTTTTACACCATAATTTGTTATTAATTCATGACAATATATTAGTGTAGATGGTATGCCCATTCCTGTACCTTGAACTGATACGCGGTTCCCTTTATAAGTTCCTGTATATCCCAACATACCTCTTACATCATTATAAAGTTTTGGGCTTTCTAAAAAGGTTTCTGCAATCCATTTTGCTCGCATTGGATCTCCTGGTAATAATACCACTTCTGCTATGTCTCCTTTTTGTGCACCAATATGTGTACTCATGATTTTATTTTATCTTTTTCGTTTATACTGATTCTGTGTCACTTGATTTAAATACGTTTTAGTTTTAACTAATTCGAAGTTGAGTGCGTTAGGAAGTTCTGCAAATAAAGATGAGCCACCACCTAACAATACTGGTATTGTCGTGATGGTCATGTCGTCTATTAAATCTTCTTTTAGAAAATTACGTATTGTTGTGCCGCCATCTATATATAATCGATGGCATCCTTTTTGGTAAATCTGCTCTAAAATTTCAGTCAAAGTGCCTTTAACTAAAAAAGCTTTTCCTTTGTGCGTATTTGGTATCTCTTTTAGTTTGTTGCTCAATACAAATACAGGCTTGTTGTAAGGCCAATCTACATCAAAACCACAAACAGTTTCAAAGGTTGTTCTTCCCATAACAAGTGCATCAATTTCATTGGTAAAATCAACATATCCCATATCGTCGTTATTTGGGTTTGGTATAGCATGTAACCAATCTATGTTTCCGTTTTTGTCTGCGATATAACCGTCTAAACTTGTAGCAATAAATACACTGTTTTTTTTATTCATTGTTTTTTGAGTTGTTTATCATACAAATGAAAACATGCTTATGCATGATTAATTATGGAAACAAGGTATTAAAAATGTTAAGAGTTTTCAATAATGCTACAAGTATTTTTTTGGTTAAATAGCACACTATTTAAATACTCCAAAATGCCATAAAATCCCACAAGGATCATGTAAAAAAAACTCATTTCCCCATTCGTTATACACTATTTCAGATAATCTTACATTATCATACTTTTGAGTTAACTTTAAATTCTTTATATGTTCTAATGAAATTTCCAAATTTTCAACTTCGTAGAATATCATCGAATTATCAATCCAATCTTTCACATAAGCATCTTGTAGATAAAACCCGAATTCTTTTATATAGAAGTATGACATATTTTCTGACGTAATTATTTCATCAAATCCTAAATCTGAATAAAAATTTCTAGAAACATTAAAGTCTTTAGAACCTATAAAAGGTCTGATTGATTCTCCAAGTATTTTCATTTTTAAAAGTTTCTATTAAATTGCTCTTAATTGATATGCATAAGGTTGACTGTATGATTAAGCAACTAATTTAGCAATTACAAACCGAATAGAAAATCTGCAAAGGTTATTGTAAGTAGGCTTGAACTTGTTATGAACTATAAACGTTATTGACATTTCTATTTTATCTTCCACAATTACAATCTTCTATCCAATCATCTTTATAGAAATTAAAATACTCTTTTGTTATTTCATAAGATTTTTTAAAGTCAAAATTCAGATAGCTTTTGTACAATTCACGATATGACGCTGGAAATCCACTTTGCATATTTTTTGTATGTACAACATTATCTCTTAATTTCTTTATATCTAACAAAAACTCATACTTTTTGTGATATTCCTTTAGAAAGGATTTGTTCATAATTTGAGGAATAGCCTTTTTAATTTTATTTAAAAAATCCATTGACCTTTGTATTCTTTCTTTATTATAGTTTTCGTTTTTAATTCTTATCGAAAAATCATCTGGAATCAAACTATTGTTAAAAGCTTCAATTGATGTAAATAGATTAATAATATAATCAGATGATAATTGGAAAAAATTATAAAAAGCGTGTGATAGGTCGCTAAAATTATTTGTAGTTAAATTAGATTCAAGAAGAATTGATTGAAGGTTTAATAATGTATTCAATTTATCTTCAGCGTTAGTAAAATAAAGAATTGATGGCTCAGGCTCAGGAATCATAAATGGCTTTCCGTCAATTAGATGGACAAAACCTTGGATTATTGTTTGGTCTTCCAATTGCATAAAAACTTTTGGATATTCCTCAAAATCAACTTCTGATGGCTTTTTTGCATACTCATTCACTTTGTCCAATTCGTCGAACTTAAAATCAACTTTTATGTCTCCTACAAATTTTCTTTTGGAATGTGGTTTCATATTAATGCCAACTTATCTATAATAACTACCTTAATCTCATAAATGCTGTTCTAGTTTAATTGCTTTAGGAAATAAAATATTATTTTCTAAATGAATATGTAAATGTAAATCTTTTTCAAACTCATCCAACATAGCATAGGTAACTTTATAGGTATTGCATGCATCTGCTGGTGGATTATAGTTATTAGTTAAGCTTGCAATTTGTCTAAAACGCTCACCTTCATTATCATGTTCATGCATCATCATTCCAATTGGGTTTTCTACGGTTCCAAATTGTGGCGATTGTACAGCAGTTTTACTTAATTTAGCTTTTACCATCTTTTTTACAAATGGGAAAAGCATCAATTCTTCTTTTTTCATATGTGACGCTAATTCGCCTGCTGATGCTGTAAACAGTTCGTTTATTTTAAGCAACTCTGGATGACGCTCACCATGAACGCGACATAGTTTATCTAAAAACTGACGCAATACTGGTATCTTCTCCTCTACATATCTGTGATGCTTTTTCTCAATATATTCTACTAGCAAATCTAATGGCCAAGATTTATAATCTATAGATTCTCCTGTCGATGAATTTAAAACTGCTTTTAATTCATCTATTACTAAATTAGAATCTATACCTTTTTTAGTGCACGCTTCTTCTATACTTCTATTGCCATTACAGCAAAAATCTATTTTATGTTTTGAAAAAACTGCTGCTGTTCTGTAATCTTCTGCTACAAATTGCCCTATTTGTTTTTGGGTATTCTCTTGTACTATTTCCATATTTACTTTATTTCGGATAAAATTATCCTATTTATATTCAAATTTTTTTAAATCTTTAAAAATGAAACTCCAGATTTTATATCTAAAGCCAATTGCTCAAGGTTAGTATGCTCTAACATATCTTTTAACTCTGCTTTTATGGTTTTAAATTTGTCGTGTACAGGACAAGGATGATTCTCGTCACATCTGTGTAATCCTAAACCACAACCGCTATAAATTTTGTCTCCGTCAATGGCATTAACAATTTGTGAAAGCTTAATAGATGAAATATCTTTTTTATCTATTTCAAAACCACCATGAGCGCCTTTTACAGAGTTAATAACATTATGCTTTACTAAGGCTTGTAGAATTTTAGCAGTAAATGCTCTTGGTGAATCAATTTCTTCTGAAATTTCTTTGGGACTCACACGCTTACCTTCATACGAGTTTATCGCAATAAAAATTGACGCCTTAATACCATATTCACAAGCTTTAGAAAACATATACTACTATTTATACTAACAAATATATAACAAAATAGCAATTAAGACAAATTTATCTTAATTAGAATAAAATCTATTATGAGCTTCTTTTTCTAAGGCTTCTCTAACATTAGGATGTGCTATAGAAATTAAAGCTTTAGCGCGTTGTTTTAAACTTTTACCAAATAAATTAACAACACCATATTCTGTAACTACATAATGTACATGCGCTCTAGTAGTTGTTACGCCAGCACCTTCTTTAAGAAAAGGTGTGATTTTAGAAATCCCTTTATTAGTCATTGATGGCATGGCAATAATTGGTTTTCCGTCTTGCGATAATGATGCTGCACGTATAAAATCCATCTGACCACCTACTCCAGAATATTGATACATACCAATGGTATCTGCACAAATTTGTCCTGTAAGGTCAATTTCAATAGCACTATTAATTGCGGTTACTTTTGGATTACGTTTAATAATAGATGTGTCATTAGTATAACCTGCTTCTTTAAAATGTACAAGCGGATTGTCATCAATAAAATCGTATAATTTTTGCGAACCTACAGCAAAGCAAGTTACAATCTTACCTGTTTTAATGTCTTTATCTTCTCCTGTAATAACGCCTTGTTCTACTAGAGGTAAAATGCCATCAGAAAACATTTCGGTATGAATCCCTAAACGTTTATGATTGGTTAAATTATGTAATACCGCATTTGGTATATTACCAATTCCCATTTGAAGCGTAGCACCATCATCAATTAATCCTGCAACATACTTTCCTATTTTACTTTCGGTTTCAGATAAATCTTGAGATACTGCCTGATGAATTGGCTTATCTACTTCAACAGAAAAATCAATATTGTTTATATGAATAATACCATCACCATGTGTTCTTGGCACTTGAGGATTTATTAACGCAACAACATTTTTTGCAGTCTGTATCGCTGGTAAAGTGATGTCTACTGAAGTTCCTAAAGAGCAAAACCCATGTTTATCTGGTGGAGACACTTGTATAAAAGCAACATCTAATGGTAATATTTGTCGTCTGAATAACCAATGTATTTCACTTAAAAAAATAGGAATATAATCACCATTATTGGTGTTAACGCCTTTCCTCACATTACTACCAACAAAACAACTAAACAACTTAAATGAATTGCTGTAAGGTTGCTCCATATACTTAGCTTTTCCATCTGTATGTACCTGAATTATTTCTACATTAGATAATGATTTATAGTGCTCACATAAGGTGTCGATAAGTAAATTAGGTGTCATTGCTGCACCTTGAAAAAATACACGATTATTAGATTTTACGATTGAAACAGCTTCTTCTGCTGTAACTATTTTTGTAGTACTCATACCTGTTACTATTAATTTAGAGTACAAAGGTTGGGTATAAATAGAGTAATAAAAATGATAAAAATCATAAAAGAACTGCTATTTTATTTTTTGGATTTTGAAATGGAAAAAAGAGGTTATCTAAAAAGCATTTTTTGTCATTTTGAGCGGTGTCGAAAAATCTTAATCAATTATAAATCGAATTTTGATTTTTTAGAGATTCTTCATTTTATTCAGAATGACACTTTTAGATAGCCTCTTTTTAGCTATTACAATTTTTAATATTGTTCAATTAAATAGTTAATTAAATCTGTAGTTGTTACAATACCTACTAACTTATCATTATCGACTACTGGCAAGGCATGAAATTCTTTTTTAGATAATATTTCGGCAACTTCCTTAATGGTTGTAGCAGAACTTACACTCACTAAATTTTTAGCCATTACTTGTTCAATCGTAAACATATTATAAACAACTGTATCTACATCTTGCTCGTCTTCGTCAATAGCATCTGCAAAACTAATTCGTAATAAATCTGTGTAACTTAACAAACCAACTATTGATGCTCCGCTAACTACTGGTATATGACGAATGTTATGTGTTTTAAATAATCCTTCTGCAACTTCTAAATTATCGTTATGATTTAATGTAATGACATCTTTGGTCATTATTACTGAAACTGGTGTTCTTTTTTTCATGATTTTCTGGTTTTAAATTCTATATTAAATATAGCCAGAAGCGCTACGAAAAAACATGATATAAGTCAGTTGAAGTTGACTTTTTTAAAGTAATTTATATTATATCTTTAGCAAAATTTTCGCACAATGATAACGTCTCTTTTATATCTGCAAGTGTTGTTCTAGGGTTTATTAAACACATGCGCAATACTACTTGATTTTGTAATACAGTTGTCACCAATAAAGCTTCACGAGATGCAACAATACGTTTTGAAATCTCTTGATTAATTCGGTCTAGTTCTTTTTCAGAAATAGATTTACCAATTGGGTGGTATCTAAAATTAATTACCGCTAAAGTAGCCGGAGAAATAACTTCCCATTTTGAGCTTTTACGTAAAAACGCTTCTGCTTTTTCGGCTAAATCAATATTATAAGTTACCGCTTTTTTAAAGGCATTAAGACCGAAGGTTTTCATAGACATATAAAACTTAAGTGCTCTAAAACGTCTCGTTAACTGAATGCCATGATCATAGAAATTTATTTCTGATGTATTACCTTCAATATCACGTAAATATTCAGGTTTCTCTGTAAAGGTTTCACTTAACCATTTATGATTTCTAACCATTAAACATCCCATTTCATAAGGTTGATATAACCATTTATGAGGATCTATGGTTAGGGAATCTGCCTTTTCGATACCTTTTAATAACTGGCTCCCTTTTTTTGAAAGAATTGCTGCGCCGCCATAAGCGCCATCAATATGAAACCATAGTTTTTCTGTTTTGCAAATTTTAGCAATTTCATTTAACGGATCAACAGTTCCTGTATTAGTAGTTCCTGCTGAGGCCAATATACAGAATGGTTGCAAGCCTTTTAAACGATCTTTAGCAATGGCATTTTTAAGCTTATTAATAGCCATTTTAAATTCTATATCTGTTGGTATAATTCTTACTTGCTCTTTCTTAAAACCAAGTACTCTTATCGCCTTAATATTTGATGAATGTGCTTGGTCTGACATATAAATAATGGCTTTAGAAAAATCATCACCACAGCGTTGTCTTCTTGCCGTTACTAAAGCTGTTAAGTTTGCCATAGAGCCACCACTTGTAAATAAACCACCTCCTTTTTTGGCTGGAAATTTAAAGAGTTTTAATAGCCATTGCATAGTCACAATCTCTAACTCTGCAGCTGCTGGTGAAGCAGCCCAACCGCCAGAAAAAATATTAAACCCTGTTGCTAAAGTATCTGCCATCACACTTACATAATTGCTTGGTCCGGGCACAAAAGAATACGATTTTGGGTGCGATACTATATTACTATTAGGTAATACTTTTTCAACTACAAAATCTAAGACTTCATTATAATCTGAAGCTTCCTCTGGAGCTTCAACTTTAAACATAGAATCCATTTCTTCTCTTGAAGCAAAAGCAACTGGTTTTTTTATATGTTCTGTATTAAAATGCTCGACAATAGTATCGATAACTTGATAGCCATATGCTTTCATTTCATCTTTGCTCAATTGGAGCTTATGTGATTGACCCATAATTATATTTTATTTTAAGCTGTAAGGATGCAATATAACTTAATGGCAATCAATTGCACTTGATGCAACCTCAACAACAGGTGAAGGAGAGATATATGGAATTCCTAATCCTAATCCGCGAAGTATAAATAATACACCTATAATAATTACAAAAACAGGAATCGCTTTTTGAATGCGTTGTTTTATAGTACTATTTAAAAATTTTCCTAAATAAATTGCAGTCGTCATTAAAGGCACAGTTCCTAATCCAAATAAGACCATATAAAGACTGCCTTGTAATGCATTTTGTGTAGTTAACGATGCAAAGACCGCCATATAAACTAAACCACAAGGTAAAAATCCGTTAAGGAAACCAATGGTTAAAAAGGTATCTGCTGTTTTCTTTTTTAATGATTTGCCTAAAGCAGATTTTACTTTAGACACTATTTTATAAATAGGCTTTGACACATTGTATTTATTAAATACGTGAACAGGAATTAATACAATTACTATCATTAAAACTCCTATAACTATAGATAATTGCTGTTGAATTCCAAATATGTAGAGACTTTTACCTGCAAAGCCAAAAAACAGACCAATTAAACTATAAGCTAATAAACGTCCAATATGATAGGTAGAAATTTGAGATACTTTTTTAAAGGAGTTGCTTCTATCTACTGGCAACATAAAAGCTATTGGACCACACATACCAACACAGTGAAAACTACCTAATAAACCAAATATGATTGCAGACCAAAGCATTTAATACACAATTTCCTTTTTGTAAAGAAATGATTTTCCTTTATATTGCCAATCAACTTTAATGTTCCAACGACCATCTAACAAACGATTGTCAGGTATGAGCAAATTGTGGTTAGACAATGAAATGGGTGTTTCAAAGTCAAACTGTTTATTAGATGGTCTATATAGGAACACTTTTCCTGTTATGTTTTGAACTTTAAAGGTTTTAGGAAATTTTATCAACAGACCGTTTTCTGCCTTTTCCCAACTTATGTTTTTATCTAAAGCTTTTGCGTTTTGTTCTTTATCTATATCGTTTTGAAATTTTAACTCTTCTCCATAGTAATCTTCAGTAACCAAATCATGATCGTACTTACTATTGACATTCATGTTAATAACAAAGTACAGGATAAAGCTAATAAACCCTATAAATGCTAATACTATGCCTGTTCCCCAATTAAATTTCATAACATCTATTTTAATTATAACTACGTGGCCCTAGAAAGTTTACCGTTGTTGTTTCTATTAACTCATTATTACTATAGACCTCTATAGTTAATTTGTTTTTATCGCCTTTAAGGTCTTTTTTATCTATCTCTATAAATAAAGTTCCTTCTGCTAAGCCTTGTTCTGGAACACTAAAGTTATCTGTAGTTGAAACCAATTTTATTTCTCCTTTATATTTGCGGAGTTTAAAATTCACGTTTTCAATTGTTTTACTTGTTTTATTGACAAGCTTATAGGTAAACACATTACTGATTATAGTGCCTTCTTTATGCTCATACAATTGCCCTGGAAGTCTTAATACACGTGCTTCGACATCATTTCTCAATAATAACATACCACTTAAAACTCCAATAAGAATAACTAAAACAGCTATATAGCCTTTCATTCTCGGAGTGAGTTTAAACTTTTCTTTCTTTTCTATTTCAACTTCACTTGCATAACGTATTAATCCTTTAGGTAGGTTTATGCTTTCCATGATATGATCACACTCATCTATACATGCTGTACAATTAACACACTCTAATTGCGTACCATTTCTAATATCTATCCCTGTAGGGCAAACATTTACGCATTGCAAACAATCTATACAATCACCATGACCTAGCTCTTGTCTGTCTTCATTTTTTCTAAACTTCTTTCTACCACTTTCTCCTTCTCCTCGCTTATGATCGTAGGCTACAACAATAGATTTATTATCTAGCAATACACCTTGCAATCTCCCATAAGGACATGCAATAATGCACACTTGCTCTCTAAACCACGCAAATACAAAATAGAATACCGCAGTAAAAATAAGCAACGGAAACAATGTCCCTAAATGCTCAAAAGGTCCATCAATAATGTATTTTATAAGCTTATCACTACCAATTAAGTAGGCTAAAAACACATTGGCTATTAAAAATGATATCACCAAAAATATGCTCCATTTTAAAACGCGTTTTCTAATTTTTTCTGCATCCCATTTTTGCCTATCTAACTTTCTTTGTTTGTTACGATCTCCATCAATCCAATATTCAATTCTACGAAAAACCATTTCCATAAAAATGGTCTGCGGACAAATCCATCCACAAAAAATACGTCCAAATCCAACTGTAAAAAGCGCAATAAAAATAACACCTATTATCATTGAGATTACCACTAGATGGAAATCTTGAGGCCAAAATGGAAATGAAAACACATTAAAACGTCGTTCAAGAATATTAAACATCAAGAACTGGTTTCCATTTATTTTAATAAAAGGAGCTGCGACTAAAAAAGCAAGCAAGATGTAGCTTACTATTTTGCGTTTATCGTAGAATTTACCACTTGGTTTTTTTGGAAACACCCAAGCACGCTTACCTTCTTCATTGATGGTCCCTATTGAATCTCTAAATGATTCGTTTTCTGGCGCTTCCAAAGTTTAATAGTTTAAATTTATAAATTTATTTTTTGTTACTCTACACCTTCAACATTTGAATCTTCCCAAATGTCTCCCTCTGCAGCTTTTGGTTCTGCAGGGGTTGTCCCTTGAAATTGCAACAAATAACTTGCTACCTGAGCTATTTCTGCTGGTTTTAAACTTTGTTTCCAAGCAATCATTCCTTTACCATCTCGACCACCTTCAGATATTGTTTTAAAGACGTTCTTGATTCCGCCACCTAATATCCAATATTTATCGGTTAGGTTAGGACCAATTCCGCCACCGCCATCAGCTTTATGGCAAGCGACACAGTTGAGTTCGAAAATTTTCTTACCGTTACTTAAATCTGATGCATCTGTTAACAATTCTACCGTATTAAAATCTACTAAATCTTTAGCATTTTTTTTATAGTTTTCAATAGCAATTTTTGCTTCAGCATATTCTGTTTCTAATTCTGTATACTGATTATCTCCATTAAACACATGGTACTTTAATAAATATACAGCACCAAAAATAATAGACGCATAAAACCCATATAACCACCACGGTGGAAGATTATTATCTAATTCTTTAATACCGTCATAATTATGGTCTAAAATTATTTCGTGTTCCTCTTCAACTGGTTTTTGTCCTAATAATTTTATATAGGTCTTTTTTAACCAAGCTATAAACTTTGGTGCTTTTGTTTTTTGAGCATCAAAACGTGCTTTAGCCTCTTCATCTAGACTTTGGTATAAAATATTGTCCATAGATCCTACTATAGCTTCTGTAGCTATTAAAATTAGGAGCACTAACAATAAGAACAACATAATTACGGGTTGCTCTATAAATGCAGGTTTTTCTCCAGAATCTACAAAGTACTCTATAAGACCGAAGATGATAAAGAATACAACTGGTACTCTTACCCAAGATGGAATAAAATTTTTCATAGTTCTGTGTGATTTTGGTTATCTAATGGAATATTACTTACGTTATTTATATACTCTTTTTTAGCAGTTATAACCCACCAAAATAAGACTACAAAAAAGATAAAAAAGATAAGTAGTGAAATTATAGGATATATTTCTATTCCTGATATGCTATCCATATGGTTTTTTACAAATTTTAACATATTATTAGTTTTGAGTGGTTTCTGTATCTTTCACTTTTATATCTGTTCCTAATCGCTGTAAATATGCAATAACTGCAACAATCTCACGATTTCTCATTTCAACAAATTCTGAACCACCAGAAGCTTTATCAGCTTCATAAGTTTCAGCAAAATCTGGATCCGAATAAAGGTTTTGTTCTATTTGAGTGCCTTGCTCCAACATAGTTTGCTGTGCGTTAGCAATCTCTTCATCTGTATAAGGTACGCCAAGCGAAACCATAGCTTTCATTTTAGCTTCAGTTTGCGATTTATCTAACTCATTTCTAACAAGCCATTGATACGCTGGCATTATAGACCCTGAAGATGTACTCTGAGGATCGTACATATGATTTAAGTGCCAATTATCTGAATATTTACCACCAACTCGAGCTAAATCTGGTCCAGTACGTTTAGATCCCCAAAGGAAAGGATGGTCGTAAACAAACTCTCCAGCTTTAGAGTATTCTCCATAACGTTCTACCTCACTTCTAAATGGTCTAATCATTTGTGAGTGGCAACCAACACAACCTTCTCTAATATAAATATCACGTCCTTCTAACTCTAGTGGTGTGTATGGTTTTACACTACTTATTGTTGGAATATTTGACTCCACCATAATCGTTGGAATAATCTGAACTATACCTCCAATAAGAATAGCTATTGTAGCGTAAATTGTAAGTTTAATTGGTTTACGCTCTAACCAAGTGTGCCAAGCTTCTCCTGTAACACGTTTTTTAGAAACGCGTTGCAAAGCAGGAGCTTCTGCCAACTCATCTGTAACTTTGCTTCCGTTTTTAACAGTAAGTATAATATTATAAACTAGAATTAGCATACCAATAATAAATAATGTACCACCAATTGCTCGCATCCAGTACATTGGCATAATCTCAGAAACAGTTTCTAAGAAATTACCATAAGTTAATGTACCATCTGGGTTAAATTGTTTCCACATACTTGCTTGCGTAAATCCAGCAACATACATTGGTAATGCATACATAATAATACCAAGTGTTCCTATCCAAAAATGTAAATTAGCAAGACCTACAGAATATAGTTTTGTTTTAAATAATCTAGGGATTAAATAATAAATAATACCAAAGGCCATAAATCCATTCCAAGCTAATGCACCAACGTGTACGTGGGCAATAATCCAATCTGTAAAGTGACCTATAGCATTTACATTTTTAAGAGATAGCATTGGGCCTTCAAAAGTTGCCATACCATAACCCGTTATGGCTACAACCATAAATTTTAAAACAGGATCTGTACGAACTTTATCCCAAGCACCACGAAGTGTTAATAGTCCGTTTATCATTCCTCCCCAAGAAGGCATTAATAACATAACAGAAAAAGCAACACCAAGATTTTGAGCCCATTCTGGTAAAGCAGTATATAAAAGGTGATGTGGTCCTGCCCAGATGTATAAAAAGATTAATGACCAAAAGTGTACAATAGATAACCTATATGAATATACAGGTCTATTGGCCGCCTTAGGAACAAAGTAATACATCAATCCTAAAAATGGCGTTGTTAAGAAAAATGCAACTGCATTATGACCGTACCACCATTGCACTAGGGCATCTTGAACACCTGCGTAGACAGAATAACTTTTCATACCGTTAACAGGCAACTCTAAACTATTAAAAATATGAAGCACAGCAACCGTTACAAAAGTCGCTAAGTAAAACCAAACAGCTACATAAAGATGACGTTGTCTTCTTTTTAAAATGGTCCAAATCATATTTATACCAAAAACAACCCAAATTAAAGCAATAGCAATATCTATTGGCCATTCTAATTCGGCATATTCTTTAGACGTAGTGTAACCTAATGGCAACGATATAGCGGCAGCAACAATTATAAGTTGCCAACCCCAAAAGTTAATATTACTCAACAAATCGCTAGCCATACGTGTTTTTAATAAACGCTGTAGCGAATAGTAAATACCTGCAAACATTGCATTACCTACAAATGCAAAAATCACTGCATTGGTATGCAAAGGTCTTAATCGCCCAAAACTTAACCAGGAAATACCATCGGTAAGGTTTGGGAATATAAACATGAAAGCAAGTAATAAACCTACTACCATTCCTACAACACCAAAAATTATTGTGGCATAAAGGAATTTTGTAACAATTTTGTTATCGTAATGAAACTGCTGCATTTCCATAATTATTTAAAATTTATTTTTTTGGTTAGTACTTAATTTCTTTTTATTGGATTTTTCTTTAATTATCTCGTCTTCAAAAAGCATTCTAACAGAAGGTGTATAGCTGTCATCAAATTGCCCTTTTTTTACTGCATAAATAAATGCCACAAAAAACACAATTGCGACTATAACACTAATACTTAGTAACATATATATAACACTCATACCTACTTGAAGTTATGGCTCAAAATTACATTTGAACAGCTTTATAAAACATGATTTTTATCATGTTTGGTTAATATTTTTAAACTACTCATAACAAAGTACCATTATTTATTGAGTTTTCTACCTAAAAAATTTGTGGCAATTGTTGTAAATACCACAATACTAATAGAGCTCAAAGGCATCAAAACGGCAGCAACTACTGGTAATAATTGCCCAGTTACCGCAAAATAGAGTCCGATAATATTATACATAAATGACAAGACAAAACTCCATTTTATAATTTTGATAGCGCTTTTTGAGGCGCTAATAAATTTATCTAATTGATTAAATTTTGAAGCATCAAGAATTGCATCACATGCAGGTGAAAACACATTCACATTTTCTGACAAAGCAATTCCAACATTGCTTTGTGCTAATGCTCCTGCATCATTTAATCCATCACCAATCATTAATACTTTTGCACCTTCGGTTTGATGATATTTAATATATTCGAGCTTATCGTCTGGTTTCTGATTAAAAATTAGTTTTGTTTTTGTTGGCAAAAGTTTTTTAAGATTTTCTAATTCGCCTTTATTATCTCCAGATAGAATTACTAAATCGTATTGCTTCTTTAATTTGTTAAATAGTTTAGACAACCCTTTTCTATAACTATTATAAAAGGTAAACTTACCTTTATAAACATTGTTAGTACTTACATGCACAGTAGTATTTAAAGCCGATGTTTCTGTAGCTCCTACAAAACTTGCCGAACCAATTTTTATACGGTCGTTATTATGAGATGCCTCAACGCCTTTACCTATATGTTCTTCAAAATGGTTTAAGGTGATAATATTATGCTCATCTAATATATCGTAGAGCGTTCTGCTTAACGGATGATTTGAACCACGAAGTGTATTTTTCAATAGAGTTTCTTCTGATGCTGTTAACCTAACTCCTTCATAGTTTGCACTACTCTTTTGGTTAGATGTAATCGTTCCTGTTTTATCAAAAATAATGGTATTTACAGCCGCCAATTGCTCTAAAACAGAAGCATTTTTAACATAGAATTTTAACTTCCCAAAAATACGTAGCAAATTACCAAAAGTAAAAGGTGCAGATAATGCTATAGCACATGGGCACGCAATTATCAGTACTGCTGTAAACACATTCATTGCTTTAGAGGCATCTTTAAACAACCAAAATGTTGTAGCAATAAAAGCAATGCTTAAAACTGCTATTGTAAAACGTTTACTAATTGTATTGGTTAATGTTGTAAAACCTTCCTCTTTATTTTTATTAAACACATCGTTGCTCCATAACTGTGTTAAGTAACTTTGCTCTACCGATTTGATGGCTTCCATTTCAATAATACCAGAAGTTTGTTTCCCACCAGCAAATAACTTATCACCTGATTTTTTACTAACAGCTTCAGATTCTCCAGTTACAAAACTATAATCTATTCGTGCTTTTCCGTTTATTAAAACACCATCTACAGGAATTAATTCTTCATTTCTAATAAGAAGTCTATCTCCTTTCTTTATATCATAGACTTGTGTTGGTAGTTCTTCTCCATTAATAATTTTAGTTACAGCAATTGGGAAATATGATTTATAATCACGTTCAAAAGACAAAAAAGAATAGGTTTTTTGTTGAAAAAACTTACCAAGTAATAAAAAGAAAACAAGTCCCGTTAAACTATCAAAAAAACCTGTACCAAAATCAAAGAGTATCTCTATTGTACTTCTTATAAATAAAACTGCAATACCAAGAGCAATTGGTACATCAATATTTAATAGTTTAGAGCGCAAACCTTTGTAAGCTGAAATAAAATAGTCTTGCCCTGCATAAAAAACAACTGGTAATGAAAATGCAAACATTAACCATCTAAATACATTTTTATATTGCTCTATCCAGAAACCATCTACTTGAAAATATTCTGGAAATGATAAAAACATCACATTACCAAAAGCAAAACCTGCAACGCCAAGCTTATAGATGATTGATCTATTAATTTCAGCTTTTCCTGTTTTAAAATCATCAAGTGAAATATAAGGCTCGTAGCCTATAGAACTTAACAATAAAACAACATCTTTAAGTGAATAATCTTTTATACCATAGTTAACTCGAACAGTTTTTTTACCAAAATTAACCTGAGATGCTGATATATTTGGATTTAACTTATTGAGATTTTCTAAAATCCAGATACATGAACTACAGTGAATATGCGGAATATATAATGTGGCTATTTGTATTTGTCCATCATTAAACTCTGTAAATTTATCAATTATATTTTCTTGAGATAAAAAATCGTATTTACCTTGAATTTCTTTTGGAATAGCTCCTGGAGAAGATTGTAAATCGTAGTAACAGGTTAAATCATTTTCTGAGAAAATTTCGTACACGGTTTTACAACCATTACAACAAAATGATTTTTCATTTAAAGTTATAATTGAATTGCTACAATTATCACCACAGTGGAAACAAGTTGTTTGCTCCATAATTAACTTTGCTCATTTATACCTTTTGCAAATATTTAAAGATATTAATAATAGTAATATGATATTTATCATATTTGCTTAATTTTACATTTCTTCGAATAAAATATTATGAGCAAGTGTGAACAGTGTATAGTGCGACAATTTAATTCTCTTAAGGCTTTAACCAAAGATGAATTAGTTAGAATTTCTAGTTGCAAAACATCAAAGATTATAAAAAAAGGCGAGGTCATTTTTGAAGAAGGCGAAACACTTAATGGCATATATTGTGTAAAAGATGGTGTTTGTAAACTCTCAAAATTAAGTGCTAATGGTAAAGATCAAATTGTAAAATTGGTTATTAAAGGCGATTTACTTGGTCAACGCTCTTTAATAGGTAATGAATCTGCCAACTTAAGTGCTACTGCCTTAAAAGACATGGAGGTTTGTTTTATTCCTAAAAGTGAAATTATTAACGACTTACAAAATAATTCTAATTTCTCGATGGACGTGTTACAGAAAATGGCTCATGATTTAAAAGAGTCTGACAATGTTATTGTTAATATGGCTCAAAAAACAGTAAAGCAGCGTTTAGCCGAAGTTTTAATTTACATTTATCAGCATTTTGGAGCAGACACAAATGATATGCTTAATGTTGTGCTTTCTAGAGAAGAATACGCAAATATTGTTGGCACAGCAACAGAATCTGCAATTCGTATCTTATCACAGTTTAAAAAAGAAGGTTTGATTTCTACTTCGGGTAAGCAAATTAAAATAGAAGATATTAAGGGGCTTAAAAAAGTTGTGTAAATAAAAAACTGCCATTTAAAAAATGACAGTTATATTAAGAGTTTAACAACTTTATTTCTAATCTCCACTCATAAATTTGTTATACTCCCAAATTTCATCCCATCGATTACTAAATGTATCATCTAAAGTATCAAGGAAATTATCCCATGAGTTTTCGCCATATAACTTTTCATAGGCATCTTTAAATTTTATATCCTCATCAAAATCTGCCCAACTCTTATAAAAGCTAACAGCTGCAACATGACGTCCCAAATCTCCTTGTAAAAAAGCATTATAATATAAGCCCCAAGGATTGTCCCCTGGCATTGATTTTAATGTTGCACTTACTTGTTTAAAAATAGAGTTCATAGTATAGCCATGATCTGCTTCTACTTCAAAATATCTTACAAACATAATTGGATGGTCAGAGTTATTATCTGTTAATGAGCCTGTATTAGATAGTTTATCATCTTTTCTCCAATACTCTATGGTATGCATTTCTTTAATGTATGGCATTACATTATCTCGCCAATCTGCATTATGACCACCTTCTCCAGGGCGTGTATCATTGTGCTTTAACATCATTGGTCCCATTTCCCAAATTATTTTTCCAGAATTTGGTCCAGATGAAATATTATACACATTTGCTTCATAAGGTGTTGTTTTATGATACGTTTCGTTATGCTTACGCATATTTTCGCCTAGTGTTTTAAGATTGGTATAATCTGGTGTAAGCATAATGCTTTCCCACATTTTATAATCTTTAGAATCTTGTGCATTTGAAGTTAAAGAAACTCCAAACATCATTGTTAGCATCACCACTGATGCAATTACTTTTTTAAACATAATATTATTATTTGGTTGATAGTTACACATTGTATAACCTTTATACAATGTTAATTGCTATTAAAAACTTTTAGAGAGTTAATTATATAATAAATGAATTGTGATAAAAACCCATTTAAGATTAAAGATCAGCTTTGGAGTTAGTGTAAAGGTAAATGGTTAACCATGTTTAAGACAACAGCTTTTGGACGAAACATCAGATATAATGTCCGAAAGAAGGTTTTTATTTATCAAAGTAGATTTTGTGTTATGTAAATATGTTCTATAAAAAAACCTCTCAAATTTGAGAGGTTTTAAATTTAATTTTTAAAATTTTCCAGACCAGTTTCTAGCCAGTTATAATATTCGTCAACATCTGGTGTGTAGCCAACTGGCTGAATAAGATTATCCTCATTATGATTCATTAACACATAGAAAGGTTGTGTATTGGTCTTGTATTTTATGGTTTGTAATTCGCTCCATTTCTGGCCAATGTATTTAAGCTTTTTACCAGGTTTTAGTTTTGAATCAATAACCTCATCATCACTCAACTTTCGTTTATCATCTACATACAAGGAAATTAATACTACATCATTTTTTAAAACATTTAATACTTTATTATTTACCCAAACATTCTGTTCCATTTTACGACAATTTACACAAGCCCAACCTGTAAAATCTATCATGATTGGCTTTCCTACTTTTTTAGCATAAGCCAAACCTTTATCATAATCATTAAACGCTAAAATATCATGTGGTGCTAATAGATGTCCTCCATCTGGTAAATCTGAATGATTTGTAGAAGTTCCTCCAGAACCTAACTTAGTATAACCTACACCATAAGGCGACTCACTATAATCTAAAGGCGGCGGAAATGCACTTATTAAATTTAATGGTGCTCCCCAAAGCCCAGGAATCATATAAATTGTAAAGGACAATACTATAAGTCCTAAACTTAATCTACCAACAGAAATATGTGTTAATGGCGAATCATGCGGTAACTGAATTTTACCAAACAGATACAATGCTAATACTCCAAAAATTGCAATCCAAATAGCGATAAATACCTCACGTTCTAACCAATGCAATTGTAATACTAAATCTGCATTAGATAAAAACTTAAAGGCTAATGCTAATTCTAAAAAGCCTAGAACTACTTTTACAGTATTTAACCATCCTCCAGATTTAGGCAAAGAATTTAACCATCCTGGAAATGCTGCAAATAAAGCAAATGGTAATGCTAGTGCTAACGAAAACCCAAACATACCAACAAAAGGCGCTATTCCTCCTTTTGATGCTGCTTCTACCAATAGAGTACCTACAATTGGGCCAGTGCATGAAAACGACACAATAGCTAATGCAAGTGCCATAAAAAAGATACCAATCATTCCGCCTCTATCTGCTTGTCTATCTACTTTATTAGCCCAAGAGTTTGGCAAAACAATCTCAAAAGCTCCTAAAAACGAAAAGGCAAATACAATTAATAGCAAGAAGAAAATTATATTAAACCACACATTAGTTGATAAGGCATTTAAAGCATCTGCTCCAAATACCCAAGTAACAACTGCACCTAAAAACACATAAATTACAATAATTGCTAAACCATAAATGATGGCATTTTTTATTCCTGCAGCTTTAGATTTACTTTGCTTTGTAAAGAAACTTACAGTCATTGGTATCATAGGAAACACACAAGGTGTTAACAATGCTGCAAAACCTGATAAGAACGCAAGGAAAAAAATAGTCCATAATCCTTTTTTACTAGATTCTTTATTTGTTTTTTCGGCAGACTCAACTTGAAAGTTTTCTTTTGATGCTGCAACACTCTTAGTTAAATTGAAACTTAAATCTTCATATGTTGGCGCAGTACATTGCTTATCATCACAAGCCATGAAACCAACTTCACCATTTATAGTGGTTAATCTATTATTTAATAGTTTAATACGTTGTCTAAACTCCGCTTCATCTTCAAAGTATTTGATTTTCATATCAAAAACTGGATCTTCAACCGTTAAACCTTTTTCTTCTGTAGTTGTTCCTACTATCTCAAAATCACTATTAGAGGCATAAACAAACTCGGTTGGTATTGGTTTAATTTCTTTTTCTTCAGAAATATTCTGAGAATACAAATGCCAACCTTCATCAATTTTTGCTTTAGAAACTAAATTATATTCTGTATCAGAAACTTTTTCAACATAAGTAGACCATTTTACGGGTTCAAATATTTGAGATGCATTGTCATTAAGATCTAATTGTAATTCATTAGCATTTACTTCACTTTTTTTTTCTGTTTTTAAATCAAAAATTAAATCTACATAATCTGGAGGTAAGCATTTAGAGTCATCACAAACCATAAACTCTACTTCTCCTTTTACTATTGACAGTTCTTTATTTAAAATTTTTATGCGTTGCTTAAACTCTGCTTTATCTTCAAAAAAAGTAATTTTCATCTTAAAAATTGGATCATCAATAGTATGTCCTTTTTCTTGAGATGTTTTACCAACAAGTTTATAATTTGGATGCTCTTTATATACAAATGTGGTTGGTATTGGTCCATCTTCTGGAACATTTTGAGAATACAAATGCCAGCCTTTATCTATTGTAGCTGTTGAGATTAAATTATACTCAGTATCTGAAATTTTTTCAACAGAGGTAGTCCATTTTACAGGTTCAAGAATTTGTGCAGTTGAAGTTGTGATAACAAAAAGACAGAAAATACTAAAAACAATATGTTTCATATAAGATTTTTTGTTTTACTAATAGAGCTTTAATTAACAAAAATAAACATGCAATTTGATTAAAGCTATAAAGTTTTCCTAAATAATAAGGCAAAAATTTAATTTGGTAATTAAATTCTAAGTCTAGTTGTCGTGAGTAAATTAAAATTCTTACATAAAAAAAGCTATCTAAAAAGTGTCATTCTGAATGTAAATGAAGAATCTCAATAAAATCACCTTTTATATAGCCTCTATAAGTTAATTAAAGGTTTTTATTTCGAGGCCTTTAAACTCCCATTCGGTTATGCCACCTTCTAAATCATATACTTTTATAAAACCAGCCTCTTTGAGTTTTTTTGAGCACTTGGCACTTCGGCCTCCAGATTTACAATATAAAATAACAGGTTTAGTTTTATCTAACTTAATAATGTCTTCTTCAAAGGTTGGCGAATTAAAATCAATATTTTGAGAATGCATAATATAGCCTTCTTTGTATTCTTCTGCTGTTCTTACATCTACTAGTTGTACATCTTCTAACTCTAAAAGCGTTTGCATCTCTTCTGGAGATACTACTTTTACTTCTGTTTCTTGAGTCTCATTGCAACTTGTTATAAACATTGCAAAAACAAGACTTAAAGTGATTGTGATTTTTTTCATTTTGATTGATTGATTTTTATTTTAAAGCAACTTCGCCAGTCCAATTACTAAAGCCACCTAAAAGGTTATACGCATTTTTAAATCCTAATTGATTCATCACAGAACAAGCCTGACCACTTCTTCCTCCAGCTTTACAATACACATAATAATTTTTGCTAGTATCAAGTTGTTTTACCTCATCGATAAAACCTTGCCCCTTATATATGTCTATATGAATAGCATTAGGAATAATACCTTCATTTACCTCATCTTGAGTTCGAACATCTAAAACAACAGCATTTTTGTCTGAATTTAATTTAGAAGCCCATTCGTTTTGTGTTAAATCTGCCATAGTTTTTTATGTATCAATAATCATGCAAATTTAACATTTCTTTATGTTAAAGACGAAAAAAAATCCGAAGTGTTACACTTCGGATTGATAAATTTTAAACTAATTAGGGTGTTAAACCTTAATAGAACAGCCTATAGCTCTTGTCTTTTTTTCTTTAATTTCTTTACCAAAAAGTAATGCATCAACTGCATTTTCTACATACTTAGTATTAACAGCTTCAGCATCTTGGTAATTATCATCAATAGCTCCAATATACTTAACTTGGTTGCCTTTTTTAGTTTTCTCTAACACATAAACATGTGGTGTTTTTGTAGCTCCAAATTGAGGATATATTTTTTGGCCTTCATCCATTAAGTAAGGAAATGTAAAGCCTTTTGCTTTGGCGCGAGCTTTCATTGCTTCCATATTATCTCCTGGTTTTACATCTGTATTATTTGGCATAATTGCAATAACTGGATATCCTTTATCTGCATATTTTTTATTTAATGCTTCTACTCTATCTTCATACGCAACAGCGTAAGGGCAAGTATTACATGTAAATACAACGATAAAGCCTTTAGCTTTTTTATAATCTGATAATGACACTTTTTTACCATCTATATTTTCTAGACTAAAATCTGTGGCAATGTCTCCAATATGGTAACCGTGATTAGGACCAACAAAAGTTTTGTTTGCAAATGCAGAAAGCATAAAAATAGCTATCAATACAAAAGCAGTTTTTTTAATTGTTTTCATAAGTTCATTTTTTAATTAAGGAATTGTTTTAATTCGGTTTCTAATTCTTTATAATTGAAAGATCTCTCGTAAAATTCTCGTTTATCTTTAGTGTATATTAGTGTTGCTGGAATTGCACCTGTCCAATCTTTATTTACCTTAGGAAGCCACGCATTAAAATCTACATCATTAATTGCTATAACTCTAGACTGTATTTTATTTTTAGCTATAAAAGGCTTCAACTTAGTCTCGTATTTCTTTGGAAAATCAAGACTCACTAAAATAAGCTCAACATTTTTAGCTTTATAATTTTTAGCTAATGTCTCAAAATGAGGAAGTTCTTTAACACAAGGTGCACACCAAGTTGCCCAAAAATTAATTACGTAAACAGTTTCATCATTCTTATGCAATAGTGGTTCAAACTTTTCAAAGTCAAAAATCTCAAGCTCCTTTTCTTCAGCATTATTAAAAACAAGTTCATCATTTGTTTTATTGCTTTTATTATTACAAGAAACCATTAATAAGCCTATAAATATTAAATAACTAAGTTGTTTCATTCTCTAAAAGTAATGAATCTCAAAAAATTGACTTTAGCTTTAACAGAAATTTAAAAACTTTAACAAAACTAGCCGTAATACATACATAATTAATAATCTGTATATTTACATGTACAATGGTTTATAAAACATAATTTATAAATAAGTTAAGACCTTAAATACTTCTTGTAATAAAAGTGAAACAATAAATTGGTAACCCCAAATTATAATAATTAATAGCAATCAATAACTCTAATTATTGACCAATTTGTAAAAACTTCCGTTCTAATAAGCGGAAGTTTTATTTTTCTATTAAAATATTTGAATTTATAAAATACCTTTCTATATTTGAACCAACAAAAGCATATGAAAACAAACTTTAATACAACTTGGTGGTGGAACTCTCGAAACGTCAATTCGTGAAACACCTCGTATATTAAATTTAAAATATCAAAAAGGCTTGTCATTCACGACAAGCCTTTTTTAATACAAAAAATGAAAACATTTAGTTTATACACACATTATAAAAAAATACTTGCAGACACAATTACACCTGTTAGTATTTATCTTAAAATAAGAGACAAATATCCTAATAGCATTCTATTAGAAAGTAGTGATTATCATGCCAACGACAACAGTTTCTCTTATATCTGTTTTAATCCGATTGCATCAATAAAGGTTGAAAATGACTCTGTTTCTCAATCTTTTCCAGATGGAAGTTTTAAAAAAAATAACGCAAAAAATATTTGCGTTACAAATGAAATTCACAAATTCACGCAACGCTTTAAAGTAGATGCCGAAAAGCAATTCAAGTTTATAAATAACGGAATTTTTGGCTATACTGCTTATGATGCCGTTAAGTATTTTGAAGATATCGAAATTTCGAAAAAACCCAACTCTTTAGAGATTCCAGACATTTTTTACGCCGTTTATCAAAACATTATTGCCATTAATCATTTTAATAATGAGGCTTACATATTTGCCCATTGCTTTAATACAGATAATAATATTGATCAAATATTACAGCTTATAAAAACAAAAAATTACGCATCTTATAATTTCTCTAAAGATGGAAATATATTTTCAAATCTTTCTGACGATGATTATAAAGCGCATGTTGAATTAGCCAAAAAACATTGTGCTCGTGGTGACGTTTTTCAACTCGTACTTTCAAAGAAATTCTCACAAGCTTTTAAAGGCGATGAGTTTAATGTGTACAGAGCTTTACGTAATGTAAATCCTTCGCCTTACCTTTTCTATTTTGATTACGGAGATTTCAAAATATTTGGTAGCTCTCCAGAAGCGCAATTAGTTGTTTCAAAAGGTCAAGCAGAAATTCATCCAATTGCTGGAACCTTTAAACGAACAGGTAATGACGAAAAAGATGCCGAATTAGCCAAGCAATTAGCTAATGACGATAAAGAAAATGCAGAACATGTGATGCTTGTAGATTTGGCAAGAAACGATTTAAGCAGAAACGGAAGTCAAGTTAAAGTAGAAACGTATAGAGAGGTTCAATTTTTCTCACATGTCATCCATTTAGTAAGTAAGGTCACAGGAAAAAAACATGATAATGTATCTACAATGCAAGTTGTAGCAGATACGTTTCCTGCAGGAACTTTAAGTGGAGCGCCAAAGCATAAGGCGATGCAACTCATAGAAAAATACGAAAAAACGAGCAGAGCATTTTATGGAGGTGCCATTGGTTTTATGGATTTTGAAGGCAACTTTAACCATGCCATTATGATTAGAACATTTTTAAGTAAAAACCATAAATTACATTGGCAAGCTGGAGCAGGAATTGTTTCAAAATCAAGTGCAGAAAACGAATTGCAAGAAGTATATAATAAGTTAGGAGCATTAACCAAAGCTATAGAATTAGCAAAAGACATTTAAAATTATGACACAAGGGTTTGGCTTTCAGCTATATCTTTAAAAAAACAAAAGGATGTCGCTTCAATCCCTAACGTAAACCAGTTAGCAGTAAAAAAAGAGCCAATAAAAAGATTCGTGTATTCGTGGCAAAAAAATAAATATTATGAAAGTATTAGTTATAGACAACTACGATAGTTTTACCTACAATCTAGTCCATTATTTAGAAGATTTAGATTGTAAAGTAACTGTTATTAGAAACGATAGATTAACATTAGAAGATGTTAAGCCTTACGATAAGATTGTACTATCTCCAGGACCAGGAATTCCTGATGAAGCAGGTCTATTAAAACCTATAATTAAAGAATACGCATCAACCAAAAGCATATTAGGTGTTTGTCTTGGACAACAAGCTATTGGTGAAGTTTTTGGAGGCACTATTATAAATCTTGATACAGTTTTTCATGGCGTAGCAACAGAAGTTACCACTTGTGTTAATGACGAATCATTGTTTAATGGTTTAGGAAAATCATTCGATGTTGGTCGCTATCATTCTTGGGTTGTAGATACAGATCTTCCAGATGAATTAGAAGCAACATCATTTGATAAAAATGGACAGATTATGTCGCTTCGTCATAAAGTATATGATGTTAAAGGTGTGCAGTACCATCCAGAATCTGTATTGACACCAAATGGGAAACAAATATTAAAAAATTGGTTAGAAGCATAAAATGAAAAAATTACTAAACAGACTTATAAATCATGAAAGCATCTCTAGTGAGGAAGCTAAGCAGGTTTTGGTAAACATCTCAAAAGGCGACTATAATCAAAGTCAAATTGCTTCATTTCTAACTGTTTATATGATGCGAAGTATCACGCTTGAAGAGTTACAAGGGTTTCGAGATGCACTTTTAGATTTGTGTATTGCAATCGATTTAAAAGATTTTAATGCCATAGATTTATGCGGAACAGGTGGTGATGGAAAAGACACGTTCAATATTTCCACATTAGCATCATTTGTAACAGCTGGGGCTGGAGTTAATGTAGCAAAACACGGTAACTATGGTGTATCTTCTGCTTGTGGTTCATCAAATGTTATGGAATATTTAGGCATCAAATTTTCAAATGATAAAGATTTTTTAAAAAAATCAATTGACCAAACTGGAATCTGTGTATTACACGCACCGTTATTTCATCCAGCTATGAAAAATGTAGCGCCGATTCGTCGTGAACTAGGTGTAAAAACCTTTTTTAATATGTTGGGCCCAATGGTAAATCCTTCCTTTCCAAAGAATCAAATGGTAGGTGTTTTTAATTTGGAATTACAAAGACTTTATAGTTACCTCTACCAACAAACAGATAAAAACTACAGTATTGTTCATGCATTAGACGGCTATGATGAAATTTCACTTACTGGAGCAACAAAAATTATATCAAACAGTTCAGAAACTATGCTATCTCCTAAAGATTTAGGAATAGCTCAAATAAACCAAAGTGATATTTTTGGTGGTGATACAGTAGAATCTTCAGCTAAAATATTTTTAAACGTTATAGATGGTAAAGGCACAGAAGCACAAAACAATGTGGTATGTGCTAATGCCGGATTAGCTATTGCAACATCAAAACAAATGCCTCATCAAAATGGCTTCGAACTAGCTAAAGAATCCTTGTTAAGTGGGAAAGCAAAATTGAGTTTAGATAAATTAATTGAATTAAGTAAATAGAGAATAGAGAATAGAGAATAGAGAATAGAGAATAGAGAATAGAGAATAGAGAATAGAGAATAGAGAATAGAGAATAGAGAATAGAGAATAGAGAATAGAGAATAGAGAATAGAGAATAGAGAAAGTTATAATATAAAAACAAATAATAGAAATTCGAGTCTCAAATTTCGATATAGTCGAAATCAGCGATTTTCAGAAATAATGAGTGAAAAAGCGAAACTGCTAAGCAAAGCTTTAAGCATGTAGCTTTGAAAGCGAATGATGCTTTAGCAATTTCCTAACAAATCGCTTTGAATTTTTGATTCGTTTTGTTTAAAGACAAAATGAATAAGAAGAAACACATATGGATATTTTAGAAAAAATAGTACGAGATAAAATCGTAGAAGTTAAGCTACGTAAAAAGCTTATTCCTGTTTCTCAGTTAGAGCAATCTGTATTATTTAATAGAGAAACAGTTTCGCTTTCAAATAAACTAAGGGCAAGCAATACAGGAATTATTGCAGAACATAAACGCCGCTCGCCTTCAAAATCTGTAATCAATCACAATTTAAACGTTCAAGACATTGCTAAAGGCTATGAAAACGCAGGCGTTTGTGGTATGTCTGTATTAACTGATGGCAAATATTTTGGAGGTTCTTTAGATGATTTACTATTAGCAAGAGCAAGCTGTAATTTACCTTTGCTAAGAAAAGAATTCATTATTGATGATTATCAAATTATAGAAGCCAAAGCTTATGGTGCAGATGTTATATTACTAATTGCAGCCATACTATCACGAGATGAAATCAAGCAATTTTCACAATTAGCAAAAAGTTTACACCTCGATGTACTCTTAGAAGTGCATAACGAAGCTGAACTTCATAAATCAATAATGACAAGTATAGATATGCTTGGTGTAAATAATAGAAATTTAAAAACCTTTGAGGTGAGTTTAGACACAAGTAAGACTCTTAGTGAACTTATCCCTAACGATTTTATAAAAGTATCTGAAAGTGGTATTAGCTCTATTGAAGCCATAAAAGAATTACAACCTTATGGTTATAAAGGGTTTTTAATTGGTGAAAATTTTATGAAAACAGATAATCCAGGGATTAGTGCCAAACAATTCATAAAAACATTAGAACTATGAAACTAAAAATCTGTGGCATGAAAAATTCAAACAACATTTTAGATGTTGCTAAATTAAATCCGGATTTTATGGGTTTTATTTTCTATAAAAAATCGTCACGTTATTTTAATGATACCATACCAGAATTACCTCATAATATTAAAAAAATTGGTGTTTTTGTGAATGCTACTTTCGATTATATAAAAGGTATTGTCAATAAACATAATTTGCAAGGCGTACAATTGCATGGTAACGAATCACCAGAACTATGTAAACAATTAAAAGATTTAAATTGCATAATTATAAAGGTTTTTTCTATAAAGGACACATTCGATTTTAATAGTTTAGAACCTTATGAAAACATTTGTGATTATTTCTTATTTGATACCAAAGGTAAACTACCAGGAGGCAATGGCTATACTTTTGATTGGAGTGTATTAAATAATTATCCATCAACAAAACCGTTCTTTTTAAGTGGTGGCATTGGTTTAAAGCAAAAAGAAAAGTTAAAAGAGTTTATAAACAGTGAAGCTTCAAAATATTGTTTTGCTATTGATGTAAATAGTAAATTTGAAATCGAGCCAGGATTAAAACATATTGAAAAATTAGAAGAATTTAAACAGAATTTGTCATTCCGTACTTGATGCGGAATCCATTATAAATTGAACTAAAACTAAAAAAAATCCTGAATCAAGTTCAGAATAACATAATCATGAGTTACAACATCAACAAAAAAGGCTATTACGGAGAATTTGGTGGCGCTTTCATCCCTGAAATGCTCTATCCAAATGTAGAAGATTTACGCCAAAATTACTTAAAAGTAATGGCAGAACCTGAGTTTCAAAAAGAATTTAATCAACTCTTAAAAGATTATGTAGGCCGTCCTTCTCCACTCTATTTTGCAAAACAATTATCAGACAAATACAATACAAAAATATATCTAAAACGTGAAGATTTAAACCATACAGGAGCACATAAAATCAATAATACTATTGGGCAAATCTTAATGGCAAAACGTTTAGGAAAAACTAGAATTATCGCCGAAACAGGTGCTGGACAGCATGGTGTTGCTACTGCTACGGTTTGTGCTTTAATGGGCTTAGAATGCATTGTATATATGGGCGAAATTGATATTGCAAGGCAAGCACCAAATGTGGCTCGTATGAAAATGCTAGGTGCAGAAGTAAGACCAGCTTTATCTGGAAGTCGAACCCTTAAAGATGCCACAAACGAAGCCATACGTGATTGGATAAATAATCCTGTAGACACACATTATATTATTGGTTCGGCTATTGGACCACATCCTTATCCAGATATGGTGACACGTTTTCAATCCATTATTTCAGAAGAAATAAAATGGCAACTTAAAGAAAAAGAATGTAGAGAACATCCTGATTATGTAGTGGCATGTATTGGTGGTGGCAGTAACGCAGCTGGAACTTATTATCACTTTTTAGACAATGAAGATGTAGGCATTATTGCAGTAGAAGCAGCAGGAAAAGGCATTCATTCTGGTGAAAGCGCAGCCACTTCTGCTCTTGGTAAAGAAGGCATTATACATGGTTGTAAAACGCTTTTAATGCAAACTAATGATGGACAAATTACAGAACCGTATTCTATTTCAGCTGGCTTAGATTATCCAGGTGTTGGTCCTTTACATTCACACCTGTATAAAACTGGTCGTGGTGAATTTTATTCAGCAACAGATGACGAAGCTATGAAAGCTGGTTTGGAGTTATGCAAACTTGAAGGTATTATTCCAGCTATTGAAAGCTCTCATGCTTTAGCCATTTTTGAACATAAAACATTTCAACCAAACGATGTTGTGGTTATTAGTCTATCAGGTCGTGGCGATAAAGATTTACAAAATTATATTGATTATTTTAAGTTATAGAATTATGGCGTTACCGCAAGGGTCAGGCTTTCAAGACTCGCTATCAAAGATGAGCTCAAACAAATCTTTCAATCCTTAACGCTATAGAGAATAGAGAATAAAGAATAGAGAATAGAGAATAGAGAATAAAGAATAGAGAATAGAGAATAGAGAATAGAGAATAGAGAATAGAGAATAGAGAATAGAGAAACTAATAAAGATAATGTAAAGTCCATAGTTTCGACAAAGTCGGAATCAACGATTTTCAGAAATAATGAGTAAAAAAGCGAAACGGCGAAGCGAAGCTTCAAGCATGTAGCTTTGAAAGCAAATAGTGCTTTAGCAATTTCCTAAAATCGTTTTGAATTTTTGGTTCAGCTACGCTTGTACTTTCGTTTAAAATATATTTTAAACTCAGTAATGTATCAAGACAAAATGAACATATAAAAAAATAAAGTTTAATTAAACAGATTCCTGCCTTCGCAGGAATGACAGGAAAATGACAAATAGAATAAATCAAAAACTAAAAGAAGACAAAAAGCTCCTATCAATATATTTCACTGCAGGTTATCCTAATTTAAACGATACAGCTTCTATCATTCAAAACCTTGAAACATCTGGTGTAGATATAATTGAAATTGGCTTACCTTTTAGCGATCCATTGGCTGATGGACCAACCATTCAAGCGAGTTCAACACAAGCACTAAAAAACGGAATGACTACTAAAATTCTTTTTAACCAATTAAAAGACATCAGGAAATCAGTTAATATTCCACTAATAATTATGGGATATTTTAATCCAATGTTACAATATGGCGTGGAGGCATTCTGTAAAAAATGCCAAGAAACTGGTATTGATGGATTAATCATTCCAGACCTTCCAGTAGATGTCTATCATGATGAGTACAAATCTACTTTTAAAAAATATGGTTTAATTAATGTATTTTTAATCACACCACAAACTAGTGATGAACGTATTAGGTATATCGATTCTATTTCAAACGGCTTTATTTATATAGTAAGTAGCGCAAGTACAACTGGAGCGCAATCAGGTTTTGGAGAAGAACAAACCAACTACTTTAAACGTATTGCAGATATGAACCTCAACAACCCACAAATTGTTGGTTTTGGCATCTCAAATAATGAAACATTTATGCAAGCCACCAAATATGCAAAAGGTGCCATTATAGGTTCTGCATTTATAAAATATATTACAAATAATGGCATTAAAACAATAGATGAATTTACTCAAACCATTATAAATTAAGTTTGTATTTTTAGTTTATGAAAAATATAATATACAGAGTAGCTACTTTAAAAGACCTACCTACTTTATATAAATTTGAACAAGGCATTATATCTACAGAACGTCCTTTTGATAGCACATTAAAACCTGACCCTATAAATTATTATGACCTTAAAGAATTGGTTTTAAATGACAATGTGCAAGTTGTTGTAGCCGAAATTAATAATGAAGTCATTAGTTCTGGCCATGCCAAAATAATAAAAGGAAAACCTTATCATAAACATACAGATTATGTCTATTTAGGGTTTATGTATGTAAAACCTGAATATCGAGGACAAGGAATCATTAAAGCTATTACTGAAACTTTAAAAGCTTGGGCTAAGCAACAAAATCTTTTAGAAGTTAGATTAGAAGTTTATAATGATAATACTTCAGCTATTAAAGCCTATGAAAAATCTGGTTTTAAAAAACATATGATTGAAATGCGAATGCAAATAGAATAATATGAGCCTTAACATTGTCCTTATAGAACCCGAAATACCCAACAATACAGGAAACATTGGTCGTCTGGCTTTAGCTTCAGGTTCTAACTTACATTTAGTAAAACCCTTTGGATTTGAAATTAGTGATTCGCGATTAAAACGTGCCGGATTAGATTATTGGCAACACTTAAATATTACATATTATGATAGTATTGACGATTTTTTCCGCATAAACAAAAATGAAAAATTTGCACTCTTTTCTAGTCATGGGAAACAATCACATTGGGATATTCCTTTTGAAGATAATCTCTTTTTAATCTTCGGAAAAGAATCGGTTGGACTACCAAAACCACTACTAGAAAAACATAAAGAACATCTTTACAAAATACCTTTATATAGCGAACATATTAGAAGTTTAAATCTTGCAAATTCTGTAGGTATTATAGTTTATGAAGGATTACGGCAAGTTAAAATATAAAGCAGTAGGTTTTTTTGTTAAAAAACCATATCTTAGTTATTCTGTTGACTACAAGAATTGAAATTCATTTTTATTACTAACCATGCCTACTGGCGTAATATAAAAAACTATGACAGATCAAATATTTGAGTTCGTAACAGCTAATATTTTTAAGGTTATAATTTCCATTTGTTTGGGACTATTCTTTTTGTTTTTTGGATCATTTATGAAATGGCGCATAAAAAGACGAATTAGAAAAGCAACGAAAGATTAATAACTATGTTTCATATTTGATTTTTTTTTAACATATTCAAATACATGTTTTCAACTTTGGTTCTAGCCCAAGGTGTACGTCTTAAAAACTTAAGACTAGACTTTATTGATGGGTTATCATTAAAACATCTAATATTTATTATTGTCCCCATGTATTCCCAACCATAATGCGTTTCTAAATCAGTAATGATTTGCTCAAGTTTAATACCATGTAAAGGATTGTTTGGTTGAGGTTCCATTATTGTACTAGTGCTTTTATTTTAACCGCTTTTTCAAAATGATCTAATTCATGTGTCTTAATCCACCATGTTGCAGCTTCCATTAATAACTCTGGATTATCATTTTTATTTTTAAAAAAAGCATAAAATGAAATACCAACATTAGTTCCTTTTGCTGCTATTTTTTTGTTGCAAACTTCTATAATCTTATCTCTTAAAACTTTCTGCATTGTTTTTAATTACGTCTGTTATTAGAACGTCTATCATTATTACGCTTAGGTCGTCTAGAATTATTGTTTTTGTTTGAATTACCAGACTTTGATGAATGTCTTGGATTACGTCTTTGTTGTCTACCTTGACCTTGTTTTATAGGTTCTGTAGATGCATTTGGATCAGGTTCAAAGCCTTCAATAATCTCAACTGGAATCTTTTGATCGGTTAGTTTCTCGATACCTCTTAAATATGAAGTTTCATCTGCGCTCACTAAAGATAAAGCTTCACCACTTGCTCCTGCTCTACCTGTTCTACCAATTCTGTGCACATAATCTTCAGAAATATTTGGTAATTCAAAATTCACAACATGTGGTAATAATGGAATATCTAAACCACGAGCTGCAATATCTGTAGCAACTAAAACACGAACACTTCCGCTTTTAAAACCTGCTAAGGCTTTTGTTCTTGCGCCTTGGCTTTTATTTCCGTGAATAGCCGCTGCAGTAATACCAGCACTTATCATTTTTTTACACAACTTATTGGCACCATGCTTAGTTCTTGTAAATACTAATACTTGTTTCCAATTGCCTTCAGAAATTAATTTAATAATTAAACCTGTCTTTTTGCCTTTGGCAACGCGATATACTTTCTGGCTAATAGCATCTACAGTCGTGTTTTCTGGAGTAGCTTCTACTTGTACAGGATGATGTAAAATCCCATGTGCTAATTTTTTTATGTCTTTAGAAAACGTAGCCGAAAACATAAGATTTTGTCGTTTAGTAGGCATAAGTTTCATAATACGCTCTATATCTCGTAAAAAACCCATATCCAACATTCTATCTGCTTCATCTAAAACAAAGATTTCAACACGTTTTATTGATAGTAAACCCTGGTTTTCTAAATCAATTAAACGACCAGGAGTCGCTACCAAAATATCAATACCTTGTCTAATGGTTGCCACTTGCGGCTTTTGATTTACACCTCCAAAAATAACAGCACTTCTTAAATTTAAAAACTCGCTATATTCCTTAACATTGGCATAAACTTGAGCAGCCAATTCTCGTGTAGGCGTTAAAATTAAGGCTCTAATTGGTCTATACTTTTGCTTTGGGTTTTCTGATAAAAGATGCAACAATGGCAAGGTAAAACCTGCTGTCTTTCCTGTTCCTGTTTGAGCAGAAGCTAATACATCTTTACCTTCTAAAACTGGAGGAATTGCTTTTTCTTGAATTGGACTTGGTGTTGTGTATCCTTTTTTGCTAATGGCTTTTAGCAAGGCTTCAGATAAGCCTAAAGATTTAAATGTCATATACATTGTTTATAAAAGCCTATATCAGGCATTTGAGATGACAATCTATAAATTACATATCACCTCTTTTAATTAGGCGTAAAAGTACAGCTATTTTATAGCATGAGTTTTGTTTTGTTTGACTTTGTTAAAAAAATAGTCGAAATTCGTTTAACAACCGATAAGTTTTATTAAGACAGATTTTGTCTTTGTATTATTGTAAGGTTAAAAAAGTAACTCGTTTTTACATTTAAATTAAAAAGAGGCAAGATGAATTTAAAAAACATAAGTTTAGGTAGTACTACACAAAAAACAATATTTTTAATAGGCTCTATATGCTTGGCATCCATAATTGTTTTAGACAGTTCTTATTGGTCTAGGCATATTTTCGAAGAGGGATTCCCAAATTGGAGTATTCGGTTTAATATTCGAAGCATAATTATCTTCTTTTCTACTGTTGCCCTATTTTTGAGTTTAATTGGTAGTCAAAAACCAAAATTAGTCCTAAGTAAAAACAATGGTCAATCTATTGAAATAAGAAGCATCTTATTTATGTTGTTTATCTCAATTGTTTTATTGTTTCTATTTATTTTTCAACCAACAATTTTTAATACACTCTCTAAGGAGGACAATATAATAGAATGGGGATCGGCTATGTTACTGTTTGGCTGTTGTTTTATCACTGCTTTTTCTTTTATAAAAATTAACCGTACTTTAAATAATTCTATAGTAAACAAAGTATCATTAGCACTTTTATCTTTAGTCTTTTTTTTAATTGCAATGGAAGAAGTTTCATGGTTTCAACGAGTATTTGAAATTAAAACACCTAAAATATTTGGAAGTAATATTCAAAATGAAATGAATTTACACAATTTTGCTACAAGTTATGTTGAAAACCTGTATTACTTCGGAACATTTGTGTTTTTGATTGTATTACCATTTATGCGAGCTTTGTTTCCGTTTATATCAAACAATAACTATCTTAAAATATTTGTAGCACGTCCTTTTATTGGTGTTGTTGGGGCAATTGCTTTTGCTTATAACTTCGATATGTGGAACATTATTTTTACACAAATAGCATTCTATGGCAGTTTGGTTGTTTTAGGTGCATTTTATTTTTTCAGTAGTATTAAAAGGGAAAAAAATATTATACTATTTACCATTATAGTAGTTATTGTCAGTAAGCTAGCATTTTTAAGTAATGGAGAAAATTTTGAACGCATTTGGGAAATCACAGAATATAAAGAATTTTTAATTCCGTTAGCACTATTTATATATTCTTGTGATGTATTCTTTTATATAAAAAAATCTCATAACACTCCATCTCTCAAAAGTTGAAGATATTAAATTTAGAATTTTTAGATAAGCTTAAAAGATTTGTATAATACATATATTAGCTGAGCCAATACTCAACATTAGACAAAATGTAATTCTATTTTGATAGTACATTTTACTTGATTTTCTCAATAAATTTAGCGAGCTTGGTTAACGTAGAATATAAGTCTGTTACTGAGTTTTTTGCCGAAGCATTAAAACGACACATATTCTAAACGATAGTATACCATTTACCAAAGCAAAACACCATATTTGTATAAAAATATTTAATGGATAGAACAATTGACATTGAGAACGAAAGAAACGAATTAAATGAATGGGTTTTTAAAAGTTTGGAACTTTTTGAAAACACTCCTTACCTTGACAATATACTTGAAGTTTATCCATTACAAACAGCAAGACCTGAAAGATTAGATAGCCAACTTAGACGCAGAATTATATCAGCTCATCAAGGACGAAGAACACAAGAATTAATAGACATTCTTAAAAATGAAATAAAATTCCCATATGATGAACCATTATGGTATCTAATAAAAAATATACAAGGTTGTTTAACTAATAATCCGCAACAAATTGAAAGAATTGCTGAATCGCTATACGCAATGACAGCAGAGGAAACTGTTATCCGGCTAGAATCTGCACCAAAACTAAATACCCAAATGGGACCAATGTTTACCAATTGGCTAAGAAACAACTTCAATTTATTAGAGATAGATGATTTTCGAAATTCAACAAATGGAATATTTATTTTAGATGCCTCAGAAATTGTAGCAAAATCATTTATAAATAACGAACTAAATCAAAATTTAGCTAAACGGCCTGACCTTGTTGCCAAAGTAAATGAAACTTACGTTATTGGTGAGGCAAAATGGATTGGTTCTCCTGGAGGTAATCAAAACAAGCAAGTTATTGAAGTTATAGATTTGTGCAAAAACCAAAGAGGTAATGTTATTCGAGTTGGCATTATAGACGGTTTCTCTTGGGCTGTACATAAATCTAATGGCGGTATTATTAATGATAAAACTTGTGTTCAAGTTCAAGAATGTGAATATGATATTGTTAGTGCATTATTACTAACTCAATACCTAGAATCTTTAATTTAGACTTTAGAATTATATTCATAATAATTACATTTAATTTTTTCTTCTTGGAAAGTATTTTTTATGACACTAAATGAGTGAGGAGATTTATCAATACCAATCCACTCTCTTCCTAAAGAATTGGCTATTTTCAATGTGCTACCAGATCCTGCAAAACAATCTAGAACTATAGAGTTTTCATTTGAGGAATTTTTAATTATACGTTCTAATAAATCGTAATTTTTTTGGGTTGGGTAATCTACATAAGACATTCCTTTATCTTTAAACTCCCATAAATCTTGTATTTTAAACCCTTTATGGTTTTTTGCCAATACAATCTTTCGAGGGTTTCCAGTACTAGACCATTCTATTAAACCTTTCGAGTCTAGTTCATCTAAAACTTTGCGAGAATAACGCCAATGCCGACCTTTGGGCGGCGAAATACCTTTCCATTCCATTCCTGTATCACCATTAATAGTTTTCCCTGGTGCGTGAATAGGATTTGTAGTATAGTAGCCAAATTTTTGGTGCTTCTTTGGAAAGAGTTCATCTCTTTTGCGTTTTGACATTTGCTCCTTAACATCGTTCCAAATCTGTTTGCCCCTATTTTTGGCATAATACAAAATCATATCAGTATAGTTACCATATGCATTTCTTGCAAAATTTTTAGGGTTACACTTAATTCTAGTTATATCATTTATAAAATTCTTATGACCAAAAACCTCATCCATAATTATTTTTACATAGTGACCAATCTTTTTATCAATATGTAAATAAATACTTCCTTGTTCAGACAATAATTCACGTAATAAAAAAAGTCTTTTTCGCAAAAATTCAAGAAATTCACTATCAATTAATTTATCCGAATATGCATTATCATTATCAACCGAATTAAAATTTTGACCTGTACCAAATGGTGGATCTATGTATACTAAATCAATTTTCGCTTTATGCGTCTCTAACAACTTTTTTAGGACAAATAGATTATCACCAAATATAAATTTATTATTGTCTTTTTTATGGTTATTTTCAATGCTCTTAAATTGACCATTTTCTACACCATATAAAATTTCAAACTCATCTGACTTATCTACATATTCCAAAAAACAATTTTTTGTTCTTCTTAAATAAGCAACTTGTGGTTCTTTGGTTGTAGAATTTTTATTTAAAAAAGACTCAAAATCACTAATAGTAATTCTGTAACTTTTATTTATTTTAACTGCATTAAGTTCATTTGACCTAATGTATTTAGACACAGTTTGTCTAGTAACTTGAAGGTTAACAGCCACTTGTTCGACTGTTAGAAAACTTGATTGAAGCATGAAACTAATTTTTTCACAAATTAACATGTTTTAACTTAAATAAACAAGTGACAACACAGATGAACATATCTTAATATGCAAAAAAGCATAGAGCATTTGCACTAAACTCAAAAAAAATATGTGCACATTTGTTAAGCAATAAATCTAAACAAATATGTTTTTTATGTTTACCGCTAATAAAACCTCTAAAAAAACTCACGATACTGCATTACTCTAAAATCAAACGTATTAAATTTTAAATTTTTAGCTTTTAATTGTTTGTACAAAGGCATACTACCAATTGCTATATTAGCTGCTCCGGAACCAGATGTTAATGATACTGTTTTAATAATACGTGAGACACTTCGACTGCGCTCAGTGTGACAAGGCAATTTAAATTGATGCAACCTTGGCACTTCATTAGATACTAACTCTAGTTTTATGTTGTAGGTTTTAAGATGCTTTCTAAAAAAATATTCAGGTCCATTTTTACTGTTTCCGCCAGTAAACAAAAGTGTTTCTATACTTGGATATTTTTTTATATAACCAATAACATCACGAAGTTTAATATGTTTCATTCCTAAATCTGAAGCATCAATTTTATCACGTTCTGCGCTTTCTACAATATCACAAACACCTATTTTATGCTGTATTAGAAATTGCTTTCGCTCTTTGATAGCCTCTTGAGAGTTATCGTAACGCAAACCGAGGTTATGAATTTTATCTATAAACAACCATAAGGAATTGTAATAACTACCATAACAAAAATTGACATCTTTTTCTAGTAAATCACCTGTACTAAATCTTGGAGGTGGCAAAGTACCTACAATAAGTTTTTTGGTGTCTTTTTGTATAAATGGCTGGTAAGGATGTTTGTGTAAAAACATATGTTGTCATTGGCTTACGCCGAATCTTTGATTTCCTGCGAAAGCAGGAATCTATTTTTTAAACCAATTTGAAGACAAATCGTTCCAATTTGGATTATCTTTTATTATTAAATCAATTTTCCATTGTCGTTTCCATTTCTTCATATTTTTCTCTCGCTTAATAGCATCATTAATATATTGATAAGTTTCAAAATATATTAATTTATCTAAACCATACCGTTTTGTAAATCCATCAATAAGTTTGTTTTTATGTTCAAACATTCTACGCTCTAAATCATTAGAAACCCCAATATACAAAGTGCCATTCTTTTTGTTAGTAAGGATATACAAATAATATTGATGGATAATTTTGTACATAATTATGGATTCCTGGCTTCGCAGGAATGACAGTTAAATAACAAATAAGACCTTTAGATTATAAAAACATTAAGGTGAAATCTAGATTACCTTACAAACACCAATTCTGTCTCTGTAGACATAGACTCACTAAACCCATAACCTTGATAATTAAAGCCTTTTATATCATCAATAGTTTTTGCATTGGTATCTATTACATAACGTGCCATATAACCTCTAGCTAATTTAGCAAAAGTCATTATAGTTTTGTATTCGCCATTTTTTAAGTCTTTAAAATTAGCTGTTACCACTGGCACTTTTAAAGCCTTAGTATCTATTGCTTTAAAATATTCGTTACTGGCTAGGTTAAGAAATAGCTCATCATCTTTTAACTCTTCATTTAAAGCTTGAGTGATTTGTTTTTTCCAAAACTCATATAGGTTTTTATTTTTTCCTACAGGAAATTTTGTTCCCATTTCTAATCTATAAGGCTGTATATAATCTAATGGTTTTAATATTCCGTATAAACCAGAAATAATTCGCACAGTATCTTGAAGTGTTTCTAGTTTATTTTCATCAATTGTATACGCATCAAAGCCACGATATACATCGCCACTAAATGCATAAATTGCTTGCCTAGCATTATCTTTAGTAAATGGCAAACACCAATCTTGATTACGTGTGTGATTAAGTTGCCCTAAAGCATCAGATATTTTCATGAGTTTAGATAAACTCTTTGCAGATTTTTTTTTGAGAAGTTTATTTAACCTTTCAGATTGAGTTAAAAAAGCTGCTTCTGTTGCTTTTTGGGTTGGTAATTCACTTTCAAAATTAAGTGATTTTGCTGGTGATAATACAAGTTTCATCTGTTTAATTCTATTGTTTTTTATAGGTCAGATGTAATTCGCCAATAATCATTTTTGTTTTGTATCAACTCAATGGTTATGGTTCATTTCATAATCCTTTTTTCGTTATCTAAATTACGACAATTCTTTTATTTTTCCGTTTTCAAAACTAAAGTTATAGTCGCCTTTAATTATAAAATCTGAGGTAAAAGCCTCATCATTTGTTGGGTACCATTTTTTAATGGTTTTATTAATAAGTATAAACAAACCTTCATCATTTCCTAAAGCACAAAAACGCTCAAAACTACCATCAAAAATTGGTATTGACTTTATATTGTTTATAGCTTTATATACAGGCTCTATAGCTGTTGTTGCAATTGCCACTTCACTAATAGACAAAATAATTCGTGGTGTAAATGCAACATCACTTTCTATATCTATACGTTCTCTTGCAATAAATTCAATAATGTTATGATCTGCATCATAAAAATAAATGGCTTTGGCTTTCCAGTTACTAAAATCTGAAACATAATTTTCTGCATTACCAATAACTTCTGTTCGTGCTCTTAACCATTTAAGTGCGTCATAAATAGCATTGTAAGGAATATTAAATGCTAAATGAGATGGTTTTATAGTGTCTTTATACTGAAACGTTAAAACACTTTCTCCTACTTTAAATGAAATTTTTTCTGGTGTATCTAATAATTGTTCAAACTCTAAAACATGCTTGTAAAACTGTTTTTGTTTTTGAATATTTGATGTGAATAGTATAACTTCTTGAATTTTCATACTCCAAATTTAAAGTAGAATTCAATAAATTACTATAAATAAAAACTGTTAATTTCTATAAAGAAATAGAATTAATCTATGCATCTTGATGTTTGGCATAATGCCTCCACTTTTCGATACACTGTTGCATATCATCAGGAACTTCAGACTTAAAGTTTAGTTGTTCTCCTGTTTTTGGATGCACAAACCCTAGTGTTTTAGCATGCAAGGCTTGTCTTGGTAAAATTTTAAAGCAATTTTCAACAAACTGTTTGTATTTGGTGAATGTAGTTCCTTTTAAAATACGCTCGCCTCCATAACGCTCATCATTAAAAAGTGTATGACCAATATGTTTCATATGTACACGAATTTGATGTGTACGACCTGTTTCTAATTTACAAGCGACTAAAGTAACATAGCCTAAACGCTCTAACACTTTAAAGTGAGTTACTGCTGGTTTCCCTTTATCTGCTTCATCATCTAAAAAAACTGTATTCTGCAAACGGTTTTTTGGATGACGACCAATATTACCTTCTATAGTGCCTTCATCTTCTTCAATATTTCCCCAAACAATAGCCACATACTCACGTTCACTTGTCTTTTTTGCAAACTGATTAGATAAATGTGCCATGGCTTCTTCTGTTTTAGCAACAACTAACAAACCACTAGTGTCTTTATCTATTCTGTGTACTAATCCAGGACGATTACTTGAGTTATTAGGTAAGTTATCAAAATGATGAATTAACGCATTAATTAAAGTCCCTGAATAATTACCATGTCCAGGATGCACAACCATTCCTGCTGGTTTATTAACTACCAAAAGGTCATCGTCTTGATATACAATATCTAACGGAATATCTTCACCTACCAATAGATTTTCAAATGGTGGATGCTCAAAAAGCACTCTAATTTTATCTAGAGGCTTGACCTTATAATTTTGTTTTACCTGAATATCATTTACATAAATACTACCGTCTTTTGCTGCTGCTTGAATTTTATTTCGAGTAGCATTCTCAATGCGATTCATTAAATATTTATCGATGCGAAGTGGAGCTTGTCCTTTATCTACCGTAAAAGAATGATGCTCATACAAGTCATCATCATTACTTTCAATTGGTGTGTATTTATCAGTCATATTAAATTTGGTGAGCTATTTGCGCTTACCATTACCTAAAACTAGGTCTATTTTTGAAGTTAACGGAAGTAAATCTCCAGACTTAATAGATTTGCCATTAAACTTTACAGCTAATACTTCGTCCTTACCAATATCATCACTATATGTTATTTTACCTACTTCAAAACCAAGTGCTTCTAATGTTGGTTTTGCTTGACGATATGTACGACGCACAATATTTGGCACAGCAACTTTACGATAACCAGACGGATTTAAAATAAGGTAAATTTTACGGTCTTCTTTTACTTGACTTCCTGCTAATGGATGCTGTTCTATTACAGAGTATTTAGGATATTTTGGATTAAAGTTAGCCGAATCTTGAATTTCCATTCGTAAATCATTATCGTCTAATTCTATTTTAACAACTTCAAGAGTCTTACCTTTTAAATCTGGAACTTTTACAAACTCGCCGTGGTTAGTTGTACTCTTTAACCACTGTAGTACCAAAAAGCACAAAACCACTATGGCAACAATTGCAATAGCAATTTGTTTAAAAAAAGTTTTACTCGTTAGAAATTTTATGATACTCATTAGCAAATGTTATAAAAGGCAAATATATAAAAACGTAAGCGTTTTTTCTTTTGCGTTATAAGTGATATTTTAGCTTAACTAACAATAGATACGTTTTATTGTCGATTTTAGATTTATACGAGTTATTAATTTATAAGATTACCGCTTTAGCGGAAACTAAAGATGAAAAAAAATATTGCCATCATCATGGGAGGATATTCTAGTGAATATGAAATATCCCTAAAAAGTGGAAACGTGGTTTATGAGTCTCTTGACCCAGCAATTTATAATGCTTATAGAATTCACATTTTTAAAGACAAATGGGTTTATGTTGATGCTAATAATGATGAATTTAAAATTGATAAAAATGATTTTTCAGTTGTAGTTAACGACCAAAGATTAACTTTCGACTGTGTATTTAATGCCATTCATGGATCTCCTGGAGAAGATGGTTTTATGCAAGCTTATTTTGAATTACTAAATATTCCGCACACTAGTTGTGGCATGTATCAGGCAGCACTTACCTTTAATAAAAGAGATTGTCTTAGCAGTTTAAAACCTTATGGAGTTTTAACAGCTGAGAGTTATTATCTAAATCTTGGCGATGTAATTAATGAAGAAGCTATTATAGCTAAAGTAGGTTTACCATGTTTTGTAAAAGCTAATAAAGCAGGTAGTAGTTTTGGTATTACCAAAGTTTATAAAAGCGAAGAATTGCAACATGCAATTGATGTAGCTTTTAAAGAAGATGATGAAATTATCATTGAATCTTTTTTAGATGGAACCGAAGTCTCTGTTGGCGTTATTACATATAAAGGCGACACTAAAGTATTGCCAATTACTGAAATTGTTAGTGATAATGATTTTTTTGATTATAAAGCAAAGTATTTAGGAGAATCTCAAGAAATCACGCCTGCAAGATTAACAAAAGAACAAGAACGTAAGGTTAATGTTGTTGCAAAAAAAGTGTATGATATTTTAAAAATGAAAGGCTTTAGTAGAAGCGAATATATTTTTAAAGATGGAGAACCACATTTATTAGAAATGAACACAGTTCCTGGATTAACCAAAGAAAGTATTTTACCGCAACAAGCAGCTGCAGCAGGCATAAGTTTATCAGAGTTATTTAGTAATGCTATTGAAGAAGCTTTAAGCTAGCAAGCAATTTTACAGTAGCAGTATTCAGTTAATAAATGATTATATTTGATAATTGAGATTCTCACTTTCGTGAGAATGAAAAATAAGTTTTCAATGAAACGAGCAATTTTCCCTGGATCTTTTGACCCAATAACATTAGGCCATTACGATATTATAAAACGTAGCGTAAAGCTTTTTGACGAAGTTATTGTAGCTATTGGTATTAATGCTGACAAAAAGTACATGTTTTCATTAGAAGAGCGTCTGCGTTTTATTGAAGAGGCTTTTAAAGATGAACCAAAAGTTAGCGTAGTAACTTATAAAGGTTTAACTGTCGATTTTTGCCAGAAAAATAATGTAGAATTCATACTAAGAGGTTTACGTAATCCTGCAGATTTTGAGTTTGAAAAAGCCATTGCGCACACCAATAGAGATTTAGCTCCTATAGAAACTGTATTTCTTTTAACGGCTGCGAGTACTTCGTATATTTCATCTTCTATTGTACGCGATGTGATTAGAAACAATGGCGATTACACCAAGTTAGTGCCTAAAAGTGTAAGAGTTAAATAGTTGTTAGCTGTTAGCTGTTAAACAAATCACTATGGATTTTGAAATTCATAATTTTAAACAAAAAAATGTCATTCCTGAGAAAGCAGGAATCCATTAATATTAAAGTCAAAAGTAGATTCCGCATCAAGTGCGGAATGACAAAAACACCCCAATGAGGTTTATAGAAGTAAAGTAAATGCAATAAAATTTAAGGTTTTCACCTATAACTTGGAAAAAAAGGCTAAATTAAATTATTGCGTTTTGCTTTTTGAACTGCTTCTAACTTGCTATGTACTTGTAGTTTTTTGTATATGTTTTCTATATGTTTTCTTACCGTTCCTGTAGACAGAATTAAGTTTTCTGCAATTTTAATATAATTTAATCCTTTACTTAAATGTTCTAAAACTTCGGTTTCTCTATTTGTAAGCTTAATATCTTCTTTATCCTTTTGGCTTTCTATACTCAAAGGATTTCTAAGTAATTTTAATGTTTTTAGTGCTATTGAAGGATTCATTGCTGCACCTCCATTTAGGGTTTCTAAAATTCCGTTATGCAGCTCTTGGGCATTAATTTCTTTAAGTAAATAACCATCTGCTCCAGCTTTTATAGCATTAAATATGTTTTCATCATTATCAAAAACAGTGAGCATTATAATTTTAATATGTGGATATTTTTGTTTTACAATCTGTGTTGCTTCAATACCATTTAAAACTGGCATTTCTATATCCATTAAAATTAAATCTAGATTATGATTATGCTCTAATTGCGTTAATAAATCTGAACCATTCATAGCAGAAAACTTAACACTGAAATCTTCAAAAAAAGACAGTTTTTCTTTTACTGCACTAATTAAAAACGTGTTATCATCAACTATAGCTATCTTAATTTTCATATTACTAATATAAGCTTATGTATCCAAAATTCATATAACAGATAAATCTAGTTGCTTCTTCATTTAGTTCTAATGTATCAACAACTAATCCAATTTTACCTTGTTTTCCACAATCCCAATTTAAACGATAATACTTATTCTTTTTTATTTCTACTGGTACTTTATTATCGTTAATTGGCTTGCAGTTGCAATCGCTAATTGTAGTACTTAAATCTTGCAAATATATTTTAATCTGCTTTTGAGTTTCACTGTCTAAAAGATTTACATAAGACATATTTACCAGCACATTAAAATCATTAACCAATCTGCTTTCACCACTCATAGGTAGGCCATAATCTGCTTGAAATAATGGATAATCTTTAATAAATTCATGATTTGTATTAACGAACTGGTTAGTACTACCAAATAAGCCAGACATTTTACCAGTTATATCATCAAAAGAAGCTCTTTTAATTCTTTTCTTTTTCACCTCTTTGCTTAATGTTTTAAGCGCATCACAGAACTGTTCATTAAATGTGTTGTTTTGAGCAGAAATTTGTATTGCAAAAAACATAAAGCTACTGTATATTAAAATATGTTTCATACTAGAAAAGTATAACTTACTTCACATAAATCATATACGGCAAATGCCGTATATCTTATATCGACAAATGTATTTTGGTTCCTTTTTTTAATTCTGAATTTATTGTAACGCTAGCTCCAATGTCTTGAGCTCTTTTCTTTATGTTGTTAAGCCCATTGCCTAAACTAACTAAGTTTAGGTTAAAACCTTTTCCGTTGTCTTCAACAACTATATTTAGCTTACTTTCTGCATCATAAATATTTACGCTTATAACACTAGCTTCAGCATATTTTATAGCATTATTTAAGGCTTCTTGTATAATTCTATATACATTCATTCCAATAACTGAAGTAAACTGTTTATTTTTTATTATGTCATCTTTTACGTTAAAATTAAACGCAATGTTATGAGAAGCAATATTGGCTTTATCAATAAAATTTGAAATACGCGTTTGCAAATCTTCAAAGCTTATTTCGCTTTTATTCATTGCCCAAATGGTATCTCTCAACTCATAAATAGTTGTGGTTGTAAATTCACTTATATTTTTGAGTTTATCATTTAGTTTTTCTGGTAGTTTAAATCCGTATTTTAAATTGTCTAATGACGAAATAATAAATGTTAGTTGTGCGCCAATATTATCGTGTAAATCTCTAGATATTCTAAGCCTTTGATTTTGCAAACGACTTTGCGTTTCAATTTTAACTAAAGCATCTTTTAGTTGGTTTTCTTTTTTTAATTGCCTGTTTTTTAGTTTTTGTTGACTGTATAACAAATAACCTAAAAGTGATAGTATTAATGCTAAAGCTAGCAAACCCAAAATGTAATAGTTTTTCTTACTAAGACTTAACTCTTTTTCTGCTATATCTGCTCTTTGAGTAAGAATTTCTTTTTCTTTTTTTTCGGTTTCAAACTCAATTTCTAGTTGAGCAATCTTACTAGTTGTCTCAATATTAAGTGTACTATCTTTAAAAACTGAGTAATCTTTAAAAAACCTTAGTGCAGATTTTGTGTCTTTTTTTGCTTCATAATATTGCGAATAATTTAATAAAGCTGTTTCTATATCAACAGCTGTTTTAGATTGGTTGGCATAATAATAAGCGCTATCGATATAAATTTTTGAATCTGCCACTCTATCACTCTCTATTAAAACTTGAGCTATATTATTGTATGATGCACCTACTCCAGCATAATTACCAATACGTCTTTCTATATCAACAGATGTGTTAAAGTATACTAAAGCCGAATCTATTTTTTGCATATAATAATAAACGGCTCCAACATTGTTTGCAGACTCAGCTATTCCTTTTTTATCATTTAGATTTTTTTCAATAGCTAACGAATGCTTAAAATGGCTTAACGCTTTTTCTAAATCGCCATCATTAGCATAGATAATGGCAATATTATTGTATACTTCAGATATTCCTTTTCTATCATTAAGTTCTTCAAAAACTGACTTTGCTTTTAAATGATACTCTATAGCTTTTTCTGGAACACCTAAATAGCTGTAAACCATCCCTATATTGTTTATAACTCTTGCCTTTTCATTTAAATTATTTTTGACTTCATAGATTGTTAATGCTTTTAAATAATTCTCTAATGCAACTTGATAATTGCCTAATTGCCTATTACATCTACCTATATTATTGTATGATGACGCCATTAAAATTGAGTCATTAGATATTGATAATGCTTCTTTTGATAACGCTAAGGCCTTTTCATACTCGCCTAAATCATTATAAACTAAAGCTTGGTAGTTTTTAGATCTTCCAATCTCTAAATTGTTTTTATTTAATTCAGCAATTTTTAAAGCGCGTTGAAGAATTTCTATCGCTTTAGATGGTGTTTCTTTATATATATCTACTGCTGAATCATTAAGAGTTCTGGCTGAATCCTGAGCATAGATATAGCAGTTTAAAAACAAGAAAACAAATAAGAGTTTCTTCATTTTAATTGAATTAATAGCATCTATGAAGATATGAATTTATATTTTGACACGTATTTTAGTGCCGCTAGTTTCATTTGATGTGATAGCAAACTCGCCGCCTATATCATGAATACGGTTTTGCATATTGTTTAATCCGTTTCCTTTTTTAACAGTTTTTGGGTTAAATCCTTTTCCGTTATCTGAAACTTCAAAATGATAAGCATTTTTATATTGACTAACATTAACCTTTATCTCTGATGCTTCTGCATGTTTTATACTATTATGAATAGCTTCTTGCAAAACACGATGAATATTCATCCCTTCAACAGACGTAAATTCTTTACTTAAGTTAACCGAATTATCAATAGCAAACGAAAAATTAATAGCATCATCAATACTATTTGCTTTATCAATAAAATTTGATATTCTAGCTTGTAAGTCTTCAAAAGAAATTTCACTTTTATTCATTGCCCAAATGGTGTCTCTAAGCTCATAAATAGTTGAAGATGCAAAATTGCTAATCGCGTCTAATTTAGATGTTAGCTGCTCATCTTTAATCTCAAATCCATATTTAAGATTATCTATAGATGAAATAATAAAAGTAAGCTGAGCACCAATATTATCATGTAAATCTCTAGATATTCTTAATCGTTGTTCTTGCAAACGGTTTTGAGTTTCTATTTTAACTAGGGCATCTTTAAGTTCATTTTCTTTTTGTAGTTGCTGATTTTTTAATTTTTGCTGATTATAAAATAAGTAACCTATAATTCCTAAAATTAAAGCAAGGCCAATTAACCCATATAATTGATAGTTGCGCTTTTGTATGGTTAGACTTTGTTCTGCTAATTCTGCACGTTGTATTAAAATTTGCTTTTCTTTTTTTTCTGTATCGTATTGTACTTCTAAATCTGCAATGGCTTTAGCGTTTTGCTCTGAAAACAGTGAGTCTTTAATAGCCACAAATCGATCAATATATGTTCTTGCAGTTTTAATATTGCCAAGCATATAATTACTTTCGGCAGCATGCAAAAATAAATCAGCCGAATAGTGTTCAAAATCTGGATATTTCTTTATAATATCAAAACCTTTTTTAGCAAAGAACAATCCTTTTTCAGGCTTATTTATATGATTATATGAAGACACTAAATTTGCATATGCTACTAAATTGCCTTTCTCATCTGCATTAAAATTATCAGGTTTATCTAATGCTTTTAAATGTATTTCAATTGATTTGAGATAATCTCCATTAATATGATAACTGTTTGCCAAATTATCTAACAGCCTATAATAGTCTAACAAATTATCTGAAGTTTTTGCTAATTTTAATCCTTCTTTATAAACAGAAATAGCATTGTCTATTTGACCTAATTCTTTATAACAAATACCAATATTATTTAATGAAGCAACTTGGTCTTTTTCTAATTTATATTTTTTTCTAATTTCTAATGCTTGTTTATGATAATCAAGAGCTTTCTCACTCAAATTCATTTCTTGATAAATCAAGCCGATATTGTTTAATGGTACAGATACAGACTTTTCATCATTTATATTTTCATACATTTTTAATGCCTGAAAAAAGTAGTTTAGTGCTTCATTATAATTACCATTATTCCAATTAAACATGCCAAGATTATTAAGGCACATACTCTCAATTATTGAGATTTTATGTTCTCGGCTAAGTTTTAAAGCCTTAGTAAAATAGAATTTAGCAGAATCTAACTTTCCCGTAACATCCATATAGATACCATGTGTGTTTGTAAGCTCTGTTAATCCAAACATGAATTTTTTTTCTTTAGCTAGTTTTTTCCCTTTTATAATAACTTCAAGAGCTTTATCGGTATCATTAAAAATATAACTAAACCCTATTTTGTTATACATTCTAATTTTAGCAGAGTCATTTTTAGTTGCATTTGCTACAGTAAGTAAACTATCTAAATTCTGAGAAAAGATATTGCTATAGCTTAAAAGAAGGATTAAAAGTAATGCAAGTTTTTTCATTTTAAATAATAAAAAAAGCATCAGATTGTATTTGCCTTTTGGGACACTTACATTAACTGACGCTTTTTTAAAAAAATTGATTAATAGCATTACGAATATATAACTTAATGGTTTTGTGTTCTTTTTTTTTCGACGAGAAGCAATTAAAAAAGATTAAGCGTAATCCTACAAAAAATTACGCCTAACCATAATCTCAACAACAAGATTTAATTATTAAGATTGTATGCGTAAATTGTTTTATCGTTTGGCTTATAGTATAGATAGCCACCAAACTCATCTACTTTATATGCTGGTTTTTTGTCTTTTAAAACAATTTCTTTTTCTACAGTACCAGTATCTTTATTAAGTTTTACAAGCCCAATACCATCATCTAATTTAGTAAGAATAAATTGAGCGTCTTTGGTTGCCGAAGTAGCTTTAAAACGTTTTAACATTTCTGCTACCGAAGCTCCAGAAGCAGCTGCCATTCCTTTAGATAAATTATTTAAACGATCTCCTCTTGCAGTATATTGACCTAAGTAGTTACGCTCTTTTCCCGCTTCATATGCAGCAGATGCAGAAGCTGCTGCTGTAGCTACTGCTGTTACACCTGCCAAAATTGCCCCAAAAGCACTTTTTCCTGGAGCACGCTTATACTCATGCCAAGATGCATCTCCGTTCCAATCTAAAAACATCATGTTTTGGTCTGATGCTAAAAGCACGCCTCCATCTCTAACCTCAACAGAGGTAGGATTTTCTTTACCTTCAAAGTCTGCTTCAGTTAAAATTTCAGATGTTCCAGTATTAGCATCGATTGAAAATAGTACTTCATCTGCAGCAATTAAAAACCGATTATTCTTCTTATCATAATCTGAACTTACAACATCAGCACGTTTAAACTTCAATGGTTTTTTCCATACTTGATCTCCAGTATTTAAGTCTACAATATTTGCGTCTTCTGAAGTGATATAAATTAGGCCTTGAGATGTTTCTGCCATTGTTAAAATATTCTCACCTGTTTTTAAAGGCTTTTTAAATAGTGTTTTTCCATCATAAGAAATTTTATTAATTCCTCCTTCTTTAATTCCAAATAGAATACCATCATCCATTACATAAAAATGCTGAACATAGCCTTTTGTTTTAGGTGCTTTTTCCCACAAGTCTTCTCCATTAGCAGCACTTAACATGGTGATTTTTGATTCTGCCTTACTAGCCGCCAACTTTGCTAAGCCTTTTTTTCCAGAAGAGGCAACATCACTTACAACTGCTATACCTTGAGGCAAAATTTGAAAATTAGAAATACTTCCTTTTACTTTACGTTCATCTGCCCAAGCTGAAGATCCATTGGCATTAATTTTATAAATCTTGGTGTTTTTACCATTAGCTGAGCCTGTAAAAGCATAAATTTCTTTTTCAGTTTCATCAGCAACCATCCAAGCTACATTTTTAAGCTCATTCTCCCAAAGCACATTTCCTGAAGTCATGTCAACTTTCATCAAACCTTTTGTTGTTGGAATAATTACACCATCAGAAAGTACTAATGGAGTTCCCATAGCTTGTCTAGATCCTTTAAACTTATAAAAGCTAACCTGATCTCCTGTATTTAAATCATAGATAGCTACAGCTTGTGCATACTTTTCTTTTGCTCTTCGCTGTCCACTAACAATTAATTTATTTTGAGGCATTAATACTTGAGACATTCCTATGGCTTTCCAACCATTTTTTTCTGTACTAAACACAGTTTTTCCTGACATATAGTCTATAACAGCACTTTTGGTTTGCAAGCCTCCAAAACCTGTTTGACCAACTACTACATAAGGTGCTCTAGGTATAAATTTTAATTCTTCAGGTTTAACTCTTCCGTAATCTGTAAAGTTGAATAATAATCCATCTTGTCCTGGTTTAATCCCTACTAAACCATCATTAGTGGCTACCACCACAGTTCCTCCTTCTGTAATAGTCATATCGTTAATCTTAGCACCAAAGTCATAACTATTGTCTGGTGTTTCAGCCTTTTGAGCCAGAAGTGTTGTTGCACTTAGCATAAGCATAACAACTACCAAGCTTTTTATTTGAATTAATAGCGTTTTCATAATAAAAGGTATTAATCAAATATGGCTTTAAAACTACCTTGAGTTACAACTTTAGTTGTCATATCATCTGCATTGTAACCATCAAAACTAAATGTTCCTTCTACTGTAGTACCATCGTCTGAGGTGATTTCTATTGTTCCTGGATTTAAAGTTCCAAGAGCAGCAGTAGCCAAGTTTGAAGCCCAACCAGCAACAGGACTAATTTGCAAGTATTGAATTAGGTTTGCATTAGTTAAGTTATCTCCTGTTGTATATGTACCAACACCATTATAATTTTGGATTGCAAAATTAATAGTATTGCCATTGTTATCGCCTCCTTGTACGGCTAGAATACCATTAGTAGATTGCGCGCCTACTATTACAGCCGGACTTTGTGAAGCAGCAAAATCTGCACCATCAATTTTAGCTGTTAAAAATTCGTTACCATTTCCGCCTCCATTATCTCCTCCATTATCGTCGTCACTTGAACACGATGTTAATGTTATTAATGATCCAATCATTACAAATAACATAAGTTGTTTTAAATTTCTCATTGTTGAATATTTATTTGGTTAATATTAACCCAAAATTGCAACTAATTGAGAATGAAATCAATACGACAAATGCCGTATATTCAAAATATAATATGAGGAAACTTAGAGTTTACAATGGCTTTCTTGTTCTCTAATTTTTGAAGAAATAACTGATGCGTATTAGATTTTGGATTAAATGGTCGATGTAATAAGCCTTTTTGAATACTATTTACGTCTTCCATAGTTTCATTAGATGATTCTGAAATCCAAACAGCCTGAAACTTATTCCAAATGTAATTGATTGCTGTTTGATTTGGGTGAATCATATCATCTGTATAAAAACGATAATCACGAAGCTCATCCATCATTATTTCATACGATGGAAAATAATACTGCTGCTTTTTTGATTCTACTACTTGATGAATAGCAGAAATTAAATGCGCTTTGCTTTGTGCGTTTTCTACAAAACCATCTTTAAGATGTCGTACTGGTGACACAGTAAAAACAACTGATACTTTAGAATTTACGCTTTTTATTAATGCCATAGTAGATTCTAAGCTTTCTACAATTGCATCAACAGACAACAATTCTTTTAAAAATTGTTTTTGAGGAATTTTATGGCAGTTAGCAACATAGCTATCTGTTTCTATAAACCTATATAACCAAGCAGTACCTAAAGTAATTATAATATGTGTTGATACGTTTATTTGTTTATTTGTTAGCTGAATATTTCTATTTAAAGATTCTAACAATTCTTCTTTAGAAGTAGCACTTAATTGCGAATGCGCATCAAAACAATGCCAACGTTCGTTATGAAAAAAGATGTCTTGTTCTGTATATTTTTTTTCATTTATAGCATTGGTTAAAAATGTTTCAATAGCTAATGGATGAAATAAAATACCAAAAGGGTTTATGGCATTTTGAAACTTAAAATAGTTAAGCTTCTCTCCAATATTTTCAACAAAACATGAACCTACTAATAGAATATTAGATTTATAGTCTATTAGATTGTTAGACTGTTTTTTTAAAGATATTTGAGTTTGAAGTTTCAATTACACTAAATAATCTTTTGCTTTTTCTAATGCGTCTTTTATACCATCTGGATTTTTTCCTCCAGCTGTTGCAAAAAACGACTGTCCGCCACCGCCACCTTGGATATACTTACCAAGCTCTCTTACAATTTGCCCTGCATTTAAATCTTTACTAGCAACCAATTCTTTAGAAATATAACAAGACAATATGGCTTTACCATTTTGGTTTGCTCCAAATAATAAGAATAGATTGTCAAACTGGCTTCCTAACTCAAAAGATACATCTTTAATTCCTGAAGCATCTAAATCTATTTGTTTTGCTAAAAACTGTACGCCATTAATTTCGGTTAGTTCATTTTTAAGGTCGCCTTTTATATTTTTAGCTTTGTCTTTTAATAAGCCTTCTATTTGTTTTTTTAAATCTGCATTTTCGTCTTGTAAAGTTTTTAATGCTTTAACAGGTTCTTTAGCATTGTTTAACAAATCTTTCATTTCAAAATAGGCGCGATTGTTTTCAAAATAAAAGTCTTTTACAGCATCATTTGTTATTGCTTCAATACGGCGTATTCCTGCAGCAACAGCTGCTTCAGATCTAATTTTAAAGTGCCAAATATCTGATGTGTTTTTCACGTGAGTTCCGCCACATAACTCTATAGATTGCCCAAATCTAATTGCACGAACTGTATCACCATATTTCTCACCAAATAAAGCCATTGCACCTTCGTCTATAGCTTGTTGCATTGGTATGTTTCGTTTTTCTTCTAAAGGTAATTTTCCTTCAATTCTACGATTTACAAAATTTTCAACTTCTCTTAATTGATCTACTGTAACTTTAGAAAAATGAGAGAAATCAAAACGTAAATATTTAGAATGTACAGCTGATCCTTTTTGTTCTACATGATTTCCTAAAACTTCTCGTAAGGCTTGGTGCAATAAATGTGTTGCTGTGTGATTACACTCTGTTCTATAACGCTGCTTAGCATCTACAACCGCTTTAAAAGTTTCGTCTAAATGCTTAGGCAAATTTTTAGTAAAGTGAATAATAACATTACTTTCCTTTTTAGTGTCTAAAATATAGACAACATCTCCATGTGTGTCTTCTAAGTAACCTTTATCTCCAACTTGTCCGCCACCTTCTGCATAAAAAGGAGTAAGATTGAATACAAGTTGATACATCTCTCCATCTTTTTTAGAAGTGACTTTTCTATATCGTGTAATTTTTACTTGTGCTTCTAAAGTATCATAACCAACAAACTCTTCAACATCATCCTCTATTAAAATCGTCCAATCATCTGTAGACATTTCACTTGCAGCTCGCGAACGACTTTTTTGTTTTTGAAGCTCTTCGTTAAACCCTTTTTCATCTAACTTTAATCCTTTTTCTGAAAGAATTAATGCTGTAAGATCAATAGGAAAACCATAGGTATCATACAGTTCAAAAGCTTTTTCTCCAGAAACAGTATCTCCTTTAGTTTCTTCTACAATACGGTTTAACAAAACTAAGCCTTGATCTAAGGTTCTTAAAAATGATTGTTCTTCTTCTCGTATTACATTTTCAATAAGTTGTTTTTGAGATTTTAACTCTGGGAATGCTGTTCCCATTTTTTTACTCAAAACATCAACCAATCTATAAATAAACGGTTCTTTTTTATCTAAAAATGTAAATCCATAACGTACAGCACGACGTAAAATTCTACGTATTACATAACCAGCTCCTGTATTACTTGGCAACTGTCCATCTGCAATAGAAAAAGCTACAGCACGAACATGATCAGAAATAACACGAATAGCCACATCTATTTTTTCGTTTTTACCATAATCCTTATCAGTTATGGTTTCTATCTCACGAATAATTGGAGTAAATACATCTGTATCATAATTAGATGTCACACCTTGCAATACCATACACAAACGTTCAAAGCCCATTCCTGTATCGATATGCTTGTTTGGTAAGTTCTCTAAAGAACCATTAGCTTTTCTGTTATATTGCATGAATACGAGATTCCATATCTCAACAACTTGTGGATGATCCATATTAACTAAAGATTTACCATCTATTTTTGCTTTCTCTTCAGCAGAACGAATATCAACATGAATCTCACTACAAGGTCCACATGGTCCTTGATCACCCATTTCCCAAAAGTTATCTTTCTTATTTCCCATAAGAATTCGGTCTTCAGGAATTAAGGCTTTCCAAAAATCATAAGCTTCTTGATCCATAGCTAGATTATCTGCATCATCGCTACCTTCAAAAACAGTTACATATAAAATATCTTTATCAATTCCGTAGACTTCAGTTAATAATTCCCAAGCCCAAGCAATAGCTTCTTTTTTAAAGTAATCACCAAAACTCCAATTTCCTAACATCTCAAAAAGTGTGTGATGATACGTATCATAACCTACTTCTTCTAAATCATTATGCTTTCCAGATACTCTCAAACATTTTTGAGAATCTGCAATACGATTATTCTTTGGTTCAGCATTTCCTAGAAAAAACTCTTTAAAAGGTGCCATTCCAGAATTTACAAACATTAACGTAGGATCGTCTTTTAATACCATTGGAGCAGATGGTACAATACTGTGTTTTTTATCTCCAAAAAAACTTAAAAAGGTATTGCGAATGTCTTGAGACTTCATAATCAGTAATTAACAAGCTTGTTTCTATTAAATTGCTTTAAGTGTGAAACAATTTATATATTTGTGTTTCGTTCTATTAATCTTGCAAAAATAGAACTTTTTAAGATATGTCTAAGGTAAAATATTATTACGATTCTGAAACACTCTCTTATCGCAAAATAGAGCGTAAAAAAAGGACAACACTTAAGTATGCTTCAATGTTTATTTTAGCAGCTGCGCTTTTTGGCTTTTTATTTGTTTTTATAGCTAGCCAATTTATTGAATCTCCTAAAGAAAGAGAACTAAAAAGAGAATTATCTAATCTTGAATTACAATACAAATTAATTAACAAAAGATTAGACGATGCTTTTGCAGCATTAGAAAATGTTGAAGAACGAGACAACTCCATTTACAGATTATATTTTGAAGCTAATCCAATTCCTAACGAACAGCGAAGAGCAGGTTTTGGAGGTATAAATAGATATAAAAAATTTGAAGGTTATGACAATTCTGCTTTAGTAGTAGAAAGTAATAAGCGTATTGATCAATTGCAAAAAGCTATTGTTGTACAGTCGCGCTCTTTAGATGAAATAGCAGTTTTAGCAAAAGACAAAGAAAAATTTTTAGAAGCAATACCAGCTATTCAACCGGTAAACAACGAAGAGTTAACACGTATGGCTTCTGGTTATGGTTATAGAACAGACCCGTTTACCAAAGTTAGAAAGTTTCATTTTGGAATGGATTTTACTGCACCTAGAGGCACTCCAGTATATGCTTCTGGTGATGGTATTGTAAAACGTGCAGATAATAGTGCAACAGGTTATGGTAAGCATATTAGAATAGATCATGGTTATGGTTATATGTCGTTATATGCGCATTTAAATAAATATAAAGTACGAGCCAACCAAAAAGTAAAACGTGGCGATTTAATAGGTTATGTAGGAAGTACTGGTCGCTCTGAAGCACCACACTTACATTATGAAATTTTTAAAGATGGAGAACGTATAAACCCTATAAACTTTTATTACGGAAACTTATCTGCTATTGAATATGAAAATATGCTAAAAAAAGCACTCCTCGAAAATCAATCTTTAGATTAATATTATGTACGTAGAACTTCCAGAAAAAAGATATTATGGCATTGGAGAAGTTGCAAAAGCTTTTAATGTAAACACCTCTTTAATTCGGTTTTGGGAAAAAGAATTTGATGTCTTAAAACCAAAAAAAAATGCAAAGGGAAATAGAAAATTTACACCTGAAGATATTAAAAACCTAAAGTTTATTTATCATTTAGTAAAAGAACGTGGTTTTACTTTAGAAGGCGCAAAAACACACCTAAAAGAAGAAAAACAAAAGTCTTTGAGTAATTTCGAAATTATAAGTAAATTAGAAGGTATTAAAGCTCAGCTAATTAAAATTAAAACACAACTTTAAAACTCGCTTATTATGAAAAAATGGATTATTCCTATCGTTCTTATAGTACTACTTCTTTTTTGGGGAACTAGTGTAAACAATACTGCAGTAGACCTTCAAGAAGCCACAAAATCTGAGTGGGCTGATGTTGAAAGTTCATATCAAAGACGTAATGATTTAATAGGTAATTTAGTTAAAACAGTACAAGGTGCTGCAGATTTCGAAAAAGGAACTTTAACAGCAGTTATTGAAGCTAGAGCTAAAGCAACATCTATAAACATAGACCCAACAAATATTACACAAGAGCAATTAGCCAAATTTAATGAAGTGCAAGGTGGATTATCTGGAGCACTAAAAAGTTTATTGGTAACCGTAGAACGTTATCCAGAATTAAAAGCTAATCAAAATTTTCTTGAACTTCAGTCTCAATTAGAAGGCACAGAAAATAGAATTAATGTAGCTAGAGATCGTTTTAATGATGTAGTTAAACCTTACAATCAATATGTTAGAAAAGTGCCTACAAAACTAATAGCTAGCTTAATGGGTTTTAAAGAAATGGGATATTTTGAAGCAGAAGATGGAAGCGATAAAGCTCCAGACGTAGATTTTGATTTCGAATAGAAAATATGTCAAATTCTATAGAAGACTTTTTACCAGCAAGTTCAGAAATTGAAGTTGTAAAAGCCATTAGAAAAGCTGAGCAAAATACTTCTGGTGAAGTTAGAGTGCATCTTGAGAAAACATCAAAAGGCAATATTGATTCTCGAACTCTTGAAGTCTTTAATATTCTAAAAATGTACAACACCAAGCTCAGAAATGGTGTATTAATCTATGTTGCTGTTGATGACAAAAGTTTTGCAATTTATGGTGATAAAGGCATTAATACTGTAGTCTCAGATAATTTTTGGAACAGTACAAAAGATATAATTCAAAATCATTTTAAATCTGGAAATTTTAAACAAGGCCTCGTTGATGGTGTGCTAAAAGCTGGAGAACAACTAAAGCATTTTTTTCCAAGAACAGATGGTGATGAAGACGAACTAACCAATACAATATCTAAAAGCTAATGCAACAACTGAAGCATATTACGTTTTTAGTAACTTGTCTTTTATTTTCGATAAGTATAACTGCTCAATTTGAAATTCCGGAAAAACCAAAAAAGGCAAATCCAGATGCAGTTTATGATTATTACAAATTACTATCTCCATCAGAAAAAGCACAGCTAGAAAACAAGCTTATAAAATATTCAGATACAACATCTACCCAAATTGTTGTGGCAATTATTCCGTCTACTCAAGGAGAATATATTAATTACTTAGGCACAAAATGGGCTCATAAATGGGGCATTGGACAAGAGAAAGAAGATAATGGTGTTTTTATTTTATTAGCAAAAGATGACCGCAAAATCGGTATTAATACTGGTTATGGCATAGAGCATTTACTTACTGATGCTATATCAAAACGTATTATTGAAAGAGACATTATCCCTTATTTTAAACAAGGCGATTATTATGGAGGATTAAATCGTGGTACTGATGCTGTTTTTGAAGTTCTAAATGGAGAATATCAAGACACAAGACAATCAAGCTCTGGCGATTTTCCGTTTGGTTTTTTTATTTTTCTATTCTTTGTTTTTATAATCATCCTTATTGTTATTTCTAAAAATCGTCGTGGTGGTAATCAAGGCGGAAGAGGATTTAGAGACGACACTACAAATCGTGACATCCTTGAAGCCATTATATTTAGCAACTCAGGTCGTGGAAGCTACAGAAGAAGTTCTGGTGGTTTTGGCGGCAGCTCATCTGGAGGAAGCTTTGGCGGTGGTGGTTTTGGTGGTGGCTTTGGCGGCGGCGGCTTTGGCGGCGGCGGCGCTTCTGGTGGCTGGTAGCTTCTATAAAAATGGTGTTAGTGAAAGAAAATCATATCTCCTTTACCCGTTTCTCCTTTTTTACCTAGACTATTAAATTTCCAACTAAAACTAAGCATAAAGTATTGCTCTAAAACTGTACTTTGAGAATCTTGAATGTAATTTTGTGTAGCAGTTCGTCTTGCATTTGTATTCTGATTTAATAAATCGTAAACCTTTAAAGTTAAGGTGCCGTTATCCTTTAACATTGAATACGCCAAAGTTGAATTCCAAAACCAAGCACTTTTTTGAAACCCTTGTGCAACATTAGGGTTATAGCTGTAATTTATATCGTTTTGCCATTCAAGTTTTTTAGGTACATAAGTTCTGGTTCTAAGCCCAAACGTATGCCTTAAAAAGTCTTGGTCATCAAAATCAGCTATATCATATTTATTACTAGAAAAAGACAGTCTATAACTTGGTATTAACTCTAAAACTTTTTTCCAAGTAAAAGTCAAACTTGTATTAGGTGTTATAGATGTATTCTTTGAAGTATATTGAACATTATTATTATAATTAATTGTACGTTCAGTATTTGAATACAAACCAACTCTGTATTTTAATGTCTTAAGTGTATCAACTTTTATTGTTTTACTATAACTTGCACTTGCATAAGCTGAATAGTTACCATTAACATTAGCATATGTTGTATTTCTTACTAAGTCATCATTTACAATTGTTTTAGAAACAACCTGATTATTAATAATACTTAAATTCATATAAGAATAAAATCCAGTTTTTTTCTGAAAATCAAAACTATTATATCCTAAATAGAAATCATGACTATTAGCTGGTTCAAGGTTTGGGTTACCTGTAATTATATTTAACGGATTAGATACATCTTGAAATGGTTGCAATTGACTAATTTGTGGCGGACGATTACTTAAGTTGTAACCACTATACATTGATGATTTAGGGCTGAATTCATAATTAAAATTCGCTCCCAATTCGATAGCTTCAAAATCTCGCTTTAAACTTAGCTCTGGTCTAAGTGCATCGTTATTTTCTAAGGTTCTAAATACATAACCTCCATCTACACTTATAGACCATTTTTCTTTTTTATAAGTTAAATCTAAACTTGGTGTACTTCTTCTATTTGTATAATCAAAATTAGTACTTAACTCAGTATTAAATAATGTATAATCTTGTGCTGCTGCATCAAAATCAAAAGTATTTTTAACACGCTCTCGCTTATCATTTCTAATACTATATTTAAAATCTAAAAACAGTGTTTTAGCAAGTATTGGTAACCGATATTTAATACTGGAATATATACTCTTTAATGATTGTTCTCCATCACTAAACTGGTCTCTAATAATATTTTGCGAAACATCTTCAAAGGTTGTCTCAGAACCAATAAAATCGTCTGTTTCTGTAGTATTAAATTCAGTACTAAAAGATGCTTTTAAAAATGCTCCTTTGTCTCCAAAACGCTTAGTAATATCAAAATCGTTACTAAAGTTTTTACCTGTTACTTCTGTAAAAGAAGATAAGTTTGATGCATTTATCATTGCATTTTCTTCACTAAAAGAGTTTTCATTACTAGTATATAATGTTTTAGATTTATTAAGTCTAAATGAAGGACTTATATTGATTAGAAATGTAGAATCAATTTCAATATCAAACTCCAAATTAGCACTGTGGTTATTAGAGTCGTTAGATGACTTTGACCTAGACACAGTAAAATATCTTGAATCGGATAAGATATTTTCTCTGTTTGTAACTGTTTCGTTTTCTGAATTGCTAGTAGCTAAAAAGTAATCTCCATTAACATCTACGCCTTTAGATAGTACATCAGCATAATTTGCTCCAACGTTGGTAGATTTGGTAATGCCTTCACCTCCACCAAAAGAACGTCCGTCAATTCTAAATGAACCATTACTATTAAATCTAATACTTCTGCCACCACCAAACATTTTTCGTATTTCACCAAAACTAAACCCTGGCGAATTAATATTATTGCCTCCGGCTAAAACACTTATACGTTGGTCATTATCAAACACATTTAATAAACCTGCAAATTCATAACGCTTTTCTGTGCCAGTTCCTGCTGCAACTCTCCCAAAAACACCTTTATTGTTTTCTTCTTTAATAGTGAGGTTTATTGTTTTATTTTCTTTATCTCCATCTTCCCCAGAATAAGCTTCAGATTTAGTTTTTGTATCTGTAATTTGAACCTTTTCAATAATATCCTTAGTCAAGTTTCTTGTCGTTATTGTAGGATCATTACCAAAAAATGGTTTACCGTTAACTAATATCTTATTAACTTCTTTTCCATTAACCTTTATTTTACCTTCATCATCGACCTCTACACCTGGAAGTTGTTTTAACAAATCTTCGACATTAGCATCCTTTTTTGTTTTAAACGATTTTACATTAAATTCTAGGGTGTCCTTTTTTATTGTAATTGGCACTCTAGATTTAACAACAACTTCATCTAATTGATTACCGACTTCTAATAAAATATTGCTTAAATTAATTTCTGCTTTATCAATTATTATTTTTTGAGAATAGTTTTGAAACCCAATAGAAGAAACAGCGATATTTAAACTTTTATCATAGGTATCATCTATCAACTCAAACTTCCCATTTTTATCTGTTATTGTATAAGTAACTAAAGTTGAATCTTTTAAGCGTTCTAAATAAACGGTTGCAGATTCTAAAGGAGATTTATCATCTGCTGCAACAACTGTTCCTGTAATTTTAAACGATTTTGATTGCGAAAAACAAAGAGATACACAACAAAGTGTAAAAATTAAAATAATTTTCCTCATGATTTGATTGATGGTTGATACTTAGTATTATCTTTTTGTAAACGATAGTAAGAAGACTTTCGTATGAATTTTCTTAATTAATATCATTTTTTAATCTTCAGGTTCTAAATAAAAAACATCTTCTACAGTTAGCTTAAATAATTTAGAAATTTTTAAAGCTAAAATAGTAGATGGTACATATTTACCTTTTTCTATAGCATTTACAGATTGTCTACTTACATCAATCTTTTTTGCTAAATCGGCTTGTGTAAGATTATGTCTGGCTCTTTCAATTTTTATATTATTCTTCATTAATAATTGATTTTAATTTTAAAAAATTGAATCTTACAATAAAAAACATCAAAGGTGTAAACATATTAAATACAAGCACATCAAAAAAAGTAAAATCATACACAAATGCAATTGCAAAAATTAAAATGACATAATTAAAAATGATAGCCCAAACTAATGAATCAATCCTAAGTTTATAAATAAACTCATCTTCAACCTTTTCTTTAGTAAAACCTATAATTAAACCACCAATTATAATTAATAAAGCTACTAACTCATCAATAATACTATTTTCAATAATTTTAAAAAACATATCATCATTATAAATGGATAATACATTTACTTTTAATAAATCAAATTCATACCCACTTGCGATTAATTGAATACCTAGAACAAGTCCGATAACAAAAAGAATCCAACCGAACAATTTAAACCTATGCGGTAGTAAATAGCTTGCTTTCATAACAATCTTGCTTTTAATTACATCAACAAATGTAAAGCAAAATGTTCTAAATGTAAAATATAATTGACAAAAAGTAAAATATAATTGCTAAATAATACATTAGTAACTAGCGACATCCTACTTCTTCCTCATATAAACGCTAACAGGAACTCCATTAAAATCGAAGTGTTCACGAAGTTTATTCTCTAAAAAACGTTTGTATGGATCCCTAACATATTGAGGTAAATTACAAAAGAATGCAAACTGCGGCTGTGGTGTTGGCAATTGCATAATGTATTTAATTTTAACAAATTTTCCTTTATATGCTGGTGGCGGATAGTTTTCTATTAGTGGTAAAAGGAGCTCGTTAAGTTTACTTGTTTTAATCTTTTTTGATCTATTTTTATAAACCTCTACTGCTGTTTCTATAGCCTTAAAAATTCGTTGTTTATTTAATACTGAAATAAATACAATTGGCACATCTGTAAAAGGTTCAATTTCTTTTCTTATTTTTCTTTCAAAATCACGGGTTGTCATCGTGTCTTTTTCTACTAAATCCCATTTATTTACCAGAATAACAATGCCTTTACGGTTTCGTTCTGCTAACCAAAAGATGTTTTGAACTTGTCCATCAAATCCTCTAGTAGCATCTAATACCAATAAACATACGTCTGCATGTTCTATAGCTCTAACGCTTCGCATAACAGAATAAAACTCTAAATCTTCTTTTACTTTAGATTTACGACGAATTCCAGCTGTATCAACTAAATTAAATTCAAACCCAAAACGATTGTACTTAGTATCTATTGAATCTCTAGTTGTACCTGCTATATCTGTTACGATATAACGGTCTTCTCCAATTAATGCGTTTATAAATGACGATTTACCAGCATTAGGTCTACCAACAACAGCAAAACGCGGTAATGCAGCTTCCTCTTTTTCCTCTTCTTCAATTTCTGGTAAGGCTTCAACCAATGCATCTAATAACTCTCCAGTACCACTGCCATTAATACTAGCAATTGTATAGTATTCACCAAGTCCTAAAGCATAAAACTCTACGGCATCTTCTGCTCGCTTGCCATTATCTACCTTATTAACAGCTAGAAAAACTGGTTTGCTAATTTTACGAAGTAATTTTGCAACATCTTCATCCATTCCAGTAACACCAGATTCTACATCAACCATAAAAATAATAGCATCTGCTTCTTCTATTGCTAACTCTACTTGCTTATCAATCTCTGCTTCAAAGACATCATCACTTCCTTTTACATATCCACCTGTATCAATGAGCGAAAATTCTTTTCCATTCCAATCGCTTTTACCATAATGGCGATCTCTAGTAACACCGCTTACGGCATCAACAATAGCTTCTCTTCTCTGTATCAAGCGATTAAAAAATGTTGATTTACCAACATTTGGTCTTCCTACAATTGCAACTATACTACTCATAATTTATGTTTTATCTGCATTACATATCCTGTAAGCGGCTGCGAAGATACTAAATAAGTACTGATGCAGCATAGAATTTACGTTAAACATTAAATAGGTGATTATATTAAATAAAAAATAGTAATTTGAAGCTCAATTTCAAAATAAAAATGTCGACTACTAATGCTATAGTTTTAAGGCCTCGCTTTAAGTTTAACGTTAAACAGGATAATGAACTGCTTTTAAAACTGTTTGAAGACACTAGCCAAAAACAATCAGATTTTATAGTATCTAGAATTGATGATCACGTATTTATAAAAATACCTAAAGAGAAACAACATTTTTGGTCACCGCAATTACACTTAGAAATCAATAAAAACGACACAAATAATCACAGTACTATTTATGGTTTATTTGGTCCAAACCCAACAGTATGGACTATGTTTATGTTTCTTCATTTTATAGTTGCAGGATTATTTATTGGTTTTGGTATTTGGGCTTATGTTAATTGGAGCTTAGAGAGCGATTATGTTATTCAACTATTTGTTACATTACTAATGATAGTATTATGGTTGGCTTTATACTTTGGTGGTCGTTTAGGAAAGAAAACTGGGATGAGTGAAATGCACCAACTACATCACTTTATGCGAGATACACTTAGAAACAAAGATATTCATGCAGAAATTTAAATTACTTCTGGTTATACCCAAAACGCTTTAACTGACGCTGATCGCTTCTCCAGTTTTTATTGACTTTTACATAGAGTTCTAGATGAACTTGTTTACCAAAAAACTTTTCTAAATCTTTTCTAGATTCAATTCCAACACGTTTTAAAGCAGAACCTTTATGACCAATAATAATTCCTTTTTGGGTATCACGCTCAACCATTATTACAGATCGCATACGAATGATATTTTCTTCTTCAAAAAATTCTTCTGTATCTATCTCAACAGCATAAGGAATCTCCTTTTTATAATGCATTAAGATTTTCTCTCTAATAGTTTCATTAACAAAAAAACGTTCTGGCTTATCTGTTAACTGGTCTTTAGGGTAAAAAGGTGGTGACTCTGGAAGGATTTCTATAATACGACTAAACACTTCTTTTACATTAAATCCTTCTAAAGCTGATACTGGAAAAATCTCAGCATTTGGTACTTTTAATGACCATTCTTGAACCTGCTCCTCAAGAAACTCTTGATTAGACATGTCAATTTTATTTAAAAGCAATAAAACTGGAATTTTAGAATTTGTGATTTTATTAAAAAAAGCATCATCTTTAAGTGCTTTTTCTCCAATCTCAACCATATAAATAAGTACATCTGCATCATCAAAAGCAGATTTAACAAAATCCATCATAGATTCTTGCAATTCATAAGCTGGTTTAATGATTCCAGGAGTATCAGAAAGAATGATTTGAAAATCCTCACCATTGACTATTCCTAAAATACGATGACGTGTAGTTTGTGCTTTAGATGTAATTATTGATAATTTTTCACCTACAAAAGCATTCATTAATGTAGACTTACCAACATTTGGATTACCAATAATATTTACAAAACCTGCTTTATGCATTCTTATTTATTTTTTACAAAGATAAAATTAATACCTTAGGTTTATATTCTACAAAAGTTATATTAAGGGTTTATACATAAAAATGTTATTTTTGAAGAATCCACATATTATAAAAAAATTAACGATGAAGTTTAGTTGCATAGTATATGTTATTATATTAATTCAAAACCCATTTGTTTTTTCTCAAAATTTTCAAAGAATAGAAGCTCAATCTGGTTTAAATTTACTAGAAAATAATACTGGAGTTGCTGTAGCAGATTATGATGGAGATAATGATTTAGACATTTTTGTTGTTGCTAAACAACGAGATGAAAGTGATGGTGATTCTATGAGTCAGTTATTTAGAAACAATAATGATGGCACTTTTACTGACGTAACAATTGAGGCTGGTTTAACGAACCTACACCCTTTTGAAGATTCTCATAGAGATGACCCTTTAAATACAGTTGTATATCAAGATTATAAATGGGGGGTTTCTTGGGGCGATTACGACAATGATGGTGACCCAGACTTATTCTTAACTAACGCATACAGGGTTATGCTTTTTAATAATTTAGGAGATGGTACATTTACAAATGTTACATCAAACTCTGGTATTAGTGATTACAATGGATGTTTTAATACAAGTGCATTATGGTTTGATTACAACAAAGATGGGCTTTTAGATATTTACATAAGTGACTATAGATCTTCTTGTGGAAGAAACACCTTATTTAAAAACAATGGTAATGGTACTTTTAGTGATGTTTCAAATCTATTTGTAAGTGATGGAGAAGGCAGCATGTTTACATTTATGAGTGTGCCAATAGATGTAAATAATGATGGTTGGCTTGATTTGTATTTAGCTAATGATTTTGGTCGTAATAACCTATATATAAATCAAAATGGAAACAGTTTTATTGAGCAATCTGAAAGCTTTGGTCTAGATGATTCACGAACTGGAATGGGTTTATCTATAGGAGACTACAATAATAATGGAAGTTTTGACATCTATTTATCTAATATTAATGCTAATGCACTCTATACAGATAATGGAAATAACTTTTTTAACAATGTTGCAAGTCAAATGAATGTTGAATCTGGAGAATGGGCTTGGAGTCCTCGTTTTGCCGATTTTGACCTCGATGGTGATGAAGACTTATTTGTTTTAAATGGATATGACAACTTTTATAACCATAATATATATTTTGAAAACTTACTTAATGAAGGTCAAAATGGTTTTTCTAATATTTCAACAGAAATAAACATTGATGAGTTTTCTTATAGTTTATCAAATGAAGCTTTTGATTATGATAACGACGGAGACTTAGAGATATTTATTACTAACAAAGAAGGCTCTGCTTTTTTTTATGATAACAAGACAATAGATTTAAGTCAGCCTGACAATCTTCATTGGTTTAAAATAGCATTACAAGGCACTCTATCTAATAGAGATGCTATTGGAACAACTGTTTCCATAACAACGAATAATGGAACATACCACAGGTATTATCATGGAGCAAGTTTATTTTCTCAAAGTCTTCAACCAATTCACTTTGGAGTAGGTGCAGATGATGAAATACTAGAACTAAAAATCACTTGGCCTTTAGGATTGGTTGAAACCTATACTAATTTAAATGTAGATGAAACTATATTAGCTATAGAAGGGCAAGGATATCAAACTCTTAATATACAACCTAGTCAAAGAGTTGTTGGGTGCACAAATCCTAATTCATGTAATTACGATGTAATGGCTGTAATTGATGATGGTTCCTGTACTTTCTTAGAATCGAGTGAAATCTCTGGAAATATTAATTCTTTTTACCTACAAGATGAAGTATATACCTATACATTATTAGATCAAAGTTCACAAGTAAATTGGGATATTATTGGAGGCGAAATCATTGAGACTTTAAGTAATAATTCTATACGTGTACAATGGGGACTTGAACAATCAGGTAAGATTATCGCATCAGAATACAATACATGTTCTAGCCAACCTGTTGAACTATTAGTAGATCTTGATGCACCAACTCCATCAGTAAATGGTATACATTCTGTAGCTCGATTATGGAACGAAGCCTTGCTAGAAGCCATAAGAGGTGATTTTGCTCGACCTACTGTACACGCAAGAAATCTTTTTCATACAAGTATAGCTATGTATGATGCTTGGGCTATTTATGACAACCGTGCTCGTACTTATTTAATTGGTAATTCAATACACAATTACAGTAATTTTTTTAATGGGTTTACTACTACCGAAACTATTGAAGATGCTAGAAAGAAGTCTATCAGTTATGCTGTTTACCGACTACTAACACATCGTTTTTCTAACTCACCTAGTTCAACAGAATCTATAGAAAGGTTTAATTTATTGATGCAAACACTAGGATATGATATCAATAACACCTCAACAGATTATTCAACAGGAGATTCTGCAGCTTTAGGAAATTTTATAGCAGAATCTATAATTAACTATGGTAATACAGATGGTTCCAGAGAGGCGAGTTCTTACGATAATAGCTATTACTCTCCAATTAATACTCCTTTAGCTCCTATACAACCTGGCAGCGGAAATATTACAAATCCAAATAGATGGCAGCCTTTAAGTTTAGATACTTTTATAGACCAAAGTGGAAATTTAATTATTGGAGAAACACCTGAGTTTCTTAGTCCAGAATGGGGTAATGTTTTACCATTTTCACTTGGTAGTGAAACAAAAACCAATTATGAAAGGTCTGGTCATAATTTCTCAGTTTACTTTGATCCAGGAAATCCTCCTTTTTTAAATTCATCTGCAGAAACAGAATCTAGTGAAGCATACAAATGGGGATTTACACTTGTTTCAATTTGGGGGTCTCATTTAGACCCAAATGATAATACAATGTGGGACATTTCACCTAGATCAATCGGAAATATTGACATTAGTCAATTTCCAAATAGTTTCACTGAGTATCCAGACTTCTATAACTTACTTGAAGGAGGAGATATTGGACAAGGTCGTTCAACAAATCCAATAACAAATGCACCATACGAACAACAAATTGTACCACGTGGAGATTACACCAGAGTATTAGCTGAATTTTGGGCAGATGGTCCCGATTCCGAAACACCACCTGGCCATTGGTTCACCTTATTAAATCATGTGAATGACCATCCGTTATTTGAAAAAAAATTGGGAGGTGAAGGTGAAATTTTAAACCCATTAGAATGGGATGTAAAAGCTTACTTTACATTAGGGGGCACCATGCATGACGCAGCAATAGCCGCATGGAGTATTAAAGGATGGTATGACTATATCAGACCTATCTCTGCAATTAGATTTATGACAGATAATGGACAAAGCACAGATGAGTCTATAGAGAATTACGATATATCAGGAATCCCATTAAGAGATGGCTATGTAGAAATAGTAGAAGATGGAGATGAGCTTGAAGGCCGAGAAGGTGAACATATTGGAAAAATAAAATTATACACTTGGAAGGGTCATGATTTCATTGGAGATTCTGATACAGATCAAGCTGGTGTAGGTTGGATTTTAGCTGAAAATTGGTGGCCTTATCAACGTCCTTCTTTTGTAACGCCTCCTTTTGCTGGATTTGTGTCTGGTCATTCTACATACTCTAGAGCTGCAGCTGAGGTTATGACACTTTTAACTGGTGACGAGTTTTTCCCAGGCGGATATGGAGAATTCATTGCTAGAAAAAATGAATTTTTAGTTTTTGAAGAAGGCCCTTCAATGGACATAAAACTGCAATGGGCAACCTATCGAGATGCTTCAGACCAATGTAGTCTATCAAGGATTTGGGGAGGCATACATCCACCTGCCGATGATATTCCTGGAAGAATTATTGGTAAAACATTAGGTATTAATAGTTACAACTATGCCGTAGAATATTTTGATGGAAAAACTCCAGAATCTATAGAGAGTAATATCTATCCAAACCCAGTGATATCAAACGAGCTATTTATTAACAATTCCCAAATTACAGACACTTTTATTTTGTTTGATATTAAGGGAAGTAATCTGCAAATAGATAACATTAAGTACAATCCCGAAACTAAGGTTACACATTTAAAATTCCCTCAAAGCATCTCAACAGGGATTTATATTCTTAGAATGAATAACGATAATACAATACTTATTTTTAAGTAATTTTTTTAGAACATTTAAGATGATTTATGACCGAGGCTTACCTAAGAGTCTATCATACATCACTATACTTCCAGCTACAGATACATTTAAACTTAATTGCGATTTAAATTTTACTAAAAAATGACTTTGCTCAATAGCTTGTTTAGACAAACCATGATCTTCAGCTCCAAGTAGATAAACGCATCGTCTTGGGTGATGAAAGGTTTCTAGACCTTCAGCTTCTTCTGTCAATTCAACACCAACTATACGTGTTCCTTTAGGTAGATTATTAAAAAAATCATCAAATGTATTATAATGAAAATATGGCATTGACTTTACTGCGTTATGCGTATCACATGCTTGTTTTGCATAACGATTACCAATGGTAAAAATAAAACTCGCTCCTAAATTTTGAGCTTATCGCCAAAGCACACCTAAGTTTTCTGGTGTTTTTCCATTTTGTATGCCTATTCTAAAAAATTCGTTTTTAAAGTTATCATTCATGGTACAAAAATAAAAAAGCCTTATGATTTCTCATAAGGCTTACTTTTTAGCGTGAACTGGATTAACTCACTTCGTTCGTTGGACCTAAAAGGAGTGCTTGTACAACAAACCAAACTTAATAAAAATTTACTTTTTTGACATTTCTATTTTAAAAAGTAAACTTTCTAAAATATCATTTACAAAAAAAGCTCCACATTTCTGTGAAGCTTTACTTAGTAGCGGGAACTGGACTCGAACCAGTGACCTTCGGGTTATGAGCCCGACGAGCTACCTACTGCTCTATCCCGCGATTTAATATCAAAAATAACTTACTTAGCTTTTAACTCTTGGCTCATAATACCAACAAAATTATTTTGGACTGCAAATATAAAACGTTTTTTTAGATTACGAAAGCTTTTAAAAAAAAACTCCCAATAAAATTATTGAGAGTTTAACTTATTAAAACTATTTAAATAACTAATCTTCTGTATCTAAAGTCACTATAGCTCCTCGGCTTGTAGTATTAACAAAATCAAATTCTACAATATTTGGTAGTTGCTCTCCTAATTTTGCTAATTCGCCTTCAAAGCTGTTGTTTCCAATTAATAATGTTTTTAGATTTGATAAGTTTGCCATATTAGTTGGCAAGCTTCCATAAAATGCATTATTAGCTAAAACCAATTCTTCTAATTGCTCTAATTCACAAATTGAAGAAGGCACTACACCTAATAAATTATTATCGAATACGCTTAAAACTTTTAAGTCTTTTAAATTTGAAATATTTGAAGGTAATCTACCTGTTAATTGGTTACTGCTTACTAATACTTCTTTTAATTTAGTAAGGTTACCTATTGTGGTAGGAATGCTTCCAGATAAATTATTATTATATAATTCTAGTTTTTCAAGATTTACTAAGTCACCAATATTACTAGGAATCTCTCCTTCAATTTTATTCATAAACAACTGTAAGGATGTTAATGCTGTTAATTGACCTAATGTTTTTGGTAATTGCCCATCAAGTTTATTAAATGAAATATTAATTGCTTTTAAAGCCGTTAAATTTCCTATTGAGTTTGGTAAGCTTCCTGAAATATCATTTCTGAAAAAATTAACTTTCTCTAATGACGTTAAATCGCCAAATGTTTCTGGCAATTGACCTTTAAGGTTATTAAACTCTAAGTTTAGTTCTACAACTTTATCATTATTAACAACTACGCCATACCAATCTGAAACTGGAGTATTTAAATCCCAAGTTGTATTCCAAGATTGTCCGTTAGTGGCATTGTATAAATCAACTAAAGCGTGTTTTTCTTTTTTAGAAACGGTACCGAAAGAGAGTAATGTTACTAAACAAAATAACATTGTAATTTTAGCAGTTTTCATAATAGTAGATTTTGTGAGGGAGCACATTTACTTTACGAAATTAATAAAACATCGTTGAATTACCAATTATTTTCGATGAACTGCACGGCTAAAATATCACAAAAATTATAATTTACTGAAAATCAGATATTTAAACAAAATTTATTGTTCAATATTTATAGCTTGAAAACTAGAAATTACACCATCTTTTATACTGATATTTAACTGAATAGGATTACAACAAACTTCACAATCTTCAATATATTTTTGATTTGATTGAGAATAATCAATTAACATTGAGACTTGCTCCCAGCAATACGGACACTGAAAAAAGTGCTCTTTCATGATTATAAATCAATATTATCTATGGTTTCTTGAACTGTCTCCCATTCTGCCATCAACATCTCTAAATCATTTTTTTTAGCTTGATATGCATCAAAAAAACTAGGGTTAGATGCAACTTCATCATAATTAGTTGCTAAACTTACATCATCATTTTTAATATCTTTTTCTAATTGATTTATTTTAGATTCGATATTACTCAATTTGTTGTTTAATGATTTTAGTTTTTTTTGGTCTTGGTATGATTGTTTATTACTAGTTTTTGGTTGCTGTTTAACAACGTCTCTTTTTTCAACTTCTCTAAGATTTTCAACATTGCGTTGGTCTAAATAATAGTCTATATCGCCTAGATACTCTTTTATTTTTTGATCTTTAAATTCGTAAACTTTATTTGTTAAACCTTGAAGAAAGTCTCTATCGTGAGACACCAAAATTAAAGTGCCTTCAAACTTTTTAAGCGCTTCTTTTAAAACATTTTTAGACTTAATATCTAAATGATTTGTTGGCTCATCCATAACCAACACATTAAGTGGTTGCAATAATAACTTAGCCAAGGCTAACCTATTACGTTCTCCACCAGATAAAACTTTTACATACTTTTCTGCTTCTTCTCCTCTAAACAAAAACGACCCGAGAATATCTCTCACTTTACTTCTGTTGGTTTCGTTGGCAGCATCAATCATAGTATCTAAAACCGTTTTGCTTCCATCAAGATATTCAGCTTGATTTTGAGCAAAATAGCCTATTTGCACATTATGACCAAGTTTTAAGTGTCCTTGATGTTTTAACTCTCCAACAATAATTTTAGCCAACGTAGATTTTCCTTGTCCGTTTTGACCAACAAAAGCTGTTTTACTATCTCTTTCTACACTTATATCTATATTGTTTAAAACTTGTAAATCTCCATAATGCTTTGAAACATTTTCGGCTTCAATAATCATTTTTCCTGGTACTATTGAAACAGGGAAGTTTAATGTCATCACACTATTATCGTCTTCATCTACTTCAATGCGATCTATTCTATCAAGTTTCTTAATTAAAGATTGTGCCATTGTAGCTTTAGAAGCTTTGGCTCTAAACTTTTCAATTAACTTTTCGGTTTGCTGAATTTGTTTAGCTTGATTTTTTTGCGATGCCAACTGCTGCTCTTTAATTTCGTTACGTAAAATTAAATATTGAGAGTATGGTTTTTTATAATCATATATACGTCCTAAAGATATTTCTATAGTTCTGTTAGTAACATTGTCTAAAAACATTTTATCATGAGACACAATAACAACTGCACCTACATAATTTTTCAGAAAGTTTTCTAACCAAATAATAGATTCGATATCTAAATGGTTAGTAGGCTCATCTAAAAGTAAAATGTCATTATTTTGAAGTAGAAGTTTTGCAAGCTCAATACGCATTCTCCAACCACCAGAAAATGTATCTGTAAGCTTATTAAAGTCTTCACGTTTAAAACCTAAACCTTGAAGAATTTTCTCTGTATCGCCTTGATAATTATAACCTCCTATAATTTCATATTGATGCTGAACCTCATTTAAATCAATCATTAATTGATTGTAACTATCACTTTCATAATCTGTTCGTTCAACTAACAACTGATTAATTTCATCTATTTTTGCCTCTAAAACTTTAATATCCTTAAAGGCTTCATAAGCTTCTTCAAGTACTGTTCTACCTAAAACAAAGTCTATATCTTGTTTTAAAAATCCGAAGCTTAAATTTTTATCTGCTGCAATTTGTCCAGAATCTGGTTCTAAGTCTTTAGACAATATTTTTAGCATGGTAGATTTACCAGCTCCGTTTTTACCTATAAGACCTATTCTGTCTCCATTACCTAATCTAAATGTAATGTCTTCGAATAAATATTCGCCTTGAAATGAAACAGAAAGATTATGAATATTAAGCATTTAATTTGAGTTATTAATAAACAAAAGTTTAATTTTGTATTTCTTTTGTAAAACGCAAAAATAAACAATCTTAAATATAATGAAAGGAACAAAGTTATATAGTATTTTAAAAGGTGTTTGCCCAAGATGTCATGAAGAGTCTATGTATGAAAACACAAATCCGTATGCTCTTAATCAAGTTCTTACAATTAAAGAAAAATGCTCTAATTGTCAAACAAAATACAGACTTGAACCTTCATTTTTTTATGGTTCTATGTATGTTAGTTATGGCGTTGGGATTGCATTTGCTGTTGCTGCGTTTATTATAAGTTACATCTTTTTGGATACAAGTATACATACAGTTTTTATATCTATTGTTGCAACTCTAGTAGTGTTTGCTCCAATAATTATGCGCTTATCAAGAAACATTTGGATAAATCTATTTATGAAATATGATAAATCTTTAACTAAGAAATAAATCGTTTTACATTTATAGCATTATCTAAAGGTAATTTATTTTCTATAAACTCATAAAGTTGTTCTGCAACATAAGGTCCAATTATAACACCTCGAGTACCCAAACCGTTTAAGACATACATGTTGCTATGTATTTCATGAGCGCCAACTAAAGGTCTTCTGTCTATAACCGTTGGTCGTATTCCTGCAACTTGGTTGACCACTTTAAAGTCGCAAGTAATTATTTTTTTAAGCTTGTTTACTAATTCATTTTTCCCTTCTTCAGTAACACTGTTCGTGGTATCTTTCCAATTATACGTTGCTCCAACCCAATACAAATCATCTTCTATTGGCACAATAAATACTGAAGCTTTTAATGTAAAATCTATATTTAAATCTGGAGCTTTAATTGTTATCAATTCTCCTTTTGCAACATTGAGAGGCAAACTTTTAAAAAATGGATTATGTCGAACACCAAAGCCTTCGGCAAAAACAATATTAGATGCTAAATAATCTTGATATTCTATTTTATCTTCTAAAACACTTAGGTTTTGGTAATTAAAAGTTTCATTAACAAACTGATTCATCTCTACTAAATAGTTTCTATAATTTTTAATGAGTGCTTTGGTATCTATACGTCCTGTTTGTAAAACTTCTCCAAATCCAAAAGGAGCATCAATATTGGCATTCACATTCTTTTTAAGCGTTGTTGATAGATAATGTTCTAATGATGGTTTATCTGCTGCAGTAAACCATTTGTTTTGCTCTTCAATAGAAGTAAAGCGTCTATAAACAGGAATTTTATAGTCTAACTTTACATTAAGCAAATCTTCTAAAGCTTTATATTTTGGTAAAGCTAAATCTAACTGTGCTTTAGCTTGCCATACTTCTGTAAATCGTTTTAGAATAACTGGATTATATAAGCCAGCAGCAACAATTGATGACTGCTGCGAATCATTGTCAAAAACTATAAAAGATTTATTATTAGCACGCAAAACTTCACTAAAGGAAATCCCAGCAAGACTAGAGCCAACTATAATGTAATCTACATTTTTCATGTTTGTAAAAATAATATTCTAAGTTGACTACACATTATGTAATAAAACAAAAAACGCTCACTAAATTAGTGAGCGTTTTTAAATTATAAGTCATATTAATACGACCACATATCTTGTTCGAAATTACGAATCTTCTCTTTAATACGGTCAGATTCTAAAAGTTGCATTAATGCATTATCTGCTACATACTCTTTAACTTCTCTATCGCCATATACGTTTTCTTCTTTATACATATACCCATTAAATCGCCTAGAATTTAACAAGTGATCAAAAGAGATTGGTATTGCGCTATTTTTGTTATTAAATGCTTTTGCCTCATGTAATATTTCTCTAGCTTCAGGAAAAAACACCCAAAATAATGCATTTGGAGTTTTGTTAGCTTCATCATTAGAATCTATAAAGTTTACATCTGGCGCTGCTGGAGCAATACCTAATAATCTGTATTTAAGTTCACCTTGACGTTTGTCAAAATACCATAACCCTTTAATTAAATAAGCACTAATATCGAAAGCTTCGATATTACGTGTTGTGATATATTCTGGATCCACATAACCATCAGCATTTAATTGATCGTAACCAATATCTAATGTATCAACTTTAGTTGTAATATCTGCCAACTCTTTTATGGTTCTTTTCTCAGTAAAATATGAATCGTTATAAACATTTTTTATTCTACCATCTTGTACTGCTTTAATCAATACATGATATAATGAACGTCTATCTTTTCCTATATTATTTGTATCAATTGGGAAATATAAAGGAAAATTAATACGTTCATCTAAAACAACTTTTTCCCAAGTCATTTTAGAGAATAAAATATCTCTATCATCAACATAGCCATATTCTAATGGTTTATCATTATCTAATGCTAATTGAGCTTCTGTTTTAACGCCTATTTCTTTAGGTGTATTGGCGTTTAAAATATTTGCCTGAGAAAACATGCTAGATGTTAAACCTACAGTTACAAGTATTGATAATAAGAATTTACAATTCATTTTTTTAATTTTTAATTTGGGTTACTCTATCTATTGGTGTTGATTAGTTAGATAACTCTATAACAATTGGCGTAGCTGGCTTAATAATTGGACCGTTACTTCTTGATTTAATATCAAAGATTTGAATTCCTGCGCCACGTTTTGCTTTACGTAATGCAGCTTTTGCAGCTCCATTAAGTCTATTACCAGAACACGTTACAGATGGTTGACCAGGTACTTTAATTTTAAATCCTGTTACCGTTAATGGTAAATCAAAATCAAAGTCTTCTAATACTGCTTGAATTTTTCCTATCTCTACGTTGTTTCTTGGTAATTTAGCAGAACTTTTTCCTGCAATCATACCAGTTGGTTTTGGTATATCTTTAATTCTAAATACAGCTTTATCACTAACTTTAGAACCATCGTCTAAGGTAGCCGTAACATTAATAGTTACTTCTCTACCAGAAGTAGGCACCATGTTATATTTACCCATTCCAGAACCTTTTTTTAATCCAGCACCTGAAGCAGATACTTTATTATCTGGTACACCAGCAAATGATATTGTCATTGGGTTTGTAACACCACGATATACAACATTCATTTTATCTGCTGATATAGTTGCAGAATTTGGTCTAGGGACAACAACATAATTTCCTTTAATTGGAATATCTAATGGTTTTCCATCTTCTAAAAACGTGAATTTTCCATCAATTTCATGCTCACCTACACTACCAACATTAAAGTCAAGACGTGCAGCTCCTGTAGAATCTATTGCTTTTTCTAAATCTACAGAAGATCCAGAAATACTTAATCCTGTTGGTGTTACATTAGCATATTTACCTAACACAACTTTACCTTGAAATTTTTCTCCTGCAAAAAATGCAGACTTATCGGCAATTACAATCGCTGTATAGTTTTTAAGTGAAACAGCTTCATCTAACGTGTTTCCTAAAAACACATTAAACATGTTAGCTTCAGTTACCTTAACATCATTTTGCATTGCTGTTAACTTTGTATAAGAAGCAATTGCTGGGAAACCTTTAAAGTGGTAATCTAACCAATCTACAGATTTTCCGTCTTTATTTTTCACTTTAGCTGTACTAAATCTCTTTTCAAAATTCTCAATAGCCTTTGTATACTTAACATCGTCACCAATAATTTCTTTTACTTTACTTTTATAGCCTTCTATTTTAGCCATGACTTCATCACCTTTTTTAGTGAGTCTATCTCCTGTAAACCATTTTTCGTCTAGGATATCTGTTTTATCCATTGCTTCAAAAGGAAGCTTTCCTGTTTCAGAATCAATAGAGTATTTTCCATCTTTTAAAAGACCTACTTTTAAAGTTTCTAGATACTTGTAAAAATCGTCTGAAGCTGTGCTTATTTGTTTTGCTTTGTTTGCTGCTGTAGCAAATTCTGCTGGTTTTTCTTCAGCTTTTGTTTCTAAGTTAGCAAGCAACTTAGTGTTCATGTCTGTAGTTACTACGTTAGCGTCTGAAAACTTTGCTTCCATTAAACCGAAAGCTGAAAGTACTTCTTTAGACATATTCATTGCCATCATAGCAATAAATACTAAGTACATTAAGTTAATCATTTTCTGCCTTGCAGATAATTTTCCTCCTGCCATTTCTAATTAGTTTTTAGTGGTTAATTATTATTATAGTTAAAAAAACTAATTAGTTTTTATTCATTGCAGAAAGCATTCCTCCATATACACCGTTTAAAGATGATAGGTTAGATGCTAATGATTGCATTTGTTCTTTTAATTTTGTTGCGTTTTCAACAGCTTCTTCATTAATTGTAGCTTGACGATTAGCACTTTCCATTTGTACTTTATAAAGACTATTTAAAGACTCCATTTGAGCAGCAGCTAAAGACATCTCTTCACTGTACTTCTTTTGAGCAGCCATAGAATCTACCGTTGGACTTATACCTTTAGCAGCACCTTCAAAGTTCTTAATACTATCTCCAAGGCTAGCCATAAGTTCTCCATCAATTTTTGCTTCTTTTAATAAATTATCTAATTTTTTAGATAACATGCCTTCTGCATCTTTAGGTTCTTCTTTTTTCTTCTTATTTGAAGTCATACCTCCAGCTAATTCAGGATATACCAAAGACCAATCAAGCTCTGCTCCTTGTCTTTCGAAAGCTGAATATGTAAATACTAATGCTTCAACAATCATACCTACAGTTAAGATTTCAGAACCAAAAGGCCAGTGCTGAATTTTAAATAAGGCTCCAACAATTACGATTGCTGCTCCTAATCCGTAGATCATATTAGTCAAGGTTATTTTTCCATTTTGTGCCATAATAGTTTTTTTAGTTAAGTTAAATATTTAGTTTGATTAGTTGTTGTTAATTAGTTTGTTGCTGCGTTTTTAGTCACCTCAGTTCCCATGTAATCTTGTACTGTTCTGAAACCAATATAACTTCTAGCAGAATCTGCATATTCGTAATCTCTAGAGCTTACTTGTAAGAAATATGCAACATCTTTCCATGAACCTCCACGAACAACTTTACGTTCGTTTTCAGGGTCATTTACACTTGGATTAAATGATGCAGCATACTCATAAGAACCTGGATCGTATGACCCTTGAACCCATTCTGACACATTCCCTGCCATATTATACAATCCAAAATCATTTGGCTCATAAGAATCGGCCTCTACAGTATATAAGGCTTGATCGGCAGCGTAATCACCTCTTAAAGGTTTAAAGTTTGCCATAAAGCAACCTCTATCATTTTTAGCATAAGGTCCACCCCAAGGATACGTTGCTCCTTGTAAACCACCTCTTGCAGCATATTCCCATTCTGCTTCAGATGGCAATCTAAAAGCATTTACGTGTTGTTTACCTTTACTTTTTTGGTATGAATTTTTCTTTAAACTTCTCCACTGACAAAACGCATTAGCTTGTTCCCAAGACACTCCAACTACTGGATACTCTCCATAAGCATCATGCCAGAAATAATCATTATGCATTGGCTCATTATATGAATATGAGAAATCTCTAATCCAAGCCGTTGTATCTGGATAAACAGCAACTTCTTCGGTTATGATTGCATCTTTTCTACTTACATTCCTGTCTTTGGCTGCTTTTTGAATGTCCATATACTTATACTGGAATTTGAATTTTGTTACATCCCATGTACGCTGACCGTTATATGATTCTTCAATAGGCAAATACATAGAATCCATAACCTCTGCATAATATTCATCAGGATATTCTGAAGTGTCAAAAATTAACTCAGGCTCATTATTTAATTTTCTACCTTCAAAACCAGTTGGTCCCAAACCGCTATAATTATCGTACATATACTTTTCGTACACGGTCATTTCTTCTTCGTTGGCATCTTTGAATGCATACTCACCAATACCTCCATTACCAGGAGTTTCTCCTACTTCATCAGCTAAAATAGCGAGTTTAGTTCTAAGTATTGAGTCTCTAACCCAATATACAAACTGTCTATATTCGCTATTAGTAATTTCGGTCTCATCCATATAAAATGCTCTAACTGTTACTGTTTTTGTTGGAGCATCTTTAACTCCAGCTAAATCATCATCAGATTTACCCATAATAAATGCACCTCCAGGAACAAGTACCATTCCATAAGGCTTTTCTGGGTGCCATTTTTTTCCTTTAACTCCTACCAATTCTCCTCTGTCTCCAGAGCCACAACTGACTAATAGGGCTAAAACTGCGGTTAATAAAACAAACTTCTTAATATTCATAGAAACTCGAGGTTAAATTATTTTTAGTTGTAATTAGTTGCCTTTATTTTTTTAAGGCAGTAAACATATTTATATATTTTGAGAAAACCAATTTTTTTTTAAGTTATTTTACACTTAATCCCAAAAAAATTACATTTCATCGATAATAATTGTGTTAAATTTTTAATGCATAAATATACTAAAAACTGTTCTTTTTATACGCTTTATACCATCTTTCTGGTATTTTACCGTGACTAGCCTCTACATAATCCTCATGCATGCAAGGTAATAACGTATGCTTTTTTAATTTATTATTAACATTTGGCAAAAAAGGTATCTCAATCCACCAACGTCCTGTTTTTATACTTTTATAAAATATCAATTCTTCATTTTCGATAAGGACATTATACTTTTGGTAATTAATATCATCTTTAAAATCATCATCTTTTACTCTACAATTAACACCTTCTATAAAGTACCATATAATTTGCCCTATTAGCATTGCTGTTGCTTCGTCATCATATAATGGCTTATATTCATAAATACCGAAAGATGACACTTTATTGCTTATACCTGCATATCTAGAAATTGTACAAATCTCTTTACCATCAAAACCATTAGGTGAATATTTTTGTTTCTCTCCTACTTCTGATGCTTTAACACATTTTAAATCTAGAGTTACTATATGTGCATCTCGCATTACTGGTTCTACTAAACTAATAGTATTATTAACTTCCCCTAAGCGATAAGCTTCGAAGTATAGTTTTTCCATCAAATCTATTTCTTCTTGCGAATTAAAATAAGTTTGATAACCTATAGTTGAATAATTGAATAGATTAAAAGGTTCTTCTAAAATTATCTTACCTAGATAACTATTGTTCTTCATATCTATTGAAGAATCACCCAAATCAAAATTACTATCTACATTAACAATATTTACCATTGGCGCATTAGAATCGTACGCTCTATAATTTGCATAGGTTAAATCTTGACTTCCGCCTAGTATAATAGGAATTATCTGTTTTTCTATTAATACTGAAAGTGTAGTGCGTAATGCATAATAGGTGTCTTCTACTGAATCACCCTGAAGTATATCTCCTAAATCTGCTATTTGCGTAAACCAATTTCCAGGAAACAATGCATAAAGTGATTTTCTTAAGGTATCAAACTGAAGTTCTTCTCCTATATAGTTTACATCGTTTCTGTTTTCAAGAACACCTATAATGGCAATCTTTACACCATCTAAATCTGGGATACCATTTTGTTTGGAGTGAATTTTTAATTTTCGTCCGAGAGCCTGTTCAGATAAAAGCTCGTTATGTGCTAATACTGAATCTGAAACAGGAGACAAAACATTAAAATTCATTTACTTTTTCTTTTTTGCAGTTGTTTTTTTCTTTCTCGTTTTTTTCTTCGGCGCATTTTTCTCAATCAGCACTTTTACATCTTCGAGTGTAAATTTAGAAACATCTACGGTTTTTGCAAGCTCAATTTTAGTTTTTCCTTTAATAATATTATGTCTTCCCCAACGTGCTTTTTCAATCTTGATACCTTCTTCTTCCCAATGATGAATAACTTTATCTATTTCCTTTTGAATTTTTTCTTCAATTAAAGTCACAATATCATTATCAGACAAGTTATCCCAATCGTATTTTTTGTTCACATTGATAAACATATTATTCCATTTAATAAATGGTCCAAAACGTCCTTTCCCTTTTTGAACAGGCAGCTCTTTATACATATATATTGGGGCGTCTGCTTTTTCTTTTTCTTTTATTAATTCTATCGCAAAATCTAACTCGACATCCATTGGGTTTGTACCTGCTGGTAGTGATACAAACTTTTTACCAAACTTCACGTATGGCCCAAAACGCCCATTATTAACCTCTATATCTTCACTTTGGTAAACGCCTAATCGCTTTGGAAGTTTAAACAACTCCATTGCCTCCTCGTAAGTAATTGTAGTTAACTGTTGATCTTGAGACAGGCTAGCAAACTGAGGTTTCTCCTCATCATCAACAGTACCAATTTGTACCATAGGTCCAAACTTACCTAAACGAACACTTACTTGCTTTCCTGTTTTAGGATCTACGCCTAAAATACGCTCACCAGATTCTCTGTCTGCATTGGCTTGAACATCTTCAACTATAGGATGAAAGTCTTTATAGAAATCTTTCATCATTTTTTTCCAATCTTCATTTCCTTCAGCTATTTCATCAAAATCTGCTTCAACTTTAGCCGTGAAATTATAATCTAAAATACTTCCGAAATGATTAACTAAAAAGTCGGTAACAATCATTCCTATATCTGTAGGAACCAATTTACCTTTATCTGAACCTACTTTTTCTGAAAGTAGATTGTCTTTAACTTGACCTTGCTCTAATACTAATTGCGAATATTTTCGCTCTACACCTTCAACTGTTCCTTTTTCAACGTAGTTTCTATTTTGAATTGTAGAAATTGTAGGCGCATATGTAGATGGTCTTCCTATACCAAGCTCTTCTAGTTTTTTTACAAGTGAAGCTTCAGTAAATCGTGCTGGTGGTCTTGTATAACGTTCTGTAGCTGTTATGTATTTATTAAGAAGTGCTTCATCAACTCTTAATGCTGGCAACATACCTTCTTGCTCTGCATCCTCATCATCTGTACCTTCTAAATATACTTTTAAAAACCCCTCAAAAGTAATAACCTCACCATTGGCTGTAAACATACTGGTATGGGTTGATGCACTAATTTTAACATTAGTCCGTTCTAAAAGTGCTTCACTCATTTGAGATGCAATAGCGCGTTTCCAAATTAAATCGTACAATCTAGCTTGATCGCGCTCTACTGCAACAGAATGTCTAGAAAAATCTGTCGGCCTGATAGCCTCATGCGCTTCTTGGGCGCCTTTAGATTTTCCTTTATAATTTCTTGGTTTACTATATTGAGAACCATATGCACTCTCTATTTCAGCTTGTGCTCCTTTACGAGCTTCGTCAGATAGATTTACACTATCTGTTCTCATATATGTAATTAAACCTGCTTCGTATAAACGTTGCGCATTACTCATTGTTCTACTTACAGAATAACCTAATTTTCTTGAGGCTTCTTGCTGTAATGTAGATGTAGTAAATGGTGCAGCTGGTGATTTTTTTGCTGGTTTCTTTTCTAAATTGGCAACTTTAAAATCTGCTGAAGCATTTTGCTCTAAAAAGTCAAGTGCCTCTTCTTTACTCGAAAAATTCTTTGGCAGTTTCGCTTTAAAAAGCTTGCCAGCTTCATTAGAGAATTCTGCATCAATTCTGTAAGATGCTTGCGGCTGAAAACCTTGAATATCTCTTTCGCGCTCAACTATTAAACGTACTGAAACAGATTGTACGCGTCCTGCAGACAAGCCACCTTTTACTTTACGCCAAAGTACTGGCGACAACTCATAACCAACTATACGATCTAAAACGCGTCGCGCTTGTTGCGCATCAACCAAATCATAATCAATCCCTCTTGGGTTCTCTATAGCTTTTTGAATTGCTGCTTTTGTTATTTCATGAAAAACAATTCGTTTTGTTTTTTCTTTATCAAGTTTTAAAGTCTCTGCTAAATGCCAAGCTATTGCTTCTCCTTCTCGATCCTCATCACTTGCTAACCAAACCATATCGGCTTTTTTCGCTAGATCTTTCAGTTTTTTTACAACGTCCTTTTTATCTTTTGAAACTTGATATTTTGGATCAAAATTTCCTTCTACATCTACTCCTAATTCTTTTGACGGTAAGTCAGATATATGACCAAAACTGGATTCGACCTTAAAGTCTTTTCCTAAAAACTTTTCTATAGTTTTGGCTTTTGCTGGCGACTCAACGATGACTAAATTCTTCGGCATTTTTGATTTTTTAAGGCTACAAATGTATATGAAAAAAAAGATATCATCCTAATTTTTAAAATTTTCAATTGCATTTAATCCAAAAATAAATTCTTTTCGTCTAGAAAATTGACATAAAAAAAGCCTGAAATATTTCAGGCTCAAATTATATTTTGCATCTATTATTAATAAGTATATGTTAATGCTGACTCTAAACCATCTATATTTAAAACAACTTGATTACTTCCTTCTACTCTAATGCTTGTTAAATCAAATGAAACGGTTTGTTGAAACACAGCCAAACAAACTTCGTTATTTATTAATTGTAGTTTTAAACTACGCTGTTCTGGAGACGACTCGGCAACCAAACTAGAATCGACTAAATTAAAAACCCAACTATTACCATCACAACCAGAACTACTTATTTCAGCATTTAAACAATCATCTATTATCTCAACATTGACAAACGTAAAGAATGCTGTTTCTAGATTGTTATATACATCTTCGTCAATTATAACTTCTAAACCACATGTTTCGACAAAAATATCATCGTCATCACATTGGGTATTCATTAAACATAACATTACAACTAAAACAAATACTAACTGCTTATAAAACTTCATTTTAATAAAGGTGTTTTTTAGTAGATGCAAAATTCTAAAATTGGTTGCGTTGAACTTTACAAGTTTTCAATTTGGTTTATTTCTTTATTATCAAACCCAACAACTTCTTTATATATAAAATACACTGGTATTGCCACAAATGAAGCTGTTGCAAGTATACCAATACCACACATTAATAGCCCAACAATTTCTGCTAAAAATGCAGCAACAAAAGTAAGCCCAAACGTGATGAACCATTTCTTATTTCCTAATTCAAAACTAACTTTAATTAAATTTGAAGTTGTTAAATCTGGATTAAAAGCATAAACAACAACTAACAAATTTAAAGGCACCATTACGTATATAACAGGAAAAAAGCACAATAGCGTAGCCAAAATCATTATTCCAACATAAGCTAAAGATACTTTTATGGTTTTTCGTAAATATGGTTTCTTTAAAAAGTAGAGATAATCTTCTTTAGTTATTGTATTAAAATCTTTTTGAGCAAAAATTCTAAACAGAGCTGCTTTTAAAGCAAAGCTAATAACCAATATTGCTAGCATCAATATTATATATCCTATAACTAAGCTTAAAGCCAAAAATGGCATAAATGCATCTACTGATCCAGGATTTGTTGTATCAAAAACACTAAACACAACTAAAGGCACATAAAATATCATTATTATTGGTATTGCAAATGCTAACGCAATTAAAAGCATTAAAAGTCCTTGAAGCCAGACTTTTTTAAACAATTCTATACTTTGATTTAAAATTGTACCAAAATCTAATTCTCTAGCATTTTGTATTTTATATTGTATTTCTGAAAAAAGCATAAGTTTTGTTCATTTATTGAATACCAAAGAAAACCTATTTATATCATATAATCAAACAAGAATTAATACTGCCACTTTGTCATAATACTTAAAATAATCGTAACTTTGCACGCTTATTGACTGATTTTAAACTTTCAGTATTACACATGGAGAAAACAATAGACGAGAAAAAGCAAGGTCAAACTTTAGTTTTAGATCAAAAAAAAGAAAACACACGTAAACTTTTTATTGAAAGTTACGGATGCGCTATGAATTTTAGTGATAGTGAAATAGTAGCCTCAATACTTTCTGATCAAGGTTTTAACACAACCCAAAGCCTTGAAGATGCCGATTTAGTTTTAGTCAACACTTGCTCTATTAGAGATAAAGCCGAACAAACTGTTCGGAAACGCTTAGAAAAATACAATGCTGTAAAACGCATAAATCCAAAAATGAAAGTTGGTGTTTTAGGCTGTATGGCTGAACGTTTAAAAACAAAATTTCTTGAAGAAGAAAAAATTGTTGATCTCGTTGTTGGCCCAGATGCTTATAAAGACTTACCAAACTTACTTGCCGAAGTAGACGAAGGCAGAGATGCTATAAATGTCATTCTATCTAAAGAAGAAACTTATGGTGATATTTCTCCAGTACGTTTAAACAGCAATGGCGTAACAGCATTTGTATCTATTACTCGCGGTTGTGACAATATGTGTACGTTTTGTGTGGTTCCTTTTACTCGTGGAAGAGAACGTAGTAGAAATCCACAAAGCATTATTGAAGAAGTTAATGATCTTTGGAGCAAAGGTTATAAAGAAATAACGCTTTTAGGTCAAAATGTAGACAGCTATTTATGGTATGGTGGAGGACTTAAAAAAGACTTCGTAAAAGCTAGCGACATGCAAAAAGCTACAGCTGTTAATTTTTCAAATTTATTAGAATTATGTGCTCAAGCACAACCAAAAATGCGAATTCGATTCTCTACATCTAACCCTCAAGATTTGACTTTAGATGTTATTGAAACCATGGCAAAATATGATAACATTTGTAAGCACATCCACTTACCTGTTCAAAGTGGTAGTAATCGTATTTTAAAAGAGATGAACCGCTTACATACTAGAGAAGAGTATTTTGAACTTATTGACAATATTAGACGTATTCTTCCAGAGTGTTCAATTAGTCAAGATTTAATTGCTGGTTTCCCAACTGAAACCGAACAAGACCATCAAGATACGTTAAGCCTTATGGACTATGTAAAATATAATTTTGGTTATATGTTCACCTATTCTGAACGACCAGGAACCATGGCAGAGCGTAAAATGGATGATGATGTTCCTGAAGCTATAAAGAAACGTAGATTGGCAGAAATTGTACAATTACAAAGAGAACATAGTGAAATTAGAACTAAAGAATATTTAAATACAACTGTAGAAGTACTTATTGAGCGTGAATCAAAAAAATCTGATGCACATTGGTCAGGACGTACCTCACAAAATATTGTAGCAGTATTTCCAAAAGAACACTACACTATTGGAGATTTAGTAAAAGTTACCGTTAAAGATTGTACAAGTGCAACACTTATTGGTAAAGCAATTAAGTATTCAGATAATAATTAAAAGAAATTGTCACTTTTGTAATATACAAATATGGAATCAATACAAGCTATAAAACAACGATTTGGTATCATTGGTAATGACCCAAAACTTAATCGTGCTATAGAAAAAGCAATACAAGTTGCTCCAACAGATATTTCTGTTTTAGTTACTGGAGAAAGTGGTGTTGGTAAAGAGAGTATTCCTAAAATTATACACCAATTATCACACAGAAAACACGGTAAATATATTGCAGTAAATTGTGGTGCAATACCTGAAGGAACCATAGACAGTGAATTATTTGGGCATGAAAAAGGCGCATTTACAGGAGCAACTCAAACGCGTAATGGGTATTTTGAAGTTGCAGATGGCGGCACCATTTTTTTAGATGAAGTTGGAGAATTACCATTAACAACCCAAGTAAGACTTTTACGTGTTTTAGAAAATGGAGAGTTTATTAAAGTAGGTTCAAGCAAGGTTCAAAAAACAAATGTGCGAATTGTTGCAGCAACAAACGTTAATATGTTTGAAGCTATAAAAAAAGAAAAGTTTCGTGAAGATTTATATTACAGACTAAGCACCATCGATATTAACATTCCGCCTTTAAGAGACAGAAAAGAAGATATTCATTTACTATTTAGAAAGTTTGCAAGTGACTTCGCTCTTAAATACAAAATGCCAACAATTAAACTTACAGATGATGCGGTAAGTATTCTTTTAAAACATAGATGGAATGGTAATATTCGTCAGTTAAGAAACATTGCCGAGCAAATTTCGGTATTAGAGCAGAATCGTACTATAAATGCTGCAACATTGCATAGCTATCTTCCTAGTGGAGGAAGCAATTTACCTGCTGTAATTAATACCTCAAAATCTGAAAGTGATTTTAGCAGTGAACGTGAGATTTTGTACAAAGTTCTATTCGATATGAAAGGCGACCTAAACGACCTCAAGAAGCTGACTATGGAACTGATGAAAAATGGAAATACTCAAGATGTTCAGAAAAACAACGAAGGTTTAATTCAAAAAATATACAATGAAGATTCTACTGAAAGCTTTGAAGACTCTGTAGAAGATTTAGAAGTATTATCTATTCCAGAACAAGTTTCAGAAACCGCAACTTTTTCAGAAGATACAACACAAGACAAATATCATTTTGCAGAAGAAATTGAAGAAGAAGAAACCTTATCTTTACACGATAAAGAATTAGAGCTTATAAAAAAATCTTTAGAACGTCACCAAGGCAAACGCAAATTAGCAGCTGCCGAGTTAGGTATTAGTGAACGAACATTGTACAGAAAGATAAAACAATATGATCTTTAAGATAACTTTATGAAACGAGCATGCTAAAAGCTTTATTACTCAAGAAAATGACTAATAGCGAACAACATGTGACCATTAAAATCAATAAATATAAACACATGAAATCAACCACAAGAAAATAGTCTTTTTACAGTTTTAAACTAAAGTTGATTACATCTGACAAATAAAAGAGATAATAAAAACCTACAGATGAAGGCAGTAGAAATATTTAGAATAAAAAAAACATTTGGCCCTAATAGCTCTGAAGCCATTAGAAAAGAAGCTGAAGATTTAATTAACAAAAAACATTATAAAGGTTATAGGCTTATAACAACGTCGTTTGCTATTGAAGCTGGCAAAATTTATGCTTTTATAACGATGAAAAGACCAAACACATATTAAATGAAAAAGCTAATTATTTTCTTATGTTTTATCTCAATTATAATAACACTAACTAGCTGTTGGAAATATTCATTTACCGGAACATCAATTTCTAGTGATACCAAAACATTTCAGGTTAATTATTTTCAAAACAATGCCCCTTTAATTGAGCCTGGATTAGAAAGAGATTTTAAAATTGCTTTAGAAGATTTAATCCAAAACCAAACCAACTTAAGTATTGTAACTTCTGGAGGTGATTTAACATACGAAGGAGAAATTACAGAGTATAGAATTTCTCCAACTACAGCGCAAGCAAATAGTACAGCTGCACAAAACAGACTAACCATAAGTGTTAACGTTCGTTTTTATGATAAAAATGACCCTGAAGAAGATTTAGAACAACGTTTTTCGTTTTTTCGTGATTACGAAGGTGATGCACAACTCATAGGCTCTCAAAAAGACACTCTTATCGAGGAAATTTTTGAGCGTTTAACTCAAGATATTTTTAATGCAACTTTAGCAAAATGGTAAAATAAAATGCATATCGACGATTTTTCATACATACTTCAAAATCCTCAAAACATCACCATTGAGCAAACAAGTAACTTAACAACTTTAATTGCAGAATACCCATATTTTCAAACTGCTAGAGCCTTATATTTAAAAGGATTAAAAAATAAAGAAAGCTTTAAATATAATTTAGAGTTAAAAACTACAGCAGCATATACAACAGACCGTAGCATCTTATTTGATTATATAACATCAGAAGAATTTAATCAAAATGAAATCTCTCAAATCATTAAGCAAAATTCTGAACATTTAAAAGAGTTAACCGTAAACGATGCCGATGATATTTCGGTAAATAAAAGTGTAACAATAGATGATGCTTTAAAACAACATATAAAAAATACAGAAGGTGTCTTGGATCCAAATCTTTTTGAAGAAAAAGAAAAAATAAGTAATGATGTAGCTCAGTTTTTATCGCTTCAAACAAACTTACCAGACCAAAGCATTATTAATATTGACACAAAAAATATTGAAGCATCTCCAGAAGAAACTTTACAGTTAGGCAAACCATTAGAATTTGATAAAACCGAAACGCACTCGTTTACAGAGTGGTTAAAAATAACAAGCTTTAAACCTATCATTAGAACAGAAGAAGAAGAAGAAGAAGAGAAAACAAATGAAGAATCTGATTTAAAAGAAAATTCTTCAGAGAAAAAAGACAACTCAGTTGATAGAAAATTTGAACTTATTGATAAGTTTTTAAAAGAGAACCCAAAAATAACGCCAACTAAAGAACCTTCAAAAACCAATATAGCCGAAACTAGCCAAGAGCAAAACGATGGCTTAATGACCGAGACTTTAGCGCGAATTTATCTAGAGCAAAAAAACTACAAAAAGGCAATTCAATCTTATAAAATTTTAAGTTTGAAATATCCAGAAAAAAGTGGTTTCTTTGCAGACCAAATTAAAGCAGTAAAACAATTACAAGAAAATAATAACACAAAATAATGAATACGTTTACAATCTTTTTAATCCTTATCGTGCTAGTAGCATTTTTACTAGTTGTAGTTATCATGGTACAAAACCCTAAAGGAGGTGGATTATCATCTTCGTTTGGTGGCGGCGGAACTCAACAAGTTGGTGGTGTTAAACAAACAGGTGATTTCTTAGACAAAAGTACTTGGGCTTTAGCAACTTTATTATTAGCATTAATATTAGCTTCTAATTTAGCTATTCCAGGAGCAGGTGGCAATGCAATAGAATCTAAAGCAATTCAAGGTGAAGAAGGAACCACAACAACAGTCCCAGCAACTACTCCTGATACTGCAGCAGATGACGCAACAAAAGTGATTGACTCAGCAGGAAACTAAAATAGTATTTATAAAGCATATTAAAAGCCAACTTTACAGTTGGCTTTTTTGTTTCATATCATAAACTGAAACTTTGTCAGTGATTATCTATTGGCACATTTTTAGCATAACGCTTAAGCGTTAAACAATTTTTAATTAACTAAACACATATACAAATATGGCTTTAAACATTAAACCATTAGCAGACAGAGTTGTTATTCAACCTGAAGCTGCAGAAACTAAAACTGCATCAGGAATTATTATTCCAGACAATGCAAAAGAAAAACCTCAACAAGGTAAAGTAATGGCAGTAGGAAAAGGAACTAAAGACGACCCAATTACTGTTAAAGTTGGAGACAAAGTACTTTACGGAAAATACGCAGGCACTGAGCTAAAATTAGAAGGTAAAGATTACCTTATCATGAGAGAAAGTGATATTCTAGCAATCGTATAAATTGCTAATAGCTATTAGCCCTTGGCTTTTAGCATTAAAAAATAATTATAACCCATAGCCAATAGCAAACTACTAAAGGCTAAAAGCAAAAAAATAAGAAATGGCAAAAGATATAAAATTTGATATTGAAGCACGTGACGGATTAAAACGCGGTGTTGATGCATTAGCAAATGCAGTAAAAGTAACATTAGGTCCTAAAGGGCGTAATGTAATTATTAGCAAATCATTTGGTGCACCTCAAGTAACAAAAGATGGTGTAACAGTTGCTAAAGAAGTTGAGCTTGAAAATGAAATTGAAAACATGGGAGCTCAAATGGTAAAAGAAGTAGCTTCTAAAACTAATGATTTAGCTGGTGATGGTACTACAACAGCAACAGTTTTAGCTCAAGCAATTGTAAAAGAAGGTTTAAAAAATGTTGCTGCAGGTGCAAATCCAATGGATTTAAAACGTGGTATTGACAAAGCTGTCACTGCTATAACTGAAAACTTAGACAAACAATCTAAAAAAGTAGGTAACTCTTCAGAAATGATTAAGCAAGTTGCTTCAATTTCTGCAAACAATGATGAAACTATTGGTGATTTAATCGCTAAGGCTTTTGGGAAAGTTGGTAAAGAAGGTGTTATTACTGTTGAAGAAGCCAAAGGTACAGACACTTATGTAGATGTAGTTGAAGGCATGCAGTTTGATAGAGGTTATCTTTCTCCTTACTTTGTAACAGATGCTGATAAAATGATTGCAGATTTAGAAAATCCATACATTTTATTATTTGACAAAAAGATTTCTAACTTACAAGAAATACTTCCAATATTAGAACCAGTTGCACAATCTGGTCGTCCATTATTAATTATAGCAGAAGATGTTGATGGCCAAGCTTTAGCAACCTTAGTAGTAAACAAATTACGCGGCGGATTAAAAATTGCAGCAGTGAAAGCTCCTGGTTTTGGAGACAGACGTAAAGCAATGTTAGAAGATATTGCCATCTTAACTAATGGTGTAGTAATTTCTGAAGAAAGAGGATTTTCTTTAGAAAACGCAGATTTAACTATGCTTGGTACTGCAGAAACTGTTACAATAGATAAAGACAATACTACAATTGTTAATGGTTCAGGAAAAGCATCAGAAATTAAGGCAAGAGTAAATCAAATTAAAGCCCAAATAGAAACAACAACTAGTGATTATGATAAAGAAAAACTACAAGAACGTTTAGCTAAATTAGCTGGTGGAGTTGCAGTATTATATGTTGGTGCAGCTAGTGAGGTTGAAATGAAAGAGAAAAAAGACAGAGTTGATGACGCATTACATGCAACACGTGCCGCAGTAGAAGAAGGTATTGTTGCTGGTGGTGGCGTTGCTTTAGTAAGAGCAAAGTCTGTTTTAGAAAAAATTACTACAGAAAATTTAGATGAAGTAACAGGAATTCAAATTGTAGCTCGCGCTATTGAAGCACCTTTACGTACTATCGTATCAAACGCTGGTGGTGAAGGAAGTGTTGTAATTTCTAAAGTTATGGAAGGTAAAAAAGACTTTGGTTTTGATGCCAAATCTGAAACTTATGTCGACATGCTTAAAGCAGGTATTATCGATCCTAAAAAAGTAACACGAATTGCATTAGAAAATGCAGCGTCTGTTGCAGGAATGATTTTAACTACGGAGTGTGCTTTAGTTGACATTAAAGAAGATACACCAGCTGCCGCAATGCCACCAATGGGAGGCGGAATGCCAGGCATGATGTAAGTCGAGAGCCTCGATACTCAATTATATAAAAACGCTTCAATTCATTTTGAAGCGTTTTTTTTTCGTTTATAAACAAAAAAATGCCACTGAACGCGGCATTTTTTTGTAATAGTTTATTATAAGTTATTAATAAAACTCTCTAATTTTTATGAGCATCTTTAACGTCTTCATCTCTGTATTTACAACAAGGATGCACTTTACTATAAGCTTCGTCAGACGCTTTCATTTCTTTAGTATCATGCCCAACTGCTGTAACACTTTTTTGAATGGCTTTTAAGTTTGTTTTACGCTCATCAAATATAAGTTTCAATTCATGAGTATCTACACTCCATGTGGCAAATTTCACGCCTTTAGTGTTAATGGCTGCTTTCTCGATTCGGTCTTTACACATTTGGCAAACACCATCTACTTCAATAGATGCTTTAGCATTTTTATTTTGCGCAAAGCTTAACGTTCCTATAAACATTACAAATACAATTATTAAATTTTTCATCATTATTACTTTTTTGTCCTTCATTTAAAGGTATTATTATTTTTTAATTTAACTTATATCTCAATCCAGCATAATACATGCTTCCAAAAATCGGACCATATACAAAAGTAGTATCAAAATTCGCTCCAAAAGGATTATCGGCACTTACTATTGGATTGTCTTGACGTACATTAGTTATATTCTCACCTCCCAAATATACTTCAAATTTTGGTGAAAACACTTTAGTAACTTGAGCGTTTAATGTCCCAATTGTTGGTGAAAATTCTGGACGTTGATATTGCATTGGACTTGAGCTAGTGTTTGAGAAACGCTGCTCACTTAACCAGTTAAAGGTTGCATCAAATTTCCAACGTGATTTCACACCTCCTTTTACATTTGTTTTATACCCAATATTAGCAAAAAAACGATGCTTTGGTGTTAAAGGCTTTATTTTCTTTCCAGAATTGTATTGCGTTTTAACATCATAATGTTTGTAAGCTGTTCTTATATCAAATCCTTCAAATGGATTATAATTAAACTCTACTTGAAAACTATTTGCATAACTGTCACCTTTTAAATTATAGAAATTAACTTCAGTAGGGTTTTCCATATCTACAACCACCTGATTTTGAAAATCGGTTCTATAAAAATCTACAGTAATGTCTCCTTTTTTTCCGAAGAGGTTAAATCCTTGCAAATAAGAGACTCCAAAATTCCATGCAATTTCTGGGTCAAGTCCGTAGATTTTTCCTCCAGTATTTTCAACATTAATGGTTCTTGATGTTGCAAATACATTTTGGTTTTCAGCAAAAATATTAGCGCTTCGTTTTCCGCGTCCAACCGAAAAACGCAAAGCAGATTTTTCCCAAGGTGTATAACGCACATGCAAACGTGGTGTTACAAAAAAGCCTAAGGTGTTATGATTATCTGCTCTAATTCCCATAGTAAGATTTAGCTTATCTAGGTTATCAAAATTGTATTCTAAAAAACTTCCAAAAGAATTTTCTGTACGTTCAATAGTATTACCAACTACTAATTCATCGTAATGGTCATAGGTAAAACTAAGTCCTGTTTTTATCTTATGGCGAGAATCGTCAATTATAGAACTGTAGATAACATTAGAATAAACACTATTATGCTTAATATCAAAAGTATTAAGTCCGAAATAAGAATCTTGATTGTGATAGCTAAAAGCGGCTTGAATACCTAAACTCTGCCAAGGCAATTCTGGGTTTACATAGCCAAACTTGCTCGAAAGTTCAAAGCGATTCGTATTTATCTCACTTCCCCAAGCATTGGTTGTTAACTTATCTGTATCAGGATTAAAATCTAACTGACCTGCTTGTTTTTCATCATTTAAATACTTTACATTAATAAAGCTTACAAATCCTTTTTCTGGGTTAGTATACTGCCAACGGTTCATTACATTAATTTGTTGATACAATGGCATGTCTAAAAAACCATCTTCATTAACATCATGCTTTTTTTGATGTGTATTACCATGAAGATATAAGCCTGTATGCCATTTATCACTAACCTTGGTATTGAAATGCGTATTCAACTCTAAACGTTCACTACTTGCTCCATAAAAGTTAACAAAAAGCTTATCGTCTGTTGATGGTTTTTGGAGTTCGGCATTAATTTGTCCTGCCATACTCTCATAACCATTAACTACACTTCCTGCACCTTTTGTTATTTGAATACTCTCTACCCAAGTTCCTGGAATAAAGCTTAATCCATAAGCTTGCGAAGCGCCTCGTATTGACGGAATATTTTCAGTTGCAATTAAAATGTAAGGACTTGTTAAACCTAGCATTTTTATTTGTCGTGTTCCTGAAACTGCATCGGCAAAATTCACATCAATAGATGGGTTTGTTTCAAAACTTTCTGACAGGTTACAACAAGCTGCTTTTAATAGTTCGTCTGCAGTTACAGTAAATGTATTACTTGCTTTTAAAAATGACTTAGCTGTTGCCTGTTTATGGGATGTTATAGTAATTTCATCAAGCTCACTTGTAGGCAACAAAGCATGCTTTATGTATTTTGGACTGTTAATAGTTAACGTGTCTGTTTTATAACCAACATAACTAATAACAAGTTTTTTGTATGATGTTTCAAATGGTATTGAAAATTTACCATTAATATCAGTAATAGTTCCAACGGTTGTATTAAGCCAATACACATTAGCGCCAACTACCGGTACTACTTTTTGGGTTTCACCAGCATCAATAACGACGCCTTCTACATTACTTTGCGAAAATGCTAGCAATGGAAACCAAAGAATAAAATATATAAAATGTTTCAATTTGAGTTTAATTTAAAGTGGTACAATTAGAAAATTTCTTCTTTTACAGAAGAGCTAAAAGCCTGACTTTAAATCAAATTAAAAAAACGGCATCCAAAAGCTGAATGTCAAAAACAAGGTTTGGTGGTGAATAATCTTTATGAGGAATAACATGATTTGGTAACCCTTCAAAAAGATTTTTGTAGGATTTAAAATAAGCTGTTAAAAATAATTGTTGATCTAAATCATCAAAAGATGTTTTTTGAAGCTCATCTTGGCCTTCAATAACATCAACTACATCTTTACAACATGGTTTTTTTGTGATTTTTTCAAGTTCAATTTCATAAGCTTCAGAAGCACACTTTTCTACTTCAGAAAATACAGAAGCGTCTATTAATGCATCACCACAGTAATGCTTTTCAACTGTAAATGACACAGTAGATAATAACACTAAAAGTGCCATGTTTATAGAAAATACTTTATGTAATATCTGCTTAATCACAATGCAAAGTTATAAAAAAAGGAAACAACCTAAGCTTTTTTACAAAAGCATTAACATATTAATGTTTTAATTTATAATAGTAAAAAGCTGGTAACAATAAGAGTAAAAGAATAGGTTGAATTAGAAATCGTCTAAGATTAAAGAATAAATAATAGTCTTCTTGTTTTGGATTAATAACAAAGTATAAAAACAGAATTAGCAAAATTATATAAGCAACCACATAAATTAATGCTGAAAACTTTAGAATTGATTTGTCTTTAAAAAAGATATAAATAATTCCTAAAGAAATAAGTGAATTCATTGCATATCTTAAGCTTGTAAAGATTGATAATTTCAAGATTTCTCTTCTAGGGTAATCCATATGCAAATAGTCGCTTTTAAAAAACAACAAATAAGGATCGTAGAACAATTCGTTTTCAAAAACCCGTATTAAAATTAAGAGTCCAAACAAACATAAAAGCAATATGTATTTAAAAGGATTAACCATTAGCTTTTTGTTGTTTAGAAAAACGATTAATCCAAATCATCCAGAGCAAAAACACCATTCCGTAAATAATTAAAGGAAAAATTGTAGTGTGCAAAATTTCTTTTCGCCAAGGATATTGGTACAATCCTATAGATAGTATTGCTATACGCATAAGGTTTACAGCATAAATTAATACACTTCCGCTAAGTATAAATAAAAACGTGGTTTTAAATCGACCTGCAAAAGCGATAACAAACGACACAAACAAGATAATAACACTTGCAGAGTTGCAACCTTCTACTACTCTACCCACATATTTATTATTAATTATAAACTTCATTGATGGCTCTTTTAGATGCTTTACAACTTCAGTTTCATATCCAAAAATCTCTACTAAAGACTTGCTCTGTTTCGCAACCAGATTTGTAATGTAATCAGGATAATACTTACTGCCATCTGAAAAATCCAAATACAACTTATAAGTAAATGAAAGCACCAGATAGACCAACAAGAAGGTGAGTATAAATTTTACTACAGATTTATATTTAAGTATTAAGGCTTTCAAAAAAAAATACGCTATTATTCATGTTAAAATTATATAAAATGAATTTAGAAATCATGCTTTTTAAATACTTTTACCAAAACTTTTTAAACAATGACGCTCCAAGAGTTAAAACCTAAGATTGAAACCTTAGTTTCTAGTAACAAAACTACTAGAGAAGATAAATTACTTAAAATATGTGAACTGCTCGAAGAACACGTAGATTACTACAATTGGGTTGGTTTTTATTTTAAAAATGGAGACAAAAACGAATTAAAACTAGGGCCTTACGTTGGAGAACCTACAGATCACACAATTATCCCTTTTGGTAAAGGTATTTGTGGTCAAGTTGCAGTAAGCAATAAAAATTTTGTAGTACCAAATGTTGCTGCTCAAGATAATTATATAGCATGTAGTATAACTGTTAAGGCAGAAATTGTGATTCCTATTTTTAAAAACGGAGAAAACATTGGGCAAATAGATATAGACTCTAATACTCCAGACCCATTTACTAAAGCTGATGAAGAATTTTTAGAGTTTGTGTGCGAAAAGGTTTCAACTATTTTGTAGTTGTTAATAACTTCTATTTTAAGTTGAAAAATCCAATAAGTTTTAACCTCGTTTCCCTTTAATATATTGCTATTTTTGTGTGCTTAACAACACAACACAAATGAGCAACAACAAAACAATTAAATCTGCATTAATTTCGGTTTTTAGCAAAGACGGATTAGAACCAATCGTTAAAGAATTAAATGCACAAGGTGTCACTATTTATTCTACAGGTGGAACCGAAAAATTCATAAATGAATTAGGTATAACGGTTACTCCTGTTGAGGATGTAACATCATACCCTTCAATATTAGGAGGTCGTGTAAAAACACTTCACCCAAAAGTTTTTGGAGGTATTTTAAATCGTCAGCATAATGAAAATGATGCTGACGAATTGGTAGATTTTGATATACCTCAAATAGATTTAGTAATTGTCGATTTATATCCTTTTGAAAAAACTGTAGCTTCTGGAGCTAGCAATGCAGATATTATTGAAAAAATTGATATTGGTGGGATTTCATTAATTAGAGCTGCTGCAAAAAACTATGCAGATGTAGTTTGTGTGTCTTCAGTTGAAGATTACAGTGAGTTTTTAGAGCTATTAAAATCTAAAAACGGAATTACGTCTGAAGATGATAGAAAGCTATTTGCTGCAAAAGCATTTAATGTATCTTCTCATTACGATTCTGCAATTTTTAATTACTTCAACCAGAACCAAGATATTACTTCATTTAAAATAAGTGAAACTAAAGGAAAAGCATTGCGTTATGGTGAAAACCCACATCAAAAAGGGTTTTTCTTTGGAAACTTTGATGATATTTTTACAAAACTTCATGGTAAAGAATTAAGCTACAATAACCTTTTAGACGTTGATGCTGCTGTAAATTTAATGTCAGAATTTAAAGGTGAAGCACCAACATTTGCAATATTAAAACACAACAATGCTTGTGGCTTTGCACAAAGAGGCACAATTCATCAAGCTTATGTTGATGCATTAGCTGGAGATCCAATTTCAGCTTTTGGAGGTATTTTAATTAGTAATACTGAAATAGATAAAACTACAGCAGAAAAAATTCATACTTTATTTTGTGAAGTTGTAATTGCTCCTTCATTTTCTGATGAAGCATTAGAAATATTAAAAGGGAAAAAGAATCGAATTTTATTGGTTTTAAAAGACGTCGAGCTATCTCAAACAACGGTAAGAACCTGTTTAAATGGCGTTTTAGTTCAAGATAAAGACAATATCACAGATGCTATTGAAGATTTATCTAATGCAACTGAAAGTAAACCAACACAAAATGAATTAGACGATTTGATTTTTGCTTCAAAACTATGTAAGCACACAAAATCTAATACTATTGTTCTAGTAAAAAACAAACAGTTATGCGCAAGCGGAACTGGACAAACCAGTCGCGTAGACGCATTAAATCAAGCCATACATAAAGCGCAATCATTCAAATTTAATTTAAATGGAGCGGTTATGGCTAGTGATGCATTTTTTCCATTTCCAGACTGTGTAGAAATTGCAAAAAATGCAGGAATCACTTCTGTTATTCAACCTGGAGGATCTATAAAAGACCAATTAAGTATCGATTATTGTAATGCAAATAATGTATCGATGGTGTTTACAGGAACGCGTCATTTTAAACATTAAAAAATAAACGATTTTAAAAGCATCTAAAATATAAATTGTTACGTATATTTATTACATTTACAACACACCAAGAACAAAACAAATAACAACCTCACAATTTACATTAACATATGGGATTTTTTGATTTCTTAACAGAAGAAATAGCCATAGATTTAGGAACAGCAAACACACTAATTATTCACAACGACAAAGTTGTTGTTGATAGTCCATCAATAGTTGCAAGAGACAGAATTTCGGGTAAAATTATAGCAGTTGGTAAAGAAGCCAACATGATGCAAGGAAAAACGCATGAAAACATTAAAACAATTAGACCTTTAAAAGATGGTGTAATTGCAGATTTTGATGCCTCTGAGCAAATGATAAGTATGTTCATAAAAAACATACCTGCATTAAAAAAGAAATTGTTTACACCGGCGTTAAGAATGGTTGTTTGTATTCCTTCAGGAATTACTGAGGTAGAAATGCGAGCTGTAAAAGAGTCTTGCGAGCGTGTTAACGGTAAAGAGGTTTACCTTATTCATGAACCAATGGCTGCGGCTATTGGTATTGGTATCGATATTATGCAACCAAAAGGAAACATGATTGTTGATATAGGTGGAGGAACAACAGAAATTGCTGTTATTGCTTTAGGTGGTATTGTTTGTGACAAATCTGTTAAAGTAGCTGGTGATGTATTTACCAACGATATTATTTATTACATGCGCACACAACATAATCTATATGTTGGTGATCGTACTGCCGAAAAAATAAAAATTCAGATTGGTGCAGCAACTGAAGATTTAGAATTGCCACCAGAAGAAATGAGCGTTCAAGGACGTGATTTATTAACAGGAAAACCTAAACAGGTTCAGATATCTTATAGAGAGATTGCAAAAGCTTTAGATAAATCTATTTTACGTATTGAAGATTCTGTTATGGAAACTTTATCTCAAACGCCTCCAGAATTAGCTGCAGATATTTATAATACTGGCATTTATTTAGCTGGTGGTGGATCCATGCTTAGAGGCTTAGACAAACGTTTGTCTCAAAAAACTGATTTACCAGTTTATATAGCCGAAGATCCTTTAAGAGCTGTTGTAAGAGGAACAGGAATAACACTTAAAAACCTTCCTAAATTTAAAAGTGTATTGATAAAATAATAATCCCAAATGCAACAAATAATAAACTTTGTTATACGAAACAAAACTTTTCTTTTGTTTCTGTTGCTATTTGGTATTTCTTTAGCATTAACAATTCAATCACATTCTTATCATAAAAGCAAGTATATAAACTCTGCTAACTTTTTAACTGGTGGTATTTATGAAAGCGCAAACAGTGTCTCAGATTATTTTAATTTAAAAACACAAAATACCATTTTAGTTGAAGAAAACAAGCAATTAAAATCACTGCTTTACAATAAAGAAAATACGCAATCAAATTGGGTATTAGATAGTTCAAATAGCAACGGAAGGTTTAAATTTAAAACAGCCAAAGTTTTAAAAAACAGTTACGCATCTTCTAAGAACTACCTTAATATTAACAAAGGTGAAAAAGATAGTATTCAACAAGATTTTGGTGTGATTTCCTCCAAAGGAATTATTGGCATTATCGATAATACTTCTAGAAACTATGCTAGAGTGTTATCAATACTAAATACTAAAAGTCAGATAAATGCGCAATTAAAATCAACCAATCACATTGGTTCTTTAATTTGGAATGCAAAATCTTCTGAGTATGTTCAACTAACAGATATTTCAAAATTTGCTCCTGTTAAAGTTGGTGATACCATTGTAACTGGCGGACAATCTTCTATTTTTCCACAAGGAATTTTAATAGGTAGTATTGATACATTTGAGCTTGATATTAGTGGTGACACCTATACTGTTAATGTAAAATTATTTAATGACATGACTAATATTGGCCATGTTTATGTGATTGAAAATTTAGACACTGAAGAAATTAAATCTCTGGAAACTGATACTAATGAATAACATCAATTTTAATATCATACTTCAGTTTTTTGCTCTAATTCTAATTCAAGTTTTAGTACTTAACAATATTAATTTTTTAGGTTATATCAACCCATATATCTATATATTATTTATCATCCTTTATCCAGTAAAAAACAATAGACTTTTATTCATATTTTTAAGCTTTACACTAGGGCTTTTTGTAGATATATTTTCAGATTCTGGTGGTGTTCATGCTGCTTCTGCAGTCACTTTAGCTTTTATAAGACCACCAGTTTTAAAGTTTTCTTTTGGTATGATTTACGAGCATCAAACTATAAAATTTAGTAATACCGAATTTGGCAATCGACTTATCTATTTTACAATAATGGTTGTCATTCATCATTTAATATTATTCTCTCTAGAGGTTTTTAACATATCTAACATAATTTTAATACTTAAAAAAACGTTGTTTTCAAGTATTTTCACTATTCTATTATGTGTATTAATTTCTGTTCTGTTTAGTAAAAATCAACGATGAGAAAACTACTATTATTAATTACAGTAATTTGTGTAGGACTTGTATTCATTGCTCGATTATTTTACTTGCAAGTTTATAATGAAACCCCTTATAATCTATTTGAAGATAATGCAATAAGAAAGGTTTACGACTATCCAAAACGCGGCTATGTATATGATCGAAATGGCACATTATTAGTTGCTAATCAACCATCCTATGACGTCATGGTTATTCCTAGAGAAGTTGAACCTTTAGATACTCTTGAATTCTGTGGCTTATTAAAGATATCCAAAGAAGAGTTTACTAAAAAATACGCTAAAGCAAAAAACTACTCACCGCGATTACCTTCTGTATTTGTACCTCAACTATCAAAAAAAGACTATGCTGTACTACAAGAAAAAATGCGAAAATTTGATGGCTTCTATATCCAAAAGCGTTCTTTAAGAGATTACCAGACAACTATTGGAGCTAACGTTTTAGGAGATATTGGTGAGGTAAACCAACGTATTATAGAAAAACAGCCTTATTACAAAATGGGCGATTTAATTGGCAAACAAGGTGTAGAAATTTCATATGAAAAAACTTTACGTGGTGTAAAAGGGATTAAATTTATTCAAAAAGATAGATTTAATAAAAATATTGGTCCATATCAAAATGGTGTACATGATACTTTACCTCAACCAGGAAAAGACATTACCATTACAATTGATGCTAAGCTTCAAGAATATGGCGAACTTTTAATGAAAAACAAACGAGGTGGCATTATTGCTATTGAACCTAGTAGTGGAGAAATTTTAGCTATGGTTTCTGGACCTAGTTACAATCCAAATTTATTAGTTGGTAGAGATCGTTCTAAAAATTTTTCAAAGCTATATAGAGATTCTATTGCAAAACCTTTATTTGACAGAGCATTACAAGCGCAGTATCCACCAGGATCACCATTTAAAGTTATGAATGCACTTATTGGACTTCAAGAAGGTATTGTAGACGTAAATGATAAAGTAACATGCAGAATGGGATATTATTATGGAAGCCGAAAACTTACAGGTTGCCACCATCATAAAAGTCCTGTTGATATGAATGCTGGAATTGCCCAATCGTGTAATGCCTACTTTGTAAATATTTACAGACGAATTATTGACAAAGAAGACGATGCTGGAGCAGCGATGAACAAATGGAGTAATCATGCTAAAAGTTTTGGGTTAGGAAACTTCTTAAATAACGATTTATCTGTTGGTCGTCCAGGGCGAATTCCTGATGGTGACTATTATGATCGGGCTTATGGTGATAATCGTTGGGGTTCAACATACATAGTATCTAACGCTATAGGTCAAGGTGAAGTTGAAGCAACTCCCATACAACTAGCAAATATGGCCGCAGCAATTGGCAATAGAGGATATTATTATACTCCTCATATTATTAAATCAATTGAAGGAGACACCATACCGAGTAAGTACACAACTCCTAAAAAAACAACCATAGACAAACAACATTTTGAACCAGTCATACAAGGCATGTTTGATGTTTACAATAAAGGAACCGCAGAGTATTTACAAGTTCCTGGTATTGATATATGTGGTAAGACTGGTACAGCAGAAAATTTCATGAAGATTGATGGCATAAAAACACAACTAACCGATCATTCTATTTTTGTTGCTTTTGCACCAAAAGACAACCCTAAAATCGCTATCGCTGTATTTGTTGAAAACGGCTATTGGGGAAGTCGATTTGCTGGAAGAATGGCAAGCTTAATGATTGAAAAATATATAAAAGGAACAATTACTCGAACAGATCTAGAAGATTGGATTTTAACGCATAGTCTAGAAAACGAATATGCAAAACCATATTCTGGAAAATCTTTTAAAATTAACGGAGAAACCACATTACAGGTTGTAGAAAAGCAATAATACACTATGCTAAGAGAAAACCATAGAGGCTTTAAATTTGATTGGGTTACTATAATTATATATCTGCTCCTAGTTACTTTTGGCTGGCTAAATATATTATCGGCATCTCATGTTGGTGAAGTTGTAACTTATTTTGACACAAGCCAATTATATGGAAAGCATCTTGTTTTTGTAGGTCTTAGTTTTGTTTTAATAATTCTTATTCTCTCTATTGAAGCTAAGTTCTACGAACGTTTTGCAAGCATTATATACATAACAGCCATGTTAGCCTTGGTAGGCTTATTTGTTTTTGGTAAAGATGTTAATGGAGCACGCTCTTGGTATGGTATTGGTAGTATGACCATACAACCAAGTGAATTCGCTAAGTTCGCAACAGCTTTAGCTGTTTCTAAATATATAAGTGATTTACAAACTAATATGAAAACGCTACAAGACCAATTAAAAACCTTAGCATTAATTATTATTCCTGCGTTTTTAATTTTACTACAAAATGATGCTGGAAGTACAATTGTCTATGCTTCTTTCTTTTTTGTCTTTTACAGAGAAGGCTTACAACAAATTTATTTAATTGTTGCTATAAGTACTATTGTATTAGCAATTATAGCTTTAAAATTTGGAGTACTGTACGCAGCAATTTTTTCGGTAGCAGTAATTGGAGGACACCTTTTTGTTAAACGAAAAAAACGTCCTTCAATTTTTAAATCTGTAATAGTTCTTGCTGTTTGTATTGGCTTCTCTTATGGCGTAAAGCTGTTTTACAACCATGGTATAAAACCCCATCAACAAAACAGAATTAGCTTATGGCTACGTCTTGAAAAAGATGCTTCCAAGCTAGAGAGAATGAAAAAAGAAGAAGCCTACAATCTTATTCAATCTGAAAAAGCCATAAGCTCAGGAGGTTTTTCAGGTAAAGGTTTTCTAGAAGGTACACGTACTACTGGTAAGTTTGTGCCTGAACAACATACAGACTATATTTTTAGTACTGTTGGTGAAGAATGGGGATTTCTAGGCAGTGCATTTGTTGTAGTTCTATTTATGGCGCTAATCATTCGTATTTTATACCTCTCAGAATCTCAGAAATCACAATTTAGCCGTGTTTATGGTTATTGTGTAGCTTCTATTTTGTTTATTCACTTTACAATTAACACTGGTATGGTTATGGGCTTAATACCAACTGTTGGTATTCCGCTTCCATTTTTTAGTTATGGTGGTTCAGGTCTTATGGGCTTTACAATTTTACTCTTTATTTTTGTTAAGCTGGACTCAAATAAGATTAATGAGTGGTAAAACAAAACGTAATAAAAATAGGGAACCAATACTTAGCTCCCTTTATATGATAAATTAAATACGTTTTTAATTTAAACTTGCTAAGCTAGATTTTAATGTTTCTATTTTAGCTAAAGTATCTGCTTCTTTTTTACGTTCTAAAACAATAACCTGTTCTGGTGCGTTGCTTACAAATCGTTCATTTGATAGTTTTTTTTGAATACCAAACAAGAAACCTTCTGCTCTTTTTAACTCTTTAGTTAACTTATCAATTTCTTCTTCTACATTAATATTATCTAAAGAAATAGGAACAAAATATTCATTTGATTTCACTCTAAATGAAGCGCCATCAACCTTTTCTTCTACATAGTTAATTACTACTATGTTTGTCAATTTTTTAATAACAACATCAAAACTATTGGTGTAATTTTCATTGTTAACTACAGACAACTCAATTGGATCTTTGAAAGGAATATTTTTATCCTTTCTAATAGTTCTAATTCCTGAAACTACATCTGAAGCAAAATCAAACTGATTTATTAAGCTCTCATTTACTGTTGCTGTTTGTGGATACCTTGCTATAATTAAAGCATCATCAGGCGTTCTTTTTTTTATTGATTGCCAAATTTCTTCGGTAATAAAAGGCATAAACGGATGTAATATTTTTAAATTGTCTTCAAAAATGGCAATTACATCATTATATGTTTTAGCATCAATAGGTTGTTGATACGCTGGTTTTATAATCTCTAGTAACCATCCGCAAAAATCATCATAAATTAATTTATAAATAGCCATTAAAGCATCACTTAATCTGTATTTACTATAATGGTCTTCTATTTCAGATAGTGTTTTTTGAAATTTAGCTTTATACCACTCTAAGCCTATTTTACTTGATTTGGGTTGTTCTACAGTTTCAGAAACTTCCCATAATGTTGTTAAGTAAAAAGCACTCCAAACTTTATTCCCTAATCCTTTCCCTTGTTGACATAAAGCTTCATCAAACATTAAATCATTACCAGCTGCAGAACTCAATAACAAACCAACACGAACACCATCTGCACTATAATTTTCAATAAGTTTTAATGCGTCTGGAGAGTTTCCGAGTGACTTAGACATTTTTCGTCTTTGCTTATCTCTTACGAGACCTGTTAAATAAACATTCTCGAAAGGTTTTTCATTTTTATATTCATAACCTGCTATAATCATACGTGCTACCCAAAAGAATAAAATATCTGGACCAGTAACCAAATCGTTGGTTGGGTAATAGTATTTTATTTCTTCATTTTCGGGGTTACGAATTCCATCAAAAACACTCATAGGCCATAACCAAGATGAGAACCAAGTATCTAAAGCGTCTTTATCTTGTGTTAAATCTTCTGCTTTCAATGCTGCATTTCCTGATTTATCTTGTGCTAGTTTTAAGGCTCTTTCTTTATTTTCTGCAACTACAAAATCATTTTTCCCATCGCCGTAGAAATACGCAGGAATTTGTTGTCCCCAAAGTAATTGGCGAGAGATATTCCAATCTCTTATGTTTTCCATCCAATGACGATAAGTGTTTTCAAACTTCTTTGGAAACAATTTAATTTCAGAATCTTTGTTTAAAACAGCTTTTATTGCAGGCTTTACCAAATCTTCCATTTTTAAAAACCATTGATCGCTTAAACGAGGTTCAATAACAGCTTTTGTACGTTCACTTGTGCCTACTTTATGAGTAATGTCTTCAGTTTTAACAAGAATACCCATTGTTTCTAACTCTTTGGCAACATCTTTTCTAGCTACAACACGATCTTTTCCTTGATGATGTAATCCAAAACTGTTCATTGAACCATCTTCATTTAATACATCTATAACTTCTAAATCATGTCTGTCACCAATTTCCTTATCATTTACATCATGAGCAGGTGTCACCTTTAAACATCCTGTACCAAATTCTACATCTACATAATCATCTTCGATTATTGGAATTACACGATTACAAATTGGTACAATTACTTTTTTACCTTTTAATGATGTAAATCGTTCATCATTTGGATTAACACACACTGCTGTATCTCCTAAAATTGTTTCTGGTCTTGTTGTAGCAATGGTTACAAATCGATTTTCATTTTCAATTTGATATTTTACATAGTACAACTTATCTGTGCGTTCTATATAAATTACCTCTTCATCTGACAATGTCGTTTTTGCCTCAGGATCCCAATTTACCATACGATATCCTCGGTATATCAATCCTTTATTGTGCAAATCAACAAATACCTTGATAACAGCTTCATTCATATCATCATCCATCGTAAACTTAGTACGACTCCAATCGCATGAGCAACCTAATTTTTTGAGTTGCTCTAAAATAACACCTCCATATTCATGTGTCCACTCCCAAGCATGTTTTAAAAACTCTTCTCTTGTTAAATCATTTTTATCAATACCTTGTTCTTTAAGTTTAGCAACAACCTTTGCTTCTGTAGCAATAGATGCGTGATCTGTTCCAGGAACCCAACATGCATTTTTACCTTGCAAACGAGCTCTACGAATTAGCACATCTTGAATAGTATTATTAAGCATGTGCCCCATATGCAAGACTCCTGTTACATTTGGTGGTGGAATTACTATAGTATATGGTTCTCTTTCATCTGGTGTTGAATGGAAATAGTTATGTTCCATCCAGTAATCGTACCATTTGCTTTCTACACTTGATGCTAAGTATTTTGATGGTATGCTCATGCTTTGGTATTGTTTTTGTATAGTAACCAACAAAAGTACTTATATTTCTTTTTTTGCGAAATTATTAAAACAAATAATCGAATATATTTTAATAATAGCGTTAATATATGTGTAATACATCTAATTAATTTTGCAGAACGCTAAAAAGTAAGTAGTTTTGATAGTATCAATTTAAAATTAAAATGATGAAAAATTTAGTACTAATTTTGTTTGTAGGATTACTTAGCTTTGGTGCTTTAGCACAAGATAAAGTAGCAAAAATAGAATTTAAAACTGATGTAATAGATTACGGAACTATTGAAAAAGGTTCAGATGGTGTTAGAGTGTTTGAATTTACAAATACGGGTAACGCTCCTTTAATTATATCTAAGGTAAAGTCTACTTGTGGTTGTACAGTGCCAAAAAAACCAGATGGACCAATTTTGCCTGGAGAAACAGGTGAGATTTCTGTAAAGTATGACACTAAAAGAGTTAATCCTATTAGAAAGACTATTACAGTTACGTCTAATGCAGACACACCAACTGTTGCTTTAAAAATTAAAGGTTTAGTTGTCGATTCTAGTAAGACAAGTGTTCTTGAGAAAAAAACTAAAAGTGTTATTGAACAATAATCACTTTTTAAATAATATTAATATTTAAAAGAGCTCCCATTATGGGAGTTCTTTTTGTTTAAACACATCTTCAAGTCTAAATTGATGATTAGTAATTACTCCATTTCTATCAACTTTTATACGTATATTTTTGCCATTTTCAGCACGAAACATTTGATTTATTTCTTGAAGGCTTGACATATGTGCTTCTTTACCATTAATGACAATAATTATGTCTCCTATTAAAAGTCCTGCTTTTTCAGCAGGAGAATCTTTTCTAAGTTCAACAATAGTATAAGCTGGCTTTAAAGCGTATTTATATAAAGTAACTACATTTATTGTTGTTCCAGTACTTGCGCCTTCTTTACTTCTTTCAACATATCCTTGTTCTTCTTTTACTATTCTAACTCCGTTTTGCTCTAAAACAATACCGCTTTTATTATAATAAAAAGAAGATTTAAAATTCCTATTCTTTCTTAAAGTAAGTTTAGCATTACCATAATCAACAATCATATTAAAACGCTTTAATATTTCACCCGAAAGACTCCCATTTCTTTTCTTATGTTTACGCGCATAGCTTATAGCAATTGAATCTGGAAAGGCTGCATTAACATCCTTTAATTCAAAACTTTTTAATTTTAATGAATTAACTTTTGATCGCTTACCATACACACTCCCACTTAATCCTTTTCCTAAGAAATCAACAAAATATTTATCTTCATGTGGTATAATTCCAAGTTCATCATCTTCAAATAACCATAACGCATCTCCACTTCCAGAATCAATTAGAAGCTTAATGGGGATAAGCTTAGATTCAATTTTAACTTCGCCATCAATATATGGTTTATTATTAAAAAAAGTTAAATTAAACGTTTCGCACTTTTTACAATCTTTATACACATATTTATCTGGTTTATATAATTTTAGATATTTAGACGTATAATTTATGTCAACTATAAAATCTTTAAAAACGTCATAACCAATAATTCCATGTACAGGAACACCTAATCTGGGTGTAAAATTTATAGCATTATCAAAAACAACATAAATATCCTGATTCACATTTAAAGCATTTCCAATTTTAAAAAAATTTCTTTTTGATTTTAAAGCCTCTATTGGTTCGCCTCCACCTAAGCCTCTTAAATATATGGTTTCTACGTTATTTATTTGAAGTGAATCTGTATTGGTTATATTAAATAATATAGGTTTGCTAACGCCTGAATCTAACAAAAAAGATAGTTTTATACCATTAACCTCAACTGGTACAATAATTAAATTATCTATTAATTGAAATCTAATTTTGTCGCTATCCTTTCTTGGTAAATTAAACCTACTTTGCGAAAAACTAATTGCAGTGAACAATAAGCCTGTAAGTATAACGTATTTTTTAAACATATAACTGTTAATGATTTACAACAAGTTACAAATCTTAACTCTAAATTATTTTTTTAAGCTCATTTTTTAAATAAACTTTAAGATAATTTTCAGAACTTTACCATCTAAATTTGTCAAACATGCCAACAATTTCAGATAAAGGAGCTTTAATGCCCGAATCACCAATTAGAAAATTAGTCCCTTATGCCGAAAAAGCTTATAAAGAAGGTAAAACTGTTTATCATCTAAACATAGGTCAACCAGATATCAAAACCCCACAAATAGCATTAGATGCTGTTAAAGTGCATTCGTTAAACATTCTTGCCTATACACGATCAGAAGGTTCTGAAGAATATCGCCAAAAAATAGCTAATTATTATGCAAAAAACGATATCTACGTAAAACATGATGATATCATAGTAACTACTGGTGGCAGTGAGGCTCTTCTATTTACTTTTGGAAGCATCATGGATGTTGATGATGAAATTATTATTCCTGAACCTTTTTATGCAAATTACAATGGGTTTTCTACAGCTTCAGGCGTTAAAGTTGTTCCGGTAATTTCAAAAATTGAAGATAATTTTGCGCTTCCAGCTATTGAAGAATTTGAAAAACTAATTACCCCAAAAACAAAAGCAATTCTAATATGCAACCCCGGAAATCCAACAGGTTATTTATATTCTAAAGAGGAGATACAAAAGCTTGCTGCTATTGTAAAAAAGCATGATTTATTTTTAATAGCAGACGAAGTTTATCGTGAATTTGCTTATGATGGAAACAAACATTATTCTATAATGCAAGATTTTGGACTAGAAGATTACGCAATTGTGATAGACTCTGTATCTAAACGTTATAGCATGTGTGGTGCTAGAATTGGGTGTCTTGTATCAAAAAACAAAGATGTTATAAAAACAGCTTTAAAATTTGCTCAAGCAAGGTTAAGTCCGCCAACTTTAGCTCAAATTGCTAGTGAAGCTGCACTTGAAACACCACAAAGTTACTTTGATGAAGTCATTACAGAGTATGTAGAAAGGCGAAATACCTTAATAACAGAATTGCAAAAAATAGAAGGTGTAAAGGTTGCCAAACCTAAAGGTGCTTTTTATTGTATTGCTGAGCTACCTGTAGCTAACTCAGATGATTTTGCGCAATGGCTTTTAGAAGAGTTTGATGTAAACGGAGAAACCATAATGGTTGCTCCAGCTGCAGGTTTTTATTCAACACCTGGAGTTGGGTTAAACCAAATTAGAATTGCATACGTATTAAATAAAGAAAGTCTTATTAAGTCAGTTAATATTTTAAAAGAAGCTTTAAAAGCATACAATAATTAATGCAAATACTAGAAAATATATCTTTAAAAGAATATAATACTTTTGGTATAGATGTTAAAGCAAAGCATTTTGTTTCTGTATCTTCTCTAGATCAATTAAAAACAGTTTTTTCTTCAGAAGCCTTTCCTAAAAAATTTATTTTAGGTGGCGGAAGTAATATGCTGCTCACAAAAGATATCGATGCTTTAGTTGTTCATTTAAATTTAAAAGGAAAGCAAATTCTTTCAAAAACAGAAACTGAGGCTTTTGTTGAAAGCCAAGCAGGCGAAAACTGGCATGACTTTGTGCTTTGGACTTTAGATAACAATTTTGGAGGTTTAGAAAACTTATCACTCATCCCAGGAAATGTTGGCACAAGTCCAATACAAAATATTGGAGCTTATGGCGTTGAATTAAAAGATGCGTTTTACTCATGTAAAGCCTTAAATCTTGAAACTTTAGAAGTCGAAACATTTTCTAATTTACAATGTGAGTTTGATTATCGAAATTCTATTTTCAAACAACATGCTAAAGGAAAATACATTATTATAAGTGTGATTTTTAAATTAACTACCAAAAATCACCTGCTACATACTAACTATGGTGCAATTACTTCAGAGTTAGAAAGCATGAGTATTGAACAGCCAACTATTCAAGACATATCAAAAGCAGTAATTGCAATTCGGGAGAGCAAGCTCCCAAACCCAAAAAAAATTGGTAATTCAGGAAGTTTTTTTAAAAACCCAATTATTTCAAAAGATGCATTTTTAAAACTACAAAACAATTTTCCTAATGCACCACATTATGTGGTTTCTGATACTGAAATTAAAGTGCCTGCAGGCTGGCTTATAGAACATGCTGGTTTTAAAGGGAAGACTTTTAACAACTATGGTGTTCATAAAAAACAAGCACTTGTACTTGTAAGTTATGGAGGTGCAAAAGGAGAAGATATTTTAAAACTGGCACAACTTATTCAAAAAACTATATATCGTCTTTTTGAAATTAAAATTGAAACCGAAGTCAACATTATATAAAGAAGAAGCCTCAAATTAATTTGAGGCTTCTTAATTACTATAGAATAGTATGAAAATGCTATTAATCAATTTCTTTAAAAGAAAGTTTAATTCTACAGTTGTATATATGATAATGGATTAAATTTCGTTTTAGTAATATTTTACTAATTTTACCACCTTAACCTATATACGTATAAAACACCCCATTCGGATTTTTATAATTCATTTTTAACAAAAATCAAAACCATAATTTTTTGAGTACACCAATAGAACAACATATTGTAAAGCTACTAGAGAAAGGCGATAAAAAAGCAATTAATCTGCTATATGAAAATTATTCAAGCAGTCTCTATGGTGTTATTTTAAAAGTGACAATTAACGAAGAATTAGCTCAAGATGCGCTTCAAGAAACCTTTGTGAAAATTTGGAAAAATGCTAAAAAATACGATTCTAAAAAAGCAAAACTTTTTACTTGGCTATATAGAATTGCAAGAAATACAGCCATTGATAAACTAAGAAGTCATAACAAGAAATTTGATAAAGAAGTCCAAATAGACAAATCTAACGTATATATTCTACCAACAGTTAGTTTAAATCAAGATGTTATAGATTTAAAAGAACATGTTGCTAAGCTGGACAACAAGTATCAAATTGTACTCAAAGCCTTATTTTTTGAAGGCATGACACAACAAGAGGCAAGTGATGAATTAGAAATTCCGTTAGGTACAATAAAGTCTAGATTAAAAATTGGATTGCGAGAATTAAAAAAAATTTACAATCCATAAAATAGATGGCTATGGAAACAAAACTACATTCTTTTTTACAGTCTGGTATATTAGATAAATATATACTAGGCACTACTTCTGCTTCAGAAAATTTAGAAGTAGAACATTATATTTCAACCTATCCAGAAGTTGAAAAAGAATATAATAGATTACAAGATAATTTAGAAACTATCGCAAAAGCAAATGCTGTAGAAGCACCTAAATTTATTTTAGATGCAATTAATGATGAGTTAAATGAAACTCCAGTTATTAATTTACAATCACAAAACAGAAAAACACCTTGGTATAGTATTGCTGCAAGTATTGCTGCCTTAATATTTGCTGGAACTGCGTTTTTAATGTATCAGCAAAATCAATTATTACTTAATGAAAACCAAGTTGTAGTAGATGAAATTTTTGATTTACGTCAAGACATAGAACAAAACAATGGAAAGTTAGACGCCGTTATGCGTCAGTTTATGAAACTTAATAACCCAGAAACTGAAAAGTATGTTTTAAGAGGAAATGAACGTGCAAAAGACTTAAAAACCGTAGCATATATTAATGCTGTTGATAAAACATCTATGATAGATGTATTATCGCTTCCGCAATTACCAGAAAATCAAACGTATCAAATTTGGGCAGAGATGCAAGACAGAATGGTTAATCTCGGTATTTTAGATGCTTCAGAAAGACAATTTCAATCTATTCCGTATATGGAAAATGCTTTAGCATTAAGCATAACTATTGAGCCAAAAGGAAGTAATGCTTCTGAAAATGCTGAAAAGGCAGTTGCAGAAATATCGCTTAAAGATTAACAACATTTATATAAAAACGAAAGCTCCTTTGTTATTTTCAAAGGAGCTTTTTTTATATCAAAAAAATAAATTATTCTTTATCAAAAAGTGCTTTATGAATAAACCCAGCAACTAAAGCACCAGCAATTGGAGCTAACCAAAACAACCATAATTGAGGTACATATTCGCCTCCTGCAAATAATGCTTGACTTGTAGAACGTGCAGGATTAACTGACGTATTTGTTACAGGAATACTAATTAAATGTATTAACGTTAACCCTAAACCTATAGCAATTGGCGCAAATCCTTTAGGAGCTTTAACGTTTGTACTTCCTAAAATAATTAACAAGAAAAACATAGTTAATAAAAATTCAACAATTAAAGCTGACATCATAGAATATCCACCAGGAGATAAATCTCCATAGCCATTAGCAGCAAAACCACCAGCATCATTAAAGCCAGACTTTCCAGATAAAATAAGATACAATGCGCCTGCTGCAACCACTGCACCAATTAATTGCGCAATTATGTAACCAATTAAATCTTTAGCTGGAAATTTTCCACTTGCCCAAAGACCAAAAGATACCGCTGGATTAAAATGTCCTCCAGAAATATGTCCAACAGCATAAGCCATTGTTAATACAGTTAGACCAAAAGCTAATGCAACACCAACAAAACCAATTCCTAATTCTGGGAATCCTGCAGCAAAAATTGCACTACCACAACCTCCAAATACAAGCCAAAATGTACCAAAGAATTCTGCAAATAATTTTTTCATAAGTAATAATTTTAAAAGTTAGTTAATTAAAAATACATATAATCAACAATATGACACCAAAAGTGTTAAAAAGTCACACAACTCATAATTTACTAAATAGCAGTTTATAACACATAATTGTTATAGAAAATCAGCTAAAAGCAGTATCTTTGTAAAAATTTTAATAGATGAAACATTCATGACTAAATTTTCTTCTATCTAAGAGAATATTTATGTGAATGTTCCATGTGGCCATTAAAAAACAATAGATAAAAACACATGAAACTTTTATTAATCACCTTATTATTATTAGGCTTAGGAATTGCAGGAATTGCTATAAAAATCTGGGCTAAAAAAGACGGAAAATTTGCAGGCACATGTGCAAGTCAAAACCCTATGCTAAATACAGAAGGTGAATCTTGTGGTTTTTGTGGCAAAACACCAGACCAGTTTGAAAACTGCAACGAAACTCAACATTCATAAGCATTGACATCGTTATTTGAAGTAGTATTCTACAGCTTTATAATAGTTGTTACCATTCAAATAATTTATTATGGCTTCGTTTTTATGAATTTTTCTTTTCATAAAGAATCAGCCTCAACTTCAAAAAACATTGCTATATCTGTTCTTATTTGCGCAAAAAATGAAGCAGAAAATTTAAAACAATTTTTACCGTCAATTCTTGAACAAGAGTATCAAAACTTTGAAGTTGTTTTAATTAATGACGACTCAACAGATGAGACTTTAAAAGTCATGGAGGCTTTTAAAGAGAAGCACAGCTCCATTAAAATTGTAAATGTAAAAACTATCGAAAAATTTTGGGGAAACAAAAAGTACGCGCTTACATTAGGCATAAAAGCTGCTACACATAACTTTTTACTCTTTACTGATGCAGATTGCAAACCAGTTTCAAGACATTGGATAAGTGAAATGAGTAGTCATTTTTCTAACACAAAATCTATTGTTATAGGTTATGGTGCTTATAAAAAAATTAAAGGTTCTTTTTTAAACAAACTAATTCGTTTTGAAACCTTACTATCTGCTACACAATATTTTTCTTACGCGATATTAGGTCAACCATACATGGCTGTTGGCAGAAATCTTGCTTATAGAAAAGAAACTTTCTTTGTAGCAAATGGTTTCATGAACCATATGGAAATTAAATCTGGAGATGATGACTTATTTATAAATCAAGTGTCTAATAAATTAAACACATCTATTTCTATTTCTAAAAACAGTTTTACTTTATCTGAACCTAAAACATCTTTTAAAGCATGGATTAAACAAAAACAAAGACATATTAGTACCGCAAAACATTATAAATTTAAACATAAGATTGCATTAGGCCTTTTTTATACATCTCAACTTCTGTTTTGGGTACTCGCAATTTTATTACTAAGTACATTATTTAATTGGAAAATAGTTTTAGCTCTAATAACCTTAAGATTTAGTATTCAATTTATTAGTTTAGGTTTAATCTCAAAAAAGTTAAATGAAAAGGGACTTATCATCCTTTTTCCGTTTCTTGAATTATTTTTAATTACATTTCAATTCTATATCTTTATAAAAAATCTTATATCAAAACCTCAGCACTGGAAATAAAAGAAGCTATTGAAAAAGCAAAAGACAATGACCAAATTGCCTTTAACTTTTTGCTAGATAAGTTTTGGAATGATGTTTATGGATTTCAAATTAAACGTACTAAAAACGAAAATGACGCTGAAGATATAACCATTCAAACATTTTCTAAAGCTTTTGATAAAATACATACTTATAAAGACAAATATGTATTTAAAACATGGTTAATAACCATTTCAAAAAATATTCATATTGATTTAATTAGAAAACAAAAATCTACAATTGCCAATACTTCCAGACATGGTGATGAAAATGAGTTTTATGATATTATAGACGAATCACCTTCACCTGAAGACAAATTAATTACCGAACAAAATTTAGCAAAATTACTTAGAGACATAAAAAAATTGAAACCTCATTATCAAGACGTGATTAACCTTAGATATTTTCAGGAGTTAAGTTATAAAGAAATATCTGAGCAACTTGAAGAACCAATTAACAATGTTAAAGTAAAGCTTTTAAGAGCTAAAAAATTACTAGCAGAAATTATTACTAAAAAATAACCTTTTCAATCTAAAAATTATAAGCTGAGGCTTAGGTTTAAAAACAGTATATTACAATTTTACTTTGTATCTTTGCTTTTTGAAATTTCAATAATTGATGGATACTAAAACAGCTTCAAATACAGCAACAGAACGTCAACCAAAACCTAAATGGCTTCGTGTAAAATTGCCTACTGGTAAAAAATATACTGAGCTTAGAGGTCTTGTAGATAAATACAAACTCAATACTATTTGTACATCTGGTAGCTGCCCTAATATGGGAGAATGTTGGGGAGAAGGTACTGCAACCTTTATGATTTTAGGAAATATTTGCACACGTTCTTGCGGATTTTGTGGTGTAAAAACTGGTCGCCCAGAAACTGTAGATTGGGATGAGCCAGAAAAAGTTGCGCGTTCAATTAAAATCATGAATATTAAACATGCTGTATTAACAAGTGTTGATAGAGATGATTTAAAAGATATGGGAAGCATCATGTGGTCAGAAACTGTAAAAGCAGTAAGGCGTATGAACCCAGAAACTACTTTAGAAACTTTAATTCCAGATTTTCAAGGTATCGAACAACATATTGATAGAATTATTGATGTTGCGCCAGAAGTTGTATCTCATAATATCGAAACTGTAAGAAGACTTACTAGAGAAGTAAGAATACAAGCAAAATACGACAGAAGCCTTGGTGTGTTAAAGTATTTAAAAGCGCAAGGACAACGACGCACAAAATCTGGTATTATGCTAGGTCTTGGAGAAACTCGTGAAGAAGTAATCGCTACACTTCACGATCTTAAAGATAATGATGTTGATGTTGTTACTATAGGGCAATATCTTCAGCCAAGTAAAAAACATCTTCCTGTTCAAGAATTTGTAACTCCAGAACAGTTTGACGAGTACAAAAAAATTGGTTTAGATTTAGGCTTTCGTCATGTAGAAAGTAGTGCTTTAGTACGTTCTTCATACAAAGCTCAAAAACACATTAACTAATGATTAATGTTGCTATTAATGGTTTTGGAAGAATTGGACGTAGAGTATTTCGTCTTATTCAAGAAAGAAATGACATTCAAGTTGTTGCTATAAACGATTTGGCAGATGCTAAAACCTTGAGTCACTTATTAAAGTACGATAGTATTCATGGTGTATCAAATCAATCTATATCTCATTCTGAAAAAACTATAATTGCAAACAATAAAAGTATTCCGCTTCTAAATGAAACACATCCAAAAAATCTAGATTGGAATCCTTACAATATTGATTTTGTAATTGAAGCCACAGGTAAATTTAAAGCAGCTTCAGATTTAGAATTTCATATTAAAAATGGAGCCAATCGCGTTATTTTGAGTGTTCCTCCATTAAAAGATGATATAAAAACCGTAGTTCTTGGCATAAATGAAGATATTCTAAATGGTGACGAGACTATAATATCTAATGCATCATGTACCACAAATAATGCGGCTCCAATGATTTCTGTTATTGATGAATTATGTGGCGTAAGGCAAGCTTATATCACCACAGTACACTCGTACACAACAGATCAAAGCTTACATGATCAACCTCATAGAGACCTACGTCGTGCTAGAGCAGCTGGTCAATCAATAGTTCCAACCACAACTGGAGCAGCAAAAGCATTGACAAAAATTTTTCCTAAACTTTCAAATGTTATTGGCGGTTGTGGCATAAGAGTTCCTGTTGCTAATGGTTCTTTAACCGATATTACATTTAATGTTGACAAAACTGTATCTATAAACGATATTAATTCTGCATTTAAAAAAGCTTCAGAAACACATTTAAAAAACATATTAGAATATACAGAAGACCCAATTGTATCTATTGATATTGTTGGTAATACGCACTCTTGCATTTTCGATTCTCAAATGACTTCGGTTATCGGAAATATGATAAAAATTGTAGGTTGGTACGATAATGAGACTGGTTATTCATCAAGAATTTTAGATTTAATTTGCAATTTATCGGATAAATCATCACTTTTATCGAATAAATAATTATATTTGTTCAAAATAAGTGGCCTAAATATGTCCCAAATTAAGTATTACATAGTTGCTTTATTTATATGTTTATCATTTTCATTAACAGCACAAACCAATGCTGAGAATGATACAGATGTATTAAAAATGCGCGTTAAAAACCTTATCACTCAATCTAGTTTTGATAGTGAAAGAGGTCAGTATTTTAATGCAAAAGATAACTTAGACAAAGCCTTAGAAATAGCCATTTCTATAGAAGACAGGCAAAGCGAAGGCATCATACATACCAAAATTGCAAAACTTCAGTATGCAATTAACGAACCTGAAAAAGCTTTAGTATCTCTTACAAAAGCTTCAGAAATACAAAGAGAAATTAATGATTATGCAAATCTTGCTATTTCATATAGTATAAGAGGTGTTTTACATTCTAGTAAAAAAGAATACCAAACAGCTCTAGATTATTTTAACTCAGCAAAAACTAAATTCGAAGAAGAAAACTTAGAGGAGTTTATTTCTGAAGTTACGTTAAACGAGGCTAAAATTTACCTTGAGCAAGAAGATTATAAAACGGCTAAATCTTTATTAGAAAAGACTATTGTATTAGCAAAAAAATACAAGCAAAACAACATACATAGTAATGCGCTTATTTATAGCGGAAAAGTATTAGAAAAACTTGATAATACAGAATTGGCACTTTCTATGACCAATGAAGGTCTAGAGATTGCAAAACAAAATAAACTTGCCGAAAACATTAATGAAAGCTATGTTACTTTAAGTGACATTTATCAAGAAAACGAGAATTATAAGTTAGCAAATCAGTACTTAATGAAACATATTAAGTTATCTGATTCTATATTAAATATAAAGCGCGAAAACCTTTCACCAGAACGAAGAGCAGAATACATTAATGCTTATAATGATGCTGATTATCAAAAATTAAAAACTCAGGTTGAAGAGCAAGAATCTGAAAGTAGTTTAGCTAAAATCACAACCATTTTAAGTATTGCCTTAATTACCATTTTATCCTTACTTACACTTTCGTTATATAAAAACAATAATATTAGGCTAAAGACCAACAATATGCTCCATAAAAAAAATGATGAGCTCATTGTTGCTATGGAAAAAGCAGAATTAGCTTCAAAAACTAAGGCCAACTTTTTATCAACCGTAACGCATGAGCTCAGAACACCTTTATATGCCGTTACTGGTCTTACAAACATGCTATTAGATGAAAAGCCTAAAGAAGATCAAATTCCTCATTTAAAGTCTTTAAAATTCTCTGGTGATTATTTATTGACGTTTATAAATGATATACTCCAAATTAATAAAATTGAAGCTAATAAAGTAGAACTAGATCCAGAGCTATTTAACTTAAAAATGAAAGTTGAAAATGTAGTTTCTGCCCTTAACAATTCTGCTTTAGATAATAATATTATAACACATTTTGAGTATCAAGAAGATTTACCAGAAACCTTCTATGGTGATAATTTAAAAATATCTCAAATACTAATAAACCTAATAGGTAACTCTATAAAATTCACTAAAGATGGTGACATTTGGGTTCGTGTTTATGGTATAGATAAAAAAGGGGATAACCATACAGTTAGATTTGAAATAGAAGATAACGGAATTGGTATTTCTAAAGAAAAACAAGAAAATATGTTTGAGAGTTTTTCTCAAGGCTCTATACAAATTAATAGAAAGTATGGCGGAACAGGACTTGGTCTTTCTATCGTAAAAGGACTTATTGAGATCTTAAAAGGTAAAATTTATTTAAAGAGTGAGCTCGGAAAAGGAACAACTTTCTTTTTTGAAATACCACTTACCTATGCTGAAGAAACTAAAAAAATTATTAAGGAAGATTATTCAAAAAACATCAACAAATTGGACATTAGCAACATTAAAATTTTGATTGTAGAAGACAACAAAATTAATCAAATGATTACCAAGAAAATCTTGAATAAGATGAATCTTGAATGTGATATTGTAGATAATGGAGAAGCTGCAGTAGAAAAAGTAAAAGAGAATAATTACGATGTGGTATTAATGGATATTCACATGCCAGGAATTAGTGGTTTAGAAGCCACAAAGATCATTAGAACGTTTGATAAAGAGTTAACCATTTTTGCTTTAACAGCTGTTACTTTAGAAGACAAAATGCATGAGTTTGACGAAGCTGGTTTTGATGATATTATCTCTAAGCCTTTTAAACAAGATGATTTCGAAAAGAAATTATACCAAGCACTTGTACAAAACACAACGGCTTCTGTTTAAAAATTATGTACAAACTTTTTTACTAGTTTAATTAATGCTGTTGAGTCATCAATAGCAGTTTCAATAGGTAGATAAAATAATTTTTCTGATACCTTAAAATGAGGCTTTAACCTCATATAATCCTTTTCTGTTGTTATAACAAGTTCCTTTTGCTTTAAGTTTTCTATCTCATGTTGAGAAAAATTATGATGGTCTTTAAAACTTAAATGTTCAAAACTTAATCCATTCAATTTTAAATACTCTACTAAAGGCTTTGGATTTGCAATTCCTGTTACCAATGTAAATGATTTGTCTTTCAAGCTCTTTAAATCTATTGCTTTCTTAGCTCCAAAAACCTTTTCTGAATAAGAAATATAACTAAAAAATAAGCGTTGATGCGAAGCTAATTTTAAAGCCTTTTTAATAGCTTCTTTTTTATTAGCGTCTAATTGTTCTGGACATTTAGTAACTATAATGACATCTGCTCTTTTAGCTCCAGATCTTGGCTCTCTCAAATTTCCGGTAGGTAATACAATATCATTTACGTATAAATTATCATATGCCGTTAATAAAATATTAAAACCTGCTTTCACCTTTCTGTGCTGATAAGCATCATCTAACAAAATAACTTGAGTCTTATCTTTTAAAGCTAATAATTGCTGTATCCCATTTTGCCTATTAGCATCTACACTAACAAGTACATCATCAAACTTTTTATAAAATTGAAATGGCTCATCGCCAACTGTTGATGCACTTGCATTAACATCTGCAATTACAAAGCCTTCACTTTTTCGTTTATAACCTCTACTAAGCGTAGCAATTTTATATTCAGGTTTTAATGCTCTAATAAGGTACTCAATCATAGGTGTTTTTCCAGTACCTCCAACACTTAAATTACCAACACAAATAATTGGTAAATCAAATTTAGAACTAGGTTTAACACCTAAATCATAAGCTTTATTTCTTAACCAAGTAACCAAATAATAAATAGGTACAACAGGAAATAGAATGTATCTCAAAAATTTCATCTCAACGAAAGTATAATATTTTATCTTTGAAACAAATTCATAATTATGATTGTAAAAGATGTTATTAATTATTTAGAAGAATTAGCGCCTTTAAATTATGCCGAAGATTTTGATAATGTTGGTTTGCTAGTCGGTGATAAATCCACTAAAATAACAGGTATTCTTGTAACTTTAGACACGCTTGAAGCTGTTGTAGATGAAGCTATTAAAAACAATTGCAATCTAATTGTAAGTTTTCACCCAATAATTTTTAAAGGCTTAAAAAAGTTAAACGGAAAAACATATGTAGAACGTGTTGTTATAAAAGCTATACAAAATAACATAGCAATTTATGCAATGCATACCGCTTTAGATAATGCATTACAAGGTGTAAATGATATTATATGCAATACGCTAGGCTTAACAAATAAAAAAATACTACTTCCTCAAAAAGGAACTATAAAAAAGCTCACAACTTACGTCCCAAAAAATAATGCTCAACAATTAAGAGCGGCCTTATTTAAAAGTGGCGCTGGAGAAATTGGCAATTATGCAAATTGTAGCTTTAATACAGATGGTTTAGGTACATATATGGGCAACTCTAACTCAAATCCTACACTTGGCGAAAGAGATAAACTACACACCGAAGAGGAAACCCAAATTTCTGTTACCTTTAAAAAACATTTAGAAACTAAGGTTTTAAATACACTTTTTGAAAATCACCCTTATGAAGAAGTCGCTTTTGAAGTTACAACGCTTGATAACTACAATCAAACCATAGGAATGGGAATGATTGGAGAACTAGAAAAAGAGGTGAAAGCAGAAGATTTCTTAAATTTTGTGAAAAATAAAATGAAATCTTCTAGTATAAGACATTCAAAACTCATAAATAAACCAATTAAAAAAGTTGCTGTACTTGGAGGTTCTGGGAGTTTTGCTATTCAAGCTGCAAAGGCTGCCAATGCTGATGTTTTTATAACTTCAGATTTAAAATATCATGACTTTTTTATGGCAGAAGACACTATTATTTTAGCAGATATTGGGCATTATGAAAGCGAACAGTACACAAAAACGTTTTTAGCTGATTATCTCTCAAAAAAAATCACTAATTTTGCAGTCGTTTTATCAATGACAAATACCAATCCAGTAAAGTATTTTTAATTATGGCAAAAAAAGTTGAAATTTCTGTTGAAGATCGTTTAAGAGCATTATACGATTTACAATTAATTGATTCTAGAATCGATGAAATTAGAAACGTAAGAGGAGAACTTCCTTTAGAGGTTCAAGATTTAGAAGATGAAGTAGAAGGTCTTAATACTAGACTTGAAAAGCTAGGTACTAGCCTTGATTTGGTTGATGAAGACATCAAATCAAAAAAGAATTTAATTGAAGAAGCTAAAGCTTTAATAAAAAAATATTCTGAACAACAAAAGAACGTTAGAAATAACAGAGAATTTAATTCTTTAACTAAAGAAGTTGAATTTCAAGAATTAGAAATTCAATTAGCAGAAAAGCATATTAAAGAATTTAAAGTTCAAATTGAGCAGAAAAAAGAAGTTATTTCTGAAACTAAAGACAGACTTAAAGATCGCACAACGCATTTAAAACATAAGCGTAGCGAATTAGATGCAATTTTAGCTGAAACTCAAAAAGAAGAAGAAGCTTTAATCAAAAAATCTGATGATTACCAAAAACAGATTGAAGACAGACTAGTAAAAGCATATTTAAGAATTCGTAATAATGTAAAAAACGGACTTGCAGTAGTAGCTATTGAAAGAGGCGCTTCTGGAGGATCGTTCTTTACAATTCCGCCACAAGTTCAAGTTGAGATTGCTTCGCGTAAAAAAGTAATTACAGATGAGCATAGTGGACGTATTTTAGTTGATGCCGTATTAGCTGAAGAACAAAAAGCAAAAATGGAAAAAATGTTTGCTAAACTATAAACAACCATTTTACAGATATAGTAAAGCCTTCTATTTTAGAAGGCTTTTTTTTGCTTCTTATTATAAAAACAAATTAATCTGTTAAGGTTTTACCTTTTAATACGTCTATTTAGTTATAAAATTTTTAGAAATGAAGCATTTACTCCCAATTATACTAATTACGTTATTATTTAGCTGTCAAAACACAGCACAAGTTAACTCAAAGCAACAGGCTATTATTGATGCCGAGCCTGTAATTGTACCATTAAAAGACGGAAAAGCTAGAGCGTATTTTGCTAGTGGTTGTTTTTGGTGTGTAGAAGCTATTTATGAAAGCGTAAAAGGTGTAGAAGAATCAATATCTGGATATTCTGGAGGATATTCAAACAATCCAACTTATGAGTCTAGTAATACAGGTAGAACAGGACATGCTGAAGCTGTAGAAATTATTTACGATCCAAATATTGTAAGCTTTGCTACATTAGTAGACGTCTATTTTGGTTCACAAAATGTAACACAAGTAAATGGTCAAGGTAATGATAGAGGCTCACAATATCGTTCTATTATTTTTTATCAAAACGACGAACAAAAACAAATTATACTAGAAAAAAAGGAAGCTTTGGCTAAAAAGCTAAATGTAAAAGTTGCTGCCGAAGTTTATCCGTTTCAAAAATTCTGGGTAGCCGAAGATTACCATCAAGACTACGAGCGTTTACACCCAAATCATCCTTATATTCAAAACGTTTCTGTTCCTAGGCTAAACAGATTCAAAAAGAAATTCCCAGAGTTAATCAAAAGAAGCCACTAAAGTTTAGTTGCTTTTAACTCAAAAAGTAAAGGATAAAGACCATCTTTAGTTTTATACATCCCAGATTTTGTTTTAATTAAATCTGGTAGTACATCATACGGACTTTCGTCATGTTCATTTAAAAAATCAATTCGTAATCCTGCCTCAGTTAGTGCTGTTACTACTTCGCCTAAACCATGATTCCATCCATATTCTTTACTAATCATTTTTGAGTTTTGGTCTGCATAAGTCCCTTCGTACTCTTCATAAATTACTTCATCTTGATTGTATCCATATTTTAGTTCAGACTTCCCATTGGTATAATCAAACATCCACACAATTGGGTGAAATTCTACCATATAAAATTCGCCTCCTTTTTGTAATCGTTCAGCAATCATATTAGCCCAAGGTGTTAAATCTGGTAACCAACCAATAACACCATAGCTTGTAAATACAATATCAAATGTTTCTTGAATATATTTTGAAGTCTCTAATACATTACAACAAAAAAATCCTGCATCAAGTTGCAATTCATTATTTAATGTTTTTGCTATTTCAATAGCTTCATCACTAATATCAACACCAACACACTTAGCTCCTAACCTGCTCCAACTTAACGTATCTTGACCAAAATGACATTGCAAATGCAATAATGATTTTCCAGAAACATCTCTAAGCGCATTCAATTCGTAAGGCATTAATGACGTTTTTCCTTTTTTAAAAGCATCTAGATTATAAAATTCACTTGCAGAATGCACTTTTGCTTTCTCGTTCCAAGTTGCTTTATTAACCTCAAAAAAATCGTCTTCTTTATTCATCATCTTATTATAACTATTAAGCAATATAGTATTTAATATTATTTGGCATAAAATTTGAATTACATTTTGTAATTATAACAAGGTTATTACGACTTAAATCGTATCTATTTTAAACAGCGTTTTTTCCGCATTATGCGTCTATATATATTAAAAGTGCTTCAATGAATTTTGAAGCACTTTTTCCTTTTTATCAATAAATTATAGATTACCCTTTAAACTCAGCTTTTATATGTGTACCATCACAATAAGGCTTGTTATTTGATGAACCACATCTGCAAAAAGCAGTCGTTTTATTTTTGGTTTCCACATTACCATGTTTATCTGTTACTTTAAGCGTACCATAAACTAGTAAAGGGCCATTTTCTAAAACCTCAACTTTTGTTTTAAGTGTTTCGGCAGTATTGTCACCTTCGGCATTCATGTAATAGCGTAAAGCTCCAGAAGGACATTGCTTCACTTGATTAATAATTGTTGTGGTATTAGCAGCATCAATTTTAACCCAAGGTCGTTCTCTAGGCTGAAAAACTTCAGGCAAACCTTTTGCACAAATAGCAGAATGAATACACTTTTCAGCTTCCCAAACTACTGTGGTTTCTCCATTACTATATTCTCTTATTTTTCCCATAACTAGATTATTTCTTTTAAAGATACAAAAAAAAGAAAAAGACTAATTATCTCTTTTTTTACACTTCATTCCTAACGTATTAATTCCTATTTTTGTTGGAAACCGAAAATCAATTCACTTTGTCCAACTATCAATCTGGTCTTGAATACGCAAAGCAACAAGACGCTTTAGACGAATTATCAAGCTATAGAAACCAATTTCATATTCCAAAAGACAAATATGGAAATGAACTTATTTACCTCTGCGGAAACTCGCTTGGATTACAACCAAAAACCACTAAAGCATATATTAATCAAGAACTTGAAGATTGGGCTAATTTAGGTGTAGAAGGTCACACAGATGCAAAAAACCCATGGTTACCATATCATGAGTTTTTAGCAGAAAGCACAGCAAAATTAGTTGGCGCAAAACCAATTGAAGTCGTTACAATGAACTCGCTTACTGCAAATTTACATTTTATGATGGCTTCGTTTTACAAGCCTACTAAATCACGTTACAAAATTGTTATTGAAAGTGACGCATTTCCTTCAGATAAATATGCTGTAGAATCACAACTACGTCATCATGGTTATGATGATAAAGAAGGTTTAATACTTTGGACACCTCGAAAAGGCGAAGAGTTATTACGTTATGAAGATTTAGAAACAATTTTAGAACAACAAGGTGAGCAAATTGCATTAGTAATGATTGGTGGTGTAAACTACTATACAGGACAGTTTTTCGATTTTAAACGTATTACAAAACTAGGTCACAAACATGGCTGCATGGTTGGTTTTGATTGTGCCCATGGCGCAGGAAATGTTGATTTAGATTTACATAACTCTGGAGCAGATTTTGCCGTTTGGTGTACTTACAAATATTTAAACTCTGGCCCAGGAAGTTTATCTGGATGTTTTGTACATGAACGCCATGCTTACGATAAAACCTTAAACCGATTTACAGGTTGGTGGAGTCATAATAAAGAAACGCGTTTTAATATGCGTCACGAATTTGATGTATTGCCAGGTGCAGAAGGATGGCAGTTAAGTAATCCGCCTATTTTATCTATGGCAGCAATTAAAGCGTCGTTAGATATGTTTAACAAAGTAGGTATTAAAAAACTTAATAAAAAGTCTAAAAAACTTACAGGTTATTTTGAGTTCTTATTAAAACAATTAGGTGAAGATACTATTAAAATTATTACTCCAGAAAACCCAGATGAACGTGGTTGTCAATTATCTATTCAAGTATTAAACGCAGACAAATCATTACATAATAAATTAACAGAAGCAGGTGTAATTAGTGATTGGCGAGAGCCAGATGTGATTCGCTGTGCTCCAGTACCTTTATATAATTCGTTTGAAGATGTATACCAGATGGTTGAAAAAATGAAAAAAATATTAAATTAACATGTCATTCCGCACTTGATGCGGAATCCACTATAAATTGAAGTTTAATTAATTAAGATTCCTGCTTTCGCAGGAATGACATATGAAAAACAAACAACAAAACATACTCATTATTGGTGCAGGACTCTGCGGAAGCCTTCTTGCATTACGATTAGGACAACGTGGATATAATGTTACCGTTTTTGAAATGCGTCCAGATTTACGAAAAACAGATATTTCTGCAGGACGTTCTATTAACTTAGCGTTTTCGGATCGTGGCAATAAAGCCATGAAATTAGTTGGCATAGAAGATAAAGTAAAAGCGTTGTGCATCCCAATGAATGGTCGTATGCTTCATGATAAAGAAGGTAATACATTCCTTTCAAATTATAGCGGACGCGAGCATGAATACATTAATTCTATTTCTCGTGGAGAGCTTAATGGTCTATTACTAACTGAAGCCGAAAAACATGATAATGTTACCATTCATTTTAATAAAAAATGTAAATCGGTTGATTTTGAAAAAACAACAGCTTTATTTCAAGACTACAATACCAAGAAAGAATTTGTAGAAGATGCAGATGCAATTTTTGCTACAGATGGTGCTGGTTCTGCTATGCGAAAAAGTTACTATTTAGGTAAAAAATTCTTGTTTAGTTTTTCTCAAGATTACTTAACACATGGTTATAAAGAATTAAGCATTCTTCCAACAAAAACTGGAGATTATAAAACCTATAAAAACGCCTTGCATATTTGGCCAAGAGGCGCATTTATGCTTATAGCTTTACCCAATTTAGATGGCAGTTTTACAGTAACACTCTTTTTAGGTTATGATGAAGGCGAATACAATTTCAATAATTTAACAACACCAGAAATCGTTACAGAGTTCTTCCAAAAAGAATTCCCTGATGCTTTAGAACTCATGCCAAACTTAGTTGAAGACTTTTTTGATAACCCAACTGCACCTTTAGGAACCGTAAAATGTTCACCATGGCATTATAAAGGTAATACGCTACTTATGGGAGATTCGGCTCATGCTATTGTTCCGTTTTACGGACAAGGTATGAATGCCTCTTTTGAAGATGTTGTAGAATTTGATGCCGTTTTAGATAAACATGAAGGAAACTGGGAAACCGTTTTTACCGAATACGAAAAAAACAGAAAGAAAGATACTGATGCTATTGCCGATTTAGCGATAGATAATTTTCATGAAATGAAAGACCACGTTGGTCAAGCCATATTTCAAGAAAAGCGAAAAATTGAAATGGCTTTAGAAAAAGAATTTCCAAAAGACTATTCATCAAAATACAGCCTAGTAACCTTTAATGAACATATTGGTTATCGAGAAGCAATGCTTAAAGGTCGTGCTCAAGATAAAGCCATATTGAATATGTTATCAGATGGTGTTATTTCTCCAACTGGTAATATGAAAGACATTTTAAACAAAGTAAAACAAGAAACCGAAGCCATTTTAGAAGACGATAGAGTTGCTGGATTAAAATGAGTTAGCAGTTAGCAGTTAGCAGTTAGCAGTTAGCAGTTAGCAGTTAGCAGTTAGCAGTTAGCAAAATAAAAAGATATATTGGGAAATGATATAACCTAGTAAAGTTCATGTCCCAGATCAATTCTGAGAATTGAACATTGAAATGTAGAAATAATGAACGAAGGAATGGAGATGCAAAACGAAGCTTTAAGCACGAAATTCCGAAAGAGAATGTTCCGAAGGAATTTCCTCATTTCAATTTGACTTTTTGGTTCGTTTTGTGTCAAGACAAAATGAACAGATAAAAAAAATATTATGAGTAATAACAACAATGAAATTCCTGCTTCAGCAGGAACAAAGGTAACACCAAGAGGAGCATATCCACATGTAAAGCAAGTAGGCGATTTTATTTTCGTTTCAGGAACGAGCTCTAGAAGACCCGATAATACAATTGCTGGTGTAGATATTATTGACGAAATGGGAACTAAACGTCTAAATGCTGAAGTACAAACTCGTGAAGTTTTAAAGAACATAGAAAGCAACCTAGTTAAAGTTGGAGCCTCTTTAAAAGACGTAGTAGATGTGACTTCCTTTTTGGTTAATATGAATGATTTTGCAGGTTATAACAAAGCCTATGCTGAATTCTTTGACAAAGAAACCGGACCAACACGCACAACCGTTGCTGTACACCAATTACCACATCCAGATTTAGTGGTTGAGATTAAAGTAATGGCTTATAAGAAAGTATAGATGACTAAATTATTTGAAAATGAAATTTTACTTTTAATTGTCGGTATTACAACTTTAATATTCGCAATATTTGATTACAGGAAAAATTATTCAAAATCTGGTGCTTATGGTAAAGCATCAAAAATTGGCTTAATACTTCTTGGAATTACTTTCATAATGTTAAGTCTAATTCAGTTTAGTAATAGTTGAAAATAAATTTACGGTTTAGTAGAAATAACAAAAAATGAACATTCAAAACTATATTAACGGCAACTTTCATAATCCAATTAATGACAATTGGATAGACAACTTTAATCCATCTAATGGTGAAGTTTATGGACAAATACCTAACTCAACCAAAGAAGATGTTGAAAATGCTTATATCGCTGCAAAATCTGCTTTCCCTGTTTGGTCACAAACTACATTTGAAGAGCGAAGCAGAATCATACTCAAAATTTCTGAGTTACTCGAAGCCAACTTGCAACGCTTTGCCGAAGCCGAATCTAAAGACAATGGCAAACCTTTAAATTTAGCAAAAGCAGTAGATATCCCAAGAGCAGCAAGCAACTTTAGATTTTTCGGAAATGCCATTACGCAATTTGCAAGCGAAAGCCATGAGAGTGTTGGTCAACAAGCTATAAATTACACCTTACGCCAGCCTATTGGTGTTGTTGGCTGTATTTCTCCTTGGAATCTTCCACTCTATTTATTTAGTTGGAAAATTGCTCCAGCAATTGCCGCAGGAAACTGTGTAGTTGCAAAACCAAGCGAAGTTACGCCAATGACTGCATATTTATTAGGCGAGATTTGCAACGAAGCTGGGTTACCAAAAGGTGTACTCAATATTGTTCATGGGCTTGGTGGTTCAACTGGTCAAGCCATTGTAGAACATCCAGATATTAAAGCCATTAGTTTTACTGGAGGCACAGCAACTGGAGCACATATTGCGAGAACAGCTGCGCCAATGTTTAAAAAATTATCACTAGAACTCGGTGGAAAAAATCCAAATATTATTTTCGCAGATTGTGATTATGAAGATATGTTAGATACTACTGTACGTTCGTCGTTTGCAAATCAAGGTCAGATTTGCTTATGCGGAAGTCGTATTTTTGTTGAAGCGTCTATCTATGATAAATTTAAAGCTGATTTTGTTAATCGCGTAAAGGCATTAAAAATTGGTCATCCATCTAAAGCAGACACAAATATTGGTGCTTTAGTATCCAAACCACATTTAGAAAAAGTAAAAGAATACATTCAAATTGCTAAAGACGAAAATGGAACTGTTTTATGTGGCGGAAACGATGTTTTAGTTAAAGGCTACGAAAATGGCTACTATCTAGAGCCAACAGTTATTGAAGTTCCAAATGATGAATGTCGCGTAAATCAAGAAGAAATTTTCGGGCCAGTAGTTACCATCATGCCATTTAATACTGAAGATAGTGTCTTACAAATGGCAAACAAAGTAAAGTATGGTTTATCAGCAACACTTTGGACTAATGATTTAAAATGCACCATGCGTATGAGTAATCAATTACAAGCTGGAATTGTTTGGGTGAACACTTGGATGATGCGTGATTTAAGAACACCTTTTGGTGGTGTAAAAAATTCTGGCGTTGGCCGTGAAGGTGGTTTTGAAGCGTTACGCTTTTTTACTGAAGCTAAAAATGTGTGTATTAAATATTAAGTGGTTAGTGGTTAGTGGTTAGTGGTTAGTGGTTAGTGGTTAGTGGTTAGTGGTTAGTGGTTAGTGGTTAGTGGTTAGTAAAACAATAGAAAAAAATAATTTAAAAAGATTCTGAATCAAGTTTAGGATAACAAATATGAATTTTAAAATAACTATCTTAACATTATTAATTACTTTTCATTGTTTTGCTCAAGACAATTGGCAGACATACACAAAGGACAATTACACTATTGATTATCCTTCAGATTGGACTTACAGCAATCAAAAACCTCAACCTACGATTCAGTTTGTTTTAAAAGCTAGTCCTAACTCGGCAAAAAATGATCAATTCCAAGAAAATATAAACCTCAATCTAGAATTTCTTAAACAAGATAAAATTAATCTAGATTCTTATATAAACACAACAATTAAACAGATTTTATCTCAAGTTAATGATGCCCAAATTATAGAAAACAAATTAATAAAATCAAATGACTTAGATGCGAAATTGTTTGTTTGGTCTGGTAGTTTTGGAAATGGTATCGTTTTAAAATTTAGACAATTAGTTTTTATAAAAAATAAAACCGCTTACGTACTCACATTAACTTGTACAGAGACTGATTATGAAAGCTATATTAATATAGGAAACAAAATTTTTAACAGTTTTAAATTTAAAAATTAAATGAACTTAGAGCTCAATAACAAATACGCTTTAGTCTGTGGAAGCACTGCTGGAATTGGCAAGGCAACAGCTTTAGCCTTAGCAACAGAAGGCGTTCAAGTAACACTTATAGCTAGAAATGAAGAAAAGCTAAAAGCTACGCTTGCCGAATTACCTCAACAACGTAATCACGATTATATTGTGGCAGATTTTTCAAATCCAATAGAATTGAAAGCTAAAGTTTCTGAATATATTTCTGAAAATCATGGATTTCACATTTTAGTAAATAATACAGGTGGCCCAAAAGGTGGGCCAGTTTTTTCGGCAGATGTCGATGAGTTTGAAAGTGCTTTTACACAACATCTAAAATGCAACCATGTACTAGCACAAGCAGTTGTTCCGTTTATGAAAGACGAAAATTATGGACGTATTGTAAACGTTATTTCTACATCTGTAAAACAACCACTAGATGGCTTAGGTGTGAGTAACACCATTCGTGGCGCAGTTGCAAATTGGAGCAAAACCTTAGCAAATGAATTAGGTCAATTTGGAATTACAGTCAATAATGTATTGCCGGGAGCAACAGGAACAGAGCGTTTAAGTGAAATTATCAAAAATAAATCTACAAAAACTGGTGTTACAATTGATGATGCATCAAATGCTATGAAAAATGCTGTTCCTGCAAAACGTTTTGCAAAACCAGAAGAACTAGCAGATGCTATTACGTTTCTTGCAAGTGAACGTGCAGCCTATATTAACGGAATTAATCTTCCTGTTGATGGTGGACGCACAAAATCTCTTTAATATCAAACTTGATTTGATATCTTATAAATTGAAAAGTAATCATTAACTTTAGAACTTGTCATTCCGTACTTGATACGGAATCCATTATATATTGAAATAGAATTAAAAAAGATTCCTGTCTTTGCAGGAATGACAAAATAAAAATAGAATCATGAGTAAATTAGTTTCTCCCTTAAATTTTAAAGCTTGGATTGAAGAAAACAGACATCTTTTAAAACCACCTGTTGGAAATAAAGTAGTTTGGAAAGATGGTGATTTTATTGTTATGGTTGTTGGTGGACCAAATAGCAGAAAAGATTATCACTATAATGAAACTCCAGAATTTTTCTATCAAGTTGAAGGTGATATTGTTTTAAAAGTCATTGATAAAGGCACACCAAAAGACATACACATTAAAGAAGGTGAAATATTTTTATTACCTCCAAAAGTGCCGCATTCTCCACAACGAGGAGCAAACACTGTTGGATTAGTTATTGAATATCCAAGAGAAAAAGGTGTTCAAGATGCTTTACTTTGGTTCTGTGAAAATTGTACAACTAAATTGTATGAAGAAGATTTTACTTTAGACAATATTGAAACTGATATGCCTGCGATTTTCGACAAATATTATGGAGATAAAGACAAACGCAGCTGCCCAAATTGTGGTGAAGTAATGCAACCACCTAAAAAAGTACAAATAGATTAATACTGTCATTCTAAACAAAGTGAAAAATCTTTTTTATTACTCTGTTTAGATTACAACTTTTTAATTAATAATAATTTATGAGATGCTTCGACTGCGCTCAGCATGACATATGAAAGAAAAACAAAAATTAAGGATAAACGGTCACTCGCATTTATTACCTTATCCAGAGCAAATTCCTCAATTTATGAAGGAAAAAGAAATTTTCTGGGTAGATGATGAGCGTAAGCACATGTTACAAAAAGGTTGGAAACGCCCCGTAACCGATTCCAGTTTCTTTTTAGATGAAAAGATTGAATGGATGGAAAAAAACCGTCTGGATCATGCAGTAGTTTTAAATTTATCGCAATTATATGGAAACGGTCTTCGCTTAGAAGAAATGAAAAAAGCCTTGCGTTTTCAAAATGATTTTAATGCTAAAGTTCAGCATGATAACCCTGATAAATTTACTTGCGGATTTGTAGTTCATCCTGGTTTTATTCATGGTGCTCTATGGGAAATGGAACGTTGTGTAGAAGAACTAGGCATGCACGTTTTGTGCTTACCAACACACTTTATGGATTCTATCGGTCAATGGCGTTGTGTGTTTGACAAAGAAAACGATCCCATTTTTGAGTTAGCAAACAAGTACAAATTAGCCATTGAAATTCATCCGTACGATGGTGATAAAATGATAAAATTAGAAAACACCAATTGGCGTTTTCATTTAATTTGGATGCTTGCTCAATGTGGTGATGCCTATCATTTTTACACTCTAAACGGAATGCAAGAGCGTTTCCCAGATATTAGAACTTGCTTTGCTCACGGTGGACAATTAGCTCAAATGAATTTAGGTCGTCGTATTCAAGGTTTTGATGGTCGTCCAGATTTATTTGAAGGTAAAACGCACCCTAGAAAAGCAGTTGGTCATCCAAATATTTATTTTGATACACTTGTACACGATACTGATTCTTTAAAATTGATGATTGAACGTCAAGGTTCTAATCAAGTCATTATGGGATTAGATGACCCATATCCTCTTGGAGAGATGGAAAGTGATGCACAATCATCATATCCAGGAAAACTATTAGATTTAGCTATTGATAGAGATATTATCAATCAAAAACAATACGATGACATTTGGGAAGACAATGTGTTGCGTTGGCTGTTTGGTGATAACAATACTGCTAAAACAGATTTAATAGATAAAATTCTAAACTAGTTAGAATGACTGAAGTTTCAGAATTTTATAACCTTTCACACATTTTCATTTCGTTTGTTGGAGCCATATTACTTATTGCTATTTGGTACAATATTAGGAAACGTTTTAAACAACTTCTTGAAGAAGACGACACTCAAAAACGTGTAGATAAAGGCTTACTATATCTGAGTTTTTCAATGTTTATTTGGGTGCTTTCTGGTATTTGGTCGTATACTGGAAGTGTGTTCAACTTTGAAAACACCAACAGTTTTCAATTTGGAGTTCATATCCTATCTATAGTCAATAACATGTTTTTATTGTTGGCTTTATTTTACTTTTATTATGCGCCACGCTTTATATATCACAACAAAAAAAATATTAAAACTATAATAATAATTATTGTTGTAACGTCTATAATCACTTTTATACTTTCAAATTCATCAAGCACAAATGGCATAACAAATAACATTAAAACAAGTGGTATACCTGATTTAATTCTATCTGGTTTTTTATGTTATTTATTGGGTATTTCACTTTATAGAACATTTGCTCATAGAGGTTTAAAAATTGTTGGTGTTATCTCAGTATTGGTAGTTTTTCTGATGTTTTCTTCTCAATTATCAGAAGTATTTACAACCTTCGGAAATGAATTTAGTAATAATCTCATAAAGATAATTGCTAAAACATCCTTGATTTCAGTATTTCTTGTATTAGCAACAACTTGGGTTATTCGTTTAGCAAACATGCCAAAACCTAACGAAATGACAATTAGTTTTATGGATTGGAGTTTAGTAAAAATTAGCATTCCTACTAAAGGTGTTTTTGACCAAACTATAGATTTTGGTTCTAAAACAACACAATACAAAAATTTATTAAAGTTTGCTATAAGAAGAAAATATGGCGAAGGTAATTCGCAAAGTATTTCTGTAAGTTTAGGTGGAGAAATTAAAAACCAAACCTATCTAACACGCATTATTGAGAATATAAATTCTATATTAAAATTAGATGCTACTCAGTCTTTAGAAAGACGTGATCTTTTCACTTTTATTGGCGAAGGTCGCTACCGATTACGTATGATTCCTAATCATATAACTATAGATTCAACATTACTTGAAGAGTTTTGTAAAGCATCTCAAAACGCAGACTACAAAACGCTTTGCAGGCTATAAATTACTCAGTTACAATTAAGCACAATCTACTATAATTTATTATAAATTACAACACTGTTCTGTATTGACATCATCTTAAAATACATTGCCATCAAATCAAAAAACAGAACAGATGAACACCTCTAATTCTAATGAAGCTTTTGGTCATCCAAAAGGATTACTCTACTTATTTTTTGCAGAACTCTGGGAACGATTTTCGTTTTATGGCATGCGAGCACTTTTGGTGCTTTATATGACTAAACAATTATTATTTACAGACGACATGGCTTTTGGTATTTATGCAGCATATATGTCTTTAGTTTATGTTACACCAATGATTGGTGGTATTCTTGCAGACAAAATATTAGGGTTCAGAAAAGCTATATTACTTGGAGGTGTTTTAATGGCATTAGGTCATTTCTTTTTAACCTTTGAGCATCCAGTCTTCTTTTATGGCTCATTAGGTTTAATCATTGTAGGAAACGGTTTTTTTAAACCAAATATCTCCTCTTTTGTAGGTGATTTATATCAGCAAGGTGATGCAAGACGAGACTCTGGTTTTACTATTTTCTATTTAGGAATTAACTTAGGAGCTGCTATTGCTCCTTTAGCTTGTGCTTGGTTTGCTGAAAGTTATGGATGGCATTATGGTTTTGTTTTAGCTGGAATAGGAATGGTCGTTGGACTTTTAGTTTTTAATAAAGGATTAAAAAGTGACGTTTTTGGAAACAAAGGTTTTGAACCAAATACAACACTTTATAACAAAACATGGCTTGGTTTAAATAAAGGGCAACAAATAACCATTGCTGCATTTTTAACGGTTCCGCTTTTTGCAATAATTATTAAGTTTCATCAGTTTGAACACTATCTTGTTTGGGTTGTTTCAGTATTCTTAATTGGCTACATTATATATATACTAAAATCTGTAAATGCAATTGAAAAAAAGCGCTTAACTGTTGCTATTTATTTTACAGTACTATATACATTATTCTCAGCTATTTTTGAACAAGCAGGAAGCTCTCTTACCCTATTTGCAGACAGAAACGTCAACTTAGTTGGCATGGATGCTGCTGGAACAAATAGCATAAATGCAGGATTTATCATGCTTTTTGCTATACCTTTTTCAATACTATGGACATACTTAAGTAAACGGAAGAAAAACCCAAATTCAGCTATTAAATTTAGCTTAGGGTTAATATTTTTAGGTTTAGGCTTTATCATTTTTGCATTATCTGCACACAGTGTTGATGAACTAGCAAAAACATCAATGTTATACTTAGTGCTTGGATATTTAGTACTAACTATTGGCGAGTTATTTCTATCGCCTATTGGCCTTTCAAAAATGACTGAGTTATCACCTCTTAAATATGTTGCATTTATTATGGGTGTTTGGTTTTCGGCAAACTTTTATGGTCATTATTTTGCTGGAAAAATAGCCAAACTAACCACTGTAACCGAAGGTGAAACTAATGTGTTTACAAAAGGAATATTTGGTGATACTGTCGAGTTTATCACTGGAATAACACCAGAAATTGCAATGCAAAATAGTGATAACTTTCAGCAGTTATATTCTTACTTATCTGTATATGCAAGCTTTGGTGTAATTAGTGTGATTGTTGGTATATTTGCATTACTAATTTCGCCAGTAATTAAAAAACTAATGTCTGGCGTTCATTAATACACATCAATGCACTTTATACCAGAACAATTAGATGATTATGTTGTAAAACATTCTGAAGACGAACCAAAACTATTACAACAGCTAACGCGAGAAACCTATCAAAAAATACTGCAACCACGTATGCTTAGTGGCCACTATCAAGGACGTATTTTAAGTATGATTTCTAAACTCGTAAACCCAAAAAATATTTTAGAGATAGGCACATACACAGGATACTCAGCTTTGTGTTTAGCAGAAGGCATGAAAAATGGAGGTGAATTACATACTATTGATATTAATGAAGAGCTAGTAGATTTTCAGCGTAAGTATTTTGATAAATCTGAATATGGAGCACAAATAATTCAGTATTTAGGGAATGCATTAGACATTATACCAAAACTAAATGCTACTTTTGACTTAGTGTTTATTGATGCAGACAAAGACAATTACCCAAATTATTTTGAGGTAATTATAGACAAACTAAACTCTGGTGGCATTATCCTTTCAGACAATGTGTTGTGGAGCGGAAAAGTAATAGAACCGCTTAATCCAAAAGATTTATCTACTAAAGCAGTTTTAGAGTATAATACATTATTAAAAGAAGATGATAGAATAGAAACGGTGTTACTTCCTATAAGAGATGGCTTGACTATTAGTCGAAAAAAATAATTATAATTTTCGTTTTACAGAACCAGTAAAGTCTTGAAGGTCGTCTTTAACTTTATTAATCTCTTCGGTAATATTTTTAGTAACATCTGAATCAATACCTTGTTTTTCAGCACTTTTAGTGATTTCAGACTTAATATCATTTGAAGCATCTTTAAGCATACGCATACCTTTCCCTAAACCTCTAGCTATTTCAGGGATTTTATCAGCACCAAAAACCATTACCACTATAAATAGGATAAATACAATCTCTGTTGTACCAATAAATAAAAATGTTGCTCCTTGTATCACAGTGCAAATATAGTGAGATGTTTGATTAGATAATAGTGTTGTTTATGAATTATTTTTGAGTGTCATTAATTCTTTTTAGTTTTAAGATTAGCGCTATAAACTATTAATTTTTACTGAAGGAACTCTAACATTTTTAAGTCATCACTAGCTTCACATAGTCCTAAAAATAATTCATCATCAGATACAAAATAGAAAAAGTCAATCCTTAACTCTTCTTCTAATGAATCAGCTTCAAAAAGTAATTCTGAAAATTCAGAAATTACAGACCTCATACATTTCTCTTGGTTTTCAAAATGCACTCTGTTTTTCAACATTTTGGTACGCCCAGAAATTTTATTAAGTATTTTTTGAAAATTAATTTTTAAAGGTGCTCCATCAAATAGGCTAATTGCCTTGCCGTGATCTGCTTCATACAAACGTCTTTCCGTTTGTGTTTTTGGCTTCCCAGTATAACCAAGTATTCCTAAATCGTAAAAATTAATATCGCGCTTTGTATCTGAGTTTTCGATATCTGAAAGTAAGTCTCCTGTTAAAATTTTTCCTACAACAACTTCATCTAATTCATTTATATTCTCGGTGAGATAAACCGTTATTGATTTAGCTTGAATTTGTAAATGCGTAACAATAATCTCTTTGGGCTGGTATTTTATGCCAGAAACCAGAATTGTATCACTGTGTTTAGCTGGAATCACAAACTCACCGCGTTCGTTTGTTATTGTAAACCTATTTGCTGTTTTATTAATAATATGAATACCTTCTACTTCATCAGACGCTATAACTTTCCCGTTTACATCTGTTTGAGCATTTACAATGCATGAACTAAAACTGAATAATACAAGTATATAAAACCTAATCCTTTTCACTCTTAGGCTTTAAAAATTGTTTGCTCTGTAAAGTTAAATGCTCTAAAAATTGTAATTCTTTACCTGTTTCTAATAAAGAATAATCAAGGTTATTAGCTTCTACATAAGTTATAAACTCTTCAAATCTATTAATTGGTATACCAAAATTTTCGTTTAAAAAAAGCTCACTATAATAAGTTGTTAAAGTATTTATAGGAATATTAACACTTGCGTTTTTAGCTTTTCCTTCTTTACTTTTATTAGACCTGAATAATGGCTTTAAAAGCAAACCAACTAAATTAATAACATTTAAACCATTAACCATTGTTTGGCCTTGAGAGTGCATGGCTATATTCTCTACATTAGAACGTATATCATCAGAAAACTCATACGCACTACTATGCTTAATACCAAAATGAATTGCTTCCATATTGGGGTTAAATGTTTTAACACTTTCTAAATCAACTGCTAAATTTCCGGTAAGGTCATAAGGCAAAATAACGACCTCATCAAGTTTATTTACATCTTCCACTAAAAAAACAGTCATTTGTTTTGAGTCAATAATTTTTTCATCAATAATTACTGTAAAATCTTTAAACTGAAGTGCTCCAAACTCTATATGGTCGTTAAGCGCAACCTCAATAACAAACTCACCCTTTTCATTTGTTATTGTGCCTTTATTTGCTGAAGAATTATAAACCGTTACACCTTCAAGATCATCACTATCTACAACAATTTTACCTGAAACCTCTATACGGTTACTAACTTGAGAAAAAATGGCAAATGCCTGAAACAAAAAAACAAATACTAGTAATTTTCTTTTCATATGAATTGGTTTAGAAGTATAAAGAACGGATTTCATATCTTAATTAAATTGCAAAGTCATTATAAACTTTTGTTAAATGGAAGGTTTACTTAAATTTACAACAAATTTACCAAGCATGAAAAATATAATTATAGCAAGTACATCTACAGTTCACGGAAGCGGTTCTTTAGAATATCTTTTAGAAGAGTTGTCTGTGTTTTTTAAAAACACTTCAGATATATTGTTTATTCCTTACGCAAGACCAGGAGGAATTACGCATGATGAGTATACAGCAAAAGTAAATGTAGCTTTTAATAAAATCAATAAAAAAGCTAAAGGAATTCATGAATTCGAAAACCCAAAAGAAGCTTTAAAAAATGCTAAAGGTATTTTTGTTGGCGGTGGAAACACATTTGTTTTGGTAAATCAATTATATAAAAACAATCTTTTAGAAGTTATAAAGGACGTCGTAAGTAACGGAACACCATATTTAGGCACAAGTGCTGGAAGTAATATTTGCGGTCTAACTGTAAATACAACTAATGATATGCCTATTGTATATCCACCAAGTTTTAAAACTTTTGGTTTTGTACCTTTTAATATAAACCCACACTATTTAGATCCAGACCCAATTAGCAAACATATGGGAGAAACTCGAGAAACGCGTATTAAAGAGTTTCATAAGTTTAATACACAACCAGTTGTTGGTATTAGAGAAGGTAGTTGGCTAGCAGTAAAAGGTGATTCTATAATTTTGAAAGGCGACTTATCTGCTCGTATTTTTGAATATAACAAAGCACCATACGAAGTTGATACCGAAACAGAACTTAATAGGTTAAAATAAAAAAGCCTCATCGTTTTAGATGAAGCTTTTGAGCGAGAGACCGGGTTTACTTCGGCTGCGCTCAGTATAAACTTCTTACCCTAAATTTTTAAATACCATTTTATTTATTGCATAAAAAAGCCTCATCGTTTTAGATGAAGCTTTTGAGCGAGAGACCGGGTTCGAACCGGCGACATTCAGCTTGGAAGGCTGACGCTCTACCAACTGAGCTACTCTCGCATTTCCGAGGCGCAAATATATATAAACTATACTTTCTAATAAAGAAAAATCTAAAGTGTTTTCACAAAATGATAACCTAATATTTTAAAGCCTTCATTAAAATAAAATTTATGTGATGGATGGTTCTGTACATATGTATTTAACTCAATAGATTCAAAGCCTTTATCTTTAATATATTTATAAATCCAATTCAAAAATTGTTTACCTAAACCTCTATTTCTATAGCCATCATCAATAAAAACATGATCAATTTCTACGCTCCTACCAGAATAATGTCGTGTACAAAACCAAAGTCCTGAAACTCCTATAAGCTTATCATCATTATAAATAACTGCACACTCATAGTTTTGATTTGCCATTTCTAAAAAACGACTTTCTAAAACTGCATCAGAAAACTTATGTTCTGTTAATTTTTGAACTAAAGGAATTACCTCTTTAATTTTCGACTTTTCGATAATTTTAAATTCAAATGGCATTTGTTACTATTTTTAAGTGAAGATAATTATTTTTATAACTGAAAATTTAAATAAATCAAAAATTCTAAGTCTTACATAAAATTAATTAGCGCAAAGGAAACACATGCTGTTAGACATCCTGTTTTACGTAAAGGCAGACCAATTGAAGATTGCATCTTTAGTGGTGATAATTTAGAAACAACTGTTCATATAGGATTATATATTGAGAAAAAACTTGTTGGTGTTGCAACATTTTTAATGCAAACAAATAAACTATTTCTTGAAACTAAACAATACCAGCTTCGTGGTATGGCAATACTAGAAGCTTATCAAGGTTTAAAGTATGGAGAACAAATTTTAAAATATGCAGAACAATTTTTAAAAGAAAAAAAAGTAAAACTCATTTGGTGTAATGCGCGTGAAATTGCTGTTCGTTTTTATAAAAGAAACAACTATAAAATAATTGGCTCAGCATTTGAAATTGAAAAAGTTGGCACTCATTATGTAATGTATAAGGAAATTTAGTTTATGAATCGGAGAACATTTATAAAGTCTGCAACAGTTTCTGGAGTAACATTGTCCTTACTACCTACGCTTGCATTTCAAAGTGCAGAAAAAATAATTCCTTTTAATGAGCTCATAGGAAAAGGAAATCCATCTTTATTTGGGTCTAATTTTAAGTTGAAAAAAGAAGCTCATAATGCTTTTATAAAAATGAAAACCGATGCCTTAAAAAGTAACCTAAATATAAAAATCGTGTCAAGTTATAGAAGCTTCGATGACCAAAAAAGAATTTGGGAACGTAAGTATAAAAAGAACCTAAATCAAGGCATGAGTCCAACACAAAGTATTCAAAACATAATACAATATTCTACAATTCCAGGCACATCAAGGCATCATTAGGGAACAGACATTGATATTATTGATGCTAATGCAAAACGACCAAAACACCTCTTATCTCCAAAAAATTTTAAAAATACAGGCTGTTATAATAAATTAAAAACATGGCTGGATGAAAACGCAAATAAATTTGGTTTTTATTTAGTTTACACAAACTCATCAAACAGAAAAGGATTTAAATATGAGCCATGGCACTATAGTTACAAACCACTTTCTACCCATTTTTTATCAAGTTTTTGTGGTTTAGATATAAAATCTATTCTTACAAAAGAAAAGCTAATAGGGTCAAAATATTTTTCAGACACATTCATTACCAAATACTTAAACGAAAATATATTAGATATAAATCCAGAACTTTTGTAAATTTAATACTATTAAACTAGACTAAAATGAGAGGAAGAAATTTAAAAGTAAGGTTATTAATTGGGATTGTTATTGCACTCTTTTTTGTTGTTAAAAGATGTAGTCAACGTGAAGTGAACCCATACACTGGGCGAACGCAAACTATCTCAATGACTCCAGATAAAGAAATAGCTATTGGTTTACAAAGTGCCCCGCAAATGGCTCAACAACATGGAGGCTTACATCCAAACAACCAATATCAAACTTTAGTTGATAATGTTGGAAACAAATTAGTAAACAATAGTATAGCTAAAGAAACACCTTATAAATATGAATTTCACTTACTAGCAGATCCAAATACCATTAATGCATTTGCACTACCTGGAGGTCAAGTTTTTATTACCTATGCATTATTTTCTAAACTAGAAAACGAAGACCAATTGGCAGGTGTCTTAGGGCATGAAATAGGGCATGTTCTTGGTCGACATAGTGCCGAACGTATTGCAGAAAGTGAATATTGGCAAGGCTTAGCTACTGCTGGTTCTGTTGGTGGAGATATTGGAGGTTTAGTAAGCGGTATTGGTCAAAATACACTATTAACCAATGGTAGAGATGATGAATTAGAAAGTGATGATCTTGGTGTTTTATTTATGTTAAAAGCTAACTATAATCCTGAGGAAATGATTGGTGTAATGCAAATTTTAAAACAAGCTGCTGGACCAAATAGAGTTCCAGAAATGCAGAGCACACATCCAGACCCAGAAAATAGAATAGAAAAGATAAAAGCGTCTATTGCAAAATACAAAAAAACGCTTTAGGAAAACTAAAGCGTTTTTTCAAACTAACTAACTCAAATAATTACCTTATTACAAGGTCTGTTTTTTTTTAAGAATCTAAACTTTTAATGTATGCTAAAGTATCTTTTGCATTAGATAATTTGGCATATTTAGCAGCAGTCATTCCTTTGTCTGATTTTTTATTCAACTTTGCTCCTTTTTCTACTAACAATTTCAAAATATCTAATCTATTATATTTTGCTGCATACATTGCAGGCGTTAAACCATTAGAAACCTGATTAACATCAGAACCTAATTCTATAAGTTTTTTTACTGTATCAAAATCTCCTTTAACAATTGACATACAAAAAGGGTTAACTGGAGATTTAAACGTTGCTTCATAAGTTGTTGTTAAAGCTTCTAATTTGTTTGTTGCATTTAAGGTTGTAAATGAAAACCCTAATGCGATTGCAATAATAACTACTGATTTTTTCATGATGAAAGATTTTAAATTAAATTGATTGTTTTTTGATTATACTAAAGAGACGATATTATTTACAAAGTGTTACACATTAAAATCATAAATAACATTTTTTTAACTATTTGCAAACAAATATGTTAAGCACATCACAATTAAAATCAACCAATTAAGAGTAACTAAAAAATTACATAATCAATCTTTAATCAATACTATTTTTTTGTTACTAAAGTTTCATGTATAGGCATTTAAACTTTTATCTTTGAACTTAAATTTTAACGCACATGAATAAGAAAGTAATTTTAATGATTCTAGATGGTTGGGGGAAATCTCCAGACCCACAAGTATCTGCAATAGATCATGCACAAACACCTTTTATTGATTCGCTTTATAAAACTTATTCTAATGCGTCTTTAAGAACAGATGGTTTACATGTTGGGTTACCAGAAGGACAAATGGGAAACAGTGAAGTTGGACATATGAATTTAGGTGCTGGTAGAATTGTTTATCAAGATTTAGCTAAAATAAATCTAGCTGTAAAAAACAATACGCTTAAAGATGAAAACACTTTAGTAGAAGCTTTCCAATATGCAAAACACAATAACAAACCCATCCACTTTTTAGGCTTAGTAAGTGATGGCGGTGTACATTCTCATATTAAACATCTTTTAGGTTTAGTAAATGCTGCTAACGATTTTGGAATTAAAAAGTCATTTGTTCATGCATTTACAGATGGTCGTGATGTAGATCCAAAATCTGGATTAAGTTTTATAAACACATTAGAATCTCATATTAAAAACTCTCCCACAAAACTTGCTTCTGTAACAGGACGCTATTATGCTATGGATAGAGACAAACGTTGGGAGCGCATTAAATTAGCTTATGATGCAATAGTAAATGGTGTGGGAAATTATTCAGAAAGCGTATTAGAGTCAATTCAAAATAGTTATGACGAAAATATAACTGACGAGTTTATAAAACCAATCGTTATGGTTAAAAACAATCAACCCATAGCAACTATTAAAGATGGAGATGTTGTTATCTTTTTTAATTTTAGAACAGATAGAGGTCGTCAACTCACAGAAGCATTATCTCAAAAAGATTTTCATGAGCAAAACATGCACAAATTAAATTTGCATTTTGCAACTATGACCAATTATGACGACTCTTTTAAAGGAATTAATGTTATTTACAATAAAGATAATCTTACAGATACTTTAGGTGAAGTGTTAGAGCAACAAAACAAAACTCAAATACGTATAGCAGAAACAGAAAAATATCCGCACGTTACTTTTTTCTTTTCAGGAGGACAAGAGCAGCCTTTTAAAGGTGAAACTCGAATTTTACGTCATTCTCCAAAAGTAGCAACCTACGATTTAAAACCAGAAATGAGCGCCTTTGAATTAACAGATGCTCTTATTCCTGAACTTGAAAAAGGCGATGTAGATTTTGTTTGCCTAAATTTTGCTAATGGAGATATGGTTGGTCACACAGGAGTTATGGAAGCTGCAATAAAAGCTTGTGAAGCAGTAGATACATGTGTTAAAAAAGTTATAGAAACAGCTTTAAAAAATGATTACACAACCATATTAATTGCAGATCATGGTAATTGCGAAACCATGATAAACCCTGATGGAACGCCACACACAGCGCACACCACCAATCCAGTTCCTATAATTTTAATTGACAATGGCAACTTAGAAATTAAGGATGGTATTTTAGGAGACATAGCTCCTACAATTCTAAGACTTATGGGAATTAAGCAACCAAAAGCAATGACCCAAAAACCCCTTGTGAGTTAAATTTCACAAATAGATATTTATTGTATTTTTGCAGCATCACAAAATTATGCGATGAATTTTCAAGATAAATTAGTAATAGCCATCGATTTTGATGGCACAATAGTAGAAGATGCCTATCCAAAAGTAGGTAAAGCAAGACTCTTTGCTTTTGAAACTCTTAAACGACTTCAAGATGATGGTCATCGTCTTATTTTATGGACTTACAGAAGCGGTTCTAAACTTAAAGACGCAGTAGAATTTTGTGAAGCAAATGGCATTGAGTTTTATGCAGTAAACCAAAGTTTTCCTGAAGAGCAATTTGATAATAGTGTTAGTAGAAAAATTTATGCCGACATTTTTATTGACGATAGAAATATTGGTGGCATTTTAGGTTGGGGAGAAGTTTATCAACTAATTACAAAAGAAGCTCCAAACATGAAATCTATAAAACAGAAAAAAGGATTCTTTTCATTTTTAAGAAAATAAATATGATTGTAGTAAAAACAAAAGAAGAAATAGAAATAATGCGCCAAAGCGCACTAGTTGTTTCAAAAACTTTAGGCATGCTTGCTAAAGAGATAAAACCTGGAGTAACCACACTACAGTTAGATAAAATGGCAGAAGAGTTTATTAGAGCACAAGGTGCTGTCCCTGGGTTTTTAGGACTTTATGACTGTCCTTCAACTTTATTATGTAGTGTAAACGAAGCCGTAGTACATGGCTTGCCTACAAACACTCCTCTAAAAAATGGTGATATTGTATCTGTAGATTGTGGTGCTTTAATGAATGGGTTTTATGGCGATCATGCCTATACTTTTGAAATAGGCGAAGTGTTGCCAGAAACAAAAAAACTAATTGAGGTTACTAAAGAATCTTTATATGTAGGCATTAGAGAATTAAAAGTTGGTAATCGTGTTGGAGATGTTGGTTATGCCATTCAAAAGTATTGCGAAAATCATGGTTATGGTGTAGTTAGAGAACTCGTTGGTCATGGTTTAGGTCGTAAAATGCATGAAGATCCAGAAATGCCAAATTATGGAAAACGTGGTCGTGGCAAAAAATTTATTGAAGGCATGGTTGTAGCTATTGAACCTATGATAAATGGCGGAACACATCGTGTTAAACAATTAAAAGATGGCTGGACTATTGTCACGCTTGATGGCAAACCAAGTGTTCATTTTGAACATGACATTGCAATTGTTGACGGTAAACCAGAACTATTATCAACCTTTGCATATGTGCATGAAGCTTTAGACATAAAAAGTGATGAAGAAAACGAGTTTAGAAATCAGTTTACAGTAAACAGTTAACAGTTTTCAGTTGAAAAAACTCTTTAAAACTTTTCTAAACATAATCCCAAGGCCTTTACTTATAAGGTTAAGTTATCTTGTTAGGCCTATTCTTGCATTTTTTTTAAAAGGAAACACCTTTACAGATCCTATTGATGGTAAATCGTTCAGGAGTTTTTTACCTTATGGTTATGGCAACCAACGTAACAATGTGTTATCACCATCAACACTTTCACTAGAACGCCATAGACTACTTTGGCTATTTTTAAAAAATGAAACCGGTTTCTTTTCAAAAAAACTTAAAGTACTCCATTTTGCTCCAGAACAAGCTTTTTACAAACGCTTTAGAACTATGAAGAATTTGGATTATATAACTACAGATTTACACTCGCCTTTAGCAGATGTAAAAGCAGATATTTGTAATTTACCTTTTAAAGATAATAGCTACGATGTAATTTTATGCAATCATGTTTTAGAACACATTTCTGATGATACTAAAGCGATGAAAGAATTATATCGTGTTTTAAAACCTGAAGGTATGGGCGTTTTTCAAATTCCTCAAGATTTATCTCGAGAACACACTTTTGAAGATAATACTATAACTGATAAAAAAGAACGCGCTAAAATTTTTGGTCAGTATGATCATGTTCGTATTTATGGTCGTGATTATTTTGACAAACTTCGCTCTGTTGGTTTTAAAGTAAAGGAAGTTGATTACACATCTAAATTAACAAAAGAAAACGTAACCAAATACTGTTTAGCTAAAGGCGAAATTATTCCTGTAGTTTACAAATCTTAGTCAACAGGAAACCCATTAATTGCTATTGATTCTAGATTTTGCTTATCGTTTTCAAAAATTAAAAATGCTTTAAGTTCTGGATGCGACTGAAGAAAACGTTTTACGTTTTCGATTCCCATAGACTTAAAAGCCGTTGCGTAAGCATCTGCAGTCATACAATCTTTTGCAATTACAGATATTCCCAACAGATTTGTTTGACTTGGATACCCAGTTTTTGTATCAATAATATGTGCGTAACGATTACCATTTTTATCAATTTTAAACTTTCTGTACGTTCCAGAAGTTGCCATGGCTTCGTCTGTTAAACTAATTGCTTTATAAACAGATTGCGAGCCATCAAAATTAGGCTTATCAATACCAACACGCCAAGGTGATTTTTTTTCAACATTTAATCCTTTAGCACGTATCTCGCCTCCTATTTCTACTAAATAATTTTTTGTGTTTTTACCCTCTAAAAATTCGGCAATTACATCCACGCCATAGCCTTTAGCAATAGCATTAAAATCTATTCTGGTTTCTGAGTTTCTTTTAATAATCTTCTCGTTTATTAAGCCAACTTTATTCAAGCCTACAGTTTGCATTAAATTATTAATCTTTACACTATCTAAATCTTTTACAGCACCTTCTGGTCCAAAATCCCATGCATTAACAACAACCCCAATTGTTGGATCAAATGCGCCTTCTGTAAGTCGGTAAATAGACTTAGAAGCCTTAAAAACTTTTATAAAATGATTATCAACATTAAATGCTTCGTTTCTATTTAATTTTGAAATATCTGAATTGTCTTGATAGGTTGACATTGATTTATTAATCACATAAAACAAACTATCTAATTGTTTTTCATAATTAACCTCATTGTCATAAATAACTGAATATGACGTGCCAAAAACAGCTCCAGATAGCTTTGTATTTTTTGATTCCTTTTTACAAGACACTATAAAAAGGATAATCATTAAGTAGGTAATAGGTTTCATTTTAATTTAAATTGGTTTCTACAACTTGTATCCCATTGTATTCAATAAGGTAATCTTCATTTAAGTAAATTGGCAAATCTTCACCGTTAGGATTTCCTAAACCTACTCCAGCATACAATACTTTTGCATCTTTATCATGTGCATGTTTTTTAAATGTTTCCATCCAAATTACATCATAATTGTTAGGGTTCTCGGGTAGAATTACTGCTTTTACAATAACAAAAAAATACTGATTGTTTTTATCAATACACACAAACTGTGGATGCTTTTTTAATTTGCTATTAACAGCTACAAACTCAAAACCACGTTGTTCTAAATCTTTACCAACGTGATTCATAGCTAGGTTATGTAATTCTTGTTTTGTTAATGCTTTGTTCATATTGCAAAAATAGCATAAAAGTTAATTTAGTGATGACTTTTTTTAAAGCATACGATATACAAGAAAACACAAATAGAACTTATATGTCTTTAATCTATAAAAAACAGTCTTTAAGCAAATTAGATTGTAAAAGTCGATGCTTTGATATATCTTTAATTAGTATATGCAAAAAGTCGATTTTAAATCTAATCTAACCCAAAAAAGCGCTCAACTTGTTGCTGCCATTAAGGCTAATGACGAAATGGTATTAAAATCATTATATATCACAAATTATCAAAAAATTGAGTTTCTGGTTTTAAAAAACAATGGAACAAAAGAACATGCTAAAGACATCTATCAAGATGCTTTTTTAGCTGTTTGGAGAAACATTAAAGACAATAAATTTGAACCAAAAAATGAATCCTCTATTAATGGATACCTATATACTATAGCAAAAAACAAATGGATGGATTTTTTACGATCAAAAAATTATAAAAAAACAATATTAAATAATGATATAGCTACATTGAAAAGCGATAATTTACATATACATCCTTCTACTCAAGACCATGAGTTTGAACTTAAATTAAATCAAGCAATGAAAGCTTTTGAGAGTTTGGGTGAACCCTGTAAATCATTATTAAAATCGTTTTATTTTGATAAAAAATCGATGAAAACAATTGCAAATGAATTACAAATTGATGCAGCTTCAGTTAAAAACAAAAAATATAGATGTATGCAAAAATTAAGACTATTAGCCCAAAATCTAAACAAAACATAGCATGAATGCTGAAAAACAAAATATAACACAAGAAGAATTTGAACTTATAGAACGTTACCTACTTAACACTATGAGCGAAACTGAGTTTATTTCTTTTAATGAAACTCTAAAAACTGATTCTCTATTAAAAGAAAAAGTTGAAAATTGTCGCATTACTCTTCAAGCCATTGAAGAGCAATCATTAATAGAAAAATTTGATACTTTTCATCAAGAGATTACATTAGAAAATAATAGCAAAATTATTTCACTTTCAGATAATGTAAAACAAGTCAAATGGTATAAAAAGTATACTGTTGCGGCATCAATTATACTACTACTTGGTCTATCTGGTATTTGGTATTTATCTTCAACCCAAAACCCTAAACAACTGTATAATAAATACTTTAATGTAGATCCAGGTTTACCAACAATTATGAGCGATAATACTAGTCATTTTAAGTTTTATGATGCTATGGTAAATTATAAACAAGGTGAGTATATTATTGCTATTTCAAAATGGGAAGCTTTACTTAAAAACAAGCCTCAAAATGATACTTTAAATTATTTTATAGGTGTTGCACATTTAGCAAATAAAAATGAGGATGCTGCAATAAAGTTTCTTGATAATGTTATTCTAAACTCAAATACAACTTTTAAAAATGAAGCTTATCATTATCTAGGTTTAGCATATTTAAAAACAAATAATATTGAGCTTGCAAAAAAAAACCTTACCTTTAGTACTATTGATAATAGCAAAGCCCTTCTTTCTGAACTAAACGACTAAAAGACTTTTAGTAATGAAAAAAATATGCTATTTCAAGAAAGTTGTATTGTACTTATTTATAAGCTTCAATATGACAGCTTTTTCTCAAAATGATTCCATTTCTGGATTAGAATATGTTAAAAAACTAATAGAAACTGATGCTTTACAAGAAGCTCAAAAAGAATTAAACACACAAATTGAATATTTTAAATCTCAACAAAATTATGACACTTTGGTTTCATACATTCCTTTAGTTGGGAGTTTTAAGTTAGCCAATGGAGATTCTAAAATTGCTATTGATAAAGCATTAGTTTTAGTTAATAACTTAAAGCAACAAAAAAACCCAACAATTTCTACTGATGCTTTAATTCAATTATCAAATATTTATTTTAATGCTAGACAAGCAAATGAGGTCTATAAAACCTGTGTTGAAGCTTTAGAACTTGCTATGCAAATTCAACCTATAGATTGGTTTAAAATATCAAAAATTCAATACAACTTAGGAACAGCCTCTCTCAATCTAGGGCAATATAATAAAGGTAAAGAGCATCTTTATAAATCTAAGTCCATTTTAGAACAAAGCTCAAAAAAAAACTTAAAACAGTTATATAATACCTATAATTCTATTGGTAGATTTCAATCTAGTAAAACTCAAATAGACAGCTCTACATATTATTATAAAAAAGCTTTAAAAATGTTAAGCTTAATGGATAGCACAGAAGTTAATCGAGACTATTGGAAAGCAATCGTAAACAATAACATTTCTTTAAATTTTCAAAACACAGGAAATACTGATGCGGCTATAACATATATAACAGATGCAATTTTTAACTTTCAAAAATTTATTGATATTGCTAAAGACGAATCAAAAAAATTAAGAGCTAAACGATATCGACTCTCTTCTATTGATAATTTAGGAACCTTTTATGATGGCATAGGAGAATATAATAGAGCGGTAGAATTGATGACTTATTCGTATCATGAAAAATTAAAATTTTTAAAAAAGGAAGACCCCAATATTGTTTTCTCTTTAGTTCTATTAGGTCACACCAACCTTAAAGCACAAAATTATATTAAAGCTGCAGAATATACAGACAAAGCACTTGTATTAATACATAAAACGCCAATCAATTACAGTTATATACACAGTTTTACATTAACTATTAGAGCATCTATATATGAGGCTATGAAAGATTTTGAAGGTGCAAAAAAATTGTATGAAGATAGTGAGGTGTTATATAGAAAAAATTTTGATGGTAATTACTCCAGAGATTATTTAGATGCTTTAATAGAAATGTCTAAGTTTTATGCAAAAACTAACGACTCAAAAAAAGCTATAGAACTTGCAATGAAAGGCTATTTATTCGCAAAAAAAGAAAACTTTGAAAATAACTTAACACAATTTCACCAAACACTAAACTTAGCATTAGTCTATCTAGAACTTGAAAACCATGAAAAAGCTTTAATATATAGTGAAGAAGCTTTGTCCTTTTTTAAAGATAAAAAACTAAATCCAAAATCACTATCAGACTCTATTCAAAATGAATTTAATAAACCAAAAGCATTATACATAAATGCAAAATCTAGATATATTCTTAACACTAATAAAAACAAGTCTTTTTTAAAATCAATTTTAAATGATATAGAAGAAAGTATTACTATTTTAGAACGAAGAAAAGTTACTATAAAAACACCCGATGATTTAAATTTACTTATTCAAGAAAACAATGACTTATTCAATTTTGCTAAGCAAATTCGTTTAGATCTTTATAAAAAAACTAATAACGAAACTTATTTACAAGATTTAATTGCCATACATGAGTCTAGTATCTATAATAGAATAAGGTCTCGATTAAACCTAAGAAACAACATTACTTTTTCTGGTTTACCTAAAAAAGTAGCAGCAAGAGAAACCTTTCTAAAAAACAAACTAAACTCATCATTAAACTCATCTCAAAATACGATTAAAAACTTTATTGAATCAACAACACAATGGCATCAATTTATAGATTCTTTAAAACAACATTTCCCGAAGTATTATAAAATGCGTTATGCTACAATTGAGGAGCCACTAACTAATTTACAAAACAACATCTCAACAAATACAACCATAGTTCGTTATCTTTATATAGAAGATATTCTTTATGCTTTTGTAGTTACTAAAACAAACAAAAGCTTAGTTAGACTTAACACAGAAAACCTAAAAGAAAGCATTGAGTATTTAACCAAAAACCAGTCTGATATTTTAAAAACCAGCACCAAACTACATGAACTATATTTAAAATTGTGGCAACCTATTGTAAACTTAATTACAACAGATAAAGTAATTTTAATTCCAGACGGAAATCTTTTTAATTTAAGTTTTGAAACTCTAACACCTTCAAAAATAAGCACCTTTAAAGATTTAGCAACTAATAGTCTTTTAGCAAAACATAGTTTTTCATATAACTATAGTTTATTTTTATTAAACTCTGATAATAAAAAAGTTAACTATAGTAGTGATTTTATTGCTTTTGCTCCTGAGTTTACAAGTAAAATGAAACATGCATATAAAATTACGGTTACAGACTCTGTGAGTTTAGATAAAACCTACCTTACATTATTACCTCAACCCTTTAGTGTTGACTTAGCTAAAAAATATTCTAAAATTTTTAAAGGATCTTCGTTTTTAAATGAAAAAGCCTCAAAGCAAATTTTTACAAATGAAGCTAATGAGCATAAAATTATACATATTGGCACACATGCAGAATCTAATAATATTAGTCCTGAATTATCCCGCTTAATTTTTGCAAAAAACGCATCTAGCGATGATAACTCATTATATACTTATGAGATTTACAATCAAAACTTAAACTCAAATTTAGCCATTTTAACAGCTTGTGAAACTGGCAAGCCAACATACCAAGCTGGCGAAGGTATGATTTCTTTAGCTCATGCTTTTAATTATGCTGGTAGTGAGAGTATATTAACTAGTCTTTGGAAAATTGATGAGCAATCTAGCACACAATTAATTAAATCTTTTTACGATTATATTGCCAAAGGACTACCTAAAGATATTGCTTTAAAAAAGGCAAAATTAGATTATATTTCTACTGCAAATGGAAGAATAGTTGCTCCTCAATATTGGGCAGGACTCGTTTTAATTGGTGACCAATCTCCTATACAAATCAATACCAACTCTAATTTTATTTTCTGGCTATTTGGTGTTTTAATAATTATTCTTTTAATGATATTGATTAAGAAAAAACGAAAAACATAAAAAAGAGCTATCATTTTTGATAACTCTTCTCGTATAATAAACCCTAAATAATAACTTCCCTAATTAATAGCAGAGGATTTATATCATAATTATTGTTTGACTAAACGGTTTACAATTGAACCATTATTAGAATTTATTCTAAAAAAGTAAATACCGCTTGAATAGTTGTCTAATGAAATAATATGATTTGTTACCATTTCTTTAAAATTGATTTTTTGTATCAAACGACCATTGATATCAATAATTTCGGCATATGATAGCTCAAGATTGTTTGGATTGCTTAGTATTAACTTATCTTGTATTGGGTTAGGATATAATATTAAGCTTTCCATAAGTTTATCTGTAACCGATAAGGATTCTCCATCAACATCAAATTCAAAATCCCCAAACTCATCCTCATTAAACCCTCTAATGCCAATAAAATACGTTGTACTTCCATCTGATGTAAATGCGTTATTCTGTCGCCAACCAGATGAACATCCTGGCTCTGCAACTAGCTCATTGGAGGTAAATGGATAAACACATGTTAAACTACTACAGTCTCCTGTAAACACACCTAGCTGAACTGAAAAAGGTCTATCACAAAAAGAAATGATGATATCTTCTTCACTACCCAACCCTGTGTACGAAAACCAAACTACTTTTTCATCATCATTCGTTGGGTTATTGCAAAGCGGAACATTATCAAAATTGGTAGCCCAAGTGGTGTCTCCAGAATAAGATGTACCTCTTTGGATAGCAATAGCATCTATGCAGTTATTATTTACTGGCGGCGGCGGTGGAATACTAATGCACAGATCAAATGATGCATCTCGTCCATCTTCAAATGAAGCTCTATTCATTGTTAATCTAAGATAGTATGTATTACCAATCACTAAGTTGTAATAAATATAAATTTCATCATCATCATTGTATGAACAGAAAAGTCTATCTACATCATCTTGAGTATTACAGTCAATAATATTATCAAAAAGTACTGCATTGTAATCTGAGTCGCTAAAATCATTGTTTGTTCCAATAATTTTAAATTGATATGAGGTTGATGTTGCTACAAAAGAGTACCATACATCTTCATCATGAAAACCACAATCATCAAAATTATCTGGAGAATACGTTGCTCCCAGTGTGTTGCCACTAGTACTAAATTCGCAATCACCACCAGTAGGCAATAATAATTCAGCATTCTCACAATCGTTATTAGCTGGAATTAAAGACTGCAACCACTCAAAAGGACCAGCCCAATCACTAAATATACCACTACCACAATCTGTTCTAACATAAAACTCATAGGTTTCATTTACGCTACCACTAACTGAAACAGAGGTTTCTGTAGTTGATGTACCAGAACCTGTAGGTGCTCCCAAACCATCTAACTGCACCACATACTCCCAAATGCTTTCGCTACCATCATAGTCTGTCCAAGAAATATCAGCATCGGTTTCAGAAGTTACAGTAACATCCAAATCAACTGGAAGTACACAACCTATTGCTTCTACGCAAATTTCTGAGACTGTTGTGTTAGGAAAACCAGATCTCCAAACTGCAAGGCTGTATTCTGTATTAGGGTCTAAATCCAGTACTGTTTGTTGATTCATATTTGTTGGGTTTCTATAACAAAACACCTCGCTATCTCTAAAACAAACACCTTGACTATTACAATTAAGTGTGTGTATAACAAAGTTGTCATCAGCATTATCGGTTGTAATCTTTATAGCACCATTTGGAGGACTTGTAAACCGATACCAAAACCCATGCTTTTCAACTGTGGCTTGTGGATCACAGGCAAAATTCAAATACACATCGGTGTTATTTGGAAATCTATAAAACGGAAAACCGTTATTATAATCAAAATTAATGGTTGGTTCCAAAGTGCAACTATCTGGCGATAGATTAATAGAAATAGGAAAAGCAACAGACTCGCCTTCTACAGGTTGAACTATAGTATAAGGTCCTATCCATTGGCTATTATTTACACCACAACTGGTTTGCAAATAGTAATCATAAGATACTCCTGAGGTTAAACCAGTAATAATAGGGAAATTATTATCTGGTATACTATCATCTGTAATTTGCATGCCATTTCCAAGTGTAAAACCTGTTTCTCCATATTCAACTATCCAACCACTTTCGTTTGATACAATTCTTCTCCAGGTAAAAACAGATTCTGTAAGTAATCGTGGCGATCCATCTAATGCATATGGACTTGGACAGTTAAAGCTATCGTTAGAAAACTCGTCTAGATACAAAACACCACCTGTTGCCATAGAGACAATAGCGATATAAACCAATTGATTATTATATGCCGAGAGGTCATATGCATATAAATCATAGTTTCCAAACTCGGCATCTGGAGCAGTTTCTGTAGCAATTATGTTTGTAAAATCTGAGGAATCTGTTCCTGTTGTTGATAACCGCACTTCAAAATTCTGTTCCATAAAATCACCACGAACATGAAAGGAAATACGTTCAGAAACACCAGAAGTAATTATAAATTGTGGTGTAATTAAATAATCTTCATCAATATCACTGTCATTAAATATAGCAAGACCATCGCCTCCGCCCCAAGAATAAAGCGAAGTAGACTCCCACAAATCATTTCCAGAACCATCTAGTACTGTCCAATTATTAGGAATTCCTGAATTAAAATCTTCAAAAAACTGTGCATTAACTATAGTTATATATAATAATGAAATTGTAAAAAAAAGTAAAATTCGTTTCATGATTAATAGCTTTATAAGGTTGATATACTATTACATCGGTAAAGTCAGTAAATGTCATCAAAAAGGACGACCACCAAAAAGGTGATCGCCCCAAATAAACCAATAATATGAAACGATAACTTATTATTGCTTAATTAATCGTTTTGTAATTGAATTGTTTGATGCATTTATTTTTACAAAATACATCCCACTAGAATAGGTGTCTAATGAAATTTCTTTAACCGTATTCATGTTTCTAAGGTTAATAATACTAATAACTTTACCCGTAACATCAATGATTTCAGCATTAATCAATTCTAATCTACTTGTGTTTTTTAATGTAACTATGTTAAATGCTGGATTAGGAAACAAAGAAATATCTGCATCATTCAACTCATTATCATTAATACTTAAGGTGTCATCAACAGTTACTTTAAAAGAACACTCAGCTGTATTTCCAGAATCGTCTGTAACTTCAACTCTAATATTATGACTTCCAGGACCAAGTTCTGTTCCTGGTATTGGTGTTTGTACACGATCGAGGTCATCATCACAGTTATCTGAAACTACAACGGTTCCATCTTGAATATAATTTGGGACTGTATATGTACCATCTACCTGTACTGTAAAATCACTAGGGCAAATTATTTCTGGCAATGTATTATCAATCAATGTTACGGTCGCTGGTACTGATGCGCTATTGCTACTTTGGTCAGTTACTATTAAGTTTACTGTGTTTGCACCTAAATCTTCACAGGTAAAATCGGTTACATCTAAGCTTAAAGTACTCATCATACAATTATCTGATGACCCATCATTAACGTCTGCTGGCACTATTGATGCATTTCCTGAAGCATCTAACTGAACTATAATATCTTGAGTAACTACTATTGGATTTTCAGTATCATTTATCGTAACATTAAACGTACAAACATCTGTATTACCTGATGCATCGGTTGCTGTTACTGTTACTTCTGTTGTTCCTAACGGAAACACACTGCCTGATGCTGGAACACTCGAGGTTGTTACTCCTGGACAATTATCTGTTGCTGATGCCATAAATGTAACTACGGCATCACATGAACCTGAATCGTTTGATTGAACAATATCATCTGGACAGGTTACTACTGGGTTTTCAGTGTCATTTATCGTAACATTAAACGTACAAACATCTGTATTACCTGATGCATCGGTTGCTGTTACTGTTACTTCAGTTGTTCCTAACGGAAACACACTGCCTGATGCTGGAACACTCGAGGTTGTTACTCCTGGACAATTATCTGTTGCTGATGCCATAAACGTAACTACGGCATCACATGAACCCGAATCGTTTGATTGAACAATATCATCTGGACAGGTTACTACTGGGTTTATAGAGTCTTCAACTGTTACTATAGCAGTTGCATTAGCTGAGTTTCCATCATTATCAGTCACTGTAAGTATTACTGAATTATCACCTACATCTGCACATGTAAAAGCGGTAATATCTAAAGAAAACACTAACTCATTTGTTGGTGTACAATTATCAGTTGTACCATCATCTACATCAGTATCGACTATGCTAACATTCCCTGTAGCATCTAATTGAACTGTAATATCTTGAGTAATTATATCTGGAGGCAAAATATCTAACTTATCTGAAATGGTAAGCAATACAGAATTACTTTCAGGATATGTAACATCAAAAGTATATCGTTTTCCGTCATAATCAACAATGATAGGTGTTACTAAATTTTCAGTAGAATTTGTTCCAGAAACTGTTGCTATTGTAAATGTATCTCCTTGGTTAGCTTCAAAACCCATTATAATATTAACATTGCCTTCAAACACAACATTGGTACCAGTTATTGCTAAAACATCATGCTCGGTATCTGGTGTTAAACCATTTAATTCAATATCTAGAATAGTATTTATTGTAGATATATAATTTCCTATAACAGTTAATGTTCCTGGTGACGCTCCTGGTGCAAATGTCCCATCATTGGTAAATATGGAAATCGCAGGTAAATCGAATATTGCATTTCCTTTTACGACTCCACCTACTTGATGGTCTAATGTACTCGAAAAACTCATTGTTCCTGTTTCGGCATCAATAATTCCAGAATTAGTAACCTCAACACCAATATTTGATTTATCAGCAACTATATCGTTAGTATAAGCCGTTCTTAAAATTCCTGCATTATTTAAAATTCTAGGTACAGCACCACTTCCAGAAAATCCTGAGTCATCACCTATAAATTGAATGACACCAGTTTCGGTATTATTTAAAACAGCATTAGTACCAATAAATATATCTCCTAATCCATTAAAATCAATATCACCATTGTTGGTTAATGTAGAACCTGCTGACATAGTAATGTTACTATCTAAAATTGAAATTCTACTCTCATTTACAAGTGTCCCGCTTTGAAGGCTTCCACTTGCCCAAGTCACAGTTTCACTCCCTAAGAAATCAAATGTTGCTGTTTCTGCTGGTGCAATAATAGCAGTACTTCTCCAATTTATTATACCATCAACAGTTCCTGATAGCACTCCAGATAATGTAATGGTTGTGTCCCAATCTAAAGTTCCATCTGCAAATACGTTATAAGTTCCATCATTTAACTCAATCCCAGGGCTACTTAAATTAAGCGTCCCATTTTCAACCTGTATTATACCATTATTATTTTTTAATTCAACACTTATTGTTGCTTTGTCTGTAATATCAGAAAATGTTGCTTTAATAATCCCTTCATTATTTAATAGTCTAGGTAAGCCTCCTGACCCAGAGAATCCAGAATCGTCGCCTTGTAAATCAATTACACCTGTACTAGTATTATTTAAAACAGCATCTGTTGAGATAAAAATATCGCCTCCTCCAGAAAAATTGATTTTATCATTATTAATTAGGGTAGTAGCAATATTTATAAACACATTACCTATCTGTATTTCTATGATACTATTGTTGGTAAGTACACCTCCACCAGCCAAAGAACCTGAAGGCCAATTTACAGTTCCGTTTCCAGTAAAATCAAACGTTGCGGTACCTAAAACACTGGTTGTACTTCTCCAGTTAAAATCACCATCAATAGCACCTGTTAAAGTCCCAGATATTAATATTGGCGAATCCCAATCTAGTGTAGCTCCTGAAAACACATTGTAAGTACCTCCTGTTAATTCAATACCTGGACTAGCAAGGTTAAGTGTTCCGTTTTCGACTTGAATTACACCATCATTATTTCGTAACTCAACTCCAATTGAGGTTTTATCTGAAGGATCAATAAAAGACGTTTTAATTAGGCCCTCATTATTTAATAGTCTAGGTTGAGCTCCTGTTCCAGAAAAGCCTGAATCATCGCCTTGAAAGTCAATAACGCCTGTACTCGTATTATTGAGAATGGCATTTGTAGCAATAAAAATATCGCCTCCTAAAGCAAAATCAATATTGCCATTATTTGTTAGTGTTGTCGACATTGAAAGCGTAACATTTCCAGACTGAATTTCTATAGTACTTTCATTGGTTAAAGTTCCGCCTCCTGTTAGATTTCCACCTACCCATTTCAATGTTTCATTACCTGAAAAATTGAATGAAGCCGATGTTAAAACATTTGCTGTACTTCTCCAATTAATATCGCCATCAACAACTCCAGTAAACGTACCAGAAATTGTTATAGCTGAATCCCAATCTAAAGCTGCTCCAGAAAAAACATTGTAAACTCCACCGTTTAACTCAATTCCAGAACTTGAAAGATTTAGTGTACCAACTTCAACTTGAATCGTTCCACCATTATTAATCAGCTCTGCACCTATAGATGATTTATCTGAAACATCTGCATACGAAGTTTTAATTAACCCTTCATTGTTTAATAGTCTTGGTTGACCTCCTGAGCCACTAATACCAGAATCATCACCTTGAAAGTCTATAACGCCAGATATTGAATTATTTAATACACCATTAGTTGCAATAAAAATATCGCCACCACCAACAAAATCAATAGCTCCATTATTAGTTAGTATGGTTGATGCAGGAATAAATACATTTCCGCCAAGTATACTAATGGTTCCATCATTTGTAAGTGTACTACCATTTGAAGTGAAAGTTCCTCCGCTCCAATTAATGCTAGTATTTGGCCCAAATGAGGAGTCATCAGTAAACGTTAAATTAGTGTTTACATCAAATATTGATGTTCCTTGTACGTCAATAGATTTAACGGTTCCTGCAACATTAAGCGTTACTGTAAATCCTGTTGGGATAATAACATCATCTGCCGCTGTTGGTACTAAGTTAGTGTCCCAGTTATCGGTATTGTTCCAGTTTGTGTTTGCGCCTAAACCTGTCCAAGTGGTTTGCGCAATTGCTATTGTGCCTGAGAGCAACAATAGTAGTAGTAAAAATCGTTTCATAATTAATAGCATTTAAAGATTTATATACTATCACATCGAAACGAATAAAAAATGTGAGCATTAAAACCAAATGCTACTTAAATCGTACAAATTTTGAGCTATTAAAAGTATAATTAGAAACTGGGATTATGGTGTCTTTTTTTAAATTATACCAAGGTGAAATATTTTCGTCTTCAAGGTTTTTAACTAAATGAACACTTTGTGCCGGTGTATTACCTTGAAACAACAAATACAGCTTTTCGCCTTTTGAGTTTACAACTTCATCACAAATCATAGCAATATGCCCTGGTGAACCACCTTTAATAAGCATATCTCCAATCTTTAAATCCTTAGCATATTCAATTTTAGACAATTCATTAAACAACGATAAAGTACCAGAATACATATAAATTAAATTCAGGTATTTATAAAAATTAGCTTTAGAATAATCTTTGTTTGATGTTTTATGAAATGATACTTTATTTCCTTTAATTTTTGGCCGGTAACCTTCTGCATACTTAAACCAAGAACAATAATGTCCAGAAGTAAAGTTAAAGCCTATCTCATCTTTTCTATTACTATCCCAAAGATATTCTGCTCTAATTCTTATTAAAGCATCTGCGCATTGTTGTAGCCCGTTTGACGGCACAGGAATATCTAAAACTCCTATATGACCTCTTTGCCAGAAATACTCAGTTGCATCATAATTAATAATTTTACTCCCAAATGGTTTCAAACTATAATTCCGTAAATACTCTTGAAAAGACCCTTTTTTATAAATGACACGCTTATAACCTTTAGGTGCAATCACTCTAGATTTAATTGTTAAGCTATCTTCATTTAATAAAACTATTTTCTTTGTAGAAGCTATCAAGACTTGAGTCGTTTTTTTAACTGGCTTTAATTGGTATACTAACAAGACAATAGTAATACAAACTAATACTACAAGTAAATATTTTTTCATAAGTATAAGAACGTTTTGAAACTGTTTTTTCGTATTTGATATACAAAAAAGTGTAACTTTAAGCAAAGTTACTTCTGTAACATTTTATTTTTTATATACAGATAGTCTTATACTCAACTCCAGCTACAACCATTAGCTTCATTTTACTAACAACTGTAAATTTATGATCAAACAATTCTGTAATACTAATAAGAATAGTTTCTTAATTATTGGAAGCATTTTTAGCATTATTTTCTTATTTAATTGCAAAAACAAAAGTACGCTTCCTGACCCTCTTGAAGCTGGGTGGAACAATATAGCCGTTTGTGAGGTATTAGAAGACAATGAAAGCTTAAGAGCTTTAAAGTGCACGTTTCCGCCAAGCGTTGGGCACAATCGTCATTACCATAACGCTCATTTTGGATATGCTATTTCTGGAGGAAGAATGAGAATAAAAGACACAACAGGCATTAGAGAAGTCACTATAAAAAAAGGAGCTCATTTTTCTAGTGATGGTATAGACTGGCATGAGGTTATAAATATTGGTGACAGTACTGCTATTTTTTTAATTATTGAGCCTAAATAACTCCATTCTATAAACAAAAATTAATTTTTAGTATCTTTAAATACATAATTAAACCTAACATCATGAAGCTATTAATTACACTATGTTGTGTGTTAGGTTTTAGTTTACAATCTTACACACAACAGGACGCTCCATCTCCTATTTTATTTATCTACGACGCTAGTGGCTCCATGTGGGGACAACTAGATGGTAAAACAAAAAAAGGCATTGCTGCAAACGTTTTATCAACAACTGTAAGCAATCTTCCTACCAATCAAAACATTGGCTTAGTGGCTTATGGTCATCGCAAAAAGGGAGATTGTAACGATATTGAGTTTTTGGTTGATATAAAAAATGACGACAAAAACAATATTACAGCTGCAGTTAAAAGCATGAATGCTTTAGGAAAAACACCATTAGCTCGTTCGGCTGGACTTGCCATTAATTCACTAAAAGAAAACAATACTAAAGCCACCATTATTTTAATTACTGACGGCATTGAATCTTGTGACGGAAATATTTGCGATGTGGTCTCAAAAGCTAAGTTAGAAGGTATTGATTTTAAACTTCACATTGTCGGATTTGGGCTAAAAGAAGAAGAAACTGAACAATTAAAATGTGCGGCCAATGCTGGAGGTGGCACATATTATGATGCTACTAATGCTGCTGGTTTAGGAGAAGGGCTGACAGAAGCCACTGAGCAAACTATCGACGATTCAGAAGGAAACTTTTCTATCTATGCGACCAAAAATGATGAACCCGTAGATGCTTGGGTGAAAGTAGTTAAGTCTGGTACCAACCAAGAAATAGCTGTCACTCGTACTTATCGAGATTCGGGCTGGGTATTTCTTCCGCCAGGGAAATATGACATGATTGTCAACCCTCTAGAAAATACAAGAATTAAAGGAACCACAATAAAAGTAGAAAGTGTCAAAGATAAAATTGGGCATCAAACTGTAAGTTTTGATGGCGGAAAAATAAATCTTATTACGCTAAATAATGGTGAAGGTTGGGATTGCACAAGTAAAGTAAAAACTCAAGAAGGCGAAGTAGTTGGTGGTAGTAGAACCTATGGTAGGCCACAAATTATAGAAGTAAACGCAGGAGTTTATGATATTGAAATTATGGGTTTAACCATGAAGGGTTTAGAAACCAAATATATTATTGAAGATGTGGTAGTTGCATCTGGAAAAACAGTTGAAGCTTCCCACAATTTCGAAACTGGAATTGCTATGATTGGCGTAAAAAGTGGAGAAACCTTAGTTGACGCCGTTGTAAGTATTAAGGATAAAAAATCAGGCCAAAATGTAGCTGGTAGTAGAACTTATACATCTAATTCTAGTAATCCAAGAGAATTTATGTTGAATCCAGGTACATATGAAGTGAAAGTTAGTGCGGTAAAAAAAGAGCATGCAGGAAAAACAGAAACTTTTACAATTGAAGTAAAAAAAGGTGAAACCATAACCAAGATTATAACCTTTTAATTATGGCGCATCAAGCAATAAAACTCTATAGTTTATTAATGTACTTTTTAGCTATTATTGCCTTTTTCTTTTTAGGGTTGGTCTATGCCGGTATAACTGAAGCTGGTAAAGGGCAAATGCTTGCTGGTGGCGCTATTGTATTTGGCTATGCTGTTATTGGAGCTTTTATAGGACTTTGTTTATCATTGATTATTGCCTTTATAGCTAAGCGGTCTACAATTATTAAACTTAATGTAGTATTAACACTCATCATTGTAGCTTCATTTTCGTATTTTACCATTAGCTACCAAAAGCGTCAACGCGAAAAATTAGAAAATGATTCTCATATAAAAAAGCAACCAACAAAATCTAAACTTATAACACCTGTAAACGAAGCTCAAGAAAATAAAGCTATGGCAATGCTCAAAACAAAAAAAGTAAAAAAACAAACACAACCCATTATGGGTTTAGGTATGTTTACACCAAACTTTTATAAAAACAAGGCACTTTATTTTTACAGTAATTTAACACCTAGCAAATCTGTACATGAGCATATACCAACTGATAGTATTACTTTTAAACAACTAGAATACGGTGGTTTTGATATTGCCACCGCGCCGTCTTGGCTGGTTCCAGACCATTTAAAACTGGATTATGATAGGTTACATTTTAAAGCAAAGTCTATTAGTCATGATTTTATTGAGATTGTCGTTAATACAACTAATAATCAAACTACTTTTGTAGACAGATATGCTGGAAAACTACAATATTGGCCCGAGTTTTTATTAGGCATTCATAGTGTTGAATTTCCAGAACCTTCAAAACACAAGATATATGTAAAACCTTTAGATTATGCTGAAACAATTAAAACACCTTACAGTTTTATGCTACCAATAAAAATTCAAAATCAATGGATGTATGTCGAGTTACAAGGTGATGATTATAAAGCAGTAGCCAAAGGTTGGATTCGTTGGTGTAAGGATGGAAAACTTCTTATAACTTATAACTTATTAAGCTAGCTTACTATATGATAAAATTTTTCAGAAGAATACGCCAAAACATGATTAAAGAAAACAAAGTAAGTAAATACATGTTATATGCCATTGGAGAGATAATATTGGTGGTTATTGGTATCCTCATAGCATTGCAGATTAATAATTGGAATGAAAGAAAAAAAGAACGAGCAAAAGAGCAGGCTTTTTTAAAGGAAATAAACCTAGACTTTAAATCAAATAAAGCACAGTTAGATTCAATAATTAGTTTCAACAAAATTAATTTTCATGCTAGTACTAGATTACTAAAAATTATAGGAACCTTTAATCTAAAAACCCTCAGAGAAATGACGCTAATACACACTTTGCAGATAGTATGAGAGTTTATAATCGATTAATGTGGAGAAATAAATCGTTTAATCCAAAAAACGGAGCTGTTGAAGCACTTTTAAATTCATCATCTTTTAATCTTATTAAAAATGACACTTTAAGGCGAAATTTAATTTCATGGAAAGATGTTTTGGGAGATTATTTAGAGGAAGAACAATTTGCAGTCAATTTTTTGAACAATGAGTATGGACCATGGGCAAGAGCAAGCTTTGATCCCGATATTTCTGATGACCCAGAAAACACAAAAGCTTTCTTCAGCAAACGACATAGAAATTTTATAAACCAAAGAGCTGGAGATTTGGATAATAATATAAACACCGTAAAAGAAGAAGGTGTTGTAGCTATGATTAACGATATAATTAGATTAACAGAACCTAAGCAATGAATGATTAAATTCTTTAGACGAATAAGATACAACCTAATGGAAACAGGAAAGACAGCGAAATACTTTAAATACGCTATTGGTGAAATTGTACTTGTGGTTATTGGTATTTTAATTGCACTTCAGATTAACAACTGGAATGAATATAGAAAAGATAGAAATAGAGAACAAGCTATCTTAAAGAGCCTTCAAACAGACTTTAAAACCAATATCATCAACTTAGATAACGCTTATCATAGTTTTTCAAAAGCCTATGAGGCATCAGCAAATTTACTCGAAATTATTAGATCTGATAATAGTATTAATGGCTCAGAAGTAGAAAAATTATTAGATGATATTATTAATAAAACCAAATCATTAGATATAATTACCGGATCATTAGACGAAATGCTCAATACTGGATCCATCAACTTAATAAGAGATACTAATTTAAAAAATCAATTATCTAATTGGTCTTATTTTAAAACCGATACAGAAGATGACATTATAATATATAGAGACTATTTATTCGATTTCTTTATTCCTTCATTAACAAATAAAGCACTTTTAAGAAATATGGAGGTTCCAAATTTTTTTGAAGACGATTTAAATTTAAAAATAATTGCTAAATCTAATTTCAAAATTAATTATACTAATACAATCAGGACAGTTGAATTTGAAAATCAACTTTACAATAACACCTTAAATTATATGTATACGCTTAACTCTTACAAGGTGTTTAAGCATTATTTAACTGACACTTTAAAACTAATTGAATCTAATATAAATGATTAAATGTTTATAAAACAAAAAACCCAACACAATGTGTTGGGTTTTTCAATTCCTAAAAAGATAGGAATTTATTTATTTTCAGAATGACAATCATTGCCAAACGTCACTTAGCTATTAGCCTCCAAAGTCATCAAATCTGATGTTTTCATCATCAATACCAAAGTCTTCTCCCATTTTTTGAACCGCTTGATTCATTAATGGTGGTCCACAGAAATATAGCTCAATATCTTCTGGCGCTTCATGTTTAGATAAATATTGATCGATTACAACTTGGTGGATAAATCCAACAAAACCATCTCCAGCTTCATCATTTATATCTGTTTTAACTTTCCAGTTATCTTGTTCCATTGGTTCTGATAATGCCAAGTAGAATTTAAAGTTTGGAAAATCTTTTTCTAATGCTCTAAAGTAATGTATGTAAAACAATTCAGCTTTAGAACGTCCTCCATACCAATAGGTTACTTTACGTCCAGTTTTTATAGTTCTAAACAACTCGTATAAATGTGAACGCATTGGTGCCATACCTGCACCACCACCAACGTATAACATTTCTGCTTCAGAATCGTTGATAAAGAATTCTCCGTAAGGTCCAGAAATGGTTACTTTATCTCCTGGTTTTTGATTAAAAATATACGATGATGCTACACCTGGATTAACATCCATCCAACCGCCTTTAGCACGATCAAAAGGTGGTGTTGCAATACGAACATTTAACATAATCTTTCTTCCTTCTGCTGGATAAGAAGCCATAGAATAAGCACGCTCAACAGTTTCTGAATTCTTCATTACTAAAGGCCAGAGTCCAAATTTTTCCCAATCTGGTTTAAATTTATCTGGTTCTCCTGGATGGTCTTCAGGATGCGCAGTAACATCCATTTCTGAATATTTAATTTCTGTTTCTGGAATTTCAATCTGGATATAACCTCCAGCTTTATAACCCATATCTTCAGGAATTTCTACTATAAACTCCTTAATAAATGTAGCCACGTTATAGTTAGATACTACAGTTGCTTCCCATTTTTTAATTCCAAAAATTTCTTCTGGAATAGTAACTTCCATATCCTGTTTTACTTTTACTTGACAAGATAAACGTGCTCCGTGTGCTAACTCTTTTCTTGTAAAGTGAGGTGTTTCTGTTGGTAATGCTTCACCACCTCCAGAGGTTACATGGCATTCACATTGAATACATGTTCCACCACCACCACAAGCTGATGGTAAAAATATTTTTTGAGCACCAAGAGTTGATAATAAGGTATCTCCTGAAGCAACTTCAATTTCACGTTCACCATTAATTAAAATCTTTACAGGGCCTGATGGTGATAATTTTTGTTTTACAAACAATAACAAGGCTACCAATAATAAAGTTACTAGTAAAAAGGCTGCTATAGTTGCAATGATTGTTCCTGTTGTACTTGCTGCTAATATCATGTTATTCATTTGCGTTTATTGTGTTAGCTATCACTTTTTCTTCAGACGTTTTAACAGAGTTTACACTGAGCGCAGTCGAAGTGCTCAACGTGACATCTTCTATTGATTCTTTTTCTAACAAAGCTGTTTTCTCTTCAGTTGTAGCTTCTTCATCTCCACCTGTTAACATACCTCCAAAACTCATAAAACCAATGGCCATTAATCCTGTAATGATAAATGTAATTCCTAAACCTCTTAATGCTGGTGGCACATTACTATATCTAATTTTTTCACGAATTGCTGCAATTGCTAAAATTGCTAAAAACCAACCAATTCCCGAACCAACTCCATAATTTAAGGCTAAACCTAAAGTTGCTATTTCACGAGATTGCATAAATAATGAACCTCCTAAAATGGCACAGTTTACTGCAATTAATGGTAAGAAAATACCAAGTGAGTTATATAATGATGGTGAAAATTTCTCAACAATTATTTCTACTAATTGTACCATGGTTGCAATGGTAGCAATAAACATAATAAATGATAAGAAACTCAAGTCGTATGCTGCATACTCTTCTCCAAGCCAAGATAAAGCTCCAGGTTGAAGTATGTATTGATCTAACAACCAGTTTAAAGGTACTGTAATAGCTAATACAAATATTACAGCAGCTCCTAAACCAACAGCTGTTGATACTTTTTTAGATACAGCTAGGTAAGAACACATTCCAAGAAATGTGGCAAATACCATGTTATCTATAAATATTGATTTGAAAAATAATTCTAAATGTTCCATATATTTTTAGTTTTCAGTTTCAGTCTTAGTTTACAGTATTAACTGTTTACTGCAACTGCAAACTGCATCCTGATTAGTCTTCTATTAAAGCTTTATTTCTACTACGTTGTACCCAAATAATGATTCCTACAACTATTAGAGCCATAGGCGATAATAACATAAATCCGTTATTCTCATAACCAATACTGTATAATCCAGTTTTTTCAATTGGATCTCCTAAAACAGGAATACCTAATAATGTACCTGATCCTAATAATTCTCTAAAGAATCCTACTATAATTAATATTACACCATAACCAAAAGCGTTTCCAATTCCATCAAGGAATGAACGCCATGGTCCGTTACCTAAAGCAAAAGCTTCAAAACGTCCCATAATAATACAGTTAGTAATAATTAATCCAACAAATACTGAAAGTGTTTTACTTAGTTCGTAAGCAAAAGCTTTCAATACTAAATCCACAATAATTACTAATGTTGCTACGACAATAAGTTGTACAATAATTCTAATTTTTGAAGGAATTATATTTCTCATTAAAGAAATCACTACGTTTCCTACACCTAATACAAACAATACTGAAATTGCCATTACGATAGATGCTTCTAACTCTGCTGTAATCGCTAAAGCGGAACAAATACCAAGTACTTGAATTGTAATTGGATTATTATCTGCTAATGGATCTTTTATTAAAGCTGCATCTTTTTTTGAAAGTAAGCCCATAGTATTAATTTTTTAAAGTTTTGAAATAAGGTACATAAAGCTTTAAATCGCTTCTAATCATTGCAGACACACCATCACCTGTGATAGTTGCTCCTGCAATAGCGTCAACCTCGTTATCTGTTTTGTCATTATTTTTTGGATCGGCATTTCCTTTAGCTACATTAATACCTTTAAAAGCACCATTGGCCATTAAATGTTCTCCAATAAAATCGTCCATAAAGAAACGTTGCTTAATGTTTGCCCCTAAACCAGGTGTTTCTCCTTTATGATCAAAATAAGCACCTTGAACTACCATATTTTCATCCATAGCAATGTAAGCCCAAATTGCATCCCAAAGCCCTTTACCTCGTATTGGAGCTATGTAAAATGTTTTACCATCTTTTTCTCCTACAAATAAAGGCAACTGCCTAGCTTTACCAGCTTTTGCATTTGCTTGTTCTTTTTTTACATCTATTAAGTAAGCCTCATCGTTAGCTGTTGCTTTTCCGTTTTGGATTACCAATTGTTGCTTAATGTATTTTTTAAACAATTCTGGAGCTGCATCTGTAGACACAAAATTTGCGCTTGTACCTTCATTTTCATTAATACCCATTGCATAAAGAATGTTTTGTTGCTTTTCTAAACGCTCATTCTCAGAAATTCTAGGTTTTAATGACGATGCTAAAAATGCTAATATAAAACCAACAATGATTACCATACCTATGGCAAAGATTATTGTGTACGAATTTTTATCTGTTCTCTTTTCCATCGTTATGCAACTTTAGCTTTTAAACGTTTCATTCTCTTCTTAACATTACCTTGTACAACGTAATGATCGATTGTTGGAGCAAACACATTCATTAATAGAATTGCTAACATTACGCCTTCTGGGTATGCTGGATTAAATACACGAATCATGATAGAAATAAATCCTACTAAGAAACCATATATCCATTTTCCTTTATTTGTTTGTGATGCTGTTACTGGATCTGTAGCCATAAATACAGTACCAAAAGCAAAACCACCAATTAATAGATGCTGCCAAAATTCTGTACTCATTAATCCATAAAACTTACTCGTTTCTGTTATCCAACCTGAGCTTACAACACCATTAAAGATTAATCCCATTACTAAAGCTCCAATAACAGATGAAAGCATAATTCTCCAGCTTCCTATTTTTGTAAAGATTAAAAATAAACCTCCTAATAAGATTAGTAATGTTGATGTTTCTCCTACAGAACCTGGAATGATTCCGTAAAACATATCCATTATCTCATAACCTGCAGCTTTATTTTGTGCCAAGCTTCCTAAAATAGTTTCTCCAGAAATTGCATCAAGATTTTCTCCAGCTGCAATTAATTGGTCTCTCTCAACTGCACCATGAACCCATACTTTATCTCCAGACATCCATGTTGGATACGCGAAAAATAAAAAGGCTCTAATAGTTAATGCAGGATTTAAGATATTCATTCCTGTACCTCCAAAAACTTCTTTACCAATAACAACTCCAAAGGCAACTGCTACTGCAAGCATCCAAAGCGGCGTATCTATTGGTACAATTAAAGGCACTAACATACCTGTTACTAAATAACCTTCTTCTACTTCATGACCTTTTAATATAGCAAATATGAATTCGATTCCCAATCCAACTCCGTAAGACACAATTACCAACGGTAGAACTTTCCATAAACCAATAACTAAGTTATCCCAGTTCCAAAATGCTGAATCAAAAAATCCACTAGCATTCCCTATTTCTCCTAAAGCTAAATGATGTTGGTAACCAGCGTTAAACATACCAAATATTAAACATGGTATTAATGCCATGATTACTGTATTCATTGTACGTTTTAAATCGTCTGCTACTTTTATATGAGTACCATTATGTGTGGTCTCATTTGGCATGTATAAAAATGTAAAGATAGCGTTGAAGCCTGGAAGCCATTTCTTATCTTTATTCTTTTCTTTAAACTTATGTAAGTTACTTTTTAAACCCATCTGTTTTATTTTTCATTTCGTTCCTTAATGAATTATTTATTACATTTTTCAATTTTTCATCTAAAATTGAAAATTATCCAATTTCTTTAAGCATTAAGTCTAAACCTTCTCTAATTATTTTTTGATGTGGTTGTTTAGATACACATACAAATTCTGTTAATGCAAAGTCTTCTGGTGCAACTTCGTACATTCCTAAAGCTTCCATTTCGTCTAAATCTTTATACATACAAGCTTTTAAAATTTGCATTGGATATATATCTAACGGAAACACTTCTTCGTAAGTTCCTGTTGTTACAAAAGCACGATGCTCACCATTTGTATTGGTATTTAAATCGTACTTTTTATTTGGAGACATCCATGAGAATGTTAATGCTCTAGATGTAGATATTTTATTAAAAACTGGTTTATTCCATCCAAAAAACTCATAATCATCTCCTTCTGGTATTACAGAAATTACATTACTATAATAATCTAAGTTTCCATCTGGTTTCACTTGCTTTCCAGACAATACATTACCAGATATAATTCTAGCATTTGCATCTTTGTCTATACCATTATCGTAAACCATTGTAGCGACTTCGCTACCAATTTTTGTTTTAAAGTATCTTGGTTTTTTAACCAAAGACCCTACAAGTGCTACAATGCGTTCTGCATTAAACTTACCTGTAAGTAATAACTCTCCAATAATAACAAGATCTTGGGCATTTACTGTCCAAACAACCTCACCTTTATTTACTGGGTTAATTTTGTTAATTTGCGTACCAACATTTCCTGCAGGATGTGGTCCTGATACATTATGAATTGTTGCATCAGATAATCCAGCTAATGGCGAATTATTTGAGCCAATACTAATATGCACTTGACCTTCTGTTAATTTTGCTAAAGCAGAAACAGCAGCTTGCAACTCTGCTTCTTTACCTTGAAGTGTAAAATCTAAATCTGCAGCTAAAGGTGCAGTAGCATATCCTGAAACAAAAATCGCTTTTGGTGATTTTTCTGGGTTTGCAATGACATCATAAGGCCTTTGCTTAATAAATGGCCAACATCCTGAAGCTAATAAGTGCGCTTTTACATCTTCTGCTTTTGCTGAAGCAATATTAAACTTACCATTATCTACAAAAGATTGTTCTTTATCTGCTTGAATTTTAACAGCATCAATGCGTCGTTTTGGTCCTCTTAAAATTTCTATAACGGTTCCAGAAACTGGTGAAACAAATTTAACATCTTCATGAGACTTGTTGTAAAAAATAGTTTCTCCTGCTTTTACAGATGTGCCTTCTTTGGCTACCAATTTTGGAATTACACTATGGAAATCTTCAGGTCTTATAGTGCAAAAATTACTGATTATCGCTTGTTCAGCGGTTTTTTCAGCTACACCTTTAAGTTTTATATTAAGACCCTTTTTAATCTTAATGTCTTTTGACATAGGTTATATATTGAAATTAGTTGTCTAAAAATCGCTGCAAAAATACAAATTTCTCAAACAGTTTTCACAATAAATAATAGAGAAATTTTAGAGCTACAGCTGCATACAATTTTTAGGCATAAAATTTGTTTATATTTACGACGAAACTTTACATCAAATGCTATTAAAACTTAATACTGTATTACTTCTATGTATAATCCCTTTGTTTGCTTTTTCTCAAGTTGAAGAAGTTAATCCGCCAGATTATATTAAAACTATAACTTTTAAAGGAAGTACTTTAGAAAGCCAACTTCCTATTTTAAAACTCGGTCAGCCGCTTATATTAGAATTTGATGCTTTAAATGGTGATGAAGACGATTTTTATTATAAAATTGAACATTACGATTTTGATTGGACGCGTTCAAAATTAGCTAAAGCCGAATACCTTAGAGGTTTTGATGATCAACGTATACGAGATTATGACAACTCATTAAATACATATCAAATTTTTTCGCATTACAGATTAAGAATCCCTAATGAGCAAACACGAGGCATCTTAAAAAGTGGTAATTATATAATTTCTATTTATGATGATTATGACGAATTAGTATTTACTAGAAAATTTATGGTTTATGAAGACCTAGTAAGTGTTGGCGTAAATATAAAACGCTCCAGAAATGTTAAGTATATTAATGAAGCACAAACTGTCGATTTTAAAATTGTAACAAACAATATTAATTTTAACAATCCATCGCAGACTATAAAAACATTAGTTATTCAAAACAACAATTTACACAATACTATTTCTGACCTAAAGCCTACTTATACTTTAGGTAACGAACTCATTTACAGATATACAAACGAAGCTAATTTTTGGGCTGGAAACGAATATTATTTCTTTGAAAACAAAGATGTAAGAGCAGCCAATGTTGGTGTGCAGTTTACAGACTTAAGAGATATTTATCACACCTTTTTATATACTAACAGAGAACGCGCAACATTACCTTACACTTACAACCCCGATATTAATGGTAACTTTTTAGTTACTGCTCTAGATGCAGACAATGTTTCTATTGAAGCAGATTACACAATGGTTCATTTTTCATTGCAACATCCAGAACTCACAGACGGAAGCACTATTTATGTGTATGGTAACTTTAATAATTATGCATTAGAAGAAACTAATAAATTGACATTTGATTCTGTAAGCGGACTATACAAAACCGCTTTTGAATTAAAACAAGGGTTTTATAATTATAAATATGTAGTTGTAGATGCTAAAGGTAATATTGACGAAGGCTTAATTGGTGGCGATTTTTGGCAAACCGAAAACAATTACAAAGTACTTGTGTATTATAGAGATTTAGGTGCTAGATACGATAAACTTATTGGCTTTGGCGAGGCGTCTTCTGTAGATATTTCTAATTAGAAATCTTACACATTATTATGGTTACTCATAAAATGAGTCATTAATTGTACACAAAGTTAGCATAAGTTTTTTTACTTTAAGTAGTGTACGTTTATTTTGTTAAATGATTTTCCTTTATTAGGGATAAAAATAGAATCCTGTTTTTTCTTTTTCTTTAAATTTTTTCATAATCGTGGTTTTCTGCTTATGTCAAACTATTGCTTAACAATAACTCCTTATACGTGTCATAACTCAATTGCTTAGCAACAAAAGATTGTGTTTGCTCATCAAAAAAAGTACAAGCATCAATTGGTTTTGCATATAAGTGCAAACTTATGGTTCTGCCTTTATAGCTGTTTTTTAATTTATGTAAGCCAATAAGATCGTTAATATAAGAGCTTTCATTTGCACACAGTTTTCGTGTTCCGTTTTTAACTAACTCATCGTTTTCGCCTTTACTATAAAACACTTCTTCTACTTCGCCTTGCAACACATTTACCCAACATTCTTCACCTCCATGACAATGTATAGGTGTTTCTTGACCTGCTTCCCAACACAATAAAATAAGCTCAAAATCAGACTCTCTATGCAAACAATTTCTTGTATATTTTTTTGAAGACCAACTTTCAAAATCTAATAAAGAGACAGCATCAATATTAAAATTTTTAAATATTGAGTTGTAATTCTCTTTATTGTTTTCCGACAATAATGCTATTAATTTTTGTAAAGACATTTTAGATTCCAAAAAGTATTAATTTTAAAACGTTACAATTTAAATTGATTTTCTTTAGCATTCCTTAAAAATAGGAATAAATTTACAAGGTCAATCATTTTCGTGCGACATTAGCCACATGCATAAAGACTTAAAATTATTTATTGAACTTGCTGAAATTCTTTTAGAAGAAGAGGCTAACAATACGGTTGCAAAACCTATTGATACCGACAAACTATATCAAACATTAGACCTTCAACTTAATGACGCTCCAGCTTTAGACGAAGAATTTAAAAGCACATTACTACAAATTGTAAAAAACACACCAAAAACAGCTTCGACCTCTTTTTTTAATCAACTTTTTGGAGGACGAATTGGTAAAGCTACACTTGGAGATTTATTAGCCGTAATGCTAAATAATAGTATGTATACTTATAAAGTTGCTGGACCTCAAGTAGGTATTGAAAAAGTGATTTTAAATAAAATCTGTGACATTATTGGTTACGGAAACGAAAGCGACGGCACCTTTGCGCCTGGTGGTTCTATGAGCAATTATATGGCGATGTTAATGGCTAGAGACAAGTACAATTCGACTATAAGAAATGAAGGCGTTACAAATAAAATGGTGGCTTATACATCTGAAGCATCACACTATTCTATTGCAAAAAATGCTTCATTTATTGGTATTGGAAGAAACCAAGTTAGACGCATTAAAACCAATGCTTTTGGGCAAATGCTTGCTGAAGATTTAGAACACCAAATAAAATTAGACATTAAAAAAGGTTACCAACCATTTTTTGTTAATGCAACTGCAGGAACAACAGTTCTAGGTGCTTTTGATAACACAAAAACTATTAGTAACGTTTGTAAAACCTATGATTTATGGCTACATCTAGATGGCGCATATTGTGGTTCTGTTATTTTTAGCAAAAAATACAAACACTTAGTAGAAGGTATCGAGCATACAGACTCATTTAGTGTTAATGCACACAAAATGTTAAGTACACCTTTAAGTTGTTCAATAATTGTTGTTAAAAACAAAACATACTTGCATCAATCCTTAACTAATGATGCTGAGTATTTATATCAAACAAATGATGATGATTTTAACTTAGGAAAAACATCATTACAATGCGGTAGACGAAATGATGCTTTAAAATTATGGACATTATGGAAATCTGTAGGCAATAAAGGTTTAGAACATATTGTAAACCACCAATTTAAACTAGCCGATATTGCAAGAGATTATATTAATAATCACAGTGATTATAAGCTATACAGTTTTGACGATTCAATTTCTGTATGTTTTAATTACAAAAATATCCCTGCAAATATTTTATGCACAAAACTCTACCAAAGTGCTAAGCTTATGGTTGGTTATGGTAATTTTAATGACACTGAATTTGTAAGAATGGTGACTATAAACTCAGTTCTTAAAGAGGAAGATATTATTGCTTTTTTCAAGACTATTGAAAGTTTTGTAGAAGCTGAAAAGCTTTAAATCAAGTTATTGGCTTTCAATTTTAGCTGTTAAAAATTTGCTTTATTCTAAAAAAGTGCTGAAATTGGTAGAAAAATATGCTATTTTTGCATATTCAATACGAATCCCTACATGGTACAACAAGTTACAAGTGGCATAAAGATTTCTGTGGAAACCACATTTGAAGGTACATTTTATAAAAATTATAAAGTGCACTTTGCTTTTGGCTACAAAATAACTATTGAAAACCAAAGCAAAGATTCTGTTCAGCTTAACTCAAGACACTGGGAAATTCTTGATGCTTTAAATAATATTGAAATCATTGAAGGTGAAGGTGTTATTGGAAAAAAACCTGTTTTAAAGCCTGGTGAATCTCACACTTATAATTCTGGTTGTTTATTAACTTCTCCTTTTGGAGCTATGCAAGGCCATTACAACATGGTTAACTTTACAACAACCAATAAGTTTAAAGTCATTATTCCTTCATTTAAATTAAGTGCTCCTTTTGCGCTTAACTAACTTATTTAAATTCTCGTAAAAAATCAAACCGGTAAACAACATGCTGTTGCTTTACATGAAAAAAATTACAATTTGAATTTTTAATAAAACTGTACTCTTTAGCAATATCAAATCCTAAATTAAAAAGTTTATACACACCATCTACATCCACATTACCAAAAGGTGAAATGCGTCTAAAACGAAACTCTTTGTCATGATTAATATCGTGCAACTCAAACCAAGCGCCTGCTCCTATCCCAGAAAGCCATTGTGCCTTATCTGCAACACCACTAATAGCTATAGGCTCTAAACTACCTTCTAATTTAGGCTCATAGTCTTTTAATCGGTCTAAGAAACATCTTATATTTTCAGACTGTTTTGAGCCTTTAAATTCAGATATATTGCCTTGTTCAGATACACTATATACTTTTTTTTCTGTATTTACTATAAGTACATTACCAATAGTACTTGGCGTAAACCATTTAGACTTAATTAATGCTTTTTTAATCGTTTTATTTGTGACAGATGCAATTAAAGTATCTGTTACAAAACGCGAACAATTTGTTGCTCCTTTTTTAAAAGCGGCATACTTTATAAAATAAAGATCTTGTAAAGTACTAATATATGCTTTAGCTTTTTCATAGTTAATTGATGAACAAACTGAAGCTATTAATTTGCCTTCGCCATGTGTAAGTTGTGGATTTGTTGCTAAGAACACTAAAACCTCATTAAGGTTTTCAATCTTATCTCCTTTAAGCTTAGCTTTCATAGGAAACTCTAATTCATAATCTGTTGTTTTCCCTCTAACTCTTCCGTTAGACTTTGGCGAAATGTAACGTCCAAAATCATGATACTCTAGCTCTCCTGTGCTTTTATCTATAAGTACTAATGCAGCATGACCAGCTCTTATATAATTTTTTTTTCCAACACCAAGAAATCTTAAATAAGACAGATACCATTCGTCAGAAATCATAACAACAGTATCGGGATACGCTAGCGTAAGTATTATTCCGTTATTAATCATTAAAATACTTTTCTTTTTATAAAAACAAACATTGACTTTGTCTTTTTTAACCCAAGCAACTTACAAAAAATACGCAAGAAATCTATCTGCTTTTATTGAACTTGAAAACAATAAATGTTATCAAAAAATTGTACCTTTGCATCTCAAAATTTTTGAACAAACTTTTAAACCAAAACTCTCATGGGAAAAGGATTTTTTAATGTACCAATCGCAACAAACGAACCTGTAAAGTCTTATGCTCCTGGATCTCCAGAGCGTGACGCCGTTTCAAAAGCTTACAAAACAATGTTTAACGGCATGATTGATGTACCAATGTATATTAACGGAAAAGATGTTACTACAGGAAATACCAGAACAATGTCTCCTCCACATGACCACCAACATGTTGTTGGAAGTTATCATCTTGCTGAAAAATCTCATGTTGAAGAAGCGATTTCAACAGCTCTTGAAGCTAGAAAATCTTGGTCGCAATTACCATGGGAACAACGCGCAGGCATCTTTTTAAAAGCTGCTGAATTAATTGCTGGACCTTACAGAGCAAAAATAAATGCTGCAACCATGATTGCGCAATCTAAAACTATACACCAAGCAGAAATAGACGCTTCTTGTGAGTTGATTGATTTTTTACGTTTTAATGTACAATTCATGACAGATATTTATCATGAACAACCTGAAAGCACAAGTGATGCATGGAACAGATTAGAGTATCGCCCTTTAGAAGGATTTGTATATGCCGTTACACCATTTAATTTTACTGCTATTGCTGGAAATTTACCTGCATGTATGGCAATGATGGGAAATGTAGTTGTATGGAAACCTAGCGATAGCCAAATCTATTCAGCTAAAATAATTATGGATGTTTTTAAAGAAGCTGGTGTACCTGATGGCGTAATTAACGTTGTATTTGGAGACCCAGTTATGATTACAGATACTGTTATGGACAGTCCAGATTTTTCAGGCTTACATTTTACAGGATCAACATACATATTTAAAGAACTTTGGAAAAAAATAGGAAACAATATTCATAACTATAAAACGTACCCAAGAATTGTAGGAGAAACTGGTGGAAAAGATTTTATTGTTGCCCATAAATCTGCGAATGCAAAACAAGTAGCTACTGCAATATCAAGAGGTGCTTTTGAATTTCAAGGTCAAAAATGTAGTGCTGCCTCTAGAGCTTATGTGCCATCAAACTTATGGGATGATGTTAAAAAACAAGTTATCGAAGATGTAAAGTCATTTAAAATGGGATCACCAGAAGACATGAGTAATTTTATTACTGCTGTTATACATGAAGGATCTTTTGATAAGCTTGCAAAATTTATTGACCAAGCAAAAGCTGATAATGATGCTGAGATAATTGTTGGAGGAAACTACAACAAGTCTAAAGGTTACTTTATAGAACCAACAGTTATTGTAACAAGCAACCCAAAATACACTACAATGTGCACAGAACTTTTTGGACCTGTAATTACTATTTATGTTTATGATGAAAACAACTTTTCTGAAACATTAAAACTGGTAGACCAAACTAGTGAGTATGCTCTAACTGGAGCCATTTTATCTACTGATAGATACGCAATACAAGAAGCAACAAACGCTTTACAAAACTGCGCAGGTAACTTCTATATTAATGACAAACCAACTGGAGCCGTTGTAGGTCAACAACCATTTGGTGGAGCAAGAGCTTCAGGTACAAATGACAAAGCTGGTAGTGCTCTTAATTTATTGCGTTGGGTATCCCCAAGAATGATTAAAGAAACATTTGTAACACCAACAGATTATCGTTATCCGTTTTTAGGATAAACTATACTAACACATAAAAAAGCCTCAAAACATTTGATTTGAGGCTTTTTTGATTTACAAAATATTCAAAATCAATTTTAGAAAAGCAAAACTTTGTATCTTTAGGAAACAAAATATGTGTCTTATGAAAAAGAAATACTTTTTACTTTTATTCCTTTGCCCCTTTTTAACCTTTTCTCAAATTGTAGAATTTGAATCAACTCGTATTGCAGATTTATCAAACTATACTGGAGCAACAAATTTTGCGGGCTTAGGTGAGTATGAAATATTCTTGGGTAATGATGGTGTACTAGACAAGCCAATAATAGTTATAGACGGTTTTGACCCAGGTGATGGCAGAACTATTTCTGGTCTCTATGATTTATTGGGCTATACAGATTCAAATGGTTCACAAAACCTTGCCGCCTTAGTAAGAGACGAAGGTTTTGATGTTGTAATCTTAAATTTTCCACAATATTTACGTCTAAGTGATAGTTCATTATTAAATATTGACAATGTTACAGATACTAACGGAGACATGATTATAGACGAAATAGACTATCCAGCCGGAAGCACTTTAATTGATGGAGGTGCAGACTTTATAGAACGAAATGCTATGTTACTTGTTGATTTAATCAATATGCTTAATGGACCTGTAGAAGAAGGAGGCAAAGTTGGTAATGAAGAGCTTGTTATAATTGGACCAAGTATGGGCGGATTAATCTCTCGTTATGGGTTAAATTATATGGAAAATGATACTGCAAATAATGGAGCAGCTCCTCATGAAACTAGATTATGGTTATCTTTTGATTCTCCACATCTAGGGGCTAATGTACCTTTAGGGTTTCAACATCAATTTAATTATCTTGCTTTTGGTCTTGGTGATGGTTTAAATGTAACCGCGCTACAGCCAGTAGTTAACGGTTTATTAAAATCTCCAGCTGCAAAACAACTGTTAGTCGATCATTTTGAATCACATCTTGTTGATGGTAATCCAGTAAATTTTGATTCAGCAAAACTATTACCAGAACCTCATCCTTATAGAACTGAGTTTTTAAATACAATTGGAGGCTATCCTCAAAACACAAGAAATGTTTCTATGATTAATGGTAGCGGTATTGGGAATCCATACAAATCAATAGCTAATACAGATGTCACCCCAGGATTTAGTGCTTTTAATGATACTTTTAATGTGCCAGACGCACCTTTACCTACTACTGCAGAAATAAAAATTAATCTAACACCAGCGTCTACAAATAACCCAAACGATGGCGGAGAACTTATTAGTAAAATAAAGGTAATATCTACGCTAATTATTGTTCCAATAACAGTTGTTGATGTTGAAGTTAATGCTAAAGCACATACTTACTCAGATGGTGTTGACGCTGCCTCTGGTGGTCTTTTTGATATAGGAGGTTTTACTGAAGACCTTGGTACAGAAGGTTTAATCGGTCAATTTATTAGCGCACTTACAATTGATAAGTTTTGTTTTATTCCATCTGTTAGCGGTATGGGTTTAGAGGTTAACAATAATGAAATTAATTGGTTTCATGATATAAATCTTGGTGCTCCAAGCAACAATAACGACGTGATAAACAACACGCCATTTGTCAATTGGTACATGCCTGATGAAAACGAAAATCATGTTGAACTAACTGAGGCTAATGTCGCTTTTGCATTAAGTGAAATTATGCCTGAAACATTATCAAATCAATCAATTGATAGTAATGATATATTTAAATTGGGCAAAAACCCTATAACAGACAACTTAGTGATTTTAAGTAACAACGCATATGAAAATGCATCTATTAATATTGTAGACTTCACAGGAAAATTAGTTTATTCTATTAAAGGTTTACCAATTTCTAACCGAACCATAATTCCTGTTAATTTAGAATCAGGAATGTATGTTTTAAACATTAAAACTAAAGACAACCTTAGTTATAAAACAAAACTAATTGTTAGATAAACTATAACTATTTATATAGGCTGAGTGTACAACTTAGCCTTTGTATTTAATTGGTAAATGAACAACTTTTTTAGTTTCAAAAAAATCTTCTTTATAGTAATCTGTTAGCTTATAAATTGTTGCCGATTTATAGGTCTCTAATTCCTCAGTAAGATCACCACCTTTTAAATACAAAACTCCGTTTTTTAATTCGTGGTTTTGCTTTTTTGCTATTTTTCCTTTTATCCAATGTACAAAAGTAGGCATTGCAGCTACAGCTCTACTTACAATAAAGTCATATTGTTCATTAATTTCTTCAACCCTTGTATGAGACGTTTTTACATTTGTAAGTCTTAAGCCTTCAACAACTTCATTTACAACTTTTAACTTTTTTGCTATACTGTCTACCAAATGAAATTGACAATCTGGAAACATAATAGCTAAAGGAATACCAGGAAAACCTCCACCTGTACCAACATCTATAATCTTAGAATTAGGCTTAAAAGAAATCACTTTTGCAATACCTAAAGAATGTAATACATGACGTAAATAAAGTTCATCTATATCTTTACGTGAAACAACATTTATTTTTAAATTCCAATCCTTATACAATTCTTCCAATTGCTTAAATTGATTTACTTGATTCTCAGATAAATCTGGAAAATAATGTTGTATTAACTGCATGTGTTTTAAATTTTCAACAAAAGTATACATTTTTATGTGGATATTTTTAGCATATTATTACCAATATCGCAGCATTTATTAATTATATTTGCCGCTTAATATGATATCTAATTATAAATCGTTATCATACTAAAACATAACTTCATGACAAAGCAAACTTTATCTTTTTCAAGAACTGACTCTGCAAAGTTTTTTAGAACATTAAACAAACGTGTTAATGCCTACTTTAAAGACAATAACATTAAAAAAACTGGAAACTGGAAATTATATATTAAAGCTATAGTAATGTTTACATTATTACTTGGTCCTTTGGTGTTATTATTGACAGTTAATTTACCAACTTGGCTACAAATTATCTGTATGATGATTATTGGAGTTGGAATGGCTGGTGTTGGAATGAACGTAATGCACGATGCAAATCATGGCTCTTTTTCTAGTAAAAAATGGGTAAACAAATTAATGGGAAGCAGTATACACATATTAGCTGGTAATGATTACAATTGGAAGGTGCAGCACAATGTTTTACACCATACGTATACAAATATTCAAGGGCACGATGAAGATATTGATGCTGGGAGAATTATTCGTTTCTCTAAACATTCTAAATGGCTAAAAATTCATCAATACCAAAAATATTACGCCTTTTTATTATATGGTTTATTAACTGTTAATTGGGCTATTACCACCGATTTTAAACAAACATACCTTTACCTAAAAAGAAAATTATCTTACGGTGAGTTTCCAAATCCTGCTACGCAATGGACAAAACTAATCATTGGTAAAATAGTCTATTATTCTATTTGGGTCGCTTTACCTATAATTTTAGGTTATGCTTGGTGGCAAGTTTTAATAGGCTTCCTAATTATGCATTACACAGCCGGAATTATATTAAGTGTTATTTTTCAGTTAGCACACGTAATGCCAAATACAGAAATGCCTGTACCAGACGAAAATGGTAATATGAAAAACACTTGGGCAATTCATCAATTATTTACCACTTCAAATTTCTCACCAAAAAGCTGGATAGTAGAATTTTATACGGGAGGTTTAAACAGACAGGTTGAGCATCATTTGTTTTCAAATATTAGTCATGTTCACTATAAAAAAATTGCAGAAATCGTTAAAGAAACAGCTAAAGAATTTAAATTACCTTATAACGAATACAATACCTTTTGGAAAGCAGTTTCTGAGCATTACAACCAACTAAAAGTTTTAGGTCAAAAACCAACTTTACAAGCTTAATCAGTATTTAATAGATGAATTTACTTTCAGATAGAGTTACAAAAATGTCTACGTCTGCCACATTAGCTATGGCAGCAAAAGCCAGAGAATTAAGAGCCGAAGGAAAAGACATTATAGGCTTAAGTTTAGGTGAACCTGATTTTAACACACCCGATTTTATTAAAGATGCTGCTAAACAAGCTATAGACGATAACTTTAATTCTTACACGCCAGTTGATGGCTATGTAGAACTTAAAGAAGCAATTATTACCAAGTTTAAAAGAGATAATAATCTTAATTATAATTTACCAGAAATTGTAGTGTCTACAGGTGCCAAACAAGCTTTAGCAAATGTAGCTGCTGTATTAATTAATAAAGGAGATGAAGTTATTTTACCTTGTCCTTATTGGGTAAGTTATAGCGATATTGTAAAGCTAAATGAAGGTGTTCCTGTAGAGGTTAAAACATCAATCGAAAACGATTTTAAATTGACGCCTCAACAATTAGAAGCTGCTATAACTCCAAAAACTAAAATGATTTGGTATAGTTCGCCTTGCAACCCAAGTGGTTCTGTTTATAGCAAAAAAGAATTACGTGCTTTAGCAAATGTTTTACAAAAATACCCAAATATCATCGTTGTTTCTGATGAAATTTACGAACATATAAATTTTATTGGAGGTCATGCAAGTATGGCTCAATTTAATGACATGTTTGAGCGTACTGTAACCGTAAATGGTGTGTCTAAAGCATTTGCCATGACTGGCTGGAGAATAGGTTATATTGGAGCTCCAAGCTGGATTGCCCGTGCATGTAACAAAATGCAAGGTCAAGTAACAAGTGGTGCAAATTGTATAGCGCAGCGCGCAGTAATAACAGCTTTAAATGCTTCACCGACTAAAGTGCAATATATGATCGATGAATTTAAAGTAAGACGAGAACTTATCTTGAATTTATTAAATGATATAGAAGGTTTTAAAACCAATGTACCAGAAGGTGCTTTTTATGTATTCCCAGATATCACACATTATTTCGGAAAAACATTAAGAGGAAAAACAATACAAAATGCAACAGATTTCTCTATGTACTTATTAGAAGAAGCTTTAGTAGCAACAGTAACTGGCGACGCTTTTGGCAACCCAGATTGTATACGTATTTCTTATGCTGCATCTCAAAAACAAATTATTGAAGCTATAAAGCGTATAAAAGAAGTTGTTAGCTAAACTAACCCAAACACGCATTAAAAAGCCACTACAATTAGTGGCTTTTTCTTTACTAGCAAGTAACTATTTAACTAGCTCTTAGTAAGTGAGAAAATTATTATTCAAAAATGTAAAAGATAGTTTGAGTTTAACTCAATAAAATCAGTTAAAAAGGCCTGTCTATAAAGTAGCTTATAAAATTACTACTAAGGCAATTACAAAAACAGACAGTTTTAAAACAGTTTCAATGCTTGAAGTGATATTATATTGTCTACTCTTAATATGCTGTCTAATACCAAAAACAGATGTTGAATTTAATGTATTGTAATTACGTTTTACAATACTTTTGTAGTTTGAATTTAATAAGCCTTCTGGCTTGCTAATGTCTTTAATAAATACCTGTTTGGGTAATGGCTCTAAATCTTGTGATGTTAATACTAATTCCATGATGATTAATTTAATTGGTTATACAAGTATGACGTGCAATTAAATAAAATGTTACAACTCGTATTCGTTTAAACAACTAAAAATCAAAGATTAAAATTGAGAAACACCTATAAATATTAATAAATCGAGATACTGAAAATATTTAAAAATATTTTTAAAATAGATAATGAAAATTATCTATTTCTCCAGAAAAAAGGGGTTAAAAGAATCAATACTGTAAATAGTTCTAAACGACCAATAAGCATTAAAAAAGCTGCCCACCATTTACCTAAACTTGGTAGTGCTGCATAATTATCTACTGGTCCAAAATTCCCAAGTGCTGGCCCTACGTTTCCTAAACTAGACGCAGACAATCCTATTGCAGATGTAAAATCAATTTGAAACATAGAAAACACAAGTGCACCTATAATAAATGAAAGCATATATAGAATAAAGAAACCTAGAATATTAAATACAATATCTCCAGATATAGACTTTCTATTATATCTCACAGGTAATATTGCATTAGGATGCAAAGCACGTTTAAACTCTAAAAATCCATTTTTAATCAGTATCAAATGTCTGACAATTTTCACACCTCCAGATGTACTACCAGCTGATCCACCAAGAAACATTATACCAAAAAAGAATACCATTAAAAAAGGGGTCCATAAGGTATAATCTGCAGTTATAAAACCAGTAGTTGTAACTACAGATAATACTTGAAACAACCCATGTCTAAATGAGCTTTCTGCTTTTCCTAAAACCATTGGGTGTGCTATTGAAGACGCAGATGCATCAGCTTTAAAGTATATAATTAGAGCTGCAAGTACAGTAAAAATAGCTATAAATTTAAAGTACAACTTAAACTCTTCGTCTTTAACTATTTTTTGAACTTTTCCTTTAAACGCAAAATAACTTAACACAAAATTTGTTCCTGCTAAAAACATAAATACAATAACAATGTATTGTATTATGGGTTTATTATTCCAAAAAGCTAAACTATCATTTTTTGTTGAAAATCCTCCAGTAGACAAAGTAGACATTGAATGATTAATAGCATCAAAGAAAGACATTCCCGCAAGGTTTAACAAAATAGTTTCTGCTGCTGTGTAACCAAAATAAATAAGCCATAAACGCTTGGCTGTATCTGTAATTCTAGGATGCAATTTGTCTGCATTAGGTCCTGGAGCCTCAGCAGCAAATAATTGCATTCCACCAATCCCTAATAGTGGCAAAATAGCTATTGCAAGCACAATAATTCCCATACCACCAATCCAATGTGTAATACTTCTCCAAAATAAAACTCCTTTTGGTACAGCTTCAATATTGTCTAAAATTGTTGCTCCTGTTGTGGTGTAACCAGACATGGTTTCAAAAAAAGCATTTGTGAAATTTGGTATAGATTCGGTTAACAGATAAGGCAAGGTTCCTGACAAGGCCATAACTACCCAACCAAAAGTAACAACAATATAACCTTCACGTTTGTTTAGTTCTTTTCGGTGATTTCTTGTGCCAATCATCAAAAAAACTCCAACAAGAAGTATAAAAACACCAGACAGAAACAATTTTAATGTTACTCCATCTTTATAGATTAAGCTTATTAGAGAAGATAATAACATAAAGCCTCCATTAAATAATAGCAGCAATCCAAAAAAATGAAAAATGATTTTAAAATTAAGTTTCATATACTAGTTAAAAGAAAAACTTTTCTACTTTAGAAATTGATCTTGGCAAACTACAAACTACTACTTTATCTCCTACTTCAACCTGAAAATCGCCTAAAGGTATAATTCCTTTTTCGTCTCTTATAACACCACCAATAATTGCAGAACGCGGAAAATCTAAATCTTTAATTCTCTTTCGAGTAATTTTTGATTTCGAGGTAACTTCAAATTCTAACAACTCAGCATTCATATTACTAAGCTTTGTCATTGCTACCACTTTTCCTTTTCTTATATATCTAAAAATATTGTTTGCAGCTAGTAGTTTTTTATTAATTAAGGTATCTATACCAATAGAATGTGATAATTGGTAATAATCCATGTTTTCAACCAAAGCAATGGTTTTTTTCACACCTTTAGATTTTGCTACCAGGCATGACATAATGTTGGTTTCAGAGTTTCCTGTTACAGAAATAAAAGCATCCATTTCATTAATATTCTCTTCTTCAAGAAGATCAACATTTCTACCATCTCCATTAATAACTAAAGCGTTTGGTAAATCATCTGCCAAATCAAAAGCTGTTTCTTTATCATTCTCAATGAGTTTTACATTAAACTTATTTTCGCATAAATCTGAAGCTGTTTTTTGTCCAATATTACTACCTCCAAGAATCATTACATTTTTAACTTCAGCTTTAATTTTACCAGACAACTCTATAAGCTCATCATCACCTCCTTTTGAAGTCATGAAAACCACCTTATCACCTTCTTTAAATTGCGTATCGCCTCGAGGAATAATTGTATACTGAGTCCCGAAACGCTGTATTGCTATAGGCACAAAATGAAGTTCTGGAAACACTTGAGCAGCTTCTCTAACTGTTTTATCTATAAAAGTTGCTGTTCTAGATAAGCGCAAACTTAACATGGTTAACGCTCCTTTTTCAAACTCATAACTATCGTTAAAACCATATTGATTAAGCAATAATTCTATTTCTGAAGCAGCTAATAACTCTGGAGAAATTAATTCATCAATACCAAACTTGGTAAATCCTACTTCATCTTTTTGATCTATAAACTCAGAGTTAGAAATTCTGGCTATAGTTCGTTTTGCTCCAAGTTGTTTAGCAAGTACACAAGCTGTAATATTTGTAGTTTCTGAAGATGTTACTGCTATAAACAGTTCGGCAGTATTTATTCTTGCTTCTTTTAAAATAGCAATTGATGTTACATCACCTCGTATTACTCTAATATCTAAATGATCGTTTGCATAACTCAAACTCTCTTTATTAATATCTATGAGTGTAATTTCTTGAGACTCGTAAGACAATAATTTTGCCAAATGAAATCCAACTTCACCAGCTCCAGCAATGATTATTTTCATGTGTTTATATCTATTGTTTTTTTAACGGTCACATGCTGTTCGCAGTTAATATTCCTCATAAAAAAAGAAAAAAATTTAACATGCTCGTTTCATCTATAAATTTATTCAAAAAACATACAAATATACTACAATTATATATGAATGCTTAAGTTTAGATTTGAATATAATAAGTACACTACTAATTATATAAAACTAATCGATTGTCATATATTTGCCAAAAAAATAATGGCTTCAAAAGTTACTCCATATAAAGATAGCGATTTAAACAAAAAGCAACAAGTCACTCAAATGTTTGATAACATTTCTAAAGAGTATGACGGTTTAAATCGTGTTATTTCTTTTGGCATAGATATTAAATGGCGCAATAAGGTTGTAGACATTGTAACTAAAACAAAACCAGAAACCATTTTAGATATTGCTACAGGAACAGGTGATTTAGCTATTAGCTTAATAAAAACTAATGCCAAAGCAATTACTGGGCTAGACATTAGCGATGGTATGCTTGAAGTTGGTAGACAAAAGATTGCTAAAAAAAACCTAGACCATGTTATAAAAATGGTTATTGGAGATTCTGAAAATCTGCCTTTTGAAGATAACACTTTTGATGCTATAACCGTAGCTTTTGGAGTACGTAACTTTGAGAATTTAGAAAAAGGACTTTCAGAAATACATAGAGTATTAAAACCTAACGGAATTTTTGTTATTTTAGAGACCTCTGTACCAACAAAAACACCATTTAAACAAGGTTATACTATGTATACTAAATACATTTTACCAACAATTGGTAGGTTGTTTTCTAAAGATAAGAGTGCTTATCAGTACCTTAGTGATTCTGCTTCTGTTTTTCCTTTTGGCGAAGCTTTAAACAATATTTTAAGAAAAATTGGGTTTAATAACGTTGAAGACAAACCACAAACATTTGGCGTTGCAACAATTTATGCAGCTTATAAATAGTTTTTATGAAAAAAATACTTTTTGCTTTAACCTTATTAATTATAACACAAAGTGCTTCTGCTCAACTTTTTAGTAAGGAAAAAATAAAGAATAATGAAAATTTTGATAAAGCGCGTTTATCTTGGGGTTTTTTTCTGGGATTAAACAACTATGATTTTCAGTTTACATACAAACAAGATTTAGAAGACATATTAGTTGAAACTACTTCTGGATTTAATGTAGGTTTAATTTCTGATCTAAGACTTAACGAATACTTAAATTTAAGATTCGAACCAGGTTTGTTTATCACACAAAGAAATATACAGTATAGTGAAAGTTATTTTAATGGCATTGAACATAACGATTCTGATTTGCTTAGAGAGGTAAAATCTACATACGTCCATTTTCCATTACTTTTAAAAGTATCTACAAAACGTTTTAATAATTTTAAACCGTTTATTGTTGGTGGTTTCTCTACAGCATTAAACTTATCTAGTAATCAAGAAAACCCTGATGATAATAGTGTTGGCCAATTTAGAACCAAAAAAAACATGGTGTTTTATGAACTTGGTTTTGGTATAGATTTCTATTTATACTGGTTTAAGTTTACGCCTTCAATACGTGGTGTATTTGCTTTAAACGACGAGATTGTAAAAGATGTCGACCCTAATAGTCCCTGGACAAGTAATGTTAATACCATGAAAACAAGAGGCTTCTTTATAAACTTTACATTTCAGTAAAACCTCTTTTAAATTCACTTAATGCAATTGCTGTAGCTGTAGCTACATTTAAACTTTCTGTTGCTTGAGTATCTCCAAATCTTGGAATACTTATTCTTTTATCAATAACAGCCTCTACAGATTCTGAAATCCCATTAGCCTCGTTTCCTAAAATTATTACACCTTGCTTTGGCAAATTTTGAATATAGATATTTTTGCCATTCATGAAGGTCCCAAATGTTTCAACTTTTATTTCTTTTAAAAACTGTGGCAAATCTAAGTAACTAATATTGACTCTACTTAACGAGCCCATGGTTGCTTGCACAACTTTTGGGTTATAACAATCTACTGTTGCTGAGTTACAAACTAAATCTTTAATACCAAACCAATCACACAACCTTATAATTGTTCCTAAATTACCTGGATCCCTAACATTATCTAAAGCTACAACTAAAACGTTTTCATTAATTGGTTTAAGTTTTGGCATTTTAAAAATAGCCAACGCTGTATTAGGCGTTTTTAAACTACTTATCTTTTTTAATTCTTGATTAGACACCAAGATTGCTTCTACATTAAATACATTTTCAACGCTAAAGAGTTGATGTAACTCAAAACTAGAATTTAAAAATTCTTTTATTCCTTTTAAACCCTCAACAATAAAGAGTTGATGTTGAGTTCTAAACTTTTTTTGACTTAAACTTGCAATTAATTTTATATGACTCTTTGTTAACATTAAAATGTATTTACTTTTGTTATGTGTAAAATGCATTACAAAGTAATACTTTTTTGGACTAATTTTTGTTATGAAACGAGCATATTAGTTTTATCACTTAAAAAGAAAAAATAATAGCGAACAGCATGTGACCGATTTAATAAAATAATAAAGACACATGACATAACAACTTAAAAAATGTAAATTTGAATTGATTACATATTTAATAATTATTGATTGAAAAACGCACTCTATAACATAACACTAATTGTACTAGTTTCAGGATTAATATCGTCCTGTAATGTTATGAAACGTGTCGCTAAAAATGATTATTTACTTACAGATAATGAAGTTTTAGTAAATAACAAAAAAGATAATAGCGAAACCGTAAGTGATCAAATCAATCAAAAACCTAACGGCAAATTATTAGGATTTCCGCTCAGACTTCACATTTATAATCTAGCTAGACCTAATATTGATTCGATTCTTAAAGCAAAAATTTATGATAACCCAAGAAAAGTATCATGGAAAACAAAACTGCTTTCAAAAAAACAATTAAATAAAGATTTAGAATCAAGAAAAGGTATAAATAAATGGTTAAAAAAAACCGGTGAAGCTCCAGTAATTGTTAATGAAGAAAAAACAAAAAAAACAACAGAAAACTTAAGAAAATACTTTTTCGCTAAAGGCTGGTTTGATGTAAAAACATCTTATAACATTGATAAAACAGAAAACCAAAGAGCATCAATAACATATAATATAGTTACAGGTCAACCACATACATTAGATTCTATAACTGAACAAATAGAATCTCCAATTATTAATTCATTATACCAACAACAATTAAAACAGAACTCTTTACTAAAAAAAGGAGAACAGTATGATGCCTCAAACTTTAAAAATGAACGTGACAGACTAACCTCATCGTTAAGAAACTCTGGTTTATACTATTTTGATCAAGACTATATTTCTTTTAATATAGACACTATAAATGCTACTAAAAAAGTAAACACTGAACTTTTAATAAAAAACAGAGCCATAAGAAACGGAGATTCTACAGTTAGAAAACCTTTCAAGATTTATAAAATAAAAAATGTAAACATTTATACAGACTATCAAAACCGAGGTTCAAAGATTAAAGACTCTACAACATATAATAATTTTAACTTGTACAGTTTTAATAAACTAAACTACAGACCTAAGGCATTAACCGATGCTGTTTTTATTAGCAAAGGTGAGGTTTTTAAAGATATAGATAGAACAAGAACTTATAGGTATTTAAGTGAGTTGCAAGCATTTAGATACCCAAGTATAACTTATGTCGAAAACAAAAATGACACAACACTAACTGCAAATATTTTTCTTGTACCAAAAAAGAAATACGATTTAGGTTTTGATTTTGATGTAACACAAAGTAATATTCAAACCTTAGGGTTTTCATTTAGAACAGGCTTAATAATTAGAAACATTTTTAGAGGTGCAGAAAATTTAGAAATTTCAGTTTTAGGAGCCATTGGGGCATCTAAAGACGCATCTGAAACTAAAGATGCTTTTTTTGATATTAATGAGCTTGGAGCTGATTTAAAGTTAACAATTCCTAGAATTTTCTCTCCATTTAATACAGATAAAATTATACCAAAATACATGTCTCCAACAACACGAATTAGTTTGGGAGCTACAAGCCAGAAAAATATAGGTTTAGACAAACAAACCATTAATGGTCTTTTTAATTACAAATGGAATCCTTCTACTAAAATCACAAATAATTTTGGTTTATTTAATATTCAATTTATTAAAAACGTGAATTCTGCAAATTATTTTAATGTTTACAACAGTTCGTATGATTCACTAAATAGCATTGCTCAAAACATTGGCTATACTACTTCTGGTTTAAGCATCCCTGAAGGTACAAATGCTTTTATAAATGATGTCTTTTCAGGAAACACAACAATTACTCCAGAAAGCGATGATTTTTCAACCATTTTAAGTATCTCAGAAAGGCAATTTAGACTCACACAAGACAATTTAATATTTGCGTCTAACTTTACATTTTCTAAAAACAATCGAGAAAACTTATATGACGAAAACTTCTCTCTTTTTAAAACAAAACTAGAACTTGCAGGTAATTTATTTTCTGCTTTAGCCAAACCTTTAAACTTTAAAAAGAATGACACAGGTAATTATCAAATTTTTGGAGTTGAATATTCACAATATGTTAAAGCTGAAGTTGATTATGTTAAACATTGGAGTTTAGGTGGCACAACCAATAACGTATTAGCATTAAGAACTTTTGGCGGTATTGCAATCCCTTTCGGAAATTCAAAAAACATCCCTTTTTCTAAAAGTTATTATGGTGGCGGAGCTAACGATAATAGAGCTTGGGAAGCTTACAAACTAGGCCCTGGAAAATCCCAAAGCATTTTAGATTTTAATGAAGCAAATTTAAAATTGGCATTAAATGTGGAGTACCGATTTGATTTAGCAGGTAAATTTAAAGGCGCTTTATTTGCAGACACAGGAAATATTTGGAATGTGTTTGATAATATTGGAACTGATGATACAGAATTTAAAGGCATATCATCATTAAAAGATATTGCTATAGGCTCAGGTTTTGGTTTACGTTATGACTTTAGCTTTTTTGTACTTCGAGGCGATATTGGTTTTAAAACCTACGAGCCATCACGAGGTTTAGGTAATCGTTGGTTCAAAAATTACAATTTTGCAAATGCAGTATACAACATTGGCCTTAACTACCCCTTTTAAAGCTTAAATCAACATTTTTAAACCTATATTGTTTTCGTAGTTTTGTAGTTTAACTTCAGTTAAAAATGGCAAGTATATAATCAAAAATTGATTACTTTTGATTTTAGAATTTTAATTAAAAAACATCATGAATCATAGCATAAAACCAGGAGTTGCAACAGGAAAAGAAGTTCAAGACATTTTTAGTCTTGCAAAAGAAAAAGGATTTGCCTTACCAGCAGTTAACGTCATTGGTTCTAACAGTATAAATGGCGTATTAGAAACTGCAGCAGAATTAAACTCTCCAGTAATTATTCAGTTTTCAAACGGTGGCGCAGCCTTTAATGCAGGAAAAGGGCTAAGCAACGAAAACCAAAAAGCAGCTATTGCAGGCTCTATAGCCGGAGCAAAACATGTACATCAAATGGCAGAAGCTTATGGCGTTCCAGTTATTTTACATACAGATCATTGTGCAAAAAAATTATTGCCATGGATTGATGGTTTACTAGATGCAAGTGAAAAGCATTTTGCAGACACTGGTAAGCCTTTATACAGCTCTCATATGATAGATTTGAGTGAAGAACCTATTGAAGAAAACATAGAAATCTGCAAACAATACCTATCACGTATGAGTAAAATGGGTATGACACTAGAAATAGAATTAGGTATAACTGGTGGTGAAGAAGATGGTGTAGACAATACAGATGTAGACGATTCTAAACTATACACACAACCAGAAGAAGTTGCTTACGCTTATGAAGAATTAAGTAAAATTAGCTCACAATTTACAATTGCAGCTGCTTTTGGCAATGTTCATGGTGTTTATAAACCTGGCAATGTAAAGCTCACACCAAAGATTCTTAAAAATTCTCAAGAGTTTTTATCTAAAAAACACAATCTACCTCATAACCATATCGATTTTGTTTTCCATGGTGGTTCTGGCTCAACTATCGAAGAAATTAGAGAAGCTATTGGTTACGGCGTTATTAAAATGAACATTGATACAGACATGCAGTATGCATTTATGAGTGGAGTTCGTGATTACATGGGCGAAAAAGAAGCCTACTTAAAATCTCAAATTGGAAACCCAGATGGTGATGATGTTCCAAATAAAAAGTATTATGATCCAAGAAAATGGTTGCGTGAAGGAGAAAATGCTTTTGTAACACGCTTAAAAAAGGCCTTTGAAGACTTAAATAATGTAAATACACTTTAAAATAAAAACATTAATTTTGCCTAAGATTTAGGTTTTTAATAAAATCTAAAAAATACAATCTAAAATCGGAAATCGATATGTCTTGGTTTAAAAGAAAAGATAAAGGAATACAAACGTCAACAGAAGAAAAAAAAGACACTCCCAAAGGTCTTTGGTATAAGTCTCCAACTGGAAAAGTAGTAGACACTAAAGAATTAGAACAAAACTATTATGTAAGTCCAGAAGACGGATATCATGTTAGAATTGGAAGTAAAGAATATTTTGAAATTCTTTTTGACGATAATAAATTTAAAGAGTTAGATGCTGGTTTAAGCTCAAAAGACCCTTTAAAATTTGAGGACACAAAAAAATACCCAGACCGTTTAAAAGCTGCACAAGAAAAAACAAATCTTACAGATGCTGTTAGAACTGCCGTTGGTAAATCTAAAGGTAACGATTTAGTAATTGCCTGTATGGATTTTAGCTTTATTGGTGGCTCTATGGGTTCTGTTGTAGGAGAAAAAATTGCTCGTGCTGCAGATTATGCGCTAAAGAAAAAAATTCCATTTATGATTATTTCAAAATCAGGTGGAGCGCGTATGATGGAAGCTGCATTATCCTTAATGCAATTAGCAAAAACATCAGTAAAACTTGCACAATTGGCAGACGCCAAAGTCCCTTACATTTCATTATGTACAGACCCAACAACTGGAGGAACAACAGCTTCTTTTGCTATGCTAGGCGATATTAATATTAGTGAACCTGGAGCATTAATTGGTTTTGCTGGCCCAAGGATTGTAAGAGATACAACTGGAAAAGAATTACCTGAAGGTTTTCAAACATCAGAGTTTTTATTAGAACATGGGTTTTTAGATTTTATTACTCATAGAAAACATTTAAAAGATAAAGTAAATCAATACATCGATTTAATCTCAAACCAACCGTTAAGAGCATAAATAAAAAAGGCGAGCCAATTGGCTCGCCTTTTTTATTTCATATCCATAACTTAGTTCAAAGTTACATCAATCATAGTTCCATTGTTAAATGTAAATGTTGCTTGATTATCACAATCGCCATTACCATAATCAAAAGTACCTCCAAAATTTGTACGCTGTACATCTACACTTCCGCTAACAAAATAAAAGCATATTACTTCGCGTCGCAAAGGAATCACTACATCGTAAGTATGTGTGTTTCCATTTACAAATGTGGTTGTCCAATTTCCTGTAATTTCAAATACATTATCACTAAAAATTCCACTCTGAAAACCTTCTACCCATTCTCTAATTTTCAAACCTTCCCTAGAAGCTTCTGCGCCATTTGGCCATATTATCGTTAAATCTAATGTGTGCGTAAATTGAGGATTTCCATTATCATTAGATAATTGCTTAAATAGAGTTTTACTTCCTATTACATTTTTAGCATCAAAATAAAAATCTACCAAAGCATAGCTTATTAATACTTCTTGAGCTTCCGGATTTCTTGTATAAGAAAATACTATTTGCCCTTTTAGCAAATGATTATACACCATACAGCCTTCTGTTCCAAAATCGACCGTTACTTCTCTAAATCCTTGTTGAGCAACAACAGTTATTGTAACACATTCTGGCAAACCAGATATTGTATTACTTGCATTTCTGTCTTCTACATTAGATTCTTCGTTTTCATAAACATTAATAATAACATCACCAACTACAATTGCTGCAGCATCAACTTCTGAAGATAATTCAACTTCAGAAATCTCTAAACTTTGTTCATCAGAATCTACAGATTCTTCATCACTACAACTTGTAAATGTTAACCCTAAAACTATAAATGATAACATTAATACTATACTAGCACCAATCTTAGCGATGTTTTTGTGTTTGTTTCTAAGTAAATTCATAACTCATTTTTTATTGTTAATATAATGTTAAGACCAAAATCTTGCTTAAAGGTTTAAAATGAGTCATCAAAAAACTTAAAACTAAGCTTCAAAATAGTTGCAAATCATAAAAAATAACTATATTTGCCGATCGAAAGAAAAACTTTCGTGTACATAAAAATCATTTACAAAAATATTAGCATGTATTTAGACAAAAAAGAAAAAGAGGCAATCTTTAAAAAACATGGTAAAGATGCAAAGAACACAGGTTCTGCTGAAGGGCAAATTGCATTATTTACTTACAGAATTAATCACTTAACTGAACACTTAAAACAAAATCGTAAAGATTTTAATACTGAGCGCTCACTAGTAAAGTTAGTAGGTAAAAGAAGAAGTTTACTTGACTACTTAACTAAAAAAGATATCTTAAGATATCGTGCGATAGTTAAAGAATTAGGATTAAGAAAATAATAATAAAGAGAGGCTTCGCGCCTCTTTTTTGTTTTATATATAACTCAAACGTAAGAGTTGAAAATTCGTAAATAAGAAGCTAATTACAGTTTTTCATTGGTCACACAACAACTACACAACACAACTACCAATGTTCAATTAGAATTAAAAAATTTATGATTCCAAAAGTATTTAGAGAGGTCATAGACCTTGGTGATGGTAGAGAAATTTCTATCGAAACCGGAAAATTAGCAAAACAAGCGCATGGTAGCGTTGTTGTACAATCTGGAAAATGTATGTTATTATGTACAGTCGTTTCCAATTACAAGCAAAGTCCAGTAGACTTTTTGCCACTTACAGTAGATTACAGAGAGAAATTTGCTGCAGCAGGACGTTATCCTGGAGGTTTCTTTAAAAGAGAAGCAAGACCTAGTGATGGCGAAGTGCTAACAATGCGTTTAGTAGATCGTGTATTACGTCCATTATTCCCAAAAGATTATCACTCAGAAACACAAGTGATGATTCAATTAATGTCTCATGATGAAGATGTTATGCCAGATGCAATGGCTGGATTAGCAGCATCTGCAGCAATTCAATTATCAGATTTCCCATTTGAATGCCCAATTTCTGAAGCCAGAGTTGGTCGTATCAATGGTGAATTCATTATCAATCCAACACGAACACAATTAGAAGCGTCTGACATCGATATGATGATTGGTGCTTCTGCCGATTCAGTAATGATGGTTGAAGGTGAAATGGATGAGATATCTGAGGAAGAAATGGCTGAAGCAATTAAATTTGCACACGAAGCGATTAAAATTCAATGTGCTGCACAAGTAAAATTAGCTGAAGCATTTGGGAAAAAAGAAGTTCGTGAATACGAACCAGAACGCGCAGACGAAGATTTAGCAAAGAAAATTCATGACATGGCTTATGATAAAGTGTATGCAATTGCAAAAGCTGGATCTGCAAAACATGAAAGAAGTACTGCTTTTTCTGAGATAAAAGAAGATATTAAAGCAACATTTTCTGAAGAAGAACAAGAAGATTTTGGAGATTTAATATCAAAATATTATTACAAAGCTGAAAAAGAAGCCATTCGCGATTTAACCTTAAATGAAGGTTTACGTTTAGATGGTCGTAAAACAGATGAGATTAGACCAATTTGGTGTGAAGTAGATTACTTACCATCAACGCATGGTTCGTCCATCTTTACTCGAGGAGAAACGCAAGCTTTAGCTACAGTAACATTAGGAACATCAAGAGAAGCAAACCAAATAGATATGCCATCTTTTGAAGGCGAAGAGCGTTTTTATTTACACTATAACTTCCCTCCTTTTTCAACTGGTGAAGCGAGACCAATTCGTGGAACATCTCGTCGTGAGGTTGGACATGGTAATTTAGCACAACGTGCTTTAAAAGGTATGGTTCCAGAAGATTGTCCTTATACAGTACGTGTTGTGTCTGAAGTATTAGAATCTAATGGTTCGTCTTCTATGGCAACAGTTTGTTCTGGTACAATGGCATTAATGGATGCTGGTGTACAATTAAAGAAACCCGTTTCTGGAATTGCTATGGGATTAATTTCTGATGCTGATTCTGGAAAATATGCAGTATTATCTGATATCTTAGGTGATGAAGACCATTTAGGAGACATGGACTTTAAAGTAACTGGTACTGCCGATGGTATTACCGCTTGTCAAATGGATATTAAAGTAAAGGGATTATCGTACGAGATTTTAGTAAATGCATTAAAGCAAGCTCGTGATGGTCGTTTACATATTTTAGAAAAATTAACCGATACTATTGCACAACCAAATGCTGAAGTTAAGGATCACGCACCAACAATGGTAACAAGACGTATTCCTAATGAATTTATTGGCGCTTTAATTGGTCCTGGTGGAAAAGTAATTCAAGAATTACAAAAAGAAACGGATACAACAATCGTTATTAACGAAGATCCTGTAACCGAAGAAGGTATTGTTGAAGTACTTGGCGTTGGCAGAAAAGGTATTGATGCTGTAATGGCAAAAATAGATGCTTTATTATTTAAACCTGAAGTTGGAAGCGTATATGAAGTAAAAGTAATCAAGATGTTAGATTTTGGTGCTGTTGTTGAGTATATGGATGCACCAGGAAACGAAGTGTTATTACACGTTAGTGAATTAGCTTGGGAACGTACAGAAAATGTATCTGATGTTGTAAATATGGGAGATGTTTTTGATGTGAAGTACTTTGGTGTAGATTCTAGAACGCGTAAAGAGAAAGTATCTCGTAAAGCAATTTTACCAAAACCAGAAGGTTATGTTGCCAGACCTCCAAGAGATAATAACAGTCGCGGTGGACGTGATAACAATAGAGGAAGAGATAATCGTGGACGAGATAATCGTCGTGATGATAGAAAGCCTAGAGAAGATAAGAAAGAAGATTAATTATAGTTAATTAATCTTTCTAAATACAAAACCCACCATAAAACATGGTGGGTTTTGTATTAAAAACGATAAAGGATTTTCGGTATTAATGCTATAGAACCAATATCCTCTCTAACTGATCCCTCTATTTTATAAGGAGAATATTGTAAATCTAGACCTATAATAAAAGTGGCTTCTTTTGAAAACTTACACTTGTATTCAAATCCTGGCAAGACCAAAATGGCACTAACCATTTCATATTTTTTTTGATCTTTTTCGCCTTCAAAAAAAGGGTTTCTTGCATCAGTAGCTATTGTAGAAACACCTAATCCTATATTAAAATTTAAATCCGACTTTAAATTTTGATTTATTCTCTTTTTATAACGTACAAAAAAGTTAAACATATATTGACTTTTTACATCTAAGGTATCTATCGTTCTTATGTAAGTAAAACTCTCTTTTTGATTTGGAATTATAAATTGCAACCCTAAATCGATAGAGGTTTTTTCTTTAATAGGAAAATTAACATCTATCTCAATTACTGGAGCAATCCCAAAGTAGTTGTTCAAATCTCTTTGAGGTAAAAATAATCCTACTCCTCCATTTACTGTTACACCTTTAAAATAATCTATAAATATATCGTCGTTATTTTTTACATATATAGAATCCTTTTGAGAAAACATTGAATTGTATATAGATACTGACAATAGAATAAAAATGTAATGTTTCATAAATATGATTTTAAAATTCAAATCAAAACTATTGCTATAAACGCATACTTATTTATGAAATATAAGAAGATGAAAATAAATTTTTGTGATAATCACAAATTATAATACATTTGAGATATGTACCAAACTGCTCTTCTAAATTATTTAAAACAAGAATTACCACAAAACACGTCAACAATTGATGCTGTTGCTACTGCTTTAGATATTAGCTATGATGCTGCACATAGACGCGTAAGCTCAAAAAGCAAGTTCTCAATTGAAGAAACTATTGTATTAGCCAAATATTACAATTTATCCTTAGACAGATTATTTGAGGTAACAAGTACTGAATTTGTAACTATAGAAAAAACAAAACACATAGAAACAGAAACTGAGTTAAAAATATATTTTGAAGACTCATATAATTCTCTATTACCTTTATTAAAACAGTCTGATAGTTCAATTTGTTATTCTGCTAAAGACATTCCTCTATTTTATAATTTAAATGGAGACACCTTAAGTCATTTTAAATATTATGTTTGGCTTAAATTATTAAACCCAGAATTAGCCAATAAAAGTTTTGAGAATTTCTCTCCAAATACAGCTTTAATAGAAGCTGGAAAAAAATTAGGCAATTTATATTACAATTTAAACACAGTAGAAATATGGGATATTACATCTATAAATAGTACCTTAAAACAAATAAACTTCTACTATCAGGCTGGGCAAATAAAAACTAAAACAGCTTTACATCTGTGTTTATTATTAAAACAATTAATCCAAAATATTTCAAAGAAGTTAATTACTAAAGACATTGAGTTTAAATTGTATTACAATGAGTTACATTTAATGAATAATAATGTTTTAGTAAGCACACCAGAGACACAACTATTATATGTTCCATTCACATTATTATCCTATTATAAAACTAGCGATAAACATACTTGCAAAGAGGCAGAAGTTTTTTTAAACAAGCAACTTCAAAACTCTAAGCTTTTAAATACTGCTGGAGAAAAAGAACGCAACACTTTTTTTAATAAAATTTATGCAAAAATAGATGCATTGTATAACCTAATTGAAGCTACTCAAGTACTAGATTTTGAATAAATAAAAATAAAGTTCAAGCATTTTGTAACATTTTTTGGTGTAATTACGTATAACTAGTTAGTGATGTATATTCACATCAAAATAATAGAATAATATATGAGACAACTAAAAATTACCAAGCAAGTTACCAATAGGGAAACTGCATCATTAGATAAATATTTACAAGAAATTGGAAAAGTTGACTTAATTACTGCCGATGAAGAGGTAGAATTAGCTCAACGTATTAAAGCTGGTGATCAACTTGCATTGGAAAAGTTGACTAAAGCTAATTTACGTTTTGTGGTATCTGTTGCAAAACAATATCAAAATCAAGGATTAACGTTACCAGATTTAATTAATGAAGGTAATTTAGGTTTAATTAAAGCAGCGCAACGTTTTGATGAAACACGTGGTTTTAAATTTATATCGTATGCTGTATGGTGGATTCGTCAATCGATTCTTCAAGCATTAGCTGAGCAATCTCGTATTGTTCGTTTACCACTAAATAAAATTGGTTCTATTAATAAAATTAATAAAACATTTGCCTTTTTAGAGCAAAGTCATGAACGCCCACCAAGTGCAGAAGAAATTGCAAAAGAGCTGGATATGACTATTAATGATGTTAAAGAGTCCATGAAAAATTCTGGCCGTCACGTAAGTATGGATGCGCCTTTAGTAGAAGGTGAAGATTCAAATTTATATGATGTATTACGATCTGGAGAATCTCCAAATCCTGATAGAGATTTATTACATGAATCGTTACGTACAGAAATAGAACGTGCATTAGAAACATTAACACCTCGTGAAGCAGATGTTATTCGTTTATATTTTGGTTTAGGAAATCAACATCCAATGACTCTTGAAGAAATTGGAGAAACATTTGATTTAACTAGAGAACGTGTACGTCAAATTAAAGAAAAAGCAATTCGTAGGTTAAAACACACCTCACGAAGTAAAATATTAAAAACATATTTAGGTTAGTAATTTTTTTACGACTAAATAAAAGTAACAAACAGTTACACATAACTGTTCGTTTTTTGATTGATGAAAGAACCCTCGGCTGATTACCGAGGGTTTGTTTTTTTCATTACTTTTACTGCAAAATTCAACACAACTACAATGAACTCTAAACTCATAGCACCTTCTATTTTAGCTGCAGATTTTGCCAATCTACAACGCGATATAACCATGGTAAATAAAAGTGATGCCGACTGGTTTCATATAGATATTATGGATGGTATTTTTGTTCCAAATATTTCTTTTGGAATGCCTGTACTAAAAGCAATTACCAAACATGCCAAAAAAACTATCGATGTCCATTTAATGATCGTAGATCCAGATAGGTATATTAAAACTTTTGCAGAATTAGGAAGTGATATTCTTACTGTACATTATGAAGCTTGCACACATTTACATCGTACACTTCAAGCAATAAAAAATGAAGGCATGAAAGCTGGAGTAGCACTAAATCCGCATACTAATATTAATGTATTAGAAGATGTTATTAATGATATTGATTTAGTTTGTATTATGAGCGTAAACCCTGGATTTGGTGGACAGAGTTTTATTGAGAACACCTATAATAAAGTAAAACAATTAAAAGAATTAATTTTAAAAAAAGGCGCAAAAACATTAATTGAAATTGATGGTGGTGTTACTAATAAAAATGCAAAACAATTAGCAGATGCTGGAGCAGATGTACTAGTAGCTGGCAGCTATGTCTTTAAAAGTACTACGCAAACAGAAACTATTAAAGATTTAAGAGTTATAGCAAATTCTTAAGATTATGAAAAGAGTACAACTTTTTGAATTTGAAGACTTTAGTTGGTTCCCAACTTGGGTACGATCTAGCATGACCAACTTAATTACTGTGCTTCACAAAATGATTGGAACAAAAGAAGTGCTCGTCGATTTATTAACCAAAATCAACACTAAGCATCCGTTTTCTCAAGTTGTAGATATGGGTTCGGGCTCAGGAGGCATCATGCCAGATGTTATTCAACAATTAAATAAAACAAATAGCGAATCTATTTCATTATTACTAACAGATTTATACCCAAACAAACAATTTATAAACTATATTAATCAACAACATTTAGAAAATGTAACATATAGTGAGCATTCATTAAACGCAACTAACCTAAGTAAAGCACCAAAAGGAATAAAAATAATGGTGAATAGCTTTCACCATATGCCTCCAAATAACGCAAGGCAAATATTAAAGTCTGCTCAAGATAATAAAGAGCCTATTTTAATTTATGAAATGGCCGAAAACAAAATGCCGCTTTTACTATGGTGGATTTTATTACCTATTTCGTTAACTATTCTTTTTATAATGGCTTTATTCATGACTCCTTTTTGTAAGCCTTTATCTTTAAAACAATTAATATTTACATACCTAATACCAATAATTCCTATTTTTTATGCTTGGGATGGACAAGCCTCTATGCCAAGAATGTATGCTTTTGGTGATGTAGAAGAACTACTAAAAGACTTTAAAAACGAATCTTATTCTTGGGAGTTTAAAAGCGCTACTAAACCCAATGGTAAAAATTTGGGTTACTATATTTTAGGTTTGCCAAACAAGGCTTTATCAAAATAATTATTTATTTTGATAAAGTGTTTAATAGCCAGCAAAATTAAAATTCAGCATTTGTTTTGTTTTTTTATAAATATCAGGGAATTGACTTCTAAAATCACTAGGTGTCTCAATAAAAGACTCAATGATAACTGCTAAAAATTCAAACTGATTGGTATACGCATATGCTCTAAAATATTTAGAAGTAATCAGCTTTTTTCTTAGCGACTCATTCTCTGAAAGCAAATCAGTAAGTTCCATAAATGAATCTTTAAATAATATAGAGCTAATATCACGTTGTTTCATACTATTAAAATGTATGGCGTGAGCAAACTCATGGATTCCTAAATTTAAATTATCATTAGCTACATCAAAACCTTCTTTAAAATGTTGCCATGACAAAACAATGGCGCTTAATTGCGGATTAAACTCTCCTTTATGGTGCGTTTCATTAACTGATGAGAAAAATTCTTTTGGATAAATAATAATAACAGATATAATATTAATTAAATAGTTTCTAAACCCTAATGTTAGCATTACTGCTGTAGCAGAAATGAGAATTTTCATATCTTGAGTAACTTCTAAATCTTCTCGTCCAACAAACGTTTTTCTTTTCATAAAAGCAGCTAGACGATGCTCGAATCGAGCTTGATCTTTTTGAGCTAAACTATTATAAAATGAAAAATCACGCTTTAATATTGAACGTTGTTCTGATGTGATTTTTTGTCTAATTAAAAAATAATCTACAAAAAAAGGTTTCTTATATCTATTAACATAAAGCTGTTCAAAATACATATAAAACCTACTTATAACTACAGTAGCCATTCCTATAAAAAAAATAGCTAAAAAAATTATGCGAAGTGTAGGATTAAACTCTTCTTGTTGAATTAGGGCAAATATCATTAGATAAATATAGTGAGTTTCGATATAACAAAAAACACTCTTAGAAAACCTTCTATTCTATAAAACTGTAAAAAAAATCAAGTTAAAGATGTTATAACTAGCTGACTATTAATTGTACCCAATACTAGGGATATTTTCAATTTAAGCTGAAAATATCATTTTAAAATTATTATTGATTAATATTTTAACATATATTTATATCTCCTTAAGGCTATAATAATCTGTATTTAATGAATAAAAACTATTCCAAAGCATTACTATTTATATGCCGTTTTAGTATAATTTTAATAGGGTTATACGCTTCAAAAACTTTAGCCAAAGACTTAAGTTTCAATGAAAAAATGTCGGTCTCAAATAATTATTTTTTTGCACCAGGTGCTACTATATCTGGAACCACTCAAGTTTGTAAAGATGATACACCTTTTCCTCAAATAACCTTTACAGGCTCTGGAGGGACAACGCCTTATACGTTTACATATACTATTAATGGAGGAGCTCCACAAACCATAACTACTAATAGTAATACTGTAACTTTACCAGTTAGCACAAATACTATTGGTACTTTCACATATCAATTAATCTCTGTTGAAGACAATACTGGTGAGGTTACAAATGAAAACGGAACTGCAGTAGTTACTGTTAGTCAGCCAGATATAAGTTTTAGTTTTAATGGAGCTAATGTGTGTTCTGGTGATTTGGTTACGTATACTTCCAGTGTAACTGGCATTGGCCCTTTTACCTATAGTTGGAATTTTGGAGATGGAACGCCAACCTCTGCATTAGAAAATCCAACACATGCATTTACATCATTAGGATGCGGAACCAACACTTTTACAACAACATTAACAGTAACAGATAGTAATGGATGTTCAAACACGGTTTCAAATCCAATCACCATTTTAGAAAGCCCAGAAATTAGCTTTATAGATTTAGACGCTCAATTTACAGAACCATTTAATAATTGCGGCAATAACACTTCAAACCCAGAATATACTATAAATGTTGGTGATACTTCTGTCTCTACATCATGTATTACAAATTATGATATAGATTGGGGAGATGGAAATACAGAAACCAACGTAACATTTCCGTTAGCACATACATATACTCAATTAGGTTCTTACAACATGATTATAACAGCTAGCGGAACTAATGGTTGTAACACTTCTGTAAATTACTTAATAAAAAATTCTAGTAACCCAATTGGTGCTATTGAGATTCCAGGGAATACGGTTAACCTATGTATTCCTGTTTCTCCTATAGATTTTGCTATAGGTTCATGGGGAACAAATCCTCCAGATACAGTATATAATATAGATTATGGAGACGGAACAATATTAGTTTTAACTCAAAACACATTAGAAGCGTCTATTTACTTTAATGCTTCAGATCCAGCAGCTTCGCAAAATTACCCTATTCCTTATACATATACAGAATCTAATTGTCCAAACCCAAACTATACAGTAAACTTAACAATTACCACGTCTTGTGGCGAAACAATACTTACAGCTGGACCAATAATTATACTACAACAACCAGAAGTTGATTTTGATGTTGACCCAATTGCCTGTGTAAATACAGCCGTTCAATTTACTAACACAACTACTGGAGGTTTTAATCAAAACTGTACTACAAACTCACTCTATTTTTGGGACTTTGGAGATGGCAATACCTCAACAGATGAAAATCCAACTCATTTTTATACAACTCCAGGCAACTATACGGTTACGCTTTATGCTGAAAATTTTTGCGGCACTACAGATCCTGTTACAAAACCAATATGTATTGAACCAGAATTAATACCTCTTTTTAATTTAAGCACTAACAATGGCTGTTCGCCTTTACAAGTTACTATAACAAATACTACTGATGTGTCGCAAAGTTGCGGAGGCGATGAATATTTATGGGAAGTAACTTATACACCTAGTTTTTGTGGCACAGTTGAAGATTGGAGTTTCGCTAATGGCACAGATGAAAACTCAGTAAATCCTTCATTTAATTTTATAGCAGCAGGAACATACACATTACAATTAACAGCTACAAACTCTTGCGGAAGCAATACAACTACAGAAGTAATTGAAGTTAAACAACCGCCAACAGCATTGCTAAACCCTATTGCAGATTTTTGTGGCACAGCATCCATTAATCCTGTTGCTACAGTAAACACATGTGCTCCAGCTTCTGAAACTATTATCTATAATTGGGATTTCCCTGGTGGAACACCTTCTAGTTCAAATCAGTTAGACCCAGGAACAATTACCTATGCAACGACAGGAAGTTTTCAAGTTACTTTTAGTATGACTAATAGTTGTGGTACAACCTCTGTAAATGAAAATTTTAATATTAATGAAACCCCAACAATAACAAATACTGATTTAACACAAACCATTTGTTCTGGCACACAAACAAATGAAATTAGTATAACTTCAGATTTTTCTAGTACAACATTTACTTGGGTCGCTAATTCACCTGCTGGAGTTACTGGATTTATCCCTTCAGGAAGTACTAATACAATTCCTGCGCAAAATATTTTCAACGCTAATACTACAGCTAGCAGTTTAATATATACTGTTATTCCAGATTTAGGTGGCTGCCAAGGTGCTCCAGTAAATTTTGAAATTATTATAGATCCTTCGCCTGAGATAACCAGTCATCCTATACCAAGTTCTGTCTGTCAAAACGGAACAGCCAATCAACTAACGGTAAGCTTTCAAGGAACTGGGACACCAACATATCAATGGTATGAAAATACTGTAGATAATACAACAACAGGAACTGCTATTGCTGGTGAAACTTCAGTGAATTTTACACCACATACTAATACAATTGGTACAACTTACTATTATGTAATTATCACGTTTGCAACTGGAGGCTGTAATGAAATCATTTCTAATACAGCTGCAGTAGACGTTTTTGAAGCACCTCAAATAGATACACATCCTATAAATCCACAAACAATTTGTGTTGGTGGAAATTCTGAAGAGTTATCAATAACAATTTCAGGTGGCGCAGGAAACATTTCATACCAATGGTTTTCAAATACTACAAATTCAAATACTGGAGGAACACTTATTGCTGGAGCAACAAACAGTAGTTATACGCCTCCAACATTTAATGCTATAGGCAATTATTATTTTTATGTTGAAGTCACCATAACTGGAAGTGGTTGTAACAACCTTATTAGTGATGTTGCAGAAATTATTGTTATAAACGACCCAACAATTGACATGCAACCTTTAATATCTCAAGAGTTATGTCAGAATGTTACTCCACAAAATTTAATAGTTACTAATTCTGGTGGCTCAGGTAATACTACCTTTCAATGGTATAGTAATACCATAAATAGTAATACAGGTGGAACGCCAATTGCTGGAGCAACAAACAATACGTTTACGCCTCCAACAAATAGTGTAGGCACGTTATATTATTATTGTATTGTTACTCAAGATATTTCTGGTTGTGAGGTTACAAGTACAACTAGTGCTGTTATTGTAACTCCAGCACCTTTGTTTGCTATGCAACCAATTTCTGATACGCTATGTTTAGGAGAAACAACTGCAGTATTGAGTGTTTCTTATACAAACGGAACAGGAACACCATCATATCAATGGTATTCAAATACTATTGATGATACTACGTCAGGAACTGCAATTACTGGAGAAACAACGCCTAATTACAATCCGCCAGTAGCTACAGTTGGGACAACATTTTACTACTGTATTATTACATTTAATTCGGGTGGTTGTAGTCAAATTATTTCTAATACAGCAGAAATCGCAATTAGTGAAACACCAAACATAAGCTCTACTACAATTTTAATATGTAGTGATAATACTTTTGAATATATACCAGATAATTCAAGTGGAGATATTGTTCCTGTAGGAACACTATACACGTGGACTACTCCAACAATAAATCCTGCAGGAAGTATTATTGGAGCAAGCGCGCAAACAACACCTACAACAAATATTTCACAATTATTATTAAATGTAACTACAAGTCCAGCAACAGTTACTTATACGGTTACACCTATCTCTGGAGTGTGTTCTGGCATGCCTTTTAATGTTGTTGTTACTATTAACCCATCAATTAGTGTTATTGCAAATACAACCAATAATAGTTGCTTTCAATCTAATGACAGCTTTATAGACATTACAATTTCTGGAGGTGTTCCTTTTACAACTGGTCCTCCATATCAAATTTCATGGACTGGCCCATTAGGCTTTACAAGTACAAACGAAGACATTTCTAATTTAGATGCTGGCAATTACACTTTAACTATTAATGATAATGGAGGTTGTCCGTTTACAGAAACCTATACCATTACAGAACCTGACGAATTAGTCTTTGACCAAGTTATTTTTGACCCTGAAACTATTTCATGTTTTGGAGCTAATGATGGCAATATTAGTATTACTATAAGTGGCGGAACAGAGCCTTACGCTTACTCTTGGACTAGAGACAATGTCCCATTTTCAAACGATGAAGACCTTATCAATTTAGGTCCTGGCAATTATCAAGTAACAGTTACAGATGCTAACAATTGCGGACCAATAACACAAAATTTCTTAATTATTGAACCTCCTGTTTTAGATGTTAGTTTAGATAATCAAACTAATATCATTTGTTTTGGTGAAAGTACAGGTGAAATTAATGTTATAACTAATGGAGGTCGACCAAACTATACGTATTCTTGGACTGGTCCAAACGGATTTGTAAGTACAGACCAAAACTTAACAAATTTATTTTCTGGAATCTATAATTTATCTGTGGAAGACACATCTGGTTGTATAGACACATTACAAGTTATCCTTATACAAAACGACCAAATAAATATTGATGTCACTACAACAGATATTGTTTGCTATGGCGATAATGATGCCTCAATTACTATAAACAATATCTTTGGAGGCGTTGGTCCTTATACAATTGCATGGAGTAATTTTGGAACAGGAATGATACAGCAAAACTTATCTGCTGGAACTTATACTATAACCATTACAGACACTGAAAACTGTGTACGTACTTTTCCTATTACAATTGATGAACCACCAGAATTTTCAATAGCACCTGATGTTACTCAAATATCATGCTTTGGTGAAAATGATGCTAGAATTGTATTAAATCTCGTTGGAGGAATAGATCCTGTAACTGTAGATTGGGATGATGATGCAACTGCTGGTGTTGAGAGGAATAATTTAGGTCCAGGTACTTATTCTGTAACTATAACAGATGGCACGCCATGTGTGATTCAAGAAACATTTATAATTTTTGACGTACCAGAACTTCAAGTCTCTGCAAATGTTGTTGACGCTCTAGATTGTGATGATACTAATAGTGGATCTATTAATACGTTAATACAAGGTGGTACACCACCATACACCGTATTATGGTCTAATGGAGAAACCACAGAAGATTTATCAGCTATAACACCAGGAACTTATCAAATTACAATTACGGATGCTAATGATTGTCAAGTACAAGCAAGTTGGGACGTTATTAGATTTGAACCTATTGTACTCGATGTCGTAACAGAAACAGAATTTAATTGTGATACACGTTTAGTAAATCAAACATTTATGGCTACTTCAAGTGGTGGTGTTCCGCCGTTTCAGTATACTTGGTCAAGCGGAACAGTTAGTGGTGCCAATAATGAAATCATGAACACACAACAAAATGGCTTGGTTATTCTTGACGTTGTAGATAGCCTTGGCTGTACTGAAACTTTTAATTTTAATGTTGAAATTCCTGTTCTTGGTGAAGCTGGTTTTTCAACAGATTCTTTTGGTTTTAGTACTTTCGGAATTTACTCAATCCAAGACCCAATTCAGTTTACTAATGAAGCCACTGGAGATTATATAAGTATGTCTTGGGATTTTGGAGACGGCAATTTTTCAAGTGAAGAAAACCCAATTCACACCTACCAAATTGAAGGCAATTATATTGTAACGCAAACCGTTACCTATCCTTTTGGATGTGTTTACACAAGTGTTATCACTTTAATCGTTGAGAAAGGCTATAAATTAATTATGCCAAATGCCTTTACGCCTAATGAAGATAATCTCAATGATTATTTCACGCCAGCTTATATTGGTTTAGAAAACATGCAATTAGATATTTATGATACTTGGGGAAGTTTAATTTATTCTGAAGCAGGCGAAACGATAAGAGGTTGGGACGGAAAAATAAACGACTATGAAGCTGAAAACGGCAACTATTACTTTAAATTTTCAGGAGATACATTTTACGGAAAAACAATAAAAAAGCGAGGTGCTTTTGTTTATATCAATTAACACTATATGAGATACAAAGTATTACTTGCTATAATTATATGTTTTTTCCTTTCGGAAGTAAAAGCACAAGACCCTATTTTTACACAATCGTCTTTTATTCTTGAAACCATAAACCCAGGATTCTCAGGGTTTGAAGATAATGGCAGAACACATTTAGGATTATTACATCGTACGCAATGGCCAAGATTAGGTTTGAGAGTCAATACGCATTATGCCTTTTGGAACAAATCCATTGAAAACAGTCAAAGTTCAGCTTTTGGTTTTGGCTTTAGTGCATTACGTCAAGTAGAATCTATAAGCAAGTACAGTTTAAACCAGTTAAATGCAAATTATGCGCATCGCGTGAACCTAAATGGTGGTTGGTTTTTTAGACCAGCAATAGAAGTTGGTGTTGGTTATAAAACCTTTAATTTTCAAAACTTAACGCTAGGCGACCAAATAAACATTAATACAGAAACTATAAACCCAACCTCTGTAGATCCTTTAGTTAGCAATAATGATAATCTCTATTTTTTAGATATTTCTTCTGGTTTGGTTTTAGAAAAGGAAGAGTTTAATGGTATTACCTATTGGTTTGGTGTTTCTGTAAAACATTTAAATCGACCAAATATTTCGTTTGTAGAAGGCGATAATGTGCCGCTCAACATCTTTTATTCTGTACATGGAAATTTTAGGTTTCCTGTTTTAAATGACTATCACCTAATGCTTAGTGCAAATTTTATGAAGCAAGGTGAGTTTAACAGATTAGATATTGGTACTTTATTTCACGTTAACCAGTTTTTATTTGGTATTACTGCAGCAACAAATCCAGCAAAAAACAGTGATAACAGTCATATTTTAACCTCTATAAATAGTTTTATAGGTTTAGAGTACACCGATTTTAGATTTGGTGTGTCTTACGATTTTAACACCTCGCAAATTGGGCGTACAGATGGTGTTTACGAGCTTTCAATCACTTATTTATCACGTTGTAGAAGTTGTAATACAGATCGTGGGCGTAAGCGGTAAGTTATTTGTCTTATTATTTTAGAGAAGGTTGACTCGCTAAGCTCGTCTTTCCTCAAAGCTCCGCTTTGAAAAAAGAAAATCCCTGCTTATAAATTCAAGCACATTTAATCTTAACCATAATAAGTTTGGATTGACTCACTACGCTCGTCTTTCCTCAAAGCTCCGCTTTGAAAAAAGAAAATCCCTGCTTATAAATTCAAGCACATTTAATCTTAACCATAATAAGTTTGGATTGACTCACTACGCTCGTCTTTCCTCAAAGCTCCGCTTTGAAAAAAGAAAATCCCTGCTTATAAATTCAAGCACATTTAATCTTAACCATAATAAGTTTGGATTGACTCGCTAAGCTCGTCTTTCCTCAAAGCTCCGCTTTGAAAAAAGAAAATCCCTGCTTATAAATTCAAGCACGCTTGATTTAACACAGAGATTTTCTTTTTATTCGTGACCATGGAGGGATTCAAACCCACGACCGCTGGAGCCGAAATCCAGTGCTCTATTCAGCTGAGCTACATGGCCTTAACTTCCTGCCGAAGCAGAATTCTAACATTAATTTATGATTATCTATAAAGTGTAACAAAGGACAATCACGTCATTCTGAACTTGTTTCAGAATCTCATTAAATTGAAAACTAATATTATAAAGTGTGACCCTGAAATAAATTTAGGGTGATGCTTAAAAATATGATACTAATTTAATTTTTTATACCAGTTTAGCCTTAACTATAGTAGAGATGGTTTTACCATCAGCCTTTCCTGCTAATTGCTTATTTACTATGCCCATTACTTTACCCATATCTTTCATGCCTTCTGCACCAACAGCTGATATAGCTTCTACAACTGCTTTTTCTATATCTGCCTCGCTTAATTGCTCTGGTAAAAACTGACTAATTACTTTAGCTTGAGCTATTTCTGGATCTGCTAAATCAACTCTATTTTGCTCAGTAAAAATAGCAGCACTATCCTTACGTTGCTTTACTAATTTTGAAAGAATTTTTATTTCTTGCTCTTCGGTTAATTCTTCTTTAGAACCGGATGCGGTTTGCGCTAAAAGAATTTCTGATTTTATTGCTCTTAACGCAGCTAATGCTGTTTGGTCTTTATCTTTCATTGCTGCTTTCATAGCAGTCATTATATCTTGTTGTAAACCCATAATGTTTCTTTTTGTAAATAAAGTGCGAAGATAAAAAAGAAAACCCAAAGCGCGATACTAATGCCCTTTGGGTTTGACTAAAGTGTGAAACACTAAACTAAAATTTGCTATTAATCTACGTTGTCGTGTAAAAATGAATTATTACTTCTCAGTTGAATGTCGTCATTATCGTCAGTCCCGACAGACAATCTTGAAGTTGTTGTTTCAGATGAATGTTGAGATTCATCTAAATTCACACCTTGTCTCTTATATGCTGGCTCTTTTTCGATTTCGTCAATCTTAGCCGTATTAAACTTGTAATTAAAGTCTTTCATTTTGCGTCGTCTTTCATCTGCTCTTTCTTTAAGCAATTCTGAAATAGGACTGTTCATTGGGTCGATTTCATCTGACGCTACTTCTTCTACAGCTTCAGATTCTACAACTCTTTTTTCAAAAACAATCTCTTCTTCTACTTCTGGTTGCACTTTTGTTTTTGCTTCGTTTATAGAAGACTCATATGACATAAAATCGTCTAAAGCATAACGTGTTTCTCCTTCTTCGTTAGCTTCTGTAACTGGAATGATTTCTACATGCTCATTGACTTTTAAATCTTTTACTTCATCTTCTAAATCAAATAGTATCTTATCTTCAGTTTCAGCAACCTCTTCTTCAACTGAAGCTGATAATGGCAAATCAAAAGTTAAAGTAATTTGTTCCTCTTCTTCAATAACCTCATCAATCTCTTCGTTTTTAGTTTCTAAAACTGGAGAGATAATAAAATCTTCATCATTTGCTATTTTGTGATCTAATACTTCGTCATAAACAACATTTATGTTTTTTATAATCTCTGTTGTTTGAATCAAGTCCATCCCTGATTCTTCTTTAACAACAACGTCTTCATCTTCGTCTTCCATAAGTGTATGAATTACAACTTCAGGAGTAGCTTCTTCTTCATTTTCTAAAATAATATCTGGTGTGATAATCGCAGGATCTTGTTCTCTAACATGAACGTCATCATTAGCATCGTCTTCTAAAGCATGAACTACTTTTTTGACTTCTGTATTAGAAATTTCATGTTGTTGATCGATATCAAAACCTGTGGCAATAATTGTTACAGAAATAGACTCTTCAAGAGATTCGTCTTCACCAACACCCATAATAATATTAGCTCCAAAACCAGCTTCGGTTTGAATATGATCATTAATCTCACCAATTTCATCGATAGTAATTTCTTGAGAACCAGAAACGATAAGCAACAACACGTTTTTAGCTCCAGTAATTTTATTATCATTTAATAATGGCGAGTCTAAAGCTTTCATAATAGCCTCTTGAGCTCTAGCTGTACCAGATGCTGTTGACGACCCCATGATTGCCGTTCCGCTATTACTTAAAACCGTTTTAGCGTCACGTAAATCTATATTTTGTGTATAGTGATGTGTTATAACTTCTGCAATACCTCTAGACGCTGTAGATAACACCTCGTCTGCTTTTGAAAACCCTGCTTTAAACCCTAAATTACCATAAACTTCTCTCAGCTTATTGTTATTAATAACAACCAAAGAATCTACATGAGCACGTAATGTTTCGATTCCTTTTTGAGCTTGTTCATTTCGCATTTTACCTTCAAACTGAAATGGCATTGTAACAATACCTACAGTTAAAATATCTAACTCCTTTGCGATTTTAGCAATTATTGGTGCAGCACCAGTACCTGTACCACCACCCATTCCTGCAGTAATAAATACCATTTTTGTATTGGTATCTAACATACGACGAATGTCTTCTAAGCTCTCTACAGCAGCTTGCTCACCAACATCTGGGTTTGCGCCTGCGCCTAAACCTTCGGTTAAGTTAACTCCTAATTGTATTTTGTTTGGGACACCACTATTTTGTAGTGCTTGGGCATCAGTGTTACAAATAACAAAGTCTACACCTTTTATGCCTTGTTGAAACATATGGTTTATAGCATTGCTTCCGCCACCACCAACACCAATCACTTTAATAACGTTTGATTGGTTTTTTGGTAAATCGAAAGAAATATTCCCTAGTTCGATATTGTTGCTCATATAGTTAGTACTTTTTTGGGTTTTATATTTTAATTCTATTCTGCGTTATCTAAAAAATCTTTAACACGTTCTGTTAGTTTATCTAAAAATGACTTGCGCTCTTTTTTAGGTGCACTAACAACGTCTTCTGCTTGCGAATGTTCATCTGAAACATGGTCTTCAACTGTGTTTTCAAATTCTTCTTCGGCTTCTTTTTCTATGCGTCTTCTTTCTTGTCTCTTAAGACCATCCATCACCAAACCTACTGCTGTTGCGTATAATGGGCTTGCAACATCTTCATCACTGTCGCCAGCCAAATGCTCATTAGGATAGCCTATTCTGGTATCCATTCCTGTTATATATTCTACCAATTGCTTTAAGTGTTTTAATTGACTTCCGCCACCTGTTAAAACAATACCTGCAATCAACTTTTTCTTTTGCTCTTCGTGACCGTAATTTTTAATCTCTACATAAACTTGCTCAACAATTTCTACAACGCGAGCATGAATAATTTTTGAGAGGTTTTTTAAAGTGATCTCCTTTGGCTCTCTTCCTCTTAATCCTGGAATAGATACAATTTCATTATCCTTATTTTCTCCTGGCCATGCAGACCCAAATTTTATTTTTAAAAGCTCTGCTTGTTTTTCAATAATTGAACAGCCTTCTTTTATATCTTCTGTCACCACATTTCCTCCAAAAGGAATTACTGCTGTATGACGAATGATACCGTCTTTAAATACTGCTAAATCTGTTGTTCCGCCTCCTATATCTATTAAAGCAACACCTGCTTCTTTCTCTTCTTGGCTTAACACAGCATTAGCAGATGCTAAAGGTTCTAGCGTAATGCCTTCTAACTCTAATCCTGCACTTTTTACACAGCGACCAATGTTTCTAATAGATGATACTTGGCCAACTACAACATGAAAATTAGCTTCAAGTCGTCCGCCATACATTCCAATTGGTTCTTTTATTTCTGCCTGACCATCAACTTTATATTCTTGCGGTAATACATGAATAATTTCTTCGCCCGGAAGCATTACCAATTTATGCACTTGGTTGATTAAACGATCTATATCTTCTTCATCAATAACCAATTCTGAATTTGCTCTCGTGATATAATCACTATGTTGCAAACTTCTTATATGTTGTCCTGCAATACCAACAGTAACGTCTTTTATTTTTAAACCTGCTTCTGCTTCTGCCTCTTGAACTGCTTGTTGGATGGATTGAATGGTTTGCGTAATATTATTTACAACACCTCTATGAACACCTAAGCTTTTAGATTTTCCTATACCTAAAATTTCGGCTTTGCCATATTCATTTTTACGACCAATCATCGCCACAATTTTTGTGGTTCCGATATCTAATCCTACTGAAATTTTATTACTCTCCATAGCTTACTTTTTGGTGCAAATAACTTGGTTGTCAAACTTTAAATTCACTACACTATAATTTCCAATCGTTTTATCTTTTATTGCCTTTTGGCAAAATACTTTTAAGTTATTTATTTTCTTATCTAATAACTTTAATGGTCCTAATTCTATTTTAAAATCATACAATCTAAACTTTAGATCTATGGTTTTATTTTCGTTTTGATGAATCTCAACAACATGCTTTTTTAAAAACTCATCACTCTGAATTTTTTTAGCAATTGTATAAACATTCTTCAGGTCGTTTTTTAATATAATTCCAGTAACAAGTGGTACTCTTGCTGTATAATTTGTTGATAACGGCATAAAAGAACCTTGTTCATCAACATAATAAGACGCATTAGTACTAACTCTGGCTATAGGTTTTTTTTGTTTTATCTCAGCAGTGATTGAGCCATCAACGCTCATAAACACTTGTGCTTCCTTAATCATTGGATTAGAATTTAGGGCAGACTCTAATCCGTTCAAATCTATAATTTCTTTAGCCTTATTTTTAATCCCTTCTTGATTTTGTATTAACAATTTACTAACAGTCTCATGAGTGATAAATAAATTCTCTTCGCCAACAAATTTTATACTTGGATCACCTACAATTCTAGAGGCATTTTTGAATGACGAAAACACATACAAAAACACTACTAGAACTAGCAATACAAACACTTTTATATAGTTGTAATTAACTCGCAATACTTAAAGCTTCTTTTATATGTTTTACTTCTTCTCCAATATCACCTGCTCCAATGGTTAAAATAATTTGAGCATTAGATTGTTTTATTTCTGAAATCAGCTCGTTTTTAAGAACCAATTTTTTGTTTTTATTTTCAATTTTACCAAGAAGCCATTCTGAAGTAACACCTTCAATAGGTAATTCTCTTGCTGGATAAATATCTAACAATAGTAGCTCATCAAATAATGCTAACTTTTGTGCAAACTCATCAACAAAATCTCGTGTTCTACTAAATAAATGTGGTTGAAAAATCGCCAACACTTTTTTTGTTGGGTACATTTCTCTCACAGCTTGATGCACCGCATTAATTTCTTCTGGATGATGTGCATAATCATCAATAAAAACCAAATCGTCAGTTTTTATTTGATATGTAAATCTCCGCTTTACACCTTTGTAAGATGCTAAAGCATTGGCGAGCTGCTGGTGAGGGCAACCAAACTCTACAGCCATCGCCAAGGCTATTAATGCATTCGACAAGTTATGTCTACCAGGTAGGTTAAATTTGAAATTTTCTAGTAATGTATCTGGTGTTTTCACATCAAACACATAGCTTCCATTTATTATTTTTATATGTTTCACAGAATAGTCTGAATTATCTTCAATTCCGTAAGTAATTCCTTTTAATGGTAATCCATTTCTAACAAATAACTTTCCGTTAGGTTTTAATTTTTGTGTAAATTCTACAAATGATTTTTTTAGCTCATCCGTTTCGCCATAGATATCTAAATGATCTGCATCCATTGATGTAATGCATGCCAAATCTGGGGATAAGGTTAAAAACGAACGGTCAAATTCATCAGCTTCTACAACGGTAACTTTTGTTCCGTTAAGAATTAAATTAGAATTATAGTTCTCACTTATTCCTCCTAAAAAAGCTGTAACCTCTACCTCGCATTCGTTTAGTAAATGCCCTAAAATACTTGTCGTTGTTGTTTTACCATGTGTACCTGCAATAGCCAAACAATAGGTGTGTTTAGTAATTTCACCAAGTACTGCTGAACGTTTTAAAACTCTAAAACTATTATCTAAAAAGTGATTTAATTCTGTATGAGTTTTTGGAATTGCTGGCGTATACACAATTAATGTGTTTTCAGGATTTAAAAAGGGTTGCTTAACAAGGCTTACAGAATCTTCAAAATGAATTTCAACTCCTAAAGCTTCAAGACTATCTGTAATTTCAGTTTTAGTTTTATCATAACCACTAACCTGCTTTTTATTTGCAACAAAATAACGTGCCAAAGCACTCATACCTATGCCTCCAATGCCAATAAAATATACGTTATGTATGGTATTTAAATTCACTTACTTTTTTAATAGTTTTTCAACTTCGTTTGCTATATCGTTTGTTGCATTTGCTAATGCCAATTTTTTAATATTCTTGCTTAATTCTTCTCGTTTCTCTGAGGACACTACTAATTGTGAAAACTTATTTTCGAAATCGATATCCAAATCACTTTCTTTAATTAAAACAGCTGCTTGCTTATCTACTATTGCTTTTGCGTTTTTTGTTTGGTGATCTTCTGCCACATTTGGAGACGGAATAAAAATCACTGGTTTCCCTACCACACAAAGCTCAGATACAGAACTTGCTCCTGCTCTAGAAATGATGATGTCTGAAGCCGCATAAGCCATATCCATATTATTTAAATACGGAAACACTTGTACATCTTCTAAATCATTATACCGTTTATATTCATTATAATATAGCTTACCACATTGCCATATAATTTGAACATTTTGAGTTTGAAAAAATTCTAATTCTTTTTCAATTAATTCGTTAATTCGTTTAGAGCCAAGACTACCACCTAAAACAAGTAATGTGTGTTTACCATGTCTTAAAGTAAAAGTATCTTTTGCTTCAATAGTTCTATCTTCTTTATGAAGTAATTCTTTACGTATTGGGTTACCTGTTAGTACTATCTTTTCTTTTGGAAAAAAACGTTCTAAGCCTTGATAAGCCACACATATTTTATTTGCTTTTTTAGCTAATAATTTATTTGTAATTCCTGGATAAGAATTTTGTTCTTGTATTAAACTAGGTATTCCTTTTGATGTTGCTATTTTAAGCAATGGCCCGCTTGCAAAACCTCCAGTACCAATAGCTACATCTGGCTGAAATGTTTTTATAATGTTTCGAGACCTTAATAAGCTCAAGATTAGCTTAAATGGAAATGCAAGATTTTTTAATGTTAACTTTCTTTGAATACCAGATATCCATAAGCCTTCAATCTCATAACCAGCTTGAGGCACTTTTTCCATTTCCATGCGATCCTTAGCACCTACAAACAAAAACTCAGCCTCAGGGAAACGAGATTTCAACTCATCTGCAATAGCAATGGCAGGATAGATGTGTCCTCCTGTTCCGCCTCCAGATAATATGATTTTGTAGTTACTCATTATATAGTTTCACTTAAAATTTCTAATGGATTATCTTCTTTATATTCTTGTTCTTTTAGTTCTTCTCGTTTTGCACTAACACTAAGTATAATGCCTATAGCCAAACAGGTCATCCAAATAGAAGTTCCTCCACTACTAATGAGTGGTAATGTCTGTCCTGTAACTGGAAATAATTCTACAGCCACCGCCATATTAATTAAAGCTTGAAATACTATCGGCAAGCCAACACCTAACACTAATAATTTACCAAATACAGTATCAGATTTTTGAGATACAATTACAATTCTAAATAATAACCATGAGTACATTACTAAAAGGAAAAGACCTCCAATTAATCCGTATTCTTCAACTATAATTGCAAAAATAAAATCTGAAGATGATTGTGGTAAAAAATTTTTTTGAACACTTTTACCTGGGCCAACACCTTGTATTCCTCCTGAAGCTATAGCAATTTTAGCTTTTTCAATTTGGTAATCGGCTTCGGTATCTTCGCCATTAGAAAAGTTTTCTATTCTGCTCATCCAAGTATCAACTCTATTTGGCATAGCATCTGGAAAAGCTTTAGCTACTAATATAAACATAGTTAATGCCACTAGTCCAACCCCAATAATTATAGCTAAATACTTTACAGGATAACCACCTATAAAAGTTAACATCATAACCATAACAAACATAATTGCTGCTGTAGAAAAGTTTGCTGGAAGTATTAGTATAAGCACTAAAAATACTGGAATCCAAAGCGGCACAATAGTTTCAACAAATGAGATTTCCTTATCTTTAATTTTAGACAAATATCTTGCAACATAAACCATTAATACGACTGCTGCCAATGTTGATGTTTGAAAAGACATACCAACTAAGGGTATTTGTATCCAACGGCTCGCATTTGCTCCTTCAATAGTTGTGCCTTGTAACATGGTTACTACCAAAAGCACGAGTACTATGGGTAACATAACCATTGATAAACCTCTAAAGTAACGATACGGAATTTTATGAATGCCGTACATAATTGAAAACCCTAAAAACAAATGCATAAAATGCTTCACAAAATATGCAAAGGTGTTACCAGAACCTCCAACATAAGCCAAATTACTTGCAGCACTATACACAGGAAGGAATGAGAAAATTGCCAACAATGCAGCAATTGCCCATATTAACCGATCTCCTTTTATGTTTTTAAATACTGCTTGCACTTCTTGTTTTTTTACAATACAAAATTCACTTTAATTATTTAATAGATTCCGCATTAAGTGCGGAATGACAACTTCCTTTTATCTGTTAAAGATTTCTAACTGCATCTTTAAATTGACGACCTCTATCTTCATAGTTTTCAAAAAGGTCAAAACTTGCACATGCAGGTGACAATAATACATTATCTCCAGTTTCTGCAATTTTATAAGCTATTTTCACAGCTTCACTCATATATTGTGTTTCAATAATAACATCAACCATATTGCCAAAATTGTGCATCAATTTTTCGTTGTCTACACCTAAACAAATAATTGCTTTCACTTTTTCATTTACAAATTGAAATAGCTCTTTATAGTCATTCCCTTTGTCTTCACCACCAACAATCCACACTGTTGGCGCATCCATACTCTCTAAAGCAAAGTATGTTGCATTAACATTAGTTGCTTTAGAATCGTTGATATATTGCACCTTATTTATTTTTAGCACATGTTCTAATCGATGCTCAACACCTTGAAAGTTCTCTAAACTCTCACGAATAGTCTGCTTTCTTATTTTTAGCAAATGTGCTACTGTTGATGCAGCCATTGCATTTTTAATGTTGTGTTTTCCCTCTAAAGCTAAATTTGCTGTTGGCATAATTATTTGGTTGTTATCTATTGTTATTTTAATATTCTCTTTGTCTAAATACGCTCCATTCTCAATAGGTTTAATTAATGAAAATGGCAATAATTTTGATTGAACTGGATTTGCTTTTAACCAATTTGTAATCACTTCATCATCTGCATCATAAATCAAATAATCATCTTTAGTTTGATTCATTGCAATCCTAAATTTTGAAGCAACATAATTTTCAAACTGATAATTATAGCGATCCAAATGATCTGGCGTAACATTGGTAATTACAGCAATATTTGGTTTAAAATCTATAACACCATCTAACTGAAAACTGCTGATTTCTAAAACATAATTTGAATAATCATGTTCTAAAATTTGCTTAGCAAAACTATCTCCTATGTTACCAGCTAAGCCAACACTTAAATCTTGTTTTAAAAGATGATGTGTTAAAGTTGCTGTTGTTGTTTTACCGTTACTCCCAGTGATTCCTATAATATTTGCTTCAGTATACTTTGAAGCAAACTCAATTTCGGAAATCACAGGAATATCAGCTGCTATTAATAATTGTATTAATGTTACTTTATCAGGAATACCAGGACTCTTCATTACGATATCTGCATTCAATATCTTATCTTCAGAATGCTGTCCTTCTTCCCATTCAATCTCATTATGTATAAGAACGTTTTTATATGTTTTTTTGATTGTTCCTTTATCTGAAACAAATACCTGAAACCCTTTTTCTTTACCTAAAAGCGCAGTGCCAACACCGCTTTCTCCTCCGCCTAATATGACTAACCTTTGCTTTGTCATTTTCTATTTATTGAGATGCTTCGACAAGCTCAGCATGACAATTTGTTATCTAATTTTTAATGTCACAATTGATATAATTGCTAATAGGATTCCTACAATCCAAAACCTAGTTACAATTTTACTCTCGTGATATCCTGATTTTTGATAATGGTGATGTAATGGTGACATTTTAAAAATGCGTCGTCCTTCACCATATTTTTTTCTTGTGTATTTAAACCAACTCACTTGCATAACTACCGATAAGTTTTCGGCTAAAAATATGCCGCATAACACTGGTATTAACCATTCTTTTCTAACCGCAATAGCTATTACAGCAATGATTCCGCCAATAGTTAAACTTCCTGTATCTCCCATAAATACTTGTGCTGGATATGTATTGTACCATAAAAACCCAATAAGTGCTCCAACAAAAGCTGCGATATAAATTGTGATTTCTTCTATACGTGGTATGTACATGATGTTTAAGTAATCTGAAAACACAATGTGTCCAGATACAAAAGCAAAAATCCCAAGTGTAAGTACAATGATTGCGGAAGTCCCTGCAGCGAGACCATCAATTCCGTCGGTTAAATTTGCGCCATTTGATACTGCTGTGATAATAAAAATTGCAGCTAAAATGAATATTACCCAAGCATATTTTTCTAATCCTGGACTAATCCAAGTAATAAGATCCGCATAGTTAAACTCATTTCCTTTAACAAATGGAATAGTTGTTTTAGTTGATTTCTCTTCAGCCTCAAATAATTTTGAAGGTGTAATATTTGGGTTTTTAGCTAATAACTCTTGCTGCTGTGCAACTGGAAGTTTTTCTTTAATAGTGACATCTTGATGAAAAAATAATGTTGCTCCAACTATAACTCCTAATCCTACTTGACCAAGTACTTTAAACCTTCCTTTTAAGCCGTCTTTATCATTTTTAAATTTCTTAATGTAATCATCAATAAACCCAATAACTCCCATCCAGATTGTAGTAACAATAAGTAAGATGATGTATATATTTTCAAGCTTGGCTAATAACAATACTGGGATTAATGTGGCTAGAATAATAATGATTCCTCCCATTGTAGGTGTTCCAGCTTTCTCTACTTGTCCTTCTAATCCTAAATCTCTTACCGTTTCTCCAACTTGTTGTTTTTGTAAAAATCTAATAATGCGTTTACCGAAAATAGTAGAGATGAGCAATGACAAAATAATAGCAACTGCCGCTCTAAATGTTATAAACCCAAAGAGTGACGCTCCAGGAAACTGAAACTGTTTTTCTAAATATTCAAATAGGTAATACAACATATTATTTATTTCATTTTTAAGACCTTTAGACTGTGCTCAAGGTGATACATTTTGTTATTTCTGTAATTGTTTTAAAAATTCTTGTACTATTTTATAATCATCAAAATCGAAACGCTCTCCTTTTATCTCTTGATATGTTTCATGGCCTTTTCCTGCAATTAGTATAATATCACCCGAGTTAGCCATTTGACATGCCGTTTTTATAGCTTGTTTTCTATCTGTTATGGATAGTGTTTTTTTAAAATTTTGTGGCTCTACACCTTTTTCAATAGCTTCTATTATTGTTTTGGGCACTTCTCCTCTTGGGTTATCACTAGTAAAAATCACTTTGGTACTTAAAACCGAAGCAATATGTCCCATTTTTGGTCTTTTGCTAGCATCTCTATCGCCTCCACAACCAACAACAGTAATTAATTCTTCATTTTTTGTACGAATACTATTGATTGTTTCTAATACATTTTTTAATGCATCTGGTGTATGTGCATAATCAACAATAGCAGTAATTTTTTCGTCAGAAATTAAATATTGAAAACGACCGCTAACACTTTCTAATTCGCTTATTAATCTCAGGTTCTCTACCTTTTCTAAGCCAAGAAGTTCTGCTGTACCATAAATGGCTAAAACATTATAAGCATTGAAAGTTCCTATTAAGCGTGTCCAAACTTCGTTTTCGTTAATTTTAAGAAGCAAACCTCCTAACTGATTTTCTAAAATTTGAACCTTATAATCTGCATAAGTCTTTAAGGCATATGTTATTTTTCTTGCTTTGGTATTTTGAAGCATTACCAAGCCATTTTTATCATCAACATTTACCAATGCAAATGCTTTTGATGATAGATTATCGAAAAACTTTTTCTTAACATCTCTATACTCAGCAAATGTGTCATGATAATCTAAATGATCATGAGATAGGTTTGTGAAAATTCCTCCTTCAAAACGCAATCCTTCAGTTCTATTTTGATGAATTCCGTGAGAGCTTACTTCCATAAAACAAAACTCAACACCTTCATCATTCATCTCTTTTAAGTACTTGTTTATCGTTAAAGAATCTGGAGTTGTATGTGTTGCCCTATATGTTTTATTATCAACCATTATTTTTACAGTTGACAATAAGCCTACCTTATAACCTGCTTTTTTAAACAGCTGATACAATAAAGAAGCAACTGTTGTTTTCCCATTAGTTCCTGTTACGCCTACAAGCTTTAAATTTTCTGAAGGGTTTAAATAATAATTTGAAGCCATAAATGCCAGTGCTTGACTTGCACTTTCAACTTCTATATAAGTAATTCCGTTTTGTAAATTCTCAGGTAGTTTTTCACAAACAACTGCAATTGCTCCATTTGTAATAGCTGTGTCTATAAATTTATGACCATCAACAAGATTTCCTTTAACAGCAACAAAAACATCATTTTCACAAATCTGTCTAGAATCAAAATTAATAGTATTCACCAACACACTAGTACTACCTACAACTGCATTGATGGTTACTTTATATAATATGTCTTTTAATTCTTTCATTAAATATCTAAAACAACTACTTGATTTCGTTTTACTTTAATTCCTTTGTTTACAGATTGATTTTTAACAACACCTGCGCCATCCATTTTTACTTTTAAGCCCATGTTTTCTAATAATGCAAGTGCATCCATTGCTGGCATACCAACAACATTTGGCATAATCGTTTTATAGGTTTGAGCCACATCGTAATAGGTTTCAAAATCATTATCGACTATTGAGTTTTTAAAATCAATTACATTAACTTCATCAACTAATGGTGTTTCTGTATATATTTTTTGAGCTATTCTTTTAAACACTGGTCCAGTAACATCTGCGCCATAATAGCCTTTCTTTATACTTGGTTTATGAATTACTACAATACATGAATATTTTGGGTTTTCAGCAGGAAAATAACCTGCGAATGAAGAGATATATCTTTTGTTTTCTTTCCAATCTTTCATCCAGTATTCTGTTTGCGCAGTTCCCGTTTTTCCCGCCATAGAAAAATTTTTAGAATACAATTTTTTACCAGTTCCTCTTACCACTACATTTTTTAATATCTCTTGTATTTCATTAAGTGTTTTATTTGAACATATTTTTTGATTTATCACTTCTTTATCAAAAGTTTCAATATTCTTATCAAACTCTTTAACCGCTTTAATAAATCGTGGTTTTACCATTTCGCCACCATTGGCTATTGCATTATAAAAAGTTAATGTTTGTAAGGGTGTTAAACTTAAATTATAACCATAAGCCATTGATGGCAGTGCATTTTTACTCCACTTTTTATCACCTGGTTCAGGAATATCTGGTTTACCTTCACCCATGATTGAAACACCTAACGGCTCATGAAGGTTCCAACTTTTAATACGATTAATAAACTTTTTAGGCTGTTTAGAGTAATGCTCATCGATTAATGTTGCCAAACCTATATTAGAAGACACCTCTAAAGCTCTAGCAGCAGAAATCTCCCCATAACCACCATGATGTGAATCATAAATATTTCGCCCATAAAAACGTTTTACTCCTTTTTTTGTATCAACAACTGTAGATGTGTCAATCACCTTATCTTCAAGAGCAACCATTAATGCCATTACTTTAAACGTTGACCCAGGCTCATGAGATTCCCAAACCGCATAGTTTCGTTTTTCGTAGTAATGCCCATCTTTAGTTTTTGCTAAATTTGAAATAGCCTTAACCTCGCCAGTTTTAACATCCATTATAATAGCACAACCATGCTCAGCCTCGTAATGCTCTAATTGCCCTAGAAGTGAATGGTGCACGATATCTTGAATATTAACATCTATGGTTGTAAACACATCATAACCGTCTTTTGGTTCTTTTTGATTAGAATCGTAAACTGGTTTCCATTGCCCTTTTCCAATTTTTTGTTTTAAGCGCTCACCGTCGTCACCTCTTAAATACTTTGCTCCAAAAGCACCATCAATTCCTGCTCTAGTGGCATTTCCATCTTCATCAAAACGTTCATAACCAATAGACCTTTGTGCAATTGCTCCCATTGGATGCTCTCGTTTTGTTGTTTGCTCAACAATTAAACCGCCTTTAAAAGCACCAAGATTTAACATCGGGAAGTCTCTTACTCTCAAATAATCTGAGTAGCCAATATCTCTTACAAGCAAATAGTATCTATTTTTATTTGCTCTAGCTTTCCTTATTCCTTTTTGATAATAACTAGATGGTTTCCCTGTATATTTTGACAATGAATCACTAAGTGGCTTTAGGTATTTTTCAAATCTTGCGTTAGATGGTGTTAAAGCATCTATTCTAATATCATACTTAGGAATTGAAGTTGCTAACAAGTTTCCGTTAGCAGAATACACATTACCTCTATTTGCTGGAATAACAACATTTTTAGTTGCACTTTTATCTGCTAGGTCTCTATACTGGTCGCCTTGAATAAATTGAATACTACACAACTTAAATACTACAGCTAAAGCAAAGACAAACATACAGCCTGAGACAAAATACAATCTGTTTAATATGTTGTTTTCTTTTGTTGCCACTTTTAATTTTGAGAGGTTACTTTAATTTTCACAGGAGGATTCTCTGATATTTTTATGCCTTTATCTGCTACTTTTTTAATAATTGATGATTCCATTTTGAGTTGCATCAATTCTTTTCGTCCGTCAACAAATGCCGAACGCCATTCTTTAACTTCATCACCTAAACGTGCAATTTCATGCACTTTTTTATCTGCGCTATGTGAGCTTGCAATCATAACTATAGCCAAACCAGAAATAAAAATGATAACTCTCCAGTTTTTAAAAGAATCATCGCTGATTAAAAATTTCCCTTTTAATATGCTATAGATGTTTTTTTTCATAGTTTTTCAGCAATTCTAAGCTTTGCACTTCTTGCTCTATTGTTTTGCTTTATTTCTTCTTGCGTTGGCACAATTAAACCTCCAACTTTTTTTAACGGAACTTCGTAATTACCAAACACATCTCTCTCTGGTTCTCCTTCAAACATTCCGTTTCTTATAAAACGTTTTACCAAACGATCTTCTAACGAATGGTATGAGATAAAACTTAAACGACCACCTTCTTTTAATACTTCTGGTGTTTGTATTAATAACTTTTTTAAAACTTCAATCTCCTGATTAACCTCAATACGTATAGCTTGATAAATCTGAGCTAAAACTTTATTCTCTTTTTTGTGTTGTAAAAAGCGTTTTAAAACACTTTTGAGCTGATCACTAGTTTTTATATCTTCATCATGACGCGCCTCAACTATAACTCTTGCCATTGCTGGTGCTTGCCTCAACTCTCCATATTGCCAAAGTACTTGACGAATTTGTTCTTCTTCATATTCATTAACCACATGATATGCCGATAATGTGCTTTCTTGATTCATTCGCATATCTAAACTTGCTTCGAATCGCGTTGAAAACCCACGCTCAGCAACATCAAACTGATGAGATGACACTCCAAAATCTGCAAGAATACCATCAACCTGTTTTACACCATGAAATCTCAAAAAACGTTTAACGTATTGAAAATTCTCGTTAATTAGTGTAAACCTATCGTCATCTATAGTATTTAAAAGCGCATCTTGATCTTGATCAAAAGCAAACAGTTTTCCGTTTTCATCAAGATGTTTTAAAATCTCTCTACTATGACCACCGCCTCCAAAAGTGACATCAACATAAATTCCGCTAGGTTTAATATTTAAACCCTCAACTGTTTCTTTTAATAAAACTGGGTTATGATATTTCATGGTCGCCATCATCTTGTCCCATAACTTCTTCAGCTAAATCTGCAAAGTCTCCTGTTGCATCATCAATAGCTTTTTCGTACCTATCTTTATCCCAAATTTCAATAATATTTATGGCCGAAGAGACCACAATATCTTTTGTTATTCCAGAGAAAGTCACTAAGTCTCTCGGAATTAATAAACGCCCAGCACTATCAATCTCTATCATTTTCACTCCCGCAGTAAAACGCCTAATAAAATCATTATTCTTTTTCTTAAATTTATTTAGCTTGTTTATTTTTTGCATTAACAAGCCCCATTCTGACATAGGATACAATTCTAAACAAGGCTGAAATACAGCACGCTTTAAAACAAACCCATTTTGCAATACTGGAGACAACTGCTTTTTTATTGCAGCCGGAAGCAATAGCCTGCCTTTGGCATCTACTTTGCATTCATATGTTCCTATTAAAGCGTTCAAAATGATTGTTTTATAAGACTAACGATTAAGAATCAAATATATTGAAAAAATTCCCACATCTTACCACTTTACTCCACTTTTGTTAATAAATTTTTATTTATGTCAAAAAATCTGTTTCTAGTTTTATCATAAATTAGCGTCAATCATTTTAAAATCAAACCGTTACAATCTCAAAAGAACTCGCCTATTTGTAAATCAAAATTGTGAACAAACTATTAGTAAATAGTTTTGAAATTGAAGCGGATACAAAAACTAAATATTTATTTGAAGCGTTAGAATGGTAATAAAAAAACAAATTAATTATCAGATGAATTACCTATATTTGTTTTAAATGATATTGACTAACTAGTACATGAAGCACCTTTTAAAAAAAGAAAAAAATTACAATTATATTGAGGTAGGAGAAGGCACTCCAATAATCGTTTTGCATGGATTAATGGGAGGATTAAGTAATTTTGATGCAGTAACCAATTTTTTTAGCGACAAAGGATACAAAATTATCATTCCTGAGTTACCTATTTACACAATGTCATTAATTAAAACCAATGTTAAAAGTTTTGCAAAATACCTACATGATTTTATTGAGTTTAAAGGATTTGACGAAGTTATTTTGTTAGGCAATTCTCTTGGTGGTCACATAGGTTTATATCACACTAAGTTATATCCAGAAAAAGTAAAAGCACTTATAATTACAGGTAGTTCAGGGTTATATGAAAGTGCTATGGGTAGCGGTTACACTAAGCGCAGTGATTATGAAGTTATAAAGAAAAAAGCTCAAGATGTTTTTTATGACCCAGATGTTGCAACTAAAGAAATTGTTGATGAAGTTTACGAAACTGTAAACGACAGGAATAAGTTAATTAAAACACTAGCTATTGCAAAAAGTGCCATTAGACATAATATGGCAAAAGATTTACCTAAAATGAAAACACCTTCGTGCATTATTTGGGGAAAGAATGACAATGTTACACCTCCAGAAGTTGCAACAGAGTTTAACGAGCTCTTACCAGATTCTGATTTATTTTGGATTGATAAGTGTGGGCATGCAGCCATGATGGAACATCCTGATGAGTTTAATACAATTCTTAATAATTGGTTAACTAAAAGAAACTTATAATTATAGTATTTGTTTAAATTAAAATTGGGCTCATTTTTATAGTAAATACATATGAAAATTAAAACTGCTGAATTTATAATAAGTAATTCTGAGGTCGACAAATGTCCTAAAGATATACTCCCAGAATATGCGTTTATTGGCCGAAGTAATGTTGGCAAATCTTCATTAATCAACATGATTACTAATCATAAAAACTTAGCAAAAACTTCTGGAAGACCAGGGAAAACACAACTTATAAATCATTTTACAATTAATAAAAATTGGTTTTTAGTTGATTTACCAGGCTATGGTTACGCAAGAGTTTCTAAGACTGCTAAGAAAAAATTTCAGAAATTTATTACTAATTATTTTGAGAAGCGTCAGCAATTGGTTTCAGCCTTTGTTTTAGTTGACATAAGACACGAGCCCCAAAAAATAGACTTAGAATTTATGCACTGGATGGGAGAGCATCAAATTCCTTTTTCTATCGTTTTTACTAAAGCTGATAAATTAAAACCAAAAGCTATAGAAAGAAATGTTAAAGACTACGAAAAAATAATGCTTAACACTTGGGAAGAAATGCCTCAGCATTTTATTACGTCGTCTTCAAAATCTATAGGTAGAGATGAGATTTTACAATATATTGACGAGACAAATATTCAATTTAACTTGGCACAGTCACAAGTTTAGTTTTTTACATCTAAAGCATCTCTAAGCGAATTACCTATTAACATAAAAGCCATTACTAAAATCATAATACACAAACCAGGAATCATTGCTAAATAAGGCTTACCAAGAATTATGTAGTTATAATGATCTTTAATCATTGCTCCCCAACTAGCCATTGGTGGCTGTGCGCCAATACCCAAAAAACTTAAACCACTTTCAATTAATATAGCAGCTGCAAAGTTAGCTGCAGATATCACTATTAAAGGCCCCATAATATTTGGTAAAATATGTTTTACTATAATGCGATAATCTTTAAATCCTAAAGCACGAGCTGCTGTAACGTACTGCATTTCTTTAACACTAATAATCTGACCTCTTACAACTCTAGCAACCTCAACCCACATTGTAAGACCTACTGCAATAAATACTTGCCAAAACCCTTTACCTAATGCCAATGTAATAGCTATGACTAAAAGTAAGGTTGGTATTGACCATGTGACATTAATAATCCACATAATAAATGCGTCTATTTTACCTCCATAATAACCTGCTATACTTCCCATAGAAATTCCAATAAGTAAAGAGATTAGAACAGCAATAAAGCCAATAAAAAAAGAGATTCTAGACCCAATTAAAATTCTACTTAAATAATCTCTTCCATATTTATCGGTTCCAAAAAGAAATGTTTTTTCATTTATAAAATCTTTATATTCTTTATTAGGAAACAATTTTAAATCAATCTCTTTTTCAACACCAAGAAGTCCATCAGAAGCATATTCAGCATACATTAACTTATCATCTTTTACACTAAAATTTGTTATAGGAATCTCTGTATTTGTGTTTTTAACACCATAAAAAATACGGTTAAAAAATGATTGCTCCTTATTAATCTGAGAAGGTATTTCTAACATTTTTACTTTAAATCCTGGACTTTTAGAATGAATAGACAAATGCATCTGATTAGCATTTTGAGAATTATCTGGAGCAATTATATATGCTAAAACCGATATCAAACCAATAATTACAATTAACCACAAACTTAAAACGCCCCAAAAGTTTTTTTTAAACTTTTGAAGCGCTAATTGTGTTAACGAGTTATTAGTTTTACTCATTTAATTTATTCTTTAACTGTAGTAGCCACCTTAGTTTTAATGGCATATGTCATTTTTATATCATTAAGTACATTAAGTGCTTCTTCAATATAAATGTCTTTGCTCAGGTTTGCATGCCAATTAGCTCGTCTATCTTTTAACGCAGAGTCTTGTTCCATTATTCTTAATTCATATGGTAAAGAACTAAAGGTTAAATTAGATTGATAATCTGAGATTTTATCAAAACGTTTAGCTTCATCTTCATTTTTCTCTAATGCCAACTTATAATCATCATACTTAAGAGAAAAGGTATCTCGATCTCTCATTTTTTTAATCCACTTAGCATTATCATCAATTAGTTTTAATTGTTTGCTATTAGTCATTCTTTCATTGCTTCTAGCTATTGTAGCATCATAGTCAAAGTAATTTCCCCAAACATCATAATCTGCAGCATCAATTTTATCATATGCTAAATGGTTTTCGAAATTACGCTCACCAAAATTTAAGTAGCTTCCACGATTAGGTACTACGACATCACTTTTAACACCTTCTAATTGTACAGAACCACCATTAACTCTATAGTACTTTTGTATTGTATACTTAAAAGCGCCTAAACTTCCAGAAGTATTGTTTCTTACAAATCGATTAAGGTCTTGATAGGTTTGCACAGTTCCTTTACCAAAAGTTTGCTTGCTTCCAATAACGACTGCTCTTTTATAATCCTGCATTGCTGCAGCAAGAATTTCTGATGCAGAAGCTGAATTTTCATTTACCATAATCACCAATGGCCCATCCCAAACTATCGAGCGATCTCTATCTTTAAGCACTTCTTTTGGCTCTCCTGTAGTTTTAACTTGTACAATTGGTCCTTCTTTTATAAACAATCCCGCTAAATCAACCACAACTGGTAAAGAACCTCCGCCATTATTTCTTAAATCTACAACAATACCTTCAATGCCTTGTTCTTTTAATCGCTCAATCTCTAATTTCATATCGGATGCAGCATTCCTTTTCTTATGGTCTTCAAAGTTTAAATAAAAGCTTGGTAAGTTAATTACGCCAAACTTTTTTCCGTCTTTCTCAACAATTGAAGATTTTGCATAAGTTTCTTCAATTACCACGACATCTCTAGTAATTGTTATATCCTCAATTGAACCATCTACTTTTTTAAGTGTTAATGTTACATTGGTGCCTTTTGGCCCTTTAATATGCTTAATTGCATCACCTAAACGCATACCAACAATATTAACAGCCTCATCTTCATCTTCTTGTTTTACCTTTAGTATCTGATCACCAACTTCTAAGCCTTTTTGTCTCCAAGCTGGACCGCCGCTTATAATTTCGTTAACTATTGTTGCTTCACCTTTTGGTTGAAGCCTTGCGCCTATGCCTTCAAAATTACCAGACATAGCAACTTCAAAACGATCTTTATCTTCTGGCTCTAAATACGTTGTATGAGGATCAAACTCTCTAGTAATAGAATTTAGGTATACTGCAAATAACTCTTTTCGTTGTCTTCCATCGATATAGAAAAATAATTCATCTAAACTGTTTAACGTTGTTTCTCTAGCTTCTACTTCTAACTCTTGATTTGTCTTTTTTGGGTTTTCATCATCATTTTCTTGCTGAGTAATTAACTCATCATAATTAGCAATAGTAGAAAACTTTAATTGCTTTCTCCAACGCTCTTCCATTTCTTTTTTAGAAGTTACATAACTTAAATTCTCATAGTCTGTAGAATATTCTTCAGCAAGATCAAAATCAAAAGGTTTAGTTAATACGTCTTTATAAATAGCTTTAGACTCTTCAATTCTTTTTAACAAACGGTCATGAGTTAAATTAAAAAAAGTAACATCGTAAGCTTTAAGCTGATCATCTAGTTTTGTTTTATATTTTTCAAATTCCTTAATATCTGAAGCATAAAAATATCGCTTAAGTGGATCGAGTTGATTTAAATACGAATCGAATACCTCTTTAGAAAAATCGTCATTAATCTCTTGAGGACTAAAATGAAATTCACTAAGTAGATAAGTAACTATTTTAATTAGTGTCCTGTCTTTATCATCACCTTCAAAAGACTTTGTAGTAAAGCTACACGATGCAAATGCTAATAAAAGTGTTAGCAATAAAATTTTATAATTCCTTTTCATAATATCTTTCATGTGTATTTAATTATTGTTTTTAGCGGTCACATGTAATTACGATTAATCATTCTATTAAAATTAAAACGCCTTTAACATGCTCATTTTATGCATATTTGGGTTATATGATTTGTAAATACCATATATTTTTCACTAAAGTAAAAGAAAAAATCATGCCAATAAAGTCTAATGCTACTAATTTTTTGTTAAAGCTGTATTTATAGGAAATTCAAGGGTAATTTATGTATTTTAGTAGTCTCAAAAAAGCATCTTTTTATGACCAAAAAACCTCTTATTTTAATTACTAATGATGATGGAATAACCGCTCCAGGAATACGAGCTCTTATTAAAGTTATGAATACTATTGGAGATGTAGTAGTTGTTGCTCCAGATAGTCCGCAAAGCGGAATGGGACACGCCATTACAATTAACTCAACACTTCATGTTCAAAAAATTATTATTGATGATGGTCCTCAACAAGAATATAGTTGTTCTGGAACACCAGCAGATTGTGTAAAACTAGCTATAAATCAAATTCTTGACAAAAAACCAGATTTGTGTGTTTCTGGAATTAATCATGGATCCAACTCCTCTATAAATGTTATTTACTCAGGAACCATGAGTGCTGCCATAGAAGCTGGCATTGAAGGTATACCTGCAATTGGCTTTTCTTTACTTGATTTTGATTGGAATGCCGATTTTAATGCTTCAAAAAGTCATATAAAAAAAATAGTGAATACCGTTTTATCTGAAGGTTTACAAGAAGGTGTTGTTTTAAATGTAAACATACCAAAACTTGCCAAAAAAGATATTAAAGGCATAAAAATTTGTAGGCAAGCAAAAGGAAATTGGAAAGAAAATTTTGACAAAAGAAAAACACCTCAAGGTAAAGACTATTATTGGCTTACTGGTAAATTTGTTAATTTAGACAAAGGTGAAGACACAGATATCTGGGCTTTAAACGAAGGCTATATCTCTATGGTGCCAATTCAATTTGATTTAACAGCACATCATTGTATACAGAATTTAAACACATGGGATTTAAATGAATAAAAAAGATATATTTATTGGGTTTATTGTTGGCTTAATTGCTAATATTATAGGTTTATTATTAGCAATTTATTTCTTTGGAAATGGACAAGGTATAGAAAGCACTATAAAAAAATCAATAGCTGAAGGTTTTTTTACAAAACTAATTAGCCTTGGTGCACTTATAAATTTAGTTGCTTTTTTTATATTTATTAAAAACAAAAAAGACTATCGAGCTGGTGGTGTTCTATTAGCGACTATTTTAGTTGCAGTTACCACATTTATATTGAAGCTAATCTAATTATAAAACATCCATAACTAAATTAACATCTAAAAAAAATGATTAAATAGATGTTACATGTGACCGCTAAAAACAACAGAAATAAATACATGAAATATTACATCATTGCTGGCGAAGCCTCTGGAGACTTACATGGTTCCAATTTAATGAAAGCGTTACAGAAACAAGATGTAAATGCTGAATTTAGATTTTGGGGCGGCGATTTAATGCAAGCAGTTGATGGCACTTTAGTGACGCATTATAAAGATCGTTCTTTTATGGGTTTTGCTGAAGTTATTTTTAATCTTCGGAAAATTTTAGGTCTAATAACTTTCTGCAAAAATGATATTGAAGCCTATCAGCCAGATGTTATCATATTTATAGACAATTCTGGATTTAATCTACGAATTGCAAAGTGGGCAAAAGAGAGAGACTATAAAACACATTATTATATTTCACCACAGGTTTGGGCGTCGAGAGCTGGTCGTGTAGAAAAAATAAAACGCGATGTTGATGCTATGTACGTAATTCTTCCTTTTGAAAAAGAATTTTATAAAAAACATGGTTACAATGTTCATTTTGTTGGTCATCCATTAATTGATGCCATATCAGATAGGCAACAAGTAGATGAAAAAACCTTCAGAAAAGATTATAATCTTAGTGATAAACCTATTATTGCACTTTTACCTGGAAGTCGGAAACAAGAAATTACAAAAATGCTTGGAGTAATGCTAAGTTTGGTTAATGATTTTAAAACCTATCAATTTGTAATTGCTGGAGCACCTAGTCAGGAATTTAGTTTTTACAAACCTTTTATTAAACAAGATAACGTTGCATTTATCTCTAATAAAACTTACGACTTATTAAGTGTTTCACATGCTGCATTAGTAACATCTGGCACCGCAACTTTAGAAGCTGCGTTATTTAAAGTACCACAAGTAGTTTGCTACAAAGCCAATAGCATCTCTTATCAAATTGCAAAACGAATTATCACATTAAAGTTTATATCATTAGTAAACTTAATAATGGATCGTGAGGTTGTTACCGAATTAATTCAAGGTGATTTAAATACAAAACGCCTTAAAAAAGAACTTGAAAAAATTCTTGATGACAATGAGCGTATTAGATTGTTTATAGATTACTACGATTTAGAAAAAGAATTAGGTGGAAAAGGCGCAAGCGATAATACTGCAAAACTAATTTTTAATTCAATAGAAAAGCAAATCTAATTCATGCGAAAAATTACCTACTTTTTACTTTTATGTATTTGTTTTACCAACTGTAAATCTTCAAAAAAAACAGTATCTAAAAAGCCTCGAACCAAAAAGGTTATTACAAAAAAAGACTCAAACACGTCTTCTTCTAAAACAACAAACATTATTGATTACGCCAAAACTTTTGAAGGTGTTAGATATAAATATGGAGGTACTACAAAAAAAGGAATGGATTGTTCTGGACTTGTTGTTACTTCTTATAAAAGCGAAGACGTATTATTACCTAGAACAACTAGAGACTTATCTACAACAGGAAACTGGATTGACTTAAAAAAAGTTAAAGAAGGGGATTTACTATTTTTTGCCACTAAAAAGAATAGTAGAAATGTTAATCACGTTGGCATTGTTACAAAAACTAGAGCTGGACATGTTGAATTTATTCATTCAACCACTAGCAAAGGTGTTATCACTTCATCTTTAGCTGAGCGTTATTGGTATTTAGCATTTGTGCAAGCCAGACGAGTTTTATAAACATGAGTTTTATATAAGCTCATATTATTTATACTAATTTAGGATAAAAAATCAACATTTTGTCAGGTTGAGCGCAGTCGAAACCTATTGAAACTAGACACTTAAGACCTTTCGGCTTCGCTCAAGGTGACACTCAATTATAAATTATGACACAAGTTATAATCTTACACCAAAATTAACTTATAACACTAATTTTTAGTAACTTACATTTATGAAGTTACTGAATTTCACAATTATAAAACTAACATTTTTCTTAATTATTGGCATTAGTATTGCTTCTGTGATTAAAGTTTCTGTTACGGCTTCAATTTTAGTATCTTGTTTTCTTATTTCTATTTTAGGTTTTTCGTTTTTAATAGCAAAAAACAAGTTTCGCAAAACCATCGGGTTTGGTAGTAGTGCTTTTCTAACAACAATTAGTTTGGGTATTTTGGTTTATAATCTTCATAATCAAAGTACGTTTAAAAACCATTATTTAAATTCTATAAACCCAGAATCGCAACACGTTACTTTTAAAGTAAAAAAACAGCTTAAACCAAGTAACTATCATAATAAATACATAATTGAGGTTTTAAAAATTAATAATCAATCTGTTTCTGGAAAATCGTTGCTAAACATTTTAAAAGACTCTACTCAAAATGCGCTTAAGGTTGATGATATTATATTCACATTTTCAGAATTTAAACCTATTAATCACGCATTAAACCCAAACCAGTTTGATTATAAAAATTATTTAGAGAAACAATACATCTACAAACAATTAACAACTAAAACCAATAAACTTTATAAGGTTAAATCTCAAAGAACAACAATATATGGTTTTGCAGAAGCACTAAGAACACAAATAAATAGTAAACTAAAAGCTTATAATTTTAAAGAAAGTGAGCTTTCAATTATAAATGCCTTACTACTCGGCCAGCGTCAAGATATAAGCAAAGATATTTACAACAATTACACAAATGCAGGAGCTGTGCATATTTTAGCCGTTTCTGGTCTTCATGTCGGAATCATTTTATTGCTTTTAAATTTTGTATTAAAGCCAATAGAATGGTTTAAAAATGGTAAGACGTTTAAAGTTATTCTTATTTTAATCTTACTATGGAGTTTTGCAATTATAGCTGGTTTATCTGCTTCTGTTACCAGAGCTGTAACCATGTTTAGTGTTGTAGCTATTGCAATGCATTTAAAACGACCAACTAACATATATAATACGCTTGCCATTTCAATACTAATCTTACTACTATTTAAGCCTATGTTTTTATTTGATGTAGGTTTTCAAATGAGTTATTTAGCAGTAATTGCCATTGTATCTATACAACCTTTACTTTATAAATTATGTAAACCTAAACTATTACTTGTTGATTATTTCTGGAAACTATTTACAGTTACACTAGCCGCTCAATTTGGAGTTATTCCAATTAGCCTATACTATTTTCATCAGTTTCCTGGATTATTCTTTGTTTCTAATCTTGCCATTATTCCTTTTTTAGGATTAATATTAGGCCTAGGTATTTTCATTATTATTTTAGCACTATTAAATTGTCTGCCAGAAATTCTAGCAACTATTTATGGAAGTATTATAAGCTGGATGAATGAAACCGTAGCTTGGATATCTCAACAAGAACAGTTTTTATTTAAAGAGATCGCATTTAACTTACCATTAGTAATTGCAAGCTATTTTTTAATTTTTGCTTCAACAAAGTTCTATACAAAGAGAACATATTCACATTTAAGTTTCTTCCTAATTTCAATACTAACCTTACAAGGTGTTTTTATTTATAATAAAAGGCAAAATTCTACAAATGAGTTTACGGTCTTTCATAAGAGTAGATATAGCTTGTTGGCTCAAAAAACAAATTCTAAATTATCAATATTCAGCAATTTAGATAGTGTAGCTAAGCAAAAAGATAAGGTTATTTCTAATTTTAAAACAGGAAACTTTATATCAGAAGTAGATGAATCTTCAATAGAATCAATCTATACTATTAACAACAAACTACTTTTAGTTATAGACAGTTTAGGAGTTTACAATACAAGGTCGTTTAGACCTCATTATGTTTTATTACGTAATTCTCCAAGGTTGAATTTACAACGTATGATTGATTCATTACAACCAAAACATATTATTGCTGACGGTAGCAATTATAAATCTTATGTTAAACGTTGGAAACAAACTTGTATAAAACAGAAACTCCCTTTTCATCAAACTAATAAAAAAGGAGCTTTTATTATAAGTAACTAGTTTTATTATTCCTGAAATTCAGGTTTAAAAGCAGTGTAATAAGCATTAAATTCTTCTTGAGTTGTTATATTTTCGTGATCGTTACTTTGAAACATCTTTAAATACAACTCTATTTGTTGTGGCTTTTGATAGCCTTTTATAGGAAATATAACTTTTCCTTCTTCATCAAAATACACAATTGTTGGATAAGCACTAACTTTTAAGTAACGCGCAAGTTCGTGAACACTATTTCTTCTATTTACTAATTCTGGTTTAAAATTAGGGTTACTAAAAGCTTTCCCATCATACACTACCGTTGAATCGCCTTCTGCATTAAACTTTACAGCATAGTAATGTTTGTTTACAAATTCAACTACATCTTTGTTATGAAATGTATTTTTATCAAGCATTTTACAAGGTCCACACCAATTGGTATAAACATCCATCATTATCTTTTTAGGCTTTTTCTTTTGAAGCTCTAAAGCCTCCTCGAAGGTTACCCAATTAATCTCTTGAGCCATACTATTAACCGAAGTTAATAGAGCTAAAACAAATATATAAGCTATTTTTTTCATGTCTAATTTGTTGCAATTTCTGTTCCTAACTTACAAAAAATGCTCCAAGTGTGGAGCATTTTACGTTTATTTTAACGATTTACTCGTTATTTTACACCATGCATTAACTTTTTAAGCACGGGATTTAATAATATTGATATAACGCCAACTCCAATAGGAACCAATGTAAATATTAAAAAGAAGGTACTTAACGAGTACTGTTCAGAAATTTTATCAATCATTCCACCCATGTTTCCAGCAGCTTTTTGACCAATAGCAATTGCTAAATACCAGATGCCAAACATAAAACCTATCATTCTACCAGGAACTAATTTACTTAAGTATGATAGACCAACTGGCGAAATACATAACTCTCCCATAGTGTGAAATAAATATGCTAGAATTAAGAAAATCATACTCACAGAGGCTGTTTTAGCTCCTTGAGGTATTCCCATTGTTCCAAAAACTAAGATTCCAAACCCAAGTCCTAAAAGCATGAGTCCGAATCCGTATTTCATACCTACACTCGGATTATATTTACTTTCCCACCATTTAGAAAATAATGGTGCCAATGTAATAATGAAGAACGAATTTAAAATCCCAAACCAAGATGCACCAACTTCAGTAGCATCTTTACTAAATTCATTCATAATTTTATACCCAACTACAAACCAAAGAAATACAAATGTAAGCGCTAACACAATATTTGAAGCTGCTATTTTAGAAAATGTCTTTTTAAATAATAAGAACAATACCCAAGTTATAATTGCTAAAGGCACAATAGTAAGTATAGTATCTATAACTTTAAATATCGTTGCAGATGACCCTGTAAGTAAGCGATCTGTATAATCTCTTGCAAATAAAGTCATCGACCCTAAGGATTGCTCAAATGCAGCAAAAAAGAACACAGTGAAAATTCCGAAAATAGAAACTGCTATAATTTTATCTCTTACTATTTTAGAATATCTACCAATTCTTGTAATTATTAAATATAAAAACAATACTAAAGCCAAAAGTATGGTCACATTAGAACCATCCATACCTGCAATAGTAAAATCTAGCATATTAATATTTCCAATTTTAGACATTGGATCATTAAACAAGTATAAAACACCTCCAATTGAAGATAGTAAAATCAATACTTTATCTACAGAAGTAAATGGGTTTAACTTCTCAGTGACTTCTGTTGTATTATGCTCTTTTGGACTCTCTTCATTAATGTTTTGAGGCAATTCAACTTCATGAACTTTAGATGGTTTTTCTCCAATACTTCCAAACAAATCTTTAGCTAACCAAAACTGAATTAATCCACCAAGCATAAAAATTCCAGCAAGACCAAAACCATAACTCCATCCAATATTTTCAGCTAAGTAACCGCAAAGCATCATGCCAAAAAATGCACCAGCATTAACGCCCATATAATAGATAGTATAAGCACCATCTTTTTTAGATTCCTTTCCTTTATACATTTCAGAAATCATAGACGTCATGTTAGGTTTAAAAAAACCTGTACCAATAACTAATAATGCTAAACCTAAATATAAAGACCACGTTGTTTCAAAAACCATAGCAGCATGACCAAGCATCATAATAAAACAGCCAATGATAACTGCCCACTTATAGCCTGTAATTTTATCTGCAATCCATCCACCAACAATTGGTGTTAAATAGAGCAATGAAGAATAGGTTCCAATTAAGGCCAATGCATTTTCACGAGACCATTCCCAACCTGGATTATCACTTAAAAAAGGTGCAGTTAAAAACAGTACTAAAAGGATTTTCATTCCGTAAAATGAAAAACGCTCCCACATTTCTGTAAAGAAGATTACAAATAAGCCAGCAGGATGCCCAATGACTTTGTCTTTAAATAGATTTTCTATATCTGTATTCATAAAAAGAAAGTTTAATTATAAGAAGAAAACCCTCAAAAAGAGGGTTTATATAGTTTTTTAGTTGTCTGCTAATTCAAAACCTTCAGCTTCGTCAGTATGCATTACACGTTCATTATCTTCAGCACCATGTGTTAATCGCTTTAATGGTTTTAATATCAAAATAAAAATGGTTCCAATAACAACTGTAAAAATTAAGATTCCTAAAAATATAGCATATTCACCAAAATCTGAAGCAGATTCTCCTACAATACCAGCTACTTTACTTCCTAATCCTGTCGCAGCAAAATAAACACCCATCATTAGCGAGGCATATTTTACAGGCGTTAATTTAGTAATAAATGATAATGCTACTGGTGATAAACAAAGTTCTCCAATAGTATGGAAAAGATAAGCCAATACTAGCCAAATCATGCTTGATGTTCCAGATTTTTCAAACTCCATGGCTGCAAATACCATAAAAAGGAATCCGAATCCCATAATAATGATACCCACAGCCATTTTAAATATAGAAGAGCCTTCTTTTCCTTTTAATTTTCGTTTCGCCCAAATTGAAGCGATAAGTGTTGCAAACAAAATTATAAATCCAGCATTTAAACTTTGAAACATTACAGTTGGTATTTCCCATCCAAATAAAACTCTATCTACTTTTGATTCTGTGTATAAATTCATTAGTCCTCCAGCTTGCTCAAAAGCTCCCCAAAACACAATAACCATAATAAAAGACAGTAGTAATACCATAAATCGGTCTTTATATACTTGAGTCTCTAATTCTTTATAAATCATCATTAATAAAGAAATAACTGCTGTTAAAAACACAAACAAGAGTCCGTAACCCCATTCTAAAGTATACCATCCATAAACTGAGATTAATAATAAAATAACTGTAAACGTTAATTGTAATGGCGACTTAAACAATTTAGAATAAAGTTGTCCATAAGATATTTCATTAGGATCATCCTTTTTAGGTGGTACAAAATTTCCAACTTGTGTTAAGTATTTCTGACCTATTAAGTAATTAATTAAACCTAAAAGCATCACAATACCAGCAAGACCAAAACCAGCATGCCAACCCCATTTTGCAACCACTAAACCAACAATCATAGTTGCTAATAAAGACCCTAAATTGATTCCTATATAAAAAATACTGAAGCCTTTGTCTCGACGTATATCTCCTTCTTTATACAAACCTCCTACCATGGTAGAAATATTTGGTTTTAACAATCCAACTCCTAGAATTACAAGCCCTAAACCTGTGTAAAATGCCCAAATATCAGTCATCACTAAAACACCATGTCCTAAGCATAATATAATTGCTCCCCAAAGAACTGCTTTTTTCTGACCAATAAGTTTATCAGCTATCATACCGCCAGGAATAGACATTACATAAACCAGCATAGTATACCAGCCATAAAGTGCTAAAGCCTCTTTACTTGTCCAACCTAAACCAGCACCTCTTTCATCGTCACCTAATGTAGATGTTGTCATATAAAGTACAAGGAGTGCTCGCATTCCATAATAAGAAAAACGTTCCCACATTTCTGTAAGGAATAAAATATATAGCCCGATTGGTTGACCAAAAAGTTCTTTTTGATGTGGTTTTAATGCTGTAGTTGACATAAAAATTTAGTGTTAGTTAGTATTTATTATTCATTTTGTCTTATAAACCTTAAACACTATCAAAAATTATGCTAGGCTTAAAATTTATTTTCCTATAAGGTTATTTTTTTGACAAAATAAAGCCAAGTTTACTAAAAATTATGCAAAAAACACTAACTATTAACAGTTAAATACGCAATAATGAATAAGTAATAAAATTTTAGTAGCAAGAATAGTATCTTTGTGTACTTAATTTCAAGCTGATGACTAAAACTATTAGTGGTTTTTCTAAACTTTCAAAATCTAAAAAAATTGATTGGATAGTTAATACCTATTTTTCTAATAAAGAAGCCGCAAAAACTATATTAGAACAATATTGGAACAATGACAAAAAACTCCAACAACTTCATGATGAGTTTATAGAAAACACCATCACCAACTACTATTTGCCTTTAGGTGTAGCTCCAAATTTTTTAATTAATGGAAAACCTTATACCATACCAATGGCAATTGAAGAAAGCTCAGTTGTAGCAGCAGCTAGTAAAGCTGCAAAATTCTGGTTTGATCGTGGCGGTTTTAAAACCAAAGTGATTTCTACCACAAAAATTGGTCAAGTTCATTTTATGTATCATGGTGATGATTTTAACAAGCTTCAAGAGTTTTTCAACTCGGTTAAACCTAAATTAATTGAAGACACTACATCCATTACCAAAAACATGGAAGCTCGTGGTGGTGGAATTTTAGATATAGAATTACGAGATAAAACCCAAAGCATTAATGGTTATTACCAGTTACACGCTACTTTTGAAACCTTAGATGCAATGGGAGCAAACTTTATAAACTCATGTTTAGAACAGTTTGCAAAAACTTTTAAAAACGAAGCATCTAATTTCAATTTATTTTCTGTTGAAGAAAAGCATATAGAAATAGTGATGAGTATTCTCTCTAATTATGTTCCAGATTGTTTAGTAAGAGCAGAAGTAAATTGCAAGGTTGAAGACTTAACTGAAAATGACTCGGTTTCTCCTGAAGAATTTGCAACAAAATTTATTCAAGCAGTTAATATCGCTGAAATTGAACCTTATAGAGCTGTAACTCACAATAAAGGTATCATGAATGGTATTGACGCTGTTGTTTTAGCTACAGGAAACGATTTTAGAGCTATTGAAGCTGGTGTACATGCTTACGCATCGCGCAATGGAAGTTACAGCAGCTTAACGCATGCTAAAGTTGAAAATGGGGTTTTTACATTTTGGATGGAAATACCATTAGCTTTAGGAACTGTTGGTGGATTAACTGGATTACATCCATTAGTTAAATTAGCTTTAGAACTACTTGGCAAACCTTCTGCCAAGGAACTCATGCAAATTGTTGCGGTAGCAGGTTTGGCACAAAACTTTGCCGCACTTCGCTCGTTAACTACTACTGGTATTCAAGAAGGACACATGAAAATGCATTTAATGAACATTTTAAATCAATGTAATGCTAACGACAACGAAAAATCTACACTTATAGAACACTTTAAAACGAATACAGTAACACATAGTGCAGTTGTTGAAGCTATAGAAAAGCTAAGAAAATAAATGAAGTTTTATAGTAACGGAAAATTATTACTAACTGGAGAATATGTAGTTCTTGATGGTGCATTATCTCTGGCTGTACCTACTAAATTTGGGCAAGCTTTAAATATTGAAGTTATTAATGACCCAAAACTAATTTGGAACAGCTTTGACGAACACAATATACCTTGGTTTGAAGCTGAATTTGAGTTACAAGATAATAAGATTATAAATCAAGCTTCGACTACGCTCAGCGCAAAAACTAAAGATAACAATCCTGTTGCTGAACGCTTGTTACAAATATTGAGTTCTGCTCAAAAACTTAACCCTAAGTTTTTAAACAGTGCTAATGGCTATATAGTAACAACCTCATTAGGCTTTCCTAAAAACTGGGGACTTGGCACATCTTCAACACTAATAAACAACATTGCGAATTGGGCTAAAGTTGATGCTTTTAAATTATTAGAACTTACTTTTGGAGGAAGTGGTTATGATATAGCTTGTGCAAATAACAACTCTCCAATAACGTATCAATTACACAATAACTCAAGAGAAATATCTTCTGTTGAATTTAAACCAAAATTTAAAGACCACTTATACTTTGTGTATTTAAATAAAAAACAAAATAGTAGAGATGGTATTGCTCAATACAAAACTAACACAGCTAATCTTTCAGAAGATATCTCAGCTATAAGTACTATTACTAAAAAAATAATTACTTGTCAATCTTTAAAAGCATTCAATCTACTAATTTCTCAACACGAGCAACTTATTTCTAATATTATAAAACAACCTACAATTAAAGATGCGCTTTTTAATGACTTTAAAGGCTGTATTAAAAGCCTTGGTGCTTGGGGTGGCGATTTTATTTTAGTAGCATCAAAAGAAAATCCTACTAACTATTTTAAAGCTAAAGGTTTCACTACTATTATTAATTATAATGATATGGTACTAAATTAAAAAAGCCTCACAATTGTGAAGCTTTTTTATTTTGTATTTTTTAAGCAGATTAATAAAAATTTGCTCTATTATCTTCAATATCTGCAGCCTCTTTAAGCGCATTAAATATTTTAGTTTGGGCAGATGCAGCTCGTGCAGCACTTAACCTATTTGCAATAGCTTGATAGTTATCTAAACCTGCTACTTCGTTTACTTTAGTAACCTCAACAATAAATACACCTTTTGTACCATTAATTAATTGAGATGTATCACCTTCCTTTAATCCAAAAGCAGTACCAACAACTAAAGGCTCTTTTCCAGCTCCAGACAATGTTGGATTTTTCATGTTAACTGCAGAAGCAATATTAGAACCTACACTTTGGTTTTTAGAAAACTCATCTACAGTTGTTGCAGAGATTTTTTCTCTTATTAATTTAGCTTTTTTCTCGTTTCTTATTTCTGTTAGTGCAGATGCTGATGCATTTTCTACACTCATTAAACCTTCTTTATTAATCTTAACTAATTGAACAATAACATATCCTCCAGAAGGAATTGAGAAACGCTTATAATCACCAACTTTAGTTCCGTCTTCAAAAGCCCAACGTATTATTGGTCTTTGACTTCCTAATCCTGGCATGGTTTCGTCTAATATCTTTACATTATTTACAGGTTTAACTTCTAAATCACGCTCTTTAGCAATATCTTGAAAATCTTCTTTTTGTAATGCCAATTCAAATTTTGAAGCTGTATTAAATACTTGATCTATAGTTTTTTCTGACGGCTCAATTTTACGAGCTATAGTTGCAACTTTTATTGCTTTAGAAAAATTCTTTTGATCTAATATTTCTATAATATGAAAACCAAAAACTGTTTTCACAACATCTATATCTCCTACTTTATTATTAAACTCAAAATCACTAAATGGTTTTACCATTTGAGTTTTTGGATGAAAATCATATTCTCCGCCTTTATTTACACTTCCTTGGTCAGATGATAATGCAGTTACTAATTCAGGAAACTTTGATGGGTTAGCTCTAACAATTGCTAAAACACTATCTGCTGTTTTCTTAGCTTCTGCTTCAGTTTGCACTACTTCTGGTTTTGCACTACTTGCGCCTACATGAGAAATTAATATGTGTCTTACTTTTACTGAATCTGGCATTTGCTTGTTAGCAACAACTCTTGATATTTTAAAAAAGTCTGCATCTTTATAAGGTCCATAAACACCTCCAACATTAAGGTTGTAAAGACTATCAGCAGCAGTTTTTGGCAATGAAGATTTAAATACAAATTCATCTACAAATTTTTCATCAGAATTTAAATTCACAAACTCTTCAGCATTTGCAACATCTTTAAAACCTACTACTGTTTCATCTACTTCTGTAGTTGTAGTATTATCTGTTTTACCTACTAATAAATCTAATAATTCAGTTTTAATATCATTTTCATCATCAACACTAGCAACTTCTTTAAACTCAACAAAAGCAATATCTCTTGAAGCATCTACTTCGTATTTTGATTTATTATTGCTAATAAATTTTGTGATATCTGCTTTAGTAACATCAACTAAACTATCTGCAATTGAAGTATAAGGCACATAAGCAAATTTTAAATCTATAGTTGAGTTCTCTAACATATAATCAACTTCTGCCTCAGCTAAAGTATTATTGAGTCCAGCTTTAACCATACTATAATACTCTTGCTCTAAAGCTCTTGCTGCTATAGACTGTTCATTATTTACCCATTCGTTATAGTTAATTTGAAAATTACCTAAAGGTGCTCTATTAATGTTAGTATTTTGAATACTTTTTAAATTAGCAATAAACTCAGTAAGTTTGTTTTCATCAAAAATACCAGCTTCATTTAAAAACTCAGGATATGAAGAAAAATTTTGTTTTAACAAATCTCTCATTTGATCTTTCTCAATACTTAATCCTAACGCTTCAATTTGTGTTTGCAACACAGCTTTTCTAACTTCTTGGTCATAAACTCTATTCATTGCTTGAGTAGATGTTGCATTAGGACCAAGTTGTCTTTGTATAGCCTCAACTCTATTCATAAAGCCTTCTCTATTAATATCTGTACCATTAATAGTTGCTACTACATCTTGCGAGCCACCAGTTAAGGCATCTGTATTTTTGAATAAATCTGCAAGTACAAAAGAAAATAATGCCATTGCAATTACAGCTATAAGCACTAAAGATTGTTTTCTAATTTTATTTAAAACTGCCATGTTTTTGTATAATTTTATCTAATATAAGTGCGCGAAAATACCATTTTCTATTAAATAATAAAAGGAGAACAACAGATTTTATTAGCGTTATAGCGTTTTAACTCTCTTCTAAGACTTTGAGCGATACTACATCTATTTTTGTTGAAGACACCTCTAAAATTGTAAACACAAAGTTTTCAATAGTAACAACATCATTTAATTGTGGGATTTCTTGTGTTTGGTGTACAATTAATCCGCCTAAAGTTTCATAGTTTTCACTTTCAGGAAGATTTAGTTTAAACGTTTCATTTAAATAATCTACATCTAATCTAGCAGAAAACTTGTAGTTTGACTCATCTATAACGTCTTCAATTAACTCAATAGTATCATGCTCATCTTCAATTTCACCAAACAACTCTTCAACAATATCTTCAACAGTCATAATGCCAGCAGTACCACCATACTCATCAATAACTACAGCTATACTTTTACGTTTTTTTGTAAGGATGTTTAAAACATCTTTAATCAACATAGTTTCTGGCACAAAAACAACAGGTAAGGTTATTGACTTAATAGATTTTGGCTTTTTAAACAACTCAAAGGAGTGTACATATCCCAATATATCATCAATAGACTCTTTATAAACCAATATTTTGGACATCCCAGTTGATGTGAAAAGTGTACTTATGTTTTTAATTGAGTTATTAACTTCGAGAGCTACAATTTCTGTTCTAGGCACCATAACTTCTCTAGCCTTTACATCTGAAAACTCTAGTGCGTTCTGAAAAATTTGAATTTCGCTATCAATTTCATCATGTTCTTCTACAGACTCCATTTGCTCGCTAATATAATTCCCAAGCTCAACTTTTGTCATAGCTAACTGAACATTATCACCTTCTGTTTTAAAAAATTGTTTTAAAACTTTGTCTGATATCCAAATAACAAATGAGGACAAAAACCAAAATACTATATAAAAAATGTACGCAGGAAATGCAAAAATCTTTAAAATGTAATTTGCATAAATTTGAAAAAACACTTTAGGCAAAAACTCAGCAGTAATAAGTATTATAAATGTTGAAATTAATGTTTGCGTTAGCAAACTTAAATCTGTAAGCAGATAGTTTAAAAACAGATACTGTGTTGGTAGTAACGACTGAAACCAATCAACCAACAAATCTCCCATTAAAAACCCATATACAACCAATGCTATATTATTACCAATTAGCATTGTAGCAATAAATTTTGAAGGTTTTGCTGTAAGTTTTGTTAATATTTTTGAAAGAAAATCATCTTGCTTTTTTTCGAGTTCGATGTGAATTTTGTTAGAAGATACATAAGCGATCTCCATACCCGAAAAAAATGCTGACAAAAGTAGCATGATAATGATAATAACAAAACTAAAATCCATGATTTACTGTTTGTTTCTATCTTCTATTTTTTTTCTAAAACGTTTTCTAAAGAAAAACATAAAAATAGCCAAAGCAGCAAGTAAAAATGAAACATATGCTCTATTTGTGCCATCTCCTAAGGCAGTTATACCATCGTAAATAAATAATACTGCAAAAAACAAATAAGCATATTGGAAAAACTGAAGTAACTTCATGTGTAATTGTTTATATACTACAAAGGTAAATAATTATTCGTCTATATAACTAACGCCACTTCCTTCTAAAATTAAATAATTTTCAAATTTAGTGTCTGAATCAAAAATATTACCCTGACCAATGCTACCGCTTGCCGACTTAAAAAATGCAGACTCATTGGTAAAAAGCCACTCTCTTCTTTGATCATAGTACAACTGGTCAGCAAAAAGCGTATCATTAGTATGAGTTGCAAGTATAACATTTCCTTGCAGGTCAATTAAATCTGTTTGAGTGTATACAATTGCATAATCTGAAACAACTACATTTTCATTGTTATTTTCATCATAAAGAATTAGATGAACTCCATCTGGAAACTCTGAAAACGAAAAATTTCTGTTAGAGAAATCTAGCATTTTAGGGCTTAATAAATTTGCTTTTACAATACCTGAATCTGTATACTTTAAATTAATATGCTTTGCTTCACCTATTGGCTTATTTTGAAGCACACCAACTTGCTGAACTTCTTTAAAATTATTTTTACATGAAAAAAACATAGCCACAGTAAAAACTGTAGCTATGATTATATATGTATGTTTTATTCTCATTTAGATATTTGGAACTTTCACGCTTCTTTGTATCCAGCATCCAATCTTAATTGTTTGTCCTGCATTACCTGCAGTGAATATTTCACTTTTAGATGGCGCTCTACCTTCGTAAGCAGCTGCAGCTTTAGAAGATGTTGATTTTAAACTTGCATCAACTCTACCTGCTTTACGAGCTTCTTGAGCTGCTAACCAATATACGGCTCTTTTATTAAAAGTAGTAGACCCACAGTTATTTGCACTTTTAGCATACATTTCAGCTATTTTTATATGTGGTCTTCCGTTTGAAGGATTAAGCTTTAACGCATTGTTATAATATATTCTAGCTTGACCATAGCTTCCTTTAGATTTAAAACTGTTCCCAATTCTTTCTGCTAATCTAGCCTTTTTAAAAGTATCAGACTCTAACTCATAAGACTGTTTTAAGTAGTCTCCAGCTTCTTTATCTTTTCCTTGTTTAAATAATATTGTAGCAACAAAGTATTTTGTATCTGCTGATGGTGCTGTTGCGTCATATGCTTTTACCAACTCAATGTATAATGGATCGTCAGTACATTCTTTGTTATACATTCTACTTACAGCTCTTTTTAACCAAACTGCATCGTTTTTATAGGTTGGAAAATCCTTTTTGTATAATGGGATTAAATTTTCACAATTTGCTAATTGACCTAAGTAGGTATCTATACTTCCAGAAATTTTATCATAGGCTACTAAGTTATCTTGGTAGTATTTTTTATACTTTACTTCTTTTTTAGTTAACGTTTGCTCGGCATCTTCTTTAGCAACTAACTTATTTAACTTTTGAGTGAAATTTTTAGTTTCATCTTCTAACTTATCAGATACATCATCATACTTATTAAATACATCTTGTATTGGTGCTTGACCAGCTTTAAACATATCTACAACTTTAGTAAAGTATACATATAACCCTTTTGCGCTAGTAAAGTTTTTAAGATCATCTGTATATGCTTTATGAAAAGCTTCGTAAACTTGTTTATCTGTAAGACCTAATTCTTTTTGATTATCATACATTAACAAGCCTTTATCTGACAAAACTTCACCTAACTTATATTTGCTAGAAAAATATTGTGTTCCTTCATCCCATACGTTCATTAAGTCATTTATAAAATCAACTTTCTCTGCTCCGTTTGAGTTTTTAATTTTATGCTTTAATATCTTTTCGCCATAAGCATAAATTGCATAATTAAATTTTGGGCATTTTTTTCTAACAGCCATCCATGGTTCATAAGCATCATCATATTTCTTACTTTTTACAGCATCTGTAAAAATAGTAAGGTTATTCATGCACTCTTCATCTTGCTGCGCAAAACTAATGTTTGTTACAAAAAACAGAGCTGCTAATATTAATGTAATTCTAGTCTTCATTTTGTTTTAATTTACGTTAGTTATATTTTCTTTTTTCAAACCATCTATCATTTAATGATAGTCCTATTTGGACGTTGAAAAAGTTTTCTTGTATCAAATTTTGATTCGTAGTTCCTCTTTTTCCGTATTCAAATCCAAGATTGGCATTTGAAAATAAACCTCCAACTGGTAATCCAACTCCAAAAGATATGCCAAACTCATTTATTGTTTCATTATTAATCTCTAAACCTGTGTTTTCAAAATGCAAACCAGCTCTATATGTAGCTCTTTTCCAGTAACTTGAAAAAGAATTGTAATCAGGAACATAAAATCCTCCTATTGAAACATTTGATGAATTTACAAAGTTTGCATTATCAATACTAAAAATAGGGTTAGAAAACTTACTTGTATTTTGCGTTGTATACTCAGCACCTACAAACCATTTTCTTGGTTGACCAATACCAGCTCCAAAAGATAGTCTAGAAGGTAAAGTTAAATCTGTAGTTTTTAAATTTTGAGCTTCAAGATCTGCATCAATAGAATTAACTACAAACTCTTGGTCTGTTAATGGGTTTATTAATATTGTTGAAAATGACCTTACATTTTTGGAGGTTACATTACTCTTTGGTGAGTATGTTAATCCAGTAGTTAATTGCAATTTTTCGTTAAGCATTGTTTTATAAGACAATCCTAAATTGATATTTAAACCACTTAAATCAGACCTGTTATTTTCTCGCGTTTGGTATTGAGCTAACTCATTTTCATCGTTATAAAGAAACTCAACAACACTATTTTGAACATTCCCAAAATTATAGCTTACATCGACTCCAACACTTAACTTATCATTAACTTGGTACCCTAACCCAAGAAAAGCTTTATTCATTCCGCCTTCTCCTCTATATCTGTTAGAAATTAAATCCCCATCAAAAGATTCTAACTTATAACCTACAGATGTGTAAGGCAAAAGTCCAAATCCAGCACCAAACTTACCCATAGGAAATGATAATGCCAAATAATCAAAAGTAGTTGTACTCGTTTCAGCACTTCCAGAATTTGCTTTTAAATCGAGGCTATTATAACTTCCCGCAACTGCAAATTTAACTGGACGATTTTCATTATTAAAAACTTTTAAATTTTTACCAGCATAACCTGCAGGATTTCTTAAGTTAACATGAATACTATCTGTAAAGATGCTCAATCCACCCATACTTCTATTCTCGACAGTTCCTTTAAATTTTAATGTACCAATACCATAAAACGAATACGGTGATGCTGTTCCTTCTTGCGCATAAGTATTTACCGCAATAACTGTAATTAAAACTACAACAAGTTTTTTTATCATTAGTTTGAGTTAAATTCCAAAATAAAGTTCAAACCTTCTAAAAGAAAATTTGAGTTGGCAAATATGCTATTTTTTAATTGGTTTGACAAGAATTTGGTGTCTCCACCTGTTAAAATAACTGTTAAATCTGAATATTTTTCTTTATACTCATCAATATTACCATCAATTTCCTTTAAAACACCATTAATAACACCTGAATGAATTGATTTATGGGTTGAATTACCTACAATATTTTCAGGTTCTTCTGTATCTAATAACGGAAGATTAGCCGTCAAATTATGAAGTGATTTATATCTTAATCTGATTCCTGGCGAAATCGCGCCGCCTAAGTATTCATTTTTAGATGTTATAAAATCATAAGTTATACAGGTTCCAGCATCAATAATTAACACATTATTATTTGGAAACTGATCAACAGAAGCACTAACTAAAGCCATGCGATCTACACCTAAAGTTTTAGGAGTACTGTAAACGTTTTTAAAAGGAAGTTGAGTTTTATAATCTAACATTAAAACATCCAAATCATTTTTTACAGCATCTACCTCTTTTTTACCTAGACTTCCAACAGAAGAAATTATACAGCGTTCTATATCTGTATATTTTTTTAAAACTTTTTTATACGTTTTTAAAAATTCATCTAGTATAACAGACTTTTTAGCCACAATTGTATGCTGCTGAAACACAGCAAATTTCACAAAAGTATTACCCGCATCAATGATTAAGTTCATAACTAAAATTATAGCTGCGAATTTACGAAACGATTTTTTATAAATTTTCCTTTGTGAATAATAAAAATGAATATATATTTGCATCCGCAATTAAGCGACTGGTGCCTTAGCTCAGTTGGTAGAGCAAAGGACTGAAAATCCTTGTGTCCCTGGTTCGATTCCTGGAGGCACCACCACTAAAAACCCAATTCAATTGAATTGGGTTTTTTGGTTTTTATAGCTCACTTTTCTTACCGGAAAATCTATAAAAAATAGTATATTAGCTTGTTTGATTAATTTCTTACTATTAAAAATTCTGCTAGAAAATAATTCTACAAAACAACTATGAATAGCAAAGAACAATATATGAAAGAAGCTGTAAATGCAGCTTTAAAAGGAATGAACAATAACGAAGGTGGACCGTTTGGTTGCGTGATTGTTAAAGATGGTAAAATAATTGGCCGCGGAAATAACAAAGTAACTTCAACCAACGACCCAACTGCTCATGCCGAAGTTACAGCGATTAGAGATGCTTGTAAAAATTTGGATTCATTTCAATTAGATGGTTGTGAAATTTATACCTCTTGTGAGCCTTGCCCAATGTGTTTAGGCGCCATTTATTGGGCACGACCAGATAAGGTTTATTATGGAAGCAACCAAGTAGACGCTGCAAATATTGGTTTTGATGACGAATTTATTTATAAAGAAATCCCATTGCCTTATGCAGAAAGAAGCATTCCTTTTGAACAACTCGCTCGAGAGATTGCGCTAGAGCCTTTTCAAGAATGGACTAAGAAAGAAGATAAAACTGAATATTAATAGATGATAAGATTCATTCTCAATAATAAAATCATTACAACGTCAGAACATTCTGGGATGACGCTTTTAGATTTTGTCCGCTATAAGCAACGCCTTACAGGAACCAAAATTGGCTGCCGTGAAGGTGACTGTGGTGCTTGTACAGTTTTAGTTGGCTCATTAGAGAATGATGTTATAAATTATCAAAGTATTACATCTTGTATTTCGCCCTTAGGAAATGCACATGGCAAACATATTGTAACTGTTGAAGGCACAAATCTTCAAAACAAACTAACAGTAACTCAAGAAGCAATGAAAGCAAATTATGCAACACAATGTGGCTTTTGCACTCCTGGTTTTGTAGTGGCTTTAACTGGTTTTACATTATCAAATTCTGAGAAAAACCATAATAATACTCTTGATGCCATAAGTGGAAACATTTGCAGATGTACTGGTTACAAAGCCATTGAAAAAGCAGCTCTAGAAATTGTTTCTAAATTAAAAACACAAAATAGTATGGACTGGTTAGTTGAAAATGATTTTATTCCAGACTATTTTAAAAGTATTCCTAAACGACTCAAAGAATTAGAAGCCAAAGATATAAACCAACCGAGAGGAAAATATGTCTCTGGTGGAACTGACCTTTACGTGCAACAGGCAGATCAATTAGCAGACAACTTAGTACATCTCATTGCAGAAAAAGACTATTTAAAAGGAATAAGTATTCAAAATAATGCGTGCGTTATAGGAACAAATTCTACAGTTTCAGACCTATGGAATCATCGTAAAATCAACAGCTATTTTTCTAATTTGAAAAAGCATTTAAAACTCGTCTCTTCTGAACAAATTAGAAACATGGCTTCTTTTGGTGGCAACTTAGTAAATGCATCTCCAATAGGTGATATGACAATTTTCTTTTTAGCATTGAATAGCGATATTACAATTACAAATGAAAAAGGAAGCGAACGAAGTATTCCGCTTAAAAATTTCTATCAAGGCTATAAAACTTACGATTTAAAAGAAGGAGAATTATTGAAACAAATTAGTTTTCAACTGCCAACGAAGCACTCATTTTTCAATTTTGAGAAAGTTTGTAAACGCACACATTTAGACATTGCAAGTGTTAATTCTGCAATTCATATTCATATTGAAAACCAAAATATTTCTGAAGCTCATGTATCCATTGGTGGTGTTGCTGCTATTCCAAAATATCTTCATGAAACATCAAAGTTTCTCTCAGGAAAACCTTTGTCTTCAAATACCATAATTGAGGCTAGCAATGTACTACAAAATGAAATTTCACCAATAAGTGATGTTCGTGGTACAAGTGATTATAAACGTTTGTTAGGACGACAATTATTCTTTGCGCATTTTACAGAATTATTTCCGAAGCAATTTACCTTAAACGATTTTGTACAACATGCATAAACACAAAACAAATAGCACTTTAGGTTCTAAATTAGATGCGGTTTCAAAATCTCTGAAACAAAGCATAAAGAATTTAGATTCCTATACACATGTACGTGGTGAATCCTTGTATGTAGATGATGTTAATGTAAGACAAGGTACGTTTCATGCTGTCGTTTTTGATTCACCAAAAGCACATGGTAAAATCAAACATATTGATTATTCTAAAGCCGAAGCCTTAGAAGGTGTCGAACGCATTTTCACCTATAAAGATGTGCCTGGCAAAAATCAAATTGGCGGCATTATACCAGATGAACCTTTATTTGCTGAAAACGACGTTCATTTTTGGGGAATGCCTATTGCTTTAATCGTTGCTGAAACTGAATTTATCGCCAGAAAAGCGAGAAGCCTCATAGACATAGATATCGAAGAATTACCAGTAATAACAACCGCCAAACAAGCCAAAGCCAATGGAAGTTTTATTAATGCACCACGTTCTTTTAGTTTAGGCGATACTGAAAACGCATTCAAAGACTGTGAATATATTTTTGAAGGCGAAACGTTCTCTAACGGACAAGAACATTTGTACATCGAAGCGCAAGGTGCTTATGCTGAACCACTCGAAAACGGAAACATAAAAATCACTTCCTCAACCCAAGGACCAACAGCTGTACAAAAAACAACGGCTCAGGTTTTAGGTTTAGCCATGCATAAAATTGAAGTTGATGTCACACGACTTGGAGGCGGATTTGGAGGAAAAGAAGATCAAGCAACACCTTGGGCTGTCATGGTAGCTTTGGCAACTTTTCACTTAAACCAATCGGTTAAATTAATACTCAATCGTCACGACGATTTACGAATGACAGGTAAACGTCATCCTTACGAGAGTAGTTATAAAATTGGCTTATCCAAAGATTTGAAAATATTAGCCTATGAAGCTGAGTTTCTTCAAAATTCTGGCGCAGCTGCCGATTTATCACCTGCTATTGCTGAACGAACTTTATTTCATGCAACCAATAGTTATTTTGTGCCTAACGTAACAACAACTGTGATAAGTTGTAAAACAAATTTACCTCCAAATACAGCGTTTAGAGGTTTTGGTGGTCCGCAAGGCATGTTTGTTATTGAATCGGCAATTGCAAAAGCGGCACATGAAATAGGTGTTTCTCCCAGACAAATTCAAGAAGCCAATTTACTAGATGAAAATGACACCTTTTCTTATGGCCAAATTGCTAAAAAAGTAGAAGCTAAAAACACATGGCATTCGGCGAAAAAAATATTTAACATTGAAGATTTAGAACAAGAGGTTGAAGACTTCAACAAGAACAATTCGAGCTTCAAAAAAGGATTGGCTTTTATGCCAATCACCTTTGGTATTTCGTTCACCAATACACCTATGAATCATGCACGAGCCTTGGTTCATATTTATCTTGATGGTAGTATTGGCATTAGCACGGCTGCTGTAGAAATGGGACAAGGCGTTAATACCAAAATGATGCAAATTGCTGCAGATGTATTTTCCATTCCTATTGAGAAAATTAAGATAGAAACGACCAATACAACTAGAGTCGCTAACACCTCACCTTCAGCAGCAAGTTCTACGGCAGATTTAAACGGAAAAGCTACTTTAAAGGCATGTAAGGCTTTATTGGAACGTCTAAAAACAGTAGCTTCAGAAGACTTAAATACTTCCGAAGACCAGATAGAATTAAAGGATGAGTTTGTATATGTGAATAATAAAAAATCAAACTTATCTTGGACAGAACTTATCAGTAAAACCATGTTAAAACGTGTGGCTTTAACCGAAAATGCACATTACGCAACTCCAGAAATTCACTTCGATAAAACTAAGGAAAAAGGTCATCCTTTCGCCTATCATGTTTATGGAACAGCGATTATTACAACTACTTTAGACTGCATTCGTGGTACTTACGAATTTGATTCTGTGAAAATTGTTCATGACTACGGAAAAAGTATGAGCGAAGGTATTGATTTAGGTCAAGTTGAAGGCGCATTAGCTCAAGGTATTGGCTGGATGACTATGGAAGAAATTGCTTACAATGATGATGGCAAATTATTATCTAATGCTTTGTCTACATATAAAATTCCTGATATCTTTTCGGTACCAAAAGAGGTAGAAGTCATTCCTGTAGAAACTGATGGAAACGACATGGCTATTTTAAAATCTAAAGCAGTCGGTGAACCACCATTAATGTATGGCATTGGTGCTTACTTTGCGATTCAAAATGCAATAAAAGCTTTTAACCCAAACTACGATTTAAAGTTTCATGCACCAATGACTCCTGAAAAGGTGTTAATGGGATTGTATGAAAATAACTGATTACAATTAAGTTATAAAAGTAGTTGTCTTTCCCACGAAAGTGGGAATCCATAACAAACTAAAATATGATTAAGAATGTACATCAATATTATCTTTATCTTTTAACTAGCAAAAAAATTGGCACATTATATATTGGAGTGACGTATGATTTAGAAAGACGAGTTTTTGAACATAAAAATAAATTAACTAAAGGCTTTACAAGTAAATATGACGTTACCAATTTAGTTTATTTTGAAATTTTCGGACATATTAAAGATGCTATAAAAAGAGAAAAACAATTTAAGAAATGGAATAGAAAATGGAAGATTGAATTAATTGAAAAAGAAAACAAAAACTGGATTGATTTAACAGAAAAATGGTATGACTAACCTTAATTGGATTCCCACTTTCGTGGGAAAGACATCAACATGACTAATAAACAGGGCCATCAGCGTTCCAAAATAAACATGACAGAATATCTAATACATAGCAAACGCTGTTTTATCGATAATCAATTTATCGAGGCGACGCTTCATATTAAAAACGGAAAGATTTTTAAGATATTCAGTGGTTCTTATCACGATAATAACATGCCGTTTCAAGATTATGGAAACTTGATTGTTATGCCAGGTATAATTGATGCGCACGTTCATATTAATGAGCCAGGTCGTGAAGATTGGGAAGGTTTTGATACAGCCACTAAAGCTGCAGCAGTTGGAGGCGTCACCACATTGATAGAAATGCCATTGAATGCCAGTCCAGTAACCACAAATTCTAAAGCATTTAAATTAAAACAAGAGGCTTCAAAAGATAAACTGCACGTGAATTGTGGGTTTTATGGCGGTACTATTCCCTCTAATAGTAATGATATTGAAGACTTAATACAAGATGGCGTTTTTGGTATTAAAGGCTTTTTAACACATTCTGGTATCGATGAATTTCCTAATGTTTCAAAAGAGGACTTAGAAGCCATCGCTCCTATTTTAAAAAAGCATAATATTCCGCTGTTATTACACTGCGAATTGAGTGATGATAAGGTTCCTGAGGTTATCAATCCTAAAAACTATCAAGAGTATTTAAATTCAAGACCGCAACATTGGGAAACCAATGCAATTGATTTAGCATTAGACATTCAAAAACGATTTGACATAAAAGTGCATATTGTTCACTTATCAGCTTCTGAAGGTATTGAACGCATCAAAAAACGTAAGCAGGAAACCAACAAATTAACCGTTGAAACCTGTGCGCATTATTTATATTTTAATGCTGAATCAATTCTGGACGAATCTACCATTTATAAATGTGCGCCACCAATAAGAGAAAAAGAAAATAACAATAAACTTTGGAACTTTTTATTAGAAGACGGCTTTAATTTTCTAGCATCCGACCACTCACCTGCTCCTCCAGAACGCAAACAATTAGAAAGTGGTGACTTTTTTAAAGCTTGGGGCGGAATTTCAGGATTGCAATTCACGCTTCCTATTTTGTTTACTGAAGGCAAAAAAAGAGGATTATCTACTGAAAAATTAATCGTTTTACTCACAAAAAGACCTGCAGAATTTTTAGGAATCGAACATAAAAAAGGAAATTTAATTGCTGGATTTGACGCAGATATTACCGTTTGGGATGACACTGAAACATATAAAATTTCAAAAGACAGTATTCAACATAAACATAAAGCAACACCCTATTTAAACAAAATGGTTTTTGGAAAAGTAATTCATACATTTGTTAATGGCGTTCAAGTCGTTGAGAATTCAAAGTTAAAATCACTTCAACAGGGACAATTATTATTAAAAAGCAGATGATAGAAGACAGATTAAAACAATATACAGATTTAGCATCTGAAAAAATTGGAGGACAAGTACTTTATGCAACCGACGATTTTTTTGCTGAAAAAGAGAACCTTATAAAAGAAGGTCGTGGCATTTTTATTGCCGATAAATATACAGATAGAGGAAAATGGATGGACGGCTGGGAATCTAGACGTAAACGTACCGAAGGACACGATTGGGCTATTTTAAAATTAGGTGCAGAAGGAAAGATTAAAGGGTTTGATATTGATACCAATCACTTTTTAGGAAATCATCCACCTCATGCTTCGGTTGAAGCAATAAATTTAGAAAACGATATTTCAAATTGGGCTAACGCAGACGAATTATCTTGGGAAGAAATCTTACCTAAATCACCTTTAAATCCTGGCAGTCAACATTTTTTTGAAATCGATTCAAATAAAATTTACACGCATGTACGTCTTCATATTTATCCTGATGGTGGCGTTGCGCGTTTTAGAGTATATGGAGACGTTTATAAAGATTGGTCTAAAGTAAACCATGAAGACCTAATTGATTTAGCATTGGTAAACAATTGCGGAAAAGCATTGCATTGTAATGATATGTTTTTTAGTGTGATGGATAATCTCATATCGCCAACTAAAGGTAAAAACATGGGAGATGGCTGGGAAACTAAACGTAACCGAACACCAAATAATGAAGATTATGTAATTCTGAAACTAGGTCATTCGGGAATAATCAAGAAAATAATAGTTGACACAAAACATTTTAAAGGCAACTATCCAGATTCTTGTGCTATTGATGTTTGTAATTGTGATAGTGATGATGCTGTTTTAAATGGAAATCATGAATGGACATCATTATTACCAAATCAAAAATTAGATGCAGATCGAGAGCATCATTTTGAAAAAGAAATTCAGCAAACTAAACAACCAATTACACATGTGAAATTGAAAATATACCCAGATGGTGGCATAAGTAGGTTAAGAATTTTAGGAACTATTAAATAATATATGATTGAAGTAATTTTACTTATTGCTTGGCTTGTTATTTTTTCAGTAATCGTTGCTGCAACCTATCAGTTACATCATTCTATTAAAGAATTAAAAGCTCAAGGAAATGACGAAAAAGCTGATGCGCTTCAAACGTCTCAAAACTGGTTTTATGCTTTAATTGTTATTGCTTCTGTTTGTGGAGTTGGTATTCTATACTTGTTTCTTAAAGGAACAATTTATGAAAGTCACTTTTTTGAATGGCTAAACCTAACCGTAAGGCTTATTCACATTACCTTTGGTATTGCATGGATTGGTGCTTCTTTCTATTTTGTGTTTTTAGAAAATGCCTTAAATAGAACTGAAAACGTAAGAGATGAATTGGCTGGGAATTTATGGGCAGTTCATGGTGGCGGATTTTATTATGTTGAAAAATACAAACTCGCACCAAAAAAAATTCCAAAGCATTTACATTGGTTTAAATACGAAGCCTATTTTACATGGCTTTCTGGTTTTTGTTTACTTTCAATTGTCTATTATTTTAATGCCACGTCGTATTTAATCGATCCTGAAGTTTTAGATATTCTTCCTTCTACAGCGATAACAATTAGTATCTGTTCTTTAATTATTGGATGGATTTTATATGACCAAATTTGTAAACTATTAAGCAATAACAAAGTTGTTTTCACTTTAGCTATAACAGCATTAGTATTTCTTTTTGCATGGTTTTATTCCCAAGTATTTAGTGGTCGTGCAGCCTATATTCACTTTGGTGCTTTTTTAGGAACATTAATGGCTGCTAATGTATTTTTTATCATCATTCCAGGTCAAAAACGAATGGTCGCTGCAGCCAAAAAAGGCTTGCCACCAAATCCCAAAGATGGCAAAGCTGCCGGTTTACGTTCGTATACCAATAACTATTTCACGCTTCCAGTATTATTTGTAATGATAAGTAATCACTTTCCGAGTACTTTTGGAAACTCATATCAATGGTTAGTGCTTATAGGCATTACTTTAGGAACAGTAGGTGTTAAGCATTATTTAAACATTCGTGAAAAGGGAGAATTATCAGTTTGGGTCATGCCAGTTTCAATAATCATTTTGTTTGGCATGGCATTTATGACGGCTCCAACACCTCCAAAATATGAAAATTGCCAAGAAATGGTTTCCTTTACAGAAGTGCAAACCATTATAAATAACAGATGTACAATGTGTCATTCATCAAATCCAACTGATGCCATTTGGAAAGTAGCACCTAATGGTATAAAATATGACACTGCAGAACAGATATATAATTTACGAGACAAGATTTTTCAACGGGTTGTGGTTAGTAAGAATATGCCATTTAATAATAATCAAACCGGAATGACTCAAGAAGAACGTGACATGATTAATTGTTGGATTAATCAAGGTGCACCAAAATAATAATGTCATTCCTACAGAGAGAGGAACGAGCAACAAGGAATCTCACTTTAACAAATAGATTCTTCGCTTCGTAAACTACGCTCAGAATGACAAAAAACTTTAAAAATGACGTTAACAGAATTAAATAACTTATCAGAGAAAGAAGCGTTTACCCAATTAGAACAATGTTGTGTATCCAAAACTTGGGTTAATAAAATGATTGCAAGCAGACCGTTTTCTTCGGAAAATGAACTAATCAAAAAAGCTGCTTCTATTTGGTATAACGATTGTTCTGTTGAAGATTATAAAGAAGCCTTTACTGGTCACCCAAAAATTGGAAATGTAGAAAGCTTAAAAGAAAAATTTGTACATACAGCAGAATGGGCTGGAAACGAACAATCAAAAGTTGCAGAAGCCAATATAAAAACTATTGAAGCTTTAGCCAAAGTAAACGAATTATACGAAGATAAGTTTGACTATATATTCATTGTAAGTGCCAATGATAAATCTGCCAGCGACATGTTAGCCATTGCATATTCTAGATTGAGCCACAATGCCGATGACGAACTATTTGTCGCCATGAACGAACAGCATAAAATTACTGTCATTCGTTTAGCGAAACTTATTGAAGGTTTATCAGAAAACGTAGATTTAAGCAGTCATTTAACAACACATGCTTTAGATACTTCTATTGGTGTTCCTGCAAAGCACATGCTCATTACTTTAAAAGGTTTACGAGACAATCAATGGAAACCCATGAGTGTTGGCATTACTAACAACGATGGCAGAATTTCTGATGTATTACCACCAGGAAGGCTCTTAATTCCAGGAGTCTATACCATGACGTTTAACACAGCAAACTATTATAAAAACAATAACCAAAATGGCTTTTATCCCGAAGCTTCTATTCAATTTGAAGTCACAGACAGTAGCCATTACCATATTCCTTTACTCATAAATCCGTTTGGATATTCGACATACAGAGGAAGTTAAAAATAATTTAAGTTGTCATTCCGACAGAATGAGGGACGAATGACGAGGAATCTCATTTTTAATAAATTTAAAAAGAGGTTCTTCTCTTTGTTCAGAATGACATAAACCAAATAATTACAAGTATGAATTTAAGTATTTCAGAAGATAAAAAAGCAAGCATTTTTGACGATTTAAAAACGGCAAATCAAGCATTTAATAAAATATATAGAGGCGATAGAGAAGATAGGCAACCAATCCATACCGTTTATGGTGGAGCAAACCTTTTTAAATCTAATACAACAGACGTTTTAGGAAGTATTGCTTTAAAATCATTGTTACACTATGCACCAAATTTTATTGAATTTGGTAAGGCTTTTAAATTAAAAGGAAGCAAAAAGCTACCTTCAAAACCTAAGAAGCAAGAAAAACTCATAAAAGAATTAGAAGGTTTATCTGCTGAAGACTTAAAGAATCATCCAGCCGGATTTTCATATAACATCTATCAAAAAGTCATTGCTAAATTAAAAAAAGAAGGTGTTGAAGATTTTAGAATCGATTTTGAAGATGGCTTCGGTAACCGTTCAGATAAAGAGGAAGATGAAACTGCTATTTTCGCAGCACAGCAAGTTGCAACTGGAATGGCTGATGGCACATTATCGCCTTTCATTGGTATTAGAATTAAACCTTTTACTGAAGAATTAAAACATCGCGGACAAAGAACGCTCGATTTATTCTTAACCACATTGCTTATAGAAACTGGTGGAAAGTTACCAGACAACTTTATAGTCATGTTACCAAAAGTGACCATTCCTGAGCAAATCATTGCCTTAGTGTCCTTTTTTGAAGTCATAGAAGAAAAATTCAATTTAGAATCTGGAACACTTAAAATGGAGATGATGGTCGAAACCACACAATCCATAATGGATCATAATGGCACCAATCCATTATTCAGATTTATAGCTGCAAGTAAAGGACGTTGCATTGCCACACATTTTGGCACTTACGATTATACCGCTTCAAATAACATCACAGCATCGTATCAAGAAATGGATCATGATGTTTGCGATTTCGCGCATTATACTACAAAAGTAGCATTAGCACATACAGGTATTTGGTTATCAGACGGCGCGACCAACACGATGCCTATTGGGCCTCATCGTGGTGATTTAACTGAGGTACAAGAACAAGAAAACAAAAAAGTTGTTCATCGTGCTTGGTTAAAAGGGTATAAACATATTCGTCATTCATTATACAAAGGTTTATATCAAGGTTGGGATTTAAATCCAGCGCAATTACCAATGCGTTACACTGCGGTTTATGCCTTCTTTTTAGAGAGTTATGATGATGCTGTTATACGTTTAAAAACCTTTGTTGAAAAAGCAGCGCAAGCCACTTTAATTGGTGATACTTTTGATGATGCAGCAACTGGTCAAGGGCTTTTAAATTATTTCTTAAAAGCATTAAACAGTGGTGCCATTACTATAGACGAAGTATTAGCTACTGGATTAACTTTAGATGAAATTAGAACACGTTCGTTTGCCAAAATATTAAAGGATAGGCGTTCAAAATTGAAGTAATTTTTTTGCCATCCTGAACTTGATTCAGAATCTCATAAATTGTGGATTTGGTATCACACTTCGACTGCGCTCAGTACAAGTGTTCGGAATGACAACTTACACAAGTATTTCTAAATCGTCTTTTTTTAAAACTGAATATTCAGAGATATTATAATGTTTAATAATAGCATCAAGTAGAGATTCACGAACTATTAAAATAAGATGCTGAGATTTGTTATTTTTATACTGAATGATTATACGTTTAGCCGAATCATGCAAGCCTTTATTTTTAAGTTCAAGTTTTCCTAATTCGTCAATAATTAAATAAGAGTAGTCTTTTTTATCATTAACATTAATTAAATACTCATTTGCTTTTTTAAACGATGATTTTAAAAACTGAAACGGTCCAATACTAAGAATATCATTATCGTTTCCAGAATCTACTTCCAGAGGAAATGTCGTTTTAGATTTTACTTTCAGAAAATAACGCTTTCCTTTCTCATTATCTGGGCAAACTAGACCGTCAACATCATTTCGGTTGTTACACCAATCTAAAAGCGCTGTTGTCTTTCCTGTTCGTATATCTCCTGTTAGAATATAAATCATTCTGAAGGCACTTTAAAATGAATACAATTAGAAATACTATTCGCCATAAAATACTTAAATCGCGTATAGCCTTTTAAGTGTTTGGTTTCTTTCCAAGTATATGATATAATATGCCTGAAGTAGGGAAACAAATCCATAGCATTGGCAATATCTTCTTTGTATTGTGACTCTTTTTTATTCAGATATTTACGAACCAACTTCAACAGCAAAGGCCCTAAAACTAAATACCAAAGCATTAAAATTAAAAAGCTTCTTAGCACAATATAAATTGCTTTTTGCCATCCAAATAATGGTCCGCCAAAAAAGTAAAATGCTAATACAATTAAGGCTACAGTAAATAACCACACCCAAATAACTTTTGTTTTAAAAGAGACTTTTTTCGTATTGCCTTCTGAAACCAAATCACTTGGTTGCATCTCAAAAACAGACTGTTCTTTTTGACTAATAATAGTTATCACACTTTTTATAAAAATACCAGTTAAAATTCCGCCAATTCCATAAACCAAAAGATAGGTTGTAACTAAAACGAATGTTGCAGATGCATCAGACATAAAGCTCATTTTATTCTGAATCCAAACTCCATAAATATCTATGGCTTCCCAGAGTTCTGTTCCGTAAACCACAGTAAGTACAATTAATTTTTGAAAGGCAGACTGTAAAAATGTAACAACACCTAAAACAATTAATGTAAAACCTCTCCATGAAAAATTTGAAAACAAAAAGGCTCCTAAAACGGCTTGAAAACTCACAGATATATAAGCCGCAAATGGCGAATAGGGACTTACTGCCATTTTAATAATAAGCACAATGATTAATGCTTTAAAAATTGCTTGCCATTTGTTTTCGGCATAAAATGCAATTAGACTAATAAGTAATATAGCGATTCCGCCAACAATCAACCCTGTAAATGGTGAATTAAACACATGTAAAAAACCGCCGAGACCAGACTCGTTTAAAGCCCAAAGTGCAGTTAATTTATCGATGACAGATTTGTTATTCTTCATGTATTGTAATGCGCTTGAAGTAATTGTGCAACAACACTAATTGCAATTTCTTTTGGTGTATCTCCACCAATTGCTAATCCAATTGGGCAAACTACATTGCTCATGCCTTCTTCAATATTCATCTCCTTAATAAGCATATTGTTGAAACGAACTTTTTTGGTTTTACTTCCTATTAAACCAAGGTATTTAGTTTCGTTTTGAAGTGCCATTGCAATAAGGTCAAAATCAATTCCGTGGTCATGAGTTAATACTAGCACATAACAATTGCTTCCCCATTTTACAGCATCTTTAAACGTTTTAAAATCATTCTGTTTTACCTGAATTGTATTAATTTGCTTATCTAATTTAATATTAGAAAACCAATCTTCACGAGAATCGATTAAATTCACTTTAAAAGGCGTATCAACTAACAGTTTAGAAATTTCAACACCAATATGTCCTGCTCCAAATAAAAATAATTCAGGTGATTGATTCATAGGTTCTATAATAAATTCAACTTTTCCGCCACAGCATTGTTCAAATTCTGGTCCTAAAGTATAGGTAGATTCAATGATTCTATTTTCATTAATAGCAATTATAGCTTCATCAATAGCTTTAAACTCTAGTTTTCCGCCTCCAATGGTTCCAAAAATAGTTTTGTTTTGAGTAACAATCATTCTTGAAGACACCACACAAGGTGTAGACCCTAAACACTTGGTAACCGTTACCAAAGCAATTGGTTCTTGCTTTTCTTTAAAGCCCGATAATAGTTCAACCCAATTCAACATAGAAATAAAATGCCAATAAAAATAAGACTTTTTTTAACGGAATGTATCCTATAATAATACTATGTTTAAACTTGAAATTTTTCTTACTATTATTTAAGTGAAATTAATGTAAACTTTAGTAGATTGTCTCGTCTATTTAATTCATAACAAGAAATTATGTCTAAAACATATTACGATCCTGCCGATTTAAGAAAATTTGGAAACATTACTGAATGGAATGAAGAACTTGGAAATAAGTTTTTTGATTACTATGGAAAAGTTTTTGAAGAAGGTGCACTTACTGCTCGCGAGAAATCTTTAATTGCTTTGGCCGTTGCGCATACAGAACAATGCCCTTATTGTATTGATGCTTATACCAAAGATAGCTTACAACGTGGTGTTACTAAAGAAGAAATGATGGAAGCCATTCATGTTGGCGCTGCAATAAAAAGTGGTGCAACTTTAGTGCATGGTGTGCAAATGATGAATAAAGTGAATAAATTAGAAATGTAATTAATGGCAACCAAGTCCCTACATAAACGTGAAAGTGATTTAGCAAATAGTAATAGGCAATTAGAAATTTTATCTAATGGTATTTTTCAAAATGGAGAACTACCAACCTTTAAAACTAAAATTGCTGAAACAAATCAGTTTCCGTTAAAAGCTAAAAAACTAGAAATACTTCAGATTAACGTTGGTTATATGTGTAACCAAGTATGTGAACATTGTCATGTTGATGCTGGTCCAGACCGAAAAGAAATCATGACGCGCGAAACCATGCAACAATGTTTGGATGTTATTAAAAATACTGGAGCACATACATTAGATTTAACTGGAGGCGCTCCAGAGATGAATCCTGATTTTAGATGGTTTGTTGAAGAAGCAGCCAAAGCTGGCATTAAAGATTTTATAGTGCGTTCTAATCTAACAATAATAAGAGCTAATAAGAAGTATTATGATTTACCAGAATTCTTTAAAAAGCATAACGTACATGTCGTGAGTTCTATGCCACATTGGACTCGTGGAAAAACAGACAAGCAACGAGGCGATGGTGTTTTTGATAAATCTATAAAAGCATTACAAGAATTAAATGCCGTAGGTTACGGAATGCCAGATAGCACATTAAAGCTTGATTTGGTTTATAATCCATCTGGTGCTTTTTTACCTGGAGACCAAATGTCTATGGAAAAGGATTTTAAAAAAGCTTTAAAAGAAGACTTTGACATTCAGTTTCATAACCTATTTGCTATTACCAATTTACCTATAAGTCGTTTTTTAGATTATTTAATTGCTTCAGAAAATTATGAAGATTATATGTATCAATTAGTAGAAGCCTATAATCCAACTGCTGTTGCAAATGTAATGTGTACAAATACCTTATCTATAAGTTGGGATGGATACTTATTTGATTGTGATTTTAATCAGATGCTTGAATTACCTGTAAACAGTAAAGTAAAGCATATTTCAGAATATAATGAAGAACTTCTTGAAGGTCGAAATATTATTATTTCACAACATTGCTATGGCTGTACTGCTGGAGCTGGAAGTAGTTGTCAAGGTGTTGTAGCTTAATTATGAAAAAAATACTTTTATACTTTCTAGTTAGTTTTTCAACTTTTGGTTTCTCTCAAGAATCACTTTCAGAGTTACTCAAAGAATTTAATGAAGAAAGCATTCCATATATAACCGTTCAAGAATTAGTTGTACCAAAAACTAAAGTGATTCTTTTAGATGCTAGAGAAGAGAATGAATTTAATGCTAGTCATTTAAAGGATGCTATTTTTGTAGGTTATGATAACTTTGAAATAGAAACTGTTACTAATTTCATAAAAGACAAAAGCACTAAAATTGTTGTGTATTGCTCACTTGGGATACGCTCTGAAGACATTGCCGAAAAACTCAAAGCTGAAGGCTACACAAATGTTTTTAATCTCTATGGAGGAATTTTTGAATGGAAAAATAACAACTTCAAAATTTACGATATAGACAACAATGAAACCGAAAATATTCATGCTTTTAGTGAAGAATGGAGTAAATGGCTAACAAAAGGCACTAAAGTTTATGAGTAAAAATTTAATTATAGTTTTTACTCGAAATCCTGAATTAGGAAAAGTAAAAACGCGTCTTGCTAAAACCATTGGAGATATATCTGCTCTAAATATTTATAAGTTTCTTTTAGAGCATACAGAAAAAACGATTAGAAATATTAGCTCTGACAAAGCTGTTTATTATTCAGTAAAAATTAGAGATAACGATATTTGGGATACATCTATTTATCAAAAATACCAACAAGAAGGTGAAGATTTAGGCATTAAAATGCTTAATGCTTTTAAAAATGGTTTTGAAAGCAATTATAAAAAAATAATTATAGTTGGTAGTGACTTATTTGATTTAGAACCAAAACATATTGAAGAAGCTTTCCATAAACTAGATAACCACGATGTAGTTATTGGTCCTGCTAAAGATGGTGGTTACTATTTATTAGGAATGAAAAAACTATACTCTGAAGTCTTTAAAAATAAAACTTGGGGAACTGAAACTGTTAGACAAGACACTCTAAACGATTTACAAAACGAAAGTGTATTTTTGCTTGAGGAATTAAATGATGTTGATACATACAACGATATTAAAGATAATAACATATTAAAATCATTAATTACAAGCAATGATTAAACAGATAAACAAAACAACCGAATACTTACAAGAAAAAGGATTCGATAATCCTGAAATAGGAATCATCCTAGGTACAGGATTAGGACAACTTATCAATGAAATAGAGATTATAAAGGAAGCTAGTTATAATCATATTCCTAACTTTCCAACAGCAACTGTAGAGTTTCATAAAGGGAAACTTATCTATGGTATTTTAGCAGGAAAAAAAGTAGTCGTTATGCAAGGTCGCTTTCATTTATATGAAGGCTACACTTTACAAGATGTGACGTATCCTGTTCGCGTAATGGAAAAACTTGGCATAAAAACACTATTAGTTTCAAATGCCTCTGGAGCGATAAACTTAAACTTTAAAAAAGGTGAATTAATGCTTATTGAAGACCATATTAATCTTCAAGGCAGTTCACCATTAGCCTTTAAAGGCGTAGAACAATTAGGCGAACGTTTTACAGATATGAGTGCACCTTATGATGCAGATATTAATGCTAAATTTGAACACATTGCAAAAACTAACAACATTAAATTACACAAAGGTGTATATGCATCTGTTGTTGGACCTCAACTAGAAACTAGAGCAGAATATAGAATGCTTAAAATTATTGGCTCTGATGCTGTTGGTATGAGTACAGTACCAGAAATTATTGTTGCTAATCATTTAAATTTAAAAGTAGCTGCTGTGTCAGTTTTAACCGATGAATGCGACCCAGATAATCTAAAGCCTGTAAATATTGCAGAAATTATTGCTATGGCTGCAAAGGCAGAACCAGAAATGATAACCTTATTTAAAGAACTAATAAAAAGTTTACAGTAAACAGTAAGAGTTTGCAGTCTTTTAAATGACATAGATAACACTGAATACTGAATACTGAATACTGAATACTGAATACTGAAACTATGGATAATTACTTAGAAACCACTCACGACGTATATAAAGAAGCAGCTTTAACACCAGATGTTGGCTTATGTTGTACTACAAATCCAATTTGGGAATTACCAGGATTAAAGATTCCTAGAATCATGCAAGAAATGAATTACGGTTGTGGTTCAACGGTTCATGCTCGTGATTTAACTAACAATCCTAAAATGCTTTATGTTGGTGTTGGAGGCGGAATGGAACTATTACAATTCTCTTATTTCAACAGACAAAAAAGTGGTGTTATTGGTATTGATGTAGTAGACGAAATGTTAGAAGCATCTCGTAAAAACTTTATTGAAGCCGAAGCGCAAAACGATTGGTTTAAGTCTGAATTTGTTGACCTTAAAAAAGGGGACGCGATGAATCTTCCTGTTGAAGACAATAGCATTGATGTTGCAGCTCAAAACTGCTTATTCAATATTTTTAAAGCAGATGATTTAAAGAAAGCGATTGAAGAAATGTATCGTGTTTTAAAACCTCATGGACGTTTAGTCATGAGCGATCCAACTTGTGAGCAACCAATGAATGATGAACTTCGTAATGATGAACGCTTAAGAGCCTTATGTTTAAGTGGAAGTTTACCAATTGCTGAGTACGTTAAGGCCTTAACAGATGCTGGTTTTGGTACTATTGAAATTCGTGCTCGTAAACCATATAGAATTTTAGACCCAAAAAATTATCCAACAGACGAATTAATTTATATTGAATCTATTGAAGTTGCAGCTATAAAAGATCCAATGCCAGCAGATGGACCTTGTATTTTTACAGGTAAAGCAGCAATCTATTATGGTGACGACGATTATTTTGACGATAAAGCTGGTCATGTATTATTAAAAAATCAACCTTTAGCAATTTGCGATAAAACAGCTGGAGCATTACAATCTTTAGGTAGAGACGATATTTATTTTAGCAAGTCTACGTTCCATTATGATGGCGGAGGTTGTTGCTAGGAGATACATTTATAAAATAAAAAAGGAGCATCAAATTGATGCTCCTTTTTTTTAACAATCTTAGAGCGTAAGCAATAGTATTTATCAACGTCAAAGAATAGAAACTAAATCCTCACTATGATTTTAATCCTATTATTTCTTTCTGCATGTTTTTTAGCTTACAGTAATGGTGCCAATGATAACTTTAAAGGTGTTGCCACGCTTTTTGGAAGTGGAACAACAAACTTTAAAAAGGCTATTGGTTGGGCAACAGCTACAACCTTTTCAGGTTCAGTTGCTGCTATATTTCTAGCTAATGAACTAGTGAAGAATTTTTCAGGGAAAGGATTGGTTCCAGACGATTTAATTACAGTTCCTATTTTTGCCATATCTATAGCTTTAGGTGCAGCAATAACGGTATTTATAGCAACAAAAATTGGGATGCCAATTTCAACAACACATAGTTTGGTTGGCGCATTATTTGGAGCTGGTGTAATGGCTGTAGGCATGCAGTTTAATTTCGATAAACTTATAGATAAGTTTTTATTCCCTTTAATTATAAGTCCATTAATGGCTGCAGTTGTTAGTTTACTTGTCTACATAATTTTCAGATTCTTTAGAAAGCGATTAGGTGTTACTAAAACTACTAATCTAAACATCCATAAAAAACAAACGCCTTCTATTCCGTCTATGAATATGGATAATACTATTAACCTAAAAACTTCTAAATCTATTGAGGCTACACTAGAACAAACTATAGAAACTTATGAAGGTCAAATTTTGGGATTAAGTTCTCAAAAGGTTTTAGATTCTTTACATTATTTAAGCGCTGGTATTGTAAGTTTTGCAAGAGGATTAAATGATACACCAAAAATAATTGGGCTTTTAGTTATTATTAATGCTATCGATATAAAATGGAGCATGATTATCATTGCTATTATTATGGCTTTGGGCGGATTAATTAATGCCAAAAAAGTAGGTGTTACCATGAGTAAAAAAATTACACCTATGAATTCTGGGCAAGGATTTACAGCTAACCTAGTTACTGGCTTATTAGTTACAACAGCTAGCTTTCACGGTATGCCAGTTTCTACAACACATGTCTCTGTAGGTTCCATTTTTGGTATTGGTACTGCAACAAAAAAAGCAAATCTAAAAATGGTAAGTAAAATATTATTATCTTGGTTGCTAACACTTCCAATGGCAGCTATTGTTAGTGGTTTATTGTATAAGTTGCTAGAAACTTTATCATAATATTAAGTTATCGAAAAATACATCGACATTATAAAAAATTCCTACTCGGATTATTGGAATTATTTAAAAAACGAAATTCTATTTCAGAATAATTGGGATAACTATTTTTATGGGTTAATTGCCATTTCTTTAATTATTTGGATTTTAGAAATTGCTTTCCCATGGCGTAAAAATCAGGCTGTTTTTAGAAAAGATTTTTGGTTGGATGCCTTTTACATGTTCTTCAATTTCTTTCTTCTAAATTTAATTGTATTCATAGCTTTGTCTAATACTGCTGCCGAGTTTTTGAATGATGTTTTAAGTCTCGCTGGTTTATCTATTTCTAGTTTTCAGTTATTTGATGTTGATGATTTACCAAAATGGCTGGGTCTCTTAATTTTCTTTTTAGTAAGTGATTTTATACAATGGAATACACATCGTTTATTACATCGTATCCCTTTGTTATGGAGCTTTCATAAAGTACATCACTCGGTAAAAGAAATGGGCTTTGCAGCACATTTACGTTACCATTGGATGGAACCTGTTGTTTATAAATCTTTGCTTTATATCCCGATTGCTATTATTGGAGGTTTTGATGCACAAGATGTCGCCATTGTTTATTTCTTTGCCATTGCAATTGGTCATTTAAACCATGCTAACTTGGGCTGGGATTATGGCTTTTTAAAGTATGTGTTTAATAACCCTAAAATGCACATATGGCATCATGCAAAAGAATTACCAAAACATGTAAGCTATGGTGTTAATTACGGACTGACTTTAAGTCTTTGGGACTATATTTTTAAAACCAACTATGTGCCTTATGATGGCACGTATATTGAACTTGGTTTTGAAAATGATGAACAATTTCCAAAAGATTTTATTAGTCAAGAATTGTATCCTTTAAAAAAATGAAATATTTCTATTTTTTATTAATTAGCATTTTTATGTCTTCCTGTTGTAGCACAAAACAAATTGCACAAACTAAGCCTAAAAATACTGAGCTATTAAAACCTCTTACAGTAGAAGAAATCCCTACTATAGAAAAAGACAACATTACACAAACAGTTGAAGTTATTGATAATAATGGTAAAGTAATTGTAGGAGTCGAAACTATTGAAGAAGCAGACGATATATTAAAAGCATTAGAAACAGAAAAACAAACCCAAATATTTAATCATTCTTCTTGGAATAATTTACTACAAAAGCATGTTACCAATCATGGTGTTGTTAATTACAAAGGATTTAAGAAAGATGCCAAAATACTTCGAAATTACATTGCATCTTTGGGTGAGTTAAAGCCAAACGATGATTGGACAAAACAAGAAAAACTTGCTTATTGGATTAATGCTTATAATGCAATGACTATAGATTTAATTCTTCGTAACTATCCCATTAACAGTATTAAAGATATAGATAAACCATGGGAACAACGTTTATGGAAACTTGGTAATAAATGGTACAATCTCGACGAAATTGAACACCAAATTATTAGAAAAATGAATGAGCCACGCATTCATTTTGCATTAGTTTGTGCAGCTAAATCTTGTCCTAAATTACATAACAAAGCATTTACTGGGTTAAGTTTAGAAAATGATTTAACCATGCTTACTAAAGGGTTTCTTGCAGACAAATCAAAAAATGATATCACTCAAAACAATCTTAAATTATCAAAAATATTTAAATGGTTTGCTAAAGATTTTAAAATAGATGGCTCGCTGATTGATTTTTTAAACCAATACACTGATGTGAATATTTCAGACAAAGCAAAAAAGAGTTTTAAAGATTACAACTGGTATTTAAATGAGTAAACTCTCCATAATTATTCCTATTCTCAATGAAGAAAACTACATTGGTAAGCTACTTCAACATCTTATTAGTAATTCTAACAAAAATAACATAGCAGAAATTATTGTTGTTGATTGTGGAAGCACAGATAACTCTCTAAAAATAATAGATAAATATAATGATGTTAAGGTAGTTAACTCACAAAAAGGAAGAGCCAAACAAATGAATACTGGTGCAAATACTTCAACAGGAAGTATTCTATATTTTTTACACGCAGATTCATTTCCGCCAAAAAATTTTGACCAACTAATTATTAACGAAGTCAAAAAAGGTAACCAAGCAGGTTGTTTTAGAATGCAGTTTGATTATAACCATTGGTGGCTACAGCTAGCAAGTTGGTTAACTCAGTTTTCTTGGAGAGCTTGTCGTGGCGGAGACCAAAGTCAGTTTATCACTAGAACTCTATTCGAAGAAATTGGAGGTTACGATGAAAATTATATCATCTATGAAGATAACATTTTAATTAATGAATTGTATACTCGAGGTGAATTTGTTGTAATTCAAGATAAAATTAAAACCTCAGCACGTTGTTATAAGCGTAATGGTATTTGGCGTTTACAATATCACTTTTGGACTATCTATGTAAAGAAATGGTTTGGTGCTTCTGCTGAAGAATTACTTGCTTATTATAGAAAGTATATACATTAAAAATACTGCCCAATACCAAAAACAAATCCATTTGTTGCATTTTGGGTAATGCCAACGCCATAGTCAATTCTAAAAATAGCGTTGAATATTTTTTTATGCATGAACCTTAAGCCTATCCCTGGATATACACGTATATTTTGTGAGTTACTAAAATCTCCTAAGTTTCCTCCTGGATTTCGCCAAGTTCCCGCATCTATAAAAGAATTTCCTTGTAATATAAACCAATCTCTTTCATAAAGTGTATGCCGATATTCTGTATTTAAAACGATAACACCAGTACCTCTATCTATGGTATTACCAACACCTCTTACATTTAGGTTATTATCTACAGAAAATGGCGCAAAAGGTGTATCGTCATTTGTAGAAAACCCTATACGTAATCTACTTGCCCAGTTTCCTTTTTTTCCTAAACGCTTAAAATACGAGAAATCATTCCATCCTATTAAAAATTCTGGTAACGTTTTATTTCTTGAAGTTACATACTGAAAATTAAGCATGCTCTTAAACCCCGAAACATATTGGTAGCTGTAATCTAAGTTATTATGTTCATAAATTACTTTATACAACAATTTGTGAACTTTTAATTCTTGAGGTATTCCAGAATCTATTGCTCCAGATTTGTATGAGTAATTTTCAGTGAAATAATTTACACCAAACTCAAAACGATTTGTGAAATTAAGCTGATATAGGCCTAAAATTTCAAATGAATTATTATTATACCTATAATTTGCTGTTGTATTATTAAAAAATACAGGTTCTTGCGTGGTTAAATCTTGGTGGTTTATAGCTAACCCTAATGTTTTAGAAAACAAATAAGGTGCTCTAAAGTTTAATGCATATGAACTATAAATGTCTTTTTGGTAAAACCCTCCAAATGTAATGTTTTGCCCAAAGAGATTAAATTCGTATAACCCTAAACGATAAGCAAATTCGTTATCATTAGTTGTATAAAAATTTGCCGATGGAATGATCGTAAAGTTCTCTTCTATAGTATAAAATACATTATACTCATTTTCTACTTCTGAAGGAAACACTTGAAAGTACACATGAGCAACTGAAGGCAAACGTTTTAACAGTTTAATATCATCTTTAATTATTGTTGAGTCTAATACTTTGCCTGCTTTTATACTTGCAATTTTTTTTACAAAAGATGTTTTGAGCTTTTTATTACCTTGTACTTTTAAGTCTGCAACTCTGTATTGTTGAGAAAATCCTTGACTCAAAATTCCTAAAAAAATTAAAACAAGTATAGTTCTCATTTAAATGCATATTGTTTTTTAATGATTGCTTCTACTGGCTTGTTTTGAGGCGTAAATTGGTTGTCTTTTTCGCCTCCATTATTTTCATAATCATGAAACCATTTCCAAATAAAGCCTCCAGCAAACCAATCTTCTTCCCAAAAAGTATTAAAAAGTGCTTGCGTAGTATTATTTTGCCCTTGAAAATTAAGCGACGTTATTGTATGATCACTTTGCCAAGGTTCTTTCCCTGTATAATCCATACTCCTATAACCAAACTCTGTAAATAATATTGGTTTATTATAGGTGTCTGAAAGCCCTTTAATAATTGGTTTATGTGATTGCCATCCTTTTAAACATTCTTCAACAGTTGGTGTTTTACTATTGCTTACAGGAAAATAAGCATCAATACCAATATAGTCTAATTCGCTCCAAAATGGTGTACGTTTAAATTCATCCCAATTAGCAGCATAAGTTAATTTGCCATTATATATTGTCTTGATTTTTTTAATCAGGTTATGCCAATACTCTGGTCGTTCTTTCACAAAATTTTCTAACTCTGTTCCTATACAAAATAGCTCCGATTTTGTTTCTTGAGCCAATTCGGCATAGTCTAATATAAATTTAGAATATGAATCTTCAAGTGTTTTCCAATCGGTTTCAGAAGTCATTTTTATATATCCTGTAAATTCACCTTGCCAAACCCATATTTGAGGTTTAACCATAATTTTAATATCCTTTTTTTGTAATTCTTCAATATATTGTTTTGCACCAGCTCTTGTTTCACCAAACCATTGTCTATCTGTATTATGAATAATATCTGGGTGCAATAAATTGCGAATAAATCCAAAAGGCATTATCGCAGCATAATTAGCATTTACATTAATTACTGGATTTACATGCGTTTCATCAATCTCGACAGGAGAAGCCACAAAACTAACGCCATTAATCTTTTGATTTTGTGAAGTACAGGATTGAATAATCAATACAATAAAAACAATTAGGAGCTTATATAATTTCATAACAATACTGTTTATAAAACTCCTAATTTAGTACTTATCTAAAACAAAGCTCTTAAACCTAAGCTAAATGTTTGTCCTAATCCTTGAAAATTATTACCTCTAACAAATTTATCAAAAGACGCTTCAACATTTAAAACATCTGTTAATTGATACTTTCCTCCAAAACCTAAAGATGTTGAGTTTTGAGAAAAATCATTTCCTAAATCAATTAAAAAAGCCTGTTTTGTATTTGCAAATACAGTAGTTTTAGATGAAGGGAAATAACTTAAAAACACACTTAATGGTACAAACAAACTATTATTTGCAAAGCGTTCACCGTTATTAAAATCTAGACTAGATATATCAATGTTATTTTCATTAACTCTTTTCTTTCCAAAGTTAAACCCTAAATCAGCTTCAGTAAAAACTTGCCATTTATTGCTTCCAAAAGTTTTATCGTAAAAGAACTTAGTTTCCCAAAACACACTTCTTTTATCTAAATATGGCGCATTAGCTTTATCTTTAAATATTGGTAAATACACAGAACTTGTAAAAGAAAAATTAGGAACACTAGCAAAAGGTTGTACTCTAATTGAAGGTGCTATGGTAGTTAAACCAAATCTTGCATTGGCATTATCTTCAAACTTAAAAACATCTAAAGCGCCTGCTCCACCAAATGTGTTTGATCTTACCTGAAAAATTAATCCAACATTAATACGAGAATTATTACTAACACCTGTATAAACTTCAGTAGTATTTGTAAAAAATGTTTGTCTCGGTATTGTAACAGATTTGCTACGTTCGTTTGTACTTTCGGTTTGCGTATAAATACTATTAAAAAACTTAATATCCCATTGCCCTTTCTTTAATAGTTTTGAAGGTGTATATTCTTGAATATTACTTTTTGATGTTTCTTCTGTATCGTCTTGTGCAAATCCAGAAAATGTAATGGTAGTTAATACTAGTAATGCAATTATTTTTTTCATAGTGCTATTTTTATTCTCCCAAAAGCGGGAATATGATTATTATTTGGTTACTACTTTATGAGATTCCCATTTCACTCATTAATTATTAAATAATATATTGTATTCATGAATCTACGATTTCGTGGGAATGACAAAATCATTGTTTATTTAAAGTCCAGTTATAAGTAAAGTAGGTAAGTTTATAGTTGTTTGGGATTTTTTCTTTTCTATATCTATTTATGAAATCTATTTCAGAACCGTTTTGAACAAAGTCTTCTTTATACCATTTTAAAATTTCAGAACCAGCAACACGTTTCTTTTTTACATTTACTTTTAGGAAACTCCCATTTAAAGCTTTTATTGTTTGTGCTTCTAGTTGTGCTTCTAATGTATCTGGCAAATACGCTTTATTAATTAAAGGAGGACAACCAATAGCTCCACAAACTAATACAAAATGAAAACGTGCATCTTTAAATTTTGCGCGTAACAATTTATTTTCAATCGTATTCAATGTTACCTCTTTACCAGCTAAACTATATTTAGTCTTATCAAAAAACCCATCATTATCTAAGGGTGAGTTTGTTGGATAATTATCTATGATACCTTTAATAACCGAAAGGTTATATGCGTTAATCCAGAAAGCTTGATACGTTTTAGAATCACTTTCAGAAACTTTAATTCCTTTTGCTAAACTTAATAATTCATTTAAAGCATCTTGTTTGGCATGTATTTTTGAATAGGCCACTTTTCCATTAGATACATTTGTTTCAAAAAAACTATCCGCTTTAGAAAAAAAGGTGTTCATATCTTGAGCAAACCCTAATGATGAAACTAAAAAAACTATAATTAATATATATGATTTCATTTTCTAATAATTTTATGTTACTGCAAATTTAATGTCCATTCTGTCAACTAAATGTTAGCTAACTTACACTCTTCAAAAAAAAATCTAGCGTCTCATTTCTAGATTAAACCTTACATTATATATTTAATTTAAACCTGTTCTAAATTGAAAACCTAAACTTAAGTTCTTACCTTTAGTTGCGACATAAGGCTCAACAACAACCAAAAAGTTTCCCGACTTCTCGGGCATTAAAAATGGAACATATTGTTATTATTGGAAACGGAATTTCTGGTGTCACTACCGCTAGGCATATTAGAAAGCTTTCCAACAAAAAAATTACTATTGTCTCTGCTGAAACCGATTACTTTTTTTCTCGTACAGCACTCATGTACATTTATATGGGGCACATGAAATTTGAACATACGCAACCCTATGAAAATTGGTTCTGGAAAAAGAATCGCATTGAACTAAAGAAAGGTTATGTTAAGTCTATTGAAACAAAATCTAAAACATTGCATTTTGCAGAAGGTGATTCTTTGCAATACGATAAACTCGTAATTGCCACAGGAAGTAAACCTAATAAATTTGGTTGGCCAGGACAAGATTTAGATGGTGTTATGGGCATGTATCACAAACAAGATTTAGAAAACCTTGAAAAACATGCTCCAGATAATAAAACATGCAAACGCGCAGTAATTGTTGGCGGTGGATTAATAGGAATTGAACTAGCCGAAATGTTACATTCTCGTCATATTCCAGTAACTTTTTTGGTAAGAGAAAGTAGTTTCTGGAATGGTGTTTTACCTGCTGGAGAATCTTCGATGATTAACAAAGAAATACTAAATAATGGTATTGATTTACGTTTATCAACCAATTTAAAAGAAATTGTATCTGATGAAAACAGAAAAGTAAAATCTGTTATTATTGAAGAAACGGGAGAAGAAATAGCTTGTAATGTGGTTGGTTTAACAGCTGGTGTATCACCAAATATTAATTTTTTAAAAGATTCTGAAATTGAAATTGGTCGTGGTGTAAAAGTAAATCGCTTTTTAGAAACCAATATCCCAGATGTATACGCTATTGGTGACTGTGCTGAGCAACACGAACCTATTGGGCAACGCAGACCAATTGAAGCCGTTTGGTATACAGGACGCATGATGGGAGAAACTGTTGCACAAACCATATGTAATAACCGTATAGAATACAAGCCAGGTCATTGGTTTAACTCTGCAAAATTTATAGATATTGAATATCAAACTTATGGTTGGGTATTTGGAGAACGTGGACGTCCAGATTATGAAAAACATTTTCATTGGATGCATCCCAATAACAACAAATGCATTACCGTGGCTTATCATAAAGACACAAATTTGTTTTTAGGAATAAATACTTTCGGAATTAGAATGCGTCATGAGTTTTTTGATAAAATTCTAACAGAAAAGCAAACTGTAGCATACGTTTTAGAACATTTAGCTGATGCTAATTTTGATCCTGAGTTTTACAAACTTTATGAAAATGAAATTATAAATCAATTCAATAAAGAAAATAACACCAACATTAAATTGAAAAAGAAAAGCTGGAAACGCATTTTCAGCGTATAGCTGTCATTCCCACGAAATCGTAGATTCATGAATACAATATATTATTTAATAATTAATGAGTAAAATGAGAATCCATATATAGATAACTAAAATCGATTCCTGCTTTCGCAGGAATGCCAAAACAAAATATGAAACATATTCAAAACATAGGACTTGGTTTATTTTTAACTGGTCTTGCCATATTTATCTCACTTATATTTCTTGGAAAATATGAAGTCTCGTCTCAATTATTTGACGAAATAGTAACAAACAAAGGCGTAAAAAGTGAGCTTTTTATAAACGATTTAAAAGCAAATGTTGTTGGAAAAAAATTTTCCAACCCATTTACATTTTCATCTAAAATTACATCTGCTTTAAAAACAGCAAATGAAACTCATAAACAAAATAACGAATGGAATAAAGTGATTTGGAGCAAACCACATAGTTTTGCTTACGAAATTGCAAAAAGTGCAGGTTCAGGACCCATAAAAGAAAACAAAGGTTTATTCTGGTGGCTTACTTTCGGACTTGGAATTATTGGTGCCTTACTATTTATCATTCCGCAAGTAATTACTTTAGGATCAGCTGGTATAAAGAACAATGGCATATTCCATAATGCAGCTACAAATCGTGGTTGGATTGGTTGGTTTGCTTTTATCTTTTTGGTAGGGTTTTATATACTACTCTATTTTAGACCAGATTATATTGTTAATTGGGTATATTTGGTTGACCCAATAAGCGAAAGCTTAAGTGGTAATCCAGCTAGCCAATGGTTTTTATACGGATTTTTATATTGTGTTGTAATGACTGTTATGGCTGTGCGTATGTACATAAAATATCGCCATAACAAATATCAAGTATTACGTACTACCTCTGTTTTATTTTTTCAAATAGTATTTGCTTTTTTAATTCCAGAAATATTAGTTCGTTTTGAAAAACCATGGTACGATTTTAAAAATGCATTCCCATTAGATTATGATTTTTTCTTCAAATGGAATTTAGACGAACTAATTGCTAGTGGTGGTTTTGGGTTATTCATTCTAATTTGGGGAATTATATTAACACTAGTAATTGTACCAGTTATGGTATACTTCTTTGGGAAACGTTGGTATTGTTCTTGGGTTTGTGGCTGTGGTGGTTTAGCTGAAACTTTAGGCGATCCATATAGGCAATTATCTGACAAATCTGTTAAAACATGGAAGTTAGAGCGTTGGTTAGTACATGGTGTTTTAGTTTTTGCATTAGTTATGACAAGCTTTACTTTATATGCGTATTTTTCTGGAGCTGATGCAGTTTTAGGAATTAAAACACAAACTATTCAAGATATTTATGGTTTTCTAATTGGTTCTATTTTCGCTGGTGTAATTGGTACAGGATTCTATCCTATTTTTGGTAATCGTGTTTGGTGTCGTTTTGGTTGCCCATTAGCAGCTTATATGGGAATTGTTCAACGTTTTAAATCACGATTTAGAATTACAACCAATGGTGGTCAATGTATCTCTTGCGGTAACTGTTCTACATATTGTGAACAAGGTATTGATGTTAGAGCTTATGCTCAAAAAGGTGAAAATATTGTAAGAGCAAGTTGTGTTGGTTGCGGTATTTGTTCGGCTGTTTGCCCAAGAGGTGTATTAAAATTAGAAAATGGCCCAGAAAAAGGACGTATTAATCCTACAGATATTTTATTAGGAAATGATGTTAATTTGATGGATTTAGTAAATCAGAAGTAAAAGTCTTCGATAAGCTCAGACCAACAACTGTTTTTCATTATTGTACAACAAAAAAATATCACGTTAATTATTAAAAACAAATTAAAGTTGCAATGCACAAATCCGACAGAAGCTATAAAAATTGAAAAACAGATACAAGGTTGGTCTCGAAAAAAGAAAAAAACTTTAATTGAAGGAAACTGGAAAGACTTCATTGAATTTTCAAAAAACTATACTGAATATGGACATCCAAATAAACGAGAATAGTCCTCGACAAGCTCGGACCGACAAATCGTTTTTAATTTGTCTTTTAAAAAAACATATAACATTATTCCTTTTTATACTATTTTCATGCTTATCAGCTTTTGGTCAAAAAACCTATCAGAAAACCTACTTTGATAATGGTAATTTAAAATCTGAAGGTTGGGTTGAAAACAATCAAAAAACTAAATACTGGAAGTTTTACTATAAAAATGGGACTCTAAAAAAAGAAGGTCGTTTCAATAAAGGCAAAGAAACAAAGTATTGGTATTTTTACCGCGCAGACGGAACCAAAGAAAAAGAAGGACATTTTAATAATGGCGTTAAAAACAAATGGTGGTTATTCTACGATGATATGGAAATGATTATTCACAAATGTCAGCTTAAAAACAATCAAAAAAACGGCTATTGTTTGATGTATGAAAACAAAAAAATAATCTCTGCAAGGAAATATAAAGCTGGAAAGCAAATTAAAGAATGGACAGATTTTAAGTCCTTTAGAAAAGAAAACAATTTAAGAGACCTTCAATGACCAAGACCTGTATTGAGCGTAACCGAAATATAAAAGTCATCATTCCTGCCTATAACGAAGCAGGCTCTATAGCCAATGTCATAAATGATATTCCAGAAATTGTAGATGAAATTATTGTTGTGAGCAACAATTCTACAGATGATACAGAAGCAAATGCCAAAAATGCTGGAGCTACAGTTTTGCAAGAAAACAGAAAAGGTTACGGTTACGCATGTTTAAAAGGTATGGATTACGTTGCCCAGCAAAAGAATGACCCAGATATTATTGTGTTTTTAGATGGCGATTATAGTGACTATCCCGAAGAACTTATAAAAATAGTTAATCCAATAATAAATGATAATATCGATTTTGTAATTGGAGCTCGTGTTAAACGACTACGTGAAAAAGGTTCTATGACTCCTCAACAAGTGTTTGGCAATTGGTTAGCTACTTTTTTAATGAAGATTATATTTAGAGCTAAGTTTACAGACCTTGGCCCTTTTAGAGCCATTAAATATGACAAATTATTAGCCTTAAACATGGAAGACAAAACCTATGGATGGACTGTAGAAATGCAGTTAAAAGCTTTAAAACAAAAATTATTGTATAAAGAAATACCTGTAAACTACAGAAACAGAATAGGCGTCTCAAAAGTTTCAGGAACCTTAAAAGGTAGTATCTTTGCAGGCGTAAAAATTCTAGGTTGGATTTTTAAATACAGTTTTAAGTAATGATTTTTAATATAGCTATTATAGTAATTTATACGATTGCGATTGTACTCATTTTCATGTATGCATTGGCGCAACTAAATCTACTATTTAATTATTTAGCCGCCAAAAAAAACCATAAAGACTGTCCAAAACTAAATCTTTCTAATTCTGAAGAAATCCCTTATGTAACCATTCAGCTTCCTGTGTATAATGAGCTTTATGTTATGGAACGTTTATTAGAAAACATAGCAGATATAGACTATCCAAAAGACAAATTAGAAATACAAGTTTTAGATGATTCAACAGATGAAACTCTTGAAACTACTGCTACTCAAATAAAAAAAATACAGCAAACCGGTTTAGATATTCAGCATATAACACGTAGCAATCGTGAAGGTTTTAAAGCTGGTGCTTTAAAAGAAGGTTTAGAAACTGCAAAAGGTGATTTTATAGCTATTTTTGATGCCGATTTTCTTCCAAAAAAAGATTGGCTAAAACGTACTATTCCATTTTTTAAAGATTCAGAAATAGGTGTTGTACAAACACGATGGGGACATATTAACCGTAACTATTCTTTACTAACCAAAATTCAAGCCTTTGCACTCGATGCACATTTTACACTTGAGCAAGTTGGTAGAAATAGTAAAGGGCATTTTATCAATTTTAATGGCACAGCTGGTGTTTGGCGTAAAGACTGCATTATTGATGCTGGAAATTGGGAAGGTGATACACTTACAGAGGATTTAGATTTAAGCTATAGAGCACAACTTAAAAACTGGAAATTTAAATACCTTGAAGATGTTGAAACTCCTGCTGAATTGCCTGTAGTTATAAGTGCTGCACGATCACAGCAGTTTCGTTGGAATAAAGGCGGAGCCGAGAACTTTAGAAAAATGCTTTGGCGTATTCTAAAATCTAAAAATATTTCGGCTAAAACTAAAATTCATGGCATGCTCCATTTATTAAATAGCTCTATGTTTTTAAGTGTTTTTATTGTTGCTGTTTTAAGTATTCCTATGTTATATATTAAAAACGAATATGCGCATTTACGTTTTTACTTTTACATGATGAGTTTCTTTGTTATTAGCACCGTAATTTTCTTTGTGTGTTATTGGTTTATGTACAAGAAAATCTATGGTAGTGGTTTTAAAAATTTCTTTTCTTATGTAGGCATGTTTTTTACCTTTTTCTCAATTGCCATGGGCTTTTCACTTCATAATTCTATTGCAGTATTAGAAGGTCATATTGGTAAACGTAGTGAGTTTGTACGAACGCCTAAATTTAATATTACAACCTTAAAGGATTCCTGGAAAGGCAATAAATATTTAAGAAAAAAACTATCCTTAAATGTCATTATAGAAGGTGGTTTAATGCTTTATTTTGCCTTTGGTTTATACAGTGCATTTGTAGTTGGTGACCAAGGTGGTGATTTTGGACTTTTCCCATTTCATTTAATGCTCTTTTTAGGTTTTGGGTATGTGTTTTTTAAATCTTTATCATCTAAAGTATAATGCAATTATGGAAGTTTCATAAAACTCCAATTCTTCTAACATTTGTTAGCGCAGTACTTTACTTTTTTTTCGCTTATAATTTAATTAGAACTGAATATAGTAAGTTAATCTTTTTATACTTTGGTTTATGTATTCTGTTTTATTTTGTGATGTATTCAACCAAGATTCCCCTTAGGTTTCTAGTTGTAATTTCCATTTTATTTCGATTAGTATTTTTAATGGCTACGCCAAATTTATCACAAGATTTTTATCGGTTTATTTGGGACGGACGTATGATTTTAGAAGGGATTAACCCTTATTTATTTACTCCAGAATCTTTTATTGCAAGTAACCAATTACCAATTAGTCAAGCCCAAGAATTATATATTGGTATGGGAAAACTTAATGCAAGTCATTTCACCAATTATCCGCCTATAAACCAACTATGCTTTAGTATTGCTGCTCTGTTTTCTGGAAAAAGTATTTTAGGCTCAGCTATGGTCATGCGATTACTCATTATTATGGCTGATATTGGAACCCTTTATTTTGGAAAGAAACTATTAGAAAAATTAAATCTTCCTATTAAAAATATATTCTGGTACATTCTTAACCCCTTTATTATTATTGAACTCACTGGAAATCTTCATTTTGAAGGCGTTATGATTTTCTTTTTAGTATGGAGTTTATACCTGTTACATTCAAATAAATGGAAATTAGCCGCACTTATTTTTGCTTGTTCTATTTCAGTTAAGTTAATTCCTTTAATGTTTTTACCATTATTTTATCAATGGTTTACTTCGACGCAGCTCTGTATAAGCATAAAAAAAGAAAATCTGTTAGATCAAGGCTTGACAAAGCTTATAAGCTTTTACGGTATTGTAGGTATTTCAACATTACTTTTATTTCTTCCTTTTTTTAATTTAGATTTTATAAGTAACTATAGTAAAACTGTTGCATTGTGGTTTAACAATTTTGAATTTAATGCAAGTATATACTATGTAGCACGAGAAATTGGTTATTGGTTTAGAGGTTATAATGAAATAGCAGTTATTGGCAAAACACTTGCAATTATAGTCGTTTTAATTATTTTAGGTTTAGCTTTTTTAAAAAAAATTAAAACGTTACCACAACTAATATCTGCAATGTTATTAGCTATAACTGCATACTTGTTTTTTAGCACAACAGTGCATCCGTGGTATATTGCTACGCCACTAATTTTATCTGTATTTACTAGTTACAAGTTTCCTGTTGTGTGGAGTTTTGTAATTATTCTAAGTTATTTAGCTTATATCAATATTGATAAAGCAGATAAATCTGAAAACCTATGGGTTATAGGTTTAGAGTACCTTATCATTTACAGTTTTTTTATTTGGGAAGTGTTTTTTAAAAAGCCTAAAGCTAATCTTCATCTTCAATAATTTCTGGGTCTTGAACTGCTTTTGGGTCATCTATCTCAAAATCTTCATAATCATCCTCATCATAATTTTGCATTGTAACTTGAAGTTTTGAACTCACTTTCACTAAATATTTAGTGTCATCAGTTACTACTTCTACAGCTTCAATAAGTTCATTATTTATATTAAATGAAATAATGTGATCATCATCATATCCATAAGGATATTTTTCAACTAATAATGCTAAGATTTCTGGAGTCAGCTTTTTAAAATCAACAATAACTCGTTTAAAATTATCTTTCATTTTAAATATAATAAGTTGGTTAATTACAACTCTAATATACAAACGAATTGTTATAATTTTAAAAAATACACAATAAATATTAGTGTATTAAATCATTTTAAGTGTATTAATTTCTTGGTTAGTAAGGTGTTTCCAATGACCTCTTGGTAAGTCTTTTTTAGTTAAATGTGCTATAGCTACACAATCAACTTTAATGATGTCATATTTTAAATGCCCAAAAATAGTGTGTAATATTGTGTTACCTGTATTCTTTATTTTTAAGCCAATTTCTTTTTTGGTGGCTCCATCAATGTAGCTTACTTCTTCAACATTAATAAGTTTGCCATCAATTTTAAGTCCTTCTTGTATTTTTTTAAAATCTTCAAACTTTAAATTTTTATCTAGTTCTATTTGAAATAAGCGTGATACTCCATTTTTTGAATTAGTGAATTTCTTTACAACGGTGTCATCATTAGTAAATAGTAATAAACCAGTAGAGTTTCTTCCTAAACGCCCAATTGGTTTTATTCTTGTAGATGTTGCATTGGCAACTAAATCCATTACAGTACGTCCTTTGTTTTCGCTAGTAGTGGTAGCAAAACCTTTTGGTTTATTTAGTAAAACATAAGTTTTCTTTTCTGGATTTATACGGCTTCCGTCGTAACGTACATCATCATCAATTTTAACCTTAAAGCCCATTTCTGTAACAACTTTTCCATTAACTGTTACTAAGCCAATTGCGATATGCTCATCAGCTTCGCGACGTGAACACATTCCAGAATTAGCTATATATTTGTTTAAGCGAATTTCATCAGGATTACTATTTGCTTTTTGCTGAGTTTTCTTTTTCATAAAAGGTTTTCCTTTTGAAAAATTTCTACCTTTTCCTTTATTACCTTGCTGCTTACTCATTGTAATTTTTTTTGCAAAGATACATAACCTTATTTCAAAACCTATTCTAGTATAGAATTTGTAAAATCGAAGAAATCCTTAATGGTATTGACTTACTTACACTACTACATTTAGAGCTTTGAGCAGATTAACTTTTAAGTCTTTTTTTAAAACTAAAAACCAATTTTAATATATTAAAAAGGAGTAAGATTAAAATGATTTTAACTGCAAAATTTAAAATTTTCAAAACTAACTCTGAAGCTTCTATTGACATGGCATAGCTTTCTAACGTTTCAGGGTGAATCCCTAAAACTATTGAAAATGACACTATAAAGAGTTTGTTGTTAGAAGGCATATCTGTGAATGAAAGCACACCATATACTAAAAAAATTTCCTAAAATTATAACGGCAATGTTCATTCAAATACGTTTTAAAACTAGATTAATATCAATCAACAAAATACAAAAAACACCTGCTACAATAATGACCTTTAAAATATTATGTAGTAACAAATAATGTGTTTTTGTACTTGACTTCCAAAGTAGCAATAGAAAAATAGTAAGTAAAACAACACTTAAATAAAAATAGAGATACATATGTCCAACTTCATATCTATATAGCAATAAATATGTTGGAATTAAAGTTAAAATAGCTAAAACAGTAAGCATTACTTTGCTTGTATTCTCGCCATAAGTAATTGGAATGGTTTTATAATTTAAAGCTAAATCTCCTTTTATATTTTCTAAATCTTTAGTGAGTTCACGCATTGAAATAATTAAGAATAAAAATAATGCATGTACAAAAATAACGGCATCAAAATTTTTATAATACATAAAAATGGCAAAAAAAGGAACAATGGTTAGTATCGCAGACGTAAGGTTGCCAACAAAAGGCATTTTTTTTAATTTATGTGAGTAAAGCCAAATACCAAATATGTATAAAGAAAAGAAAATAACAGCTCTAAACGACACATAACTTGCCATTATTACAGCCAAAAAATTAAGCACAAAATAAAATGACAGCTTTGTGTTTTGACTAACGAGTCTATCAAGCTTAGATTTTTCTGGTCTGTTAATTAAGTCCTTTTCAGAGTCGTAAAAATTATTAATAATATAACCAGCTGCAATAGTTGCTGCAGATGCTAATACGAGTATAAATAAATTACCATCAAACACAACCTGTTTTAATGGCTTATTATGAGCCAAAATATAAATTGATGCAAGATATTGTGCTATTACAATAATTAGAATATTGTAACCTCTAACCACAGAAAACATACTGAAAAATTTTAACAGTACATGCTTTTGTTTACGAGAAAACATAGGTGAATTTTTAGAAGTTATAAACGACTTCTAATTTATAATCTTTAAGAGATTGTTGTGCAATGTCAATATTTTCAGTAAAACCTAAAATATAACCTCCGCCACCAGAACCACACAGCTTTAAGTAATACTCATTGGTTTCAATGCCTTTTTTCCAGAGTTCATGAAATTGCTTCGGAATCATTGGTTTAAAATGATTTAAAACCACTTTAGACAATTGTTTAGTATTACTAAATAACGACTTGATGTCTCCTTTTAAAAAATCATCTACACATGCGTCTGTATGTTTTATAAACTGGTCTTTAAGCATACTACGAAAACCTTCTTGTTTCATATTCTCCATAAAAATACGAACCATAGGAGCTGTTTCTCCAGTAATTCCAGAATCTAATAAAAAGACAGCTCCTTTACCTTCATTTTTTTGAGATGGAATACCAGTTGCTTCAATATTATCTTTTGAATTGATAAGAATTGGAATACTTAAATAACTATTTAAAGGATCTAAACCAGACGATTTTCCATGGAAAAACGATTCCATTTCAGAAAAAATAGATTTTAACTTCAGCAGTTTTTCTCTTGTTAAATTTTCAAGAACTGTAATAGTATCTTGAGCATACTTATCATAAATAGCAGCTACCAAAGCACCACTACTACCAACACCATAACCCTGAGGAATAGACGAATCAAAATACATACCTGCATCAACATCTGCTTGCATTTTTTTAGTATCAAAAGTTACCAAAGCTGCATCAATATCTTGAAGATAGGCTACAAATTGTTTTAAGCTTTTATTAGATTTAATAGCTTCTTCAGATGGATTCTCATCCATCTTTAATGCGCCATTATAAAAACTATAAGGGATAGATAATCCTTTAGAATCTTTAATAATTCCGTACTCACCAAAGAGTAATATTTTTGAGTAAAAAAGTGGTCCTTTCATTTACTATCTTGATTTGGAACGATTAAGTTACAATTGTTTTGCTCCAAAACCTATTCTATCACAAATATAGTGACCATTTTGGCAATACGCAACTAACTCGTTTTTAATGAATTCATAAACCTGCTCAGCTTCATTTTCTGGATATAGAACATGCACATTAGCGCCTGCATCTAAAGTGAAGCAAACATGAGTTCCTGTTTCTTTTCTAAACGCCCAAATTTTATTAATTATTTCAAGCGTATTAGGTTTCATTAAAATAAAATAAGGCATACTTGTCATCATCATTGCATGTAAAGTCAACGCTTCACTTTCTACAATATTAATGAACGTTTTTAGGTCACCTACTTTAAATACGTTGATAAGCTCAGAAAGGTTTTTATGCGCTTGTTTAAATCGCTCTTTAGCAAATGGATGATTGTACATTAAATTATGTCCAACTGTACTACTTACTTGCTTTTCCCCTTTATCTACTAGCAAAATTGTATCGTGAAAATTCTTAAAATTTTCATGAACTTCAAAAGGGTATTTAACACCAAATAAGTCTGAACTTTCATCAATTTCTTCATGCTTTCCCCAAACTACCAAATCACCTTTTAAGCTTCTACATGCACTACCAGAACCTAAACGTGCTAAAAATGATGCCTTTTGTATGAAAAACTCTTCAGGTATATCTGAATCAAGTTCTTTTTCAATACTCATTAAGCATAATGCTAAAGCACTCATACCAGAAGCAGACGAGGCAATACCTGAGCTATGAGGAAATGTATTAGCTGTTTCAATTTTAAAATAATAATCTTTTAAAAATGGTAAATAAGATTCGATTCGCTTGAAAAACGTTTCAATTTTTGGTTTAAAATCGTCTTGCTGCTTTCCGTCTAAAAACACATCAAATGAAAATTCATCTTGATTACTTTTTTTAGAAAATGATAACGTTGTAGTCGTTTTACATGCATCTAACGTAAAACTTACCGATGGATTTTCTGGAATTTGATGTTCTCGTTTTCCCCAATATTTTACTAACGCAATATTACTTGGAGATGACCAAGTAAAACTTCCGCTTTCTAATAAATTGTTACATGCTTTTGGTATAAATTGTTGTTCTAGCATCAATCAATTTTATTCTGACAAAGACTGTTAAAAACAGGTTTGTTATTTATTTAAAAATTCTTCTGCAAAAGTAGGTAAATTTCATGGGTCTTTTCATTTTACATAGACATTGAAAGTAACTTTACCATAGTATTGTAATTTCTAGCTGTACCAATTGTTTTGAGTTTACGTTCGAAAAAACTCATATTAAATTTGGCTTTACCATATCCTTTTTCGCAATAAAAATAAATACAATCGTTGATGATAAAATACTCTTCGCCTTTATAGATTTTTTCTGAAGCAGCTTTTACCAATTCAGAATCTGGAGTTGTATGCAACATCGTAAAATAACTCTTCACTTTTTTTTCTTCAGAAAATGGGCAATCGTTAAAAATGCGTTGCAAATCTTGTCGTATTCTAACCAAAACCGATACTTCAAACCCAAACTTTTCTATAATAGCCTTTTGAATTTTATGTTCTAAATTTTGAAGATTTGTTTCTGCAGATTTTAAAATTATATTACCACTTTGTATGTAGGTTTTAACGTCTTCAAAACCAGATGCAGTTAATAGATTACGTAAATCTGCCATGGGTACTTTTTTGTGACCTCCAACATTTATTCCTTTTAGTAAAACTATATATATGTTCATTTATTTCGACATTGATTTTGCAGCAAGATATGCGCCAGTCCAAGCGTTTTGAAAATTAAAACCTCCTGTTACTGCATCTACATTTAATACTTCGCCAGCAAAGTATAAGTTTTTATGCAGCTTACTTTCAAAAGTTTTAAAATTCACTTCTTTTAAATTAATGCCTCCTGCAGTTACAAACTCTTCTTTAAATGTACTTTTCCCTTCAACCTTAAAAACGGCTTTTGTTAATTGTAATGCCAAAGCGTCTAATTGTTGTTTATTTAGCTCTGCCCAAGTTGTTTTTTCAGAAATATGAGATGCTAAAACCAATTGTTGCCAAAGTCGTTTAGGCAAATCAAATTGCGCAAATTTAAACACGGTTTTCTTATTTAGTTCTTGCTTTAATTCTTTTAAATTATCTAAACAATCGTTAAGTGATTGCCTTATAAAATTAATTTCTATTTCAAATTTATAATCACGTTTTGCCAGTTCTATAGCACCAAAAGCTGACAGTTTTAAAATTGCCGGAGCACTCATACCAACATGTGTAATAAGTAAAGGACCTTCAGATTCTAGATTAGAATCTACAACTTTAATGGCAACATTTTTAGCTACAACTCCAGGAATGGTTTTTATACGTTTGTCTTTAATATCAAAAGTAAACAGAGACGGAATTGGTTGAGAAATCGTATGATTTAAATCTTCGAGCAACTTCCATATTTTTGGGTTACTTCCCGTTGCTATCAATAGTTTTTCTGAAATGAAATCGCCTTGGTTGGTTTGTAGTTTAAAATTATCTAAACCATGAGATGCTTCGACTGCGCTCAGCATGACATTATCATTATTATTTGGGTAAATGGATTTTACCGAGTGGTTATATAAAATGTTAACATTATGCTTTTTTGCTTCATTTAAAAAACAATCAATTATTGTTTGTGATGAATTTGATACTGGAAACATTCTGCCATCGTCTTCAATTTTGAGTTCAACGCCTCTGTTTTCAAACCACTCAATAGTATCGCCTGTCATAAATTGATGAAAAGGGCCTAATAATTCTTTCTCACCTCTTGGATAGTTTTGTACTAGTTCTGAAGGGATAAACTCTGCATGTGTAACATTACAACGTCCACCTCCAGAAATTTTCACTTTTTGCAAACCTTCTTTTCCACGTTCAAGAATAGCAATTTTTAATTCAGGATTAAATTCTGCAATATTAATGGCTGCAAAAAATCCTGCTGCGCCGCCTCCAACAATTATAACGTCGTATTTTTTCATTGTAAAATTAACTGCGTAAATTTAGCATTATAAAAGCGTATCACCTAAATGAATAAATTCCTTTTCTCAATATTATTTCTTGCTACAAGTTGCAATACTGGTAACTTAAAAGTTATAGCAGATTTACCTATAGATTTAAATGAGGTTTCTGGCTTAACAGTTGATCAAAAAAACAATGTTTTTTGGATGATAAATGATAGTGGAAATAAATCAATTCTATATGGATTAGACAAAAATGGAACTATTATAAGAGAGATTTTTATTCATGCAAAAAATAGAGATTGGGAAGATTTAACTACAGATATATATGGCAATATTTATATTGGTGACTTTGGGAATAATGATAATGATAGTAAAGAATTAGCAATCTTAAAAATTGCGAAAGATTCGCTTAACAATAAAACTATTATTCCTGAAAGAATTTCATTCACTTATCCAGAACAAAAAAAATTCCCTCCCAAAAAAAGCAAACGTCATTTTGATTGCGAATCATTTTTCTTCTATAAAGATAGTCTTTACTTATTTACTAAAAGCAGAGTGTCAAAGAAAAAAGGACAAACAAATTTGTATCAGTTACCTTCAAAAAAAGGCCAATATAAAGCCAAATTACTAAGCTCATTTAATACTTGTGAAGAATCAGAATGTTGGGTTACTTCTGCTGACATAAATAAAGAAGGAAACAAAATGGCTTTATTAACTGAAAGCAATGTGTTTATTTTTTCAGACTTCAAAGACAATGATTTTTTTAATGGATATGTAACGAAATATAATTTTAATTTCAACTCACAAAAAGAAAGTGTATTTTTCAAAAATGACAGTACTCTTTATATTGCAGATGAATATTTAGGAATTCATGGTGGCAATTTATACGAGTTTAGCTTAAATGTTAAATCTAAAAATTAACTTTTTAAAGGTCGCATTAAACCTTCTTGTGCTACTGAAGCCACCAACTTACCATCTCTAGTAAAAATGTGTCCTCTAGCAAATCCGCGAGCGTTAGATGTGCTTGGCGTATCTAAAGTATACAACATCCAATCATTAAAATCGAAATCTCTAAAATACCACATACTATGGTCTAGACTTGCTGTTTGTGTATTTCCCCAATGTGCTTTACTCGCATGAGGATGCAGTGCTACACCCAAAATATTATAATCTGATATATACGTTAAAATCTGTTGTTTTGTTGCTAAATCTAAAGTTGAAGAATCTCCTTTTAATTTAAACCAAACTTCTGTATGTGGTTCTAAATCCTTTTTATCAAATGGGTTTATAATATCTACTGGCTTAAATTCTATGGGTCTTGGAATTTCTAAAAACGACTTAGTAGCCTTTGGTAAAAAATCACCAAATTGCTGAAGCATGTCACTCCAACTTGCTAATTCTTCAGGTTGCTTTATATCGTCTTTTATCTTAATTTGATGCTCATAACCATCTTCATTTTTATGAAAAGACGCTGCTATAATAAAAATAATTTTATCGCCCTGATTAGCAGTAACACGTCGTGTAGAAAAACTGCCTCCATCTCTAATTATGTCAACTTGGTAAGTAATTGGTAAAGCTAAATCTCCTGCTTCTAAAAAATAAGAATGCATGGAATGTAATACGCGACCATTTGTAATTGTTCTATTAGCAGCATTTAAAGATTGTGCTAAAACTTGACCACCAAAAACATTTGGGCTACCAACGGTTTTACTTATACCATTAAATTGATTTTCAGCTATTTTTTTTAAGACTAAAACCTTAAGTAAATCATTTACAGAATTCATTAATTACTTTAATTATTAAGACATCAAATATAACTAATTACTCTACTAAATAATCTTTCAATCTCTGTTTAATAAAATAGTCCCAGCCGCCTTGACAGCTTTGGCGAGTAAATTCGGGGATATCTTGAGGCAAGGTTTCTAAACCTTCACAAGTAATGCGCAATATTGATTGATGTTTATGCTCTAAAATCTCAAAAACAGCTATAGACTCACCTTCATATTCCTTGTATTGCCATGTATAAGTTATTTTTTTGTTTGGGATTACCTCAACAATTTTCCATAAGTGCGTGAATTGTCGCCCTTCGTTTTCGATTAAAAATTGGGTTGTAAAACCAACTTCGGGTTTGAAGTCTGGAATGTTTTCAAAATACCACTGTATCATTTGTTGGTGCTCTGTAATGGCTTTCCAAAGGGTTTCTGTAGATGTATTAAACCTTTGTTCTACAATAATTGGTTTTCTCATAACTTAAATACTCTAAAACCCAAAGCCCATCTTAAAAGCTATACGTAAACCATCATCACTATTAAAAGCTGAAATATTAGCAGTAATCATATCTGCTGCATTTGCGAAAATTCCACCTCCAATCGATGTATTCCAATTTCTAGAATTGTCATCTTCAATCCAAACGCGGCCATAATCTAATCCGCCATAAAGCCCAATTTGTAATGGTAGAATTCCTGTTTTAACTTTTCGTAGATTTAATCTTAAGTCTGTGCTTTGTACAAAAGCTCGCTTACCTGTAAAACGCTCATTTCTGTAACCACGTAATCCTTCATTTGCTCCAATATTTGCGGCTTGGTAAAACTCAAAACCATCTCCTAAATTAATTTGACCTTTTAATTTTGTAGCTAATACTAATTGTCCGTTTGGCATTAGTTTATAATTAAAACCAAGCTCTGGAATAAGATATCCATAGCCTTTTGAAGAATCGATGTTATTTTTATAACCTGTTTGTATAGCAACCATCATTCCTAATGTTGGAAATGCTTTGTTATCTAAATTTGCATAGTGATATTTAGCATCGATACCATAAAAATTATTACTAACATCTATATTATCACCTATAAAAACATTAATGAATCGTCCAGCTGTTTCTTCAATTTCATAAGACTCATAAGCTAATCCTATTTTAAAAATTGCACCTAAACGACCTCTCCAAATTAATGAAGGCGCTAACTTTATTGTTCTTAACTTCACACGATTATAGTCTAAATTTACATCAAGACCATCATTCTCGTCAGCTTCTGGATTAGGTGTTTCGTTTCCAAATCCAAAGAAATTAATAGCATAATTTGGACTAGTAAACTTAGCATTTAACTTAAGGTTCATGTTTCCAACCACATTTGCAAATTCTCCTTTGTACCCTAAATCGAAACCTTGAGTAGCAAAATAATATGCGCCAGAGATTGTATGTTGTGACGAAAAAGGATTTCTCTCAAAACCATAATTGGTTATGGTGTTAGTAAACCCAATTTTTAATCCGTCATCAGGATTTGAACCTATAGTTGGAATAAATTGGTTACTATTATTTTTTAGTTTCTTATGGTCATAAACATTAATTTGATAATCATCGGTTAGTTTTTTACTTCCAAGAATAGTAACAAACTTGCTTTCTTTGGTTTTATAATCATACATCTTAACTTTTTTACCATTTTGGATATTGTAAGTATCTCGATTCTGACCTCCAATTAATCGTAGTCTAATTAGCTTATCGCCTTCGCCTGAGACCTTAAACACATCATCATCATCTAAGCCATAAATCCATATTTCTTTAGTGTCATTACTTGTGTACGTACGTTGGTAAAATACATCTGCTTTTTCACCTTTTTTAATTCTATATCCTGTTACTTTTGTATTGCCCTTTGGCATACGCTTAACCTCAAACCAATCGTCTTTATTTGTCCCTTTTATAATAGCAAATTGATTAATATGATTGTAATACTCATCAGATATCTTTTGAAGATTTGCTCTTCTCCCTTGTAGCTTTCGTTTAATCTCTTGTATGGTTTTTTGATTTACTTCTGAAGGAAAATAAGTAAAGGCTTCATCAATAACAGCATCAGTTAAATTCTCGACAATATGCTTTACTTGAGCATCCCAAACACTTCGATTAGATTGATTTATTAAGGCCACATCTAAAGGATAAGGTTCTAAATTAAACCACTTTGGGCTTTTTAAATCTTCATCATAGCTCTTCATTAAACGTAAAGAAGGTATTACTGTTGTAGCAAAACTTAATAAAGCACCATCTGCCATAATAGAGAATGCTTGGTCTCGATCTCTTGGCATTGGTCTATAAATCGTTTTACTTTTTTCTTTAAATTTAGCCCAACGCCATTGATCTTCGTGTCTGTCCCAATCGCCAATAAGCATATCAAATAAACGCGCTCGTATGTATGCAGCTTCATCTAGTTTATGATCTTCATCTTCATGTAATTCTTTTAACAAATCATCTGTACTAATTAATTCATTTGAAAAACCAAAACTTGCCTTATCTCCATGTCCATCTGAGGCACGCTCTTCAATCATATATAACTCATCTCCAAACTCATCATTAAAATGACCTAAAGCATTTTGTTTTGGTATATAATATAAAACTGGATTTGTATGAAAGATGCCCACTGCTTTAGACAGCGTGCCAATAGTAAAAGGCGCATAAGGATGAGAACCTGTAAACACATCTAACAACAAGCCTTCTGTATACGTATCGTTAAATTGCCCTTCAATATATTGATCTTTAAATGCTACAGATTGAAGGTATTGCACGGCATTTTTCCGTAAAGCTCTCATTACATATTCTCTACCATCTTTATCTTTTAAACGTATGGATTTAGATTGGTGTCCACCTCCTTTTCGTACGACTGTTAAACCACCAAATAAAGTGTCTAAGTTAACCGTTGGCACTGTTACTTTTTTACTAAAATCATCACGATAACGTTCTCCCCAAAGCGTCTTATAAAGTCTACCTTTTGTTGTTTCTTTTTCAGAGTATATTGACGTTGTTTTTTTGTTTGAAAAGCTATTTGGGTACGTTGTAAATTTCTTTTTATCGTTTGGTTTTAAAACTTGTGTTTCAAAAACTACTTTATTATCTGCTACTGAATAAAACCGAACATAAGACGAACCATCTTTAAACACATCTAACCTAGCATAGCCTGAAGTTCCGTATGAAAATTGACCGTTACCTACATTTCGTGTTGCTGATACTTTAGATCCAGAACCACTAACAATTTGCGGTAAATTGTCCTGAACAATATACTGTAAATTATGGTCGTGCCCAGAAACAAAAATGGTTTTATTGTTTTCTTGAGATAAAGTAATGATGCGTTTTCTGAACTCGTTATACAGTTTATTTTGAATATCAACTGTGGTTACTCCACCTGTTTTTCTTATTAAATTTTTTAAAGTTCCTAAAACTGGAATAGGAGACATGTGACTCCCAAAAGAATATTGCCCACCATGAGAACCATTGGTAAACATAGGATGATGTACTGCTACAATAGTTGTCTTACCACGTGCCTTTTTTATCTGACTCTCAAATTCATCAAAAAACTTTGTTCGTGTTTTTATCTCACAATCATCATTTATCGTTGGGTGTTTATCCCAATTGGTTAAATACCACTCAGAATCTACAAGAATCAAAACAACATCATCTGAGATATTAACCTTTTCTATTGGGCAGCCATTTTCTGGTAAGAACGTGTTTTTTCCTAACTTATCTTCAACATATTTTTCTTGTCGTTTTAAACCTTTTACACCATCACTATACCAATCATGATTACCAGGAATAAAAATAGTTTCACCTTTAAAATTCTCAACAGCATTTATTTGTGTATTAAGCTGGTGTTCTGCAAATGCTCTTTGTTCATGTGATTTTTTTGGCAACCCATTTTCATAAATATTATCACCTAAAAAAATTACAGTACTGTTTTTAGATGCCTTATTTAATTCTGATTTAAAAGCTTTTATGGTTTGAGAAGAATTACCAATTGGACTATTTCCGCCATCTCCAATTAAGTAGAATGAATATGCTATTTCTTTATCTGGAAAGAATGCGGTAGCATTATAATTACTATACTGTGGCTTATACGTTGCGCAAGAACTTATTAAAAAAGTTATAAGAATGAAAACGAGGGAATATTTATGATGCATTATTTTGGTAGTTAATTATCAAGTTAAAGTTACGTCTTTTTTATAAATTACATCTAACCTAACACCGAAGGATTAAGGTGTTAAGCATTTATAATTTCAGTATTAAAAATTACTTCACTAGCTATAGTTTTATGCACAGGGCAGCGCGATGCAATTTCTTTTAAGCGCTGTTTTTGGGAGTCATCTAAATTTCCAATAAACTTTAACTTTTTATTAATATGATCTAAATAACCTGGTTTTTCTATATCTAATTCTAATGCGTCACTATGTTTTCTAGAATGTGAGACATATACAAACACTTCTTGTAAATCCCATTGTTTGCGTTGCGCATACATTTTTAATGTCATTACTGTACAAGCTGCTAATCCAGCATTTAAATACTCATAAGGCGATGGCCCAAAATCATCTCCTCCAATTGATGCAGGTTCATCTGCTATCATACTATGATTTTTAGTTTGAATTGACGTTGTAAAATTGTCTTCAACTAAATTTAAATGACCAACTAATTGTTCGCCATGGGTTTCTAACATATCATTTTCTTGTTGCGGAAAATAGCGCTGTACCCAAGTACCAATTACATTTCCAGCATAATTACTATCGTTAGAATTAGACAACAAGTGATCTGCGTTATCTAAGGTTACAAAACTTTTTGGATGATGTGCATTCACATACAACTGTTCTGCATTTTTAATACCGACAATGGTATCTGTTGGAGAATGCATTATTAACAGCGGTTTTCGTAAGTTTTTTACAACTGAAGGCAAATCGGTTTTATCAAAATCTGAAACAAATTCAGGGTTTATTTTAAATGGTCGCCCACCAATATTTACTTCGGTTAATTCGCCCTCTCTTATGGAGTCGATATCATGCGAAAACAAATGCTTAACATGGCTTACCGTAGCTGGTGCACCAATTGTTGCAACAGCTTTTATGTTTTCTAGTTTTGAAGCGGCACTAATTACAGCTGCGCCACCAAGCGAATGACCTACAATTAATTCTGGCGCTTTATAATTGTTCGTCATAAAATTGCTTACAGCAATTAAATCTTCAACGTTTCCTGAAAAATGACTTTCGGTAAATTCGCCTTCGCTTTTCCCTAAACCTGTAAAATCAAATCGTACCACACCAAACCCATAATTGGTTAGTGCCCGACTAATATTTTTTACAGCACTTAACGAACTTGTACAGGTAAAACAATGTGCAAAAATGGCATATCGACTAGGTTTTTGGTTTGCTGGAAGCTCTAAATAAGCTTGTAATTTAAGTCCTTTTTTATTTTGAATATTGAGTTTCGTGCTTCTCATTTGTTCTTAAATGATTTAATTTTTCTTGATTTGTATAAACTGAAAATTGTTTTAATAAAAGCTTCAATTTTGGATTGATAAACGCTTTACAAAAAGGTTTATTTGGGTTCTTTTGATAATAGTTTTGAATGGCTTCACGTGAGACTTTAAATTCTGAAAAAGGAAATACTTTAGTTATAATCTTATCATCAAAATCTTTTTGAAGGTTTTTAATTATCTCTTTAGATTCATATTCTTGTTCCTTAGAAAAGGAATATATAGCTGAACGGTATTTTTCTCTCATAGAGTGATTACTTGTGCTTTTATGGGTATGCAAATGAATCTCTATTAATGCTTTTAATGTAATTTCTTTAGGGTTAAAATGAACGATTACTGCTTCTGAAAATGTATTATTTTCATCAATTGAAGCGACGTATCCTTGTTCTACTTTTTCAACACCCTTTAAAGATTGAAACACAGCTTCGGTACACCAATGGCAACCACCACCAAACCCTATTTTAGTTTTTCTATCCATTTGTTTAACTCTAAATCTGATGGATTTCTCAATTTTTTCGTTCCAATAGTAATTGTTGGAAAATTAAGCTTTCTGTTTTTATAAAGACCACGCAGTAGTATTGCGTGGTCTTTATTTTCTTCAACATCCAGAAATATATAATCTAAATGGCGCGTTTCAAAAAACGCTTTATAATGTTGTGTTTTGTGGCATCTTTCGGTGCCATAAAGTTTAATTTTTGTTGCCATTTATTTCAATGTTTTTAAAAACTCAATAGCCGCATCTGGATTTAAGTGAAAATCACTAAACACAACATTGTCATGTTTATCAATAAAAATAAACCATGGTGTGCCTCCAGTTTTATAGTTTGCCATTATGTTAGAATGTGATTTATCATCATTTCCAGCATCATGACCAAATGGTATTTTTAAATTATATTGTTTTTGAGTTTCAACCATCTTTTCAAAAGTATTTACATCATGACCTTCAAAAACGGTTTGAATTGCTAAAAAGGTAATGTTTTCGCTTTCTTTTAAAGCATTAACCATTTTCTTTAAATCTGGCAACCCTTTGCTATGGCAACCTGGGCACCAATGCTGAAAACAATACACAATTTTAAATTGTCCTTTAAAATCTGTAAGTTTTATGGCTTCCGTTTTATTCCCATTAGCATCTACCCAATGCTTCACATTAAATTCTGGAGCTTTAAAAACTTGTGTTTGTTCTGCTTTATTTGACATTATTTTGACTTTCTATTTGGTTTGAATTTACATTGTCAACTTCGAGTGATTTTTCAAAAAAAAATTATATCGAGAAGTAATTATTAAATGTTCTCGATACGATTTCGAAATTTCGAAATCACTCGAACTGACACCATTTTTAGTTATTTTAATTTATCAGCATGTAGTTTTCTCAGTTTTGCCAACTTAGGTGTAATTACAAAACTACAATAGCCTTGCGTTTGATTATTTTTATAATAATCTTGGTGCTCTTTTTCTGCTTCATAAAACACATCTAAAGGAGAAATTTCTGTAACAATTGGGTTTTCATAATAAGGTGTTATTTCTTTTGAAACAAGTTCAGCAATTTCCTTTTGCAAATCGTTATGATAATAAATTACCGAACGATATTGTGTGCCTACATCTGCACCTTGTCGATTCAAAGTTGTTGGATCGTGAGTGGTCATGAAAATCACTAAAACATCTTCATACGAAATGATATTAGCATCAAAAGTTACTTGTACTACCTCGGCATGCCCAGTTAAACCTGAGCAAATCTCTCTGTATGTTGGATGCCCTGGAGCGTTTCCACCAGAATACCCAGAAACTACTTTTTCTACACCTTTTACTTCTTGAAACACAGCTTCTGTACACCAAAAACAGCCACCACCAAATGTGGCTAATTGTAGGTTTTTAGTTGTCATTTGAAATCTCCTTTTCTAGTTGCATCGATTCTGAATTAATACAATAACGCAATCCGCTTGGTTCTGGTCCATCAGGAAATACGTGCCCTAAATGGGCATCGCAAGTATTACACATCACCTCAACGCGCACCATTCCAAAAGCCGTATCTCTTTCATACTTAATAGCGTTTTCTTTTATAGGTTGCGTAAAACTAGGCCAACCTGTACCAGAACTAAATTTAATTGTAGAATCGAACAAAGGTGTATTGCAACACACACAATTATACTTGCCTGCATCGTGAGCACTACAAAGCGCGCCACTATGTGGTCGTTCAGTACCTTTTTGTCTTGTAATTCTAAATTGCTCTGGAGTTAATTGAGCTTGCCATTGGGCTTCTGATTTTTCAACTCGCTTATCTGGAGTTGGATTTCCTTTTACGGAAAAGTTGATGACTTCTTTCCAAGTTAGCATACTTTTTGTCCTTTCTTTCTGTTAATTATTATTGTTTTAATTAGGTCAGAAACAACCTCATTATTGAAGTTAATAAGAATAATCTTATCTTAAGTTATTCGGTTTCTTTTCTAGTTAATAATATGCTTTTTTTAACTTAAAAGTAGTCGAAAAAACGTTTAAAAACTTACAGTTTTACAAAAACGACAAAAGCACATCAATAACTATAAGTATTGATGTGCTTTTTTTATACTCATGAAGGTATAATTTAATTGAAAGTTTTGCTTAATTTTTTCCAATTTTTATTCGCTCCAGCAACAAGTTTGTCATGGTTTTTTTCATTCAACCATAATTGTTGAGCATCTAAATTAAGATCATATAAAAACAAGAAATACTTTCCGCCTTTTACAATAAACTTATTAGGATCTGGTCTAAATTTTGCTCCAGCATAAATTCCAAAAGCACAAAACCCACCATATTGCGGTTTGTACTTATTTGGGTTTTTATCAAACGTAGTTTTTTGTTCTGCTGATGTAAAATAATATGTTATTTTTTCATGTACAGATTTAAATTCTTTTAAGCCTTTTTGAGCAATTCCTAAATCTAAATATGACACTGGACTGTAGCCTTGTAAATGTATTGTACTATTATCTACATTATTTGCCATTCTATCTTGAGCTAATGTTATTGAGCTTACTACTAGAGCAACTACTAAAGTGATTGATTTAATTATATTTTTCATTTTATTTCTGTTGTTTTAATTATTAATCTTTTTATTATTTATTACTGTGCATTGAAGTATTCTTCTTGAATAACTTTTCCGTCATTATTCCATTTACGACGAATAATCTCGTGCCAGTAAATTTTAGTATCGTCTTTCATGTTAAAATCGAAAGTAAACTCTGAAGCAGATACATTTCCGTCTACAATGGTATGATGTAAAGTGATACCATTTACAGCAGCAATTGCTCCAGCAAAGCCTTCCATTTTTTCAATCATTTGCGCTTTATTGGTTGTTGCTAAACCATTATAATCTGAAGTAGTTGCATTATCTGCAAAAAATTCTTTTACAGCATCTACAATTGCACCTTGAGCTACGATGTTGTCCATTTTTGTTGCTTGTTCTTTAATATTCATGTTTTCTATTTTTAGTGATTAAACAAATTGTGTTATGTAATTACACTGCAAATATCTACATGTAAGAGACTAAAAAACGTACAAAAAAAACGCTAAGAATTGTACTTTTTATTTTTTGAATGCAGAAGGTGAAACACCAACATGATTTGTGAAGAATGAAGAAAAATGGTTAGCTTCTTCAAAACCTAAAGCAAAAGCAACTTCTTTAACAGGTTCATCTTCTGCTAACATGGTTTTGGCAGATTGAATGATTTGCGAACGAATTAATTGCCCTAGAGAATTATTCATTTTATGCTTTACTTTTTTAGATAAAGCTTTAACACTCACATTCATTTTATCAGCATAAAACCCAAGTGAATGTTCTTCTTTATGAAATAGATTGATAAGCTCAATTAAATCTTGAGAAAATGCATCTCTATTTTCATAATCAAACGCATCTCTAAATTGTTTTGGCGTTTGACCGACACTATTTTTAAAAACGCGATTAAAATATGCAGGATCTTTATAACCTTGATCGTAAGCAATTTCTTGAATACTTTTATTTGTAAATGCAACTTCCTTTTTATTTTCAGCTAACAGCTTATTATGTATCAGTTTGTTTATGGTAATCCCTAACTTATCTTTCACTAAATGCTGAACATTATTATTAGATGATGATAAATGATGAATTAAAGTCGTTGTGTTTATTTTATTTGTGTATTCTTTATCAATAACGTCTTTAACATCAAAAATAAGTTGGTATTCATCTTTATTTGCATGAAATGGATTTTGCCAAAACCATTGTTCTGTAGATACATCAATAAGATTACTCATGTTATCATTAAACACACCGCTTTTTAAGAAACTCTTACAATCTTTGCATTGGTTAAAGTTTATATAGCCTAACGAAATAAGGTGTTTAAATAGCACACGAACATCTTTAGATTTAAAAATGATATCATCAGGGAAATCAATAAAACGGACTACAAAATCATCAGACAAGAATTTTATATACTGTCCTTTTTCTAAAAAGATAGCTTTGTCTTTCCAATTGTTATAGCTATTAAAATCTACTTGAATACTACCGGTACCATTAAGTATATGAACCAAGGTATACTTGTTAATAAAATAAACTTTATTGATTTCGGCTTTTATCTTATGTACCATATAGAGTTGCAAAGCTATAATACAATAGTTGAAAATATTAAAGCTTCCTTACAATTTGATTTGCAATTGAGCGTTTGAAAGAAATGTCAAAATTTACGACATAAGATAATGTTAATTAAAGTTTAGTATTTTTACTAAATAAACTACAATACAATATGGATACACTTATTGCTAAGACCGAAAGTTATGTTGTTAATTTCTTAAATGAAAACCTAGACAAATCTTTTATTTATCATAATCTAGCACATACAAAACGTGTTGTAGAAAAAGCTCAAGAACTTGCTGATGGAGAACAGATAGAGCCTTCTCAAAAAGACCTTTTAATTTTAGCTTCTTGGTTTCATGATGTTGGTTTTGCACAAAACCTAAAAAAACATGAAACACATAGTGTTGCTATTGCCAAAGATTTTTTAAAATCTCAAAATCAATCTGAAGCTGATATTAAAACAGTTTCAGATTTAATTATGGCAACTCAAATGGGTCATGAGCCCCAAAATATTTTAGAAAAAATTATTCAAGATGCAGATTGCTCTCATATTGGCAGCAAAAATTTTAGTGATTTAACCGAACTACTTCGCAAAGAATGGGAATTAACTTGCGATAAAACATTAACTGAGTCTGAATGGTTAAAAGAAAATATTGATTTTTTATCTAATCATCATCGATTCTATACAGATTTTGCTTCATCTAATTGGGAAAAAACAAAAGGCAAAAACTTAGCTCGATTATTAAAATCTCAAAAAAAGCTGACTCAAGACTCTATTAAATTAAAGCAAAAAAAAGAAGAATTAGCTTTTAAAAAAACCAAAGTAGAATTACCAGAACGTGGCATAGAAACCATGTTTAGAGTAGCTTTAAGAAACCACATAACCCTAAGTGATATTGCCGATACTAAAGCTAATATTTTATTATCTGTAAACGCAATTATTATATCGTTGGTGCTTTCTAATTTAGTATCAAAGCTAGATAATCCATCAAACGATTATTTAATATGGCCTACTGTTATTTTTACATTATTTACTGTAGCATCTATTGTGCTTTCAGTTTTGGCAACACGACCAAACGTAACTCAAGGAAAATTTAACAAACAAGATGTAGCAGATAAAAAAGTAAATCTTCTATTTTTTGGGAATTTTCATAAAATGAACCTTGACGAGTTTGAATGGGCAATGCACGAAATGATGAAAGATAGAGATTACCTTTATGGCTCTTTAACTAAAGATTTATACTTTTTAGGGTTAGTATTAAACAGAAAATATAATTTACTTCGCTTAACTTATACTGTTTTTATGATTGGTATTGTTATTAGTGTATTATCCTTTGCTGTAGCTTTTTATTTGCAGAGTCTTTAATTACTTAAACTCTTCCATCAATTCATCTATAGTCATTGAAGATTTTTCACAAAAATTATCTTTATAAATCACTTCAACTCGTAACGCTTTTAAACCAGAAACACCTTGTAAGTCTTCAAGTATTAACTCTTCTAGCTTACCTAAACAACCTTTAGATTGAAGGTACTTAATATACTTTCTATATTCTCGTGCATCTTTATCTTGAGAATAGACAATAGCTATTTTTCCAGGTACTGTTAATCGCTCGTCTGTGTTTTTAATATGTGCTTTATCTATTCGTTTTTTAATAATCTCGTAACGAATATTATAAGCACCATCTACATCAAATTGCTTTTCATCCATACGAAATTTAATAGCCATAGGATTACTATGCACTAAAATTAAAGAGGCTACTTGTAAATCATGTTCCAATTGCTTTCTGGTATTAAAAGCCACTTGTTCCATTTCGTAAGTATTCTGTAATTGCCAAAGGCGAAGATTGTATAAATACAAATCGTCAAAGGTTTTGTTTTTAACCAAAGACTGACCTATATACATATTGTATTCTACACCATCCGTTTTATAGCGTTCAAAATAATGAGGAAACATAGCTTGCGCTTCTTCTTGTTTCTTGTCAATAAAGTTTGCTAATTTTTCATTAAGCAACATAACACTATATTCATAAGCTTTACGTTTTTCATAAACCACATGAAGATCTTTATCTAGTCTATTCATATAGACTTCTACCAATTCCTTTAGTTCATTATTTATCACTTTTATATGGCTAAATACAGGGTAAATGTCACGTTTAAGAAAATCTAAAATTCCAATTTCATCACCAGCTTTAAGCCCTTCTTTTACGTCGACTATATATTCTTCTACTCTGAACATTAACTCTTTGTAAATTGGCAATTTTTCAGTCTGACAAGCTTCTTTAAGCACCTTAATTGCTAAGGTTAACTGTGTTGTTAAATCTTCTTTTATTGCTGTATTTCTAGCTAAAGAGGAGCCTTTAATATCACTTTGCCCAAATAAAGGATACACGTCGTTAAAGACGATATCATCTATTTGCGGATTCTCCTCTTTGTTATATAAATCTGTTTGGTATTTTTCTGCTGCTTCATAAAAACGCCATTTAACTGTAGGATGAATAGATGTATAATGTTCTTGAATTGTTGCTTCAAGCGTGTTTAAATACTCTTCAGAACTTCGCTCAACAGCAGCTTCAAATACAGGAATAATATCTACTAACTTTTGTTGGTTTACTGAGTTAAGCTCATAAGGTCTAGGAGATGCAATTTCTAAAAGTGCTAAATCATTATGTTTAGAAGCTTTAATAGGAATTAAGATAATGCTACCAATACCTTTCTCTTTTAAACGCTTATAAAACGTATTGTGTCCAGAAGATTCACCATAAGCATCGACATTAGATATCGCTACAGGTTCTATTTTATTAAATACTTTATCTATAATATGTAAACAAAAAAACGTTCTGCAAGACACCATTTGTTCATTATCTAATATTAAACTTTCAGATTTTTTAATTCTTGTAGACTCTAAACTTTTATTTGCGATTTCAAAAAGTGAAAACCCTAGTTTTAAATCACTAATTCTATAAAATTCACTTAAGCTTAAACGTAATTTTTGTACGATGCTACCATCATCTTTTTTAAGAAGGTCTGAACGAATTTCTGAAATAGTTTGATCCTGAGTAACATCAAATAAGTTCATAATTCCAAACCCTTTCAAGACATAACTGTTTGGCGGAAACTTTTCTTTCCAAATATCGATATTGTGAAAATTGTCTAACAATAATTTAATATCTTCATCTGTAATTTCTGGTGCAGCATCTGTTTTAACAATATCCATAAAATCACCATTAAGCGCAACACGATAATGATGTGTGATACCGTTATTTTTATTTGGAAAATCAAAGAAAAATGGACGTTTAAAGTCAATTGGCTTGTTATAAACTGACATTAAAATTATGGTACAAGCTGCAATATACATTTGGCTTTCTTCCATGTTTCTAACCTTAAAATCAAAGTCCTTGCCTGCATTTTCTAAAATAGATTCAAAACGTTTAGAAAATTTAAACGATGTAAAAGAAAATGGTACGCTAGCTGCTTTTATCTCATTATCTGTTAAGATTTCAGGAAACAATCCTTCTAGCATTAAATCTATCTGATCGGCATATTTATCTAATAATGAAAAATCATCAAAGCCTTCTACCAGTTCTGGAAATTGCCCTAAATATTCTGATACTTGTTTAGCAGACTTATGGTAAGGATGATTTACATCTTCAGCATATTTTTTATAAAAATCGAATACCTTTGCAAAACTTACAAAAAGCTGCATTGGTAATTCTGGTGTTTTATGTTTAGAATGAATAATTTTCATTTTGTCGCTTCTGTAATTCATAAAGATACAAATTGTAGATTTAGTCGTAAAATATATGACGAGTTAACACGCGTTTTGTTACAGAAATTAATAGTGTAATTATAGTTAAAACCAATGTATCTCTTATATAAACAAGAAAAGCTTCTCAAAATTGAGAAGCTTTTTTAAGTACAGGCGGCGAGACTCGAACTCGCACACCTCGCGGCACTAGATCCTAAGTCTAGCGTGTCTACCAATTCCACCACGCCTGCATTAACCTAAGTTTTGGGGTGCAAATATAAACAATAGTTTCAATATTCAAATAACTTTAAATAAGAAAAAAGTTCTTTTCAATTTTGTATTTTTGGATCAAATACAATTCACTCCATGAAAAACACAAAATCATACATTGATCAGCATAAAAATCGTTTTTTAAACGAATTAATTGAGCTTCTTAAAATTCCATCTGTAAGCGCAGATTCTACTTATAAAAATGATGTTTTAAAAACAGCCGAAGTGGTAAAAGACAGCTTAAAAGCTGCTGGCTGTGACACTGTAGAAATTTGTAAGACAGAAGGTTTTCCAATTGTTTATGGCGAAAAAATTATTGATTCTAATTTACCAACCGTATTAGTATATGGTCATTATGATGTGCAACCTGCAGATCCTATTGAATTGTGGGATTCACCACCTTACGAACCCATTATAAAAACTACAGACATACATCCTGAAGGTGCTATTTTTGCTCGTGGTGCTTGCGATGATAAAGGTCAAATGTACATGCATGTTAAAGCCTTAGAGTTTATGACATCTACAAACCAATTGCCTTGTAATGTAAAATTTATGATTGAAGGCGAAGAAGAAGTTGGTAGCGTGAGTCTTTCAAAATTTGTTGAAGAGAATCACGAAAAACTAAAAAACGATGTTATTCTTATTTCTGACACGGGAATGATTGCTAAAGACGTACCATCAATCACAACTGGTTTACGTGGTTTAAGCTACGTTGAAGTAGAAGTTACTGGACCAAATAGAGATTTACATTCAGGATTATATGGAGGCGCAGTTGCAAACCCAATAAATATTTTAACCAAAATGATTGCTTCTCTTCATGATGAAAATAATCATATCACCATTCCTGGTTTTTATGATAGAGTTGAAGAGCTTTCTAAAGATGAAAGAGCGCAAATGGCAAAGGCTCCTTTTTCAATAGAAGCATATCAAAAAGCTATAGATATCGATTCGGTTTATGGAGAAGAAGGTTATACTACAAATGAGCGAAATTCAATACGTCCAACTTTAGATGTTAATGGTATTTGGGGTGGATATATTGGTGAAGGTGCTAAAACTGTAATTGCTAGTAAAGCTTATGCTAAAATTTCAATGCGTTTGGTACCAAATCAAGATTGGGAAGATATTACACAATTGTTTAAAACACATTTTGAAAACATAGCTCCAAAAGGTGTGAGAGTAAAAGTAACGCCTCATCATGGTGGGCAAGGTTACGTTACACCTATAGATAGTATTGGTTATCAAGCTGCTTCTAAAGCTTATGAAGATACTTTTGGAAAAACACCTATTCCGCAACGTAGTGGTGGAAGTATTCCAATTGTATCTCTTTTTGAAAAAGAATTAAAAAGTAAAACTATTTTAATGGGCTTTGGTTTAAATAGCGATGCAATACATTCTCCAAACGAACATTTTGGAGTTTGGAATTACTTAAAAGGCATTGAAACTATTCCGTTATTTTACAAGTACTTTACTGAACTTAAAAAGTAAGCTATTCTTTAATAACCTTATACGTTCTGGATTTTTGAGATGTAGAAATATTTAAAAAATAAACACCTTTAGCTAAGTGATTTACATCTAAAGACGTTTTCTTTTTATCAGATTGTTCTTGTAATATTAATTTACCAGACACATCATATAAATTATAAGAGAAGTTAGCTTTAAAAGCTATTTCAATATTAAGCTTGTTTTTTACAGGATTAGGATAGATAGTGATTTCTGTTTGAGAAAACGTATCTAAATTTAATGTATCAAATAGTATACACTCACTACGTTCTGTACACGTACCTGAAGTTATCTCAACAGCATAATTTCCATTTACCGTAGGCATAAATGATTGATTAACAGCTCCAGATATTGCAGTATCTGTATCACAGTTTATCCATTGGTATAAACCACTTGTCTCGTTTGAGGTTAGCGTAGTTATTGTTTGTGTAACCGTATTATCAATAGCAATCAAACCAGCTTTAGTTACCATATAGCCCATAATTAGCTTAGCCATTTCGTGATAATAAGGTAAGTTAAAATTACTTATACGATCATCCATAGAATGATATTCGTTATTTTCGTCACCTTCAGACCAAGCTTCTCCAACTAAAACAGCAGGAAATCCCCTATTCCAAAAACTAGAATGATCACTTAATTCTGTACCTGGATTAATAATATTTATATTAAGATCAAATGTGTAAGTATTAAACACACTAACAATATCGTTAGACATAGCTAAAGAAGCAGCATCATTTTGATGAATATCAATATCTATACTCTTATCTCCATCACCATCATATGCCATCATATCAATATTTAAAACACCTAAAATGTTATCGCCATTTGTTACAGCTTCAATAGCATAAGCACGAGAACCATTTAAGCCATTTTCTTCTTCATCCCAAAGTGCATAAACTATAGTATTGTCTAAGCATTGCGTAGATAATATTCTAGCTATTTCTATTATAGTAGCTGTTCCGCTTGCATTATCATCTGCACAATAATCTGCTACAGTATCATAATGTGCACAAATAATATAAATATTATTGGGATTAGTTTTACCTATTTGAGTTGCAATTATATTACGTCCATTACCATCAAATTGTTGGGCAGTTACTGTAATATTATCTAATTGATTAAAACGTTGCACCAAATAATCGGCTGCTAAATTATTATTAGCTTGTTGCCTATTTATTATGGTTTCCGTCATTCCATTTACAACAACAGATTGTTCGCCAGAAAATTCATTTACAGTTAATACTAAAGCATCTAAATTTACTTGATTGATTATATCTTGAATAGTTTGTCCATAAGAGTTTATAGCAAACACAAGGAAACATAATATGGTGATTTTAAGGTTTTTCATTTGGGTAAAAACAGTACATTTTAAACCAAATATACTTCATTTTAATGATTTTAGAATATAGTAATTATAGGAAACTAAAAATGTAGCATCTAAGCTATCAGAAATGCATTAAACAAAACTCGTCAAAAAGCTAAAACTACTTCTGGTCATTCAATCTAAATTTTAGAGATTTTAATGTAACAAATTATCAAGTTTTGCGTTCTAATAGACATCCATCAATCAAAATCGAACGCTTTATGTTAAAAAAATTCTTCATCATCTGTTCTGGTTCAGACACAGATATTCTAAACGACTGCTCTATTGGTGAGCAAAACAAATATGCTGGCATTGGAGCCACAGTTTTTTTTACTGCTGTAATGGCATTTATTGCAGCTAGCTACGCTCTATACACAGTATTTGATAATTACTTTACAGCTATAGCTTTTGGCTTTGTTTGGGGTCTTCTTATCTTTAATCTAGACCGCTTTATTGTATCTACAATTAAAAAGAGAAATAGCATTATAGATGAATTGATACAAGCTTCACCAAGAATTATATTAGCAGTAATTATTGCTGTTGTCATCTCTAAACCATTAGAGTTGAAAATCTTTGAAAAAGAAATTAACCAAGTTTTATTAGAACAAAAAAATGACTTAACACTTGCAAATCAAAATCAAATAGCACAGCAATTTTCTCCAAATATTGAAGGTTTAAAAAATGAAATCACAATACTTCAAAATGAAATTAATACCAAAGAAACAGAAGTCAACACACTTTATGACACTTATATATCTGAAGCCGAAGGTACAGCAGGCACAAAATTATTAGGAAAAGGCCCTGTTTACAAAGAAAAAAGAGACAAGCATGATGCAGCACTTTTAGAGTTACAACAACTAAAAACGGATAACAAAACTAAAATTGCTCAAATTGAAACTCAAATAGCACAATTAAAAACAAACTACAACACACAAGTTATAACAACGCAGCCAATAATTGATGGTTTCGATGGTTTAATGGCTCGTGTGAACGCATTAGGAACACTACCTTGGTTACCATCATTTTTTATATTCTTATTGTTTTTGGCTATTGAAACATCTCCAATATTTGCAAAATTATTATCACCTAAAGGTGAGTACGATTTTAAATTAGAAGATACTGAAACTGCAGTTAAAACTTGGGTAGACCAAAAAGTATACGAACGTCAAGTTTTGTTGCAAACAGATAGAACGCTTAATAATAAGATATATAACGATATTGCCGAAGAAGATGAATTATATAACTACAAAAGAAAAAAAGCAAGAGAGCTCATGCAATTACAAGCAGACGCTTTCTTTAAACATCAAAAAAATGCCTTGTAATTTTTTTAAGCAGCAGCTTCTTCAGATTTAAAATGCTGATACAAATCTTTACAACCCATACCAATAATTGATAAGCGTTTATTTTTGATTAAAGATTCGTTATGTAATTGCGCTAAAGCGTTTACACCGTAACGATCTATGCTATCTAAAGCTTCTATACTTATAGTTATTGCTTCAGCATTTTCAAAAACATGTTTAAATTCACTTTTAAATTGATGAACATTGTTTCGATTTAAATCACCTTTAATCTTAAAATAGTTGTTGTAATTTGTAATTTCTAGTCTCATAATACATAGCATTTGGTTAACAATACATTTAGGGCTACTAATCGCTTGAATGCTAGATAAATATCTTAAAATATTTTAAGAAGCAAGCACTTTTTCGATTAAATGTATAATTGGTAAGATTAGACTTGTAGATGGTAATTTTTTATCGATAAACTGCAGGTGTTAAAATATTAAAACACTCATTTTTTTAACTACTTTTCACTTTATTAATATACGCATTTACTCTATCTTCTAAAATTGAAAGCGTAACAGTACCTTGACCTAAAATAACTTCGTGAAAGTCTCTTATATCAAATTTAGAACCTAATTCTTTTTTGGCTTTTTTTAGTAGTTCTCTAATTTTTAACTCTCCAATTTTATACGATAATGCTTGTCCTGGCCATGAAATATAACGGTCTGTTTCAGTATTGATTTCATGAATTGACAACGCTGTATTTGCCGCCATATAGTCTACAACTTGCTGTCTCGTCCATTCCTTAGCATGAATACCTGTATCGACAACCAATCGGCAAGCTCGCCACATTTCGTAAGTTAGCTTTCCAAATTGTTCATAAGGCGTTGTATACATTCCCATATCTTCTGCCAAGAACTCACAGTATAATCCCCAACCTTCTCCATAAGCAGATAAGTATAAATCTTTTCTAAATTGCGGAATACTATCTCCTAATTCATTATTTAAACTGCCTTGTAAATGATGCCCAGGAACCGCTTCATGAACGGTTAAAGATGGCATAGTATATAAAGTTCTACTAGGCAAGTTGTAGGTATTAACCCAATAATAACCAGGATCTGTACTTCCTTTTTCTGTTCCAATATATCTTCCAGTTGTATATTTAGGAGCAATAGCATCAGGTACTGGAGCTACACCATAAGGCTTACGAGGTAAGGTTTTAAAAAAACGTGGTAATTGCGCATCTGCTCGTTTAGCCATATCTCTAGCAATCATTAAAAGCTCTTCAGGAGATTTAGCATAAAACTGCTCGTCTGTTCTTAAAAACTGTAAGAAATCTGCAAAACTACCTTTAAAGTCTAAATCTTTAATAATTTGCTCCATTTCAGACTTTATACGAGCGACTTCATTTAAACCGATTTGATGTATATCGTCAGCTGTGTATTGCTCACTTGTTGTATAAAAATTAATTCGGTTTTGATATTTTTCTTTACCATTTGGTGTTTGAGAAACACCAAGTGTGGTTCTAGTTTTAGGCAAATATTCGGTTTCAAAAAATGTTTTTATTTTTTGAAACTCAGGTGTAACATTAGTTTCTATAGCAATTTTTGCCGCTTGTAAAACAGAATCTTTTTGAGTTTGCGTTAAATCATTTGGCAAGTTTTTAAATGGCGAATAGTAGAAGCTATCTTCAAAATTATCAACAATATGTGTATCATAAGACGACTCATAACCTTTAAAAATAACTCTTGGTTGAGACACACCTTTTTCTAAACCTTCACGAAGGTTTACAAGATTCTGACTTACAAATTCTGGAATTGCATTTAGTTTGTTAAGATACGTTTTAACTTGCTCGTAATTAGCTAAAGGTCTTACTTCATATGTTAAGTTACTATGAAATCCAGAGTCTGATAATAATGGATTTAAATAGCTTTCAAATTCGTAAAAATCAATTTGATCTTGTAATACAAATTTTAATAGATCTAGAGATATTTGTTCTGTTTCACTTAAATCTTCAGTATTAATTTCTGCAAGCTGCTTAAGGGCTGTTTTAGCATATTCGGCTTCACTTTTATAATACTCCTTGGTAAAAAATCCTAATGGATACTCTTTTTCATCATATCCTTTATGGTCTTGGTAATTGGTTATTATAGCTTCTAAATTCAAGGTTGAGCTTTTTGTTTCAGCTTTATTACAACTTAAAACTGATACTACAACTAGAACTAAAATTATATTCAAATGAGTCTTCATTAATTTCTATTTATATTAATTACAATACGCTGTCAACAAACTTACAACAAGTATTACTAAGAATAAAGTAAGTCTAAAATCTTCTATCCGGATTAAAAACATCTAGCGACATCGAAGACTTTTTTTGCATGACTTCTTCTGAAACTAATTTACCAGTTGCTGTAGCCATACTCCAACCCATCATGGCATGACCTGTTGCAATAGTTAGGTTATTACATTTAGATGATTTACCAATAAAAGGCAGACCATCTGGAGAAACTGGTCGTAATCCCGAAGCTGCATTTTGTTTTTCAGTTTCTGATATTTTGATATTAGAATAAAACTCCTGAACACCTTGAGCAATTGCTTCTACTCTAACCTTATTAATATCGTGATTGATTCCTGCAATTTCCATAGTTCCTGCAAAACGTGTAAACCCATTCATAGGTGTTATGGCAACTTTTCGTTCTGTTAAAATTGCTGGAATTGTAATTCCTGTTTTTTGTTTCGTGTTAATTCGATACCCTTTTCCTGCTTGTAGCAATAAGTTTATTCCTAATTTTTTACTTAAGATTGATGACCAAGAGCCAGCAGCTAAAATAAATTCGTCTGCTTTTAATGTTGCTTTATTTGTTTTAATTGAAGTGATTTTTTCACCAACCACTTCAACATCAATAACTTTTTCGTGTAAACGAAAAACAACTCCAGATTTTTTTAAATGTGTTTTCATATCCTCCATAAATTCATGAGGCGTTGTATGAGAATCACATAAATAATACGTCGCTCCAATTGAATTTATCGTTGCATTGGGTTCTAATTTATTTATCTCATCTGAAGATAATGTAGATACATCTAAACCTTCATTTTTTGCTACAGCTGCAATTTTTATTTCTTCTTCCAAGGCCTTTTCTGTCTGACATAGCATTAAAAGCCCTTTCTTTTCATAATGAAATCTAAAACCTTCAGAATCTTTAATATCGTCGTACAACTCCTGACTTAATAAAGCTATGTCTTTTATAGTTGGAATTGCTTTAGCAACATGTTTTGCATTACAAGATTTATTAAAAGCTAAAGTCCATTTTAAGAAGTCTAAATCTAAACGTGGTTTTATATATAAAGGACTCGACTTATCGAACATCCATTTGAGTCCTTTTTTCATCACGCCTGGAGCAGACAAAGGAATGATATGACTTGGCGATAGATATCCTGCATTAACATAAGAAGCTCCAGAATCCATATTAGATTGGTCTATAACCGTTACTTTACAGCCTTCTTTTTGAAGGTAATATGCAGAACATAAGCCTATAATTCCGCCTCCAATAACAATGACTTCTTTACTCATTTTTGTCATACTGAACTTGTTTCAGTATCTCATCATTTATTAATTTCTATTAAAAAGATTCCCAATCAAGACTTCGACAAGCTCAGTCTGACAGTTGGGAATGATTTGATTTATAAAATCAAATCACCTGAAATCCATAAGCATAAGGGTCATCTTCATCATCAATCGTTATGGTGTTATGCCCAAATACTTTTGCCCAACCTTGAATGCTTGGGATAATGGCTTTTATATTATCTAATCGCGTCTCTTCTTCTACACGACCAATAAATTTGCTTCCTATAAAACTCTCATGAACAAAAGGCTCTCCAATTTTTAGTTTGCCTTTAGCATATAGTTGAGCTAAACGTGCAGATGTCCCAGTACCACAAGGACTTCTGTCGATGGCTTTATCGCCATAAAAAACAGCATTTCTTCCTGAAGAGCTCGCATCTAATGGATTTCCTGTCCACAACATATGCGACACATCTCTTATAGTTTCATTTTCAGGATGCACAAAAAGATTACGATATTTTATATTAATTCTATCTCTTACTACTTGTGAATATTGAGTAATTTTTGAAGCTGTAAAATCATGAACTCCAGAAAAATTATCTTGTGGATCAACTATTGCATAGTAATTTCCGCCATATGCAACATCAAAAGTAATCTCACCTAATTCTGGGCATTCAACAGTTAATCCTTCAGCTGCTAAATAACTTTTTACGTTAGTCAATTTTACCCAATCGACTTTATTTCCTGTTTGTTGATATTCGATTTCAACCAATCCAGCAGGTGCTTCCATTCTAATTTTTCCTGGAACCTTCGGAATTACTAAACCTTCTTCAATAACAATGGTTATTGTTCCTATTGTTCCGTGTCCACACATTGGCAAACAACCAGAAGTTTCAATAAATAAAATGGCAAAATCGTTGTCTGGATTATGTGGCGGATATAAAATGCTTCCACTCATCATATCATGGCCTCGTGGTTCAAACATCAACCCTTTACGAATCCAATCGTATTCTTTCAAAAAATGTTGTCGCTTTTCACTCATAGTATTACCAATGAGGTTTGGACCGCCTTCTTTAATAACTCTTACAGGATTTCCACAAGTGTGTGCATCAATACAAACAAAAGTTGATTTCATTCTTATAGAGCTTTAGTTGTTTGCGCATTATTAACTAATCTTGAAATACCTAGCGGATTTTCATTTTTCAATTCATTTGGAAGCAAATCATTTGGCCAATCTTGATAACTAAAAGGTCTTACCCAACGTTTTATGGAATGAATCCCAACTGCCGTAAAACGACTATCTGTTGAAGACGGATAAGGTCCTCCATGAACCATCGATGGACACACCTCAACTCCTGTTGGAACGCCATTGTAAATAATTCGTCCAACACGGTTTTGCATAGCTGAAATTATTTCAGGATAGTTTGCAACTTCGTTATCATCTGCAATTAGAGTTCCTGTTAATTGGCCTTCTAATTGTGAAATTATTTCTTCTAATTGATTTTTATCTTCGCATTGTACAACCACCGAGAAAGGTCCAAATACTTCTTGATGAAGCGTTGGATTTTCTAAAAATGTTTTCCCTTCAACTGTTGCAATGGTTTGCCTTGCATAATTTGTTTGTACATCAGATTCGTAATCTGCTACAACAGTTAAATTGGGTTGAGAAATAGCATTTTTCTTATGGTTTTCATATGCTCCAATAATGTTTGGGTGCAACATACAAGACGGTTCTATTTTCACAATCTCATTAGACAAGTCTTGAATAAAGCTTGATAGTGCATCTCCTTTAATTCCCAATAATAATCCTGGATTAGTGCAGAACTGTCCAGTTCCTAATGTGATTGAGCCAGCGTATGTTTTCGCTAGAGCTTTACCTCTATTATTTAAAGCTTTAGGAAGAATAACTACAGGATTAATACTTCCCATTTCTGCAAATACAGGAATAGGTTCTTCGCGTTGCGCTGCTAAATCGTATAATGCTCGTCCGCCTTTAATACTACCTGTAAAACCAACCGCTTTTACGCCAGCATGTTTTACCAATTGAGCTCCTACTTCTATTCCACTTGAATTTATATTTGAAAACACACCATTTGGCATTCCTGTTTTTTCTGCTGCTTTTACAATTGCAGAAGCTACTAATTCACCAGTTCCTGCATGCATTGGATGCGACTTAACGATTATTGGGCAACCTGAAGCTAAAGCTGCTGCTGTGTCTCCGCCTGCTGTTGAATAAGCCAACGGGAAGTTACTTGCTCCAAACACGACAACTGGTCCTAAAGGAATGAGCATTTTACGAATATCTGATTTTGGCATAGGTTCTCTATCGGGTTGTGCAGTATCAATTGTTGCTTCTACCCAAGACCCTTCTGCAATTAATTCGGCAAAACTTCGTAATTGTCCAACAGTTCTACCACGTTCTCCTTTGGCTCGTCCTTCTGGCAATCCCGTTTCTGAACAATAGGTTTTAATCAATTTGTCATCTAGTGCTAAAATTTCATCTGCAATCGCATTTAAAAATTCTGCCTTTCGTTTTCCTGAAAGTGTTCTAAATGTTTTAAAAGCAGTAGAAGCAAGATTAACTGCTTCATTTATTTCTTCAGAAGTTGCTTCTGTAAAAATGTTTGAGTTTTCAATATTCAACTTTGGATTAAAGGTCTTATAAACCTTAGTTCCTTTAGCAGACAATTGATTTCCTATATAATTTTTTCCTGTTATCATGATGTTTACATCATTCCCATGAAAATGGGAACCTTAAAGTTTTTACTCAAAATGTGGATTCCGCATCTCACTTCGACTACGCTCAGTGGGACAGTGCGGAATGACAAATCAATATTAATTGTTATTCTTAATTCTCTCTTTATGCTTTTCCAAATCAACTGGTTTATGAACAATTTTGGTTGATACTGGATATTTTTCTAACAAACGCTCTGGACGAATTGGCCGTTTTTCAAATCCACCACCACAATTAGGACAAATCTCATGCAGAATATTCTCTACACAATCTTTGCAATAGGTACATTCGAACGTACAAATCATTGCTTCTTTAGAATTGAAAGGCAAATCTTTATTACAATGTTCGCAAGTTGGTCTTATTTCTAGCATATTTTATTTGTGATAAACCTTTCGACTACGCTCAAGGTGGCATTTCATATTAATTATAAATTTTTATAATCCGGTAATGTTGGTCTATTTTTTAAACCATCTTCAATAACTTTTAAAACATGTTTTCGCTCTTCGCCATGTAAATTTAGACGAGGTGCACGAACGTTTTCGGTTCCAATTCCTGTGGCTACTTCTGCTAATTTAATGTTCTGTACTAATTTAGGGTTAATATCTAACTCTAACAATGGTAAAAACCATCTGTAGATTTCTAGTGCTTCTTGAATTCGTCCTGCTTTTTGCAACTCATAAATAGCAACCGTTTCTGCTGGAAATGCGCAGACTAATCCAGCAATCCATCCATCTGCTCCCATCAGTAAACTCTCTAAAGCCAAGGTATCAACTCCAGTCATAATTTTTAAGCGATTTCCAAAACGATTTTTAATTCTGGTTACATTAGAGATATCTCTTGTCGATTCTTTTACAGCTTCAATATTATTACATTTTAATAACTCATCAAACATATCTAAAGTCACCTCAACTTTATAATCTACTGGATTATTATACACCATTATTGGCAATGACGTGTTGTTGGCAACGGCTTTAAAATACTCAACCGTTTCTCTATCTCCAGATTTATAACGCATTGGTGGTAACATCATGAGACCTTTTGCACCATCTTCTTCTGCTTTTTGAGCTGCCGCAATTGCACCTTTTGTGGTTTGTTCAGCAATATTAATAAGCACAGGAACTTTGTCTTTAACGATGTCAACTGAGGTTCTTGTTAGTATGCGTTTTTCGTCATCACTTAAGGTGCTTGCTTCACCTAAAGTTCCTCCTAAAACAATACCATGCACACCTGCTTCTAATTGCGCTTCGATATTATGTTCAAACATATGCAAGTCTAAAGTATCTTTATCTGTAAACTTGGTTGTTACTGCTGGCATTACGCCTTTCCATTTAATACTCATAAGTTATTTTTTGATGAAGTAAAATTACTTTATGAAAACGAATATAATTGTTATAGATTTATCCAAATAGAATACTATATTATCCTTATTATTTGTTTAATATATAAAAACGAATAGTATTTGCGTAATTTTGAAGCACTGAATCAAGTTCAGCATAAAATGAAAGTTCTTCCTTTTAAAATACCGAAACCAGAATTTGATACACTTATCTTTCAAGAAGACAAGGATGACTTCTTTTTTGACAAACTGCATCAGCACGAAGAAATTCAGTTAAGTTATATTATTGAAGGTGAAGGCACATTAATTGTTGGAGACACTATAAATTATTATAAGCCTGATGATGTTTTAGTTATTGGTAGTCATATTCCGCATGTTTTTAAAAGTGATATGCAATCCAATAAGAGTTCTCATATGCTGACTCTCTTTTTCACGGAATCCTCATTTGGAGATGTTTTTTTTCAACTTGAAGAATTAAAAGAATCTAATAACTTCTTTAAACGCAGCAAACAAGGTTTTAAAGTGATGTCTCATAAAAAATCATTGAAAGCACTTTTTTTTCAACTTAAATCTGCTTCTAAAATGAGGCAATTTATTCTATTATTAGAGTTGCTTCAAACTATAAGTAAAGCCAATTACAAAAGCTTGTCGTCTTTTATTTATGATAAAACATACACTGACATTGAAGGGAACAGAATGCGTGATGTGTTTGATTATACCATGGATAATTATAACTTCAATATTTCTTTAAACACCATCGCAGAAGTTGCTAATATGACTAAAAATGCCTTCTGTAAATACTTTAAAAAACGAACCAATAAAACCTATGTTCAATTTTTAAACGAATTACGAATAGACCATGCGTGCAAACTATTATTAACTCAAAAAGAATTGTCCGTTATAGAAATTGCTGAACGTACTGGATTTAACAATCTATCTAACTTTAATAGACAATTTAAAACGATAAAAAGAATGAATCCTTCTGAGTTTAGGAAACAAAAGAGGCTGTTTTAAAAGTGTCATTCAAAATAGAAATGAAGAATCTCAATAAAATAAAATTTTGATTTATAACTATTTGAGATTTTTCGACTCCGCTCAAAATGACAATTTAATGGAAGTTTTGACAAATGCCAAGATCTACTTTTATATCTTTTTTACGTAATCTGTAATAATAACCGTTAGCGTAGGACCAACTTTACCTTCGATATATTTTTCGTTTTCATGATCTAAACGAATGTTTCGTACAGCTGTTCCTTGTTTAGCAATCATGCTTGAACCTTTCACTTTTAAATCTTTAATCAATACTACAGAATCTCCAACTTGTAGAACGACGCCATTAACATCGCGATGAATTAATTTTTCAGGGTCGGCTTCGCCTTCGCCTGTGGCTTTAGCAAATTCTAGAACCTCATCTTCCATATACATCATATCTAACAAGTCTTGCGGCCAACCTTCATTTCGCAATCTAGAAAGCATTCTCCAAGCTGCTACTTGTACAGCTTGATGCTCGCTCCACATACTATCGTTTAAACAGCGCCAATGGTTTACATCTGTAGTCTCTTTGTCTTCAATTTGGCCCACACAAGTTTTACAAGCAAGTAAAGATTTATCTAAGCTTTCTTCTTTTGCTGGAGCAAGTGTATATACTTGCAAATGTTCGTCATTACTACATAATTCGCATTTATGGTCTGCTCTCTTTTTTAATTCTCTTTCTAAACTCATTATCTCAATTTTATTTTGCAAAAGTACATTTATTATTATAAGCTTGCTCTTATCTTTTTTGGTAAACTTTTAACAACCAAATCATACGAATGGTCTATTAATTCTGATAATAGTTTAGGTGAAATCTCTCCTTTATAAACCCTAACAGTGTTCCAGTGTTTTTTACTCATATGATAACCTGGCTCGACACTTTCGTAGGTTTCACGAAGTTCTAATGCATAATCTGGATCACATTTTAAATTAATTGCGGCTTCACCTTTTTCCCAAGTATCTAACCCTGTTAACAAAAACATTTTTCCAAGCACCTTAAACACGAGAACATTATCATCAAACGGAAAATGTTCTGTGACAGCCTTTTTATTGAGGCAATACTCGTAAAGTTGTTCTATATTCATTTAATGAGTTTTTGCGGCTTTTCTTCAATCTTTAAAGCGGAAAAGTCTAGCTCCCAGCCTAACGTTTGTACAATGCTTTCCATCAAACCAATAGTTTGTAATGCTTCTTTTTGAGCAGCTTGAATTAAACCACTTTCAGGAATTTTATCATGAATATGTTTCTTTGCTTCTTGGTGTAACTCTGTAAGGTCAGATGCTTCAAATTTGTTGAAATACCCATCTTTTTTATCGTAGTAATTAAGGTTAGTTTCTACACTTAGCACTTCAGGTTGAGGAAAATGATTCAGAAAAATCTTCTTTGAATCTTTATCTGCCTGTAATTGGATCTTAGACAAATCATAGCCAACATGAGCTTTAGCATTTACAACAACTAACGCCTTTTTTTTGCTGCTTATCATCTTTAAAAACTTTTCTTTTACATCTTCATAATGATAAATTTCTGCAAAATCTCCTTCAACGGTAATAAATTTACAAACGGTTTTTATTTTATCTAAAAGCAATACAGATTGTGCTTTAACTAAACTTTTTTTCTTGAGCGATTTAACATAAGTTACTACAACTAAGCTTAGCAATATTCCAATTACAATTCCTAAAAAGGCTTCCATTATTTTGTTGGTTTATTTTATTATCATAACTCCTAAAGCAATTAGTATTCCAAAATTTAATCTTCTTCTATTTTGTACAAAATAGGCTTACTTGGTGAAGCGTCATTCTCAAAAGGCGCTATTTGTAAGTTTAAAAAATAACAGCCATCATCTATATTATTAGGTACAAAAATAAACTCAGTTATTGTTGCATCTAATCGTAATTTCCCTTTAGTATTCCAAAATGCGTTGTGTGATAAAAGTTCGCCATTATCTTTCTCTTTATCTACACTTGGTAAGTCTATTAATAAATGCTTTATCCCTTTCTTTTTAAGGTACTCTGCAGCTTCTTCTAACACATAGGTTGGATTAGTATTTGAATATTGTTTAGACAATTTTTCAGTTGTATTTGGTATTGTACGAATAATAATAGCATCTCGCTTTTTGTTGCCTAAAGCAAATTGAAGTTGTTTTTTAGAAATTACAAAATCGTCTTCATGTTTTTCTGGAGCAACTGTAACAACTTCTGCCAAAAAGAAAAACTGCTTTAAATTTTTATTTATAGAGTGTACTTTTTCTGTAATATGACCAGCACATTCTGTATGTGTTCCGTGTGCATGAGGATTAAACTGAATACTATTAAAATTAACAGATGCACCTTCTTTTACAGCTACTGTTAAATCATCAAATACAACAGGTTTAATACTTGGCTCGTCTAAATACCATGCATTTACATTATTTTTTGAAGCTTTAAGCGGAATAGAAATATCTAATGGTTTTGATAAATCTATTTTAAGTTTTTTAGAATTGTATTGAATGGTTGCGAGCACTTTTTAGTCGTCAGTTTACAGTATTTAGTTGTCAGTCAAACAAAACACCAAATTAGTATTGCTTTTTAGTAAAAATAAGAATTTCAATTAGTTTATCATAAATAAGTTTGAGGCAATTCCATCAATTAAAAATTGACCTTTTTGCGTTGTTTTTAATGTATTATCTGTATTAGAAACTTCAAGCAATCCTTGTGATATATACTCTTTAGCAGTGCTTAATAAATGTGTTTTATAACTAGCTCCAAACACTTGCTCAATAGTTGTTAAAGAAATACCCCAAATGGTTCTCAAACCTATCATTATCGATTCGTTAAAGCTGTCATTTTTTGATAAGGTTTCTATCTCATTTGGTAAAATTCCTACAGCAATACTTCTAATGTATTTAGAATTGTTTCTAACATTCCAGCTGCGTTGCTTGCCATTAAATGAATGTGCAGATGGACCGATTCCTAAATACGGTTTTCCTAACCAATAACTCGTATTGTGTTTAGAAAAATAGTTAGGCTTTCCAAAGTTTGAAATCTCATAATGTACAAAGCCTTGCTTTTGGGTTTCGACAACTAAAATATCAAATTGTTCCTGAGCTTGTTGCTCATCTAAACTTGGGTATTTGCCTTGTTTTATAAATGCATCTAAAGCTGTTTTTGGTTCTACAGTTAGTGCATAGCTTGAGATGTGATTAATGTCAAAACCAAAAGCAACATTCAAATTTTCTCGCCATTGTTGATTGCTTAAATTAGGGATTCCGTAAATTAAATCGATTGTGATATTATCAAAGTAACGAGTTGCCGTTGATAAACATGCTTTAGCCTCAACAGCATTGTGCGCTCGATTCATGAGTTTTAAATCGTCTTCAAAAAATGATTGAACACCTATGCTTAAACGGTTTATTGGTGTATTTGCTAAATCGTTTATTCGTTGATTGGTTAAATCGTCAGGATTCGCTTCTAAAGTGATTTCTGGAGTATCAATTACTTGATAATTCTTGTAAACTGAATTAATTATTAATTCTATTTCATCGTTAGATAATAATGAAGGTGTTCCGCCACCAAAATAGATGGTTTCTATAGTATGGTTTTCAAGTTCATCTTTGCGTAATTCTAATTCTTTTATTAGCGCATGTATTAACTCATTTTTCTTTTTAAAAGATGTTGAAAAATGAAAATCACAGTAGTGACATGCTTGTTTACAAAATGGTATGTGAATGTAGATTCCTGCCATTATACAGATTTAAGCCATACTATTAGAAAAGAAATTCCATAACCTAAAAACATATAAAGTACAATAGCGAAAAAATAAACTAAAAAGGTTTTTATAATAGTCAATAAGCTTTTCTTCTGAAAAAATGACGAAAGCGCATACAGAACATAAACAAGTAGTAATATAAAAGGCAACATTTTATATTGAGGATTTCCAAACTTGAGTCCAAATATCATAAGTGTAGTAATTATGATATAGAAACCAACTATATAGAATGAAACGGCTAAATATTCAGGTAAAGAATATTTTTTAAAGAAAAAAACTTTCATCATAATGGCAAAAGAAAACACAAAAGTAAAAATGATATTATTAATGTTTTTTGCCATAAACACACCTGCTTTATTAAACAGACTTATGTCTAAAGATTCATGTTGAACCTGTGCAATGTTTTGCATAGGATCATAGTTTAAAAGCGTTTTAACAATTACATAAATAATAGTTGTTAATATAAAAAATGAAACTGGCTTATAATAAGTTTTTCGTTTACCACATAAAAAATCTCTAAAAAGCTTTCCTGGATTTACAATCAATGTTTTTATTGTTCTCCATAAAGGAGCATCAAGAGAAAACATTGCATCAATAATATCATTAAATGTTTCAGAAAAAGTAACTTTGTTTATGGAAGTACGTTGCCCACAATTTTCACAGTAATTACTAGTAATTTTTGAATCACAGTTTTTACAAGTTTTAAGATTATCCATAAAAATTATTTCTTAATGCGATTTTCGTTTTGCTTTACAAAAGCACTCCATCCAGAATAACTCTTACCAACCTCAACGCGACCTTCATTATAAAAATGACATACAGCAGCTGCTAAACCATCCATAGAATCTAAGTTTTTAGGCAAGGTTTTTAAGCCTAATAAACTCTGAAGCATCTTAGCTACTTGCTCTTTACTCGCATTACCATTTCCTGTAATTGCCATTTTTATTTTTTTTGGCGCATACTCTGTAATTGGTACTTCTCGGCTTAAACCTGCTGCCATAGCAACACCTTGAGCTCTTCCTAATTTTAACATAGATTGTACATTCTTTCCAAAGAAAGGTGCTTCAATGGCTATTTCATCTGGATGATGAGTATCTATAAGTTCAACAGTACGTTCAAAAATAAGCTTGAGTTTTAAGTAATGATTGTTGTACTTTTTTAAATCTAGCTCGTTTAATTGTATAAATTGCATCTTCTTTCCAACTACTTTTATGAGTCCGAAACCCATTATGGTAGTTCCTGGATCGATGCCTAGTATAATTTTTTCTTTGCTCATTAATCGCAATATTGACAGCCACTTAACGAAAACGTAACACCAAAGGTTACATTAAGTAAATTACCATTAAACGAACCATAACCTTTAGTAATTGGATCAAAATCTTTTCCGAGACCTAAAATATAAGATACATCTGTATAAATAGACATACGTTTGGTTATACCATAATGCACTTCAAATCCAGCCATAACATTTAAAAACGACAGCTTATTTGCACCGTAATTTCCTAAAGGTTTTACAAATGAAAATCCTGGTCCTGCATGTGCTTCTACACCTAAGCGTTCTGGTAAAAATGTAATTGATTGTGTTGGATCATAAACAAATTGTGCATTAATACGAGAATAATTAGCTTTAAACTCTGCAGTATTATCTGCGTTTGAAAAACGATTAAAACCAAAATCTAATTTTGCACCAAACTGTGGTTTAAACATACGTTGAAAACCTAAATTAACTGTAGGAAAGTTAACTGATTTACCTTCAAACCCATCAACAAAACCAGATTGTGATGGTCCATTTAAACCAATTGCTATTTGAGCTTTCCATTTATTTATATCTCTTTGCGCAAATGCAAATGTTGATACAAACAATAGCAAAGCCATTATTTTATACGTTTCGTTTTTAAAATTTGAGGTCATGTTATAATAATGATTTATTTTGTACTATGCATTTTGGAAGCCTTCCTTACAAAACTAAACAATTCTTTTTTGTGCTTATTAAATTAAGTATTGTTGTTGGTGCTTTTTATTTTATCTATCAAAAACTTCTTGATAATGAGAACTTAGATTTTAGAACATTTATTGAGTTTTTATCTAAAAATGATGTGCTTTCGTTAAAAAACGTTGGGTTTTTATTGATTTTAACCTTTTTAAATTGGTTTTTTGAAATTGTAAAATGGAAAACACTAGTTGGCTCATTTAAAAGAATAGCATTCAAAAATGCATTAGAACAAAGTTTAGGTGCTTTAACAGCATCTCTATTTACACCAAATAGAGTTGGTGAATATGGTGCGAAAGCTATTTATTATCCTTCAAAAAACAGAAAACAAATTCTCTTACTCAATTTACTTAGCAATATTATGCAAATGAGTGTTACTGTTTTATTTGGTATAGTAGGCTTGTATTTTTTTAAAACGCAATATGAATTGGACATCAATTATTACAAAGTCTCTCAGTTTTTAATTATTATTTTAGTAGTTAGTGCATTTGCTATTCTAGGATTAAAACAGACTAAGTTTAAACTTAAAGGGTTTTTAATTGAAACCATTAAAGCTTTTTTTAAACACCTGCCAAGAAAAATTCATGTTCTTGGGTTTCTATTTTCCTTAATTCGTTATTTAATTTTTTCATTTCAGTTTTATTATTTACTTCGCATTTTTGGAGTAGATGTTTATTACGGTAATGCTATGATTGTTATTACAACTATGTATTTATTAGCATCTATAATTCCGTCCATTTTTATTTTTGACGTTGTTGTAAAAGGCAGTGTTGCTGTATATTTGTTTTCTATGGTTGATGTTAATGAGTTTACAATACTTAGTATTGTTATGCTTATGTGGTTGCTAAATTTTGTATTGCCAAGCATTTTTGGTAGTTATCATGTGCTCAATTTTAATCTCTCGAAAAACAATACTAAATGATAACAACCTTAATTATTATCATATCTATTTTATACTTGATTTTAATAGGACGTTTTATTATAGGATTTGATAAAGTTTCTCATTTTATTATTGAAGATATTGAGTCAAAAACAAGGTTTTCTATTATTATTCCGTTTAGAAATGAAGCTGAAAATTTACCTAATCTTTTAAAATCTATTTCTGAACTTAATTACCCTAAACACTTGTACGAAGTTCTTTTTATTAATGATAAATCTGATGATAAATCACACAAACTAGTAACAAGATTTAGAGATTCGCATCATAACATCAAACTCTTTAATAATATTAGACTTACTAATTCACCAAAAAAGGATGCCATTACATTAGCCATCAATCAATCGCAATTTAACTGGATTGTTACTACAGATGCTGATTGCATTTTGCCTAAATACTGGTTAGATAGTTTTGATTATTTTATTCAAAAAAACGATAGTGCTTTTATTGTCGCTCCAGTTACTTACACAGGTTTAGATTCATTTATAAACCGTTTTCAATTACTTGATTTTTTAAGCCTGCAAGGTGCTACCATTGGTGGTTTTGGCATAAAAAAACCTTTTTTATGCAATGGTGCCAACCTAGCGTATACAAAGCAATTATTTGAAACCATTAATGGCTTTGAAGGAAACACAAAAATTGCAAGTGGTGATGATATATTCATGCTAGAAAAGGCACTTAAACAAATGCCTAAAAAAGTTCACTATTTAAAAAACAAACATTCGGTTGTTTTAACTAAACCACAAAAAAACTTAAAAGGTTTAATTGCTCAACGCATACGTTGGGCTGCAAAAACATCAAATTATAACAACTTATTTGCTAAAGCTGTTGGGCTTCTTGTTTTGTTTTTAAACGCGACACTAATTTGCACTTTAATACTATCTATAGTAGATATTGTATCACTTAAATTTTTAATGTACATATGGGTAATTAAATTTAGTGTCGACTTTCTACTTTTATTTAAAACAGCTCGTTTTTTTAATCAAGAACATGTTTTAGCCTCTTATTTTTTTGCAAGTATATTGTATCCCTTTTTTAGTATATATATTGCTTTTGTTTCTGTATTTAAAGGCTATAAATGGAAAGGAAGAGCTTACAACAAATAATGCTACTATCATTTATTTTTGTTAGATTTACAAGAATTGTAATCTCAATTTCTGATGAAAAAAATTGTCTTCTTTTTATGTTTTTTGTTTAGCCTTACATCTATAAACGCTCAAGATGTCTATATAGTCAATGAAAAAAAAATTCAGCTAAAAACAGCTGTTAATGGCAATCTTGACCTTCTTTGGAATATTATTGATAATGAATATCGCTATTTTGTAAAAAACGAAAGTAATACTATTATAGAGCTTAAAAACACAAAAAAAGACAAAAAATATCAAGAAGAATATAAAGACTTATTAGGCGAACTCACTAATGGCTCGATGCCTACAAACAAATTACGATTTACACTATATGACTTAACAAATTTTGTTGATGATTACAACTCAAAGGTTAATCCAGACTATCAATCATTAATAAGTAGAAGTAAAATTCTATTGAGATTAAGTGTTTTTGGAGGCATTACAAATAGTCCTTTTATTACCAATATAGATAATGTAAAAACACCTTTGTTTGGTACCGAACTAGAAGTTGTAGAAGGTAATAGAATTTCTAGACATGCAGTTTTTATGCAATTAAAACATGTTCTAGAGCATGATGACCTTAATTATTCTACAACAGAATTAGCTCTAGGTTATAGATTTAGATTTGTTAATGCTGAAACGTTTAGTTTATATGGAAACGTAAAATTTGCAACCTTAAATTTCTCTAAAGCAACTATTATTGTCAATAATAATGGAACTTTAAATTCTCAAGACATTAGTGAAACAGCATTTGATGTGCCTTTTATTTTTGGTATTGGAGCAGATATACGGGTTTCTGAAAACAGTTTTATAACACTTGCTTACAATGAACTTTTTGCATTATTACTAGATAATCAAGGTAATTTTTCTACCGATTTCTCGGTTGGTTATAAGTTTAATTTATAATGAGTTTATTAAATTTTAAATCATCTAATCCTGTATTTACAGGCTATTTTTGGGATAACCCTAAAAGTGTTTCAAAAAAAATGACAGTTACTGGCATTTTTATAAAATCGCTAATTTCTATTCTTGTAATAGCAGCAATAACTGGCTACATCTGGAAAATAAATGAAGGCGGAATGCCTGTTAGGTGGTTTACTCTTGGTGGAATGTTAGGCGCTATTATTATTAGTGTTGTAATTTCTGTACGCAAAAATTGGGCGCATATTTTGGTACCTCTTTATGTAATTGCAAAAGGTTGTTTTTTAGGAGGTTTTTCGTCTTATGCTCATGCCAAATTTCCTGAGATGCCATATCAAGCTATTGGTGTTACTATTGTAACATTTTTTATAATGCTTGTTTTTTATCAAACACGAATTATTGTTGTAACAAAAAAATTGAGAAGTGTAATTATTACTGCAACAGTAAGTATCATGGTCGTTTACATTATTTCATTTATACTAAGCATTTTTGGCATTAAATCTTACCTTTGGGGAACGTCTTGGTTTGCTATTGTATTTAACTGTATAGCCGCAATTGTAGCTTCTTTTGCACTGCTTCTAGATTTTGAATATATAGAACGTTATAAAAACCGAGCTCCTAAACATAATGAATGGCTGGCAACTTGGGGTCTTTTAGCAACTCTTATCTGGCTATATGTAGAAATACTTAGATTGATGCAGAAATTAGCAATTAGGTTTTAATCAATTTTTACAACTATTGGTAGGCTAAACTGAGTTGCAACTTGTTGGCTTCTTTTAATAGCAGGATAAATTTTTGGAAGTGTATCTAAACAGCTAATTACCAAACTATCTAACTGTGGAATTTGTGCTTTTGTAACTGCTTTACTAATAATATTATCAATTGAAAACTTACCTGTGTTGCTAATCGTAATTTTTAATTGAATGGTGTCGTCAACATTGTCATTAACAATAATTTTATACTTAGATAAATTAGTATTTAAAATGTTTCTTAATGTATTTTCAAAACACACTTTTTTATTAGATTTCCCTAAAGTAGAATCACATATTGCAAAAGTGGGATATTCATCAACATCATTCCAATTAAACGTTTGTAATTCTTCTTCTAAAAGGTCTTCTGTATATACTTTTTTTGTATTAAAATAGTTGCATGAACTTAACAACACCAAACAAAAAATAAGAAGTAATTGCTTCATTTATATTAATCTGAAGCTGAAAAGTACAATTTTTTTAGGTTCAGACTTAGTCTTGATCTAAAAATTGTTGTTGTTTTAGTTCTGAGATTCTATGTTCGGCATATTTTATAAACAAGTTATTAGGGTATTTCTTTTTAAAATCTTCATAAACCTTAATTTTTGCATCGTAATCTTTATAATATTCCTCTTTGGTTCTTGCTAAAAAAAATGGCGTGCTTATATTATTTGGGTTTTCTTTTAACGCAATATTAAACGCTTCAATAGCATCTTTATGCCTTTTTTGATGATTGTATACAACCCCTAACCGTTGATACTCGTGATCCAATGGCGTATTTAAAAGTTTTAATGCTTTCTCCATAAATTTTTCAGCATTAATAAAGTCTTCAATTTTTTGATAATATGTGCCTATTACAAACATTGCCGAAGCATCATACGGATTAAATTTTAAAGCTATTTTTCTATGTTTAATTGCTTTTTTAAATTCATACTCTTGAGCATAACATAGGCTAAGTTTTTCGTGAATAAACTCTGTTGACTGACCTAGTTCTAACAACTTTTCAAACCACTTAGATGCTATCAAGTATTTTTCTTGCCAATAATAGTTTAAAGCCTTAAGATTAATTAACTCTGCATTGTTTTCGTAGCTTTCTAAACCTTTGTTAATATAATTTTCAGCTATTTCATGATGTCGCTTTTTTACATGATGTTTAGCTACTTTATAAATTGCTTTTTGATGCTCTTGGTCTAAATTAAATGCTGTTTTATAATAGCTTAAAGCTGTAGAATCTTTTTGTTTCTCTAATACTAAACCTAACTCATAATGATAGTTTGGATTAAGGCTATCTGTTTTTATTAAGGTTTTAAATGTTTTTGAAGCAGCTTTAAATTTTTTAGTTTTAGACAATAATTTAGCATATTCATACTTTACAAGCATATCATCTGCATTTGCATTTATAGCAGCTTCGTAATTTTGTAATGCTAAATCGTAGTTACCAATAGCTACATAAGCTTTGGCAATTTTATCATAAACTTCTGACTGATTATCATACGTTTTATAATGCTCAATGGCTTTACTAAAATTTCCGTTTACATATAAAGAATCTGCAAAATTTAAAACTGAAGTTTGAGCTTCAGTTTTAAATATGACTAATAATATAACTACAAATAAAAATTTACGCATTTAAATAATTTACATTTTAATGAACTTGAAATAGAATTGGTAAACTATAAGGCACAACTACAGCTTTACCTTTATGTTTTCCTGAGATAAATGTTGGCAACGTTTGTATAACACGTATTGCTTCTTTTTCTAACTCTGGATGCGGTGCTCTTGCTCTTATACCAAATACTTTTCCGTTAGTATCAATTTTAAAAATAACGCTGATACGTTGTCTTCCTTCTAATCCAAGTGTTTTAGCTAAGTCTAGATTAAAATTCTTGTTAACGTGTTTAGCGATATTCTCAGTTAAACACACTTTTTTTCTTTCATTTGTTTCGTTTTTACAAAATGAAAATGTTGGCGACTCGTCAACAACTGCTATTGGAACTTCTACATTATCGAAACTAACTCCTGCATCTTCAACAACTTCTATTAACTCATTTAATGTCTCTTTAGAATTAACTTTTTTATCTTGCTCCCTTACTTCTTCTAAATTCATATAGAGTGTATAACTTAATCCATTGTTAGTGTTAATCTCAATTTCATTATATCCATTTGGAACTTTCTCATCGATTGAGTGCACCGAGTAAGTCATTTCATCTGTTATACGATTAAGTTCTGCCCAACCTACATACTTTGGGTTGTTGTTTAAAAATGCTTCGAAACGGTTACAAACTTCTTTTGTAGCTGCATCTATCATATTACCTGCTTTTAAGGTATAAGTGTATTGACTCTGATTGTTTATGCTTTCTGCATATGCTTCTTTTTCACAAGAAGTATAGATTAACATCCCAAAAACTAACGGAAGTAATAGTGTATACTTAATTAAATGAGTTTGTTTAGATTCTGACCTATTTAACATGAGTATTCGTTTTTTAATTAATGATTGTTTGAAAAATGGATTCACAAATGAAAACTGTTTTGTTTCGAAAATTTGAGTTAATAGGCTTTCATAATATTCTGTCTTGCTCTCATGTTTTACTGCTTTTTCATCTACAATAAATTCGTGCAATTCTGTTATTCGTTTTTGGTACATGTATCGATTCATGCTTTAAAATAGATGCTTGTTCTTCACTTTTAATCTGATCACCCAAGAACACATAGTGAAAAAACGAAAATGCAGCATTACTTTTAAGTAGCTTAACAATAAGAAGGTTGCCTTCCCAGCGTTTGGGGTTTTTAACCAATAACGTAAAAAGCTTTATCATTTTAATTGCTAAAATGAGTGCAGCTACACATGCACCTATAATTAAAAACAACTCCCAAGTCCATACATTTGATGACTCAGAAACTATTCCTGCTTGTATGGCTATTGGATCAGTAACTTGAGGCACTGCATTACCAATAATAACTTCTGGTAATCGAATAACTAGTTGGTCTGAAACAATAGACTTAAAACTGCTTATTTTTATAAAAGGAAGAATAATAGAACTTATTGCAGCAATTAATAAGTAAGCTCTATTATAGTTAAAAAAGGTCTCTTTTTTTAAAACAACATCGTATATAATCAAAAAGACTAATTGAAATGCTATAGTTTGTAAAATATAATGCAACATACTACTTTTCTTTTTTATTAATTTCTTTTAAAACAGATTCTAGGTCTTTCATACTAATATCATTTTTCTTCACAAAAAATGATACCATACTTTTAAAAGACCCTTGAAAATAACCATCTACTAACTTGTTTATAGATTGATTGCTGTATTCTTGTTTTGTAACAACAGGAAAATACACATGACCTTTACCAAGTTTTTCGTAATCTACAAAGCCTTTATTTTCTAATATTCTAACAATTGTAGAGACCGTATTATAAGCCGGTTTTGGGTTTGGCAATACATCAATAATACTTTTTACATTAGCTTTATTAAGTTGCCATAAGACTTGCATAATTTCTTCTTCGGCTTTGGTCAATTGCTTCATAATACTGTTTATTAATTAATTCCTCGAATTAAATATATAACTAAATATTTAGTTGAACTAATTTTTTAGTTTAAAATGTAACAAAAGCCGCTCTATAACGTCTAATTTTATGAATACTATATACATTAAATGGATATTTTTTTAATTATTGTTGCAGCTCTATTTATAATTTTAGGAATTATAGGCAGCTTTTTACCCATCTTACCTGGACCTTTAACAAGCTGGGTTGGATTACTGATTATTCATTTCACAGATATTGTCCCAATGAATTGGACATTTTTAACCATAACATTAATTATAGCTTTAGCAATATGGATATTAGATTATATAATTCCAGCAATGGGAACCAAACGTTTTGGTGGAAGTAAATACGGAATGATTGGTACTTCTATAGGCTTAATTGTTGGTTTGCTAGCGCCAATTCCTGGAGGAATTATTATTGGCCCTTTTTTTGGAGCTCTAATAGGTGAACTATTAAATAAGAGTGAATTTGACAAAGCTATAAAAGCGGCATTTGGTTCATTTTTAGGATTCATTGCCTCAACTTTTGTAAAATTTATGGTAGCTATGATTTTTTTGGTTCTCTTTATAGAAAAAATTATTTAAGACTCGACTTTACTTATATAAAAAGAGAAAACCTAACAATTATAAACTGTTAGGTTTTTTTCTTTGCTATTAATTCAACAAATTTACTTAGAGGGATTAATTAATTCTGTTGACTATCCAAATATATGTTTTAGCAATAACTTTTTGTTACGGAAAAACCGTAAACTTGATGCGGAAAAACCGTAGTTTTCAGTAATAACAATAGATACAAGGCATTTAAAAATGGTAAAAAAGTGAAATTTTAACACTTTTTTTATAGAAATCCTTTTTTTTTGGCTTCATTAATTAGTGTTTCGTCCTTTCCATCTTCAATAGAAAACAAAAGTTTAAGTTGCTTTTTTCGTTTTTCAATAGCACTCATAGATAAATCTATGTACTCTATTAAGCTTCTTGTTTTTATGCCTTGAGATAATAAGTGAAGTATTTTACGGTTAACCTCATCGACATAAATTTCGTTAACGACTGCTTTATTTAAAAAGTTGCTTACTGTACTACTATAATATGGTGGGTCTACTAAAATATGGTGAAATGCTTCAGCCAATTCCATAGAGGTTAAATCACTTTTAATTAAAAAGCCATCTGGATTAATTTCTTTAACAATACTATGTATACGGTAAGATTCGTTAAACATAGTTAAGATAATAACTTTAGAGTTTGGCAATATTTTACGTGCTATTTTTGCTAAATCTTCACCAGAAGTAATCTTTCCATCAGCAGAAGCTGGAAGGCTAATATCAAAAAAACACACATCGTACGGCTCACCATTTGCGGCTTTCTGCATCAATAAATTAGCCGCATCACAATTGTTTGCTGTATCGATGTTTAATGTTTGATTTTCTTTTTTTGTAGCCATCAATGTATTTTGATAACCTTCAATTATGATAGGGTGATCGTCAACCATTAAAATATTGATGTGCTGCATGATTATTTAATTTGAGTATGGAATTTTAATTTCTACAGTTGTTCCTTCATCTAATTTAGAATTGAACTCAACCTTACCTTCTAGTTCATCAACTCTAGAATTTATGTTTTTAAGCCCGATTCCTTTTTTGCTTTTAGTAACATCAAAGCCTTCTCCATCATCTGTAATTGCTAAGCAAATTACATTATTTTTTAATTGAAAACTAATTTTTACTTGCTTTGCATTAGCATGTTTATAAATATTTTGGAGCGACTCTTGTATCACTCTGTAAATGTTGATCTTAGTTTTATTTGGTACAAACTCCCAATTAATGTCATCTGTAAAATTAAAGTCATATTTAAGTTGATATGCTTTAGCTTGTTTTTCAATAAGCTCAGAAACGATATCCATAAAACCAGATCCTGAAACAAAATCTGTATTTAAATCATGTGAAATTTGCCTGATGTCTTGCTCAATAATCTTTAACTCGCCAATATAATTTGCTCTATTTGTTATGGCTTCTTTTCCTTCGCTAAAATTTAAGCTGTCTAAACTTAATCGTGTACCAAACAAACGTCCTAAAATACCATCGTGAAGTTCTTCTGAAATACGTTTTTTCTCATTTGCTCGAGCTTCATCAACTTTATCTTGTTGAGATAACATTAAATTATATATCTCTTCATTTGCTTTTTGTTGATCTTGTATAAATTTTAATTCTTTGTTTTTTGCACGTTGTGTAATGATAATATATACAAGTGTAAGTGTTATTAATAATGCTATTGAAACTGCAGACAACCAAAGCTTTTGCTGAGAGATACGTTCGTTTTCTTGTTCTAATTCTTCAGTTTCTAGCTCTATTCTTGCGTATTTATTTCGCACATTGCGCTCAACATTTAATAAACTATCACTTAATTTAATATGCATATTAAGGTAGTCGTTACTTTTTTCAGCGTCTTCTAACTTAGAAAGCAGTAAAAGAGATTCTAACACTAAATCGTTAGAAGATAATTCTTTAGATAGTTTATACGAGAGATTAGCATAGTGTAAAGCTGAATCTTTTTTTTCTATAGCCAAATAAAATCTTGAATAGTCTATCGCTACACCTAGTTTTGTTAAAGGGTCTTGTATTGTATCACTAATTTTATAAGCTAACTTAAATATATCATTAACCTCCTTAATGTCTTTATCCTTTTTTAGTGATTTAGCGTAGGCTAGATTACCCAAAGTTAAAGCATAAAAAGAAGGGTCATTAACATCTAAGTCGTTCTCATCTATAACACTTTGATATAATTCAATAGACTTATCTAAATCTTCTATTTTTCTATAAACAATAGCTTGATTATTTTTTGAATAAAGTGTATTGTAATAGCCTACTTCTCCATCCATTTTTTCACTAATTTCTAAAGCTTTATTATAGTACTCTAAAGCTTTTTCATAATTATTTAATTTAAAAGAAATAATACCTATTTGATTATATAATATCCATAACTGGTCTAATACGGCTTCACTTTCAGGTAAACTGGTAAATATTTTTATGGCTCTTACCGTATTCTCTTCACTTCCAAAATAATCTTTATCATATTGTTGCAAGTATGAAATATTAACAAGTATTTGGGCCTCTTTTTCAAATTGACCTTGCTTGTTATATAATTTTAATGCTTTAGAGTAATAATAATAAGCACTGTCATTTTGTGAACTTGCATCATGATATATTGCCAAGTTATGATACGCTATTACAATAGAAGATGAATCTTTTAACTTATTTGCAAGTTCTAAATTTTGATGGTTAATTTCTTTAAATGCATTGTAGTTTTCAGTCAAATAATATAAAACTGAAAGACGTTTATCTGAATTCAAAATAGTAGTGTCTACTCTGCTATGATGGGCTAGACGTGAAGATTTAATGCTATATGTTAATTTCTCTTCTAAGGGTAAGTTAGGATCTTTTGATAAACTTCGATAAAAAAGAATACTATCTAATTCTGAAGTAGAATTATTTTCTTGTGCAAGTGACTTAATTGCTAAGCATAGAAAAATAAAAAAGATTAGTAATCGCATTAAGCAGGCTTAATAAATAATTCTAATCCAAATTTAGGCTAAAATTTAACCTAAACAAATAAACAGTAGTAATATATATAGCTCTTACCTATAAAGAATAAGAGCTATATATTAAATAAGTTAATATATTCTAACCTTGAGGTTGCAAGGTTTTTTTAGACTTATTAAGAGCTATTAAATCATAAGTTGTTGTAGCCTCATAAGTATCTACTTCATTTTGTTTGATAGTATCACTACTCTGTCCTGAAACAGTTAGTACTAATACTGCTAATAATAGAAATGTAATTTTTAGAGCTTTCATGGTCATTTAATTTAGGGATTATACAATAGTCAATAATATGTTTGTTTATGTTAATTAATAATTATTAAGCATTACAACAATGCCACTTGAGGGAAGAATGGATTATTAATTATTGAGCATAAAAAGGCTCAATCTTGTATAAAATTGAGGGATAGTATAAGACACATAAATGCATCTAAAAGTAAAATGGATTAAAGTTTTCTTGAATAAGTGATTTAGGGGCTTATTTAAGAACTACGAATATAGGCTAAAATTATTTCGAAATAAAAATAAATCGGATTAAACGTTAGTTATTATCGATAAAATGCGTTTTTGCAATCAATTTTTGTTGATTAACTGTTAATATCTCACTTTTATGGAGCTACAAAACACTATAATAAAAATTATGTAATTTAATGGTGATTATAAATTTTAAGTCATAGTATATGTCATTCTTCAATAGAGATTTAAGTAAAGAGCAAATTATAAGCGAGTACCTAAATGACTTATACTATGACTTAAAACTAAACTTTATTAGAAATAAGGATTTAGATTTACAACTTAAAGGCGTTGATCTTATATACCAGCATAAAGGAACAGATTTTTTTATTGACGAAAAAGCTCAATTAGATTATATTAATATTGAGTTACCTACATTTACTTTTGAGTTGTCTTACTTAAAAAATGGTGAAAATAAATTAGGCTGGCTTATTGACCAAACTAAAATCACAACGCATTATTTTTTAATAACTAGTATTTATGCTAAAGATAAAAATGACTTATTAAAAGGGTTTACATCATGTAAAATAACGAGTGTTAACAGAAATAAACTTAACACTTATTTAAATACGATTGGATTAACTATTGAGCAATTAAATTGTTACCAAAACAACATTAGAAAAGCCGATAACAAAAAGACTAAAATAAAAATTGACGAATTGAATGCTAAAACACAAGGGCTTCTCTATTATTCTAATCATTTAAGTGAAAAACCTATAAACTTACAATTGCGGTTAGATTTTCTTATAAAGAAAAAAATAGCAAAACAAATCTATCCTAAAGCTACTTAATTCTTTTAAGTAATGTTTCTCCTATTTTTTCGATAACACCAACAACCAAAGCGTTACCCATAAAAAAGGCTCTTTTAGTATCTGTAATACTTTCTAACTTTGTGTGATTATCTGGAAACATATTTAAACGTTCTAATTCTTGTGGCACTAATCGTCTATAACCACGCTTGGTTTTAACCACATGTTTAAATCTAGATGCAGATTTACCGCCTTCGCCAGTAATTATTGTTCTTGAAGAATTATCTAATGCATCTGGAAACACCATACTACCTTCACTATACTTATACTTAAAACCCTCTTTAGTTTCTCTAACTTCGCTTTTAGCTCCTTTAAGATATTTCCATTTATGTAATTCATCTTCAGAAATAAAATATGCTTCTGGAACACCTTTATCTTTAATCAGTATGTCTTTTAAATGTGTGTAGCTGCCATTATATATTGACTTTGTTTTCATAGTAAAAACGTCGCCATTAATAAACACACCATTTGTTTCAAAAGGAGACAACTTACCTCCTATATTGAAATTATCTGATATGTGTTTAACGTCTTTATTTAAAACAAAAGTAGCTTCACTTTTATCAAATTGAACTGGAAAACTTTCAGCTAAAACACCATCATTTAAAATCCAATCTTCTTTATTAGACTTGCTAAATGTTTTATAAATATTAGTTGATTTATGATATGCTAAAATAAACACACGTCGTCTTCTCTGAGGCATTCCGTAATCTGCAGCGTTAATAACGCGCCACTCAACAGCATATCCTAACTCATCTAAACTCTTTAACATGATGGCAAAATCTCGACCTCTTTGTGTTGACGGCGATTTTAAAAGGCGGTCTACGTTTTCTAGAAACAGATACTTGGGTTTGTTTGTTTTTTCTTCTAGAATTCTGTAAATCTGCCACCATAAAACACCTTTTTTACCTTGTAATCCTTTTGAGTTTTTTAGTGTAGTTGCAACTGAGTAATCTTGACAAGGAAATCCGCCAACCAACATATCATGGTCGGGAATATCATTAGTTTTAACTTGAGCAATATCATTATTAGAATGGTTACTTGCTCCAAAACGTGCTTCGTAAACTAACGAAGCATGCTGCATTTTTGTAGAAGGCTCCCATTGGTTACTCCAAACCACATCAAACTTATTTTTAACACTTTCTTTATTGGCTTTTTCCAACCCTAATCTAAAGCCACCAACACCCGCAAATAATTCTATAACTTTAATACGTTTTGTTTTACTCATACATAAAATGATGTCACAAAAATAGGGTAATTAGTTAAAAGAAAAACAGCAATTTCATTTCGTTTGTAAACACCAAACTATTTATTAAAATGCAAATAAGCTTTGCCTAGAGACTACATAATCTCACTAAAATTAATTCTTGAAAAGTTTAATTACCTCTATACTTTCTTCAGCTTCTAAAACTAAAAAATAAATTCCTGAAAGCAAATAGCTAATGTCAACTTTAGTTTCATTTCTTGATAATTGTATTTTATTTATTTCTTGTCCTGCAATGTTTATTATTTTGGCTTTTGTTTTTTGAAAACTATCTGTTTTTATAGTTATTTCATTATTAGCAGGGTTTGGATAAACATTAAAAGATTGTTTATCATCAATATTATTTAAAGACAAAGTGCCATTAAAACCTGGTTCTGTAACATGCAAATCCCAAAATAATGTAAATAGCTTATTGCCACAATTAAAGAAAAATGGCAAATAAGTATTGGTTATTCCTGTTGGTAAACCACTTGTATTTCCTAGGCTAAAGTTTGGGGTTTCAGTATTAGAAAAAATAAATGAAGGTGGATCATTAAAATTTGCTAGTTCAGGTTTAATCGAAGCAAAAACATAATTTTCTATAGCAAAAATAGATTGCACCCAAGGATTTGAATAAGAATAAAAGCCTGATGAATTTGTTAGTGTCCAACTTACTCCTCCATCTTCAGAAATATAAATATCATCACCACCATTTGCTGGAGCATTAGACATATATAAACGATCAACTCCATTACTTGCCATTATACTTCCTTGAAAATTAGTGGGCAAACCAGATGTAGAAATTTCTGACCAACTATTACCATTATCTGTACTCTCTAATAATTTAGCTATCCCAATAGCTAACCACTTATTTGATGTAGCAGCTATATCATTAATAACAAAATCTATACTTGTTTCAATCCAAGTGGCATCTCCTAATTGCTTATAATAGGCTTTCTGCCCATTGTGAGCAATAACATATCCATTACCCATATCTTTTACTATCATTGCTGGTTTTCCTGTATTTGTGATATTTTGAGGTAATCCGTCAATATCTAGAACCCATGACATTCCGTTATCTAAAGAGTAGTATAATTCATAATCATATGTGTTAATCTTTGTAGAAGCATAAAGCCTATCCCCAACTCCTCTTAAATATTGAAAAACACCATTAGGAGGTGTTATTGAAGGTGCAGACCAAGTCTCTCCTTGATCAGGCGAATGTACAAATACATTATTCATTCCGCCAACTGCATAAACATTATTACCTAAACTTGTTGCAGCAACTAAATATGAGGATCCAGATACTGTTAGCGCATCTGTTTGAGACCATTGCCCAAACATATGTATTGATATTACAAATAATAATAAAGTGTATTTTACTTTCATAGCATAATTTTTAGTATTAAAAAATAAAATTACTCTATGGCTTAAAAAAAATCAATACGACAAATTACGTATATTTTAAAGTTACTTTACTAGCTTTTAAAATACTCTTTAAAACAAAAAAGCATCCCAATTTTCTATACAGAAAAAAGGAAAGCTTTCCATCGGTTTAACTACTTAAACCATTGACAGACTACAACATCTGCCAAACAACACAACTAAATTTTATTGCCAAAAAAAAGCTCCAACTTGGTTGAAGCTTTTAAGCAATTTTTGCGGTCTGGACGGGACTCGAACCCGCGACCCCCTGCGTGACAGGCAGATATTCTAACCAACTGAACTACCAAACCGTTGCATTATTGCGGTTGCAAATATACACCCCATTTTTCATTACACAAACATTTTTTTAAGATTTTTGAAAAATATTTTAAATAAATCGATGACGCTCTACCATATAAGTCGTCAGTATTTTATTAAAGTCTTTTGTAATGTCTGCTTCGACATACTTAATTTGATATTGACCACACTTAAGACGTAACTCGTTAAAGTACTTTTTTACTGAGGTTTTGTAACCTTCTTTTATAGTGTCTGGGTACAAATTAATATACTCATTAGTTTCTACATCTATAAATCGTTTTGGTGTATTATCAAAATCAAATTTTAACTCTTTCTCTTTATCAAATACATGAAACAAAACAACTTCATGTTTATTATGTTTTAGGTGACGTAAGGCTTCAAATAACTTTACTTCATCTGTTGATGTTTGAAACATATCTGTAAAAAAGAAAATTAAAGAACGTCTATGTATATTCTCTGCTATTTGATGCAAATAGGTATAAGTTTCTGTTTGTTTATTGAGAGGTTTTGAAACTACTGTGTTACTTAACTGACTTAATAGCATTTGATGATGTCTTTCACTTCCTTTTTCTGGTGCATAATAATCGTAAGCATCACTATAAATACTCAAACCAACAGCATCACGTTGTTTTTTAAAAATATGCATTAAAGACGCAGAAGCTAAAGCCGAAAATGCAATTTTATTTAGCTTACTTATTGAAAAATGATTCATAGCTGGATAATGCATCGAGCTACTATTATCTATAATTAGATGGCAGCGTAAATTAGTTTCTTCGTCGTAACGTTTAGTATATAGCTTATCTGTTTTTGCATATAGTTTCCAATCTATATGACGTGTACTTTCTCCTTGGTTGTATATTTTATGTTCGGCAAACTCAGCAGAAAACCCATGAAACGGACTTTTATGCATCCCAGAAATAAACCCTTCAACAACTTGCTTGGCAAGCAATTCTAGGTTTTTAAATCCTCCTGCTTTATTAAGTTCTGCTTGTAAATTCATTTATTATATGATTCCATCTACTATTCCGTAAGCAACAGATTCTTCAGCTCCCATCCAATGATCACGGTTAAAATCTTTCATTACTTTATCAAAATCTTGTCCGCAATTATCTGCCAATATTTGTGCACTCAATTCTTTAGTTTTTAAAATTTCTTGAGCTGTAATTTCTATATCACTTGCTTGCCCTCTTGCACCGCCACTAGGTTGATGAATCATTACTCTAGCATGAGGTTGTATAAAGCGTTTTCCTTTAGCGCCTACAGATAATAAAATTGAACCCATTGAAGCAGCTAATCCTGTACAAATTGTAGACACATCACTATTAAGTGATTTAATACAGTCGTACATTGCAAAACCAGAAGTAACATAACCACCAGGACTATTTATATATAAATGAATGTCTTTTGTTTCTAATGCATCTAAATACATCAAACGGTCTATTACGTGCTTTGCAGATGCATCATCTACTTGTCCCCAAAGAAACACTTTTCGTTCTGCTAATAATTTACTATCAATTAAGTCTTGTGTTTTTGGTGTCTTGCTCATAGTTTTAATTTTTATCTAAAATAAAAAAAGGTTTGCCATTATGACAAACCTTTTATCATTTCTTTCACTTTATATATTATAAAAGAGAATCTATAGCTTCTGTGTAAGCATTTTTTGGAGCAACACCTACTTGTCTTCCAACAACTTCTCCGTTTTTAAATACTAAAACAGTTGGTATGTTACGTACACCGTATTTTGCAGCAAACTCTTGATTAGCATCTACATCTACTTTACCTACTACAGCTTTGTCTGCATATTCACTACTAATTTCATCAATAATTGGTCCAACCATACGACATGGTCCACACCAAGCTGCCCAAAAATCAACCATTACTGGTTTATCGCTATTTAATACTGTTTCTTCAAATGTTGCATCTGTTATTTCTAATGCCATAATATTTATTTTTAATTGTGTTTAATTCTATTTAATATGCAAAATTAGTCAAAAATTTTGCCAAACCTTACAATGGCAGTATTTGTTTTAGTTATTGGGAAATTGAGAGTTCTTATATAGTGATTTTAATAACATTTTATTGTGAAAAACAAATAAGCAACCAAAAAGTTGCATATTAAAATAATTACACTTAATTTAGCAACCATAAAGTTGCATATTAATTTTAAAAACCATTATTATGAATGACACAATTTCAAAAGAAAAAGTATTTAATCATCCTATAGAAAAAGTTTGGGATGCAATTTCTAAAGCCGAAGAAATTTCTGCTTGGTTTATTAAAGCAGATTTTAAAGCAGAACAAGGCTATAATTACACTTTCACTTCTGAACCTAATGAGAAAGGATGTACTACTATTAGTGGCGAAGTAAAGAATGCTAATCCTTATGTATTGATTTATACATGGATTGTTGCTGATACTAAAGTTGAAACAACTGTTTCATGGACATTAGAATCTGTTGAAGGAGGCACAAAACTACATTTAGAACATTCTGGCATTTCTAATTACTCAGGAGAAACAGCTATAGCTATGTTTGAAAGCTTTAATGGCGGTTGGGATAATTGTATTAGTGAATTATCAAGCTACCTAAAAAACCTTATAAATGCAGGATAAAATCACAACCTTATTTAAAGCCATTGCAGATCCAACAAGGCGTGAAATTTTTCATGCCTTAGTGATTGCAACTTCAGCTTTATCTATTACTCAAATTTCTAATCAATTTGAGATTAGCAGACAAGGTGTTACAAAACACATTAAAACACTTGAACATGCCGGATTAGTTCATATTGACTCTATGGGAAGAGAACGTTTTTGCAATGCCAATGCAAAACCTCTTGAAGAAGTTAATAAATGGATTAAGTTCTACGAACAATTCTGGGATAACTCACTACAAGGTTTAGGCGATTATTTAGATACTAAAAAGGCTTAATTAATTCAACTTATAAAAAATATCGTTATTCTTTAGCTCAGTTAATAGTTCTTGTGAGATTTTTACTTTTTGTTTACGACTTGGCATTTGAAGTTTTATTTCTTCCTTATTATCGTATACAACAAAATTTAATGCATGATTACCTGGATGCATTTTAAACAAATCTTGTAAATATGTAATACGCTTTTCTTGAAGTGTATCGATATTTAATTGAACTGATAACTTTCTTGCATAGGTATCCATAACATCATGCAATAATTGAAAGCTATTAAATTGAGTACGTGGATCGCTCTTTTTTCCTGTTTCTCTATTCACCCAACCTTCTCTTACAAAGGTCTTAACATACACAAATGAATTTTTTACTAAAAAGTGTCTGTATTTTAAATACTCTTCTCCAAAAATTCTAAACTCAAAACTATCTGTGTAATCTTCAATAGTAAATAAAGCCCAGCCTTTTCCTTGTTTACTAACACGATGTTGTATATCTGTAACTACACCACCGAAGGTTAGCTCACGATTAACATAAGTTTCTAAATCATTAAACATGGCTAAATTGGCATTGCAGAATGTTTTCATTTCTACTTTAAAATCATCTAAGGGATGGCCAGAAATATAGATACCAACCACTTCTCTTTCTTGAGCTAGTTTTTCCATAGTTCCCCATTCTTCACAAGGAGGAACTTCGGGTTCTGCAATCTGAACCTCACTTGTAGCTCCAAATAAACTTACTTGAGCAGAGTTTTCATTGTCTTGATGCCTATTACCATATTTAATTGCCTTTTCTAAAAAGGTTACATCATCTCCTTCTTTATGAAAGTATTGCGCACGATGTGTATCTCCAAAACCATCAAAACCTCCAGCTAAAGCTAAATTTTCGAATGCTTTTTTATTTGCTGCACGTAAATCAATACGTTTAGCTAAATCAAAAATAGATTTATAATGACCATCTTTTTTTCTGTTTTCAACTATAGTCATTACGGCACCATGACCAACACCTTTAATAGCTCCCATACCAAAACGCACAGCATTATCTTGATTAACTGAGAACTTGTAATACGATTCATTAACATCTGGTCCAAGCACATCTAATCGCATACGTTTACACTCTTCCATAAAGAATGTAACTTGCTTAATATCGTTCATATTATTAGATAGAACGGCTGCCATATATTCTGCTGGGTAATGCGCTTTTAAATATGCAGTTTGATAAGCAATCCAAGCATAACAGGTTGAGTGCGATTTATTAAAGGCATAACTAGCAAAAGCTTCCCAATCTTTCCAGACTTTTTCTAAAACTTTAGCATCATGCCCATTTGCACTAGCTTGCTCTACAAATTTAGGTTTCATTTTATCGAGTACCGCAATTTGCTTTTTCCCCATTGCTTTACGCAAAACATCAGCTTCACCTTTTGTAAAACCAGCCAATTTTTGGGAAAGCAACATCACTTGCTCTTGATATACTGTAATACCATAAGTTTCTTTAAGATACTCTTCCATGGCTGGCAAATCATACTCAATATCTTCATCACCGTGCTTTCTACGAACAAAACTTGGAATATATTCCATTGGTCCTGGACGATAGAGTGCGTTCATTGCAATTAAATCTTCAAAAACTGTTGGTTTTAAATCTTTAAGATGCTTTTGCATTCCAGGAGATTCATATTGAAATACACCTACAGTTTCTCCTTTTTGGAACAACTCATAAGTTTTTTCATCATCTAAAGGAAAACTATCTGGGTCGAGTTGAATGTTATGTTTTGCCTTAACAATTTTTACAGTATCTTTTATTAAAGTTAAAGTCTTTAATCCTAAGAAATCCATCTTTAACAAACCAGCGTCTTCAACTACTGAGTTATCAAATTGTGTTACATATAAATCTGAATCTTTTGCAGTTGCTACAGGTACAAACTTTGTAATATCATCTGGTGTAATAATTACACCACAGGCATGTATTCCGGTATTACGAACAGAACCTTCTAGTGTTCTAGCTAAGTTTACTGTTTCAGCTTCGAGGTCATCTCCTTCAGAAATATTAAGTAGTTGATTTACTTTTTCTAAATCTTCAGCTCTAAACTTCTTGCTTAATTCCTTTTCATCATAACCAAAAATCTTTCCGAGTTTAGACATCGTTGGAATTAATTTTGCAATACGATCGGCATCAAAAAGTGGTAAATCTAAAACTCTGGCTGTATCTCTAATAGACGATTTTGCAGCCATTGTGCCATAAGTAATAATCTGAGCTACTTGATTACTTCCATACTTATCAATTACATAATCCATTACACGACTACGTCCTTCATCATCAAAATCGATATCAATATCTGGCATACTAATACGGTCTGGATTTAAAAAACGCTCAAAAAGCAAGTCGTATTTTAAAGGATCTATATTAGTAATCCATAAGCAATACGCAACTACAGATCCTGCGGCAGAACCTCGTCCTGGCCCGACAGAAACATCCATATTACGTGCTTCGCGAATAAAATCTTCAACAATTAAAAAGTAACCTGGATAACCAGTGTTTTCAATAACACTTAGCTCAAAGTCTAGACGCTCTTTAATCTCATCTGTTAATTCTGCATATCGTTTTTCTGCACCTTGATAAGTTAAATGGCGTAAGTATTTATTTTCTCCTCGCTTGCCGCCATCTCTTAAATCTTCTTCGGTTTTAAATTCATCAGGAATATCAAAAGCTGGCAATAAAACATCACGTGCTAATTGAAATGCTTCTATTTTATCTACAACTTCCTGAATATTTGAAATCGCCTCAGGGATATCTTTAAACAAAGACTTCATTTCATCTGAAGACTTAAAGTAATATTCCTGATTTGGTAACCCATAACGATAACCTCGACCGCGTCCTATTGGAGTTGCTTGTTTTTCGCCTTCTTTAACACATAGCAAAATATCATGTGCATTAGCGTCTTCTTGCTTACAATAGTATGTGTTATTTGATGCGACTAATTTAACTTGATGCTTCTTAGCTAGTTTAATTAATGTTGGATTAACTCGATTTTCATCTTCTTGATTATGCCTAACAAGTTCTACATACAAGTCATCTGCAAACTGTTCTTTCCACCATATTAAAGCATCTTCAGCTTGGTTTTCACCAATATTTAAAACCTTACTTGGTACTTCACCATATAAATTACCTGTAAGCACAATAAGGTCATCTTTGTACTTCAGAATCAATTCTCTATCAATTCTTGGTACATAATAAAACCCTGCTGTGTAAGCTATTGATGATAGTTTAGCTAGATTATGATATCCGTTTTTGTTTTTTGCTATTAGTACAATTTGATAACCATTATCTTTTCTAGTCTTATCAAGATGGTTTTCACATACAAAAAACTCGCAACCAAGTATTGGTTTTATTTCTGTTGCAGAAGGCGTTTCTCCTTTTTCTTTAGCGTCTTCATTTTTAGCTTTAACTGCTTTATTATGATTGTTTACTTCTTTTACAAAATGAAAAGCACCCATCATATTTGCATGATCAGTTAAAGCAACTGCTGGCATATTATGCTCTGCTGCCGAAGCAACTAAATTTTTAATACTTATTGTTGATTGTAAGATTGAAAACTGCGAATGATTATGTAAATGGACAAAATCTACATCTACTAATCCAGAAATGTTTTCATTAATCTCGGTATCTGAAACTTCTACAGTTTGGGATTGCTGTATACGCTCATTTATTTTGGCACTTTCTTGTTTAAGATTAATATGCTTTAATCCTATAAGTTGAATAGTTTTAGGATTTGCTTTAGAGAAATTTTGAAAATAATCTGGCTGAACATCTAACTGTTCTTTTGTGTATTCTCCTAAACGAACCAATTCAAAAAAGCAGCGCGTAGTTGCTTCAACATCTGCAGTAGCATTATGAGCTTCGGCAAATGGCTTGTTGAATAAAAACTGATGTAACTCTGTTAGTGTAGGTAGTTTAAATTTTCCGTAACGTCCGCCAGGAATTTGACACAAACTAGCCGTATGCTCAGTACAAGTATCTAGAACAGGTAACTCTTGAAGTTGATTTGCTATATCACCTCTTACAAATTCGGCTCCCATAATATTGAGGTCGAACTTTACATTTTGACCAACAACAAATTTGGTTTTTTGTAATGCTTCATTAAATTTTTCTAAAACTTCTGATAAAGGAATCCCTTGTTCTTGTGCTAATTCTGTAGAAATACCATGAATTTTCTCAGCGTCATAAGGAATATTAAATCCTTCTGGTTGTACTAAATAATCTTGATGCTCAATACATTTACCCAACTCGTCATGCAATTGCCATGCAATTTGAATACACCTTGGCCAATTATCTGTATCCGTAATTGGAGCATCCCAACGCTTAGGTAAACCAGTAGTTTCAGTATCAAAAATTAAGTACATAAATGTGTTTTATTCTAAAAAAATAAGAGGGTTAAAAATAAGAAATATAAAACCTTTTTTCATTAAGAACTTATAAACAGTTGTAAACAAAAAAGCGCCGCCAAATTGGCAGCACTTTTTTAATTATTTGCTTTTTGTTATGCCTGTAAATAATCAGGAATTCCATTCATATCTGTATCTAAAGCATCTGCTGGATTACCATCTCCATTAGGATCTGCATTTTCATCTACAGTAGGCATGCCATCACCATCATCATCATTGTCTAAATAGTTTAATACACCATTCATATCTGTATCTCCTAGCTCAAAAATAGTAAAAACACCGTCACCATCATCGTCATTATCAATGTGGTCAGGAACTCCGTCACCATCTGTATCTCCAGTCTCATTGATTGTTATAATGCCATCACCATCATCATCTGTATCTAAATAGTCTACATCGCCATCACCATCTGTATCTATAGGATTTCCGTCTGCATCTTTTGCTTCATCTATTGTTAAAACACCATCACCATCATCGTCGTTATCTAAATAGTTAAAAATACCATCTGCATCTGTATCATCATCAAAGACACCATCACCATCAAAATCTTCAAAAATGTTTGGCACACCATCACTATCATCATCTCCGCAATCTGTAGCATCTATTAGGGCTTGAATTGAACCATCATCATCTCCACAAAAATCAATTTGTTGTTGTAAATATGCTTTATAAGCTGTACATGCTTCAATATAATTACCTATAGTTGCAGTTTCTAAATTTGCTTGTGCAGCATTACTATTTGCTACTGCAAAATTACAAGGGAATACACAATCATTTAAATCATTTATAGCAGATTGAATATCTCCGCTAACATCGCCGCAGTAAGTCATCTGCGTTTCTAAAGCTGTTTTATATGCAGCGCATGATGCTAAATATGCTGCACTATCGATAAATTCTAATTCTGGAGCAAAGGTTGATTGATAAGCTGCTAATGCTAATGCTGCATCGTCTTGAGCATCAACACATGTATAAACTGCTGCTGGTATTGCTCCTGAGATTAATGGCACTCTAAAAAATATACCTTCATTAAATCCTACAGAGTTTAACCCTGAAGTATCAAATGCTAAAAACTCAAAAGTACCAGTAAATGTATTGTCTATAATTTCGTCAAGCTTAATAAATCCATATTCTGGATAAATAGAAACGCTTGGATCAGGTCTGTTATTTGTAGAGTATACTGTTCCGTCAGCTGCAGTAAATTTAGCTGCCATAGAACTAACGTCTCCTAAGGTATAAGTTCCAACTGCAACAGATGGTATTGTAAGCTCAACGGTTTCTATATTATTTCCTCCTGTGATGGTTAAATAACCATTATCATCAATAGCTGCGTTAAAAAACTCTGCTCTCCAAAGCACATAATCTTTATTTCCTTGAAATGCTGGTGTGTTGAATTCAACTTCATCACCACAACTTACTAAGGTTAAAAAAGTAATTAGAAGTACTGCTAATTTTTTCATTTGCTTATCTTTTGTTCCTCTAAATAAATATGAGGCTAAATTTAGGTTTAATATAACGTTTTAGAATTCCCAAAAGTATAATAAAATTTCAATATTACTTAATTTCAAATAAAATGTTCATAATTAAATAATTGTATTATCTTTGCGCTCTCATTAATAATAGAGGTCGTGAACCTCACTAATTAATTTATATGTCAGTTAAAATTAGATTACAAAGACACGGTAAAAAAGGTAAACCTTATTACTGGATTGTAGCAGCAGATGCTAGATCAAAAAGAGATGGTAAATACTTAGAGAAATTAGGTGCTTACAATCCAAACACAAACCCAGCTACTATCGATTTAAATGTTGATGGCGCAGTACAATGGCTACAGAATGGTGCACAACCAACTGATACAGCTAGAGCAATTTTATCTTATAAAGGGGTAATGCTTAAAAATCACCTTGCAGGTGGTGTTAGAAAAGGCGCTCTTACTGAAGAACAAGCTGAGGCTAAATTTACTGCTTGGTTAGATGAAAAATCTAACAAAGTAGGAGCAAAAGTAGATGGTTTAGCAAAAGCGGAAGCTGATGCAAAAGCAAAAGCTTTTGAAGCAGAAAAAGCAGTTAACGAAGCTAGAATAGCTGCAGCTGCTCCAGTTGTAGAAGAAGCGACCGAAGACGTTGTTGCTTCAAACGAAGAAGAATAGTCAACTATTTTTTTATACTTTTAAACTCCGATAAATGTTTATCGGAGTTTTTTTATTTTTAATTCTTATGCAAAAAAAAGACTGCTTCTTTTTAGGTAAAATTGTAAAAAAATACAGCTTTAAAGGTGAACTCTTAATAAAGTTAGACACCGATGAGCCTGAACTATATGAGCAATTAGAGTCTGTTTTTATAGAACTTAAAAACAATCTTGTTCCTTTTTTTATTGAATCTTCTCAACTCCATAAATCGGAACTATTGCGTGTTAAATTTGAAGAAGTTGATACAGAACAAGATGCAGATTCTCTTTTAAAATGCGGCATATACTTACCTCTTGAGTTTCTTCCTAAACTTGAAGATGATAAATTCTATTTTCATGAAATTATAGGCTTTAAGGTTGAAGATATAAACCACGGAAATGTTGGTGTTATAAAATCTGTTAATGATTCAACTGCACAATCTCTTTTTGAGATTGACAGAAATGGTATTGAAATTCTTATCCCTATGAATGATGAGTTTATAGAAAAGATAGACAAACAAAACAAAACCATTTACGTTAAAACTCCTGAAGGTCTAATTGATTTATATTTAGAAGACGATTAGCTTTTCGTCATGCTGAATTTATTTCAGCATCACACGCAAATAATGAGATTCTGAAACAAGTTCAGGAAGACACTATATGGAAAAACCATTTCAATTCAAACAATTTAGCATCAATCAAAATCGCTGCGCAATGAAAATAGGTACTGATGGTGTTTTACTTGGCGCATGGTCTTCTCTTAAAAACAATCCGTTTTCTGTTTTAGATATTGGCTCAGGAACTGGAGTACTTTCTTTAATGTTAGCACAACGAAGTCATGCAGAACTTATTGATGCTTTAGAAATTGACGAGAATGCTTACGAGCAATGTGTTGATAATTTTGAACAATCACCTTGGAGTGATCGACTTTTTTGTTATCATGCATCGTTAGAAGAATTTGCTGAAGAGATTGATGACACTTATGATTTAATAATTTCTAATCCACCTTTTTATTCTGAAGATTATAAAACAAAAAATGACCAACGAGACTTAGCTCGCTTTAATGATGCTATGCCTTTTAACCATTTAATTGAAAGCGTTGCTAAACTACTCTCTAAAGACGGAACATTTAATGTTGTTATTCCGTTTAAAGAAGAGGACAACTTTGTTGATTTAGCATCAAAAATAAACTTATTTGCAAATAGAATTTTACATGTAAAAGGCAACCCAAATACAGAAATTAAGCGCAGCCTTATTGAATTCTCTTTTCAAGAAAAAAAGCTAGAAGTTTCTGAATTAATCATTGAAACTTCTCGACATGAGTACACACTAGACTACATAAACCTTACTAAAGCTTTTTATTTAAAAATGTAAGCTTCGCTAATTACTTCTATAAAGTATTATATTTTTATCACTAAATAATTCAATTAAAAATGAGGTTTTTCGGTTGCATTAATTAAATTTGACAACAAAATTTTTTACAATGAAACCAGATTTATTTGAAGCTCCAGATTACTACAACTTAGATGAGCTTTTAACTGAAGAACATAAATTAGTACGTGATGCAGCAAGAGAATGGGTAAAGCGTGATGTTTCTCCTATTATTGAAGAAGCCGCACAAAAAGCTGAATTCCCAAAATCTATTGTAGGAGGATTAGCAGAAATTGGTGCTTTTGGTCCCTATATCCCTGAAAAATATGGAGGCGCAGGATTAGACCAAATTAGCTATGGTTTAATTATGCAAGAAATAGAACGTGGAGATTCTGGTGTACGTAGTACAGCCTCTGTACAATCGTCACTAGTTATGTATCCAATCTGGAAATACGGAAACGAAGAACAACGTCAAAAATACTTACCAAAATTAGCATCTGGTGAATGGATAGGCTCTTTTGGTTTAACGGAACCTGACCATGGGTCTAATCCAGGAGGAATGGTAACCAATTTTAAAGATATGGGAGACCATTATCTTTTAAATGGAGCCAAAATGTGGATTTCAAATTCCCCTTTTTGTCAGATTGCCGTTGTTTGGGCTAAAAATGAAGAAGGCCGTATTCATGGACTAATTGTTGAACGTGGCATGGAAGGTTTTTCTACTCCTGAAACTCACAACAAATGGTCATTACGTGCATCAGCTACTGGTGAGCTTATTTTTGATAATGTAAAAGTTCCTAAAGAGAATTTATTACCTAATAAATCTGGATTAGGAGCACCTTTAGGATGTTTAGATTCGGCTCGTTTTGGTATTGCTTGGGGAGCAATTGGTGCAGCAATGGATTGTTACGATACTGCTTTACGTTATAGTAAAGAACGCATGCAATTTGGTAAGCCAATTGGACAGTTTCAATTACAACAAAAAAAGCTAGCTGAAATGATTACCGAAATCACCAAAGCACAATTATTAGCTTGGAGACTTGGCGTTATGCGTGAAGCTGGCACTGCAACTTCAGCACAAATCTCTATGGCAAAACGTAATAATGTAGAAATGGCTATTAACATAGCTCGTGACGCAAGACAGATGCTTGGTGGCATGGGAATTTCTGGCGAATATAGTATTATGCGTCACTCTATGAATTTAGAAAGTGTTATTACCTATGAAGGTACTCACGATATTCATTTACTAATTACAGGATTAGATGTTACTGGTTTAAATGCTTTTAAATAAAGCCTAAGGCTTATTTGGTTACTATCATATTATAGCATTGTGTCATTTTGAGCGAAGTCGAAAAATCTCTTTTAAGATTCTTCACTTCATTTAGAATGACATTTTTTATTTACATTTACTTTATGTCTTCAAAAACGAGATTAGATCGTGCTTACAAAAATGCTAAGATTATCAACTTTGATAACTCTAGTAAATTTGTTCTGTTTAGTGATTGTCATCGAGGCGACAACAGTTTTGCAGATGATTTTGCCAACAATAGAAATATTTATTTTCACGCATTAAAGTATTATTATGCTGAAGGTTTTAGTTACTGTGAACTTGGTGATGGTGATGAACTCTGGGAAAACCTATCTTTTGATTCTATTTTAAATGCTCATAAAAACGTGTACATGCTTATGAAACTATTTCATAAGCAAAATCGTTTACATATGATTTGGGGAAATCATGATATGGTCTATCGTAATCCTAAATATGTAGAGAAACACTTATCTACTTATTTTGACCCAAAAATTGGTGAAGAAGTAGAATTGTTTTGCGATCTTAAATATCATGAAGCTGTTGTTTTAAAACATTCTGGTACTGGTCAAGAACTGTTTTTAACTCATGGACATCAAGCCGATTGGTGGAACTATATCTTCTGGAAATGGAGTCGTTTTTTAGTTCGAATTCTTTGGAAACCACTAAATGTTATGGGTATTGCAGATCCTACTAGTCCTGCAAAAAATTACAAGGAATTGATTAAAGTTGAGCGCAGAACAAAAAAATGGATTATCGAAAACAAAAACCTTTTAACTATTGTTGGTCATACACACAGACCTCGTTTTCCAGAACCTGGTGATATTGCTTTTTTTAATGACGGAAGTTGTGTCCATCCTAGAAGTATAACTGGTATTGAAATTGAAAATGGCAAAATTTCGCTTATTAAATGGCAAATTGCTACCACTGATGATGGGACTTTAAAAATTGTAAGAGTTTTGTTAGAAGGTCCAAGAAAGTTGTTTGACTACAAGACCAATTAACCCTCAGGAGCTAATTCAACCTCTAAACCTTCCATTTCTGGAGTGATTTGAATTTGACAACCTAAACGTGAGTTATCTTTTACATAGAAAGCTTCGCTAAGCATCGCTTCTTCATCGTCTTGCATTTCTGGAAGTTCATGATTTGAATTCACATAACATTGACAAGATGCACACATAGCCATGCCGCCACAAACACCAATAGTTCCTTCTGGAGCTAATTCATAAGATCGAACTACTTCCATTAAATTCATTGCCATATCTGTTGGTGCAAGTACTTCGTGTGTTACACCATCTCGATCTGTTATTTTTATGTTTATATCTTGTTCCATGTTTACTTTCCACGAAAGTGGGAATCCAATATTTAATCATTTTTTAAAACCTTTCGACTACGCTCAAGGTGACATTATATTTAAATTTATTCTATTTTCTTAACCACAGCTTTAGGTGCTTCTTTTCGAGTACCATCAAAACCATCAATACCACTAACTGTAGTATATTTTAACACATAACGTTTTCCTGGATTAATAATCTTATAAGCCGCTTGACACATTAATGTAGCTTCATGAAAACCACATAAAATTAATTTCAATTTTCCTGGATATGTATTAACATCTCCAATTGCAAAAATTCCTGGTATGTTAGTTTGATAATCTAAAGCATTATTAACTACAATGGCATTTTTCTCAATCTCTAATCCCCAATTTGCAATAGGACCTAGCTTTGGAGATAAACCAAACAAAGGCACAAAATGATCACACTCTAAAATAGATTCTTCATTAATATTTTTAGATTGATGTACCACAACCCCTTCAACTTTTGTATGACCAATAACATTAATTACTTCTGCTGGCGTAATTAAATTTATTTTGCCGCTATTTTTTAATTCCTGTACTTTATCTACTGAATCTAATGCTCCACGAAATTCATTTCTTCTATGTATAAGCGTTACTTCACTTGCAATATCACTTAAAAATATACTCCAATCTAAGGCAGAGTCACCACCACCAGCAATTACAACGCGTTTATTTCTATAAATTTCTGGGTCTTTTATAAAATATTCAACACCTTTATCTTCAAAAGAACTAATATTATCTATCAATGGTTTTCGCGGTTCAAAACTCCCTAAACCTCCAGCAATTGCTACAACAGGAGCTTGGTGTTGTGTTCCTTTATTTGTAGTAACAACAAATGTACCATCGTCTTGTTTTTCTATAGTCTCAGCACGTTCGCCTAATGTAAATCCAGGTTCAAACTGTTTACATTGCTCCAATAACTTTTCGGTAAGGTCACCAGCTAAAATTTCTGGATAAGCTGGAATATCATAAATAGGTTTTTTAGGATAAATCTCAGAACATTGTCCGCCAGCTTGCGGTAAAGCATCAATTAAATGGCATTTTAGTTTAAGTAAGCCTGCCTCAAAAACAGTAAATAAACCTGTTGGTCCAGCGCCAATTATTAGTATATCAGTTTTAATCATGAATTGTAAATTTCGGAAACAAAATTACTATTGATTATGCTTAGTTTCTATGATAAAAATCATTTTTAAGCTTCAATATTAATAACTTGTTCTATTTGAGGCGCGTACTTTTTTATAGTCATTTCAACTCCAGACTTAAGTGTCATTTGATTTACACTACAACCCACACAAGCGCCTTCTAGTTGAACTTTTACAAGTTTATCTCCTTCAATAGATAGCAACGAAATGTCGCCTCCATCACTTTGTAAAAAAGGACGGATTTCTTCTAATGCTTTTTCTACATTAAGTCTTAGTTCTTCTGTACTCATGTGTTATTTTTTAACTGCTGAACATCCAGCCATTGTTGTAATTTTAATTGCTTCTGTTGGTGGTAATGCGTCATTACGTTTTACCACTTCTTGAACCACATTTTGAGTTATCTTCTCAAAAGCTTGTTCTATAGGTGTAGCTGTTTGTAATGCTGCAGGGCGACCAATGTCTCCAGCTTCTCTTATACTTTGTACTAAAGGTATTTCGCCTAAGAAAGGGGTTTTTAAATCTTCAGCTAGATTTTTTGCTCCTTCTTGTCCGAAAATATAATATTTATTATCTGGTAATTCTGCTGGAGTAAAATATGCCATATTTTCAATAATACCCAAAACAGGTACATTAATACTTTCTTGTTGAAACATAGCAACACCTTTTTTAGCATCAGCTAATGCAACATTTTGAGGTGTACTTACCACAACTGCACCAGTAATTGGAAGTGATTGCATAATACTTAAATGTATATCTCCTGTTCCTGGAGGCAAGTCAATTAACATAAAATCAAGTTCTCCCCAAGCTGCATCAAAAATCATTTGATTTAAAGCTTTTGCTGCCATTGGACCTCTCCAAACTACTGCTTGGTCAGGTTTTGTAAAAAACCCAATTGACAAAACTTTTACGCCATAATTCTCTACGGGTTTCATTTTAGATTTTCCATCAACATTAACAGCTAAAGGCCTTTCGCTTTCTACATCAAACATAATTGGTATAGATGGTCCATAAATATCGGCATCTAATATCCCAACCTTAAATCCCATTTTAGCTAAAGTAGTTGCAATATTAGCAGTTACTGTAGATTTACCAACACCACCTTTACCAGATGCAATAGCAATTATATTTTGAATACCTGCTATTGGTTTTCCTTTAATCTCGTTAGTTGGTTTGGTTGTAGGCGCATCAACTTTTACATTAACTGTTATTTTAGCTTTTTCATAAACTAACTCATGAATAGTTTTCATGATGTCTACTTCTGTACGTTTTTTAGCCTGTAAACTTGGGTTAGTAATTGTAATATCAACTATAACTTCGTCAGCAAAAGTAACCACGTTTTTTACAGCGCCACTTTCAACCATATTTTGACCTTCACCAGGTGCAGAAATGGTTTCTAATGCTTTTAATATATTTTGTTTATCTAATTTCATATTTAAACTTGCTATTGCAAGCGACTATTTATTAAGAATCATTCTAAAGTGCAAATATACAGCGAATTGTTTGGATTTTGAAACCCTTTCATTGAAATGATTTATGAAAGAATTTAGTTTAATTATTTAAACTGAATATTTATTATATATAAGAAACAAAGAAGTATTACTATTCTTTTGAAGGATCCCAATACACTTTCTCTAAGTCTTGAATTTGATTGTCGACAACAATTATACCTTCGCTTTCTAAAAGCTGTTGCATTAAATTTGTTCCATCAAAATGATGTTTACCTGTTAACAAGCCTTTTCTGTTAACCACACGATGTGCAGGTACATCTTTACCAACAGAACCATTCATAGCATAACCAACCATACGTGCACTACGTGCTGCTCCTAAATAATTTGCAATAGCACCATAACTTGTAACACGTCCAAACGGAATAAGCTTAGCTACTTCATAAACCTTTTCAAAAAAATTAAGTGTTTCTGGTTTCATATTAGTAATTACATATCCATTAAAATATTACAAAGTGTCGCTATAGAAATAGCTCCTGTAATGCTACCAATGATGTAATTCATATTTTTTTGTGATGTAAACTTTTTATTTTTGATTTTATCGAAAAAGAAGATATAAACATACAGCATTACAAATGTTCCCATTGCTGCACCTGTAACATAAGTAAGCATACTTACTACATCAAATGTAAACCAACCAAACGATGCAATTGTAATAGTCATATAAGCTTGATAAGGAATCGGAAACACATTTATACTAGACAAAAACATACCTTGAAAAAAACGACTATGCTTACTTTTAGCATGAGGTTCTACATCTGGTTTTATATCTGATTTAGCTATTAGTAAAAAATAAATTGTAATGAGTACAAAAAGCACAAAAGCTACACGTTGTAAGATTTCTACAACATCTTGATGATTGCTCAAATAACGTGCAAACATAGATGCTATATAAGTTTGTATAAATACAATAACACAAACACCTATAGAAAATATAATACCACGACTATAGCCTTCTTTTAAGCTTATTTTTGCTGCTGTCATGTTTAGCAAACCAGGAGGAATAACTCCTACTAAAGCAATAATTAACCCTAAAAAAAAGACTACAGTAATATTCAATACTATTTAATTTTGAACCTAATATACGTAATTGGTTTGTTTTGCTCTAAGTATTGCGACTCGTAATAGGTTTGAATACTTGTAACTTCTTCTGGGCTTCCTTCTTGTTTATACACATTATGATTTGCATATAGTACTTCGTGGCCACCACCATGCAATAACCCAAGCGTATAACCGTGCATAAACTCACTATCGGTTTTTAAGTTAACAACACCTTCTGATTTTAAAATAGTTTTATAGCGTTTTAAAAACTCAGAATTTGTCATTCTGTGTTTAGTACGCTTATACTTAATTTGTGGGTCTGGAAATGTAATCCAAATTTCATCTACTTCTGCTTTACCAAAAGCATGGTCGATAAGCTCAATCTGTGTGCGTAAAAATGCTACATTAGGAATACTTTCTTCTATAGCTGTTTTTGCTCCTCTCCAAAATCGTGCACCTTTAATATCTATGCCTATAAAGTTTTTTTCAGGGTATTTTTTTGCTAATTCAACTGAATATTCACCTTTTCCGCAACCTAATTCTAAAACCAATGGATTATTATTTTTAAAAACAATTTCGTTCCAAAGTCCTTTAAGATTAAATTGTGAATCAACTAATTCTTCACGTGTAGGCTGAAACACATTGCTAAAGGTTTCGTTTTCTCTAAAACGTTTTAATTTATTTTTACTTCCCACAATACTAATTTAATGATGCAGCAAAATTAAGGAAACATTTTAGCTTTATCTTTGTTTTTGTGAAACATCCTTAACGAAATATTGATACCAAAAAGAAATAATTAAAATGGATGTAACATGTATCCAATTTAGAGTAATAATATAAGTACATGAAATGAGAATGATAAAGTTTCAAATTGATAAATTTTATTACAAATTCAAATTGCATCAGACCTCTAAAACAATATTAGCTATCTAATGAATTTGAAAAAACGAATTTTAATTGCCCCTTTAAATTGGGGTTTAGGCCATGCTACTAGATGCATTCCTCTAATTAACGCTTTAATAAATCATAACTTCGAACCTGTTATTGCTAGTGACGGAATTGCATTAGCGCTTTTGCAAAAAGAATTTCCTCATCTTAAAACTATTGAGCTGCCTTCATATAAAATAAGCTATCCAAAAAAAGGACGCTTGTTTAAACTGAAACTCATTCAAGGTTCTCCTAAAATGATTAAAGCAATCAATAAAGAGAAAAAAGAAATTTCAAAAATCATTAAGGAGTATACTATTGAAGGCATTATTTCTGACAATAGATTAGGCGTTCACAGCAAACATGTGCCAAGTGTATTTATAACACATCAATTACAAGTTTTAAGTGGATCAACTACATGGCTAAGTACAAAATTGCATCAAAAAATAATAAAGCGATTTGATGAATGTTGGGTTCCAGATAATATTGGTGAAGAAAATCTGAGCGGAAAATTAGGGCATATACAAATACATGAAATCCCAGTTAAATATATTGGTCCATTAAGCAGGTTTAATAAAATAGATATAAAACCAAAATATGATGTAATGGTTTTACTTTCTGGCCCAGAACCTCAACGCTCTTTACTTGAAACTAAACTGCTAAATGAATTTAAAGAGTGTAATAAAAAAGTACTTTTTGTAAAAGGAATCGTTGAAAACAAACAAGTAAAAACTGAAACCAATAACTTAACTAGTTATAATTTTATGACAAGTAGTATGCTAGAAAAAGCCTTAAACGAAAGTAAGCTTATTGTATGCCGTTCTGGCTACACAACTATTATGGATTTAGCTAAACTAGAAAAGAATGCTTTTTTTATTCCTACTCCTGGGCAATTTGAGCAAGAGTATTTGGCTAAACGACTATCACAACTAAACTATATAGCAAGCTGTAAGCAAGAAGAGTTTACTGTTGAAAAACTAAATGACGCAAACCAATATAAAGGACTTAAAAATCTTGAATACGAAGTAAATTACAAACGGCTATTTAGCCTTTTCTAAAGTGAATGAAAATTCACTACCAACATCTAATTCGCTTTCTACATAAATTTTCTCTTCGTGAGCTTCAATAATATGCTTAACGATAGATAAGCCTAATCCAGAACCACCTTCTTTACGAGAACCACTTTTATCAACTCTAAAAAAGCGTTCAAAAAGTCTTGGCAAATTAGTATCAGATATTCCTTCGCCATTATCTGTTACACGAATTATAACTTTATTTTTAATAAGATTCTCTATACTAACTTCTGTGGTTCCTTTTTCTCTTCCGTACTTAATTGAGTTTACAATTAAATTGGTTAATACTTGTTGAATACGTTCTTTGTCTGCATTTACATAAACAGGAGAATTATAATCCATATCAAACATGAGCGTAATTTTCTTTTTTGAAGCCTTCATTTCTAGCAAATCAAAAACGCTTTGCACTAACTCGACAATATTAAAAGTTTCTAAATTCAGACTTAAATCACCAACTTCTAATTTTGTAATCATATCTAAATCTTTCACAATATAAATGAGTCTTTCTAACCCTTTATTTGCTCTATTTAAATATTTCTCACTAACATTTTTATCATCTATAGCACCATCAAGAAGCGTTAATAAATAACCTTGTACTGTAAATAGTGGTGTTTTTAATTCATGAGAGACATTCCCTAAAAATTCCTTTCTATATTCCTCTCTTACTTTTAAGGTTTCAATTTCTAATTTTTTATCTCTAGCGTATTTGTCTATTTCCTCAGTAAGTGTTGCCATATCTGTAGTAATAGGCTGTTTACTAAGGGATGTAGATTCTAAAAGTGTTAAGTCGTCATATATTTTTTTAACACGCCGGTAAATAAAACGCTCAACTCTGTATTGTATAATTATAAATGATAATATGTAAGTAATTAGCGCAAATGAAACTATATACGCAATATTAATTGAGTGCAATACATATAAAAAAACACTCGATAGGAGTGTTAGAAAAAGTGTAATGTACAACGATGTTTTAATCGCAAACTTGTACGTTTTTTTTAATCTTTTTTGCATTAATCTACAAACTTATAGCCAACACCTTTAACGGTCTTAAAGCTTTTGTCTCCAATCTTTTCACGAAGTTTTCTTATGTGTACATCGATAGTTCTTCCTCCTACAACAACTTCATTTCCCCAAACTTTGTCAAGAATCTCTTCTCGCTTAAAAACTTTTCCAGGCTTTGTGGCAAGCAAAGATAATAATTCAAACTCTTTTCTAGGTAAAACAATCTCTTTACCTTTATTTGTGATTTTATATTCTTCTCTATTAATCACTAGACTTCCAATTTTAATAACTGTATCTGACAGCTCTTCTTCTTTTAAGCGTCTTAAAAGTGCCTTAACTTTACTTACCAACACTTTTGGCTTAATAGGCTTAGTTATATAGTCATCTGCACCAGCATCAAACCCTGCCATTTGCGAATAATCTTCACCTCTTGCTGTTAAAAATGCGATAATTGTATTACTTAAATCTGGTACTTTTCTAATTAACTCACATGCTTCAATACCATCCATTTCTGGCATCATTACATCTAAAATTATTAATTGAGGCTTTTCTTTTTTAGCTTTTTTTACAGCTTCAACGCCATTTTCAGCAGTTATAATATGATAACCTTCAGAAGACAGATTATAACCAACAATTTCAAGAATATCTGGCTCATCATCAACTAAAAGAATTTTAATATCTCTTTTTTTCATGTACTTGTTTTAAACAAATTCTATGGTAAAGATAAAATATATAACAAAAAATAGTAGTGCTAAATAATTAATAACAATTAATTAACCTTGAATCTACTTTAAGATAACAATTGAGTATGGTATTCATGCTTTTAACAGTTTTTTGGTATAGCTTTTGAAGTATTTTTATTAAATTTATAATAAGCATAAGTGTTTTATGATAAAAAAATACATATATATCATCTTTGTTTTTAGCTGTTTAAGTTATTCTTATATGGGGTTTTCTCAAACAAAAGACTCAAGTTTCACTATAGCTTCTTCTACTAATTCAAGTAACATTGAAGGCTTATCTATATTCCCAAATCCAGTTACAAATGGTAAGTTATATATTACTACTAAAAACAACTTAACTAAAGACATTGAGATTTTTGATGTATTAGGCAAAAAAGTATTTACAGCTTCTCTTTTTGATAAAGAACTTAATATCTCTAAGCTAACTTCTGGTGTATATATTCTAAAAATTAAAGAAAACAACATTACTGCTACTAGAAAATTAGTAATTAGATAACATTAATTTTTAATGTTATTTTATTGTAAAATACCTTATTAGACTTCCCTTTTTTCTGTTTTACACGAAATTCTCACTATATTTGTTGTCCTTATTTTTAATATTTAAAATTTAATTATGAAAAAACTTTACACTTTTCTTTTTGCTTTATTAATTTCCGTTGCTTCTTTTGGGCAGGTAATTATTACGGAAATTGCAGATCCTAACGGTAGTGGCGCTAGTGGATCTGAAGCTCGTTTTGTTGAACTTTATGTTATTGGACCTGCTTCAGTAGACTTTACTGGTTGGGAGCTAATAAGATATACAAATGCTAATCCTGCTAGTACAAGTTCAATTGATCTTACAAGCTTAGGGACTTTAGCTCCTGACACTTATGTTTTAATTGCAGCAAATGGTGCATCATTTCAAGCTACTTATGGTTTTGCTGCAGATATTTTAGCAAGTACTGGTGGTCCTGCAGATAGTAATGGGGATGATAAAATTGCTATTACTGATGATATGGGAACTATTATTGACATATTTGGTACTCCAGGCGTAGATTCTAACAACCAAAATAATGCAATGAATTTTGAAGATGGTAGAACAGAACGTGCTGCTACGGTTACAGGCCCAAATGCAACTTGGACTGATACAGAATGGAATACAGATAATGACCAAGGATTTGGAGATGGTGCACGAACTGCTCCTGGCGATTTTGACCCAGGTCAATGGATAGGTGATGCTACGTCTTGCCCAGTAGCTTTAAGTGCTGCTACATATACTTGCTCTACAAATACTGCAGGAGACAATAATGATGGTGTAACAATTAACATACCTTATACTGGGTCTGATGCTGGAATTACCTCAGTTACTTCTTTAACTGGAACAGTTGGAGGTGATGATCCTGATTCTGTTGCAGATGGAACAATAACAATTACTGGTTTGTCTGAAGGAGATGCTTGGGATATTACTTTAAATGGAGGTAATTGTGATGGAACTATAGCTTCAGGAACTGTTCCTGCTGCAGAATGTGATCCAACACCTAATACCTGTTTTGACTTAAGCGGTGGTCCTGAATCCTTTGAGCTTGTTTCAATAGTAACTAATAGTAGTGGAACTGGTGGTGCTTGGGAAAATAATGCAGGTAGTTATGAAGTAAATGCCTTTTGTGGTGGTGGTTGTAATGAGCCTGTAGATTCTTGGTTAGTTTTTGGACCATTAGATATGACAGGTGTTACAGACTTAGAGCTTATATTTGATGCTGTAGAAGCATTTTCAAACACAGATTTAGTTGTAAACTATGCAAGTTCATATTCAGGTTGTCCTACAGGAACAACATGGACAGCTGCTCAAACTTTAACTGGTTCTGGTTCTTATAGCATAGATTTATCTGCTGCAACTGGTACCGCTGTTTATATTGGTATAGCATATACCGATGATGGTGGCTATTCTGGTTGGACATTATCTAATGTTTCTCTTGGTGCTTTTGGTAATTGCCCTACTTTAGGAGCAATTACACCATCAGATTGTGTTGTATGTGATGTTACTTTACAAACTGAAACTTTTACTTGTGCTACAAACAACCCAGGAGCAGATAATGATGCTGTTACTGTGGAAATCCCTTATACTGGATCTGACAATACTATTACTTCTGTTACAACAACAACAGGTACTGTTGCTGGTGATGATCCTGCTTCAGTTGCAGACGGAACAATTCAAATTACTGGATTATCTGAAGGTGATGCATGGAATGTTACAATTAATGGTGGCGGTTGTGATGGAACAACAGTATCTGGAACAATCCCTTCTACAAATTGTGACCCTCAAGTTCTTGTTATAAACGAAATTCATTCTGACCCTAGTAATGCACCTGGAGAAGTAGGAGATGCTAATGGAGATGGTACTGCTGTATTTAATGAAGATGAATTTGTAGAAATATATAATACTGGTGTTGCTGCTGTTGATATGACAGGATATACTTTAGAAGATGCTTCTGTGCGTCATACATTCCCTAATGGAACAATACTTCAGCCAAATAGTTTCATTACTGTTTTTGGAGGAGGTACACCAACAGGTATTCCTGGACAATCTCAAGTAGCAGATACTGGAGATTTAGGATTAAGCAATAGTGGAGATACTGTAACTCTTAAAGACGATAATGGAACTGTAATAGATACTTATACATATTCTGGGGCTGAAGGTGGTGCTAATCAATCTATTGGTCGTTCTCCAGATTTTACTGGACCATTTGTATTACATACTACCATTGGTACAGCTAATGCTTTATTTTCTCCTGGTTTAGAAAATGATGACCCAACACTTTCTGTAACTCAATTTGAAGCTGGTTCTTTTAGTGTTTATCCAAACCCAACTAATACTGGTTTTGTAAACATTAGAACTAATAATAACGAAGCTATATCTGTTTCTGTATTCGATATCTTAGGTAAAGAAGTCGTTAATCAAACAGTAAGTAATAATCGTTTAAATGTTTCAACTTTAAACGCAGGAGTTTACATTATGAAAATTTCTCAAAATGAAACTTCTATAACTAAAAAATTAGTGATTAAGTAATTTATCACTTTTAGTATATTTAAAAGCGTTGCCATTTGGCAACGCTTTTTTATTTTCTCTATTTTTGCTGGAATGATAAACACAAGAGATATTTTTAATATTCAAAACGAAAAAGAGTTTGAAGCCATGGCTTTAAAAGTCTTTAAGTTTCAGTTTGAAAACAACCTTGTGTATCGTTCATTTTGTGATTTACTATACAAACATCCAAGTGATGTAAAGTCTATTTTTGAAATTCCCTTTTTACCCATACAATTTTTTAAAACACATTCTATTGTAAGTGATATTAAACCAATTACTAAAACATTTACAAGTTCTGGCACAACTGGAAGTACAACTAGCAAACATCATATAACCGATTTAAAGATTTATAATGATAGTTTTAAAAAAGGGTTTAATTCATTTTATGGTAATATTAAAGACTATGTTATACTAGCCTTACTACCATCATATTTAGAGCGAGAAGGTTCTTCTTTAATCTACATGGTTAAAGATTTGATACAACAATCTAATCAACCAGAAAGTGGGTTTTATCTCAATAATATTTCTGAATTAAAAGAAACCTTAACCAGATTAGATGCTAATGGAAAAAAAGTGCTTCTAATAGGAGTTTCTTTTGCTTTATTAGATGTAGTAGAAACATACTCATTTAATCTTAAAAACACCTTTATAATGGAAACTGGCGGCATGAAAGGGAGACGAAAAGAGTTAATCCGCGAGGAACTTCATGAAACTCTAAAACAAGGCTTTGGTGTTAATACAATACATAGCGAATATGGAATGACAGAGTTATTAAGTCAAGCATATTCTAATGGCAAAGGTGTTTTTAAATGCCCAAATTGGATGAAAGTTTTAACTCGTGATACTGAAGATGCTTTAACCATTCAAAGCAAAGAGAAAACAGGCGGAATTAATGTTATAGATTTAGCAAATATTAATTCTTGTGCTTTTATTGCAACTCAAGATTTGGGTCGTGTTTATAAAGATGACTCGTTTGAAGTTATAGGCCGATTTGATAATTCAGACATTAGAGGCTGCAACTTAATGGCTTTATAATAAAAAGAAAAATAAATGAAAGGTTTACAAATAAAAGCCGACAAAAAACAGGAAGCTATTGAATTAGAATAATCTTAAATTCTATGAAAAAGAAAAATTAGCTTCTAATAGTTGGTTGGTTAATTACAAAAGCCTGATGTTAAACATCAGGCTTTTGGTTTTATATAACTTTTATTATAAAGGTACTTTTCTTGCCGCGATTTAAAATAATGTATCTATCATTAATTAAATCTTCTGCAGATAATTGATAATCTTCTTTTACTTTTTCTTTATTAACAGAAACTGAGTTTTCTTTTAAAGCACGTCTTGCTTCTCCATTAGAAGTTAAAAACTTTGTTGTTGCAGACAAAGCTGCAATCATATCTACACCATTAGTAAAATCAGATTGTGATATTTCTGCTTGAGGTACGCCTTCAAAAACATCTAAAAACGTTGCTTCATCTAATGTTTTAATATCTTCTTTAAAAGATTTACTATATAAAATATTTGAAGCTTTCTCAGCATTTTCAAAATCTGCTCTTGAATGTACCATCGAGGTAATCTCTTCTGCTAATCGCTTTTGTAAGCCTCTTAAATGAGGTGCTTCTTGGTGCGATTTCACAATACCATCAATTTCTTCTTTAGTTAAAAAAGTAAAAATCTTGATATACTTTTCGGCATCCTCATCACTAGAATTTAACCAATATTGGTAAAATTTATATGGTGAAGTACGATTAGCATCTAACCAAACATTACCGCCTTCACTTTTCCCAAATTTAGAACCATCACTTTTAGTAATTAATGGACACGTAATGGCGTAACCTTTTCCGTTTCCTATACGCCTAATCAATTCGGTTCCTGTTGTGATATTTCCCCATTGATCACTTCCTCCCATTTGAATTGTACACTTATTTTCTTTATATAAATGCAAGAAATCATATCCTTGTACCAATTGGTAAGTAAACTCTGTAAAGCTCATTCCGTCTGAAGATTCTGAAGAAATTCTATTCTTTACAGAATCTTTAGCCATCATATAATTAACTGTAATATGTTTACCAACATCACGAATAAAGTCTAAAAAAGAAAACTCTTTCATCCAATCGTAATTATTAACTAAAACTGCAGCATTTGCTGCTTCACTCTCAAAATCTAAAAAATGTGCTAGTTGACTCTTTATTGCATCTTGATTATGACGTAATGTTTTTTCATCTAATAAATTTCGTTCACTAGATTTTCCAGATGGATCACCAATCATTCCTGTTGCACCTCCAACCAAAGCAAAAGGTTTATGACCACAACGTTGATAATGCGCTAGTAACATAATAGGAACTAAATTACCAATATGTAAAGAATCTGCCGTTGGATCAAAACCTACATAAGCAGAGCGCATCGCTTCCATTAAATGTTCTTCTGCTCCAGGCATTGTATCATGTATCATGCCTCTCCAACTCAATTCTTCTACAAAATTTTTAATCATCATTTTGGTTTTTATAAACTTTAGCAAAGATATGTTTATAAGCCAAATCACAAAAGACAATTAGAAAAAAGACTACATTAGCATTATGATTTTAGTAACAGGAGGAACAGGATTAGTTGGCTCACACCTACTTTATAAACTTGTAAGTAATAATGAGCCTGTAAGAGCTATTTATAGGAGAAAACATAAGCTTGATACGGTAAAAAAAGTGTTTTCTTACTATTCAGATAACGCTGAGAGTCTATACAACAAAATAGAATGGATGGAAGCCAACTTAACAGACATTACCTCTTTAGAGCCTGTTTTCAAAAATGTTGAACATGTTTATCATTGCGCAGCATTTGTTTCTTTTGAACCAGATAGGTATCATGAGCTTAGAAAAATTAACATTATTGGCACTGCAAACATTGTTAATTTATGTATTGATAACGCGATTAAAAAATTGTGCTATGTAAGCTCTATAGCAGCAATTGGTCATAACGAAAATCCTGAAAAACTAATTACAGAAAATACGGAATGGAACCCTGAAGACGACAATAGTGTTTACGCTATTACAAAGTATGGTGCTGAGATTGAAGTTTGGCGTGGTACTCAAGAAGGCGTAAATGCTGTTATTGTAAACCCAGGAATAATTCTAGGTCCTGGTTTTTGGAAAGGAGGCGGAAGCAGTAGCCTTTTTAAGCAAATTTACAAAGGCTTTAAATATTATACCCATGGTATTACTGGTTATGTAGATGTTTGGGATGTTATTAACATAATGCATCAACTAATGCGTAGTGAAATTACTAATGAGCGTTATATATTAGTATCAGAAAACTTATCATTTAAAGATTTTCAAGAAAAAACAGCTAAAGCATTAGGTGTTAATCCAGCAAAAAAAGAAGCAAGTAAATTAATTTTAGAAATAGGTTGGCGTCTCGACTGGCTTAATCATAAACTATTTGGGAAACGCAGAAAACTATCAAAACAAGTTGCCCAAACAGCTAGGCATAAAACCGTTTATGATAACTCTAAAATAAAAACTGATATAAAATTTGAGTTTAATTTAATAGAAACTTCTATACAGAAAGTGAGTACCTATTTTTTAGATGATTTAAAAAACAAATAAATGTTATTGCTTTTGATTTTTTTGCCTTTTTCTTTTTAATAATTTAGGATTCAGCTTCATAGTTTCTTTTTGTACTGCAGCCATAGAATCTTTTTTTACTATCTTAATCTGAGCTAAAGAATCTCTTTTCTTTTCTTCTATTTTTTTTTGAGTTTGATAGATTTTTTTTTCATTTTCTATCCTAGATGATAAATCATTAATAATACTTTGGTAGACTTCAGTATTGTAAGCATAATACTCGTTACTTAATGCAAATTGCAAACTATCTATATTATATTTTTCGAAAATGTATGATTTTGGAAGTATCCCATTTTTCTCTAACACTTGCTTTTGAGTTCCTTTTGCGGCGTTTAATACAAACGTATCGAATAAAATATCTACCATTTTATCTTTAGAAATTAAATTTTCAGGCTTTTTAGGTTTATCAATTTTATTACACCCTAAAAAAAGAAATCCTAAAACTAATATGCAGTATACGTATTTCATTATCTACTAAATGTTAATCGTTTTGAAGCTTTAACGTTTAAAAATTTAAAATTGTTATACACCAATTCACCATTAACAAGAGTATGTGTAACTCTCGATTTAAATGTTGAACCTTCAAATGGAGACCATGCGCATTTATATAATATATTATCTTTATTAACGGTCCATGGACTATTAATATCTACAATAACTAAATCTGCAAAATAACCTTCTTTTATATAACCTCTTTTTTCTACTTGAAATAAAATTGCAGGATTATGACACATTTTTTCTACAATTTTTTCTATAGAAATAACTCCTCGATGATGCATCTCTAGCATAGCTACCAAAGCATGCTGTACTAATGGCCCGCCAGAAGGTGCTTTTGTATATACATTTTGTTTCTCTTCAATAGTATGAGGTGCATGATCTGTTGCTATAACATCAATTCTATCGTCTAGTAAAGCTTTCCATAGTTGGTCTCTATCTTTTGCTGTTTTTACCGCTGGATTCCATTTTATATATGTGCCTTTTTTTGCATAGTCTTCATCACTAAACCATAAATGATGTACACAAACCTCAGCAGTAATCTTTTTATCTTTTAACAGAATTTTATTTGAAAACAGCTTAGTTTCTTTTCCAGTTGATAAATGAAAAACATGCAGCCTTGCTCCAGTTTTCTTTGCCAATTCAATTGCTCTAGAAGAAGAAATATAACAAGCATCTTCGCTTCTTATTATTGGATGCTTTTCTATAGGAATATTATCTCCAAACTCTTTTATATGCGCTTCGAGATTCTTTTTTATTGTTGCTTCATCTTCGCAATGCACAGAGATTAGCAAATCTGTGCTTTTAAAGATAGTCTCTAGTACATTTAAATCATCGACTAACATATTACCTGTAGATGAACCTAAAAACAACTTTAATCCTGCTACGTTTTTTGAATCTACTTTTAAAACTTCATCAAGATTATCGTTTGTTCCTCCAAACATAAACGAATAATTTGCATGCGATGTTTTTGCTGCAATCTCAAATTTTTCTTCTAATTTTTCAATGGTTGTTGTTTGCGGATTGGTATTTGGCATCTCAATAAAACTCGTAATGCCTCCAGCAATTGCTGCTCTAGATTCTGAGGCAATGTTTGCTTTATGTGTTAATCCTGGTTCTCTAAAATGAACCTGATCATCTATTACTCCTGGTAAAACATAATTACCTTCTGCATCAATAACTACTACATCAGCAGACTTTACACTAATTGAGTTAGACACTTCTTTTATATACTCGTTTTCGATAAGAATATCACCTTCAAACACATTGCCTTCATTAACAATCTTAGCATTTTTAATTAAAACCGTTTTTGTTTTCATCTGTTTATAATTATTCTTTTATGTCGGTCAGATGTAATATTCATTTAATCATTCTCTTGTGTTTTGAAAATTTGTTATGAATGTTTCATCATATTAACTCAATAAGCTTTTAAGCTTCATATTTATAACTCCAAAAATAGCTTCAGAAATAATACTGCCACTCATTTTTGATTTTCCTTTGGTACGATCAGTAAAAATTACTGGAACTTCAACAATCTTGAACTGTTTTAAATATGCTTTAAATTTCATTTCTATTTGAAATGCATAACCAACAAATTTAACAGCGTCTAAATTTATAGTTTCTAAAACTTGTTTTTTATAACAAACAAAACCCGCCGTAGTATCATGTATTTTCATTCTCGTAATCAACCTAACATATTTTGAAGCACAATACGACAATAAAACTCTAGCCATTGGCCAATTTACCACATTTACGCCATCAACATATCGAGAACCAATAGACACGTCTGCACCATCATTATGACAAGCTTTATATAGTTTTATTAAGTCATTTGGATTATGTGAGAAATCGGCATCCATTTCAAAAATATAATTGTAACTATTATTTAAACACCATTTAAAACCTTCAATATACGCGGTTCCTAGACCTGTTTTACTTTCTCTTTGTAATAAAAATAAGCGCTCACTAAATTCAGCCTGCAATTCTTTAACTTTTAAAGCCGTTAAATCTGGAGAATTATCATCAACAACTAAAACATCAAATTTTTTTTCTTGAGCAAAAACGGCTCTTAAAATAGCTTCAATATTTTCTATTTCGTTATATGTTGGTATGATGACAATTGCGTCTCTCATGCTTAAAATTTTAACAAAAGTAAGTTTTTTAGTGGATTATCGTGATAGTAAAAAGCATAAACAATGTTAATCTTTTAGATTCTAAATATTACATAATTTAAATCTTATATTTTGCTAAATTATATGTTTAAAATAAAATCTTAATAGATGAGAATTTCTTTATAATTTTGCATTATGCTCAGAAACTTTGTTACTAACGAGTGGTTTACGGTTTTTATAGTTTTAGGCTTGGTATTTATTACTTTGTCTAAATTTCTATACGCCTATAGGTTTAAAGACTTTTTAGCAGTAATAGGAAATTCTAAATATTTAAAAATATATACTAGAGACCAAAAATTTGTTGATGGTTTTGACATGCTCATGTTTTTTAATTTAATAATATCTGTCTCTTTATTTTCATATATAGCATACTCATCATTTATTCCGTCTTCAGAGTTTGACCTTCAAGATTTTTTTAAACTCTTATTTGGTATTGGTGTTTTATTTTTAATTAAAGTTCTTTTTGAACGTTTAATTGGTAGTTTGTTTGAAATTGACGGATTAATTGATTCCTATTTATTTCAAAAAACAACATATAAAAACTATTCTGGTTTTATACTATTACCAATTAACGCCTTACTTATCTATAGCATAACGCCTTCAAAACCTATTATTTATGCAATAATTGGATTGATTGTATTAATTAATTTAATTGGTTTTATAACTTCGTTTAAAAATCATCAAAAGTTATTATTCAACAACTTATTCTATTTTATTTTGTATCTTTGCGCTCTCGAAATTGGACCTTATCTAATTTTGTATAAGTTAATTACAAATTATAAAGTTTAAAACTACAACTTGGCCTATGACAAAAGTGAAAACAATTTTAGTGTCCCAACCAGAACCTAAAATAGAAAATTCGCCTTACTTTGATCTTCAAGAAAAGCAAAAAGTAAAAATTGATTTCAGACCATTTATTCATGTAGAAGGTGTTGAAGCTAAAGACATTAGACAACAAAAGATTGATTTATCTCAATACACAGCTATTATATTAACTAGTAGAAATTCTGTTGATCACTTTTTTAGAGTTGCAGATGAAATGCGTTTTAAAGTTCCAGATACAATGAAATATTTTTGTCAATCTGAAGCAGTAGCTTTTTACTTGCAAAAATATGTGGTTTACAGAAAACGTAAAATATATGTTGGTAAACGCACATTTGATGATTTATCGCCTCTCATTAAAAAATATAAAGACGAGAAATTCTTATTACCAACTACAGATAAATTAAAACCTAGAGTTCCTGAATTGTTGGACGGCTTAAATGTAGAATGGAAACAAGCTGTATTTTATAAAACCGTAATTAGTGACTTATCTGATTTGGCAAATGTATACTATGATATTTTAGTATTCTTTAGTCCTTCTGGTATTGAGTCGTTATTTCATAATTTCCCTGAGTTTAAACAAAAAGATACACGAATTGCTGTATTTGGAAACACTACAATTAAAGCTGTTGAGTCTCATGGACTACGAGTAGATATTGCTGCTCCTACTCCTGAAACACCATCAATGACAATGGCTTTAAAAAAATATATAGACAAAGTAAATAAAGGAAAGTAAACCTTTTATACTTTAATAAAAATAAAAAATGCGATGTTTAAAACATCGCATTTTTTATTCAATTAAATTGTAATTTCTTTATTTTACATTTGGTGCGCCATCAAGAATGTCTTGATTTGCATACTCTTCAAATTGCTTAAAGTTTTCTCTAAACGATTCAGATAATTTATAAGCTGCTTTATAATACCCTTCATCATTATTCCAAGTTGTTCTTGGGCTTAAAACTTCAGTTGGTACATTAGGGCATGTTCTAGGTTGTTTAACACCAAATACAGAGTGTACATGATAATTATCTTTATTTGCAGCCTCTAAACTTCCGTCAATTGCAGCAGTTATCATCGCTCTAGTATACTTTAATTTCATTCTTGTTCCTATACCATAAGGCCCACCAGTCCAGCCAGTATTAACTAACCATACATTAACTCCAGCATCTTGCATTTTAGCACTTAACATCTCAGCATATTTTGTTGGATGCAATGGCATAAATGGTGCTCCAAAACAAGCTGAGAAACTTGGTAATGGCTCGTTAATTCCTGCTTCAGTTCCAGCAACTTTTGCAGTATATCCAGAAATAAAATGATATGCAGCTTGACCTGGCGTTAACTTAGATATTGGAGGCAAAACTCCAAAAGCATCTGCTGTTAAAAAAAATATATTTTTAGGGTTTTTTCCTATTGATGGTACTTTAATATTTTCAATATGGTGAATAGGATAACTTACTCTCGTATTCTGTGTAATAGAAGTGTCTTTAAAATCAACATTACCATTAGCATCCATAATTACATTTTCTAGGATTGCTCCTTTCTTTATAGCATCATAGATTTCTGGTTCTTGATCTCTAGATAAGTTAATGACCTTAGCATAACAACCGCCTTCAAAATTAAAAACGGTGTTTTCGTTAGTCCAACCATGTTCATCATCTCCAATCAAACTTCTGTCTGGGTCTGTAGATAATGTTGTTTTTCCTGTTCCTGATAATCCAAAGAAAATTGCAGTATCTCCATCTTCACCAACATTTGCACTACAATGCATTGGTAAAGTGTTTTTAAATACAGGAAGCACAAAATTTAAAGCAGAAAAAATTCCTTTTTTAATTTCACCCGTATAACCAGTTCCGCCAATTAAAGCAATTTTTCTTGTAAAATCTAAAATGGCGAAATTATGTTGTCGTGTTCCATCTATTTCAGGATCTGCCATAAAACCTGGCGCATTTACAATAGTCCATTCTGGCGAGAAGTTTTTTAATTCTTCTTCATCAGGACGTAAAAACATATTGTATGCAAATTGATTACTCCATGGATATTCGTTAATTACTCGAATATTTAATTTGTAATTCTCATCAGCACATGCATAACTATCTCTCACAAAAACCTCTCTATCAGAAAGATAATCTACAACTTTAGCATACAGTTTTTCAAATTTATCAGACGCGAACGGAATATTTATATTTCCCCACCAAACACGATCTTTTGTAATATCATCTTTTACAATAAATCTGTCTTTTGGTGAACGCCCTGTAAACTCTCCTGTATTAACTGCAATAGCTCCAGAAGAGGCTTCTACGCCTTGCTCTTTAGCTATTGTTAAATCATGAAGTTGTTCTGGTGATAATTGATAACGCACTTTAGCATTCTTGATTCCGTATTGATCTAGCGAAATCGTTTTCGTTGCTTGGGTATGGTCTACCATAATTTGTTTATGTTGTTTAAGATGCAAAATTAAAACTTTATTTTAAAGTACACACCTAAAATCATCATTTATAAGCTTTGAGTTTTAAAAAGTTTATTAACAATATAGCCCAAGAAATAAGAAGCAACAAACCTCCGATTGGTGTTACAAAACCAATAGTTTTAAAATCAAAACCCGTTAAAGAATTAGTTGACAAACCATAAATAGATCCAGAAAAAAGCAATATCCCAAAAAGTATAAGATAAAAGATGATTTGTTTTGATTTTTCTGATACAAGTACTGTATTGCCAACAAACAAAAGCACAATAGCGTGATACATTTGATAACGCACACCTGTTTCAAAAGTTTGAATAGATTCTGATGAAATTAGGGCTTTCAATCCATGTGCTCCAAAAGCACCAAGAATCACACTTATAACACCCAATAAAGCTGCTGTAATTAATATTTTTTTGTTCATAGATAATTATGATTTTGGTTTTTATAACCCATTGTATTTATTAAATTCGCCTGCAAACACAAAATTACTCAACAAATCTCATTATGCGAAAGATTTTAGTTATTGGTTCAGGAAAATCTGCATCATACCTTATAAAATATTTATTAGACAAATCACAAAGCGAAGCTCTACATGTTATCGTTGGTGACATTAATATACATAACGCCAAAAAATTAATTGGAAATCACGAAAATGCTCAAGCTATTACGCTTGACGTTTTTGACAAAAGCTCTAGACAAAAAGCCATTGAAAACGCAGACATTATTGTTTCTATGCTTCCTGCGCGTTTTCATATAGACGTTGCCAAAGATTGTATTACTTATGGTAAAAACATGGTAACGGCTTCATATGTTAGTGAAGACATGCAAAAGCTTGACAAAGCAGCAAAAGAAAAAGGCTTGATTTTTATGAACGAAATTGGTGTAGATCCAGGAATCGATCATATGAGTGCTATGCAAGTGATAGATTCTATTCGTGACAAAGGTGGCAAAATGATTTTATTTGAATCTTTTACAGGAGGTCTTGTAGCTCCAGAAAGCGACAACAACCTTTGGAACTATAAATTTACATGGAACCCAAGAAACGTGGTTGTTGCTGGTCAAGGTGGCGCAGCAAAATTTCTTCAAGAAGGTACTTACAAATACATTCCTTACAATAGATTATTTAGGCGAACTGAATTTCTTGAAGTAGATGGTTACGGTCGTTTTGAAGCTTATGCAAACAGAGATTCTTTAAAATATCAAAGTGTTTATGGATTAGACGCTATTAAAACATTATATAGAGGAACCATGCGTCGCGTAGGTTTTAGTCGTGCGTGGAATATGTTTGTTCAATTAGGAATGACTGACGATAGTTACACCATAGACGATAGTGAAAACATGAGTTATCGTGATTTTATAAATGCCTTTTTACCTTACAGCCCAACAGATTCTGTTGAGCTTAAATTTAGACATGCATTAAAAGTTGACCAAGATGATATTGTTTGGGATAAATTAGAAGAGCTAGACATTTTTAATCATCAAAAAATGGTCGAGCTTAAAAAAGCAACACCAGCTCAAATTCTTCAAAAGATATTAATGGATAGTTGGACACTTGCTGAAGATGATAAAGACATGATTGTTATGTATCATAAATTTGGTTATGAATTACATGGCGAAATGCATCAAATAGATGCAACAATGGTAACACTTGGCGAAGACCAAACTTATACTGCAATGGCAAAAACTGTTGGTTTACCTGTAGCTATTGCAACTTTAGCAATTTTAAACGAAAAAATTAAAACGCCAGGCGTTCAAATCCCTATTACAAAAGAAGTTTATAAACCTATTTTAAAGGAACTAGAAGATTTTGGCGTAGTGTTTAATGAAAAAGAAGTGCCTTATTTAGGATATAATCCTTTAAATGCTTGAAGAGCAGAAGACATTAGTAAAAATTGTAATTCATTAGAACCGGAGTTACAGTTTTAAATCAATTGATTACTTTTATCTTTTATATTGAAAACATTTAGCTTATGAAAATTGTAAATCAAAGCCTGCAGATTGATGGAATTGATAAAAAGATACTTAGAGCTTTGATGCAAGATGCTAGAACTCCAATTTTAGAAATTGCGCGTCAAGTAGGAATCTCTGGAGCAGCTATTCATCAACGTTTAAGAAAACTAGAAAAATCAAAATTAATTTCTGGGTCTAAGTTTGTTATTAATCCAAAAGTTTTAGGCTATACAACAATGGCTTTTATTGGTGTATACTTAGATAAAGCAATGAGTAATCCTGATGCTGTAAAACAGCTCAAAAAAATACCTGAAGTTTTAGAGTGTCATTATACAACTGGAGATTGGAGTATTTTTATTAAAATTTTGTGTAAAGACAATGAACACTTAATGTATCTACTCAATAATGACATACAATCTATAACAGGTGTGTCCCGAACCGAAACATTTATTTCGTTGGCTCAACAAATAGATAGACAGATTAAGATATAAAAAAAGCTCCTTAAAGGAGCTTTTTTTATATGTATGCATTTTTTTAATCTCTACCACCAAAAACTTGAAATGCCCAATATAATAGTGAAGCAAGTGCTCCAATAGCCGCTACTAAATACGTTCTTGCAGCCCATTTTAAGGCATCTTCAGATCCTTTATATTCTTCTTGAGAAACTATATTTTTATTTTTTAACCATGCTAAAGCTCTATTACTTGCATCATATTCTACTGGTAAAGTAATAAAACTAAATAAAGTTGCGGCGGCCATAAACACTAAGCCTGCAACTGCAACCCAATAACCCATACCAACTCCAGCAGCAGCTCCAAGTACTAATCCGCCAATAACTAACCATTGAGACATTCCTGAAGTTACACTAACCATTGGCACTAAAGTCGAACGTGTTTGTAACCAACTATATGCCTGCGCATGTTGTACTGCGTGACCACATTCGTGAGCAGCAACAGCAGCTGCAGCAGCGTTGCGTTGATTATATACAGCTTCACTTAAGTTTACCGTTTTATTTTTAGGATTGTAATGATCTGTTAATTGACCAGCTACAGAAATAACCTCAACATCATTAATACCATGATCTGCTAACATTTTTTCTGCTATTTCTTTACCACTCATACCATTACGAAGTTGCACTTTAGAGTAATATGCAAACTTCTTTTTTAGTTGATTACTAACTAACCAACTCACTAGAGCAATAGCTCCTATTAATATATAATATCCAAACATGTTTTTAAATTTTAGTTCTATAAATGTATAACTTAAATAGCAAAAAATACGCCAAACATAAGTTAAGAAATTTTGTCAGTTATTCATGAGAATGAATCACTTTGGTCACCAAATTATTTTCAAAAATGACTACCAACTTAGCAGCGTGTTCATCAAAAAAACTAGGTGGTTTTCCTAAGGCATAAATCACATGCTCTTTACCTTGAAGATTAGACGTTTCAGAAGTTCCCAAAAGCATTATAATTTCATCTTTTGTTTTGCCAATTAGCATATTACTTTCAATAATATCCTTAGACATTTTATAACGCATTAGTGGATTTGAAGTCCAGTCTTCTTGATTAAATTGTTTTTCATTAGCTTCTAATAGAAAACAGCTAATAATAGCTGCTAAAACTAAAACACCTAGTATTACACTTATTTTCTTGATTATTCTAGCCAACAATATTTACAATTTTTCCTGGAACTACAATAACCTTTTTAGGTTCACGACCGTCGAGTTGCGCTTTGGTTTTATCATGAGCCATAACTGCTGCTTCAATATCATCTTTACTCATATCTAATGGCAACTCTAAGGTAAAACGCATTTTACCGTTAAATGATATTGGATAATTTTTGCTACTCTCTACCAAATGCTTTTCTTCAAACTTAGGAAACATTGCTGTAGAAATAGATTGGTTATTACCTAATTGGCTCCATAACTCTTCAGTAATATGTGGTGCATAAGGTGACAATACAATTAATAAAGGTTCTAGTATGGCTTTGCTTGTACATTTTTGAGCTGTTAACTCATTAACAGCAATCATAAATGTAGAAACCGATGTATTAAACGAGAAGTTCTCAATATCGTCTTCTACTTTTTTTATGGTTTTATGCAATGTTTTTAAGTTGTCTTTTGTTGGTTCTGCATCATTAACACGTAAGCCGTTTTCTCCAACATAGAGTTTCCATAGTTTTTTAAGAAAACCATGAACGCCCGTAATACCAGCAGTATTCCAAGGTTTAGCTTGCTCTAAAGGGCCAAGAAACATTTCGTAAAGACGTAAGCTGTCTGCTCCATATTGCTCGCAAATATTGTCTGGGTTTACAACATTGTATTTAGATTTAGACATTTTTTCAACTTCACGTTTTACTTTAAACGTTCCATCTTCTTCTGCAATAAACTCTGCATCTTTAAATTCTGCTCTCCAATTTTTAAAATCTTCGGTGTCTAATTCATCTGAGGAATTTACCATTGATACATCTGCATGAAGTTTTACATATTGGAATTCTATTTTCCCTTTTAAGAAATCTAATATTTCATTATTGGATAAAGAATTTAAACTATCAACTAATAAATCATCACCAATTAATTGTTTTAATTTTAATTGATGTAAAGGTGGTAACTCAAATTTCAACCAATTTAAAAATTTATTTTCAGCTTGCTCATCTTTAAATGATTTATCGGTAAAAAGGTTTTCATTAAAAGATTTAAAAATTGGAACATGCTTTACAGGTATCCATCTTATTAATCCATTATTAACTACATTTATATATGTAATTCTTCTATAAACAAAAGCACTCGTTCCTAAAATCATTCCTTGGTTAATCAGCTTTTTAAAAGGTTCTTCTACACCAACAAATCCCCTGTCTTTTAAAAACTTCACCCAAAAACGTGAGTACAATAAATGTCCTGTAGCATGCTCGCTTCCACCAATATATAAATCTACATTTTCCCAATACTTAAGTGCAGTTTCACTTGCAAATGCTTCATCACGCATAGCATCTTCCATATACCTAAAAAAGTACCATGAGCTTCCCGCCCAACCTGGCATTGTGTTTAGTTCTAAAGGATAAATTCCGTTGTCTTCAATAGATTCCGCATCAAGTGCGGAATGACAAAGACTATTTGAAACTACTGTATTTGTATTTGTGTCCCAAGCCCAAACATCGGCACGACCTAAAGGTGGCTCTCCAGTTTCGGTTGGTAAATATTTTTCAACTTCTGGCAAACGAATTGGCAAATGCTTAGCCTCTATCATTTGTGGCATTCCGTTAACGTAATACACTGGAAATGGTTCTCCCCAATAACGTTGACGAGAAAATACTGCATCACGCAATCTGTAGTTTGTTTTTCCTTCGCCTTGCCCTAATTTTTCTAATTCGTAAATAGCAGTTTTAACCGCTTTTTTATATTTAAGGCCGTTTAAGAAATCACTATTAGCAATAACTGTATTGTCTTTATCAGCAAAGGCTTCTTCACTTATATCAACACCTTCAAAAATATTTGGAATTGGGATATTAAAATGCTTAGCAAAATCATAATCACGTTGATCACCACAAGGCACAGACATTACTGCTCCAGTACCATAACCAGCTAATACATAATCGCCAATCCAAATAGGAATTGGTTCTTTTGTAAAAGGATGCTCGGCATAAGCGCCTGTAAAAACACCAGAAATGGTTTTTACATCTGCCATACGATCACGCTCACTACGTTTAGACGTTGCCAAAATATAAGCTTCAACCTCTGATTTTTGCTCATCAGTAGTAATTTTTGATACTAACTCATGTTCTGGAGCCAGCGTCATAAAACTTGCTCCAAAAATAGTATCTGGTCTGGTAGTGAAGACTTCAATTGTGTGATGAGATTCCGAATCAAGTTCGGAATGACGCTCACTTTTGTCATGCTGAACTTGTTTCAGCATCTCACTAGACATCACATTAAACGTTACTGAAGCTCCAACAGATTTTCCTATCCAATTACGTTGGCTTTCTTTAAGAGAATCTGTCCAATCTATAGTTTCTAAACCTTGAAGCAAACGTTCTGCATAAGCGGAAATACGCATACTCCATTGTGTCATTTTTTTACGAATTACGGGATGTCCTCCACGTTCTGAAACCCCATTTACAATCTCATCATTTGCTAAAACGGTTCCTAAAGCTGGACACCAATTCACTTCGGTTTCAGCTAAATACGTTAATCTATATTGTAGTAAAATGGCTTGCTGTTCTTCTGAAGTATAAGCGTTCCAATCTTCAGCAGAAAATGAATAAACAGTATCATCACAAACAGCGTTTATGTTTGCGTTTCCTTCGGCTTTAAATATTTTAATTAGTTCTGAAATATTTTCAGCTTTATTAGAATTGTTATTATACCAAGAATTAAAGAGTTGAATAAAAATCCACTGTGTCCATTTATAATATTCTGGATTGCTCGTTCGTACTTCTCGAGACCAATCGAATGAAAAACCAATTTGATCTAATTGTCTACGATATGTTTTTATATTGGTTTCTGTAGTAATTGCTGGATGCTGCCCTGTTTGAATTGCATATTGCTCTGCAGGCAAACCAAAACTATCATAACCTTGAGGATGCAATACATTAAATCCTTTATGACGTTTATATCGCGCATAAATATCTGAAGCTATATAACCTAAAGGATGACCAACATGCAAACCTGCTCCACTTGGATAAGGAAACATATCAAGCACATAATACTTTGGTTTATCACTTGTATTTGAGGCTTTAAATGTTTGGTTTTCTGCCCAGTATTTTTGCCATTTGGCTTCTATATCGTTAAAATGGTAACTCATTATCTTATTTGTAATAAAAGCGCAAATTTAAACTTATTACAACACTATTAAAAGTTTAAGCGTTGTAAACCTTATACAAACAGAATTGTTTTTTATTTTTACAGCATTAATCCAATTTATATATGAGCGCATCTTTTGACAGATACCAAAAACGAAAGTTAATTTCTTCCTATTTTTCTGTAGTTATAAGTATTGCTTTAGTACTTTTTTTACTGGGATGTTTGGGCTTATTGGTGTTAAATGCAAAAAAAGTGGCCGATCATTTTAGAGAACAAGTAGTGGTTACCATTTACTTAAATGACTCTGCTAAAGATGTTGAAATTAATCAATTAGAAAAAAGTTTGGCTATGGCAGATTATACCAAAGCCACCAAATTTGTATCTAAAGAAGAAGCGGTAGACATTGTAAAAGCAGATATAGGTGAGGATTTTATGGAGTTTTTAGGCTCTAATCCGCTACAGCGTTCTATAGATGTGTATTTAAAAGCAGATTATGTTACTAACGAAACATTAGATGGTATTACTGAAGAGTTAGCCAACAAAAAGTTTATTGAAGACATCACCTACGATAATGATTTGGTAGAACTCATGAATAATAACGTGAAAAAAATCACATTTTGGGTATTAATACTAAGTGCATTATTTACATTAATTGCGGTATTATTAATTAACAGCTCAATTAGGTTAGCGGTGTACTCTAAACGATTTATTATTAAAACTATGCAAATGGTTGGTGCAACTAAACGCTTTATTAGACGTCCTTTTGTTTTTAAAAGTGTACAACTAGGTGTTATAGGAGCAATTGTAGCGCTTATAGGAATGGCTATTGTTTTATACTATCTCAATAGTACTTTCCCAGAATTAGAATTACTACAAAAACCTATATTGCTTGCAGCTTTGTTTGTTGGTATTTTTCTATTAGGTATTCTTATTACTTGGATAAGTACTTTTATTGCTACACAACGTTTCTTGAATTTAAAAACGGATCAGTTGTATTATTAGCTGTTAGCACGAAATACTAAACATCCATACAAAACGTTATTATTTTATAACCAACCTATTGCTAATCAATGAAAAAGCCATTCCCTTTTTTTGTCCTAGCCCTTAGTCTTTTTTTAAATTCGTGTTTAATTGAAAATCCTAAACCAGAAGACTGTGTTATTGAAACCGAAACAATCATTAATATTAAAGAAGGTACTTCTAACGATATTGTTTTTAGTGATACAGATGGCGACCACTATTATATTAATAGAGGTTTAGAACGCGGATTAATTTTAGATTCTCTTAACGCAAAAGTTTTAAATAAAACTGTTACTTTGCACTTACCAAAATTATTTTTTGGAACTTCAGAACATATTGCTCAACTTGCAGTAGCAAACGAAGTTATTTTTACAGAGTTTTAAATATTATGGGAGAACAAAAACGTAAAGAAACAGCAAAAAACGAATTTATCTTCGGGAAGAAAAACTACAAGTTTATGCTAATTGGTTTAGCATGCATAGCTATTGGTTTTATTTTAATGTCTGGTGGCGGAAGCGATGATCCAAATGTTTGGAATCCTGATGTCTTTAGCTGGAGACGTATTAGACTTGCTCCAACTCTGGTTTTAATTGGCTTTGGTTTTCAGGTGTATGCTATTTTATTGAACCCTAATAAAACGAGCTCCAAAAAATAAAAACACAAATTTTATTCTTTTTATCCTTTGGTCATTCAATTTTGATACTTTTGCCAAATGGAAATTATTGACGCAATTATTTTAGGTGTAATTCAAGGGCTTACTGAGTTTCTTCCTGTGTCATCTAGTGGTCATTTAGAGTTAGGTAAAGCCATACTTGGTAACGAATCTATTCCTAAAGAAAGTTTGTTGTTTACAGTTGTACTTCATTTTGCAACTGCCTTAAGTACTATTGTTGTATTTAGAAAAGACATATGGGTAATTTTAAAAGGCATCTTAAAGTTTGAATGGAATGAAGATATGCAGTTTGCTGCTAAAATTGCCGTATCTATGTTACCTGCTGCAATAATTGGTTACACATACGAATCTGAATTATCCGAATTATTTGGAGGCAGTATCAAGCTTGTAGGTTTTATGCTTATACTTACAGCTTTACTTTTGTATTTAGCCGATAAAGCCAAAGACACCTCTAAAGATATCTCATTTAAAAACGCTATTGTTATAGGTTTTTCTCAGGCCATTGCTATGCTACCTGGCATCTCTCGTTCTGGTGCTACAATATCTACGTCTGTTTTACTAGGAAATGATAAAACTAAAGCAGCACGTTTTTCCTTTTTAATGGTTGTACCACTAATTTTTGGTAAAATTGCTAAAGACCTTATTGGAGGCGAATTAACTTATGATAGTTCTAACTTTACAACATTAAGTGTTGGTTTTGTCGCTGCTTTTATTTCTGGTTTATTTGCCTGTACTTGGATGATAAGTATTGTTAAAAAAAGTAAGCTTGTTTATTTTTCTATATACTGTTTAATAGTAGGTTTAATAGCGATTGCAATCGCATCAATATAAAAAAATGACTGCTGAAGATTTTCTTTCCGGACAAGTTTTACTTATAGATAAGCCTTTAACTTGGACCTCATTTCAAGCTGTAAACAAATTGCGTTGGGAAATACGCCAAGCTTTCAACATTAAAAAAATAAAAGTTGGTCATGCTGGCACATTAGATCCTTTAGCTACTGGCTTATTGGTAATTTGCACAGGTAAAATGACCAAGCAAATAAATACATTTCAAGGTCAGATAAAAGAATATACTGGTACATTTACTTTAGGTAGTACAACACCTTCTTATGATTTAGAAACCGAAGTAGATAACACCTTTGCAACTGACCATATTACACCTGAATTAATTTATGAAACTACAAAGCAATTTATTGGAGATATAGAACAGTTTCCTCCTGTGTTTTCTGCATTAAAAAAAGATGGTAAACGCTTATACGAATATGCTAGAGCTGGTGAAACTGTTGAAATTAAGCCTAGAACTGTATCTATTTTAGAGTTTGAAATCACAAAAATTGATACTTCAACTGCGCTCAGCACAAGCTCAATACATCTAGATTTTAGAGTGGTTTGTAGCAAAGGCACTTATATCCGTTCTTTAGCTCACGATTTTGGGAAGGCACTAAACTCTGGAGCGCATCTTTCTGCTTTACGACGCACAAAAATTGGTGATTTTAATGTTGCTAATGCAACATCACCAGAGCAGTTTATAGAAAGTCTTAACAACTAATTTCTTCTATTTTACGTATATTGATTACACAATCAGTTATATATACATCGATTTTGAATTTTATTAAACAACATAAAGCCCTAATCTTAACAATTCTTATTACAGGAATTATTGTTTTTGGTATGTTTAGTTTTCATATTACAAAGCAAAACAAATTAATAGCAGAAAGCTACTACGAGATTGAGCCTCAAACTGTTGAAGAATTAAAAAAACTTGAAGAATTAAAAGCTTTAGAAGAGTCTCTATCTAAAACCAATCAAGCATTTAATGAAGACAAAGCATTTAAAGATATGATGAAAAACTTTAAATCGGTAAATGCTAATGACTTTGAAAAAACAACAAAAGCTCTTGAAGAAAAAGCTGAACAAGACGTAGAAGATGTTGTAACATCTAGCCCTTCATATAACAACTCTAAAGACTATGCAATTAATAATGATGAACGTTCATCATTTAAAAAAGCAAATGATATTTTAGCCTTGCGTTCGTCAGAAAAAAGAAAAGAGTCTACAAATGCTAATAGTACTCTAACCTATTCTTTAAAAGACAGAGACATTATAAATTATGATACGCCTCGTTATTTATGTGAAGAAAGTGGTAAAATTGTAGTTAATATTACTGTAAATGCTTCTGGAGAAGTTACAAACTCTTATATAAACACATCTTCAACAACAAACAATGAATGCTTAACAGAACACGCTTTAGAATATGCAAAAGCAGTTTTGTTTAATTCGGCTTCAAATGCATCACAATTAGGTTCTATCACCTTTTATTTTAAAGGAAAAAATTAAGCTTTATAATAGCTGTAATAAATCTTCAATTGCAGATTGCCCTTTATCTTTATTATACCAACGCTGTAAGTCTTCTTTAAATTCTGGTGTTAATTTGCCGTGAGCTTCTTTATAGTCATTTACAAGCTTAGTTGCAGCTGTTGGTCGAGGTCCATATGTATTTACAACATCGCCTGTAGTATTATCAATCATAATTAATTTTGGAATTGCTTTTCCGCCATTAGTTAAAAACTGATTCATTAAAGCTTCGTTTTCATCTCTAAATAAAAACTTTAAATCTATACCATCATTTAGTTCGGCAATTTTATTAATTACAGGAATGACATGCGCGGCATCACCACACCAACTCTCAGTTAAAACAACCCATGTTACATCGCCTTTAAATTGTGAAACTTTTTGTTGTGCTTCTTCTGAAACTTTTACAGTTTTATCCCAACGTTTCATACGTCTGTCATTCAACATTGTGTATTCAACTAAAGCTTCAGTTTTTTCGTTACCTGTTGTAGATTTATCTTCGACTAACTGTTTTACCAAATCTCTATAATCTTGGTATGAGATAGTCTTTTCTTTATTGTATTCTATTATATTGTTTACCATGCTCAAATGTAAGCTCTTAAATTGTTAAAAAAGATGATTTTTATCATAACTATGTCTATATTTAAAACGAAAACTTACAATGTATGAATTGGATAAAATTTTTGAATTATTCTAAATTAATAGCTATAATAACTTTTGCAATTTTATATTTGGGTAAACGATTAGCCCTTTTTGAAGACTATCAAATAACTGAATCCATTTCTTTATTTGATTTTAACCTTGTACTGGTTCTCTTATACTTTGTATTATATTTAAAGGAATCTCGTTTAGAGTTAAAACAAAAAATCGAGGAAATTGAAGATTTAAAATCACAATTAAAAACAAACTCATAATGACAAAACATAAATGTGGTTGGTGCGTTGGAGATGATTTATATGAAGCTTATCATGACCAAGAATGGGGCGTTCCTGTTTTTGATGACAATACACTTTTTGAATTTTTAATTCTAGAGACTTTTCAAGCAGGATTAAGTTGGATTACCATATTACGTAAGCGAGAAAACTTTAGAAATGCTTTTGACAATTTTGACTACAAAAAAATTGCAGATTATAAACAAGACAAGATTGATAGTTTACTTCAAGACACTGGTATAATTAGAAATAAACTTAAAGTAAAAGCAACCATTACCAATGCTCGTGCATTTATGAAAATACAAGATGAGTTTGGTTCGTTTTCAAAATACATTTGGGGATTTACTGACGGAAAACCAATTAAAAACAAACTTAAAAACTATAAAGATGCTCCTGCAAATACATCTTTAAGTGATGCGCTTAGCAAAGATTTAAAAAAACGAGGGTTTAAATTTGTTGGCTCAACCGTAGTCTACGCTCATATGCAAGCCACAGGAATGGTTAACGATCACGAAGTTGATTGTTTTAGATATAATGAAGTTTAAGTAATTATTTTAAATAATTTAAAAACTTACTTCTAGAAATATCTTTAGCTCCCAAAGTTTCTAGGTGACTCGTATGTACTTGGCAATCTATAATTTTGTAATTACTGTTATGAATAAAAGTTATAAAACCTACTTTACTAGCATTACTCACTTTACTAAACATACTCTCACCACAAAAAACACCATTGCTTAAATCGATGCCATAAAAACCACCAACAAGTTTTTGATCTAACCAAACTTCTATAGATTTTGCGTAACCTAATTGATGAAGTTCTATATATGCATCAATCATGTTACTAGTAATCCAAGTACTTGATTGTCCATCACGTTTAATCTCTGCACATTGCTTAATTACACCTTCAAAATCTTTATTTATAGTTACTACAAAATCTGTATTTCGTAATACTTGCCTCATGCTTTTTGATACTTTTAAGTCTTCAGGAAATAATACAAAACGAGGATCTGGTGACCACCATATAATAGGCTCTTTGGCTTCAAACCAAGGAAATATTCCACTTTTATAAGCTAATAGAAGACGCTCTGGAGACAAATCTCCTCCAAATGCTAAAATCCCTTCTTTAGATGCTAAAGACACATCTGGAAATTCTATTTTATTAGTTAGTAGCTTCATATAATCAATACCAATATAAATCAAAAAACCTCGACACAAATTGTATCGAGGTTAAATTTTTTAGATTTTTGCTTAGGCAAAATTATTTAAAAAGGAAGGTCGTCGTGCTCTTCAGTATTTAAATTAGTTGCTGGCTCAAAAGCTTCAGCTGGAGCAACAGGAGGCATATTACCTACTTCTGCTTGTAGATTTTCTATTCTCCATCCTTGAATTGAGTTAAAGTATTTTGTTTCTCCTTGTGGATTAACCCATTCTCTACCTCTTAAATTAATACTTATTTTTACAGCTTGTCCAACTTGATAGTTATTTAATAAATCTGTTTTATCTTGAACAAACTCAACCATAATATGTTGAGGATATTGCTCCTCTGTTGTTACAACTATTTCTCTTTTTCTAAACCCATTACTTCCAAAAGTTTGAGTTTCTCCTATCATTTTAATTTTTCCTTGTACTTCCATCACTTTAATTTATATGTATTCTTGTTTTAACTTAATAATAATTTCCATGCGCTATTTACATCGCCATAACTTAAATAATTGCGCGCTATTTTGTGTTTCTCTCTATGAGACATATTTTTAATATTTGGATAACGCTCACTTACATCATCAACAAAACTTTCTATTTCTGTTTTGTTTGGTAAGGCTTCAATATTACCCAACATTCCTAAATCGTTTCCTGTTAAAATCATACTGTTTTTAACTTCAGATGGCATAGCATCTACTCCAATTCCTAATGTTTGTAATGGTTTAGGTATTTCAAAAAAGCCTTTTTTTGCTCTGTTGTAATAACTTCCACCAGCTCTAGCAACAAGATCTAATTTTTCTTGAATTATTTTTTCATCATCATCTAAAACATCTTGAGCTATATGTAATTTAACCACTTCACATATCACTAGATTTCCTGCGCCACCTTCGGTTCCTAATTCAATAATATCATTTACCTTACATTCAAACTGCACTGGAGATTCTGCAACTCTAAATGGTTTTACAACATCTGAAGCCAACATTGTTAATCCAGACTTATCAAACTCATTTATACCTTTTGCATAATCCGTACTACTTAAAGACATTTGTTGTACAATGTCATAATTAACAACATTAACAACCACTTCTTTAACAGCCTTTGCGTTTTCTAATGTGTGTTTGGTTGTATTATCTCTCACACGTCGTGCAGGAGAAAAAATCATGATTGGCGGATTAGCACTAAATACATTAAAAAAACTAAACGGTGATAAATTAGGGTTTCCTTCTTCATCAATCGTACTAGCAAAAGCAATTGGTCTAGGCGCAACTGCACTAAGTAAATACCCATGAAGTTTTCCTGTTGAAATATCTCTAGGATTAAAAGAAACCATTTAATCAATTTAGTTTTAGTGCTTTTACCTTAAAAGCAACACAATTTTAAAGATGCAAATGTAACCATATTACTAAAGTTATAAAAATGAATTGATAGCTTGTAACACAATATTATTAACATAATTCCATTATATTTAAAACTCAAAAATTACTTAATGGCAATAACATTAACTCGAAATATGACGCGTTGGATTATTATCATCGCCTCTTTTATTATTATTTCATTGATTCTTTGGAATACTTATGTGTTTTTTCAAAATTTTAAAGCCGAAGAACGTACCAAAATGCAAAATTGGTCTGAAGCTCAAAAAGAAATAGCTAGAACAGACAATTTAGATGTTAATATGAGTGATTTACCGTTGCTTATTCAACAAAGTAATAAAACAACACCTATGATTTTAGTCAATTCTAAAGAAGAAATTACTGGTTCGTTAAATATTTTGGAGGAAACCATGCTAGACTCGATTAAAGCAGACAGGTTGCTTAAAAAATTTAAGTCTGAGAACGACCCAATTATATTAAAATCAAAAGGAGAAGTTTTATCAAAACTGTATTACGGTAATTCACCTTTATTAAACAAGCTAAAATATTACCCTTTAGCATTATTGCTCATCATTTTTTTATTTGCCGCTGTTGCTTTTTTCTTTTATAAAAGTTCAAAAAATGCTGCTCAAAATAAATTATGGACAGGAATGGCTAAAGAGACTGCTCACCAAATAGGAACACCATTATCATCTTTAGTTGGTTGGACAGAGATTTTGCGTTCAGAACATGTAAACCCTGATTATCTGGTAGAAATAGAAAAAGACATTACAAGGCTACAAACCATAACAGATCGTTTTAGTAAAATTGGGTCTGTACCAACGCTCAAAAAAGTAGATATTGTAAAAGAAACCTTAGATTCTTATGAGTATTTAAAAACGCGTACCTCAAAATTAATTGACTTTGATATTAAAGTTCCAAACCAAGAGATAAATGTAAGTTTGAACACACAGCTTTATAGTTGGACTATTGAAAATTTAGTTAAGAATGCTATCGATGCCATGAAAGGTAAAGGTGAATTAAAAATAGCTATTACTCATGATGATAAATTTGTAAAAATAAATATCACAGATACAGGTAAAGGAATTTCAAAACAGCAATTCAATACTATTTTTGAGCCTGGTTATACAAGTAAAAAAAGAGGTTGGGGATTAGGTTTATCTTTGGCAAAACGAATTATTGAAGATTATCATAACGGAAAAATAAAAGTATTAAAATCTGAAATAGACAAAGGCACAACAATGCAAGTTGCTTTAAAATTAGTTTAGTAATTTATCCATAATTAGGTATTCGTTAGACTTTGGCAAGTACAACCCAAAAGAATTATAATACTGATTAATATTGTTTTCTAAATTTAAATAAAATGAAAACCAAACAGTTTTTTACACTTAAAGAGGTTAAGCTCAACAACAATTGTCCTGAGTGCTACTCTAATGAAGGTTTAAAATTAACCTTTAAACAAAAAATTGCTGACACCCTATTTTACAAAGCTATAACAGAACACACAACGCTAGCAATGTATTGTACAATATGCAAAACCGATATTTTTCCTGTACGATGGACAAACGAAATAGAGCAAGTTGTAGCTTACCAACAACGTGCTATAAAACCGAAATCAAAATCGATAAAACTCAAGAAACTAGCTTGGATTTTAATTGTGATAATAACAGCTTCAATTATTGGAGTGATATTATTTATAAGTGGTGTTTTTGAGTAATACTACAAAAAAGAATTTATATGCTTGGCTAGAGCTTCAAATTCTTCTTTTTCTAAACTAACTTTATTAATAAAGCGTGCGTCTTCCATCGTGTTTAAAGGAATTAAATGCACATGCACATGAGGCACTTCTAAGCCAATAACCGAAACGCCAATTCGTTTACAAGTAATAGCCTTTTCTAAGGCTAAAGCAACTTCTCTAGAAAATGCCATTAGTTTAGTATAGGTGGTTTTGTCTAAATCAAAAAGTTTATTAACTTCTTTTTTAGGAATACATAATGTATGACCTTTAGCATTTGGGTTAACATCTAAAAAAGCCAAAAACTCTTCAGTTTCTGCTACTTTATAACAAGGAATTTCTCCGTTAACAATTTTTGTGAAAATAGATGCCATTTGTATAATACGTATATCTGTAAATATAAAGATTCCTAACAAAGTAGGAATCTTTTAATTAAACTTTATTGTAAATTATTGATTATCTAGTAATTTCTAAAACATCAAATTTAATAACACCATTAGGCACTTGTACTTCAGCAACTTCGCCAACAGATTTACCAAGTAAACCTTTACCAATTGGAGAATTTACAGATAATCTACCTGTAGCTAAATCTGCTTCACCATCTGCAACTAAAGTATAAGTCATCTCCATGTCATTAGCTTGATTTTTTATTCTAACCGTAGATAACACTAATACTTTTGAATTGTCTAATTGAGACTCATCAATAACTCGTGCTCCAGCTAAAGTTTCTTCAAGTTTAGAGATTTTCATCTCTAACATACCTTGTGCTTCTTTTGCTGCATCATACTCTGCATTTTCGCTTAAATCTCCTTTATCTCTTGCTTCTGCAATTGCTTTAGACGCGTTAGGACGCTCTATATCTTTTAATTGTCTTAGTTCGGCTCTTAACTTTTTTAGTCCTTCTTCAGTATAATAAGATACTTTACTCATAACTTCATCGTTTATATTGTAACATATTATGTGTTTAAATTAATACGATTCTGAATAATTTCAGAATAAAACACAAAAAATCTCGCTCACACGAGATTTAAGTTACAAATATACAAAATATTTATTTCAACATTTATTTTGTTTACATTGCAAAAGAAATTTATTAACTCTATGAAACGTTTTTTACTAGGTTTTTCCTTAATAATACTTACCGCTTGCAGCAGTGACAACTCTGTTAATAATTGTAATTTTTTATTAGATTTAAATGTCAATGCTAGTCTAAACCTAAGCTTACCACAATATGCACCATTATTAGTTACTAGTGGTGTTTATTTTGAACCTAGCCAAGGTAACAAAGGCATTTATATTATAAATACTGGTAATGACACCTATAGAGCTTGGGATGCAACAGACCCAAACCATGTTGTAAGTAGTTGTTCATTTTTACAACGCGATGGCGTGAATGTAACTTGTGGTTGCGATGACCAAAACGAGTACAGTTTATTTACAGGACAAAATTTTGGCGACCCTTTGCCTTGTGGTTTATTTGAATACAGAGCTACGTTATCTGGGAATACTGTTGTTGTTAGTAATTAGATTTTATCCTAAATTTAAAGTAAAAATAGCAGTTAAGAGCTTAGTGTTCTTAACTGCTGTTTTTACTAATTTTCTTTAAACTTCTTTTTTATTAAGATTTTTTTTACAATTTTTACAATAATATATATTAGAATTAATATTAATATCCAAAATAAAAATTGCCATAAAATAATACCATTATTTGGTTCAATAATTTTTGTTTCCATAAATTTTAACTAATTATCACCTATTGCAGTTATGTCAATAGGTTCGCCTGTGGTTTTATTATAAGTTATAGTTATTACATAACTATCGGAATAAGATATATCAAAACCTTGAATACTAATACCAATATTAAAGTGCCCAATAACAGTAACTATATTTTCATTTATTGAATGTTCATATGAATCCTGTTCCCATTCTAGAAAAGGAGTAACTCCACTTTCAAATGAAATAACCTCAAGTAAATCAAATTCATTTATGTTTTCTGTAATAGAATTATCTAAAATTGATTTAGCATGAACGTTTAAATATACAGGAGGTATTATATATGCAAACTTAGCTTTAAATTTAGTAATCTTAGTTCCATTTTGTAAATTTTCTAAATTGATTTCTTCTAATTCAAATGTGTTTTCAAAGTCATCTAAAAACTCTTCAAAATCGGCTACAGAATCAAAAGAATAAGGACTATTAGTATCTCCAAAATTTGTATTTATAAAAGAATCTCCTTGACCTAATAAATCAGTTAACTGGCTATTTATTATTGATGAATTATTTCCACCACCAAAACCACCAGAACCTGAAGACCCACTAGAAATATCATTCCCAGAAGTTGGAATGTGGTAATTATATATAAAAATCTCTTGAAACGAATTGTTACTATGTTGGGCAGGAGCGGTTACAACAACCTCCTCTAACTGGTTATCATCAGGTAGGTTGTCAGTATTCCAACAATTATGATCGCCAAAATTTTGAAAAAACATTGTTAGAAAAAAACCTGATTGTTGGGTAATATTATTTAAAACAAATCGTTTAGTTGTTAAGCCATTTTGGATTTTATATGCGTCCAAAAAATTCCCATCAAAATCGTTATAATAAACTAGACCTTCCTTTAAATCACCATTAGTGTATCTGCCAAAAGCGTATTGAGTCTCTAAGGCAAATACCACAACATCATTAACTTCAATAAATATAGCTTTAGATGAATAATTGCCTTCTCTATTTATTAAAGTATTTACTTCAGTCATTAAAGCATCAGTAAAATTTAATTCATTCTGTTCAACTGTTTCCCATTGAGGAGAAAGGACAAGTTCGTTACTTTCACTTGTTCTAAATATAAGGTTTAATGGTTTCGTCTTTTTTTTAAAAAATACTTGTTTAGCTTGTTTGACAGAAACAGTCCTATAGTTTAATTCTTCTTTTTGTACAATTGAAATTTCATCCCTTTGACAATTGAAGATAAATATAGAAACCCCTACAATTAAGGCAACAAGCCACAATTTGCTTTTAAGTTTTTTTGTCATAGTGTAGTATAATATAAATTAATAATAGATAGTGTTTAAGCAGTCATTTCAAATACTGTTCTATAAAAGGAAAAAACTAGCACAAGTTATATTCGAACATTTATGTTGTCCACTTATTTTGGAAGACTTCTTAAATAACCCAAAACTTTGCTTTAAACCGTTCAAGCCTACAAAAAAAAAGCATTAGAGACAAAGCATTTTATTCATTATTTATCATAACCTATTGTTAATAAGTTTTTTATGTGATTTTACACTTGAAAGCAATTACCATACTTACAGAGTACGGAAAAACCGTAACTTATAAATACTTTTTAGCCTGTTTTTAACAGTTTAGAGCTTGGTTTTAACATCCTGTTTTACAGGTAAGTTATTGTTAATAGGCCCTCAACTAAGATTAGCTTGGCATTTAGTCTAAAAAACTAAAACTTTAATGTAGCACCAATTAAAAAATTAGTGGTTGCTTGTGGATAATAGTAAATATAACCGCCGCCATAATCTGCACCATTAGACACATATTCTTTATTAAAAATATTATTTACTAAACCAGAAAGTACGATAGATTTAAATATTGATTTTGGTTTTACCTCATAAGTCACATTAAAATCATTCACAAAATAACTATCTAACTTTGATGCTTTATCATCTGTATTAACCATAAATTGTTCGCCTACATATTTACTTAATAAAGATAATTGTAAGTTCTTTTTAGGTTGAAACACCAATGCATTTGCAGCAACTAGTTCTGGAGAAAAAGAGATATTTGTACGACCTAAGTTTGTCAATACTCCATCAATAGAAGCAATCGTTTCTTTATTTTTATTTGAACTTAATGTGATATTGGGTTGGATAGAAAATTTACTTGAAATAGCAATTGCAGCATCGATCTCTAACCCTAAACGGGAACTTTTCCCGCTATTGGTTCTAATTGGGTTTCCAACATTATCAATTTGCCCTGTGAGTACCAATTGCTCATTATATAGCATGTAATAAATATTAGTATTTATTTTGAATGTTTTAGTGTTATGCCTCCAACCCAACTCAAAATCATTAAGCTGTTCTGGTTTAACGTCTGCATTATTTTCAAAATCATCTCTGTTAGGCTCTCTATTTGCTCTTGCATACGAGAAGTAGATACTGTTATTTGAATTTAACCTATAGGTAATTCCAGCTTTAGGATTAAAAAAGCTGTAATTTTCATCTACATTAAACGGAATTCTATCTGAGGTTAATCCTGTAGTTTTATAATTGACCAAACGTAATTGCAAATCACCATACAAACTCACTTTATCATTTACTCTATATGTGGCCTTTGCAAAAGTGCTGAAGTCATTTTTTAAACCATTACCTTCATAATAGCGACCTCTCAAAGTACTATTACTAGTATATTGCGCCCAAATAATTTCGCCAAAATGATCGCCATCATAATGACTAACTGAAGTTCCAAACGTTAAATCAAGTGCATTATTTTTATAATTAGCACTCATATTTAACACATAAAAATCATTATCTAACCAGCGTCTTCTTATTAAATCTGTAGTATTGATGGTTTCTCCTCCAATAACAATCTCATCTAAATTATAGTCTAAAAAATCTTCGTCCTCTTTATATTGCTCAAAATAACCACGTCCGTAAGTATAGTTTAAACCTATATTTGTAGACCAGTTATTATTATAGCGTTGATTCCAGTGTAACTGATAATGATCTTGATTATAATTATCTACTTCGTTATCATAAAATTGAGTGTCTCCATTTGCATCTGTATAAATTCCAGCAGAATTAAATGTTCTATTAGTTTCTAGTGTCTCAGCATCTATACCGTTCCAAGCCTGGTAAGTAACTTCTTTTCCGCCAAAAGTAATCGCTTTTATTAACGTATTATCATCAATATAAGATGCTTGTAAAAAGTAAGATTTTAAATCTGTTTCTGCTCTATCTATATAGCCATCTGAATTAATTTGAGATAAACGACCAGCAATCTCAACACTTCGGCTACGTTCAGTGTCTGAAAACAATTTGCCTGTACTAAATTTCACTGTATGTTTTCTAGTATTAAAACTTCCAAAAGCATTAGATATTTCTGCTTTTGCTTGATTAGAAATTGCGTCTGTAAGCACATTTACACTTGCTCCAAAAGCTCCAGAACCATTAGTTGAAGTACCTACACCTCGTTGCAATTGCAAACTTTCTACCGAAGAAGCAAAATCTCCTAAATTAACCCAAAAAGTTCCTAAAGACTCTGCGTCGTTATAAGGAATTCCGTTAATAGTTACATTAGTTGACTGCGCGTTAATACCACGTACTCTTATGCCTGTATAACCAACACCTGCTCCTGCATCTGAGGTTGTAACAACAGATGGTAAGTAATTTAAAAGCACAGGAATATCCTGACCCAAATTACGTTTTTCAATTTGTTTTTTAGTGACATTTGAGTGTGTAATTGGCGAAGTCGCATTCACACGAACTGCCTTAACTAAAACTTCGTCTAAAGTTTCAACTTTTGTTGAGTCTTGTACTTTTTCTTGTGAAAACGCACAATACGATAATGCGAAAAGACTTAAAAATGCGAATAAATTTTTCATTACGATTAGATATAATAATCGAATAAAAAGAGGTCATTATTCTTTTGTTAAATAATTAATTGATTGAGCTTAACTACTAAAAGTCATCTAAGATGACCTTATCGCACTCGCTAAAAACATTCACTGAATGTTTTCTTAACGCTCGTTTCCTAAACAGCATTACCTGTTCTAGGTTCAATGGGTATGATCTCAGCCGATAATTGGCACCCCTTTTTTGAGAACGCTGCAAAGATAGTCATGAATTAATAAATAACAACCAAAACCTATAAATATTTAATCAACACTTGGTGGTTTTCTATTAGCCTTTTTCTCAGCAGTTTTACGCTTGCTATCAAGACGTTTTTTAACAACTGCCTTAGGAGTTTTTGTTGGAATTCTTTTTTTAGGAACAATTAAACCTTTGTTTATTATCTCTAAAAAACGTTGAATTGCAATTGTCTTATTTTTATGTTGGCTTCTACTTTCATCACATTGCAATATTAACAAACCCTCTTTTGTAAGTCTTGTTTTTAAGTTTTCTGAAAGTAATTCTTTTTGCTCATTATTTAACACAACTGAATCTAACATATAAAATGTAAGTTCAATTTTTGAAGACACTTTATTTACATGTTGGCCACCAGCTCCAGAACTTCTAATAGCTTTAAATTTTAATTCAGATAATAGTTGCGCTTCATCAAACATTAGTCATTAATTTGATGCGTAGGTTTTAATAGATCTGTAACCGTTTTTACAGGATTAAATGTAATTAACGGTACTTCAACAAAAATGGTGTTCCATTGTGCCATGCTTCCGTTCCATAGTCCAGGTAGTTCTAACGCTTTAAGGTCTTTCCCTACTTTTGTTTTCATTGTAATGAATGCAGTTTTAGGGTCAACAAATGTATTGAGGTCAAATTTTTCTCCTTTATAATTTTTTATACCGCAAACCAAATCAACTGGGTTAAAATGTGTTGCGCTTTTTAAAATATCTTTTTGTTGTTTGTTTTTTTTATCTATTTGAGCCGACTCAACTATTTGTAACGATGTAAGTCCATTTTCTCCTTTAACCCAAAAAGGACCACCTCCAGGCTCACCTTCATTTTTCACCATACCACAAACACGAATTGGTCTGTCTAATTTTTCTGTTAGATAATCTATTTGGTATTTGGCAGAATATTTTTCAAACTCAGGAGAAATTACAACGTTCATTTTTTTAAATAAAAACTCAGCAATTTCTACACGTTTAGCTTCAGACAAATCATCAGTTTTTAATTGCTTTAAATATGTAAACGCTTCCTCTTGCATTTCTAATAAAATACCAGCTAACATTTTTTTATACTCTGCAACTTCTTGTTCAAATTTAAACACAACAACATTATCTATATTTTTAATAAAAACGATATCTGCGTCTAAATCATTTAAATTTTCTAATAGTGCTCCATGGCCAGATGGGCGAAATAACAATTGATTGTTTTCATCTCTAAAAGGTTCATTTTTTGGTGTCACTGCAATAGTATCTGTAGATGATTTTTGATAAGAAAACGAAATGTTAAAAGTTGTATTTGTTTTTCGTTCTACAATAGCTTCTATACGCTTAAACTCTTCGTCAAACTTATGGTTATGTTTTTCAGAAATTGTAAAATGAAGATTAGCTTTATTATTTGATGATGCGTAATGTGATGCTTCAAATAAATGCTCTTCAAAAGCTGTTGCTATATGATCTTTATATTTATGAAACGGAAATAATCCTTTTGGGTAAAAACCATAATTCAACTTATCACTATCTAACATTGTTTTTACAAACAAGTGTTTTTGTTTATCATTTGAAAATGAATTGAATTTTGGATAATATATTTCCATTTCTTTTAAGACGGTTTTGTAAAATGGAAATTTTTCTATCCCAACTAAAAAAATTGAAAGGCTAGAATTTTTATTTTTATTAATAAACGAATTAATCGTCTCTTTTTCAGGATTATAGTGATTAATAAAATGAAAAAGTGTTTTAAACATTCTTGTTGCTGCACCAGAGGCTGGCACAAACTTTAAGATAGAAATCGAATCTCTTTTTGAATCATAATAATTTTCAAAACGCACTTTATTTTCTTCAGAAATCTTATTAATTCCATGGCCTACAATTGCTGCTGCACTTAAGTTAATAAAAGGAAGTCCAGATTTAAAAAGTTGAATTTGCGCTTTTACTCTATCTACTGTTAAGCCTTTATCTTGTATTTGTTTTATATCGTTATCTGTAAATATCACGTTCTATTTTTCAATAATTCATCAATCTGTTTTACTGCGTCTTCCAAACGTTTTTGTTTATCGCCTTTTAGTAAAACATATGGTCTGTTTTGTTTTATTAATTCGTCTTGAAATGCTTTAAACATTCGCTCTCTTTCGTTTGGTTTATCACGTAAATCATCAGCTTCCCAAGGCGTGTCAATATAAGTTAAAAAATACAAATCGTATGTGTTTTGCAACGCGTATTTTTCTAAAATAGGATTGCAAGTTCCTGAGTAATACGCTTGGGAATAAACCTTTGTTTCTAACAAATCTGTATCGCATATTAATACAGAATCTGTTTTTTGAGCTAAGTCATTTTCTAATTGCATTTGCCCTAAAGCAATTGGTAATAAATCTTTAGGCTCACAAGTTTTACGTTCATTATTCCATTTATCTTGTAAATATTCTCTTGCATATTCACGAACCCAAATAGAATTATAATGTCTTGCTAATTGCCGAGACAACGTTGTTTTTCCTGTTGATTCTGGTCCAAATAAAACAACCTTTATACAATTTGCTGATTGTTGTTTAAGCTTTTCTTCCATTGTTTATATGCTTCTATTGCTAGAATTAAGAATATTAAATATTGCATGCCTGTAAAACCATATCCTTTTACAAAATACAAAGGTATAGATACAATGTTTCCTATAATCCAAAGCGACCAATTTTCTATTTTTTTAAGTGCCATTAGCCACATTGCTGCAAAAAACACACCCGTTGTAAACGTATCTAAAAATGGTGTTGCTTTTCTAAAGTCATCCAAATTACCAGAACTCAAATTAGAAAAAGCAAAATCTATGCTTTCAGTAAAACTTAAATTGTTTGGCATAACATTATAATAACGATATACAAAAACTACAAACAATGATGTAAAAGCAAAAATTCCAAAGGCTTTCAATTTATCTTTACTAGTAGTTCTTGAAATTGGGATGTGATTTTTTTTGTCATCAATAACTTTACTCCACATATACCAACCAAAAAGACTCATTAATGTATAATATATGTTTATAATCAAGTCTCCGTATAAGTTCCATTGTGATAATAAATACACATATATACCTGTACTAACTATACCTGTTGGATATACTAAAATATTTTCACGCTTAGCAAAAACAACACTAGCAACGCCAAAGGTAGCGGCAACAAACTCTAAAACAATGTTTATAGTTGAAGCTGTTTGATAAGGTTCTAAAAAAAAATCTATTATTTGATTCATTTTAATTCATTAAAAAAAGATTCATCGTTTTCAAAAGCTGTTCCAATAACTACTAAATCTGCACCGGCAATAAAAGCATCATCAAGCTGGTGTTTACTTCTAATACCACCACCAACAATTAGTGGAATATTTATTTCTTGTTTCACTTTTGAAATAATTGTTTTAGAAATAGGATGTAGTGCTCCGCTTCCGGCTTCTAAATAAATAAGTTTCATTCCTAATAATTCTCCAGCCTTTGCTGTATCTACAATTTTATGAATGTTATCTTTTTTTAAAGGGCTAGTTTCTGTAACGCGTTGTACAGCCGTTTCTTTTCCGTTTTCAATAAGTAGATAACCAGTTGGTATAACCTCGAGTTGTGTTTTACGTAATCTTGAAACAGCCTTAATATGCTTTCCAATAAGATATTGAGGATTTTCTCCAGAAATTAATGATAAAAACAATAATGCATCAGCATGGTTTGTAATTTGAGTAACATCTCCTGGAAATAAAATAATAGGTAAACTTGTTTGTTTTTTTATTTCAATGACTAATGTTTCAGTCGCTTCATCTTCAACAGTACTTCCGCCAACAAAAACATGAGTAGCCATAGACTGGTTTAGTTTTTGCATAAAACTAGGTAAACATTTGATCTTCATTTTGTCTGGATCTATCAAAACCGCTAACAATTTTTCTCCTTTAGAAATTGAATTCAATATGCTGTTATATACTGCCTTCATTTAAGTCGTTACAAAAGCACAAGTGAATCCTTCAAACTCTAAGAAATGCGTATTATATCTATGTTTTTTGTTTTGATAGTCTATCCATGCTACAGTTTCTTTATCTTCAAGCATAAATGGAATGACTAAAAAGTGCTCTTTAAATAACATTCCTGGTGTTGCAAATAGTTTATATAATGATTCTTTAATTCCCCAAATTACAGTTAATCGTTTAATATAATCTGTATCGCTTTCAGATAAATAATTGAACTCATAGTTCACAAATTTTTTAGCAATAATTGCAATTTTATCTCTTTGCTTTTCGATATCAATGCCCACTTCTGTATCACTTACAATTACACCAGAAAACGTAAATGAATGTGTAATAGAAATATGCTTACCATCTTTTAAATGAGGCTTACCATTGTCATCATAAAACAAATCCTGATCTGTGTACCCAAAGTCTCTCAGTAAATGTCTCACACTTAAAAAGCCACGTTGATGCAACTCACTCTTCATACTTAAAACGCGCTCTAAACTTTGTTGTTTTAAATCTAAAGGCTGCATTAAATCTTGATAAGACTCTGTAATTTTCCAAATTTTAACAGTAGTTTGTGAGTTGGGAGTGAGTGTTTTATAAAGCGGCATTTAATTTTCTGAAAGTTAATAGTTATCTTTGCATCGCCTAAAGCGAATTTGGTGATTAATAATATAGCGAATTTAGTTATTTAAGCCATAAACCCAAAAGGCTAGTGAATTTTAAAACAAGAAAAAATTATGAATACAAAAACAATTCCTTTCGTAGCTAACAAAGTAAAAGATATGTCGCTTGCGGCTTGGGGAAGAAAAGAAATTGAATTAGCTGAAGCTGAAATGCCAGGATTAATGAGTTTACGTGAAGAGTATAAAAATACACAACCACTAAAAGGTGCTCGTATTGCTGGATGTTTACACATGACAATCCAAACTGCTGTTTTAATTGAAACTTTACAAGCTTTAGGAGCAGAAGTTACTTGGAGTTCTTGTAATATTTTCTCAACTCAAGATCAAGCTGCTGCTGCAATTGCTGCCGCAGGAACTGCTGTATATGCATGGAAAGATATGACTGAAGAAGAGTTTGATTGGTGTATAGAACAAACTTTATTTTTTGGTGAAGATCGTAAACCTTTAAATATGATTTTAGATGATGGTGGTGATTTAACTAATATGGTTTTAGATAAATATCCAGAATTAGCTGATGGTATTAATGGTTTATCTGAAGAAACAACAACAGGAGTTCACAGACTTTACGAGCGTGTAAAAAACGGAACTTTACCAATGCCAGCAATCAATGTTAACGATTCAGTTACTAAATCTAAATTTGATAACAAATATGGTTGTAAAGAATCTGCTGTAGATGCAATTAGACGAGCAACAGATATCATGCTTGCTGGAAAACGTGTAACTGTTTGTGGTTATGGTGATGTTGGTAAAGGTACTGCTGCATCTTTTAAAGGTGCTGGAAGTATTGTTACTGTAACAGAAATCGACCCAATTTGCGCATTACAAGCTGCCATGGATGGCTTTGAAGTTAAGAAACTAGAAACGGTAATTGGTAATACAGATATCGTTATTACAACTACAGGAAACAAAGACATTGTACAAGGGCGTCATTTTGAAGCCTTAAAAGACAAAGCTATTGTTTGTAATATTGGGCATTTTGATAACGAAATTGATATGGCTTGGTTAAATGAAAATCATGGTCATACTAAAAACACAATTAAACCTCAAGTAGATAAATATACTGTAAACGGTAAAGATGTTATTATTTTAGCCGAAGGCCGTTTAGTAAATTTAGGTTGTGCAACAGGTCACCCAAGTTTTGTAATGAGTAACTCCTTTACAAACCAAACTTTAGCACAAATAGAATTATGGAATAACAAAGAAGCTTACGGAAACGAAGTATATATGCTACCAAAAGCCTTAGACGAAAAAGTAGCAAAATTACACTTAGCAAAAATTGGTGTTGAACTTACAGAATTACGTGAAGACCAAGCTGAATATATAGGTGTAACAACTGAAGGTCCTTATAAACCTGAACATTACCGTTACTAATTGTCATTCCTGCGTAGGCAGGAATCTCATAAATTGAAACCAAATTATTATAATTAAACCCTTGCAGAAATGTGAGGGTTTTTTATTAGTTTAGAACATGTTTAAACGACACCCAGAAACACTCATTCCTCTAATTAAAGAATTAGAAAGCTATATTGCCGTGAGAAACAAAAGAAACTATTTGGTTTCAACATCTAATATTGCATGGCAAATTGACCATTCGCTAAAAGTATTTAATCTAGTTTCTGAAACTTTAGTGAACTCAAATCCTGGATTGCATTCAAGTCAATTTAATAAATGGCGTTTGTTATGTTTTACTCTGGGTTATTTTCCAAGAAATAAAGTTAAAGCTCCAAAATTTGTTAGACCTCCTGAAATAATTTTAATTGAAGATTTAGAGTTACAGCTTCAAGCGGCATATCAAAATATTGAAAACATAAAGTCTGCTAAAAAATATGCACATTTTAAACATTTTATATTTGGAGTTTTACATAAAAAAAGGACTATTCGCTTTTTGCAAATTCACACAACACATCATTTAAAAATTATTAGAGATATATTAAAATAAAAACATGAAAATTACGTCTAAGCTCCCAAACGTTTCAACGTCTATATTCTCAATAATGAGTGTATTGGCAAACCAACACAATGCTATTAATCTATCGCAAGGATTTCCAAATTTTAAAAGCGACCAAAAACTTATTGATTTAGTTAGTAATGCTATGAATTCTGGCTATAATCAGTATGCTCCAATGGCAGGAAACATAGAACTACGCCAAGTAATTGCCAAAAAATTTGAGCTACTGTATAACACAACCTACAATCCAGAAACAGAAATTACAGTTACCGCTGGTGCAACTCAAGCTATTTACACAATCATTTCTACATTTATAAAACCAAATGACGAGATTATTATTTTTAAACCAGCTTACGATTGTTATCAACCAACTATTGAACTCAACGGAGGAAAAACGATAGCTGTTCAGCTTGAAGCTCCTAATTATAACATAGACTGGAATGAAGTTAAAAGCAAGTTTAACAGCAACACAAAAATGATAATTATAAATACGCCACATAATCCCAGTGGCGCAGTGTTTTCTGTAGATGACATGCTAAAACTTCAAGAACTCACAAAAAACACTAATTGTATTGTATTAAGTGATGAAGTATATGAGCACATTATCTTTGATGACGTGCAACATCAAAGCGTTTGTCTATTTCCAGAATTAAAATCACGTAGTTTTATAGTAGCGTCTTTTGGCAAAACATTTCATAATACAGGTTGGAAAACAGGTTATTGCTGTGCTCCAAAAGAGCTTATGCATGAGTTTCAAAACGTGCATCAATTTAATGTGTTTTGTGTTAATCATCCATCTCAAAAAGGACTAGCAGACTATCTACAAGAACCAAAACATTACTTAGAGTTACCTCAGTTTTATCAAACTAAAAGAGATCGATTTCTCGATTTAATAAAAGATTCCAGGTTTAAAGCCATACCATCTCAAGGCACCTATTTTCAAGTATTAGATTATAGTAAAATTACTAATGAGCATGATGTTGACTTTGCAAAGCGTTTAACTACAGAGTTTGGCATTGCTTCAATTCCGCTTTCAGTATTTAACAATGATAATATAGATAATCATGTACTGCGATTTTGTTTTGCTAAAACAGATGAAACTCTAAAAAAAGCAGCCGATATTTTAAATCGAATTTAAGTGACTTTTTTACTGTTTTTGTTTCTAATAAATAGAACAATTAAACACATACAAAATGAAGTATATTTTGATTTTTTTTTTAATGGCTTTCAGTTTTAACTTAAGCGCACAAAAAGTTAAGAAAGATGACAAGACCTATCAAGTGAAGAACGAAAAAATATTTCTTGACGGAAAAGACATTACTGAAACCTTGAGTATAGACGATAGAAAAACAATTTTTAAACAAGCAGCTACCGTTTCTGAAACAATGAAAGGAAAAGGTAAAGAAAAGGAAAAAGGGCAAGAGAAAATCAAGAATACTGAAAAAGAGATGAAGGAGAAAAAAGAAAATGCCTTAAAAGAAGCTGAATACAAAAAGATAAAAAAAGCAGAAAAACTCGAAAAAGAGATGAAAAGAGCTGAAAAGGCTCAAAAAAAAGCAGAAAAGGAAGCTAGAAAAGCTGAAAAAGCTTTAAAGAAAAAACAAAAAGCACAAAACCGATATAAAAAGGCAAACAGTAAATTGAAAAGTGCTCAAAAAAAATATGATAGACTAAAGAAAAAAGGGAAACTATCACCTAATGAAGAGCTTAAATGGCTAGGCAAACTAAAAGGCTTAAGAGAAGATATCGCTAGAGCAAAAAAGAAGATGTAGGCTGTTAATTTAGATTTGAAAGTAAATCTATCTTGGTTTTTAATTAAAACTGGAATAGATTTTTTTTATACTTAAAATTTGTAATTTTAAGTCATGCAAAACCAACTTAATATAGCAGTAATGCAATCTAATTTGGTTTGGGAAAACCCAGAACAAAACAAAATCAATTTCACTCAAAAAATTGAATCTATATCTGAGCCTATAGACCTTATCGTACTACCCGAAATGTTTACAACAGGTTTTACCATGAATGCAGTAGAAGTTGCTGAAACTATGAATGGTAAGACTGTGAGTTGGATGAGGCGTATTGCATCAAAAAACAATACTGCAATAGTTGGAAGTGTTATCATTTTAGAAAATAACATGTTCTATAATAGGTTACTTTTTGTACATCCTAACGGAACTATTGAACAGTATGATAAACGCCATACGTTTACTCTAGCAGGAGAACACAAAACATATTCTGCTGGGACAAATACACTAATTGTAAACTATAATGGATGGAAAATTTGCCCCTTAATTTGCTATGATTTGCGATTTCCTGTTTGGGCAAGAAACACAAAAAACTATGATGTCTTAATCTATGTAGCTAATTGGCCAAAAGTGCGTATTGATGCTTGGGATACGTTACTAAAAGCGCGAGCTATTGAAAATATGAGTTATTGTGTTGGGGTTAACCGCGTTGGCTTAGATGCCAACAATCACGAATACTCTGGGCATTCTGCTGTTTATGATGTAATTGGTAATAGACTTGATAGTATAGCTTTAGGAAAAGAAGCCATAGCCATTATTACGCTCGATAAATCTCATGTTGAAACCTACAGAAATAAGCTTGGTTTTTTAAATGATCGAGATGAGTTTACTCTAAAACAAACTCAATAATTGGATCCCAATTAGCTCTAGCATCTATCAAATCTGGATAATAACTTATACGTTCTGGCTGACGCTTTTTTAAATAATTACCAGAATCCCATTTTTGGTTAGCATTAGTATCAAAAACCACTCGCAGATAATAATTTCCAGGGTTAATGTTTCTAAAATCAAATACTTTTGCTTCAGAAGCAAACAACTCATATTTCATTTCATCTTTAGCATCTGTTAATTGAACAATAACTGGATACTCTACATTTTTTAAAGTTACTCTAACGTTAGAAAAATCTGCATAGGTTTTAGTTCGTAATGTATAATTGAGCGTATCATTTGTATTACCAAAAAAGTCTTCAAAAGTGTTAGGAAGCATCTGCACTTTATAGGTGTCAGATTCTTTTTTATTAAACTTAAATGCATAACTATTTTCTAAAGTATTAAACCGAGTTGTAAAAGGAACATTTAATGAGTCTTTATCTAATATAGTAATAGCTTTTTCGTTTATAGAAATTAAAGGAATAGAACCTTCAATCGTAAAATCTTCGTCAAAATTTAGTCCTCCAGATTGTAATGAATTTATAATTAAAGTATCTTTATCTATACTTCTAAATCTGAACTTTAGGGTATCTATATATGTTTTGTTTGTCACAACAAATCGAGTAGAGTCTAACTCTAATTTTGGCTTATACCAATAGAAAAGTGAGTCTGCACTTTTATCTTTAGTAATGCGTTTTTCAAAGCCTTCTGGTTTAGGTGATAGCATTTCAATTTGCATAGCCTTATAATCACCTTCATACCCAAAAGCAATTTTTTGTCCAGCCACCTGCTTTGGTCTTAATGCTTTAAAATCGAGTTCTTCTTTAAATAGTTTTAAACTATAAACAGAATCTGTTGGTACAGAAATTATATCATCATAAAACCCAATTTTATCACTTTTTTGCTGATATGTAAAATTACCGTTTTCGTCTTTTATAGCAACCAATAAATACTTACCAGCTTTTATATTATCAATACTAAAAGAAGTAACACTATCTAAGGTGTTTGTAACGTATTTAGGTTTTTGCTTATAAATTATCGAGTCTGTAAACGTAGAATCTATATCGTATAACATAACCGAAACAAATTCATCTGACTTTCTGTTTATGGCATCAAAAATCATACCTTTAACAGATAGCGAATCTATATATGTACCTGTAGAAAGCACATATTTATAATACGAATATGGATTGCCTTCATTATTATCTACAATACTTTCACCAAAATTAAACGCATAGGTTGTATTAGCTGCCAAAGTATCTTTAATTACAATTTTAATGTATTTACTTGCTGTTCCTAAAGGCGTTATAATAGGTTCAGGATCCATTGGAGGCGATATAATTAATTGCTTTTGTAGGTCTTTAATTTTTACATACTCATTAAAGTGAATGTAAATTTCTTTATCAGTAAAATTGGTTGAGAAATTTTTTGGAATTGTCTTAGTTATTTGTGGCGGATCTATATCTTTTTCACCACCTGATGGTGTGCCTCTATTTGCACAACTAGCTAGCATTAATAGTATAAAAAGACATATACTATTTTGAAATAAACTTTTAAGCATTATATAATTTCAATTATAAAACAAAGTAACAACATATTTAGTTTACAAACGAAACCCAACGACTTAAAATTGTTATAAAGTATTTTATATAAGTTTTAAAAATCAATCTGTTATTGCCATAGTTGCAACACTTATTTTTACACCTTCAATTACAAGTAAGGCATTTACACAATGCTCAATAGTTGCTCCAGTAGTAATAATATCATCTACTAAAAGTATATGTTTCCCTTTAAGGTTTTGTTGTTCACTTATTGCAAATATTGCATCATTATCTGAGCTTCGTTTTAATCTGCTTTTAAAAACTTGTGTTCTAGTAGCTGCTGTTTTAATTAGTGTAGATGAGTTAAACTCAGCATCTAAATCTTCAGCTATGGAAGCTCCAAATTTAGTAACTTGGTTATAGCCTCTTTTTCTAAATTTAGATTTATGCAAAGGTACAGGTACAACCACATCAATTGTATTATAACCGTTTATAGTTTTAAGCTCTGCCCCTAACCATTGCCCCAAAAACAAACCAATATCTTCATAACCGCGATACTTTAAATTATGCATCAATTGTTGCACAATTCCTTTTTTAGAAAAATGAAGTAATGCTGTTGCATGTTCTAATTTTACACGACCATAAAGCACTTTTTTAATAGTGTCATTGTCATCAAAATGAAAATTAGTAACTGGCAATTCATGTCTACACGATGTGCAAATGTAAATCTCATTATCATTTAAATAATTTTGACAACCCAAACAGGCTTTAGGAAAGAACAAGTTTAACAAGTTTTTTATCATTTCATCGATTAAAATAAGTTATCGTTTTCATATTCTTTAGTTTCGCATGATAAAATAACAAAATTAATAATGATAGTTAACCCTCAATTATTTAACTACAGATTAATTATAGGTTCTTTAATAGTTGCGATAACCGTTTTAGGTGTTTACAGTTTTAACAATTATCAATCCATTACATCGCATCAACAATTTATAGAACAAGAAAAGAAACTCGTAGAAAGCGAATTATCCCAAATGATTTCGAGATATGACGATATTTCTGTCACTAATAATCTGATGGCTTCTCAACTTAAAGTTGCTAAACAAAATACTAAAATAGTTTTAGATTCTCTAAGATTACTGCGTGGTGATTTGACTGTTATTTCACGATTTAAACAACAAGTTTTAAATTTAAAATCAAAAAACAAATCTATTTTTAATGATTTAGAGTCTTCTAACGAAGCTAAAAAAACCTTAGAAAAAGAAAAGACATTCGCTTATAATGAGCTCAAAAAACAACGCAGCCTAAATTCTACACTCTTAGAAGAAAACAAAAGTTTACATAAAAATTTAGAAGAAGCGGCTTTACTAACTGCAAATTCATTTAAAGCAAAAGCTTATAAATCTATTATTGGCAAAAAAATAGCAACCAAGAAAGCTACAAGTACAGAGAGTATCGAAGTATGTTTTGTGCTTGCAAAAAACATACTTACGGAGCAAGGTGAAAAAGAAATCTACATACAAATTGTTAACCCAAAAAACAACGTTGTTGTTGACAAAGGTGCAGTTCATTTTGGTGATTCCTCACTTATATATAGCACTAAAGAAATTATAAACTACCAAAATACAGCTATCGATATTTGTATTGATGTTAAAGCAGATGAAGATGACCAACCACTTGTAAAAGGTAATTATTTCATTAATGTTTTTCACAACAACCAAAAGCTTGGTAGTACACAAGTACAATTAAATTAAACAACCTTATATAATTTATTAAAAACCGTTTACTTAATCGTAACGGTTTTTTATTTTTGCACCATGGCAAACGAAGATCAATTTAAAAAAGTAATCTCCCATGCAAAAGAGTATGGTTACGTATTTCAAAGTAGTGAAATTTACGACGGATTAAGTGCAGTATACGACTATGCTCAAAATGGAGCAGAATTAAAGAAAAATATTCGCGACTATTGGTGGAAAGCAATGGTACAAATGCATGATAATATTGTAGGTATTGATGCAGCAATATTTATGCATCCAACAACTTGGAAAGCTTCTGGGCACGTCGATGCTTTTAACGATCCATTAATTGATAATAAGGATTCTAAAAAACGTTATCGTGCAGATGTTTTGGTAGAAGACTATTGTGCAAAAATTGAAAACAAAATTGAAAAAGAAGTCAAAAAAGCAGCTAAACGCTTTGGTGATGCTTTTAATAAAGAAGAGTTTTTAAATACTAACGGAAGAGTTCTTGGTTATCAAGAAAAAATAAACACGATTCTAAAACGTTTAGGGAAATCTCTAGAAGCAGAAGACTTAGCAGATGTAAAATTACTTATTGAAGAACTAGAAATTGCTGATCCATTAACAGGAAGCAAAAATTGGACTGATGTAAAGCAGTTTAACCTTATGTTTGGTACTAAGCTTGGTGCTTCTGCAGAGAGCGCAATGGATTTATATTTACGTCCAGAAACTGCTCAAGGTATTTTTGTTAATTTTTTAAACGTTCAAAAAACTGGACGTATGAAGATTCCTTTTGGTATTGCACAAACAGGAAAAGCTTTTAGAAACGAAATTGTTGCCAGGCAATTTATTTTTAGAATGCGTGAGTTTGAACAAATGGAAATGCAATTTTTCATTAAACCAGGCACACAGGCAAAATGGTATGAGCATTGGAAAGAAACGAGACTTAAATGGCATTTGTCTCTAGGTATGGGAGCAGATAATTATCGTTTCCACGACCATGAAAAATTAGCACATTATGCAGATGCTGCTAGTGATATTGAATTTAAATTCCCATTCGGATTTAAAGAATTAGAAGGTATTCACTCACGTACAGATTTTGATTTAAAAGCACACGAAGAGTTTTCTGGTAAAAAATTACAATACTTTGATTATGAAGATAATGCAAGCTACACGCCTTACGTTTTAGAAACCTCAATAGGTTTAGACCGTATGTTTTTAGCTGTGTTTTCAAACTCATTATGTGATGAAACGCTAGAAGACGGAAGCACACGAACTGTTTTAAAACTTCCTTCTGTATTAGCGCCTGTAAAAGCAGCAATTTTACCATTAGTTAAAAAAGATGGCTTACCAGATATAGCAAAACAAATTGTTGAAGATTTAAAATGGGACTTTAATGTTACCTATGACGAAAAAGATGCAGTTGGTAGACGTTACAGACGTCAAGATGCAAACGGAACTCCGTTTTGTATTACTGTAGATCATGACACTTTAGAAAACAATACAGTAACTATTCGTTATCGTGATACTATGGAACAAAAACGTGTAAATATTGATGAGCTACGTGACATCATAAAGAAAGATGTAGATGTTAGAACTTGGTTAATGAAGATGTAATAATTAGTACCCTTTTATAAAATAAAAACTCCCGAGATAATACTTGGGAGTTTTTTTATTGATTGAAACTATTAAAATCGATAACCAACAGTAATTCCAAATTTACCAACAAAGTCTAAGTCAGTTTCATCGTTCTTAAATAAGTTCCTTCCAAGACCGTAATTAATTTCTCCAACAAACCCTCTTTTGGTTATCCATTTACCTCCTATACCAATACCAAGCGCAAAGTCTGTGACGAAGTTTTCATTCTCATTCTCAAAAATAAAATCAAAATTACGTTCAGTACGATTAAGCATTCCAAATCCTTCTAGAAAGAATCCTCCAGCGTATTTTTTTCCAAAATAATAACGATAGTAAGGAGAAACATAATATTGTATATCATCCTTAATATTTTTATCATAAGGAAGAAAGATACTAACTCCTAAACCTGATTCATCATTAAGAAGATATTCATAATTTGCTTCAAATGCTCCAACAACTAGCATAATAGCATTTAATTTAACCTCATGTTTTCCAAAATAGAGGTTATCGTTTTCTTCCAATTCTTGAGCATTAATTGTAACAATTGAGCACAACATTAGAAATACTAAAATATTTTTTTTCATTTATTGATTGTTTTTATTAATTAAGGAATAATTGTAACAACAATTATACAATATAGACGATAAGACATTCGAAAGGTTGCGTAAGAAAAGTCTTTATTTTAAAAATAGGCTTTCAACTGTACTGTTCCTGTATGAATAGTTTTTGAGGTTTCGGTTTTTCTTCCAAAATAATTCAAGTTTAAATCTAAAAACTTAGTCAGTTTCTTTTGAGCTAGTAAACTCCAAGTAAAGTTATTTCCTGGTTGTAAGCCTTCTAGTATTTGATATGATACAGGTGTATTAGCATTTCCTGTAAATTCATTTTTAAAGAAGTTTACTTCTCCTGTCAAAGCAATTTTTTGAGCATTATTATATGTAAACGATAAACCATAATTACTTTGCAGTAGGCTTTCTTTATTACCAATTGTATTCTCTTTATTGGTATACTGGTAAAACACATCAAAACGCGCATTTTCATTAAACAAATACGAAAGTTTAGGATGCAATCTTATTTCATCAATATTATAATTTCTACTTGCAAAGTTTTCACTTAAACTTTCATTCACCTCTATACTACTTTTAAAATTAGCTAGCCAATTTTTGGCAAACTTGTGATTAAATTGAAGTTGATGGCTTTTTAATTTATTCTCTTGAAAACCTATAGACAGAATAGTTCTATTGGTACTTGTTAAAAAAGTATATGATGTTGTATAACGTTGTTTTCCTCTGTTAAAAAACAACACATTTCTCACACTTTTATTAAGTGCTAACTGATTACCATCATCATTAGAAAATGGATTAATATCAAACGTATTGCCTTCTCTCTTTAGCTTTCTATCAATTAAATAAGACGTTTGGTTATAAAAATGAGACCAAAACTGTTTTGTTTTATTTTCTGAAACTGACCATTGTTTAGGATTAACAGTCATTGTTTGACTCAATCTATTTTGGTGCGTTTTTACAAACACTTGATTTGGCAACAACACTCTAATAAAACTTCCTTGGTCTTGAAATTGTGCTAATTCAAACTCATTAAGCTCCTGTATTCCGTTTTCATTATAATCGATCCAAGTATAACCGCCTTGACCTGCTTCAACTTCTACATAGGTAAAATCTTGCTGTGCTAGTGTGCCAGAATTGGTTTCAAAAATAGTATTCCAAGCTATAATCTGGCTAAATAGTTTTTGATTAAATGCAAATCTAGAATTTAAAGATTGTTCATCTTCAAGTGCTTCATCTTCTTGCTTTAAGGTTCTAAAATTAGCATATAGACTCAAATTTGTATTTTCATTCTGAACTAATTTCGACTTTAAATAGTATGTATTAGAGCTATTTACTTTCTGCACTTTATCTACTCGCAAACTATCATTAATTCTATGTTTATAGCCTACTTCAGCAAAAACTTGTGTGCTATCTCCAACGCCATAAAAGACTTCATAAGACTTAAAACGTTGACTTAAATTTGTTAAATCATTAGTTTCTTTTAAGCGTTGCTCATTATCTTCGATAGCTAATTTTGTACCAACCCACTGTTTTTTAAATCCATACGTTAACTTATTAAAAGATCTAACAAACTCAGAAGTAGACAAACTACTTTTATTATTTAATACACTAGAATTTGAAAAGATATTGAATTTATTAAGTTGCAGATTAACTAATACATTATGACGATTACCATTAAAGTTTTCTGAATAATTAAGATGTTCAAATTTATAAGTAGCTAGTCCTTTTTTAGAATGTAAAAGTTCTAAACCTGAGGTAAGCAAATTTTGGTTTCCTAAAGGGTTTTCAAGATTCCAATCACGATTAAATTCTGCATAATACAAACGTTGTATGGTTCTAAAATCCTTCTGAATAATATCTGCATCAACATAAGCATTCAAATTCCATAAGCTATCCGTTTTAATAATGTTTTGTTTTACTTTTAGCTTGGCTGCAAATCCATTATTATTACTATCATCGATACTAGAAAATAAATTAAGGTCGTTTTTACTTCCAGCAACTTCAAAATAAATATCAGTTTTCTCAGTTGGTTTATAAGTTCCGTTTACTACTGCAACTTGAATTTTTTCTGGAGCAATAAGCCTAACTATTGGTGCATAATTTCCTTGTTGAATTCCGTTTACTGGAGCAGCATATTCAAAAATATTGCTAATAGCATTGCTATTTGTAATGATGTAATCTCCTTGGTTGCTTCCAACTAAAGTGAATTTTACATCAAACAACTCATCATCTGGGTCATTCGAAAACACAAAAACTTCAACATTATTAACTAGCTCTTTTTTGTATAAAATTCTATTTTCATTGAATGCTTCAGCAACATCTGAAGGCGCAACCATCAGTGCTTCGTCATCACCTGCATTTGCTAAAATTTGAACTTGTTCGGCAGATAAATTTTGCTGTAATGGTTGATTTTTTGAATCAACTTCAGAATAAACAGAAACGCCTAATTTTAACTTCTCAGTTTCATAACTTCCGCCTCCAAAAACTGTAAATCGCGAAAAATTACGTTCACTAAATTGGTAATCTACAGTAATTCTCATCTCAGATGTAATAGGATAAGTAGAGTTGAAAATAATCTCGCCTGCATTATAATCAATAATATAATCTTTGTTTTCGCCACGTTCTATAGGCAAGCCATTTACATAAACGGTTTCGCTTCCAGAAACAATAAGTACAAACAGCTCGTTATTTGGGCCTCTTAATTTATACGGCCCTTGATTACCTTCTTGAGCAGTAAACTGACTTGTAGTAAATTGACCTCTTACCAATGCGCCCGAAGCAAACATATTACTCTTAGATTCTGGATGCTCGAGATTAACATTAACGAGTAAACCCTGTACACGCTTACTAAAATTTGCGAAATAACTGTCGTTGTTTACCAAATCAATATCTCCTGCTCTTATGTTCCAATTGTCACTTAATAACTCTATAAAAACTTGGTCAAATTCATCTAATCGCTGTGAATATCCACTTTCTTGTAATGGTACATTTGCATCTTGTATTGAAGCTCTTAATGTGACTTTATCACTGAGTTTTCCTGAGATTTGCAAATCAAGTTCACTATTTAAAACTGAGTTTTGATTGTTTCCAATGGTCACACCTCTAGAGATACTTCCTGAAGTATTTAGTCCGCTAAAAGGTGTAAATGTATTAGTAAGCGTTGACTGATTTAATTTATACAAACGCTGAATATTATCTGTATTATCAACAATAATCTTATCATCTAACTGAAAATATTTACGCGTTACAAACTCAGGATATTTTAAATAGTCAATAATTATTGAATCTGTTTCAACAGGTGATTTAAATGTTAGAATAGCTTTTGCGAAATCAATAGTATATTTTGAACTATCTATAACAACGTTATGTTTTGTTTTTACAGTAAATAGACTAGAGTTTATACTTACGGAGTCTATCTTTATAGTATCTCTTACAGCTACTTTTTTAGTTTTATAATTAGATGATTGCTCTTGTGCTAAAGCACAAAAAGACCATAAAAAACAAATAAACGAAATAGCAATTTTCATGTAATAGATTAACTTCTAAAACCAAATATTATTTTATAGTTAAAAGCACTATAAAATAATAGCGTAAAAGTACAGTATTATTTAAATTAGCTAAAATTACTCAGTATACATTATGAAAATCATTTCTTACAACGTAAACGGCATTAGAGCCGCAATAAATAAAGGGTTTATAGATTGGTTAAAATCTGCAAATCCAGATGTAATTTGCTTACAAGAAATTAAAGCCATGGAAGAGCAATTAGACCTCAGTCTTTTTGTAGATGCAGGATACAAATACAATTATTGGTTTAGTGCTCAAAAAAAAGGCTATAGTGGTGTTGCCATCCTAAGTAAAACTGAGCCTAATCATGTAGCATATGGAACCGGAATTGAGTCTATGGATTTTGAAGGTAGAAATATTAGAGCAGATTTTGATGGCATTTCTGTAATGAGTATGTATTTACCTTCAGGAACAAATGATGCAAGACTAGCTCATAAATTTGAGTATATGGATTTAATCCATAACTATCTCAACGATTTACGTCAAGAACATCCAAATCTAGTGGTTTGTGGTGATTATAATATATGTCATGAAGCTATAGATATTCACAACCCTAAAATGAAAGGCGTTTCTGGTTTTTTACCTGAAGAACGTGAATGGCTTGGGCATTTTATTGATAGCGGATTTATAGATTCATTTAGACACTTACATCCTGAGAAACAAGAATACTCTTGGTGGAGTTACAGAGCTAATGCTAGAGCCAATAATAAAGGCTGGCGTTTAGATTATACTATGGTAAGTAAACCATTACAAGAAAAAATAAAACGAAGCGTTATCCTATCTGAAGCAGTACACAGCGACCATTGTCCAATATTAGTTGAAATAGAAAATTAGTTGGCAGTGGCAGTTTTCAATATACAGTCAAAAAAATCATTTATAACAAATAAACACCTTAACAACAAACAAATAAGCATTCAAACTATGTTCAAAAAATTGTCATTAATAGCATTAACATTAATACTAACCACTTCATGTGTTTCAAAAAAAATCTATACAGATTTAGAAAGCAAGTATGCAAATTTGAAAAAAGAAAATCGAAAATTATCAGATGATAATCGTGATTTAGAAACAGCTTTAAACAAAGCAAAAAATGAACTCAAAGACAGTCAAGAGGCTTATGAAAGTGCAATCACAGATAGAAACCTATGGGAAGCCGATTACAAAGCCTTAGTTAACGAACATAAAAACCTAGAAGATTCCTATACTGCTTTAGAAAAAAATAGTAGCGCTTCAATAGCTGCAAACTCTAAAAAAAACAGGGAGTTACTAGCTCAATTAGAAGCAAAAGAGCAAGCTATTCTAGCAGAAAATGCACGATTAGAAAAACTAAAGAAAGAATTAGAGTCTAGATCACAACGTGTTGCCGAATTAGAAAATGTCATTGCATCTAAAGACGCCGAAATGACTAAGCTAAAAGATGCAATCTCTAAAGCCTTAACCAATTTTGAAGGTAAAGGTTTAACCGTTGAGCAACGTGATGGTAAAGTGTATGTATCTATGGAAAACAAACTCTTATTTAAATCTGGGAGTTGGGCTGTTGGTACAGAAGGAAAACAGGCCGTTAAGCAATTAGGTGAGGTTTTAGCAGACAACCCAGAAATTGCTATATTAATTGAAGGACATACAGATAATGTGCCTTATAAAGGAAATAATCAACTAAACGGAAATTGGGATTTATCCACAAAACGTGCTACAGCAATCGTTAAGATTTTAAAAGAAAACGAAACTATAAAAGCTGAAAATTTAACCGCTGCTGGACGTGGTGAATTTGCACCAATAACATCAAATGAAACAGCAGAAGGTAAAGCAAAAAACAGACGTATTGAAGTAATCTTAACACCTAAACTTGATGAGATTTCTAAACTGTTAAGTGAAATATAAAAATTTGTCTGGTTGAGCTCTTCGACTGTGTTCAGAATAAACTTAAGTCGAAACCTTTTTAAAATATTAATTTAAATAATAAGATCCTGAATCAAGTTTAGGATGACAAATTATAAAATTTGCTATGAAATATACAACACTACCAAACACGAATATAAAAGTTAGTAAACTCTGCTTGGGCACAATGACTTGGGGAAATCAAAATACTCAAGACGAAGGTTTTTCACAAATGGATTTAGCATTAAACAAAGGCATTAATTTTTTTGATGTTGCTGAGTTATATCCTGTTCCTGCAACTGCAGAAACCTATGCAGAAACAGAACTTATTATAGGTAATTGGTTTACAAAAACTGGAAACAGAGATAAAGTGGTTTTGGCAACTAAAATTGCTGGACCTGGAGAATATACAGCGCATATTAGAACTAATGGCTTTAGTCCAGAAGCTATAAAAGAAGCTGTAGATAACAGTTTAAAGCGCTTGCAAACAGATTATATAGACTTATATCAATTGCATTGGCCAGAACGTCAAACCAATACATTTGGTATTAGAGATTACAATCATAATCCTAATGATAAATGGGAAGATAATTTTAATGAAATTCTCCAGACACTAGATGGTATTATTAAATCTGGAAAGATTAAACATGTAGGAATTTCTAACGAAAAAGCTTGGGCAACCATGCGTTATTTACAAGAATCTAAAGTAAATAGCTTACCACGAATGATTACCATACAAAATGCTTATTCGTTGCTCACGCGAAATTTTGAAGGTGATATGGCAGAAGTTGCCCTTAGAGAAAACATAGGGTTGCTAGCTTACTCACCAATGGCTTTTGGTGTATTATCTGGTAAATATATAAAAGGCACTGCTGGAGATAATGCACGATTAAAATTATTCCCTCGTTTTGCTAGATATAGCAATAACCAAGCTACTGAAGCAACAAAGCGTTACCTTAAAATTGCTGAAGACAACAATATGAGTTTAGCACAAATGGCATTAGCTTTTGTAACACAGCAACCATTTGTTACATCAACTATAATAGGAGCAACAAATATTAACCAATTAGAAGAAAATATTAATAGTATTGATATTACTTTAAGTGATGCTGTACTAAAAGTAATTAATGAGGTTCATGCAGAAATACCTAATCCTGCGCCTTAATTAATACAAAACATCTTTAAAACAAAAACGCCTTTCCACTAAGTGAAAAGGCGTTTTTTGATAGTATTTGATTTTGTTACCATTTTTATCTAAAAAATGATATTCAAGATATGTGTAAGCATCTCTAGGTTGTACTTTTATCCATTTTTTATGTTCTAAAAACCCTTGTTATATAAAGAGTATGGTTTTTCCGTAACAAAAACAGTTATTTTTGGCTCTACTTTAACAATGTATTAAGAGTTGTTTGGTTTTATATGAAATATATTTAAATTCTCCTTAAGAATTTATTTTAATAGTACAATAAAAAAGAAACTATTAATTAAATTTTAAACATATGAAAAACCTACTTAAAATTGCATTTCTGCTATTAGGAATACTACTACTTACATTTGGTTGCCAAAAAGATGATATTCAAGTAGAAGAAGTTGCATTGGAAAATCAAGAAATAAATTTCAACTTTAAAACAGGTAAGATTGAAGATTTCAAGGAATTAGGGAAGTTTGTGTCAAAAGACATTATTGATTATCAAGATTTAAACTATCAATTTCGATCAGCAGCAGAAGACAATAATGGTTTTACAATTATTAATGATGAAATTACTCAATTTGTTGATGACAATGGAACTACATTTACCTTAAAAATAGTAAAAGACAATCAAGAACCTAATAGTTTTAGCAATCTAATAGTTAACTTCAATGATGAAAACCCTGTTGTTGCATTTATAATTAACTACTTCCCAACAGATGATTATTTACAAAATATAGCAACAAATCCAGAAACTGTTTTTGAAGGACAATACCATATAGAAAGAATAGAGCATGCAGATGATTTAAGTTATTTGTATGAAGCCAAATATGAATGTATAAGCATATCAAATACATATTGTACTCTAGGAGGAGGATTAGCTCCAGTTGGTCCAGCTTGTTATAATCACCCCGATGGAGGTGCTCATATTCAAACATTTACTCAATCTGTTTGTTGGGAAGTTCCATCTACTTTTGATACACCTCAACCCAATCTTGACAACTCTGTAGTATCACCAGATAATCCATCTGGAGGTGGAGGCACATCTGGGACTTCTGACCCAAAAACTAACCCTAAGTTTGTAACACCTTGTGAGGTTGATAGCAATACATCGCTCATAGAAGGTAATAATGTAAACGTAATTGAAAATGAATGTGATGAAGAGAATGAGTTGGTTTTTGAATTCTATCCAAATATGGATAAAGATTGTCAGAGAAATATAATTAACAGCTTTATTGCAAACACTGATTCCCCATTAGTAAACTTTATACGGAACACTTTCTTAGGGAATAATCAATATAACTTAGCATATGAAGATATTGACCTTCCTTTAGTAGAAGGTGAAATTCCTAATGCTAATACTGTACTTCCCTCAGGTTTAAATTTTAATTCGGCTAGTGCTGTAAACATTCAATTTGATAATGGTTATTTGGATAATGCTACAAACCTTTCGATTGTTATGACTGCTGCTCATGAATTTGTTCATGATTATTTAGCTTATTTATACGCTGAAGGGTTATTACTAACTACTTATCCTCAATATACAGACTTAAATACTGCTTTCTTGGCATTTCAGAATGACTCTAATGCAGATAATGGAAGATTATTGTGAGAAGCCATGCATGATGTATATGATGATTTCTTAGATTGGATTACCCAAAGTGTATTTACTTATGCAACAAATAATAATATAGATGGGGCAACTCAAGACTACTGTAGTAAATTAGTTATTGGTTCACATCAATATACAGACGCTTTTCAAAATTTAAATGCAACAAATCAAAGTGCATATTCGTTAATAGCAGTAAATGAACAAGATGGAACAGAACAAGCAAAGGGCTCAACCTGTGAATAGGGTCATATTTATTTTATTATCAGTATTAATGATAAATTGTAATCAAAAAGTATTACAGCCAACTAACGACGACCATAAACTTTTAAACTTATATTTATTAGAAAGAATGGTTAACCTAAAAGCTATTGATCAAAAAAGAGACTCCATAATATTAGGTTTAAGCAATGCTAACAGTGTTATATTCAGTAATTATAAAGACTATTTAGAGTTAAAAAAAGATTCATTTATTAAAATGCCAAAGAGTGTGTCTAAAACAATAAATGGCAAACTTGAGTTTATTCCTCTTGTAAAAGGAGATAGTACTTATAATAGCTTATTAAGTAAACCTTGGGTTAATATTAAAGTAGATTCAATAGTGCGTGTAGTGTATTCAGACAATGAATATTCAAACTATGAAAAACAAGTATCTAATGGGAAATGGGATTCTATTGTTTTTGATAAATTTAAATATATACGTCCTTCAAGTTTAAATTCAAGTTCAGGTTTAGATTTAAATTCAAAAAAGAAAAGAAATTGGATACTTTATGTTTCAAAGCCAATGTATACTTCAAATAAAAAGTACGCCCTTATTTATGGTCAATATGTAGGATCAGCAATATACCCAGAAATAGGAGTGTATGAAAACAGAAATAACAAATGGCATAAAGTAAGTACTATAAAAAACTGGTAGCTTGTAGAAGAACAGTAGAAAGAAAAAGCAGCCGAATATATGAGCTGGAAAGGCCTAGAAGCTTTTTTTACAGATAATTATAGAATTAAAAAGTTTTAATTATGCTAAACAAAATAGACATAGATATTGGAGATTACTATTATACAATACACAATTGGCACATATTGTTAATTCTTTTTATTCTCATAATATGTGGTTACTTGATTATTAAAAAGTATAAAAAATCTTCTTAAAATAGCTGTAAAACAAAAACGCCTTTTCATTTAGTGGAAAGGCATTTTTTGATAGTATTTAATTTTGTTACCATTTTTTATCAAAAAATTGGAGAAACATTATATAACAGTACTAATAATGATTGCTCAGATTAATAATTATGAAAAAACTAATATTTTTTATCGTCATAACTCTTTTTATTTCCTGCAAAAAAGACCCATTACTTATTATCCCTAAAAAAGGAGTTAGCAATTTTAAAATTGGTGAAAAACTAGATAAAAGCTTAGATTTAGAAGGATTAGAATTCTTATTAAATCCAGTTGATAGTTTAATTATTCATATTGATGTTTTTGATAATAAGTTTTATACAAAAAAGAAAATTAGGGTTGGCACAAAATCAAGTTTAGTAAAAGAAAAAATGGGCAAGCCAATTAGTGGTCCCGTTATAAAAAAGAACCAAAAAATTAAACAAAAAAAGAGGAGTGAAACATCTCTTAGATATAATCATATCACTTTTTTTCTTGATACAGATACTAAAACAGTAAAAAAAATTAGAATATGGTAAGTTTTCTTTAAACACCTTTAAAAACAAAAACGCCTTTCCACTAAGTGAAAAGGCGTTTTTTGATATTATTTGATTTTGTTACCATTTTTATCTAAAAAATGATACTCAAGATATGTGTAAGCATCTCTAGGTTGTACTTTTATCCATTTTTTATGTTCTAAAAACCATTTAGAACGTACTGATGGAAAACCTTTTGTTAAAAAGGCCGCTATAAAAGGATGTGTGTTTAAAGTCACCTTTTTGTAGTCTTTTTTGAAAATCCTTTCTAGGTCTTGAGTGATTTTTTGCACTATTTTAATTGGTGCTTCAATTTCACTACCATTAATACCATTAGGATTTTCTTCTTTAGTTTCAATATTACGCTCTGGTCTAACACGCTGTCTAGTAATTTGTACTAATCCAAATTTGCTAGGAGGCAATATTTTGTGCTTTGCTTTATCATCTTTCATTTCATCACGAAGATGATTGTAAAGCTTTTTGCGGTTCTCAGCTTTTCCCATGTCAATGAAATCTACAACTATAATTCCGCCCATGTCACGTAAACGCAACTGACGAGCAATTTCTGATGCAGAAATTAAATTGACTTCTAAAGCAGTATCTTCCTGATTTTTTTCTTTGTTAGATCTATTTCCACTGTTAACATCTACAACGTGAAGCGCTTCGGTATGTTCAATAACCAAATAGGCACCTTTTGCCATAGATACAGTTCGTCCAAATGAAGTTTTAATCTGTCTTTCTATACCATATTTTTCAAAAACTGGTACATTATTTTGATGTAGCTTCACTATAGATTCTTTTTTTGGTGCAATTTGTTGCACATAATCTTTTATCTGTATATAAAGTGCTTCATCATCTACTATAATATTTGAAAATGAATCGTTAAATATATCTCTTAAAATAGAAGAGGCTTTATTCATTTCGCCAAGTACTTTACTTGGATGATGGGCTTTATACAGCTTTTTACACATTGCTGTCCATCTGGTTAGCAAATTCTGTAAATCTTTGTCGAGCTCGGCAACTTTTTTGCCTTCAGCTACAGTACGTACAATAACGCCAAATCCTTTAGGTGTTATGCTTTTTACCAATCGTTTTAAGCGATCTTTTTCTTCTTTAGATTCAATCTTTTGAGAAATTGAAATACGATCAGAAAATGGCACTAAAACAATATAACGCCCTGCAATAGACAACTCGCTACTAATACGAGGTCCTTTTGTTGAAATTGGCTCTTTTACTACTTGTACTAATAGAGATTGATTAGATTTTAAAACATTAGCAATGCTTCCGTTTTTGTCTATATCTTTCTCAAATTGGAAATTTTTAAGTAAAAAATCTGTGTGTTTCCCTGTGCTTACACGTTTTATGAATTTTAAAAGCGAAGGTAATTGTGGTCCTAAATCATGATAATGCAAAAATGCATCTTTCTCATAGCCTACATTTACAAATGCAGCATTTAGACCAGGAACAGCTTTTCGTATTTTGGCAATAAACACATCACCAACAGAAAAGTTGTTATCATCTTCATCTTTGTGCAATTCAATAAGTTTTCCATCTTTTAATAAGGCAAAATCAACAATATCAGAACGTGATCTTATAATCAATTCTTTGTCCATATTGCAAATTTATATCTATTTCTAATTGAGAAACAGATGGATTATACTTTATTTTTTGACACAGGATGTTTAAATCCGGTAAATTCATGTTTTACGAAGGTAAACGTAAAATTAATCATGAATTAAATATCAAAGAACGTTGTTTTAAAAATCGAAAAAGTAGTTAAAAACTACTTTCTCAATTTATTTCTTTTTGTGACGATTAGCGCGTCTTCTTTTCTTACGCTTGTGAGTCGCTACCTTGTGCCTTTTTCTTTTTTTACCACTTGGCATAAATTAGTCTTTTTAAATTAATATTTGTTTTTAATGTCTTAGTTTACCTCAACATTTGTTTTTACACCTTCTACAAATACTTTTGCAGGCTTAAAAGCAGGAATGTTATGTGCTGGTATTTTAATCGTTGTATTTTTAGAAATATTTCTACCTGTTTTTTCTGCTCTTGTTTTAATTATAAAACTTCCAAAACCTCTAAGGTATACATTATCACCACCTTCTAAAGATGTTTTCACTTCTTCCATGAATGTTTCAACTGTTGCTTGAACATCACCTTTTTCAATTCCTAGTTTATCAGAAATTTTAGCTACTAGATCAGCTTTTGTCATCGCTATTATTTTTAGGGTTATCTATTAATTATAAGGGATGCAAATATAGGTAATTTAATTTCAATATTTCAAGCGTAATTAATTAAAATTTAACGGTATAAAGATTTATTTTTGTAACGATTTAAAATAAGAAATGAATTTTAACCAAATTTTAAACCATTGGTACTCAGCAAATAAACGTGATTTACCATGGAGAAAAACCAAACAACCTTATGCTATATGGCTATCAGAAATAATTTTGCAACAAACACAAATTAAGCAAGGTTTACCATATTATGAAGCTTTTATCACCAAATTCCCAACAGTTTTTGACCTTGCAAAAGCTAAAGAAGACACTGTTTTAAAGCTTTGGCAAGGTTTAGGTTATTACTCAAGAGCTAGAAATTTACATGCATCGGCTAAATATATTGTTACAGAACTAAATGGCATTTTTCCCATTACATATAATTCACTTTTAAAACTCAAAGGTGTTGGTGATTATACCGCAAGTGCTATAGCATCTATTTGTTATAATGAAGCAACAGCTGTTGTAGATGGCAATGTATATAGAGTGCTTGCGCGTTATTTTGGAATAGGCACACCAATAAACACAACCCAAGGCATTAAAGAGTTTAAATCTTTAGCAACATCATTAATTGATAAAAAAAATCCTGGCGACTACAACCAGGCAATAATGGAGTTTGGTGCTAGACAATGCAAACCAAAAAATCCTGATTGCAATGCTTGTCCTTTAAATAAAGGTTGTGTTGCGCTTCAAAAAAACAAAATAGGAATACTTCCAATTAAACTTAAAAAGACCAAGGTTAGTAAAAAGTATTTTAATTTTTTAGTCTTCGTTTCTGATGATAACAACACTTTGTTTGAAAAACGAACAGAAAAAGGGATTTGGAAAAACCTATATCAGTTTCCGCTTATTGAAACTGATAATAGTTTAACAATTGATAATTTTAAAAAGCATCCTTTAATTTCTTTATATTTTAAATCTATTGATTTTGATTTTAGTTTGTATAATAATATAGACATCATCCATAAGCTATCTCACCAACATTTACACACAAAATTTTGGATTATAAAAGTTGACAAACTGCACACAAAAGGCTTGAAAATATCTAAACTCAAAGCACTTCCAACTCCAATTTTAATAAGCAATTTTATTGATGAATTTAATTTTGAGTAATGTAGAATCATAAATTTTTACTACTTTTAATAAAGCACATTACAAAATGTGTAGATTTGTAATCTTAAGTATTAAAACATATTATGTCAGGAACATTAAATAAAGTAATGCTAATTGGGCATTTAGGAGATGAGGTTAAAATGCATTATTTTGAAGGCGGTAATTGTATAGGTCGTTTTCCGTTAGCAACTAACGAAACATATACAAACAAGCAAACCAACGAGCGTGTTACCAATACAGAATGGCATAATATTGTTGTACGCAACAAAGCTGCAGAGATTTGTGAAAAGTATTTATCTAAAGGCGACAAGGTATATATTGAAGGTCGACTTAAAACCAGAAAATGGCAAGATGATAAAGGTTTAGATCGTTACTCTACAGAGATTCATTGTAATGATTTTACTTTTTTAAGCACAAAAAGTGAATCTCAAAATAATGCTTCTCAACAAGCTGCACCACAGCAAACAAATCAAAATAATACAACTCAATCTATTACAGAAGACAATGATGACCTTCCGTTTTAAAAGTATAACTAAAAACATTTGCTTTGGATCCTGAGCCCTCGAGTACAATATTAACATCGCTTCTTACTGTAAACACATCGTTAGTTTCAGGAATCATTTTGCTTGTTGTTCTATTGTTTTGCTCTGCACTTATTTCTGGTGTTGAAGTTGCATTTTTCTCTTTAACAAAGTCAGATATAGATACTGGTTTAGAAGAACAACCAAAGGCCTTTAATACAATTTCTAAACTATTAGAACGTCCAAAAAAACTACTAGCAACTATTCTTATTGCTAATAATTTAATAAACATTGGTATTGTTATTCTGTTTGCCTATTTAGGAGAACGTTTATTTTATTCTATAGAAATTGCTTGGTTACGTTTTCTTTTAGAAGTAGTTGTTATCACTTTTTTAATCCTACTATTTGGTGAAATTGTACCAAAAATTTATGCTAGCAGAAACCGAATCAAATTTTCAGTTTTTATGGCAATGCCATTAAAATTTTTAGACACATTCTTTTCTCCTTTAAGCTTACCTATGCAATATGTAACTAATGGTATACAAGACAAATTAGGCAAACAAAAATCTAACCTTAGTGTTGATCAACTTTCTCAAGCGCTTGAGCTAACAAGTGAAAGTGATACAACAACCGAAGAACATAAAATTTTACAAGGTATCGTATCGTTTGGCAATACAGATACTAAGCAAGTTATGCGACCAAGAATGGATATTTTTGCTTTAAACGAAAATCAAAAATACACTGAAATAGTTCCTGAGATAATTAAAAAAGGGTACTCGAGAATCCCTGTATATAAAGATAGTATAGACACTGTAATTGGTGTTTTATACATTAAAGATTTATTACCATATATAGATAGAAAGCAGTTTGATTGGACAACTCTTTTAAGAGAACCTCTTTTTGTACCAGAAAACAAAAAGCTTGATGACTTAATGGTTGAATTTCAAACTAAAAAAGTGCATTTAGCCGTTGTGGTTGATGAGTATGGAGGCACATCTGGGATTGTATCATTAGAAGATGTTATTGAAGAAATTGTTGGTGATATTAGTGATGAATTTGATGATGACGATGTGGTTTACACCAAAATTGATAGCAATAACTTTTTATTTGAAGGAAAAACAACACTTAAAGATTTTTATAGAATCATAAACATTGAAGATGAATCTGTTTTTGAAAACTCAAAAGGAGAAGCAGAAACTATTGCTGGTTTTGTTTTAGAGATTGCAGGGTTATTTCCTAGATTAAAAAGTAAAATAAAATTTGAAAATTACGTTTTTACTATAGACGCTTTAGATAAAAAGCGAATCAAACAAATTAAGTTTACTATAAAAGATTAATTAAACGATTTTCGCTTTCGCGGAAAATAAATATGAAAAAGCTATTTATAACATTTTTAACAGCAACTTGTATTGCTTGTGGAGATGATCCATTACCAAAACCAAAAGGATTTTTAAGATTAGACTACAACAAGGCAAATTATAAAGTAACAGATTTGCCAATACCTTTTTCGTTTGAGAAAAATGAATTAGCCAATAAAATTGCTACTATTAAAGTTGATAAAAGCAAAAGCTCTTATGGCTTAGACATAAATTATCCAAGCCTAAAAGGAACCATATATTTAACTTATAAAAAAGTTACAAAAGACAATTTAATTGCCTTATTAAGAGATGCGCAAAACATGACTCAAAAACATGTTAGTAAAGCAGATGGTATTGAAGGTGATTTATACAAAAACCCTAAGCATGAAGTTTATGGGATGTTTTATGAAGTAGGTGGTAATGCAGCTTCGCAATCTCAATTTTATGTAACAGATAGCCTAAATCACTTTTTGAGTGGCTCTCTTTATTTTTATGCAAAACCAAATTTTGATTCTATTTATCCAGCAGCAGAGTATTTAAAAAAAGATATTAAGCATATCATGGAAACTATTAAGTGGAAAAAATAAAAAAGTTATTTGTAAAAAAAATGCTCATCGTTAGGATGAGCATTTTTTATATTTAAGCTAATTTTTAATAATTAGAAATTGTAACGCATACTAAAGTTCCATGTTCTTCCGTATCCAAAACGAACTCTGTTTTCAACATTTACACCATTCCAAGCTTCATCTCCTGCATCAACATGCTTATTCTCATCAGAGTACTCTAAATAAACTTCGCTAAATACATTATTTACATTTAAACGAAACTGTATTGAATTTTTATCATCTTTACCTACTAACCATTTATAAGATAATCCAGCATCTACAGTATCATACGATGGTAATTCTATAGAACCTCTATTATCTTGTGTCGAAAATTCAGACCCACCATAATTCGCATTTCCAAAAAGCTTATCATATTGATTCCAATTTGCATCTATTTTAAATCTAGGTAAAATTTCATATTTAGCACCTATCCCAGCAGTAAATTGTGCAGCATTTCCAACCTTAGCACCATCAATATAACTTACTTCTCCTGTACTCGTTGAAGCACCTCCTTCTACAGATTCATTAAGCGTTACATCACCATCATATTCCCAGTTACCTATAGATAAAAATCCTTGAAGTTCTAATCTATCAACTAATCTTGCAAAAATTTCTAATTCTCCTCCCATATGCACTTGTTTAATTCCACTTGTTGAATAAAACACATCTGCAATATTATCTGCTGGATTAAATGCAGGGTCTGTATTTGGTACATCTTCATTAATTGGTAAACCATTCGCTCCAAGAGTATCTTCAGAATCATAATCAATTCTGTTATCCCAAACCGTATAATATAAATTCACATTTGCTGAAATTTTATCTCCCATAAACTTATAACCAGCTTCAACACCTGTTACATTTTGATTTTCATCACTTAATGGGTTTAATTGATTAGAAGCTCTATCATCAATAAATAAATCACTATGATAAGGCTGACGCGAATAATATCCTGTGTTTAAGAATACTGTATTTTGATCATTAATTCTATATGCGCCACCTAGTTTAAGATTAAATCCTGGATTATTAACTTTCTCAGACTCTAGACCTCTGCCTTCTTCTGAAGAATTTCCATACTCTGTTCTAACATGTGACTGTGCAGATGCTGAACCTTGGAAATATGCTGAGAATTTATCTTTTGTATATTCTATTTGACCAAATACACCTAAATAATTAATGTCTTCTTCATAATCATAATAAGGATGTAAACGCTGACCATGATCATCATTTGAATTAAATAAAAGATTCCAAGGGTTAATCCCACCGAATACTTCTGTTATTTCATAGCTACCCCCATTATAAATACTTGAATCACTCACAGAATCAACAGAAAAGAATTCGTTTACACTTCTGTAGTGAATACCATTATATAAACGTACATCTGCACCAACATTAAAGCTTAAGTTTTCATTTAATTCATTACTATAGTTTGTTACCAAACCATACCAGTCGTGGTTATTATTTGAGCCTCTAGCATAAGTTGCTTCACCACTATTTCTATCAAATTGTGACTGAACAAAAGCACCTCGTCCCTTAGAACCATATAAAACAGTTGATAATTCAGATTTTTCATTAATTTTCCAATCCCAGTTTAAGTTTATTACTGGCTTATGATACACATTTCGTCCTCCTGGGTAGACACCAGATTTTAAGTTATTAGGGCTGTTAACACCCGTTGCATTCCACGAATTATAACGTCTTCCTCTATCTTCATTTAAAAAGTCTTCTAAATCAGCATTTCCTGCAGCTGCATGCCATTGAGGTGCTCCTGTCAACATTAAGTTTAAGATATGATTCTCGTTTATTTTGTAGCCAAAAGATAAAAAATATGTTTGTCCTTGACCTTCTGTATGATCAACATAACCTTCACCCTGCCAATGTCCAAACATAGCAGATACTGCCAAACCATTTTCCATCAGACCTGTTGAATAAGCTGCAGAAGTTTTAGTGTAATTATCATTTCCAATCATTTGCTGTACAAATCCACCTTCTTTTTTGTCAATAGTTTTAGTTACTATATTAACTGTTCCACCAACAGATGAAATCGCTAATTTAGAAGACCCTAAACCACGTTGTACTTGCACTGCATTTGCAACATCTAAAACACCAGACCAGTTAGACCAAAACATTCTTCCATCTTCTGGACTATTAATTGGTTGTCCGTTTAATAAGAAAGCTGTATTGGTTTGATTAAACCCTCTTAAAAATAATTGTCCATCACCAAATCCACCACGCTGTGTAGTGTGTACAGAAGGCGTAGACTTTAAAAGTTCTGGTAGATCTGAGTTACCTGCTTTTTCTTGAATACGTGCTGCCTTAATAGTTGACACAGCAATTGGTGTTTTTCTGTCTTCAGCCAAATCAATTACTCCAGATCCAATAATAACCACCTCATCAAGTGAGTTGTCAGGAGATAATTTGATTGTACCTAAATCTTGACTTCCATTAAAACTAATGGTTACAGAACTATAACCTACATAAGAAATTACAAGTTCTCCAGATGCTCCTTGAGTATTAAGTGTAAATTTTCCATCAATATCTGTACTTACACCATTAGAAGTACCTTTTTCTACAACATTTGCTCCAGGTAAACCTAAGCCTGCATCCTCAACCTTACCGGTTACAGTGCTTTGAGAAAATGTTATTGTAGCAAACAACATTGCTACAATCATAAATAAAAATTTAGTAATTTTTTTCATATTACAAGTTTAAAATTGGTTTTTAAATTTTGTGCAAAAATACATTAAATAAATAGTATAAGATTAACTTAATGTTAAGTTTTTAACCCATTGAAAGTACAAAGAATTAACTTACAATTTAGCATTGAAGTCTTTTTAGTATAAACAACTTTTTAACAATTATTTTGTTAAATCTTTGTAGTGTTTTAAAAGATTTAACGTTGATTTATCGTGATTGTTAAAACTAGTTTTGGTTGAAATTTCTTCCAATATATTGTTAGCTAATTGTTTTCCAAGCTCAACTCCAAATTGATCATAGCTAAAGATATTCCATATAATACCTTGAACAAAGATTTTATGCTCGTACATTGCTATTAGTTTCCCTAAGCTTTCTGGAGTCAATTTATTTATTAAAATTGTTGTAGTAGGTTTATTTCCTTGAAATACTTTAAAAGGTGTAAGTTTAATTATTTCCTCTTCTGAATAACCTTGTGTTTTTAATTCATTAATGACTTCATTTTTAGGCTTACCATTCATCAATGCTTCTGTTTGAGCAAAAAAATTAGACATTAATTTATCTTGATGCTCATTATTATTATATAATGGCTTAGCAAAACCAATAAACTCTGCAGGAATTAATTTAGTGCCTTGATGAATTAACTGAAAAAAAGCATGTTGAGAATTTGTACCAGGTTCTCCCCATATAATGGTTCCGGTTTGACAGTTTACTTTATCTCCGTTTCTGTCAATACTTTTTCCGTTACTTTCCATAACACCTTGCTGAAGGTATGTAACAAATTGATTTAAATATTGAGAATAAGGGATAATAGCCTCACTTTCTGCCTTAAAAAAATTATTATACCAAATACTTAAAAGCGCTGTAATTACTGGAATATTTTTAGCAAATGGTTCCCTTTTAAAATGCTCATCCATTTTATGTGCGCCGCTTAATAATTTATCAAAATTTTCAAATCCTATAGATAAGCTTATTGATAAACCAACTGCACTCCAAAGTGAAAATCGTCCGCCAACCCAATTCCACATAGGAAAAATATTAGTTTCATCAATACCAAAAGCTTTTACTTTTTCAATATTGGTAGATACAGCAACAAAGTGCTTTGCAACTGCTTTTTGTGGTGCATTTTTAAGAAACCATTCTCTAATTGTATTAGCATTAGATAGGGTCTCTTGAGTGGTAAAAGTCTTTGATACAATAACAAATAATGTCGTTTCAGGATTCAAATTTTTAATTACTTCATTAACATGGTCTCCATCTACATTGCTTATAAAATGCGTTTTTAAATGGTTAGAATAAAATGCTAATGAATCTACAACCATTGCTGGCCCTAAATCTGAACCTCCTATTCCAATGTTTACTACATCGGTAAAACGTTGTTCTGTATAACTCTTTAAATCGCCATTTATAATCTGGTTTGAAAAATTCTTAATTTTATTTTTTACCTGATAAATTTCTGGCATTATATTTTTACCATCTACTATAACCTTAGCAGTTTCAGGGTTACGTAAAGCTGTATGTAATACTTCACGTCCTTCTGTGGTATTTATAATATCTCCCTCAAAATATTTTGTAGTAGCATCTCTTAAATCAACTTCATCGGCTAGTTCTAAAAGCAATTCTATCGTTTTATCAGAAATTCTATTTTTAGAATAATCTACGTAAAAATCTTCCCACTTAACAGTAAACTGACTTGCTCTATTAGGATTTTTAGTAAACCAATCTTTAATTTTAGCATCTTTAATATCCTTAAAATGTGCTTCTAGTTTTTTCCAGGCTTTAGTACTTGTTGGATTGATTGTTTTTAATGCCATTATTGAATTTGAGAAATTGAATCTTGTTCTATTGGTAAAATAATTTTGTTATCACTAAACTGAATATTATCAAGTCTCGATTTTAAAGGTTTTATAAATTCTGAATACGATGCTTTTAATGAATCTGGAATAGACTCAGCAGCTGGCAGTTTTTCTCTAAAAGGATCAACTTGTTTCCCATTTTTCCAGAATCTATAACACACATGAGGACCTCCAGTATTTCCAGTCATCCCAACCCAACCAATTACATCGCCTTGCTTTACAAACTCTCCTTTTTTTACATTTTGAGCTTTCATGTGCAAATATTGTGTACTATATGTTGCGTTATGCTTAATCTTAACATACTTACCATTACCGCCTCTTCGTCTAGATTCTGTAACAGTTCCATTTGCAGTTGCAAGAATAGGTGTACCAATTGGGGCTGCAAAATCTGTACCTTTATGAGGTCTTAATTTATAGCCATAATATTTTATACGACGGTTTAAATTGTAGCGCGATGAAATACGACTAAACTGAACTGGAGCCTTTAAAAAAGTACGTCGTAAGCTTTTAGTATTTTCATCAAAATAATCTGAAATATTTTTTAAGCTATCTACTTTAAAATTAAAGGCATAAAACGATTCGTCTTTATGCTTAAAGTAAGCTGCATCTATACTTTCAATTCCTGAATAAATAGTGTCTTCAATAAAACGCTGTTTATACACAATTTTAAATCGATCTCCTTTTTGAAGTCTAAAAAAATCGATTGTCCATGCATAAATGTCTGACATGTCATTTATCAAGCTATAAGGCAAGCCTTGAGCTTCCATTGTTTCTGATAAATTGTTTAAAATAATTCCTGAAGCTTCTTTTTCAACGATTGTAATTGGTTTTTTACCTCTATATGCATGTATAGAATCTGAAAGTTTAATAACAATATAGTCTTCTTTACGTGGTTGATATATAAACGCTTGTGGTGTTTCTAGTGAGTCTTTGGCACAAAGTAATGTATAAGGCTTTCCAGCTCGAAGGTTTCTTATATCAAAAGTGTCCTTAGCTTTTTCGGCAATATTAAAAATTTGCGGATAACCTATATGATTTCGTTCTAGAATTTCTCCAAAACTGTCCCCAAATTTAATTGTATCTCGTTTTACAATGTATTCTTTAAGGTTAAATCCAAACTCTTTAACTTCTTCAGGCTTTATAAACGTTTGCAATGATTTTACGTCTGGTTTTGTTTTATTTTCTTTACATGAAAAAACACCAATACAGATAAAAAGTGCTATTAATAATCTTTTTGATTGCATTAATTTTTTGATTGTTGTTAGTTAAACATTGTGTCCCCAATTATCTAATTCTTCTTTAGTCCATAATTCAGGGAAAAATATTCGTTTTTGATATTTTGGATGCATGTATTTTTTCCAGTCACTGCCACCTGTTGCTTCTCCATCACCTGTTCCGCTTTCTATATAATGTCTTGCTGCATTGTAATGGGCCATTACCCATGTAACATTAACTGTATAATCATAATGTCGCATAGCTTTAACCAAATCTTCATCTTCTTGGTCTTGTTTAGGTAATTCTTTAAAGCGTGTCCATAAATTTTTGGTGTTATATGTTTGCATAAAACGTATAAAATCGCCTTTATATCGTTTTTCAAAATTTACTAGAAGCGTAGATTTTTCACCAGTTTTATAATCTTTGCCTGCTGCCTGCCAGTACAAATGTTCGAAAGCATGCTCAAATGGCGTATTTCTATCTATAGTTGCTCTAAATCTATAATCTATAAGGTTGATGAGTTCTGTAGAAGCAAATTCTATCATTCTATACTGTGCACTTTGAAAACCACTTGCTGGCGTAAGTGTGTATCTAAATTTCATATACTGTTCAACTTCCATACCTTCTCTCATAATATTAAAAGATGTGGTAAGCATATCAAAATAGCGACTAACACGCATTATTTTATCTTCAAAATAAACAGCTGTTAACTCTTCTTTTTCTGCAACTTGTTGAATTTCCCAAAGTATCATTTTAAAAATCAACTCATTTATTTGATGGTAGGCAATAAAAACCATCTCATCTGGCAATGTTGTACGTTGTATTTGAAGATTTAAAAGTGCATCTGTTTGTATGTAGTCCCAATATGTAATTGGCTTACTATAAAGTAAGCCAAATAAATGGTCGTCTGTATCTTGATCTATTTTTGTATACTTCTCTTGAAGCTGCTTTAGAATTTCGTTAAATTGGTTTTGGTTGGCCATAATTATTTAATCAAATTGTATCTGAAAGGAATGTTTTAAACCTTTAAAGGCTTCTAAATCTGCTCTTAAAGAACCTACTGCAAGGTCTGCTTTTATTCGTAACGGAACTTTATTATCGTCTGCGCTCACCCATAAGGTTAAACTTTCTTGTTCTTTAAAAACTCGCCCAGCCATTACATATGGTCTAAACCTTAATGTTTTTACTTTTCCAAATTTAGTATCTAACGTTTCTCTTCCTAAAAACTTAAGCTTAAAGTTATAGTTTTCTTCATCAAAAAACATATTTAAACTAACAACATCATCTTTCTTTATTTTATTAGTATCATAGTTATTACGTAGATAATAAAATGCAGAGACCATATCTTGAATCCCTTGTTCTGTGGTTATGGTTTTATTTGTTTTATGCTTTTTATTTGTAACTAACGCTTTATTGTTTGCTTGATCAAACTTAATTTCTATGTCTTTAGTATGACCGCCTTCGTTAATTTTTCTAATAAACTTATAAGGTAAGCCTGTGGTTTTATCGAAATAACTTTCATATCTATCTTTAACCTTAAAAAACCACTTTATAGCTCCAGTTGTCCAGCCTTTACCAACTACGTGGTAAACAGGTTTTCCGTCTAGAGTTGTTTCGTTTACAGACATGGTTGCATTTCCTGCTTTTAAAAAGCCACTGTAACTCATCTTAAATTTAAACCATTCGCCATCTTGAAATGCTATTTTCTCTTGGGCAAAAGAAGTTTGCATAAAAAATATAGCTGTTAATATAAGTAGTGTGTTTTTCATCGTTTTTGATAATTGCAAATGTAACTCATTAAATCACATTTTATTGTTTGATAAGCTGAAATACAATTACTATTCCAAAATTAAAAAAATTACTGAAACCTCCTATATATAAGCTGTTATAGTTGAGTTAGATTTTTAAAAAAAGTAAAAACCTCTTCGTTATTAGGAAGAGGTTTTTACTTTTTTTAATTTATTAGAACTAAAGTGTTCCTCTTTTTGCTTGTTCTCTTTCTATAGACTCAAACAAAGCTTTAAAATTTCCTGCTCCAAAACCACGTGCTCCCATTCTTTGTATGATTTCAAAAAACAAGGTTGGTCTATCTTCAACTGGTTTTGTAAAGATTTGCAGTAAGTAACCTTCTTCGTCAGCATCAATCATAATTCCAAGAGATTTCAATTTTTCGATATCTTCTCTTAATTTGTGATCAAATTCTTCTAAACGACTAGGAACTGATTTGTAATATTCGTCTGGTGGCGTTGATAAAAACTCTACTCCGTTTGCTCTTAATTGAGACACAGTTTTTAAAATATCGTCGGTTGCAACTGCAATATGTTGCACACCTGCACCTTCGTAAAAATCTAAATATTCTTCAATTTGGGAGCGTTTTTTCCCTTTTGCCGGTTCGTTTATTGGGAATTTAATTCTACCATTTCCGTTAGACATTACTTTACTCATTAATGCCGAATATTCTGTATGAATTTGCTTATCATCAAACGATAAAAAGTTTTCAAATCCCATTACATCTTCGTACCATTTTACCCAAACATTCATTTGATTCCAGCCAACATTACCAACCATATGGTCTATATATTTTAATCCTGCAGCTGGTGGATTGTAGTCTGATTCCCATTTTTCGAATCCTGGTAAAAATGCGCCGTTATAATTTTTACGTTCTACAAACATATGTACCGTTTCTCCATAAGTGTAAATTCCTGCACGAACTACTTCTCCATGCTCGTCAGTTTCTACAGTTGGTTCCATATAGCTTCTTGCACCACGTGACGTAGTTTCTTTATAAGCTTGTCTGGCATCTTCTACCCAAAGTGCTACGATTTTTACACCATCACCATGTTTTACAATATGATTGTTAATTGGTGATTTACTGCTTAACGGTGTTGTAAGCATCAACTTGATTTTGTCTTGTGTTAATACATAAGATACAGAATCTGTTGCGCCTGTTTCTAATCCGCGATAGGCGTGTGATTGAAATCCAAATGCTGTTTTGTAAAAATGTGCTGCTTGTTTTGCATTACCAACGTAAAACTCCACATAATCTGTTCCAAGTAATGGTAGAAAATCTTGTGCACCTTCAAATATTTTTTCTAAACCATAGTTTACTGATTTTATTTCTTTAGCCATAATATTAATTTTCTAAGTTTTCAAATTCTTTTACTTCTTCAACTTTAATTGAATCTATTTCTATTGTGTCTTGCTCTATTATATAATCGTCTTCTTCATAATCATAAAGACTATCATTTTCCCATTCGTAATAATCTTCATTTTGAGATTGCTTAATACCTTCCATAATTGCTGTTGACATAAATGTACCATATACAACAAATAATATTATAAAAACAATCATAATTAATCCATTAAATATTATGGCTATAATATTTAATACTTTAGCTGTAGCAACATTACTTCTGCTTTGAGGCGAATAGGCTTCTGGGTTTTCGACAAATTCCCTTAAACTTTTATTTGCCATAACTAAACCTATTATACCTAATGTAAGTGGTACAATAGCTAAAACACCATAACAACAACATCCTGCAATACCAATAACTAATCCTAAAATCCCTAAAATTAATGCTGTAGGATCAGCTGGTAATTTATTATAATTCATTTAATTTTTATCGTTTTTATTTAGCCCTGATTAAGGTATTTGTTGAAGCTCCTCGAAGAGAGCGACTGCCAAAAGCAGGAAATAGCTTCTAATAATTATTTTATTCTAACCAAGACTTGTAATAATCTTCATCGGCAATTTTCATTGCTTCTTCTGTTACTTGTAATGGCTTAAATGCGTCTACCATAACAGCCAATTCTTCAGTTACGGTTTCACCGATACTGCGCTCTGTAGCTCCTGGATGTGGACCGTGAGGAATTCCGGCAGGATGTAATGAAATATGACCTGCATCGATATCGTTTCTGCTCATAAAATCGCCGTCTACATAATATAAAACCTCATCGGAATCTATATTACTATGGTTGTATGGCGCAGGAATTGCATTTGGATGATAGTCATACAAACGTGGCACAAAACTGCAAATTACGAAGGTGTTGGTTTCAAAAGTTTGATGTACTGGCGGTGGTTGATGAATACGTCCTGTTATTGGCTCGAAATCGTGAATTGAAAATGCATACGGAAAATTATAACCGTCGTAACCAACTACATCAAAAGGATGTGAAGCGTACACCATTTCTATAATTTCGCCTTGCTTTTTTACTTTGATTAAAAAGTCTCCTTTTTCATCATACGTTTCTAATTCTTCTGGTCTACGTAAATCACGTTCGCAAAATGGTGAGTGTTCTAGTAATTGACCAAACCAATTTCTATAACGTTTAGGTGTGTATACTGGCGAATACGATTCGACAATAAAAAGTCTGTTATTTTCATCGTCGAAATCTAATTTGTAAATAATTCCGCGAGGAATTACTAAATAATCTCCGTATTTAAAATCGAGATTACCTAACATTGTACGTAATTTTCCTGTTCCTTTATGGATAAAAATCACTTCGTCTGCATCTGTATTTTTATAAAAATAATCTTTGGTTGATTGTTTTGGTGCCGCTAAAATAATATTGCAATCAACATTTGTTAACACAATTTTTCTACTTTCTAAATAATCGTTTTCTGGCGGAACTTGAAATCCGCGAAATCTGTAAGATTGAATATTGTTTGCTTTCGCAATTTTTGGCTTTACTGAATATTGTTTACGAATTTCTTTGACCATTGTTGGTCTGTGTTCGTGATAAGAGTTGGTAGACATACCATCAAAACCAATTGTGCCAAACAATTGCTCGTAGTATAAGTTTCCGTCTTTTTTACGAAATTGTGTGTGGCGTTTTGGTGGAATTTTTCCTAGTTTATGATAAAATGGCATTTTTTTGAGTTTAAAAAGTTGATTTGTTTATACATTGATTTGTATAAGTTAAATGTGTTTTAAAGATACAAAAAATGCTTGCTTATTCTGGGTTTCTTTTAATAAGAAATTGTAGTAGTAATAATAAATCTGTCCAAAATAATTTCATGTTTTCAAATATCGTGAAATTTTTGAATATTTCCTCGTTAAAACCAAAACCCTATATTAAAAAACCAAGTGCTTGTTTTTTGTTCTGGTGAGTAGCTAAACTTTGCTTGAACTGGCCCCAAAAAAGTTTCAATACCATAACCTAGTGCATAGCCTCTATAGTCTGGTAGTGTAAACCACTCTCCTGTTTCAAACATATTATCTTCTATGTTTGCCCAGTTACCTTCAAGAGTAATGTGGTGTTTTTTAAAAATCTCGTAATCTGCTAATGCTGAAGCTTTCACAAAACTATTACCTGTAAGTGAAATAAAATCATAACCCAGAAATGGAATAAAATTATTGATAAAATTATTACCATAACCTCCAAGAGCAAAATCTAATGCTTGCGTAGAGTTTTCTCCTATTTTAAAACCTCCACTGGTTTTTAAATTAAACGATAGTTTATCTGAAACACTAAATGCATAACCCATATCTGCTTGCGCTATTGAGAAGCTTTCAAAATCTTTATTAAAATTAGACGCAAATAAATACATCTGAAAATCACCATTAAAATATACACCTTTATTTGGATAGTATATATCATCATAAGTATCTAATTTAATGCTTCCAAACGCACTAAAATAATCTGTGTTTTCGAATACAAACTCATCTTCTTGGTTATCTACAACTAAAGTTTCAGATTTTATATTAAGACGTTTGTGTTCTGCACCTATTCTAAACGCAAAATCTTTTTTAATCATTGTCTGCAAATAAAACTGATTAGTTTGGTCTTTTAACTCTACATCAACTTTATTTAATCCAGAAAACGCCTGATCATCCTCATCAAAAAAAAGATCTGCATTAATGTTTTTATGAAATTGATTGTATCTAGACCTTAAACCAATACTCCAATGAAATCCTTTATCTATAAAATACTCAAAGTTATATCTAACATTGTCACCCAAAATCACATCTAAAGTTACTATGTCATTATCAAACAACACTCTTTTTTTTGTAAAATTAGCTAAGGCAGCACTTTTATATAAATCATCATAATGGATTCCTAGTTTTAAAAATGTAGTTATCTTATTTTCTGTTAACTCGGTTTTTAAATCATAACCTTTTCTGTGAGGCGATTTTTTTAACTCATATTGAAATGTTTCAAAGTTATTAGTAGCTACTAAATTATTAATGCCGCGACTAAAATCTTCATAACTTACTTTAGTGTCTGGTTTAATTTTTAACTTTCCCTGAATATATGATCTGGTATATGTTTCACTTCCAAAAATTCCTATTCTGTTAATTTTTATGCTATCTGTAGAAATAATCTTAACGTCTTTTTTTGGATTTTTTTTACTGTATTTTGGGAGATTAGCTAATACATCTGTTTTTAAAAGTGCTGCCTCTTTACCACTTTCTATTATTCTATCACCTTCACTAAATGAAACAACCGAAAAATCTGTTATATCTGGTTTTATATAAACCTCAGTTTTTCCAACTTTAGATTTCATATCATTTATAGTTCTAAAATTGTTAATTTGAAGTAAAACATCTGGTGCAGAACCCAACTCTTCTTTTGTTTTTAAATCATCTTGAACATCAACGCCAATAATAATATCCATGCCTTTTGCTCTAAGCTCATCTACTGGATAATTATTTACAACACCACCATCTATAAGTACTTGATTATTAATAACCACTGGTTGAAAAAGCGATGGAAATGCACCGCTAGCTAACAATGCCTGAGCTAAATTACCTTTGTCTAGCATTACTGCTTCTCCCGTTTCTACATTTGTAGCAATGCAAAAAAAAGGAATTGGTAAATCTTTAAAACGTTCTACCTCATTAACATGTAAGGTTAACTTTGAAAGTAAATTAAATACATTTTGGCCTCTAGACAACGCTGAAGGTAGTTTTAATTTAAATTTATTAAAAGGAAGTGTAACCGCATATTTCTCTGAGTTGTCACGTTCGTAAAACGTTTTTGCTCCTCTTGGCAAATCATCACTGATAATCTTATCGAAATCTAAACTCTTAAAAATAGAGTCTAATTGCTTGCCAGAATATCCTGATGCATAAAGTGAGCCAATTATAGCTCCCATACTTGTACCTGCTACATAATCTATTTTAATATTTAAACTATCTATTACTTTTAATGCACCTATATGAGCAAACCCTTTTGCGCCACCACCACTTAATACCAGACCTACTTTTGGCGTACTATCAGGTGATTTTTTTTGTGCTAAAGCACAAAAAGAAATTATAATAACTAAAAATAATATTAAACCGCTTTTATTCATTTTGATTTATAGTAATCTACTATTTTTTTTGCTCTTGCCAAACCCACAATTTGTTCTAAATTTTCAAGCTTAGCTTCAGATATTCGTTTTACAGATTTAAACTGCTTCATTAATGCAACTACTGTTTGCTCTCCAATACCAGGAATGGTTTCTAACTCTGTTGTTAATGCACTTTTGCTTCTTCGGTTTCTATGATGCTCTATCCCAAAGCGATGCGCTTCATTACGCAGTTGCTGAATAATTTTAAGGGTTTCACTTTTTTTGTCTAAATATAAAGGAATTGGATCATCTGGATAAAATAATTCTTCTAAACGTTTTGCAATGCCGATAATTGCAATTTTTTGTCGCAAACCTAATTGATCTAAGCTTTTTAAAGCTGAAGATAACTGCCCTTTTCCGCCATCTATAATTATAAGTTGCGGCAAAGCTTGTTCTTCATCTAACAATCGTTTATAACGTCTATAAACAACTTCTTCCATTGATGCAAAATCATCTGGTCCTTCAACCGTTTTTATATTAAAATGACGATACTCTTTTTTACTTGGCTTACCATTTTTAAATACAACACATGCGGCTACTGGATGTGTGCCTTGTATATTAGAATTATCAAAACACTCTATATGTCTAGGTTCTTCTTTTAAACGCAAATCTGTTTTCATTTGCGCCATAACACGATTGGCATGTCTGTCTGGATCAATAATTTTAACCTGCTTAAAACGTTCCATTCTGTAATATTTTGCATTACGTACAGACAGTTCTAATATGCGTTTTTTATCTCCTAATTTAGGGATTGTAACTTTTAATTTTTCTCCTAAGTTGACTTTAAATGGCACATAAATTTCTTTAGAATTAGAACTAAAACGCTGCCTTATTTCTGTTATTGCTAACTCTAATAATTGTTGATCCGTTTCATCTAATTTCTTTTTAATTTCTAAAGTATGCGAACGTATTATAGATCCAAATGATAGTTGCAAAAAATTGACGTAGCCATAACTTTCGTCACTTATAATACTAAACACATCAACGTTGCTAATCTTTGGATTTACAATGGTAGATTTTGCTTGGTAATTTTCTAGAACCTCAATCTTTTCTTTAATACGTTGCGCTTCTTCAAACTGCATCTCTTGAGCAACTTGTTTCATTTGCGTTTTAAATTGAGATAAAGAGTCCTTAAAATTTCCTTTTAAAATTTCTCTAATTGCTTTTATATCTTTATTATAATCGTCTACCGTTTGCAAACCTTCACAAGGTCCTTTACAGTTTCCTAAATGATATTCTAAACACACTTTATACTTTCCTGCTGCTACCTTATCTTCAGACAAATGATAATTGCAAGTTCTTAATTGGTATAAGCCTTTAATTAAGTCTAATAAAGTATAAACGGTTTTCATACTTGTATATGGTCCAAAATACTCAGATCCATCTTTAAAAACGCGACGTGTAGAAAACACTCTAGGGAAACGTTCTTTCTTTAAACAAATCCAAGGATATGATTTGTCATCTTTTAACAATACATTATAACGTGGTTTGTACTTTTTTATAAGGTTGTTTTCTAATAGCAACGCATCTGTTTCCGTTTCAACAACAATATGCTTAATACTTGCAATTTTTTTTACAAGCACACGTGTTTTTCCATTATCGTGAGTTTTTGTAAAATATGAGCTTACACGTTTCTTTAAATCCTTGGCTTTTCCTACATAGATAATAGTATCATCTGCATCAAAATATTGATACACGCCAGGCTCATGTGGTATGGTTTTGAGTTGTATTTCTAATGTAGGTTTACTCATCAAACCAAAGGTATACTAACTTAGTGAAATTGTAAAAATTTCGATGCGCTTTTTTAGTATATTGCAAATCAGTTTACAGTAACTAGTAAAAAGTATACAGTCAAGAGCATTCAACATTTAAGCTTAGTAGAATTTTAAGCAAAAAAAGATTAAATCATGGTAATTGCTTTAAATAGTTTATTCTTATGAATATCGTAATTCTTTCTCGTAACGAACATCTTTATTCTACTAGACGACTTATAGAAGAAGGTCAACAAAGAGGTCACGATGTAGAAGTTATAGATCCTCTACGTTGTGATTTAATTATTGAAAAAGAAAAACCAACTATTTATTATAAAGATAGATATCTAGATTATGTTGATGCTATTATACCAAGAATTGGAGCTTCGGTAACCTTTTTTGGTTGTGCTGTTGTAAGGCAATTTGAAATGATGAATGTTTTTACAACCGTAACTTCTGATGCTATTATTAGGTCTAGAGATAAATTAAGAAGTTTTCAAAGACTTTCAAAAGCAGGAATTGGTATGCCAAAAACTGTTTTTACAAATTACTCTCGTGATGTTGAAGAAGTAATTGCTCATGTTGGCGGAACTCCTGTAATTATTAAATTATTAGAAGGCACTCAAGGTTTAGGTGTTGTTTTAGCTGAAACAAAAAATGCTGCCGAATCTGTTTTAGAAGCCTTTAATGGTTTGCAAGCTAGAGCTCTAGTTCAAGAATATATTGCAGAAGCTAAAGGGGCAGATTTAAGAGCATTGGTTGTTGATGGACAAGTAGTAGGCGCTATGAAACGCCAAGGAAGAGATGGTGAGTTTCGTTCTAACTTACATCGAGGTGGCACAGCAAAAATAGTAAAACTTAATGAAGACGAATTAAAAGTAGCCATGAAAGCATCTCGCGCTTTAAAACTACCTGTCTGTGGCGTAGATATGCTACAATCGTCACGAGGTCCTTTATTATTAGAAGTTAATTCAACTCCAGGACTTGAAGGTATTGAGGCAGCAACAGGACGTAACATTGCAAGAGCTATTATAACTTTTATTGAAAGAAACAGTAAATAAATTGACTCCTGCTTTTGCAGGAAATAAATATGAGTGAAAAAGAAGTATTAGAAATACTAGGCGAAAAAGTAGCATTAGGTGAAAGTGCAACTGTTTACTTTAATGTTGCCAAATTACATACACAAAATACAATTGACGTTCCTGTAATTATTGAGCGTTCAAAAAAACCTGGACCAACAGTATTAATTACTGCAGGAATTCATGGTGATGAAATAAACGGCGTAGAAATAGTACGTCAAATAATTGCCAAAGGCATTAATAAACCAAGTCGTGGGACTATTATTTGTATTCCTGTTATAAACGTATTTGGCTTTATACATATGGATCGCGAATTTCCAGATGGCAGAGATTTAAATCGTGTATTTCCTGGAGGAAAAGGAGGATCTCTTGCTAGTAGAGTTGCACACAAACTCATAACCGAAATTGTGCCTCATGCAGATTTAATTATGGACTTTCACACCGGTGGAGCCGATCGCTTTAATGCAGCACAAATTAGAATTATAAAAAACGAAATTGTTTTAGATGAGTTAGCTCAAGTATTTGGTGCGCCTTTTATTTTTTACTCAAAAAACCTCAACAAATCCTTTAGAAACACCTGCTATAAAATGGGGATTCCTATGCTACTTTTTGAAGGTGGGAAATCCTTCAATATAGATGCCAATATCACCAACACAGGAGTTAATGGTGCAAAACGCGTACTTAACCACTTAGAAATGCTTAACAAAAAATTTAAAGTGTCTCAACCAAAAAAATCTTGTGTTTGTATTAACGATAGTAAATGGTTACGTGCAAAATTTTCGGGGATGTTTAAAGCTACAGTTAAAATTAATTCCAAAGTTGAAAAAGACGATGTTATAGGTCATATTACCGATCCTTATGGAAGTTTTAATCATTTTGTAAAAGCACCTAACAATGGCTATATTTTTAATATTAACGAATCGCCAATAATATATCAAGGTGATGCTATTTTTCATATCTCCATCAAACTCGAAAAATAATTTATTTAAAAGTATTTGTCATTCCGAATTTATTTCGGAATCTCATTACAGAACAGAAAAGTAGTATGCGACTCTGAAACTAGTTCAGAGTGACGTTTTATTTTTATTTTTACATTATGACCAAACAAGAACTTCGAAAAAAATATAAAACGCTTCGTAAACCAATATCTGAAGAAGCCATTGAAGACATGAGTTTGCAAATTGCAAACCAGCTATTACAACTAGATATTTGGAAACATTCCTTTTACCATGTGTTTCTACCAATTGTTGAAAACAAAGAAGTAAATACAGAATACATTTTAAATATTTTATCAGGAAAAGACAAAAACATTGTGATTTCTAAAAGTGATTTTTCAACACTAAAAATGAAGCATTACTTACTTACAGATAATACAGTAATTAAAAAAAACAAGTGGAATATCCCTGAACCTCTTAATGGTATTTCTATTGCTTCAAATACTATTGATGTGGTATTTGTTCCGCTTTTAGCTTTTGATAAGCAAGGTCAACGTGTTGGCTACGGCAAAGGATTTTACGATACTTTTTTAAATGAATGTAAGCCAGAAACTATTAAAATAGGCTTATCTTTTTTTGAAGCTGAAGATAAAATAGTAGATGTTTTTGAAAACGATGTTAAGCTAGATTATTGTGTAACACCTAAAAAAAATTATAAATTCTCTTCGTGAGTTTCTTTTAAAATATCAACTTCTTCAACTTCCTTAAACGCTCTTTTATTAAAGAAAATTAATATACCTATTCCTGTGCTTATAGCCATATCTGCTACATTAAAAACAGGCTCGAAAAATGTAAAATAATCACCTCCAACAAAAGGAATCCAATTTGGTAATACACCACTCCACATGGGGAAATGAAGCATATCTACAACCTTGCCATGAAACACAGAATCATAGCCACCAGCTTCTGGTAAAAACGTAGCTACTTGACCGTAGCTATCGTTAAATAAAACACCATAAAATACAGAGTCAATAATATTACCTAATGCTCCAGCTAAAATGAGTGCGATAGCAAATATGAGTGTTTTTGAACTTTGTTTTTTTATAGATGTAATTAACCAATAGCCAATACCAAAAACAGCAACAATTCTAAATAATGTTAAACAAAGTTTTGCTGTTCTGTCTGAAATAAAAGACACAAAATCACTAATTTTTGTTCCCCAAGCCATGCCATCATTTTCTACAAAAGCGATTTGAAACCAGTCGAAGATAATTTTTTTGTCGCCAAGTTCAAAGTGCGTTTTTATATACACTTTACTTATTTGGTCAATTAATAAAATAACCAGGATTAAAAGTGTGGCTTTTTTTAAAGTCATAGTTAAAAAATAAAAAAGCGTCTCAAATAATGAGACGCTTCAAATATATATAATTAATAGTAGTATTACTGCATGTTCTTAGCTTCAATACTAAGTGTAGCATGAGGTACTAACTTTAAACGTTCTTTATTTATTAACTTACCTGTTACACGGCAAACACCATAGGTTTTATTCTCAATTCTAATTAAAGCATTTTTTAAATCACGAATAAACTTTTCTTGTCTAATTGCTAATTGCGAATTAGATTCTTTACTCATTACGGCACTGCCTTCATCAAAAGCTTTAAACGTTGGTGATGTATCATCTGTACCATTATTATGGTCGTTCATATACGCACTTTTTATAAGCTCTAAATCGTGTTGCGATTTTTCAATTTTTTCTTGAATTAGTACTCTAAACTCTTCTAAATCTTTGTCAGAATATCTTACTGTGTTATCTCCTGCCATATTTTTAAATTTTTTGAATAAACAATTTGGTATTTACATCATCAAAAGCAATTTCTATACCACTATTTAAGCTATCTAAAATTTCCAATTCATCAGTTAATGTTTCGGTTTTTATATACTCTAAATTTTTGTTTATCGCGTTAATAATTTGTTCATCTTTTTGAAACTGAACTGCAATACGATCTGTAAGCTCAAAACCAGAATCTTTTCGTAAATTCTGAATTCTGTTTACCAACTCTCTTGCAATTCCTTCTTTCTTCAATTCGTCAGTTAAAGTTACATCTAAAGCTACTGTTAATGCTCCTGAACTTGCCACAAGCCATCCTTCAATATCTTGTGATGTAATTTCAACATCAGACCGTTCTAAAGTAATAATTTTTCCATTAACTTCAACGTCTAAAACACCTTTTTGCTCGATTTTTTTAATATCATCTGAAGTAAATACGTTAACTGCCTGAGCAACAGCTTTCATGTCTTGTCCAAAACGCGGCCCTAGTACTTTAAAATTAGGCTTAATTTGTTTCACTAAAATATCTGAAGCGTCTTCTAAAACCTCAACATCTTTAACATTAACTTCAGATTTTATTAAATCTGCTACTGCTAAAATTTCGTTTTTCTGAACTTCACTATCTATAGGAATCATTATTTTTTGCAATGGCTGACGCACTTTAATCTTTTCTTTAGCTCGTAACGATAAAACTAAAGACGATATTGTTTGTGCACTTTCCATTTTTCGCTCTAAGCTTTTGTCTACAAACGACGCATCAAAAACTGGAAAATCTGCTAAATGTACGCTCTCAAAACTTTCCTTTTTAGAAACTGCATTTAAATCTAAATACAATCTATCCATAAAGAAAGGTGCGATTGGCGCTCCAAGCTTTGCAATAGTTTCCATACATGTGTAAAGCGTTTGATATGCAGAAATTTTATCGGCTTGGTAATCGCCTTTCCAGAAACGTCTTCTACTTAAACGCACATACCAGTTACTTAAATAGTCTTGTGTAAACCCAGAAATTGCTCTTGCTGCTTTTGTTGGCTCATATTCTGCATAATATTCGTCAACTTTTTGAATAAGCGTATGCAGTTCTGATAAAATCCAACAATCTATTTCTGGTCGTTCTTCTAATGGAATATCTGCTTCAGAATAACTAAACTCATCTAAGTTTGTATATAATGTGAAGAACGAATAGGTGTTATAAAGCGTTCCGAAAAACTTGCGTTTTACTTCTTCAATGCCTTCTAGATCAAACTTTAAATTGTCCCAAGGATTGGCATTCATAATCATATACCAACGTGTCGCATCTGCTCCATAGGTATCTAACGTTGTAAAAGGATCTGTAGCATTTCCTAAACGTTTAGACATTTTTTGTCCGTTTTTATCTAATACTAGCCCATTTGATACCACATTTTTATAGGCTACAGAATCGAAAACCATTGTACCAATTGCATGAAGCGTATAGAACCAACCGCGTGTTTGGTCTACGCCTTCTGCAATAAAGTCTGCTGGAAATGATTTGTTTTCGTCAATCAACTCTTTATTTTCAAAAGGATAATGCCACTGTGCGTAAGGCATTGACCCAGAATCGAACCATACATCAATTAAATCGCTTTCACGTTTCATTGGTTGCCCGCTTGGTGAAACTAACACGATATCATCAACAATGTTTTTATGTAAATCTATTTTAGCATAATTCTCATCAGCATTGTTTCCTACTTCAAAATCTGCATAGATATCCGCTTTTAAAACACCAGCTTCAACTGCACGTTGCATTTCATTTTTTAATTCTTCAACAGAACCAATACAAATTTCTTCTTTACCATCTTCGGTTCTCCAAATTGGTAACGGAATTCCCCAATAACGTGATCTCGATAAATTCCAATCGTTTGCATTTGCTAACCAGTTACCAAAACGTCCAGTTCCTGTAGATTTTGGTTTCCAATTAATAGTTTCATTAAGTTGAAACATTCTGTCTTTAACATCTGTTACTTTAATGAACCAAGAATCTAACGGATAGTATAATATTGGTTTATCTGTACGCCAACAATTTGGGTAACTGTGTTTATATTTTTCAACCTTAAAGGCTTTATTTTCTTCTTTTAATTTAATAGCGAGTTCAACATCTATAGAACGTTCTGGAGCTTCGCCATCGTTATAATATTCGCTCTTTACATACTTTCCTGCAAACTCACCCATTTCTGGTCTAAAACGTCCTTGTAAGTCTACCAATGGCACTAAATTACCATTCTCATCTTTAACTAACATTGGTGGCACTTCTGGTGTTGCTTGTTTAGCAACCATAGCATCATCTGCTCCAAAAGTTGGTGCTGTATGTACTATTCCTGTACCATCTTCAGTCGTTACGAAATCACCAGAAATGACTCTAAAAGCATCTTGTGGATTATCGTTAGGAAGTGCATAGGGCAACAATTGTTCATATGTGGTGCCAACTAAATCTTTTCCTAAAAATTCTTTTACCACATAAAATGGAATCTTTTTATCTCCAGATTTATAAGCTAATAATTCTGATTTATCTTCAACTTGGTTAAACTTTCCAGAGAATTGATAATTCACTAATTTTTTAGCCAAAACCACATTCATAGGTTTGTGAGTATATTGATTATACGTTTCTACAAGAACGTAGTCTATTTTTGGACCAACCGTTAATGCTGTATTACTTGGAAGTGTCCAAGGTGTTGTTGTCCAAGCTAAAAAATGAATATCGCCTTCGTTTTGTAAAAAATCTGGAAGCGAATCTGCATTGGCTTTAAACTGTGCAACAACTGTTGTATCTGTAACATCTTGATATGTTCCTGGTTGGTTTAACTCGTGTGAACTTAAACCTGTTCCAGCTTTTGGCGAATATGGCTGAATTGTGTATCCCTTATACAACAAACTCTTATTATAGATTTGCTTGAGTAACCACCAAACACTTTCCATATATTTTGGGTCGTACGTAATATATGGATCATCCATATTTACCCAATACCCCATTTTTTGCGTAAGATTATTCCATACATCTGTATAACGCATTACGGCTTTACGGCAAGCAGCATTATAATCTTCAACAGAAATAGTTTTACCAATATCTTCTTTAGTAATACCTAATTCTTTCTCCACACCAAGCTCAATAGGTAAACCGTGTGTATCCCAACCTGCTTTACGCTTTACTTGAAATCCTTTCATGGTTTTGTAACGCGGAAAAATATCTTTAATGGCACGTGCTAAAACATGATGAACTCCAGGCAATCCGTTTGCAGAAGGTGGTCCTTCAAAAAACACAAAAGGTTCTTTGCCTTCTCTTGTAGTTACACTTTTTTCGAAGATGTTATTTTCTTGCCAATAGCTTAAGATATCATCTGCAACTTTTGGTAAGTCAAGTCCTTTATATTCAGGAAATTTAGCGCTCATTTTCTAACTGTTCTAATAAGACTGCGAAATTAAGGATTTTTAAGGAAATGCAAGTAAAAATGAAAGCAATATCAATAGCAATTTAAACCACAAACCCAACTAAATCTTCAATCTTAGAAATTAACTGAATTTTGATTGCTGTATTCTTTAATGAAATTTTATTGTATTTAGACACAAAAATGGTTGAAAACCCTAATTTTTCAGCTTCTAAAATACGTTGTTCAACACGTTGTACAGGACGTATTTCTCCTGAAAGTCCAACCTCAGCGGCAAAACAAAAATCTTTTTGTAACGCCTCATCTTCGTTAGAAGATAAAATAGCCGCAACCACCGCTAAATCAATTGCTGGGTCATCAACAGTGATTCCTCCTGTGATATTTAAAAACACATCTTTAGCTCCTAAACGAAAACCAGCTCTTTTCTCTAAAACGGCTAGTAACATATTTAAACGCTTAGCATTAAAACCTGTTGCAGAACGTTGAGGCGTTCCGTAAACTGCAGTGCTTACTAATGCTTGTACTTCAATCATTAATGGTCGCATACCTTCAAGAGTTGCTGCAACAGCATTACCAGATAGTTCTTCGTCCTTTTTTGAAATTAAAATTTCAGATGGATTAGAAACTTCTCGTAAACCAGAACCTTGCATTTCGTAAATACCAAGTTCATTAGTAGAACCGAAACGGTTTTTATTGGCTCTTAAAATTCTAAACACATGATTGCGATCGCCTTCAAATTGTAAAACTGTATCAACCATATGCTCCAATATTTTTGGACCAGCAATATTACCATCTTTAGTAATGTGGCCTATTAAAATTACAGGAGTTGCAGTTTCTTTAGCAAATTTTATAAGCTCAGTTGTACACTCTTTAATTTGAGAAATACTTCCAGATGAGGACTCGATATAATCGCTATGTAGTGTTTGAATAGAATCTACAACTACAATATCTGGCTCTAACTCTTGAATTTGTTTAAATATATTTTGCGTCTTAGTTTCAGTTAAAATATAGCAGTTATTACTTGTTGGATTAATCCGTTCTGCACGCATTTTTATCTGCTTTTGGCTTTCTTCTCCAGAAACATATAGCGTTTTATAAGGTAGTTTTAAAGAAATTTGAAGCAGCAAAGTACTTTTACCAATACCTGGTTCACCTCCAAGAAGTGTTAATGAACCCGAGACAATGCCGCCTCCAAGTACTCGGTTAAACTCTTCATCTAAAGTGTTAAGTCGTGCTTCTTCAGAAACATCAATGTCATTAATTTTTAATGGCCTTGAAATTCGCTTAGTAGCAGAGCTTGAAGCTTTCCAATCACTCTTTTCTGCCTTTTGAATAACTTCTTCAGCAATCGTATTCCACTCTTTACAAGCAGTACATTGCCCTTGCCATTTAGCATATTGACTCCCACAGTTTTGACAAAAAAATGTCGTTTTTACTTTAGCCATTTAGAATCCGAAGTCTGCTTTAATTTCATCTGCTTTTTCTAACATTAAGTCTTTACTAATGCCACCAATTTCTTCAAGTACATAGGCAGAACGATAGGTACGCATTGCTTTTTTTGGCTCTCCTGTTTCTTCATAAAAACGTGCTAAATAGTAATGCCCTAATAATGTATCTGGATATTCTTTTCTAGCCAGCTTTCCTAAGTCTTCAAAGTAATTCCATTTTTCTTTCTTTTTAATTGCAGCAGCAACAGCTTTAAAATCATTTATAAGAATAGGTTTTTCTATTCCGAATAAATCTTTAATTGTTTGATATTTTTCTAATAAATAATCAACCGGAGACGTTTCCAATTTTAGAATGGTTTCCTTATACTCTTTTTTGCTAATGGGTTGAAACACAAAAAAGATACTTTCTAATGCTTTTGGAATTGCATGCGGTGGCAATGCATAGTGTGAAGACCCTTCAAAACTATCAAAGTTATATAATAGACTTTTATTATCTATTGCAGCAAGACTTGTGTTTAAAGCTTCTGTTTGTTCTTTTATATGCTTAACATCTTTATCTGATGTTGCTAAATAGTAAAATGTTTTTTGCTCCATTTTTGGTAACCTTTCTACTATATACGTTGCCATTTCTGGTGCTAGATCTGGACTTATTGTAATATACGCTTGAAATAATGGAATATCTTTTAACAGGTAGTAATTTATAAAATTAGCCGTTTCGCCATGACCTACTGCAACTTTAAAAACTTCAGTTTTATAATTTTTATCTAAATGCGGAATAAGTTCCATGCCTACAAATTCGAAAAAATCAGCTCCTTTTTCAATTGGCAGAGAGTTTTGTTCAGAATACATACAATCATCAAAACGACTATCTTCTTGCTTTATACCAACGACTATTGCTTCTGGTATGTCTTCCCAATAGGAATAATAATCGACATTTCCTGCAACGGCTTCAAACAAATAGTCTCCATCAAAAACAATAATTAAAGGATATCTTTTATCATCTTCATCACTATAACCTCGAGGTAATAAAATTTTTAATTGCCTGTCTTCTCCTAGTTTTTCAGAGTATATAGATTCATATTGAGCTTGTGAGAACATTGAGTTTACTGTAAAACACAATACTATTAATACTATGATTTTCTTCATGATGGTAGATTTAAATTATATTTCCGTTTTACGGAACGTATGCATGGCAAGTTAAAAAATTATTTTCTTCTATTGAAGATTGGTAGGTATAGAAACGATAAACTTCCGAAAATAATTATCATTACTGTTTGCGATGTCCACATAATCCATCCAAAAGCTAAACTTGGTGCTTGCGCAATACCAAAAATTGCAAATGCTTTCATCACCGCAACTGGATACACAAAAATACCTCCATTGGTAGCTGCTATTGTAAAACTCGCAGCAATAAAGGCTATTAATACTGCGCCAATTGTTATATTATCTAAGTCTGGAAGTGCAAATGTGGTTACATAAAACATAAGTACATACATTCCCCAAATAAATAGTGTATGACATATGAAAGCCCATTTATGCTTCATTTTAAAAATACTTAAAACACCTTCTATAAGTCCTTTTAGAAATGACTTTATTTTTAGAGCTAATTTAGATTGACTTCGTTTTAAAACATAAAACAAAATGGTTATTACAGTTAATGCAACGACGCCTCCAATAATTAGATTTTTTGGCTGAAATGATTTTTCTAAAAGACTATATACATAATCAAACTGAAGAATAAGTGTAATCCCTATAATACCTAGCATAACCAACAAATCTGCCATGCGTTCGGCAACAATTGTTCCAAAGCTTTTCTCAAACGGTACGTCTTCATAATTAGTTAAAACAGCCGCTCGCAATACTTCTCCAGACCTTGGAATACCATAGTTTGCTAAATAGGTTATAAAAACCGCCATGATACTATTTGGCAATTTAACCGAATAACCCATTGGTTCTAACAAATATTGCCATCTATAGGCACGTGACAAATGACTTAAAAGTCCAAAAAACATTCCTAAAGCAATCCAACCATAATTAGCTGATTTAAAATATGGAACTATCTCAGAAACTGGAAGTTTTGAAAATGTATACCATCCAAAAAAGACTGCTAATACAAGCGGAATTAATAGCTTAAGTAATTTCTTGTTTTTTGGATTCAAAATTTACGTTAATAAATTGGTAGCCTCGTTAGGAAACACCAAAGATGGCTTAAACACTTTAGCTTCTTCAATATCCATAAACGCATAAGTGATTAAAATAAGTGTATCACCAACTGCAACTTTACGAGCCGCAGCACCATTAAGCGTTATTTCTCCACTGTTTCGTGGGCCAGGAATTGCATATGTATCTAAACGCTCTCCATTATCGTTATTAACGATTTGAACTTTCTCGCCTTGAATAATATTTGCTGCTTCCATTAAATCTTCATCGATGGTTATACTTCCGATATAATTTAATTCGGCTCCAGTAACTTTTACGCGATGAATTTTAGATTTTACTACTTGAATTTGCATGTGGTAAAGGTAATTAATTTAGTGCGATATTATCTATAAGTCTTATATCATCTGCATAGACAGCAATAAACGCTCTGTATGTTTTTTTATTAGATTTTCTTTGCGCTGTTTTTAAAGTTTCAGTATCTGCAATAATAAAATACTCAAGTTCTAAAAGATTATGCTTTTCAAACTGAGCTGTAACCCATTTGGTTACTTTATTTGTACTCTCATTTTTAAATTTGGCTTTAGCTTCTATAAGTGTTTTGTATATAAATGGCGAAGCTGTTCTATATGCTGGTTTTAATCTTACATTACGAGAACTCATGGCTAAACCATCTTTTTCTCTGTGTATAACACAACCAACAACATTAACAGGAAGCTTATACTTCTCTGCTAACTTTTTCACAATCATTAATTGCTGAAAATCTTTCTCACCAAAGTAAGCATTATCGGGCTTTATAATTTCAAATAAGCGTTTAACTATAGTGCCAACACCATCAAAATGCCCATCTCTAAACCTGCCTTCCATCTCATGCTCTAATCCGTCGTATGAAAAATGAGTGGATTTTATGTTATCGCCATATATATCTTCAACTGTAGGAGCATAAACAAAAACTTTATTTTTTGACACTGTTTTTAATAATTCAACATCATTTTCTAAAGTTCTTGGGTACTTTATTAAGTCCTCTTTATTATCAAATTGTGTTGGGTTTACAAAAATACTAACAGCAACAAAGTCATTATTTTGCAAGCCTTTTTTTATCAAACTTAAATGCCCTTGGTGCAATGCTCCCATTGTAGGAACAAAACCTAGAGAGTGCTTTTGAGATTTTAAAGTCTCAAGACAATGATTTAAATCTATTTTATTATAAAAAACATTCATGTTATAACAAAAATTTAACAGCGTGCAAACTTAATATTTTACTGGCAATCTGCATAAAATTTTGTAATTTTGCATGTTTTTTATTTATAATTTACAAAACGAACAGATATATGAAAGATAAGAGAATATTGTATGTGTCATCAGAAGTTGTGCCATATTTACCAGAAACAGAGATTTCTTCAATGTCATTTGAAGCACCTAAAATGGTAAACAAACAAGGAGGGCAAATACGAATATTTATGCCTCGTTATGGAAATATAAATGAAAGAAGACATCAATTACATGAAGTTATTCGTCTATCAGGAATCAACTTGGTAATTAACGATTTAGACATGCCTCTAATTATCAAGGTGGCCTCAATTCCTAAAGAACGAATTCAGGTTTATTTTATAGATAATGAAGAATATTTTAAAAGAAAAGCGACGCTTACAGATGAAAATGGCAAGCTTTTTAGTGACAATGACGAACGTGCAATATTTTTTGCAAAAGGCGTGATTGAAACCGTAAAAAAATTAAACTGGTCTCCAGACATCATACATGTTAACGGATGGTTAGCTTCATTACTACCTCTGTACTTAAAAGAGTTTTATAAAAACGAGCCGCTTTTTACAGAAAGCAAAATTGTTACCTCAATATACAATCAAAGCTTTGAAGGAACGTTAGATAAAAACATGATAAAGAAAATAGCATTTGACAGTATCGATGAAGAACGTGTAAAAACACTTGAAAAACCAACTTATAATAATTTAATGAAAGTTGCAATTGATAATTCTGATGCATTAATTAAAGGCTCTGAAGAATTACCCAAAGAACTTGAAGACTATTTAGAAGCTTCAAACAAACCTGTTTTAAAGTATTATGCTCCTGACGAATTTGCAGAACCATATACAGAATTTTATAATACTGAAGTTTTAAATTAGAATACCCTTTTAATGAAAAATAAAAAAATTGCCCTAAGAAATATTACATTAGTTGCACTAATAATAAGTTCATTTATTGCTTGCGATAAAGACTTTGCAAGTATAGAATCTGATATTATAAATAATAATAATGCTACTCATTTTAACTCTGAGATAGAAAAATTTAACGTTATTACTTACAATAAAAAGCTAGATCCTGTACAAACTAACAATCTACCCATAAACATGTTAGGCGTTTATAACGATGATTTATATGGGCAAACAACTGCTAGCATTGTTACTCAAGTAAGCACCTCTTTACTAAGTCCTGATTTTGGTGAAAACCCTCAATTAGAATCTGTGGTGTTAACCATTCCTTTTTTTAGTACAGCAACTAGTATAGAAGATGATGGAGAAACAATTTATACGCTTGATTCTGTTTTTGGCAATTCTCCAATAAAACTATCGGTTTATGAGAATAATTATTTTCTAAGAGATTTTGACCCAAGCTCAGCAATAAATGATGTTCAAAACTATTTTAGTAATGGTTTTACAACCATAGATAATATAAGCGCCTCTCAACTAGAAAGTGTATTAATTTACGAAACTCCATCTGGCGGTTTTACACCTAGTCCTCTTGAAATCCCAATTTATGAAGATGGCGAAATTATAAGCAGACTAGCACCAGCTATTAGAATTGAATTGGACTTAGCTTATTGGCAGCAAAAAATTATTGACAAAGAAGATGACCCAGAGCTTAGCAATTTAAACAATTTTAAAGATTATTTTAGAGGTATTTACTTTAAAGTTGAGCCTATTGCACCAGATGATGGCAATATGATGCTATTAAACTTAGCTTCAACAAATGCGAACATTACATTAAACTACACCAACGACCCAATAACCACTGGAGGCGACCGTATTAAAGACACTTATGTTTTAACATTTTCTGGAAACAGAGTTAATCTTTTATCACAACTTAATTTTCCTATTCCAGTAGGCAATGAAACTGATGGAGATGAGAAATTATTTTTAAAAGGAGGTGAAGGATCCATGGCAGTTATTAAACTATTTAATGGTGATATTATAGATAATAATGACCCAAATGACAATACATTTGAAGCTTTTAAAAACGATTTTGTAGAAACTGATGTTAATGGAAAATTTATTGCTTCAAAAAGACTTATTAACGAAGCAAATCTTATTTTCTATGTTGATAACACCAATGCTAACTTAAATGCGAGCCAAGAACCAGAGAGAATATTATTATATGATATAAAAAATAACATTCCATTAGCAGATTATTTTTTAGATGCTGCAAACACATCTAGTCCTGTTGATTCAAGAATAAATCATTTAGGTAGATTAGAACGTGAAAATGATAACGCAACAAGTGATGGTGTTAGATATAAAATTCAAATCACAGAGCATATTAAAAATTTATTATTAAAAGATTCTACAAATGTAAATCTCGGATTGGTCGTTTCAGGAAACATAAACATTGAGGCTAACAATGCTCAGTTTAGTGTTCTAACAGGTGATGACTCAGAAGAAAGAGTTCCTGCTAGCTCAATAATAACACCACGCGGAACAGTTCTTTACGGTAATAACACCACAGATTTAGAAAAAAGGGTATCTTTAGAAATCTTTTATACAGACCCAAATAATTAATTAATATGTGTGGAATTGTTGGATACATTGGACATAGAGAGGCTTACCCAATTATATTAAAAGGCCTTAAACGGCTTGAATACAGAGGTTATGATAGTGCTGGTATTGCACTATATGATGGAAAAGATATAAAGCTCTCTAAAACAAAAGGAAAAGTAGCCGATTTAGAACAACAATTAGAACAACAAATTACTACAAACGGAAACCTAGGTATTGGTCACACACGCTGGGCAACTCATGGTGTACCAAACGATATAAATTCACATCCACATTATTCAAACTCAGGAAACTTAGTAATAATCCATAACGGAATTATAGAAAATTATGATTCCTTAAAAAAGGAGTTAATAAAAAGAGGCTATACTTTTAAGTCAGATACAGATACCGAAGTCCTTATTAATCTTATTGAAGATGTAATGATAAAAGAAGGTCTTAAACTCGGCAAGGCTGTTCAAGTTGCATTAAATCAAGTTATTGGTGCTTATGCAATTGCAGTTTTTGATAAAAACAAACCTAATGAGATAGTAGTAGCAAGGTTAGGTAGCCCTATTGCTATTGGTGTTGGAGATGGAGAATTTTTTATTGCCAGTGATGCTTCACCTTTTATAGAATATACCAAAAATGCCATTTATCTAGAAGATGAAGAAATGGCTATTATTAGAAAAAATAAAGATTTAAAAATCAGAAAAATTAAAGATGATTCTTTAGTTGATCCTTACATTCAAGAATTACAAATAAACCTAGAGCAAATTGAAAAAGGTGGTTATGACCACTTTATGCTTAAAGAAATATTTGAACAACCCAATGCTATACTTGACACATTTAGAGGTCGCCTTTTAACAGACAAAGCCATTATTAAAATGGTTGGTGTTGAGGATAATATGAAAAAATTCCTCAATGCAAATAGAATTATTGTTGTTGCTTGTGGAACATCATGGCATGCTGGTTTAGTATCAGAATATATTTTTGAAGATTTAGCAAGAATACCTGTAGAAGTAGAATACGCTTCAGAATTTAGATATAGAAATCCTGTCATAAATGAAAACGATGTAGTTATTGCTATTTCTCAATCTGGAGAAACAGCAGATACTTTAGCAGCAATTAAATTAGCCAAATCAAAAGGTGCATTTGTATTTGGTGTTTGTAATGTCGTTGGTTCATCCATTGCCAGAGAAACTCACGCTGGAGCATATACACATGCTGGCCCAGAAATTGGTGTTGCATCAACCAAAGCCTTTACAACTCAAATTACAGTCTTAACATTAATTGCCTTAAGACTTGCACGAGCAAAAGGAACTATTTCCAGTTCAGACTTTAGACATCATTTAATTGAATTAGAATTGATTCCTGAAAAAGTAAAAAAGGCTTTAGAATCTGATAATTATGTAAAAACAATCGCTGCTATTTATAAAGACGTAAAAAACTTTTTATACTTAGGACGAGGTTATAATTTCCCTGTTGCATTAGAAGGCGCTTTAAAACTTAAAGAAATTTCATATATACATGCAGAAGGCTATCCTGCAGCAGAAATGAAACATGGTCCAATTGCTTTAATTGATGAAAACATGCCTATTGTTGTTATAGCAACAAAAAAAGGGCATTACGAAAAAGTAGTAAGTAACATTCAAGAAATAAAATCAAGAAAAGGGAAAATTATTGGTATTGTCACCGAAGGCGATAAACATGTAAAAGAACTAGCAGACCACGTTATCGAAGTTCCTGAAACCCTAGAATGCTTATCACCTTTACTTACTACAATTCCTTTACAGCTATTGTCTTACCACATCGCAGTTATGTTAGATAAAAACGTAGACCAACCACGTAATCTTGCTAAGTCTGTAACAGTAGAATAGCACCAACACTATCTTATTAAAATACACTAATCTGTATTATTAATTATTTAACAGTCAAATAATTAAAGAAGCTAACGCTACTGCTTTAAACAACAATATTATAAATAGCTTTATTTTTGTTAAAAACTATTATGCGTGCATACTTTTTTTTGAAATATGCATTAGTTTATCATATAATTATTTATATTGCTATACTAAATTTAACTAATTCCCTAAAATGAAAACAATTTTTAAGATTATGATGCTGTTTTGTTGTGCATTAACTTTTGCTCAAACAACAGTAAAAGGTAAAGTTATTGATAACACTGGTCAGCCCTTACCTGGAGCAAACATTATTGTTGTAGGAACAACTACTGGTACAATTTCAGATTTTGATGGAAATTTCACATTATCAGTAGATCAAGAGCCTCCTTTCTCTATAACTGTTAGTAGTGTTGGATTTGAATCTGTTACTCAAGAAGTAACAACAAATCCTCAAACTCTAGACTTTACAATGGTAGAAGGTACGTCTTTAGATGAAGTTGTAATTTCTGCATCACGTACGCCTGAACGTGTTTTCGAATCACCAGTTACTATTGAACGTTTCGGTCTTAAACAAATAAAAAATACAGCATCTGCTGAATTTTATGATGGTTTAGAAAATCTTAAAGGCGTTGATATCAACACCAATAGTTTAACCTTTAAATCTATTAATACGAGAGGGTTTGCCACATTTGCAAATACAAGGTTTGTACAATTGGTTGATGGCATGGACAACGCCGCGCCAACACTTAATTTCCCATTAGGAAACTTGTTGGGTATGATAGAAACAGATGTTCAAAGTGTTGAGCTTCTTCCTGGAGCATCATCAGCGCTATATGGAGCTAATGCTTTTAATGGAATTTTATTTATGCAAAGTAAAAACCCATTTGACCATGATGGTATCAGCGGATATTACAAACAAGGCATTACTTCACAAGAAGTTTCTGGTGATAATAACTATACAGATTTTGGCATTAGAGCAGCTTACAAATTTAGTGAGAAGTTTGCCGCAAAAATTAACTTTTCATATTTAAAAGGAACCGATTGGGGCGCAAATAACACAGCTGGTAAAGATGACAGAGGCTTTGTTGACGTAAATAGCACTAGAGAAAATGACCCAGATTATGATGGTGTAAATACTTATGGTGAATTAGCTTCAATAAACATGCAAACAGTTGGAAATGCTTTAGTTGAATTAGGTAGGATCCCTCAAGAAGCACTTGCGTTAATTCCAGATATTAACGTAAGCAGAACAGGATATGCAGAAGCTGATTTAACAAACTATAATGCAGAAAGCATTAAGGCAGATTGGGGATTATATTTTAGACCATGGGAAAATGATTTTGAAATTCAATATGTGGGTAAAATAGGCTCTGGTACTACAATATATCAAGGTTCTAACAGGTATAATATTAAGAACTTCTTTTTACAGCAACACAAATTAGAACTTAAAAACGATAATTTCTTTTTAAGAGGTTATATAACTGCAGATAACGCAGGTGACTCGTATGACATGGTTTTTACAGGCTTAAACATAAACCGACAATGGAAAGATGATGAAACTTGGTTTGGAGAATATACTGGAGCATTTGTTCAAGGAACCCTAGCTGGTTTAAATGCAGATCAAGCCCATGCTAATGCAAGAGTTGTTGCTGATACTGGTCGTTTAGAACCTGGAACTCCAGGATTTCAAAATGCTTTTAATACTGTTACAACAGACTCTAATGTTCTTACTGGTAGTAAACTTAGAAGTGAATCTAAAATTTATCATGGTGATGCTAATTATAATTTTAGCCATTTAACCGACTTTGCAGATATTCAAGTTGGTGGTTCATACAGACGATATAGCTTAAACTCTTTTGGAGCTGTTTACACAGACGCCTCTGGTTCAATTGATTATTCTGAAACGGGTATATATACTCAAGTTCAAAAAAACTTTTTAGAAGAAGATCGCTTGAAAGTAACAGCTTCTCTTCGTTATGATAAATCTGAATTATTTGATAGTTTCTTTTCACCTAGAATATCGTTTGGTTATAATATAGGTGAAAATAAAAACCATAATGTAAGAGCGTCTTTTCAAACAGGATTTAGAAATCCAGACACACAAGCATTGTATATCGGTTTAAATTTAGGTCGTATCGTTTTATTAGGTGGAGCACCAGACAATCCTGAAAGAGAATTAAGAGCCTATCCAATTACCAGTCCATTAGGTCAGTCAATTATTGGTGGTTCTAACATACAATTTAGTGGTACAAATGCTTATAACAACTCATTTACTGCAAGTTCTGCTGCTACTTTTTCACGCTCCTTGAATCCTGCAGATTTAGAAATAGCAAGTCCATCAACAGTAGAGCCTGAGCAAGTAAGCTCATTTGAGGTAGGATATAGAGGTAAATTAAAAAATGTGATTATAGACTTTAGTGCATACGTAAACCAATATCAAGATTTCATCTCAACCGTAGATGTTGTAGCTCCATTTTATGGCGACGTAGAATTAACTCAAAATGTACCTGGCACTAATATTCCTTTAGCACTTGCTGCATTAGACAATGAAGAATTTCAAGCTTATAGAACTTACACTAACACAGATGCAGATGTTAACGCTTATGGTGCTGCTATAGGGATTACTACCAAAGTATTAAACGGATTTGACTTAGGTATGAATTATACTTATGCTAAATTAGACTTTGACAGAGAAGCAAACCCTGATTTTCAAACAAACTTTAATACGCCAGAACATAAAGTAAAAGCTTCTTTTGGTAAAACTAACCTATTTAAAGATTTTGGCTTTAATGTAGCTTGGAGATGGTCAGACACTTATGTATGGGAAGCTACATTTGCAAGTGGTGTTGTACCAGCTTTTCATGTTATAGACGCACAAATCAATTATAGAGTAAAAAGTTTAAAATCAACGTTCAAAGCAGGTGTTTCAAACTTATTGCAAGATGAATATTTTACCGCTGTAGGAACCGGATTAGTCGGATCTCAATACTACGTGTCATGGACTATTAATAACTTATAAAAAATAAAAACTACTTCGAAATGAAAAATATAAAATATATATGGCTGCTTGTTATCTTAATAGGTTTTAATGCTTGTGAAAGCGATGATGATTTTCCTCCTTCAGCCGATCCCTTACCAGCATTAATTTCTGGAACAGCTGATTTCTCAAATTATGTTGCAGTTGGAGCATCTTTCACTGCAGGATTTACTGATGGAGCTTTATTTAGAGCTAGTCAAGAAAACTCATTTCCAAAGTTATTATCAGATCAATTTGTTTTTGCTGGTGGCGGTACTTTTGCTCAGCCATTATTAGATGAAAATACTGGTGGAATTTTAGCTGGTGGAGCACCAACTCCTTTTGGTTACAGATTAGTTTTTGGTGGTGCAGGACCAGTCCCATTAGATGCATTTTTAGCAGGTCAAAATTTACCGGTACCTCCTATTACATCTGAAGCTGGGAATAACATTGGTAGTGATTTTAATAATTTTGGAATTCCGGGAGCAAAAAGCTTTCATTTAGTAACACCTGGTTACGCAGCTTTTAATCCTTATTACACGCGAATAGCATCTGGAGCTACTTCAACAGTTATAGGTGATGCTTTAGCTCAAAACCCAACGTTTTTCACATTAAGTGAAGTCGGTGGAAATGATATTTTACAATATGCTACATCTGGTGGAACTGGTGTTGATCAAACAGGAAATATAGATCCATCAACATATGCTACTAATGATATAACCGACCCTAATGTATTTGCTGGTGCATTTACAAGTATGGTAACTGCATTAACCCAAAATGGAGCTAAAGGTGTAGTTACTAATGTTCCTGATATTACAAGTTTATCTCACTTTACAACTGTACCTTACAATCCATTAGATCCAAATAATCCAGATACTGGCGCAGATCTTGTAGCTCAAATTCCATTATTAAATCAAGTATATGGCGCATTAAACCAAATATTTGCTGTGGCAGATCCATCGCGTATTATTACATTTTCAACTACAGAAACTAATCCAGTGGTAATTAAAGATGAAAATTTAACTGACTTATCTGGTGCAATAGCAGCTACTTTAGGTCCAGATCCTGCTTTTGCAGCATTTATTGGACAGTTTGGACTACCTGCTGCTGCTGCTCCAGCAGTAGCCGCTTATTTAGGAGCTACTTATGGGCAAGCTAGACAAGCTACAGAAAATGATTTATTAGTTTTATCAAGCGGCTCTGTTATTGGAACAGTAAACCAAGATTATGCGGCAACTTTAGCAATGTCGCTACCTCCTGCGCTTGCAGGGCAATTTTCAGTTGAAGGCATAACACTTCCATTAGAAGATAAATGGGTGCTAACACCTCAAGAGCAAACTGCAATTGCAAACGCAACCTCAGCTTATAATGCTACAATTGTATCTGTTACAGACAGTAATCCCAATGTAGCTTTAGCAGATCTAAAATCTGTTTTAGAACAAGCATCAACAACTGGTTATCCTTATGATGATTTTATGATGACTACAGATTTAGTGTTTGGAGGTTTAATAAGTCTTGATGGTGTTCATTTAACATCTAGAGGATATGGCTTAATGGCTAGAGAGTTTTTAGTTACAATTGATGAAGCTTTTGGATCAAATTTCATAGCTTCTGGTAATACTCCACCTGCTAATGATTTACCAACAAATTACTCACCTACTTTACAATAGATTAAGTATAAAAAATAGAATTAAAAACGTCTTCAAATTGAAGGCGTTTTTTTATACTTAAAAAAGCAAAAAAATTGATGTGGAAATTAAATTAAACCACTATATTTGCAGCGCGAAAAAAACAGATTTTTTCGTAAAAATATTAGCAAAAACATTAAACAAATAAGTAATGTCAAAAGTTACAGGTAAAGTTGCACAAATAGTTGGTCCAGTAATCGATGTAGAATTCGGAGCTGGTTCTGAGCTTCCAAGAATTTACGATTCATTAGAAATTAAAAAAGCTGATGGCTCTATTTTAGTATTAGAAGTACAATCTCACATTGGTGAAGATACAGTTCGTACTATTGCTATGGACTCATCAGATGGTTTAAGTAGAGGAACAGAAGTTACAGCAACTGGTGCTCCAATTCAAATGCCAATTGGTGAAGATGTTTATGGTCGTTTATTTAACGTAATTGGTGATGCTATTGATGGTATTGGAGATTTACCAAAAACTGGCGATGCGGGTTTACCAATACACAGACAAGCTCCTAAATTTGAAGATTTATCAACATCTACTGAAGTATTATTTACTGGTATTAAAGTCATCGATTTAATTGAGCCTTATGCAAAAGGTGGTAAAATTGGTTTATTTGGTGGTGCTGGTGTAGGTAAAACAGTATTAATTCAGGAGTTGATTAACAATATCGCGAAAGGACACGGTGGACTTTCAGTATTTGCTGGAGTTGGTGAAAGAACTCGTGAAGGAAATGATTTACTCCGTGAAATGTTAGAATCTGGAATTATCCGTTATGGAGATGATTTTATGCACTCTATGGAAGAAGGCGGATGGGATTTATCTAAAGTTGATAAATCTGCTATGAAAGAGTCTAAAGCAACTTTCGTATTTGGACAAATGAATGAGCCTCCTGGAGCTCGTGCTCGTGTAGCACTTTCAGGATTAACTATAGCTGAATACTTTAGAGATGGTGCTGGTGATGGACAAGGAAAGGATGTTCTTTTCTTCGTAGATAACATATTCCGTTTTACACAAGCTGGTTCTGAGGTGTCTGCATTATTAGGTCGTATGCCATCTGCAGTAGGTTACCAACCTACATTAGCAACAGAAATGGGTGCGATGCAAGAACGTATTACGTCAACTAAAAAAGGATCTATTACTTCTGTACAAGCGGTTTACGTACCTGCAGATGATTTAACCGATCCTGCTCCAGCTACAACTTTTGCTCACTTAGATGCAACAACAGTATTATCTCGTAAAATTGCTGAGTTAGGTATTTATCCTGCTGTGGATCCATTAGATTCTACATCTCGTATCTTAACTGCAGATATTTTAGGTGATGAGCATTATGATTGTGCACAACGTGTAAAAGAGTTATTACAACGTTATAAAGAATTACAAGATATTATTGCTATTCTTGGTATGGAAGAATTATCTGAAGAAGATAAAATGGCTGTAGGTAGAGCAAGACGTGTACAACGTTTCTTATCACAACCTTTCCACGTTGCTGAGCAATTTACAGGAATTCCTGGTGTTTTAGTAGACATTAAAGAAACTATAAAAGGATTTAACATGATTATGGATGGTGAATTAGATCACTTACCAGAAGCGGCGTTTAACCTTAAAGGAACTATTGAAGAAGCTATTGAAGCTGGAGATAAAATGCTTGCTGAAGCATAAAAACTAGTAGGCAGTTTGCAGACACAGTTAGCAGTTTTGCCACTGAGTACTGAATACTGAATACTGAATACTGATAAACTATGTATTTAGAAATTGTATCACCTGAAGCTACTTTATTTAGCGGAGAAGTAACTAGCGTTGCGGTTCCTGGAGTAAATGGCGAATTTGAAATGTTAAACAATCACGCACCTATTGTATCTTTATTAAAAGAAGGACATGTAAAGGTTTTTGGAAACATTCAACTTGACGAAGAGGTTGAAGCAAAGTTTACAAAATCTGATAAAGGTGTTTCTTTGGCAATCAACTCAGGAACAATAGAAATGAAAGATAATAAAGTTATAGTATTAGCAGACTAATACTAACTTTAGAACTCAATAAATAAAAAAGCCAACGCAATGCGTTGGCTTTTTTATTTAATTTTTAGTCTTCTATATATTCTAAAATATCACTTGGCTGACAATCTAATGCTTTACAAATAGCTTCTAATGTAGAAAACCTTATAGCTTTTGCTTTTCCAGATTTTAATATAGAGAGATTAGCTGTTGTTATACCAATAATTGCTGCCAACTCTTTGCTTTTCATCTTGCGATTAGCAAGCATAATATCGAGATTTACAATAATTGACATACTTAAATGGTTAAATCGTTTTCGGTTTGAATATCAATACCTCGTTTTACAATTTGCGCGAAAATAAAAATGATACCTGCAAGAAAAATGAAATCACTTGAGAATAAATCCATCGAAAAACCATGTCTTTTTCCTAAAAACTGAACATGAGCATTATGTATAATAGCCAAAACCCATAAATAGAAAATACTATAACTTACTTGTTGTATTAGCACTTGCACTTTGCTATTAAATGGCTCTTGTAAATCTAGTTGGCTTAATAATTTTATAATTAAAAAAGCAATATAAGCTTCTATAGCATATAACAGTACTTTGTAGCCTACAATAAACGAATATTGTATAAAGCTGTAGTCTCTATAAGCCAACAAATCTAATCCGTCAAATAAGTTTTTAGAAACCTCACTATTACCTATACTTACAAAATAAGATATAAGTATAGCTCCAGCTTTAATCATTAGCCCAATAAAAACCAACCAGGTGATAAAATACATGCCTTTGAGTAATTTTTCTGTTTTATTTTTCATTTTTATTATTGTTTATCGATAACAAATATAATAAAATTATTGATAAACAATAATTTTTATAAATATAATAGCAAAATATATTTAAATGCTTTAGCTTTAAAAAGCTTAAAGCTCTTTGTATCTTTGATTTAATGTTTCCTAAAAAACTTCAACAAAAAATTAGTCAACGTGAACAAGAAAATGCTTTGCGTAAACTCGGTACGCAAGATAGTTTAGTCGATTTTTCTTCAAACGACTACATAGGGTTTTCAACATCTAAAACCCTATTTAATAAAACACACGATTATTTAATTGAACATGATATCGTTAAAAATGGAGCAACCGGTTCTCGGTTACTCTCTGGAAATCATAAGTTATATGATGTAGTAGAAAACACGCTTTATTATTTTCATAACTGTGAAGCCGCTCTAATTTACAACTCGGGTTATGATGCTAATTTAGGGTTCTTTTCATGTATACCTCAACGAGGTGATTTGATTTTATATGACGAATATTGTCATGCTTCAATTAGAGATGGCATTCAGCTTTCTAATGCAAAAGCATATAAGTTTAAACACAATAATTTAGATGATTTAAAAAAACAGATTCTTCGTACTACTTCTAACGGAAAGGAATCGTACACTGAGCATGTCGAAGTGTACATTGTAACCGAATCTGTATTTTCTATGGATGGAGATTCACCAGATTTAGCGACTATATCACAAATAAGCAAACAATATAACGCACATTTAATTGTAGATGAAGCACATGCTGTTGGCGTATGTGGGAAAAATGGTGTTGGATTAATTCAAAAATTAGGATTAGAAAAAGACGTTTTTGCACGACTTATAACTTTTGGTAAAGCACTTGGATGTCATGGCGCTGCAATTTTAGGAAATCAAAAATTAAAAGATTATCTCGTTAATTTCTCTCGTTCGTTCATATACACAACCGCTTTGCCTCCTCATAGTTTAGCAACAATTTTAAATGCCTATAATGAATTATTAATCACATCAGAACTTGAAAAATTGCTGAGCAATATTCAATATTTTAAATCTGAACTTAAAAAGCAAAACTTAGAAAAGCATTTTATTAAAAGTGATTCCGCAATTCAAAGCTGTATTATTCCAGGAAATAAAAATGTGAAAAATTTAGCAAGTCAATTACAAAACAAAGGCTATGATGTAAAAGCAATAGTGTCACCAACTGTTCCTAAAGAAAAAGAACGTTTAAGGTTTTGTTTACATGCTTATAATTCTGAAAAAGAAATCGCAGATATCTTATATCTGTTAAGTACTTTTGTAAATGTATGAATGAAACATTTAAAACCATTGCAAAATTTCAATACTCCTCAGAAGCTCAAATTATAAAAGGTCGCTTAGAGGCAGAAGGGATTCAAGTATTTTTATCAGATAACTTAACTATCGATACAGACCCATTAATAAGTAATGCTATTGGAGGCGTTAAACTTAAGGTTTTATCAAGTCAAGAAACAGAAGCAAAAAACATATTACAAACCATAAAAAAATATTCGGTTGATGATGATGGCAATCAAATGGAATGTCCAAACTGTAACAGCAAAAAAATACAATTGTTTTCAACCATAACAAGTTTAAAATCCTTTTTTGCTTTTCTTATTGGTTTTCTGTTTGGAACACTTCCTTTTCACACAAGATATAAGTATAAATGTGACCAATGTAAAACCGAATTTAACACTAAATGAAAACATATTTTATAACAGGAATTGGAACAGACGTAGGCAAAACTGTAGTTTCAGCAATTTTAACTGAAGCTTTACAGGCAGATTATTGGAAACCTATTCAAGCAGGAGAAGTTAATAACTCAGACTCGCACGTTGTAAAAAGATTAATCTCTAATAACAAATCAAAATTCCATGATAGTGCTTATGTTTTAAATACACCTATGAGTCCTCATGCAGCTGCAGATATTGATGGTGTATCAATAAAAACGAAAGATATTATTGAGCCTAAAACTAAAAATAATTTAGTTATAGAAGGTGCAGGTGGCTTATTGGTTCCTATCAATAATACGCAAACCATATTAGATTTAATAAAACCAAATTATAATGTAATTGTTGTTTCTCGCCATTACTTAGGAAGTATAAATCATACACTTTTAACCATAAAACTTCTTCAAGAAAAAGGGTTTAATGTATCGATACTTTTTAGTGGAAACGAACATGAAACTACAGAGGCTATTATTCAGAAAATGACTAAGGTTCCTATTATAGGAAGAATTAATGAAGAGCCTTACTTTGATAAAAACGTTATTAAAGAATATGCCGAATTGCTTAAAGGTAAATTAACGTCACCCTGAACTTGTTTCAGGGTCACACAAACTATGAAAACAAGTTATGTTTACATATTAACTAACAAATATAGAACTACATTTTATATTGGAGTTACTACCAACTTAGAAAAAAGACTTCAAGAACATCATGAAGAGATAGCTTCAAAATTCACTAAAAAGTATAATACTAAAGATTTAGTTTATTTTGAAACTTTTATAGATATTGAACAAGCAATAGCTAGAGAAAAACAATTGAAAAATTGGCATAAAGAATGGAAGTTGAATTTAATTAAGACCATAAATCCGACATTAAAAACATTAGATTACTAACTAAAATAAGATGCTGAATCAAGTTCAGCATGACGAAAAATGACCTTAAACCAACGCGATAAAAAACACCTTTGGCATCCATTAACGCAACACAAATTGCATCCAAACAACATTGCTATTACTAAAGCAAAAGACTGCGTACTTTATGATGAAAATGGAAACAGTTACATTGATGCCATTTCATCTTGGTACACATGCATGTATGGTCATTGTAATGATTATATAACCAATCGTGTTTCAACCCAAATGCAACAATTACATCATGTGGTTTTTAGCAGTTTAACTCATGAGCCAGCAATAAAACTGTCTGAAGAATTGATATCGATTCTTCCAAACAATCAAGAAAAATTATTCTTTAGTGATAATGGTTCGACCAGTGTTGAAATAGGAATTAAAATGGCTTTGCAATACCATTTTAATCAAGGTGAAAAACGTAATGTATTAATTGCTTTTGAAGATGGTTTTCATGGTGACACTTTTGGAGCCATGAGTGTTTCTGGATTATCTGTTTATAATGGTCCTTTTAAAGACTTTTTCTTAGATGTAAAACGCATTCCAACTCCTAATGGCAAAAATCATAATGCTATTTTAAATACACTTCAAGATATTATTAAAAATAATAATGTTGCTGGTTTTGTTTACGAGCCATTAGTACAAGGTGCAGCAGCTATGAAAATGCATAATGCTGAAGGCTTAAATGCAATATTAAAATTATGCAAAGCTCATAATATTATTACTGTTGCAGACGAGGTAATGACAGGCTTCGGAAAAACTGGAACTTATTTTGCTTCAGATCAAATAGAAACTAAGCCAGATGTAATATGTTTGAGTAAAGCTTTAACTGCTGGTATTATGCCAATGGCAATTACATCATGTTCTCAAAAAATTTATGATGCATTTTATAGTGATGACCTTAGTAAAGGTCTATTTCATGGTCATACCTATTCTGCTAATCCGTTAGCATGCACTGCAGCTTTAGCAGGAATTGAATTGCTTAAATCAGAAACCATAAAAAATAGCATTAACACTATTATCAACTCGCATAAAAAGTTTAATAAACATATAAAAAGCCATCCAAAGGTAAAATCTACACGACAGCTAGGAATTATTTATGCGCTAGACTTAAATATTGAAATGGAACGCTATGGAAATTTACGTGACAAGCTATTCAAATTCTTTTTAGATAATGGTGTGTTTTTACGTCCGCTAGGAAGTACAATTTATATACAAGCACCTTATATCATAACGCAAACCGAATTACAAAAAATATATCAGGTTATTGAAGACGCTTTAGAAACTCTCTAAAGTTTTATCTAATGCATTACTTTTTATTGCAATTGAATTATAAAGTAATATGATATAAAACACATAACTCTTACTTTTGCTGAAAACAAAATTCTTTGAAGCAACCTATATCTATAACAACTATTGCATCAATTTCTCCATTAGGGAATTCATCTGAGAGCATTTGGAACAACTACAAAAACAATTCGCATTGTATTGTAGAGAAAAACGGTGTTTTAATCTCAGAATTATCTAAAAACCTAAAAACTGAAATTGAAAACTTAAAAGCTTCCGAATCAAAATATAAGTCTTTAGATAACTCTGTTTTATTTGCAATCTATACTTCTAGAAAAGCTATAGAAAAAGCAAATTGGAACGCTTCAGATAATTTCGGAATTAACATTGGATCATCACGAGGAGCCACTCAGTTATTTGAAACATATCACGAAGATTTCTTAAAAAACAATAAAGCCAAAACACTAAGTTCTCCAACAACAACTCTAGGCAATATATCGTCTTGGGTTGCTCACGATTTAAAAACTAAAGGCCCAGAAATTAGCCATTCTATAACATGCTCAACAGCATTGCATGCAATGCTAAATGGTATTGCTTGGATAAACTCTGGTATGTGTAAAAAGTTTTTAGTTGGCGGAAGCGAAGCGCCTCTTACTCCTTTTACTATTGCTCAAATGCAAGCACTAAAAATTTATGCAAATAACAAATGTCATTCTGAGCCTGTCGAAGAATCTTTCCCATGTCGAGCCTTAGACACTTCTAAAAAAGAAAACACAATGGTTCTTGGAGAAGCTGCTGCTTCATTATGTTTAGAGCAAGGTGAAACTCCTAATGCATTAGCATCAATAATTGGTATTGGTTATGCAACTGAGTTGTTAGAACATAACGCATCATTATCAGCAAATGCAATATGTTTTCAAGATTCTATGCGTATGGCTTTAGGTAATACAAATCCAGATGATGTAGATATTATAATTACACATACACCTGGAACCATAAAAGGCGATATTGCAGAATATAATGCTATTAAAAAAATATTTTGTAACAAAGCTCCTTCATTAACGAATAACAAATGGAAACTAGGGCATAGTTTAGGAGCTTCAGGATTGTTAAGTGTAGAAATGGCTGTTTTAATGCTTCAACATCAAGAGTTTATTTCAGTTCCCTTTTTTGAGGAAAAGCGTCCAAAAAAAATTACTAAAATTTTAGTAAACGCTGTTGGTTTTGGAGGCAACGCCGTAAGCATTCTTTTAAGTTTACCTAACACAAAAAACTAATTCTACTATTGTTGAAAACAAGTTGAAAATTGAAAGAACTAATTTCAAATTTCTAATATTATTGATTTATTTTTGAATTATGAGCGAGACAAGACATAATTGGACAAAAGAAGAAATTCTAGACATATATAATAAACCTTTAATGGAGCTGCTTTATGAATCTGCAACAATTCATAGGCAACATCATGACCCAAATACAGTACAAGTAAGCACCTTACTTTCTATAAAAACTGGCGGCTGCCCAGAAGATTGTGGTTACTGCCCACAAGCTGCACGTTATCATACAGATATTGAAGGTAATGATCTTATGAGTGTACAACAAGTTAAAGCACAAGCATTACGTGCAAAAGCATCTGGAAGTTCGCGTGTTTGTATGGGAGCTGCTTGGCGAAATGTAAAAGATGGTCAAGAGTTTGATGATGTTTTAGAAATGGTTAGAACAATCAACAAATTAGATATGGAAGTTTGTTGTACTCTTGGTATGATTACCGAAAATCAAGCACAGCGTTTAGCTGAAGCTGGTTTATATGCTTACAACCACAATCTAGATTCATCTGAAGAATACTATAAAGAAGTCATCTCTACTAGAGGTTTTGAAGACAGATTAGAAACAATAGATAATGTTAGAAAAACTAATGTTACTGTTTGTTCTGGAGGTATTATTGGTATGGGAGAAAAAGTTGAAGATAGAGCAGGAATGTTAGTTGCTTTATCTACATTAAATCCGCAACCAGAATCGGTTCCAATTAATGCATTAGTTGCTGTAGAAGGTACGCCTCTTGAAGACCAAAAACCTGTTTCTATTTGGGATATGGTACGTATGGTAGCAACTACAAGAATTATTATGCCAGAAACCCAAGTACGTTTAAGTGCTGGGCGAACAGAGATGAGTCGTGAAGGTCAAGCTATGTGTTTCTTTGCTGGAGCAAATTCAATTTTTGCAGGAGACAAATTGCTTACAACACCAAATCCAGATGTTAATGAAGATATGGAAATGTTTAAACAGTTAGGTTTAAATCCACAAAAACCATTCATAAAAAAAATGCAACCAGAAACTGTTGAAGCTCAAGATTCACAATATCAAGCTCTAGGTGAAAAACCTAAATGGACAAGACCTGAGCATACCATAGACCGTAATGAAGACGCAAAACAAAAAGCAAAGGTTTTAAAATAAATGATCTCTAACTAATTAGAAATAAATAATAAAATAGATTTTAGTAACGTTTTGTTAACTTTGACGCACTAAATTTTTGTTGTTGAAACTAAACCTTCAAAATATTCCTCGTGTAAAAACGATTACCAAAGAGGATTTTATAAAACACTACTTTAAACCACAAAAACCTGTGGTTATAGAACGTTTTATAGAAGATTGGCCAGCGTTTTCAAAGTGGAATTTAGACTACATGAAATCTATTGCTGGAGATAAAATTGTTCCGCTATACGACGACAGACCTGTAGATTATAAAGATGGTTTTAATGAACCTCATGCCAAAATGAAAATGAGTGATTATGTTAATTTGCTAAAAAGCAAACCGACAAAATTCAGGATTTTTCTTTGGAACATATTAAAAGAAGTACCTCAACTTCAAAATGATTTTAGCTATCCTGATTTTGGCTTAAAACTCATGAAAGGTTTGCCAATGCTCTTTTTTGGCGGAAAAGAATCACATACATTTATGCATTATGATATTGATTTAGCTAATATCTTTCATTTTCATTTTGAAGGCAAAAAACAATGCATTCTGTTTGATCAAAAACAAAACAAGTATTTATATAAAATTCCGCATTCTCTAATCGTAAGAGAAGATATCGATTTTTCTAACCCAGATTTTAACACTTGGCCAGCTTTACAATATGCTAAAGGTTGGACATGTGAATTAAATCATGGCGAAGTACTTTATATGCCTGAAGGTTACTGGCATTATATGAAATATCTAACTCCTGGCTTTTCTATGAGCCTAAGAGCAATAGCTAGAAACCCTAAAAATTTTGGCAAAGCTGTCTATAATCTTTTAATCATGCGAAATTTTGATAACGTAATGCGAAAAATTAAAGGTCAAAAATGGATCGACTGGAAAAACAGACAAGCCATTTTAAAAACAAATAAGAGTATTAATTAAAAACTACTGGTTTTTAAAAAGTTATAATATATTTGCCGTCTTAAATTTTAAAAACTCAAATCATGAAAAATTTAATTATAATAATTGCTTTACTTTCGGTTTCTATTGTAAATGCTCAAGTTTTTAAAGGTAAAGGAGATACTAAATTTCAAGTTGGTGCAAACTTTCAAAACAATGCAACAGGGCTTAACGTAAGTTACGATTTTGGTGTTGGAGAAAATATCTCTTTAGGTTTATCATCGACATATGCATTAGGAGTAAAAAGTGCTTTAGATAGTGATTTTGGTGACCGTTTTGATATTAAAGCACGCTTTAATGCTAACTTAGGAAATGTTGTAAATATTGATAAAAATTTTGACATCTACCCAGGTTTAAATTTAGGGCTAAAAAATTTTGGTGCACACCTTGGGATGCGCTACTTCTTTACAGATGGATTTGGTGTTTACACTGAATTAAATGCTCCATTAGCAAAATACAATTCGGACAGATTAACTCCTGCTGAAAAATTACACAATCAATTTACTATAAGTTTTGGAGCTACATTTAATCTATAATTTACTTAAATAGTAATACAATAAAAAAGCGTTTTAATTAAAATTAAAACGCTTTTATTTTATAAGCTCACTTACCTTATCATAAACTAGATGAGTTTCCCAACCTCGATACAACAAGTAATTGGCTAGTTTCTTCTTTTTCTTTTGGGTATTGCTTTCAGTTATAGAAAGTGATTTTTTTTCAGCTAACTCGTTAAGTGTATCTATGTAATCGACCTCAGGTATTTCTTTTAAGGCACTAGTAATAATTGTTTTACTAATTTCTCTAAGTTTTAGTTCTTGAGTTATGCGATATTTGCCCCATTTTTTTATTCTAAACTTTCCTTTTACAAAAGCTTTAGCAAAACGCTCTTCATTTAAAAAATTATGTTCTAATAAATGAACAATAATAATATCACAAGCTTCAGGAATCATACGCATCGTTTTTAACTTCTGTTTAACCTCTTTATGGCAGCGTTCTTGGTAAGCGCAATAATGCTCTAACTTTAATTTTGCCTGTTCAACGGTAAAAGTTTTTTCTGAATTCAAAAATGTGTATATTTTCAATTATTTGTTAATAAACTCAAAACCGCAAGTCGCTGACTTTTAAGTATTTTGCCTATATTTGCGCGTTTGCGTTTAAAAACAAAATTAAGATTTTCCCTATGATAAAGAAATACTCCCTCGTATTAATAGCTTTTCTATGTTTTTTTGTGTCTGGTTTCTCTCAGCCTTGGACTGAAAATTTCAACACTCAAAGCAATAATTCTTATGCTGGAACAAGTATTGTTATTAATGGTAGAACATGGACCAAACAAGCTGCAGGCAACTTTTCATATGCAAACACAAATATGTTTTCTCCTGCATTCACTATCAATGATGATAATGCTGGTGCTCACATAACAACACCTGTTTTAAATACTTGTGGAACAATTTCATTTGATTACGCTTATATAAATGGGAATGCCACCAATGTTTTTCAATTACAAACATCTACAGATGGTACAAATTTTACAACTGTTGCCACAAGAGTTTTGGGAGCTGCGGCAAATTTATCTTATGTAAATTATTCATATAACGTAAATAGCTCAAATGCTACAACTTATGTTAGAATTTTAAGCGATAATCAAAATGCACATTTATTTATTGATAACTTATCAGTTACTGTATTTGCTGCATCAACACCAACAATAACAGCTACACCAACAAATATTACAGGTTTAGGTTATAGTTTTGGTTCTCCCACATCTGCTTCTCAAAGTTTTGATGTTACAGGAAATTTATTAGTTAATGGTACTACAGTAACTTCAAACTCTACAAATTTTGAAGTATCTCTTGATGATACAAGTTTTACAAATTCTGTAAATATACCAGCAGGAACATTAAACGGAACCACAACTATTTACACACGTTTAGCAACTGGATTAGCAACAAACACGTATAACAGTACACTTACTATAACTAATACAACAACAGGAATAGGAACTATCCCAACAATTAATGTTGAAGGTATTGTAACTCCACCACCACCTGCAAATGATGATTGTATAAATGCTACTAACCTAACAATTGGTGCAGCTCCAATTGTAGGTGATTTATCGACAGCTTCACCTACTGCAAGTCTTGCCCAACAACAAACAAAAAATGATGTTTGGTATTCGTTTACACCTTCATGTACAGCTGAGCTTGATATAACCACTACATTCACTACTGGCCCTGATATTGATTTATATGTATACAGCTCTAATTGCCCAGCGTCTGGTAATGCATTATTTTCGTCAACCACTGGAAATAATACAGCTGAAACTTTAACTCAAACTTTTACAGCTGGAACCACGTATTACATAAGAGTTCTTGATTTTGATACTAATGCAACAACTTTTAATATAAGTGTAAATGCAGATGGCCCTAATAATGCTACCGCCTTAGAAGCCTGTATAGCAGATACAAGTATAGAACTATCATGGAATGCTTCAACAGGAACACCACCATCAGGATATATCGTTTTTGCACAACTAGGTGCTACAGTACCAAGTTCTGCAACACCTGGAAATGCATCTAGCTATACTGCCAATTCAGATTATTCTTCGGCCACAACATATGGAACATTAGGTAGAGCTGTTTATAAAGGCAATGCTACAACAGCAACAATTACTGGTTTAACCAATACATCTGATTACTCTTTTACTGTTGTTGCCTACACTTGTGAAACAGGTACTGGTTGGGCTACGGCAATAAACAATACTGGATCTTGGAGTAATACATATACAATCGACGTTCCTGAGGCCACAATTACAAGTGCTTCTGTAGCTCCAACATCATCAGTTATTTCTTGGACAAACCCATTGCCAACATCCTGTTACGAGGTTTTAATTGTAGCTAATCAAGGAAGTAATACATCCTTTATTCCTACAGGAAATGGAGCTGGTTATACTGCTAATGCAACTTATTCTGGATCAGATTCTATTATTTTTAAAGGTAATGGAATAACAACAACAGTGACTGGTTTAACTACTGGACTTTCATATTGCTATACTATATTTATACGTAATATTAGTACTAATGAATGGAGTACTGGTGTTTCAACTTGTCAAACAACTGGAGTTTCATATTGTAACTCAAATGGAAATACGGCTTTTTCTACTGGAATTGAAAGTGTTTCTTTTAGCTCTATGAACAATCTTAACACATCTACAAATACTGACTATGTAGATTACACAGGTAATCCAGCTCTTTATATTCCCTTAACACTTGGAGAAAGCAATAATTTAAATGTTAGTATAACTGTTGATGGAAACAATACAGTGTTTACAAAAGCTTGGATTGATTGGAATAATAATGGAAGCTTTAACGACTCAGGCGAAGAGTATGACTTAGGTACTTTCTCTACGGCAAATTCAACTGGAGCTACATCTGCATCTCCGCTAAGCATTAACACTCCTGCAGGAGCTACACTAGGAAACACCAGAATGCGAGTATCTACAAAATGGGGGAGCTACTCTGCTTCCTGTGAGACAGGCTTTAGTGGTGAAGTTGAAGATTATACAGTTGTTATTACACGTCCTGTTGGCCCAGAAATTCATGTAAAAGGAAACAATAATACCATCATTTCTGGCTCAAATACAACAACCGGAATAAATAATACAGCGTTTGGCAATAGCAATGTTGGTGTAGCAGATACTCCAAACACATTTATAATTGAAAGTATTGGAACTGCAGATTTAGATTTAACTGGTGCTCCTTTTGTAGAAATAAGTGGTGCAAATGCATCAGATTTTGTTGTCACTACTCAACCATCAAATGACCCAATTACCTCAGGAAGTAGCGAAAGTTTTATTATCACATTCACGCCATCCGAAGCTGGACCTAGAACAGCAACTGTTACTATTAGGAACAATGACATGACTGATAGTGAAGATGTTTTTACATTTGTTATTAACGGAACAGGTAATGGCCCAGAAATAAATGTAACAGGAAATAGTTTATCTATTCCTAGCGGTAGCGGAATTCCTGATTTAAGCGTCAATAATTTCACCATTTTAGGAAGTTCAAATATAAGTACAGCGCAATTAGTAACTAAAACGTTTACAATACAAAATATTGGAAATCAAACTTTAAGTGTCTCAAACATTGTGCTTTCAGGTCCTGATGCAACAGATTTTACAATAACATCTCCAACCAACTTATCAATACCAGGAGGTTCTGACGCATCTCTACAAATTGAATTTTTACCAACTACAATTGGAAATAAAGATGCTATTGTTACAATAACACATAATGACACAACAGGAAGTGAAAGCCCAGATTATACATTTAGTATTAGAGGAATAGGTATTGATTATGTTATCTGTGATTCTAACGTCGTTCAGACCATAGCAATGCAAGATTTTGAAGATGCACCTGCTACTCCTACTTGGAACTACACAAATACACAAACACATGCATCTACAGTTTCTGTAACAGGAGGAACCGGATATGGAGCTGCTGGAGATATTGGAGGTTCTAACCTATTTTTAGATGGCAAAAGTTTTCAGCTAAACAATACAGTTAATACCACTTGGGCATATGCTTCCTTAAATTTTGATAGTGTTGACACTCAAGGTTATCAAGATATTGAGTTAAGTATTCGAGTTGGCGCTTTTTCAACATCAAGCGGCACAAGTGGTCTAGATAGCGATGATGTTATTGTTGCTATTAGCGAAGACAATGGATCTACTTGGTCTGACGAAGTACGAGTTGCTGGAAACAATAACTCAAGATGGTCATTTTCTTCAGGAACTGGTATAGCATCTGTTGTATATGATAATGACAACACCTATACTGATTTCACACCTTCTACATCAGGGTTTCAAACAACAGAAGGTTACAGTACAATTAAAGTAACTGGTCTACCAAGTGTTAGTAATCTTATGGTAAGAATTACATTAAAAAATAATCGTTTTGATGAAGTTTGGTCTATAGACGATGTGCTTTTAACAGGAAAAACACCTTCTGTAAAAACATGGGATGGTAGTGATTGGAGAGACACAAACAATACTATTACAACGCCGCCTACTTCATCTCAAAAAGCAATATTTGCAGGAAGTTATAACACAGCAACCAATGGTGGAAGCGTTGAAACTTGCGAATGCGAAATTAATGCAAGTGCGATTTTAACTATAGCAGATAATCAATACGTAGAAGTACAAAACGATGTAACAGTTGATGGTCAAATTATAGTTAATCCTAAAGGTTCTTTTGTACAAGTTAATGATGATGCTTTAGTAAATGGCTTAGTGTTATCTGATAAAACAAAGATTGCTGTAGAAAAAGAAACAGCACCAATGAGTAATTGGTATGAATACACCTATTGGAGCTCACCTGTTGTTGGAGAAAAAATTGAAGACGGATTAGCAGATGCTACTTTAAATAGACGATTTTGGTTTAACGCTGAAAGGTACTTAGATGATGCAGGAGAATCTAACAACAATAATAATTTAGATTATAACATTACTGATGATGTAGATGATGATAACAACGATTGGACGTATGCTCCTGATGGAACAGATATGATTTCAGGTCGCGGTTATGCCTCTACACACAATCAAGCTCTTTTTAATAATCCCATGCTTGGATCACCTCCACACCAATTTAAATACACTTTTCGAGGTGCATTTAACAATGGTGTAATTCCAGTTGCGGCATATAGAAATGATACTCCAACAGCACCTGATAATAATTGGAATTTTATTGGCAATCCTTATCCTTCAGCCATAAGTGTTAAAGCATTTTTTGAAGAAAATTTATATCACAATGTAACTAACCCAAATGGTACTATAACTGGATCTATTTATTTATGGTCTCATAACTCACCTTACTCCAACACTAATAATGGCAATGAGGCTTTAAATTTTTCTGTTTCAGATTATGCCGTTATAAATGTAACTGGTCAAACTACTGCTGGTGATAACACACCTTTTGTAATTGGTCCTGGACCAGATTTTGATCGTTATATCCCTTCTTGTCAAGGATTTTTCGTAGCTCTATCTGATGATGCGACAACTATTGATGCTCCATCAAATGCAGATCCAAATGTTAGAACAGCAGATATCATCTTTAACAACTCTATGCGTGTTAAAGACTCTAATAGTAATAGTGTGTTTTATAGAAATTCAAATATAAATTTAGAAAACAAACTATGGGTTGATTTAACATCAGATAATGGTGTGTTCAGTCAAACTCTTATAGGCTACGTTAACGGTGCAACTAATTCGTTTGATGGCATGGCATATGATGCTCCTCGAGTTGCATCAGCTGGAGCAAATTCAGTCTTATATTCTATAATTCCAAATAATATCAAAAAGTTTGCTATTCAAGGCAAACACCCAAATAGCTTAACACTAGATGAAGTAATTCCTTTAGGCTTTAATACATCAATAGATATAGCTACATTATATACACTTTCTATTGCGCAATTAGAAGGTAACTTCCTAAATAATAACACCATTTATGTAAAGGATAATCTAATAAATGTAGTTCATAATTTATCTACATCAGATTATACATTTACCTCAGAAACTGGAGAGTTTAATAATCGTTTTGAAATTGTTTTTAGAGATACAACTTTATCTGTAAACGAAGATGAATTAAATACTGATCAATTAACAATTATTGAACTTAACGATGATAACGTAAAGTTTGCTATTTCAAATAATAACTTCAGTATCAAGTCTGTTGAAATTATTAATGTATTAGGGCAAGCAATATATAAATTTGAGGGATCGAGTAATTCTGAAATCTTTAACCTTTCTAGTCTAAGCCAATCAGTATATGTTGCAAAAATTGAATTATCTAATGGTCAAATAATAACTAAAAGAGCTATTAAAAGGTAATAACAAAGTCTATAAATAAAAAGCTTCAACTCTTAAGTTGAAGCTTTTTGTACTCAAGGTGGGAATCGAACCCACACTTCCGAAGAAACTGGATTTTGAATCCAGCGCGTCTACCAATTCCGCCACTTGAGCAAAAGTGATTGCAAAATTATAAAATATTTTACGACATCCTATCAAAATAGTAGCTTTTATGCTTTTTAAGATCAAATAAATTCATAAATTTGCACCTCGTTTAGAGAAAACGGTTTAAAACGCTATAAAACAAACTATTACTAATGTCTAGTTTAACTACAGAAGCCAAAATTTTTACTTGCAACCAAAGTAAAGAACTTGCTGAAAAAATTGCAGCTACTTTTGGTGTGCCATTAGGTAATGTAATTACGTCTACATATAGTGATGGTGAGTTTCAACCATCTTACGAAGAATCTATTAGAGGTACACGAACTTTCATTATAGGATCAACACATCCTGGACCAGAAAATTTAATGGAAATGCTGTTAATGATTGACGCAGCAAAACGTGCATCTGCAAGACATATAACAGCTGTTTTACCATACTTTGGTTGGGCAAGGCAAGATAGAAAAGATAAACCTAGGGTTCCTATTGCTGCAAAGTTAATAGCAAAAATGCTAGAAGCTGCTGGAGCAACCAGAATTATTACAATGGATTTGCATGCAGATCAGATACAAGGCTTTTTTGAAAAACCAGTAGATCATTTATTTGCATCAACAGTATTTTTGCCATACTTAAGGTCTTTAAATTTAGATAATTTAACTATTGCTTCTCCAGATATGGGAGGTTCTAAAAGAGCTTATGCTTACTCTAAAGCCTTAGCTAGTGATGTTGTTATCTGTTATAAACAACGTGCAAAAGCCAATGTAATTTCTCATATGGAGCTAATTGGTGACGTTACTGGAAAAAACGTAGTGCTTGTTGATGATATGGTTGATACAGCTGGAACATTGACTAAGGCAGCAGATTTAATGATGGAAAGAGGAGCTCTTAGTGTTAGAGCTATTTGTACACATCCTATCTTATCTGGTGATGCTTATAAAAAATTAGAAAACTCAAAATTAGAGGAGTTAATTGTAACAGATTCAATTCCTTTAAAACAAAAAAGCAGCAAAATTAGAGTTATAAGCTGTGCCGAACTTTTTGCAGATGTCATGCATAATGTACATTACAACAAATCAATTAGTTCAAAATTTATAATGTAGCTAAAACAAATTGGTTATCAAAAAAAGTAAATAATTAAATTAATATAAATAACAATTATGAAATCGATTACAATCAACGGATCTCAAAGAGAAAGCGTAGGCAAAAAAGCAACAAAAGCCTTACGTAATGCTGGTCAGGTTCCTTGCGTATTATACGGAGGAGACAAACCAGTGCATTTTTCTGCAGCTGAGTTAGCATTCTCTAAACTTGTATACACGCCAAATGCGCATACAGTTGTGATTGCTTTAGAAGGAGGTGAAACTTACAATGCAGTATTGCAGGATATACAGTTTCATCCTGTAACAGATAAAATCTTACACATAGATTTCTATCAATTATTTGAAGACAAAGAAATTGCTATGGATATTCCTGTACATATCATTGGTACTTCAAAAGGTGTGTTAAATGGCGGTGTTTTACGTAAAAACAAACGTAAATTAAGAATAAAAGCATTACCATCTAATTTACCAGATTTTATTGAAGCAGATATTACACCTTTAAAAATTGGTGGTAAGCTTTATGTAACTGCTTTTGAAAATGACGCATACAAGTTTTTACACCCAGATAATACTGTAGTATGTCAAGTGAAGACTGCTAGAACTGCAATTTTAGTAGATGAAGATGAAGATGAATTAGAAGAAGGTGCAGAAGCAACAGCTGAAGGAGGAGATGCTCCAGCAGCAGAAGCAAATTCTGAAGCTTAAAAAAGATTCAACTCTTTATAATTTAAAAAAGCATTCTGTTTTATCAGGATGCTTTTTTACTTTTACACAAACTGACACAATATGTGTAAATTCTTAATAAGTATTTTTAAAAAGAAAGTATTAAATACTGAAGATCACAATACAATGAAAAAATTTCTTATTGTTGGCTTGGGTAATATTGGAGACAAATACGCAAACACACGCCATAATATTGGCTTTAAAGTTTTAGATTATCTAGCAAAAAAAGAAGAGTTAACTTTTGAAACAAATAAACTTGGAGATATTACTACTTATAAATTAAAAGGACGCACATTTATCTTACTCAAACCTAGTACATACATGAATTTAAGTGGTAAAGCTGTTCAATATTGGCTTACTAAAGAAAAAGTACCTTTAGAAAATTTACTTATTATAACTGATGATTTAAACTTACCTTTTGGAAGCATTCGCCTTAAAACAAAAGGTAGTGATGGAGGTCATAACGGTTTAAAAGATATACAAGACAAATTACAAACCACTAAATACAATAGGTTTAGATTTGGTATTAGTGATGAATTTAGTAAAGGAAGACAAGTAGATTATGTTCTTGGAGATTGGACTCAAGATGAAAACGAAAAATTACCAGAACGTTTAAATAAATCTATCGAGCTTATTAAATCTTTTGGTCTATCAGGCATAAACAATACAATGAATACATTTAACGGAAAATAAAAAGAGCGACTTAAAGTCGCTCTTTTTATTTAATATTGAAACGCATTATTTTTTATTCAACAACAATTCGTTTTGTTACTTTTCTATTTCCATCATTAACTGTTACTAAGTACATACCTGATTGTACATTATTTAAGTTAATCGTCTGTTCAAATTCAGATGAAACACTATAAGAATTCTTAAAAATTCTACGTCCGCTTACATCATGCACATCAACCTTAATATCATTTCCAGAATTAGAGTTTAACTTAATCGTAAATGTTCCCGAATTTGGATTTGGAAAGATTGCAAAGTTATTAAACTCGTTGTCTTCTATGCTTAAAGCTTGTTCTGAACAAATATTTAGTGACCAATCATTTAAAGTCCCTGTATCACCAGCAAAAAAGTCTGCAATTAAGATTTCCCAATCACCAGCTGCATCTAATCCATTAAATATACTTAAAGCCTCTTCTGGAATAAATGTTCCTGTTGTTGGATTAGTATCAGTTGTACACACAATAGCACTACCGTTATCGTCAAAAGTAATATCAAAATCATCAGTACTTCCACAATTACCTGCCCATACATTGGCAAAAGTTGTGCCATCAGGATGTGTTATGCGTACTAATAAATCACCAACATAAGTATGACTAACATCTATATTAACAGTTAAACTTTCAATTGCACCATTATCTGGTACATTAATAGTGTGTGTTACTGGAGGTCCATTTACAGGTGTAGTTGTACCTGTTCCATCTGGTATAGCTAAACCTAAATTTTGAGCAGATGCATAATCTATACATTGTATAGAGGTACAATTATTTTTTAATAATACATCCACAGTTTCTGTTACTGATGTCGTTCCAGATGTTCCAGTAACTGTAATTATATAATCACCAAGTGTTGTTCCAGAAAGATTATTTACGGCCATAGTAAAGTTACCATCTGCAGACATAGAAGTTGGGCTAAAAACTACTGTAGATCCTGGAGGATTACCAACAGCCGTAAACATTGTAGATTCAGAAAATCCTAATATAGTTGCATACGACAAATTAAAAACAGCTTGATTGTCTGTTGTTGGGCAAGAAAACACAGGGCTATCATTTGCAGCAATAATAAACCCTGGATCTGGCGCAACGCAAACATTAGGCTTAAATTGCGGCTGAAGAACATTGCCCACATAAGTATTTACAATGGTCATCTGCTGAGGTGTAAACATATATAAACATCTATCATCTCCATAATCCATATAATTCATAATCAATGCTTTTGTTGCTGGAGCACATCCATCAGGGATAACTCCTGGGCAACCATAAGTACTACTTGCTACTTCAGGTGTATCAGCAATACCATCACCTGTGCCACTACCACAAACTGCATTTGGGTCTCCATTTGGTCCATCACCATTAAACGTATGTCTTAAATTATAAAAATGACCTAACTCGTGAGTTACCGTTCGCCCTAAATCATACTGTCCTCCTGGATCTGGAACGATACCAGAACCAGCACAACCAGCGCCAGAACCAAACGCGTTAACATCCATGGTTACTGCTTGACCTGCTGCTATACTTCCCCCTAAAGGCGAAAATCCTAAGCCTCCAATATCTCTAATAACAAAATTCATATAACCAGACCAAGTAGCATCTGTATTACTTCCTCCACCAAATTCTTCACCTATAGTCACCGCTGGATTTCCTTCAAGTAATTGTGGGTCAAAACCAACTGGATGGTTTGCAACAGCCATACAAAATGAAATACTTGAAGCTCCAGGAGTTAATCCTGGATAATTACTCATAACTGTTTGCCATTGAGATATATCAGTATTTGTAGCAGAATAGTCAGCATTTAAAATATCTATTTGATTTTGTGCTAATGCTTCTAAACATGCTCTATCTGCCTCATTCCCCGTTGGAAAATGCACAGCAACAGGAACAACAATTGAAGCACCTCTATAGCTAACATCTCCATTTCTAAGCATATTATCAATTTCAGCTTTGTACTTTGCTTGGTTCTTTTTATGCTCTTTTGCAAATTCTGGATCTTGCATTTGCTCTTCCATATAAGCAACCATCCCACATTTTTCTTGAGAAAAAGCGAAACAGCTAACTAAAAATATTAAGGCAAACGTTAACGTTCTTGTAATAGTAGTTTTTCTTTTCATTAGTATGTTGTTTTTTTATAATCTATAAAATTATCGAATTATTAGGCAACTACAAAACTTAAGCACTAAAAACGCACTTATATCTTCTTAAAAAGTAAGCAAACATCTAATTATTAACACAAAATGCTATGAAATTTTTAACTCTTATTTCATTTAATCACTCTAATACGTATTTTTACACAAAAATCTCTTTTTTTGAAACAGCATACCTCATTAGAAGCTTACCCAAATAATCCATCTATAGTAACTATTGGAACATTTGATGGTGTACATATTGGGCATCAAAAAATAATTGAACGCCTTATAAAGGCAGCAAAAAAAAAGAAGCTTTCATCTGTTGTTTTAACGTTTTTTCCTCACCCAAGAATGGTGTTACAAAAGGATTCAAACATTAAACTTTTAAATACAATTGACGAACGTAAAAATATTTTATCAAGTTCTAATTTAGACCACTTAGTTATACAAAAATTTACTAAAGAATTCGCGAATTTAACTGCTTTAGAATTTGTAGAAACCATTCTTGTAAACCACCTAAATGCAAAACACATCATCATTGGTTATGATCATCATTTTGGAAAAAATAGAAGTGCTAATATTGATGATTTAAAAATCTACGGAAAACAATTTGGATTTGAAGTTGAGGAAATTTCTGCGCAAGATATTAAAGATGTTGCAGTAAGTTCTACTAAAATTAGAAATGCACTTATTAAAGGTGATATTAAAACTGCTAACTCATATTTAGGGTATAATTTTTATATCTCAGGAAGCATAATTAAAGGAAAAGGAATTGGAAAAACAATAAATTTTCCTACGGCCAATCTATCTATAAAAGAAGATTATAAACTCATCCCAAAAAAAGGTGTGTATGTTGTAAAATGCTTTATTGACAGTCAAATAATTTTTGGAATGATGAATATTGGTACAAACCCAACTGTTGGTGGCAAACAACAATCTATAGAGGTTAACTTATTTAATTTTAACAGCAATATTTACAACAAAAACATTAAAGTTGAGTTTTTAAAGCATCTTAGAGGTGAACATAAGTTTGAATCGCTAAGTCTATTAAAAGAACAATTAGTTATTGATCGAGCAAACGCTAAATTGTTTATAGAAAATACAGATGTATAATTTCTTATTTAAACATATAGATAATAGTTCGCTTATTGTTTTTAGAATCATTTTTGGCTTACTTATTTTCTTAGAAAGCGTTGGAGCAATATTTACAGGTTGGATTAAACGCACACTTATAGAACCTGAGTTTACCTTTAGTTTTATTGGTTTTGAATGGCTACAACCACTTCCAGAAAATTGGATGTATGCCTACTATGCTGTAATGGGAGTTTTTGGCTTATTTGTTATGGTTGGCTATAAATACAGATGGAGCATGTTTGCATTTACACTAATGTGGTCATGTACATATTTTATGCAAAAATCATCATACAACAACCACTATTACCTTTTAATGTTGTTAAGTGCTTTAATGATTTTTCAACCAGCAAATAAATATTTATCTGTAGACTCAAAATCTAAGCCTAGTATTATTAGTTATTCAATGCCACAATGGTCTCGCTATATATTTATTTTACAAATGTTTATTGTTTATACCTATGCATCAGTTGCTAAATTATATCCTGATTGGTTAAATGTTTCTGTTCCTGAATTACTTATGAAAAGTAAACAACACTATTTATTAGTTGGCGAACTATTACAGCAAAAATGGATGCATTATTTTGTAGCATATGGAGGCATTTTATTTGATGGCTTAATAATTCCGTTATTATTATGGAAACCAACTAGAAAACTAGCATTTATTGCTTCTATTTTCTTTCATTTATTTAACTCGATTATTTTTCAAGTAGGCATATTTCCTTATCTGTCTCTAGCTTTTGCACTTTTCTTTTTTAACCCTAAAACTATTCAAAAGCTATTCTTAAAAAAGAAACCTTATTACAATCAATCAGAAATCATAACACCAAAATACAGTTCATTTTTTGTGGCTCTGTTTTTTATTTATTTTGCAGTTCAAATTATACTTCCGCTAAGGCATCATTTTATTAAAGACAATGTATTATGGACAGAAGAAGGTCATCGTTTATCATGGCGAATGATGTTACGATCTAAAAGTGGTTTTGCTCAATATAAAGTTATAGATAAAGCATCTGGCACCATTATTCCTATAAATCTAAATGATTATCTAACCAAAAAGCAACAACGAGGTGCTACAACAAAACCAGATGTTATTTGGCAATTTGCTCAACATTTGAAAAAAAAATATGCCGAAAATGGAGTGGACATTCAGGTCTTTGTTAATTGTAATATAAGTATTAATGGTAAACCAAGAAAAACACTTATAAATCCTGAAATAGATATCGCAAATGTAGAATGGAGTGTATTTAAGCATAACGATTGGATTTTACCTTCAAAACAAGATTAAAATAGCTTTCAATTTCTTAAATTTGTCGCTTAAATTTTTCAGTAATGCTACAAGTACCTTTTATTAGAAAAAATAAAGAAGATGTTATTAGCCGTTTAACTAAACGTAATATTGACGCCTCTAAAATGATTGAAGATGTTATTCTTTTTGACGAAGAAAGGCGTGAACTTCAAACACAACTAGATAATACTTTAGCAACATCTAACAGTCTTTCAAAAGACATTGGAAATTTGTTTAAATCTGGAAAAGCAACAGAAGCAAATGCACTTAAAGAAAAAGCAACACAATTAAGAGACGATTCAAAAAATTTAACTGAACAACTTAATACAAAAGTTGAAGCACTAAACCAATTACTTTATAAAATTCCTAATGTACCTCATTCTTCGGTTCCAGCTGGAAATACAGATGAAGATAATGAAGAAATTTTTAGACAAGGAGACATCCCTAAATTACATAAAAACGCACAGCCACATTGGGAGTTAGCAAAAAAGTATGATATTATTGATTTTGAATTAGGTAATAAAATTGCTGGCTCAGGTTTTCCTGTATATAAAGGAAAAGGTGCTAGATTGCAACGTGCGTTAATTGCATATTTTTTAGACAAAAATACTGCAGCTGGTTATAACGAAGTACAAGTGCCGCACTTAGTTAATGAAGCCTCTGGTTTTGGCACGGGACAATTACCAGACAAAGACGGTCAAATGTATCATGCCACTAATGTAGAACCTAGCTTATATTTAATTCCTACCGGCGAAGTTCCAGCTACAAACATTTACAGAGGTGATTTATTAGATGAATCACAATTACCACAAGCCTTAACAACTTACACGCCTTGTTTTAGAGTTGAAGCAGGTAGTTATGGTGCTCACGTTAGAGGATTAAATCGTTTACATCAATTTGATAAAGTTGAAATTCTTAGAGTTGAACATCCAAAGCGTTCTTACCAAGCTTTAGATGAAATGGTTAATCACATTAAAGGTATTCTTGAAGAATTAAAATTACCTTACAGAATTTTACGCCTTTGTGGTGGCGATTTAGGATTTACAGCTGCTTTAACTTATGATTTTGAAGTATTTTCTACAGCTCAAAATCGCTGGTTAGAAATATCTTCTGTATCAAATTTTGAAACATTTCAGGCAAATCGTTTAAAATTACGCTTCAAAAACAATGATGGTAAAAATCAATTATGCCACACACTTAATGGAAGTTCTTTAGCTTTACCTAGAGTATTAGCAGGTATTTTAGAAAACTATCAAACCGAAGATGGTATACAAATTCCAGAGGTTTTAGTTCCTTATACTGGATTTGATAGAATATAGATTTGTAATCTTTTTCCTAAACACTTCCGATTAAATGCTAAAAAAACATGCTGTTTAACGAAAAAATCAATGATTGTTTTGTTTTTTCATAAATATTATTGAAGTTAGTATTCCAAATAAGAACCAACCTACTTATGAAAAATATTAAACGCATTGTATTACTTATTGCCCTAATTGTTTTAGCCAGTAAAGTTTTTTTTTAAAATAATACAATTTCAATAAACCTTAAAAATGCCGTAGCAGAATAACTGAATCATTTTTAAAAATTATAATGGTTAATAGCACATTTATTTTGACTGGTAATGCCTGAACTAACGTTCAGGCATTTTTTTTATAAAAACATTCACAATAAGTAGTTATAGCATTTGTTATATTTACATAAATTAGTGTTATGCAACGTTTTTTATTATATCTATGTTTACTCTATTTTACTTTTAGTTTTTCTCAAAGTGAACAACTTGCTGATGACTACTTTAAACGTGGTGAATTTGAGAAAGCTCTAATTGCTTACCAAAAATTAAACTCAAAAAAAGGAAGTAGTAAAAACTTAACAAAAATTATAAAAACACTACAGCAATTAGAACGTTATGACGAAGCCCAAGAATTACTTTTAAAACGAATGGCAATAAGTCGGTATCCAGGACTTCTTGTAGAATTAGGTTATAACTACCAATTAAAAGATAGTCTAGAACTTGCAAATAAATACTATAACGAAGCTATTTTAAAGGTTGATGAGAAACCTGTTTACACCTTTAATATTGCTAGAAAGTTTGAAGAGTTATCTTTATTAGATAATGCTATTATTGTGTATAAAAAAGGAATGGAGCTTAACCCAGAGAAAAACTTTAGTATACAATTAGCTCGTATTTATGGCGAGCAAGGTAATATTGAGCAAATGTTTTCTAATTATGTAAATTATATAGAGTTTAAACCAGATTTTATAAATAATGCTAAGCGTGCATTTAGCGATTTTATTTCAGAAAACAAGGATAATGAAAACAATATATTTCTAAAAAAAATACTGCTTAAAAAGCTTCAAACACAACCAGACCCATATTGGTATGAGTTATTAAGCTGGTTATTTGTTCAAGAAAAAGCTTATAACAAATCATTTACACAAGAAAAAGCACTTTATAAAAGAAACCCTGAAAGTTTATCACGTATTATTGAGCTTGCAATTACAGCTGTAGATAAAAAAGAATACGAAACAGCAAACACCATTTTTAATTATATTATTGATAACTCACAAAACATTAAAACTGTGTTACTGGCACATCAATACCTTTTAGATATCGAAATTATTAATGCAACAAAAAAACAGTTTAATGATATAGATAAAAAGTATTTAGCTCTATTTAATCAATATGGAACTTACGAACAAACACTAGCTTTACAAATAGCATATGGTCATTTTTTAGCATTCCATTTACATAAACCTAAAGAAGCAAGTGAGTTTTTAAAGAAAACACTAAAACTAGAAACCTCAGCATTTCAAGAAGCTACAGTAAAATTAAAATTGGCAGATATATTAGTCTATCAAGAAAAATTTAATGAAGCATTAATCTATTATTCGCAAATACAAGCCAACTTAAAAAACAGTACAATCTCTCAAGAGGCTCGATTTAAAGTTGCAAAAACTAGTTATTATAAAGGTGATTTTGAATGGGCAGAATCTCAACTAAAAATATTAAAAGCATCTACATCTCAATTAATTGCAAATGATGCTTTAGATTTAAAACTATTGATTTCTGATAATAAATATGAAGATACACTTCATGTCGCTCTAAAACTTTATGCAAAAGCAGATTTAATGGCATTTCAAAATAAAACCGAAGATGCTATTTTGCTTTTAGATAAAATACTTACCGAACATAAAGGAGAAAGCATTGAAGACCAAGCCTTATTAAAACAAGCGCAATTGTTTGAAAAACAAAAACAATACACCAAAGCAGCATCCAATTACCAATACATAATAGCTAATTATAGAGTTGAGATATTAGCTGATGATGCACACTATTTTTTAGCCGAATTATACAATACACAATTAGGCGAGCCAGAGAAAGCTAAACCACTTTACGAAAATATCATTTTTCAACATGAAGACAGCATCTATTTTGTCGAAGCTCGTAAAAAATATAGAATGCTTCGCGGAGATACAATAAACTAATAACAATCAATGATTGCCGAAACTAATAGCTTTATCATTTCAAAATTTACAATTGATAATGCACCTTTCTTTTTAAAACTTCCCAAAGAAGAATTTAAGCTTAAAATCATTTTAGCAATTACTTCACCTTCAAACAATAACTCAATTAAACTAATAAAAAAATTAGGCTTATCTTATCAAAAAAGAATAAAACCTTTTGATGATGACGAAGAAGTCCTGTTATTTGCAAAAACATTATAATGAAACAGCAAATGTATATATACAATGTTACTGTAAACATAGATGAAAGCATTCATGACGAATGGCTTAAATGGATTAAAGAGCACATACCTCAAGTATTAGCAACAGGTAAATTTGAAAAAGCAACACTAACAAAAGTTTTGGTTGGAGAAGATATGGGTGGACTCACCTATTCTATTCAATACAGATCATATTCTCGTGAAGCTTTAGATGCATACTATAGAGACGATGCCGAGAAATTACGTAACGAAGGCTTAAAACGCTTTGCAGATAAATCATTAGCATTTAGAACCGAATTACAAATTGTTGATGAGTATTCAGTAAATTTTACATGATTTACAACACAATATATTTTTTAAAGATACTATTAGTTAACTAACAACTATCGACTAGAAACTAAAGACTAATGACAGTAAAGGCAAAAAAACATTTAGGTCAGCATTTTTTAAATGACGAAACCATAGCAGAACAAATTGCAGATTCGTTAATGTTAAAAGGCTATAAACATGTATTAGAAATTGGTCCAGGAATGGGTGTTTTAACCAAATACTTACTTAAAAAAGATATTACAACACATGTTATTGAAATTGATACAGAATCTGTAGAATACCTTAAAGCCAATTACCTAAACCTAGCTTCTAGAATTATAGAAAAAGACTTTTTAAAGTATGATTTAAATGAAGTTTTTAAAGAAGAACCCTTTGCTATAATAGGAAACTTCCCATATAATATTTCTACGCAAATCGTATTTAAAACTTTAGAAATGCGCCAACAGATACCAGAATTTTCAGGCATGTTTCAAAAAGAAGTTGCGCAACGTATATGCTCAAAAGAAGGCAGTAAAGTTTACGGTATTCTTTCTGTATTAACTCAAGCATTTTATAAGGCTGAGTATTTATTTACAGTACCACCAACGGTTTTTAATCCGCCACCAAAAATAGATTCTGGTGTTTTAAGACTCACTAGAAAAGAAAATTACACACTTCCTTGCGATGAAAAATTATTTTTTAAAGTCGTAAAAACTGCCTTTCAACAACGTAGAAAAACACTTCGAAATAGCTTAAAGACATTCCATTTAAGTGATATTTTAAGAGAAGATGTTATATTTGGCAAACGTCCAGAGCAATTAAACGTAGAACAGTTTATCGAGCTGACGACTTTAATTGAAAACGACAAAACTAACTAGTGGAAGAACTCAACGAAAATATTCAATTTCAAATAAGTGATGAGCTTATTAAAAAAGTAGAACATTTAATAGATTCTAGAGAGGATAAAACAACTCTTGAGTTTTTAAATGAATTCCACTATGCTGATATTGCAGAAATTCTAGACGAGCTAAGCTTTAACCATGCCATTTATGTTATCAAACTTCTTGATAGCGAAACCACATCTGATATACTAACAGAATTAGATGAAGATCTTCGTGAAAAGATACTAAAAAATCTCTCTGACAAAGAAATTGCTGAAGAAATTGAAGAGCTCGACACAGATGACGCAGCAGATATCATTGCAGAACTTCCCGAAGAACGTCAAGAAGAAATTATTGAGTTAATTGAAGACGAAGAACATAAAGCAGAAATTACCGAGCTACTTGCATATGATAATAATACCGCTGGTAGTCTTATGGCAAAAGAGTTGGTTAAGGTTAACGAAAACTGGACCGTAACTCAATGTGTACGTGAAATGCGTGCTCAAGCAGAAAATGTTACTAGAGTACACTCAATTTATGTTATTGATGCTGCTGGAAAATTAATTGGAAGATTATCTTTAAAAGACCTATTAATGGCTTCTCCAAAAGCACATATCTCTACTGTATATATCCCAAAAGTAGATTATGTTGATGTTAACGAAGGCGTTGAAGACGTTGCTAAAGTCATGCAAAAATATGATTTAGAAGCCATTCCTGTAGTAGATAAAAACCAAACCTTATTAGGTAGAATTACTATTGATGATATTGTAGATGTCATTAAAGAAGAAGCAGAGAAAGATTACCAATTAGCCGCAGGTATTACACAAGATGTAGAAGCAGATGATAGCATTATAGAACTTACCAGAGCGCGTTTACCTTGGTTGTTTTTAGGGCTTATTGGTGGTGTTGGTGCTGCACTTATTATGGGAGATTTTGAGCATATGCTAAAAGATCATGCTGTATTATTCTTTTTTACACCATTAATTGCTGCAATGGCAGGAAATGTAGGCGTGCAATCTAGTGCCATAATTGTACAAGGTTTAGCTAATGATGATGTTAAAGGAAGTATTAATAACCGCTTAATTAAAGAAATGTTTCTTGCTGCATTAAATGGAGTCATTCTAGCAGCATTTCTTTTTCTTTTCGTTTGGATTTATAAAAATGATGTTTATACGGCATTAGCTATTTCAATATCTTTAGTAGTAGTTATAATTGTTGCAGGACTCATTGGAACTTTTGTTCCGCTTTTTCTAGATAAAAGAGGAATAGATCCTGCAATTGCTACAGGTCCATTTATTACAACCAGCAATGATATCTTCGGAATTTTAATTTACTTCTGGATTGCCAAAATGATATTAGGCATATAACCCAAAAGCTTTTGTACTTTTATGGTATGAATGCAATTAATATTAAAAACAAGTTTTCTAAGTTTAATAAAAACTGGCATCCACACCAAATTGCTATCGTTGACAATATGCAAGTCATTTTAGCAAAACTCAAAGGTGAATTTGTATGGCACAGTCATGATGATGAAGACGAACTATTTCAAGTAATTAAAGGTACTTTATATATGCAATTTCGTGATAGAACCGAAGTTGTAAATGAAGGTGAGATTATTGTTATCCCAAAAGGTGTAGAACACAATCCTACTACTAAAAACAATGAAGAAGTACATGTGCTTTTATTCGAAAAATTAACCACAGCTCACACAGGAAACGTACAACACGAAAAAACACAAACAGAATACCCAAAAATATAATTAGGTAGAAACGTCATGCTAAACTTGTTTAGCATCTCATAATCATGCAATTTTCAAATAATCAAAACATGAAAATTCTTCACATAGATACTAATCATAACTTATTAATCAATCAACTTAACGATTTAGGTTTTACAAATCATGAAGATTACACATCATCAAAATCTGAAATCGAAGCTAAAATTTCAAATTATGATGGCATCATTATTAGAAGCCGCTTCACTATTGATAAACATTTTTTAGACAAGGCTACTAATTTAAAATTCATAGGTCGTGTTGGTGCTGGATTAGAAAATATAGATTGTGAATATGCAGAACAAAAAGACATCACTTTAATCGCTGCTCCAGAAGGCAACAGAAATGCGGTTGGCGAACATAGCTTAGCAATGCTATTATCTCTTTTTAATAAATTAAATAAAGCTGATAAAGAAGTAAGACAAGGCAAATGGTTGCGTGAAGCTAATCGAGGTGTTGAATTAGATGGCAAAACAATTGGTTTAATAGGTTATGGCAATATGGGAAAAGCCTTTGCTAAAAAGCTTCGAGGTTTTGATGTAAACGTAATTTGCTATGATATAAAACAAAATGTAGGTGATAAAAATGCCACACAAGTAACCTTAAAAGAACTACAAGAAAAGGCTGATGTGTTAAGTTTGCATACACCACAAACAGACTTAACCATAAATATGATTAATTCAAATTTTATAAATGATTTTAGAAAACCATTTTGGTTAATTAATACAGCAAGAGGTAAAAGTGTACTTACTAAAGATTTGGTAAAAGCTCTCGAATCTGGAAAAATTTTAGGCGCTGGTTTAGATGTTTTAGAATACGAAAAAGCGTCTTTTGAAAACCTTTTTAAACCTCAAGACTCAAGCATAAGATTAATGCGTAAAGGCAAAAAATCTAATTTACCCGAAGCTTTTGAATATTTAATTCAAGCAGATAATGTTTTATTATCACCTCATGTAGCCGGATGGACTATTGAAAGTAAAGAAAAACTCGCACAAACTATTGTAGATAAAATAAAAGCTAAATTTTGTTAAAACTTATAAGCCACTTTAAACATGATTATTCTTGGCAAAATGAATGTTTTACTATCGCTAATTAAAAAACTATTAAATGTGTTTTGTTGTTTAACTGTTACATCAAATATGTTAGTTGCATTAATTTCAAACCCCCAAGGACTGTCTTCAATTTGATAAAATAACGATGCGTTTGCAGTATCAAAGGTGTTTTTGGTATTTGCGCTTTTATTAGTATAAGCATCAAAACTATAATCTGCTTTAAAAATAAAATCTTTTAAAAAATCATACTCAACATTTGCAAAAAAGCGGTCGTTTTCAAATTTGTTAATAACGCTAAAAGAACGGTAATTATTAAAATCTTTAGTATAACCCATTTCTATATTTGGATGGTCTTTAAAAAACGTTTCGACACTTAGCGTTGATGATATCCCTTTTGAAATATTTAGGTTGGTATTAGTATTCAAAATTTGAAAAAAATCACTGTAACTAAAACGACCTCTTATATTGTATTTAATTTTGTTTATCTTCTTAGAGAGTCTTGCACTAATATTAAAATTATGTTCTGGTTGGTCAAATAAAACTGATGTACTAAACTGTTCAATGCCTTGCAATTGTGTCGTCGATTTAAGTGTCTTTATTCTTTTATTAAAATTAGTGTTAATATTAAAATTAAGGTTTTTAAACAAGCTAAACTTGTAGTAGCTCAAACTTACTGTGTGATACAACTGGTTTTCTAAAGTGGCATCACCTTTAAATACACGATTAAAACTATTAAGTATAAAATTATTAGCCAATTGGTTAATAGCAGGGAATCGTGCATTAAGTTGATATCTAAAATGGAGTTTTTCGTTATTATTAAACTCTACTTTGGTGGTAAACTTTGGTAACAGTAATACTTTTTTATTAGAATACCTATCGTCTAATTGTTTGGTGTTCCAACTATAAAAATTGTAATACAACATGGGTTTAAATATTGCCTTACCTATTTGAAATTTATATTCTAAACCAACAAAGGTATTAATAAAGTTATATATAAAATCGTTACCAAAACCTGTTGTGTTAAAATTGTTAATACTACCATTACTTAATTGCTGTACATCTTGGTTTTCAAAACTGTTAAATGCTGCATTAACTCCAAAACTTGTATAGAGGTGATTAAAATTATTAAGTACCCAATAGTCTTTAAGTATTACATTTGCATTATGTGAGTTAGAGCGTTTAGTTTGTAAAATGTTATACACAGTATCATCCTCTAAAGGAATTAAACCTTGTAAAATCTGTTGGTTGGTAAACCATTCTGTAATAGGTTTATCATTTTTATAATTGTACGTTGCTTGTAAAGTCGCTGTATGGTTTTTTGAGAGTTTACGGCTATAACTTATATTTTGTTTTAGATTCAACTCTTTAATATCTGTTAGGGTATTGATACTATTATTTTGTGATGGGTTTATGGTTGTTGTTAAACCATTTGCATCATTATTTGTGAGTTTTACAAAACTATTATAAGCAAAATCTTCATCATGACTTGGGTTATAATCTAAGGTTAGTTTAGCTATAGTAAAAAATTTGTTGATGCTATTAGTTGTGTTTCTATCTTCAATAAAAGCATCATCAAGATTAAGGTACTCATTTAATGTATTGCTTTGCGTTTCTGTTTTACTCTTTGAGCTAATAATATAACCACTAACATCTGTTTTAGTATTAATAGACTGTCTAATATTTAAGGCTCCAAATTGGTTGGTGTTTGCTGTATAATCTTGATTATTTAGGTATTGGGCAAAATCACTGTTATACAAACTAAAATAATTACCTGCATCACTCATAAGCTTACCAAAACCACCTTCAAAATCTATATAATCTCTAAAACTAAAACTTTTTATCCCTTGATTATTATAATCACCAATAAAATTAACGTTGGTTTTTGGGCTGTAATAAAAAAGATTTGGATGTACAAGGTACCTATCTTTAATACCTGCACCTAACTCTACATCTCCAAAGGCAAACTTCTTTTTATCGGCTTTTAATTTTATATTCATTGCCATGTCTTCACCATCTTGCAAGCCTTTTAGCATAGCAACCTCGCTATAATTGTCTAATACTTCTACCTTATCTACTGCATCTGCTGGGATATTATTTACAGCTAGCTTGGTATTACCTGTAAAAAAGGTTTTGTTTTCTACCAATACCTTGGTTACTTTTTTACCTTGTACAGTAACATTACCTGCTTTATCAACTTCTACACCTGGCAATTTTTTTAAAACCTCACGTAATTTACGCTCTTCTCCAGTTTTAAAGCTATCTACATTATAAGTAATGGTGTCTTTTTTTACTGTTATAGGTGGTGTGTAATTAAGGGTAATCTCATCAAGCTGGTTAGGGTTCTCTCTTAAACTAAAGTTTTTAGTTAGATTTTGGTTTGTGGTGGTAATCGCTATAGTTTGTGAGGTATAACCTAAATAACTAACGGTTACTTTATAGCTTTGATTTTTTACTAAACCTAATTTATAAGTACCATTAGCTTCTGTTATAGCAAAACGCAGGTCTTGGTCATTAGCTTCTGGTATGGCTAAAATATTAGCATAAGCTAGTGGGTTTTGTAAAGTATCTGTTACCTTTCCAGAAACAATAACAGTTTGCGCATTAAGAGAAAATCCTGCTGTTATAAGCAGGATTAACATAAAAAAATTTAAATGCTTATTAGCATTATACATCATTAATTTCTTCTTTTAGATTTGGCAAGTTTTCTTCTATTGTCCATAGCTTCTTCTGCCATATCATCTAATTTTTTCTGGGTAATATTCTCTCCTTTAGCATTTACTTCAATAACAATATCTTCCGCCTTAAACTCGATAACATCAGCAACATATATTATATTATCATCTCTTACTTCTAATATTAAACCTGGTAATCCAGAAAAATTTTTAGGACCAAATCTATAAGGGATATCCAATGTATACCAAGCTACTACTTCTTTTCTAAAGACTCCTTTTGGGTTTTTTATCTCATAAAATGTTGTAGCCTTAAAACATTTATATTTATTAATAAACTTTGAATCTTTATGTAATATCCATTTTACATTACTTATTAAATTATGAATAACAAAATCCTTTTCGAAAGCATTGAACGATTTAGATATAATACCTTCCTTTAAGTTTGTAAAATAAATGTCATCATTGTTTATATATAACTTGGCAAGATTAAAATATCGTTCATCAGCTCCAGAATTTACTTTATTATCTCCCCAATAAACAGATTCTGTTTGAGTTGCTTTTAGATGCATTCTCATTAGGTTAACTAATTGAAAGGAATTATTAATCTTTTCTACAACATCAGAATTTCTGTTTTCTGTTTTTTTTTCTATAAAATCTCCATAAGTTATAATCTTATAGTTAACAACTATATGCTGCGAATAGCAATAATTTATTACTGAGAAAACTAAAATAAAAACCAATCTGTTTTTAATCCATACCATAATATTAATGAGTTAGCCAATATTCTGCTGCTGCCTCATCAACTGAATCTATACAATCACCTAACTCATCACTAGCATAATTATACGCAAAAGAAGAAGAAGCTCCTTGCTGTAGTAATTGATTTTCAGTAGCTTCAGCTCTGTCCATACATTGTTCATAACTTGTTGGAATTTCAGTTTTTGCATTCAACGTACTACTCATAAAAAATACAACAGCTAAAACACTAAATGTTTTTTTTAATTTTTTCATAATTTCTAAAAATTTTAAACCTATGGTTATAGTTTACATAGGTTGGTTAATACAATAAACCGCAAAGTCTAAAAATCACAAAGTCTTGGTTGCAAAGCCAAATAATACACCGCAAAGTCTTATAAAAGGTAATAAAAATAACCAACGCTGGTTTTAGATTAATCTATTTGCCTCGATAACAATTGGGCGACTTTGCAAATGACCCAAATTGTCACTTTCAACACTCCAAACCTACAAAAAAAAAAACGCTAAACCACAAAATTTATTATGCTAAATTTTTACATAACTTGTTGTTAATAAGTTTTATAGGTGTTTTTTGCTTTGAGAATAACCACTATACTTATAGAGTACAGAAAAACCGTAACTTTAGATGGAGGTTTTCCTCTTATTTTAACATTTTTAAGTTTGCATATCTCAAAAACTGTTGAAAAATCTATATAGTAAATCATTTCTAGTTTTAAACTGTTAAAATTGAGTGATGAGATTCCGAAACAAATTCGGAATGACATTTAAAAAAAACTTACAACATAAAACAGATATACATTTATTTTAGCAAACCATTCTAATTAGCTAATTTTATTCAATGAAGAAAACCATTCTTGTTTTTGGCTTACTCATTTTAGCACTGTTATTATTATTCCAGATTAGTAAATACGCCATCATCTCTGGCGATTTAAATTCTGAATTTGTTATAGCTACAATTGCCATTGTTTTCTTTTTTATAGGTATATACCTCAACAAAAAGAGTCTTCACAAACAAACAAATGCAACAAAAGAAATAGATTATAAAAAAATAGAAGACTTAGATATAAGTAAACGTGAATATGAAGTTCTTTTAGGTATTTCTGAAGGGCTTTCAAACAAAGAAATTGGTGAGAAACTTTTTGTTTCAGAAAGTACCATTAAAACACATGTATCTAATCTACTCACAAAATTAAATGCAAAGCGACGTACGCAAGCGTTACAAATAGCAAAAGATTTTAATATTATATAAAATCCTTATTTTAAACTAAAGTATGAGTGGTTTGGTACTTTAGTATGAGCTATATTTTAAAGGCATCTCATAGTTTTGTGTAATATTATAATAGTTAACATTATGAAACATCTATAACCAAAATTTATTCACTAGAATAAAAGAAGATAGTATTAGCTATTTTATATAACCATTAAAAACAATAAATATATACATATGAAATTAGGTGCATTTTCATTGAGTTTGAATGTTAAAGACATTCAAATCTCTAAAACATTTTATGAAACTTTGGGGTTTTCAGTCTTTGCTGGAAACATAGAGCATAATTATTTAATCATGAAAAATGGCGATACAATCATTGGTCTTTTTCAAGGTATGTTTGAGCAAAACATTTTAACATTCAATCCCGGTTGGGATCAAAACGCAAATACGCTAGATACCTATGACGATGTTAGAAACATTCAAAAACATCTTAAATCTAATAGTGTAAAATTAGAAAAAGAAACAGATAGAAGTGATTCTGGTCCTGCTAGCATTGTGTTCCTTGATCCAGATGGAAACACAATACTTATCGATCAACATATATAAACATTAAATTAAAACAATTATGAAAAACACAATCATTAAATATGGGAGTTACGGACTACTAGTTGCTATTATACTATTTCTATTGGTGCTTTGGTTAGGCCAAGGTATGAGCTACACAACGCAGGAAGTTTTTGGCTATATAACCATGCTAGCATCATTATCCTTTATTTTCTTTGGAATTAAACACTATCGAGATCATGTAAACCAAGGTATCTTATCGTTTGGTAATGGGTTTGTTATTGGATTGCTTATAGCTGTTTTTGTAGGCTTAGGGATTGGAATAGCAGATTATATTTACACTACAATAATTAATCCAGATTTCGCAACTGAATATTTAGACAAGACATTAAGTACAATGAAAGAAACAATGTCTACTGAAGAATTCGAAAAACAAAAAGATATTTTAGTAAAACAAATGGACGATTATGGAGGGTCTGGCTTTATGGCTTTCATTATGTTTATAACTGTAGTTATGATAGGTTTAATAATATCATTAATTTCATCACTCATTCTACAACAAAAAAAATAAATTATGCAATACGAAGCTACATCACCAGAAGACTATATAAGTCAAGTTCCTGAAGAACGCCAAGCTACTTTAAAGAAATTACGACAAGTAATAAATGATAATTTACCAAAAGGTTTTGAAGAAGGCATGCAATATAAAATGATTGGGTATTATGTTCCACTTTCCACATATCCAGACGGCTATCATTGCACTCCAAACGAGCCTTTGCCATTTATGAGTTTTGCTTCACAAAAAAACTCAGTAAACTTATACCATAGCGGAATTTACGCAAAACCAGAATTACACGATTGGTTTGTTAACGAATACCCTAAACACTGTAAACGTAAGTTAGATATGGGGAAAAGCTGTATTCGATTTAAAAAACTAGAAGAAATCCCTTTTGAGTTAATAGCTGAGCTTGTTAAAAAAATGACTGTAGATGAGTGGATTCAGATATACGAATCACGCAACAAAAAACAATAAATAAAACTAATTCTATGAAAAAACGAGTAACAGGAATTGGCGGTTTATTCTTTAAAACCAAAGATCCAAAAGCAGCAAAAGATTGGTATAAAAAACATCTAGGTTTTAATACAGATGATTATGGTTGTACCTTTTGGTGGAAAGATAAAGACGGTAAAGACTGCTCAACCCAATGGAGTCCATTTGCAGAAAACACCAAATACTATGAGCCTTCAAAAAAAGACTTTATGTTTAACTATCGTGTAGAAAACTTACATGAGTTATTAAAAACCTTAAAAGAAGAAGGTGTTACCATTATAGGAGAAGTTGAAGAGTACGAGTATGGAAAATTTGGCTGGATACTAGATAATGACGGAAACAAAATAGAGCTTTGGGAACCTATAGATAAAGCTTTTATGTAACAAGCAATTCAGAAAAACTTTAAAATAAGGTAAAACAACTAAAATCTGAAGTAAATAAAATTTTACGTAAGACTCATTAAAACCAAAAGCTTCCTTAAACACTTTTTTAGTAAATAAGTAAGATGTATTTATTCTATTTTTTTATTAACTTTATAGTCTAACCAAAAACATAATACAAATATGTCTGATGATAAAAATTTAAACGATGATCTAAATGATATGTTAGATGATGCAAAAGATGGCGCAAAAGAGTTTGCAAGTGATGCAAAAGAAAAAGCAAGCGAATTTGCCGAAGATGCAAAAGAAGCCGCATCTGAGTTTGCAGATAGTGCCAAGGAAGCATTTACTAGTGCCACTGGAGACAACAAAAAAGTTCTTGCTGGTGTATTAGGAATTGTTTTAGGTTGGGCTGGAGTGCATAAATTTGTTTTAGGATATAACAAAGAAGGAGCCATTATGCTTGTTTCCTCAATAGTTTTATACTTTTTAACTTGTGGCATAGGAACTCTAGTTGTTAGTATAATAGGTCTTGTAGAAGGTATTATTTACTTAACAAAGTCTGACGAAGAATTTTATAATACATACCAAGTAGGACAAAAACCTTGGTTTTAATCACATAATAAAGTCAATGCAAATAGATGCATTGACTTTATTTTAATATTTTATTATCGTAATATTGCAATATTACGATTTAATTGTATCTTTGTACCAAACAAATAGACTAATGGGAGCTTCAAAACTCAATATTTATAATAAAGGCACTACAGATTTAGCCATAATAGCCAAGGTATTTTCGCATCCAGCTCGAGTAGCAATTCTACAATACATAAGCAAACAAGACAGTTGTATTTGTAATGATATTGTTGATGAAATTGGCTTATCACAGTCAACTATTTCACAACACTTAAAAGTAATTAATGATGCTGGTTTACTTAAAGGAACCTACAAAGGCAAAAGTCATTGCTACTGCATAAATATTGAACGTTTTCAAGAATTTCAAACCTTATTAAATTCTTTTTTTAACCAAACAAAATCAAATTGTTGTTAGTAAAAACACATTTAACTATTGTACAAAACTTTAAAATATTAACATATGAATACTCAAGAATTATTTAACGTATTAGAACAAAATCAAGACAAATCTTTACTTTTTGAATATGCTCCAAACTTACTAGTTGGTGCAAATTATCATATTACAGAAGTTAAGCACATATCTATAGACTCTGTAGATTGTGGATCTCAAACTGATGCTTGGAAAGAAACTATTATTCAACTATGGGAAAGCCCAAGTGAACTTGGTAAAACAGAATTTATGTCTGTTTATAAAGCTTTAGCTATATTAAAAAAGGTTGGCACAATAAAACCTTATACGCTTGACTCAGAAGTAAAGTTTGAATATAGTAACGCAACATTTCACACAGCGCAACAATTTGTTAACGATTACGAAATAAAAGGAAATAACCTTATTATTAAATTAGCTATAGAAAAAACAGCTTGTAAAGCAAAAGAAACTTGTGGCGTTTCTGAAGAATTAGAAACAGTGTCTTCTAGCGAAGAACCATGTTGCTCACCAAACGGAAATTGCTGTTAAAAATGACCACAATAATACTTAGACCATTATTAGAAAATGATTGGGATTCGGTTTCAAAAATCTATGCTGAAGGTATTTCTACTGGATTAGCTACTTTTGAAACCGAAATTCCTAATTGGAAGCAATGGGACTCTAAGTATATAAATTCATGTAGAATTGTTGCAACTAAAAGAAATAAGGCTTTAGGCTTTGCTGTTTTGTCTCAAGTTTCAAAACGTGAAGTTTATAAAGGTGTTGCTGAAGTAAGTGTTTATGTCGCTAAAAAATTTAGAGGCCGAAATATAGGTGAAGCACTACTTAAACAGCTCATTAAAGAAAGTGAACATAACGGTTTTTGGACCTTACAAGCTGGAATTTTTTCTAAAAACTTGGCAAGTATAAATTTGCATAAAAAGTGTGGCTTTAGAGTTGTTGGTATTAGAGAAAAAATTGGTCAATTAAACGGAAAATGGTATGACAATCATCTTCTTGAAAAACGAAATAAAAACATATAAATTAAATGAAAAACATCTTAGTACTTGCACAGGAAATTCATGCTGAAGCCAAATGGCACATGGTTATTTAAATTACTTTTTAGATAATCGCTCCTTCAATATTTATAGCGCAGGTATTGAAACTCATGACTTTAAATCCAGGCGCATTAGCAATTATGAAAGAAGACGGTTTAGATATTAGGCATCACACATCTAATCATGTTGATGAATATGCAGCCATCGATTTTAATTACATAATCACTGTTTGTAATTATGCTAATGAAAACTGTCCTTATATACCAAGTAAAAATGCTGTAAGATTACAGCATAACTTTTTTGATCCTTCAAAAGTTAACGGAACTGACGCCAAAAAACATGCTGCTTTTTTAAAAGCTAGAAATGAAATTAAACAGTATTGCGAAGATTTTGCGAAACGAAATTTTTAAGGATCTTATTCTTGTTCGCCATTACCTGAGAACTTGCGTTCTAATTCAGCTTGAAATTCTTCCATAACCGGTCGAACGGTACTTTCTGGTAAGTCGGCAATTTTAATATACATTAAACCATCAACTGCATTATTAAATAATGGATCTACATTAAACCCAATAAGTTTACAATTTTGCTTAATGTATTTTTTAAGAAGTACTGGCATTCTAAGTGCTCCAGGTTCAACCTCATCAATAATCTTATCAAACTTGTTTAAATCGGCTTCAGTGGCATCAAAAACAAAGTCTTTGTCTGCATCTTTTAGCTTTACTTTAAACTCTTTTTTAGGATGCACATATTGAGCAACATAAGGATCGTAATAATGTGATTTCATAAACTCAATCATTAACGATTTTGAGAAATTTGAAAATTGATTACTAATGCTAACGCCTCCAATTAGATATTTATGTTCTGGGTAACGTAATGTAGTATGTACAATGCCTTTCCATAATAAAAATAAAGGCATAGGTTTTTGTTGGTATTCTTTAATAATGAATGCACGTCCCATTTCTATAGCTTCGCTCATCATCTTATGCAACTCTGGTTCAAAACGAAATAAATCTTGAAGGTAAAACCCATCAATCCCATGAACTTCAAATATTTTAGAACCTAATCCCATTCTATAAGCTCCTGCAATTACTTTTTTATCATCATCCCAGAGAAACATATGATGGTAATAGGTATCAAAAGTATCTAAGTCTATAGCTTCATTTGTGCCTTCACCTACTTCTCTAAATGTAATCTCACGAAGCCTTCCTAATTCTCTTAAAATGTTAGGTATTTTTTTAGCCGAAGCTAAATACACTTCATAATTTTTACTTTTAAGTAATCTACTATCATCCTTTTTTAAAGCTTCAACCTCCTTAATCATAACATCAGAATCTACTGGTGTTACAATCTTTTTAGGAACCTTAGGAATAATTGGTGTTTTTAAAGTTGATGAAATATTTTTTAATACCTTTTCTTTATCATCAAATGAATTAGAAAGCATATAGGTTTTCTTTCTTAAAAATTCAGAAAAATCATGAAGCGAAACATGTTCCTTTTGAGCTTTTACCGAAATAGATTTACCTATTCTTACTTTAATAGTTCTATGCTTTTGAGTTAATAACTCAGAAGGTAATTTGGCTGTTCTAAACGTATCACTAATCTTAGAAAGCTTATAGAATAACTTACTGTTTTTTGCATGAAAATAAATAGGAACAACTGGTACTTCTGCTTTTTGAATAAGCTTCATTGCAGCATCTTCCCAAGGTTTGTCTACTACTAATTTTCCATCTCTATATGTAGATACTTCTCCTGCTGGAAAAACACCAAGAGGATGTCCTTCTCTTAAATGCAAAATTGCGTTTTTAAAACCTGCAATACTAGATTTAACATCCTTTCGGTCTTCAAAAGGATTAACTGGCATTATATAAGGCTTTAATGGCTCAATACGATGCAATAAAAAATTGGCTATGATTTTAAAATCTTTTCGTTGCTCGAGCATTAATTTTAACAATAAAATACCATCAATGCCTCCGAGTGGATGATTAGACACAGTAATATAAGCACCATCTTTAGGCAAACGCTTAAGGTCTTCTTCTGGGATTTCAAATTTTATTTGAAAATCGTCAAGTATCCCATCTAAAAACGGAACGTCATTAAGATGTTTGTTTCGTTTATATATTTTATTAAGTGTAGATATTTTAAGTACTTTCATTAATATCCATCCAAAAAAAGTGCCTATAAAACCATATTTATCTGCATGAATAGCTTTTGCTACTTCTTTAGCGGTTACTAATCCAATATCTTGTTGTTTAGCCATAGGTGTAAATGTACTAAATTGTTTATTTAGTTACGATTTGTACTGTTTCTCTAGTTAATTGCTTTAAGATTACTGTTTTATCTTTTTCTAGTTGCTTAATTGCTTGCTCATTATAATGCCTTACAGTATAAAGACTCACTTTTTTATGAAATGTTACTCTAAATTTTGCTTTTAAATGAAGTAGTAATTTTTCTAAATTATTATAACTATCCTCAAAACATACAGAAAAACTAATAGCTGAGTTTTGAATAACATCAACTTTCATTTTATATAAATGTAGTAAGCTAAAAATTTCACTTATATTTTCTTCAACAACATATGAAAAATCTAATGAAGATAGTGACACCAATACTTGATTCTTTTTAACTATAAAGCAAGGTATATTTGGTTCTAAAGCTATTCCTTTAGCCACCATTGTTCCTGAGTTTTCTGGCTTTAAAAACGACTTCACATACAACGGAATCTCTTTCTGTTGTAAAGGCTGCAATGTCTTAGGATGAATTACAGATGCACCGTAAAAAGCCAACTCAATAGCCTCATGATACGATATTTTGTTTAAAAGTTGTGCATTCTCAAAGTAACGTGGATCTGCATTTAAAACACCAGGCACATCTTTCCATATAGTTGCACTATCAGCATTTAAACAATATGCAAAAATAGCCGCTGTATAATCGCTTCCTTCTCGTCCTAATGTTGTGGTGAAGTTATTAGAATCGCTTCCTAAAAATCCTTGAGTAATATTTAAGACATTCGTTTTTAATTGCAATTTAATTTGAGTTTGTGTTTTTTCCCAATTAACATTAGCTCTTCTGTAATAATCATCTGTTTTAATGCATTCTCTAACATCTAACCAATGGTTTTTAATACCGATTTCATTTAAATATGCACTAATAATAGTTGTAGAAATAAGCTCTCCATAACCTATAGTTTGATCATAAACAAAATTGTAATCTGGTGATTTATTACGTTTTAAGAAGCTTTCAAATTCTTCAAAAATTGATATGAGTTTATTAAATATTGGATGGTGCTCATTTTCAAATAAATCTAATATAATTTCATTATGAAACTTTTTTACATCTTGTATCGAACTTTGTAACTCTGTTTTATTATTAAAATAATTATTAATAATAGATTCAAATGCATTGGTCATTTTCCCCATAGCAGAAACAACAACAAGTGTGTTTTTATAACCTACGCTTTGTAATACATTTGCTAGGTTTTTAACACCATTAGCATCTTTAACAGAAGCGCCACCAAATTTAAATACTTGCATGTTATAGTTTTGATATGTATTCTTTAATTCCTTGCTCATCTAACTGAACAACGTCCCAATCACGCATAACGTTTGCGCCTTTCTTCTCATAAAATTCAATAGCTGGTTCGTTCCAATCTAAAACTTCCCAGCAAATACGTTTTGCACCAATACTATTTCCATATTTAATAACCTCATCTAAAAGTGCGGTTCCTAAACCAGTTCCTCTAACATTTTGGCTTACAATTAAGTCTTCTAAATGTAATGCAGAACCTACCCAAGTAGAGAATCGTTTATATACAATTGCAATACCTTCAATTTTATTGTCTATCTCAGCAACAATGCAATGAAATTCTGGTTGATCTCCAAAGCCAGATTTTTGTAAATCCTCAACCGTTATTTTAACAGCATCAGGTTCTTTTTCAAAAACCGCAAGCTCCTTAATTAAATTAAGTACTTGAAACATATCGTCTTTAATTGCTGTTCTTATTGTAAAATTCATTCAAAATAATTTAAATCAAAGATAGTTTAAAAAGTTAAATCTTTAGCTCTATTAAAATGAAACGAAAACGTAATAGTTTACTAAAAAATGCGATATTTGTAAAAACAAACAACTAGCTTAGCATGTCTCAAAAAAACCAAACTCTTGGTGAATTTATTATAGAAAATCAATCGTCATTTAAATACACTTCTGGAGAATTGTCTCGATTAATCAACTCGATTAGATTAGCCGCAAAAGTGGTAAATCACGAAGTTAACAAAGCTGGTTTAGTAGATATTATTGGAGCTGCTGGTGATACTAACATTCAAGGTGAAGACCAACAAAAATTAGACGTATATGCTAATGATAAATTTATACAAACACTAACCAATAGAAATATTGTTTGTGGTATTGCTAGTGAAGAAGAAGACGATTTTATAAGTATAAATAGTCAAGACGAAAACAATCAAAATAAATATATTGTATTAATAGACCCTTTAGATGGTTCGTCTAATATTGATGTTAATGTTTCTGTAGGTACTATTTTTTCAATTTACAGGCGTGTTACTCCAGTAGGAACTCCTGTTACTATTGAAGATTTTCTTCAAAAAGGAAATCAACAAGTTGCTGCTGGTTATGTGGTTTACGGAACCTCAACAATGCTCGTTTACACTACTGGAGATGGTGTTAATGGCTTTACATTAAATCCTGCTATTGGCACATTTTATTTATCACATCCTGATATGAGTTTTCCTGAAGACGGAAAAATTTATTCTGTAAATGAAGGAAACTATATCCACTTCCCTCAAGGCATGAAAGACTACATAAAATATTGCCAAATGGAAGAAGGAGACCGACCATATACCTCAAGATATATTGGATCATTAGTTTCAGATTTTCATAGAAATATGATTAAAGGAGGCATTTATATGTATCCTAAAAGTTCTAAAAACTCAAACGGAAAATTACGTTTACTTTATGAGTGTAATCCTATGGCTTATCTTGCTGAGCAAGCCAATGGTAAGGCTAGTGATGGGTTTACTAGAATTATGGATATAGAACCAACTGAGCTACATCAACGTGTTCCATTTATTTGTGGAAGCAAAAATATGGTAGAAAAAGCAGAAGAGTTTATGCGTAATGCACAATAAAAAAAGCGAACTACACTTCAATTTTACCCAGTGATTAGTTCGCTTTATATATTTTTAATTAATAGATGTCTATCTATTCATCATTTTTATTTCTTCTATAAACGTATCTATATCAACACCGTTGCTTACAAGGGTTAATGCTTTGTCAACAACATACTTTACATTCTCTGGAGAAAACCCAAGTCCTACAGCAATTTTTCTTAACACAACCTCTTCATGATCTCCTTTAATATGATCGACATAAACCATACGAGATAAATCGTACAAACGCTCTAAACGTCTATTATATAACATTGGAGGGCTAATTGGATGCGTAGCATAATCCTTCAAAATCTCCTTGTATTCTGACTCACTAATATCTAAATTTCTAGCTAATCGATCTAAAAATGCTTGTTCTTCTTCGCTTATAACACCATCATCCATTGCAACTCTAACTATGGCAGCAAAATGATCTTGGTTACGCTTTTTAAATCCGCTATCAAATAAATCTGAAAATGACATATATTCTTGTTTTTAAAGTACTGCAAAGATAGTTTTATTAATACATTTTATCAATACTCATCCAACAAAATTTTTATATTTGCACAAAATAAATTGACTTGAGTAAATCCATTCTCTCGCAAACATATGCTCAGGCTTTGCAAACGCAAAATCTGCAGATTGCTATTGCCAAAACACAACCTTTCGACTCTGCTCAAAACAAGAGTAGAACCCATTTAAAAGGTCTTGTTGGATCTGCTTTATCGCTTGTTTTAACAGAAAGTTTTAAACAAGCAGACAAGCCATTCTTACTTATTTTTAATGATAAAGAAGAAGCTGCTTTCTATCTTAATGATTTAGAGGTTTTACTTAATGATAAAGATGTTCTTTTCTATCCTGGAAGTTATAGAAGACCTTATCAAATTGAAGAAACTGATAATGCTAATGTGCTACTTAGAGCCGAAGTTTTAAACCGAATTAATTCGCGCAAAAAACCAGCTATTATTGTTACCTATCCAGATGCGCTTTTTGAAAAAGTTGTTACACGTCGCGAGCTTGAAAAAAATACATTAAAAGTTGCTGTAAACGATAATTTATCGATAGACTTTGTAAACGAAGTGCTGTTTGAATACAAATTTAAACGCGTTGATTTTGTTACCGAACCTGGAGAGTTTTCTGTACGAGGTGGCATTGTTGATGTATTTTCATTTTCGCATGACGAACCCTACAGAATTGAGTTTTTTGGTGATGAAGTGGATAGTATTAGAACCTTTGACGTAGAAACTCAACTCTCTACAGAACAAATAAAAAAGATAAGCATCATACCAAATGTTGCCAACAAGTTTTTAGACGAAAGCAGACAGAGTTTCTTAAAATATATAGCTTCTAAAACAGTGGTGTTTTCTAAAAATTCAGAATTATTATTTTCTAGAATTGATGATTTTTTTGATAAAGCTTCTAAAACATTTAAAACATTATCAGAAACGATAAATCATTCAAAACCTGAAGAATTATTTTGCAATTCTAAATTGTTAAAAAAGCAATTACTAGATTTTACTTTGGTAGAGTTTGGTGCTTCGACTGCGCTCAGCAACCAAGCGACTCAGGCTATTGAATTCAACACAAAACCTCAACCTTCTTTTAATAAACAATTTAATCTTTTAATTGACGATTTAAATGCTAATCACAACAAGGGATTTACAAATTATATTGCTTGTGCAACAGAACAACAAGCAACACGGTTTCATGATATTTTTGAAGATCTAGATCAAGATGTGCACTATAAAACCATAGTCGCTTCTTTATATCAAGGATTTAAAGATAACGACCAAAAAATTACGTGTTATACAGATCATCAAATCTTTGAACGCTATCATAAATTCCATTTAAAAAATGGATATGCAAAAAAGCAAGCCATCACATTAAAAGAGCTTACAAATTTAGACATTGGCGATTATGTTACGCATATAGATCATGGTATTGGTAAATTTGGAGGTTTACAAAAAATAGATGTAGAAGGTAAAAAACAAGAAGCTATAAAATTAGTTTATGGTGAACGAGATGTGCTGTATTTAAGCATACATTCTTTACATAAAATCACCAAGTTTAATGGTAAAGATGGAAAGCCACCAAAGATTTATAAATTAGGAAGCAAAGCTTGGAAAACCCTTAAACAAAAAACAAAATCTAGAGTTAAAGAAATTGCTTTTAATCTTATTAAACTCTATGCCAAACGCAAATTAGAAAAAGGCTATCAATACAATCCAGATAGCTATATGCAACATGAATTAGAAGCTTCTTTTGTGTATGAAGATACACCTGACCAAACAACAGCTACAGCAGATATTAAAGTTGATATGGAAAGTGAGCGCCCAATGGATCGCTTAGTTTGTGGTGATGTAGGTTTTGGAAAAACCGAAGTTGCTATTCGTGCTGCATTTAAAGCTGTAGATAACGGAAAGCAAGTTGCGGTTTTAGTGCCAACAACAATTTTAGCTTATCAGCATCAAAAAACCTTTAGCGAGCGTTTAAAAAACTTTCCTGTAACGGTAGATTACTTAAACCGTTTTAGAACAGCAAAAGAAAAACGTATTACACTTGAAGAACTTGAAGCAGGTAAGGTTGATATTATTATTGGTACACACCAACTCGTGAATAAAAACGTAAAATTTAAAGATTTAGGGTTACTTATTGTTGATGAAGAACAAAAATTTGGAGTTGCTGTAAAAGAAAAATTAAAAACACTTAAAGATAATGTTGATGTTTTAACATTAACCGCAACGCCAATTCCTAGAACGCTTCAGTTTAGTTTAATGGCTGCTAGAGATTTATCTGTAATTACAACGCCACCTCCAAATAGATACCCAATTGAAAGTCATGTAATTCGTTTTAATGAAGAAACTATTCGTGATGCCGTAACCTATGAGATACAACGTGGCGGACAAGTTTTCTTCATTCATAACCGTATTGAAAACATTAAAGAAGTTGCTGGTATGATTCAGCGATTGGTTCCTGATGCAAAAATTGGTATTGGTCATGGGCAACTTGATGGTAAAAAACTAGAACAACTCATGCTTGCTTTTATGAATGGCGCATTTGATGTTTTGGTAAGTACAACTATTGTTGAAAGTGGTTTAGATGTACCTAATGCAAACACCATTTTTATTAATAATGCCAATAATTTTGGTTTGAGTGACTTACACCAAATGCGTGGTCGTGTTGGTAGAAGTAATAAAAAAGCGTTTTGCTATTTTATTACTCCAGAATATTCTGCTATGACAAATGATGCTAGAAAACGTATTACCGCTTTAGAACAATTTACTGAATTAGGAAGCGGATTTAATATTGCTATGAAAGATTTAGAAATTCGTGGTGCTGGTGATTTACTTGGTGGAGAACAAAGTGGTTTTATAAATGAAATAGGGTTTGATACGTATCAAAAAATATTAAATGAAGCGATTGAAGAACTTAAAGAAACTGAATTTAAAGATTTATATCAAGATGATGGCAAAGAAAAAGACTACGTTAAAGATATTACTATAGACACCAGTTTTGAACTTCTGTTTCCTGATGATTATGTAAACAATATTACCGAACGCTTAAACCTTTATACACAGCTAAATAATTTAAAAACCGAAGCAGAACTTCAAAAATTTGAAACTGAAATTGTAGACCGTTTTGGCGAGTTACCAATTCAGGTTATAGATTTACTAAATAGTGTACGTATAAAGTGGATTGCTACTAAAATAGGTTTAGAAAAAGTAATCATGAAACAAAACAAACTCATTGGTTATTTTATTAATGATCAACAGAGCGCTTTTTATCAAAGTTCTGGGTTTACAAAAGTGTTACAATTTGTACAAGCAAATCCTACAGCATGTAAAATGAAAGAAAAACAAACCAGAAATGGTTTACGTTTATTACTTACTTTTGAAAACATAAAATCTATAGAACAAGCTTTAAAAGTATTACAGCCCATTTTGGCTTAATTATTGAAAACAGCAAAGTGATTTAAAAAACATTAATTTAAACAGATGAAACGAGCATGTTAAAAAGCTTATCACATTAGGGTGTGATTAATAGCGAACAACATGTGACCATAAAAAAAACAATAGAATTAAACACATGAAAAAACTATTATTTTTAATTGCATTACTACCAACAGTATTATGTGCTCAACATAAAATTAATGGTATCTTTTCTCCTGCAAACGAATTTACATATGCCTTTTTATATCAATCTACACCAACAGGATCAGATTATATTAATAGAGGAAAATTAGAAGCTGATGGCAGTTTTAGTATTACACTAGACTCTACAGCTACAGCTGGATTATATAAAATTGTGTACGCTTTGCCTCCAGAAGAAAATAACTTTGATTTTATTTATAATGGTAATGAAGATGTTTCATTAACGTTTAGCTTAGAAAAAGGTTTAGAGTTTACCGAGTCTAACGAAAACAAACTTTGGTCATCATATACTAAAAGCATGGAGCTAGTTAATATGACTATTAGTAATTTTTACACCAAAGAAAACACTGATGAAAAAGGGTTTAACGATATTTTTAAAACCTTAAAAGATACACAAACAGCTTTTGAAGATGCTTCAAAAGGAACAATGGCTTCTACATTTATAAAAGCAAACAGACCTTATATTCCAGCATATTTTGAAGACATAACAACCTACTCTAGTAATCTAAAGAAAAACTATCTTAAGCATATAGATTTTAGCAACCCATTATTACAGAGTTCAGATTTTTTAGTTGACCGTGTTTTAGCATACGTATTTGGTATTTCGGCAAATACAGATATTGAAACTTATAAAAAAGATATAGATAATTTAGTTATTAGTATAGGCGATGGCAACTTTAAGATTAAAACCATCCTATTAGAACTAATTTGGAGGCGTTTTACACAACAAGAAAATGAAACTGTTGCAAATTATATGGCAGACAATTATTTATTACAATTAGCTGAGCAAACTGGATACTCAACTTTACTAGAAGACCTAGTTGTTTATAAAAATAACGCTATAGGTATGAAAGCTCAGAACTTTGATTTAGCAATAACCAACAACGGAAAGACATCTACAACCAATCTACATGACTTAGACATTGCAGATCAATATCTTGTTATTTTTTGGAGTAGTGCATGTGGCCATTGTTTAGACGAATTACCAAAGGTAAAAGACTTACTTGCTACAAAACCCAATTTAAAAGTTATTGCTTTTGGGCTAGAAGATGAAGCAGCAAGCTGGCGAAAAGAGATTGCAAATTTCCCAGATTTTATACATGTGTTAGGTTTACAGAAATGGGAAAACCCAGTTTCTAATCAATATGGCGTAAAATCAACACCATCTTATTTTTTATTAGACAAAAACAAAACAATTATAGCTAAGCCTTATGATGCTGAAGCATTAAAACAAGTCTTAAAATAATACATAAGTAAATACTAAAAAACAAAAAAGCCAACGCAATGCGTTGGCTTTTTAAATTAGCTATTCTTAGAATTAATCTAAAGCAGGTATACGTAAAACTTGACCTGGGTAAATTTTATCTGGATCTGTAAGCATTGGTTTGTTTGCTTCAAAAATTGTAGGATATGCCATTGCATTTCCATAATAGTTTTTTGCAATTTTACCTAAAGTATCTCCACTTACTACTGTATGAAATTGTGCTTCTGGTTGAACGTGCTCAACTGTCATTTGATCATCTACTGTAGCAATACCATCTGTATTACCTATAACTAAAACTACTTTTTCTTTTGTAGCTTGGTCATATGCCATACCCGATACTCTTGCCATATCATCATCAATAAATATATCTAAGTTTTTTACTTGTAATGCTAAATCGTTTATTGTTTGCTCTAAGTTTTTAGCAGCAGCTTCTTCTACTCTAAGTTCTGCAGCAGCAGCTTTTGCTTTTGCTTCAGCAGCTTCTTCTTCAGTTGTTTTTCCAATTCCAAAAACTTTTGCTCCTGCATTTTTAATAAATGAAAATAATCCCATGGTTATAAATATTTTTAAGGGTTAATAATTGTTTTATAAAGTTAATAATAACCTTACAATTTTTAGACACAACAAAAATTAAATTGTCACTTTAATTTATAATAAAAAGAAAGCACTCATTTAAAATTAATTAAATGAGTGCTTTGGAAACTAAATAACCAACCAAAATTTAGCTTCTTGTATTTGTTCTTGGGTTTTCTTTTTTCTTTGTTTTTTGCTTACGCTTTTTTAATTCTTTTTGACTTGACATTTTTCCTTCACCATTACTTCCTTGTCTTAAAAACTGTATATAACCTCTACCTGTAAACTCATATATGGTTCCTGATGATGGGTGAAATAGTTTTATACGTTGGTCATTAATAACGCTCAACTCGAAATACTCATTGTCAAAGAAGTCATAATCTAATGTTAATGTTTTTAAATACATATTACCTGTTATATCGCCAACACCATAAACACCTGTGTAATCCCAATAGATATTACTTGGCGAAGCAATGTTTATATCTTGTGAACTTCTAAACTCTGAGTCGTTACCGCCAGATAGAAACTGTAAATAGTTTTCTTCGTCAAATTCATTTAAAACACCCATTTCACTTGTAAATGTTTTTTCCCAAGCTTCATATTCTTGTAAGAAATAATGAATGTTATCATTAAACACATAATCATAATCAAAAGTGTTACGTTGGTAACCATTTAAAAAATATGATGTATCGTTATATGGATTATACAACTCTATTGTATTACTATCTATTTGATAGACATCAAACGTTTGGTAACCATCAATATCATGATATATATCTAAAATCATGTTAGACGTATTATAGGTTCCTACATCAATACCAAAACCGTTGCCTTGGCTTCCAAAGCCTACTAAATTATTATTTGCATACAACACACCGTTTCTAAACGATAGTGTAAATGCTATTTGTAAAAAAGGAGTCTCTCCAGAGCCTAATGTTTGATTTATATCTACGTACCAAAGCTCATGAGTATTCAATAATTGATTTAATGAAATACCAGGTTCATGCGTATAATCATCTACTAATACTTCTGTATGACAAGAAGTGAATAATGTTGTTATTAAAACAAAGCCTAAGAGTATTTTTAAAGTCTTCATAATCTAGCATTTTTAGGGTTATTATAAAATAGGTTTCAAAACACGTGCCAAAAACCTAATCCTTACTTTTATAATAATTATAAAGACTCAAATTTTATGTACTTTTGATGTACTAACACTTTATTCCTTTTTATGAGTAACTCATTAAAATATGCTGTTTTTGGTTCTGGTAGTTGGGCAACCGCAATTGTAAAAATGCTTTGTGAAAACGAAAACGAAATTGGTTGGTATATGCGAAGCATTTATACCAAAGAACACTTACTAAAGGAAAAACATAATCCTAGCTATCTAAGCTCTGTAGAGTTTCATTTAGAACAGCTAAAAATTAGTAACGATATTAATGACATAGCGAGCTGGGCAGATGTTCTAATTTTTGTTATTCCTTCGGCATTTATGCATTCTGAATTAAAAAAATTAACGGTCGATATTTCTAAAAAAACGATTGTTTCTGCTGTAAAAGGGATTATTCCTGAATCTGGTTTATTGGTTGGCGAACATTTTCATGATATTTATAAAATACCTTTTGAAAACATTGGGGTTATTGCAGGACCATGTCATGCCGAAGAAGTTGCACTTGAACGCTTATCTTACCTTACAATTTCTTGTGTAGATGCAACTAAAGCGCAAGCTCTTGCAGATGCATTGTCAAGCAGATATATTAAAACAAAAATCAGTGACGATATTATTGGTACTGAATATGCAGTAATGCTTAAAAACATTTATGCTATAGCAGCAGGTATTGCTCATGGTTTGGGTTATGGTGATAACTTTCAGAGCGTGTTAATGAGTAATGCTATTCGTGAAATGAAACGTTTTATAAAGAAGATGCATAAAATGAAACGTAATATTAATAACTCTGCTTATTTAGGTGATTTATTAGTAACTGGCTATTCTGTGTTTTCTAGAAACAGAATGTTTGGTAATATGATTGGTAAAGGTTACACTGTTAAATCTGCTCAATTAGAAATGAGCATGATTGCAGAAGGTTATTACGCCACAAAAAGTGCACATTTACTAAACGAAAAGAATACTAAAAAAACAAAACTGCCAATTATAAATGCGGTTTATGGTATTTTATATGAAGGTAAAGACCCCAAAGTTACATTTAAGAAACTAACAGATAAATTAGATTAAAGTTTACTTAACCAAAATTCCTTTAGACTCCATTAAAGGAATTGGTTGCAACGCTTTTAAGTTAATCGTGTTTTTTCTGAATAGAAACGTTTTATCATACATGGTATTTCCTTCAAAAAAAGTAACCTTAAATTGATTGTTTAAAGCAAAAAGTTCTTCTTGCATCAGTTCAATCTTTGCATAGCTTTTGGCGGGAAGTTTATCTAGTTTTTTTCTAAAAACAGAAGTTGTTTTGTCTTTAGAATAGCCGTTGGTTACAATAAGTACAACATCTAAATCTACAGTCTTGTCATTAATAATATAAGCATTCCAATCTTGTGTTTTGTAGATGTCGTTATACTCATTTACAACGGCAACATAAACGTCTTCAACTTTTGGAATTTGAATATCTTTTTTCAAAACTAAAGGGCAGACTTAAACTGTTCTAAAAAACGTACATCATTTTCACTCAACAAACGAATATCACTTATTTGGTGTAACAACAATGCAATACGGTCAATTCCCATACCAAATGCAAATCCTGAATATTCTTTTGAGTCAATACCGCAGTTTTCTAATACATTAGGATCTACCATACCACAACCCATAATTTCTAACCAACCTGTTCCTTTGGTCATTTTATAATCGGTTTCAGTCTCTAATCCCCAATAGACATCTACCTCAGCACTAGGTTCTGTAAACGGGAAGTATGATGGTCTTAAACGTATTTTAGATTTCCCAAAAAGCTCTGTTGTAAAATACTGTAAAGTCTGTTTTAAATCGGCAAAACTTACATCTTTATCAATATACAAGCCTTCTACCTGGTGAAAGAAACAATGTGATCGTGCAGAAATTGCTTCGTTTCTAAACACACGTCCTGGAGAAATTGTACGTATTGGTGGTTTATTATTTTCCATATAACGCACTTGTACAGAACTTGTATGTGTACGTAATAAAATATCTGGATCTGTTTGAATGAAGAATGTATCTTGCATATCTCGAGCAGGATGATATTCTGGTAAGTTTAAGGCTGTAAAATTGTGCCAATCATCTTCAATCTCAGGACCTTCACTAACATTAAAACCTATACGTGAAAAGATATCTATAATTTGGTTTTTAACAATAGATATAGGATGACGAGCGCCTAGCTCAATTGGTTCTCCTGGTCTAGATAAATCGCCATAGATACCTTTTACTTCTTCCTTACTTTCTAATTCTTCTTTTAAAGCGTTTACTTTATCTTCAGCTGTTTTTTTAAGCTGATTTATAGTTTGCCCAAACTCTTTCTTTTGTTCATTTGCTACATTTTTAAACTCAGCAAAATAGTCGTTAAGTAATCCTTTTTTACCTAAATACTTGATACGAAATGCCTCAACCTCTTCTTTAGATTGTGCTTTAAATGCTTCGGCTTCAGCAATGAGTTCTTTAATCTTATCTATCATAATATCAATTCGAAAATGACTGCAAATTTAGTGAAATTTGTGCATAAAAAAACACCTTCTCAATAGAAGGTGCATAATTTAAAGTTTAAGAAATTAATTTCTAATAAAAACTTCTCTATATATAATAATCACTGGATCTGATGTACCTACTATCTCTGAATATTCAAAATAATGTGTATTGCCATCAAAAGTTATTTCTTGAGAAGTAGATTCCCCATCAAGTATACTGGTGTAGATACCATTACCATCATTTGTCCATGTACCAGAAGCAGATTCTTCTAGCTCGCAAACACCTCCTATTATTTCATAATATTTATATGAAACTGTTCCGTTACTATTAAACACAAAAGTTTCTTGCATATCGCAAGCGGTTAGTGGTTCTTCTACACCATCAGCAAATGTTTTATAATAAGTCCACGTACCAATTAATGGATCTTGAGAACCAGAATCATCGTCACTGCTGCAAGACATTAAGACTAGTGCAAATACACTAAAAAGCAAAATTAATTTTTTCACGTTGTTTGGGTTTTTTATTAAATACTTTCAAATATAACTTTTAATAATTATGAAATAAATTCATTTTCAACAAAATAATTTACAATAGCATCTTTCATTAATACGCTTTGTTCACCAGCTTTAAGATGCGGCAATTCCTCTTTTACTTTATAATGAGGCCAACCATCTTCATCTACATAATCAAACTCATAAAACCCATAAGGTGTTAACAGCTTACAGATTGCAATATGCATAAGGTCTAGCTTATGATCTTTTTTATATTTTCGGTGCAATTGCCCTAATTCTTGTACTCCTATAAGATAGATGATGGCATCTAAATCTAGTTTTTCGCCATCGGCAAATTGTGTAGATAGTTTCTCTACTACAAGTTCCCAGCGTTGTTTTAATTGTTCGTCTCTTGACATTAAACAGATTATAAATTCATGAGTTCCCGATATAAATTTGGGATTAGTTCAACTAAAAATATTTAATGCGCAATAAATGCTTAAAAATATTAGTTTCACTAATTTAAAGACACAAAGTTACTAAACCTAAATGGTACTATTATTTTATATTTGCTTAAATCTATATTTTTATGAGTGTTATTGACATTGTTTTAGGTGCTTTATTACTTTTTGGGCTAATAAGGGGTTTTATGAAAGGGCTTTTTGTTGAAGTCGCATCTCTTGTTGCTTTAATTGCTGGTGTTTATGGTGCCATACATTTTAGTGATTTTGCTGCTTCTTTTTTTCAAGATAAAGTAGATTGGGATGAAAAATACATTAATATAGTTGCCTTTGCAATCACATTTGTCATCATTGTATTAGTAATAGGACTTGCTGGAAAAGCGTTAACTAAACTAGCCGATTTTGCTGCTCTAGGAATTTTAAACAAACTACTTGGTGGTGTTTTTGGAGTGCTTAAAATAGGGATGATTTTAAGCATATTACTTATTGTTTTTGATAATATGAATAATACAATTCCCTTTGCAGATAAAGATGACCTTAACGATTCTATTTTATATCAACCTGTGAAATCTCTAGCTCCGATGGTTTTTCCTAGTATACTCAATAAAGGAAAAGAAGATACTACGACTGAAACACAAGAAAATTAAGCATAAAAAAAAAGCCACTTCACTCGACATGCTCAGCGGTCGAAAAAGTGGCTTTAAATTTTAAAATTGAACTATACTAAAGCATTTCTACTCGACCTGTAGATAGTTTATAAACACCACCAACAATTTTAATTTCACCATTGTCTTCCATGTCTTTTAAAATAGAACTACGTTCTCTTATTCTATCTATTGTTAGTTGTACATTATACTCTACTGTTTTTGCTACATAATCTTTGTTAGCTGATGTTAATTCTCCATCAAACTCATCTGATGCTTTTTTTACAGCTGGTAAAATATTATCTAACATTGCAGTAATATTACCTAGCTCTACACCATCACAAGCAGCTTTTACTGCGCCACAAGATTCATGACCTAAAACTAGCACTAGTTTACTTCCTGCTGCTTTACAAGAGTATTCTAAACTTCCTAAAATATCTACGTTCTCAAAATTTCCTGCAACTCTTGCTACAAAAATATCTCCAATAGCTTGATCTAAAACAGTTTCAACTGGAACTCTAGAATCTATACAAGATAAAACTACAGCTTTAGGGAATTGTCCTCCAATTGTTTGATTAACTAATGCCGAATTATCTACAGCTTGTGTATCATTATTTACAAATCTGTCATTTCCTTCTAATAAGTCTTGTAAAACTCCTGCTGGTGTTAAACTACTTTGTACGTCTTTATTTATTGCTATATTTTTCATTATTTATTGTTTTTTAATTATGTGTGTCTTCTACGTTTTGTTTTACCCAAGTTAAGCATTCTGAAAAACTTTTAAAAATATGCTCATTAGGTATAAAATCTGGAATAATATCTATACGCTCCATCATATATCTAGGTTGCTTTAGTAAACCTACAAATAGAACCTCTACATCTTTAGTTTTTAAATCTTGAAGCATATCTTCCATCGCATATAAACCAGACTGGTCCATATATTGCATACGACCAAGTCTTAAAATTACTGTTTTGGCTGTATTAGGAATTTGTTGCGTTAATGCTTGAAAATCACTAGTAGATCCAAAAAACAAAGGCCCTTTAATGTGCTTAATAAATACTTCTTCTTTAAGGCTACTAGGAAAGTTAATTTCATCACTCCAAGCTTCTTCTTTTAACGTTTTAACATCAGATCGTTCGGCTGTAAGGTCTCCTATTTTTTTCATAAACATTAATGATGCAATCACTAGCCCAATACCTACAGCGTAAACTAAGTTCCAGAATGTTGATAAAAATAGAACTATTAGCATTATTAATACTTCAGAGCTTAATTTAAGCGGCCCTAATTTAATGTCTCTTGGCAAACTTGGTATTGCTCTTAAGCCTTTATAATCCATAACGCCAATACCAACAGTAATTAATATTCCTGCTAAAACAGCAGCAGGAATTTGTGATGCTATTGGTCCTAAACCTAATAAAATTACAAGTAGCATTATACCGGCAATCATACCAGATAATTTTGTTTTACCTCCAGAATTTATATTTACTACTGTACGAATTGTTGCGCCGGCTCCAGGAATGCCTCCAAATATAGCAGCTATACTATTACCAATTCCTTGACCAACTAATTCCTTATTAGGCTTATGTTTAGTTTTTGTCATGTTATCTGCTACTACACTAGTTAGTAAAGAATCAATAGCACCTAATAAAGCCAATGTTAAAGCTGTAAAAATATATGGTAGCAAACTACTTAAATTAAACGCAGTAAATATTTCTAGATTAGGCACTGGAAGTCCGCTAGGTATTTCTTCTATAGGTCTGTACTCTAAGCCAAATCCAACAGCAATTCCAGACATAACAATTAATGCTACCAATGTACTAGGAACTTTTGTAGTAATCTTTTTAAAACCGTAAATAATAAAAATTGTACCAAGCGCTAAAATAAGCTCTAACCAATTAACACTTTGAAGCGCTCTAGGTAATGCTTTAATTGCTCCTAATGCACCTGAAGCCTCTTTTGCAGCAAGCGTTTGAGACTCTTTTAAAATATCTGTTTGAGAAATTTTTCCAGCTCTAGAAATTGTTTCTTTAAAATCTTCAAGTACTAAAATGCCTTCTCCGGCTTCTTCTTTTAAGATGTTTTCTAAAATGACTTCTTCTGCAACTGGTTTAAATTCGTTAACAAACTCCATATCTTCTTTTGGGTAATAACCTAAAGAAGGTAAAATTTGTGTTAACAAAATAATCACACCAATAGCTGTCATAAACCCAGAAACAACTGGGTACGGAATGTACCTAATATACTTTCCTAAGCCTATGACTCCTAAACCAATTTGCATTAGTCCTGCTAATAAAAACACTGTTAATATAACTGGTAATGCCTTATTTACATCGCCATCGTTTGTTGCAATAATTCCTGCTATAACAACCATACTTACAGCGGTCATTGGCGCTGTTGGCCCAGAAATCTGTGTGCTAGTGCCTCCAAACAATGCTGCAAAAAAGCTAATAAAAATTGCACCATACAATCCAGCTGTTGGTCCTAGTCCTGAAGATACTCCAAAGGCTAGTGCTAAAGGTAATGCAACAATACCTGCTGTAATACCTCCAAAAGCATCTCCTCTAATATTTGAAAATAAATTTTTCATATTTTATGTGTTGGTTAATGTTATTAAAAATTAATGAATGATATAATATTTATCTGATCTCTACTTGATGCTTCAAAAACTTGATTCATATAGCCTAACTCCAATTTTATATTTTTGCTTAGCTTATAACCCAATCCTCCATAAATACGATTTCTATCGAATACTGATGATTCTGTATTTAAGAATATCTCATTGTATGCTGAAAAATAAAAAGAATTTTTGTCATTTTCTTCATTTTTAAACGGAATATTAAATCCTAAAAAATAACGAAATCTCATTTTAAACTCATCTTCAACAAATCGTTGTTCAAACCTATAACGATGACTCAATTTAACTTTCCATAAAGATTGCTTAGTTGTAAATTGTTGAAATATACGATGCTCATTTATTGATACTTTTTCATCGGTATTATCAACATAGTTTTCAGAAAGAATATAACCATAGCCCAATAATATATTATTATTTTCTGTAAGATTATACCCAACTCCTGTTCTTAAAAGTAATTGCTCTAAATCACCAATGGCATCATAATTTCGATATTGAATCTCGTTATGAATATTCCATTTAGAATTTAATTTTTTGTTACCAATATAAATTAGCCAATTACCAAGGTTGCTATCTTGAGCTATAGAAAAAAATGGTAACAACATAACCATTGCAAATAAAGTTGTAACTATTCTTTTATTTCTTTTCATATTTATGCTGTTAATGGTCTTAATTTAAAAAATTCAATATAACTAGGTGGATTCTCGACAACACCTCGTTCTGAAATGAGTTTAATATCTATATTTCTTGCATTAGCCTTAAAAGCAAAATCATCAAGAATTTCAATAATATCATTATCTAAATATCTTGTCTTTCTTACATCCAACTCTAAATAAGAATTCTCTGGTAATTTATCTAGTTCTTTTAAAATTGCACCTTTATTAAAAAAAGTTACTTCTTCTGCTAAGGTCATTTTCATTTTCTGAACGCCATTACTTTTATCTTCTTTGTGTAAGAAATGTGAGTTCTGAAAACTTTTAATTAAAATAACTACAATGCCTACTGTTAAGCCCAGACCAATTCCCCAAAGAAGGTCTATAAATACAATACCTAAAACAGTAACCGTAAAAGGAATAAACTGTTTCCAACCTAAGTTATACATTGTTTTAAATAACGCTGGCTTGGCTAGTTTGTAACCTACAATTAAAAGTACTGCAGCTAAAACCGATAGCGGAATCATGTTTAATAAACTTGGAATAATTATTACAGAAATAAGTAGTAAAAAACCATGGAAAATAGCAGATAATTTACTGCGTCCTCCAGATTGAATATTTGCGGAACTACGTACAATTACTTGCGTAATTGGCAACCCGCCAATCATACCAGATATTATATTTCCTGTTCCCTGCGCAAATAATTCTCTATTGGTTGGTGTTACATTTTTATTTGGGTCTAACTTATCTGTAGCCTCAACACATAAAAGTGTCTCTAAACTAGCTACTAAAGCTATAGTAAACGCAACAAGCCAAACATCTCCACTTGTAATTACTGAAAAATTAGGGAAGCTAAATTGTCCTATAAACGAATCGACACTATCAGGAATTGGAACACTTACCAAGTGCGATGATTCTATTGCTAATGTTGAATTACCTTGCGTTAATAGAAAAAAAATAATTCCAACAGCTACTGCAACCAAAGGGCCTTGAATGATTTGAAAAATTTTACCTTTTTTAGATAGCACTTTATCCCAAAGTAATAAAATAGCTAAGCCAACAAGTCCAATCACTGTTGAGCCCATTTGAATGTGATCAACAATATTTAATAATTGAGTTATTGTACTTTCTCCATTTACTTTAAATAAGGTAAATGCTTTGTCATAACCAAAAAAATGAGGAATCTGTTTTAAAATAATGATAATCCCTATACCAGTTAACATTCCTTTTATTACAGAAGATGGAAAGTAATATCCAATAATTCCTAGTTTTAAAACACCAAAAATGATTTGAATAATTCCTGCTAATACAACAGCTACCAAAAAGTTTTGATAACCACCTAAAGTTCCTATTGCTAATAATACAATAGCTGCTAAACCTGCAGCAGGTCCACTAACTCCAATTTTAGAGCCGCTTAACGCTCCAACTACAATTCCTCCAATAATTCCAGCTATTAACCCAGAAAAAAGAGGCGCTCCACTGGCTAAAGCAATACCTAAACATAATGGTAATGCTACAAAAAATACAACGACACTTGCTGGCAAGTCGTTTTTTAATGTTTTAAACATTATATATAATGATTTTATCCTATTGATTTTTTATCAATAGTTTGTTTTAATTTTTTTTAAGTGACAAAAATGTCGAACAAATAAAATACTAGATAAAATCTGGCGGTGGAGAAAGGATATTTATATGCGGATTTAGATAACTTTTAAAAAAGTAACCCAAATTATCATTTGAATTAGATGCAAATAAACACTCAGTTTCACTGAGCTCATTAGTAGGGACTATTTTTAAGCTTTCTTTTTCTTCTTCTTCGGTAATACTGTAAAAAATAGAAACATCGCAAGAATCATCTACAGCAATGATTATTGATGGCGCAGTAATTAAAGCCATAAATAAAACAGAAAAGAAAATTGCAATTACATTTTTATTCATATTATTTAATGAAAAGGCAAATATAGGTTTAGATTTTAAATATTCTGTTAAAGAAGCTTTAAAAATTCTTTATCAATTTAATATCATCACTAATAATCCAACCTGTTTTACCATCAGAGAGTTTAATTTTTCTCCAATCATTTACAGAGTCTAATACTTGAACTTTAGTTCCTTCATGAAGTTGAAAAGCTTCATCACTTCTTAAATTAGGTTCACTTTTTACATCACTTGCTTGAGCAAACACAATTGCAGGATTATAATTATCATCAAGATTGTATTTATGAAATGCGAAAGAAAGCGCCACTAAAGATAACAAAAGACATAAGGAGCTAAACACAAAAGACATGCGTTTACTAGATGTATAATTAGAGAAATAATAGTTAATAAATAAGAATACAAATCCTAGAATAAAAACAACTGCCAAGCCGGCCCAAACATCAAAACTAAACGTATGTGTTATATTACTCAATAACTTTGAAAACCCAACTTTTGGCAATACATCTATAGCATCAACAGTCATGTTACGAGCAAAAGCAGCGTTGTTTTTTATATCAGCATCATTAGGTGCTAACAATAAGGCCTTTTCATAGTTGTATATACTCGGTGCTATATGGTTTAGCTTATAATGTGCATTAGCTATATTAAAATATAATTCTGCAGAATGCTCACCAGAATTTAATATTGTTTTATACTTATCTAAAGCTTCAGTATAATTACCATTATTATATAATGCATTCCCTTCGTTAAATAAAGCATCATTTTGAGCAATGGCAATTGTGCTAATAAAATAGGTTAATATGTAAAATACTAATTTCACTTTTAATGTATTTCTTTATCTATTATAGAAATGGTTTTTGCAGATTTATCAAAATCTTGTTGCATTTCAACATTAGTAATAGGCGTATATCGAGCCAACTCACAGTGCTCTAAAATACTAACAAACTCTGTTATTGTTTCTTGATTTACTTTTCTTTCAGTTAATATATTCTGAATTTTTTCTTTGCTAAAATCACTAGTTTCTATATGAAGTTTAGCTTTTAAATAATTGTGTAGTGCTTTTTCTAAAGCCACATAAAATGCTTCTTTTTGACCTAATGCTTTTTTTGCTTCGCTCAAATAACGTTTGGCAAGTCTATCTGCTTTTCTAACCTTATTACCGAAAACATCTGCTTGACGTTCATCTCTTTTTCGTCTATAAACTAATGCTAAAGGAATTGCTAAAAGTGGCCCTAAAAGAGCAGTCCAAAACAGTGTTGATTTAAAGAAATGCGTTGGTTTAACTGGTTTTAAATTGGCATCTGTTTTAACAAAAGCAAACTGATCATTATTAACAACTACTTGTTTTTTATTACCGTTTATTGTTGCAATATTATTATCTGCATTAGATGAGTTTGTTGGCCCATCAAGTACATCAATTACAATCTCTCCAGAAGATACGCGTTTATAAGTTTTGGTATTGATATCAAAATACGAAAACGAAATACTTGGTATAGGATATTTACCTTTATACTGCGGAACAATTGTATAGTTGTCTGATATAGAACCTTGCATGCCTCCTATATTGGTTTTAACATTTTCTATATGTTCTGGCTCATAAACCTCTAATGAGCTTGGTAAATTAAGTTTTGGCAGCTTAAATAATTTTAAATTACCGTTACCAGTAACCTCAACTCTTGCTTGCAAAGATTCTGAAGCATTTAACTCAGATTTAGATGTAATCACATTAAATTTAAAATCGCCAACTGCTCCAGTAAAATCTTCAGGTTTACCTTGTTCTGGCAAAGGTTTTACATTTATGGTTTTACTACCAGCAGCTACTCTTTTGTTTACTTGCGTCATTAATCGCCCTCCAAAAATATCACGGCGGTTTGTAGGTACTTCAACAGTAATATCTAAACTTAAAGGCTCAATTTCTAGTTTTCCAGTTTTTTGAGGATACAACACAGCTTTAGACCACTCTACATAGCGGTATTCTTCACCTTTAAAAGTTCCGTTTTTCACTTTTAAACCTTTGTTTTTTATAATTTGATTCCAAAAATCACTGTATTTTGGGCTATCAATTTCTCTTACATTGCTAACTCCTGTTGTTGTAGAAACGTATAATTTATAAACCACAGTTATAGCTTCGTTTAAGTACGGATTTGTATTAGAAATTTCTGCAATAAGGTGTATGTTGTCTGATGCAATATTATCTGCATTATGCGGATCATTAGGTCGTTTTACTGCTGCTGTAACTTCTATGTTTACAACCTGCGTTTTATATAACTCGCCATCAATTTCTATCGTTGCTTGTTTGATTTTAAAATTACCACGCTTTTTTGGGGCTAAAAAATAACTATAAACTTTAGAATATGAACGCTTACCATTAAGCCAAGAATTACTAACAGATGTATTTGGCCCGCCAACTACTTTAAAATTTGCAAAATCTGGTGGATTAAAATTGTCACCATCTTTATTCATTTCAAAATCAATACGCAACCGTTCGTTTATACCTAGTTTTTTCTTACTCACCTTTGCCTCAAATTTTATTTGAGACGAAGCTAAACTTGTGCTAAGTATAATTGCTAATATTGATATGTATTTTATAAACTTCATTTTTATCTTTAAAAGATTACCAATCTTTTTCAGTTTTCACTTTTACTCCTTTTTGTTTTTCAGCATTAATTTTTTCTTGAACTTTTTGTTCTTGATTGTTCATTGCTTCTAACAAATTTTTAATTTGTTGTGGTGATAATTGACCTTGTTTTGGCTGTGGTTTTTGTTGTTCTTTTTCTTTATCATCACCTTTTCCATCTTGTTTTTTATCATCTTTAGGCTTACCGTCTTCATCTTTTTCATCATCACCTTCTTTTTTATCCTTATCATCTTGATTGCCTTCATCCTTTTTATCATCTTCGTTATCACCTTCATCTTTTTTGTCCTCATCTTCTTTCTTATCATCTTTATTTTCGTCTTCTCCACCACCTTGTTGATCTGCACAGTCTTTGGCTAATGCTAGATTGTAACGTGATTCATCATCGGTTGGGTCATTTCGCAAAGCATTTTTATAAGCTTCTACTGCTTCTTTACACATTTTGTTTTGCATTAAAACATTACCTATGTTATGGTATGCTTTATGTTTTTCGGCTTTTGAAGTTGCATTTTTTGCTGCTTGCTCATGACGAAACAATGCTTCTTCGTAATTTCCTTTTTTATAATATGAATTTCCTAAATTAAACGCAGCTGAAACACTTGTAGGTTGCTCAGACATTGCTTTTCTATATTCCATTTCTGCTGAAATATAATCGTCTTCGCTAATTAATTCGTTCCCTTCATGCACTAAATCATTAGCTTTTTTTATAACCAACAAACGCTCTTTTTCTTCTTTCTCATTTTGAGAAAAAGAAAACAATGTGTTTAGTGCTATTATTAAGAGAATTAACTTCTTCATTTTATGTTTATGTAAAGAGCAAGATATAAAACCTTGTTTCTTTGTTCGTTAAAATATTTATAAAATTTTATGCCTTAAATTGACGATTAATAAAGGGTTAGAAATTTTCATTAAATAAGTTTAATCGTTTTAACCAGCCCGTTTTTCGTTCTAAAAAGAATATATCTAAGAATAAAAAGAAAATCCCTAAGCCCAAAAACCATTGAAACTGGTCTTTAAAATCGGCAAATTCTTTGGCCTCAAATTCTGTTTTATCCATCTTACTTAAAACATCTCTAATGTGGTCTACAACCTCAATCGTGTTTTCGCCATTTATATACGATCCATCAGCTTCTTTTGCTATATCTTTAAGGGTATCTTCGTTTAAACGTGTAATAACGGTTTCGCCTTTATTGTCTTTTTTATAGTTAAGCACTATTCCGTTTCGTTTTATAGGTATTGGACCTCCTTTAATATTTCCAACTCCTATTGTGAAAATTCTAATTCCTTCGGCTTCGGCTTCTTCGGCAACACTTGTAGCGGCTTGACCATGATCTTCTCCATCAGAAATTATGATTAGCACACGATTGGTTTGTTCTTCATTATCAAAATAGGTTTTAGCTAACTCAATAGCTTCGCTAATTGCTGTTCCTTGAGAGGACAACATATCTGTATTCATGTTTTGTAAAAACATCTTTGCAGAAGCATAATCTGTTGTAATTGGTAACTGTGGAAAAGCCTTACCTGCATAAGCAATAATACCAACACGATCACTTGCTAGGTTATTAATAATCTGTGTAACTAATTGCTTAGATTTTTCTAAACGGTTTGGTGCAATATCTTCTGCCAACATACTTTTTGAAACATCTACCGCAAAAACAATATCTACACCTTCTCTTTTTACTGTTTCTAACTTAGTACCAATTTTTGGATTTACTAATGCTATTGCTATACAAGCAAATGCTAGGCACAATACTATAACTTTAAGAATGGATTTAAATAGTGATTGATTAGGGCTTAACTTATTTAGTGATACTTTGTTTGCAAACCTTTTTTGTATTCTATATTTCCAAAACTGAAGCACTAAAAATATCACGATTATTACAGGAATAACCACCAATATCCAAAACCATATTTTCTCTTCTAATTGATACATCAATCGTTTTATTTGTTTTTGTAAAGTTGTTTAATTGTATGCAACAAACTCAATACTGTTTTATAAATATCAAACTCTACAATCTCTTTTTTTCTCTTCTCTAACTTATATTTTTAAACAAAACTTCTAAAAATTGTAAATCGCAATAACAATTCTATTGCAATAAATAAAGCTGCTAAAAGCACTAACCAACGGTATTTTTCTTCGTAATTATAAAATTTAAATTCTTCGATTTCAGTTTTTTCGAGCTTATTGATTTCATTATATATTTCTGCCAACTTTTTATTGTTAGTGGCTCTAAAATATTTTCCTCCAGTTGCTGTAGCAATTTCTTTTAACAGCTCTTCATCAATTTCTACTTGAACTCTACTGTATTGAAAATTACCATTTGGTAAAATTGCTGTTGGAGATAAAGCCATTCCGTTTGTTCCTAAACCAATTGTATATGTTTTTATGCCATACTCAACAGCTAACTCACTAGCTATTTTTGGATCTATAAATCCTGAATTGTTTACACCATCAGTTAACAGAATAATGATTTTACTTTTTGCTTTACTATCTTTTAAACGATTAACAGCGGTTGCTAAACCCATTCCTATTGCTGTTCCGCCTTCAATAATAGTATTGTATTTTATGTCTCTTAACGAGCGTAACACTATTGCTTTATCACTTGTAATTGGTGTTTTGGTAAAGCTTTCTCCTGCGTATTCTACCAACCCAATACGGTCATTTGGTCTGCCAACAATAAACTCTGACGCTACTTTTTTTAAGGCTTCTAAACGGTTTGGTCTCAAATCTTTTGCCAGCATACTTGCAGACACATCTATTGCCATAACAATATCAATACCTTTAGTAGTTTTTGTTTTTGTAGATACATCTACTGTTCTTGGTCTGGCCAAAGCTGTTATCATTAAAGCTAAAGCTAAAAGGCGTAAAGCAAATAAAAGATGCTTTAATTTTGGTAGCCAAGAATTAGTAACTTTAAACCCTTTTAAGCTTGATATTTTAAGCTCAGCTGTTTGTTTATTATGCTTTATTATATACCATAGTAAAGCAATAGGAAGTAATAATAACAACCAGAAAAACCCTTTATCTAAAAACTCAATTCCTTCAAACATTATTCTTCGTTAGGTTTTAGTTCAACTGAATTTAAAATTCGTTCTATTATTTGGTCTGCGTAATTGTCGTTATTAGCTGAAGTAATTATAATCTGTTGTAACACATTTTCGGCTGTAAACTGTAGCATTACAAACTTTCCATCTTTTAATGCATCGCTTCCTAAAGTTGAGAAACTTAAAGTACCGTAAGTTTTTAATCCTTCTGCTCCATTTGGCGTTGTGAATTTATCTCTAAAAACAATAATATTTTTTGCACCTTTATTTTCCATTTCTTTTATAGCAGCTTCAGAAACTTCTTCTAAATTAATTAGTGGTTCGCTTTCTTCATTTTGCTTTTGACCTTGCTGTTGCTGTGGAAAAACTTGAGTGTTTAAAGTAATGCTAAATAAGTCTAACATAGTACCATAGCCAAAAATACTTGACTTTATTTGCGCTTGATTTGGGTCTTGGTTTTTAATCTCTAAACGCTTAAGTACTTTTGGTGTACTTATAGTAATTGGAGGAAATCCATACTCGCTTGTCACCCAATGACCTTCTAACAACTCTTTACTTTCGTGACCTATGATAGTATCTTTTACATAGCCAAACCCATACTTTATTCCAAATCCTACAAAGGTTGCAATTAAAAGGAAAAGGCTAATAGCAACTGTAATAATTACTTTTTTACGCTTCTTTTTACGCTCTTGTTCTTCTTTATATTGTTGATTGAGTAGCTTTTCTTCTTCTGTTGGTTCTGGCAAAGCTTCTTTTACTTGATCAATTTCTATATCAATAGTATTTCTATCAATCTTAGCTAGCTCAATATCTGGAGCAGATTTAGCAAATTTCACTAAATCGGCACGTTTTAATATGGTTTCAATATTTCTAATATCATCTTTGCTTAACTCTATTTGATTACCATCTTTAAGAAGTTTAAGTCGTTCAATAAGTTCGTCTGTTGTGCTTTCTAATGCACGATCATAAACTTTTTCGTCAAGGTATTTTCTAATAATAAATGTTAACTCTGAGTAGTAATCTTTGAGCTCTTCATTTTGTAAATAGTCTGTTTCGTCTAACTTTTGAAGAGCTAATTTTGCACGGTCATAAGGTGGCAGCAATGCAATCTCTTCTTCCTCACTTAACGGTTTTTTGCGCCAAATAAACCAATACAATAAAAAGGCTACAAGTGCTAAAGCTAAAATTGTAAGTAAAGCGTATTTCCACCAATTACTAGAGCTTTTTTCAACTTCAATACGTGGTTTTATATCATACAATCCTTGTTTGGTTGTATCTACTGTAATATTATTGACTTCTACTTTTAATGAATCTGTAAAAAAGGTTTTTGTGCCAACTACAATTTTTTGCCTTGGTATTGTATATGCCCCAGAATCAAATTGAGTTAATCCGTACTTTTTAATTAATCGATATTTAGCATCTTTTTTAGTTGTATCTATTTTATAAGATTCAATCATCTCTAAAGGCGAAAAAGTTTGTCCTTCAGGAAAAACCACTAAATCTGTTGTATCAACCTCAACCTGAATTTTATATATAATCTGTTCGCCTATTTTTATTTTGGTAGAATCTATTGAAGATGTTACTTGGGCTGATAAGTAAAAAGGTAATAGTAGAAAGGCAAAAGTAAAAAAGCCCAAAGACCTAATGCTAAAGGTCAAAGTTTTTAATTTAATATTTCTAAAATCGTAAATCATAAATCTTTTATCCTCTTCTTTTAAAATAACCTAGTAGTTTTTTCACGTAGCTTTCGTCAACTCTACAATCAATAACTCCAGCTCCAGATTTTGTAAATGTATCTTTATAATATGCGACCTTCTCTTGATAAAACTTACTATAATTATGTCTTACTTTTTTTGAAGCGGTATTCACCAACATTAACTCTCCTGTTTCTTCATCTTGCATTTGAACCATTCCAAGATTAGGAATGGATTCTTCATGTTTGTCATAAATTCTAATTCCTGTAATATCATGACGACCAGAAGCAATTTTTAAGGTTTGTTTATAATCATCTGCAATAAAGTCACTCAACATAAAAACAATAGCTTTTTTCTTCATTACATTAGATAAAAACTTTAAAGCTTCACCAATATTTGTTTGTTTGCTCTCCGGCTTAAATTCTATAAGTTCTCTAATTATACGTAATACATGAGAACGTCCTTTTTTTGGCGGAATGTATAACTCAACACTATCAGAAAAGAGAATTAATCCTATTTTATCGTTGTTTTGAGTTGCAGAAAATGCTAAGGTTGCAGCTATTTCTGTTACAATTTCATTTTTAAACTGTTTGTCTGTACCAAATAATTCTGAACCAGAAATATCTACCATAAGCATCATGGTAAGTTCTCGTTCTTCTTCAAAAACTTTTATATATGGCTCATTGTATCGCGCAGTAACATTCCAATCTATATTTCTAACATCATCTCCATATTGGTATTGTCTCACCTCACTAAAAGTCATACCACGACCTTTGAAGGTTGAATGGTATTCGCCTCCAAATATATGATCAGACAAACGACGTGTCTTAATCTCAATTTTTCGTACTTTTTTTAGTAATTCTTTAGTGTCCATCTTTTAAATAGTAAACCAGTTTTCAGTCGCAGTATTCAGTTTTCAGCGAACTATTGAGCTTTAAATTTAGTATTCAGAATCTGCAAACTGAGACTGAATACTGAACACTCATCTATGGTACTTCAATTTCGTTTACAATTTTATTGATGATATCTTCTGAAGTTACATTTTCTGCTTCAGCTTCGTAAGTAATTCCAATTCTGTGACGCAACACATCATGAACTACTGCTCTAACATCCTCAGGAATTACATAACCACGACGTTTTATAAATGCAAAACACTTAGCAGCGGTAGCAAGGTTTATACTTCCACGAGGTGATGCTCCAAAAGAAATTAATGGTTTTAAATCGGCTAGTTTATATTTTTCAGGATAACGTGTTGCAAAGACAATATCTAGAATGTATTTTTCAATTTTCTCATCCATGTAAACCTCACGAACAGCTTCTTGCGCTTTAAGGATTTGAGCAACAGAAACTACCGGATTAACTTTATCCCAAGATCCTTTTAGATTAGCTCGCATAATTAATTGCTCTTCATCTTGTTTAGGGTAATCAATTACTGTTTTAAGCATAAAACGATCCACTTGTGCTTCTGGCAAAGGATATGTTCCTTCTTGCTCTACTGGATTTTGAGTTGCCATTACCAAAAATGGTTTATCTAAAGTAAAGGTCTCATCTCCAATTGTTACTTGCTTTTCTTGCATAGCTTCAAGCAATGCCGATTGTACTTTAGCAGGTGCTCTATTAATCTCATCTGCTAAAACAAAGTTTGCGAATATTGGTCCTTTTTTAATCGAAAAATCATTAAGCTTCATGTTATAGATTAATGTTCCTGTAACATCTGCTGGCAGCAAATCTGGTGTGAATTGTATTCTACTAAAACTTCCATCTACAGCACGAGACAATGTGTTAATTGCTAAGGTTTTTGCCAATCCTGGCACACCTTCTAATAAAATATGACCTTGACCAAGTAACCCAATAAGTAAACGTTCGACCATATGTTTTTGTCCAACAATTACTTTATTCATTTCAAATGTAAGTAAATCAACAAATGCACTTTCCTTTTCTATTTTTTCGTTAATCGACTTAATATCAACTGTACTAGTTTCTTCCATCATTTTATATTTTTAATCGCTCGAATTTAATATTGATTATTAGGATGTGCAAATTGTTAAAATTTTTCTTGGGTTCGTGTTAATAATTGGTTAAATGTTAATGTTAATAATTGCTAAAAAATTGCAGTGTTTAATAGTAGTTCCATCAGTTTTGTTTTTTACTTTTAAAGAATTAGAAGCCTTCGTTTAAAAAACTTGACGTGAATGATTAACAAACGCCTACTTATTAAAAACCTACTTGCTCACAATGATGAGAATAGTTTTTACGATAAAAAGCGTAAAATTGATATTAGTCATAAAGAAGGAAAGGCCAAGTTTTTAAAACATGTTTGCGCATTATCTAATAGTAATCCTAAAAACAATTCGTATATCGTTATTGGTGTTGAAGATGAAGATAATAGTATAATAGGTGTCGATTTTTTTGATGATAGTAAAATTCAGAACCTTATAAACGCCTATCTTTCAAATCCCCCAATTGTTCAATACGAAAATATCCCTTTTCCGCATTTACCAGACCATAAAGTTGTAGGTTTAGTTACCATTAGACCTATAGATAAAATCACCTCTCTACGCAAAAACATTTGGAAATATTATGGAGGTGCTGTGTTTTTTAGAGATGGCAGCATAAGCATGCCAAAAGTGTTTGATATAGAGATAAAAGATACAAACTCAAAAATAGTTAAAGCTATTGAAGATCATGCGCAAAACAATATTGAATATACACTTGATGGTGTTTTTGACTTTATGAATAAACGAAACGATTTTAATCCGCAATATAAAGTTTTTAAAGAGTATTTTGTGCTTTGTTGGTCTGGTCAAAAAAAGATAATAAAAAATGAAACTTTCTTTTCTAGGGTTGATATTGCTTTAATTAATGAGCAAGTTCGTTTGTTTTTTTCTACACTTGATGAAGTTTCAATTACTTATACTGAAGACTCCTTTAAAATAATTGAATATGTAAACCTTGGTCTGCAAAATACATTTAAATATTACCCTTTAGAAGAAACTCTTATTCAGTTTGAAAATAATGCTCAGTACAATATTGAAACTAAATTGCTTTTTGAACCACCACAATATGACAAAAAAGTTTTGCATCATATTTATAATGCCAACAACTCCATTTTAGAAAAGTTAAAACGTGGACTAAAGCTCAGTAAAAATGAAGAACACGATTTAAATAACCTTTCCGCTACATATGTAATTTGCTACCTCAATTCTTTTGAAGACGCTATTGATAAACTACATGAAGCCAAACCGTATTTAAAAAAATATAGTGATGATCTTTATACGTTTTACAAAGAATCGATGCGTATTTTAAGAAAAGTTAAGTATAGTTAAATTAGCAAATACAACATAAAATTACCATTCATACAGTTTTTTTTACCAATCATAGTTTTTTTAAAAGAGTACAGCATTTTTTTACGACTTTAGCCTTGCTATTAATCAATTACATACAACCTTGTTTCTGTCGATATTTTCGAAACCTGAAACAGGGTTTTTGTTTTTTTAGATAAAATTTAATTGATTAAACGATCTTCTTAAAATTCTATCACTATCTACCATTAGCCACTTATTTAATATAGTTGCATAGATGGCTCTAAAGTCAATTTCATATTTAAGGTCTCCATTTGCATCTAGATTAGATAAACTTGCCAAATTATTGTATAGCCCTTTTCTCTTTAAGTTTTCGCCTATTATAAAAACGTTGTTTGCAGCACCATGATCTGTTCCGTTAGCAGCATTTTGCTTAACACGTCGTCCAAACTCAGAAAAGGTAAGTATAAGTGTCTCTTTAAATGTATTTTGTTGTTTTAAATCTTCAACAAAAGCTTTAATACTATTTGCATAGACTTCTAATAAACGTTTTTGCGTATTAGATTGATTGGCATGCGTATCAAAACCTCTTAAAGACGTATAATACACTTTGGTATCTAATCCTGAATTTATAAATTGAGCTGTAGTTTTAAGTTGTTTAGCAAAACCCGAATTAGGGTATTCATGCTTTGATGTAAATGTTTTGCTGGTTTCAAAAATATATTTAGCAGATGATTTTGCCGAAATCATACTCTTATACAAATACCCTAAGTTATGTTCACTTAAATGTTTATCGTCATAATGGTTTAAAACTGAATTAAAATAAGGATCTCGAGATACACGATAATGCATTCTAGGGTTTGTAGTGGCAATTGCATTTACATGCTTCCCTTTCATAGCTAATGATAAGCTTTCATCTAATTCTATAGCATTATATGGGTGCTTGGCATAATTATCTAGATAGCGACCAATCCATCCGCTTTGCAAATGTTGATTAGAATTACTTGCGGTATGCCAAATATCTGTAGCTCTAAAATGTGAGCGATTTGGATTAGGATAACCAACATTATTAATAATTGTTAGGTTACCATTATCATAAAGTTCTTTTAAAGGTTGTAAACTTTGGTGTAATCCTAATTCGTCATTAAGCCTTATAACATCATCTTTTTTAATCGCTAAAGTAGGTCGCTCTCTAAAATAAATATCATTATTAAAAGGAATAATAGAATTTAAACCATCATTACCACCAGATAGTTGAACAATAACCAAACGTTTGAACCCAAGAGATTGGCTTGTAATGTTTTCAAATCCTCTAACAAAATTAGGCACAAAATATAGACTACTTGCTAAAGCTGAATTTTTAATAAATTTTCTTCTATCCATAATTAGCACATTTGATATTCTGGTAATGACATTAATTGCACACAAAACTCTTTTTTTGAAAGCTTACTCAAGTCTTCCAAAAACTCATTAGTTCCACTATTTATAACTCCAGACAATAGATTTGTTTTTAACCCCTTAAATGATGTATCACTAAATTCTTTATCAAAAGAATTCCAGTCAGGTTGTGTTTTAAAAGGTTGTTTGGTTTTATTTTGCTTATAATATTTCTGCTTGAAGGCATCATTAAAATCTCCCTTTTTTTTATTTGAAATATATGAACTACTTAATAGTATAGATGCCAATTTTAAACGCACCATAATTGTATTACTATCTATCCAACTTTGTCCGCCTTCCCATCCAGCAACATTTGGTGGATTAAGCAAAGCTTGACCTAATATTTTTTGAATCTTAATCACATCCTTTTCATTTTCAAATGTAAACGGAACTGTGTTTTGAATACCTATTAACAAATCGATAGGTGATTTTATTTTTGTTCCAATGTTTTGTTCGTCATAAAACCAATCAGACATAAAAACGAAACGCATTAAAGCTTCAATATTGTAGTTTGGATAAAACACATCTACCATCTCTTGAATATGCTTAGAATTCACTTTATCATTAACAAAGTAGCGATAAATTTTTTCAGAAATAAATTTAGCACATTGCTTTTGCTCTAAAATGATATCAATAATATCATCGCCATCATAACGTCCTCTTTTTCCAAAAAAAGATTTAAACTCATAATCGTGCTGACGCTCTTTTAATACAAACTCACCATTAAAATTATGGTTATATCCTGTAAATGCTCTTGCACTTTCTTTAATATCTTCTTCACTATAATTATCCATACCTAATGTAAATAACTCCATAAGTTCTCTAGCAAAATTCTCATTAGGTTTGCGTTTTTTATTTTGTTTACTATTAAGATACTTTATCATTACTGCTTCTTTAGAAATTGTTTTTACAAAATCTCTAAAATCACCTAAAGCATATGCTCTTAACGTGTTATTAAACTGCTGCACATGCATAATATGATTGTCTTTACAAACAAAATGATTGGTCCAAAACAAGGTCATTTTTTCTCTTAGCAACTCATAAGGATTTGATAATCTTTCTATCCAAGCATAATTAAATGCTTTAAGTTTTTCTAAACTTTTTTTATTAAACTCTCTACGCTTTAATGGGTTTCTCGCAAATAATTCTGGGTAATAATCTTCTATTTCTGTAGTATCAACCAGCAATGGTGTCGTTGTCTTTGACTCTTTAAAGAGTTCGTCAACAATTTGCTTTCTACTTTTTTTAGCATATTGTTGAAGTTGCTTTGGAGTAATTCCAAAACCTGCTCTCCAATGTAAATGTTGAATATGCTTGTTATCCATAATCTCTTAGACTAAAAAACGTTCTTTTAGTTTAAAATATTACCTACAAGAATGATTCCAAAAAAAAGAAATAAAAAAAAGCCACATCAATTGATGTGGCTTTAAATTTATAAATTATAGTTTCTTATAAATCAAACTTGATTCCTTGTGCTAAAGGTAACTCATCAGAATAATTTACTGTGTTTGTTTGCCTTCTCATATAAACTTTCCAAGCATCAGATCCAGACTCACGTCCACCACCAGTTTCTTTTTCACCACCAAATGCACCACCAATCTCTGCACCAGAAGTACCAATGTTTACGTTAGCAATACCACAATCAGATCCTGCAAACGATAAAAACTTTTCTGCTTCTTTCATCTCAGCTGTCATAATTGAAGACGATAAGCCTTGTGCAACACCATTTTGCATATCAATAGCATTTTCAACATCTCCAGAATATTTCATTAAATATAAAATTGGAGCAAAAGTTTCGTGTTGTACAATCTTAAAATGATTTTCAGCTTCTATAATTGCTGGCTTAACGTAGCATCCAGATTCATAACCTTCACCTTCTAAAACGCCTCCTTCAACTAATACATTTCCGCCTTCAGCTTTTGCTTTTTCAATTGCAGCTAAATACGTATTTACAGCATCTTTATCTATTAATGGACCAACATGATTGTTCTCATCTAATGGATTTCCAATTTTAATTTGTCCGTAAGCACCAACAATTGCATCTCTTACCGTATCGTAAACCGATTCATGAATAATTAAACGACGTGTAGATGTACAACGTTGACCACAAGTACCAACTGCACCAAATACAGCACCAGGAACTACTACTTTTAAATCTGCAGTTGGTGTAATAATAATGGCATTGTTTCCTCCTAATTCTAATAAGGATTTACCAAAGCGTTCGGCTACAGTAGCTCCAACAATTCGTCCCATACGTGTAGAACCTGTTGCAGATACTAAAGGGATACGTGTATCTGTAGTAAGATATTCTCCTACTTTATAATCACCATTTATAATACAAGAAATACCTTCAGGTAAATCGTTAGCTTTTAAAACATCAGCAATAATATTTTGACAAGCTACTGAACATAATGGTGCTTTTTCAGAACCTTTCCATACACAAACATCTCCACAAATCCAAGCTAAAGCTGTGTTCCATGCCCAAACTGCAACTGGGAAGTTAAATGCTGAGATAATACCAACAACACCAATTGGGTGCCATTGTTCTCTCATGACGTGCCCTGGTCTTTCAGATGGAATAACTTGTCCGTTTAACTGACGAGATAAACCAACTGCAAAATCACAGATATCAATCATTTCTTGAACTTCTCCTAAGCCTTCTTGGTAAGATTTTCCCATTTCGTAAGACACTAACTTACCTAATGGTTCTTTTAATTCTCTTAATTTGTTTCCAAACTGACGTACAATTTCTCCTCTTTGAGGCGCTGGCATTGCTCTAAAAGATTTAAAAGCTGTAGTTGCAGCTTCCATTACTTTATCGTAATCTTCTCTAGTTGTCGTTTTTACTTTTCCTATTAACTTACCGTCAACTGGAGAATAACTTTCTATAATTTCTCCGTTAGAAAAATTATTAGAACCTGTAGAGGTTCCATTATTTATGTCTTTTACACCCAATTGAGCTAAAGCTTCCTGGATTCCGAAATCAGTTGCAACTGCTTCCATATTATATTGTGATTTTAATTGTTATTATAATTTCGTCGCGAAGATACTAATTTATTACGTTTTGTAATTCAGAAATACATCTTTATATAGTATCTTTAACTATTAACACGTTCATAACTTTAAGAACAATTTAACAGCAACTCAAAATCTAAACTATAAAATGAAAACGTACATAATTTAACAAGAAACATCGCACAAGTTTTATTAATCATAAAGAAAATGTTTTTTAGATATTACATCTGAACATAAAAAACATTAGAAATTATCAGATAAAACAACCTACACTTTCTTTTTGTTAAGTTCATTTTCATTTAAAATCCATCAATCTATGTCATTAAAAAAGTTATTTGCTTTCGTTATGATTTTATCGTTAGCTATTTCATGTAAAAAGAAAGTAGTAAAAACCGATAATATTTTCAAGTTTAGAGACTATATTAGTTATACATCTTCTGGAATTGTTTCTGTAACTAATCCTATTAGAATTAATCTAGCTAATGATATTGAAGGTTTTGAAGTTGGGCAAGACATCTCAACAGATATTATATCTATTAAACCTCATGTTCAAGGAAAACTGAGTGTAGAAAACAAACACATTCTAATTTTTAAACCCGATGAAAATCTAGAACCAAACACAGAATATAGTGTTACAGTAAAACTAGGCGAGCTTTATAAAAACATCCCTAAAGACTATAAAGATTATACGTTTCAATTTAAAACAATTACTCCTAATTTTAATATTACAACCAGCAATCTGCAATCTTATAGCAAAGAATGGCAATACCTCGAAGCAGTCATTAAATCTGCCGATATTATTCCTCTAGAAAAAGCAAAACAGTTGGTTAAAGTTTCTCAAAACGGAACCAATTTAAAATTACAATGGAATGACTTAAATAAATATTCTAATCACTTTCAATTTAAAATAGACAGTATTCATAGATTGGTAGATGATAGTGAAGTACTAATAAAATGGAATGGCAAAGCTATCAAGGCAAATAACAAAGGAGAAAACAAAGTCTCTATTCCTGGTAAAAACAATTTTTCTATTGTTAATGTTTCAGTTATAAAAAGTCCAGAACAACACCTATCTATTAATTTTTCTGACCCATTAAAAAAACAACAAAATTTTGATGGTCTAGTCACAATTCAAAATGTAAAATCTCCAAAATACATTGTTAATGGTAATGTTTTAAAAGTATACACTAACACAAAATTGGTTGGTAACATTCTGGTAGATGTGTTTCAAGGAATTACTAATGAAGATGGTTATAAATTAAAAACGCCTTTTTCTGAAACGATATCATTTGAAGAACAAAAACCTCAAGTTAAATTGATTAGTAATGGAACCATTTTACCAAATTCTGAAGCTTTAAAATTTAATTTTGAAGCTGTTAATTTAAAAGCTGTTGATGTTAGAGTCATTAAAATATTTGAAGATAATGTCCTTCAGTTTTTACAAGAGAGCAACATTAATAATTCTAACAGAAATGCAATTAGACGTGTAGGACGTCGCATAGCAAAACAAACCATAACCTTACAATCTGAAGCTGAAAACCTAGGCAAGTGGAAAGCTTATAGTATTGACTTATCTAAATTTTTTAATGCAGATCCAGGCGCAATCTACAGAGTAGAATTAAGCTATAATAAAAGTTATTCGCTTTATGATTGTTCAACTAATACATCTGTAACAAATGCCGAAGATGACTATTATGAAGATTATTATTACGAAGACGATTATTACTATAATGAAAACCATAGTGAATCACCTACAGAAGATGAAGATTTACGTGAGGAAGACTATTGGGACAACCTAACTTATCGTTATAAAAACTACAGTTACAATTGGCGAGAACGAGACAATCCATGTCACGAAGCTTACTATAATGAAAACAAAATAGTTTCTCAAAACTTAATTGCTTCAAATTTAGGTGTGATTGCAAAACAAGGCACTAATAATGATTATTTCTTTGCTGTTACAAATATTTTAAATACTAACCCAGAATCTAATGCTAGTATTAAACTATACAATTTTCAGCAACAAGAAATTGCTAGTGGTAGTTCAAATTCTGAAGGATTAGCAACATTAAAAGCAAACAAACATGCTTCTTTTGCAATAGTCTCAAAAGGGAAAAACACAAGCTACATTAGATTAACAGACGGCAACTCTCTGTCATTAAGCAAATTTGATGTTTCTGGTCAAAAGCTTCAACGCGGACTTAAAGGCTACATCTATGGAGAACGTGGTGTTTGGCGTCCTGGAGATTCGTTACACTTAACATTTATTTTAAATGATAATGCAAATAAACTTCCAAAACGCCATCCAGTAAAACTAGAAGTTACTGACCCAAACGGAAAATTAGTCTATAAAAAAGTAACAACAGATAATGTAAATAATTTTTATGCTTTTACTGTTCCAACGGCTATAGAATACAAGACTGGAAACTATAGTGCAAAAGTTTCTGTTGGTGGAGCAACATTTCATAAAGGACTAAAAATTGAAACTGTAAAACCAAACCGATTAAAAATAAAAGTTGATTTTAAAAATGAAGTTTTAACAGCTAATAAACCACTTGAAGGCACTCTTGATGTAAAATGGCTTCATGGTGCAGTTGCTAAAAATGTAAAGGCAGAAATCAAAGCTAAATTCAGCAAATCATATACTGGTTTTAAAAATTACAAAGGCTATACTTTTAACGATCCAACACGCTCTTTTTCATCTGATGAAATAATTATTTTTGAAGGAAACGTTAATGAAAATGGTATTGCTAAAATTAATAACAAATTAGACATTGGGAAAAATGCACCAGGAATGCTCAATGCGCAATTTTTAGTTAGAGCTTTCGAGAATGGAGGTGATTTTTCTTTAGATGCATTTACAAAAACGTATTCACCATACGATTCTTATGTAGGATTGCGCTCTCCTAAAGGTAATGCTTATGGGTCGTATTTTACTGATACTAATCAGACTTTTGATTTAGCTGTAGTTAACGAAAATGGCAAACCAATAAAGCGAGAAAACCTCGAAGTTAAAGTCTATAAAATTGAATGGCGCTGGTGGTGGAATTCTTCTTATGACAACCTTTCAAGTTATGTTTCTAGTAGTTATCACAGACCGTATTTAGACCAAAAAATATCAACGAACTCAAAAGGGAAAGCGTCTTTTACACTAAATGTTCCTAAAAATGATAGAGGTCGTTTTTTAATTAGAATTTATGATCCAGTAAGTGGTCATGCTACAGGAAGAACAGCTTATTTTTATAAAAACTGGAGTAACATCTCCAATTCAAATGATAAGGAAGCGGCAAAAATGTTAGTCTTTGCCGCAGATAAAGACAAGTACAATGTTGGTGATACGGCAAAAATCACATTTCAATCAGGAAATGAAGGTCGAGCTTTAGTAAGTATTGAAAATGGTTCAGAAGTTATTGAACACAAATGGGTAAAAACAAATCCTGGAGAAACAATTGTAAAAGTACCTATTACATCAGAAATGGCTCCAAACGTTTTTGTTAATATTTCATTACTACAACCACATGCAGCTGCAGAAAATGATTTACCAATACGACTATATGGTGTTATCCCTATTTTGGTTGAAGATCCTAAAACAAAGCTAGAGCCAGAGTTGCGAATGGCAAGTGTATTACGTCCAGAACAAGAGTTTGAGGTTTTTGTATCAGAAAAAAATAGTAAGTCAATGACCTACACTATTGCCATGGTTGAAGAAGGCTTATTAGATTTAACACGCTTTAAAACCCCAAACGCTTGGAATGCTTTTTATGCTCGTGAAGCTTTAGGTGTTAAAACTTGGGATATTTTTGATGATGTAATTGGCGCTTATTCAGGAAGTATTGACCAAGTATTTGCTATTGGTGGTGACGGAAACGCTACAAAAGGGAAAAACAAAAAAGCGAACCGTTTTAAACCAGTGGTTACCTATTTAGGTCCTTATACTTTAGAAGCTGGAGGCAGAAAATCACACAAAATTAAAATGCCAAATTATATTGGAGCTGTACGCACAATGATAATTGCAGGAAACAATAACACTGAAGCTTATGGAAGCACAGATAAATCTGTTGAAGTTAAAAAGCCTTTAATGGTTTTGGCTACACTCCCACGAAAACTTAGCCCAGGAGAAAAAGTAACACTTCCTGTTACGGTTTTTGCTATGGAACCTAAAGTGAAAAATGTAAAACTTAGTTTAAAATTAAGTGATGGTATTTCTGTTGTTGGCTCTAATTCTCAATCCTTAAATTTTCCAAAGCCAGATGAAAAAATGGCTTACTTCCAATTAGATGTAAGTAAAGCAAAAGGCATAAATACTGTAGAAGTAATAGCTACAGGAAATGGTGAAAAATCAACCTATAAAGTAGAGTTAGATGTTGTAAATCCTAATCCAATCTCTTCAAAATTAATAGATGCTAAGCTTGAAGCAAATCAAACAAAAACTTTAGATTTTTCAACATTTGGAGTTTCAGGAACAAACTCGGCAACTATAGAGTTTTCTACAATGCCTCCAATGGATTTTTCTCGTCGTTTACAGTATTTAATACAGTATCCTCATGGTTGTGTTGAACAAACCACATCAAGTGTGTTTCCTCAATTATATTTAAATGATATTTTCGATTTAAAATATGAAAAGAAACAAGAAATACAGAGTAATATTGAAAACGGAATTAAACGTCTAGGAAATTTTCAAAGACCAAATGGTGGCATGAGTTATTGGATTGGTGAAAACTCTGCCAATGATTGGGGAACAAGCTATTCGGGACATTTTATGATTGAAGCCGAAAAGAAAGGCTTTGTTCTTCCTCTTACTTTCAAAAGCAATTGGATTGCTTATCAAAAACAAGCCGCTAGAGATTGGAGACCAAGTTATCGTTATAGTCATTCAGATCTAACGCAAGCTTATCGATTATATACTTTGGCATTAGCAGGAAGTCCAGATTTAGCATCCATGAATAGATTACGTGAATTTAGTGAGCTTTCAAACGAAGCTAAATGGCGATTAGCAGCTGCTTATGCATTAGCTGGACAAAAAGAAGCGAGCGAGCAGATTTCTAAAAGAGCCAATATTAATTTTAAGCCTTATCGTAATAACTATTATACCTATGGTTCTGTCGATAGAAATAGAGCTATGGCTTTAGAAACTATGATTATTACCCAAAATCCTCAGGCTAGAGAACTATCAGAACACGTAGCTAAAAACTTATCAAGTAATCGTTGGATGAGTACACAAACTACAGCTTATAGCTTATTAGCAATGGCAAAAATGGTTGAAGCTAATGGTGGTAAATCACTCAATCTTAGTTACTCAATAAATGGTAAAACTGAAACTATAGATACCAAAAATGCTATTTCTCAAAGAGAATTACTTATAATAGATGGAGCCAATCAGTTAAGTTTCACTAATGCTATTGATAATTTGGTTTATGTACGTGTATTAAACTCTGGAAAATTACCTTTAGGAAAAGAACTGGCAGAGCAACGCGGCTTAAGTGTTTCTGTGGTTTATAAAGATTTAAAAGGACATAAAATCGATATTAAAAAATTACAACAAGGTCAAGATTTTGTTGCTTCTGTAAATGTTCGTAATTTGAAAAACGAACCTGTTAATGATGTTGCTTTAACTCAAATTTTTCCGTCAGGTTGGGAAATTGTAAACACTCGATTTACGGCTTTTGACGATTCAACTTCTAATCAGGCAAGATTTACAGACATAAGAGATGATAGAGTAAATTTTTATTTTGACTTGCCTCAAAAAGGACGTCATGATACTAAAACTTTTAATGTCATGTTGAATGCTTCTTATTTAGGAACCTATTATTTACCAGGAACCCAAGCAGAAGCTATGTATGATAATGAGTACCTTGTAAGAACTAAAGGTAAATGGATTGAAGTTGAGAAATAATGAAAGCATCAGAGCTATTAAAACATACAAAACATAGACCTTTTGAAATACCAAAACGCCCTTGGAAGTTTTACCAAGAATGGAATAAAGCCATTTTTCTGCATTGGGAAGTTAATCCAGAATTGATTAAACCTATGCTACCAAAAGGTGTGAAATTAGATGTTTTAAACGGAAAAACTTGGGTATCGTTAGTAGCTTTTGATATGAACAATATTGGTATAAGGAGTTTGCCAAAATTGCCGCATATTTCAGATTTTTTTGAAATCAATATTCGTGTGTATACTGTTTGTAATAGAAAACCTAGCGTTTATTTTTTAAGTATGGAAGGCAGTAAAAAATCGTCTTGTAAAGTATTAAAAGCTGTATCAAAATTCCCGTATCGTTATTCAGAAATGAAACGAACCAATTTTAATTATGATTCAAAAAACACTATCAATAATGACCATTTTTATACTGAATACCGTTTAGGAGATCAACTACATAAAGACGACACAGATATTTGGCTAACCGAACGTTATGCTGTGTTTCAAGACCATAAAAAAAACCTCATCGAATACGATGTACATCATATAGAGTGGCCATTACAATCTATTAGTCTAAAAAATTTAGTAGTAAACTATCCTAAATTCAATCACATCATCAATAATAACCCTGATAGGGTACATTACTCAAAAGGTGTACAAGTCATCACTTGGGATAAGAAAAAACATACTTTATGAACTCAGAATTTAAACCATACTACGCTGTAATATTTACATCTACACAAACTAAACATACAGAAGGCTATTCTGAAATGGCAAGCAAAATGGAAGAACTTGCCAGTAAACAAAAAGGATTTTTAGGCATAGAATCTGCTAGAGACAACTTAGGAATAACTGTTAGCTACTGGGAAAGCCTTGAAGCAATTAAAAACTGGAAACAACAAAGTAAACATTTAGAAGCTCAACTATTAGGAAGAAAAAAATGGTACGATTGGTATCACGTTAGAATCTGTAAAGTTGAACGCGAGTATCAATTTAATGTATGAAGAAAGTAATTCGTTACATAAAACATCATAAAATCAAATCTGTAGTAATCACATTACTTTTAATTGGTTACTTTTTCTGCTTACCTCAAGAGCTATTTAAAGATCCAACGGCAACTGTTATAACTAGCAAAAACAATGAATTAATAGGAGCATCAATTGCAAAAGATGGACAATGGCGTTTTCCTCATAATGACAGTATTCCAGAAAAATTTAAAACCAGTATTATTCAATTTGAAGACGAATATTTTTATAAGCATCCTGGGTTTAATATTATTTCTATCATTAAGGCACTTAAGCAAAACCTAAGCTCAGGTTCAATAAAACGAGGAGGAAGTACTTTAACGCAACAAGTTATTCGCTTATCAAGAAAAGGTAAATCGAGAACTTATATAGAAAAAATTAAAGAAATTATCCTTGCTACACGATTAGAGCTTAGAAATTCAAAAAATGAAATTCTAGCCTTTTATAGTAGCAATGCACCTTTTGGCGGTAATGTAGTAGGTTTAGATGCAGCTTCTTGGCGCTATTTTAACAGAAATGCAAATCAATTATCATGGGCAGAAAGCGCTACGCTTGCAGTGCTGCCTAACGCGCCTAGTTTAATTTACCCTGGAAAAAACCAAGAACATTTATTAAAGAAAAGAAATCGTTTACTAAAAAAGTTATTAGATAAACGTATTATTGATTCACTAACTTATAATTTATCAATTGTTGAGGGTTTGCCCCAAAAACCATATCCTTTACCACAAATCGCTCCCCATTTATTACAAAAAGTTGCTAAAACTCATTATGGAGAACATGTAACAACAACTCTAAATTTAGAGTTGCAAAAACGTGTAAACACAATAGTTTCAAATCATCATAATCTATTAAAACAAAACGAAATACATAATAGTGCCGTTCTAATTTTAGATGTAAATACCCGTGAAGTTTTATCTTATGTAGGCAATACTCCAACTGATAAATTTCACCAAAAAGATGTAGATATCATTGATAAAGCAAGAAGTACCGGAAGCATTTTAAAACCCTTTCTGTATGCAGCAATGCTAGATGCTGGAGAACTTTTACCAAATACTTTAGTGGTAGATGTACCTACACAATACGGAAGTTATAACCCTGAAAACTACAACAAAGAATATGATGGCGTTGTTCCTGCTAGTAGAGCATTATCACGTTCATTAAATGTTCCTGCTGTAAGAATGCTTCAAGAATTTGGCTTAGATAGATTTCATCATTATTTAAAAGCCTTAAAACTTAAAGATTTAAAGTATAATGCAAATCACTATGGGCTTTCTTTAATTTTAGGCGGCGCAGAAAGTAATCTTTGGGATTTATGTAAAAGTTATGCCGCTTTATCTTCAACACTTAATCATTTTAATGAAAGTTCGAGCGAATATTTTACAAATGAATTTTGCGAACCTAAATTTATAGCATCAAAAACTGTAGATTTTGGGAAGCCTATTCAAAATAAAGTGCTATTTGATGCTGCTTCTATATACTTAACTTACGAAAGTTTAAAAAAAGTAAATCGCCCTGAAGGTGATGAAAGTTGGGAATTTTTTGATAGCTCTAAGCAAATTGCATGGAAAACTGGGACGAGTTTTGGGTTTCGGGATGCTTGGGCAATAGGTACAACCAAAGATTATGTTGTTGGTGTATGGGTTGGTAATGCAGATGGCGAAGGCAGACCAGGTTTGGTTGGTATTCAAACCGCTGCGCCAATTTTATTTGATGTGTTTGATTTGCTTCCAAATAGCGATTGGTTTGATAAACCATATGATGAAATGCAAGAAATAGCTGTATGCTCAAAAAGTGGTTTTAGAGCTACTGAATTTTGTACAGATACTCAGCAAGAATTTATTCAAACAAGTGGACTTAAAACCAAACCTTGCTCTTATCATATTTTAGTACATCTTGATGAAAATGAACAATATCAAGTAAACTCATCATGTGAAGATTTAAATAAAATCAAACATAAACCCTGGTTCATATTACCTCCGTTAGTTAAATTTTATTACAAAGCAAAAAACCCTTTTTACAAATCAATTCCTAGATATAGAAGTGATTGTTTAGGTGAATCTAAAATAACAATGGAGTTTATATACCCCAAAAAAAATAATACTGTTTTTTTACCCAAAAATTTTGATGGTAAAACCAATGATTTAGTATTAAAAATAGCTCATTCTAAACCAGAAACAACAGTTTTTTGGTATATAGATAAAACTTTTGTTGGTAAAACTAAAGACATTCATGATATGGCAATTATTCCTAAACAAGGTTCTCATCTCATTACTGCAGTTGATGAATTTGGTAATGAAACGAAACGCAAAATTGAGGTTTCAGAATAAAAATTTGAATACATAATATTATAAAATCATTACATTTGCGCAACTAACACATACATTAAAACATGTACACTACAATTCAATTTTTACATTCTTACTGGGCTTACTTAGTATTTATTGTTTTAGTCTTAGCAACATTTAATGCGCTCATTAAGTTTTTTGGCGATAAAGAATTTGAAGCAAAAGATTTTAGAATTTCATTATTTACTTTAATAGTCTCGCATATTCAATTGCTTTTAGGAATTGTATTATTTTTTGCTTCAGATTATCTTTCTGTAATAAGTGACATAGGAATGGGAGAAGTAATGAAAAACTCAACGTTACGTTCAAATATTATTGAACACCCTTTAACGATGATTATTGCTATAGCATTAATAACTATTGGATATTCTAAACATAAAAAGAAATTAACTTCAAAACCAAAATTTAAAATGTTAGCTGTTTTTTATACTATAGCTTTAGTTTTAGTTTTAGCAAAAATCCCTTGGAATACTTGGTTTTAAATCATAAAAAAGCGCAAATTAATGTTTGCGCTTTTTTATAGTTATAATTATAATTTACTCAGCTATTCTATTTTTTTTATAACATAAACATAAACAGGAAAGTGGTCACTAAAACCATTAGTAAAACTACCGTTAGAAAAACTTCGTTTGGGGTATCCTTTATAACGTCCTTTTTTACTTATTAAATAATTTTTATTAAAAATCCCTGCTTTATAATATCTAAATGATGAGTAATCTTTTTCTAACAATGGTTTAGTAATCATAATTTGATCAAATAAACTCCATGCATCTCTATACGCATTAGAACCCAACCCTTTTTTAAAGAAGTTTTCCATTGGGTTGTAAATTCCTTTCAATCCAACTTTACTCCTATCACTCTGCGCTTTTAAAACGTCTTTAACACTTGAGTTGGTTGGATTATCATTTAAATCTCCCATTGTAAATATTTTAGCATATGGGTCAATAGATTGTAAAGAATCGATAATACGCTTACTTACTTTGGCTGCTGCAACTCGCTTTGGTCTACTTCTTGCCTCACCACCTCGTCTAGATGGCCAATGGTTAACGATAATATGTATTAGCTCTCCATCTAATTTACCACTTACAAGCAATTGGTCTCTTGTAAAAATACGCTTCCTAGTCTGATCATCATAAATTTTTAATTCATGTTTACTCTCATTTATAGGTCTAAACAATTTTTTTTGATATAATAACCCTACATCAATTCCTCTAGCATCTGGAGAATCAAAGTGTATAATTCCGTAATCTTTAGCTAATAATAAGGTGTCATTTACCAAATCGACAAGAACCTGTCTATTTTCAACTTCAGAAACTCCTATTATAGCAGGTGTGTTGCCTGTTACATCAGCTCCAATATCTGCAATAACCTGAGCCATGTTATGCACTTTCTTTTTATAAACCTCTGCTCTATTGGTTTTCATTTCCATAATAGGGCTTGCTTCATCAAACTTATTTGGATCATTTATAGTATCAAATAAATTTTCTAGATTATAAAACGCTACTGTATGTACTTTAAACTTTGTTTTTTGTTTTTTTTCTTCTTGGGAAAAAAGACCAAACGACAACAGTAAACAAATGATTGTTACCGAAAACTTTAATAATTTCATCGACTGTATATTATGTTATTGTTATTATGTATACAAATGTTACGCCAAAAGTATGTATTTATTATAAATAATGTAAATTTGCAAGCCTTAAATAACTATTATTTAATGCACAACAACTATTAATTTTAAAATTAGGCATGAAAAAAAGTTTTTTTATTTTTTTATTCGGAATTTTTTCTGCGTTCACAGTTCTTGCTCAAGACACTATTGTTAAAGGAAGTGTTCTAGACGGAATAACAGGAGAACCTATTCCAGATGTAACCATTACAATTGAAGAAACCTCACAAACAGCTACAACAAATGCTTTAGGAGAATTTAGTTTTACAACTAAAGTCCCTTTAGGAGAGCAAGTTTTAAAGGTTGAAAAATTAAACTATGTTACTAAACGTTATCCTATTGTTGTAAACGAAGGTAAGACTGTTGACATTAGTGGTATGACATTAGATTTCGATCCAGGGAGTGAATCTGATCAATTTACAATTTCACTTTCTGATGACGAACTTAATGATGATACTAGTGGAGCAGATAATATTTCTGGTTTATTATCATCGTCTCAAGATATCTTTCAACGTACAGCAGCATTTGAATTTAGCTCATCTTTTTTTAGAGTAAGAGGATTAGACTCAGACAATGGTTCTGTTTTAATTAACGGAATTGAGATGAACAAACTCTATAATGGAAGACCACAATGGAGTAATTGGGGCGGTTTAAATGATGTTGTTAGAAACCAAGAGTTAACATCTGGTTTAACACCATCGGCTTATAATTTTGGAGGTGTTTTAGGTACAACCAATATAAACACGAGAGCTTCTAATTATAGAAGCGGTGGTCGTTTAACCTACTCATCATCAAATAGAAGTTACACCAACCGCTTAATGGCAAGTTATGCTTCTGGTTTAGTAGAAGGTGGTTGGGCATATACAATTATGCTAGGAAGACGTTGGGGAAATGAGGGTTTTCAAGACGCTTCATTATATGACTCTAATTCTTTTTTCGCTTCTGTTGAAAAGAAAATTAATGACAAGCATAGTATAAATTTCACTTCTATTTATGCACCAAACAGAAGAGGTAAATCGTCCCCAAACACACAAGAAGTTTATGATTTAAAAGGTATAAAATATAACGAATATTGGGGTTATTTAGATGGTGAAAAACGTAACTCACGTATAAAAGAAGTTGAAGAACCTATATTAATGTTAAACCACTATTGGGATATTAACTCAAAAACCTCATTAAATACAAACATAGGTTACCAATTTGGTAAATTAGGCAATAGCCGTTTAGACTATGCTGCGGGAAGAAACCCAAGTCCGGCCTATTATCAAAATTTACCAAGCTACTTTTTAGCAGATAATGATGGTCCTGATTACGCTGGAGCATATGTTGCCGAGCAAGAGTTTTTAAACAATGGTCAAATAAATTGGGTAGATATAATAGATGCTAACTTAAATGCATCAATTGATGGTTTAGGTGCTTATGCATTATATGAAGATAGAGTAGATGATAAGCAATTAACTATTAATTCTATTTTAAGTACCGAATTTAATGAAAATGTTTCTTTAAATGCATCACTTAATTATAAGAAATTAAAGTCTGAAAATTTTGCTGAAGTTATAGATTTATTAGGTGCTTCAGGCTATTCTAATGTTGATTCATTTGATGGGTTTCAATACGATTTTCAAAATCCAGATAGAATTATTGAAGAAGGTGATAAATTTAAATACAATTACAACTTAGAAGCTAATATAATTTCTGGTTATGCAAATGCATTATTTAAATATAATAAAATTGACTTTTATGTCTCAGGAAGCATAACAAAAACAGACTATCAAAGAGAAGGTTTATATCAAAACGAAGCCAATATTGAGCTTGATAACTTAGGAAATGTTATTTCTGACAATTCATCAGGTAAAGGTAAAAAATTAGATTTTACTGGATTTGGTGCTAAAGCAGGATTCACTTATAAAATTACAGGTAAACACCTTTTAGATGTTAATGCAGGTTATATTACCAGAGCACCTTCGTTAAGAAACACATATTCTAACTCAAGATCTAATCATGATGTTATAGGCATTGTTAATGGTGTAAATGTAACTGGAAAAGAAATCACAGAAGAAAAGATATCGTCAGTAGATGCAAGTTACATCTTTAGATCCTCTATTGTTAAAGCCAAACTAACTGGGTTTTACACAAAAATAGAAGATGCTAATGAAGTTTCTTTTTACTATGCAGATGGTGTAGGAGGTTTTGAAAGCCAAAACGGAACCTTACAAACGAATGAGTTTGTTTCAGAAGTTTTACAAGGTATAGACAAAAAACATATTGGTTTTGAATTAGGAATTGAAGCTCAAGTAACACCAACAATTAAATTAAAAGGTGTTGCATCAATAGGACAATATACTTATGATAATAATCCAAATTTTTACTTGACTTCAGATAGCCAAGTAGCAACATTTGGTGATGGAACAGCAAATCTAAAAGATTATAAAATTGCTGGCGGACCTCAACGTGCTGCTTCTATCGGTTTTGAATATAGAGACCCTGCTTATTGGTGGTTTGGTGCTACAGCAAACTTTTTCTCTAATGCCTATGTAGATGTTAGCCCAATAACAAGAACAAGTAGTTTTTACTTAGACCCAACAGATGGCTTGCCATTAAATGATTATGACCCAGCAATAGCTAGAGAGTTATTAAAACAAGAAGAATTTGATAGCTACATGGTTGTTAATCTTATTGGAGGTAAATCATGGAGAATTGGAGATAAATATATTGGCTTTTTTGCTAGTGTAGGAAACCTTTTAGATAAACAATATAAAACAGGTGGTTTTGAGCAAGCTAGAAATGCTAATTATACAGAATTACGTGAAGATGTAAGTAATCCAAAAAGAAGGTTTGGACCAAAATATTGGTATGGGCGTGGTACAAATTACTTTGTAAATGTGTACCTTAGATTTTAGAAAAAGAAAAATTAATAATACAATACACTTAACATTATGAAAACGAATAAATTTTTAACCCTATTACTAGCTTTAGTTGCTAGTATTGCTATTACATCTTGTGTAGAAGATGATGATTTCTCAATTCCTAGTGATTTAGGCGAAGAAGAAAATATTGCTTTGCAAAATATTTTGGCTGGTATTGCTGATGGAACGATTGATGAAGTATCTATTGCTGAGTTAAAAGCTATGTATGATTCTGACCCAAACAATGATGGTGATAATGATGATGCCATTCCATTTCAAGTAGATACTGACATTGTTGTAAAAGGCTATGTAAGTTCATCTGATCGAACTGGCAATTTCTATAAAGAAATATACATCCAAGATAATTTTGAAAATCCTACAGCTGCGATTAAAGTAATTATAAACCAAACAGACCTTTACAATAAATATAATAAAGGGCGTGAAGTATATATTAGATTAAATCCTCCAACTAACTCAAATATCCCTAATGGCTTATTTATTGGTGAAGAACGCACAGGAAATAATGTTATTACAATTGGAGGAGGAACCGAAACTGATCAATTTGGAACAACAGTAACTAGTTTGGGTACAGCTCAAGCTAACTCTAGAATGTTTCGATCTACAACTACAATGGATATTGTACCATTAAATATATCTTTTGATCAAATCTCTGATGATAACATAGGAATGTTTGTTCAAATAGATGGTGTAGAATTTCCTGACTATCTTAGTAATGAGAACTATTTTGATCCTCAAGAAGATTTTGACACACAAAGAACCCTACAAGCTTGTTCTGGATTTTCTTATTCAAATTTCATCTTAGAAACAAGTTCTTTTTCTGACTTTAAAAACGAATCATTACCAACAGGTAACGGCTCAATTTCTGCCATTGTAAGTAAAACCTTTGATGCTAGTAGCTTAATATTAACATTAAATTCAACAGATGATGTTAATTTTGATGGAGAGCGCTGTTCTCTATTAGATATTACAGATTTTAGTGAAGTTTTTAATGATGATTTTGAATCTATGTCAACTAACGCTACTATTTCTGGTAATGGCTGGACAGCTTTTGCTGAAGAAGGAACTTATAACTGGAGAGCATTAACGACTACAGATAGCGGTAATCCAGGTCCTGGAAATAAAATTGCCTCTATGGGAGCATATAACTCTGGTGTTACAAGTAATATAACTTGGCTAATATCACCAAGTATTGATCTTGACGCGCAAGATTTAGAGTTCGTTAACTTTCAAACATCAAATAGTTTTTCTGATGATAGCGAATTAGAATTACTAATCTCTACAGATTGGGATGGCATTGAAGCAAATATAACTTCAGCTACATGGACAACGCTTCCTGGAATAATAGTATCTGATGATGCGTATTATCAAGACTGGGTAGATTCTGGCTTAATTAATATTGGCTCATATTCTGGCACAGCTCATATTGCTTTTAAATACATTGGTGGAGATAATAGTGGAAATAATCCACCAAATACAGGAACAATTGATGGTACTTATGAAATAGATAATTTTAAAGTATTAGTTCAAGACTAAAACTCTTTTTATATATAAAAACAAAACCTGCTAATTTAATTAGCAGGTTTTGTTTTTTAAAATCTTACTTAATGATATTATCCGATCAATTCTTTTTTAGTGTATTTAATCACTATAAAACTAGATACAAAAAGCATGCTAATACAATAGCAATAGCTTATATAACTTTATTACAATCTTCATTAGTGTTATTATTAGGCGTATTCTTTTCGGTGTTTTTAAAACAAATGAATACTACAACCATGTCTTCCACAAAAGCTTGGGTATTATTCTTTTTAACTGTACTAGTTATCTACTTTAAAAATTGGTTAAAATATAGTGGTAAAACACGTAAAATATTAAATGCTAAAGCCAACAAAAGCAAATCTCAGGGCTTTAATATCTTTGCACTTTTCTTATTACCATTTGGTCTTATTTTTATTGCGTTACTTTTATTAAAATCCTTTTAACGTAAGTTAATATAATAAATCTAAATACCCATTTTATGTCATAATACAGTTTTAAGTGTCATTCCAAACTTGTTTCAGAATCTCATCAAATAGAATATTAGTTATTTAGAATGAGAACCTGAAACTAGTTCAGGTTGACGTAATGTTTTATTCGAAGGTGGTTTACCTACTAAGTCAATACTTAAAATAAGAACTTAAAACCTTTAGACTTTGCTCAAGGTAACAAAGATTGACTTTTTACTATTCCTTTTGCACAAGTAATAATCTTAAACCTAATCAAATTCAGGTCTTTAAAGAAAAAAGCTCCATCAAATTAATGATGAAGCTTTTAAAAATTGGTTAGTTAGTAATCTATATAAATTTATTGATTCTGTGGACCTCCACTTATTATAATAAACTCTGATCTTCTGTTTAATTGGTGTTCGTCTTCTGTACAATTAGAACCACAATTAACTTTTAATTCATTTTCTCCTTTTCCTTCTCCGGTAATTCTTGCTTTATCAATACCTTTAGATATTACATAAGCAACTGTAGTTTTAGCTCTTCTATCAGACAACCTTTCGTTATAAGAAGCAGAACCTCTACTATCTGTATGTGATGTTGCGTTAATTATTAAATCAGGATACTTTGTCATAATTTGAACCAATTTATCTAACTCAAAAGCTGCTTGTGCAGTAATGTTAGATTTATCAAAATCAAAATAAATAGGATTTAACACTATACGATCTGCAACTATAATTTCTTCAATTGGATCTAGCGAAATACTTACAGCTAATTCTTCATCTTCAGTACCATTAACTGGTACTTTTCTACTTTCGTAACCATCCATAAACACTTCAAGTTCTGTGTTTTTATTCGTTTCTATAATAAATTCAACAGTACCATCAGAGTCTGTTACTTTAGAAAGCACTTTATTTCCTTGATCATCATATAAATCTACCGTTGCAGCATTTACAGGGTTTCCGGTTTTACCATCGGTAACTGTAGCAGTAATTAAAACATCATATAAAGGCTGTAATTTTTTAATTGCGTAGATATCATCACTACCTAAACCACCATCTCTGTTTGATGATAAAAAACCTTCTTCTGTTTCTTCATTTATTTGAAATGCAAAATCATCTGCATTACTATTAATAGGAATCCCTATATTACGTATAGGAGCTATTTTTCCGTCGATTTCTTTTGTGTGGAATACATCTAAACCTCCTAGCCCTAAATGCCCATTAGAAGAAAAATATAACGTTCCGTTGCTGCTTATAAATGGGAACATTTCTTGACCTTCGGTATTTACTTTTTGCCCTAAGTTTTCTGGTTCTCCTAAAGTACCGTCGTCATTAATACTAGCTTTATAAATATCATACAAACCATAACCTCCAGGCATATTTGATGAGAAATATAATGTTTTACCATCTGCACTTACAGAAGGATTTTTAACAGAATAGTTATCACTATTCATAGCAAAACCTTCTATATTATCCCAACCTGAACCAGCTTTTGTAGCTTTAAACATGTGTAATTGGCTGTATCTAACTTTAGTGATTGAATCTTTTTCGTAAACTTTTTCGAAATAACTCTCTCTAGAAAAATACATGGTGTTACCATCTGGACTAAACGCAACAACACCTTCATGATATTTTGTATTTATCTTATCACTTAAGAGTGTAGCAGCTTGGTAGCTTCCATCATCGTTTTTATTAAGTTCATAGATATCTAAAAACGGTTGCTCATTCCATCCATAATTTTTTCTATCAGCATTTCTTGCTGAAGTGATATAAAGCTTCCCATCTTTTAAAGTTCCACCAAAATCTGAAGACTTTGTATTAAACCCAAGATTTTGAACATTGAATTTTTTTCCTTTTTCTAAAATTTTAGGAAGATAATCTGGGTTTTTATTAAATGCTATTGCTCTATCATCACTAGGACGCATAGAAGCAAACTTAGCCATTTGTGTATTAGAAGCTTCATACTTACCATTGGCTTTAAGCATTTGAGAATATTTATAAATCATCTCAGGGCTCTCAGATGTTTCTAAGGCTTTTGCATACCAACGTTCGGCTTCAACGGTATTAAATATGTTATAATATGATTCTGCTAATTGACCATAAACGTAAGCATCGCCTTTACCGTCTTCTATTAACTTAGCATAATCCTCGGCTGCTTCAACAAATTCAAATCTTGAAAAATGCTTATCAGCTCTTTTAGTGTCTTTATTTTGAGCAATTAAGCTTAAACTACTCAAAATTGTAATTGTAAAAAGTATACTTATTTTTTTCATAATGTTTAACTTAATTGTTTTAGAAATATCTTGGTGAACGTGAAACTTTTTTCGGGAAATTTAAATCAAACAACAATAAAAATTCATGTGATGAAGGCGCATACTTTTTAATATCTGAAGTTACACTATCGTAAGCATATCCAATTTTTACTGTTGGTGTAATATTAAAGTTTATCAAGCCCGAAAACGAATCGTCTAATCTATACGAAGCTCCAATTTCAAATTTTTCATAGAACAATGCATTAAGGTTAACATCAAAAGATGTAGGCGCGCTAAATGCAGATTTAACCATAAAAGATGGTTTTAATTTTGTATTTGGAGATACCTGAAATACATATCCACCTGTTACAAAATAATGTGCTTCTTCAGACCCCAATTTATTTCCATTTGCATCTAAATGCACAGAGTTTAAAATATTAGGTACAGATACCGATAAATAGTAATTATTACTATAGTAAAACACACCAGCACCAATATTAGGTGTTGTTGAATTTATATTTTGAAAAAATGGATCTGTTGGATCAATTAAATCTATACTCTGACCACCAATTCCTATATCATGAAATGTTGCACCAGCTTTAAGACCGAAAGCCAAACGTTGGTCGCCTCCTAATTTTAAAGTATAAGAAAAATCTGCATACGCATTAGTTTCTTTTACGGGACCTACTTCATCTGCTATAACAGAAAGACCAATTCCTACTTTTTCTCCAACAGGAAGATGACCAAAAAATGTTCCCGTTTTAGGAGCACCTTCAATTCCTGTCCATTGTGTTCTATATAATAATCCAAATGATAAATTCTCTTTTGAGCCTGCATATGCTGGATTAATCACATTCATATTATACATGTACTGCGTATATTGTGGATCTTGCTGCCCATACATTTGCGTTGCTACGAGCAATACAATAACGATATAAAGTTTTTTCATCTGTTAGTTTTTTGTTTTTAGTTGTATTTTGAAACTTGTACAATAAACATTTCGTTTTTTATACAAATGTTTATTGTACGTGTTTCAATTTAGTTGGTTGTTGTTAGTTTAATCTTTGAATGTAAACCCATGCGCTTTTGCGTTTACCTTTTTCATATTCCATAGTATAGAAATACGTGCCAACAGGTAACTCTTCGCCATCATTGGTTTGTCCATGCCATTCGTTAGTATAATTAGTTTTTTCATAAACTAATATTCCATTTCTATTGAAGATTTCAAGTTTTTGAACATCATAACTACTTAAATCAAATGTATCATTTTGACCATCATTATTTGGTGATATCCCCTGAGGGATTACGCAAGACTCTAACTCTACTACAGGTCTTATTCCTGCAATGTCAGTACATCCAGTATCATTATATGTAACTTCAATTTCATAAGTTCCTTCTTCAAGAACTGGAAGTGTTAATCCGTTTTCTCCAGCAATTAAACTACTATCTCTATACCAAGCAATAGTAACATTATCTAGCGAAAAGTTGTCTGCAATAGCAGTAATAATAATTGGAACAGTTGCATTAGGACATACTTCATAATCAAAATTAACATCAAAACTTGCAATCGGTAATGGATTAACAATAAGATCAAAATCAATTACAGAGTAGCAGTCAAAAGCAGTACTATTTTCAACTCTTGTCCAAATAGTTTGAGAAGAACTACTGTACAATGTTGATGTGTCAATTGCATTTACATTAGCTTCTGCATCTGCTTCGCTAGTATGATACGTTACAGCAAAAATACTTGGGTCTTGAGTTCCTAATACATTAGCATCATGAGCAGCTAAATCAAAATCTGTAATACCATCTGCATCATCATCACATTCTTCTATATCTACGCTAATAGCTGTAGGTTGAGGGCCAGAAATAAATAATTCAAAATTTCTTATTGAGCTACAAAAAGCAGCATCAGCATCTGTAAACCTTACGTATATTGTTTGCGGATTAGAAGTGTTATTATAAGGTGATGTTATTGGGTTGATGTTTTGTGCAGCATCTCCTTGACTTTCATGGAATGTTATATTAAACATAGATGCATCTTGCCCATTAAGGAAACTAAAATTTGCAATATGCCCAACCAAATCAAAGTTTTCTACCTCATCAGCAGAAATATCATCACAAGTTACTATTTGATCTATTGGGTCTATAGCAACTTCATCACCAAATGTAACAAGGATTTCATCCTCTGCTTGCGCATCACAAGTGCTGTCAAAAGCAATTACTTTATATGTACCTGAACCTAATCCTGTAGCTTCTGCTGTATATGTATCTGTTTCTTCTCCAGGAATTAAAACGTCATTTAAATACCACTCATATCTATCAGCAAATGGAGAAGCAGCATTTAAATCATATGTTGTAAAGCCACATAAGTCTAAATCTGAACCTAGCTCTACAGCAATTTCTCCTGTAACTGTTCCTGCACTTTGGTCTCCCAAATTAGTTTGAGTTACTTGAATTATTCCTGGATTTGTATTAGCTATTGGATCAAAGGTGTAATTAGTTACTAAAAGTAAATAAAGTTCGCCTTCAACTGCATTTTGCAACGTTATTGATTCTGTTGCTGCTCCAGAATAACTACAATCTACTATATTACCAAAAGGGTAAAATGCTTGATTAGTTGTGTTATTAGGACATGTTGGACAATCAACTAATAAATCTAAATTACAATAATGATTAGGGTCATTATCAGCAAGGGCAGGATCAAAAGGTCCCCAAAGCACATAATCTACATCTAAATCATCACCAATAGGCATGTCATTTTCATCAAACGCTGTGTTTTGAACAATTGTGATTAAAATTTCTCCTGAGCTTCCTATGTTAACAAGATTATACGTTGGGTTAGGAATTGTTCCTAAACAAGCAACATCTCTATCATCATCAACATTTACGGTATTTGGTGTATAAAGTATGTCACTATCTGTGCCTCCGCTACAATAATTAATTGCAAGGTCACAATCAACATTTTGAGGTGCTTCATAAGGTGTTATACATAAATCAAATATAGTGTCTTCAGGATTACCGCCTCCAGAATATACTCTAATAAAATAGGTGTTACCTATAACTAATTGAGGTGTTATGCTTGAGAGTTCATCTGTACAAGCAATCTCAACTAATGCATTACATGTTCCTTCATATACTGCATGATCAATATTAAATGTATTACTTCCTGTAAGGTTAGCTAAAGCTATTAATTGGAATTCGCTTGTAGCTATAAATTGAAACCAAACATCATCGTCAGCATTTCCACCACATGATGGTGCTGCTACTCCTGAATCTCCAGCTAATGCAAGAGAGCCACGTGTTCTTTGCGCACAAATAAAATCATCATTTACAACAGCCACTACAGCATCACAAGGGTCATCATTTATTGGAGGACATACTAAATTAAATATAGGACTTGTAAGTGTACAATCTGAATCTTGCAAGCTCGCCACAAACACTCGCACATCTTGTAGAGTTGGGAAAGGTCCAGCCTGATATGTACCAGGTGTTGTAACTTGAAGTGATGTTGCATCACTATCATTAGTAATCTCAAGTGTTGTTGCGTCTCCTAAATCTGTAATATTAACATCTACAAATACTTGGTTATTATCACAATCGTCAACTTGAGTGTATGTAACTGTTGCTAGTGTACAATTAAGAATGCCTACATCTACAGTAAAATCGAGTGTTACACCAAAGGCTCCATTATAACATGGGTTTGGTGTTTGTTGTCCACCATCTGCAGTTCCAATACGCATTCTGTGTAATCCAGGCGTAGCTGTTACTGGCATTAAAAAAGAAGCATCTAAAGTTGTTGGGTTATCTCCTAATGATTCTCCTTGGTATACTAATTCGCTTGCATCAAATATAAGGTTGTCATTAAAGTCTATCCATATATTAGTCCAATACGTAAATCCTGTTTCAAAAGTAATAGATAGGTTAGTTTGTATGCCAGGGAACACACTTACTGGTGTTGCAGTATGATCTTCATACATCACATCTCCAAAACTAGTGAAATCTGTAGCTACAACGGTTACACTTGCAACACCATTACCATCATTACTTGTAGGTTCTGAGATACAATAACCTGTATAGAAGCTAGAAGGTCCAGTCCAAATACTTAATCCGTCTGTACCACAATCTCCTTGAACATAAAATTCATAATCTGTATCAGCTGTTAATCCTGTAATTGTATGTGGGTTACTTACTCCCGTTTCTGTTGGTACTCCTGTTGGAGGTGTTCCAGCTACTACAACTTCTATATTCCATGTTGCAGCAGAACCAACTGGTGTCCAAGTAACATCTGCCGTTGTAGAGCTTACTCCGGTTGATACTAACATTGTTGGAGGGAAACACGTTGGCGCTTCATCAAATGTAACATCATCAATTGCTATATCATCAGTAAAGTCTCCTGTTACAGTTTCAGAAAATATAAATCGTGCTTGAACATCTCCAGTAATCGTTAAAGGGCTCAAATCTATTATCTTAAGTTCCCAACCTGCAGTATTTGTATTGTAAGTCCCAACATTATTCCATGCTGCTCCATCCCAAACTTCTACATCTAGAGTAGCATTGGCATCGCCTTCATTATCACTAATTTCATAAAAAGATAATGCAGGGTTTGTTAAACCAGACACATCTACAAATGGACTCACTAAAGTTGTTGGGCCATCATCGCCTGAAGCATCAACCCAAGCAAAATAGTCATTAGTTGCAGTGGATCCTGTAATTGTACCATTATCTCCAATGTGGTTAAAACCTGGATCGTTATCAAAATTCCAATCTTCTCCACCATTCATGCTCCAACAAATTGGAATTACTCCTGCATTTTCAAAACCCTGAGTATAAGGTGCTACAAAAGTTACACATTCTGTAGTAAAGGCAAAAGGGCCTGTCCAACCACTAAGGTTTCCACCACAATCTGCTTGTACATAATATTCATAATCTGTAGCTGGTAATAATCCAGATTCAGTATATGGGTTTGAAACACCACTTGCTGTTGGTGTCCCTGTTGCAGGTGTACCAGCTGTTACAATTTCTACATTCCATAAAGTAACCGCTCCATCTTGAGACCAACTTAAATCTGCTCCTGTTGATGTAAAATTGTTTGCCATCAAAAATGTTGGCGCAAAACATGAAGGTGCTTCATCAAAAGTAACATCGTCTATTGCTATATCATCATAAAAATCTCCAGTTACCGTTTCTGAAAAAATAAATCTTGCTTGTATATCTCCAGTAATTGTTAAAGGGCTTAAATCTATTATTTTGAGCTCCCAACCAACTGTATTAGTGTTATAAGTACCAACATTATTCCAAGCTGCTCCATCCCAAACTTCTACATCTAAAGTAGAGTTTGCATTACCTTCATTATCACTAATCTCGTAAAAAGACAGTGCTGGTGTTGTTAATCCTGACACATCTACTAAAGGAGTTGTTAGGGTTGTTGGGCCATCGTTTCCAGAAGCATCAACCCAAGCAAAAAAGTCGTTTGTTGCTGTTGTTCCTGTAATTGTTCCATTATTTCCTATATGCTCAAATGCTGGATCGTTATCAAAATTCCAGTCTTCACCTCCACTCATGCTCCAACAAATTGGAATAGCTCCGGCATTTTCAAACCCTTCACTATATGGTGCTGTAAATGTCACACATTCAGTTAAAAAATTAACTGGCCCAATCCATGGGCTAAATTCACCACCACAATCGGATCGCACATAAACCTCGTAAGCTGTTGCAGGGTTTAAAGTCATGGCAACATAAGGTGCGTTTGAATCTGTTGAATCTCCAGATCCAGCAGGTTGTCCTGTTCCAGCAGTTTGAACAGCTACTTCCCAATCTGTTTCTCCACCACCTGGTGTCCATGATATATTTGCTGTTGTTGCTGTAGCACTGTCTACCACTAATCCATTTGGTTCAGGGCAAGTAACTTCAAATATATTAACCAAATCAAAAGCAACTCCATCTGAAGTAACTGTAGTATCTGAGCCAAAGGCAACTCTTATAAACACACTAGATTCTCCAGCGAGTCCTACAAGTGCATGACGCGCTACGACCCATCCTTGAGAACCATTATTAGCTACCTCTCCAGACCATCCTTCTAGTTGACCTCCAGGACTCCCATCAATATCCACATTATTAAACCAATTATTAGGATCACCTACAGCGCCTATATTTTGCCAAGATGCTCCATTATCAATTGACGACTGAATCACTGTTCCGTCCCAACCGTTTTCAGAATTCCACCAAATACTAAACTCAATAGATGGCGCTGCTAAAGCTGAAAAATCAAATTCAGGACTTGTAACAGTTGATGCCTCACTACTATTATATGTTCCTGTTAAATTCGTAGCCCAAGCATTAGCTCCGGAAGCTGCACTATTGATAACAGCTCCAGCTGGAGCTCCAAGAGCCCATGTTCCTGCTGTAGTATTGTCGGCAACCCAGCCGCCATCACCAGCTTCAAAATCTTCAACATAAGGATATGTTGTGATTTGGGCATTAGCTTGCCAACTCAATAAGATAGTAAACAGAGCTAAAAAGAGAGTAATTTTCTTCATTTTGTGTTGATTATTATTAGTTGTTATTTTTATTCACTGATATTAAACACATTATTATAATTGTATACTTAAAAGAAGAAAATTCTATAAACTAAACATTATAAATACGTGCTGAATAAGTATCCGAAGATAAAAAAAATGATAGTTAACAAAGCGTTAACATTGTTATAATAGATAAAAGACGTTTATCATCGACGAAAGGAATTGCGGCTTAAAAAAGTAAGCTGTTTATTTTCTTATTTTAATAAAAACGGGGAAGTGATCGCTATAACCTCCTTTGTATTTTTTGCCTACATAAGTACGATATGGTTGTCCTTTATATTTTCCTTCGTGTTGCGTTAAAAATTTCTCATTAAAAATGTTTGCTTCATCAAACTTAAAACGCCCTTTTTTTGTTTCAAAAAAATTGACAGAAAATAAAATTTGATCAAAAAGATTCCACCTAAAATTATGGCTTTGGCTTCCTTTTTCATAAGACCATAAGGTTTCCATTGGGTTAAAAAGATTACCTATTTTTACAAGTTGCTTTACACTAGTATTATTGGGGTTATCGTTAAAGTCTCCCATAACAATAATTTTAGGATTAACTTCATTTTGCTTTAAGTTTTCGATTATTTCTAAAAGCTTGTTAGAGGCTGCTATTCTCTTATAGGCTGTTTCTTTTTCGCCGTCTCTTCGTGATGACCAATGATTTACAAGTAAATGTGTTTTTTCATCTTCAAGCATTCCTGAAACCAATAGAATATCTCTAGTAAAGTCTTGCTCTCCTTTTTCATCTTCTAAATACACAGAAAATATTTTAGAACTTTCAACCACAAAATTGTCCTTATTATATAGTAACGCAACATCAATACCTCGTTCGTCTTTCGAGTCATAATGAACAAAACCATAGTTATATGGTTCTAAATCTTTGCTCTTAATTAAATCTTCAATTACATCTTTGCCTTCTACCTCAGCCAGTCCAACAATTGTTGGTGCTTTATTTGAATCTTCAAAACCAATTTTAGAAATAACCGAGCCTAACTTATAAACCTTTCTTTCATAACGTTTTTTTGTCCATCGTTTTTCTGAACTTGGTAAAAAGTCATTATCATGAGTTGACGCATCATCAACTATATTAAATAGATTCTCTACATTATAAAAAGCAACTGTATGTATGTTATTGATTGTTTCTAAATTCTCCATTTCACAAATTTAAATTTTAAAATGTAATAGAGGTACTTGCATTTATGTAACTTTGCACATTATTTTTATTTATGATTGAGAAAAAAGACATAGAATTAGAAAAAGCTGTTTTAATTGGTGTTGTTACTAAAGCGCAAAATGAAGAGCGCTCCAAAGAATATTTAGATGAGCTTGAGTTTTTAACTTACACAGCTGGAGGCGAAGTTTTAAAACGCTTTACTCAAAAAATGGAAATGCCTAATCCAAAAACATTTATTGGATCTGGTAAAATGGAAGATGTTAGACAGTTTATTGAAGACAATAATGTAGGAACCGCCATTTTTGATGATGAACTTTCTGCCGCTCAAGAACGTAATATCAGTAAAATACTAGGTTGTAAAGTATTAGACAGGACAAATCTTATTCTCGATATTTTTGCACAACGTGCTCAAACTAGTTATGCGCGCACCCAAGTAGAATTAGCACAATGTGAATATTTATTGCCGCGTTTAAAAGGAATGTGGACACACCTAGAACGCCAAAAAGGTGGTATTGGAATGCGTGGTCCAGGTGAAACCGAAATAGAAACTGATAGACGTATTGTACGTGATAAAATTGCATTGCTAAAAGCAAAAATTAAAACCATTGACAAGCAAATGGCTGTGCAACGTGGTAATCGCGGTAAAATGGTTAGGGTTGCTCTTGTTGGTTATACCAATGTTGGAAAATCAACTTTAATGAATGTGATTAGTAAAAGTGAAGTGTTTGCAGAAAACAAACTATTTGCTACTCTTGATACAACTGTTAGAAAGGTTGTAATTCAAAACTTGCCATTTTTATTAACAGATACTGTTGGGTTTATCCGAAAGCTGCCAACACAATTAATAGAGTCTTTTAAAAGTACATTAGACGAAGTTAGAGAAGCAGATTTATTGCTTCATGTTGTAGATATTTCACATCCTAATTTTGAAGAACATATAGCGTCGGTAAATAAAATTTTAGGAGAGATTGATAGCTCTAATAAACCAACTATCATGGTTTTTAATAAAATTGACACCTATACCGCTGAACCTTTTGATGATGATGATTTAGTAACCGAAAGAACATCTATACATTACACGTTAGATGAATGGAAAAAAACATGGATGAATAAAGTTGGAAACAACGCTTTATTTATTTCTGCTTTAAACAAAGAAAATCTTGAAGCATTTAAAAAGCGTGTTTATGATGAAGTACGAGAAATTCATGTCACACGATTTCCTTATAATCATTTCTTGTATCCTGATTATACTGAAGAGTAAATAAAAAAAGCACGCTAATTAGCGTGCTTTTTTTATTTACTGAGGTATTATTAAAACTTATAACTAAGTCCTAAAGTCCAGTACGTTTGTAAATCATTATCTACATTACCAAATGTAGGTGTTGGGTCAGTACCCATTGGATCAAAACGCCCTAAAGCATAATTTAATGCTTCTTGCTTATTGCTTCTTAAACCAAAGTCAAAACCAACTCCAATCATTTTCCATAACGTGTATCCAAAAGAGTTTGTCCAGGTCCAATTAGAAAGGTCTCCGCTTTTATAACTTTGAAACATTGATAGATTAGATTTAAAACCTATAGCTCCAATTTGTCTTGTGTAATCTGCTACAATCTTTGCTCCTAAAGACGAATCAAAAATAGCATCATTATCAGCAAATACAAAGTTGTAATTTAAAGGATGAATAACAACGATTAAATCTTGAATTGGTGTCCATGTTGCACCAACACCAACATCTAAATATCCTGGGTCGTTAAAGTTGTCTAATAATGTTGTTCTATATTCTGTTAATCCTGAAACAGCCCATTTTTCACTCAGTTTTCTTCCGTATAAAGATGAAATGTTAAATACATCTGTTGTTGGGTTAAAATCATCGTCATCTAAATCTGTATCCTTGTCATCTAATTTTACCCAGTTTAAATTAGTAGTTAATGCATTTCTCCAAAAGAATTTATCTTGAAGTAAATTAGCATACCCATTAACTGTAAAGCCAATATTTCCTGATGAATTATTTGGTGTTCCTTGAGCATACCAATTATTGAAGTTTGATAAACTTCCTCCAATAGTTCCAAAAGCTCCAATTTTCCAACCTGGAAGTGCATCTATTTGAGCTTGTATTGCATCTGCTTCTCCTTGCAATGCATCAGCAGCAGCTTGCTTTTCTGCTTTTTGAGCTTCTAATTCTTCTTTTGTTTGAGAAAAACCAAAAGTAACTATTAACATTAATAATACTGTAAAAAGTGATTTTTTATTCATTTTTCAAATTTTAATTAATTCTATTTAAAGATTTTGCAAATATAAGTCATAGATGTTTTCGTACAAAAATAAGAACTCACATATAATCTTTATAAAACACATATGGTTAAGACACGTACTAAAATACTAAGTCACTCTATTTCTTTTTGAATAATGGCACTGCAGAACATGCTTCACCATACATTATAGATTTAGCAATTGGAGTAAGTTTTTGAGCCAATTGTAAATAAGCACTTTCTGGAACTGGTTTATTTGAGCATCCTTTAATTATTATTGGTTTGTCTTTATATAAAGACACCTCTATATTGTTAATGATGTCTTGATAAATAGATGTTTCTAAAGTTTCGAGGTTTCCTATACTCGTTTTTTTAGCATAAGGTTCTAAATTAATACTTAAAAGCATGTAAGCCCAAGCTGGTATGATAGCATCTGTAGAACATGTAAGTGCTACATACGCATCTTTATATTGAGACCAATCATGAGTAGCCACATAATTTCTAAATTCTTTTTCGCGAAGCACAAAACCCTCAAATAGCCAATCTTTAATATCAAATAAAACACGCTTGCCTATTGGATAATAATCTTCCAAATCGACAACAACTAATTTGCTATTAGCTACTCTATTTATGATTTCGTCTGACATATATAAAACCTCTCAATTATGACCTAGATAACATTTAATTTTAAACTAATTAAAGCATTCCTAATTCTAACTTAGCTTCTTCACTCATTAAATCTTGAGTCCAAGGTGGGTCAAAAGTAATTTCTACTTCAGCAGATTTTACTTCGTTTAATGATTTTACTTTTTCTTCAACTTCTAATGGTAAAGTCTCAGCTACAGGACAATTAGGTGTTGTTAAAGTCATTAAAATTTTAACGTCGTAATCTTCATTTACAAAAACATCGTAAATTAATCCTAATTCATAAATATCTACAGGAATTTCTGGGTCGTAAATCGTTTTTAATACATTTACTATTTTTTCACCTAACGCGTTAGTATCTATAGTTGTTTCCATTTTTAATTTAATTGTGTTTGGTATGCAATTGCATACATTTTAAGTTGTTTCACCATACTTACCAAACCATTTGCTCTTGTTGGTGATAAATGATCTTTAAGCCCAATTTTATCTATAAAATCTGTATTGGCTTCAATGATATCTTTTGGATGCTGATTAGAAAATGTTCGAATTAAAATAGCGATAATGCCTTTGGTTATAATAGCATCACTATCTGCAGTAAACTCTACTTTATCAGCATTCATTTCTGCATGTACCCAAACTTTACTTTGGCATCCTTTTATAATATTGTTTTCTGTTTTATACTGTTGGTCAATTAAAGGTAAATCTTTACCTAAATCAATCATATATTGATAACGTTCTTCCCAATCTTCAAACATTGAAAATTCGTCTATTATTTCTTCTTGAATTTCTTGAATACTCACAACATACTTTTTTAACAAAGATACACTATAATCTAGTTTTTTTGAACCTCTTCTTTCATAGAGATTAACTTATTTACAAGCTCATTAATTAACTTTGGCGGACGTCCATGATCAAAACCATTTGTTATATACGATTCATCTTTGGTGTCTATTTTTAAAGTAGCCATAGGCTTCTCATCATGTCTAAATGTTGTTGAAGGTGGTTCTAATTCTGGTAAGATTTTTGTGTCTAAAGCAGTATACAAACCCATAAGCTCATCCCATTCTTTTTCTGGACATGCAAAAGTTACTTTATCTTTAAAATCTCGTTCTTTAGCAAAAGAAATAGAGTCTTTATTGACCCAAATTATTTCAAAAAACCCTCTTGTTGATGTACGGTATGTAAAGGCTAAACTATCTTGTTCTTGCTTCGAAACTCTTAAAAATTCTTCAGTAGCGTTATTTTCAGAAATGGTTTGTAACTGTTTTTGGTCACATTCTTTTGTCAACAAAACTATTGCCAATATGCTCATTACTATTTTCATGTGTCTTTATTTATTTTATTAAATCGGTCACATGCTGTTCGCTTTAGTCATTCCTCTAAAGGATGAAAACTCTTAGCATGCTCGTTTCATATGTTCTAAGTATTACTTATTTATAAATAACTTACAAAAAAGAAGCCAAATTTTAAGACAACATCATTTTTGCTTTCTTAACACCTTCAACTAAAGCATCAATTTCTGTTTTAGTATTATAAAATGCAAATGACGCTCTAATGGTTCCTGGAATCTTATAGAAATCCATAATTGGTTGTGCACAATGATGTCCTGTACGCACTGCAATTCCCATTTTATCTAAAATTGTTCCAACATCATAAGGATGAATCCCTTCTAAGTTAAAAGAAATCACTGATGTTTTATGCTTAGAAGTTCCATAAATCTTTAAGCCTTCAATCTCTAAAAGTTTTTGAGTGCCATAATCCAACAATTCATTTTCATAACTAGCAATAGCATCAAAGCCTATATTATCCATATAGTTTATGGCTGCTCCAAAGGCAATGCCACCACAAATATTTGGTGTTCCAGCTTCAAATTTATGAGGCAACTCTGCATAAGTTGTTTTTTTAAACGTAACCTCAGCAATCATTTCTCCACCACCTTGATATGGCGGCAATTTGTTAAGCCATACTTCTTTTCCATATAACACACCAACACCTGTTGGTCCACACATTTTGTGTGCAGAAGCTACATAAAAATCAACATCTAACGCTTGAACATCTGTTTTTACGTGAGGACACGCTTGAGCACCATCAACTAAAACAGCAGCTCCAACATTATGTGCTTTATCAATAATTTCTTTGATAGGATTAATGGTTCCTAAAGCATTTGAAATATGATTTACAAAAACTAGTTTTGTTTTATTTGAAAGCAAAGCGTCATAATCACTCATGACTAATTCGCCTTCAACATTCATAGGTATAACCTTTAAAATCGCTCCTGTACGTTCACACAACATTTGCCAAGGCACAATATTACTATGATGCTCTAACGTCGAAACAATAACCTCATCACCCTTTTTTAATAAGGCTGAAAATCCATTTGCAACTAAATTAATACTATGTGTTGTACCTGAAGTAAAAATAATTTCGTGTGCATGCTTTGCATTAAAATGATTTTGAATGGTTTGCCTTGCCGCTTCGTATTTGTCTGTTGCTTCTTGACTCAATGTATGAACACCTCTATGAATATTTGCATTGTAGTTTGAATAATAATCTACAATAGCATCAATAACCTGTTGCGGTGTTTGTGATGTTGCTGCATTATCAAAATACACCAAGGGTTTACCATTAACATGTCTTGAAAGTATTGGGAAATCTTTTCTTATGTTTTCTACTTTTAACATCAATTGTTTTTAAATAGATTACAAATCAAACCCAATATTTACACCTAGTTTAGTAGCTATAATTTTTGTGATACGTTGTTTTAATTCAGGAATTTTTACTGAGCTTAAAACATTATTACTAAAGGCATACATTAATAAAGCTTTGGCTTCTTTTTGAGGAATACCACGTGAACGCATATAAAACATTGCGCTTTCATCTAACTGCCCAATAGTACATCCATGAGAACATTTAACATCATCGGCAAAAATTTCTAATTGCGGTTTAGTATTTATAGATGCTTTATCACTAAGCAAGATATTATTGTTGGCTTGAAATGCATTAGTTTTTTGAGCTTCCTTTTCTACAACAACTTTTCCGTTAAAAACGCCTGTAGCATTATCACCAAAAATACCTTTATAATCTTGGTGGCTTTCACAATTTGGCTCAATATGATGTACTAAAGTATTATGGTCTACATGTTGCTTTTCTCCAATTATGGTTATCCCTTTCATTGTAGAATCGATACGCTCTCCATTTTGATAAAAATTCAGGTTATTACGTGTTAGTTGTCCACCAAACGAAAATGTATGAACTGAAACATGACTTTCTCTTTTTTGGTTGATAAATGTATTATCTATTAGAGATGCATTTTTATTGTCATTCTGAATTTTATAGTAATCTACAATAGCACGTTTGTTTGCAAATATTTCTGTAACACTATTCGTTAATACTGGATTATCTGTTAAACTCTGGTGACGTTCAATAATTTGAACATGAGCGTTTTCGTCTACTACAACTAAGTTACGTGGTTGCAACATTAATGCAGCTTCGTTACCAGTAGAAAAATGTAGAATTTGAATTGGTTTTTCTACCAATTTATTTTTTGGAATATGAATATAAGCACCTTCTTGAGAGAATGCCGTATTTAACGATGATAGACTATCTTTAGTGGCTATTTTATTAAAATAATTTTCAATAACTAAACGATATTTTGGCTTTGTTAAAGCTGCAGACATTAAACACACATCTATACCGTCATGTGTTGTTTGTGATAAATGTGATGAATATTTCCCGTCAATAAATATAATCTTATACGAGTCTATATCATGAATGAAGTATTTTTTAACATCTGTATATTCAATAGCATTTTCTTGTTTTGGAAACACACTAAAATCAGACTTTAAAACACTTTTAAGTGATGTGTATTTCCAATCTTCGTCTTTTTTTGTAGGGAAACCTTTCGCTTCAAAGGTTTTTATAGCTTCACTTCTAACATCATGAATAGGAGTTTCTACATCAACTCTGTTTTCAAATGCTAAAAACGATGATACTAATTTTTCTTTTAAATCCATTTTGTTCAGTTTTCAGTATTCAGTCTCAGTGAACAGTAATGCCTGTAATACTAGAGCTGTAAACTGTGTACTAATTTTACACGTTCACTTCTTCTTTAATCCAGTCGTAGCCTTTTTCTTCAAGTTCATGAGCTAATTCTTTAGTTCCTGATTTTACAATTTTTCCATTGTATAATACATGAACAAAATCTGGAACTATATAATCAAGTAAACGTTGGTAATGTGTAATTACAATAACTGCATTGTCTTTACTTTTAAGCTTATTAACGCCATTGGCAACTATACGAAGCGCATCGATATCTAATCCTGAATCGGTTTCATCAAGTATAGCTAACTTAGGTTCTAACATTGCCATTTGAAAAATTTCGTTACGCTTTTTTTCTCCTCCTGAAAATCCTTCGTTTAAAGAGCGAGATAAAAATTTTCTATCTATCTCAAGCATTTCAGATTTTTCTCGAATTAGTTTTAGCATGTCTTTTGCTGGCATGTCTCCTAATCCTTTAGCTTTTCTAGTTTCGTTAATTGCTGTCTTCATAAAATTAGTAACACTAACTCCAGGAATTTCTACAGGATATTGAAACGACAAAAAGATGCCTTTATGTGCACGTTCTTCGGCTGCAAGCTCATCTATATTTTCTTCGTCAAGAAGTATTTCTCCTTGCTTAACTTCATACTCTTCTTTACCTGCTATAACAGAAGCTAATGTACTCTTTCCAGAACCATTTGGTCCCATAATAGCATGAACTTCTCCAGCTTTAACCTCAAGGTTAATTCCTTTTAAAATTCCTTTATCTTCAACACTTGCGTGTAAATTATTTATCTTTAACATATGTAATTTATGATCCTAATTTTATAACGTCGTTTTCTTTAGGATTTAATTTTTCGACTTTAATAATCTCTTTAATTGTTACTCTAAATGGCCAACCTTCTTCACTTTCTGGCTTTGGAGAAATTTCACCTCTCACAGTAACTTTAACCATATCTGTAGCTTCAACTTTTAATGGTTTTGCCTGTTTTTCTAACTCATGTAATTTTTCATCAATAACAACACCATAAACCTCTGTTGGTGTTTGTAAAACAGCTGCATCTGCATAGTAAATATAATCACCTCTTAACGTAGTTAATCCATCATTTTGCTTTGCAGTTTTTTCTCCAATATCAACTTTATCTTCTGCTATAACTTCTTTTTCTATTTCTTTTTTTGCATCGTTTTTACAAGCTGTAAAAACTGTAATAATTGATAATAAAATGATTACTTTTTTCATATTTATCTTCCGTGGAAATGGAAGTCTTTTTAGTTAAACTTTAATTCAAACTTGTATTTATTAAGATTCCCATTTTCATGGGAACATGTTTATCCTACAGATCCTTCTAAACTAATTTCTAATAATTTTTGTGCTTCTACTGCAAATTCCATTGGTAACTTGTTTAGCACTTCTTTACTAAATCCATTTACAATAAGTGCGATTGCTTTTTCTGTATCTATACCACGTTGGTTGCAATAGAAAATTTGGTCTTCACCAATTTTACTGGTTGTTGCTTCATGTTCTATTTGCGCCGTTTTATTTTTTGCTTCTATGTAAGGAAATGTGTGTGCACCACATTCATTACCCATTAATAAACTATCACATTGCGAAAAGTTACGAGCATTTTCTGCTCTTGGACTAATTTGCACCAATCCACGATAACTGTTTTGAGATTTTCCAGCAGATATCCCTTTAGAAATGATTGTTGATTTTGTGTTTTTACCTAAATGTATCATTTTGGTTCCAGTATCTGCTTGCTGATAATTGTTTGTTACAGCAATAGAGTAAAACTCACCAACTGAATTATTTCCTTTTAGTATACAAGAAGGATATTTCCATGTTACTGCAGATCCTGTTTCTACTTGCGTCCAAGAAATTTTTGCGTTGGTTTCACATAAACCACGTTTAGTTACAAAATTGTAAACTCCTCCTTTTCCTTCTGCATTTCCTGGATACCAGTTTTGTACTGTTGAATATTTTATTTCAGCATCATCAAGAGCTATTAACTCTACAACAGCTGCGTGTAATTGGTTTTCATCTCTACTTGGTGCTGTACAACCTTCTAAATAAGACACATAGCTACCTTCGTCTGCAATAACTAATGTTCTTTCAAACTGTCCTGTTCCTGCTTGGTTAATTCTAAAATATGTAGATAACTCCATTGGGCAACGTACACCTTTTGGAATGTAACAGAATGATCCATCACTAAACACAGCCGAATTTAATGCAGCATAAAAGTTGTCTTTTTGAGGAACGACTGTTCCAATATATTTTTTTACAAGTTCTGGATGCTCTTTAATAGCTTCAGAAATACTCATAAAAATAATGCCCTTTTCTCCTAAAGTTTTCTTGAATGTTGTAGCAACCGAAACAGAATCTACAACCACATCCATAGCAACTCCAGCTAACTTTTTTTGCTCATCTAGAGAAATCCCTAATTTTTCAAACGTAGCTAAAAGCTCTGGATCCACCTCGTCAATACTATCGTATTTTGGCTTGCTGTTTGGTGCAGAATAGTAAGATATTGCTTGAAAATCTGGTTTTTTATAACGTACATTTGCCCATTCTGGCTCAGTCATTTCTTTCCAAACTTTAAAAGCTTCTAATCGCCAATCTGTCATCCACTGTGGCTCTTCTTTCTTTTTTGATATTGCGCGAACAATATCTTCATTTAAACCTATAGGAAATGTTTCAGACTCAATATCTGTATAAAAACCATATTCGTACTCTTTGGTTTTTAATTCTTCTCGAAGATCATCTTCAGTATATTTCGACATAATTCTTCTTTATTTTATAATGAAAATGACTCACCACAACCGCAAGTGCGATTTGCATTTGGGTTATTAAACACAAAACCTGCGCCATTTAAGCCTCCAGAATATTCTAATGTTGTTCCAATTAAGTATAAAAAGCTTTTTTTATCTACAATAATTTTTACGCCATTATCCTCAAAGACTTTGTCTTCTTCTTGTTGAGTATTATCAAACTTTAAATCGTATGACAAACCCGAACAACCACCACTTTTAACGCCAACGCGAACAAAGTCTGTAGAAACATTATAGCCATCTTCTGTCATAAGTTCTACAACTTTATTTTTGGCTGTTTCTGATACTTTAATCATATGTTATATAGATTTTGTCTAAATAGACTGCAAATATACAATATAAGTCTAGTTTTTCCATACAACCTAACATTATATTAGCATATGGTTTAATAGGTTTTTATTATAAAAGAATATTAAATTTGCAGCATGATAGAAGATAAAAACCAACAACGCACATCGTTAGAAAATTTAGGAGAGTTTGGTCTTATTGACCATTTAACCAAAAATTTTGATATTAAACATAAATCAACAGTTAAAGGTATTGGTGATGATGCTGCTGTTTTAGATTTTAAATCTAAAAAAATAGTAGTTACAACAGATTTATTAATTGAAAATGTGCATTTTGATTTAAGCTATATGCCATTAAAACACTTGGGTTATAAAGCAATTATGGTTAACCTTTCTGATGTTTTTGCTATGAATGCTAACGCAACTCAAGTAACTGTATCTATTGCTGTTTCTAACCGATTTTCTTTAGAAGCCTTAGAAGATTTATATGCTGGTATTGAGACTGCTGCAAAAATTTACAATATTGATGTTGTTGGCGGTGACACTACATCTTCTACTACAGGTTTAATAATTTCTGTAACTGCAATTGGAGAATTAAATGAAGAAGATATTGTTTACAGAAATGGTGCAAAACCAAATGATTTATTAGTTGTAACTGGTGATTTAGGTGCTGCTTATATGGGATTACAAGTACTAGAGCGCGAAAAAGAAGTGTTTAAAGTAAACCCGCAAAATCAACCAGATTTAGATTTATACTCATACATTATTGAGAGACAATTAAAACCTGAAGCAAGACAAGATATTGTTAAACTTTTAAAAGATTTAGATGTAAAACCTACATCTATGATTGATATTAGTGATGGTTTATCGTCTGAAATTATTCATATATGCAAACAAAGTAAAGTAGGTTGTGATTTATATGAGAACAAAATCCCTTTAGACCCTCAAGTTATCTCAACCTGTGAGGAATTTAAAATTGATAGCACAACTATAGCTTTAAATGGAGGTGAGGATTATGAATTGTTAATGACAATTTCTCAAGAAGATTTTCCTAAGATAAAAGCTAATCCAAATTTAACTGTTATTGGTTTTATTACTGAAGAAAGTCGTGGTATGCACCTAGTAACACGAGGAGAATCTCGAATTCCGTTAATTGCAAAAGGATGGAACTCGCTTAGCGATCAAGAATAAGATTTCTTTGTTTTTTTATTGTACGCTTGTAGTGAATATGCTCAAGCACCGAATTTATTTCTTTATATTTTGGAGTTAACTGTGTTAGCCGACCTCGACCATCAGTTGTTAATTGCGAACTACAATTTTTACAAGAATACTCTTTAACATGTAATGTTACTTTTTTTGAAACTTGGTATTGATGTCCAAATAATGAGCAGAAAACACTTTTCACTTGACTATTAATTTAATTAGAAGGATGTCTAAATATATAAAAATCAAATGTTAAGAGGAATAATTACGTTTAATATATCGATGAACTGAGTGTTTTTTGCTTTAAACGCATCATTCTGCGTGTGTAGATTTGCTCTAAAGCAGTATTTATCTCTTTAAACTTTGGTGTTAACTCTGTTAAATTACCATTACTATTAGTCGTTAATTGTTTTTTACAGCATTTACATGTGTACTCTTTAACGTGAGATGTTACTTTTTTTGAGACTTCATATTTGTGCCCAAATATGTCACAATAAATTTTAAGTGGCGATTGGTTGCTAGTAGATTTTTTCATGTCAATAAAGTTTGGGATGACTAACATAGAAAAAAAAGCAAAGAAAACGCTAAAAAGTAATTATTTTTCGATAAAACGAATTATTTTGTAAGTAAATTCTTCTTTGTTTTCGACATGACTCATATGTCCGCCAGAAAACTCCACGACTTCAATATCGGTATTTTTAGTTTCATAAATAAGCGATTCGTAATTTAAAACAGAATCTTTTTTGCCTATTATTTGCAACTTTTTAAAAGATGCGTCCTTAAAAAAGGTAGTTCTATCTTTTCTTATTTTCATACCTTCAAGTGTAGCAATAATGCCTTGCAAAGGTGTTTTTAAAGCTTCTTCTTTTACATAATTTATCTCTTTAGATAATTTTTCACGATTGTCTAAAGCAAATAAATTAGCCACAGCCATGCTTACAAAAGTTCTATAATTTTGCTTAACTGCATTTATAGCACGATCTCTATTTAGTTTACGTTCTGGCGAATCTTCTTGAGCTGTAGAATTCATTAGGCATAAGCCTTTAACCTTATCTGTATATTTTTCAGCATAAGCTAGAGACACATAACCACCTAAAGAATGACCTATAAAAGTTGAAGATTCAATATTTAAATGATTTAAAACAGCTTCAACAGCTTCAGCCATAAGTTCCATAGAGTGAATATATCCTAAACAACCACTTTTTCCATGACCTAAAAGATCAATAGAAATAGCACGATGGGTTTTAGAAATATGAGGAATTAAATCGTTCCACATCGATGAATTTTCTAAAAAACCATGTATTAAAACAATTACCTCTCCAAAACCTTCATCGGTGTAAAAAACATCTATGCCTTTGTGTACTAAAATCATATTTATACTATATTCGACAAAGATAAAATCATACAATGAATAAAACTAAACTTACTTGGGTATTTGGATTTACTTTATTTGCTGGATTTTTTGGTGCTGGAAATTTAGTGCTACCTCCATTATTAGGTTTTAAATCTGGAAGTGATTGGTGGTTAGTTGCGCTTGGTTTTATGACTACAGCAACAATAATTCCGTTACTGGGATTATTTGGTCATGCTAAATTACAAGGTACTATTCTCGATTTTGGAAACAAGGTCTCGCCTACATTTAGTTTAATCTATAGCTTTTGTGTGCTATTAATAGCGATCTCTTTGCCTTGTCCAAGAACAGCTGCAGTTACTCATGAAATGTCTATTCAACCATTTTTTGATACTAGCTCGTTATGGACCAGTACAATTTTCTTTTTATTGGTATTGGTTTTTGCTATTAAAAGAAGCAAAGCTTTAGATGTATTGGGTAAATTTTTAACACCTTTAATAGTTTTAATTTTGCTTGCTATAATTGTTGTTGGTGTTTTGGGACCTGATTATAATATGAATCCAACACAGTTTAGTGCACCTTTTATTGACGGTTTTTTAGAAGGTTATCAAACTTACGATGCTATTGCGGGGATTTTAATGGGAGGCATTGTTGTTATTTCACTAAACCAATATGGGCGTTTTTCAATTTCAGAGAAAAAGAAAATTATTGCCAAATCTGGTTTAATTGCCATGTTAGGTTTATTTTTAATCTACGCTGGTTTAATTGCAGTTGGCGCATTTTACAATTCGGAATTTGCAAATGACATCTCTAGAACAGAGCTTTTATTAGGATTATCAACAAAAACGTTAGGAAATATTGGAGCAACTTTTTTAAGTGTATTAGTTGGTTTAGCTTGTTTTAGCACAGCAGTTGCTATAACTGTTTCTGTTGCTGATGTTATTAAGGTTTACCTCAATGGCTCTCAAAAAGCGTATATTATTACAGCTGTAGTGGTTTGTATTATTGGAGTTCTTGTTGGGCGGTTTGATGTGCATTATATTATTGATGTGGCATTACCTGCACTTATGTTTATTTATCCCATTACTATTGTTTTAATTCTGCTTAATGTTTTACCTAAACGATTTGCTTCATCATTAGTTTTTAAAGCGGTTATACTAACAACCTTTGTTTTTAGTATTCCAGATTTTTTAGGATTCTTTATGCCTATTGAAAAATTACAAGGTATTATAGAAGTTATTCCTTTTGCAAAAGACAGTTTAGGTTGGGTATTACCGGCATTTATTATTTGGATTGTGTTAAATCTGAAAAATTTTACGACTAAAGCTTCAGCATAAAACAAAATATGGCTGTTCAAGATATTTCAACCTATTCCTATAAAGATATATTTTCGCTAAGCGTTATTCAATTTGAAAAAGCTTGTGTGTTTCATAAACCAGAACAGGTTGATGCTTATAGTATTTATTGGATAAAAGAAGGGAAAGGCATTTATAATATAGATTTTGAAAGTTATGCTTTTGATGATAATGTGCTTTTCTTTTTGTCTCCAGGACAAGTGTTTTCAGTTGAATCTGAAAAAATTAAAGAAGCCTATAAGTTAACTTTTGTTCGCGATTTTTACTGTATTCAAACCCACGATAAAGAAGTTGCATGCAATGGCGTACTTTTTAATAATGTTTACGAAACACCTTTTGTAAAACCATGTGAGAACGACACGCAAAAGCTTCAATCTATTTTAGAAAGCTTAATTGATGAATTTAAAACAGATGATGTTGCTGCGCAATACGATATGCTTCAAACGTATTTAAAGCAATTCATTATTCATTCGGTTCGTGTAAAAAAAGAATATCATATTATTAAAGACGATAACGAAACCAAACTCTTTAAAGATTTCAGTTTATTAGTGGAGCAGAATTTTAAAACACTGCATTCTGTAACCAATTATGCTAACCGTTTAGGTGTTTCTCCAAAATCGTTAACCAAACACTTTCAGAACATAGGATCGCAAACACCAAGCGATTTTATTAAAAACAGAATTGTATTAGAAGCACAACGTCAACTTATTTATTCAACCGATTCTGTAAAACAAATAGCTTACGATTTAGGTTTTAACGATTCGGCGTATTTCACTAGATTCTTCAAAAAAGCGACTTCAAAATCGCCACTTCAATTCAAAAAAGAGTATTAAAGTCATTGCGAATCTTGTTTTTTAACAAGATGTGGCAATCTGTTTCATGAAAATGAGATTACCAAGTCGTTATATTCCTCGTAATGACATCTAAAAATTAACAGTCCAAGTATTAGGAACTTTTGTCCATTTTTTAGCCTTACTATCGGTTGCATATTTGCATTGTAATTAAAACGAAGCGATTATGAAAGCAACAGAAAATAAACAATGCCCAAATTGTTGGGGATATCAAGAATACGATGAAAATTACCCTAAAAGGCATTTAAGTAAAAAAAGTAATTAAATAAAAAGTAGAAATTATGAGTACAAGAATTGAAACATTAAACCCAGAAACAACCACAGGAAAATCTAAAGAATTGTTTAACGCCGTTCAAAATAAATTAGGATTTATTCCCAACTTAATTAAAGTATTTGGTAATTCGCCAGCAACTTTACAAACCTATTTAAGTTTGGGTGAGTTAACCGCAAGCGGAAACTTTAGCAATAAATTTAGAGAGCAATTAGCGTTAGCAATAGCTGAAGAAAATGCGTGTAATTATTGCTTATCTGCACACACAACTATTGGTAAAATGAATGGATTAACCATTGAAGAAACCGAGCAAAACAGACAAGGTCTTGCTGCAGATGCCAAAACACAAGCAGGATTACAATTTGCACAAGCCGTAACAAAAAACAGAGGGCAAGTTTCTACAGAAACTATTCAAGCAGTTAAAGAAGCAGGTTATAATGATGGTGATATTTTAGAAATTATTTTGAACGTAGTGGCCAATACTTTAACCAATTATGTAAACCATATTGCTGAAACCGAAGTAGATTTCCCAAGTGTTGAGGCAGGAAAATTTACAGTGTCAGCAAATTAATTAAAGAAAATCAATATAAAATTTAAAAATGAAAACAATGAAAAATTTAATAGTAGGATTATTTTTAGCAGCCTTTACATTAACCGCTACTGCACAAGACAAAATGATGAAAAATGATGCTGTAAAAACCGTATCGTTTGAACAAACAAAAGGCGAATTTACGCAAAAGGCATTAACGCTTTCTGAAGGGACGTATGTATTTAGTGTTACAAATAACAATGCAGCTCCAGAAGTTGGGTTGGTTTTAATTGAAGATGGTAAAGATGGTTCAAAACCTGAAAATCACATTAAAGATGCTTACGTGTCTCAAATGGTAAAGCATGGAAAAACCGAATCTTCAAAAGCTGTAACGCTTAAAAAAGGGATGTATAAATATTTCTGTCCTTTTAATAAAACGCCACAATATACTTTGGTAGTAAAGTAGGTTTTTAATTGATTGATAGTTAAAAACGGCAAACTCAATAATGAGCTTGCCGTTTTTTTGCTTATTTATTCAGACCAGATTGCAAGTTCATTTCCAGCTGGGTCAATGAAATGAAATCTTCGTCCACCTGTAAAAGAAAATATGTCTTTTGAAATTTTTCCGTTAGACTTAATAATTTTATTTTTTATCAGGTCAAGATTTTTATGATATAAAACAACTAATACTCCATTTACAATTTCACTTTCCGTTTTTTCAAATCCTCCTTGAAGTCCACTTTCTGAAAAAGCTATATATGTTGGTCCATAATCTGTAAAAAACCAATCAAAACACGTTTTATAAAACGTCTTGATCTTTTCAAGGTCTTTAGCTTTGAATTCAACATAATTAATGTGATTATCTTTGATCTTCATTTTTATTGATTTATTCTTTCTAAAACCCTGTTTATTTTTCTTTTCCTAACCCAAACTAGATATTGACTTATCTTTTTTATTCCTAACCATCAACCATTCATTAAATCTTCAATCTCTTCCGCTTCAATAGGAATATTCCGCATTAAATTAAAAGGCTCGTCTTTTTCTTGTATCACTACATCATCTTCTAATCGAATCCCAAAACCTTCATTTGGAATATAAATTCCAGGTTCAACTGTAAATACCATATTAGCTTGCATGGGTTCGTGTAGCAATCCATAATCATGGGTATCTAATCCAATATGATGTGATGTACCATGCATAAAATATTTTTTATATGCTGGCCAATCTGGGTTTTCGTTTTGCACATCGGCTTTATCTAATAAGCCTAAACCTAAAAGCTCTGAGGTCATAAGTTTACCAACCTCAACATGATATTGCTCCCAAAGTGTACCAGGCACCAATAACTTTGTAGCTTCATTTTTTACACGATTAACAGCATTGTAAACTTCCTTTTGCCTATCTGTATAACGGCCATTAACAGGAATTGTGCGAGACAAATCACTTTTATAATTTGCGTATTCTGCAGCAATATCAAACAGTATTAAATCTCCAGATTTACATTGCTGATTATTTTCAATATAATGCAAGACGTTAGCATTGTTTCCGCTAGCTATTATTGGCGTATAGGCAAATCCTTTTGAGCGGTGTCGCAAAAACTCATGCATTAACTCGGCTTCTATTTCAAACTCCCAAACACCCGGTTTTACAAAATTTAGAATACGTCTAAAGCCTTTTTCTGTAATATCACAAGCATGTTGCATGATATCTAATTCTATTTGATCTTTTATAGAACGAAGCCTTTGTAAAATAGGATTACTCTTAGCTATTGCATGTGCTGGATATTTAGCTTTTAACCATTTTGTAAAACGGTCTTCTCTAGTTTCAGTTTCAACTGAGGCGCGATAATGCTCGTTAGTATTTATATAAACGGTATCACATTGTGTCATGATTTCAAACATAACTTTTTCCATGTCTTGCAACCAATACACTGTTTTAATTCCGCTTGTTTTTAAAGCGGCTTCTTTTGTTAGTTTTTCACCTTCCCAAACTGCGATATGCTCATTGGTTTCTTTTAAAAATAAAATTTCACGATGTTTTTCTTTTGGGCAGTCAGGAAATAATACTAATATACTTTCTTCTTGGTCAACACCACTTAAGTACAAAATATCACGATGCTGTTCAAAAGGCATTGTGCTATCTGCGCTTATAGGATAAATATCATTACTATTGAAAACAGCCAAACTATTAGGCTTCATTTGAGCCATGAAATCTTTACGGTTTTTTATAAAAAGTTCTCGATCTATTGCGTGGTATTTCATCTAAAAAAGAGTTTTTATTCCTTTAAAAACAGGAATCATTAATATTACTCTTCAAAAATAATTAAACAATAACGCAATCGTGCAGCCAAATGGCGTTAATTTATGTTTTTACGAATACGACTCATATGTCGCGTAGATATTCCTAAAAAAGAAGCTAAATAATGCAATGGGACTTCTTGCAGTAATTTGGTGTCATTATCTAATAATTTTTTGTAACGTTCATCTGGTGTAAGCGTCAATAAATCAATACGATAATCATCTATAAGGTAGATTTGGTTTTCAATAAGATTATAGTAAAATTTACTAAAGGCGCTATTATTTTTAAGCAAATGATTAAAATTATCTAGATTAATCACCCAAAGATTGCAATCACTAATTGCTTTAATGTTTTTTCTTGATAATATTTTATGTGTAAAACTTTTTAATGCTGCAGTGTATGAGTTTTTTAAAGCTAAATACGTTGTTTTTTCTTCTCCTAAAACCGTTATAGAATGTTGTAAAATACCACTTTCTATAAAACAAAAATAGTTGCAAACTTTACCTTCTTCTACAAAAAAATCGTTTCGTTTTAATTTAATAAAACTAAAGCATTCTAAAATCTCTGGAATCAAACTATCACATTGAGAATCACTAATAACTTGCTTTAAATAGCTTTTTAAAATATCTTGAGATTCTTGCATTAAACTTTTTAGTTTTGAATATCGAATTTAAAAAGATAATTTGAATTGACACAAATTCATATCATAAAACAGATTTGCCATATTTTCAGACATATTCATCTTCAATATTTATTACCTTTAAAGCTTTTTAAAAACCACCCATTATGCTTAAAAACATCTGTTATCTATTCTTTATAATTTCATTTTTCATCAACGCGCAACAACCAGCAACCTCATCACAAATCATCAGCGATGCACTAAACAAAAAAGCTGAATTAACTCAAACATCACTAGTTAAAAATGTTCTTTTTGAGAATATTGGCCCAACTATTATGAGTGGTCGCGTTGTAGATTTAGCTGTTAATCCAGAAAACCCTACAGAGTTTTATGTTGGTTACGCTTCTGGTGGTGTTTGGCACACAATTAACAACGGTACAACATTTACGCCTATTCTTGATGCTTCGGCAACTCAAAATGTAGGAGATATAGCTGTCGATTGGAAAAACCGCACCATTTGGGTTGGAACAGGAGAAAACAACTCTTCACGTTCTTCTTATGCAGGTATTGGCGTTTTAAAATCTACAGACAACGGTAAAACATGGCAAAACATGGGGCTTAAAGATTCCCACCATATTGGTCGTATTCTAATTAGCCCAAACAATCCTGACGAAGTCGTTATTGGTGTTACAGGACATTTATATTCACCTAATCAAGAACGTGGTATTTACAAAACTATAGATGGTGGAAAAACATGGTCTCAAAAATTGTTTATAGATGATATGAGCGGAATCATTGATTTACAAACCAACCCAAACAACTTCAATTTAATGTTTGCTTCATCTTGGACTAAAGACCGTAAAGCGTGGAATTTTGATGGTAGCGGAAACAATTCGGCAATTTACAAAAGTATAGATGCAGGAGACACATGGACTAAAGTTTCTACAGAAGAAAGTGGTTTTCCAACTGGAAATGGTGTTGGACGAATTGGTCTAGCCATTTTTGACGATACTATTATTTATGCAGTACATGATAGTCAATTTAGAAGGCCTTCAGATGAAAAAAAAGATAACGAATCTAACATCTTGACTAAAGATGATTTTAAAACAATGTCTACTGATACATTTTTAAAATTAGAAAATAAAAAGCTTAACAGCTATTTAAAATTAAATGGCTTTCAAGAAAAATATAGAGCAGATAATGTTAAGCAAATGGTACGAAGCGGAAACCTTAAACCTATTGACCTTGCTAAATACCTTGAAGATGCAAATTCTAGGTTGTTTGATACACCAGTTATAGGAACCGAAGTTTATAAAAGCACTAATGGCGGACAAACATGGAAAAAAACTCATGACGGTTATCTAGATGATATTTATTATAGCTATGGTTACTATTTTGGTCATATTTATGTCGCACCAAATAATGCAGACAACATTTACATTTATGGTGTTCCGATAGTTAAGTCTAAAGATAGCGGAAAAACCTTTACATCAATTAGTGCAGAAAATGTTCATGCCGATCATCATGCGCTTTGGATTAATCCTAAAAACCCAAATCACATAATTAATGGTAATGATGGAGGCGTAAATATCACTTATGATGATGGAGAAAATTGGATAAAAAACAACTCGCCATCAGTTGGTCAATTTTACGCTATTAATGTTGACAATGCTGAACCCTATAACGTATATGGTGGTTTACAAGATAATGGCGTTTGGGTTGGAGCTCACAATGCTCCTGAAGATAAAAGCTGGCATCAATATGGGCAATATCCATGGGAAAATATTATGGGTGGCGATGGTATGCAAATTCAAATTGATAGTCGAGATAACACTATAGTTTATACAGGTTTTCAATTCGGAAATTACTTTAGACTTAATCTAGAAACAAAAAAGCAAACCTACATTCAACCAAAGCATGATTTAGGCGAAAATCCATATCGTTTTAATTGGCAATCTCCAATTTTATTATCGCCTCACAACCAAGACATTTTATACTTAGGCGGAAATAAATTAATGCGTTCTATGAATCAAGGAGATGATTGGGTTGCCATTAGTGAAGACCTTACCAATGGTGGAAAAAAAGGAAATGTCGCTTATGGTACTTTATCAAGTATAAGCGAGTCTCCTTTTCAATTTGGGTTAATTTATACAGGAAGCGATGACGGATTAGTATACGTCACTAAAAATTCTGGAGGTAGTTGGACAAATATTTCAGAAGGCTTGCCAAAAGACCTTTGGGTAAGTCGTATAATTGCTTCTGAACATAAAAAAAAGCGTGTTTATGTAACATTAAATGGTTATCGATGGGATGATTTTAAAGTTTATACTTATATGAGTGATGACTACGGAGAAACTTGGAAAAACATCAGTTCAAATATTCCTTCATCGCCAGTAAATGTTATTAGAGAAGACCCAGAAAATGAAAATGTATTATACTTAGGAACAGATAATGGTGCATACGTATCTTTCAATCAAGGTGAACATTGGGACGTATTTAGTAACGGATTACCTAATGTTGCTTTTCATGATATTGTGATTCAACCAAAAGCAAAACATTTGCTATTAGGAACACATGGACGAAGCATCTATAAGGCAGACATTAAATCGCTGCAAGAGTATTCTAGCGGAATCATTAAAAATGATATCAAGATTTTTGAAATTGAAAATTTAAAGCATTCATCACAATGGGGAAACTCGTGGAGTAAATGGTTTGATGCATTTGAACCCAAACTTAACATTCCTTTCTTTTCTAATACTTCAGGAGAAAAAACTATTAAAATACTTTCAGAAAAAGGAGTACTTCTTAACGAAATAAAAATTAATACAGATAAAGGATTTAACTATGCAACTTATGACTTAACCTTAACAGAAAAAGGTAAAAAAGCATTACTTAAAGAAAACACAAGCATAGATATAAGCAAAGCTAAAAACAAGAAATATTATTTACCAAAAGGAAAATATACCATTCAAATAAATAGTAATAAAGCTTTATTTGAGGTAAAATAAATCAAGCTCTTTTTAAGTTATATTAAAAACTCTAAACAGATGAAAGCACTCAAAATAATCATAATACTAGTTTTTGGATTAACGTTATCTTGTAGTGAGGATAATGATGATTGTTGTATAAATCCTGATGTACCTCAACTTATTATAAAACTCAAATTCGATGCAAGTCAAGAACGTCTTAATAACCTAGGACAACCTGCTACAATACCAGCCAATAATGCTGCACAATCGCCAACAATAAACAAGATGAGTGCTAATTACATTGAGTTTGCACCAACTGCAACTACAGCATTAGGAACAGGTGAAATTATTTTTGAAGGTAACGAAACAAACGCAGGTGGCACTCAAGCTATCAATTTTCAAAATGCCATTTTTACAGGAAATGACGAACTATTTATTTCTGTGCCTTTAAGTGATGTTGCTTCTGGAAATTATAATTGGGTACGCGTATCATTAGCTTACCAAGAAGGTATTATTAATGTGCTTACAAACGGAAATGAAATAGCCGGTACATTAGCAAGCTTTGTTGGGTATAACAATTACATTACTTCTTTTAATCTTAATGGAAATACTTTTAACATCAATGCAAATAAGCCTCAAGGTTTTTGGGCTTTTGAAGCTTTAGGTTTTACAACTCAAGGTCAAGCTCCAGAAGGCGCAACAACAGTTCCAAACCCTTTGTTTAACTCTTCTCCAATTCCACAAGGTTCATGTGTAGTTACCGGGCAGTTTGAAAACCAATTAGAAATTACTGGAAATGAAACTGAAAATATTGAAGTAACCTTATCGTTTTCAATCAATAATAGCTTTGAGTGGACAGAAGTAAATCTAGATGGAAAATACGAGCCTTCAATTGGAGAACAAGTTGTAGATATGGGGCTTCGAGGTTTAATACCTTCGCATTCTAATTAAAATCATTCTAAATAGAAATTTAACCTTTCATCTTGTTGTCTATAATTTAATTGAAGCGTATTTTTGTTATCATTAAACTAACTTCAAAAAAATGAGTGGAATTTTAAATTCTTCGATTGGAAGAAAGTTTGCCATGGCACTTTCAGCTTTTTTCCTAATGTTTTTCCTTTTACAACATTTTGCAATTAATATCCTTTCTGTATTTAGTCCAGATACTTTTAACGAAGCATCGCACTTTATGGGAACTTTTTGGCCTGTACAATACATTTTGCAGCCGATATTAATTTTTGGTGTGATTTTTCACTTTGTAATGGGATTTATCCTCGAACTAAAAAATAGGAGTGCTAGAAAAGTGAGCTACGCAAAAAACAATGGTGCAGCAAATTCATCTTGGATGAGTCGTAATATGATTTGGAGTGGTTTAGCTATTCTTGCTTTTGTTGGGTTACACTTTTATGATTTCTGGTTTCCAGAAATAAACACCAAATTTATAGATGGTGATTGGAGCGGTTTACATAATGGTGAGTTTAGATATTTTGAAGAACTACAACATAAATTTCACAGCCATGTAAGAACCATTCTTTATGTGATTGCTTTTATCTTTTTAGCACTGCATTTATTACATGGTTTTAATTCGGCATTTCAATCAGTTGGAGCAAATAATAAATATACTAAAGGCTTAAATGGGTTTGGAAAAGCTTATGCTATTCTTATTCCTTTAGGGTTTATATTTATTGCAGTATATCATCATCTTAATCACGTTTTATCATAACCTATGGCTTTAGATTCTAAAATACCAAAAGGTCCAATTGCAGATAAATGGACGAATTATAAAAATCATATCGATCTTGTAAATCCAGCGAACAAACGTAACATAGATGTTATTGTTGTAGGTACTGGATTAGCAGGCGGTTCTGCTGCTGCTACTTTAGCAGAATTAGGATACAATGTAAAGGCGTTTTGCTTTCAAGATTCACCAAGACGTGCGCACTCAATTGCTGCACAAGGTGGAATTAATGCTGCAAAAAACTACCAAGGAGATGGAGATTCAACATACAGATTATTTTACGATACTGTAAAAGGTGGCGATTATCGTTCGCGTGAAGCTAACGTTTATCGTTTGGCTGAAGTGTCTGCTAATATTATTGACCAATGTGTTGCACAAGGCGTTCCTTTTGCTCGTGAATATGGAGGATTGTTAGATAACCGTTCGTTTGGAGGCGTTTTGGTTTCAAGAACATTTTATGCTGCTGGACAAACAGGACAACAATTATTATTAGGAGCATATTCTGCAATGAATCGTCAGATTGGGCGTGGGAAAATAAAGATGTACAACCGTCATGAAATGCTTGACGTTGTTATTGTTGATGGAAAAGCTCGTGGTATCATAACACGTAACTTAATTACTGGAGAAATTGAACGTCATTCAGCGCATGCTGTTGTGTTAGGAACTGGTGGTTATGGTAACGTTTTCTTCTTATCAACAAATGCGATGGGATCTAATGTAACAGCTGCTTGGAAAGCCCACAAACGCGGTGCTTACTTTGCAAATCCTTGCTATACACAAATTCACCCAACATGTATTCCAGTTTCTGGAGATCATCAATCAAAACTAACATTGATGTCTGAATCTTTAAGAAATGATGGCCGTATTTGGGTGCCAAAACATATGAAAGATGTTGAAGCCATTAAAGCGGGAACATTAAAACCAAAAGATTTAGCAGAAGACGATCGTGATTATTATTTAGAGCGTCGTTATCCAGCCTTTGGAAACTTAGTGCCTCGTGATGTTGCATCACGTGCTGCAAAAGAACGTTGTGATGCTGGTTATGGCGTAAATGCAACTGGAGAAGCTGTATTTTTAGATTTTGCTTCAGCCATTCAACGTTATGGAAAAGAGCAAGCACACGTAAAAGGTTTAGACGAAAATGATGCAGCTTTAGTAAAGTCTTTAGGACAAGACGTTGTTAAAAATAAATATGGAAATTTATTCCAAATGTATGAGAAGATCGTAGATCAAGATCCATACAATACACCAATGATGATTTATCCGGCAGTTCACTATACAATGGGTGGCGTTTGGGTAGATTATAATTTAATGACAACCGTTCCTGGTTTATATTGTATTGGTGAAGCCAATTTCTCTGATCATGGTGCAAACAGACTTGGAGCTTCAGCTCTAATGCAAGGTTTAGCAGATGGATATTTTGTGTTGCCTTATACAATTGGTGATTATTTATCTAATGATATTAGAACAGGACCAATTTCTACTGAAACTAAAGAATTTGAAGCTGCCGAAAAAGAAGTTAGAGAGAAGTTAGATTTCTTTGTGACTAATGAAGGAAAGCATTCAGTAGATTATTTCCACAAGCGATTAGGAAAAATCATGTGGAACAAAGTTGGAATGTCTAGAAATGTAAAAGGTTTAACTGAAGCTATTTCAGAAATTAAAGAATTGCGTGAGCAATTCTGGAAAGACGTGAAAGTTCCAGGAACTAATGAAGAATACAACGAAGAATTGGCAAAAGCTGGTCGTGTTGCAGATTTCTTGGAGTTAGGAGAGTTATTTGCTAAAGATGCACTTAATAGAGAAGAATCTTGTGGAGGACACTTTAGAGAAGACTCTGTAGAATTAGATGGTGAACAAAAAGGAGAAGCCTTACGTGATGATGAAAACTTTGCTTACGTTGCTGCTTGGGAATATAAAGGAGAACCAAGCGATGCTATTTTACATAAAGAAGAATTAGAGTTCAAGGATATAGAATTAAAACAAAGATCATATAAATAAGGGAAGCTATGAATATGAATTTAACACTTAAAATTTGGCGTCAAAAAAACGCAAGTGATAAAGGAAAAATGGTCGACTATAAAGTCAGCGATATTTCACCAGATATGTCTTTCCTAGAAATGCTAGATGTTTTAAACGAGCAGTTGGTTAATAAAGATGAAAGCCCTGTTGCTTTTGATCATGATTGTCGTGAAGGTATTTGCGGTATGTGTTCTTTATACATTAATGGAGAAGCGCATGGCCCTGATCGTGGTATTACAACGTGTCAGTTACACATGCGTATGTTTAAAGATGGAGACACGATTACTATTGAGCCATTTAGAGCAACAGCATTTCCTGTAATTAAAGATTTAATTGTAGATAGAAGCTCTTTTGATCGCATTCAGCATGCAGGTGGATTTATTTCTGTAAACACATCAGGAAACACTATTGATGCCAATGCAATTCCTGTAAACAAAGAAGATGCAGATACCGCTTTTGAAGCCGCAACATGTATTGGTTGTGGCGCTTGTGTGGCAACTTGTAAAAACTCTTCTGCAATGTTATTTGTAGGAGCAAAAGTATCGCAATTTGCATTATTACCACAAGGTCAAGTTGAAGCTACTGATCGTGTATTAAATATGGTTAAGCAAATGGATGATGAAGGTTTTGGTAATTGTACTAACACTGGCGCTTGTGAAATTGAATGCCCTAAAGGAATCTCTTTAGAAAACATTGCTCGTATGAATTCTGAATACTTAAAAGCTAGCTTAAAAGGCTAAAACTATAATTCTATTAAATTAGAAACCTTATAAAAATCCCAATACAACATTGGGATTTTTTGTTTCTTTATACTTGAATAACATTACATGAATACTCCAGAATCTTATTATAAAACTCAATTAAAAAAACACCACAAGGCAGTTAAGCAACTCTACAAGCAAATGACAGGTTTGAGTTCGCTTCGTCTATTAGTTTTTATCATTACTGCTGTTGGTGTATATTTTACTTTTAATCAATGGAAAATAGCTACTCTTATTGCTATAATTGGTATTGCAGTGTTTATCTATATATTATCTAAGTATACAGACATTAAAGCCAAAAGAGCACTTCATAAATCATTAATTGCAATTAATGAAACCGAATTACAAATAATATCTGGTAATTTTCATGATAGAGATCAAGGATTGCAATTTCAAGACCCAAATCACTATTACAGTTTAGATATTGATTTATTTGGGAAAGGTTCTTTTTTTCAATTTACAAATAGAACTGTTATTAATGAAGGCACAAAAGTGCTAGCAAATGCGTTAACGGCTAATAATACCAAGTCTATTAAACTACGCCAAGAGGCTATAACAGAACTATCACAAAAACCAGAATGGCAACAATACTATTCTGCGACCGCTAGTTTAATTAAAGTAGAAACACCAGCCACAAAAATCATTAATTGGCTAAAAAATCATAAATCTGTTTTACCAAATATGATGAGGTGGTTACCTTTAGCCTTTTCAATAACTTCAGTTATTTTATTAGTTTTAGTTATTTTAAAAATGCTTCATGTTTCTTTTTTTGGGTATTGGCTTTTACTTGGATTAATAATAACTGGTAAGTATTTAAAAAAAATAAATGCTTTGTCTTCTAATACCGAAAAAGTAAAAGACACTTTTAGGCAATACGCTTTGCTTCTACAACAAATAGAACGTGAAAGTTTCACCTCAGAATTATTAATAAACAAGCAGAGTAAAATTCAATCAGAAAACAAAAAAGCTTCATATATTTTTGCTGAATTCTCAAAACATCTAGATGCTTTAGATAATAGAAACAATTTAATTTCTGCAATTTTTGGTAATGGTTATTTACTATATGATATTAAAAACACATATAAAATAGAGCAATGGATTAAACAATATGCACATAAAGTAGAAGATTGGTTTGAGATTGTTTCATTTTTCGACGCTTACATAAGTTTAGGTACTTATGCTTTTAATCACCCAAATTATATATATCCAGAAATTACGAAAAACAACTCAGTGATTAAAGCAGAAGATTTAGGTCATCCGCTATTAAATAAAACAAAGCGTGTAGATAGTGATGTGTCAATTAAAAATCAAGAATTCTTTATTGTCACTGGAGCAAATATGGCTGGAAAAAGCACCTTTTTAAGAACTATTTCTCTTCACATTGTAATGGCAAATGTGGGATTACCTGTTTGTGCTAAGTCTAGCACGTATTCGCCAGTAAAACTCATTACAAGCATGCGTACAAGTGATTCGTTGACCGATGACAGTTCCTATTTTTTTTCAGAGTTAACACGTCTTAAATTTATTGTTGACGAAATAGAAAAAGAACCTTATTTTATTATTTTAGACGAAATTTTAAAAGGGACAAATTCAACAGACAAAGCTATTGGTTCACGTAAGTTTGTAGAAAAATTGGTTGTAGGAAATGCAACAGGAATTATTGCAACGCACGATTTAAGTTTATGTAAAATTGCAGACAAACTAGACGAAGTAAAAAATTACTTTTTTGATGCTGAAATAATTAACGATGAGCTTCATTTTGATTACACGCTCAAAAAAGGCATTTGCCAAAATATGAATGCAAGTTTTCTTTTGAAGAAGATGAAAATTGTAGATTAATATTTAATATCTACATATAGTAAAAACAAAAAACCCATTCAATAAGAATGGGTTTTTTAATATTGTGAAATAAAATTCAATTAAGCTTCAAAAGGCTCAATAGAAACATAAGATTTATTATCTCTTTTCTTTGTGAATTTTACTATTCCATCAACTTTAGCATGTAAAGTGTGGTCTTTTCCAGCGTATACATTCTCACCAGGATTATGTGCTGTACCTCTTTGTCTTACGATGATATTTCCTGCTATAGCAGCTTGTCCACCAAATATCTTAACACCTAAGCGTTTCGATTCTGATTCTCTACCATTTTTAGAACTACCTACTCCTTTTTTATGAGCCATTGTCTTAAGGTTTTATATTGTTAATAATTAACTTAATGCAGCAATTAAATCAGCTTTCTTCATAGAAGAAAGTCCTTCAATTCCTTTTGCTTTTGCCATCTCTTTTAATTCAGCAACAGTAAGTTTGCTTAAATCTTGAGAAACTTCTGCTTTTGGAGCAGCAGCTTTAGGTTCAGCTTTTTTTGGAGCGGCTTTTTCAGCTTTTGTTGGTTTAGCTCCTGAAGCTACAATGCTTTCAATTACGATTTCAGATAAGGCTTGTCTATGACCGTTTTTTACACGGTAACCTTTTCTTCTTTTCTTTTTAAAAACAATAACTTTATCACCTTGAAGGTGCTTAATGACTTTTGCACTTACTTGTGCTCCGCCTATAGCTGGGGCGCCTAAAGTTACATTGCTACCATCTGCAATTAAAAGAACATTATCGAAAGAAACTTTCTTACCTTCTTCTGTTGCTAAACGGTTAACAAAAACTTTTTGGTCTTTTTCAACTTTAAATTGATGCCCTGCTATCTCTACAATTGCGTACATAGCGTAACGTTTTTATTAATTAATTTTACTAAAAAATGAGTGCAAATATACAGCTAATTAATTAAACTACAAACGTTTTAAGTCATTTAAGATAGATTTCGACTTTTTTTAAAGAGTTGCATAAACGTTAATGTTAATACAACTGTAGATGCTAAACCTTCAATAAGAATAATAAAAACTAAAACACCTGCGCCTTCACCATAATTTTGCAACCATTCTCCTAATAGTTTCTCAGTAAAATTGGGGTCAATATGAAACATATAAATAGCCATAAAAAATGTAAACCAAATTGTGGCAAAAAAACCAGTTAACAAACCTGTTTTAAAGCCATTAACATAAGAAAAACTTTCTCCTAAAGACAGTTTATAGTACTTAATAGCAAAATAAATTCCTGAGGCCATTGCTAAACCATTAAATAATCTTAGCCAAGGATTTTCATGCATATGAAACAATCTTAGTACCAAAAAATAAGCTATTAAAGAAACTGTGATAAAGAGCCCATACTTTAAAGCAACCGAAAATGATGTATTCATGTTTTTACTTTTTAAGATGTTTAGAACTAAAGTTCGTGAAAATTTAACTATTTCTCACTTTTTTAAGCTATTTTTTTGCAATTAAACCATTAAAAACGAATTACTATTACTTATTTTTGTGCTCACTTGTAACAACTTTCACAAGTTACAGACTTACATTAAAACAAAACTAATTTTAAAAAGAAATTCACAATGAAAAAAAGCTTATTTACTTTAGCTGCTTTTGTATTAGTCATTTTTGCTACTACTGCACAAGAAGTTAAATTTGAAGAATTTGATCTAGATAATGGATTACATGTAATTCTTCATCAAGACAACACGGCTCCTGTAGTAATAACTTCGGTTATGTACAATGTAGGAGGAAAAGATGGAGACAGAAAACGTACTGGGTTTGCTCACTTTTTTGAACACCTTTTGTTTGAAGGTACAGAAAATATTGAACGTGGAGAATTCATGAAAATCATTCCAGCAAATGGAGGAACTTTCAATGCTAACACATCTCAAGACAGAACGTATTACTACGAAATTTTCCCTTCTAACAAATTAGAATTAGGCTTATGGTTAGAGTCTGAGCGTATGTTACACCCAGTTATTGATCAAATTGGTGTTGATACTCAAAATGAAGTTGTAAAAGAAGAAAAACGTCAGCGTTATGACTCTCCTTATGGCGGATTATTTCAAGCTATAGGAACAAATCTTTTTAAAGTACATCCATATAAAGACCCCAATATTGGCTATATGGAACATTTAGATGCAGCAACCTTAGAAGAATTTAACGCATATTTTGACAAATATTATGGGCCAAACAACGCTGTTTTAGTTGTTGCTGGAGATATTGATGTGGTACAAACTAAAAAATTGGTTGGCGATTACTTTAATGAAATAAAAAGCAAACCAGAAGTGGTTAGAAACTTCCCTAAAGAAGAGCCTATTACAGAAACTATTAAAGCAAAAGCTTACGATAAAAACATTCAAATCCCAGCAATTATAGCAACATACAGAACACCTGGATTTGCAAGCCGTGACGCTTCTGTATTAGACATGATTTCTACTTATTTAAGTGGTGGAAAAAGCTCAGTATTATATAAAAAACTTGTTGACGAACAAAAACTAGCTTTACAATTACAGTCTGGTAATATCCCACAAATGGATTATAACATTTTTGCCTTATTTGCAATTCCGCAAGGAGACACTTCATTAGATACTATTTTAGATGAAATTGACGAGGAAATTGTTAAAGTGCAAAACGAATTAATTTCAGAACGTGATTATCAAAAACTAATCAATCAATTTGAAAATCAATTTGTAAATGCTAACGCTAGCATTGCAGGTATTGCAGAATCTTTAGCAACAAATTATTTATTAAAAGGAGATGTAAACTTAATTAATAAACAAATTGATATTTACAGATCAATTACAAGAGAAGAAATTCAAGCTGTAGCTAAAAAATATTTAAGCCCAAATCAGCGTGTAGAAATAGAATATTTACCTAAAAAAGACAATGAATAAAATGAAAACATTTAATATAAAAACTAAGGTATCTGCGTTTGTCGCATTGTTTTTAATAACTATTAGTGTTTCTGCACAAATAGATAGATCTAAGCAACCTAAAGCAGGTCCAGAACCAGAGATTACATTAGAAGTTCCAGGAGAATTTGAATTAAAAAACGGATTAAAAGTTCTTGTTGTAGAAAACCATAAACTACCAAGAGTTTCATACTCATTACGTATTGACAACAACCCAATTGCAACGGGAAAAAAAGCTGGTGTTGAAAGCCTTATTGGGAGTATGTTAGGCAATGGATCAACATCAATCTCTAAAGATGATTTTAATGAAGAGATAGACTTTTTAGGGGCTAATCTTAACTTTGGTTTCAGCGGTGGATTTGCTAGTTCTTTATCAAAATACTCAGACCGTATATTAGAGTTAATGGCAGATGCAGCTATTAACCCTTTATTAACTGAAGAAGAGTTTAACAAAGAAAAAACCAAGCTTATTGAAAGCTTAAAGCAAAATGAAAAAAGCATAGACGCTATTGGCGGTCGTGTTGGACGTGCTTTATCATACGGAACAAATCATCCATATGGAGAATACACTACAGAAGAAACAATTAACAATGTATCTTTTGGTGATGCAGTAGCCTTTTATGAAAAATACTTCAACCCTAATAACGCTTACTTAGTTGTTATTGGTGATGTCGATTTTAGTACAATTAAAAAGCAAGTTAAAAAGCATTTTGGTGAATGGGACAAATCTGTTGAAGTAACAACAACGCTTCCTGAAGTGAATCCAAATGCGCAATACACTCAAATTAACTTTGTAGATTTACCAACAGCATCTCAGTCTAGCATTTCTGTTACTAATAATGTAGATTTAAAGATGAATGATAAAGATTATCATGCAGCTTTAATTACTAACAATATCTTAGGTGGTGGTGGTGAAGGTTATTTATTTAAAAACCTTCGTGAAGATAAAGGTTATACCTATGGTGCATATTCTAGCTTAGGAGCTAATAGGTATGGAGCGTCTCGTTTTAATGCAACTGCCAAAGTAAGAAACATGGTTACAGATAGTGCTGTTGTTGAAGCTTTAAAAGAAATCAATCGCATAAAAACAGAGCCCGTAGATGCTCAAACACTTAAAGATGCAAAAGCTAAATATGTAGGGCGATTTATTATGGGATTAGAAAACCCAAGAACAGTTGCTAATTATGCTTTAAACATTAAGCTAAATAACTTACCAAAAGATTTTTATACTAAATACTTACAAAACATTAACGATGTTTCTGTAGAAGATGTAAAGCGTGTAGCAAATAGGTTTTTTAAACCTGAAAATGCTAGAGTTGTTGTCATTGGTAAAGGAAGTGATGTTATAGAAAATCTTGAAAAAACAGGTATTCCTATTAAATATTACGATGCGTATGCAAATGCTGTAGAAAAACCAACTTACGAAATTGAAATGCCAGCAGATATGAATGCTAATAAAGTATTAAACGCATACATAGCAGCAATTGGCGGACAAGACAAATTAGATAAAGTAAACTCTGTGTATATTACTGCTGAGGCAGAATTACAACCAGGCGTGATGATGAATCTTGAAATGAAAAAAACTGTAAAAAACCAATCTTTAAGTGAAGCAACTGCAATGGGGCAATCAATCATGAAATCTGTAATTGATGGTGAAGTTGGTTATATTATAATGCAAGGACAACGTAAAGATTTAAGTGGTGATGAATTAAAAGATGCTCAAGTAGAATCGTCTCCTTTTCCAGAAGTTAACTATTTAAATGGTGGTGTAACTCTAGAGAAAATTGAAAAAGTAGAAGGTGGAAATGCTTATAAAATTAATGTTGGAAACACAAAATCTATTTATTATAGTGTTGATACAGGTTTGAAAATCATGGAAGTTGAAACTTCTGAAGCTGGTTCAAGCACAACTTATTTCTTAAATTACCAAGAAGTTTCTGGTGTTAAGTTCCCTTTCACAATGGGTAAAACTTTTGGCCCTCGTAAAATTGATTTCATAATTAAAGAAATTAAAGTTAATGAAGGGGTTACTGATGCAGATTTTGACTAAGTAGTAAACCATTACATATTCAAAAGCGTGAAGTGTTTTAATACTTCACGCTTTTTTTATGAAGTGCGTTTATGTGATAAATACACACCAAATAATATAATTAAACTAGCTACGCCTTGAATTAAACTAAATCCTTCGCCATCTAAAACACCCCAAATTAAAGCCACAATAGGCATTAAATACGTTACAGAAGATGCAAAAACAGGTGTAGAGATTTGTACCAATTTATTAAATAATACCTTGGCTAAAGCTGTCCCAAAAAAAGACAAAAGCACTATATAAAAAATTGACATTTTAAAATCTGGGTTATTAAATGTCGAACTATTAAAAAAGTCTGTAAAAAGTAATATTACTAAAGCGGGAATAACAATAGGAATAAAGTTACCTACAGCAATCGTTAAAGGTTTTACGTCTTGTAAATAACGCTTTATAATATTAACATTAGCCGCATACATTAATGTTGATGCAATAACAAATCCTGCATATAAATAGTTTTGCTCTGGATTTAACTCAGCACCTTTCAAAATTAAAATGCTTGTACCAAGAAACCCAATAACTACACCTAAAACTTGTCGTCTGGTAGATGCAATTTTAAACACAGCAAAGCCCAGTAAAATTGTATTAAGAGGTACTAATGAATTTAAAATAGAAGCCACGGCACTATCAATTTCAGTTTCTGCAATAGCAAAGAAAAAAGCAGGAAAGAAAGTTCCTAAAAAGCCAGAAATAATTAACCATTTCCAATCTTTTTTTCTAATCGCTTTTACGTTTTTATAACCTGCAAGAAATAAAAATAACCCAGTAATTATAACTCTGAGTGCTCCCAATTGGTAAGGTGTTAATCCGAGGAGCGCTTTTTTTATAAGAATAAAAGAGCTTCCCCAAATAACAGATAAAACTATAAGATATACCCATTTTAAATTAATACCATTCATCAATCAAATAAATTTATACTAATTCTTAATCGAAACTAGTAATTCACAAAATTCGTTAATTTTAATGCAAGAAACAGCAATATTCCTTATGTTTGTTTCAAATTCAATATTAAAACCCTATGAAGACATTTAAAAATATATTAGTTGTAGTTTTAATCACTCTTACAACAATTGCATGTAAAGATAATACACAGCCAGAAGTTAAAACAATTGAAACAGAAGCTAGCACTGCTAAAACTTTAGATCCAAATGCAAAATATGCAAAAGCAGAATTTGGCATTGATGGTATGACTTGTGCTATGGGTTGTGCAAAAACTATTGAAAAGAAAATAGCAAAAATGGATGGTGTAAAATCTGCTACTGTAGATTTTGACAAACGTATTGCAATGGTAGAATATGACGAAGCCAAAGTAACACCAAATTCTCTTGAAGAAGCTGTTACTAAAGCTGGAGATGTTTATAAAGTAAAAGACATGAAAACTGTTGATGCATTTTCATCTGAAAAATCGTGTAAAGCTGATTGCAAAAAAGATTGTTGTACTGATAAAACCAATGCTAAAAAGAAAGCTTGTGCAGACAACTGTAAAAAAGACTGTTGCGCAAAAAAAGATAAAGCATAAGTTTTTTAATTTAAGACAAACAAAAAGCCACTCGATTTGAGTGGCTTTTTGTTTGCTCTACCTCAAATGAAATCCTTTTGCAGCCCACCATGGATGAATTTCAATTTGTAATCGTCCTGCCTTAACCATTGGGTCAGCATTAGCCAAACTATCTGCCATTTGTTGAGTTGGTGTATTATAAATAGTAATACCTCTAATATCACCATCATCTCCAAAAGGGCCAGAAATATCGGCATAACCTAACTCATACATTTTGCCTAAATGCGTTAAATGTGCTTTCTGAAGTGCTTTAGTTTCCTCTTCATTTTGAGAACGATTTTCTCCTCGTTTTAAAAAAGCAATATAATATTGTTGCATAAGTATTGTGTCTTGAGTTTTTTCGTCAACATAATCAAAAACCTTGAAACCTTTTTCAGTAAGTTCTTTCTTTAACAATGCAGCAGATTTTTTAACATCATCATAGTTTTTATGATGTTCTTCTTTATGTTCACTTTCGTGAGAATGATTTTGGTTTTTACAAGCAACTAGTACTAAAAGTAAAGCAGCAACTAATGTTAGTTTTTTCATGATTAAATGATTTTTAATGTTAATTATTCTTTCCATTCCTTAAAAGGATATTTACTCAGATGTGAATTATAATAATCTATTTGTCCTGTAACTTCTTCCCCTAACCATTTTGGTTTAACAAATTCTTCATTCTCCTTATTTAGTTCTACTTCTGCAATAATCAACCCTTTGTTATCTCCAAAAAACTCATCAACTTCAAACACATGTTTTTCAACATTAACTTCATATCTCATTTTATCAATAATACCTTCTTCACAAAGTTTTAAAAGCGCTTCTGCATCAGGTTTTGTGATTTCTTTTTCCCATTCAAAACGTGATAGTCCATCATTAGTAGATTTGCCTTTAACGGTTAAAAAGCCTTTCTCTCCTTTAACTCTAACCCTAACCGTACGTTCTTTATGCGTATTTAAAAACCCTTGAACAATTTTTGTTTGCTGAAAAGCCTCTTCTTTAAACACTTTTGAGGTTACTAAAAATTTGCGTTCTATTTCTACCATATTTACTTTCTGTTAAAGTATACTTTCTAATTAATCCCTAAAGGATTTAATGTCTAAATTTACGCTATGCCAAACAATTTACCAATACGTAAAATTATTCATGTTGATATGGATGCTTTTTATGCGTCTGTTGAGCAGTTAGATAATCCTGAATTAAGAGGGAAACCTCTTGCAGTTGGTGGTGGTGGTAAACGGGGCGTTGTAAGTGCCGCGAGCTATGAAGCTCGAAAGTTTGGCGTAAAAAGTGCTATGTCTGGAACCTTAGCAATAAAATTATGCCCAGGTCTTATTTTTGTTAGACCTCGTTTTGAACGCTATAACGAAATTTCTAAACAGGTTAGAAAAATTTTTTATGAATATACAGATTTAGTTGAGCCTTTATCTCTTGATGAAGCATATCTTGATGTTACTGAAAACAAAAAAGGAAATCCTAGTGCTACACTTATTGCAAAAAACATTAGAGAACAAATATATAATGCTATTGGATTAACAGCTTCTGCAGGAATCTCAATTAATAAGTTTATTGCTAAAGTTGCAAGTGATTATAATAAGCCAAATGGACAAAAAACAGTAAATCCAGAAGAAGTTATCACCTTTTTAGAAGAGTTAGATATCAGAAAATTTTATGGTGTTGGTAAAGTTACTGCTGAAAAAATGTATCAGAAAGGTATTTTTACTGGCAAAGATTTAAAATCTAAATCTATAGAATATCTAGATCAACATTTCGGTAAATCTGGTCGTTATTACTACCATGTGGTTAGAGGTTTTCATAACAGTGAAGTGAAACCAAATCGAACACGAAAATCACTAGCAGCAGAACGTACGTTTAGTGAAAATTTATCGTCTGAAATTTTTATGCTTGAAAAGCTCAATCATATATCAGATGAAGTGTCTCGCAGGCTAAACAAAAGTAATGTGGCTGGTAAAACCGTAACTCTCAAAATTAAGTATAGTGATTTTACACTACAAACTCGAAGTAAGACTTTGCCATATTATATAAATGATAAAGCGATACTATTAGAAACTGCAAAAGATTTATTGTACCAAGAAAAACTTAATAATTCTGTTCGCCTTTTAGGTATTTCTATATCTAATTTAAATACAGAATCATCAAAGAAAACCAATCAGATAAAGGCTAAACAAAAGTCGGTTAGCGTTCAATTAAAGTTTGAGTTTTAAAAACTACAGCTAGTAATTTCAGTAACTCTTAATGTATTAACCATTCCCTTGTCTTGTATTGGCATCGCTGCTAAACTAATAAGCATGTCACCTTCTTCTAAATATCCTTTTTTACATGCAATTGCATTTACATCTTCAATAGTTTCATCAGTGCTAACAAACTTATCATAGAAAAAAGACTCAACACCCCAAAGCAAACTTAATTGAGTTAAAATACGCTTATTAGATGTAAACACTAATATATGCGATGATGGCCTCCATGCCGAAATTTGAAATGCCGTATAACCACTATTGGTTAATGTAGAAATGGCTTTAGCATCAATTTCATTTGCCATATGTGCTGCATGATAACATATCGATTTTGTAATATAACGTTTGGTACGAATATGTGGTGGTGATTGTGGTACTTTGATTAACTCTGAACCCTCAACGCTTTTTATAATATTTGCCATTTGCCTAATAACCTGTACTGGGTAACTACCAACTGATGTTTCTCCAGATAACATTACAGCATCAGCTCCATCCATAACAGAATTTGCTACATCATTAACTTCAGCTCGTGTTGGTGTTAAACTAGTAATCATTGTTTCCATCATTTGTGTAGCAATAATTACAGGAATTCTAGCACGCTTAGCTCTTAATACTAATTGTTTCTGAATTAAAGGAACTTCTTCAGCTGGAATTTCAACTCCTAAATCTCCTCTTGCTACCATCAAACCATCACAATAAGCTACAATTTTATCAATGTTTTCGACTGCTTCTGGTTTTTCAATTTTTGCAATAATTGGGATTTTATGGTCACTATGTTTACTAATTAATTCTTCTAATTGTATTAAATCCTCAGCATGTCTTACAAATGATAATGCAATCCAATCTACTTTTTGTTCAATAGCAAAAATGGCATCATTAATATCTTTTTCGGTTAACGCAGGTTGAGATATGTTTGTGTTAGGAAGATTAACTCCTTTTTTAGATTTTAATGGTCCACCTTGAATAACTTTTGCCTTTACCTCAGTTTTTTTATCGGTAGAAACAACTTCAAAAATTAACTTCCCGTCATCAAGCAAAATCCTTTCTCCCGGTTTTGCATCCTGAGGAAAACTATCATAGGTCATATAAACACGTTTCTTTGTGCCTTCAAAACGTTCTCCAGTAGCAAAAATAATTTCATCTCCTTCGTTAACTACAACTTCTCCTTTCATCATCCCAACTCTAAGCTTTGGTCCTTGTAAGTCACCCAAAATAGCAACATTATACCCAAACTCTTCGTTAAGTTCTCTAATCATTTTTATACGCTCTTCTACATCTTTATAATCGGCGTGAGAGAAATTAATTCTAAATACGTTTACACCTTCATCAAGCATGCCTTTTAATACATCTTTTGTACTTGTTGCTGGACCTAACGTAGCTACTATTTTAGTTTTTTTATGTCTTAACATTAATTAAAAATTAAATTGTCCTTAGATTTTATTTTAGTAACATCAATACTATAGGCTGTAATTACTTGAGGTATTTTTTGTATTTTATTTAGTGTATGTTTCTCATTAAACAAGAGTGTTTCATTAGAAACTTTAACCAAATAATCTACATTTTTAAACTCAGGTAATAAATTATATGTTTTTAAAACTTTGTTTTGTTGACTAAATAACGAGCCTGTGCTTTGCAAAGCGTCTTCTTCTTTTTTACAAATATTTGCAACTAAGTTCCATGTTGTATACTGGGTTTCATTTTCCCATTCGTATATCGCATAGGAGGAAGCAAAATATTTATAGTCTAAATCTTGAGCTTTTCGTTTTAAATTTAAGCCTAAATGCTTATTAAGTAAATAAGCTAACCTATAATCTTCTAGCCTACAATGAATAGCCAAAAGAGAATAAGAAGCGTCATAAAAATCGTCAACAAGTAATTTATGTAAAGCCATAATCTAACAACTATGAAATGTAAATATAGTACATTAAACCTATTATAATATGAAGTTTTAGTTAATCTTAGTTGAGAATGTTAACGAAAACGTTATAGTGAAGCAGTCGTTATAAAAAATACATTTTATCGAGATATTTTATTTTGAAAAGCAAAAAAAGCACGTTTTGAAGCTTTTTCTTCTGCTTTTTTCTTTGATGTCGCTCTGGCTTTAGCAACAACTTTATTGTTTATTGATAGCTTAACAGAAAAATGTTTGAGCTCATCATTACCTGTATCTTCATAAACGTTGTAATCAAAAGTCTTTTTTTCTTTCTGACACCATTCAATTAACAAGCTTTTATAACTTATTACTCTACCTTCAAGAGTCTCTATATCTACATGTGGATTAATTACCCTTTTATAAATAAAACGTTCGCAATATTTATAGCCTTTATCAAGAAAAATAGCACCTACTAGAGCTTCAAATAGGTTTCCGTGTATATTATTACCAAAATTAGATTTTGGTATTTTACTTTCTACTAAATCTATTAAATTCAGTTCTTTTCCTAATTCGTTTAGATGTTCTCTACTTACTACTTTTGATCTCATTTTGGTAAGATACCCTTCATCTCCATGAGGCACTTTTTCAAATAAATAAGAAGCAATTACCGCACTAAGCATTGCATCTCCAACAAACTCTAACCGTTCGTAATTTACAGCATTACCCTTTTCATCTTTTAAATTCATTGAGCGATGTGTAAATGCTTTTAGGTAAAGGCGTTTCTTTTTTGGTTTATATCCTAGAATTTCAGTAAGTAGCAAAAAAAAATTCCCGTCTTCTTGAAAACGGGAATTTAATATGTTGCGAATGAAATTCATTCAGATTTTAGTCTATTTTTTTGAATAATACACAAGCGTTATGACCTCCAAAACCAAAGGTATTACTCATCGCAATTTTAACGTCTCTTTTTTGTGCTTTATTTAATGTTAAGTTTAATTCAGAATCAATATTTTCATCAACTGTTGTGTGATTAATTGTTGGAGGCACAATACCGTGTTCCATTGCTAAAATAGATGCAATAGACTCAACAGCTCCAGCTGCTCCTAACAAATGTCCAGTCATGGACTTAGTAGAGTTAATGTTTATATTTTTTGCATGACTTCCAAACACTTCAGTAATCGCTTTAAGCTCAGCAACATCTCCTAGAGGTGTTGATGTACCATGGGTGTTGATATGATCAACGTCTTCAGGTTTGATGCCTGCATTTTCTAAACAGTTTTTCATAACTGCTATAACACCAATACCATCTGGGTGAGGCGCTGTCATATGATAAGCATCAGAAGATAATCCTCCTCCAATAACCTCGGCATATATTTTTGCTCCTCTTGCTTTTGCATGCTCATACTCTTCCATGATAATTGCTCCAGCACCTTCTCCTAATACAAAACCATCTCGGTTTGCATCAAAAGGTCTTGACGCTGTTTCTGGACTATCATTTCTAGTAGACATCGCGTGCATTGCATTAAAACCTCCCATACCTGCAATAGTAACTGCTGCTTCACTACCTCCTGTAATTACAACATCACAATGACCTAAACGTATATTGTTTAGAGCATCAATCATTGAATTTGCTGAGGAAGCACAGGCAGAAACTGTTGTGTAGTTTGGCCCCATAAATCCATATTTAATGGAGATGTTTCCTGGTGCAATATCTGCAATCATTTTAGGGATAAAAAACGGATTAAATCTTGGTGTACCATCTCCTTCTGCAAAGTTTAAAACTTCTTGTTGAAATGTTTCAAGACCTCCAATTCCTGCTCCCCAAATTACACCAACTCTATATTTATTTAAACTATCTACATCTAATTTTGAATCTACTATAGCTTCATCTGAAGCTACCATCGCATATTGCGAAAAACGATCCATCCTTTTTGCTAGTTTCCTATCTATAAAATCGGTTACATTAAAATTCTTTACTTCGCACGCGAACTTAGTTTTGAACTTTTCAGTATCAAAATAAGTTATAGGCGCAGCTCCACTTTTACCACTAACTAAAGCATCCCAATATTCATCTTTGGTATTACCTATAGGTGTTAAAGCGCCAAGACCTGTAACTACAACTCGCTTAAGTTCCATAAAAAGTTTGCTTATTTTGCTTCTTCTATATATGATATAGCTTGACCAACTGTTGCAATATTTTCAGCTTGATCGTCTGGTATTTGAATATCAAATTCTTTTTCAAATTCCATTATTAATTCAACAGTGTCTAATGAATCTGCTCCTAAATCGTTTGTGAAGCTAGCTTCAGTTACAACCTCGTTTTCATCAACACCCAATTTGTCTACGATAATCGCTTTTACTCTTGATGCAATGTCTGACATAATCTTTTAATTTTAAGTTTTAATTAGTTGGCAAAAATAAAAAACTTTATTTTTAAAACACACCTTTAGTTTAAAAATGTGATTGTAATTTACTAAAATTACCTTGAAGTATTTCTATTTTACCTTCTAATTGTTAATAATTATTCTTTTTTTTGTTCGAACAATCTTAACATTATAATCTGTAAATGAAACGTATTGTAATTTTTGCGTCCGGAAGTGGTACTAATGCTGAAAATTTAATTAGGTTTTTTCACAACAGAGATAATGCTTCTGTTATTCAAGTACTCACTAACAATCCTCGTGCCAAAGTTTTAGACCGTGCTAAAAAATTAAATGTTAGCACATTGTGTTTCAACAAAATAGCCTTTACTGAAACTAAAGATGTTTTAAATATTTTAAAATCAGCAAACCCAGATTTAATTGTTCTTGCTGGGTTTTTATGGAAATTTCCTGAGAGTATTTTAAATGAATTTCCTAATAAAGTTATAAATATCCATCCTGCATTATTACCAAAATATGGTGGAAAAGGCATGTATGGGAAATTTGTTCATGAAGCAGTTGTTAACAATAAAGAAAAAGAAACTGGAATCACTATTCATTATGTAAATGAACATTATGATGAAGGTGCTATTATTTTTCAAGCAAAATGCGATGTAAAAGATACTGATACTGTACAAGATGTTGCTGTGAAGATTCATGAGTTGGAGATGGAATATTTTCCTAAGGTGGTGGAAAAGCTTTTAAAATAAGAGTTGAAAATGTCACGCTGAGCATGGGTTACTGAGCTTGTCGAAGTAAGTCGAAGCGTCTCAATATTAATGTAGAAGTTAATTTCAAAAGATTTCCGCTTTCGCGGAAACTAAAGGATGTCAAAAAAAAAGAAAAAATATTATACTGTTTGGAAAGGTCATCATACTGGTGTTTTTGAATCTTGGGATGATTGCAAAGCACAAATAAAAGATTTCCAAGGCGCACAATACAAATCATTTTCAACCTTTGATGCGGCAAAAAAAGCATTAAAAGGCAATTATAAAGACTATATAGGTAAAACTTCAAAATTTAAAAGCGAGTTGTCTGATGCACAACTAAAAAAGATTGGTCAGCCAAATTACAACTCAATTTCAGTAGACGCTGCATCATCTGGCAACCCTGGTAAAATGGAATACCGTGGTGTTGACACTAAAACTAAAAAACAATTATTTATTCAAGGCCCTTTTGATGAAGGCACAAATAATATTGGTGAGTTTTTAGCTTTAGTACATGGCTTGGCTTTTTTAAAAAAGCACAATAGCAATTTTATAATCTATTCAGACTCTCGAACAGCAATGAGTTGGGTGAAAAATAAAAAATGTAATACTAAACTTGAGCGAACTAAAAAAAATAAAACTATTTTTGATTTGATTGACAGAGCTATTATATGGCTTAAAACAAACAGTTATACTACAACCATAGTAAAATGGGAAACGAAAGCTTGGGGAGAAATTCCTGCAGATTTTGGAAGAAAATAAATTCGTTTTTTTGTGCTTAAAAACCTTATATTTGCACCAAATTTTTAAAACGCTTTATGAGCAAATTAGTCATTGTAGGAACTGTAGCTTTTGATGCTATTGAGACACCGTTTGGGAAAACTGATAAAATTCTTGGTGGTGCGGCAACTTTTATTGGTTTAGCAGCTTCACAATTTAATGTAGACGCAACAGCAGTATCAATTGTTGGTGGAGATTTTCCTCAAGAATATTTAGATTTATTATCAAATAGAAACATAGATACTTCAGGTATCGAAATCGTAAAAGAAGGTAAAACATTTTTTTGGAGTGGGAAATATCATAATGATATGAACTCTCGAGACACTTTGGTTACAGAGTTAAATACGCTTGCAGATTTTAATCCTGTAGTGCCAGAAAACTATAAAGATGCAGAAGTTGTTATGCTAGGTAATTTACATCCTGCTGTACAACAAAGTGTTTTAGATCAAATGATTACTAAACCTAAATTAGTGGTTTTAGATACTATGAATTTCTGGATGGATAGTGCTTTAGAAGATTTACACAGCGTTATTAAAAATGTAGACGTTATTACTATTAATGATGAAGAGGCTAGACAATTAACAGGAGAATATTCGTTAGTAGTTGCTGCAAGAAAGATTCACGACATGGGACCAAAATATGTTGTCATTAAAAAAGGGGAGCATGGCGCTTTATTATTTCATGATGACAATGTGTTTTATGCTCCAGCACTACCATTAGAAGAAGTGTTTGACCCAACAGGAGCTGGAGATACATTTGCAGGAGGTTTTACTGGTTATTTAGCAAAAACAGGAGATTTTTCTTTTGAAAACATGAAGAAAGCCATAATATATGGTTCTACTTTAGCATCCTTTTGCGTAGAAAAATTTGGAACTGAGCGCATGCAAAATTTAGAAGATGATGAAGTTCACAGACGCTTATTGCAATTTAAACAACTAACTCAATTTGAAATTGAATTATCATAAACTAACGCGCTCAAAATTGAGCGCGTTTTTTATTTTATTATAACACACAACAAGACAACTAAATAATGAGCGATGCTTTAAAACATGAATGCGGAATCGCACTCATAAGACTTAAAAAACCATTAGAGTATTATAAAGAAAAATACGGAAGTGCATTTTACGGTGTAAACAAAATGTACCTAATGATGGAAAAACAGCACAACCGTGGGCAAGATGGTGCTGGTTTTGCAAGCATAAAGTTAGACACCAAACCTGGCGATCGCTACATAAGTCGTGTACGTTCAATTGCTCAACAACCCATACAAGATATTTTTGCTCAAATTAATGAACGAATTAATCAAGAGTTAACGTCACACCCAGAATACAACGACAATGTAGCACTCCAAAAACAGAATATCCCTTATATAGGCGAATTGCTTTTAGGTCATGTCCGTTATGGAACTTTCGGAAAAAATAGTGTAGAGAGTGTACATCCATTTTTAAGACAAAACAACTGGATGCATCGTAACTTAATTGTGGCAGGTAATTTTAACATGACTAATGTTAATCAATTATTTGATGGTCTTGTAAAACTAGGGCAACACCCAAAAGAAAAAGCTGACACAATTACCATTATGGAAAAAATTGGCCACTTTTTAGATGATGCTGTTGCAAAGCTTTATAAAAAACTTAAAAAAGAAGGCTATAGCAAAAGTGAATGCTCACCACTTATTGCAGAACGATTAAATGTAGCTAAAATATTAAAGAAAGCCGCTAAAAATTGGGATGGAGGTTATGCTATGGCTGGCCTTTTAGGTCATGGCGATTCGTTTGTTTTACGTGATCCAGCTGGTATTAGGCCAGCGTATTATTATCAAGATGATGAAATTGTAGTAGTTGCATCAGAACGACCAGTAATTCAAACTGTCTTTAATGTTGCTTTTGAAGATGTAAAAGAATTAGATCCAGGTCATGCTATTATCACTAAAAAATCAGGCGAAGTTTCTATAACTAAAATACTTGAACCTTTAGAGCGCAAAGCATGTTCTTTTGAACGTATTTATTTTTCTCGTGGAAGCGATTCTGAAATCTACCAAGAACGAAAAAATCTAGGTAAATTATTGATGCCAAAAGTTTTAAAGGCTATTGATAACGACACAAAAAACAGTGTGTTTTCTTATATTCCTAATACTGCTGAAACCTCCTTTTTTGGTATGATAGAAACCGTTGAAGAACATCTTAACGAAAAGAAAACACAAGCTATTTTAGATGGTAAAGGCGGCTTATCTGCCGAAACAGTAATAGATATTTTATCAGAAAGACCTCGTATAGAAAAAATTGCTATTAAAGATGTAAAACTCAGAACGTTTATTACTGAAGATAGCAGTCGTGATGATTTAGTTGCTCATGTTTATGATGTTACATATGGTGTTATAAAACCAACCGACAACTTGGTAATTATAGATGATAGCATTGTAAGGGGAACAACATTAAAAATGAGTATTATTAAAATGATGGATCGCTTAAATCCTAAACAGATAATTGTAGTTTCGTCGGCACCACAAATTAGGTATCCAGATTGTTATGGTATAGATATGGCTAACCTTGAAAGTCTAATAGCATTTAGAGCAATGTTAGATTTACTAAAAGAAAATAATAAATATCATTTAGTAGAAGCTGTTTATAAAAAGTGTAAAGCTCAGATAAACATGCTTGATAAAGATGTTAGAAATTATGTGAAGGATTTATATTCTGAATTTACTGCTGAAGAAATTTCAGATAAAATTGCAGACTTAATATCTGACGATTCTGTAAAAGCAACCGTAAAAACTATTTTTCAACCTATAGAAAATTTACACAAAGCCTGTCCAAAAAATTTAGGCGATTGGTACTTTACTGGCAATTACCCAACAGCTGGTGGTAACCGTGTAGTGAACAAAGCTTTTATCAATTTTTATGAAGGAAACAAAGAAAGAGCGTATTAGATAAACTGCTCATTATTGGCACTTTATCCGAAAAAAAGAGTTGTTTGTCTAATAAAAATGCATTTCGTCTAATATTTATAAAACCTTAAACAAAATACACATACATTAGACTCACCATAACATAAGTAGGTTAAGTTCATGGTAGATTTGGGGCAAAAAAAGGTGAACTTCTGTTCACCTTTTTTTATTGTTTTTTCTTACAAATAGGCCTTTTCCTAGCTTTTTTATTTTCACTTCAACATGCATTAATATCAAAATAGTTTTTATTTCGAGTGCTAAATTCTTCATGAACAACTTATTTCCCGTTTAAGCCAATATATTCGTCGTTTGTCTAAAAAATTAAAATATTAGAGGCAAGTCCTTATATATTTGTTTCACCATAACATAAGTAGGTTAAGTTTATGGTAGATTTGGGGCAAAAAAGGTGAACACTCGTTCACCTTTTTTCATTTTAAAAATTTCGTATTACTGCATAAAAAAGCAAACTATAATAGTTTGCTTTTTATTATGTATACTAATGTTTATTTAGCTTCAGCATAACGTCTTTCTACTTCATTCCAATTAATAACATTAAAAAATGCATTAATATAATCTGGTCGTCTATTTTGATAATTTAAATAATACGCGTGTTCCCAAACATCTAATCCTAAAATTGGTGTTCCTCCACAAGTTACTCCTGGCATTAAAGGGTTATCTTGGTTTGGTGTAGAACAAACCTCAACTTTACCACCTTTATGAACGCATAACCAAGCCCAACCAGAACCAAACTGTGTTGCAGCAGCTTTACTAAAGGCTTCAATAAAAGCATCTTTAGAACCAAACTCTGCCTCAATAGCATCTTTTAATTCTCCAGAAAGATAACCTCTATCCTCAGGATTCATTACCTCCCAGAATAAAGAATGGTTATAAAATCCTCCGCCATTATTTCTAACACCTTTGTTATTCATGTCTAGGTTTGTCAAAATATCTTCAATAGATTTTCCTTCTAAATCTGTACCTTCAATAGCAGCATTTAATTTAGAAGTATATCCGTTATGATGTTTTGAATGATGTATTTCCATTGTACGAGCATCGATATTAGGTTCTAAAGCGTCGTAAGCATATTTTAATTTCGGTAATTCGAAAGCCATAATATTTTGTTTTATAATGTTAATATTTAATTCCTTCAAATTTACACATAAAACAGCTCAATTAAAAATAATAAATAGCTATGAACTCATTGATAGTTTTTATATTGTATCAAAATTTTGAGTGTGCAAAAACTTACACCTTTTACTATTTACAATGCTTCTGCTGGTAGCGGAAAAACCTTTACGTTGGTAAAAGATTACTTAAAAATTCTATTGCAATCAAAGAACATTTTGGCTTTTAGAAACATTTTAGCTTTAACCTTTACAAACAAAGCTGTTAATGAAATGAAAGAACGAATTATTGAGACGCTACAATTGTTTTCTGAAGAAAAAATTATTGATCAGCCAAATACTATGTTTCAATTGATTTCTGATGAATTAGACATTAATCCTGAAGAACTACACCTTAAGTCTAAAACTGTATTACACACCATAATTCATAATTATGCAGCTTTTGATATTTCTACTATCGATAAGTTTAATCATAAACTCATTCGTGTTTTTGCACATGATTTAAAATTACCTATGAATTTTGAGGTTGAATTAGATACACAAAACCTTCTCAGTAAAGCTGTAGACAAACTAATTGACAAAACAGGTACAGATAAATCTTTAACAAAAGTATTAGTTGATTTTGCCATAGAAAAAATAAATGAAGATAAGAGTTGGGATATTGCTTACGATTTTAATGCTATTGCAAAACTATTGGTTAATGAGAGTGAAATTCCGTTTATAGAACTGATAAAAGATAAATCTATTGAAGATTTTAAGCTACTTAAATCTCAATTGCAAAAAGAACAAAATAGTATAGAAACTATTGTTGTAAAAAATGCCGAAACCATTTTAACACTAATTGATGAATGTGGTTTAGAACATGATGATTTTTCAAGAAAATCATTACCAAATCATTTTAAAAATTTAGCAAATAAGCGTTTTAATATTAAGTTTGATAATAATTGGCAGTTAGGTATTGAAACTAAAGCACTCTATCCTTCTAAAGTTAGTGCAGAAATAGCTTCAATCATTGAAGACATAAAACCTCAAATTATTGCTGCTTTTTATAAAACTAAAGGGTTTGTGATTAGACACAAGTTTTTATCTAATTGCTTAAAAAATATTACGCCCTTATCTGTATTAAATGCAATTAGTAAAACACTACAAGAATTAAAAGAAGAAGATAATTTATTATTAATATCAGAGTTTAATTCAATTATAAATAAAGAAATAGCCGATCAACCAGCGCCTTACATTTATGAGCGCATAGGTGAAAAATTTAAGCACTATTTTATTGACGAATTTCAAGACACTTCGGTTTTACAGTGGAAAAACTTGATTCCATTAATAGACAATGCCATTACTGGCGAAAACCTAAAAGGCGAAATAGGCTCAACAATGCTAGTTGGAGATGCAAAACAAGCAATTTACAGATGGCGTGGTGGTGATCCAGAGCAATTTATTAATTTATACAATAAGACAGACAATCCTTTTTTTGTAGAACAAAAAGTAGAACCGCTTCCTTTTAACTATAGAAGCTTTAAAACTATAGTAGAATTTAATAATTCCTTTTTTAAACACATTTCTAATATCGCTTTTTCAAATCCTCAACATCAACATATTTACGAAAATAGTTCGCAAATAGGGTTTTTAAACGATGAAGGTTATGTTGAGCTATCTTTTTTAAACCTTAAAGATGAAGACAAAGACCAATTGTATTGCGAAAATATTTTAGAAACGATAAAAAAGACTATTGCAAATGGTTTTAATTTAAATGATATCTGCATTATCACTAGAAAAACTAAAGAAGGAATAACTATTGCTCAGTTCTTGAGTGAGAACGATATTGACATTGTCTCTTCTGAATCATTAATGCTAAAAAACTCACCTGAAGTTCAATTTATCACAAACATTATTAAGTTAGCTGTACAACAAAAAAATAATGTGATAAAAATTGATGTTTTAAATTTTATTGCTAAACATTGTATTAAGGTTAATGATGAACATGCTTTTTATAGTAAGTATATAAGTTTAGATCCGTACCAATTATTTGAATCGCTTTATGATTATGGTATTGAATTTAATTTTAATACATTCTTACACATGCCGCTTTATGAAGCTGTAGAGACAATAATAAGACAGTTTAAACTTAACCAATCTTCTAACGCATACATTCAGTTTTACCTAGACGAAGTATTAGATTACTCTTTAAAATATAACTCTAGCTTTAATGGCTTTATTGAGTATTGGGAACGTAAAAAGGATAAACTTAGTATTGTGTCTCCACAAGGGAAAAATGCAGTTCAGATAATGACTATTCATAAATCTAAAGGCTTAGAGTTTCCAGTAGTTATATTTCCTTACGCCAATCAAAATATTTATTTCGACATGTCTCCAAAAATTTGGTTTTCAGTTGAAAAAGAAAAATACAATGGTTTCTCACACCTTTTAATAAATGTAAATAAAGACTTAGAAACTTATAACGAAAAAGGAGCTGAAATTTACAACAACTATCAATCACAACTAGAACTAGATAGTATAAATCTTTTATATGTTGTGCTCACTAGAGCTGCTGAACAATTATATATTATTTCAGAATCTGACGTAGATAAAAATGGGAACGAAAAATTAAAATTATTTTCAGGTTTATTTATAAACTACTTAAAATCTATCAACTTATGGAATGAAAATCAAGCTAATTATACTTTTGGCGTACCAAATAGAACGATTACTAAAAAGACCATTTTAAAACAATCTATTGAACAAAAACAATTTATTTCAGTTTCAAAAGAAACTCATAAATTAAATATTGTTACTAATTCAGGACGCCTTTGGAATACTGCGCAAGAAAAAGCTATTGAAAAAGGAAATTTAATACATGATGTTATGTCTCATATAAAAACTATTAACGACATTTCTTTTGCATTGGATTTGTATACAAATTCTGGAAGAATAAACAAGTTACAAGCAAGTGAGTTAAAATCATCAATCCATGATATTATAAACCATGAAAAGCTGCATTCATATTTCAACCCAAACCTTACCATATATAATGAGAAAGACATCATTTCAAAAAAGGGTAACATATTAAGACCAGATAGAGTCGTTATAAATAAAAATAATGAAGCCGCTATTATAGATTATAAAACTGGTTTAGAGAACTCAAAGCATAAAGAACAATTATTTGATTACCAATTTCTCTTAGAAGAAATGAATTTTATAGTTACTAATAAAATTCTTGTGTATATAAATAATGATATTACTGTAAAAGAATTTTAAATTTGTAGCAAACAAAACAAACTATGTACTCAAACATACAACAACACCTTCAAAAAGAATTACAAGACATAAAAGATGCTGGACTCTATAAAGAAGAGCGCATCATAACATCACCACAAGGAGCAGAAATCACACTTAACACAGGAGAAACTGTTTTAAACTTTTGCGCAAATAATTATCTAGGTTTATCATCCCATCCAGAAGTTATACAAGCTGCTAAAGATGCAATGGACACTCATGGCTTTGGCATGTCTTCTGTACGCTTTATTTGTGGTACTCAAGATATACATAAAGAACTTGAGCAAAAAATAGCAGATTTTTATGGCACAGAAGACACCATATTATATGCTGCTGCTTTTGATGCTAATGGTGGTGTATTTGAACCACTTCTAGGTAAAGAAGATGCTATAATTTCAGATTCATTAAATCATGCTTCAATAATAGATGGTGTTCGTTTGTGTAAAGCCGCTAGATATCGTTATCAAAACAATAATATGCAAGATTTAGAACAGCAACTAATTGCTGCTAATGAAAATGGTGCGCGTTTTAAAATTATTGTTACAGATGGTGTGTTTTCTATGGATGGCTTAGTAGCACCTTTAGATGAAATATGTGATTTAGCCGATAAATATGATGCATTAGTTATGATAGATGAATGTCATGCTGCTGGATTTATTGGAGAAACTGGACGAGGCACATTAGAAGAAAAAGGTGTTCTAGGTCGTATCGATATTATAACTGGAACTTTAGGGAAAGCTCTTGGGGGCGCAATGGGAGGCTATACCACTGGAAAAAAAGAAATTATTCAAATGTTACGTCAGCGCTCAAGACCCTATTTATTTTCTAATTCTTTGGCTCCAGCAATAGTAGGTGCTTCAATTAAAGTTTTTGAAATGCTATCAAACAACACCTCTTTAAGAGATACGCTTGAATGGAACTCAAACTACTTCAAAACCAAACTCAAAGTTGCTGGTTTTGATGTTGTTGATGGTGATTCTGCTATCGTTCCCGTGATGCTTTATGATGCTAAATTATCACAAACCATGGCAAAAATGCTTCTTGAAGAAGGAATTTATGTGATTGGGTTCTTTTTTCCTGTAGTACCAAAAGAAAAAGCAAGAATACGTGTTCAGCTCTCTGCAGCACACTCTAAAGAGCATTTAGATAAAGCTATTTCTGCCTTTATAAAGGTTGGAAAAAAACTAAATGTTATTTAAAATTAATCCAAACACCCTAATTTTAGTACAACTAATCAATATTTTTATATATTTGTCTTTGTTAATAACATTTAACATATTACTTTTGCTTCAATTAACACTTAAAAATTAAATTATTAGAATATGAAAAATCTTAGCAGATTATTTTTCGCTATGTTGCTTTTAGTTAGCTTCAATGCTAATGCACAAGATGAAAACAACCCTTGGGGAATTTCGATTGGCGTAAATGCAGTTGATTTATATCCAGTTGGAGAAGATGCACCTTTAGGTGATTACCTAGACGAATTTTTCAACTTGTCTGATCACTACAACATTTTACCATCATTATCAACAGTTTCTGTATCTAGATACCTTCAAGATGGATTTACTTTAACTGTTGCGGGTTCTATCAATGAAATTGATAAAGTTGGAGATTCATCAGCTGATGATTTATCTTATTATGCTTTAGATGGAACAATTAAATATAGTTTAACAAAACTAATCAATTCAAATTCTTTCGATCCATACATTGGTGTAGGTGGTGGTTATACATGGGTTGACGATATTGGAGCTGGTACTTTAAATGGTACTTTAGGTTTCAACTATTGGTTTACTGAGAATGTTGGTTTCAATGTTCAAACAGCATACAAACATGCATTTGAAGATTATTTAGCTAAGCACTGGCAACACTCGGTAGGCTTAACTATTAAGTTTGGTGGAAAAGACACCGATGGAGATGGTATATATGATAAAGATGATGCTTGTCCAGATGTTCCTGGTTTAGAAGCTTTCAATGGTTGTCCAGATTCTGATAATGATGGTATTGAAGATTCTAAAGATGATTGTCCTAACGAAGCTGGTTTAGCTGAGTTTAACGGCTGCCCAGATGCTGATGGTGATGGTGTTGCTGATAAAAATGATGACTGTCCAACAGTTGCAGGTTTAAAAGCTTTAGCTGGATGTCCTGATGCTGATGGTGACGGTGTTGCTGATAAAAACGATGATTGTCCTAACGAAAAAGGACCTGCTGCTAACAAAGGATGTCCTTGGGCTGATGCTGATGGCGATGGTGTTTTAGACAAAGACGACAAATGTCCTAACGAAGTTGGTACAGTTGCAAATAATGGTTGTCCAGAAGTACTTCCAACAGTTGCTGTTATGGAAAAACTAAATAACTATGCAAGAACAATTTTATTTGATAGTGGTAAGTCTTCATTCAAAAAAGAAACTCAACCGGTTTTAGAAGCTATGACTGCTATCTTTAAAGAATACCCAAGAGCAGATTTTTCTTTAGAAGGTCATACAGATAGCCAAGGAGCTAAATCTTCTAATCAGTTATTATCTGAAAGAAGAGCAAATGCTGTTAGAGATTACTTAATCGCAAACGGAATTAGTGCAGATAGACTAACTGCATCTGGTTTTGGTGAAGATTACCCAATCGACAACAACAAAACTGCAGCTGGAAGAAAAAACAATAGACGTGTTGAAGTAAAACTTAAAAAATAAGTTTTAAACAACAACAAAATAAGTTTTAAAAACGCTCCGAAATTCGGAGCGTTTTTTATTTTTATACTATGACGAGTTTCATAGAAAATGTTATTATAGATTTACAAGAAAAGAATACTAACTTTTCACAAACAACTTTTATTCTACCTAGCAGAAGAGCTGGTTCGTTTTTAAAAAACATATTATCAAAGCACACAAGTAAAACAATATTTTCTCCAGAAATATTATCTATTGAAGAGTTTGTTGAATCCTTATCTAATATAGTTAGCAGTACTAATACAGAACTTCTATTTGAGTTCTATGCTATATACTTAAAAACAATTCCCAAACAACAAATAGAACCTTTTGATAGTTTTTCAAAATGGTCACAAATTTTAATTCAAGATTTCAATGAAATAGACCGTTTCCTCATTGAGCCAAATCAAATATTTGACTATTTAAGTGCCATTAAAGAAATTGAAAACCAACACTGGTCATTAGAGGAAGAGCAGACTCAATCTATAAAAAATTATTTATTATTCTGGAATCGCATAAAAACGTTATATAAACTATTTAATGAATCTCTTTTATCAAAACAAAAAGGTTACCAAGGATTAATTTATAGAGAAGCGGTTGAGAATCTTGAACAATATATAGCTACACATAAAAACAAAAACTATATTTTTATTGGGTTTAATGCGCTTAATAAAGCTGAACAACACATCATTCAAGAATTACTTCAACAAGGATTAGCTAAAATTTATTGGGACATAGATAGCACCTTTTTTAATAACCCTATTCACGATGCAGGATTATTTACCAGACAGCACAAAAAGAATTGGCCATATTTTAGAAAAGAAAATTTTAATTGGATTTCAAATTTATATGCTTCAGAAAAAAATATAAACCTAATTGGTGCTCCAAAAAATATTAGCCAGATTAAATATGTGAGTGAGCTTTTAAATGGAATCCAAGTAGATAAAAATTTAATTGAAAACACTGCAATAGTATTAGGTGACGAAACCTTATTATTACCACTGTTAAACTCTATTCCCGAAGGTATTAACAACTTAAACATAACAATGGGTTTACCTCTAAGGTCAATTCCGTTATCTACATTATTCGAAGTATTATTTAGTATCCACAAATCATCATCAAAAGCACTTTATTATAAAGATGTAATAACTGTTATCTCACATCAATTTATTAAACCCATATTAGATGATAAAGGCTCTACTTATTCAGATAAGATTGCAACATATATTCAGGAAAACAATATTATTTACGTTACTCTAGAGCAATTAAAAAAACTTGCAGGGCCAAAAGAGGAATTAATTAAAATCCTTTTTAGTTCATGGTTAGATAACCCAGAAATAGCAATCAATAACTGTTCAAAACTTATCATGTATATCAAAGGTTATTTTGATGAAGAAAAGGATAAAAACTTATTACCTCTAGAATACTTATATCGATTTAATAACATATTTAATGAGCTCAACTCTTTAAACTCAACGTATTCGCATATATACAATATAAAAACGCTTCATAACCTCTATAAAGAAATAATAAAAAATGAATCTTTAGACTTTAAAGGCGAACCCTTAAAAGGGCTTCAAATTATGGGTATGCTAGAGTCGAGAGTTTTAGATTTTGAAACTGTTATTATAACATCAGTAAACGAAGGCATACTTCCTGCAGGAAAAAGTAATAATTCATTTATCCCATTTGACGTTAAATTAGAGAATGGGTTACCAACCTATAAAGAAAAAGATGCTGTTTACACATATCACTTCTACAGGCTTTTACAACGTGCAAAAAACATATACATCTTATACAACACAGAACCAGATGTTTTAAATGGAGGTGAGAAAAGTAGGTTTATAACTCAATTAGAAATTGAGAGTAAACATAATATCAATAATTATATTGTGGCTCCAAAAGTTACTAAAATAGAGCAACAATTAAACTCTATAGTAAAAAATGCAGATGCTGTTAAACGCATACAAGAAATAGCAAATAAGGGGTTTTCTCCATCGTCTCTAACTAACTATGTTAGAAACCCCATAGACTTTTATTATCAGAAAATTTTAGGAATACAAGAATTTAATGATGTTGAAGAAAATGTGGCTCTAAACACTTTAGGGACTATAATACATAACACACTTGAAGATTTTTACAAACCCTTAACTGGTAGCTTTCTCTCGATTAATCTAATTAAAAAAATGAAATCCAACATCGAAGATACCGTTATGTTTCATTTTAAAAACGAATATAAAGAAGGTGATATAACTAAGGGTAAAAATTTAATCATATTTGAAATTGCTAAGCATTATATATCAAACTTTTTAAACCTTGAAATTGAGAGCCTTACAAAAGAGAATGAAATAAAAATTATCGCTATTGAAACAGAAAACAATGTGCAAATCAATATCGAAGAGTTAAACTTTAAAGTCAACCTAACCGGAAAAGTAGATCGCGTTGATGAATTTAATGGAGTTACTAGAATAATAGATTATAAAACTGGTCGTGTTGACCAAGGCAAAGTAGAAGTTGTTGACTGGAAAAACATCACACAAGATTATGATAAGTACAGTAAAAGCTTTCAAGTATTAATGTATGCCTATATGATGTTTAGGTCTAAAATGGTCACTCTTCCGTTAGAAGCTGGTATTATTTCGTTTAAAAACTTGAACTCTGGATTTTTAAGGTTTGCAAAAAAGGAGTCTCAATACACAAGAACTAAAGAGCAATTAATAACTGAAGACACTCTTGGCGCTTTTGAAAAAGAACTAAAGAAACTAATTATAGAAATATGTAATCCTGAAATTAATTTTATCGAAAAAGAATTATAAATGATTCAAAAAAACCTCATTTTACATCGACCAGAAAATAAACCTATTGTTTGGGATGCCTTTTTTAATACAAATGGTGAACAAAAACCATTGGTTGTTTTTTGTCATGGCTATAAGGGTTTTAAGGATTGGGGAAGTTGGGATTTAGTAGCAGAAGCTTTTAAAAATGCTAACCTGTTTTTTGTAAAATTTAATTTTTCACATAATGGAGGAACTGTTGAAAACCCAATAGATTTTCCAGACTTAGAAGCTTTTGCAGAAAACAACTATACTAAAGAACTTAGCGATTTAGATGCTATTTTAAATCATTTATTATCGATTAATAATCCATACAAAAGTGAGATAGACACACATAACATTACACTTATTGGTCATTCTCGTGGTGGTGGAATCTCCATAATAAAAGCTTCAGAAGATTCAAGAATAACTAAACTCATTACCTGGGCAAGTGTAAGTGATTTTGGTAAACGAACTGCCACAATTGGAGATTTAAACCAATGGAAAAAAGATGGAGTAAAATATATTTTAAATGGCAGAACAAAACAACAAATGCCACATAACTATCAGTTTTATGAAGACTTTCTGGCTAATAAAGACCGATTAAATATTGAAGCTTCTACCAAAAGTATAAAGATTCCTCATTTAATTATTCACGGTAAAGATGATCCGTCTGTTTTGTTTAATGAAGCAGAAAACTTAAACGCATGGAATTCAAAAAACACACTATTTGCTATTGAAAATGCAAATCACGTCTTTAACTCTAAACATCCTTGGAGTGAAAACGAAATGCCAGACGCTTTAAATTTGGTCGTTAAAAAAAGTATTGATTATATAAAATAACACTATTTATTTCAATCCGCTTAAGACCAAAACTGGTAATGTAGAACTTTGAAAATCTTTCTTTAAGATAATATTCTTCTCCCATAACTTAGCAAAAAATCCTCTGTTACGTCTAACAACACATAATAGGTCTGGATCATTATCTTTATAATGTTCTAAAACACCTTGAAACGTAGTCCCGTTTTCACTATAAGTTGTATTTGTAATTATACTAGACAACTCTTCATTAACGTCAAAATCACCTTCGTTATGAAACGGCGTTTTAACTAATAATAGATTTACAATAGACTTAAACTGATTTTTAATATCAAGTAATGGTTTTAATACATTTTCCTTTTTAATGATTGCTGACTTTAAAGCCATTAAAACATAAATTATAGGTCTGTATTTATAACCTTCAGGAACTATTAGCGCAGGTATGTTTGTTTGCTTTACAATTTTACCAGATGTTTTTCCTAAATACACTTCTTCTTTAACAGAATTAATTCTAGGCTCTAATAAAATAAGGTCAATTTTAGAATTTTTACAAATCAATTCAATAGTTTCAACAAGTTTTCCTTTTACGGTTCTTGTAATAACCTCAACACCTTTAGTATCAATTTTTTCAACATGACTATTTAAAAACGCTCTACTTTCACGCTCTAAAATATGATCTACCTTAATCATGGTTCCTGCTTTTGTATATACATTAAATACTTGTACAACATAAACTTTTGCGCCAAAAGCCTTGGCGAAATCTATCGCATATTGTAAGTGACTTTGTGCATTTTGAGATGATCCTACAGGAACTAAAATATTCTTCATAATTAAAGATTTAAAACTAACTTTACATAAATATTTGGCAAAGATAACTATTATAAATGATTAGAAAAGGTGTAAATCAGGATATTGACGCTATTCTACAAATTACTAATGCTTGTGCTAAACATATGATAGCTAATTCTGTTTTTCAATGGAATGAATCTTATCCTAATAAAGTAGCTTTTGAAACCGACGTAAATAGAGGTGAATTATATGTGCTTGAAAACAATTCTGAAATCATTGGCTGTATTACTATCTCTACTTTAATGGATGAAGAATACAAGTCTGTAAAATGGCTAACACCAAACAAAAACAATGTTTATATTCATCGTTTAGCGATTCACCCCAAACATCAAGGTAAAGGTTATGCTAAACAGTTAATGGATTATGCCGAAGCATTAGCCATAGAAAACAACTATAGTTCTATTCGATTAGACACCTTCTCTAAAAACAAAAGAAACCAAAAATTTTACGAACTTCGTAACTATAAACAACTAGGTAATATTTACTTTCCTAAGCAAAGCAAATTTCCTTTTTATTGTTACGAATTGATACGGTGAGCACAAATATTAGCTTAAAACATATTAACAAACTTGCAATTCCAGCATTAATTTCTGGTGTTTCAGAGCCTATTTTATCATTAACAGATACTGCAATTATTGGTAATGTAGATACAAATGCCATTGAAGCGTTAGCTGCTGTTGGTATAGTTGGTACATTTATATCTATGCTTATTTGGGTTTTAGGGCAAACAAGAAGTGCAATCTCATCTATTGTATCTCAACATCTTGGTGCTAACAAATTAGATAAAGTAAAAAATCTTCCAGCTCAAGCAATCTTTATTATTACATCGCTTAGTATTTTAATTATTATAGGTACTTATCCAATTGCTGATAGCATTTTCAAGCTTTATAATGCTTCAGATTTAATTTTAAGTTATAGTGTAGACTATTACAAAATAAGAGTATTCGGGTTTCCTTTTACGCTCTTTACTATTGCCATTTTTGGCACTTTTAGAGGTTTACAGAATACGTTTTACCCAATGATTATTGCTATTATAGGCGCATTGGCAAATATTATACTCGACTTTATTTTAGTTTATGGTATTGATGGTGTAATTAACCCAATGCACATACAAGGAGCTGCTTATGCTAGTGTCATTGCGCAAGTATTAATGGCTGTTTTTTCAGCTTATTTTCTGCTTACAAAAACCAGTATTTCTTTAAAGTTGACGTTCCCGTTTAACAAAGAAATTAAGAAGTTTATTTTAATGATTCTTAATCTATTTGTAAGAACATTAGCACTAAATATAACATTGTACTTTGCAACAAGCTTTGCTACCAGATATGGCGGAACCTATATTGCCGCATATACAATTGCAATAAATTTATGGTTTTTAGGTGCTTTTATTATTGACGGTTATGCAAGTGCCGGTAATATTTTATCAGGTAAACTATTTGGTGGAGAAGAATATAAAAACCTCATTAAACTAAGTAATAAACTAATTAAATACGGAATAGTTATAGGAATCATTATAGGAATTATTGGCGCAGTTTTTTATTATCCTATAGGAAAAATATTCACCAAAGACGAGCAAGTTTTAGCAGAGTTTTATAACGTTTTCTGGATTGTACTTGCCATGCAGCCGCTTTGCTCTTTAGCCTTTATCTTTGATGGCATGTTTAAAGGCTTAGGCAAAATGAAACTACTCAGAAACATCCTTCTTATTTCTACCTTCTTAGTATTTATTCCTATTTTATATTTACTAGATGATTTAGACTATAAACTACACGCTATATTTGTTGCATTAACTGTCTGGATTATAGCAAGAGGCTTTCCTTTAATTATAAAATTTAGAAAACAATTTTTACCACTTGCACAAAAGACGTAACTTTGGTCGATAATCGACTTTAAACAAAAAAATCAGTATGGATATCATGTCTTTTTTAAGTGGAAATGGCTTATTCCTTTTACTAGCCTTAGTCTTAATAATAGTATATGCAGTAAATAGAAGAAAAAAAAAGTAATGAGCAATATTCGTATTACAAAACAATTTTCTTTCGAAACTGGTCATGCACTTTATGGTTATGACGGAAAATGTAAAAACGTTCACGGTCATAGTTATAGACTCTCTGTAACAGTTATTGGGAAACCAATTAATGACAAAACAAACGTAAAGTTTGGTATGGTTATAGATTTTAGTGACCTTAAAAAAATAGTAAAAGAAGACATTGTAAATGTCTTTGACCACGCTACCGTTTTTAATAAAAACACACCTCATGTAGAACTGGCAAAAGAGCTAGAAGATAGAGGTCATAATGTGCTTTTAGTAGATTATCAACCAACTAGTGAGATGATGGTTATTGATTTTGCTTCAAAAATTAAAAAACGTTTACCTGAAAACATCAAACTACATTCTTTAAAATTACAAGAAACAGCAACCTCTTTTGCAGAATGGTATGCTAGTGATAATGAGTAATTCTGTACACATATCTGTTCCAAAGGGAAAAAAAGTATACTTCGCTAGTGATAATCACTTAGGTGCTCCAACTAAAGAAGCATCTTTGCCTAGAGAAAAAAAGTTTGTCGCTTGGCTAGATGATGTTAAACAAGATGCAGCAGCTATTTTTCTTTTAGGTGACTTATTCGATTTCTGGATGGAATACAAACGAGTTGTGCCTAAAGGTTTTACAAGAACACTTGGTAAATTAGCCGAAATAAGTGATTCTGGAATTCCTATTTATTATTTTGTTGGTAATCATGATTTATGGATGAATGGCTATTTTGAAGAAGAACTCAATATTCCTGTATATCACAAACCACAAGAGTTTACATTTAATAACACTTCTTTTTTTATTGGTCATGGTGATGGTTTAGGTCCTGGAGACAAAGGTTACAAGCGCATGAAAAAAGTCTTTACCAACCCATTGTGTCAATGGTTATTTAAACGTGTGCTTCATCCAGATTTTGGCATGCGAATTGGGCATTATATGTCTGTAAAAAACAAACTTATTTCTGGTGATGAAGACGCTAAATTTTTAGGAGAAGAAAATGAATGGTTAGCGCAATATTGCAAGAGGAAATTAGAAGAAAAGCATCGTGACTATTTTGTGTTTGGTCACAGACATCTACCTCTTAATATTGATTTAAGAAACAATTCTAAATACATCAATCTTGGCGATTGGATTTCGTATTATACTTACGGTGTTTTTGAAGGAGAAACTTTAGAGTTAAAAGAATATAAGTAGGGTTTTCGTCTTGTTTCCAACTCATAACTAAACCAACTGTGTTATGACATATTCGCAATTTAGAAATGAACAACAAGCATTTCTATCAACTCACAAAACTTTAAAATACATTAACAATGAGTAAAGTGATCTCATTCTTTTACTTCATGGTATTGTTACACCTGTATGGATATACAGAAAATGGAAGAAAAAGTAATTTCTAATTTAATGTTAAAAGAAGAAATTAATACGTTAATCTTAAATTTTTTAAAGGGTTAATCTTCATTTTCATGAGTTTCCATATCTTCAGTCAAATCTAATTTTCTAAAAGTTGGAGACACAAAAGCAGTAGTAAGCACTGTAATTAAAGTCATCGTTCCTCCAAATACCACAGCTGTTGCAGTTCCCATTAATTTAGCAGTTAATCCACTTTCAAAAGCACCAAGTTCATTTGAAGAGCCTACAAACATAGAATTTACAGATGATACTCGTCCTCGCATATGATCTGGAGTTTTTAATTGAAGAATCGTTTGACGAATCACCATAGAAACGCCATCAAAAACACCACTAAAGAATAAAGCTAAAACTGAAATCCAAAATATAGAAGACAAACCAAAAGCGATAATACTTAACCCAAAACCGAAAACCGCAACGAGTAACTTCAATCCCGCTTTTCTAACAATTGGAATATACGCTGTGACTAACATTGTTAAAAAAGATCCCACATTTGGAGCAGCTACCAGAATACCAAAACCTTCAGAACCAACTCCTAAAATATCTGTTGCAAATACAGCTGCTAAAGCAATAGCACCTCCAAACAAAACCGAAATCATATCTAAGGTTAAAGCGCCTAAAATAGCTTTTGTTTTAAACACAAAAGTAACACCTTCTTTTAAACTTTGAACCATTGGTTCTCCAATATTTGGATTTAGAATAGGTTTCTTTTTAATACTAAAAAGCATAACCAAAGAAAACATTACTAATCCAAAAACAATACAAAGAGACCAATGCACACCCATTTGGTCGTTTTCACCAAGCCATCCAATAGAAAACCCAGCAAAAGTAACACCTAAGACTCTAGCCATTTGCCAAGTTGAGCTATTCCATGTGGCAGCATTTGGATAAATTTTCTTTGGTACAATAAGCGCAACTAACGAAAATATAGATGGTCCAAAAAAAGACCGTAATAAACCTCCAAAAAACACAAGTGTATAAATAGCGTACAATATTTGCTGTACAGACCATGTTTCAGTGATTGTAGGAGACGTAATCCAAAACATACCAAAACTAATAATTGAAAATAAAGCAATACAAATTGCAAGAAGGTTTCGCTTTTCTTTTTGATCTACAATATGTCCTGCAAAAAGCGCCATTCCTAAAGCTGGAATAATTTCCATTAATCCAATTAAACCAATATATAAAGGATCTTTTGTGAGCGCATAGACTTGCCACTCTATGATGACAAATTGCATGGACCAAGCAAATACTAAAGCAAAACGAACTAGTATAAAAATATTAAATTCTCGATATCGCAATGCTGCGTAAGGATCTTGTTTAGCCATCTACTATTCTTTAATATCCTTAAGTTTCAACTGTAAACTTACATTACCTTGCCAATGGTTTTCATCAATAGAATACACTGCTTTAAAAGCTTTTCTGTTTTTAATAGTATCTAGTTTATCTCCCAAACCAAAACCAATACCAACCAACTTATCACTTCCGTTTTGTGTAACTGTTACGCGTAAATGTTTATCATCTTCTCCAACGCATTTACCATAACCTGTATCTTGTAATTCTTCACTCATAAAAACTGGTGTCATATTTCCTGGTCCAAAAGGTGCAAATTGACTAATAATTCGCCATAACTTGGTATTAACTTGATGTAATTCTATTGGCATATCTACAGTTACCTCTGGAATTAATAAATTCTTATCTATTGTGCTCGCAACAACAGTTTCAAAAGCCTCTTTAAAGGCTCCATAGTTTTTAATTTCTAGTGTCAATCCTGCAGCATATTTATGTCCTCCAAATTGTTCAATATGTTCCTTACAGGCTTCAAGTGCATTATAAACATCAAATCCTTTTACAGAACGTGCCGAAGCTGCTAATTTATCTCCACTTTTAGTAAACACTAGTGTCGGTCTGTAATAGGTTTCTGTTAGTCGCGAAGCCACAATACCTATTACGCCTTTATGCCAAGTTTCATTATAAACAACAGTTGTAAAACGTTTCTGTTCATTTTGGTCTTTAATTTGTTTTAAAGCTTCTTCTGTTATCTGTTTATCTGTTTCTCTTCTATCTGTATTATATTGGTTAATATCTAATGCATATTGCGCTGCTAAATTAAAATCTGTTTCGGTTAAAAGTGTTACTGCATGATTACCATGTTTCATTCGGCCAGCTGCATTAATTCTTGGTGCTATTATAAAAACCACATCTGTAATTGTAAGTTTCTCTTTTTTTGCCTCAACAATAATAGCTTTCATTCCTGGTCTTGGGTTGGTGTTAATAACCTGTAAACCAAAATAAGCCAAAGCTCTATTTTCTCCTGTAATTGGGACAATATCTGCACCTATTGCAGTAGCGACTAAATCTAAATACTCAACTAAATCTTCTGTTGTTTGGTTTTGCTTAAATGCTAAGGCTTGTACTAGTTTAAAGCCTACACCACAACCGCATAATTCTTTATAAGGATAGTCGCAATCATCTCGTTTTGGGTCTAAAACCGCTATAGCATCTGGTAATTTATCACCTGGTCTGTGATGATCACAAATAATAAAATCGATATTTTTTTCTTTTGCATAAGCCACTTTTTCAATAGCTTTTATACCACAATCTAAAGCTATAATAAGTGTAAAATCATTGTCATGCGCAAAATCGATACCTTGGTAAGAAATACCATAACCTTCTGTATAGCGATCAGGAATATAAGTTGCTACATTTTGTGTTCTTGTTTTTAAATACGAAGCCATTAAAGCAACTGAAGTCGTTCCGTCTACATCATAATCACCATAAACCAAAATATTTTCTTTTTGAAGAAGCGCAGCTTCGATTCTAGCAACTGCCTGCTGCATATCCTTCATTAAAAAAGGATCATGCAAATCGTCTAAACTTGGTCTAAAAAACGTTTTTGCAGCGTCATAGGTTTTGATACCGCGTTGTAATAATAATGTTGCAACAGTTGCATCAATTTGAAGTGCTTCTTTTAAATGAGCAACTTTATTGGTTTCTGGTTTTGGTTTTAGTGTCCAACGCATATATTTTAATTACTTTGTCATATTGAGCACAGTTGAAATATCTGTTTTGAGATTCTTCACTAAGTTCAGAATGACATTGGTTTTTAGGCGTTATGATAGTGAATTGATGTTTTTACCTCTGAGAATTGTCTGAACATTTCCATAACACCACAATACTTTTCAATAGATAAGTCTACCGCTTTTTTTATTTTCACTTCGTCAAGATTGTCTCCATATATATGGTATTCTACAGAAACTTTATTGTAGTACTTTGGATGTTCCTCTGTTAATTCTCCATACGTATCGATTCTAAAATCTGAAAAAGGGACTTTCATTTTTTTTAAAATTGACACAACATCTAAACCTGAGCAACCTGCTAAAGAAGACAACATCATGGCTTTAGGACCTAATCCAGAATTATGACCTCCATTTTCAGGAGACGTATCCATTAATACCATTTTTCCGCTAGGATTATCAGATTCAAACTGAAGGTTTCCTTTCCAATGTGTTACGACTTTATTTGTTGTCATTGCTTTAGATTTTTTGTTTCTTGTGTAAGAATTATTTTTATAAATCGACCACAAAAAACATCTTGATTAGACTATTAATTTTTTAAACTTGTTCTTTCAAAAATACCAATAATAAAAACGAAAAAAAACATCCTATGGCATTAGTTACACCATTATCTCCAGATCATGATATTGAAACAAAAGAGTTAGCAGAATTCTTTAACGAAACTCTTGGGTTTTGTCCAAATTCTGTACTTACCATGCAACGTCGTCCAGCCATTAGTAAAGCATTTATTAACCTTAATAAAGCGGTTATGGCTAACGAAGGTCGTGTGACTTCGGCACTTAAGCGAATGATTGCTTGGGTTTCTAGTAACTCAACAGGATGTCGTTACTGCCAAGCACATGCTATTCGTGCTGCAGAACGTTATGGAGCAGAGCAAGAACAACTTGATAATATTTGGGAATACAGAACACATCCAGCGTTTAATGATGCTGAACGCGCTGCTTTAGATTTTAGCTTAGCAGCTAGCTTAGTACCAAATGCAGTTGATGCAGATATTAAAAAACGTTTATACGATTATTGGGATGAAGGTGAAATTGTAGAAATGCTAGGTGTTATTTCTCTATTTGGATACCTCAACCGTTGGAATGACTCAATGGGAACTAATATTGAAGAAGGTGCTGTAGAAAGTGGCGACCAATATCTAGGAAAACATGGTTGGGAATCTGGAAAACATGATGGAAGTCAATACTAGATTGTTAGATTTTTAGAACGCTTCGCTTATAGATAATTTAGATTAAATCCTCTTCAGAAATGGAGAGGATTTTTTGTTTTATGCAAAAAAACCAATAATAATAGGTGTTTCAAAGGTTATGAAATTGTTGTCCTATTTTAAAGATTTGAAATTCAGCATTTTTGAATTATAAATCCAGTTAATTTAATTCTAGGTTATTAAACCATGTCACGATTAAATACTCTGACTAGTTTTAGATTAGCAGAAATATTTAAAGATTATGATTTTAATATTAGAAAACAAATGGGATTTAGTTCTTATAATTATATGCTTTTTTATAATTAGAGAAATTGCAAAATCAATAAGAATAAAGATTCTTCACTTCGCACTGAATGACAAGTTACAAAAACTGTTTTCATATTAATTTGTGGACAATATTTTGCAACTCAGGCACAACCTCAATATCAAACCAAGGGTTTTTAGTGAGCCAAAAACGATTTCGTGGCGAAGGATGTGGCAAAGGCAAATACTTTGGCAGATAGTCTTTAAAATTTGCAACGGTTTCAGTTAATGTGCGTTTTGCTTTCTCTTTTAAATAATATTTCTGTGCATACATACCTATTAAAATTACCAATTCAACATTTGGCATTAAATCAAATAACGGCTTGTGCCATTGAGGAGCGCATTCTGGTCGTGGTGGCAAATCGCCTGTTTTTCCTTTTCCTGGATAACAAAATCCCATTGGTATAATGGCAAATTTAGTTTCGTCATAAAAATCTTCATCCGATACATTTAACCATTTACGTAATTGTCTTCCGCTAGCATCATCCCAAGGAGTTCCAGATGCATGAACTTTTGTTCCTGGTGCTTGACCAATAATTACAATTTTAGATTCTGGATGTGCTGTAGCAATTGGTCGTGGACCAAGTGGCAAATATTTATCGCAAATTCGACATTGTCGTATATCATGAAGTAAATCTTGCATACTAATTATTAAAACCAATATTCTCGTCAAACTGAACTCGTTTCAGTTTCTCATCCAAAAATAATGTGATTCTGAAATAAATTCAGAATAATCAAGCTGCTACTTTTTACCAGCTACTACAATTACTATTTCCCCTTTTGGATGTTTATTTGTGTAATGCTCAAAAACTTCTTTAGCTGTGCCTCTAATGGTTTCTTCGTATAGTTTTGTAAGTTCTCTAGATACTGAAACTAATCTGTCTTCTCCAAAATATTCACAAAAATGACCTAATGTTTTTATAAGCTTATGAGGTGATTCGTAAAAAATCATGGTTCTGGTTTCTTCGGCTAGTAATAAAAGTCGTGTTTGTCGACCTTTCTTTACAGGTAAAAATCCTTCAAACACAAACTTATCATTTGGTAAACCGCTATTTACTAATGCTGGAACAAATGCTGTGGCTCCGGGAAGACAATCAACCTCTATATTATTTTCTATACAAGCACGTGTTAATAAAAACCCAGGATCAGATATTGCAGGCGTTCCTGCGTCACTAATTAGCGCAATACTCATACCTGATTTAAGCTTATTTATTATAGTTTCAACCGTTTTATGTTCATTATGCATATGGTGTGATTGCATATGTGTACTAATCTCAAAATGCTTGAGGAGCTTTCCCGATGTACGTGTATCTTCAGCTAAAACTAAATCGACTGTTTTTAAAACGTCAATAGCTCTAAAAGTGATGTCCTTTAAATTTCCTATTGGCGTTGGTACAATATAAAGTTTGCTCATTAATCAAACTTACTTTCAATGATTTCCATAAAACGAGTTTCAAATTCTTCTTTTCCCTGCCAACCATTATAGTCTGGTTTTACAATATTTTGAATTAAACTTGTTGCATCGTTTAACGATGTTGTAGTATTAAGTTGAGAAAGTACACGCTCATAATCTTCTGTTTTACCATCAAATAAATGCTTAATAAACGCTAATTTATCATTTAAACCTATAGTTAATCCTCTGGTTTTAAGCTTATCGTTTAAAGACTTTTTTGTGTCGTCTTTGTCTTTAGATACAGGCTCAAAAACTGGCATATCTACAAAACCTGCTGTAATTTCTTCTAAATCATTTTTGTAGTGATTTGTTTTAGGAATTGCAGCTTCAAAAACAGCATCAACTTGTTGTGTTTCTGATGGCATTTGAGCAACCATGTCTTTAATTTTCTCCATTACAGGCTCCATAATATCATCTTGCTCAACATCATCAAGGTTGATGTAAATTTTATCTTCGAGCTCTATATTATCACTAACCTTATTATTAAAAGCAGCATCTAGCATTCCAAAAAATGAAGAATCACTACCAATAGTTGGTAAATCACCTTCAAAATTTTGGTGTGCAAACTTTAAAACAGATAATTTTTCATGCAAAACAGTAACTTCTGCATGCAATTTTACAACATCTTCCTTGCCTTTAAGTTTAAGAATTCTATGTGCTATGCTTATTAATTCAGATTCTAGCTTCTTCTTCATAACTTTTTTAAGATTTAATCTAATTTATGCTTTTGATTTTTAATAAATTTACGCCACCTTTATACAAACGAATAATAGCTTTGTTTTAGTGTTAAAATTACGAAATGTTTCTTGAAAATACAGTAAATCATAAAGAACAATTTGGATGGATTGAAGTTATTTGTGGCTCAATGTTTTCTGGTAAAACCGAAGAATTGATTCGCAGACTTAAACGTGCTCAATTTGCGCGCCAGAAAGTAGAGATTTTTAAACCTGCTATAGATGTGCGTTATGATGAGGATATGGTTGTGTCTCACGACTCAAACGAAATTCGTTCAACTCCTGTTCCTGCTGCTGCTAATATTCCTATTCTAGCAGATGGTTGCGACGTCGTTGGTATTGATGAGGCTCAGTTTTTTGATGATGAAATTGTTCGTGTATGTAACGACTTAGCCAACAAAGGTGTTCGTGTTATTGTTGCTGGTTTAGATATGGATTTTAAAGGAAATCCTTTTGGACCTATGCCAAATTTAATGGCTACAGCTGAGTATGTTACCAAAGTACATGCTATATGTACCCGAACTGGTAATTTAGCACAATACAGTTATAGAAAAGCTAAAAGCAATGACCTTGTATTGCTTGGTGAAGTTGATGAGTATGAACCTTTAAGTCGTGCAGCTTTTTATAAAGCAATGCTGCGTGATAAAGTTAGGAATATGAAGGTGAATGATCCTGAAGAAATTTCTGCTAAAAAAAAGAATTCTAATGCCTAAAGCTCAAGAAACTGTACTTGAAATTAACCTAAAAGCACTCAAGCATAATTTTGAATACTTAAAGTCAAAATTAAACACCAATACCAAATTTTTAGCTGTTGTTAAAGCCTTTGCTTACGGAAGTGACGCTTGTGAAATTGCAAAATATCTTCAAAAATTAGATGTAGATTATTTAGCAGTTGCTTATGTTAATGAAGGTGTTGCTTTGAGAAATGCTGGTATTACAAAACCTATTTTAGTTTTACATCCGCAAGCTGTAAATTTTAAACTTCTAATCGAGCGCTGTCTCGAACCAAGCCTATATAATGCAAAGATTTTAAATGAATTTATAGCCGTTGCTCAACAAGAAAAACAAACCAGTTATCCTATTCATATAAAATTTAATACTGGGCTTAACAGATTGGGGTTTTGCGAAAAAGACATAGATTATATAACTTCAAAAATAGCTGAAACGTCTTCAATAAAAATAAGTTCTATTTTTTCTCATTTGGCAGCTAGTGAAGATTTAAATGAAAAAGAATTTACTTTAAAACAAATTGAGAGCTTCAAAACTATTTCAAAAAACATGATTGAAAGCTTAGGCTATAAACCTTTGTTGCATATTTGCAACACCTCTGGAATTTTAAATTATCCTGAGGCACATTTAGATATGGTTAGAAGTGGTATTGGTCTATATGGTTTTGGAAATTCAGAAAAAGAAAATAAAAACCTCAAACCTGTAGCAACACTTAAATCTATTATCTCACAAATTCATCATATAGAAAAAGGAGAAACTGTTGGCTACAATAGAGCTTTTAAAAGTGATGGCTTTTTAAAAACGGCAACACTACCAATTGGTCATGCTGATGGTATTGGTCGTCAATATGGTAACGGAAACGGCTTTGTAACTATTAATAATAAAAAAGCATTAATTATTGGTAACGTTTGTATGGATATGATTATGGTTAATATCACCAATATTGATTGTAAAGAAGGTGATGAAGTTATTATTTTTGGAGAAAAACCTTCAGCAAGTATTTTTGCACAAACTGTAAATACTATTTCTTACGAAGTAATTACTGGCGTTTCTCAACGTATTAAAAGAAAGCTTGTATAACAATCGTTCTCGTCTATTTTAACATTTCTTTTTTTTAGTTATTTTAGTAATCTATTAACTAACTAAACAAGAAATTATGTTTAAAGAATTTAAGAATTTTATAATGACAGGGAATGTGATTGATTTTGCAGTTGCTGTAATCATGGCTGGAGCTCTTGGTGGAGTTATCAATGGTTTTGTAAATAATATTGCTATGCCGTTTGTTGGATATTTTGCTGGTGGAATGGATTTTGCCGAACTTCATTATGCAATGGATGGAAAAGAATACGCAACTGTTGCTGCCGCAAAAGAAGCAGGAGCAGCTGTAATTACTTATGGGGCATGGATTAACACAATTGTTAACTTATTAATTGTAGGCTTTATAATGTTTTTAATTGTAAAAGCCTATAATAAAACAAAAGCGCCTGCTGAAGAACCAGCACCTGCTGGACCATCAGAAATTGATTTATTAACAGAAATTAGAGATGCGTTAAAAAAATAGTGTCTTTTAAACATTAAAATATAGAACCCACTTCTTTTTAGTTGTGGGTTTTTTTATATAAATTTTTAGAATGTTGAACTAAATTAATAATTACTTTTGCTTATCTAAAACACGATTATAATGAAAATAGCTGTTATTGGTGTTACTGGCATGGTAGGTAATGTTATGTTAAACGTTCTTAAAGAACGTAATTTTCCTATTACAGAATTTATTCCTGTTGCTTCAGAACGTTCAGTAGGTAAAATTATTTCTTTTAAAGGTGAAAGTTATACTGTAACCAGTCTTGAAGATGCTGTTTCAAAACAACCAGACATTGCTTTGTTTTCTGCTGGCGGAAATACATCCTTAGAATGGGCTCCAAAATTTGCTGAAGTTGGCACAACAGTTATAGATAATTCATCAGCTTGGCGAATGGATTTAACAAAAAAACTCATTGTTCCTGAGATTAACGCAACGCAACTTTCAAAAGCAGATAAAATTATTGCCAATCCTAACTGTTCAACAATACAAATGGTTATGGTGTTAGCACCTCTTCATAAAAAATATACAATTAAACGTATCGTTGTTTCTACTTATCAGTCTATTTCTGGTACTGGTGTAAAAGCAGTTAAACAATTAGAAAATGAACTTACTGGTGTTAAAGGAGAAATGGCTTATCCGTATCCAATACACAGAAATGCAATTCCGCATTGTGATGTGTTTGAAGAAAACGGCTACACCAAAGAGGAGATGAAATTGGTAAGAGAAACTCAAAAAATTCTTGATGATAGAACAATTGCTGTTACAGCTACTGCTGTTCGTATACCAACTTCTGGAGGTCATAGTGAAGCCGTAAATATAGAATTTGAAAATGATTTTGATATCAACAACGTGCGTCAACTTTTAAACAATACTTCTGGCATTGTTATACAAGACAATATTGACACCAACACCTATCCAATGCCAATCTATGCAGAAGGAAAAGATGATGTTTTTGTGGGACGTATTAGACGTGATGGCTCACAGCCAAATTCTTTAAATTTATGGATTGTAAGTGATAACCTTAGAAAAGGAGCTGCTACAAACGCAATACAAATTGCAGAATATTTAATTGCTAATGACTTGATTTAAGTTAAAAAAATAAATACACATATTCCTACTCGTCTGTAAATTTATGCAATACAACTAATTAATTACTTAAACACGAGGTTAATAACTATATTCGATACCCAAATTTGCTGTAAAGTTTAAATTATATTAACTTTTCCCACCAGTTTATTTTGGTTAATATATAATTGTTATGTTGTGTAGGTATTATAAATATTTTTATTTTTTTGTCTGCTTAGCTATGATTTTTTCATGCGCTTCGGATGATAACTACGTGCCTATAATAATTGAAACAACAACAGATAATTTTGAAATGCAACAAAATAGCTCAATAGAGATTAATGTGTTATCAAACGATTCTAATGTTCCTACTAATGGTTCTTTAACTGTATCTAATTCGCAAAACGCAACAATAGAAGTGTTAGATAATAACAATACTGTTACTAATCCTTCAGATGATACCATTAAATATACTCCAAATTCAAATTTTGTTGGTAATGACTCTTTTACCTATACACTATGTAATAGTGAAGGAAGTTGTTCTACTGAAACTGTTTTAATAACCGTAACTCCAGTATCTCCTGTAATTATAGATTTAGAGACTATGCCATATGCAACCCTTTCTGAATATAATTTTTATGAAGGAGAACTACATAACTTAGAACCCGTTTTTGGTGTGCTTCCTTACGATTTAAATTCTACCCTATTTAGTGATTATGCTCATAAAAAAAGATTTGTGTGGATGCCAGAAGGATCAAAAGCTGTATATGAAAATGATTTTACTCCTTTAAATTTTCCTGTTGGAGCTGTTTTAATAAAAAACTTTTATTATGATGGTGTTCAACCTAACAATACAACAAGAATTATTGAAACGCGCTTAATGTATAAAACTGAAAGCGGATGGGATTTTGCAAACTATGTTTGGAACGAAAGTCAAACAGAAGCAACATTTACTGATAGCTCAAGTTTTGTTTCTCTTGACTGGATTGAAGATGGTAATCTAAAATCTGTAAACTATCAGGTTCCATCAAGAGCAGATTGTTTTACATGCCATAATAAAAATGTTATACCAATTCCTATTGGTCCAAAACCTCAAAACCTAAATAGAGACTATACTTATTCTAATGGTATTTCAAATCAATTAAGTAAGTGGATAGAATTTGGTTATTTAGAAGATAATTTACCTCCTACAATTGTTTCGACAGTTAAATGGGATGATGAATCTTTACCTTTAAATGATAGAGTAAGATCATATGTAGACATTAATTGTGCACACTGTCATGCAGACCAAAGTTACTGTGAGTATAGAACAATGCGTTTTGCTTTTAATGAAAATGATGATGATTATAATATGGGTATTTGTGTTCCGCCACAAACACAAGTTTCTCCTTACACTAGAATTATTGTCCCTGGTAATATTAATAACTCATTATTACATTTTAGAATAAGTACAATACAACAACAATATAAAATGCCTTTATTAGGAAGAACTTTGCAGCACGAAGAAGGTGTTCAATTAATCGAACAATGGATAAACTCTCTTAATACTGGAGAATGCCAATAAATATCAATTTTAAAAACAACCTCATGAAATCAAAATTACTTTTTTCACTTCTTGTAAGCTTTATTTTTAGCTTTCAAGCAATTGCACAACCAGCAAATGATTTATTTGGTGGAGCAATACCAATTACACCTTCTCCAGAAGGTAATAGCTGTGCTACTATATTCAATTTACCATTCTCCTCTGACGGAACAACAGACAGTGGTATTCAAGGGTCATGTACATCTTCTGGTTTAGATCAGTTTTTTACTTGGACCGCCACTACTAACGGTCTTAGTTTCTCTTCTCAAAACCCAGGAAACCCAGGAATTGTTGTTTGGGATTCTACCGGAGCAATAGAGTATTCATGTCTTAATACTTTTTCTACAGGTCTTTTAGATGGATGGAACGTAGGTGATGATTTAGTGATTCAAATTTATGACTATCAAGGTACTTCTTTAGTTGATGTATCTTTTTGTTTAGAAGCTGTAGATTTTATACCTCCACCAGCTCAACCAGTAACATTTACCTCATCATCTTCTGGGTCTAGCGGTAATTATAAACTAGCTGCTGTAGATATGAATGGAGATTTTTTAGATGACCTTGTATCTGTTTCATCAACTAATGTAAACATTAGAGAACAAGTTAATGGTGGATTTGTTACTAAAAATATAACAACACCTTCTGCCGATTGGCTTCCTAGTTGGAGTATGGCCGCAGGAGATTATGACAGAAATGGATATACCGATTTAATGTATGGTAATGGTGATGGTGTTACCTTTATGAGGTCAAATAACTCAGGAACAGGATTTACAGAGTTTTCTACAGATTATAATGTACTAGATATTTTTTCTCAACGTACAAATTTTGTAGACATTAATGATGATGGCCATTTAGACGCTTTTGTATGTCACGATGTAAGTGCCAACGTATACTTTATTAATGATGGCTCTGGTAATTTAACGCAAATTCAAGGTGGTTTAGGTGATATTACTGGTAATTATGGTTCAATTTGGATAGATTATGACAATGATAGAGATTTAGATATGTTTATAGCTAAATGTGGTAGTGGCCCAATAAATCAATTACACACTAATGATGGAAATGAGAATTATACTGAAAATTCTGCAGATTATGGTTTAAATGATAACATACAAACTTGGTCTTCTGCTTGGGGAGATTTTGATAATGATGGAGATATGGATCTTTTTATTGGGGCAAGTTCTGGTTCACATAAACTTCTAAGAAATAACATAGATCCCTATGTAAATAACCCTCCAAATGCCGTTTCATTTACTAATGTTTCAGGAGCTTCTGGCGTAAACCTCTTAACTGCTACATCAACAGAAACAACTACTTATGATTTTGATAATGACGGAAATCTTGATTTAGTATCAGGTGGAAATGTACTATTTGGTAACGGTGATTTAACGTTTTCTGTATATGAAGATGTATTTCCTGGAGCTGGCGCTTATGGTGATTTAAACAATGATGGCTATATTGATTCATTTTCTAACGGAAATATATATCTTAACAACGCAGAAACAAATAATAATTGGGTAAAAATACACTTAACTGGTGTACAAAGTAATATAAATGGTATTGGAGCTAGAGTTGAAGTTCATACTGATTCTGGAACGCAAATAAGAGATGTTAAAAGTGGAGATGGTTTTAGATATATGAGCTCTTTAAATGTTCATTTTGGTATTGGTTCTGATACATCTATTAATAGTATTGTGGTTTATTGGCCTCATGATGGTAATGTTGACACTATACTTGGTCCTCCAATTAATACTGCAGTAGAAATCACTGAAGGCGATACACTTACTAACCTTGAAAACTCTTTAGATGACAGTTTAGTAATTTATCCAAACCCTGTTAAAGAAGCATTAAATATTAACTTAACAGATAGTTTAGAAAATGCTGTTTATTCCATCTTTAATATTGAAGGAAAACTTGTAGTGAATGCAAGCTTAAATACAAATACAATAGACGTATCTCAATTAAGTGCTGGTAATTACATTTTAAGAGTTAAATCAAACAACTCTATAAAAACACAAAAATTTATTAAACAATAACGTTTAAATAATAGAACAAAAAAAATCCGTTCAATAAATGAGCGGATTTTTTTTGTTCTATATTGGTCTTCTGAAAAAGTTAATTTATGTTACAGGTTCAAGACATATCGTTTAGCTATACCAATAAACAAATACTTAAAAATATCTCTTTTAATTTAGCTGTTGGTGATTACCTTTCTATTATTGGAGAAAGCGGCTCAGGAAAAAGCACTTTATTAAAGTTACTCTATGGTGAATATAATCTAGATGATGGAAGCATTTTTTGGAAAGATAAAAAAATTCTTGGGCCAGAATACAATCTAGTAATTGGCTATGATTTCATAAAATATGTAGCACAAGAGTTTGATTTGATGCCATTTATTTCTGTTGAAGAAAATATTGGTAAATTCCTTTCTAATTTCTTTCCAAAAGAAAAAAAAGAACGTATTACAGAGCTATTAGAAGTTGTTGAGTTAACAAATTTTGCTAAAACCAAAGTAAAATTATTAAGTGGCGGACAAAAACAACGTGTAGCACTTGCTAGAGCCATAGCAAAACAGCCAGAAATTATTCTTCTAGACGAGCCATTTAGTCACATAGATAATTTTAAAAAACAATCTTTAAGAAGAAGGTTATTTAAATATTTAAAAGAAAAAAATATTGCCTGTATTGTTGCAACTCACGACAAAGAAGATGTTCTAGGTTATGCAGATACAATGTTGGTTTTAGATAATACTAAAGTACTAGCAATCGACACACCAGAAATTTTATACAAAAACCCTAAAACACCATTAGTTGCTTCGTTTTTTGGTGAATATAATATAATTCGTGGAGAAATTATCTACGCACATCAGCTTCAACTTACTGAGAAATCTAATCTTAAAGTTATTGTGAAACAGTCTTATTTTAAAGGAAACTATTGCTTAATAGAGGCTGAATTTGAAAGTAAAACCATATTCTTTTTTCATCTTAAAGAACTACAAAAAGGACAAACTCTATTTTTAGAAAAAATTAAGTAACCAAACTAACCTCAAACGTGTTTTCTCTAAAACTAACAATCTCTCCAACTGTCTTTCCTAGTAACAGTCTAGCTATTGGTGTATTGGCAGAAATAGCATAAAATACATCTTCGTCTATTTTTAATGCTCCAGCACTTACTGCTATAAAATAATTGTTTTGCGACGTGTAAACCATACTTCCTAAGCTTACAATATTAGACTCTTTAGAAATGTCTATTTTGGAAAGTATTGCTTTTAATCTTTGTGTTTCAACTAATTGTTGTCCAATTTTTTCACGTTCTAATTGCAACATTGCTCTACCTGTTTCATGTTTATCTCCAGCGCTGCTTTTAGTTTCTGTTGTTAGAGACTCTTGAATCTCATGAATGGATTTTTGAATAGTTTGCAAACGGTTTTCAACAAATTCACTACACAAATTATATAATTGCTGTTTGATATTCATTTATACTAAATCCGCTAATTCTTTACCAACAAGACTACCAATAGCAACTCCCATTCCACCTAGTCTTACTCCGCAAAACACGTTGTTAGAGACTTGTTTTACAATGGCTTTTTTCTGATCACCAACACCCATAATACCAGACCAGCGATAATCTACTTCAAAAGGTGTGTTTGGTAAAATTGTGGTTTGCAATAGTTCTTCAAGCTTATTTTGTATAACTTGGGTTTGCCCAAATTGAGTGGTTTCTTCAACTTTAAAATCTAAGTTTCTTCCGCCACCAAATAAAATTCTATTATCTATATTTCTAAAATAATAATAACCTCTATCTAAATGAAATGTTCCTTTTATATGTAAATTTTTAATTGGTTTAGTAATCAAGACTTGTGCTCTAGCAGGTTTAACACTCTCATCTAATAGTTGCGAAGCAAAACCATTAGTAGCAATTAGTAGTTTTGAAGCCGAAAACTCAAATTGATTAGTCTTTATTTTTACTGAATTAATGTCTTCAGTAAATTCTTCAACCTGAATGTTATTTAAAATATTTATTCCGTTTTTTAATGCTAATTTCGTCAATGATGCCATCATTTTACCTGTATCAATTTGCCCTTCAAACAGATTAAAAACATACTGAGGTTTAATCTTAGTAAAGCCAAAACTATTTGCTTTAAGACTATATACATCGTTATCAAATAAAGGTTTTAAAAAGGAATTTATGCGCACTCTTTCTGAAATACAATTTTCAAATAAACCATCACCTTCCTTAAACAACTCATAACCACCTAACTCCTTATAATCTAATTTTTCATCGCCTAAAGTTTCTCGAAGTAGTCGTAACCCTTTAATTCGTTTCTCTACTAGTTGAAGCACCTCAGTTTCTGAATGCGATTTTAAATCTTCAATAATTTCGCTTAAACTTCCAAAGCAAGCAAATCCAGCATTTTTAGTACTTGCGCCTTGTGGCAATGTTCCTTTTTCTAGAATTAAAATTTTAGCCTTCGGAAAACGCTCTTTAAGTTTTAAAGCGCAATTCAAGCCAACAATTCCGCTACCAATAACAGCAAAGTCTACATTTGTTAACCATGTTTTTATTTCCCAATACGATAAGTTCATATTACTAAAATAAAACTCCGAAATTACTTTCGGAGTTTTTTTTATCTAATCTTCTTCAGGTTTCATTTCAAAGTCTTCCATGAACTTAGTGGTGTAGTTTCCTGCTAAATAATCTGGATGCTCCATCAATTGTCTGTGAAACGGAATCGTGGTTTTAATACCTTCTATAACGAATTCGTCTAAAGCACGTTTCATTTTGTTAATTGCTTCTTCTCTTGTTTGCGCTGTCGTAATCAACTTAGCAATCATAGAATCATAATTTGGAGGAATTACATAACCAGCATAAACATGCGTATCTAAACGCACGCCATGTCCACCTGGAGCATGTAATGTTGTAATGCGACCTGGAGATGGTCTGAAATCATTAAATGGGTCTTCAGCATTAATTCTACATTCGATAGAATGTAAATTTGGTGTATAGTTTTTCCCAGAAATTGGAACTCCTGCCGCTACAAGGATTTGCTCACGTATTAAGTCGAAATCAATTACTTGTTCTGTAATTGGATGCTCAACTTGTATACGCGTATTCATTTCCATGAAATAGAAATTTCTATGTTTATCCACTAAAAACTCTACAGTTCCAGCGCCTTCATACTTAATATACTCTGCAGCTTTTACCGCAGCTTTACCCATTTTATCTCTTAATTCTTCCGTCATAAATGGCGAAGGAACTTCTTCTGTTAATTTTTGATGTCGACGTTGTACTGAGCAATCACGTTCTGATAAATGACATGCTTTACCTCGAGAATCACCAACAATTTGTATTTCGATATGACGTGGCTCTTCAATAAGTTTTTCCATGTACATATCATCATTACCAAATGCTGCTTTAGATTCTTGTCTTGCAGAATCCCAAGCATCTTTTAAGTCTTCAGGCTTCCAAACGGCACGCATCCCTTTTCCGCCACCACCAGCTGAAGCTTTAAGCATCACTGGATATCCGGTTTCTGCTGCTACTTTTTTACATTCATCAAATGTTTCAATAACGCCTTCACTTCCAGGAACACATGGTACGCCAGCAGCTTTCATTGTCGCTTTTGCATTTGCTTTATCTCCCATTCTATCAATCATTTCAGGAGATGCTCCTATAAATTTGATATCATGCTCTTCACATATTTTAGAAAATTTTGCGTTTTCAGATAAGAATCCGTATCCAGGATGAATTGCGTCTGCATTAGTAATTTCAGCCGCTGCAATAACGTTTGACATTTTAAGATAAGACTCATTACTAGGTGCAGGTCCAATACATACTGCTTCGTCAGCAAACTTTACGTGTAAGCTTTCTGCATCTGCAGTAGAATATACAGCTACCGACTTGATGCCCATTTCTTTACAGGTTCTAATAACACGTAGTGCTATTTCTCCTCTATTGGCTATTAGTATTTTTTTAAACATAACTTCTTAGTATTTAAAATTTCAAATTCCAAATTCCAACAGGTTGGGATTTTTACTTTGGAACTTTAAATTTGGTTATGATGGATCTACTAAAAATAATGGTTGGTCAAATTCTACTGGAGAAGAATCATCAACTAATATTTTTACAATTTTTCCAGAAACTTCAGATTCTATTTCATTAAATAGTTTCATTGCTTCAATGACACAAAGCACATCACCTTCGTTAATTGAAGTTCCAACCTCAACAAAAACAGGTTTGTCTGGTGAAGGTTTACGATAAAACGTTCCAATAATTGGAGATTTAATCGTTATATATTTTGAATCATTATCGTTAGTTGGTGTAGGAGTTGTAGGAGCTGCTTCGGCTACAGGAGCTGCTGCCACGACAGGTGCTTGTGCTACAGGAGCATTAACAGGTATTTGCTGAACATAGGTTGTTGTTTCACCTTTCTCATCACCTGTTTTAATGGTGATTTTTATATCGTCCATTTCTAATTTAACCTCACTTGCGCCAGACTTAGCGACAAATTTGATTAAGTTTTGAATTTCCTTAATATCCATAATTATTAAATTAGTTAATTAGTTAGTTTTAGTGTTAAGAATTATAAGCCCATTTAAAATAGATTGAGCCCCAAGTAAATCCACCTCCAAAAGCAGCAAAAATAAGATTATCTCCTTTTTTTAGTTGAGATTCATAATCATTCAATAATAAAGGTAAAGTTGCAGATGTTGTATTTCCGTATTTTTGGATATTCATCATTACTTTATCTTCTTCTAAATTTATTCTGTTAGCTGTAGCATCAATAATACGTTTGTTTGCTTGATGCGCTACAAGCCAAGAAATATCTTCGTTTGTAAGATTGTTTCTTTTTAATATTTTTTCTGCAACATCAGCCATATTAAAAACGGCATTTTTAAATACTGTTTTTCCATCTTGAAAAACATAGTGTTTACCTTCAGCTACGGCTTCTGGTGTTGACGGATACGATGAGCCTCCATATGTTGCTTGCAAAAACTCTCTGCCTTCGCCATTACTTCTTAAAAGTTCGTCTTGAAGACCTAAACCTTCATGGTTAGCTTCAAACAAAACAGCTCCAGCTCCATCACCAAAAATGATACATGTTGCTCTATCTTCATAATTAATAAATGAAGAGTTTTTATCTGCTCCTATTAAAAGAACATTTTTATATTTTCCTGATTCTATGTAGCTAGAGGCAACAGACATTCCGAATAAAAAACTAGAACACGCCGCTTCTAAATCGAACGAAAATGCATTTGTAGCTCCAATCTCAGTTGCTGTATATGCTGCTGTTGAAGCAGCTTTCATGTCTGGTGTTGCTGTTGCAACAATGACCAACTCTATATCTTTTGGGTCTATTCCCTTTTTTGAAATTAGATCGTTAGCCGCATTAATAGCTAAAAAAGAAGTTCCTTTTCCTTGATCTTTTAAAATACGTCTTTCTTTAATACCTGTTCGTGAAGTAATCCATTCGTCATTTGTATCAACCATTGTTTCCAATATTTGGTTAGTTAATACATATTCAGGCAAATAAGCTCCTAATGCAGTAATTGCAGCTGTGATTTTACTCATTGTTAATTATTAATTAAACCGTAAAAATGGCAAAAAGCGCCAAAAACAAGCAAATAATTAGTGAATTTACTAAATTTTGGCTTAATATTTTGCAAATTAAGTTGTTTTTGAGACTTTGAGAAATTAAACACAAAAAAACGCTCATAAATGAGCGTTTTCTTATATGCATGCATAATAATTATGCTAAATTTTCTTCTTTTTCAGAATTGTCAATTAATACTTGACCTCTGTAATATAACTTACCTTCGTGCCAGTGAGCTCTGTGGTATAAGTGTGCTTCTCCTGTAGTAGGACACGTAGCAATTTGAGGAACAGTTGCTTTATAGTGTGTTCTTCTTTTATCTCTTCTAGTTCTAGAAATTTTTCTTTTAGGATGTGCCATTTTATATGTTATTTATCCGTTAATAGTTTTTTTAATGTATTCCAACGAGGATCAATTGCCTCAGATGTTTCTTCTTTTTCGTCTAAGCCTTTTGGGCTTAACTCTTCTAATTTATCAAGTATGTCTGACTTTAAGCTACCGTCTAATACTCCTGGATGAACTCGTTTTGCTGGTACAGATAATATGATTAATTCATAAATATACTGTGCAACATTGATTTCGTACTCACCATGAGGAATAATTAGTATGTCTTCATGTTCATTATTGTAATCATCTCCAAACTTAACAACTAAATCAAAATCACCTTTTACTTCTTGGTTAAATGGTTCGTTTGTTAAATCACAATTGATGTTTACAATGCCTTCAATTTCAAAATGTATCTCTAACAGTGTTGTCTTTTTTTCAAAAACTAAATCTGTTTTAACATTTACATTATTAAAATCCTCATACTCAAAATCTTCAAAGAACTTATTATCAATTTGATAATCAAAATGGTGCTTTCCTACTTTTAAACCAATAAATGGTATAATATAATCCTTAAAGGGCTTCATAATCACATTCATTTTGAGCCTGCAAATATATAAAAAAATTTGATACCAATCGTTTGTTGTAAACAAAAATTGTTTATATCTTTTTTGGCTGTTTCTTTAACGGGTTTTTAGATGCTTTTTCATATTCATTTCTGTTTCTAAAAATCTTAATAGCTGTAAATATTGCTTCTTTAAAGGAACTTTCGTTTGCTTGATTTTTTCCCGCTATTTCATAGGCTATTCCGTGGTCTGGAGACGTTCTCACTTTATTAAGTCCTGCAGTAAAATTAACGCCTTCGCCAAATGAAATTGTTTTAAAAGGTATTAAGCCTTGGTCGTGATACGATGCCATAACTGCATCAAAGTTTTTATAATTACTTGAACCAAAAAAACTATCGGCCGAATATGGGCCATATACTAGTTTACCAGATTCTTTAATTTCTTGTAATGTTGGTCTTAGTATTTTATCATCTTCGTCACCAATAACACCATTATCTCCAGCATGTGGGTTGATTGCCAAAACTGCAATTTTTGGTCTATTAATTCTAAAATCTTTAACAAGTGATGTATAAACTGTTTCTATTTTCTCAATAATACGTTGTTTAGTTATGTGTTGAGGAACATCTTTAACTGGGACATGATCTGTAAGTAAACCTACTTTAAGCTCATCTGTAACCATAAACATTAGGCTATTGCCATTAAGCTCTTTAGCCAGGTAATCTGTATGGCCAGGAAAATTAAATTCTTGAGATTGTATATTATGTTTATTTATTGGTGCGGTTACAAGAACATCAATTAACCCTTTTTTTAAAGCTTGTGTTGCAGACTCTAACGATTTAACAGCATATTTTCCAATGTTAGCATCTTCTTTTCCAAAAACAATATTTACATTTTCCTTCCAAACATTAACTACATTAATTTTATTTTCAACAGTATGACTTACATCATTTACACCTTGAAAATTAATACTGCTTTTAAAGTGCTTTTTAAAAAACATCATTGTTTTATTAGAAGCAAAAATAATTGGCGTACAAAAATCTAGCATGCGTGTATCCTCAAATGTTTTTATAATAATTTCTGCTCCAATACCATTTAAGTCTCCTATAGAAATTCCAACTTTAATTTTTTCAGGGTTTTTCATTAAAATGCTATCTTTTGTGTGTAATTTTATCCTTGCAAATTTAACCAATTAATCGACATTATGTTTACAGGAATTATTGAAACTCTTGGGGTTGTAACAAATCTTAAATATGAAAATGAAAACCTTCACATTACTGTTGAAAGTAATATAACTTCTGAATTAAAAATAGATCAAAGTGTAGCACATAATGGCGTATGTTTGACTGTGGTAAGTATTAATAACAATGAATATACTGTTACAGCAATAAAAGAAACTTTAGATAAAACGAACTTGAGTCTACTTAAAAAAAGAGATATTGTAAACCTTGAAAGAGCTATGAAACTAGGTGATAGGCTTGATGGACATATTGTACAAGGGCATGTTGATCAAACTGCAATATGTAAATCTATTACGAATCAAAACGGAAGTTGGTTTTTTACGTTTTCTTATGACTCTGCATTAAATAATATTACTATAGAAAAAGGCTCAGTAACTGTTAATGGTGTTAGCTTAACTGTAGTAGATTCTAAAAAAAATGAATTTAGCGTAGCAATAATACCTTACACTTTTGAGCATACAAACTTTAATAAATTTAGAATTGATAGTAAGGTTAATTTAGAATTTGATGTACTTGGTAAATACATTCAAAAATTATACGCTTTAAAAAATTAATTAACCTTTTTAATTTGTTTTAGGACTATTCTTGTTCCATAAAAAATAGCTAAAACTAAAACAAAAGGTATGGCATCATCAATTGGAAATCCTGGTGGACCAGGAGGCGCAGGTGGTGGTGGCTGCGGATTATCTGTAATTTGCGCAACGCATACAAAACTTATTAATACAAATAAGATTGAGGCAATAAATTTCTTGTTTTGTATTTTCATGAGTTTGTAAATGTAAAAAAAAATAACAGTTAACAAAATAAATAAGTGATAAAAAATCCTTGAAACGCAAAAAACTTCGACGAAATGCGTTAATCAAATTTGTGTGTTTTTTATTACATATGTGTGTTCAAATATATATCTTTAAAAAATAAAAACACAAAAAAAATAATGTAAATCGTTGTTATGCACTTATTTACGGAGTAACTAAAAAAGTTAGTAAATTAGCAATAAAAAAGCACCCACAATAAATTTGTAAGTGCTTGATTTTAAAAGTGGTCCCACTTGGGCTCGAACCAAGGACCACCTGATTATGAGTCAGGTGCTCTAACCAACTGAGCTATGGGACCTATTGACTTGTGTCAATATACTTTATTACTAAAGCGAGTGCAATATTACTATATATTTTAAAACTCTACAAGAATTTTTATTTCTTTATCTCTTGGCACAACTCAATTAAAACACCATTTGTAGATTTTGGGTGCAAAAAAGCAATTAACTTATTATCTGCTCCTTTTTTTGGTGTTTTATGAATAAGCTTAAAACCTTCTTTTGTTAATCTGTCTATTTCTTTTTCAATATTTGAAACCGCAAATGCTATATGATGAATTCCTTCGCCTTTTTTTTCTATAAACTTTGCTATAGGGCTTTCTGTTGATGTTGCTTGAAGTAATTCAATTTTATTAGAACCTACTTTAAAAAATGACGTTTTTACGCCTTCACTTTCTACAGCTTCAATTTTATAATGTTTCTTTCCAAATAAAGCAGAAAACAACTCATTTGAAGCTTCTAAATCTTTAACTGCAATACCTATATGTTCTATTTTCTTCATATTCATTTTCCGTGAAAACGGAAACCTTATTAATTACATTGACTCTTTTGTGCGTTCAAAGTTAACATATTCCTCAATTATCGCCTATTTTTGCAGTTAGAAACCAAAACTTGGTTTTATTTTTGATAAAGTCGTTATATTGGTTTAACTGATGATGATGTAAAACGACTTAAATTTAAGACAATGGAAGAATTAACGCAACGACAAAAAAAAATTGGCGGACTATTACAAAAGGATCTTGCAGATATATTACAAAAAGCAGCTACTGATGGTGGATTACGAGGTGTAATCATTTCTGTAAGTAAAGTAAACGTAACAACAGATTTGTCTGTGGCTAAAGTATACCTTAGTGTTTTTCCTAATAATAAAGGAAAAGAACTTATTGAAGGTATTCGCTCAAATACGCCATTAATTCGTCATGAAATGGCGCAACGCACAAAAAACCAATTACGACGCATGCCTAATTTAGAGTTTTTTATTGATGACTCTTTAGAATATATTGATGGTATTGAAAAATCTCTTAAAGGCGAAGATAATCCAATTAAAGATTCTGATTTACTTAGTAAACGAAAAAAATCGTAATCGGTTTATGTTTTTCTTTTCGTAGTATTGTGTATGCATTTCTCATTATATATAGCTAAGCGATATTTGTTTTCTAGAAGCAGTAATAATGCTATAAACATTATGACTTTAATTGCGGCTTTAGGAATAATAATAACTTCTGCTGCACTTTATATTGTGCTTTCTGGTTTTTCTGGACTAAAAGATTATAGTTTAGAGTTTTCTTCTTTTGTTGATCCAGATTTAAAAATAGTACCACAACAAGGCAAATCGTTTTTAGTGTCTAATGATAATTTATTAGCAATTAATAAAATAAAAGGCGTAACATCTTATTCAAAAATTATTGAAGAAAGCGTTATTGTTGAGTTTGATGGAAAACGTCAAATTGTAACACTTAAAGGTGTTGACGACAACTACAACCAGGTCACACAAATTGATACAATGATTTTTTATGGGAAATGGTTTTCAAAAGGTTCAAATCAAGTGGTTACAGGTCTTGGTATTTCTAATAATTTATCTATTGGTATTTTTGACTATGCAAAGGCTATATCTATTTCTGTCCCCAAACCAGGTAAAGGTCAAATTAGCTCAGTAAAGAGTGCTTTTAATACTATAAGTACAAATAATAGTGGGATTTTTGATATTAATGAAGAACTTAATAATGAGTACATTTTTTCTTCTCTAGAAACCGCTAAACACCTCTTAAATTATAAGGACAACCAAGTGTCTTCATTAGAAATAAAGCTAGATAAAGGAACGGATGAAACACTTATTAAGGAAGCTATTTTAACTGTTTTTAATAATACAGTTGATGTAAAAGACAGGTCGCAATTAAATGATGCTTTGTATAAAATGTTAAACACCGAAAATATAGCTGTTTATCTTATTTTCACACTCGTTATTATAATCGCTTTATTTAATGTTATTGGTGCTTTAATTATGATGATACTTGATAAAAAAGCCTCTGTAACTACCTTATTTAATTTAGGAACAACAGCTAAAGACATAAGAAAAATTTTCTTTCTACAAGGCAGTTTAATGACTGTTTTAGGTGGTTTTATAGGTTTAATTTTAGGTGTTGTTATTGTATTTCTTCAACAGCAATTTTCGTTGATTATGATTACACCGTCTTTACCTTATCCTGTAGCAATGAAGCTTTTTAATTTTTTAATTGTTTTGGCTACAATTATTATTTTAGGCGTTTTAGCCTCTAAGCTTGCCTCGAGGAGAATTACTAAAAATTTCGTGAATTCTTAAGAGAATTGATGATTAGAAAATTTATCTAATACCTCATCAAAAGCAGCAAACACATCTTTAGGGTCATCGCTAGTTACCATTTTCATTCGGTAAGGTTTAAAGTCTGGAATTCCTTTAAAGTAATTTGTATAATGTCGTCTTGTTTCAAAAACGCCTAACTTCTCTCCTTTCCAATCAATAGACATTTGTAAATGTCTACGCGCGGCATCAACACGTTCTTCTAAGGTAATAGGAGTTAAATGCTCGCCTGTTTTAAAAAAGTGTTTTACTTGTTTAAAAAACCATGGGTTACCAATACTTGCGCGCCCAATCATACAGCCATCTAATCCATAACTATCTCGCATTTCCATAGCACGTTCTGGAGATGTCACATCACCATTTCCAAATACTGGAATATGCATTCTTGGATTATTTTTAACTTCTGCAATTGGCTTCCAATTGGCATCGCCTTTATACATTTGTGCACGTGTACGTCCATGAATAGAAATAGCTTTACAGCCAACATCTTGTAAACGTTCGGCTACTTCAACAATTTTTATAGAATCGTGATCCCAACCCAAACGTGTCTTTACGGTTACTGGTAAATTAGTCCGTTTAACTATTTCTGCAGTTAAGCTTTCCATAAGGCAGATATCTTTTAAAATACCTGCACCAGCACCTTTACTCACTACCTTTTTAACAGGACAACCAAAATTAATGTCAATGATATCTGGATTAGATTTCTCTACAATATCAATAGTTTTTAGCATGCTATCTAAATTGGCTCCAAAAATTTGAATACCAACTGGTCGTTCCTTCTCATAAATATCAAGCTTCATAACGCTTTTTGCAGCATCACGAATTAAACCTTCGCTAGAAATAAACTCTGTATAAACCACATCTGCGCCTTGCTCTTTACATAAGGCTCTAAAAGGTGGATCACTCACATCTTCCATTGGTGCCAAAAGCAATGGGAAATCTGGAAGTTCTATGTTGTCTATTTTTACCAAGATTTAAAAAAATTTGAAGCAAAATTACATCTTTTTAAGTTATTGCGTATCTTCAATGTTATTTAACCTATTATAACTTCTTTATTGACAATTCCTTTTGAACCTATTCTTTTTGGTTATTCTATAAACATTCACCTTGTTTTAGAGTATTTGGCTTTTTTTGTGGCATTTCGTTATTATGTGATTTTACGTAAACAAAGTAAAGACTCCATTTCATCTATTAACCGATTATCTATTATTCTGGGTGCTGCGCTTGGCGCATTAATTGGATCACGATTAATCGGTTTATTAGAAAACCCTTTAGTAGAGTTTTCGCAAGAAAACTTTATTCAGCTTATAAACACTAAAACCATAATGGGTGGATTATTTGGAGGTTTACTTGGTGTTGAATTGGCTAAAAAAGTAATAGGCGAAACCAGCTCATCTGGTGACTTGTTTGTGTTTCCAATTATTCTAGGAATATTTATTGGTAGAATTGGTTGTTTTCTATCTGGAACAAACGAGTTTACTTATGGAATACAAACAGTTTCTGTTTTTGGGATGAACTTAGGTGATGATATACTAAGACATCCTGTTGCTTTATATGAATTAGTGTTTTTAATCCTTTTATTTTTTGGCTTAAAACATTTGCAGAACAATTCAAACTTAAAAAATGGTGCGCTTTTTAAATGGTTCATGATTTTCTATTTTACATTTCGGTTCTTTATTGAATTTTTAAAACCTAACGTGTTTTATGTTTTAGGTTTAAGTACAATTCAAATTTTATGTCTAATTTGTTTACTCTATTATCACAAAACAATTTTAAACCGTTTTAAAAATGCCAGTTAGAAAATACACATATTACGATTTTACATTAAGCTTATGCCCTGAGTGCTTAAAACGTGTGGATGCTAAAATTGTTTTTGAAAACAGTAACGTATATATGCTTAAACGCTGCAATGAACATGGCAACTCTAAAGTGCTTATTGCTGATGATATTGAGTATTATAAAAACATAAGAAACTATAACAAGCCTAGTGAAACACCTTATACGTTTAATACAAAAACACACTATGGTTGTCCTTACGATTGTGGTTTGTGCCCAGATCATGAACAACATTCATGCTTAACCGTTGTAGAGGTTACAGATCGTTGTAATTTAACTTGTCCAACCTGTTATGCAGGATCTTCTCCAACTTATGGTAGACATCGTACTTTAGATGAAGTTAAGCAAATGCTTGATACTATTGTAAAGAATGAAAAAGAACCAGATGTGGTTCAAATTTCAGGTGGCGAACCAACCATTCATCCTCAATTTTTTGAGATTTTAGACTATGCCAAATCGCTTCCTATTAGGCATTTAATGTTAAACACTAACGGAATTAAAATAGCAAAGGATTTCGCTTTCGCAGAAAAACTTAAAACTTATGCTCCAGATTTTGAAATTTATTTACAATTTGATTCTTTTCAAAACAGCGTATTGCAAGAATTACGAGGGGCAGATTTAAGAGATATTCGCAAACAAGCCATAGAAAACCTCAACAAATTAAACCTATCTACAACTTTAGTTGTAACACTCCAAAAAGGATTAAATGATGACGAAATTGGCAAAGTAATTGAATATGCTTTACAACAAAAATGCGTTAGAGGTGTTACGCTTCAGCCTACACAAATTGCAGGTAGATTAGATAACTTTAATCCTGAAACTGATCGTATGACACTTACAGAAGTGCGTCGAAAAATTCTCGAACAAACAAGCATTTTCAATCCTGATGATTTGTTGCCTGTACCTTGCAATCCTGATGCGTTAGTAATGGGTTACGCTTTAAAATTAGGCGGCGAAGTATTTCCGTTAACACGATATATAAACCCAAACGATTTATTAGACAATAGCAAAAATACCATAATTTATGAGCAAGACGAACAGCTTCATGGCAAAATGATTGAGCTCTTTAGCACTGGTAACTCTGTTGAAGTTGCCGAAGAAAACCTAAAGTCTATAATGTGTTGTTTGCCAAGTATTGATGCACCTAATCTAGGTTACGATAATTTATTTCGTGTCATTATTATGCAGTTTATTGATGCCTATAATTTTGATGTTCGTGCTATAAAAAAATCTTGTGTTCATATAGTAGATAAAGACAATAAAATAATTCCGTTTGAAACTATGAACCTGTTTTATCGTGATGATAAAAAGAAATACTTAGAAGAACTTAAAAATGAAATAGTATGAGTTATTTATTAACTTTAGATTCTGGTTGGGAATTGCTAATACTATTAATTCTAGCAATTATCTTTTTGCCTCCAATAATTTTAACAGTTATAGGTTTAGTTTTAAGAAACAAAAAGCCTAAAACTTCAAAAGTACTTTTAATACTTGCTGTTGTTTATGTTATAATTAGTTTTGGGTATTGCGGGACACTAATGTTAATGTAGAGAATAAAAAATTATGTTTTTAGAAATAGGAAATCTCGATGGGTTAATATTTTTGATTTTAGCAATTATGCTAGGACCAGCTATACTTCTTGCGGTTATAGGTTTTGCAGTACGAAAAAAAAGTAAAAAAGCAACCAAGGTTTTATACATCTTGGCCACTGTTTATGTTATTGTAAGCTTTGGTATTTGTGGCAGTATGATGGTGATGTGATTAGTTAGAGACCTTTTCTAAACGATCTCGTTCTTCTAACTCTTTTGTACGCTCGTTAGTTTGTAGTTTTGTGTTACCAAACTTGTATCTAAACCCTAATTTTATAAAACGGTTATCTAAATCTACATTATTACTACTAAACTGATTAGCATAACGTGTATCAACTTCAAAATCTTGCATATTAAACAAATCGCTAACCGTTAATGATAGCATGCCTTTTTTCTTTAAAATGGATTTAGATATAGTTAGGTTAGAATATAATCGATCTTCAACTGTTTGTAAACCCTGAAGGTTTTTACCCAACCAAGTAAGGTCTAGATATACATTTAGGGTTTTGTCTTTTAATAATGTAAAATCATTAGTAAACACACTATAATTAGACCATTGGTCTTGAGTTACAAAGCCATTGCCAAAATTTGTTTCTTCTTCAATATTATAAAACGACGTTACAAAATAAACGTTCCAACGCTCAGAAATATCAAAAGAGGTAGAAAAGTCAAAGCCAAACTCTACGGTTTTATCAAAATTAACCGATATATATTCAATAACATTTGTGTCGTTATTCTGTCTTGGTATTTCTGAGATGCTGCCTTTATAGTTTTGATAATAGGCTTCGACAGTAAACTTTTCAAATAGTGTTGTTCCTAAAACAATATGATCTAAAAATGTAGGTTTTAAATTTGGGTTACCCACAACAACATAGTTATCGTTTAAGAAAAAGCGAAACGGATTTAAATCTATATAACTTGGTCTTGCAATACTTCGTTTATAATTAACATAGAGGTTAAACGCATCAGAGATATTGTGTTGTACGCTTGCGTTGGGAAACCATTCTAAATAATCTTGTTTGCTTGTTTGATTTGTTGACAGCGATAAGCCTTCAATATTAGTTTGCTCAATTCTTAGCCCAAGACTTAAACTAAAAGCATCTGTATTTGAACTATAATTTGCGTAACCAGAAAACACGTCTTCATCATAATTAAACGCATCAGAATTTAGTGCATCTATAGTTTCATTTCCTGTACTAATATCAACATCAGATTGGGTAATATCACTTTTTGTTTTAATGTTAGAAAACTTTAAGCCAGTTTCAAAGTTTGATGTTTGGTTTATAGGGAAGCTATAATCTACTTTAGACGTGAAAATTTTAGTGTCTTGATTGGCTCTTGTATTAAAAGCCGATGAGCTAGAATAATCATCATTTACATCATAAAAATCACTTGTAACACCTTGAAATCTTTTATAATCATAAGTGGTGAAATGTGAATTAAATGATAAAACCCCTTTTTTAAACTGATGAACAAAATCTAAATCAAAACCAATATTATACTTATCGTCACTTGATAAGTTGTCTGTAGTAAAGCGTGATAAAAAATCTAAATCATTATCTCTAATCGTTGTGTTGTTTGAGATTTTATATTTAAAATAAGGAATATACAATGCGTTAGACGAGAGACTTAATGTATTGTTATCATCAATAAAATAATCGAAATTTAAATTTAAATTATGTGTTTTAGTCCAAGTGTTTCTATTGGTTAACGACCTCCAAGCTTGTTCAACTTGGTTAGAGCCATCAAGATAGTTTACCACATCATCTCCATCTCTATTTCTCTTGCTCTTAGTATAATTATAATTAAGGTTAAGGTTTAGTTTTTTATTCTTAAAAAAATGACTAGTACCAACATTGTATATTGGAAAAACACCTTGTGTGTAATTAGTAAAAACATTTCCTCTATAACCTAAAATAATATTTTTACTCATAACTATACTTAAAACAACACCACTTTCTGCATCATATTTTGCAGAAGGATTAGTAATCACCTCAATAGATTTTATACTACTAGCCGAAGCGCCTTCTAAAAGCTGAGTTAGTTCGTCAGACGATAAGTTAACCTTTCTGTTATTTATGTATACTGTTGGTGATGAATTTTTAACAGTAATAGAGTTGTTAATCACCAAAACACCTGGCGTGCTTTTTAAAGCTTGAAGCATATTGCCTTCGGTTAAGGCTGTATTTTCAATATTAAAGACTAAACGGTCAGCTTCTTTTTTAAGTGTTGGTCGCTTAGCTATTATACTTACTTCGTCAAGAGATGCTATATCTTCTTCTAAAATAATTGTTTCAAAAACAAAATCTTTATGTAATTCAACAGGTTTAATTACTTCTTTATATCCAATAAAACTAAATTTAACAATGTAATCACCTTCATTTAAAGATTCTATATTAAAGTACCCATTATCATCTGTACTTGTGCCGTGGACTACAGCAGACTCCTGTTCTGTTAAGACTAATACATTAACAAACGAAACAGGTTTATTATGACCATCATAAATTTGACCAGAAATAGAGAACTCTTGACTAAAACCAAGAAAAGGTAATAGCAATAATAATAAAATGTAGGAAGTGTGTTTCAAGCTTAGTTTCGGTTTAGCGTCGCAATATATAAATTGTTTTAGACTTTTAATTACGGAAAAACCGTAAAAGCATTGTATTTTGTTCTAAACAAAAATGAAATAAAGCCTAATAAATCACTTATATTTGCAGCTGATTTATTTTAGGAAGAAGCGATTTTATGAAGCACATTAGAAATTTTTGCATTATAGCACATATAGATCACGGTAAGAGTACACTTGCAGATCGTTTACTAGATGTTACAGATTCTGTAACTGCTCGTGAGCAACAAGCGCAACTTTTAGATAGTATGGATTTAGAGCGCGAACGTGGTATTACCATTAAATCGCACGCCATACAAATGGAATACACTTACCAAGGACAAGAGTATATTTTAAACTTAATAGATACTCCAGGACACGTAGATTTCTCTTACGAAGTGTCTCGATCTATTGCTGCCTGCGAAGGTGCTTTGCTTATTGTTGATGCTGCTCAAAGTATACAAGCACAAACCATTTCTAATTTATATTTAGCTTTAGAAAATGATTTAGAAATTATTCCTGTACTTAACAAAGTAGATTTACCAAGTGCTAATCCTGAAGAGGTTACAGATGATATTGTAGATCTTTTAGGATGTGACCCTGAAGAAGTAATACATGCAAGTGGAAAAACAGGTTTTGGTGTAGAAAATATTTTAAAAGCAATTATTGAACGTGTTCCTGCTCCAGATGGTGACCCAGATGCGCCTTTACAAGCTTTAATTTTCGATTCGGTTTACAATACATTTAGAGGTATTGAAACCTATTTTAGAGTTTTTAATGGTGAAATTAAAAAAGGTCAAAAAATAAAATTTGTTGCAACAGGCAAGGAATATAATGCAGATGAAGTTGGTACACTTAAACTAAATCAAGTTGCAAAACAAAGTGTAAAAACTGGCGATGTAGGTTATTTAATTACTGGAATTAAAACAGCAAAAGAAGTAAAAGTAGGCGATACAATTACAGATTTTGCAAACCCAACAACCAATATTGTAGAAGGTTTTGAAGATGTAAAACCAATGGTTTTTGCGGGTATTTACCCTGTAGATACAGAAGATTATGAAGAGCTTCGTAACTCTATGGAAAAGCTACAACTAAACGATGCATCGTTAGTATTTGCCCCAGAAAGTTCTGCTGCTTTAGGTTTTGGTTTCCGATGTGGTTTCTTAGGGATGCTACATATGGAGATTATACAAGAGCGTTTAGAACGTGAGTTTGATATGACTGTTATTACAACAGTACCAAATGTATCTTACAATGCGTTTACAAACAAAAACCCAGACGACGCATTTATTGTAAATAACCCATCAGACTTACCAGATCCTTCTACTGTAAACCGTGTGGAAGAACCTTATATAAAAGCAACTATAATTACAAAATCTGACTTTGTTGGTAATGTCATGTCACTATGTATCGAAAAGCGTGGTATGATTATTAATCAAACCTATTTAACTCCTGTACGTGTTGAGTTAACTTTTGAAATGCCGTTAGCAGAAATTGTATTTGATTTTTATGATAGGTTAAAAACTGTATCTAAAGGTTATGCTTCTTTTGATTATCACCCTATAGGCATGAAAGTATCAAAACTAGTGCGTTTAGATGTGTTATTAAATGCACAACCTGTTGATGCACTTTCTGCTTTAATACATGCAGATAACGCACACAATATTGGTAAAAAAATGTGCGAAAAGTTAAAAGAGCTAATCCCACGTCAACAGTTTGATATTCCTATTCAAGCAGCTATTGGCGCTAAAATTATTGCCAGAGAAACAGTTAAAGCTTTACGTAAAGATGTAACGGCAAAATGTTATGGTGGTGATATTTCACGTAAACGTAAACTTCTTGAAAAACAGAAAAAAGGTAAAAAACGTATGCGTCAAGTTGGTAATGTAGAAATACCTCAGCAAGCATTTATGGCTGTTTTGAAACTAAACGATTAGTCTTCGTTAACAACTTTTTCGACATCAAATGGTTTTCCTAAATATACGAGCTTAGAGTTTTCCTTTATTTCAGTAATATCTGTATTGTAAGAGGAAATAATTACAAATTCATTATTATTATCTTTTAAAAATAATGGTATAATATCTTTATCTGTATTAGCTATTTCAATAAGGTTTAGGTATTCCTCTTCATCATTCACATCTATTTCCTGTATAGAAGGGTGTTTTTTAGCAACCTCTGCTAAAGAGTTAAAGTCGTCTGTATGAGAAAATAATCCTTCGTGCGGATTATTATTTTCATCTAACATTTCTTCTGTAGATACTAACCTAAACGAGCCGTTTTCGCCAAATTGTTTACTAAATTTATTGATGGCATATTTATTAATATCTGAGTTTCCGGTTAATGCCATTAAATAGCCAACGTCATTCAATTCTATATTATCTGTAAGTGTTTCTGAATAAATATTGGTATCAAAAGCTTCTAAACCAAGTTCCTTAGCTTTTTTAATGTTGTTTTGATTACTATCTATAAGTACAACATGTCTTCCGTTAGTTTCTAAATAATGCCCCAAAAGTCGAGATACTTTAGATGCGCCAATAATTAAAATCCCATTAGATTTTGTTAAAAACACACCTACCATTTTAGCAAATAATCGCGCCGTAGTTGCGTTTAATAAAACGGTTCCTAGCACAATCATAAAAACCAATGGTGTTATATATTCTGCCCCTACAACGCCTTGTTTTAATAGTTTACTACCAAAAAGAGAGGCAATACCAGCTGCCACAATACCACGAGGACCAACCCAACTGATAAAAAGTTTTTCATTGAGATTAAGCTTTGAATCTCTTGTGCTTAAAAACACAGCTAAAGGCCTAATAACAAAAACAACGATAGCAAAAAGAGCTACTGTTTTCCATGTGTAAAGTAACTCTAAGTCTTCAATATTAATGTTGGCTGCTAAAAGAATAAATAGAATAGAAATTAACAATACGCTAAGGGATTCTTTAAAATAAAGAAGTTCCTTAATGTTGTCCAACTTACTGTTTCCTAATACCATACCCATAACTACCACAGCTAATAAACCAGATTCGTGAGCAAATATTTCAGATTCAACAAAAACTAATAAAACTGTAGATAGCGATACTACATTTAATAAATAATGTGGAATAAATTTTTTGTTAATAGCAAAAGCTAGAGCATGAGCAAATGTAAACCCAAATGTGGTACCAAATAATACAATTTTACCAAACTCAATGAGTGCTGTTTTAGTAAAACCACTATCTCCACCAACGCTTATAAACTCAAAAACCAAAACCGCCACCAATGCTCCAATAGGATCAATTAAAATGCCTTCCCATTTTAAAACGGTTGAAATATCTTTTTTAAGCGGAATATTTCTTAAAATAGGTGTGATTACTGTTGGTCCAGTAACAATTATCAAACCTGCAAAAAGAAACGATAGATCCCAACTTAAATTAAAAATATAATGTGCTACTATACCAGCACCAAAAAACGTAACTGCAGAGCCTAAAGTAATAAGCTTGGTAATAACTGGGCCAACAGTTTTTATTTCTGATCGTTTAAGTGTTAAACCACCTTCAAAAAGAATAATACTAATAGCAAGAGAAACAAAGTAGTACAAACTGTCTCCTGGGAATAGTCCTTTTTCTCCATTCCATATTGGTTCTATCCATTTTGTTCCATCTTCGCTTAAAAATTCAGCAGCAATTGGCCCAACTAATAAACCAATAAGAATTAAGGGAAGAATTGCTGGGATTTTAAATTTCCATGCAACCCATTGTGCTAAAATACCTAATATGATAATTCCTGCAAGTTCTAGCATTTAATTTGTTTTTTGTGAAATTAGTAAAAAATTACAATTATATGTCTTTGCATTGGCTTTTCAAAAATAGTACTATCTTTCAAACCTTAAATTAAATGATTTAATAGCATTGTCTTTAAAACCTTTTAAAACCATAGGAATTGGGGTAACTTTCTCACCTAATCTTAAAGCTAATATTTATGAGGCTTCTAGGTTATCACTTATGTTTCGATCTAAATTAATATTGATTCATGTTGGGGAAAAATCTTCAGAAAAAGAAATACAATTTCAATCTATTTTAGAGCCTTTCATTAAAGAAGGGCTTAATTATGAAATCGTTTTTAAATCTGGAAATCCTGTTGAAGTAATTTTATCAACTTCAGAAGAAAAAAAGGTTGACTTGCTAATTTTAGGAGCTTTACAACGTGAAAATTTCTTAAAATATTATGTTGGTTCTATAGCAAGAAAAATAACACGTCAAGCAAAGTGTTCTCTTTTATTATTAATAAACCCTTCTATAGAACGTATCGCTTGTCAACACATTGTAGTAAATGGTCTTAAAGATCCTAAAACAAAAGAGACCATTGCTTCGGCATTTTATGTTGCTAGCCATTTAAAGTCTAATCGTGTTACTATTGTTGAAGAAATTAAACAAGAAGAAATAGCTGTTACTGTTGAAGACGACAAATCTCTTAGAAAAGCGACCATTTTAAAAGAACGTATAAAATTACGTGAGACATCAAGAATTAACGCTATTGTTGCGCATATTCCTAAAGCGCTTACAAAAAACATTTCTATAAAATCTCAACCTATTTTTGGTAAACAAGGTTATTCTATTGGGCATTATGCCCAAATAGCTCGAGCAGATTTATTAGTCATGAATGCGCCAAGTAAAATGACATTTTGGGACCGTTTATTTCCTCATGATATTGAACATATTTTAACCGAACTACCAACCGATGTTTTAATTATTCAATGAGTCCAAAAAAAAATAACATAACAGACTTTTTTAAAGCATTGCCTAAAAATATATTTTCTGGTTTTGTAGTTAGCCTTATTGCTTTACCTCTAGGTTTAGGCTTAGCTATGGCTAGTGAAGCGCCTCCAATTGCTGGCATTATTGCTGCTGTTGTAGGTGGAATTGTAGTTTCAATTTTGGGTGGAAGCCATGTTACTATTTCTGGTCCAGGAAACGGATTGGTTGGTGTTTTACTTGTTGCAATAACGACTCTTGGTCTCGACAGTGCTTATGCGGCAATTATCTGTTCAGGAATACTTTTGGCTATACTTGGTTTTTTACGCATGGGAAAACTTGCAGATTTCTTTCCATCTTCCGCAATTCAAGGCATGCTAGCTGCAATTGGGCTTATCATTTTAGGGAAACAGTTTCATATAATGCTTGCTCATAAGATTAAGAGAGAAAGCACTATAGATTACCTTATAGAAATTCCTTATACTATAAATGATGCTATTCATTACGACAAAGAAGGCTTAATTTATGCCGCAATTGCCGGTGTTTTAAGCTTAATTATTATGGTGTTTTATCCAAAAATTCGTAATAAATATTTACAACTAATTCCTGCGCCTATGTGGATTGTAATTCTATCTATTGGGTTTAGCTATTATTTTGAATTGGTTGCTCATGAACAAAACCCTATTTCAAAATTATATATGATTTCTGGTATTCCAGAATTTAAAGATATTATAGCACAATTACCTTCTGTAGATTTTGGAAAAGCAGGTCAGTTCACATTTTGGTCTAGTGTATTTGCTCTTACATTAATAGCAAGTATAGAATCTCTATTAAGTATTAAAGCTGTAGATAAATTAGATCCAGAAAAAAGACGCTCTAACGTTAATCGTGATTTAAAAGCATTAGGTCTAGCTACAATTGGTAGTGGGTTTTTAGGTGGATTAAATGTGGTTACTGTCATTGCACGTAGTTCTGTTAACGTAAATAATAATGGTAGTAATCGGTCTTCAAATTTTTTTCACGCTATTTTTCTAGTCATATTTATTGTATTATTTAGCACACAACTTACTAGAATACCATTACCTGCACTTATGGCTATTTTAGTTTTTACCGGTTATAAGCTTGCATCTCCAGACACTATAAAAAACATCTTTTCTATAGGAAAAGAGCAGCTTATAATTTTCTTTGTAACGCTACTTGTTACGCTTAAAATAGGGCTTATAACAGGTATTCTATCTGGTGTTATTGTCACTTTTATTATTCATATGATCATCAATAAAAGCTTTTCGTTGTTTGCAAGAAATGTTTTAAAACCAAATGTTTTGATGTTTCAAGAAGAAGAAGATGGTGTTTTTTATATTAGTGTTAAACATTTTTGTAGCTTTTTAAACTTCTATAGGTTAAAAAACAAGCTTAATATGGTTCCTGAAAATCAAGATGTTGTTATTGATTTCTCACTTTGTGAATTTGTAGACCATACTGTTATGGAAAACCTCAATAATTATCGTGATTTGTTTACAAAAAGAGGTGGTCATTTTGAAGTTGTAGGCCTTGATATGCACGATACAGATTCTCAACATCCTTTTGCTTTAAGGCGTTTGCTTCCTGTACCAAATATTATTAAAAACAATCTAACTAAGCGCCAGTCAAATATTGAAGACTTAGCAAAAGACTACGCTTTAACTTATGAGTCTAAAAAACAAAAAGGCACCTTGTTTTTAAATGATTTTCATTTTTTTAGAACAAAATCTATAAACCATATTTATAACCAATTATTAAGTAAAAATGAGGTCTTAAATATTTTTGATATTGAGTTTTCTGAAGGCGAATTTATAGCAAAAGAAGTTATACGATCATCTATGCTTCACATTACATTAGACAAGTCAATCCCAGAGTTTACTTTAGACCGAGAAGGTTTTTTAGAAAAAATATATGCCTTTGCTGGGTTTAAAGATATTCCTATTCAAGAACATTCAGATTTCTCTAAACGTTTTTATTTGCTTGGTGAAAACGAAACAGAAATTAAACAATTTTTTAATGAAGATTTAATTCACTTTTTTGAAAGCAATCCTTATTATCATATAGAATCTAACGGAAATGCTTTACTAGTTTTTGGAAAAGAACGTATAGCTAGCATAAAAGAGCTTAAAGCTTTATTTGATTTTGGTAAGCGTTTAAAGCAAGTTATTGCTTAACTTTATAATTATGAATTTATATCCAATAAACGCTGGTAATTTTAAACTTGACGGTGGTGCCATGTTTGGTGTGGTACCTAAATCGTTATGGACACGTACAAATCCAGCAGATGCTAACAATATGATTGATATTGCGGCACGTTGTTTGTTAATTGAAGATGGTAATCGTCTAATTTTAATAGACACAGGAATGGGCAACAAACAAAGCGATAAATTTTTTGGCTATTATCACCTTTGGGGAAATGATACTATTGATAAGTCTTTAGCTATTTATGGGTTTCATCGCGATGATATTACAGATGTGTTTATGACACATTTACACTTTGATCATTGCGGCGGAAGCGTACAGTGGAATAAAGACAAAACCGGTTATGAGCCCGCTTTTAAAAACGCTCATTTTTGGAGTAATACAAATCATTGGCAATGGGCAACTCAGCCAAATAATAGAGAAAAAGCATCTTTTTTAAAAGAAAACATTCTACCAATGGAAGCTAGCGGTCAATTAAAATTCACTTCACTTCCACAGGAAACTATTTTAAAAAACTCTCAATTAGGTTTCGATATTTTCTTTGCTAACGGTCATACAGAAAAGCAAATGATTCCTATGCTCAATTATAATGGGAAAACCATCTGTTTTATGGCAGATTTATTACCAACTGCTGGTCACTTACCTATTCCGTTTGTTATGGGTTATGATACAAGACCTTTATTAACTTTAGATGAAAAAGCTACTTTTTTAAACCTAGCTGCAGATAATAATTACTTCCTGTTTTTAGAACACGATGCGCATAATGAAATTATAACGGTAAAACACACCGAAAAAGGTGTGAGGCTTAATGAAGTGTTCTCAACTCAAGATATTTTTTAAACCAATTGCAATGAAACATTTTACACATAAGCTTTTATATATAGTATTAATTACTTCGTTTTTATATAACTGTGGAGGTGCTTCTGGCTTAATTTCTACACCAATAGAAAATATTGATACTTTGCCAATTAAGGTTTCAGATTTATCTGAAAATGAAGAACAAAATTGGATACATTTAGATTTTGAAAAAGATACTATTCCTGGAATAAGTTTAGATAAAACTTATAACGAGATTATTAAAAATAAAAAAGGACAAACCACAATTGTAGCAGTTATAGATTCTGGTATCGATACTAGTCATGAAGATTTAGATGCTGTTATTTGGACCAACACTAAAGAAATACCTAATAATAATAAAGATGATGATGGTAATGGTTATGTAGATGATATACATGGGTGGAATTTTTTAGGAAACACTACAAATGAACAGCTAGAATATGTGCGTTTATTGGCATCAGGAAACACAAGTCACCCAAGATATGCTGAGGCTCAGGCAGAACTTGCTAGTAGTATTCAAAGATATACCGAGCTTAAATCTAGACATGAAAACATATTAAAACAAATTGATGATGCCGATAAAGCCGTAGCGCAACACTTAGGGAAAAACACCTATACAAAAGAAGAGGTTAACGCTATTAAAACAGAAGATAACTCGCTTTCAGAATCCGTTCAAATTATTAAACTAATGCTTATTGATTTTAGAACTATTGCTGATGTAAAAGACGCTATAAACCAAAACATAAGCCTATATAGTGATCGGCTTAATTTTCATTTAAATAAAAATTTTAAAGGCAAAAAAACCAATGACAATAAAGATGATTTAACCGATGTTGGTTATGGTAACGGCAATGTAAACCCGAGCAACCCAAGTAGAACTCATGGTACTCATGTTTCTGGTATTATAGCTGCAAAACGCAATAATAATAGAGGTATTAAAGGTGTTGCAAATAATGTGAAAATAATGTGTATTAAATCTACACCTAATGGTGATGAATATGATAAAGATGTAGCCTTAGGTATTAGATATGCTGCAGATAATGGTGCTAAAGTAATTAATATGAGTTTTGGCAAATATTATTCGCCACATAGTGATTGGGTTAGAGATGCTATTGCGTATGCTGCAACAAAAGATGTATTAATAGTTACCGGCTCTGGTAACGAAGGCTTAAACTTAGATACTACAAACAACTTTCCTAATGATCAAATAAATAATGGTCCTGAGGTTTCAGATAATTTTTTATCTGTTGGTGCTTTGGGTCCTAAATATGGCGCAAATTTAGTTGCCGATTATTCTAATTACGGAAAAACTAATGTTGATATTTTTTCTCCAGGCTCAAAAATATATTCTAGCGTTCCGGGTAATACCTATAAATTTGCTCAAGGTACATCTATGGCTTCACCTGTTGTTGCTGGTGTTGCTGCTTTAATACGATCACAATACCCCAGTTTAAAAGCTTCTCAAGTAAAAAAAATAATTTTAGACTCGGGAATACCGCTTAAAACTAAAGTTGTTATTCCTGGTGATTCTGGAAATATTAAAGCCTTTAATACACTTTCTAAATCAGGCAAAATGGTTAATGCTTATAATGCGCTTATTTTAGCTAAGCAAATGGTAGATAGAAATTAATTAAATGAAAGCGACATATTCAAAAAAAGAAAAGCTAAAAAGTCAAAAACTCATTGAGCAATTGTTTAGTGAAGGGAAATCTGTTTCGGCGTATCCCCTTAGAATGGTTTATCTTAAAACAACATTTAATGATAATACAAAACTTAAAACAGGCGTATCTGTAAGTAAACGAAATTTTAAAAAAGCTGTAGACAGAAATAGAATTAAGCGTCTACTAAGAGAAGCTTATAGACTTAATAAAGCATCATATTTTAACAACATTACAACATCTTATGCGTTAATGATTTTGTACATTGGTAAAGATGGAACAGATTTTGAGACCGTAGATAAAAAAACGAAACAATTATTTAAGTCGTTTTTAGAAAAAATCTCAAGAGATTTAAATTAACTACAATGAAAAAAATATTACAAAAGCGCGTTTTAATTCCGGTTTTAGCTATTACTATGTTATTTACGGGAACAGCTTTTAAAAGCGATTTTTTTGAAATTGCTAAACAAATAGAAATCTTCACAACATTATTTAAAGAACTCAACATGAATTATGTTGATGACACCAATCCTGGAGATTTAATGGACACTGCCATAAAAAGCATGCTTAGTGATTTAGATCCTTATACAAACTATTTTAACGAACAAGATGTTGAAGCATCACGCATTAATAATGCTGGTGATTATACAGGTATTGGAGCTAATGTGCTTACCTTAAAAGATAAACTCGTTATCATTGAGCCTTATAAAGGTTTTCCTGCAGATCAAGCTGGCATGAAAGCTGGTGATGAAATTATTAAGGTAGAAAATGTAAACGTAGCAGACTTTAAAGATGATGCAGGAAACTTATTACAGGGCGCAGCTGGTACTACAGTTAATGTTACTTATGTTAGACAAGGTAAAACCCAAACGGCAGCTATAAAACGTCAAGCAGAAAGTATTAAAGCTGTACCTCATTTTTCTATGATTAATGATGAAACTGGATATATTGTATTAAGAAAATTTACACGTACAACATCAACTGAAACCAAAGCTGCTGTTAGAAACCTAAAAAATCAAGGTGCTAAAAATCTTATTTTAGATTTAAGAGGAAATCCAGGTGGTTTGCTTCATGAAGCTGTAAATGTAACCAACATTTTTGTGCCTAAAAATCAGCTTGTAGTTACGACTAAGTCTAAAGTAAAAAAGTATAATAAAACCTATTATACACAAAAAGAACCTTTAGATACCGAAATCCCTTTAGTCGTTTTAATTGATGGAAGAAGCGCTTCGGCCAGCGAAATTGTTTCTGGAGCCTTACAAGATTTAGATCGTGCCGTAGTTATTGGTGCTAGAAGTTTTGGTAAAGGTCTTGTTCAGCGTCCTAAAAAATTAACCTACGGAACCCAAATGAAAATTACCATCTCAAGATATTACACACCATCTGGACGCTGTATTCAAGCGTTAGATTACTGGAATAGAGATGAAAACGGAAAAGCTACTCGTGTAAAAAGAGAAAATTACAATGCGTTTAAAACTAAAAAAGGTAGAACAGTTTATGATGGTGGTGGTGTACAACCTGACCTTGAGCTTGAAGAATCTAAATACAGCTCTATAACCAACGCAATACTTAATGAGAATTTAATTTTTAATTATGCTACTAAGTATTATTACAATAATACCATAAATGATATCAACACATTTAAGCTAAGTGATGCCGATTATTCAAATTTTAAAAATTTCTTAAATACTAATAACTTTAGTTTTGAAACTAAAACTGAAAAGGCTTTTAATGATGCTTTTGAAGTCGCTAAAAAAGAAAATCTAAATACACAAATACAACAAAATTATAATAATTTAATAACGAGTATTGAAACTTATAAAAACAAAACTATCGATGATAATAAAGCACAATTAATGTCATTATTATCTGATGAGATTGTTAAAAGGTATTTTTATAGGGAAGGTTTATACACATATTATGTGGCTAATAATTTTGAAATTCAAAAAGGTTTAGAAATTTTAAATAATCCATCAAAATATAATAGTTATTTAAACTAAGTATGATTAAAACTCTAAAATAAATTATATTTAATCACTTATGAAAAAGTTAATCATCTTTTTTGTTTTAATATCACAGATTATTGTAGCTCAAAAAGAAGTTACACATGTGGTATATTTTGAAACAGATGAGTTTGATGTTCCATCTACAGAACATTATAGGTTATTACTATTTCTTTCAGAAATAGAAACACTAGATATTCAAAAAATTTCAATTTATGGGTTTACAGACGATAGAGGTAGTGATTCTTATAATATGGTGTTATCTCAAAATAGGGCTAATTCAATAAAAACAATATTCTCTAATAATGAATTTGATGAAGATATCATCACAAACGTTGATGGTAAAGGTGAGATTTTATTAAAATTGGTAAAAGAAGAAGATCTTCATAGAATACGAGGTTTAAATCGTAAAGTTGAAATCATTGTAAAACCTTATTCACCTCCAAGAGTAAAAAAAGTAGTAACTAAAAAACCAGATATAAAAGAGGTTTTAAAAGGCGAAGTTAAAGCTGGTGATAAGTTTACACTAGATAATATATTATTTAAAACAGGTTATAGTTATTTATTACCAGAATCTAAAAAAACTTTAGAAGATGTTGCAAAAGCGTTACTAGAGCGTGAAGACATTTACTTTACAATACAGGGTCATGTGTGTTGTACAAAACATAGTAGAGATGCCATAGATAGAAAAACAAAAAAGCGTAATTTATCTGTAGCAAGAGCTAAATATATTTATGATTACTTAGCAAAAAAAGGGATTAATAAAAGGCGAATGAAATATGTGGGCATGCGACGTAAATTTCCACTTGGTGGCGAACCTAAATACGATCGTCGTGTAGAGATTTTAATAACTTATATAGGTAAAAATAATTAGTTTATTATTAATTATCAGATAAATGATGTTCGTCAACCTGAACTTGTTTCAGGTTCTCATTATAGATACTTAAACTTTTAAATGATGAGATTTCGAAATAAATTCGGAATGACGCTTCAAAATATAATTAGTTTTTAATCATAGCCACATGAGGTATTCCATCTTCTAGATACTCCTCGCCTGTTTCAAAAAAATCTAAATTATTATAAAAACGTTTTAAATATGTTTGTGCAGATATTTTTATATCTGTTTCATTATAATAGTCTTTAATGGCTTTAACAGAAGCTTTCATAATATCATAACCATATTTATACTTACGTTCACTTTCTGCTACCACTACTCTACCAATGCTAGATTTTTTAAAATAATCGCCAGGTTTAAACACACGTGTATAAGCAACTAAATTATTGTTTTTATATCCTAAAATATGAAGTGCTTTATGGTCTTTTCCATCTATATCTTGATATACACAATCTTGTTCTACAACAAAAACTTCACTACGTAATTGTAATAAATCATACAATTCTTGGGTTGTTAACTCACTAAAATATTTGGTTGTAATATGTATCATAACTTAATCTTGAACAATTACTTCTTTGTCATCACATTTTCCAAATTCTGGTTGAATGTTAACATGATTAATTTCAAATTTATGAAATAATATATCTTGAATAGCATTTAAAATTACATCAAATTCTGAAAGTTTAATATCGCTATCAAAATCTATATGAGCTTCGAAATGAGTTTCTTGTTCGTTAAGCTGCCATAAGTGAATATGGTGTACATTTTTTACGGTATCTATTTTCTGAATTTCTAAAACAATATCTTTTATTTTTATAGAGTCTGGTGTAAATAACATAAGTACTTTAAACGAATCTTTTAATAAATCATAACCAACCCAAATTAAATATAAAGCAATTGCTAATGTTAATACACTATCTATCCAAAATAATTGGTAATATTTCATTAATAAACCACCAATTAAAACAGCAAGACTAGCCATCATATCTGTGAGTAAATGCAGATAAGCGCTTTTCATATTCATGTTGGCTTCAGAATCTTTTTTTAATAACAATACACTAAAACCATTAGCTACTATTCCTAAAAGTGATAACCAAATAACAATATTAGACTCTATTATTTCTGGGGTTTTAAAACGTTTTATAGCTTCAATTATTAAAATAATTGCTACAACAATTAAGGTTGCAGCATTAATAAAAGCTGCTAAAATTTCTGCGCGTTTATAACCAAATGTTTTTTTAATTGAAGCTTCTTTTTTAGCAAGAAGATTTGCTATATAACTTATAATTAAAGAAACTACATCACTAAAATTATGAAGCGCATCACTTATTAAAGATAAACTTCCAGAAATAATTCCACCTATTACTTGAGCAACAGTAATAGCTGTATTTAATACAATAGATATTAAAAGATTTTTTCCTTTTATCTCTTTATGAGAATGATTATGATTGTGAGAATGACCCATTTTATGCCAATTTTAAATTGGTATTAACAGGATATCGCAATTTTATCTACACGACGTTCGTGTCTTCCACCTTCAAATGCAGTGTTTAAAAACGTATCTACAATTTTAATTGCTTGAGGTAATGCAGTAAAACGCGCTGGAATGCAGCAAATATTTGCATTATTATGTTGTCTGGTAAGTTCTGTTATTTCATTTGTCCAACAAATACCAGCTCTTACTTTTTGGTGTTTATTTGCTGTCATCGCTACACCATTTGCACTACCACAAATTAAAATACCAAAATCTACAGTTTTATTTTCTACATCTTTTGCAACAGGATGCACAAAATCAGGGAAATCAACACTATCTAAAGTATCTGTTCCATAGTTATTTATCTCTATTCCTTTAGCTTTTAAATGTTCTATAATAGCAAATTTATATTCGGTGCCAGCGTGATCGTTTCCTATAGAAATTTTCATAATATTGTTATAGTATTTTTAGTGTATAAAGTTACTAAATGCATGTAAATAAATGTAACGTTAATAAGTATAGTTTTAATTATTGATTACTTGTTAATATCTATTAGTAATATTTTAAAACTTTAATTAGGTTTTTCTAATAATTTTTTCAAACCAAAATACAAATGAAACTACCAAAAAAGTTAGTAGTTATTTTTAGCTAACTTATAAGTGTTAATATCTAGATATACTAACATAGATTTTTATAATACTTATTAAAAATTTGTTGTGAACAGAGGTTATAAACAGTTGTTAATAGTAAATTTAAAGTACTTAAAAATTAAGTATTTAAAGCCTTTATAAGTTGTTAATAGAATACTATAAGTGATATATCAAATAGATTGTTATAAAAGTTATACCGCTATTCACAAGCTATCATAACCATCATTTTATTTTTTAAATTTTAAAATAAAAAAGATGATATGTATATATATGTTGATAACATTTAAAATTCTAAAATATCCCCAATAATAGGTATTGATTGTAATATTGCATTGCTTTAGTTTTATAATTCATTTTAAATTCAAGGGATTATGAAAACAAAACTACTCACAGTATTTACAATTATTTTAACTGTTTTAAACATATATTCTCAACCTAATACTTCAGACTATGTTTCTGGTTTAGTAGAACCTAATGGAATTATTGCAATTGGTACAGATTTATATGTTCATGGATTTGAAGATATATATATAATTGATACTACAAATCCTACTCCTGTAGCAAATTCTATTCACACATCAGAAACTAATTTTTTTATTACCGATATTGTAATTAACGGAACTACGCTATATATGGCACAAGAAAATTATATAATACCTACAGATACATGGTTAGGTAGCCGAATAGTATCATTAGATTTAAATAATATAGCAGCTCCAGTTGAAGTTATTTTTAGTAATCCTATGGAGTATATTAGTGGATTAACTACAGATGGAAATACACTTTATTTTTCAGCAGAAACTTTAATTAATCCTCCAAATTTTGAACCTTTTTTTACGCATATAGATAAATTAGATATTACTCAAGTAAATCCAGTTCCTGTTAATATCGTTCCTAATATTAGTAATAATGGTGTTGTTGGAGATATGATACTTCATAACAACAATCTTTTAATATCTGTTAGAGATGATCAAAAAGTATATGGCGTAGATACTACAATTAATAATCCAAGTATAAATACTGTTGTTGATGGATTAAGCTTTAACCGAGGAATCTTTGAAAATGGAAACGAATTATATATAGCAGATGGTTCTCGAATGCGAAAAATAGAATTAGATAATCCCTCTGCAAGTTTAATTGATGTTGCATATAATACTACTTATGAAGACATGAATAATGGAATGCCTTTTTATGCAAACTTTAGAGATATAGCATTAATTGGTAACAGAATGTATATGCCCTTACAAAACCAAGGTATGATTGTAAGTGCAATAGATATTACATTATCAATTGATGAGTTTGATACACTACAGTTTAGCTTATACCCAAACCCAGCAAAAAACCAGTTTACTATTCAGTTAGATGCTTCAGTTCAATTAGAACAAGTAATTGTTTACAATATTTTAGGTCAAGAAGTTTTAACTTCTAAAAATATTGTTGTTAATACGTCAAACTTAGTATCAGGTTCATACTTTGTTAAGGTTTCAACTAGTAAAGGAAAAACCACTAAAAAACTAATTATTGAGTAAATTATATAACATAAAAATAATTAGAAGTCTTTGTAGTTTACAAGGACTTTTTAATTATTTAACACTAATAAAACACTATTAAATATTTATAATGTAACTTTGTGCTAAACTTAATATCTTCACTTCCACCTATATTAAGTTGAAAACTAATAAATTCCTAAACTTTTAGGGATAGAATATGATTACAAATAATAATGACAAAACGAAAAAAAAAGAAATCTAAAAAAGGGATTTCTAATCTTACAAATACGATTCTGAGTATTTTAAAAAAAGACAGAAACAAAACTTTTAATTATAAACAAATAGCTGCTATACTTGGTGTTAACGATGCAAGTAGCAGAAATCAAATTATAAAAAAATTACAACAGCTAAAAGCTAAACAAGAGATAGAAGAAATAGATCGCGGTAAGTTTAAAGCTATTGTAAATACAGAATATCACACAGGAATTTTAGATCTTGCTTCTAAAGGAAATGGCTATGTTATAAGTAACGATTTTGATGAAGATGTTTTTATATCTTCTAACAACATCAATAAAGCATTAGATGGTGATGAGGTAGAATTTTATGCTTATAAAAGACGTAAAAGAGGAAAATTAGAAGGTGAAATAACCAATATAATAAAGCGTGCAAAAAGCGAATATGTTGGCGTGATTCAAATTCATGATAAAAAGAACTTTGCTTTTGTAGTTCCTGATGGTAATAAAATGTATAAAGACATCTTTGTACCCATTAATAAAATTAATAAAGCTGAAGATGGTGATAAAGTTTTAGTCTCACTAGAAGATTGGCCAGAAAAAGCAGATTCTCCAAACGGAAGAGTTTTAAAAGTTTTAGGTAAACCAGGAGAACACAATACAGAAATACATTCTATACTTGCAGAATATGGTTTACCATATGAGTTTCCTCACGAAGTTGAAGCTTATGCCAATCAATTAGATACCTCTATAACAAAAGAAGAAATTGCTAAACGTCGTGATATGCGACAAGATTTAACCTTTACAATTGATCCTAAAGACGCCAAAGATTTTGATGATGCCTTATCTTATAAAGTATTAGAAAATGGCTTATATGAAATAGGAATTCACATTGCAGATGTATCACACTATCTTAAAGAAGATACTGTTTTAGATGATCAAGCTTATGAACGTGCTACATCTGTTTATTTAGTAGATCGTGTTGTACCAATGCTACCAGAAATTTTATCTAATGGTGCATGTTCTCTACGTCCACATGAAGAAAAATATACCTTTTCTGCAGTCTTTAAAATTAATGATAAAGCCGAAATAAAAGATCAATGGTTTGGACGTACTGTAACCTATAGTGATGCGCGTTTTGCTTATGAAGAAGCACAGTCAATCATTGAAACAAAATCAAATACAATTCCTAAAGAAGTCTCTTTAACAGGAAAAACATATAATACAGATCAAGCAATTGCAGACGCAGTTTTAAAACTTGATGAATTAGCAAAAATTATGCGTCGCCAACGCATGAAAGAAGGCGCAATTTCTTTTGATAAAGTAGAAGTAAAATTTAATTTAGATGAAGAGGCAAATCCTATAGGTGTGTTTTTTAAAACAAGTAAAGATGCTAATAAATTAATTGAAGAATTTATGTTATTAGCAAACAGAAAAGTAGGAGAATTTATAGGTAAACAAAAGAAAACATTTATCTATCGTGTGCATGACGAACCAGATGAAAGTAAACTTGCTGCTTTACAAAATGTTGTTAGTCGTTTTGGGTATAAACTTAATTTTAAAGACCGAAAAAGCGTATCGACATCTTTAAATAATTTACTAAAAGATGTTAATGGTAAAAAAGAACAAAACCTAGTTGATACATTAACAATTAGAACCATGAGTAAAGCAGAATATTCTACTCATAATATTGGTCATTATGGATTGTCTTTCGATTATTATAGTCACTTTACATCACCAATACGTCGTTATCCAGATGTCATGGCACATCGGTTATTACAACACTATTTAGATGGCGGAAAATCGGTAAATGAAGACGTTTATGAAGATAAATGTAACCATTCAAGTAATATGGAAAACCTAGCGACAAAAGCTGAACGTGATTCTATAAAATACATGCAAATTCGTTTTATGGAAGATCATAAAAACGAAAATTTTGTTGGTGTAATTTCTGGTGTTACAGATTGGGGAATTTATATCGAAATCATTGAAAACAAGTGCGAAGGTATGGTAAGCGTTAGAGATATGACAGATGATCACTATCAATTTGATGAAGATCATTATGCTTTAATTGGAAAAAACTCAAAAACCATGTATCAGCTTGGTGATGAAGTTATTGTAAAGGTTAAGAATACAGATTTAGTAAAAAAACATCTTGATTTTTCATTAATAGAGAAAAACGAAGCGTAACAAATACTAAATTTATAATACTTATAGTTTTAAAAATATAGAGTATGATTTTAACAACAACAGATTCAATAGAAGGATTTACAATAAAAGATTATTTAGGTATTGTTACTGGAGTAAGTGTCAATAGTAAAAAGACCTCTTTATCATTTAACATGGAAAAATATTACAGTTCATTAGAAACTAGTATAAATGAAATAAAAGAAGAAGCATTTCAGAATTTAAAACAAAACGCAATAGTTTTAAAAGCAAATGCAATAGTTGGTATTGGTGTTGATGTAGAAACTTATCCAAATACAGGTCTAATTATGGTTTCTATAACAGGAACTGCTGTAAAAGTTTCTTAATTTTGCAAAACAGGAACACTATTTGATACGTATAGAAAAATTAATTTATCCAAAAAATGAAAAACTTAATAGTATTATTAGCGCTTTTTGTATCAACAATCATGGTTGGTCAAGATGCAATAGAAAAAACAGTAGGAGAGTTTTCTACACTTAAAGTTTATGATTTAATAGAAGTGAAAATGATTAAATCAGATATAGATAAAGTAATTATATCTGGTAAAAATGCCGAAGAAGTAAACGTTGTAAATAAAAACGGAACACTTAAAATTAAAATGAAGCTACAAGAAGTTTTTGATGGTAATAGCACTTCAGTAGTATTACACTACACAGATATTGAAACTATTGATGCTAACGAAGGCACCTCTATTACTGTTGAAAGTATTATTGAACAGTTCGAAATAGATCTTAAAACTCAAGAAGGCGCAACAATAAAAGCCAACCTTAATGTAACTTATGCAAATATAAGAGCAGTTACAGGTGGCGTTATTGAGACTGCAGGAACATCAAAAAACCAAGATATTTCTTTATATACAGGAGGTGTTTTTAAAGGAGAAAATTGCATTAGTGAAAACACACAAGTAGCAATTAAAGTTGCCGGAGAAGCTCACGTACATGCAACAGAAGGCGTTGAGGCTAAAATTAGAGCAGGAGGCGATGTGTATATTTACGGAAATCCTAAACGTGTTGATGAAAGTAGAGTGTTTGGTGGCCGAATTAAACGCGTTAACTAATCACATCTTTTTAGTAGCTTTGTAGGAAACTGTTTTCTATGTTTGATGATGCTCTAGCAGCAATTCCATTTGGTATTATATTAGCCTTTACTATCGGGCCAGTTTTTTTTGTGCTTTTAGAAACTAGCGCAACAAAAGGCTTTAAAAGTGCCCTTATTTTCGACCTTGGCGTTATACTAGCAGATATTCTCTTTATAGTTGTAGCTTTTTATAGTACAAGCAACCTTGTTGAAAAAATAAAAGATGATCCAAATTTTTTAGTTTTTGGTGGTGCTTTATTAGTTGTTTACGGCTTTATTTCATTTATAAAAACATCAAAATCATTCCGTTCAATTGTTAAAGAATACCATAAAGTAGAAATTCAAAAAGATTACGGAAAGCTTTTTATTAAGGGCTTTCTGCTTAATTTTATAAATATTGGCGTACTTATAGGCTGGTTAGGTTTTATAGTTATTGGTAGTTCAATAACAACATCTAAAAACGGTGTAATCGTTTTTATAACCACAATGCTCACGGTTTATTTCTTAACAGATTTAGTTAAAATAGTTATTGCAAAACGCTTAAGAAGCAGATTAACACCTCGACTTATTTTTAAAACTAAAAAAATTGTAGCACTAGTTATTCTAGGTTTTGGAGTATTATTATTGGTACAAGGTTTGTTTCCAGAAATGTATGAGAAGAATAAGGAACGCATAGAAAAAATCAATCCAATAAAGGATAAACTTCCAGAAGCACATTAAATAGAACATTTTCTAAACAAAAAAACCTTCAAGTTTTCTTGAAGGTTTGTTGAGGCGTCTAGCGGATTCGAACCGCTGTAGATGGTTTTGCAGACCACTGCCTAGCCACTCGGCCAAGACGCCTTATAAAGAAAGCAAAAGTAAAAAAAATATACAGTTTACACCATTTACTTACGCTTTTTTCGTTTTTCTACCATTTTAATAGTTACCATTTCTACATCACCACCAATTGGAGGGTTTAGTTTACTTACCCAAACAGTAGCTTTTTTTACTAATTTATCTTCAGTAAATATTCTATTTAAAATACGTTTAGCGACTGTTTCTAGTAGGTGAGAAGCAACACTCATTTCTTCTCTTATTACCTTATTTAAAAAGACATAATCTACAGTATCACTAAGTTTATCACTTTTAGCAGAAGTTTTTAAATTAGCTACAACCTCTAAATCTACACGGTAATCACTACCAATTTTTGTTTCTTCTTTTAAACAACCATGATACGCAAATACACGTATATTTTCTACTTTAATTTGTCCCATATTACAAAGTTACATGAAACATTGATGCAATAGGTGTTTTGTAACTAAGAAAATAATTGTTGAAAGAATATTACACACGAATTAATTAGTAAAAAAGTCAAAAATATTAGTTAGTCTGCTGGTTTCTGTTTTATAAAACTCAGTATACGTGCATCTTTCACAAGTTACAGATGTAAATTTTTTGTTTTGAATATTAAAGAGCTTAGAAAATGTTCCGCCAGTTGCTTGCATTTGATCTGTGTTATAAGTGGTGTTTGAACATTTAGGGCATTTGTAGTTTCTGTGTTGCATGGTTTAAGGTTTAAATAATAAGTCTGATAATGAGTATGGATGTTACATTTTATAATACAAGACGGCAAAAAAGTTAGTTTAAAATTAACTAATTTTGTGCATCTCATTTTCAATGAAGAATATTTATGTCTGAAGAAACAAAATCACTCAATTTTATTGAGCATATTATAGAAGAAGATCTTGCAAACGGAATGTCAAAAAACGACTTACGTTTTCGTTTTCCACCAGAACCAAATGGATACTTACATATTGGCCACACAAAAGCTATTGGAATTAGTTTTGGGCTAGGAGAGAAGTACAATGCTCCGGTTAATTTACGTTTCGATGATACCAATCCAGCAAAAGAAGAACAAGAGTATGTTGATGCTATAAAACGAGATATTGAATGGTTGGGCTATAAGTGGGAAAACGAATTATATTCTTCAGATTATTTTCAAAAGCTTTATGATTGGGCAATTCAATTAATAAAAGAAGGTAAAGCGTATGTAGATTCGCAATCTTCTGAAGCTATGGCAGAACAAAAAGGAACACCAACCCAAGTTGGTACAAATAGTCCTTATCGCGATAGAAGTGTTGAAGAAAACCTAGATTTATTCCAACGCATGAAAGCTGGAGAGTTTGAAGCAGGTGCTCATATATTGCGTGCTAAAATAGATATGGAAGATCCAAATATGCTTATGCGAGATCCTATCATGTATCGTATTATGTATGCACAACATCATAGAACAGGAGACGATTGGTGTATTTACCCAATGTACGATTGGACACATGGAGAAAGCGATTACATAGAGCAGGTTTCACATTCGCTATGCTCGTTAGAGTTTAAACCACACAGAAAACTATATAACTGGTTTCGTGACAATGTGTATCAATATGCTAAAGAATCTCTTCCATTACCACCAAAACAGAGAGAATTTGCGCGTTTAAACTTGAGTTATACCATTATGAGTAAACGTAAATTATTACGTTTAGTAAATGATGGCATAGTAACAGGTTGGGATGATCCACGAATGCCAACCATTTCTGGGTTACGTCGTCGTGGCTATACGCCAAACTCTATACGTCATTTTATTGAAAGAGTTGGAGTTGCTAAACGTGAAAACGTAATAGATGTGTCGCTTTTAGAATTTTGTATTCGTGAAGATTTAAACAAAGCAGCAAATCGTGTCATGGCTGTATTAAATCCGGTAAAAGTTGTTATTACAAATTACCCAGAAGGAAAAGAAGAATGGTTAGAAGCAGAAAATAACCCAGAAAATGATTCTGCAGGCTTTAGAAAAGTACCTTTTTCAAGAGAAATTTATATTGAAAATGAAGACTTTAAAGAAGAAGCTGGAAACAAATTTTTTAGATTAAAACTAGGTGGAGAAGTGCGTCTTAAAAACGCGTATATCATTAAAGCTGAAAACGTAGTTAAAGGTGCTAACGGTAACATAACAGAGATTCATTGTACTTATGATACAGATACTTCTAAAAGAGTAAAAGGGACATTACATTGGGTTTCAATAAAGCACGCAATAAAAGCAGAAGTACGAGAGTACGATCGTTTATTTGTTGATGAAGCGCCAGATAGTCATGGCGATAAAGACTTTATGGAGTTTATTAACCCAAATTCTCTTAATATAAAACAAGCCTTTTTAGAACCAAGTTTAGCAGATGCGAAAGTAGGAGAGCAGTTTCAGTTTCAACGTTTAGGTTATTTTAATGTTGACAATGATTCTAGTTCTAACAAACCGGTTTTTAATAAAACGGTTGGTTTACGTGATACTTGGGCAAAACAAACTCATGCTGAGCAAGGTCGAAGTAACCCTAAGCAAAACAATAATCAAAAATCAGAAAAACCACAACAACAATCTGGACGTAAACCGATAAGTGTTATTCAGCAATTAGGTAAAAAGTACACTAATTTACCAGAAGAGAAGCAGCAAAAAGCAAAAGCAGAGATTCAAGAGTTAGCCAAAAGTGTCTCATATGAAGATTTAGAGCCTTTATTTGGAACAGCTGTAAAAAAAGCAGGCACACGCATAGCGACTATGATTTCGTTAAACGTAATGCTTCAAAACGGACTAGAGTATAATGACACTATTAATGATTTTGTAGCTAAAGCTTTAGAAGATAAAAATGATTTACTGGTAGCTGAAGCAAAACAAATTAAAAAATAGTTTTAATGAGTAAAAGGTTAGATTGGGTAGATCAAACAAAAGGTATTGGTATCTTTTTAATGATTTATGCTCATAACTTTCCAATTATAGAAACGTATATTTACACATTTCATATGCCTTTGTTTTTTTTTATAGCTGGCATGTTTCATCCCAAAACAACATCATTACAATCAATCATTTATAGAGCAAAAAGTATTTTAATTCCATATTTTGTATGGAGCTTTTTATTGTTTCTGTTTTGGTTTTTTATAGGAAGACATTATGGAAATAGCATTGCGCTCAATCCAGATCCATTAAATAATTTTATTGGTATTTTTTATGCTCAAGGCGGAAGCGATTTTATGAATTGGGGAATACCAATGTGGTTTTTACCGTGTATTTTTCTAACCTTTCTTTTTTATTCGTTTTTGCAAAAGATTAGTAATAAATGGATATTTTATTTTGGTGTATTAATTTTAGTATTATTCGGTTTTATCTATCCAAAATTTTCAAAGTTTAATTTGCCTTGGAGTGTTGACGTTGCCTGTGTTTCATTAGTGTTTTATAGCATTGGTAATTTACTTAAAACAAAGCTTATTGAGTTAAATTCTAAACTTGTATTGAGGTTTTTAATATTAATGTTAGTAATACATTTTTCTTTAGCTTTTTTAAACTCTAAAGTAGATATGTATAGGTCTATTTATGGTAATGAATTATTGTTTATTATTAATGGTTTGTCTGGAACATTAGCACTATTATTATTGTTTAAAATAATTAAAGTACCTAAGTTTTTATCATATTTAGGCAAAAACACTATTCCTTTATTAGCGCTTCAAGGACGAGCAATGACCATTATTAAATTTGTTTTATTAGCGTTTGGAGTTACGGTTTTTAATTTTAACGAACCGACTAAATTTGCACTTACTTTTGTTCAAATTTTACTTATATTACCAATACTTATACTAGTAAACAGATATGCTCCAATATTAAATGGCAGAGTTAAAAAATAGCATTTTCACTTTTTTTAAAAAACACAAAAAGCAAATACTTTTTCACCTGTTTTTAAATAGTTGCTTTCTATTATGTATCACATTAGCATCTTATATTCATATACCGCTTTCTGGTTTTAAAGACCGCTTGATGTATTTTGTACATATTCTTTTATTACAGTTTACTGTTGCTGGATTCATTTATTTTTTAACACTAAATAAATGGCTTTTTAGGGTAGTGTTCTGTCCGATTTTTTTCTTATTATCATTGTTTTCATTCTGGGTATATACACAGGATATTTCTATTACTAATACTTTAATTCAGTCTGTTTTTGAAACTAAGGCTTCAATTGTATCAGACCTACTTTCGTTTCAGTATATTTTGTTTATGTTGCTGATTATTGCAGTATTAATAGCTCTTAATATAATTTACAATAAAGTAAAACCGGTTTCAATAAATATACCTTTTGTTGTTATTGCATTGGTTTGTATTTATACATTCAAAATTGTAGAAAGTAAGCGATACAACACCTTAAGATCCAGATTACCATATAATATTTATTTCGGAATTAAAGATTATTATAAACAAGATACATATGTGTTAGATACTATTTCAAAAAGCGTATTTAGTGGTAATAATGATTTAAAAATTGTATTAGTTTTAGGAGAAACCGTTAGGGCTGATCACTTGCAATTAAATGGATATAACAGAGAGACCACGCCATTATTAAGCGCTAAAAAGAATGTTTTAAGCTTTAATAATATTACAACACAATACACCAATACAGCTACGAGCTTACCAAGAATAATAACTAACTTAGGAATTAATAGTAGTGACAAAACCAATAAAGTTATTTCGGTTTTTGATGTTTTTAAGCAATGTGATTATGATACATTTTGGATTGGAAATCAGGAATTAGAAAACAGTTATGGTTTTTTAGCAAAGTCCAACAAAAAAGTTGTTTTGGTTGATAGTCTCAGATCGGTTTTAAGCTTTAATAAAGCCCTAGATGAAGAGCTTTTACAACCATTTAAAAAAGCTTTTTTTAAAGACAAAAACAGCTTAATTACATTACATATGATGGGTAGTCATTGGTGGTACGAAAACCGCTATAGCGATGCCTTTAGAAAGTTTAAACCTGTTATCGACTCAAAACACATTCCTTCATTGTCATCAGAACAAATGATTAATTCATACGATAACACAATATTGTATTTAGACAACTTTTTAAACAAAACCATTTCAGTATTAGAAGAGTCAGATGAGACGACTTTATTAATCTATATTTCTGATCATGGTGAAATTTTGGGAGAAGATGGCAAATGGCTGCATTCTCAAAAATCTGAAGCAGCTAAAAACCCAGCGATGTTAGTGTGGTATTCAGATAAATTTAAAGAAAACTTTACCGATAAAGCAGAAGCTTTACATCTCAATAAAAATAATTCTTTTACCACAGATATAATCTACCATAGTCTATTAGATTTAATTGATGTTAATAAAATAGAATATGATAAAAATGAAAGTATTTTTAATGCAAAAGAAACACCTACACATTAATTTCACCATGTTATTTGTGTTTACAAAACGTTAAAAATTAAAATTTCATTAACAATTTAAGTACATTTAACACACTAACTAAATCATTTTAAATTATGGAAATCAATTTTTTAGCAATTTTAGTTGCTGCTGTATCCGCTTTAGTTGTTGGTGCTGTTTGGTATAACCCTAAAGTTTTTGGAAACTCTTGGATGCAAGCCGCAGAAATGACTCAAGAAAAAATGCAAGGTGCAAACATGGCCAAAATTTTTATTTTGGCATTTATTTTTGCCATTTTACTCGCATTAGCATTGCAAGCTCTGGCTATTCATCAAACTGGTGTTATAAGTCTTATTGGAGGCGACCCAAGTCAAGCATTGCCATCTTATCAAGCGTTTATGGATGATTACGGGAATGATTTTAGGACTTTTAAACATGGTGCTTTGCATGGTGTTATTTCTGGTATTTTTATCGCTTTACCTATTTTAGGAACCAATGCTTTATTTGAAAGAAAAAGTGCCAAATATATTTTTATAAATAGCGGTTATTGGATTGTTACTCTTGGAATAATGGGCGCGATAGTTTGTGGTTGGAAATAATTTTGTAATAATTAAAACACATAAAGACTAGTAGCTTGACTATTAGTCTTTTTTTATGGAATTAATACAATTTAAAATATATAACACTGTTAATGAGCTTCCTGATTCTTGGGATGCATTACCTATTTTAGATGTGTTCTTAAAAACCCCTTTTTTAAAAGCATTAGAAGCGTCTTGCCCTAGTAATATATCGTCATATTACTTAGCTGTATTTAAAAACGAAAAACTTGCTGGAATTGCAATAATTCAGCGTGTAGAAATGTATTTAGATGATATGTTTCGAAGAACTTCAAACAATAAGCTAAAGCAAATTGCAAAACAAATAATATCAAGAATAGTTAGGGGCAACGCTTTGGTTGTTGGTAATTTAATGCACACAGGGCAACATGGTTTGTTTTATGATTACAAATTGATAAACCAAGACGAGTTTTTAGATAAAATTTTTGAAGGCATTAAAGAATTGTCAGAAACTATAAAACAAAAATTTAATAAGAAGATACGCATCATAGCTTTTAAAGATTATTTTGAAAATGATACAATCCATAAAAGCATAGATTTTTTTAAGAAAAACAAGCTTTATAAGGTTCAAGTACAACCTAATATGATGTTTTCTGTTCCTGAAGATTGGAAAACACCTCAGGATTATATATCGGCATTTAACAAAAAATACAGAAGGCGCTATAAAGCGGCTCGAAAAAAAGGATTAGATATTGCCTGTAAAGAACTAACATTAGATGATATTAAAGATAACCAAGATAAGCTCTTTCAATTATATCAAAACGTATCAGATAATGCGCGTGTTAATTCGTTTAAGCTTCACAAAAACCATTTTTTCAACCTTAAACGTAATTTAAAAGAAGATTTTAAGGTTTTTGGGTATTTTTTAGATGATGAATTGGTTGGTTTTTATACTTTAATTTTAAACAATGAAGCGTTAGAAACTTACTTTTTAGGTTATAGCCAAAGCTTACAACATAAATACCAAATGTATCTTAACATGTTATTTAACATGGCGTGTTTTGGCATTGAAAACGGTTTTAAAACTATTGTATATGCAAGAACAGCAATGGAAATAAAAAGCTCAATAGGAGCAAAGCCAAATACAATGCATATCTATTTAAAACACACCAATCATTTCATAGCCAATACACTTTTAAAGCTTATAGTAAAATACATGAATCCTATTAGACAATGGGAAGAAAGACACCCTTTTAAATAAAAAAGCCTCATGAATTTCACAAGGCTTTTTTTAGTATAAAAACTAATATTTAGTTTTCTTTTTTCTTGCTTGAATTTTTCATCGCCTCACCAATTTGATTACTTGCCGTAAAGCTAGCAACCATATCGTTTAACATTTGGCTTCCTGCTTGAGGCGAATTAGGTAACAGTATTAAATTACTATTAGTTTCTTGCCCTATAGATTGTAAAGTATCATAGTGTTGTGTTACAACAATTAAAGCCGAAGCTTCTTGAGAGTTGATACCAACTTTGTTTAAAACCTCTACAGACTCCTCTAAACCACGAGCAATTTCACGACGTTGATCTGCAATACCTTGACCCTGTAAACGCTTGCTTTCTGCTTCTGCTTTTGCGCGCTCTACAATTAAAATACGTTGCGCATCACCTTCAAACTGCGCAGCAATTTTTTCACGTTCAGACGCATTAATTCTATTCATTGCTTCTTTTACTTGTCCATCAGGATCAATATCTGTAACTAAAGTTTTAATAATATCGTAACCATAAGTTATCATTGCGTCATTTAATTCAGATTTTACAGCAATTGCAATGTCATCTTTACGTACAAATACATCATCAAGTTTCATTTTTGGAACTTCGGCACGTACCACATCAAATACATAAGATGTAATTTGATCGTGCGGATAATCTAACTTATAAAACGCATCATAAACCTTGTCGCGTATTACTTTGTATTGCACAGACACTTTTAAACGCACAAATACATCATCTAAAGTTTTGGTTTCTATGATAACATCTAGTTGTTGAATTTTTAAACTTAAACGACCAGCAACACGATCTACCAGCGGTATTTTCATTTGTAAACCAGAGTGACGAATGCTTTGAAACTTACCAAATCGCTCAATGATAACAGCGGTTTGTTGCTTTACAATAAAAAAAGCAGAGATTAAGATTATTAAACTAAAGAAGATTATTGGAATAAAAATAAATTGACCCATAACAAGTTTTTTAAATGGTTAGAAAAATATTGGTTACTAATTTAAGTTATATTTGCTGTAATTACACGAAAAGCAGTATGCAAAAAAAGCAGTTTATAGTATTAGTAGCAATTTGTATAGGTTTTGTTACAGTTTCATTAGGACAACACAAACGATATGCTATAAAAAATGGCATAGGAATTCTTGGCGGGATAACACAGTTTGATATTGCAACCGATAATTTTGTAACCAAGAGCGGAAGCGGATTTATTGGAGGTTTAACGGCTACTGTAGACATACCACACAAATGGTATACAGTAAGTTATGGCATGCAACTTTCTGAAAATAGTATTGAAATTTCTGGTCGGCAAACCGCAGGAATTGCCACAGAAGAAATGCTGGAATACAAATTAATGACTGTACAAGTGGCGTTTTTATTTCATGCTAAAATTTTGAAGGATAATTTAACAATAGATTTTGGGCCTCAATTACAATACAACGGAGAGTTAGAATTAAAAGACGATAAACAAAAAGAGTATTTTGTAAACGGATACGATGCTTTATTAGCTGAAGACATTAGTACAATCTCTCAATTTAATGCTAATGGCGTAATTGGAGCTTCTGCCGGAATAGGTAACTTTAAGTTAAGAGCAATGTATAGTTATGGGTTTACAAACATTTTAAACAAGCTTAACAGTCAAGATATAACTACTACGCCTTCGTCTAAAAAGTTTAAAGGCAACCAAAACATGTTAGCTTTCGCTTTAATGATTACGTTTTAATTAAAGAATAGAAATCACATTTTCTATACGCTTAACAGTTTCGGCTTTTCCAATCATATAAATAATATCAAATACATCAGGACCTTGAAGCGCTCCAACTAGTGCAAGTCGCAAAGGCATCATAACTTTTCCAAATCCAATGTCATTAGATGTAATCCAGCCTTTTACAGCATCTTGCATTGTGTCTTTAGATGAGTCGTCTGCTGTATTGATAATTGTTATCAACTCTTGCATTAATTCTTTTGTTCCTTCTTTAAAAGCTTTTTTTGAAGCCTTTTCATCATAAGTTTCTGGCGCTATAAAAAAGAAATGACTAAGTTCCCAGAAATCGCTAACAAACGTTGCACGTTCTTTTACGAGGCTTATAACCATTTCTATATAATTAATGTCTATATCTGCAAGTTCTTGTTTTGAGTTTTTAAAAGCATTTGCCAAATCAGCATTAGGCTGTTCTTGCATATAATGATGATTAAACCATTTTATTTTTTCTGGATCAAAACGCGCTCCAGATTTATTCACGCGTTCTAAATCGAAAGCATTAATCAGGGCTTCTAAATCAAAAATTTCTTGTTCTGTTCCTGGATTCCAGCCTAAAAAGGCTAGAAAGTTAATCACAGCTTCAGGAAAATAACCTTCTTCCCTATACCCAATTGAATGATTATCTCCTTTTGGAGAAACATATTGTAAAGGAAACACAGGAAAACCTAACTTGTCACCATCACGTTTACTTAATTTTCCTTTTCCCGTTGGTTTTAAAATAAGCGGTAAGTGCGCAAATTCTGGAGCTTTCCAGCCAAATGCATCGTATAGTTGTTGGTGAAGTGCTAATGATGGTAACCATTCTTCACCACGAATAACATGAGAGATTTCCATTAAATGGTCGTCTACTATATTTGCTAAATGATAAGTTGGCATACCATCGCTTTTAAACAAAACCTTATCATCTAAAATATTGGTATCAATTTTAATATCGCCACGAATTATATCTTTTAAATGAAGTGTTTCATCTTGAGGTGATTTAAACCTAATTACATAATCATCTCCTGCATTTAATCTTGCTTTCACCTCTTCTGCAGAAAGCGATAACGAGTTGTCTAGCTTTAGTCTATTGTGCCAATTATAGATAAAGGTTTTTCCATTTGTTTCATGGTCTTTTCTATGAAAATCTAAAGTTTCAGCAGTATCAAAAGCATAATACGCATGTCCTGAAGCAATTAATTTGTCAGCATATTGCTTATACAAATGCTTACGTTCACTTTGCCTATAAGGACCGAATTTTTCATTTTTATTTGGACCTTCATCAAAAGGAATATGACACCAGTTCAAAGACTCAACGATATAATCTTCGGCACCTTCAACATATCTATTTTGATCGGTGTCTTCAATTCTTAAAACAAATGTTCCGTTATATTTTTTTGCGAATAAATAGTTAAAAAGCGCAGTTCTAACGCCTCCAATATGTAATGGTCCTGTTGGGCTTGGTGCAAAACGCACACGAACATTTTTGGTCATTTTAGTTTTATTAATTGTAATCGATTGTCACACTGAGCGCAGTCGAAGTGTCTTTTTGAAGTTGCAAAGATAGATTTTTGAAGCCCAAAGTTCAAAGTTTAAAGTTCAAAGTTTCTTCTTAAACCAACTAAAAAATATTACTACGACTGTTAACTAACTTATAATCATTTCACGTGGAACACGTTTATTCATTATCTTAAACCATAAAGGTGGAATCATTGCCAGAACCATCGAGGTTGGATAACCATATGGCATTTGAGGACTCTCATCATGACAATCTAATATTTGATATTTTTTATACGAATTATAATGATGATCACTATGCCTAGTGAGTTCGTATAAAACAATTCGGCCAATAACATGGTTTGAGTTCCATGAGTGTATTTCTTTAACACGCTCGTAACGACCAGATGTTGTTTTTAATCGCATTAAACCATAATGCTCAATATAGTTCACGGTTTCTAAAAGAATAAAACCAACAATACCAGAAGACAGCGCAAATACAAAACCATATAACCCAAAAACCCAATAGACAGCTAATAAATAATTTAGTTGAAAAACAGTAAACCAAAACATATCGTTTCTTAGCGATATAAAGTTGAGTTTATAATTTTTTAAAAGTCTTCTTTGAATGCTCCATGCACTAAAGTATTGTCTAACGGTTGAGGTTATCCAAAACGAATAGACACTTTGATTATATCTTGCTGTTGCCGGATCTTCTTTGGTGGCAGCATGTAAATGGTGACCAAAATTATGTTCAATATAAAAATGCATGTATAAAGCGGGTAACAATAAAGCTTTACCTATAAAGCGCTCTTTTGAGGCTTGCCTGTGACCAAGTTCATGGGCTACATTTATACCATTAACACCTAGCACTATACCAACCGAAAAAACAATTCCAACAAACTCATAAGTTTCAAGAGAAGTATGTGTTATTGTGTATAATCCAAAAAAAGTTAAACCATAAACAATAGGTAGGTTTAAGTACAACAACCAATCAAAAAGAGATGCATTTAGTTTGTTTTCTATGTCTTCTGGCGCTACGTTTTTAGTGTTTACAGGAAAAATAAGTTCCATAAAAGGAATTATAATAAAGGCATAAAAAGGTGTTAAATACAAATAGATACCTTTAATTGATAAGCCAATAAAAGCAATAATTGGAATTGAAAATGCCGCTAAATATTTAAGATCTTTCATGGGTTTGCTTTGTTAATACAAGATTGGATTCATCTAAAATTTAACACGATTCCTCGAAATTAACAGAATCTTACCAAATTTAAGCATTTACACATTAAAATAAATTGTAGATTAGTCTGTTAAACATAGCGTATTGAGTAATTTCAAAAACATACAAGCTAAATTAGAGCAGTTTATAAAAAGGTATTATACCAACGAACTGCTAAAAGGTGCAATTCTTTTTTTTGCCATAGGCTTATTATATTTAATTGCAACGCTTTTGGTTGAGTATGTGTTTTGGCTTAATCCCACAGCCAGAACCATTTTGTTTTGGGTTTTTATTGGTGTTGAGCTAGCGCTATTTATAAAGTTTATAGCATTTCCGTTAACTAAATTATTTAAGCTTCAAAAAGGAATTGATTTTATTGATGCTTCAAAAATTATAGGAAACCATTTTCCTGAGGTTGATGATAAACTCCTTAATGTAATTCAACTTCATAAAGAACAATCGGGTTCAGAACTCCTTTTAGCAAGCATAGATCAAAAGTCTGCAGAACTGAGTCCTATTCCTTTTAAACTAGCTGTAAATTTTAAAAAGAACGCTAAATACCTTAAGTATGCAGCAATTCCTGTAGCAATTTTGTTAGTGTCTTTTTTAACAGGAAAAATTAATTGGTTTAGTGATAGTTATGAACGTGTTGTAAATTATCAAACTGCTTACGAACCTCCAGCACCTTTTGAGTTTTTTGTAACCAATAACGATTTAAATGCTATTGAAAATAAAGACTTTAAATTAAAGATTTCTACTGCGGGCGATATTATTCCTGAAAACGCTCAAATTCATTACAACGGAGAGTCTTATTTTTTACAGCAAACCGCACCTGGTCAATTTGAGTATGTGTTTTCCCAGCTTAAAAGCGCTATAAATTTTAAGTTATCTGCTAATGACGTAAGCTCAAGAGATTATAAATTAAGCTTAATAAATACACCAACCTTGGTTAATTTTGAAATGGCTTTAGATTATCCTTCGCATACAAGAAAAAAAGATGAGGTTTTACAAAGCACAGGAAACACAACAATTCCTGAAGGCACAAAAGTAACTTGGAAAGTCAATACAAGGTCTACAGATGCGGTTAAACTGTATACTCAAGACACCTTAGATTTCGATGTAAAGCCCAATGGAAATTTTGAGGCTACTAAACGAATTTTTAGTAACCTAGAATACAATATTAGCACAAGTAATAAAGCATTAAAAGATTACGAAAACCTAGCATTTTCAATTAATGTTATTAAAGACAATTACCCAGAGATCAACCTAAAAGTTGAAAAAGATTCTATAGACAATCAATCACTTTATTTCCTTGGGCAAGTGAGTGATGATTACGGATTAAGCAAACTGCAGTTGGTCTATTATCCATCAGAAAACGAAGCGAATAAAGCCTATGAAATAATAGGGATATCTAAATCAAATTTTGACGAATTTGTAAGTGCGTTTCCAAATCAATTACAACTTGAAGAAGGCACAAACTATGAGCTATACTTTCAAGTATTTGATAATGATGCGTTACACAATTATAAAAGCACAAAGAGCTCTGTTTTCACATATAGAAAATTGACTAAAGATGAAGAAGAACAAAAACAACTTAAAGAGCAAAACGAAACAATTAAAGATTTAAGTAAGTCTTTTGATAAGCTAAAAGAACAAGACAAGAAACTTGAAGAATTATCTAAAACCCAAAAGGAAAAACAAGAACTTAATTTTAATGATAAGAAGAAGTTTGAAAACTTTTTGAAGCGCCAGAAAGAGCAAGAGCAATTAATGCAAAATTTTAATAAGAAATTAAAAGATAATTTAGAAGAATTTCAAAACGAAAACAAAGAAGAAGATAAGTTTAAAGAAGATTTAAAAAAACGCTTAGACGAAAACGAAAAACAGTTAAAAGAAGATGAAAAGCTGTTAGACGAATTGGAAAAACTTCAAGAAAAAATTAAAAAAGAAGAGTTAACTCAAAAGCTAGAAGAGTTAGCAAAACAAAACAAAAACAAAAAAAGAAGTTTGGAGCAACTTTTAGAGCTTACCAAACGCTATTATGTAGCTAAAAAAGCTGAAAAGCTTCAAAAAGAATTAGAAGATCTGGCTAAAGAGCAAGAAAAGCTTTCTGAAGAAACTAAAGAGAAGAATACAAAAGAAGCACAAGAAGATTTAAACAAAAAATTTGAAGACTTTCAGAAGGAAATGGAAGAACTTCAAAACGAAAATAAAGCCCTTAAAAAACCTATAGATGTACCTCAAGATAAAGGCGCAGAAGAAGATGTAAAAAAAGACCAACAAGAAGCTACTGAAGAATTAGAGAAAAAAGAGAAAAACGAAGAAGAAGGTAAAGAGCAAGAATCACAACAAAACGAACAAAAAGCTAAGAAAAAGCAAAAAAAGGCTGCTCAAAAAATGAAAGAAATGAGCATGCAAATGGCTCAAATGATGCAAATGGGTGGCGGCGAGCAAATGTCTGAAGACGCTACTGTATTAAGACAAATATTAGATAATCTAGTCTTATTTTCTTTTGACCAAGAAGGATTGATGAATCAATTTAAAAGTATTGAGATTAACCACAACGAGTATGGTAAACATTTGCGCAAACAGAGTAATTTAAGGGAGCATTTTGCACATGTAGATGATAGTCTTTTTGCTTTATCGTTAAGACAACCTGCTTTATCTGAGCAAGTTAATAAGCAAATTACAGAGGTCTTTTTTAATATAGATAAATCTCTGTCGCAATTATCTGAAAATCAATTATATCAAGGTGTTTCAACGCAACAATATACAGTTTCAGCAACGAACACTTTAGCAAGTTTCTTGAGCGATATTCTAGATAATATGGAAGCGCAAATGAATCCGTCAATGGGTCAAGGTAGTGGTCAACAAGATATGCAACTTCCAGATATTATAATGAGTCAAGAAGAGCTGAATAAGCAAATGCAAGAAGGCATGAAAAAAAGCCAACAAGGTAAACCTCAAGAAGGCGAAGGTCAAAAAGAAGGCGATAGTGATAAAGAAAAAGAAGGTGAAGACGGAAAGAAAAAAGGGAAAGAAGGAAAAGAAGGTAATGAGGGCGAAGAAGGAAAAGAAGGTGGTGGTCAGCAAGGTGAAGGCGAAGGTAGTAGCGAAGACTCTAACGGAGAATTGTATAGAATTTACCAACAGCAACAACAACTTAGGCAAGCTCTAGAAGACAGATTAGGAAAAGAAGGAAAAAATGGTGTTGGAGGAGAACTACTTAAAAAAATGGAAGAAGTAGAACTTGATTTAATAAATAAAGGGTTTACAAATCAGACACTTCAGAAAATGATGGATTTACAACATCAACTTCTTAAATTAGAAAACGCAACATTTATGCAAGGAGAAGATAATAAACGCGAGTCAGAAACTAATACAAAGACGTACAATAACAATGTAAATAATCAGATCCCTACAGCGAAACAATATTTTAATACCACTGAAATTTTAAACCGACAAACACTACCTTTGCAACAGGTTTATAAAAAGAAAGTTCAAGAGTATTTTAAAAAAGCGAATGATTAGTTTTAACTACGAGACAGATTTCAAACTTACCAACGAAAAAAATTTAGTTAATTGGGTTTCTTCTTCAATTAAAAACGAAGGCTATAAAGAAGGTGATATTAATTATATTTTTTGTGACGATAACTATTTACATAAGCTTAATGTTGAGTTTTTAAACCACGATACACTTACAGATATTATTAGTTTTGATTATACAATAGGTAAGGAAGTAAGTGGCGATATATATATATCTGTAGAAAGAGTTATGGATAACGCAAAGGATTTTAATGTTGATTTTATTGAAGAACTTAACAGAGTTATAATTCACGGTGTACTTCATTATTGTGGCTATAAAGATAAATCTGAAGCTGATGCTAAGCAGATGCGTGAGAAAGAAAATTACTACATCAACGAGCTTATTTAAAATTCATTAAATCAGTGTATATTTGCAAATTCAAAAGAAAACAACAATCAATTGTTTCACGTGGAACAATTATATAAATAAAAATGTTTAACGAGGTATACGACGTTATAGTGGTTGGAGCTGGTCACGCAGGAAGCGAAGCCGCAGCGGCTGCAGCAAACATGGGAAGCAAAACACTGCTAATTACCATGAATCTACAAAACATTGCGCAAATGTCTTGTAATCCTGCTATGGGCGGAATTGCTAAAGGGCAAATTGTGCGTGAAATTGATGCGCTTGGTGGTTATAGCGGAATTGTAAGTGACACATCTGCAATTCAGTTTAAAATGCTTAACAAATCTAAAGGACCTGCCATGTGGAGTCCTAGAGTACAAAGTGATCGTATGCGTTTTGCTGAAGACTGGCGATTAATATTAGAAAGCACGCCTAATTTAGATTTTTATCAAGAAATGGTGTCTGGTTTAATTGTCGAAAACCATAAAGTTGTTGGAGTTAAAACATCATTAGGTCTTGAAGTTAAGGCTAAGACTGTTGTGCTTACGAACGGTACTTTTTTAAATGGACTAATTCATATTGGTGATAAGAATTTTGGTGGTGGTAGAGCTGGCGAAAAAGCTGCTACTGGCATTACAGAACAATTGGTCAATTTAGGATTTGATTCAGGAAGAATGAAAACAGGAACACCACCAAGAGTTGATGGGCGTTCTTTAGATTATTCTAAAATGATTGTACAGCCAGGTGATGTTGTGCCTGAAAAGTTTTCTTATTCAGATGTTACAAAACCGTTAACAGAACAACGTGATTGTCACATGTCTTATACGAGTCCAGAAGTACATGATTTACTTCGCGAAGGCTTTGAGCGTTCGCCAATGTTTAATGGTAGAATTAAAAGTACAGGACCGCGTTATTGTCCCTCAATTGAAGATAAAATTAATCGCTTTGCAGATAAGGATAGGCATCAACTTTTTGTAGAACCTGAGGGTTGGAATACTGTTGAGGTTTATGTAAATGGGTTTTCAACATCGCTTCCAGAAGATGTTCAGTTTAAAGCATTGCGCTCTGTTGTTGGGTTTGAAAACGTTAAGTTTTTTAGACCAGGTTACGCAATAGAATATGATTATTTTCCACCAACGCAATTAAAACATACGTTAGAAACTAAACTTGTAGATGGTTTGTTTTTTGCAGGACAAATTAACGGAACAACTGGATATGAAGAAGCTGCTTCTCAAGGCTTGATGGCAGGAATTAATGCCGCATTACAGGTTCAAGAACGCGAAGAATTTATATTAAAACGTAGTGAAGCTTATATAGGAGTTTTGGTTGACGATTTAATTACAAAAGGCACAGAAGAACCTTATAGAATGTTTACATCTAGAGCAGAATATAGAACGCTTTTAAGACAAGATAACGCAGACTTTAGACTAACACCAAAAGGTTATGATTTAGGCTTGGCTAGTGAAAAACGCATGAAGCGAATGGAACAAAAACAAGAAGCTTCAGATAAGTTTGTTGAATTTTTTAGAACGACAAGTGTTAAACCACACGAAGCAAACCCTGTTTTAGAGTCTAAAAACTCTGCTTTAGTTAAGCAATCAGATAAGATGTTTAAGTTGTTTTCGAGGCCAAATATTACAACCGAAGACATGCGTAATTTTAAGGCCGTAGAAAGCTATATTCAAGAAAATAACCTTGACAGAGAAGTGATTGAGCAAACGGAGATTCAGATAAAATATTCTGGCTATATCGAAAAAGAAAAGAATAATGCCGACAAGTTAAATAGACTAGAGGATGTAAAGATTCCTAAAAACTTTGATTATTCTATGTTAAAATCAATGAGTCTTGAGGCAAGAGAAAAACTTACAAATATTCAGCCAGTTACTATTTCTCAAGCATCAAGAATTAGTGGTGTTTCTCCTGCAGATGTTTCAGTTTTATTAGTGTATTTAGGTAGATAAATAAAATTGTTTCACGTGGAACATTGAGTTTTAATGAAAGAAAAAACTACATACTTATCTTTAAAAGATCATTCTATTTCTGGAGAGGATTTTCAGTTAGTTTATAATGAAAATTTAGATTTATTAGAAACATTTCCTCAGCCAAAAGCTGATAAGTTACCAGAATATTATAAAAGCGAAGACTATATTTCTCATACAGATGCTAAGCGAAACCTGTTTGAAAAAGTATATCATATTATTAAATCAATTTCGCTTAAACGGAAATTGAAACTTATAAATTCGTTCAGTTTTACAGAAAAGAAACTTTTAGATGTTGGTTGCGGCACAGGAGATTTTCTTAAAGTAGCAAAAGATAGTAATTGGCTAGTTTCAGGAATTGAGCCTAATGCAGAAGCCAGAAAAATAGCTAATAAGAAAACTAATAATTCTGTTTTTGAAATAGAACAACTTTTAAAGTTTAAACCACATAGTTTTGATGTGATCTCGCTGTGGCATGTATTAGAACATCTACCAAAACTAGATGAACATATTGCAGTGTTTGAAAAACTGTTAAAACCAGACGGTGTTTTAATAATCGCTGTACCTAATTATAAAAGTTATGATGCATTGCATTATAAAAACTATTGGGCAGCTTTTGATGTGCCAAGACATTTGTGGCATTTTTCGCAAACATCAATATCTAAGTTAATGGCTAATGTAAATATGAGTGTTGTAAAAACGCTTCCAATGAAATTTGATGCGTTTTATGTCTGCCTACTTTCAGAAAAATATAAATCCGGTTTTATAAATCCTATTAAGGGGTTTTGGTTTGGATTGCTCTCAAACCTTAATGCAAAGAAAACAAAAGAGTACTCATCTTTAATTTATATCATTAAAAAACAGAATACTAACATAAAGCAGTATAATTAATGATTTTAATTAGTAAAGGATGAAACTTAAGCCTTTTAATTTAAACGCGCTTAAATCAACTTAAAACAAGTAGTTTTTAATAGACTGAATTTATAATTTTATTATAAACGATTAATTGTAACTATATTAAATATTTTACTAAATAACAGTTTAACTTTTTTACATTTGCAAAAATTTAATAATTAAATAAAAATGAAAAACCTAGTAGCTGCATTTATTGCAATTATAATTTTAACATCTTGTCAAGAACAACAAAAAATAGGATTTATTGATAATGGAAAAGTGATTAACGATTATCAAGAAAAAATAGATGTTGAAGAAAAATATAAACTAAAGGACGAAGTTTTTAAAAAGAAAACGGATAGTATTGGAAAAGCATTTCAATTAGAAGCACAAGCATTTCAATTGAAAGCCGCTAAAATGTCACAAAAAAAGCAACAAGAAGAATATCAAGCTTTAGGGCAAAAACAACAATTGTTACAACAACAAATTCAATTTGAACAACAGCAAATACAACAACAGTTTCAAACCGAAATAGACTCCGTTATTGCTAAAGTAAAAACATTTGTAAAAGGCTATGGCAAATCAAATGGTTATTCATATATATTAGGCAGTAACGAAGCAGGTAGTGTTATGTATGGCGAAGAACAAAGTGATTTATCTAAAACCATTATAGAAGCTTTAAATGTAGAGTATAGTAAAGAATAAGTCTATAAATAACTTAAAAAAAGCCAAGCTTGAAAAAGCTTGGCTTTTTTTTTGAATACAAATGCAACCTTTTAAATTTTTGCTTGTCTATAGAATTAAATTATCAATCATTAAAACAAATAAATCAAAAATGAAACACATTTTTTTAGGCTTATGCCTGTTGTTTAGTACAATTTTATTTGCCCAAGAAACATTTAGTATAAGAGGCACAATTAAAGATGTAAAAAACGGAGAAACATTGCTTGGTGCATCCGTCTTTTTAAAAGGCACAACAAATGGCGCAGTAACAAACGAATATGGATTCTTTTCTATAACAGCACCAAAGGGAACATATACTTTAATAATATCTTATTTAGGATATGAAGAAATGTCTCAAGACATTATTTTGGACACAGATCAAACTTTAAATATAGAAATTAAAGAGCTGTCAACTCAGTTAGATGAAATTGTTATTATAGCAGAAGAATCTGAGCGTATGAATATAAAGAAACCTCAAATGAGTGTTTCTAAACTCAATGCATCAACAATTAAGCAAATTCCTGCGGTTTTAGGAGAGGTTGATGTTATTAAGTCAATTCAAATGTTACCAGGTGTAACAAATAATGGTGAAGGTACTGCTGGTTTTAATGTAAGAGGTGGAGCTGCAGATCAAAACTTAGTGCTATTAGACGAAGCGATAATATACAATACATCACACTTTTTTGGCTTCTTTTCTGTTTTTAATGCTGATGCAATAAAAGACATTAAGCTGTATAAAGGTGATATTCCTGCAAAATTTGGGGGTCGTGTATCATCTGTGCTGGATGTTAGGCAGAAAGATGGAAATAGTAAAAACTTTGGCTTATCTGGAGGTATTGGTTTGATATCTAGCAGGTTAACAGCAGAATCGCCATTATTTAAAGACAAAGGGTCATTTTTAATCGCTGGTAGAACATCATATGCGCATTTGTTTATGCCAGCAATTAAAGACGTAAAGGATGATAAAATTTCTTTTTATGATCTTAACCTCAAAACTAATTATGAAATAAATAAAAACAACCGTGTTTATCTTTCGGGATATTTTGGAAGAGATATTTTCGACATATCAAAAGTTGTAAAAAATAGATACGGTAATACGTCTGGTAATCTTAGATGGAATCATGTTTTTAATGATAAGCTATTTTCTAATCTGTCGTTAATCTACAGTAAATATGACTATCAAGTTGTACTAGACTTTGTTAAGTTAGATTGGATAGCAGATATTAAAAATTATAACCTTAAATATGATTTTGGTTATTATGTAAATAACAAGTTAAAACTGGATTTTGGTTTAAGTGGTATTTTATATAATTTAAACCCAGGAGAAGTAAAACCAACATCAGAAAGCTCGCCAATAAACTATTTAAAATTAGAACAAAAAAGAGCTTTTGAAAGTGGACTATATGTAAGTGCAGAGCACAAGTTAACAGATAAACTAACCGCCCAATATGGACTGCGCTATAGTAGGTTTTCTAGGCTAGGAGGCCAAAATGTAATGAACTATGTTGGCAACCAACCAGTAGTTTATAATAATGATTTAGGTATCTATGAAGAAGGAGAAGAGTCTGGAGAAACATTTTATAAAAAAAATGAGTCTATTAAAACGTTTAATAATTTCGAACCAAGATTGGGGCTTTCTTACCAATTAAACCAATCATCTTCAATAAAAGCAAGTTATACTAAATCATCACAATACTTACATTTATTATCTAATACATCAGCGGTTACACCTTTAGATGTTTGGGCACCTAGCGGCAAATATATAAAACCTCAATTGTCAAATCAATACGCTATAGGTTACTATAAAAACTTTAATGACAATAAATACTCCTTAGAGGTAGAAACGTATTATAAAACAGTAAAAAATAGAATAGACTATGTCGATGGTTCAGATTTAATTGGAACCAATACAATAGAAACTGAGATATTAAACGGTAAGGCTAGAGCATATGGATTGGAAGTTTTATTAAGAAAAAACAAAGGAAATTTTACCGGATGGCTTGCATACACCTTATCAAAATCTGAACAAAAAACATTAGGAGGAAACGCAGGTGGTCCCGGAATAAATAAAGGAAAATGGTATAACACGCCTTATGATAGAACTCATGATATCTCTCTAACAGGAATATATAAGTTAAATAACAAATGGAGTTTCAGTGGTAATTTGGTTTATCAAACAGGAAGACCCGTAACCTATCCAAATGGTCAATATGAATATGAAGGTTTATCTGTGGCTAGTTATTCTGGAAGAAACGAAGACAGATTACCAGATTATCACCGATTAGATATTTCTGCAATATATAAACCCAATAGAAGACCTGACAAGCAATGGAAAGGCGAATGGGTTTTCGGTTTGTATAATGTATATAATCGCAAAAATGCAGCATCAGTCTCATTTAGACAAAATGACGAATCAGGAAAAAACGAAGCATTAAGAACCGCTATTTTTGGTCTAATACCTTCAATTACTTACAATTTTAAATTTTAATTCAATGAAAACAATAATAAAAATAGTTGTTCTATTTACTTTAGTTTTAGTTTCGTCTTGTGAAGACGTTATAGATGTAAACGTACCAACGGCAAATCCAAGACTGGTTATTGAGGCGTCGTTAGATTGGGAAAAAGGAACAGCCGGAAATAACCAAACTATTAAATTAAGCACATCTACACCTTATTTTGATACAACAGTTAATAATGAAGTAACAGGAGCTTTAGTTAAAGTTACTAATGCGATCACTAACGACGAGTATAATTTTATTGATCAAAATGATGGTACATATACGATAACTAATTTTGTTCCTATAATTAATGATTCTTATGTTTTAGAGGTTATTTATAACGGAGAAACCTATACAGCCACAGAAACATTAAAATCAGTTTCTGAAATTAATAGGGTAGAACAATCTATTGAAGGCGGTTTTGATGATGAAGTTTTAGATGTTTCAATATTTTGGGATGATCCAGCAGGCCAAGAAAACTATTATTTAATAAAGTTTAAAGAGCAAGGAGACCTACTACCTATTCTTGAAGACCAATCTGATGAGTTTTCAAATGGTAATGAAATGGATGATTTTTTTGAAAAAGACAGAGAAGATGACGACGATCAAAATGAATTTAATCCTGGAGATGTTGTAGACATATCGTTATATGGCATTTCAGAACGTTACTATAATTATATAAGATTATTAATTGAGCAATATGATAGTGGAGGAGACCCATTTAGTTCTAATTCTGCAGAAATAAGAGGAAATTGTATTAATACAACCAACGCTCAAAATTATGCGTTTGGATATTTTAGACTTTCAGAATTTGATACCGTAAATTATATTTTCGAATAATTAAAATTTTAATATAATGATATGCAACCTTTAACTTTTTATTTTGTCTATTAAAATAAAGATGAAGTAAGATTGCATATCATATTTAAATAATAGTGAACAACCCTATACTATTTACACATAAAGCCCTTATTGAGAGGAGTAAATTAGGAGACCGTAAAATGCAATACAAACTGTATTCGCTATACGTTGACGCTATGTATAATGTTAGTATAAGAATTGTAAAAGTAAAAGAAGATGCCGAAGATGTTGTGCAAGACAGTTTTATTGATGCTTTTAAGCATTTGAGCACTTTTAAGTATCAAAGTACATTTGGGTCTTGGTTAAAAAGAATAGTAGTTAATAAAAGCATTAATTACTTAAAAGTAAAGCGAATCCCATTAGTAGCAATTGACGAGCAAGACTATTGGATTTCAGAGCCAGAAAGCATAAAAGAACCACAATTAGACATTAATAAAATAAAAGCAGCAATAAAAACACTTCCTCAAGGCTATCAAACAATTATAAACCTATATTTAATTGAAGGCTATGACCATAATGAAATAGGAGATATTTTAGAGATAAGCGTATCAACCTCTAAGTCTCAATACCATAGAGCTAAAAAGAAATTAGTTGAATTAATTAATTGAAGATGAAGGACGAATTAGAACAATACATAATAGAAAACAAAGATCAATTTGACAGCTATAAATTAGATGAGGTTGATAAACTAAAGTTTTGGAGTAACATTTCAAACCAATTACCCGAGCAACCTAAAAAAGTTATACCTATTTGGAAAAACTCAGTTTTTAAAATTGCCGCTAGTATAATAATAGTATTAGGTTGCTCTTTTTTAGCCATCATGTTTAACAATAATAGTTATGAAAACAATATTGTAAACCAAGAATTAAATGAAATAGATGGGTATTATAAATCACTAGTAAATAATCAAATACAATTAATAAAAACCAGTTCAAACCTATCAACTAAAGATCAAGAAGATTTCTTGCTTTTAGTTGATGATTTAGATGCAGAATACCTCAAGCTTAAAAACGAATTAAAAGAAGGAATTAATAATCAAAGAATTATAGAAGCTATAATTGCTAATTATAGAAAAAAAATCCAATTAATGGAAAATCTTTTAGATAGATCATACCCTATTAAAACAAATTTTGATGATGGCGAACTTATTTTATAAAACCGTTGTTTGTGGCGTTTTAGTATTGCTTTCATACAGTATGCAAGGACAAAACAAATTAAGTAAAGAAATTAAACAAACACATCCACTAACAAATAATGGTGCTTTATATATAGAAAATAAGTATGGAGATATTTATTTAAACGGATGGGAAAAAAACGAAATAGAAATTGTTGTAACTATTGAGGCAAATGGCAAAAACCTAGAAAAAGCACAAGAACTTTTAAGTTTAATTAATAGCAACATAGCAGTTTCTAACAAACAAATTATAGTAAAATCAGAAATATCTCAGAAAAAAACAGGCTTTTTTAATAAATACATTAATAAAATAGACCCATTTAAAAATGAAAAAACAAATACAGTAATAGATTATACAATAATGCTTCCAAAAGCAACCGAGGTTGAAATATTTAATAAGTACGGAGATGTGATTATTTCAGACTGGAACGGCAAATTAAAAACTACTGTAGAGCATGGAGATATAAGACTGTTAGACAGTATTACAAATTCAAACCTATCTATAAAATATGGTAAACTTAGAGCAAGTACATTATATAAAACCAATGTTTTAGCAAAAGACGCCTCCATTTCTATAAATAGCTCAAACAATTTAAAATTAGAATCTAACGGATCAGAAATAACCTTAGATGTTATAGGTAGTTTAGATTTAAACTCTAATAAAGACAATATAGAAATTAATCAACTTAACAATGTATTTGGAACTCTTAAATATTCAACCACTGTGTTTAATAATGTTTCTAAAAAAGTGAATCTAGATTTAAATCTAACAGAATTAAGACTATTAAAGTTTAATACAGCATATCCCAATATAGATATTAATCAAAAATCGTCAGAGGTGTATATAAATATTTCTGAGACTAATTTTAAGTTTGACGCAAAACTAGAACAAGGCGTTTTGCGTATTCCAAAATCACTACACAATATAAACAGTGATGTCATTGATAAAAAAGATAAGATTAGGCATATTACCGCTTCATATAAAAAAGAAGGTAGTGGGACTTTATATTTTAAAGGAGAAAAGGGAGTAATTATTTTAAAGGAATTGTAGAATTAAATCAACCAAATAAATGAAAAAATTAGTTATTCTAGTACTTACTTTAATTAGTATTAATTCATTAAACGCCCAAGTAAATGAAACCAATGAATATGTAGAATTTGACGACAGAAAAAATGTCGTTCATGGTGTCTACATAGGTTTTGGTGGTCATTATGGAAGAATGGATAGCGAAGATACCGTTTTAGCTACATTTAAATTGGCTTATGTAGCCAATCGCCAATTAGAGGTAGGATTCGCTTTTACAGGTTTTTATAACGATAGACCTAATACACAACCCAATTTATTTGATGGAAACAAAGTGCTTTTAGTAGGAGGTTATGGAGGTTTTCACGTTGAGCCTATTTTATTTGGAGACCGTTTTATAAGCATTTCTTTCCCTACGTTAATTGGTGGAGGACTTGTTACCTATAGAGGAATTGACACACTTGAAAACGAAAATATTGAGTTAGAAGATAAAGATTTTGATAGCTTTTTTATTGTAGAACCAGGAATTAATATTCTTTATAATTTTAGTCGCTACACACAATTAGAAACAGGTGTTAGATACCGGTTTACAAGTGATTATAATCTTTCGCCATTTAAAAGCAAAGATAACCTTAACGGATATTCAATAATAGTTGGACTCAAAATAGGAGTATTTAATATGGGAAGAAAGAAAAAGATAAAAGATAAGTTTTAAGTAAACACTTCATTAAGTTTTACAAGTAAAACGAAAATGCTTTAGGGATTACTGAAGCCGTAAAACCACCTTTACCAATAAGCTCTCCATCGGCTTGTATAAATGGTAAATGGTCTTGTTTAATTTCAATAGTCACTACTTGTGATTTAAATGTGTTAACTTTTTTAAAGTTCACGATTTTACCATTAAATAGTTTGGCTACATTTTTTAAAATATCAAATGTTTTAAAGTCTTTGGCTATGCTAATATCAAATAAACCATCAAAAGCATTTGGTGATTCTGTAAGTTGCATTCCGCCACCAGAATAGTTGCATAAACCCACCAAAACCATTAATGATTTTGAGGCTTCTATTTTGGAATTAATAACTACTTTCGATTTAAAATTTTTAAAAGATGACAATCCTAATAATGTTCCTGTAAGATAGGCTAGAGCACCAAAACGTTTATATTTTTCTACTTTACTAACCACATAACCATCAAAACCTACACCAGCAAGATTGTTAAAATAGATGGCTGGCTTATCGTCATTTAAAAACTCAATTTTGCCAACATCCTGAAGTTTTGTTTTTCCTTTTTTAATAAGTTGAATAGCCTGATTAACCCTTTTAGGAATACTATGGGTTTTAACCCAATCATTTCCAGTTCCAATAGGGATAACACCAACATTAATAAGGCTTGAAGAGACCTTATTTTGAGTCATAATACCATTAACAATGTTATGAAGCGTTCCGTCACCACCAATACTTATAAGGTTTAAAACTCCTTTATTAATGGCTTTATGTACCAACTCAACACTATGGTTTTCATATTGTGTAAAAGCAAAATCAAAGTCAAAATTGTGTTGTTCTAGAAATTTCTTGATACAAGGCCATTTTTTGCGACAAGACCCATTGCCAGACGTTGGATTAATAATAACGAACCAAGCTTTAAATTCAGTCATTATTAAGCCGTTTTTTTATGAAGCAAACGCGTAAGTTTAATAGATAAATCTGTTAGAATAATTTTAGAATTACCATTGCGCTCTATATGGTAAATAGCGTCTTGTAGCTCATCACTAATTTCTAAAATATTGGCATTATGAATAAAAGGTGCAAAGTTTTCTAGTTTAAAGTTTTTCGATTTTGGTTCTATATACACCAAATCATTAGCGTTGTAATTTAATAAAAGTGCTTGTCTAAAAAAATCAATGCAAAAATGAAGAAATTGTTTTTGTGTTTCTCGACCTGTTTTTGCAATAGTTTCGCTCCAAGAGATTAAATCGTGAATTGCGCTTTTATTTCCTTTGGCTTTAAAGGCCGAACGAATCCAAAACACAAACCATTCTTCAAATTGTAAATCTTCACTGTCTTGGTAAACTAAATCACAAGCTTTGTTATAATTACCATTTGCCTGATGCGCAATTTTTGTAGCAACAGCTTCATTTAAATCGTATTGTTTCATTAAGCCTTTTACTATAACTGTTTCTGCTAAAGGCGGAAAATGTAAGAGTTGACAACGTGATTTTATAGTGTTTATAATTTGCTCTTCGTCTTCTGCAATAAGAATAAAAACGGTTTTATTAGGCGGCTCTTCTAAAAGTTTTAGTAGTTGATTTGCGGGAGCATCATTTTGAGAAGTTAAATTTTCAGCCATCCAAATAATCATGACTTTGTAACCACCTTCATATGCTTTTAGCGACAGTTTTTTAACAATAATTTCCGAATCCCTAACACTTATATTTCCTTGCTTATTTTCAATTCCAATAGATTTATACCAATCAAACAAATTTCCATAAGGCTGTTTTATCAATAAATCACGCCATTCTTCAATAAAATCATCTGAAATAGGTTTGGATTTTACTTTATCATTTGTATTTACAGGATATGTAAAGTGTAAATCAGGATGAGTGAGTTTTTTAAATTTTAAATCACAATCGTTATTGTCTTCATTGTTTTTACATAATAAATATTGCGCATAAGCAATAGCCATTGGTAAAGTACCAGAGCCTTCTGGACCAATAAATAATTGTGCATGTGGTACTCTGTCATTATCAACACCTTGTATTAGATGTTTTTTAATGTGTTCTTGACCTAAAACTTCACTAAATAGCATAGGGCAAATATAGTTTTTTGTTTTTAACATTATCTTGTCTCAAATAAAAAGATAAATCGGCTTATTCTTATATTTTATACTAGAGTTTACAGATAAAAAAAGACTCAAAACACATGTTTTTTATTCTAGATATTACAGAAAGCACTAATAAAAGTTTCACTAAATTAAACATTAAATTTTTTGTCGATTTTAAATCTTTTTAAGAGTATTTATAAAAAAACTATTAAAAAATTATTTCAGAAAATATTAAAGAACTTATTTTGCTAATTAATTCTGGTTTCACAATTAAAACAACAACTAATGAAACACCTTAGGTTAATTTTCAATCCTTAAGCGAAATATTAATAAGGTGTTCCATATGACAAAAAAAAAACAATAAATATTATCATATGAAAACGCTTAACAACTATAACTTTAAAAATAAAAAGGCTTTAATACGCGTAGATTTTAATGTGCCTTTAAATGAAAATTTTGAAGTTACAGATGCAACAAGAATAATATCAGCTAAACCAACCATTATTAAAATTCTTGAAGATGGAGGAAGCTGTATTTTAATGTCTCATTTAGGCAGGCCAAAAGGCATACAAGACGAGTTTTCACTGCGTCATATTGTTAGTGAGGTCGAAGATGTTTTAGGAGTTGCCATTAAGTTTGTTAATGATAGCGTTGGAGAAGTTGTAGAAGCAGCAGCTAGTAATTTACAACCAGGAGAAATTCTATTATTAGAAAACTTACGTTTTCATGATGAAGAAAAACAAGGCAATAAAGATTTTGCTGAGCAACTTTCAAAATTAGGAGATATTTATGTAAATGATGCTTTTGGCACAGCACACAGAGCACACGCATCTACAACGATTATAGCACAATTTTTTCCTGATCATAAATGCTTTGGAAATTTACTCGCTAAAGAAATTGAAAGTATAAATAAGGTTATGGATACTGGAGAAAAACCGGTTTTGGCAGTTCTTGGAGGCGCTAAAGTATCTTCAAAAATCACCATTATCGAAAACATTCTAGATAAAATTGACCATTTAATAATTGGCGGCGGAATGACCTTTACGTTTATAAAAGCATTAGGCGGAAGCATTGGAAACTCATTAGTTGAGGACGACAAAATGGAGTTAGCCTTAGACATATTAAAACAAGCCGAAGCAAAAAATGTAAAAGTGCATTTACCAGTTGATGCTGTTATTGCTGATGCTTTTAGTAATGATGCAAATACTAAAATTGTTGATGTAAATAATATTCCTAAGGGTTGGATGGGACTAGATGCAGGACCATTATCTATTTCTAATTTTCATAATGTAGTGATGCAATGTAAAACGATACTCTGGAATGGACCTTTAGGTGTTTTTGAGATGGAAAATTTTGCCAAAGGAACAATTGAGTTAGGGAATTCAATTGCAAAATCAACAAGTGAAGGTGCTTTTTCTTTAGTTGGTGGTGGAGATTCTGTTGCGGCTGTAAAACAGTTTGGTTTTGAGAACAAAGTAAGCTATGTGAGTACTGGTGGCGGAGCCATGTTAGAAAGCTTAGAAGGAAAAACGCTACCAGGTATTGCAGCCATTATAGATTAGCTAGACTTTCTTGATTTTTAAGAATAACCTTACAGCAATTATTAAATTACCTTATTAAACTTTCGTTTTAACTAAAAAAATACGATTTTAGCCTATCTATCGTTGATTGATAAATGCATTTAATAATGAGCCAAAAGCTATTTACCCTAACACTTGGAGCGTTGTTTTTCTGTTTTTTTTGTGTTGCTCAAGATTCAATTCAAAAAAAAGAAGTAAAAAACAGAGTTACAGAATCTAATTTTGTTGATGATCATACACATGTAGTTGACACCATTGTTGATGGTAAAACACATTTTAAAACGCCTATTAAAGCAAAGCCAGATACTACGGCTTTAAAAATTCTAGAAGACCATAAGCTAGCTGCAGAAATAGACAAAAAGTGGTTAGAAGAATTGTATAGCAACGCTTTATATGATACTATTTATAAAACAGTTTCAGATTTAGAATACAAAGAAATTTATTACCCAGAATTACCAACAGATACCTTAAAATATAGGCTAGCCGAACTTAATGCCAGAACACCTTTTAATGTAGAATACAATGCATCTTTAGAAAGTGTTATAAAATCTTTTTTAAAGCATAGAAGACGATCGATGGAAAAGTTAATGGGATTAAGCCATTACTATTTCCCAATGTTTGAAAGTGAGTTAGATAAACATAACATTCCTTTGGAGATGAAATATTTAGCCATTGTGGAATCTGCATTAAAACCAAGAGCAAGATCTAGAGTTGGTGCAACTGGACTTTGGCAGTTTATGTTTGGCACAGGAAAAGAATACAATTTAGATGTAAGTAGCTATGTAGACGAAAGAAGCGACCCTGTAAAATCTACAGAAGCCGCTTCAAGATATCTATCAAGACTATATAAAATATTTGGCGATTGGGATTTAGCCTTAGCAGCATATAATTCTGGTCCAGGAAACGTGTCTAAGGCTATTAGAAGGTCAGGCGGTTATAAAAACTATTGGAATATTCGTCACAATCTTCCGCGTGAAACCGCAGGTTATGTTCCTGCCTTTTTAGCTACAATGTATATTTTTGAATTTGCAAAAGAACATGGTTTTAAATCTCAAAAGCCAAAGTTTCGTTATTTTGAAACAGATACCATTAGAGTAAAACAAATGATTACTTTAGATCAAGTTTCTGAAGCTACAGGAGTAGAGATAGAAACACTTCAGTTTTTAAATCCTTCGTATAAGTTAGATATTATTCCTCACATAAAGAATAAAAATTACACGTTACGATTGCCAATAACCGAGATAGGAAAATTTGTAAATAATGAAACCGAAATTTATGCTTTAGCTAAAGCCGAATTTGATAAGCGTGAAAAACCATTACCACAGTTTTTTAATTCGGATAGTAAAATAAGATACAGAGTAAAGTCTGGAGACTATTTAGGAAAAATTGCAAGAAAGTATGGAGTTCGAGTGAGTAAAATAAAGCAATGGAACGGATTAAGAAGCAATAACTTAAGAATTGGCCAGCGTCTCACAATTTATCCAAGAAAGCCATCCTCTTTGGGTAATTCTGTTGCTAAAAAGACACCAAAAAAAGACGTCGATTCAGCTAATAAATCTACCTATAGAGTGAAAAAAGGGGATTCACTTTGGAGCATATCTCAAAAATTTCCTGGAGTTTCTGTTCAAAATATTAAAGATTGGAACGATATTAGCAGTAGCAAACTAAAAATAGGAATGACGCTTATAGTTTCTAATTAAGTGCGCTAAAAAACTTTTTAAAGATGATTAAAAAAACAACGTTAGTACTCATTATTACTGTTTTAATGTTTAACTGTAATAGTGGTCCAAACAAACGTATTATTCCTAACTCTTCAGGAAGGATAAACACATTATCTGTTATTGTTGATAACGATTTATGGAAAGGAAAAGTAGGCGAAGCAATGAGGTCTATATTAGCAGCCCCTGTTGAAGGCTTATCTCAAGACGAGCCATTATTTTCAATGAAACAAATGCCACCACAAGTATTTAGTGGTTTTACAACAGAGAGCAGAACGATATTGAAAGTTGAAAAAGGGAGCGAAAACGGAGTAAGTATAAAAAATGATGTATTTGCAAGACCACAAACCTATATTGTAGTTTCAGGAAAGACTAACGAAGATATCATTTTAGAGTTAAAAAACAATTCGGTTAAAATAATTGATGCCTTTAAAAAAGAAGAAATAAAAGAAAAGCAACGCCAAATTAAATTATCATTATTTGATGATAAAGCACTTGAGCAGAAGCTTGGTTTCTCAATAAACCTAGCATCTGCATATAGAACCGCAAAAGCAACAGATGATTTTTTCTGGTTAAGAAAAGATGTCTCAACAGGCACTATGGATTTAATGATTTATCAAGTTCCTTTAAGCTCTATTAGAAAAGGCGATAGTGCCGTTGTAGATGTGGTTAGGGTTCGAGACTCTGTAGGTAAAGTTCATATTGAAGGTGGTCTTGAAGGCTCTTACTTGGGTACAGAACCAGCGTATGCGCCTTATATTTTTGAAACGATTTTAGATAATAAACCTACTTTAGAGACAAAAGGACTTTGGGATCTTAAAAACGCTTATATGTCTGGGCCTTTTATAAATTATGCTATTGAAGACAAGGTTAATAATAGATATTTAATAGTTGAAGGTTATGTGTTTGGACCTTCATTAGAGATGCGAGATTATATGTTTGAGCTAGAATCGGTCATTAAATCTGTAAAAATAAAGTAACAAAAAAGCCAACATAATTGTTGGCTTTTTTGTTTTAATAAACTATTCTTTTTTATCAGAAGAAGCATCTTCTTCTTTACTTGCGTCTTTAAATTCTTTTATACCACTTCCCAATCCTCTCATAAGTTCAGGGATTTTCTTTCCTCCAAACAATAGTAAAACGACTATAATTATAACAACAATTTGTGGCCAACCAATCATTAATGGTAACATATATAAGCTCATAATATTAATATTTTGAATTGCAAATTTAATAATTAAACTTCAAATTAAACGTTTAAAAATAAACTTTAAGAAATAGCCTTATAACTTGCATATATTTTATTTAATTTTGTTTTACAATGGCAGACAAAAAGAAAGAGAAAAAGTTCACAAAAAAGTTGCTTCATAAGTATCGTTTAGTCGTTTTAAATGAAGATACTTTTGAAGAGCGTTTTGCTATTAAATTAACTAGACTTAATGTATTTGTAATTGTTTCAATTTCTGCTATTTTGTTAGTTACCGGAACAATTTTATTAATAGCATTTACATCGTTAAAAGAATACATTCCCGGGTATTCTTCAACCGCACTAAAAAAACAAGCAACAGAACTTAATTATAAAACAGATTCACTTCAACAAGTAATTGCGCTAAACGAGCAATATTATACATCGATAAAAAAGGTTTTATCTGGAGACGTGAGTACGGTTCAGTTTAATCGGGATTCAATAATTGATGCCACAACTATAGATATAAATCAAATAGATTTACAACCAACTAGAGAAGATTCTATTTTAAGAGAATTAGTAGATAAAGAAGATAAATATAACCTATTTGAGTCTGCAACACCATTATCTAATTTTGTGTTGTTTCCGCCTGTAAATGGTGTCATTTCTGAAAAGTATAATATAAAAGAAAAACATTATGCCGTAGATATAGCCGTAGCAAAAGACACACCTATTAAGGCAACAGCAGACGGAACAGTTATCTTTGCCGAGTGGACAGTAGAGACAGGCTATGTTATTATTATTGAACACAAGCACAATCTTATTTCTGTTTATAAACACAACGCATCTTTAACTAAGCAACAAGGAGATTTGGTTAAGGCTGGAGAAGTTATTGCCATGGCTGGAAATACTGGCCAATATACAACAGGACCACACCTGCATTTTGAACTATGGAACGAAGGCTATCCTGTAAACCCAACAAATTTTATTGATTTTAATTAATGGTATCACTTAAATCTGCCTTAGCGAAACCCTTTGCAAAAACCATTAAAAAGTCGATTTTAAAATGGGCAAATAATCCTATTGAGACACAAGATAAAGTGTTTCAAAAATTAATAAAAGAGGCTTTAAATACTAAGTTTGGCAAAGACCATGGTTTTAATGCAATTAAGTCACATGAAGACTTTTTAAAAGCTGTTCCTGTTAGAGATTATGAAGCTTTAAAATCATATGTAGAAGAAGTTGTAGCTGGAAAAGAAAACATACTCTGGAAAGGCAAACCAATATACTTTGCAAAAACATCAGGAACCACATCTGGAGCCAAATACATACCTATTACAAAAGAGAGTATGCCAACACATATTGAAGCTGCTCGAAATGCCATTTTAATGTATATAGCAGAAACTGGAAACTCAAAGTTTGTAGATGGGAAAATGATTTTTTTACAAGGAAGCCCAATTCTTGATAAACAAAACGGCATTCAATTAGGACGATTATCAGGCATTGTTGCGCACTACGTACCTAAATATCTTCAAAAAAACAGAATGCCATCTTTAGAAACAAACTGTATAGAAGACTGGGAAACTAAAGTTGAAGCTATTGTAGATGAAACGTTACCAGAAAACATGACTATTATTTCAGGCATTCCGTCATGGGTTCAAATGTATTTTGAAAAACTAATAGATAGAACAGGTAAAAAAGTTGGAGATATATTTAAAGACTTCAATTTATTTATTTTTGGAGGTGTTAATTACGAACCTTATAGAGCAAAATTTGAAAGCTTAATAGGAAGAAAAGTTGATAGTATTGAGTTGTATCCAGCTAGCGAAGGCTTTTTTGCTTTTCAAGATACTCAGAATGAAAAAGGAATGCTGTTGCAATTAAATTCAGGCATTTTTTATGAGTTTATAAAAGCGGATGAATTTTTTAATGATAATCCAAAACGAATAACAATAAAAGACGTTGTTGTTGGTGTTAATTACGTTATGATAATTTCTACAAACGCAGGACTTTGGGCTTATAATATTGGAGATACAGTTGAGTTTACATCAATAAAACCATATAGAGTTATTGTTTCAGGACGAATAAAACATTTTATTTCAGCATTTGGAGAGCATGTTATTGGTAAAGAAGTAGAACAAGCAATGAAGCATGCTATAGAAGGAAGCAAAATTCAAATTTCAGAGTTTACAGTAGCGCCTCAAATAAATCCAGAGTCTGGATTGCCTTTTCATGAATGGTTTGTAGAATTTGAAAACGAACCAGAAAACATTTCAGATTTAGAACAGAAGATAGACACATTATTGCAAAACCAAAACAGTTACTATTTTGATTTAATAAAAGGAAATGTTCTACGCCCTTTAAAAATAACTATAATTACAAAAAACGGATTTCAAAATTATATGAAATCTATAGGGAAACTTGGAGGGCAAAATAAGATCCCTAGATTGTCAAACGACAGAAAAATTGCCAATACTTTATACGCTTTAAAATTAACTAAATAGTATTATATTTGTTGACTAAATAAGACGTATGAGTAGCAAAAAACATCATGAAAGAACGAGGGCTCAAGAAAGCTCAAATGCAATAGAGAGAATGTATGTTACCATGAGACATCTATTTAACCGAGGTTTTTATAAACCAATGGGTGTTTCGGGAGAAACACTACGTGAAGCATTATTGCTGCTTCGCCCAGAAATTTATGGGTCAATTGCAGACGAAAAAGCCGAATTAGAAGGTTTGCTTTATGTAATTGATAGATTACCTGAAGGCATTGAAGAATGTACCTTTATCAATCTAACAAGTGATGAAGGTTACGGAAATTCTCATTTTAAAACGATAATTCCACCAAAACGTCGTCGTAATTGCTATCGAATAGATGATGAGCAAATGAACATTGAGATTACGAGAGGACGATCAGAAATCTATGATATTTTAACACACTTAACTTTTTTGTTTGTTGAATCTCATAAGATTAGTAGAAGAGTACTAATAAATGAATCTGGAGCTACAACACGTGATTGGATTAAACTAGAAAAGGCAGTCTTTTCTAAAAAGAAGCTTACACAGCAAGAGCGCGAAATAGCAATTACACATACAGCAAATATATTAGGAAGAACCTTTAACGAGCTTACTGAAGCTCATGCTCAGTTTTCAACACCTTCACAACCAGAACGTTTACTACATATAGTATATTGGTTAGGTAAACTAGCAATAGAAGAGGTTGTAAATAACAATAAAAGAACAGTGACATTTAGTCCAGTTCTACGGGAAAGACTTGGTCATCATATACATGGTGAAATATGGGCAGATAATATAAAAGAGGTGCTTTTTAAAAACAACTTACTTAAAAAGCCAATACACGTTATAAGTGCAAATATGCATAGTGTGATGAATTCGCTTTTTACGCCTCTAGCATTAAAAAGTCAAGTAGCTAAAAAAGATGTTTTTGAGGTTTATGAAGAGTTGAGTCAAAAAGATAGTAAATCATTACGCAATAAAGTTTCAAAAGAAGCGTTGCAAAATGGAATGATTTACATTAAAGATACGTCAGGAACCAATATAGATGTTCAAATTTTTGATACATCAAAAATTGATTTTTCAAAAACAGATATAGAAGTAGGAGACGCATTTAATGAGTCTGATAAACCAGTTATATTTGTTATGGATTATGCCTTTGGTGAACAAGCTTACGAAACAATAGACGAGCTATTAAAACCAATAAAAGCCGGAGGAGAGAAAATTCACCTTAATGTGGAGTCTATTTCTATTATGGGAAAAGCAGGTATTTTAGAAGGCGGTAAAGGCGATATTATGATTCCGTCAGCCCATATTTTTGAAGGCACAGCAGATAATTACCCATTTAAAAATGAATTATCTAAGTCTGATTTAGAAGGGCAAGGCGTAGATATATATGAGGGTTCTATGATATCGGTTTTAGGAACATCACTTCAGAATAAAGAAATTTTAAAATTCTTTTTTAACTCTACATGGAATGTGATAGGCTTAGAAATGGAAGGTGCTCATTATCAAAAAGCTATACAAGCTGCATCTAAAGTTAGAGGCAGCATTAAATCTGATGTTAAGGTTAGATACGCTTATTATGCAAGTGATAACCCATTAGAAACAGGTGGTACTTTAGCTTCTGGAGGATTAGGAACCTCTGGAGTAAAACCAACCTATTTAATAACACGTAAAATATTACAACAAATATTTAATTAATTTATTGCTATGAACAAAGATTTACCAAACAATAATAGTTCTAATGACGAAGTAGAATTAGGACAGTTATTTAATGCTATAGGAAAACTTTTTGAACGAATTTTTAGAGCAATTTCTTTTGTTTTTTTATCAATTTATTCTACCATTATTTATGCCGCAAAAGCTGTGGTTGTAAATTATAAAATTATTTTAATAGTAGGTCTTGTCTCAGGAATATTTGGTTATGTATTAGAAAAACGAAAAACAAAAGTGTATGAGTCTAGCATGCTAGTTAGAACATATTTTGATGCAAAATACCAATTATCTACAAACATTAATTATTACAATGCTTTAATTGGAAGTGAAGATTATGAATCACTTTCGAATATATTTAACCTAAGCAAAGAAGCAACCAAAGACCTTTTAAGTTTTGAAATTGCTCCTGGACCAGAAACAGAAAATGATAGAATTGTACAGTATGATAGATTTTTAAAATCTATAGATAGTATTAGAGCACAAGAAGTAAGTTTTGATGATTATATTGAAAACCGTGATATCTATTCTGGAGATTTATTTTTAATTACTGTAGACTCAAAGAAAAAGGATATTTTTAAAAACCTTGAAAGAGGATTAGACTCAACGTTTAAAAATCAATATTCTACAAAAAAAATGAAGAAGCGAGACTCGATGTTGGTTTTGCAAAAGGAGAATATATTAGCGTCTATTAATGAAATTGAAGAACTTAAAAAGGTTTATGTTCAAGTATTAGAAAACGAATCAGAATCCACTAAAGCTTCAGTGAGTTTAGGTGATGGTTTTCCGTTACAACAAGCAAAATCTGCAACTAAAGAATACGAGTTGCTAGCAAATCAAATAAAACTCAGAGATAAATTGAGGGTTTTAGATGAAAAGAAAATAGAGGAAAATGAGTTTTTCGATGTTATATCAAGCTTTCAAGAAATTGGAAATATTAAGAAGAGTATTTTAGATCGTTATTCTTTAATATTCCCAATACTTTCTTTCATGATATTATGCTTAATATATTTATTGGTAAGAGTAATTAAATATGTTAGAGAATATGAGTCATAAAACACCTATTTTAATAACTGGAGGCGCAGGTTTTATAGGGTCGCATGTGGTTAGGTTATTTGTTAATTCTTATCCAGAATATCATATTTATAATTTAGACGCATTAACATATGCGGGCAATTTAGAAAATTTAATTGATGTTGAAAATGCTGCTAATTACACCTTTATTAAAGGTGATATAACAAATGAGAGCTTTATAAACAACCTCTTTGAAAAGTATAAATTTCAAAAAGTTATTCATTTAGCGGCTGAATCTCATGTTGATCGATCTATAGAGGATCCATTAGCATTTGTTAGAACCAATGTTATAGGAACTATGATTCTTCTAAATGCATTTAATAGATTGTGGAGCAGTAATTTTAACAACAAACTTTTCTATCACGTTAGTACCGATGAGGTTTATGGCACGCTTGGAGAAGATGGATTGTTTACTGAAACTACAGCGTACGACCCAAACTCACCTTATTCGGCATCAAAAGCAAGCTCAGATCATTTTGTAAGAGCTTATGGAGAAACCTATGGGTTACCATATGTCATAACAAACTGTTCAAACAATTATGGACAAAATCAGTTTCCAGAAAAGTTAATTCCGTTGTTTATAAATAATATTATAAACAAGAAGCCATTGCCAGTATATGGTGATGGAAACTACACTAGAGATTGGCTATATGTTAAAGATCATGCAAAAGCAATTGATTTAGTTTTTCATAATGGTAAACAAGGAGACACCTATAATATAGGAGGCTTTAATGAATGGAAAAACATTGATCTTGTTAAACTATTGTGTAAGCAAATGGATTTTAAACTAAATAGAAAAGTAGGTGATTCTGAACAACTAATTACTTATGTAAAAGATCGACCAGGACACGATTTAAGATATGCAATAGATGCTTCTAAAATAAAAAATGAATTAGGCTGGAAGCCTTCTGTAACTTTTGAAGAAGGTTTAGACAAAACAATAGATTGGTATTTAAATAATAAAAAGTGGCTTAATAACGTAACAAGTGGCTTGTACCAAACATATTACCAAAAACAATACTCTTAACAAATGAAAGGAATTATTTTAGCAGGAGGATCTGGTACTAGGCTTCATCCACTAACATTAACCATAAGTAAGCAATTAATGCCTATTTATGATAAGCCAATGATCTATTATCCACTATCTACTTTAATGTATGCAGGGATTAAAGAGATATTAATTATTTCTACCCCTAAAGACTTGCCATTATTTAAAGATTTATTAGGAGATGGTAAAAAATATGGATGTAGATTTGAATATGCTGTTCAAGACGCCCCAAATGGTTTAGCAGAAGCATTTATTATAGGATCAGACTTTATAGGTACAGATAAAGTTGCATTGATTTTAGGAGATAATATTTTTTATGGTTCAGGCTTATCTAAGCTATTGTTAGCAAACAACAACCCAGAAGGTGGAATTATTTATGCTTATCGTGTTCATGACCCAGAACGTTATGGAGTCGTCGAGTTTGATGATGATGGTCAAGCAATTTCCATAGAAGAAAAACCAGCTAACCCTAAATCAAATTTTGCAGTACCAGGTATTTACTTTTATGATAATTCGGTAGTGCAAATTGCTAAAGAGATAAAGCCAAGTCATAGAGGAGAACTAGAGATTACAGATGTAAATAAAGAATATTTAAGTCAAGGAAGATTAAATGTTAGCATTTTAGATAGAGGAACAGCTTGGCTAGACACAGGAACATTTCAATCATTAATGCAAGCATCACAATTTGTTGAAGTTATTGAAGAAAGACAAGGTTTAAAAATAGGTTCAATTGAAGCAGCAGCTTTTGAAATGGGTTTTATTAACGAAACCGCATTTAAAAACCTTGCAACCCCTTTACTTAAAAGTGGTTACGGTAAAAACCTTTTAGGATTATTGAATACAAAATAATGAAGATAAAAGAAACAAAACTTAAAGGATGTTTTATATTAGAACCTAATATTTTTGAAGATGCAAGAGGCTATTTTTTTGAAACATTTAATCAAAACAACTTCAGCAAACTAACTGGAATTAACACAAATTTTGTTCAAGATAACGAATCATTTTCATCTAAAGGTGTACTAAGAGGGCTTCATTATCAAACAGGTAAATTTGCTCAAGCTAAATTGGTAAGAGTTATAAAAGGTAAAGTTTTAGACGTTGCTGTAGATATTCGCAAGAATTCACCAACATTTGGAGAGTATATTAGTGTAGAACTTTCAGAAAAAAATAAAACTCAGTTATTTGTACCAAGAGGGTTTGCTCATGGTTTTGTAGTATTAGAAAACAACACTATTTTTTCTTATAAATGCGATAATTTTTACAACAAATCTTCAGAAGGAGGAATACTATATAACGACCCAAGCTTAAATATTAATTGGGGTTTATCTCAAAATGAAGTACTAGTTTCTGATAAAGACAAAATATTACCTTTATTAAAAGATACCACTGTATGACAACAGTATTAGTTACAGGAGCTAATGGGCAATTGGCTAATTGCATTAATAGTTTAATTACTATAGATAAAGCGTATTCCTTTATTTTTACTGACTCTAAAAAATTAGATATATCTTCTAACAAAGCCGTTAGTGATTTTTTTTTAAACCAAAATATAGATTGGTGTATAAATTGTGCCGCGTATACAAATGTAGATAAAGCAGAGACGGAACAAGAAAAAGCATTTAATGTTAATACGCTAGGTGCTAAAAACTTAGCTATCGCTTGCCAAGAAAACAATGTTAAGTTAATTCATATTTCTACAGACTTTGTGTTTGACGGAATTCAATCTAAAGCATACAATGAAAGTGATAAAACCAACCCATTAAGTGTTTATGGACAGACAAAACTTGACGGTGAAAACGAAATAAAAACACACCTAAATAAACACTTCATCATTAGAACATCTTGGTTATATTCTGAATATGGAAACAATTTTTTAAAAACCATGCTAAGGCTAGCAAAAGAGAAAAGCGAACTCAATATTGTTGCCGATCAAATAGGAACTCCAACGTATGCTAAAGATTTAGCAAAAGTTATTTTAAAAATTATTAAAACAAACAATAGTAGGTTTGGAGTATATCACTATAGCAATGAGGGTGTTGCGAGTTGGTACGATTTTGCAAAAGAGGTATTTAGCCTCAACCAAGTTTCAATAAAAGTAAACCCAATAAAATCTCAAGCCTACTTAACACCAGCAAAGCGACCAGCATTTAGTGTGTTAGACAAAACGAAAATTAAATCTAATACCGAAATCACAGTTCCTTATTGGAGAGATAGTCTAAAAGAAGCTTTTTTAAACATAAAATGAAAAACAGTTTTAAAGTAACTAGATAAATTTTTATTTAATACCTAGATATACCTATTTATAGATACTTTATAAACAATCTATCATTTTATATTTAAGTTGTTTAAGTTTATTATTATTGTATTTTTGCCAAAACTTAAATTGTAAAAATGATAAAAAAACTTTCATTAATATTTGGTTTGATTTTTTTAATTGGATGTAAAGACAATAGTACCAAAATAGCAGAAGACACAAAAATCGATTCTGAGATAATAGAGAAACCAAAACAAGAAGAAACATTTAAACTTAAACTTAAAGGTGTTTTTAATAAAGATGATAAGTTTGCAATGTTTTATACCGAAAGTGAATTAGAAAAATTCAACCCAAAGAAAGTGGTAACCACTAGATTTATTGGAAGCGAAGAAATTCAAGAGATAAATCTAGAAGCACCTTCAAAAGTGTACCCTATGAATATTATGTTAGACTTTGGCTCTAATAAAGAACAAACATCTATAAAAATTTATGAATGTATTTTAAAATACAAAAACAAATCATTTAAGATTAAAGGTGGTGATTTAAAAACATATTTTAATTTTAATGAAGGTATTAAAATGCAATTAGATTCATTAACATTTAATTTTGACCTTTTCAAATTTCATGGAAAAGAAGTGCATAACCCTTATATAATAGGAAAGAAAAAATTAACAGAAGTATTAGACTTCGAACTATAGAAACTAAAGCAAGTAAATAAAAACAATAATATATGAAATATATAAAACCAAAAGTAATAGCTGAAATAGGATGTAACCATAAAGGTGAATTTGATATTGCTATAGAGCTATTAAATTTAGCCAAACAATGTGGAGCAGACGTTGCAAAGTTTCAAAAAAGAAACAACAAAGAGTTGCTTACAGAAGAGCAATACAACGCACCTCACCCTAATATGGCTAACTCATATGGCAATACTTATGGTGAGCATAGAGAATTTTTAGAGTTCTCGACAGAGCAGCATAAAGCACTTAAAGAACATTGCGATAGCATTGGTTTAGAATACTCTACATCTGTTTGGGATACCACTTCAGCAAGAGAAATGATTACATTTAATCCAGGCTTATTAAAAGTACCTTCTGCGTGTAATAATCATTTTGAAATGTTAAAAGTTTTAAGAGATGAGTATGCTGGAGAAGTACATCTTTCTTTTGGTATGACAAATCAAGAGGAAGAAAAACAAATTGTAGAATTCTTTGAAGAAACTGGTCAAGCAAAAGACCGTTTAGTTATTTATTCTTGTACCTCAGGATATCCTGTTCCGTTTAAAGATGTTTGCTTGTTAGAAATATCTAGACTTAGAGATGAATATGCAAATCGAGTTAAGCACGTAGGGTTTTCTGGTCACCACTTAGGAATAGCTATAGACAATGCTGCTTATGCTTTGGGAGCAAGTTGGATAGAAAGGCACTTTACTAAAGATAGAACATGGAAAGGAACTGACCACTCAGCCTCTTTAGAGCCAAATGGTTTAAGAAAGTTGTGTAGAGACTTAAAAGCTACTTACGAAGCATTAGATTATAAACAAGAAGAAATTTTAGACATCGAAAAAGTACAACGAGAAAAATTAAAATTTAAAAAAGCTTAATTTTTTTTGAAAACTATAGCATTCATACCAGTAAGAGGAGGAAGTAAATCTATACCGTTAAAGAATGTCAAACCGTTTTGTGGACAACCTTTAGTGTATTGGACAGCCAAAGCAGCTCAGCAAGCACCCGAAGTAGACGAGGTGGTCATCGCAACCGATTCAGATGATATAAAAAAAACTGTTCTAGGTTTTAAATTTAATAAACTAAAGGTTTATCAACGTTCATCAGAAAACGCTGAAGACACATCATCAACAGAAAGTGTTATGCTTGAGTATATTAATAACACTCAGTTAGATACTAATGATGTATTTATTTTAATACAAGCCACATCTCCTTTTTTGTTAGCTAAAGATGTATCAAATGGGATACAACAATTAAAAAAATCAAAAAAGGATTCTTTATTAAGTTGCGCTAAGGTAAAAAGATTTTTTTGGGATGATGCCGGATTACCTTTAAATTATGATTTTAAAGATAGACCGCGACGTCAAGATTTTGATGGCACATTAATTGAAAATGGCGCATTTTATATTAATACTGTATCTAATATTAAAGAGTACAGAAATCGTTTAAGTGGTGCCATAGAAATTTATAAAATGGAGGAATATACCATGACCGAGATTGATGAGCCAGATGATTGGGTATATGCAGAATATTTGATGAAAAAACATGTTATATCTAACGATAAAAAAGAAATAAAACTTTTTTTAAGTGATGTTGATGGCGTTTTAACAGATGCAGGCATGTATTATTCTGAAAATGGGGATGAACTTAAAAAGTTTAACACTCATGATGGTAAAGGATTTGAGTTGCTTAGAAATGCAAATATAAAAACAGGAATTATCACTTCTGAGACTACTAAAATTGTTGAAAGAAGAGCTCAAAAACTTAAGGTTGACTTTCTATACCAAGGCAAAGAACATGGTGGAAAATTAGAAGCGGCTAAAACCATATGTAATAACTTAGGTATTACATTAGATGAGGTTGCATATATTGGTGACGATGTTAATTGTTATGAGTTACTTTCTAATGTAGGTTTTGCTGCTTGCCCTAGCAATGCTGTTGATAAAATAAAATCCATATCAAATATTCTCATTTTAGATACAAAGGGAGGAGATGGCGCAGTTAGAGCGTTTGTGAATAAGATATTATAAACATGAGTACATGCGTTTTTTTGATTTATGGTGTTAAGGTTTCATTAATTACAAATAATCTTGCGTTTAAAAACTTTGTTCAAGCCACACTTCAAAATTATGGTATTGTATCACAAGAAAATCATAAGTTTCAAATAAGCGTACGTATTGATTTTAATAAAAAAACCCAAATTAAAAAAAGCAAATTTAGAGTTGGAAATGGCGTTTTTTTAGATGAAAAACATAAAAAACTAGCAATACAACATAAATTATTTTTAGGAGAGTTTACTCAAATTAACAGTAATAATCTAAGTATTAGAGGTGAAGTTGATAACAATTTTAAAAACAAAGTAAAGCATTTTATAAAAAGTTTAGCAATTAAAAACTACTCTTACAAAGAGATGTTATTTCATCAATTATATAGAGAGCTTATTTTAATGCCAGTTTTTTGGGTTTTAAGACATAAATTTGAGAAACATTTAATGCATGCTTCTGCAGTTTCTAATGGAAAACAGACATTAGTTTTTTTAGGTAATGATGGTGTTGGAAAAACAACAGTAGCTTTAAAATTATTAAAAAAGGAAGACACTTCTTTTTTTGGAGATAATTTTTTACTCTACGACTCAAATAAAATTTATGCATTTGTTGACACACTCAGGGTAAACAAAAATGACAGTAAAGCTATTAAAACCTATGAGTCTTCATCAATATTCAAAAAAGTATATCAAGGCAAATCTAGAACACACTATAACTTCAATAAAGATTACATTTCTAAAAGTGCTAGACCAACTCAGTTTTTTGTATTGAAACAATCTAATAAAAATTCTAAGACAACAATCTCAAAAGACCAGTTTATTAATTATACTTTAGCAATAAATGATTATGTTAAAGAGTTTGATAAATATAGTTATGCCAGCAATTTGATTTTTCTTTATGATACTCAATTTAACATAGAACAACAAGAAACAGACTTTTTATCTAAATTAGTTTCAGATAGTCCATGTGCATTACTTAGTTTAAATAAAGACCAAGAGGTATTTGACTTGTTTAACAAAGACAATTAAACCAATGTATCTAAATTTTGCTTCTCATTGTTATATTAAAATTGATAACCATCCAAAAGAGTGGCATGCTTTTTTAAAGAGTAGTAATTGGTATTACCATTGTGTTAAATCTGCCCAAGATCTAGATCTACATGTAGAGTTTATCTCTAAAATGCCTTTTTCAACTCAAAAAACACTACACCCAAAGTATGGCTCAAATGCTCATAATTTTATAATCTATGACGCTAAAAAAAGAAAAGTTGCTTTTGATTTTTCAAAAGTTGGAGTAGAACCTACAAAGATTTTAGTTGAAAATAAATTTTGTTTAGATACTTTAGAAGAATTGCTTTTTAATTTGGTTAAAATTGTACTCTTAGGCAAAGAGATTGCATGTATACATGCTTCAAGCTATTTAACAAGTGAAGGAGCTAAAATTATTGCCGGATGGGAAGGTATAGGGAAAAGCTCAATAATGTTGAAAAAGGTCTATAGTGGCGACTCTTTTTTATCTGACGATCGAACCTTTATATCTAAAGACGGATTTGTGTTTCCTATTTATTCTGATGTGAAACAATATTCAGGAGAGTTTTCATCATTTAAAGAATTATTAAAACACTCTAGTTTCAAAGAAAAGTTTATTATAAAACTCAACATCTTTTTGCATAAAATTAGAGATAATAACAAGTCTTCAAAGTTACATTTTGGTATTCAAAAGATTTTAAATGTATTAAGGCGTTTACATTTATATAAAATACACATTCCTTTAGATAAAATCTCTATTGGAAAAAATGAGAAACATGAGTTAAAAGATGTTTTTGTATTACAACAAGTAACTAGTAAAGGTACAGATGTTGAGAAAACAGAAGTTAATAATATTATCACATCACTTATAAACACGACTAAGTTTGATGATAATGAAATGTTTAAATTGTATCAAGTTTACAAGTATCTTTTTCCTATACAACAAAACGATATTTTAGAAGATTATGAATTAAAGATTAATAACATTTTAAGAGACGGATTTAGTAAAGCTAATGTGTCTTTAGATACAGTTTTATTAGATACTCCAATTGCCAAAATTGTTAAAAAAATAAAGGCTTAATGAAAGGAGCAACCAATATAGGGTTTTCATTATCTACTTTATTACACTGGAAAGTAGAGTCTAATAACAGTAGTTGGTTAAATGAAAACATTAGCGAATTTAAATCCTCTCAGCAAGATAGTTTAAATAATGTTACTTGGGATATTTGCGTAAAGCAAGTAGGTGAAATTAACTTAGACCGTGATGCAAAAAATGTGTCTGAGGGTATTTACTGTTTACATGAGAGTATTTACATTATAGATAAGTTTTCAAATAAAAAAGCCCATTTTAAAATCAAGAATAAAAGCTATGAGCTAGATGTAGAAACTGGGTTTACATTTCATTATTACGCAGCATTGCTTGATGCTTTTATAAAAATAATTGCATTTCAAAAAGGTATTGTTACTTTACATGCTAGTGCTATAAAAAGAGCAAATAAAGTTTCAGTTTTTGCAGCCTGGAGACGAATGGGAAAAACCACAGCAATTTTAAATATTTTAAATAAAGAAGACACGATACAAGTTTTGGCCGATGATGCAGTAATGATAACAAAAGAAGGAAAGCTTATTCCTTACTTAAGAGGCATAGACCTTTACCCATATTTGCCCATTCCTCAAAACTATTTAAGAATAAATGATAAGCTAAAGAGACACCTTGCTAAATTTTTACAAAATTTTCCTTTACTGCCTAATAAATTGAGGAGTAAAGTAATAAAACGATTTTTGTTGCCACGTTTAAATTTAGCTGTATTTGGTCATGCAAGCTTAATTGAATCTGTGGAAGTAGATAATTTTTATGCCATTAAAAAGCACTTAAAGGGCATAACTCAAAAAAACAACATAACGGCTTCAGAATTAAAAAACTTTATTGGGCGAAGTTCTTATTTTGAAATTATTGAATACCAAGCTATATTTGAAATGGTTTGCTCTGTATATCCAAAATCAAATTTCTCAAAACTAATAATTGACTATAAAACGTTTCAAGACAAAGTTAATCACGTTATTAGTAGTGATTCTATAATGTTAGAATTAAATTTGTCAAAAGATTATTCTGATATTAAAGATTTAATATCAATTATTTAACATCCTAAGTTACGGCTAATTGGAAAACAAATTCTCTAAAAACGTTTCGCTTTATACTATTGGTCAGTTTTTATCACAGGCTTTATCATTTGTATTACTACCTATCTATATTAATCAACTAAGTGTAGACGAGTATGGAGTTGTTGCTGTCTTTATGGCTGTCGGCACTTTTTTAAATGCACTCATGCAGTATGGCTTTAGCCCAACATTAATGCGTTATTATTTTGACTTTAAAGAGAACCCAAAGATGTTTAAATCATTTTTCTCAAGTCTATTATTGTTTTTGTTTGGAGGGAATATCATTATCCTTTTTTTAATATACATAGTACATAACTTTGTTTACAAATTTACACTGTCAAGTGCTGATGTCTCGACCTATATTTATTACGTTATTGGATACTCATTCTTTTTTACATTTCCATTACTAAACTTAAGTTTGTTTAGAGTTGAAGGAAAAGCAAAAAAATATTTCATTTTTAACTTAGTTCAATTCTTTATTTCATTTGGAGTTATTTACTATTTTGTTGTTATTCAAAAAGATGGAGCACTTGGTAAAATAAAAGGAGAATTTTGGGCTAGATTACCTCTATTTTTAGTGTCATTTTACTTATACAGAAATTATTTTACACTTAAAGGCTTAGATTTTTCATATTTAAAAAGAGCCTTGAATTTTGGAATTCCTTTAATGTTTCAATCGCTTTTATGGTGGAGTTTATATCGACTAGATTACTTTTTAATAGAAAAAGAACTTGGTAGCACAAGCTTAGGGCTTTATAATGTAGCGTTTCAAATTTCTTTTGTTGTCATTACTTTAGGAATTTCTTATTCATTAGCATGGACACCCCATTTTTTCTCTATTGCAAAAGAAAAAACAACTCCAAAATTTTATGGAAACCTAATGGGTAATTATTTCATGTTTTTAACCATAGTAAGCATAGGAATTTACTTTTTAGGATATCATGTTCTTGAAATTATTGGAGGAGAAAAGTACTTAGAAATTTTCGAATTTTTACCATGGTTGTTAATTGGAGCAATATTTCAAAGCGGATATTACTTAATACACCAAACAATACAATATTCAAAAAAAACATGGTCTATTCCAGCTATACTTGGTATTGGTATTTTTGTTGGCTTTGGCTTAGAGTATATGTTTATTAATAAATTAGAGTTGCTTGGCATTAGTATCATAAAGGTTATTACATTTAGTGCTATATTTGTCTTGACCTATTTAAAGGGTCAGAGCTATTATAAAATTAAAATACCTCGTAATAAAATTATAGTAGCCCTTATAATTTTAATCGTTAATTTTAGTATTGGGTACATTTTAGATTATAATGTAACTTCGTTTATTATTAAACTATTTACACTTATTATTAGTATTTTAGGTTTATGGTTTTTCCTGCCGTTTTTTAGTGAAGAGGAAAAGAGAATGATACTTAAAAAATTGAAGAGAACATGAAGAATATTTGTTTTGTAACAAATTATAAAAAAACATATTTTTTTGATGCCATTGGAAAAGAGATTATAGCGCGAGGAGGCAAAGTATATTGGATTGTCCTTAATAAAATGCTATACGATTATTTATTGCCAACTTATGGAGAAGACAACCTGCTTTTAATTAACAAGGAGAGAGGAAGTATTCCCAATATGAACATTGGGGAATATAAACTTAACGAATTAGCATCAGTAGATAGGGCTTTAAAATATTATGGCGAATGGAGCTATGATTTTTTAAGAAACATACAAAAACCAATTTACAATTTTATTAGTAACAATAAGGTTTCTTATGTGTTTGGTGAAACAACCTACGCACATGAAGTTATGATGTGTAGAATGTTTAAAGACAAAAAAGAATTGTCTTGCACGTATTTACATCCACAAACTATTCGTATTCCAGGCTATCATTTTACTTTTTTAGAAGATGAGTTTCAATCTGAAATATACAAAGGTGTCAAATTTGACACTTATAAGGAAGGTTATGTCATTAAAGTTCAAAGACCAACAGAATCTGTAGTAAACGAAAAGCGAGTTAAAAAATCTATGAATATTTTGAGTAAATTAAAAAGAAGCACACGGTTTTTTACTCAAAAAAACATGGAAAATGATGATCCATCAATTTCACCAACAAATTTAAGTGGGCGTTTAAATAAAGGCCTCACCGAAGAATGGAATAGGCTTACCTACCCTTTTGTAAAAACAGCACCATACTCAGAAGTTGAAAACAAAAAATTTGTGGTTTATACGTTGCATAAGCAACCAGAAGCATCAGTTGATGTGGTTGGAAGATATTACGATAACCAGTACACTAATATTCAAAATATATGGCGAATACTACCAGATGACTGGCATCTCGTTGTTAAAGAACATACTAATGCTATTGGCGATCGATCACTTTCTTTTTTCAAGAAAATTAAAAAACTAAGAAACTTAGTACTCTTAAACGAGCATGTTAATTCACACAAAATAATTCAAGATGCTAAAGCCATATTTAGTGTTTCTGGATCTATTGCTTATGAAGCTGCACTATATGGCAAACCAGCATTTTTATTTGTACCTATCTTTTTTGACAAATTACAAAACTGTCAAACCATATCGCTCGAAACACTTCGTAACACAAATAATATTGAAGACCTATTAGCAAATTGGAAAGAAGATAGAAAACATAAAATGACTGTAGAAACTTTTTCTAAATACTTGTTAACCTATAGTGCAAAAGGACTCATTAGTGATCCACTTACAGACCCTAAATGCATGGAAGAAGAAAACTTAAACCTTGTTATTAATGCATTTTTAAAGTTAGTTGAATGACGCTGAGGTTAAATAAAATAAAGTTAGATATTTATTTAATACTCATATTTATTTTGATACTTGTAGTATTTAAAAAACCTGAGTTTGCACCTTTTATAATAATTCCAATTTTACTTATCTCGTATTATAAAATTTTAATACAAAGAGATATAACAACTGTAATTATTTTAATGCTATCCTCCCGACTTATCATGGGACCTTTTAACCCTGGAAGCAATCTTACATTTAATATTTTAAACCTTATCTGTAATTATGTGCCAGCATTAATTATTGTTATATATAGCTATTTAGGAATTACTAAGTTTGATTTCAATAGGCTGAAGTCATTAAAATGGACTGTAGTATATATTATTTTTCTTTTAGGCTTTGGATTCATGCTTCCGAGATATACCAAAGTTGTTATTGCGCCAGAAATAATACCTTTAATTTTGTTTTTTCTTCTTGTATTTATAAAGGCTGAACAAAAGATAGAATACGAGTATTTATTAAAGTTTTTTAGATACACATTTATTGCCTGTATCATTATATATTTAAGCCCTCTTTTTGCACATGAAATGAAGTATTTGTTTGCAGAAGGCCTAATATTTAAAGAAGAACTGCCATTTATTTCTCTTTTTGTAAAACGAATAATACCAAGAAACACGGGCTTTGTGTTTGATTTTAGAATTATGGGACAACTAGGAAGTTTATATTTACTTCTCCTATATTATTTAGGAAAGAAGAATAACTATATTGACTTGTTTCTCTTAGTAACAATAACAATAATGACATTTTCTAGAGGACCAATAATGATAATGTTACTTCTTTTGCTTGGAGTTTACGCGCCTCAAAAAATTAAGGTAACAAAAAAAGGCATGAATATTAGTTTTGTTTTGTTTGTGTTATTAATTTCTTTAAGCATTTATTTGTTTAATAATAAAGGAGATGTGATTAAAAAATATGTTGCAACATATAACCCTTTTTCAGAAAACAGCGCTATATCTCAAAGAGGTGGTTTTATTACATATTCTATGGATTATTTTTATAAAAATCCATTAGGAAATGGATTAGGATTTATGTCTTCTAATGATGCGGGGCATGAGATTTTTACAGGATATACTCGTCATAATGGACGAATCATTTTCACTAATTATTATTATAAAGTAACAGATGCTTATTTAGCAATGTCATTAGCGGAAAAAGGTATTATAGGTTTTGTATTGTTTGTTTTATCTTTAGTTGAAATATTTTATTCTAATAAAAATAGAGTATCTCTGTTTTTTCTTATTGGATTAATCCTCAACCTTATTGGAACAGATATTCCTAAACAAGGATTTTATTATTTTACTTTAATTTTAATTTATTACAGCCTGAGTCAAAACAAAGATTTAAGCGCAAATCTACCTAAAATTTCTACCTAAAATGAAAATAGGGATTGATGCAAAATGGTTTTTTAATGGGCCGCCAAGTGGAAAAGTAGTTGTAAAGCAACTTTTAAAAGAGTTGTTAAGTAGCACTTATAAAGATGAGGAATTTTATGTTTTTTTAAATAAAGCCGATAAAGAAATAGAGTTTCCTTATAAGCGAGAGAACATAAAATGTATTTATATAAGTAGCTTTAACAACCTTATCTCAAATGCAATTACATTGCCTAAATATGCAAAAAAACACAAATTAGATGTTGTTTTATTTCAAAATTTTGGCACCTTTTCTAATATAAAAAGTATTGTTTACATACATGACTTATTGTATTTAGATTATCCACAATTTTACTCATTAAAAGAAAGATTATATTTAAGTCTCTTAAAACCACTTGCAAAAAAGGCTAATACAATAGTTACAATATCTGAGACAGAAAAAAACCGTATTATAAAGCACAAGTTAGGAGGAGTTAACAATGTCCATTTTGTTTATCATGGTGTTGACAAAAAATTTAAACCATTAGACCAACATGATAAAAAACAAATTGAAGCCTTTAAATTAAAGTATAATTTGCCAAATCAATTTATTTTATATCTAGGGCGGTTAAATATTAGAAAAAACATAGCCAACCTAATATCGGCAATGCAGTATGTTAATACGCCTTTAGTAATTGCAGGAGAGAATGATCATAAAAGTGAAGATTTATTATCAAAAATTAAGACTTTAGGTCTTCAGAATAAAATAATTTTTACAGGTTATCTAGAAGAAAACGAATTACCTTTAGTCTATGCATTAGCAACACTTTTTTGTTTTCCGTCTTATGCAGAAGGATTTGGGTTACCACCACTAGAAGCTATGGCTAGTGGCACTCCAGTTATCGTTTCTGATAGAACAAGTTTACCAGAGGTTTGTGAAGATGCTGGAATGTACATAAACCCAAATGACTCATTAGATATAGCTAAAAAAATAAACACTTTATTAGCTTCAAAGGAAATCATTAATACCTTTGCAACCAAAGGAGTTATTCAGGCTAAAAAATTTTCATGGATAAAGTCAGCTGAAAACCTAATGAATATTATTAAAACAACTAATGATAGCTAAAATCATTTCTAAACTTAAAGGCGATAGCACTTACAATATAGGGAGTACCTATTCTACTAGAGAATGGTTTGTGATATTATATGAAAGAGGATTTCAAATTTTTAGAGGTTGTATAGCTAAAATCTTTTTATTAAAAACAAAAGGGCTGTGTTTTAAAGGGCGAAATGTTACAATTAAGCATCGCTCTTTATTTTCTTCTGGTAAAAATCTTATTTTAGATAGTAATGTATCAATAAATGCGCTTTCAGAAAATGGAATTCATTTTGGAGACAACGTAACAATTTCTAGAAACTGTACTTTAATATGCACTGGAGTTATCTCTCATAAAGGCACTGGAATAACAATTGGAAACAATACAGGAATTAATTCGTATTGTTATTTAGGAGGTCAAGGAGGAATAGAAATTGGAGATAATGTTATTATTGGACCTCAAGTTAAAATTTTCTCTGAAAATCATAATTTTTTAGACACTTCTGTCATTATAAAAAACCAAGGCGTAACTCGTTTGGGCGTGAAAATTGAAAGTGATTGTTGGATTGGTTCTGGAGCAACAATATTAGACGGAGTTGTTTTAAAAAAGAGAACCGTAGTTGCCGCTGGAAGTGTTGTAACACAGAGTTTTGAAGAAAACTCACTTATTGGAGGTATTCCTGCCAAGCTTCTAAAAAAAATATAATTTAAAATAGCGTACCTTAAATAATGTTTAGACAACTTAAAACAATTCATTATTTTCTATTAGCTACAATATCTGTACTTGTATCATTAGGGCTTTATGTATTTACTCAATATGAAGTATTACAAAACTCAGTAACCACAATTGAAATTACCTTTAATAATGAGTTAAGTAAGGAAGAAACCCCAATAATCTACACTTCTAGTAATACAGAATCTAAAATAAATTTTAAAACGGTTTATAAGTTTCAATATAAAGGAAACTTAAAGTATGAATGCAAACTAGATACAGTAAATCAACTAAGAAAACTTCGATTGTATTTTGTCTATCCAAACCAAACAGTTACAATTAGGTCAATTAATCTTAAGTCTTCAAATAAAGTTATTTCAATTCCGCTGCAAAAATTCAAAAAAAGAGAAGGAATTAATTGTATTGAGCAACCTAAAGAAATAAAACTTGAAATACTTAAAAAGTATGGTTATATAGAATTACCTAAAACGTATATATATCCATCAGATTTTAAAAATACGTATCAGTTAATTTTAGCATTGCTAGTGCTATTAATTTTCGTTGTACTAGTTTTTAAAAGCTTGAAGGCAATTAGTATAAAACCATTTGCTATACAAAGTATAACAATTAGCGCACTTATATTAAGTATTTTTTTACCACATCCAATTTTTAATATAGCACTAATTGTAATGGCTCTATTAAATTTTAAAAACATAAAGTGGATAGATATTAAAACTCAAAAAATTAATTTTATTATTGTTGGGTTTTTTATAATTTATCTATTAAATAACCTTCTTATTTCTAAAGAAGGTTTTCGAGAAATGTCAACAATTGAGCGATTTTTGCCTTTTATTATTTTAAGTGTTATAATACCCTCAATTGCTAATAGAAAGTATTTGATTTTATTTCCTATATCTGCATTTATTATTGGATTTGGGTTTTTATTAACCTCTATTTTTGATGTGTATATTCATCAAAATTTTGTATTTCTATCTTTTGATTTTTTTACAAAATACATGCACCCAGTATATTTTTCTTACCTCTTATTTTTTTCAATATGCTTTATAGATTATAAATACAAAGGCAAAGCCAAATATATTTTAGAGTTTATTCTATTTGTGTTTTTAATTTTTAGTGGGTCAAAAATGGTGTTTTTATTTTCTTTAATTGTTGTTTTTATTAATTTATTAAAAAACAAAAAAACAGCTCTTTTAATAATACCATTAACCATAATTGTAATAATATTTTCTCCTTTAAAAAATAGATTTAAAGAAATTATAAATCAAAAAGACATGACTATTCTTAAAGATAGTTATATAGAAAAACCTAATGACTCTAGGGTTAATGGTTTGACATTGCGTTTAATTTTATGGAGAGAAGCTTTAGCAACTATGAATGGGTTAGACTATGTGTTTGGTAAAGGGATAACAAAAGACACAAATAAGCTTCTTAAAAATAGATTGAATACACTCGGATTAAAACACCATTTAACTTTTAATCCGCACAATCAATATGTAGATACATTTTGGAGAACAGGAATTTTAGGGTTGTTGTTGCTAATCTTAATACCACTTTATAGTTTAAAAGAGGCGATTAAAAGAAAAGATAAATTATTAATACAATTCTCCTTGTTTTTTATTGTAGTTATGTGTTCAGAATCTATATTTGGAAGAGTAAATGGAGTGTATTTTTTCACTATAGTAATATTATTACTTATGAATACAAATAAAATTAATGAAGATAGCCATATTAGGAACTAGAGGAATACCAAACAACCATGGAGGGTTTGAACAATTTGCTGAATATTTTTCAGTATATCTAGCTTCAAAAAATCATGACGTTTATGTTTATAATTCTCATGATCATCCATATCAAGATAAAAAATTTAAAGAGGTTAATATTATACACGCTTATGATCCAGAATACAAAATAGGAACAGTAGGTCAGTTTATCTATGATTTAAAATGCATATTAGATTCTAGAAAAAGAAAATTTGATGTTATCTTACAGCTAGGTTATACATCAAGTTCGGTTTGGTATTGGCTACTTCCTAAAAATGCTATTATTGTAACCAATATGGATGGCATGGAATGGAAGCGATCTAAATACTCTTCTCCTGTTAGAAAGTTTTTAAAATACGCCGAAAAGCTAGCTGTAAAATCTAGTGATTATTTAATTTCAGATTCTGTAGGGATTCAAGATTATATTATAAAAAAATATAATAGAACCTCAGAGTTTATTGCTTATGGCGCATCTGTTTTTAACAATCCAAACGACAAAGTACTCAGCAAGTATAAAGTTAAAAAAAGTAACTATTGTATTTTAATAGCAAGATTAGAACCAGAAAATAATATTGCCACAATAGTAGAAGGCTATCATGCATCAAATACCCCATATAGTTTAATTGTTTTTGGAACGTTAAATGATTTTGGTAAAACCCTTCAAAACAAATATGCAGATGATAATAGAATTCAGTTTGTAGGCGCAAATTACAATCAAGAAGAACTTAATAACTTAAGATTCTTTTCTAGATATTATTTTCATGGACACTCAGTAGGAGGAACAAACCCATCATTGTTAGAAGCAATGGCATCAAACACATTAATTATAGCTAATAATAACATATTTAATAAAAGTATATTAGAGCATAATGCAGAGTATTTTGATAACTCTCACGATATTTCAAGTATAATGAACAACGATAGTTTATTTGCTAAAAAAGAAGCATATGCAAAAGCTAACATCAAAAAAATAGAAAACCTATATAGTTGGGATATAATAAATAATGCATACGAAAGCTTTATAAGTCAACAAATTTACAAGTAAAACACATAATTTATGCTAAATACAAAAAGCTTATTTAGTAAATCACATTACATTATTATATGGTTTGTTATACTTAGCCTTTGTTTTGATTTTATAGATAAAATTGAAATTTTTTATAGAATAGATTTTGTAAAATTTAATAGATACCTAAAGTTAGGTTTTATATTATACGCATTACTTTTTATAATTACTCATTTAAAGATTGTACTTAAAAACACAAAACTTGTAATTTTTAGTCTTCTTGCTTTAATCATTTTGTTTGTATTAAAGTTTAATTTTTCTGACAGATATTTATATGAGTTTATAAGGTATGTTTTTATGCTTATTGTGTTTCCATTGCTGTATTATGTTTATAACAATAAAACACATAATTTATTAACAAGTTTATATTTAATATTTAGAGGCTTTATAATAGCAAACGCATTAGCTATATTAATTAGCTTAATGTTTGATGTTGCTGTTTTTAACTCCTACCGAGGTAGTAGATTTGGGTATAATGGGTTTATTTTAAGTCAAGGAATAACACCTTATGTCTATTTAGCAGCAACAGTTTTATTTTGGAAAATTAAAGATAGAGCAATGTTAATTATAACAATAATTACATCACTACTTTCAGGAATTAAAGGCGTGTATTTTGCCGAGTTTTTGGTTATAGTTTTACTTCTAATATTTAATAAAGAATTAAATAAAACTACCAAAATAAAAGGAATGCTTATGTCAATTTTAGCGTTCATACTATCAATAACCCTTTTGTTTAAGTTGCCTAATTTTGAAAAAGCATATAAAGTAAAAGGGTTTATATCTACCTTGTTTTCTCAAAGAACAGACAATGCTATAGATATAATAAACAGTATAACAGTAGAAAATTATAACGTTTTAATTGGAGTAACCAAGTTATCTAAAGTTAGATTAGAGTTACAAATAGCAGATTTGTTATTATTTTTTGGTGTTTTAGGCTTGCTTGTTTATATATTATTTATCTGGTTTTTAAACAAAAATCTAGTAAATAATGTCGCTTCAAAAGCTTTTTTTATTACGTGTCTTTCTACATCAGCACTAAGCGGTAACCTTTTATACATTCCATTTGCATCAATATTAATGCTTTTAGTATTGCTTGCACTCAATAAACAATCACAAATAAAATAAAGCAATACTTTAGTTTAACAAACTATTAATCTTTTTAAATACTTCCTTACTTTTGTCTATCTCAAAACAACAAAAATGAAGATATCAGTAATAGGCACAGGTTATGTAGGCTTAGTAACAGGCACATGTTTGGCAGAAACAGGAAATGAAGTAATTTGTGTAGATATAGACGAAACTAAAGTAAAACAAATGCAACAAGGTGTTGTTCCCATTTATGAACCTCATTTAGATGTTTTATTTGAAAGAAATATAAAAGCAAATAGATTGAGGTTTTCAACCTCCTTAGAAGAAGGCTTAAATCATGGAGAAATTATTTTTTTAGCCTTACCAACACCTGAAGATGAAGATGGATCTGCAGACTTATCATATGTATTAGGTGTAGCAAAAAATATAGGAAAACTCCTAAAAGAGTATAAAGTTATTGTAGACAAAAGTACAGTGCCAGTGGGCACATCAGACAAAGTTAAAGATGTCATTTCTAATGAAACAAATGTTGAGTTTGATGTAGTATCTAATCCTGAGTTTTTAAGAGAAGGTTTTGCGGTTGATGATTTTTTAAAACCCGAACGCATAGTAATTGGGTCAAGCTCAGATAGAGCATCAAAACTTATGAGTAAACTCTATAAACCTTTCGTGCGTTCTGGGAATCCTATTATTATTATGGATGAAAAATCTGCTGAGTTAACTAAGTATGCAGCAAATTCTTTTTTAGCAACAAAAATTACATTTATGAATGAGATTGCTAATTTTTGCGAACTAGTTGGAGCAGATGTTGATAAAGTAAGAGCAGGTATAGGAACAGATTCTAGAATAGGAAAACGCTTTTTGTTTCCTGGAATAGGGTACGGAGGATCATGTTTCCCAAAAGATGTAAAAGCACTCCATAAATCAGGGAAAGACAATAATTATGATTTTCAAATTTTAAATTCTGTAATTAAAGTTAATGATATTCAAAAAAAGATCTTAATTCCTAAGATTCTCAATCATTTTGAGTCTAATTTAAAAGGAAAAGTTTTTGCAGTTTGGGGTCTAGCATTTAAACCAGAAACTGATGATATTAGAGAAGCCGCATCTTTATATTTAATTGAAGAGTTATTGAAGCATGGTGCTGATTTAAATGTGTTTGACCCAGAAGCCATGCCTAATGTAGAAAAAAAACTAGGAAGTAAGATAACATATTCAGCAAATATGTATGAAGCAACAAATAATGCCGATGCAATAATTATATGTACAGAATGGAGTATATTTAGAACACCAAATTTTAGTAAACTAAGACAGAACATGAAGTTACCAGTAATTTTTGATGGACGTAATTTATACGATGTTAATGATGTTAAAAGTGAAGGGTTTCATTACACATCAATAGGGAGAAAGCCAGTAAATTAATGAAAAGAATATTAATAACAGGAGCAGCTGGTTTTTTAGGATCACACTTATGTGACCGATTTATAAAAGAAGGTTTTTTTGTAATAGGAATGGATAATTTTATTACAGGAGATTTTAAAAATATAAAACACTTAGAAAATCACCCTTGTTTTGAGTTTATTGAATATGATGTTACAGAATACATAACTATTCAAAATAACCTAGATTACATACTCCATTTTGCCTCGCCTGCAAGCCCTATAGATTATTTAAAAATACCCATACAGACCCTTAAAGTAGGTTCATTAGGGACTCATAATTTACTAGGTTTAGCTAAAGCTAAAAAGGCAAGATTGCTTATTGCTTCAACCTCTGAGGTTTATGGGGATCCATTAGTGCATCCTCAAACAGAAGATTATTATGGTAATGTTAATACCATTGGACCAAGAGGAGTTTATGATGAGGCTAAACGTTTTCAAGAATCTATTACAATGGCATATCACAGATTTCATGGCTTAGAAACAAGAATTGCTCGTATTTTTAATACCTATGGCCCTAGAATGAGGCTAAACGATGGTAGAGTAATACCAGCATTCATAGGTCAAGCTCTAAGAGGTGAAGATTTAACAGTGTTTGGAGATGGATTACAAACTAGGTCATTTTGTTATGTAGACGATCAAGTAGAAGCTATATATAGGCTATTACTTAGTGATTATGTAAACCCTGTAAATATTGGTAACCCAGACGAAATTACAATTAAAGATTTTGCTGAAGAAATAATAAACTTAACACAAGCTAACCAAAAAATAATATATAAAGCATTGCCAATCGACGATCCATTACAAAGACAACCAGATATTTCTTTAGCAAAAGAATTACTAAATTGGAGTCCTAAAGTTAATCGTAAAGAGGGAATGCAAAAAACATTTAATTATTTTAAAAACTTCTCTCAAGAAGAGCTGTTTAAGAGTGATCATAAAGATTTTTCTAATCATATAAAAAAGTAAAGTTGAGTTTATTTAAACAAGGCAGATATTCAGGGTATTTAAGACCATTTTCATACTTAATTGATTTGAGTATATTAAATGCTTCTGCAATGCTTTATTTTTTTAAAACTATAGACACAATTACTTTTGTATGCGTTGTATCATTGTCTTGGATAATATTATCAATTGCATCAAAATTTTATCATGTATATAGATATACCAGAGAAGTAACGATATTGTCACTAATATTACGACAAATGTTACTTTTTACATTAATTGCATTTGCTTTTTCTGGATATTTTCATGAACTAAAAATACCATCCTCAACCATTATTAATTATATATTATGGTCATTTGGATTAATAACAATATTTAAATTTGCTATATATTATATATTACAGAAATATAGATCGTCTTTTGGTGGTAATTATAGAAAAACGGTAATATTTGGAGAGAATAAAAAAACATTAGCACTAGAAAATTTTTTTAATAAAAATCCTGAATATGGTTATATACATGAAAAAACATTTAGTTTCAAGGATAAAAAAAATACCAATTTAAAAGAGTGTTTTAGATATATTAAAGAACAATCTATAGATGAGATTTATTGTTTAATTTCTGAACTCACAAACACACAAATAAGTGAAATTGTTGACTTTGCAGATAACAATTTAAAAATTTTAAAATTCTTACCAGACAATAAAGAGATATATTCAAAAAAATTAAAGTACGAATATTATGATTATATACCTATACTTTCATTAAGAGATATTCCCTTAGAAGATTCTATAAATACAGTTATTAAAAGAACTTTTGATATTATTTTTTCTAGTTTGGTAATAATTTTCATTTTATCATGGCTTACACCTTTAATAGCAATATTAATTAAAATTGAATCGCGAGGGCCAGTGTTTTTTAAACAATCAAGAAACGGTTTCAACTATAGAGAATTTGACTGTTATAAATTTAGGTCAATGACACCAAATAAAAATGCACATCTTTTTCAAGCAACTAGAGGAGATCAAAGAGTAACAAGAGTTGGAAGATTTATTAGAAAAACAAGCATTGATGAGCTACCACAATTTTTTAATGTGCTATTTGGAGACATGTCTGTTGTTGGACCTAGACCACATATGGTTAGTCATACCAATATGTATGCAAAAAAGATAGATAAGTTTATGGTTCGTCATTTTGTAAAGCCAGGAATAACAGGTTTAGCTCAAACTAGTGGTTTTAGAGGAGAAGTAGAAACAGATAAAGACATTATTGGTCGTGTAAAATATGACATTTTCTATATCGAAAATTGGTCACTTTTATTAGATTTAAAAATTATTCTTAAAACCTTTTTAAACGCTATTAAGGGCGAAGACAAAGCCTACTAAAGCAAATCTTGTAACTGGTCTAATTGAGTGTTAAAATCAAATTTACAAATAGCAGCTTCCTTTATTTGCTCTTTAAAAGTAGTTGAAATCTCTGTGTAACAAATTTTTGATATAACAGAATTTAAGTGCTTATAATCCCCAACTCTCGCAACCCAACCTAAACGATGTTCTTTAATAATAGTTTCGCCTTCACCACCGCCAAAATAGATTATGGGCAAGGCAAGTTTAGCATATTCAAATATTTTTGAAGGCACAGATCCATAAATTCTGTTTAATAGTGGAATAATAGCAATATCGTATTGTAATAACACTTGATGAAGCTCTTTACGCGTCACTCTACCATGAAAGTATATGGGAAGCTTAGGGTTAGACTCTATAAAGGCTTCAATCTCTTTTTGTTCTGCGCCAGAACCATATATGTGGAATTCTATTTTATTGAAATCTAATTCTTGGCAAAGCTTGAGAACACCTTGAGCAATGCCTAAAAGACCGGCATACACTAGTTGTAATTTTCCTTCTTGTTTGTGATACTTTATCTCTGGAGCTTCAAAATCTGGATAATTTCTATATAAAAATGTTTCTTTTTCAGGAAAGATAGAGGTTATGTGTGTTAATATTTCTTCACTTTGTCCTAAAACAACATGAGCTTTTTTGTAATTAAAATGTTCAATTTTTTCTAGTAATCTATAACTAAAACCTTTTTTTAAAGCACCAAGTTCTAATCCTGCAATTGGCCATAAATCACTCACATTTAAAATGAGCTTTCTTTTTTTAGAGCGCAATAAAAACATAGACGTAAAAGCAACTAACAATGGAGGCGATTGTACAATAACAGTTTTTGGGATTTTATTAAATGTAAAAAACCAAAGTAAACTATAGCTATAAGAAAGCATTGCAATAAGCCGTAAAAACTTGTTTTTTGAAACGGTAGCATAAATCCAAAGCCTATGTGTTGTTATATTGTTTTCTTTATTGGTTTGTTTTAACTTACCTCTATATGCATCAAATAATCTTCCTGTAGGATAATTTGGTAAAGGTGTAATAACTGAGACTTTATAATTTCGTTTTTGCAAACCATCTGCTAGATGAAAAATTCTATTAGAAGCCGCTCCAATTTCAGGAGGAAAATAACTTGTTATTATAAGAATGTCTTTCACTATAATTGATATATTTCAATTAGATGATTTGCAATTCTATGAGCTGCATTTCCATCCCATAGTTCTGGTATTTGACCTTGTTTCCAAGATTTAGAAAGGAGCATTTTGATAGCGTCTCTAATTTTTTCTGAATTATTTCCAACCAAAATATTAGTTCCTATTTCACAGGTTTCTCGCCGTTCTGTGTTATTCCGTAGAGTAATACATGGGATATTCATAACCGTAGTTTCTTCGGTAATACCACCAGAATCTGTTAAAACCGCAAAAGAATGCTTTACGAGATAGTTAAACTCTAAGTAACCTAATGGCGATATGTAATGCAGGTTATTAAAATTTAGATCTAAGCCTTCGAGTATTTTTTTGGTTCTTGGATGTACAGGAAAAATTATTGGGTAATCCTTTCCTAGATTTACTATTTGAGTTATTAATTTTTTGAGTTGAAGTTCTTCATCAACATTACTTGGTCTGTGAAGCGTCATTACCATATAAGCTTTGGTTTTTAACTTTAAATCAGTCCAAATTGAAGGTTGCTTTAATCTCGTTTCATTTTTCCTTAGTGTGTCTATCATGACATTGCCAACAAAAAAGACTTTGTCTTTTGCAACACCAAGATTGGCTAAATTTTCGTTAGCATAATTAGAAGTAGTGAAAAAATAATCGGTTAAACTATCTGTTACAATTCTATTTATTTCTTCAGGCATTTGCATGTCACCAGAACGTATTCCTGCTTCAACATGGGCTACTTTTATTCCTGCTTTTTTGGCAACAATAGTACATGCCATAGTTGAGGTTACGTCGCCAACCACCATAACTAAATCTGTAGGATTTTTTTCTAACTCTTTTTCAAACCCAACCATAATAGCTCCTGTTTGTTGAGCTTGAGTGCCGCTTTTAACCTCTAAGTTAACATCAGGAAACGGAATATTAAGTTCTACAAAAAAAGTGTCGCTTAAATTTTTATCATAATGTTGCCCTGTATGAACAAGCCTGTAATTAAGATTAAAACCTTCTTGTTGTTTTATTTTTATAGCATCAATTATTGGAGCTATTTTCATGAAATTTGGCCTTGCTCCAGCAACAATTGTTATGTTCATATATTTTTTTGTATTAAAGATGAAAACTGTTTCAATTTACCACTTTTAGATCGTTGTAATTGGTTTTGTCTTTCAAAAAGAATGTTTAATCCTTTTTCAAGGTAGCGTTCCATTTCTTGTGTGATAATTTTTGTTTTTTCAGAAGAAAGTTCTTCAGTACTTACATAATAAATTTTAAAAGTATTTTTTTTTACTTGTTCTATAATAAATTCTTTTACGTTGCCATCATCTTCAATAATACTTTTTGTAATATAGTAAAAGGTTAAACCTGCAGCTTTTTTTCCGCTAGGTAAAATGGCTATATCATTTGTTCGTCCAATGAGTTTTTCAAGAATGGGTTTTTTAAGTGTACTTTGTTTAGAAAGCACTCCAATATCTCCAATATCATATCGTATAAAAGGATGTGCTTTGTTATAAAGTGATGTAATAACAATTTTACCTTCTTCACCATATGGCAACGGATTGTTTTCCTTATCAAGAATTTCAACAAAAAGAGTTTCACTATTAACCTGCCATAGTTTTTCAAGGTTTTGAAAAGCAATTAAATCTAATTCTGAAGCACCATATTCATTAATTACGGGAACACCAAACTGTTTTTCCATGAGTGCTTTATCATCTTCAAAAAGCATTTCTGAGGTAACCACACAGGCCTTTAATGATGGAGAAATAGATTTTAAAATTACATTTTGAGCCTTTAAATATTTTGCAAATTGAACTATAGGACTAGTATAACCATTTATATAATCAAAGGAGTTAGATTTAAAAGAGTTAAGACATCTTTTAAAAGCATCATCACTTAAATCAAAAACCGAAAACCGAAAGCGATTACTTAAAGTGTCTTTAAACCGTTCTTTATAATATCCTTTTTTATCTAGCGGAATGCCATAAAAACGAGCTTGTTTAGAGTTTTTAAAATTTAAATTAAACCAACCAAACCTATCCTTTATAACTGCCCAAGTTAAGGCATGACTAAACTTGTCTTTAGCAAAAATAAAAGGGTCACCTGATGAACCTGATGTTTTATTTACATAAACATTCTTTTTAGAGAAACCTTCAGACAAACGATTTTTAAGAGGTTGTTGTAAATCTCGTTTAGTTAAAACAGGAACAGTATTCCAATCTAAGTGATTTGTGTTTTTAGCTAATAATTTATAAAAAGGAGTATGCTTTAAATGATAAGCAACAATATCTTGCTTTTTTTGAGCTACATAAAGCTTAAAATCTTCTTCGTTTTTTTGTTGAATAGCTTTCAAAACGTGTTCAGCTTTTCTAATAGGAAAGCCATTAAATTGTAATGAAAGGTCAAATAAATTCAAAAGAAATTATAGATAATATGTTTTTGTAAAATAATTATTTTTTAAGCGTAAAAGCAATTATTTTTGCCGCAAACAACACACAACATGACTATTTTAATTCTCGGTTCAGGAGGAAGAGAACATACTCTTGCATGGAAAATCAACCAAAGCCCTTTATGCAAAGCTCTTTATGTAGCTCCAGGTAATTCTGGAACAGCTCAAATTGCTAAAAATATTGACATAAAAGTAACAGATTTTAATGCTATAAAAGAATTAGTGCTAACAAATAATATAGATATGGTTGTTGTTGGTCCAGAAGACCCATTGGTTCTTGGTATTCATGATTTCTTTTTAAGTGATCAACAATTAAAACATATTGCTGTAATCGGTCCTGAAAAAGCAGCAGCAGAATTAGAAGGCAGTAAAGAGTTTGCTAAAGAGTTTTTATATAGACACAATATTCCTACTGCTGCCTACCAAAGTTTTAATAAAGATAATGTTGAAAAAGGTTATGCCTTTTTAGAAACATTAAAACCTCCTTATGTTTTAAAAGCAGATGGATTAGCGGCAGGAAAAGGCGTATTAATTCTTAATGATTTAGATGAAGCTAAAGCTGAACTAAAAAACATGCTTGTAGGAGCAAAATTTGGTGAAGCAAGCACAAAAGTTGTTATTGAAGAGTTTTTGGATGGTATTGAATTAAGTTGTTTTGTATTAACAGATGGTAAAAATTATAAAATTTTACCAACAGCTAAAGATTATAAACGTATTGGCGAGGGCGATACGGGATTAAATACAGGCGGAATGGGAGCTGTTTCACCAGTCCCTTTTGCAGATGAAGCTTTTATGAATAAAGTTGAAGAACGCATTGTAAAACCAACAATTAACGGGTTACAAAAAGACAACTTGCCATATAAAGGTTTTGTATTTATTGGATTGATTAAAGTTGGAGACGACCCAAAAGTAATTGAATATAATGTTAGGCTTGGTGATCCAGAAACAGAAGTTGTTTTACCAAGATTAAAAAACGATTTGGTAGCATTGTTTACAGCAGTTTCTAACCAAACATTAGATGAGGTTGAAATTGAAATTGATGAGAGAGCAGCAACTACAATTATGTTAGTGTCTGGAGGTTATCCAGAAGCTTATGAAAAAGGTAAAGAAATATCTGGAGTTGATTTGATTACAGAATCTATCCCTTTTCACGCTGGATCTATAATTGAACAAGGAAAAATAGTAACATCCGGAGGACGTGTTATGGCTATAACATCTTATGGAGATTCTTATAAAGAAGCCATAAAAAAATCTTATCAAAGTATAGAAAAACTACATTTTGATAAGATGAATTATCGTAAGGATATTGGTTTTGATTTATAGATAAGAGTGAGAAGATATGCTTTTATCTTCTTCTCCATTTGCGTTAAAAGTTTTTAACTGTAGCATCCAATATACAAAAGCTACAAAACCTATAACAATAAAAACCCAAGAAATAATATTGGCAGAAAACCAATTTTCTAATTCTAAAGCTCTTAAGGCATCAAATGGCGCAAAAAGAACATTTACAAATAAATCTTGAATGGCGTAAAAAAAATCTTTCATTATATTAAATTTTAAAAGCCTCTTGAAGGCTAAGGCGTATAATCATATATTTACATTGCAAATATACAAACTATATAAATGATTTCAAGTTTTTTTAGTAAATCTAAACCAATACATTTTGTGGTCATAAGCATTGTGTTAGCAATGGTTTTTGTTTTATCAAGATATTTTGCAATACAAGACAAACTAAGTATTAGCTTAATATTTAAACAAGTAGGTCTTTTTTTTGTTTGTTTGTTCTCAATTTTTGTTTTAGACTTTTTCGCAAGTAGAAATAATTTAACTCAAAAGAGTAGCTATAAAATTTTATTGTTTACGCTTTTTATAGCACTTTTTCCACAAACAATAATGAATTCTAAAGTGTTATTGTCTAACTTTTTTATCTTACTAGCTATAAGGCGTCTAATAAGCTTAAGATCACATAAAGAGATTAAAAAGAAACTTTTTGATGCGGCTTTTTGGATTAGTATAGCTGCATTATTGTATTTCTGGGCAATAATTTTTTATGGTTTAATTGTAGCAGCTTTAATTTTATATGCTATAACCGATTTTAAAAACTGGATAGTTCCTTTGGTTGGAGTTTTAACCGTTTTAATTATTTGTGTCTCGTATATGATTGTTAGAGATGTTGAGTTTTTAAACTATTTTAAAGACACGTTGTTTTATGGTTTTGATTTTTCTCAACTCAATTCAAAACGTATAATTATAGCAGCAACATTGTTTTTTTCTTACGGTCTGTGGTCAACGTTTTACTTTTTTAAACATCTTAAAGACAAATCTAAAAACCATAAAGCTTCTTTTGTTTTGGTTTTTATATCTGCCCTTTTAGCAATGTTAATTATTATTGTTACACCAATTAAAAACGGAAGTGAGTTTATATTCTTATTTGCACCAATGGCAATTATAATTACTAATTATTTTGAAGTTATATCAGAAAAATGGTTTAAAGAAGCTTTAATTTTTGTATTAATGATAGCTCCAATAGCTATTTTAATGCTGTAGTTTTTCGCCAAAAGCAAGGTCTCCAGCATCACCTAATCCAGGCACAATATAACCTTTGCTGTTAAGTGTTTGGTCAATAGTAGCAATCCATAAATGAGTGTTTTTAGAAAAATTACTTTCAATAAAATCTACACCTTTTTGTGCCCCAATTACACTAACCAAATGCACTTCTTTAGGAGTGCCAAATGGTTTTAAGGCTTCATAAGTTGCTAGCATAGATTGACCAGTTGCTAACATTGGATCTGCTAATATCAAGGTTTTGTTTTCTAGACTTGGACACGCGAGATATTCAACAACAATTTCAAAAGTTTCTGGCTGTTCTTTATGATGCCTATAAGCCGAAATAAAAGCATTTTCTGCATCATCAAAATAATTTAATAAACCATTATGTAAAGGCACACCAGCTCTTAAAATTGAACACAAAACAATATCATTATTTAGTAGATGTATATTACAAGTTCCTAGCGGAGTTTTTACTGCTTTAGTGTTATAATGTAAAGATTTACTCAATTCATAACCTAAAATTTCACCAATACGTTCGATGTTTCGTCTAAAACGCATGCGATCTTTTTGAACCGTTACATCTCTCATTTCGGCTATAAAAGAATTTAAAATTGAGTTTTTTTCTGATAAATTGTGAATATGCATAATACTTAATCTCTATTTTGAGCTGTAAAGTTAATTATTTAGACCTATTATTTAACTGTAAAACTGCTATTTTAAAGCAGGTAAAAGCTAAACCTACTTTGATATTGTGATTACTTTTTAGAGAATTTTACGTAGGTTTGCGCTTTAAAACTCATCCATTATGTTTACAAGTAAAGCAAATAAGATTTTTCAAGACGTTATAGAAAAGTATCATATTATAAATACTGTTAATCAACCTTTCACAAATGTTTATGATAAAGACACAAATTTATTAGAACATTTATTATATAGAAAGTGTTGGATTGATACTGTACAATGGCATTATGAAGATATTATTCGTGACCCACAAATAGATCCAGTTGCCGCTTTAACTTTAAAACGACAAATTGATGCGTCTAACCAAGACCGTACAGATATGGTTGAGTATATAGATAGTTATTTTTTAGAAGAATATAAGCATGTAAACGCTAAAGAAAACGCTACAATTAATACAGAAAGTCCGGCTTGGGGAGTTGATAGACTTTCAATTTTAGCATTAAAAGTATATCATATGAATGAAGAAGCAACTCGAGTAGATGCTTCAGATTCACACAGAGCAGCTTGCCAAGCGAAGTTGGATGTTTTGTTAGAGCAACGCGTTGATTTATCTACTGCAATAGATACACTACTTAATGATATTGAAAAAGGTGATAAGTATATGAAAGTGTACAAACAAATGAAGATGTATAATGATGATGAGCTAAACCCAGTATTGCGGTCTCAAAAATAAAAACAGATTGTCATTCTGAACACTATCGAAATAAAATGTCATTTTATTGAAGATATATAAACGAAGTTTAAAAGAATCTCATTTTAAGATATTTAGGCTACGTTCAATATGAGATTATCAATTTATGTCAAAGCCTAAACACATATTAGTCATTCGTCTCTCAGCTATGGGAGATGTTGCGATGACAGTTCCTGTTTTAAGAGCTTTTTCACAACAATTCCCTGATGTAAAGTTAACAGTACTAACTAAACCTTTTTTTAAACCTTTTTTTAGAGATATCCCTAATGTTTCTGTTTTTGGAGTAGAAACTAAAGGAAAACATAAAGGTGTTTTAGGGCTTTTTAAACTTTCAAGAGAGTTAAAAGTGCTTAAAATTGATGCAGTTGCAGACTTGCATAATGTGTTAAGAACAAATGTTTTAAAACGCTTTTTTTTAGGAACAACATTTATTCAAGTTGATAAAGGAAGAGCAGAAAAAAAGGCTTTAGTTAAAGGCAAAAACTTTAAACAGCTTAAAAGTACACACCAACGTTATGTAGATGTATTTGAAAAACTCGGTTTTAAAATAGACTTATCTAAACCTACGTTTCCTAAAAGGGCAAAATTGAATTCTAATATTATAAAGATTGTTGGAGAAGATAGTTTAAAACGGATTGGTATTGCGCCTTTTGCTGCTTTTAAAGGAAAAATGTATTCGTTAGATTTAATGGAAAGCGTTATTAATGCATTATCTCAAAACTATAAGATTCTTTTATTTGGAGGCGGAAATACTGAGATAGAAACCTTGAAATCTTTAGAGGCAAAATTTAAAAACACCAAGAATATTTCTGGAAAACTCACACTTGATGAAGAATTAGATTTAATTTCTAACCTAGATGTAATGCTTTGTATGGATTCTGGAAATGCGCATATAGCTGCAATGTTAGGTGTTAAAGTAGTTACACTTTGGGGAGTTACGCATCCTTACGCAGGTTTTTATCCTTTTAATCAAAAGAAAGATAACGCGCTTTTAGCTGATAGAAATCAATATCCAAAAATCCCTACTTCAGTTTATGGTAATAAACAACCAGATGGCTATCAAAATGCAATAGAAACAATTTTACCAGAACAAATAATTTCTAAAATCAACGAAGTACTTAAATAAAAAAATCCCCACTCAAAAAGAGCAGGGACTGATTAAGACCTTATAGATAATCCCAATGAATAATATCTTAATCTGAGACTAATGTATTTTGTTTAAAATTAGTGTTCAATTTTTTGAGAGAATAACTTTCAAAAATTCGACGAAAGGCTGTGTTTTAAAGACGAAACGCAAAATAGTTAGACCAACGGTTTAAACATCATCGTAATCAACAATGATTTTTGATGAAGTTGGGTGTGCTTGACAGGTTAAAATTAAGCCTTCAGCCAATTCACTATCTGTTAAAATATTGTTTTGTCGCATTGTGGCTTCTCCTTCAGTAATTCTAGCAATACAACTACTACAAATTCCGCCTTGGCATGAATAAGGTGCATCTAGGTCTTCGTCTAGCACAGCTTCAAGTATAGACTGTTTTTGAGACATTTCAAAAGAAGCTTCTTCATCATCTACTATAACTGTAATTTTTGTTTTTCCGTCAGAAACATTTTCTGCTTCAATTTCTGTGGGTTTAGCAGCTTTAAAAAGTTCAAAAAACACATTGTCGTTATCTATATCGTGTTCAGCCAACACATCTTTTACCGTATGTATCATTCCTTCTGGGCCACATAAATAAAAGGCATCTATTGTAAGATGCTTATACTTGTTTTTTAAAATAAGATTGACTGTGCTTTTTTCAATTCGACCAAAAATAGCATCGTCTTCCTGTGCTTGACTAAATACAAACTGAACAGAAAAACGGTCATTGTATTGATGTTGAAGTTCAAGCAACTGATTTAAAAACATAGTGTCTTTGGTTGTTTTGTTACCATAGACAAGAACCACATTGCTGTGTATTTCTTCTTCAAGAGCAGATTTAATAATGCTAAGTACTGGAGTAATCCCACTTCCGCCAGCAAAAGCTGCAATATGTTTTGTTTTAGAATCGTTAGGCGTAAAAACAAAACGCCCCTTTGGAGGCGCAACCTCTAAGGTGTCACCAGCCTTAAGTTGATTGTTTGCAAATGATGAAAATGTACCATCTTTAACTTCTTTTACGGCAACTTTTACCTCTCCGCTTTTAGGGGAAGAACAAAGTGAGTAGTCCCTGCGTATTTCATTGCCATTAAGCGTTGTTTTTAAAGTAATATATTGACCCGCTTTAAAAGCAAAAACGTCTTTTAAATTTTGAGGAACATTAAAACTAATTACTACAGCTTTGTCTGTTTCTCGCTTAATATCTTGAATAGTGAGTTTATAAAATTGTGACATTGAATTTGTTTTCAACAAAAATAATGAAGCCAATTCGTTTAAAGTCTTAATTCAATTAAAAAATAACACATAATTTATATATGCATAAGAAAATTATGTATATATTTGAATGATGAGTAATTCTAAACTATATAAAGGAAGTTTAACAACGATCATTTTAAAACTCTTAAATGAGAAGGATAAAATGTATGGTTATGAAATAACTCAAAAAGTAAAAGAACTTACCAAAGGAGAACTTCAAATCACCGAAGGTGCTTTATATCCTGCGCTTCATAAACTAGAAGCTGAAGGATTGTTAGATGTTGAGGTTGCTAAAGTTGATAATAGACTTAGAAAATATTATATGCTTACTGAAGATGGTGCTAAAGAAACAGTAAGTAAACTTACTGAATTAGAGAGTTATATTAAAACAATGCAAGCATTGGTTAGCCCTAAATTTAGTTTAGAATAATGAAGAAATTATCTAAAGATAACATACAGTTTATTGAAAACTATTTAGAAAATTCTGATGTGTTATACGCAGACATTAGAATGGAAATGACGGATCATGTTGCATCTGCAATTGAGGAACAAATGCAAACTGAAAGCCATCGTGATTTTTATTTTGTTTTTAAGGATTATATGGTTGAGAATAAAGCGCGTTTGCTGGAAAATAATAAACAGTTTTTAAAGAACGTAGACAAGTCTATCGCAAGACAGTTATTTAGGCAAATATTGAAACTTACTACTTTGTTCGTTTTTGTGTTTTCATTTTTAGTGGTTTATAAACTCATAAATTATATAGAAAAAGACCAGCTAAGGAATATCGTCATACTTTTTCCAATGTTATCAACCATACCCTTTTTAGTTTTATATGGCCTTTCACTTAAAATATTTAGGTTACCTCGTTTTTCTGGAATTGAGCGATTAAGTTTTGTTTACCTGATATTTTTTCAAGTACTTAATTTTGTAGCAACATTATTAGGGAATTATATTAAAACAAACACAAATGATTCTCTAGTAGCTTTATGCTTAGCTTTAATAATTACAGTTAGTACTGTTGTAATGCAACTTACATTTACAATTATTAAGCAATATAGACGAGATTATAAATTTGTGAATTAAGAGTGATGAGGCTAAATAAGAAACAAGTTCAATTTATAGATAATTATCTTATTAAAAATAAGATAAAATATGTAGATGTTAGGTTAGAGTTAATTGATCATCTTGCATCTGAATTTGAAGAAGCTTCAAATTATGCGTTATTAGATGATTTTTTAAATACAAAAAAAGGATTTATTAATTCGTTTGTAAAGAAAAGGCAAAAGACAATTCATTGGAGCTATCAAAAACAACTTTTTAAAAGAGTGTACATGTTTTTTTATAAGGCTAAATATCTGGTAGCCACTTTAATTATTTTGGCTTTCATCTATTTTGCATTTTTACAGTTAAGTAAAAAGTCATTAATGTATTTGTTTATGGCTTCAATCACGATTCCAAATCTCGCTTCCTATATTATTCATTTTAAAGAAAATAGAATGTTTAAAAAGATTCAATCTGCAAAACAAGTTTTAGCGATCATGTCTTTACCATCACTTTTTATATACTGTTTCGGCTTGATTTTCGAAATGATATCTATAGAGAGTTTTTACTTTTTAATATATTGGTTTTTTGCAATTTTATTTAACATTGCTGGATTAATAGAAGTTTACGAAAGGAAAACCGAACTCATAGATAAATACCGTTCTCTTATTAAAAAGTAATAATGAATATTATAAATTGTGTAACATTTTATAATTTTTAACTACCTATAACATCAAGTAACCCAACCAAAAATTATGATAAAACGTTTTTTAAGTTTAGAGTGGAAACAATTTACCAGAGCTTCATACTTTCAAAAAGGAATCGCTATAAAAATATTACTAATTCTTGGAGCTCTTTATTTTGGAGGAATAGCCATTTTTATGGGAGGTATTTCGTTTTTTGCTTTTAAAAAAGCATTTCCTGAGATAGACCCAATAATCAGTATTAATAATTATATGATTTACTGGTTTTTATTTCTTATGCTGCTTAGGTATTTTATGCAACAACTCCCAGTAATGAATGTAAAGCCCTTAATGGTTATTCCAATTAAAAAAGATACTGTAATCCATTTTTTATTAGGAAAAACAGCTTTGTCATTTTTTAATTTTCTATCATTATTTTTGTTCTTACCGCTAACTGTCGTTTTATTAGTTAAAGGCTATCCTATAATTAATGTTTTATGCTGGTTTACTGCATTGCTAATGCTAACCCTGTGTACTAATTATCTCAATTTTTTGATAAATAAAAGCAACACATGGTTTTATATTATAGCTCCATTATTGATTGGCTTGATTGCTTTAGAATATTTTCAAGTATTTGCTATTTCTAAACCGTTAGGCGTAGCGTTTAATTCACTTTATAATCATGCTTATTTAATTGCCATTCCGGCTTTATTATTATATGTGCTTTACCGCATTAATTTTAGTTTTATTAAAAAAGGGTTTTATTTAGATGATACAGTTTCTAAAAAGATAAAAGAAGTCAATGCAACAGATTTGTCGTGGATGAATCGATTTGGAGATATTGCCCCTTTTCTAAAAAACGATGTAAAACTTATTTTACGTAATGCTAGACCAAAGCAAGTACTTATGATGAGTTTTTTATTCTTATTCTATGGGCTTATTTTTTATACGCAAGATACTTATAGAGATATGCCAGCATTTTTAGCCTTTGCCTCTATGTTTGTTACAGGTGGCTTTTTAATGTCTTTTGGACAGTTAGTGCCATCTTGGGATAGTGAATATTACAAATTACTTATGAGTCAAAATATTCCTTATCGAAAATATTTAGAATCTAAATGGTATTTAATGGTTGTTGCTGTAAGCATATCATTTGTACTAAGCACGCCTTATCTGTATTTTGGATGGAAGATATTTGCCATGATTGCTGCAGGTGCTTTATTTAATGTAGGATTAAATTCGTTCTTAACTCTTTTTGGAGGCGCATTAAACCGTGTGCCAATAGAATTAAACGTTAAGGCAAAAGCCTTTAGTAATACAAATGGTTTTAATCCAACGCAAATGCTTATAGCTATGCCTAAAATTTTAGGCCCAATGATTTTATTTTATATCCCATATAAGTTAATAAATTTTGAAGCAGGCCTTATTGCCTTAGCATTAAGTGGTGTTTTGGGCATCGTCTTTAGAAGTTATTTTTTAAATAAAATTGAGCAAATCTATCAAAAAGGAAAATATAAAACAGTAGCAGCTTTTGGTGAAAAAGCAAATTAAAATATAAACAACACACAACCATGATCATAACATCTAATCTTTCAAAGAAATATAATTCTAATCCAGTTTTAAATATCGAATCGCTTGATATTCCTAAAGGTCAAAGCTTTGGCCTAGTAGGAAATAATGGAGCAGGAAAAACCACCTATTTTAGTTTATTACTAGACTTAATTCAACCAACAACAGGTCAAATTAAAAACAATAACGTAGTCGTACACGAAAGCGAAGACTGGAAACCTTTTACTTCTGCATTTATAGATGAAAGTTTTTTAATTGGCTATTTAACTGCTGAAGAGTATTTTTATTTTATTGGAGAATTACGTGGACAAAATAAAGCCGATGTAGATGCTTTGGTTTCGCAATTTGAAGATTTCTTTCATGGCGAAATTCTTGGTCAAAAAAAGTATTTAAGAGATTTAAGTAAAGGAAACCAGAAAAAAGCAGGTATTGTAGCAGCATTAATAGGAAACCCAGAGGTTATTATTTTAGACGAGCCTTTTGCAAACCTTGATCCAACAACCCAAATTAGACTTAAAGGAATTATTAAAGATTTAGCCGAAAAACAAGGCGTTACAATTTTGGTTTCTAGTCATGACTTATTACACGTAACAGATGTTTGTGAACGTATTGTTGTGTTAGAAAAAGGAGAAATAGTTAAGGACTTAGCAACAAATACAGCAACATTAAAAGAGCTGGAAGCTCATTTTGCTGGAAGAGAGACTGTTTAAAAGTCTCTTATTTTTTCTCAATAATTCAAAAAGATGCTTATTTTTACAGCATTGCATAATATATGCGGTCGTTTTTAGTTATCTATAAACCAAATACAACCAACGTTGAATACATCTTTAAAACCTTTATTATATCTCTTTTGTGCTGCACTTTTTGTTTCAAGCTGTTCGCGTAAAAAAAACACTTTTGTAAACCGTAATTTTCATGCTCTTGGCACTAAGTACAACATCTTGTACAATGGTAATATTGCATTAGAAAAAGGTAGAGAAAGTGTAGATGATGCTTCTACAGATAATTTTTGGGAGTTATTGCCTATAGAGCGTATGCAACTAATGGACGAGGTTGTACTTCCTGGTCAATCTAAAAATCAAGATTTTGAACGTGCTGAAGAAAAAGCAATAAAAGCAGTTCAAAAACACGGAATGAATATAAAAGGGAAAGAGTACAATCCTCAAATTGACGAAGCTTATTTATTACTTGGTGAAGCAAGATATTTTGACCAACGTTTTGTTCCTGCCTTAGAAGCATTTAATTACATTCTTTATAAATATCCAGCAAGTGATAAAATAAATACAGCTAAGGTTTGGAGAGAGAAAACAAACATTAGATTAGACAACAATGAGTTGGCAATCAAAAACCTTAAACGTCTTTTAGAACAAGAAGAGTTAGAAGATCAAGATTTAGCAGATGCAACCTCTATGCTTGCACAAGCTTATATTAATATTAAAGCAAAAGATAGTGCTTTAACACAATTAAATATTGCTGCAGAATACACCAAAAAGAATAAAGAAAAAGCAAGGTATAATTATATAATTGGCCAACTTTATAATGAGTTTGGAGATAAGGATAGCGCAAATATTGCATTCGATAAAATTATAGACATGCATCGTAAAATCCCGAGACCGTATTATATAAATGCACATCTCGCTAAAGCAACTAATTTCGATTTTGATAACGGTAATAAACTTGAATTTATAGAGTATTTAACAGATTTAGAAGAAGATAGAGAAAACCGTCCGTTTTTAGATAAAATCTATTATCGTATTGCAGAATACCACAGAACAAATCAATCAGACACAATAGCTGAAGCTTATTATAATAAATCATTACGTACAAACACAGAAGATAAAAACTTAAGATCACTTAATTATTCTACTTTAGGAGATATGAGTTTTGATAAAGCGCAATACAAAGAAGCAGGCGCGTATTATGACAGTACAATGAATAATATGAAGCTTAATTCTAAGCCGTATAGAATTGTAAAACGCAAACGAGAAAATCTTGATGATGTTATTTATTACGAAGCCATTGCTCAAACAAATGATAGTATTTTAAATTTAGTTAGTTTATCTGAAGCTGATAGACTTACAGTTTTTACAGAATACACTAATAAGTTAAAGGAAGAAGCAAAAGCATTAAAAGAAAAAGAAGAAGCTGCAAAAAGAACAAATACAGGGCTTGCAACAATAAATAATAATGCAGTAAACAAATCTTTACGAGCCGATCCAACATCTAAAAATGGCAAACAAAAATTCTATTTTTATAACCAAACAACAGTATCATATGGTAAAAACGAATTTGTTAAAATTTGGGGAGATAGAGAATTAAAAGATAACTGGAGAATATCTGACGCTAGAAAAAGCTTAGCTTCAAATCAGCAAAATGATGTAGCTTCAATAGCTTCAGATGAAGAACGTTATGATCCAAATTTTTACATTTCAAAAATCCCATCGGATCAAAAAGTTATAGATAGTATCGCTAAAGAAAGAAACTTAGCGTATTATAGATTAGGGTCTATTTATAAAGAGAAGTTTAAAGAATATGAATTGGCAAAAGACAAACTCCAAAAGCTTTTAAATAACAATCCAGAAGAGCGCTTAATATTACCATCAAAATATAATTTGTATAAAATTTATATGGAGATGAATTTGATAGATGAAGCCGAAATTGCTAAAAATGATATTTTAAATAATTATTCAGATTCACGTTACGCAGAGATATTACGTAATCCACAATCAGGATTAGCTAAAGACGAAAACAGCCCCGAAAGCTTATACGAAGCATTGTATGATCAATATTCTAAAGAAGAATATGCACAAGTCATAAACAAAGCAGAAACATATATCACACAATTTGAAGGCGAATTAATTGTTCCGAAATTTGAAATTCTAAAAGCTTCAGCAAAAGGCCGATTATTTGGTTTTAACGCTTATAAAGAAAGTGTCAACTTTATTGCTTTAAATTATCCTAATTCTGAAGAAGGTAAGCGAGCTCAAGAAATAATTAAAAGTGTTATTCCTGTATTAGCAAAAAAAGAATTTTCTAGTAATGATGACACTAAGCATTTTAATGTGTTATATCCATTTAATGCAAATGCAGCAGAAGAGATTAATGACTTTGTAAAAAAATTAGACGATGCAGTTTCAAAAGTTAGCCATTTTAATTTAACAACGTCAATTGATGTATATGATGATAAAACAAAATTTGTGGTTGTACATGGTTTAACAAGCATTCAAGGCGCATCGGGATTTGCAGAAATTTTAAAAGAAAACAAGCATAAAATAGACAGATTATTTTATGCAATATCATCTCCAAACTACGAAATTGTTCAAAGGCATAAAAACTTAAATGAGTATTTAGAATCTCAATAAAAATTTAAACCAAATGTTTTCAGATCAAAAAAAAGGAAAGATGGCAACAGAAACATACACACAGCAAAACAGTATTGCTCAAGGTACTACCATTACAGGAGATATTATTAGCGATGGTGATTTTAGAATTGAAGGTTCAGTTCAAGGTAACATTAAAACCCCAGGAAAGGTTGTAATAGGTAAAACCGGATTAATAAACGGTACACTCAATAGTGCTAATGCAGATATTGAAGGTAAGTTTTCAGGTAAACTAATGCTTTCAGACACCTTGTCTCTTAAATCTTCAGCACATGTAGAAGGCGAAGTTGTTGTGGGTAAACTTGCAGTAGAAACAGGCGCAACTTTTAACGCAACATGTGTAATGAAGGGAACTTTAAAAGAACTAAATAAAGGTGCAGGACAACAAACCACAATCAAAAGGCCAGAAAAAGAGCACACAGCTTAAAAACGTAGCTATACTCTCAGGAATAGGAATTGAAATGGGAGCCATTATCTATGGGTTTGTCATGTTAGGTAAGTGGTTAGATAATTCTTATAATGATGGCGAAAAAATGTATATAATTATTTGCACACTCTTAGGTGTTGCCGCTTCACTTTTTATAGTTGTAAAACAACTTAACAGAATCCACAAATAAATGAATCAATCTTTACTTAAGTTTTCTACAAAGCTTATTTTAATTCTTACCATTGCATTTGGTATACACATAGCAGTATTACATTTTTTAGAACTTTCGCTTTTTGAAAACAAAATTATTCTCGCATATATTGTAAATGCAGTTCTCGCAATTTTAATTTATGGCTTTCTTCTTAAAATGAAAGAAAAGTATAAAGAACAGCTAGGCTTTATGTTTCTTGGAGGAAGCTTTTTAAAGTTCATTGTTTTTTTTATTCTATTTTACCCATCATATAAAGCAGATGGAGACATCTCAAAATTAGAGTTTGCAGCTTTTTTCATTCCTTATCTTTTATGTTTAATTATAGAAACTTCCAGCTTAGCTAAATGGCTAAATAAAATGGAATAGAAGCTCCTTTTTAGTCAAAGAAAAATACACCTATAAATAAAGTTTAAAATAGTTTTTGTTTTTGATATAAAAACATACCTTTGCAGCGATTTTTAAGCCACTATTATTTAAGTGATATGCATAGAAAAATAACTGTTAAGACAATTACCTTATTACTGTTTTTAGTATCCTTTACTGGTTTTGCTGGTGGAGATGCTGAAAAAGGAGATCAAAAATCTGAAATTAAAGAATACATTCAACATCACTTGAAAGATTCTTACGATTTTAGCTTATTATCTTATACTACAGATTCTGGAGAGCACAAATATATTGGAGCACCGCTTCCAATTATCCTTTGGGATAATGGATTAAAAGTGTTTTCGTCTTCAAAATTTCACCATGGTGAAACTGTTGCTGAGGTAGATGGTAACTTCTACAAGCAATATCACAGTAAGATTTATAAAACTGATGCAGAAGGAACTATAAATTATGATGCAGATCATCACCCAACAAATGTAAAGCCATTAGATTTTTCAATCACTAAAGGTGTTGTAATGATATTAATTACAGGACTGTTAATGTTTTTCTTGTTTAGAGGCTTAGCACGTTCTTATGCAACAAATGGTGGTATTGCAAAAGGTGTTGGTCGTTTCTTCGAGCCAATTGTATTGTATATTAGAGATGATATTGCAGTCCCTAACATAGGAAAGGAAAAGTATATGAAATATATGCCATATTTACTGACTGTATTTTTCTTTATCTGGTTTTTAAATATTTTTGGTTTAACACCATTAGGAGTTAATGTTACAGGAAACATAGCGGTAACAGCATGTTTAGCATTATTAACTTTTTTACTAACAAACTTTACAGGAACTAAAGATTACTGGAAGCATATTTTTGATCCATTAGGAGATTCTATGCCTTGGTATGCTAAAATTCCTTTATACATTATATTAATCCCTATTGAAGTATTAGGGATATTTATAAAACCTTTCTCATTATTAATACGTTTATATGCAAATATGCAAGCAGGACATATTGTATTAATGAGTTTAATTGGATTGATGTTTATTTTCAAGAGTTGGATAGGAAGCCCAATGTCATTTGGATTAGCTTTCGCCATTTCACTTATTGAAATATTAGTAGCATTGCTACAAGCATATATTTTTACAATGTTATCGGCGCTTTACTTTGGTTTTGCTGCTGAAACTCATGATCATGCAGAAGAGCATGAAGGTGAGATTCAACATTTGTAAGATAATTGATTACAAGTTCAGGTTGTTGAGCTTGTCGAAACAGAATGTTTAATTTTTAAATATATTTATTATGGAAATCCCAGTAATGGTAGGTGCAGGTTTAGTTGTAATCGGAGTTGGTATTGGTATTGGTAAAATTGGTGGTTCTGCTATGGAGGCAATCGCTCGTCAACCAGAATCTTACGGTAAGATCCAAACAGCTATGCTTATTGCAGCAGCTTTAATTGAAGGTATTGGATTTGCTGCTTTATTTGCAGTATAATTAAAAACCAAAAGTAACCTTGTAACGGTTGGTTGCAAGGTTGCTTTAATTAAAAATTAAAAAACAACATTATATATTTACTATAAATGGAAAAGTTAATTAATGAATTTTCGTTTGGTTTGTTTTTCTGGCAATTATTATTGTTTTGCCTGTTATTGTTTCTTTTAAAGAAATATGCATGGAAACCAATTTTAAATGCGGTAAACGATAGAGAAGAAGGTATTAAAAATGCATTAGACTCTGCAGAAAAAGCAAAGTTAGAAATGCAAAACCTTCAAGCTGATAACCAAAAACTACTTCAAGAAGCTAGAGTAGAGCGTGAAGCAATGCTTAAAGAAGCACGTGACATCAAAAACAAAATGATAGAAGATGCTAAAGATGAAGCTAGAGTTGAAGCTGGTAAATTAGTAGCTCAAGCAAAAGCATCAATCGAAACAGAAAAGAAAGCAGCAATTTCAGATTTAAAATCTCAAGTTGCTAACTTATCTATTGAAATTGCAGAAAAAGTAGTACGTGAAGAATTATCTAACAAAGACAAGCAAATTAAATTGGTTGAGTCTATGTTGGGTGAAGCAACACTAAACTAAGATTATAATGGCAGGAACAAGAGCAGCAATACGTTACGCAAAAGCTATTTTAAGTTTAGCATCAGATAAAAATGAAGCTGAAGTAGTAAATAACGACATGAAAAGTATTGCAAATACTATTTCAGAGCATAATGATTTAAATCAAATGCTTAAAAGCGCAGTTGTTAAATCTGAAGACAAAAAAGCTGTACTCATTAAAGTTTTTCCAAACTTAAACCCATTAAGTTTAGAGTTGTTTAATGTTTTAGTAAGTAATAAACGCCTTGAAATTCTAGAAGATACTGCTGTAAAATACAGTATCCTTTTTGATGAAATGAAAGGTAAAGAAAAGGCAACAGTAACAACAGCTGTTCCTATGACTAGCGATTTAGAGATTAAAGTATTAGCTAAAATTAAAGAATTGACTAGTAAATCTGTAGAGTTAGAAAACATTGTAGACGAAAGCATTTTAGGTGGTTTCATTTTACGTGTTGGAGACACACAGTACAATGCAAGTATTGCAAACAAATTGAATAAATTAAAAAGAGAATTTACATTAAATTAAGTTTAGATATTTAATATCTATCATTTAAATATATTAAAATGGCAGAAGTAAAACCAGCTGAAATATCAGCAATCTTAAAACAACAACTTTCAGGTTTTGAAGCTACAGCTTCATTAAATGAAGTAGGAACAGTATTAACTGTAGGTGATGGTATCGTACGTGCTTACGGATTAGCTAATGCTCAATATGGAGAGTTAGTAGAATTCGATGGTGGTTTAGAAGGTATTGTATTAAACCTTGAAGAAGATAACGTAGGTATTGTATTATTAGGTGGTTCTGTTGGAATCAAAGAAGGTTCTACAGTAAAACGTACATCTCGTATCGCATCTGTTAATGTAGGTGAAGGTATTGTTGGTCGTGTTGTAGATACTTTAGGAAACCCAATAGATGGTAAAGGACCAATCACTGGAAAAACTTACGAAATGCCTTTAGAGCGTAAGGCACCAGGTGTTATTTACAGAGAACCAGTAACTGAGCCATTACAAACAGGTATTAAAGCAATTGATGCAATGATTCCAGTTGGTAGAGGTCAACGTGAGTTGGTCATTGGAGATAGACAAACAGGTAAAACTACAGTTTGTATTGATGCCATTTTAAATCAAAAAGAATTTTACGATGCAGGTAATCCTGTATATTGTATATATGTTGCAGTTGGACAAAAAGCATCAACAGTAGCAAACATTGCTAAAACTCTAGAAGAAAAAGGAGCATTAGCTTATACTACAATAGTAGCTGCAAATGCATCAGATCCTGCTGCAATGCAAGTTTATGCACCAATGACGGGAGCATCTATTGGAGAATATTTTAGAGATACAGGTAGACCAGCTTTAATTGTATTTGATGATTTATCAAAACAAGCCGTTGCTTACCGTGAAGTATCTTTATTATTACGTCGTCCACCAGGACGTGAGGCGTATCCTGGAGATGTATTTTACCTTCACTCTAGATTATTAGAGCGTTCTGCAAAAGTGATTAATAACGATGCTATTGCTAAAGAAATGAATGATTTACCAGAATCATTAAAGCCAATCGTAAAAGGTGGTGGATCTTTAACAGCACTACCAATTATTGAAACACAAGCAGGTGACGTTTCTGCATATATTCCAACAAACGTAATTTCTATTACAGATGGACAAATCTTCTTAGATGGAGATTTATTTAACTCTGGTGTACGTCCAGCAATTAACGTAGGTATTTCTGTATCTCGTGTTGGTGGTAATGCACAGATTAAATCAATGAAAAAAGTATCTGGTACATTAAAACTAGATCAAGCACAATTCCGTGAATTAGAAGCTTTCGCGAAGTTTGGTTCAGATTTAGATGCAGTTACTTTAAATGTAATTGAAAAAGGAAAGCGTAACGTTGAAATCTTAAAGCAAGCACAAAACGATCCGTTTACAGTTGAAGATCAAGTCGCAATTATTTATGCTGGATCTAAAAACTTATTAAGAGACGTGCCAGTAAATAAAGTAAAAGAATTTGAAAGAGATTTTATCGAGTTCTTAAAAGCTAAACATAGTGATGTGCTTTCAACTTTAAAAGCAGGAAAATTAACTGATGAAGTTACAGATACGTTAACAACTGTAGCTAAAGATTTATCAGGTAAGTATAGAGCCTAAAAAGTTATAAGTTTAGAGTTAAAAGTTAAGGGGCTAATAACTCTAAATTTCAAATATAAAATTAATGTCACTCTGAGCGCAGTCGAAGAGTCTTTATAAAATAAAGAATGGCTAATCTTAAAGAAATACGTAATAGAATATCATCAGTATCTTCAACGATGCAGATTACTAGTGCCATGAAAATGGTATCTGCTGCAAAGTTAAAGAAGGCACAAGATGCTATTACAGCAATGCGTCCTTACGCAGATAAGTTAACTGAGCTTTTACAAAGTTTAAGTGCTACTTTAGATGCAGATTCTGGAAGTAAGTTTTCAGCGCAACGCGAAGTAAAAAACGTTTTAATTGTTGCTATTACTTCTAACAGAGGTTTATGTGGTGCTTTTAACTCAAACATTATTAAACAAACACAAAACCTTATTAGTAATGTTTATGCTGGTAAAAAAGTGTCGGTTTTAGCAATAGGAAAAAAATCTAACGATGCTTTTTCTAAACAAGGCATTGTTATTGCTAATAAAAGTGAGATTTTTGATAACCTAACTTTTGATAATGTAGCAGAAGTAGCAGAAATGCTAATGGAAAAATTTGTTGAAGGCGAGTTTGATAAAATTGAAATCGTTTACAACAAGTTTAAAAATGCTGCTACTCAAATTGTAATGACAGAACAGTTTTTACCAATTGTTCCTGTTGAAGGAGATGCTAATGTAAATGCAGATTATATTTTTGAACCTTCAAAAGTTGAAATTGTTGAGCAATTAATTCCTAAGTCTTTAAAGACACAATTATATAAAGGCATTAGAGATTCTTTTGCAAGTGAACATGGTGCGCGTATGACAGCAATGCATAAAGCGACAGATAATGCTACAGAATTGAGAGATCAACTTAAGTTAACTTATAATAAAGCACGTCAAGCAGCTATTACTAACGAAATCCTTGAGATAGTTGGTGGAGCAGAAGCTTTAAACAATTAATTATCACCTTTAGCGTAATCGAAAGGTCTAATTAAAAATATTTTAAGCCTCACTTTTTAGTGAGGCTTTTTTTATGGCATCAATTTTGAAATTGTATCTTTATAAGACTTAAGGTTAGTTAAAATGAAACGCACATGATTTATTTTTTAATCACGCTACTAGATGTTAATATATGCGTTCCATGTGACCATTAAAAAAACAAATAAATATTAACACATGAAACTATTAAAAACAATTATATCATCACTATTAATGTTGCTTGTAATGGCTAGCTTTTCGCAATGCTCATCATCAAAAGAAGCAGCAAAACAAAGCAAATTTAAATTTCAAGACATGGCTCCATTTGTAATAGATAATATTAGTTGTCAGCGTTGGACAGCTGGTATTAAAGAAGGTGGTTCAGGAATACATATGTATGTAATGTTTAAGTCTATGAAAAAAGATGCTTCTCTGGATAGTGTTTATTTTAGAGGATTAAGAGGTAAAGTAGAAGTTGGTAAAATGGGTTATTATGCTAACCTTAAATCTGAATTAAATAAAACTAATGATTTGATTTTAAGTAGCGATTCTAATGAAGAATATGGAAATCAACTGACAAAGACTTCAACTAAAATGCCTTTTGAGTTAAATAATAATGAGTGTGTTTTAAGTTATAGTTATAAAAACGAACGTTTATATTATAAAGTATCAGATATTGTTGAGAAACAACCTATAAATTATCCCAGTACTCCACCAAACAAGCAATAAAATCTGTTTTAAACGGTTTGGTTTGCGTTAGCTAAAAACGTATTTTTAGCAGAACAAAATATAACCTTTGAGCGTACTAAAAACTTTTTTAAAAGACACTGTTATTTATGGTTTAGCCATTGTAGTGCCTAAGCTAATTAATGTTCTTTTGGTACGTTTACACACAGATGTTCTCCCTAATGAGGGTTATTCAGAAAACACAGAGTTTTATGTAGTTGCCGCTTTTTTTAATGTGATTCTAACGTATGGGATGGAAACCTCATTCTTTAGATTTTTTAGTAAGAATAAAGATAAAAACAGTGTATTGTCAACTGCTATGATAACCATTGTTGCTACTACTTTTATTTTTGGAATACTACTATTCTTATTTAGAGTTCCAATTTCTGAAACTTTAAATATTAATGCAAATTTCTATTCGCTTCTTGTTGGCATAACACTTCTTGATACCTTGATTGTGATTCCATTTGCTTACTTAAGAGTTACTGGAAGACCAATAAAATTCGCCTCAATAAAACTGATTAATATTTTTGTAATAGTTCTTTTAAACGTACTTCTATTATCTACAACATATGGCTCTGAAAATTTGAGAGCTTTGTTTAATGTTGAAAACAATGTAGAATACATATTTATAGCAAATCTAATTGCAAGTGCCGTTGTTTTAGTTTTAGTGTTGCCATATTTCTTTAAGGCAAAATTAAATTTTGACTTAAAAATTTTAAAGCAATTATTAAATTATGGTTGGCCAATAATGGTTGCTGGCTTAGCTTTTGTAATTAATGAAAACTTAGATAAGTGGTTACTACCACAAACAGAAGGCGAATTTATTAATGGAGCATATAGTGCTTGTTATAAATTAGCCGTTTTCATGACATTGTTTATTCAAGCCTTTAGAATGGGAGCAGAACCTTTTTTCTTTAACCATTCAAACAAAGAAAATGCAACACAAACCTATGCTACTATTTTAAAGTATTTCACCATTGTGGGTTCTCTTGGACTTATGATTGTGATAGTTTATATAGATATCTTACAACCTTTTCTTATTAAAAAAGAGAGTTATTTATTGGCTTTAGATATTGTTCCAATAGTGTTATTAGCTAATTTGTGTTTAGGCATTTATCACAACCTTTCTATTTGGTATAAACTTACAGATCGTACACGTTTTGGGATGTATATCTCTCTTATAGGAGCAGCAATTACAATTGGGTTTAATGTTATATTCATTCCAAAAATTGGATTCATGGCTTGTGCCTATGCAACACTTTTTGCATATGGTTTAATGATGCTGATTTCTTATGTTCTAGGCCGAAAATATTATCCAGTACCTTATAATGTGAACAGAATAGCAATTTACCTGCTAATAAGTACTGCACTAAGTTTTATAACTTATTATCATTTAGATAGAAATATGTTAATAGGAACTGTATTTTTGTTACTCTTTGTAGCTTTAGTTGCTTTTTTAGAACGAAAGGAATTAAAACAAATAGTAATTAAGAAGTAGAATTTCAAATTAGAAATAAAACATGCAAATTAAAATCATCAATAAATCCAATCACAATTTACCGCATTACGAAACCATAGCTTCTGCTGGAATGGACTTACGTGCTAATTTATCTGAACCAAGAATATTAAAACCTTTAGAACGAAGCATAGTAGGTACAGGATTATTTATAGAGTTACCAGTTGGTATTGAAGCACAAGTAAGACCACGAAGTGGTTTAGCCGCTAAAAAAGGAGTTACAGTACTCAATGCTCCAGGAACAGTCGATGCAGATTACAGAGGCGAAATAGGAGTGATTTTAGTGAACTTATCTAACGAAGATTTTACAATTCAAAACGGAGAACGTATAGCGCAATTAGTAATCGCAAAGCATGAACGCGCAGAATGGGTTTCTGTCGAAGAACTTTCACAAACCTCTCGAGGCGAAGGCGGTTTTGGTAGTACAGGAGTAAAATGATTAACGAATTACGATTAACGATTTTTGATTTCAGAATAATAAAAAAACATTTGTGAGTTTGTGACAAAACGAATAAACAACTCAACAAATAAACGAATTAACTCAAAACATGAAAATAATAGTACCAATGGCAGGTCGAGGTTCTCGATTAAGACCACATAGTTTAACAGTTCCAAAACCATTAATTCCGGTTGCAGGACAACCAATTGTACATCGATTAGTAAAAGATATTGCTAAAGTTTTAAAGCAACCTATTGATGAAATTGCTTTTGTATTAGGTGATCCAGCGTGGTTTGGAGATGATGTTGTTGAGAGTTTAAAAGCGTTAGCAACTAGTTTAGGCGCAAAACCATCTATATACCGTCAAGATCAACCTTTAGGTACAGGTCACGCCATTATGTGCGCAAAACCATCACTATCTGGTCCTGCGGTTATTGCTTATGCAGACACACTTATACGTGCTGAGTTTGATTTAGACCCGAATGCAGATAGTGTAATTTGGACTAAAAGAGTAGCAAATCCAGAAGCATATGGTGTTGTTAAACTTAACGAGAATCAAGAAATTGTTGAACTTGTAGAGAAACCTAAAACCTTTGTTAGTGACCAAGCTGTTATCGGTATTTATTATTTTAAAAATGTAGCTGTTTTAAAAGGAAAGCTTCAAGAAATTTTAGACGAAAACATAATGAATGGAGGCGAATACCAAATTAATGATGGTATAAAACGTATGATGGCTGAAGGCAAAATATTCAAAACAGGAACAGTTGATGAATGGATGGATTGTGGAAACAAAAATGTAACACTAGAGACAAATACTAGAATGCTTGGGTTTTTAAAAGCAGATAATAAAGAGCAACTTGTTGCAGATTCTGTGGTAAATAATAACGCCACAATTATTGAACCTTGTTTTATAGGCGAAAATGTAACTTTAAATAATTCAACAATTGGTCCAAATGTATCTATTGGAAATAACTGTGTTTTAGAAAACGCAACCGTTAAAAATAGCTTAATACAAACACATACAACAATTAAAAACGCTAATTTAGACCAAGCTATGATTGGTAATCATGTAAAATATGATGGCGAGTTTAAAGCCATAAGCATTGGTGATTATTCGGTTTTGGAATAACTATTGATTAATCAATGTCATGCTGAGCTTGTCGAAGCATCTTAATAAATGAAAAAATCTATTCACATATTAATTTTTTTCTTCGGAACACTTTTATTTCCGAAGTTTACCTATGCTCAAGTTGATTTTAATAAGCGACCTAATGATGATTTAGGTAACGTTGAAGATGTATACCAAGAGCACTTTTTTGAAGCCTTGAAGCAAAAAGGAATAGAGAATTATCAAAGATCGGTTGATGCATTATTAAAATGCATTAAAATAGACGATTCAGATGCGGTTTTATATTTTGAGTTAGGTAAAAACTATAAGCTACTTAAAAATTTTGGTGCCGCAGAAGATGCTTTACTTAAAGCAACGTCAAAACAGCCAAAAAACGAATGGTATTTAGACGAATTGTACGATGTGTATATTTTGCAAGACGATATGGATAAGGCTGTTAAAACAGTCAAACAATTGGTTAAATTTCATCCAGATTATAAACAAGATTTAGCATCACTTTATATAAAAGCAAAAAAGTACAATAATGCTTTAGAGATTTTAGACGAATTAGATAAAGAATTTGGAACTAATGAAGACCGTGATTATTTAAGAAATCAAGTTTATAATATCACAGGAAACGATAAAGACCGTATTGAAAACCTAGAAGATCGCGTAAAAAACAACCCAGAAGACGAAGCTAATTATTTAAGACTTATCTATAGATATAGCGAAATGGGTAATACTAAAAAGGCATTTAATGCAGCTAAAAATTTGCTAGCATTAAAGCCAAATTCACATTTAGTACATCTAGCACTTTATAAATTTTATTTAGACAATAATAATACTAGTAGCGCAATTGCATCTATGAAAACTGTTTTAACGAGCTCAGAAATTAAACCAGAAGCTAAAGCTAAAGTTCTTAAAGACTTTGTAGATTTTGTAGCATTACATCCTGAACATGAAGGCGATTTAATAGAAATAACATCACTAGTTAGTGAAGAGAAAAGTGTTAAAACATTAGTTGAGTTGGCACAATATCACTTAAAAGCTAATGATAAACAAAAGGCATTGTCATATTATCAAGAAGCTTTAAATGAAGAACCTAATAACTTCACTATTATAAAAGATGTATTGTTGCTTCAAATAGATTTAAACCTTGATAAAGAAGCTTTAGTTAAGAGTAATGAAGCTTTAGAGTTGTTTCCAGCTCAACCTATTTTTTATTTAATTAATGGCGTAGCAAATAATAAATTAAAGCAGTCTAAAAAAGCCATAGAGAGTTTAGAAACGGGTTTAGATTACCTTATTGATAATCCTAATATGCAAAGGGATTTTTATTCTCAATTAAGCATTGCCTATAAACAAGTTAATAATATTGTAAAATCTCAAGCGTTTACTAAAAAAGCCGAAGCTTTAACTAAAGAACAATGATTAAAAAGAACACTCTTTTTTTTAGACTAAGTTTAGTACTACTTGTTTTAAGTATTACTTTTGGTTGTAAATCAACTAAAAGCATAACGAGTACTGGAGCTTTAAATAAGGAGCTTTCTGCAAAGCAAATTATTAAAGAAAACACTAAACAGGCAGCAAACTTTAAAACACTTCAAGCTAAAATAAAAATAGAATATAAAGAAGGTGAAAAATCTAAATCTGTTGGTGTTAATTTGCGATTAGAAAAAGATAAAACCATTTGGATGAGTGCATTTTATGGTGTAGCAAAAGCATTAATTACCCCAAATAGAGTTGCTTTTTACGACAAATGGAACAACCAATATTTTGATGGTGATTATACAATATTGAGTAATTTATTAGGTATTGAATTAGATTTTGATAAAGTTCAGAACCTAATGCTAGGTGAATCATTATTCAACCTTAAAAAGAATAATTATAAAGCATCAACCAATGAAGCATCTTATGTGTTAGAGCCAAAAAGACAAAACACTTTGCTTGAATTATTTTTATTATTGAATCCAGCACATTTTAAAATCGATTCGCAACAACTATATCAACCACTTAAAAAACGCTTTCTTCAAATAGATTATAAAACATATCAAGATGTAGACAATCAAATTTTACCTCAAAATATAGAAATAGTTGCAGTTGAAGATGATGAACAAGTTTTAATTGAAATGGAATACAAATCAGTATCATTAAATGAAGACATGCGTTTCCCTTTTAAAATCCCTTCTGGGTTTAAAGAAATAGTTATTAAAGATGCTGAATAAATCAACCTATATAATCTTAGTTATTTGCTTGTTTGTAAGCAGTGTTTCATTACATGCTCAAAGCCCTAAACAAAAGGAACTTGAGGCTAAGCGACAGAAATATCAAAATGAATTAAAACAACTTAATGCGTTATTGTTTTCAGATAAGAAAAAAGAAAAATCTGTTGTTACTCTAGCTGAAGATTTGAGTTATAAGGTTAGCGTTAGACGAAATTTAATAAAGGTTACTAATGATCAAGCCAATTTATTAACACGAGAGATTAATTCTAATCAAAAAGAAATATCGAGCCTAAGAAACCAACTTAAAACTTTAAAAGAGGAATATGCTGCTATGGTAGTAAAATCATATAAGAGTAAATCTGAGCAAAGTAGAGTGATGTTTCTATTATCATCAGATAATTTTAAACAAGCATATAAACGCTTGCAGTATATTAAGCAGTATGCTAACTACCAAAAGGAACAAGGCGAACTTATAAAAGGTAAAACTCAAAAATTGCAAGAATTAAATACGTCACTATTAAAGCAAAAAGAGGATAAACAAAAGCTAGTTAAAGAAAACAGAGTAGCCAAAAAACGTTTAGAAGAAGAGTTAAAAGAACACGAAACATTAATAGCATCAATACGTAAAAACCTTAACGCATATGCTTCAAAAATTAAGAAGAAGCAACAGCAAATAGATAAAATAGATAGAGAGATTAATAAACTTATTAGAGAAGCCATTGCGGCTTCTAATAAGAAAGCTGGAAAATCGACATCATCAAAAGGGTTTGCATTAACACCTGAAGAAAAGGTATTGGGCGCAAATTTTATATCTAATAAAGGAAAACTACCTTGGCCTGTAGAAAAAGGTGTTGTAAAAGTAAGGTATGGTAAACAACCATCACCAATAGACAAATCTATAGTTATTAATAGTTCTGGTGTAAGAATAGCTACTGAGAAAAAAGCAGAAGTTAGAGCTGTTTTTGAAGGTAAAGTATTAGCGGTTATAGTAAAAAAATACTCAAACCCATCAATACTAATACAACATGGTAATTACATTACTGCCTATAAAAATCTATCTAAAGTTTTAGTAAATAAAGGCGACAAAATCTATACAAAGCAAGTAATAGGTGAGGTCTTTACAGATAAAAGTAATGGTCAATCAACTGTATTTTTTGGAATTTACAAAGAAGACAAACCTCAAAATCCAGCAAGTTGGATTTACAAAATGTGATAGCATTTTGAAACACTCTTTTTGGATTTACAAAATGTGATAGCATTTTGAAACACTCTTTTTGGATTTACAAAATATAATCTTCAAATTATACGCGAACTAAAACATAGCCCTTTCTCGTTTTTTTGTAATGTTTCCCATTCCAGAAATAGTATCGTTTCCCTTTAACTCTAATAATTTTGTAGTGTTTAGGAGGTGATTTTATAACAGTAACTGTTGCTGGTCTTGTCACAACACGAGTTGCACAAGAAGAAAGACTCAAAAAACATATAGCAGAAAGTAAAACGACAAAAGTTCTCATAGTTTAAAAGATTTGATTCAACTATAAGACACAAAAAACTTAACAAGGTTTAATCTAAAAAAATTCCTCTATGCTCTGCGTCGAGGTTTCCGTTGAAATTGTCATTCCCGTGAAAACGGGAATCTATATACAAGAAGTGTTTTACTTACTCAAACAACGCTTTTAATTCTGTAGCATCATTTGGCTTCATTTTACCTGCAACAACTAGGCTTAGTTGTTTACGTCGCAACGCCGCTTCAAAACGTTGTTTTTCTAAATCTGTTTCAGCAATTAACTCAGGAACACGAATTGGTCGTCCAGTTTCATCTACAGCAACAAAGGTGTAAATAGCTTCATTTGCTTTAATGCATTCTCCAGATTCTCTATCTTCTATCCAAACATCTAAATAGACTTCCATAGAGCTTTTAAAAGCACGAGACACCTTAGCTTCTATCGTTACAACACTTCCTAAAGGGATGGACCTATTAAAAGCTACATGATTTACAGATGCGGTAACAACAATACGTCTGCTATGTCTTCTTGCTGCAATACTAGCTGCACGATCCATACGTGCTAACAATTCGCCTCCAAACAAGTTGTTTAAAGGGTTGGTTTCACTAGGTAAGACCAAATCGGTCATTATTGTCTTAGATTCTTCTGCAGTTCTTGCTGTCATTTTAATTCAAATTAAGAATAGCGCAAAGGTATAACGATTTTAAATCTTAAAGCTAAGATTTATGTTATAAAACAAAAAACATGAGAATTAATTTAAGGCTTTAACGAGTAACCACGCATCAGCATTATGTGTTCTTTTAATTTGACGTAAAGCACGCAATGCTTCTATTCTATCAACATAGCTAGAATAAACAACTTCATGAAGACCATATTTATTCACTCCTATTTTTCGAGCGTTGTAGCCTTTGTCTTTAAGTTGTTGTACTTTTTTATCTGAATTTTTTTCAACTCTAAAAGCGCCAGCAACAATATGATAATTACCACTTTGCTTCTCTACAGAAAGTGTTGCAGCAGGTAATGGACTACTAATAATAAATGTAGCTTCTTGCACTTTAGCATCTAGCTGCTCATTTGCTTCTTCTTGCGCAATTTGGTTATGTGCATCAACTTTATTCACATAATAATTTGAAGCTGTAAAACCACCAATTGTAAGTGCAATTAAAGCTACAGCAGCATATTTTAAGTATGGTCTTTTAGTTGTTGAGCCTGCCCAAATTGTTGCTGAGCTTGTCGAAGCACGTTTTTCAGGTGTAATAGCTACAGGAATTGCTTCCTCAAGTGCTTCAACGTTTTCTTTGTAAACTTCTCGAGCAATATTTTGCGACACAAATTGAGATAACCCAAAAGCATCAGTTAAATAATTAACATGATAAGAAGGCGTAAATACAATCTTTCCTTCAGTATTCAATAGCATTTCTCCAATGTTGTTAAACGTTAGGGTTTCGCCTTGTATTAAATATGATTTTACAGATTTAACGTGTTTTGCAAGTTTTTTAACTGCAACTTCATATGGGATTTTTTCAATTTCAGCAATGTAGCTAGATAATAAACCATCATTGTGTTGTAATTGCTCATTAAATGACAACACTTTTTTGGGAGGATAAAAAGAGTTAGTTGTCTCGTGTACTTTTGCAGAAACACGTTCTGTTAAAAACGCTCCAAATTCAGGAACAGTAACACAGTCATATCTATATAATAAATCGCTTATGTAAGTTTCTAATTGCATAAAAACAAAGTTAATTTTTTTTGATTACGAATAAAAATTCAACCTAACTATTTATTAACATCATAAAAAGTAGTTTCTTGTAGACTCAAAATCAAATTTTTACAATGACTGAGGATGAATTACTTTATGTTTTAGCGCTGCAGCATATCCCAAAAATTGGAGATATTACTGCTAAGAAGCTAATTAATTATTGTGGTTCTGCAGAAGCAGTTTTAAAAGAAAAGAAAGCAAACCTGCTTAAAATAGATGGTATTGGCACTATAACTTTAAATGATTTGCATAGTAAAATTCACCTTGAAGAAGCAGAAAAAGAATTGCTATTTATTAAAGAAAACGATATAGAGTGTTTGTATTTTGCAGATAATGAATATCCTGAAAAATTAAAACACTGTATTGATGGACCTGTTTTAATGTTTCAGTCAGGACAAGTTAATTTAAAACAACAACGAATTATTAGTATTGTTGGTGCTCGAAAAATTACAACTTACGGAATTGCTTTTTGTGAAAAACTTGTTGAAGCGTTAAAACCTTTTAATCCAGTTATTGTATCTGGTTTTGCTTACGGAACAGATATCACTGCGCAAAAAGCAGCTATAAAGAATGATTTACAAACTATTGGTTGTTTAGCTCATGGGCTAAATCAAATTTATCCATCTGTACATAAAAAGTATGTTGCTCAAGTTGAAAAAAATGGAGGCTTTTTAACAGACTTTTGGAGTACTGATACATTTGACAGGAATAATTTTTTAAAACGAAATAGAATTATAGCTGGACTTAGCGAAGCTACAATTGTTATTGAGTCTGCCGAAAAAGGTGGAAGCTTAGTAACTGCAGATATTGCAAATTCGTACAATAGAGATGTATTTGCTGTTCCTGGCCGTACAACAGATAGCCAAAGTATTGGTTGTAATAATTTAATTAAGCATCAAAAAGCACATGTGTTATCAAATCCTTTAGATGTGCCTTATATTTTAAATTGGAAACTAGAAGACAGTAAACAACCAGTAGTACAAAAGCAATTGTTTGTTGAACTAGATACTGAAGAAAAATTAATTTATAATTATCTTAAAACTAACAATAAACAATTGTTAGATGTTATTGCATTAGAGTGTCAATTACCAATATTTAAAGTAGCAAGCGTACTATTAAATATGGAATTAAAAGGTGTGATTAGGCCATTACCTGGAAAACTATTTGAACTTGTTTAAAGAATTGTAACGATAGTGTGTAAGTGTTATTTTATAATAAGTATAGTAGGTAAGCTACTCATTTTCTTTATTATTAACTAACTAAATACTTTTCAATAACATCTTTTAACTCATTGTGTTTTTGGGTTCCAATGACGAATTTTTTTCCGTTAGTTAATTCTAAAGCAAGCCCTTTATTACCATTTATATTGTATACAGTTCCATACGTACTTCCTAGTCTAATTCCATATCCTACAAAACCATAATTTACAATTTTTGCAGATTTTAATTCGTTCCATTTTATTTCCTTTTTTATGAATGGAACGAATCTCATTTTTATTCCATCATTATTAATTTGGGTAATTAATGTTATATAATAAGTGAAGTATATAAATCCAAAAATAAATATTGAAAAAATGATAATTCCTATATTCGACATTGGTTTGTCTCCAAATGGTTCTTTAAGAATTAGCTGTTTAACAATTCCAAAAACAGTAAATAACCCAAGTCCGATTAAAATCAACCAAATCCACCATTGCGTGAATTTTTGTTTCTCTACGAACTGAATTTTCATGTTATTTATTAGTAAAATTTAATAACCTACTTTTTCTCTTACACGTTTTAAAACATTGTTAGCAACAGTTTTTGCTTTATTAGCACCAATGGCTAATACATCGTCTATTTCGTTGAGGTTGTTCATATAATAATTATAACGTTCACGTTGTGGGGCAAATTTTTCAAGTATTAGCTCAAATAAAGCTTGTTTTGCATGGCCGTAACCGTAACCACCTTTTTCGTAATTAACTTTCATGGTATTAATTTTATTTTCTGAAGCTAATAGTTTGTACAGGGCAAAACAGTTGCAAGTTTTCCAATCTTTTGGGTCTTCTAGCGGTGTGCTATCCGTTTCAATAGACATGATTTGTTTACGTAATTTTTTGTCGTCTAAAAAAATATTGATAGTATTACCTCTACTTTTACTCATTTTTTGACCATCTGTTCCAGGGATTAATTTAGTCGATTCTTGAACTTTTCCTTCTGGCAACACAAAAGTGTCTCCCATTTTATTATGAAAACGAGAAGCGACATCTCTGGTTATCTCAATATGTTGTAATTGATCTTTTCCAACAGGAATAATTTCAGCATCATATAATAATATATCGGCAGCCATTAACATTGGGTATAAAAATAAGCCAGCATTAACATCTTCTAATCGATCAGCCTTGTCTTTAAAACTATGAGCAAGAGTTAAGCGTTGATAAGGGAAAAAACAACTTAAATACCAAGATAACTCAGTTACTTGCGGAATATCACTTTGTCTATAAAAGACTGTTTTTTCAACATCTAATCCAAACGCTAACCAAGTAGCAGCAACAGAATAGGTACTATAACGTAACGTTGCTGCATCTTTAATTTGCGTAAGTGTATGCATATTAGCAATAAACAAAAACGAATCGTTAGTATCGTTTTTTGATATTTCGATAGCGGGTTGTATTGCGCCTAAAATATTTCCTAAATGAGGTGTTCCTGTACTTTGAATTCCTGTAAGTATTCTTGCCATAATATTTCCCAAGAAAATGGGAATCTTTTTTAATTCAACTTAATTCTTATAGTCGCAAAGGTAATTTTTTTACACAAAATTTAAGTAGTTTTGAAGCGCATGATTGTATTTAAATATATCTTTTGGGTTTTGTATCGCATATGGTTCTATATTCTTGTAGCATTACCTATTCTTATTTTATTTCCGCTACTTGTCATTTCAATTTTAAAGGAGTCTTGGTATCCTTTCTTTTTTAAGCTTGCTCGTTTTTGGGCAAAATTTATTTTAGTTGGTATGGGTTTTAATACCAAGATAAAACGAGAACAAATTCCAGAACCTAACAAAAGCTATATGTTTGTTGCTAACCACACATCTATGGCAGATATTATGCTTATGCTGGTTGCGGTTAAGAATCCTTTTGTTTTTGTTGGAAAAAAAGAATTGGCAAAAATCCCTTTATTTGGGTTTTTCTATAAGCGTACAAGTATTTTGGTTGATAGAAGCAGCGCAAAGAGTAGGCAAGCAGTTTTCTTGCGCGCACAAAGGCGACTTAAGCAAGGCATGAGTATTTGTATTTTTCCAGAAGGCGGCGTTCCTGAAGAACAGATTGCTTTAGACAAGTTTAAAGATGGTGCTTTTAGAATGGCAATTAATCATCAAATACAGATTGTTCCAATTACATTTATAGATAATAAAAAGCGTTTTTCTTATACATTTTTTAGTGGTGGTCCTGGGAGAATGCGAGTGAAAATTCATAAGTTTATAAATACTGAAGGGTTGAAAGTTGAAGATACAAAGCAGCTTAATAAAGAGGTAAGAGACATCGTACTAAAAACTCTCACTCTCACAAAGACAAAGTAAGAAAAATCCCAAAAACAATTACGGAAAAACCGTAACAAATTAACTATTAACTACTTAAAAGTGTTAAATATTGATGTTTAACACTTTTAATTTTGTTAATAGTCTTTTTTTTTTCACATTTGATGTAATACTAACCTTATAAATTTTATTTTATTATGAAAAAATTTCTTGTTTTATTTGTTATGGCATTCTTTTTGTTTTCCTTTTCAAGTACTGGTGAAAATAATAACATTGAAAGTAAACAAAATATGCTATTTCAACTACAATCTTGTTGTACAGCTAGTGTGACTTACAATGGAAGAGTTGTTAAAACATTTACTAATTGTATTTCTGGAATTGGACCAGCAGCGGTATCTCTCGCATGTTCAATTTCAACAAATGAAGCAGAAGACTATATTGCAAATGCACAAGCTGCTATTGAGGCTTTAAACAACGCCTTAAAGGAATTTTAAAAATTGAAGTATGAAGTTTAAAATATGCTTTTTTTTAATGTTTTCTATGCTGTGTTATGGTCAGAATAATAGTACATTAAATATTGAATATAGTTATTCAACTAAATTAGAAGGTACATATTCTAGAATAACTATTAATTCTACTTTAATTGCAAATCAAATACATTCTATATATGAAATGAACTTTAATGAAAACAATAAAGAAACTCTTAGCCAAGAAAGTGGAGAGGAAGGAACTGTTTATAATATAAAGTCAAAAGTAAACCCTAAAATTTATAAAGATTTAAAAAGTAAAAACATTTATAGTGTTGAATTAATAGGCTTAAAACCCTTTATTGTTAGAGACACTATGGCTGTATTTAAGTGGAACTTCCTTACTGAATATAAATCTATTTTGGGATATAAATGTCAAAAAGCCAATGTGAATTATAGAGGGCGAGATTATGTCGCTTATTTTACTACGGAACTACCATTTAATGCTGGGCCATGGAAGTTTTCAGGCTTACCAGGAGTTATCTTAGAAGTTGCATCTTTGGATAATGTTTTTGAAATTAAAGCTAATAAAATTCAACTTAAAAATGAAGCTACAAATCTTCATAGACCTAACTTAAAAAATCTATCGATAACTTGGAATGATTATATTAAAGAGTATAATAAGAAATATAATGAATTATTATATTATACGAGCCCAAATGGAGGAACAAGTTCTTTACCAAAACGACAAATTGAAGTATTAGTTGAAGAATAAAACAGAAGCATATTTATTTAATAGTAGAACCATAATATCAATTATGGTTCTATTTTTTTTATTAAAAACAACGTGTTTTTCACAACATACTATAAAAGGAGTAGTTACAGAGAAAGTAACAAATCAAATAATTCCTTTTGTAAATATTTTAGTAAAAACGCAAGAAGGGAATCTTATTGATTTTACTTCAACTAACGAAAGTGGATACTATTCTATTGAAATGCCAAAAAAAGTAGACTCTTTACGTATTGAAACTTCAATTATTAGCCATTTACCAAAAAGTGAATTACTTATTTTAGAGAAAAGTAAAAATAAGTATACCTTAAATTTTAGTTTACAACAAAGACTCACCGAATTAGATGAAGTTTATATTGAAAGTGAAAAAAAACCCATAATAGTAAAGAAAGATACTACAATCTATAATCTTATAGAATTTAAAGATGGAAGTGAACGTGTTGTTGAAGATTTACTAAAAAAACTTCCAGGAATTATAGTAGAAGACAGTGGTTTAATAAAATTTAAAGGTAAACAAGTTACTAGAGTACTACTAGATGGAGATAACTTATTTAACGAAAACTATTCAGTAGGCACAAAAAATATAGATTCTGAAATAGTAGAAAGCGTACAAGCAATTGAAGATTACAATACAAACCCATTGCTAAAAGGTATTAAAAGCTCTCAAGATGTTGCGGTTAATTTAATGCTAAAAAAAGGGGTTACGGATATTTCTGGAAACGCAGAGATTGGTTTAGGCATAGAAAACAAAAAGTATTTAAAAACCAATGTTATTTCTGTATCAAAAAAACTAAAAGGGTTTTCTACATTAAGTTACAATAATATTGGAGAAAATTATAGCCCTTATAATTTTTTATCAAATACTTTTGACTTATCAAAAGCTAATGAAATTAACCAAAGAACTTCCAATTTGGTCAGTAATAATGCATTTAACTCAGCCTTGCCTGATAATAGAACCAGAGTTAACAATAATGTTTTTGGAAGCCTTAATTCGCTATTTAAATTTAATAAAAAAACCTCTTTTAAGCTTAATTACAATATTTTCAAGGATAAATTAATTAGAAATGAATCTATAAGTACTATTTATAATTTTGATAATGAACAGATAAATATTTCAAACCAAAAGAGTATTAGTAAGAGACCATTAATACATACTTTTGAGTATGATTTAATATATGAAATTAATAAAAAATCACGTTTGACTTCTATAGGAAAATTAGATTCTCAAAATATTAAAAACACATCAAGTGGATTTAATAATAATAATAGTTTTGATAATATTATAGAAAGTGAAGATTTGTTTTTAAAAAATGATTTAGAGTATACATATCGTATTAATAATAGTAATGTTTTTCAAATCTCGACAAATATTTCGACAAATAAAATCCCTCAAAATGTCAATGTATTAAATGAAATAAATAATTTAAAACAAAACATTAATTTTAAAAAGAACAAGTTTGAAATACAATCTTCTTTGTTGTCTAAAACCCCAAAGGGTGAATATTCAATTTCTTTAGGATATGATTTTATAGAAAATTTCGTTAATTCAAGTTTACAAGGATCTAATATTAATAACCAGTTATTATCAAACAATATTTACTATAAACTATCTGTGCCTTATGCGGATTTTAGATATCAACTTAGAATTAATAAATGGCAATTTATAGCCAACTTAAGCAATAGATTATTTAATGTAATGCTAGATGATGTTAATTTAGACACAAATTTAAATATATCTACTTTTGTTACTTACCCATCAATATCTATAAACTATTTTTTTAATAGTAAAGCTAACTTTTATACAGATTATAGATTATCTAACCAAGTACCACAACCCAATACTGTTTTTTCTGGTTTAATTTTAACAAACAATAGAGCTTATTTAAATAACGATTTTAAATTTAAGCTGTTTAATAATCATTCATCTACTTTAGGTTATAGAATAAATGATTTTTACAATCTATTTCAATTTAATATTTATGCGTCTTATAATTTTAGTAAGTATGGTTTAATTAATAAATTTAATGTAAATGAGAATACTGATTTTTACACATCGATAGTTGATATTACAAATAATAAAAATTTAAATTTCGGATTGAATTTTGAAAAGTATTTACACTTTTTAAAATCTACAATTAACATAAACAGTTCTTATTCTATTAGTAAATATCAAAATATAATTAATACTTCTGGATTAAGAAAAAATGAAAGTAAATCTCTGTTAGGAGAGTTTCATATTAGAACAGGACTAAAAGGCTCATTTAACCTTGAGAATAAAGCACTTTTTATCAATAATACTTTTAGTACAACTAATGCTACATCAAATGTATTTGCAACTTTTCAAAATGATTTTAAAATAAAGTATAATAAAAAAGGGTTTAATTTTATTATTAATAGCCAATATTTTAATCCAAATTTAAACTCTAATATTTCAGGCGATTTCTTTTTAGATGCCTTGGTTAGATATAAAACAAAAAAAGGTAAAATAGAATACCAAATTAAAGCTAACAATTTACTTAATAACCAAATTTATCAAAATATAAATACTTCAGATTTTTCAAGGTCAGTTTTTCAACATAATTTACAAGAAAGGTTTATGCTTTTATCAGTTCAATTCAAATTTTAGCAATTAAAAAGCTGCTCTTGCAGAGAGCAGCTTTTTTTTGTATTGCGTATTTGCAATAACTATCTAACCAACTAAAAAACCTAAAATTTAAAACTTAAACCTGTATACACGCCAATAAAATATGGTTGAAAATCACCAGAACTGTTATTGAATGTGTTTATTTGATATTTGAACATAGGCTCAAGATTTACTTTTAATTTTTCTGACACATTATAATTAACACCAATACCAAAATTTGCACTATAACTCGTACTATTAATATTTGTAGCTTCACCTATAAGTGTACTGTTTCCATTTACATTTGAGTAGACTTCGTTTTTGTCTAAAAATAATGTGCTGAAACCTCCAATAACATTCAAATCAATTTTTTTATTGATAATATTATATTCTACCTCAACAGGAATTTCAATAAAACCAATACGTTGGTCTAAAGAAGATTTTACATTTTCTGCTAATACCTGAGGTAGTGCTATAAAGCTTATAGACTCACTACTTAATATATTTGTACTTTGAGTATTACCATTAAATTTTATATTTCTTAATTGTGTATTTCCTTCAAAAGAAGAGTTTCCAACAAATGAGGCGTTTGTACTGTTGTAAACTATAACGTCATTAGTGTTGTACCCTAACGCTACTTTATTAATTCCTGCTCGTACTTTTAGTTTTTTGTTTATGGCATAGCTACCACCAACACCATAACTCATATTTATCTCACCATTTTTAGAATTGTCTACAAATTGCTGATCGATTGATGAGCCTTTTCCTAAAGAGTTAAAATACACGGGAGCAACGTTTGGAGATACGCTCCATCTTTTTAATTTTTCTTCATTTTCATCTTCTTCTTTCTCATTGGCATTAGCAATTGCATCCTCAATAGAAGTCTCTTTTTTGAGGTCTTCTAATTTTTCTTCAAGTATTAAATTTTCTTCTTCCTCAAGGTTTTCTTCGTTTTTTGCAATAGCAGTAATTGTTGATTTCTCATGGATTTGCTCTTTGTTAATAAGAGCATCAATCTCTGATTTACTTTTTAGAGTAATGTTAGGTTTAGGTAGATTTGAAGTGTTTTTCACTACAGAAATTTTTGTTTTATCTGTAGTAGTTTCATTTTTATAATGCTGTGATTTAGCATATAAATTTTTAATTATAGCATCAGTGTTTTGATTGTTTGTTTTAGTATTAGAGCTTTTGTTAGCAATTTCATTATTATGCTTTTCTGAAGTATTAGAAGTAAGTTTTAAACTGTTAGCTTCTGTTTTATTACTATTTATGGCATTATTCTCTTTTGTAACTATTTTTAGGTTTAGTTCTTCTGAAGGGTTTTTAACATTGTCTGTATTAGAAATTTGAGTATCTAAATTTGAGTTTTCAGTATTTACAATTGGGTTTGTTTGTATAGTATTGTTAGATGAATCGTTAAAAAAAGTACTACCAACTGTAAAAAGCAAAGCTAAAATTGCGGCAACTCCAGCTAATTTCCACCATATAGGAATAACTCTTCGTTTACGTTTATCTTTATGTAGCTCTTTTTCTATATTGTCCCAAACAGCATCGTTTGGGGAAGCTTCAAAGTTTTTTAGCTTCTCCTGAAAAAGCCTATCTATATGTTTTTTGTCACTCATTATAATGTTTGCGAATTTAAATTCGCTTTGTATTTTTCTATTTTTTCTTTTAAAATTAATCGAGCTCTCGCTAGATTAGATTTTGAGGTTCCTGTTGAAATGTTTAACATTTCAGCAACCTCTTTGTGAGAATAACCATCTAAAGCATATAAATTAAATACTAATCGATAACGATCTGGTAATTCTTGAATTATCTCTAACAAAAAATCGATACTTATTTCATCTTCATTTATTTCTACAGTTATGTCTTCTATTTGATCTTCATTAATAATATCAAATACACCAACACTTCTATAACATTGTAAAGCAGTGTTAATGGTAATTCGCTTCATCCAACCTTCTAAAGACCCTTTATTTTTAAACTGTGTTATTTTTTTAAAAATAGTTATAAATGCGTCTTGCAAATTATCTTCTGCTTCGGCATAATTTCTCGAATACTTTAAGCAAAGCGAAAATAGTTTACTCGCATGGAGCTTGTATATTTGGCTTTGAGCTTTAGCATCATTTTTTTTACATTGTTCTATGAGTTGCTCTAAACTCACATTGGTTAGGTATTTAGTTAATTTATTCTGTAACTGGCACTTCTACTATGTAATATAAATCATTGCCATTTTCGTCTTCGCCTTGCCAAAATTTAAACACATATGGACTCATATTATTAACCTGAAAATTAAAAGAAACTTCTACTTCTTCATTTGTAAATGTTTCACAGACTTCATCAGTGTAAACAGTATTAACTATAGCAACAGTACGCTGGTTTTCTTCACTTAAGTAATAAAAGTCATTAAAAACATGACATCCTGATGGTCTTAAGTATGAAAGTGAAATCTCATAAGTTTCTCCATATGCAAATTCTTCAGGAATAGTAACTGTTTCTACTGGTAAAATTTCATAATAAAAATTAGGCCCAGTCACTTCTGTGCTACAAGAGGATAAAAGTGCTATGATAAATAGACACAGAAAACTTATGTTTTTCATAGAATAAATAGATTTAGGATATACCTTTACAGAATGTAGATGCACTATTATTACAAAGGTTGCGTCTTAAAACCAAAAAATCTCATTTTAAATGAGATTTTTTGGTTTTAAGCGTTAGTCTTTATTATTTCTTTTACTTTACCTTCAAGCTCATCCATGAGTTCAGGGTTATCTTTAATCAAGCTTTTTACGGCATCTCTACCTTGCCCAAGTTTGGTTTCGTCATAACTAAACCAGGACCCACTTTTTTTAATGATTTCATGTTCTACAGCAATATCTAGTATTTCACCAACTTTTGATACGCCTTCACCATACATAATATCAAATTCTGCCATCTTAAAAGGAGGCGCAACTTTGTTTTTAACAACTTTAACTCTAGTTTTATTACCAGCTACACTACCATCACTTTGTTTAATTTGAGTAGACCGTCTAATATCTAATCTTACAGAGGCATAGAATTTAAGAGCATTTCCTCCAGTTGTAGTTTCTGGGTTTCCAAACATGACTCCAATCTTTTCACGTAATTGATTAATAAAAATAACTGTACAATTAGTTTTACTAATAGACCCCGTTAGCTTTCTTAGAGCTTGCGACATTAAACGTGCATGCAAACCCATTTTCGAATCTCCCATTTCACCTTCTATTTCACTTTTAGGTGTTAATGCAGCAACAGAATCAATAACAACGATATCTATAGCACCAGAACGAATTAGATTATCTGCAATCTCTAAAGCTTGCTCACCATTATCTGGCTGAGAAATAATTAAATTATCTATATCTACTCCAAGTTTTTCTGCGTAATAACGATCAAAAGCATGCTCAGCATCAATAAACGCAGCAATACCTCCAACTTTTTGCGCTTCAGCAATAGCATGAAGTGTTAACGTTGTTTTTCCAGAAGATTCAGGGCCATAAATTTCTATTACTCTACCACGTGGATATCCACCTACGCCTAATGCGATATCTAAACCAAGTGAACCAGAAGAAATGGCGTCGACATCTACAACAGCTTGGTCACTCATTTTCATTACTGTTCCTTTTCCGTAAGCCTTATCTAATTTATCTAAAGTTAACTTTAATGCTTTTAGTTTTGCGTCTTTTTCACTACTCATTTGTGTGTGCTTTTTCTTAATTGATATGACAGCTAAAATACGACATCTTTTAATTTTTTCAACTTTATGACGCAACCTTTTTGTTCTTTTTGCATCTACTAATTGAGATTGGAAAATCTTGCTATGAAAGAAATCGTTTTAGGACGATATATTCCATCTGAATTTTTAAAAAATACGACAGATGAAATTTTTTAAGAAAATTATTTTTAACAACGCATTAGGTGTTTCAGCTGCTGTAAGTGTAAATGGCAACTGTAAAGCCGATGGTGGCTAACTCGTATTATATTTTTAAGAACATTTTAAAAATATTGATAACGAGTTAGCCTAAAAAGCACTTTGGAAAGACCAAAGTGCTTTTTTATTTTAAAAAAATAAACCACTTAAAAGTATTATCTTTGCACAAAATAAATCTTTAACCTTAAAAATTAGTATAGCATGCAACTGTACAACAACTTAAGTAATAAAGAAAGAGCAGAACTTATTGAAAAAGCTGGAAAAGAACGCTTAACAATCTCTTTCTACAAGTATGCCAAAATTGGTAACACTCAAATTTTTAGGAATCATATGTTTTTAGCCTGGGATCAACAAGATGTCTTAGGAAGAATATATGTAGCTAAAGAAGGCATTAATGCACAGCTTTCTGTTCCTGCAGAGAATTTTGAAACTTTTAAAAAACACCTAGACACGATTTCGTTTTTAGAAAATGTGAGATTAAATATTGCTGTAGAGCATGATAATTTTGCGTTTTTAAAACTTAAAGTGAAAGTGCGTAATAAAATTGTTGCTGATGGACTTGAAGATGAAACTTTTGATGTAACAAATAAAGGAATACATGTTGGGGCAGAACAATTTAATGAACTAATTGAAGACAAAAATACAGTTCTGGTTGATATGCGTAACCATTACGAAAGTGAAATAGGACATTTTAAAAATGCTGTAACTCCAGATGTTGATACGTTTAGAGAATCTTTAGATTTGATTGAAGAAGATTTAAGAGCGCACAAAGAAGACAAAAAATTAGTCATGTATTGTACTGGAGGCATCCGTTGCGAAAAAGCAAGTGCATACTACAAGCATAAGGGATTTAAAAACGTATACCAACTGGAAGGCGGAATTATAAACTACGTGCGTCAGATTAATGAAAAAGGTCTTGAGAATAAATTTTTAGGCAAAAACTTTGTGTTTGATGAAAGGCGCTCTGAGCGTATTTCTGAAGATGTAATTGCCAACTGCCATCAATGCGGTAAACCTGCAGATTTGCATACTAACTGTGCAAATGAAGCTTGTCATCTATTATTTATTCAATGTAACGAATGTAAAGAGCAAATGGAAAACTGTTGCTCAGCAAACTGTATGGAGATTAATAAATTGCCATATGAGGAACAAAAAGCACTTCGTAAAGGACAAGGTAATAGTAATGATATATTTAAAAAAGGAAGAGCGAATCACTTACCTTTTAAAAAGGATTTAAGAAATATATTTGAATCGCAATCTAAATAAAAAAGGCTCCTAATTATTAGGAGCCTTTTTAGTTTATTCTTTAAGAACCTTAATTGTTTTCTTTTGATTTAGGTCATTTTTTAAGGATAAGAAATATACTCCATTAGAAAGATTTTCAAGGTTTAATGTTGAAATGCCTTCTGTGTCATTAGTTATGTCTCTAATCTTTTTTCCTAAGATATCTATAATTTCTACATTAATAACTTTACTACTTGTTTTTATGTTAATGATGTCCTTAAAAGGATTTGGGTATATTGAAGTTGCGCTAAAATCGTTCTCATCTAGGCTCAAAGTTCCTACATTAAAATTATGAGTAATTGTTTCTCCACCAAAAGTTGCTCGCCATTTCCATTCGCCTTCCATATCAAAATAACCACTATAATACCAATAATAGTACCAAGATGAAGCTGTGTTCATAGGGCCGACTATGACATCCCAAACACCAAATAAAGACGAACCATCTGGTCTAATAATTTCAAGGTTTATAATATCACCAGCGGTCTGATCTCTTAGATAAATAGCAAAATATATTGTGTCGCTAGTTTCAAAGTCATTATTTATATATGGTGTTTCTGTTGTAGGGCAAGCAGGAAAGATATTAGGAGCTTGGCTATGTGTTAATACTGCATTGATTCCTGGGTTTTTATAGGGTTTTTGGTTTTGCCACCAAGAATCACCATTCATATTATTACAACTTCCAGAATAAGGGTCAACTAGCTGAGTGTAGTTGTCATCTGTATAAACTTCAAAATGTAAATGAGGTCCAGTTGAGTTTCCAGAACTCCCAACAATACCAAGATATTCACCTTGAGTAACTATATCGCCTACATTTTTTGAAGTAAGCGACCCATTTTTCATATGCCCATACCAAGCCACACTACCATCACTATGTTGAACATATACTGCGTTCCATGGGTTGTTGTTAAAATTACAACTTCTATCAAATTGACCATCACCTTTAGCAATAATTTGACCTGTAGCTGCAGCAATAATTTCTACGCTATCATCATCCATTAACTTCCAAGTAAAAGGCCAAGTATATATATCTAGACCTTGATGGTTATATGTTGGAGTATCATAAGTGGTTGCGCCACAGTTATAATCTAGTAATGCATTAGGATTAATATTATGATCAACATAGCCAGAAATAGACCAAACATGATTAAAAGTAACACCACCAGCTTTTTGTATTGGCCAAATAAATAAGGGGTGATTGCCTCTATACTCAACATTTGAGGTTAATTTATTTTGAGATCTTAATAGTAAAGTGTTTTTTTTTAATAATTTTTTCACCTCTAATCTTTGAGCAGGAGTTAAACAAGGTTTTTGAGATTCATTAAAGACATATTCTCCGCCACCAGAAGGCTCATTAAAGATTTGTGCATTTCCAAAATTTATAAAAAGGAATGTAAAAAAGAATAGTGTAATTTTAGACAGCATAATTATGAGTTTTAAGGTTACAAATTAATATCGCTTTTATTTAAAAAAGTGAGCAAGTATAGTAAACAATGCGTCTTAGGAAGAAAATAAAGATACAAAAACAAATTGTAAAACAATAGAAATCAATATATTATATTTTAAAGGTGCTGGTGAGTACGTATGTTCTCTACTTAATAAATAATCTTATCTTTACGTTTTAAATAAATTACTAATCTTCATTCGTTATAAGTTATAACGAATTTTATATATATTTTATGAGTTGTAACAGTTGCTCAACTGGAAAAGACGGTCAGCCAAAAGGATGTAAAAACAATGGCACTTGTGGCACAGATAGTTGCAATAAACTTACGGTTTTTGATTGGCTTTCTAACATGTCATTACCTCAAGGAGAAGAACCGTTTAAAGGCACTGAGGTGCGTTTTAAGAACGGAAGAAAACAGTATTATAAAAACACAGAAAATCTATCATTAAGCATTGGTGATATTGTCGCTACTCAAGCTCAATCTGGTCATGATATAGGGATGGTTACACTAACAGGAGAATTGGTTAAAATTCAAATGAAACGTAAAAAAGTTGATATTGATGATAAGGAGAGTGTTTTAAAAATTTACAGAAAAGCAAGTCAGAAAGATATAGATATTTGGTCTTCAGCAAGAGATAAAGAAGAACCAATGAAAGTTAAAGCGCGTCAATTTGCTATTGATTTAAATCTGAAAATGAAAATTTCAGATATTGAATATCAAGGTGATGCAAGTAAAGCTACATTTTATTATACAGCAGAAGAACGTGTTGATTTTAGAGAGTTGATTAAAGTGTTTGCTAAAGAGTTTAGAACGCGAATAGAAATGAAACAGGTTGGGTTTAGGCAAGAAGCGGCTCGACTAGGTGGTATTGGATCTTGCGGAAGAGAATTGTGTTGTTCTACATGGTTAACAGATTTTAGATCAGTAAGCACATCTGCAGCTAGATATCAGCAACTATCATTAAACCCATTAAAACTTGCAGGGCAATGTGGTAAATTAAAATGTTGTTTAAATTATGAGTTAGATGCTTATCTAGATGCATTAAAAGCATTTCCTAAAACAGATACAAAACTATACACAGAAAAAGGAACAGCAGTATGTCAAAAAACCGATATATTTAAAGGACATATGTGGTATGCCTATGAAGGCGAATGGATGAATTGGCACGTATTAACTACGCAGCAGGCAAATGAAATTATTGAAAAAAATAAGAAAAAGCAAAAAGTTGCTAGCCTAGAAGAGTATGCTGCATTGTTGTTAGTAGATACTAAAGTTGAGTTTGAAAACGTTGTTGGTCAAGATAGTTTAACACGATTTGATAGTCCAAAACGTAAAAACAAACGTAAAAATAATAGAGGAAAACAAAGACGAAATAATAAGCCACGAAACAATGCTAAAAAATAGTTGCTGGATTACTACTTTAATAGTATGCTTAATAGTATTTAGTTCTTGTGATTCTAATAGAGTGTTTGATGAGTATAAATCTGTACCAAATCAATGGCATAAAGATTCTATAATCTCATTTAATATTACACCTCCAGACTCAACAAATGCCTATAACTTATTTGTAAATCTTAGAAACACTAACGATTATAAATACAGTAATTTGTTTTTAATTGTTGATATAGATTTTCCTAACGGAAAAACAATAAAAGACACTTTAGAATACCAGATGGCACAACCTGACGGAAAGCTTTTAGGCGTTGGTTTTACAGATGTAAAAGAAAATAAATTATGGTATAAAGGGCAAGACGATAACCCTTTTGTTTTTAATGAATCTGGTATATATAAAGTAAACATTCAACATGCTATGAGAGAGAATGGCAAGGTTAATGGTGTTGATAACCTTGAAGGAATTACCGATATTGGGTTTAGAGTAGAACAGTTACAAACAAATTAATTATGGCTAAAAAAACAGCAAAGAAAAAACAAGCTACAACCTTAGATTTTTCTAAGTATGTACGTTGGTTTTGGATGACCTTTTTGGGAGGTGTTTTAGCAGTTATTTTAATATTTCTTTTAGCTTCTTGGGGTGTTTTTGGTGAGTTGCCAGACCACACACAATTAGAAAACCCATCAACACACCTAGCTACAGAAATTATTTCTTCGGATGCTAAAACAATTGGTAAATTTTATTTAAAAGATAACAGAACTCCTGTTGATTATAGTGAGCTACCACAACATTTAGTTGATGCGTTAATTGCAACAGAAGATGCACGTTATCGAGACCATTCTGGTATTGATGCTGTAGGGACTTTAAGGGCTTTTTTCTTTTTAGGGAAAAGAGGTGGAGCCAGTACGATTTCTCAACAATTGGCTAGACAATTATTTGTTGGAGTAGCTTCTAAAAGCACAATTAGTAGACTTACTCAAAAATTTAAAGAGTGGATTATTGCTACACGTTTAGAACGTCAATATACAAAGGAAGAAATTATAGCGATGTATTTTAACATCTACGATTTTGGTAATAATGCAGATGGTATTAGGAGTGCTTCTAGTATTTATTTTAATAAAGAACCTAGAGATTTAAGCTTAAAAGAATCTGCCATGCTTGTTGGCATGTTTAAAAACTCTTCATTATATAACCCTAGAAGAAATTCTGTAGGTGTAAAAAATAGACGTAATGTGGTGTTGGGACAAATGGGGAAATATAACTATATAACCGAAACAATTAAAGACTCACTTCAAAGTACGGAGTTAGATATAAAATATACACCTCAATCACATCGTGATGGGATTGCTACTTATTTTAGAGCATATCTTAATAAGTTTATGAAAGATTGGATTAAAAATAATCCAAAACAAAACGGCGAAAAGTATAATTTATATAATGACGGATTAAAAATATATACAACTATTGATTCCCGAATGCAAAAGTATGCTGAGGCAGCTGTGCAAAAACATATGCCGAGACTTCAAGCCGAATTTGATAACCAAAATACACCCAAACGAAATCCTACAGCACCTTTTTTAGAACTTGATAAATCTGAAATAGATAAATTATTGAATGACGCTATGAAGCGTGGTGAACGTTGGAGGATTTTAAAAGAAAAAGGAAAAACAGATAAAGAAATTAAAGCGTCATTTTATAAACCAACAGAAATGACTGTTTTTAAATGGAAAGACGGAAAAGCTTCAGAGGTTGATACAATTATGAAGCCTATAGATTCTATGCGTTATTATAAATCATTTTTACATCCAGGAATGATGTCTATGGATCCGCTAACAGGTCATGTTAAAGCTTGGGTAGGCGGCATGAATTATAGACATTTTCAATACGATCATGTAAAACAAGGTAAACGACAAGTAGGTTCTACATTCAAACCTTTTGTATATGCAACAGCAATAGATCAATTACACTTATCACCTTGTGATACATTGCCAAGACAGCAAATCACTATTGAAGCTAATAAGTTTGGAAACCCAGAACCTTGGACTACCAAAAACTCTGATGGAAGATATGATGGCTCTTTAACATTAAAGGCAGCGTTAGCAAATTCAGTAAATACAATCACAGCACGTTTAATGGATAAAGTTGGGCCACAACCAGTTATCGATATGGCTAAACGACTTGGCGTAGAGGAAGATATTCTAGCGGTACCTTCAATTGCATTAGGAACAGAGATTTTAAGTGTTTACGAAATGGTTGCAGCTTACTCAACCTTTGCAAATAAAGGTGTTTATAATAAGCCAGTTATGGTAACTCGCATTGAAGATAAAAACGGAACAATTTTATACCAATTTACACCAGAAAGTAGAGATGTATTAAGTGAAGAAGTCTCATACGTTACCGTTAATTTAATGCAAGGAGTTACAGAAAGTGGATCAGGACAACGTTTAAGGCATAATTGGGCATCTAAAGTACCTGTATATAAAGAGATAATCACAGGTTATCCTTACGGTTTTGATAATCCAATTGCAGGAAAAACAGGTACTACACAAAACCAAAGTGATGGTTGGTTTATGGGTATGGTTCCTAATTTAGTAACCGGTGTTTGGGTAGGAGCAGAAGATAGAGCAGCTCATTTTAAAACTATCACATATGGTCAAGGCGCATCTATGGCTTTGCCAATTTGGGGAATGTATATGAAAAGCTGTTATGAAGATGCTGAGTTGGGTATTTCTAAAGGTAATTTCGAAAAACCTAACGACTTATCTATAAAAGTAGATTGTAGTAAACGAGATGAAGATGCTTTAATAGATAGTAATCCCGTTGATGAACTAAAAGATGTATTAGATTTCTAAAAAAAAACCAAAGCCATTCGTTTCAGAATGGCTTTTTTATTTCGTAATTTTCGACTACAAAATTTATAAAAATGATTAGTAAAAAAGTTGCTGATGTAACAACAGCTTTACAAGGTGTAAAAGACAATATGACTTTTATGCTAGGAGGCTTTGGCTTGTCTGGTATTCCAGAAAATTCTATTGCAGAGTTAGTAAGGCTTAATGTAAAAGGTGTTACATGTATATCTAACAATGCAGGCGTAGATGATTTTGGGCTTGGGTTATTGCTTCAAAAGCATCAAATAAAAAAAATGGTATCGTCTTATGTAGGTGAGAATGATGAATTTGAAAGGCAAATGCTTTCAGGTGAATTAGATGTAGAATTAATTCCACAAGGAACCTTAGCAGAACGTTGCAGAGCAGCACAAGCGGGTTTTCCAGCTGTTTACACACCAGCAGGCTTTGGAACAGAAGTAGCAGAAGGAAAAGAAACTAGAGAATTTAACGGAAAAATGTATGTATTAGAACATGCATTCAAGGCAGATTTTGCATTCATTAAAGCTTGGAAAGGTGATGAAGCTGGTAATTTAATTTTTAAAGGAACGGCTAGAAATTTTAATCCTAACATGTGTGGTGCAGCAAAGACAACCGTTGTTGAGGTAGAAGAGTTAGTTCCTGTTGGAACTTTAGACCCTAATCAAGTTCATATTCCAGGAATTTTTGTGCAGCGTATTTTTCAAGGAAAGGCTTACGAAAAGCGAATAGAGCAACGAACAGTTAGACAAAGAAATTAAGAATTATGTTAGATAAAAACGGAATTGCACAACGTATAGCAAAGGAAGTTCAAGATGGATACTATGTAAACCTTGGTATTGGTATTCCTACTTTAGTTGCTAATTATGTTAGAGAAGATATAGAAGTTGAATTTCAGAGTGAAAATGGGGTTTTAGGAATGGGGCCATTTCCATTTGAAGGCGATGAAGATGCAGATATTATTAATGCAGGAAAACAAACCATAACAACATTACCGGGAGCTAGTTTTTTCGATTCTGCTTTAAGTTTCGCAATGATTAGAGGTCAACACGTAGACTTAACTATTCTTGGCGCAATGGAAGTTGCAGAAAATGGAGATATAGCAAATTGGAAAATCCCTGGGCGTATGGTTAAAGGAATGGGTGGCGCAATGGACTTAGTTGCAAGTGCAGAAAACATAATTGTGGCTATGATGCATACAAATAAACGAGGAGAGTCTAAACTTCTTAAAAAATGCTCGCTACCTTTAACAGGTGTAGGCTGCGTTAAAAAAGTAGTTACAAACCTTGCGGTATTAGAAGTTACTGCTAATGGGTTTAAATTACTTGAGCGTGCTCCAGGTGTTTCGGTTGAAGATATTAAAAATGCCACAGAAGGCACATTGATTATTGAAGGTGATATACCAGAAATGAAAATTTAAAATCAATAAATTTGTAGGAAAAATCTATTTTAAATGCATTAAATGTTAAAATTTAATGCATTTCATCGATTTATTGTGCTTTTTAGCTGATTAATTGAAAATATGTTACATATTAGCTAAACCAAATCGAAACAACCAAATTTACCATAAACCTAATTTATGATTTGCCCCAAATCTATCATGAATTTTTAACTTATGAATCAAATTGCCCCAAATCTACCAAAACCTACTTTTTTTGAAAACAAGTTTTTTTCAAGTTTTCAAAGTACTTTAAGACTTTTTAAAAATATCTTAACCTTAACTAAAAAAATATTCATGCTATAATCCTTTTGGGATAGCATGAATTAATTTTTTAGTGTATTCTTTTTGTGGTGAATCGTAGATAATATCTGCATCTGCCATTTCTTCAATTTCTCCTTTATTCATAACAATGAGTTGGTCAGACATATATTTTACAACTGCTAAATCATGTGAAATAAAGATATATGTAAATTTAAAGTTCTCTTTTAAATCATTCAATAAGTTTAAAACTTGTGCTTGAACAGAAATATCTAGTGCAGATACAGACTCATCACAAATAATAAGCTTTGGTTCTAAAGCAATAGCTCTGGCAATACCAATTCTTTGGCGTTGTCCTCCAGAAAATTCATGTGGATATCTATTAAAAGAAGAATGGTCTAAACCAACTTTGTCGAGTAAATCTAAAACTAGTGTTTTTCGTTGTATATCATTTGTACCAATATTATGAACTTTCATGGGTTCCGTAATAGCTTTGCCTACAGAAATTCTTGGATTTAATGATGCGTAAGGGTCTTGAAAAATAATTTGTATGTCTTTTCTTAGCTTACGAGTTTCAATTTTAGATAGTTTGGTAATGTCTTTTCCGTTATAAAGTATTGAGCCTTTAGTTGCTTTATCTAATAATAAAATAGCATTTGCTAAAGTTGATTTTCCACAACCAGATTCTCCTACTAATCCTAAAGTTTCGCCTTCAAATAATTTAAAGCTTACATTATTGACTGCTTTAAAGGATTCTGGTTTAGAAAACCATCCAGATTTAGAAATATATTCTTTTTCTAGATTAACAACCTCTAATAATGGAGAACCTTCATAAAGTTTCTCATGAGATTCATGACGTTGCTCTTTTGTGATGTATTCAGCTTTAGGTTGTTCATTTAGATAATCCTTAATTGTAGGTAATCGCCTTAAGCGATTGTTTAGTGATGGTTTTGAGCTTAACAAAGCTTTAGTATATGTATGATTTGGGTTTTTAAAAACATCACTAACATTACCTTGTTCAACAATTTTACCTTGGTACATAACTAAAACTCTGTCTGCAATTTCTGAGACTAAAGAAAGATCATGAGAAATGAAAATAATACTCATGTCTTCGTCTTTTTGTAATTGTTTTAAAAGTAAAATAATGTCTTTTTGTACTGTAACATCTAAAGCAGTAGTTGGTTCGTCTGCAATTAAAATTTTTGGTTTGCAAGCTATAGCCATTGCAATCATAACGCGTTGTTTCTGTCCTCCAGAAATTTCATGCGGATATGCATTGTATACTCTTTCAGGTAATGGTAATTTTACTTTTTCAAAAAGTAAAACAGTTTCTTCTTTTGCTTCTTTTTTTGATAAGTTAGTATGCTGTAATAGAATTTCTTGTACTTGTTTTCCGCAAGTCATAGATGGGTTTAGAGAACTCATTGGTTCTTGAAATATCATAGCAATGGTATGACCTCTTATTTCTTGAAATTTCTTGTTGGATAACTGTGTTAAATCTTGTTCATTAAAAAGGATAGAGCCACTAGTAATTTTTGATATTCGCTTTGGTAATAATCCAAGTATAGCAAGTGATGATACAGATTTTCCTGAGCCAGATTCACCAACGATTCCAAGGATTTCATTTGTATTTAAATAATATGAAATATCATGTATAATTTCTTTTTCTTCTTTATTAGAAAAAAAAGAAATAGATAAGTTGTTTATGCTAAGTAAATTTTCATTTTGCATAGGTAAATGTAGTCATTTTCTCCAGTTTAATTACGGAAAAACCGTAACCAAAAATTATATCAATGCATTTTAACGAAAACGTCAAAATTAAATTTTCATATTAATAAAATTTTAATACTTTCATGCGGTTTTAAAAATAATATGAATACTTTTTTTACGAAAAATTTATTTTTAAAACATAAAAACAAAAGAATTATCAAAATTCGTTTAACCATTTTAATAACCATCTAACATGAGAATTAAATTACTCTTGCTCATTGTATTAATGAGTACAAGTTTTGCTATGTCACAAAGTAAAGCACTTTGGCAAAAACAATCATTTGACAAAACATCTAGAATTAAATTTAGTAAACAAAATTTACCTCAAACCCAGATTTTTAATTTAAATATCGAAGGGTTAAAGCAGGCTTTAATTGAAGCCCCAAAGAGAAAACAATTTTCAACACCATCTAATGTGGTTTTGTCGTTTCCTAATTCTGAAGGAAAGCTTGAAAGTTTCAGAATTGTTGAAGCATCTGTTCTTCACCCAGATTTAGCAGAAAGATATCCAGATATTAAATCTTATGCAGGACAAGGCATTGAAGATCCTACTTCGGTAATTAGATTTAGTGTATCGCCTTTAGGATTTCAAAGTATGAGATTATCAGCTAACAAACCAGCTTCTTTTATTGAGGCTTATACAGAAGACTTAAGTCAGTATGTAGTTTTTAAAAGAGCAGATAAAATAGATTACACAAACGATTTTGAATGTTCTGTTACTGATAGTATGAACAGAAGTTTTGATAATGGAAATGATGTTGCTTATAGAAATGCTGATGACGGTATTTTAAGAACATATAGATTAGCTGTTTCTACAACTGGAGAATACACAGCTTATCATGGAGGAACAAAAGCACTAGCATTAGCAGCAATTAATGCAACAATGACTCGTGTAAATGGCGTTTTTGAAAATGAGTTTAATGTTACTATGGTTTTAATTGCCAATAACGATACTGTAATTTATACAAACTCAGGTAATGATCCTTATACTTCTTCGGGTAGTTATAATGGACAATTACAATCAACATTAACGAGTAATATTGGCGAATCTAATTATGATATTGGACATTTATTTGCTAGAGCATCAAATAACGGTAATGCTGGATGCATTGGTTGTGTATGTGTAAATAACCAAAAAGGTAGCGGGTTTACATCTAGAACAGATCCAGAAGGAGATCCCTTTGATATTGATTATGTAGCACATGAAATAGGGCACCAATTTGGAGGAAACCACACATGGACATTTAATGGTAATGAAGGGACAAATGCTCAAATGGAGCCAGGAAGCGGTTCTACAATTATGGGTTATGCAGGAATTACTGGAGCTACAGATGTACAATCTAATAGTGATCCATATTTTCACGCAAGATCAATAGAGCAAATAACAGATTATATTAAGACAACAAGTTGTCAAACAAATACTAATACAGGAAATGCTGTGCCAACAGCTAATGCTGGATTAAATTATACAATTCCAAAAGGAACAGCTTTTGTTTTAGATGGTTCTGGATCAGATTCAAATGGAGGAGATGTATTAACGTATTGCTGGGAGCAATATGATGAGAACAATGCATCAACTACATATCCAAGTGTAACAGCAACATCTGGTGTTGCATTTAGATCCTATAGCCCTACAACAGATACAAAACGTTATTTCCCTAGATTATCTACAATTAAATCTGGAGCTACATCATGGCAATGGGAAGCAGTTCCTAATGTTGCTCGTTCATTAAATTTTAGAATGACAGTTAGAGATAACAGAGCTGGAGGTGCAAATAATAATAGTGATGATATGGTAGTTACTGTTAACGGAACCGCTGGACCATTTGTAGTAAATACACCTAACTCTAATGTAACATGGAGTGCTGGTTCAACACAAGCTGTAACATGGGATGTAGCAGGAACTACAGGCAATGGAGTTAATGCAGCAAATGTTGATATATTTTTATCAACCGATGGCGGAGATACATATCCAATTGCTTTAGCAACAGGAGTTGCAAATGATGGATCTCATGATATAGTAGTGCCAAATAATCAAGGTTCAACTAATAGAGTTATGGTAAAAGGAGCAAATAATATCTTTTTTGATATCTCTAATTCAAACTTTACGATATCAGGTCAGGTAGTTTGTAATGCAAATGTGCCAAATGGATTAGCAGCTTCTAGTGTAGGATCAACAACTGCAACTTTAAGTTGGGATGCTGTACCTGGAGCAACATATGATTTAAGATACAGAACAGTTGGGTCATCTTCATGGACAACAAGTGCGGTTGCAGGTATTTCTTCAGCATTAACTAACTTAAGTGCATTAACACAATATGAAGCTCAGGTAAGAAGTAAATGTACTGGAGGAAGTAATTCAGCATATAGTAGTTTGGTTAATTTTACAACGACAGAAGTGCAATTAAATTACTGTGCATCTAGCGGAAACACTTCGTATCAAACAGGAGTTTCACGAGTTATATTTGGATCAATAGATAATGCTGATGGTCCAGCAAAAGATGTCGGATATGAAGACTTTACTAATATAAGTACAACAGTTACTCAATCTACATCAGAAAATTTAACTGTATATGTAAATACAGATGGTAATTATAGAGTTGATGCATTTGCTTGGATTGATTGGAATAAAGATGGAGATTTCGGAGATAGTGGAGAAGCTTACGATTTAGGTAATATAAGTAATGTAGCTAATGGTGCTTTACCAACTTTGTCTATTGCTGTCCCTGGAAATGCTCAGTTAGGAAGCACAAGAATGAGGGTTTCTGCAAGATACAATTCAGATCCAACTTCGTGTCAAACAAACTTCGATGGTGAAGTTGAAGATTATACTATTATTGTTGAAGCTAACGGACCTGATACAATAGCGCCAGTAATAACATTAAATGGCGCATCTACAATTAATTTAAACGTTGGAGATTCTTATACAGATCAAGGCGCAACGGCAACAGATAATGTAGATGGAGATTTAACGTCAAGTATTGTAACAACAGGTTCTGTAAATACTGCTATAGCAGGAACATATTCAATAAATTATAATGTTAGTGATGCAGCTGGTAATGCAGCAACTCAAGTTATTAGAACAATAAATGTAATTGCAGATACTACAAAACCAGTTATAACTTTAATAGGAGCTTCTACAATTAGCATAAATGTTGGAGACTCATATACAGATCAAGGCGCAACGGCAACAGATAATGTAGATGGAGATTTAACATCAAGTATTGTAACAACAGGTTCAGTAAATACAGCTTTAGCAGGAACCTATTCAATAAATTATAATGTTAGCGATGCAGCAGGTAATCCTGCAGATACAGTTACTAGAACAGTAAATGTTAATGAAGTTGTAGATAATGTAGCACCGGTAATTACTTTGGTTGGTGCTTCAACAATTAATTTAACTGTAGGAGATTCTTATACAGACCAAGGCGCAACAGCAATAGATAATGTAGATGGAGACTTAACGTCAAGTATTGTAACAACAGGTTCAGTAAATACAGCTGTGGCTGGAACATATTCAATAAATTACAATGTTAGTGATGCAGCAGGAAATACAGCGGCACAAGTTACTAGAACAGTAAATGTTTCTGAACCATCTTCAGGATGTTCAGGAGGTATTTCTAGCTTCCCTTATTCTGAAGGATTTGAAAACACATTAGGAGCTTGGACGCAATCATCATCAGATGATATTGATTGGACTGTTGATGCAAATGGAACACCATCAAGTAACACAGGACCAGCAAGTGCATCACAAGATACTTACTACGTATATGTTGAAGCATCTGTTAATGGAGAGGGATATCCTGATAAACGCGCGATTTTAAATTCGCCTTGTTTTGATTTAAGCGGATTATCTACACCAACATTTAGTTTTGACTATCATATGTATGGTGCTTCAGATATGGGAACAATTACTCTTGAAGCAAGTACTGATGATGGAGGCTCTTGGACAAGCATCTGGAATGAATCTGGAAACAAAGGAAACTCTTGGTTGACAGCAAATGTTGATTTAAGTGCTTATGCAGGTGGAACAGTTCAGTTAAGATTTAACAGATTTGTTGGTAGTACTTGGCAAGCAGATATAGCTATAGATAATGTTAGTTTATCAGAGCCTGTTGCTCCAACATGTAATGATGGCATTCAAAATGGAGATGAAACAGGAGTTGATTGTGGAGGTTCTTCTTGCACACCTTGTTCTACAAGTGATGTTGTATTAAATGAAGGTTATTTTGAAACTGGCTGGGATGGCTGGGTTGACGGAGGAAGCGATGCTTTTAGATATTCTGGCAGCAGATCTTATGAAGGATCATACTCTATTAGACTTAGAGATAATACAAATTCATCTACAATGACGTTGTCTAATATAGATGTGACACCTTATTCTCAAGTTGTGGTTGACTTCTATTTCTATGTGCTAAGTATGGAGAATGGCGAAGATTTTTGGTTACAATTCTATGATGGATCAAGCTATATTACTGCAGCTTCTTGGGTTGCTGGATCAGGTATAGAAAACAATAATTTCTATAATGCTACAGTAACTTTAACTCCAGCACAGTATAATTTTGCAGTAAATTCTGGATTTAGATTTAGATGTGATGCATCAGGAAATCAAGATTATATTTATATAGATCAAGTTACCATTACAGGAACAAATTCTGGTAGAGGTGGTAAAGATAACTTAGCTCTTGTTGGATCATTAGATGCTTCTGTAGGATTTGAAGAAGATTTCAGATTATATCCTAACCCAGTAAAAGGAGATGTACTTAATATTGAATTACCAGAAGGTGAAAAATTCTCTTACACAATTAAAAATATGGTTGGGCAAACCATAGATAGAGGAAGTTCTGAAGGAAAAGTTAATATTAGTAAACTAGAATCCGGAATGTATTTTATTGAAGTTAATGATGGAGAAGACATCATGATTAAAAAGTTTATGAGAAGGTAAACACTAACCATTTACTTTAATGAAAAGCCTCGATATTTATCGAGGCTTTTTTTTTAGCTTAACACTCAAGTAAGATTTATCTTAAAGAAAATTACGGTTTTTCCGTAAATTTTAAGTTTAACCGATTTTTTTATGGATAAAGTGTTTTTTTTGAATTAATAATAACTAATTTCACAGTAGCTGTTAATTATTAAATCCAATGAATATGAAAACAAAACTACTGTTAATCGTGGTTATCTTATGCTTTAATTTTACTTTTTCTCAAAATAAGCATAAGGATAAAGCGGAATCTTACTTAAAGGCTAAAGGAGAAATCACATTTACCTTTAAGATTAAAAATCAATCAGATTTAAAAAGCATTACAAGTCAATTATCAATTGTAAACTTTGATAGCAAGACTCAAACGGTAAAAGCTTGGGCGAATGAAAATCAATTTAAAGAATTTTTAAGACGAAACATTCCATTTAAAGTTGATGCTATTGATAATGAAATTGGTCCAGTACAAATGTCAAGCTCTAACTCTGTATTATACAGGGCAAACAATTTAACCTTTCCGCTTACTTCGTATCCAACCTATGCAGATTATGCACAACAGATGGCTAATTTTGCCGCAGATAATCCATCAATATGTGAGTTAGTAGACATAGGAGGAACAGTAGAAGGTGCTGGAGGCGGAAATAAAAGACTACTGTTTATTAAATTATCAGACAATGTTTTAACTCAAGAACAAGAACCTAGAGTTATGTATACATCATCAATGCATGGTGATGAAATAGCTGGTTTCCCTATGATGCTAGATCTTATAGATTATTTTATCACAGCTTACAATGATGTAGGGCATTCAGATCATGCAAGAGTTAAAAACTTAATAGATAATTCTGAAGTATGGATTAATCCATTAGCAAACCCTGATGGGACATACTATAATAGTGCCTCAAATACATCTGTCGCTAATGCTAGGCGTGCCAATGCTAACGGTGTAGATTTAAATAGAAATTACCCCGATCCTTCAGGAGTTTTACATCCAGATAATCAAGCTTATCAAACCGAAACTTTAGCATTTATGAACTTGGCAGAAACAAAGCATTTTGTTGTCTCTGCAAACTTTCATGGCGGTACAGAAGTAGTTAATTACCCTTGGGACTATACTTATAATAGACACCCAGACGACGCTTGGTGGATTCATGTTAGTAGTGAATATGCTAATAATGTGCAGGCTGATGGTGCTAATAACGGTTTTTCAAATTATTTTACAGATATAAATAATAATGGTATTACGCATGGCGCAGATTGGTATTTAGTAAATGGTGGACGTCAAGATTACATGAATTTTGAAAATCAAGCTAAAGAAAGTACAATTGAATTGTCACTAGTAAAAACGCCTTCTGCTTCATTGTTAGATAATTATTGGTTATCTAATAAAGAGGCATTAATAGATTACTTAGTTCAAGGAACTTATGGGTTTAGAGGTGTAGTTAAAGATGCCGTTTCTGGTAACCCAATAGAAGCAACCGTAAAAATGGTTGGTCATGATGATTTAGGTTCATGGACAACAACAGAATTGCCTTATGGAGATTATTATCGTCCAATAAAATCAGGAACTTATGATATTATTTTTGAAGCGCCTTGTTACCAGTCATTTACGCTAAACAATCAAATAATTTCAGATTTTCAGACAGTAACATTAGCCGATGTTTTATTAACCCCAATAGGAGCTGTATCACCAACAGGTTTAGTAGCTTCAAATATAGGAGCAACAACAGCAACATTAACTTGGGATGCGTCTTCTGGGTCAACTTATGATTTAAGATATAGAGAAGTTGGATCATCAAATTGGATTGTAAATGCTGAACCTTCTGCATCTTCATCATTATCTGGATTAATTGCTGAAACACAATATGAAGCTCAGGTAAGAAGCAAATGTACAGGAGGAAGTAATTCGCCATATAGTGCTTCAATTAATTTTACAACAATAGATGTTCAATTAAGCTATTGTAATTCAGCGAGTACGAACACTAATGATGAATATATAAGTAGGGTTCAACTCAATACTATTGATAATAGTTCTGGTCCACAGTTTTATTCAGACTTTACAAGTCAGTCTACCATTTTAACTAAAGATTCTCAATATACAATTACTGTAACACCAACATGGACGGGCCAAGTTTATAATGAAGCATATTCAGTTTGGATAGATTACAATCGAGATGGAGATTTTAATGATTCTGGAGAGCAAGTTTGGTCACAAGGAAATACACAAGCTACTACTGTTAGTGGGAGTTTTACTATTCCAACATCTGCAACTGAAAGTTCAACGCGGATGCGTGTTACTATGAGATATAATCAAGTACCTGGACCTTGTGATTCTTTTACTTATGGAGAAGTTGAAGATTATACAGTTGTAATTGAAAGCTCAGCTCCAGATACAACTGCACCAGTAATAGTGCTAAATGGTTCTTCGACAATAGATTTAGACGTAGGAAGCACTTATACAGAATTGGGTGCAACGGCGAGTGATAATATAGATGGTGATATTACAGGAAGTATAGTAATAGGCGGCGATGTAGTAAATACAAGTTCAGCAGGTACGTATGTAGTAACTTACAATGTTAGTGATGCAGCAGGCAATGCAGCCACAGAAGTCACAAGAACTGTAAATGTGATACCAGATACAACTGCACCAGTAATTGTATTGAATGGATCATCGACAATAAGTTTAGATTTAGGCGGCACATACACAGAACAAGGTGCGACAGCAACAGATAATATCGATGGCGACATAACAGGAAGTATAGTAATAGGAGGTGATGTTGTAAACACAAGTTTGGCAGGTGCATATGTGGTGACTTATAATGTAAGTGATGCAGCAGGCAATGCAGCTACTCAAGTAACACGAACTGTAAATGTGATACCAGATACAACTGCACCAGTAATTGTATTGAATGGATCATCGACAATAAGTTTAGATTTAGGCGGCACATACACAGAACAAGGTGCGACAGCAACAGATAATATCGATGGCGACATAACAGGAAGTATAGTAATAGGAGGTGATGTTGTAAATACAAGTTCAGCAGGTGCATATGTGGTGACTTACAATGTTAGTGATACAGCAGGCAATGTAGCCACAGAAGTAACACGAACCGTAAATGTGATACCAGACACAACGGCACCAGTAATAGTGCTAAATGGTTCTTCAACAATAGATTTAGACGTAGGAGGGACTTACACAGAACAAGGTGCGACAGCAACAGATAATATCGATGGCGACATAACAGGAAGTATAGTAATAGGAGGCGATGTAATAAACACAAGTTTGGCAGGTGCATATGTAGTGACCTATAATGTTAGTGATGCAGCAGGCAATGCAGCCACAGAAGTCACAAGAACTGTAAATGTGATACCAGATACAACTGCACCAGTAATAGTGCTAAATGGTTCTTCGACAATAGATTTAGACGTAGGAAGCACTTATACAGAATTGGGTGCAACGGCGAGTGATATTATCGATGGCGACATAACAGGAAGTATAATAATAGGCGGCGATGTAGTAAACACAAGTTTGGCAGGTGCATATGTAGTGACCTATAATGTTAGTGATGCAGCAGGCAATGCAGCTACAGAAGCTACACGAACTGTAAATGTGATACCAGACACAACGGCACCAGTAATAGTGCTAAATGGTTCTTCAACAATAAATTTAGATTTAGGCGGCACATACACAGAATTGGGCGCAACGGCGAGCGATAATATCGATGGCGATATAACCTCAAATATAGTTGTTGAAGGTGATGTTGTAAACACTAGTTTGGCAGGCACATATGTAGTGACTTATAATGTAAGTGATGCAGCAGGCAATGCAGCTACAGAAGCTACACGAACTGTAAATGTGAATGAAATAGTTAACGGTTGTACAGGAGGCATATCTTCATTTCCTTATTCAGAAGGATTTGAAAATACTTTAGGAGCATGGTCGCAGTCTACAAATGATGATATTAATTGGACTGTTGATGCTAATGGAACACCTTCAAATAATACTGGTCCAGCAAGCGCAATTCAAGGTGCATATTATGTTTTTGTTGAAGCATCAGTAAATGGTACAGGTTATCCAGATAAAAGAGCAATATTAAATTCACCTTGTTTTGATTTATCAGCATTATCAGAGGCAACATTTAGTTTTAAATATCATATGTATGGTGCATCTGATATGGGAAGTATAGATTTAGAAATTAGTAATGACCAAGGAAACACATGGACTAGTATTTGGAATCAAACAGGAAATAAAGGAAATTCATGGCAAACAGCAAATGTAGACTTAACGGCTTATGTTGGAGGAGGCGTTCAATTACGATTTAATCGCTTTGTTGGAAGTACTTGGCAAGCAGATATAGCAATAGATGATGTGAGTCTAGTAGAAGGCGAATTTGTAATAACACAATGTTCTGGAGGAATAACTACTTATCCATATACTGAAGGATTTGAGAACTCTATAGGCGCATGGTCACAGTCAACAGCTGATGACATTAACTGGACAGTAGATGCTAACGGAACACCTTCAAACAACACAGGACCATCAAGCGCAATAGAAGGTAATAACTATATTTTTGTTGAAGCTTCTGGTAATGGCACTGGATATCCAAGTAAACAAGCAATTATTACATCACCATGTTATGATTTTACAAACGAAACATTAATAAAATTTGATTTTAACTATCATATGTATGGTTCTACAGATATGGGAACAATCGCCCTTGAAGTTAGTAATGACGATGGAAATAATTGGGTTAGTGTTTGGAGCGAATCAGGAAATAAAGGCAACTCATGGCAATCATACAGCGTAGATTTATCTTCATACTCAGGAGAAAGTATACAATTACGATTTAATAGAATTACTGGAGGTACTTGGCAAGCAGATATAGCAATTGATAATATTAATTTAACGACATCAAGTGGTTCAGCAAGATTTCAGCAAGTTAAAGACATAGATTACAATTTTAGTACTATTAAACTATATCCTAATCCAGTAAAAGGAAATAGCTTAAATGTTGTTACTACTTATACTAATATGAGTTATGAAATATATAATACTGTTGGTCAGATTGTCGCTAAAGGAAAAGTGAAAAACAATACAATTAATATTGAAAATTTAGAAGGAGCTTTTTATCAAATAAAGTTTACAACTAAAAACAAAACAATTATAAAACGATTTATTAAAGAGTAATATAATTGTAAAAAAAGCTCAGATGTTTTTCTGGGCTTTTTTTATATGTGAATAATTTCATCTTTAGACAAGATGCTGTCTCCTCGAAGGCGTAAAAAGATTTGAGCAACTGCAATTGTGTCTTTTTCACAATAGTTGATAATTCTATCTATTTCATTTTCTTCATAGTATACACGATATACTTCACTACCATCAATATCATCTTTTGGTGAAGGAATTCCTAAAACATTAGTTAATAGTTTTAGAGATGTATAGTTTTTATAGTCACCAAACTTCCATAATTCTAAAGTATCTAGATGAGGTACTTCCCAAGGCTTCTTACCAAATAGATTTAACTTATAGGGCAACTCAATCTTGTTTATAATCATGCGACGTGCGATATATGGAAAGTCAAATTCTTTACCATTATGAGCACATAATAAATGTTTAGCTTGGCTAAAATGTGAAATTAATAGGTTTTTAAAATCCTTCAGAATTTTTACTTCATCACCATAAAAAGATGTAGTTCTAAAAGTTCTTATATCACCTTGAAATGTAAAGTAACCTACAGAAATGCAGATGATTTTCCCAAATTCAGCCCAAATTCCTGCGCGTTCATAAAACGCTTCGGCAGTAAATTCATCTTTACGCTGGTATTGTGATTTTAATTCCCAAAGCTCTTGCTTGGTTGTATCTAAATCTGAAAAATGCTGAACCTCAGGAACAGTTTCTATATCCAGAAATAAAATATTTTCAAGATTGAGTTTAGAGATCATAACCTAACATTTTATAAGCTTCTTCAATATAAGTTGAAATGTCATCTGTAAATGAAGCGATAGCATCACCAGGACCTTTAGAGTGCCCCAATCTTACAATAATAATATTATCATTTGGTTCTACAATTACATATTGCCCCAAATGACCACGCATCATAAAAAACTGTTTGTCATCAATCTTTTTTATCCAAAAGCCGTAACCATAAATGGGGTTTTCAGGAAAACGCGGCGTAATAGACTTTGCAACAAAAGCAGAATCTAAGAGTTGTTTCCCATTCCATTTTCCATGGTCTTTATAGAGTTTTCCAAAGCGCGCAAAATCTTTAGCATTACTTGAAATACTTGTAAACGCTTTTGCTAATCTGTTCTCTTCATCATCTAATTGCCATAAAGCATCTTCTGTAGCACCTAAAGGTTTCCAAAAACTTTCAGAAAGATATTGCGCTAATGGTTTACCTGTTGCTTTTTGAATTATCATTCCTAACAAAGATGTACTTCCACTTAAGTATTTAAACTCTACTCCTGGAGTTTCAACTATTTTTTGATTTAATATAGTTTCTGCTAAATCATCATCATAATTTGCGCGTGCAGTTACAGAAAAAGGGCTTGTGTAATGTTCTACCCAATCTAGACCAGAAGCCATTGATGATAAATCGCCAACAGTTGTTTTTGCATAACTATATTCGGGATAAAAGTCACTAATAGGTTGATCTAAACTCTTAATAAATCCTTGCATTATAGCTTTTCCCAATAAGGCGGAAGTAATACTTTTAGCCATAGAAAACGAATTAGTTTTAGATGTCTCGTTAAAACCATCATAATAGTTTTCAAACCAAATACTGTCATTCTTTATAATGACATAAGCTATAGTTCCGTTTTCTTTATTTATTTTATTTAATTCTATTGTTTCTTTTTTTGAATTATAATTTTTATGATTTGGCCAAGGGCTTGGATTGTTCCCTTTTTCTATAACATCATTTTCAAAATAAGGGTAATCATCTATAAAAGCAGTTGTATGGCCAGTAAAGTAAACAACTCTTACTCCTTTTAGAATATAGTCGTAGTCAAAAATATAAAGCGTAATAATAATTGCTATAAGTATTCCAACAATCCATTTCAAGAGTTTTTTAATAAAGGTCATATGATAATAATTTATAACTTAAAGATAAAAGTTTTATTCAATATGATATTCCTTTTTGCAAAGGAATTTAAAACAAAGATTGTTGTTTATAAGGGCTTTCATGTTCTAACAACCATTGTTTTCTGTGTAAGCCACCTGCATAACCTGTTAGGCTGCCATCACTACCAATAACACGATGGCAAGGCACAATAATCCAAAGTGGATTTTTACCATTGGCATTAGCAACAGCTCTAATAGCTTTTACGTCGCCAAGTTGTTTAGACAACTCTAAATAAGAAACTGTTTTACCATATGGAATTTGCTCTAATGCATCCCAAACTCTTTTTTGAAAATCTGTGCCTTGAGGATTTAATTTAAGGTTGAATTGATTGCGGTCGCCATTAAAATATTCTTGAAGTTGATACACACAATCTTGTAATTCATCAGGAATGATATGAGTTATTACCTCGTTAGAGTTTAATACTGAGACAGACGAAATACCTTCATTATCACCAATTATTTTAGCGATACCTAAAGGTGTTTCTATCATGCAGGTTTCCATTATTCTTCAGGAGTTGTGTCGTCTAAAATACCTAATTTTTTTGCTCTAGCTTCCCAGTTTTTTCGAGCCTGTACTTGAAGGTCTGATACATTATCGCTTTCGTCCATAATCTCTAAGCCAAGTAAGGTTTCAATAACATCTTCCATCGTAACTAAACCACTTACAGTACCATATTCATCAACAACCAAAGCCATATGGTTTCTTGTTTCTACAAGTTGCTCAAATAGTATTGGTATTACCATATCTCTATTTACAATAATGATATTTCGTTTGATTTCTGATAGTTTTTTATCACCATTGCCTAAAGCCATTTCTTTAAACACATCATCTTTTAAAACAAGACCTTTTATATTGTCTTCGGTATCGATATAAACAGGAATTCTAGAAAAACGAAGGTTGAGGTTTTTATTAAAAAAATCTTCAACTGTAGTTGTTTCGTTTTCAGTTTTCATGACAGTTCTAGGCGTCATGATATTTTTTGCCATAACATCTTTAAAAGTCAAGAGGTTTTTAATAACTTTACTTTCAGATTCTTGAAACACACCTTCTTCATGAGCCATATCTGCCATAACATGAAAGTCTTCTCTACTTAATACACTACCATGATGACCTTTACCTCCAATAAGTTTTGTGGTAAGTTGAAGTAGCCATAAAATGCCTGTATATTTTAATGGCGCAATTAGTATTTTTAAAGCTTTAGTTGTAAAATTTGCTAGTTGTTTCCAATAAGTTGCTCCAATAGTTTTTGGGATTATCTCTGAAGCTACTAATATAAAAATGGTCATAATTGAAGAGACAACACCAACCATTAAGTCTTCTGTAAACTCAATTCCAAAAAAACGCCTAGTTTGCATACCATAAAGCTCAGCATAAGCAACTTTAGCTTGTACACCTACTAAAATAGCTCCAACCGTATGCGCAATAGTATTAAGTGTAAGAATTGCTATTAATGGTCTATCTACATCTTTTTTTAAACCTTCTAATGCAGTAGCATAAGCTTTCCCTTCTTTCTTTTTTACATTAATAAAAGTAGGTGTAACGCTAAGTAAAACGGCTTCTAGAATAGAGCACAAGAATGAAAAGAAAATTGAAATAATTCCGTAGAATAAAAGTAAAGCCATTAATAGTAGTTTGTTAGAGCACTAATTTACGAAATCAATTTCACAACATCTTTGGCAAAGTAACTTGCTATTACATCTGCTCCAGCGCGCTTGATTGCTGTAATTTGTTCTAACATTACAGCATCATGGTCTAGCCAACCTTTTTCTGCTGCAGCTTTAATCATGGCATATTCTCCAGAGACTTGATAAACAGCAACAGGAACGTCAACTTCGTTTTTGATTTCACGAACAATATCTAAGTAAGCAATTCCAGGTTTAACCATAACAATATCTGCGCCTTCGTCAATATCCATTTCGGTTTCGCGTAATGCTTCAAAACGATTGGCATAATCCATCTGATATGTTTTTTTGTCTTTAGGAACATTTGCCATATCTACTGGAGCAGAATCTAGAGCATCTCTAAAAGGTCCATAAAAAGCCGAAGCATATTTAGCAGAGTAACTCATGATTCCTGTATCAATAAATCCTTCATCTTCTAAAGCCTCGCGAATGGTAAGAATGCGACCATCCATCATATCACTTGGCGCTACAAAATTAGCACCTGCTTGAGCATGAGATATACTCATTTCTGCTAAAACATCGGCAGTTTCATCATTTAAGATTAGTCCGTTTTCAACAATTCCGTCATGTCCATAAGCCGAATAAGGATCCAATGCTACATCGGTCATTACCAACATATCTGGACATGCATTTTTAACTGTTTTTATAGCACGTTGCATTAATCCGTTTGGGTTTAATGCTTCGGTGCCTTTGTTGTCTTTTAAGTTATCAGGAACTTTTACAAATAGTAAAACAGATTTCAAACCGAGTTTCCAAAGGGCTTTTACTTCGTTTTCTAATAAGTCTAAACTGTAACGATAGTAATTTGGCATAGAAGCAATTTCTTCTTTTATCCCTTTACCTTCAACTACAAATAAAGGCACTAAAAAATCGTTTGGTGTAATAATAGTTTCTCTTACTAAACTTCTTATTGCTTCGTTAGTTCTTAATCGTCTATTTCGTCTTAATGGATACATTTTAAAAATGTTTAGTTGTTGGTGTATTTATTTGTTTACCCAATCAATAGGGTTTTGCAATACGTTTATTAGCTTTTCCTCATCACTTCCAGATTCTGGATGGTGGTCGTAAACCCATTGCACATGTGGTGGTAAACTCATGAGGATACTTTCTATTCTTCCGTTGGTTTTAAGTCCGAATAAAGTGCCTTTATCATGCACTAAATTAAACTCGACATAACGACCACGACGTATTTCTTGCCAATCACGTTGTTTTTTAGTATAAGATAAGCTTTTTCTTTTTTCTACCACAGGAACGTAAGCGTTGAGGAAACTATTACCAACTTCGGTTACAAAATTATACCAGTTTTGCATACTCATATCTTCTGAAGCTTTGCAATAATCAAAAAACAAACCTCCAATACCACGACCTTCGTTACGATGTGTATTGTAAAAATACTCATCACAACGCGCTTTATATTTTGGGTAAAATTCTAGATTATGTTTATCGCAAGCTGTTTTACAGGTTTGATGAAAATGAATTGCATCGTCTTCAAACAAATAGTAAGGCGTTAAATCTTGTCCGCCACCAAACCATTGGTCTACAATGTTTCCTTTTTGGTCATACATTTCAAAATAACGCCAATTAGCGTGAACAGTTGGAACCATTGGGTTTTTAGGATGTAAAACAAGGCTCAATCCACAAGCAAAAAAATCGGCATCTTCAACACCAAAGTATTTTTGCATGCTATCTGGTAATTTTCCGTGAACACCAGAAATGTTTACACCACCTTTTTCAAAAACACTTCCATTTTCTATAACGCGAGTTCTGCCGCCACCACCTTCTGGGCGTTTCCATGTGTCTTCTTGAAATTTGGCAGTTCCATCTATGGCTTCTAATTTAGAAGTAATAGTATCTTGAAGCTCGTGTATGTATTTAAAAAATTTATCTTTCATGTGTTTATAGTTATTGTTTTTAAAAGGTCACATGCTATTCGCTATTAATAATTCCTTTAGTTGATTAGCTTTTAACATGCTCATTTCATAACCGTTAAACCATTGCTTTATTTCTGTATGTTGCTTTTTCAAAATCATTTATATTAATAGCAATAAAGGGAATATTTGGAAACATAATTTTAAGTTTATTTACTATATCTTTTGAAAGATTTGCTTTTTCTTCTGTGCTTCTTCCTTCCATTATGTTTGCAAATACATGAATAAAATTTTCTTCTTTTCCGCCCACAAGATAGTTTTCTTTAAATGGATTTAATCGCACTTTAATATCTGCTTCTTCAAACAAGTTTGAATCGTTGGCAGCTTGATGAACTTCTTGTAAAATAGCTTGTGGTTCTTTTATTTCAAGAATATGTTGCGAACAATCAATTACAAAATGTGGCATAATCTATTAAAGTATTAATGTGTGATTTGTTTTTTGTTATTAAGTAATTCAACAGTTGTACTTGAAGCTGCTGTTACAGACAATGGCAACACCAAAATTACACCAACAACTGGAATTAAAAGAAATAGCATAAAAACAATCCCATTTCCGATAGCAAAACCTCTATTTTGTCTTACAAATTGTAAGCTTTCTTTAAATTTATAATGACGCTCTAATGTATAATCTATATTACCAAAACCAGCATAATAAGCTTGTAGTAAGAATAACAAAACTGTAGAAAAAATATTAACGACAGGAATGAATTTTAGAAGCAGTAAAGGAATTGTTAATAGTAACTCCATACCAAGGTTTCTAATATTTATTTTAATACCTCGCCAAAGCTGTTGTTTAAATGATGTATTTCTATGGTTGTGTTTTTCAATTCCTGTAAGATGAGTTTCAATTTTTTCTGAAACAGGACTCATAAATGGAGCTGATAAAGCCATAATAATATGCTTATAAAGGATTAATCCAATAACAATAATTATTAGTCCTCCAATAAAAGTACCTATAGATGTAAAGGTTTCTTTTCCCCATTCCCAAACCCAAATTTTAGAAATAAAGCGTCCAACATTATCAGATAATCCATAAACAGAAACACCAATTAAGATAGCAGTAGCTAAACTAATTGCCATTGGAATAAAGAAATACTTCCAAAGTTTAAGTTTGGAAATCAACTGAAATGTTCCAGTATAAGCTTGTATTCCTTTTATAATATTTTTAAGCACGATATTCTTTTACAGCATCAATAAATGCTTTGGCGTTTTCTAATGGGATATTTGGTAAAATACCATGACCTAAATTTACAATATATCTGTCTTTACCAAAGTCGTTAATCATTTGGTGCACCATTTTTTTAATTTCTGAAGGTGGAGAAAATAGTCGTGTTGGATCAAAATTACCTTGTAAAGTAATATTTCCACCACTTAAATAACGTGCGTTACGTGCAGAGCAAGTCCAATCAACACCTAAAGCAGACGCTCCTGATTTAGCCATTTCATTAAGTGCAAACCAACAGCCTTTTCCAAATGCAATAACTGGAGCATCATCTTTTAAAGCATCAATGATTTGCTGTATATATTGCCAAGAAAACTCTTGATAATCTACTGGAGATAACATGCCTCCCCAAGAATCAAATACTTGAACGGCATTACAGCCGACTTTCACTTTTTCTTTTAAATAAGCAATGGTTGTATCTGTGATTTTTTGAAGTAAAGTATGTGCAGCAATTGGGTTTGTAAAGCAAAACTCTTTAGCTTTATCAAAGTTTTTACTGCCTTGACCTTGTACACAGTAGCATAAAATAGTCCAAGGAGAACCAGCAAAACCAATTAATGGGATTTCATCATTCAGCTTTTCTTTGGTTGCTTTTATCGCTTGATATACATAATCTAATACCACAGTTACATCCGGAACTATTACATTGTCTACATCTTTTTGTGTGCGAATAGGATTTGGTAAATAAGGCCCAAAATTTGGTTTCATTTGTACCTCAATATTCATTGCTTGAGGAATCACCAAAATATCGCTAAACAAAATAGCAGCATCCATACCATAACGACGAATAGGCTGTACAGTGATTTCACTAGCTAATTCTGGAGTTTGGCAACGCGTAAAGAAATCATATTTTGCTTTGATTTCCATAAACTCTGGTAGGTAACGTCCTGCTTGGCGCATCATCCATACTGGAGGACGCTCAACGGTTTCACCTTTTAATGCTCTTAAAAATAAATCGTTTTTCATATCTAGCTTTTGGCTATTAGCTTTTGGCTACTAGCTATTTTTGATTTTACTTATTAAACTATTAATCATTCTTGCTTCTTTTTGAATTAAGCTAAAAATGGCTTCAAGTTCATCTTTTTTTATAAAACTTAATTCTTGTGCTATTATTAATGGTGTGTTTACTTCAAATAATGAACCCATTGAAATTTCTAAAAAGCGTTTGAACTCAATTTCACTATTTCTACTGCAGCCTTCTGCTATATTAGATGGAACAGAAACCGACGCTCTTGTTAGTTGACTTCTTAAACCAAATTTTTCTTCTGAAGGTAATTTATTAGATAATTGATAAACTTGTTTTACAAGCTCAATTCCGTTTTTCCAAATTTCAAGTTTTCTAAAGTCTCTCATTTTATCTAGCAGTTGGCTATTTACCTTTAGCCTTTTTTATCAGTAAAAGTGTTGCCAAGAGCTAAAAGCAAAAGGCAAACAGCAATCAAACGTAGTGCAAATTCACTAATTCTATAACACTTTCTACTGTTGGGACTTTTGCAACTCTAACATCTTTAAAATGTTTTTTTGCTTCATTAGCTGTAGTTTCTCCAATACAGAAAGCAATACCATTTGCTTTGTTTTTTGATATAAAGCTTTGTACTGTTGATGGGCTATAAAACATAATACCTTCAATACTGTCTTCAACTTTTAAAGCATCAAACTTTGTTTGGTAAGCTTCAATTTCGTTTACTTTTATATTGTTGGTATTAAGTATTGTTGGTAAATCATCTAAACGAATGTCACTACTAAAATAAGTGACTTCAGTTCCGTCAATATACTCAACCAAATATTCAGCTAATTTTTTAGCATTTTTTTCAGAATGCTTAACACTCCCAATTCTATTTTCAATAAGACGCTTGGTTCGCCTTCCAACACAGTATATGTTTTTAAATTGTAATTCATTTGCTGAAAAATTATGCAATAAAGCTTCAACACCATTTTTACTTGTAATAATTACATTTTGAATTGGTGATTTTACAACTTGCGGTTTAATTCTATTTAAACTTATTTTAATAGAGTCATTGCTTTTTGCTGCAATATCATCATTAAACAATTGACGCTGCGTTTCTGTTAATGACTTTGTAGAATAGATATTTGTTTGCTTACTTGAACGCTTTAAATCATCCATTAAACGTTTTCCGCCACGTTCAATTATATAGTCTGAAGCATATTTAGCAATATTGTGATGTTCACCAAGTTTTTCAACGCGATTTACTTCTATTTTTTTACTTCCATCTTCACTTAAAAGCACACCTTGAAATGTAACTTGCTCGTCCTTAATATAGGCAATAGCACCAATTGGAGCTGTGCAACCGCCTTCTAATAGGTTTAAGAATTTACGCTCTATACTCGTGCAAATTTCTGTATCACTATCATTAATCTCTGCACAAATTGCTTTAATATCTTCGTCTTGATCTAAAGCAGCAATCATTATTGCGCCTTGTGCTGGAGCAGGAATCATCCAATCTAAATTAATTGCATCTTCAGGTCTTAAGTCTAAACGACCTAAACCAGCAGCGGCGAAAATAGCACCATTCCAATGCTCATTATCCTCTAATTTTTGAAGTCGTGTATTAACATTACCTCTTAAATCTTCTGTTGTGTGTGTTGGATATCTATTTAGCCATTGTGCTCGTCGTCTTAAGCTTCCTGTGGCAATAATGGCTTCTCTTTGAGACAAAAACTCTTCATTCTTTTTAAAGACTAAAGTATCTCTAACATTTCCGCGTTTTAAAACAGCGGCTTGCACGATTCCTTTTGGTAAAACAGTTGGCACATCTTTTAAAGAATGTACTGCAATATCTATGTCGTTATTTAACATAGCAATGTCTAATGTTCTGGTAAAAATACCTGTAATCCCAAGTTCGTAAAGTGGTTTATCTAAAACCAAATCTCCTGTTGATTTTACTGGAACTAAAACCGTTTTATGGCCTAAATGTTCTAATTGACTTTGTACTATTTTGGCCTGCCATAGTGCTAATTCACTATCACGAGTTCCAATTCTAATTATTTTAGACATGTGTTGAGGGTTCTAACTGAAATACTTTCTTTATAAGTTCTAAGCTGTCATCAGTTGAGATGTCATCATCTTTAAGATGGTGTGCAAAATGATTTGTAATTTTTTGAACAATATTATTGCTTATTAATTCTGCTTGTTTCTCATTAAAATCAGCATTTTTCTTACGCTGCGTTTCTAATTCGGTTGAGGCAAAATTTAAAAGTTTATGTTTTAAGGCTTTAATTGTAGGTGCAAACTTTCTGGTTTCTAACCACTCATTAAACTCTTGATTTACGTCTTTAATAATTGCTTGTGCTAAAGGAATATGCAATTTTCTTTTTTCTAAAGTCTCATCAGTTATTTGAGATAAATCATCTAAATGCACTAGTGTTGTCTGACTTAATTCTGAGACATTCTCGTGTACATTTTTAGGAATTGATAAATCTAAAATTAACAGCGGTTTTTTATTTTGAATAAGATGCTTATCTACTGTTGGGTTTTGAGCTCCAGTAGCAACAATTAAAATATCTGAAGCATTTATTTCTTCTTGTAAGTTTGAATAGTCTTTAACAACAAGATTAAACTTTCCGGCAATTTTTTCAGCCTTATCTTTTGTTCTGTTAATTAAAGTAATATGTTCATTTTTGGTGTGTTTCACCAAGTTTTCGCAAGTGTTTCTACCAATTTTACCTGTTCCAAAAAGCAAGATGTTTTTATTTGAAACACTTTCAACATGCTTTAATATATATTGAACTGATGCAAATGATACTGAAGTAGCACCTGAAGAAATTTCGGTTTCGGTTTTTATACGTTTGCTAGCTTGAATAACAGCATTTACAAGACGCTCAATAAATGGGTTTAATAAACCTGCTTTTTTTGATGCTCTTGCACTTACTTTTAATTGACTTATAATTTCGAAATCACCTAAAATTTGGCTATCAAGACCCGAACCAACTTTAAACATATGAGAAATAGCTTCTCTGTTTTTGTAAACATAAGCTACTTTTTGAAACTCTTCCACAGTACCAACAGTATTATCGCATAATAACTTTATAAGTTGAAATGGGTGTTGAGCAAAACCGTAAATTTCTGTTCTGTTGCAAGTAGAAGTTATTAAAATGCTCTCTATGCCTTCAGCAGTTGCTTGCTCTATTAGTTTTTGTTTTGCTGTGTCATCTAAACTAAAGTGACCACGAATTTTTGCATCGGCTTTTTTATAACTTAAGCCAATAGCATAAAAGGTCGTTCCTTTAGATTTAACGTAATGCTCCATACCTGATTTGGAATTAACAAAAACAAAAATATAAATGTGAAGTTAAAAAAAACAACGCTAAAAGAACTTTAAGTATCGTTTCTGGGTTTTTAAACGTTTTATTTTAAATAATATGATAAATGTCATACTTTTGTAGTGAAATCAATGCTTTTTCGATGATTTGTTTAGAATGAATCTAAATAAGAAGCTTTAAACTTTTGAAATTTCAATGGATAAAAGTATCGCTGTAAGTTCTTTTAATGAAGTGAAAGTTGATGATGGTGTTTTTGTGTTAACCTATCAAAATGATAATTCGACAATGCAAAATGTTGAACGTGATATAGATAGTAGTTTTATACAATTTCATTTTTGTGTAAAAGGGTCTAGCAGATTTAATTTTAATAATGGTCGTTATACACTAGATGTTATAGAAGAAAATTCACTTTTACTCTACAACCCACAACGAGATCTGCCTATTCATTTAGATGTTCATCCAAACTCTTGGATTGTAAGTGTTGTTATTTCTATTAAAAAATTTCATGGCTTATTTTCTCAAGAAGCAGATTATATTACGTTTTTGAGTGAAGATAATAAGGATAAAAAATATTATAAAGATGGAAAAGTGTCGCCATCTATGGCAATTGTTTTAAATCAACTTATTAATTATAACCTAAACCAAACCATTAAGGATTTATACTTTAAAGGAAAAGCATACGAGCTTTTAAGTTTATACTTTAATAGAAGTGAAGATGCAGATATCGAACAATGTCCTTTTCTAGTTGACGAAACAAATGTTATAAAAATTAGAAAAGCGAAAGATATTATTATATCAAGAATGGCTGAACCACCAAGCCTTAAAGCATTAGCAGAAGAGATTGATTTAAGCTTAAAGAAGCTTAAAGAAGGTTTTAAGCAAATTTATGGTGACTCCGTATATAGTTTTTTGTTTGATTATAAAATGGAAGTAGCCAGAAAACTTTTAGAATCTGGTGAGCATAATGTAAATGAAGTTGGATTAAAAGTGGGTTATAGCACATCTAGCCATTTTATTGCAGCATTTAAAAAGAAGTATGGCACAACGCCTAAAAAATATTTAATGTCATTGACTTAATTAAATTAGATGAAAGGAATTTTACTTGTAAACCTTGGTTCTCCAGATAGCCCAAGCCCTAAAGATGTAAAAAAATATTTAGGTGAATTTTTAATGGACGAACGTGTTATTGATATTCCGTTAGTAGCAAGAACAGCCTTAGTAAAAGGAATCATTTTAAATACACGCCCAAAGCAATCGGCTGCTGCATATAAAAAAATATGGTGGAAAGAAGGTTCTCCGTTAATTGTTATTTCTGAAAGGCTTAAAAAAAGCATTCAAAAACAAGTAGAAGTTCCTGTAGCTTTAGCAATGCGTTATGGTAGTATGACGATTAAAAAGGGGTTGCAAGAATTAGTAGATAAAGGCGTAGATGAGGTTTTACTTTTTCCTTTATATCCGCAGTTTGCAATGGCAACAACAGAAACGATAACTGTTTTAGCAGAAGAAATTCGTCAGGAAAGTTTTCCTAATTTAAAAATTGAATCTGTTCCAGCATTTTATAACAAACCAGATTATATTGAAGTGCTAAGTCATTCTATTTCTGAAAGCCTAAAAGATAAGCCTTACGATCATTTATTGTTTTCATATCATGGTGTACCAGAACGACATATAAGAAAAAGCGATGTTACAAAATCACATTGTAAAATTGATGGTAGTTGTTGCGAAACACCATCTAAAGCACACAAGTTTTGTTATAGACATCAGTGTTTAGAGGTTACAAGACTTGTTAGTGAACGATTGGGGCTGAAGAAAGGAAGTTTCTCAACGTCCTTTCAATCTCGTTTAGGTTTTGATCCATGGTTGTTGCCATATACAGACAGAACAATTGAACGTTTAGGAAAAGAAGGTGTAAAAAACATGGCTATTGTAACACCAGCTTTTGTAAGTGATTGTTTAGAAACCCTAGAAGAAATTGCAATGGAAGGCCAAGAAATTTTCCACGAAATGGGAGGAAATAACTTTCACACAATCCCATGTTTAAATGATGATAAACCTTTTGTAAACTTACTTTCTAATTGGATAAATGCGTGGAGTAAACAATCTGTTATAGTATAATTTTATGGAATATTACAATTATATAAAAGCGTTACACCTCATTTTTGTTATCACATGGTTTGCTGGATTATTTTACATACCTAGATTGTTTGTATATCAAATAGAAGCTTTTCATAAGCCATCTCCAGAAAAAGAAATTTTAGGAAAACAACTAAAATTAATGGCTAAACGGTTATGGACAATTATTACATGGCCGTCAGCTATTTTAGCAACAGGTTTTGCTATATGGTTACTTATTTTACAGCCTATTTGGTTACAACAACCATGGATGCATGTAAAACTAGCTTTTGTAGTATTACTTATTTTATATCATTTAAAAACACATCAGTTTTATAAACAACTTCAAAAAAATGTGGTAAATAAAACATCAAGCTTTATGCGTATCTGGAACGAAGGCGCAACATTTATTTTATTTGCTGTTGTGTTTTTAGTCATTTTAAAAAGCAGTATTAATTGGATTTTTGGAGTAATTGGCATTATTGTTTTAGGCGTGCTTTTAATGTTAGGTTTTAAGCTTTATAAAAATATTAGGTCTAAAAACCCTGAAGCATAATTGTTGGTGTGATTATTGTTATATTTAGTCAAATATAAAAGCGTTATAACATTGCAAGAAACATTCGTAACCATTAGTTAGATACTTGAAAGAATGATTATATGAATGCTACATGTTGCCTAAAAAAATGATAAAATTCACATGAAATTAAAAACCCTGTCTTTAAGAGTCCGCATTTTTATTGCAATGATTTTATTAGTTTTAATTGCATCAGTGCTAATCGCAGGAGTTACAGTTTATCAATATAACGAAGAGGCAAGAGACTATCATAGAGAACGATTAGAACGTAAAGAAGAAAACATTAAAGAGCAGATTAATTATGTACTTCGCGAAACAACCTATCCCGTAACTACTGAAAATATTCCTCTTATTTTTAAGGATAAAATTTATGAAATGGCTTCAATTCATAAACTTCCTATTAATTTTTATGACTTAGAAGGTAGTTTATTAAAATCCTCAAAAGTAAGTATAGAGGTAGATACACTTTCAAAATGCTTAGATGCAGAGATTTTAAATGCAATTTTAAATACAGCCGAGCATCGATATGTAAGTAGTAATATTGAAAATAAAGAGAGTTCACAGTCATCATACACATATATTACAGACCAAAAATTTAAGCCATTAGCAATCTTAAACTTACCGTATTTAGAAAATGATGATTTTTTAAATAAAGAATTAAAAGAATTTTTGGTACGATTAGGTTTTGCGTATTTAGCAATGATTTTTGCAGCCATTGTTTTTGCTTATTTTATATCTAAATACATAACAAAATCACTAAAAACAATTAGTGATAAAATGAACGAAACACGCCTTGAAAAACGAAATAAAAAGATTGATATAGAGTCATCAAGTGGCGAGATATACGCTTTAGTAAACTCATATAATAGTATGATAGATGAGCTAGAAGCAAGTGCAGTGCAATTAGCAACAAGCGAACGAGAGCAAGCATGGCGTGAAATGGCAAAACAAGTAGCCCATGAGATTAAAAACCCATTAACACCAATGCGATTGAGTGTACAGAGTTTTCAAAGAAAGTTTGATCCTAGTGATGATAACATTCACCAAAAAGTAGATGAGTACAGTAAAACCCTCATTCAGCAAATAGATACTATGAGTTCTATTGCATCGGCTTTTTCAAATTTCGCAAAAATGCCAGCGCAACAAAAAGAAACTTTAAATGTTGTTAATATTGTAAAACTAGGACTCGACATTTTTAGTGAAGGTTATATTACATTCAATTCTGAAGAAAAAGAAATACTCGCAAATTTTGATCGAACACAACTCATTAGAGTAGTAACTAATTTAGTGAAAAACGGAATTCAAGCCATTCCCAAAGAAGCCACAAACCCTAAAATTGAAGTTAATGTCTCAGCAAAGAATAATAATGTAAACATCACAGTTTATGATAACGGAATAGGCATTTCTGAAGACAATAAATTAAAAGTGTTTGAGCCTAAATTTACAACAAAAACTAGCGGAATGGGATTAGGCTTAGCCATGGTAAAAAATATTGTGGAAACTTATAAAGGAAGTATTACCTTTACATCTCAAGAAGGCGAAGGCACACTATTTACAGTTACTTTCCCTAAAGAATAGAATTCCTTGCGTAGGCAGGAATCTCTTAATAAATAAGGGAATAGCATAGTTTAAGAATAACACTGTTCTAAAGTGCTTTAACACATATAATAATTAGTTTCCCACTTTTGTGGGAATAAAAACCACGTTTTTATGAATTACGAAAACATTCTGTCTAATACTCAAAACGGACTTACAACAATAACGATTAACAGACCTAAAAAATTAAATGCATTAAATATTGAGACCATTCAAGAATTGCATGATGCATTAGATGCTGCAAACAAAGACAAAAACACCAAAGTTATACTAGTAACAGGAAGCGGAGAAAAAGCTTTTGTTGCTGGTGCAGATATAAGTGAATTTGCAGATTTTGATGTTGAAGAAGGACGCAAATTAGCTGCTAATGGGCAAGAATTATTATTTGATTTTGTCGAAAATTTAGCAACTCCAGTTATTGCCGCTGTTAATGGCTTTGCACTTGGTGGTGGTTTAGAGTTGGCAATGGCATGTCACTTTAGAGTAGCCAGTGATAATGCAAAAATGGGATTACCAGAAGTGTCTTTAGGTGTTATTCCTGGTTATGGAGGCACACAACGTTTGCCTCAATTAGTAGGTAAAGGACGTGCTATGGAAATGGTTATGACGGCAGGAATGATTGATGCACAAACCGCCAAAGATTATGGTTTAGTAAATCATGTAGTAAGTCAAGAGGAATTATTACCACTAGCCGAAAAGATTGCAAGTAAAATTATGCGAAACTCATCTGTAGCAATTAAAAGTGCCATAAAAGCTATTAATGCTAATTATAAAGATGGTGTAAATGGCTATAAAACCGAAGTTAAACAATTTGGAAAATGCTTTGGAACCAAAGATTTTACTGAAGGTACAACAGCCTTTTTAGAAAAACGTAAGGCTGACTTTCCTGGCGAATAAAATGGCTTGAATTAATAATGTTAGTTAGTGACTGATTAGCTTTTATTTCTGATTATATTTCTAATTCTTTTATTTATAATTTCTGACAAGTTCCAATTGTACAGTTTAGCATCAGTTGTACTGTAGAATTGCACAACTACAGTATCAAGGTCTTTGTAGTATTTGGCAAAACTCTGATATCCTGGAACCCAACCAGAATGTTCATATTCATATATAGAAGCATATATCTCCTTTTCTCCCTGTTCAAATAACGAGCCGTCATTCAAAGCTCTTAAGAATGTACCAACGTCTTCTGCAGTAGCAATGATGCCACGTTCATCTTCCTTTAAATCATTAGGGTATCCAACATGATAACCACTCATTACGTTGTCTATATTTACTTCGCTTAACGAGCTGAAAGTATTGTTAAGATTTAATGGAATAAGAACTTCTTCTTGAATGAATTGAAAATTACTATAGCCTAAAACATCATCCATTATCTTGTTGATTAGGAGGTAATTCGTATTACAATACTCATAGTCTTCTCCAGGTTCAAAATTGGCTGGTTTATCAATAATCAATGCAAGACTTTCTTCATAAGTTTCCGTTGGGTTTGCCCAAAAATTTGGAGCATTTGTAAAATTTGGAATACCACTTCTATGTTGTATCAATAACTTCAAGGTTATTTTTTCAGCGTTTTCAATTCTTCCTTCAAGTTCTGGTAAATAATCAGTTATTGTTTTATTTAATGAAAGCTTTCCATCACTAACTAGTTTGGTAACAGCTACAGCATCATACAATTTACTAATACTGGCAATTTTAAATAGTGCATCTGGTTTAGCGAGTATCTTAGATTCTTTATTGTGCCAACCAGAAGCAAAAAACTGAGGTGGCATGTTTGCTTGGTCTACATAAACAACTATCCCATCAAATCCATGACCAATGGCTTCATCTAATTGTTCCTGAACCGTACCGGGAAGAGGAAGCATCCAAGCTTTTACCAATAGCCATGGAACAAAGAACAATGAGGTTATTGTTCCAACAAGTAAAATTACTTTAAGTATTATGGGTTTTCGTTTATTCATTATGATACTTGCTTATTATGTATAGATATAACACTTGCAAAAGTCTTTTTATATTTTAAGAATTGGAATTTTTAATCTCTGAATCGTTTAATATTAGAGACAGAATGTAATATGATTTTAATAGTTTACTCAAATTGCACACAACGACCTGATAAAAATCTTCTTAAATTATTTATATCAGGTCGTAAACGAAGTTCGCCTTTTTATTTCATAAAGTCAAGTTTAAAAAGACACTGTTTTTAAAATTAAATCTCGATTTATCGAGTTTGTTAATAACCTAAAATTCTTTTAACAGTTTTGCCTTAAAATAATATCTAATTTTAAAGAGCTACTTACACAAGTATTCACTCTTTATTTTTTAGTATTATGAACCCTAAGTCTATTATAAAAGGACGAGGTGCACAACTTAATGTACACAATCGTTTCTTCGAGTTAAGTCACGAACAGCGAGACGATTTTCTAGAATTTTGCCATATAGAAGGCGAAGAACCAGATAAAAACAAAACACAGTATCTTTCTGTTTTTCCAAAAACCATAGTCAATAAAGTGACGAGTCCAGATGTTGGTATGATGTATTCTATGAACATGTACCAAGGCTGTGAACACGGTTGTATTTATTGCTATGCGCGCAATAGTCATGAGTTTTGGGGTTATAGTGCTGGATTAGATTTTGAACGAAAAATTCTAGTAAAAAAAGAGGCTCCAAAATTATTAGAGCAATTGCTTAAAAAGAAATCATGGCAAGCACATACAATAGTTATGTCTGGTAATACAGATTGCTATCAACCAGCTGAAAAACAATTTAAAATAACTAGAGATTGCTTAAATGTGTTTTTAAAGTATAAACATCCAGTAGGTATAATAACAAAAAACGCCTTAATACTTCGTGACTTAGATATTTTAAAAGAGTTAGCAAAAGATAATTTAGTGGCAGTTAATATTTCAATAACATCGTTATCAGAAAAAACTAGACAAATTTTAGAACCAAGAACAGCAACAATTAAAAAGCGATTAAAAACAGTGGAGGTTTTAAGTAAAAATGATATTCCTGTAAATGTCATGTTGGCGCCTATAATTCCGTCAATAAACAGTCATGAAATTTTGCCATTAGCCAAAGCAGTATCAGAAGCTGGCGCATTAAGTATTGGTCATACCATTGTGAGATTAAATGGAGCTATTGGTGAGATTTTTACCGATTGGATTAAAAAAGCACTTCCAGATAGAGCAGAAAAAGTATTGCACCAAATAGAAAATTGCCATGGAGGAACACTAAACGAAAGCCGTTTTGGTAAACGTATGCGAGGCGAAGGCGAAATTGCAAAACAGATTAATGATTTGGTAAAGCTCGCTAAATTAAAATACTTTAAAAACAAAACTATGGTTAAGTTGAATACCTCATTACACAAAACGTATAAAGATGGACAATTAAAATTATTTTAGTTAGTAAATATGTAAGATTTTTCTTTTTAAAATGCTGATTTTTTTTACTTTAGCAAATTGAAAATTAACTTAAATCTCAAATTATTTATGAAACTTAAATTTTTATCAATCTTATGTTTAATCTTAATTGCAGCTACAAGTTGTGATGATTCAACATCTAATGAATTTATGGATGCAAATCCAGATGCAGTTGCTAGGTATATAAAAACAATCACTATTGTATCTGCCCAAGACAATGAAGAAGACACAACAATCACTATTAATTATGATGATAATGATAGAGTGAGTAGTATTACAGACGGAACAGAAACAAGCCTTTTTGTATATGAAAACAATCAACTTTCTAATGTAACAGATGGTGGAGAAACTATGAGTGTAGAAGAATTGTATGAGTCTCCCTATGATGCTTTTGAAACAGGAGAAGTTATTAATTATGATAATAATGGAAACCCTCAAAATTTAAAGTTTTACGAAACAGAATATGATTGGCAATCTAATAGCGAAGTAACTACTGAGTATAGAGCAGAAATTATTTATGATGCTAAGCCAAACCCATATTTTTATACATTACAAGCAGCAGGAGCAATTCATGTAATGGATAATGTTGATTTAAATTTTGGTATGAATGGCGTTGCAGATATTGTTCAAGCAAGAATGCTTTTTCCTTTAAATAATATTACAAAAATTAACTACAGAGACTTAAATGGTAATTTACTTTCTGATGTTACTGCAGATTTTGTATATAACTCAGATAATTATCCAACATCAGCTACAGTTACAGGTGTAAATTATGATGAAGTAGAAGGTAATGAAACTAGCGTTTATGCAATAACATACACGTATAGACCAATCAATTAAATTCTTTTAATTTTAAAAAATGCCTCATTTATGAGGCATTTTTTTTACCTTCAATTCTAATTTATTACGCAAGATTATTGTTGTATAGGTTCAAATTCTTAAAGATGAAAAAATCAGTACTAGTATTAATTATTTTGTTATTTATGCACAAGATGGAGAAGCAGATATTCCTGTTGAAGTTAAAATGACTGAAGTGTTTAAAGACAAACAAAAATTCACTAGTCTAGCGTTCTCTACAGAAGATGGTAATGGAGGTGTCTTTATAGGACGGAACGACGTTATAAAAAGGATATTATATTGAGCATTACGATAGTAATATAAACCTAATTAAAAGTAATGATTTTGAAGTAGATAAGTACTGTGGTGTAATTACTGAAGCCTTTATAAGTGGAAAAGATTTTTTTTAAAAAATAGAGTATTTATACAACAAGAAATCAAAAAAATTAGAATATTATACACATAAGTCATCTAAAGATAGGTTTTCATTTAAATGAAGCCTTTTTTATTTTTCGCCATCCCACTCAGCATAAAATTGTTCAAGAAATTGCTCCATGTATTTGTGTCTTTCTAAGGCAATTTTTCTTCCAGACGCTGTATTCATTCTATCTTTGAGTAACAATAATTTTTCATAAAAATGATTAATTGTTGGAGCTGTTGATGCTTTGTATTCCTCTTTGTTCATTTTTAGATTTGGAGAAACAGAAGGATCAAAAAGCTTTCGGTTTTTAAAGCCTCCATAGTTAAAGCAACGTGCTATACCAATAGCGCCAATAGCGTCCAATCGATCAGCATCTTGAATAATATCTAACTCTGGAGATTTAAAATTTTGCACTTCATTACCGCCTTTAAATGAAATGTTTTTTATGATATTAACAACATGCTCAATAGTTAATGAGTCTACATTTAGATTGAATAAAAACTCTCGAGCTACATTTGGACCAACGGTTTCATCTCCATCATGAAACTTACTATCAGCAATATCATGTAACAAGGCTCCTAAAGATACTATAAACACATCAACATTTTCAGATTTAGAGATAAGCAATGCGTTGTTAAAAACCCTTTGTACGTGAAACCAATCATGTCCGCCTTCTGCATTTTTTAAAGCTTGTTTTACAAATGCTTTTGTTTTCTGTATAATAACATCATTATTCATAAGCTAAAATTAAAAACTCCTTCTAAAAGCAGAAGGGATTTGAATATAAATCTAAAGTGTGTGCGTTAATTATAGAAAATGCAAATAATACAAGTGCAGTAATTGTAATCTTAAGTTTCATTAATAGTATTAGTTTTTGTCGCTGCAAATAACCAACTCTAATGTTAACTTAATGTTTCCTAACTATTAAATTTTAGATACAAAAAAACTGCCTTGGCCAGAGGCAGTCATTAGAATTCATGATAAATAGTCGACAAAAACTAATAGATTATACGAAACTAATATGTTTTATAAAACAGTAACAAATTTATGCATGATGCTTTATATTAATGTAACCCTAATATTAACTAATTATTAAGTTTTTATACATCAATTAAATAGCTAATTGTTAATGGGTTATAGTTGTAATGTAAATTTAATGTTAAGTAAATGTTGCTTAAATGTTATTGAATTTTTATCTTTGATATATTAAGTAATTTTAAAACCCATAATTATGAAGAAAAACATGTTGTTTTTATTTGCTTTATTAATCAGTGTGGTTTCTTTTGCTCAGCAAGAGAGAGAATTAAAACTTAACAATGACACCAATTTAATTGATGTTACTTATTATCACGACAATGGAGTTGTAAGCCAAACAGGTGCTTATACTTTAGATGGTAAGTTACAAGGTGAATGGTTGAGTTTTAATACTGATGGGAATAAAGTAGTTTCTGCGAATTATGATAATGGGAAAAAAGTCGGCAAGTGGTTTTATTGGAATGATAAGACTTTAAAAGAAGTAGATTATACAAATAATACGATTGTGAGTATTAATAATTGGACTGATAGTTCAGCTGTGGCACAACGCAATTAGTTTTATAGATTTAACTAATAAAAAAGCATCCTAAAACTTAGGATGCTTTTTTGTTTAAAAAAAGTTTTTATTATAATATAGTCCAGTTTGCTCCCCAAGTTGTATAGTCTGTAGCTGTTGCATTCCCATCACCAGAAATAAAGTCTTCCTCGGTGAATGTGTCTCCTGTATCGTTTTTCATTTTTGTTATAACATCAACAAAAGTAACATCTGTAACGCTTAAATCACCATTTAAAACACCAGTTCCTGTTGGGTTATTACTGGTTGCTCCAGCATCACCATCTAAGTCGAAACCTTCTTCAAAGCCTTCAATATATACATTAGAGAAAATACCTTGTGTGCCTGCGCGTAAACGTATAGCTTCGTTACCAGTTGCAGATCCATTACCAATAATTGTTAAGTTATTTACGGTTGGTTTAGACCAAAATAATGGTGATGAATTGTTTCCTATATCTGTATTGTAACCATCAGCTTCAACACCTTTGTCATGCTCAGCACCATGTTTTACATATGCATTTGTAATTGTTCCTGAGTAACCTTCAGTCCAATCGATAGAGTCGTCTTGAGCATTTACAACTGAAACGAAATTTACATTAACCGTTCCTCCAAAAAACTCAACACCATCATCTTTACCTTCAAATGCTTGAATATATTCTACGATAGTTTCATTGCCAACTCCATAAAATGAAAAACCATTGTTTTCAGACTGTCCATCGGCAGCACCACCCGAATAATCAACACGTACATAACGTATAATTCCTGAATCATCATTAGCATCTGTTCCGCCATAAGGTAAACTTGCAATTTCTGAAGTTGAGGTTGCAGAACCAGAAACCGAATTAATAGGCGCTTTTCCTAAAATAATTAATCCACCCCAATCACCAGCAGCGGGATCTGAAGCATTAGACGTTAAAATAATAGGGTTATCAGCAGTACCATTAGCAATAATTTTAGCACCTTGAGAAATAGCAATATAAACATTAGAGCCAGCTGCTAAAGCTTCGATAGTCATTCCTGCAGGAATGGTTAATGTTGTTCCAGTTGCCATTATTAATGAGCCGTTTAAAACATACTCTGTGTTAGCATCTAAAGTTAAATCTGTAGTATAAGTTCCTGATAAAAACTCTATATCAGGGTTGTTGTTTCCATTTCCATTATTGGTTACACTGTTGTCATTAATAATAATGTCTGCAGTATCATCTGTTGTACATGAGCTAAATAGTAAAGCTACTATTGTAAAAGCTAAGAATAAATTAGTTTTCATTGTTTTGATTTTTAATTTGATGTTTTTTTTTTTGATTTGTTATTATGTTAAAACTTGTATTTTAATTGAAACCCTATATCAATTCCTCTTTTATAGTTTGAAACACCTTTTGCGTTTGGTGAGGTTACAATAACTTCTCCTACAGCTGTATTTCTAACATATTTGATGGTTGGATTTAAAATATTTTTGATTCCGAAATCGAGGTCTATATTTTTAGATAATTTGTTTTTAAGAATAAAATCTAAGGTTGGTATGCCTTTTTCAATAACATTTTGTAATTGACCAGAACCTAAAGCATCAATCCTATCTGAGAAATAAGAAAATACTAAGTTTGCTGTTGGCTTATAGTTCCCGAATGTTGGAGAATAATTAATATCTGCGTTAATAAGAATTGGAGATGCGCCTTGTAGTTTTTCCTTTTCGTTTCTAAAGCTTACACTATAAGTTCCAGATATGTTTTTATACAAATCCTGTTCTGTATGCATATAAGTAAAGTTTAATCCTCCAGAAAGTTTTGCTTTATCATCTTCATCTAGAATGAAATTTTTTCTAATTTCAGCTTCAAACCCAAGAATTCTTGCTTCATCACCAGTTCTAAAATAGCGTTGTGTTCCTGTAGCATCGAAAGCTACGACCTGATTTACTGGGTCTTTAATTTGCTTATAGAATACACCAAAGGATAATAGTTCAGACTTACTAATAAACCATTCGTACTTAAGATCTAAGTTTAATATTTTTGAATAGGAAACATCTTTTACATTGGTGTAATTTATGCCTGCTTTTGTGCCTAATAAATCTGGGTTACCTCCAATACGTTGCGAAATACTTTCGTAAACAAATGGTGCAACCTCTTTAAATTCTGGAAGTGAAATTGTTTGACTTGCTGAGAAGCGCAGATTTTGTGCTTTGGTTAATCCATATTTTACACTTAAGCTAGGAAGCGCAATAGTTTCTGAAGATGAATTACTATCTACACCTGAGTTTCCTAAATTAATAACATTATAATCTATAGTTTGCTTAATAGATTCTAATCTTACTCCAGGAACAATTAGCCATTTGTTATTATCTGCTTTTATTTCAGCATTAAAATAACCTGCATAGATATCTAGCTGACCATTATATGTGTTTTCTGGTAAACCAGGTCTGTTAGTATTGGTTTGTCCAGGAATACTGTTAATTACTTTTATTTCGTAAAGACCGTTTTGATTTGAACTCGTATTTAAGTTGTTTAATGAAAATATATTATTAAAGTCATTAATATTTTCTACTTCAATATTGCTGTTTACTAAGTCGTAACCATATCTAATATTGTCGAAACTACGTTCTTTAGCTCTTCCGTTATAACCAAAGTTTAGTTTGAAGTTTTCTAAAACTTTATAGGCAATATTTAATCTGCCGTTTAATTCTGAATCTTTTATATTTTGAAAATAACGCTGGTTATCGAAAGCTACATTGCTATAAAAAGTAGGGTTTGTTGTACTATCATTATCAAGCGCAAATTGATATTTTTCTAAAGTAATACGTTTTCTGTCTGGCTCATGAGCATTAACAAGATTGTAACCAATTCCCCAATCTACAATCCATTTATCATAATTATGTTTTCCTAAAAACTGATTAACATAAGTAAGGTTTTGATTAAACTTTACTTCTATTTGATAAAACCCTTCGTCTGTATTTGCAATGGCATCTCTACTACGTCCTTTACCATCAATTCCAAAACGCCCTACAACATCAGATGAGTTATTAATAAACAGTGAGTTAAATTTAAAAGAGTTATTACTATCTAATTTATAATTTACAACAGCCATTGCTGTTGTTTTTGTGCCATATTCAAATTCTTCAGAAACCTCAAAAGACTTCTTTTCAACATTAGTATAATCTGTTGCTTCTCCTTTTCTGTATTCAAAAGTATTTCCAAAAGAACCAGTTGCATAAAAACTTAGTTTACTTCCGTTTTCAAAATTGAACGACTTCCCAAACGAACCACCAAAATCTATAGCAATTGGCGTGTTAAGTTCTACCGGATCAAAACCATGAGACAATACAACTGCAAATGGGTTGTTGTCATATCTATTGTAATATCCAAAATAGCTAGTGCCTTCACTTTTTATAAAAGTTTTGTCAGCCGCATTTGTGTTTATTGATGAACCTATGAAAGAATTGAAAAACCCTTTGCCTTTATAATCTTTAGAAGAAACATCTACATTACCTGCAGCAAAATCTCCGTAAAAGCGTGATGCATATGCTTTACTTATTGAGACATTTTCAATAATATCTGAAGCAAATAGATTGAGGTCAATATTTTTCTTATTAACATCGTTTGATGGTAGAGCTAAACCATTAAGCGTAGTATTTAAATAACGATCCCCTAAACCTCTTACATAAACATTGCTTGAACCTTCTTGTTTAGATACACCAGATATTTTAGCAACTGCTCCAGCTGCATTACTAACCCCTTTTCTTGATAGCTCTTCAGCGCCAATACTTTGTTTTATTTCTGTTGCCTTTTTCTGGTCTAATAATAAAGCAACTTCGCTTTCTCTTTTAGTGGTTGTTGTAATAACAACTTCATCAAGTGATGCCGCACTTGCAGACATTATTACATTTAGTTCTGTGTTTTTTCCACCAGTAACTTCGGTAATTATTTCTTGTGTTTCATACCCAACAAAACTGAAAACAATAGTGTAAGTTCCTGGTTTTAATTCTTCAAAAAGATATAATCCATCAAAATCTGATGTTACGCCAGTTGTAGTTCCTTTTATTAAAACATTTGCAAATGCTAAAGGCTCATTATTATATTCTTTATCAGTAAGTTTTCCAGAGATTGAACCTGCATTTTGTGCAAAAGAAATCGTTGATGTTACTAGTAAAAAAAGTAATGTAAATAGTCTCATTAGTTATTCTAAATTATTTTCAGCAAAGAAACTATTGAAGTGTAAAGTCAAGGTTAAGCAGAAGTTAAAACTAAGTCATAAAAAAGTTAGGATAACGTTATGTAATTTTGGTTTTATTTATTTGAAGGAAACAATAATTTAACATTGAAATAGCTATCTTGCAGCTGCTTAAATTTTTACTATGAATTGGGAACAATTACTCTCATTAAAACGTTTTGGAGATACACATAAACGTTTAAGAAAGGAACAAGATGAAACTCGTTTGGGTTTTGAAGTAGATTATGATCGTGTTATATTTTCTTCTGAATTTAGAAGTCTTCAAGATAAAACTCAAGTGATACCATTATCACAAACAGATTTTGTTCACACAAGATTGACGCATAGTTTAGAAGTAAGCGTTGTAGGTCGTACTTTGGGGCGACGAGTTGGCCAAAAACTATTAGAAAAGTATCCGCATTTAAAAGATACTTACGGTTATCAAGTAAATGATTTTGGTGCTATTGTAGCTGCTTCTGCATTGGCACACGATATTGGAAATCCACCATTTGGGCATAGTGGAGAAAAAGCTATAGGCGAGTTTTTTAAAACAGGAAACGGAAAAAGATTTAAAGACCAATTAACTGATAAAGAATATCAAGATTTATGTGATTTTGAAGGAAATGCAAATGGTTTTAAAATTTTAACCGAGAGCAGAGAAGGTAGAGAAGGTGGTTTACGATTAAGTTACGCTACGCTTGGCGCTTTTATGAAATACCCTAAAGAATCATTACCCAAAAAACCTACAAATCATATTGCAGATAAGAAATATGGTTTTTTTCAAAGTGAAAAACAAGCGTTTATTGATGTTGCTGAAGAATTAGGATTGCTAAAACGTGGTGAAGGTAAAGATTTGAGTTACTCAAGACATCCTTTGGCTTATTTGGTTGAAGCAGCTGATGATATTTGTTATACGATTATAGATTTTGAAGATGGAATTAATTTAGGATTAATTCAAGAAGAGTATGCGTTAGAATATCTTATAAATCTTGTGAGAGACTCAATTAATACAGAAAAATACCATTCACTTAAAAATACTCAAGATAGAGTTAGTTACTTAAGAGCATTAGCCATTAATACACTTATCAATGAGGCTGTAGATTTATTTATGACACATGAAGAAGCTATCTTAAATGGCACATTTTCAAAAGCGTTATTAGACAATAGTAAATATGAAGCTCAAATTAAAGATATTATTAAAGTAAGTATTGAGAACGTCTATCAATCTGCTGAGGTTATAGATAAAGAAATTGCAGGTTATGAAGTCATTAATAAACTTCTAAACACCTTTACTTCTGCTATTTGTAATCATTTTTCAGGAAATGCTTTAAATTATGATAAACTAATTTTAAAATCATTACCAAAAAATATAAATATCAACCAAGAAAGTTTATATGATAGTTTGGCTTTGGTTTGTTTTTATATATCAAAGTTATCAGATAGTAATGCAATTCTTGCATACAGAAAATTAAAAGGGAATCATTTATAGGCAGAAAATTTGATCTTAAGCTTTAGTATGCTTGTATTGTTAATATTGCTGTTAATAATTATTCCTGATTATAAAATAATTTAGTGAAATAAGCACAATATTTGTCGGCAAGAAAAGAGAACGTTTTTTAGAAATTCTCTTATTAATAAATGCATTTTGTCGAATAAATTTGGTTTTAAACGATGTTTCGTTATATTTGTTTAACCATAATCTATTAAACCTACTATCATGAGAAAGAAAATTCTTGGAGCAATCGTAATCTTTTTTGTCACTTTAGCAATCTTATTAATGATTGATGACATTTCTAATACAACAAACTCACAGCTAAGAGAAAACGTTCAAATGTATGATACTAACGAAGAGCCAGAATTAGCTACTGTAGATAGAGAAGAAGATTAAATATTCTCAATTAAATTTATTAAACTTTTCACATCAATTTTTGCAATAGACTGTAGTTCGCCTACACGACCTTGTTCAATGAATTTATCAGGAATTCCTAATACTTTTATGTTGTTTTTGTAATTGTGCTTTGAAGCAAATTCTAATATTTCGCTTCCAAATCCACCTTTAATGGTGCCATCTTCTATAGTAAATATTGTAGTGTAAGACTTAAATATAGAATGTAGCAAGCTTTCATCTAAAGGCTTAACAAATCGCATATCGTAATGCGCAACATCATTTGAGTTGCTACTGTTTTCTATAGCTTCAGTTACATTATTGGCAATAAAACCAATGCTCAATATTGCTAGTTTTGTGCCTGATTTTAGTTGAACACCAGATCCAATTTTAATTTTTGAAAACGGTTGTTTCCAGTCTATAGTAACACCTTTCCCTCTAGGATAACGAATAGCTATTGGTTGTTTTAAACCTAATTGTGCTGTATACATAATATCTCGTAATTCAATCTCATTTCTTGGAGAAAAAATGATGAGGTTTGGTATGCATCGTAAGTATGTTAAATCAAAAACGCCATGATGTGTTGCACCATCTTCACCTACTAAACCAGCACGATCTAAACAAAAAATAACCGGAAGGTTTTGTAGTGCAACATCATGTATAACTTGATCGTAGGCACGTTGTAAAAAGGTTGAATAAATATTGCAAAACGGAATTAAACCCTGAGTTGCCATTCCTGCAGCTAAGGTTACTGCATGTTGTTCGGCAATACCTACATCAAAAGCTCTATCCGGAATTTCTTCCATCATATATTTTAAAGAGCTTCCCGTTGGCATTGCTGGTGTTATACCTATTATATTTGAGTTTAGCTTAGCCAATTCAACAAGTGTATGTCCAAAAACATCTTGAAACTTAGGTGGCTGCCTATAGGCAGATTTGGCATAAATTTCTCCAGTCTTCGCGTCGAATTTGCCTGGAGCATGATATTTAACTTGATTATCTTCAGCTTGTTTTAAGCCTTTTCCTTTGGTAGTTATTACATGTAAAAACTTTGGGCCTTTAACTGTTTTTAGTCGTTCTAATTCTGAAATAACTTTGTTTATATCATGACCGTCAATTGGTCCAGAATAATTAAAATTTAAAGCTTCAAAAATATTATCTTGTTTTTGAGTTCCTTTTTTTACATTAGTCAAGTATTGCTTTAAAGCTCCAACACTTGGGTCAATACCAATGGCATTATCGTTAAGTATTACTAATAGGTTGGCATCAGTAACGCCGGCGTGATTTAAGCCTTCAAAAGCCATTCCGCTAGCCATTGAAGCATCTCCAATAACGGCAATATGATGTTTATCATCACCTTTTAGTTGTGACGCAATTGCCATACCTAAAGCTGCAGAAATTGAGGTTGATGAGTGTCCAACACCAAAGGCATCATATTCACTTTCATCTCGTTTTGGGAAACCGCTAATACCATTAAGCTGCCTATTGGTATGAAATATATCTTTTCGGCCTGTTATTATTTTGTGTCCATAAGCTTGATGACCAACATCCCAAATTAATAAATCTTCAGGTGTATTAAATACGTAATGTAGAGCAAGAGTTAATTCTACAACACCAAGACTTGCTCCTAAATGACCTTCTTTAGTTGCAACTATATTAATGATAAACTCGCGTAACTCTTTAGCGAGTTGAGGCAGTTCGTCAATTGGTAATTGACGTAATTCCTTAGGCGAATAAATACGATTTAATAGATTACTCATGTAATTACAAATGTACTATTTGAAATGCCATAAACAACAAATATTAGCTGATGAAATTGTATTTTTACAATTATGGAAAACCCTTTTGATGATACTTATTTTATGAAAAAAGCCTTGCAAGAGGCAGAAGAAGCTTTTGATAAAGGAGAAATTCCTGTTGGAGCTGTTATTGTTATTGATAATAGAATAATTGCAAGAGCACATAATTTAACCGAATTACTTAATGATGTAACAGCACATGCCGAAATGCAAGCCATTACTGCTGCTGCAAATTTTTTAGGCGGAAAGTACTTAGTAAATTGCACTCTATATGTTACCTTAGAACCTTGTCAAATGTGTGCTGGTGCTTTGTATTGGAGTCAGATTTCTAAAATTGTTTATGGCGCAAGAGATGAAAAAAGGGGTTGCATTGCTTTAAACACAAAGCTACATCCAAAAACAAAACTTGAAGGAGGCGTTTTAGCCGATGAAGCTTCAGATTTATTAAAACGCTTTTTTATTGAAAAGCGAAACTTAAATTGATTAAATAAAAAACGCTCAGCAATTGCTGAGCGTTGAAACTGTAATAAAGTATATCTCTTAGAGAACTTGCACATTAGCGGCAACTAACCCTTTTCTTCCTTCTTCTTCTGTGTACTCTACATTATCGCCTTCACGTAATTCAACACCATTAAGGTTTGATACGTGTACGAAAATGTCTTTTCCTGTTTCGTCGTTGGTAATGAATCCAAATCCTTTTGAATCATTAAAAAATTTAACTGTTCCAGTCATTGTAATAATATATTATAAAAATTAAAGAGCAAAGGTAGTCTTTTAACTAATGCGGCGTGTTAATTAATTGTAATTTTTTAAAATATTGAAAATCAGTACTTTTTGTCTTTTTGATTTTTCCTCATTTTATCTAGATTTTCTTTAGTAAGCATATAGTCTCTAAGGTTTTTATTTTTCCATCTGTGATAAGAAAATAATGGAAATACAATTAAAAATAAACCAACTACACCAAAACCAATTAACTTTTGTGAGTAAGCGGTTTCTAAAAAGTAACCACATAAAATACTTCCAAGACATGCTAAAAAAACGATAAGGATTATATATTTCATTAGAGGAGAGTTATTGTCAAACACTTGTTATAGTTTAAGTTGTAAAGTTAATTAATTCACGCCTGTAAGCCGTAAGTAATTTAGATTTTGAAACAAAACCATGGTAAGTTCCGTTTTTGATAACTGGTAGATTCCAAGCACCAGAATCTTGAAATTTTTTCATTACTTTTTGCATAGAATCTTTTTCATAATCAATACAATCTGGAGGATTTTGCATAAAGGTTTCTACAGAAGTTGTTTGGTAAAGTGTTTGGTCAAACATTACATTTCTAATATCATCTAAAAGAATGATACCAACTAAACGGTTTAACTCATCAACAACGGGAAATAAATTTCGACTAGATTTTGCGACTCCTTGATGCAGCATTTCACCAAGGGACATTTCTGTATTAAGAATAGTAAAGTTTTTTTCTATAACACTATCCAGTTTCATAAGTGTAAGTACGCTTTTATCTTTATCATGAGTTAACAGTGCGCCTTTCTCGGCAAGTTCTTTGGTGTAAATTGTATGTTCAACAGCATTTTTTGTAATAATAAAAGACATAGAAACTGTAATCATTAACGGAACAAAAAGCTCATAACCACCAGTAATTTCTGCAATTAAAAATATGGCTGTTAAAGGTGCGTGTAACACACCCGCAATTAAACCTGCCATGCCAATAAGCGTGAAATTTGCTTCAGAAACTTGAAAACCAAAACCTAAATTATTTATAACCTTTGCTACAACGTTACCTAGAGAACTTCCCATAACCATGGTTGGGATTATAATTCCGCCAGCGCCACCAGCAGCAAAAGTGGTAGTCATGGCGACAGCTTTAAAAATGGTAATACCTATAAGTAAAGCGATAACAATCCAAATGTTATCTAGATAATTATCAAAAGGTGTTTTTCCTAATGCATGTAAATGATTACCATCTAATAGATCATTTATAAAACCAAAACCTTCACCATATAATGGCGGAATAAAATAAAGCATAATACCAATAGCTAATCCACCAACAATTAATTTTTGACCATTCGTTTTAAAACGTTCAAAAAAGGCATAGACTGCAAAATAAATTTTTGAAAAATAGATGGATGCAATTCCGGTTCCAATTCCTAAAATGATATAAAACAAAGTGTCTTTTATTGTAAACTTATCTGAAACATTAAAATTAAAAAGCACACCATCATCTACAAAAAAGTATGATGTTAGTATAGATGAAACGGAAGCAATTAAAAGCGGAAGTAATGATGCAAATGTTAAGTCTAAACTAAATACTTCTATAGCAAAAATAATGGCAGCTATTGGTGATTGAAATATGGATGCAATAGCACCAGCTGCAGCACAACCAATGAGTAAGGTTCTTGTTTTTCTGTCTATATGAAATAATTGCCCAATATTAGAACTAACAGCAGATGCAGAAGCAATAGCAGGACCTAATAATCCAACCGAACCTCCAAAACCAACCGTTAAAGGTGCTGTGATAAGAGGTAAGTATATTTTACTACTTTTAATTAAGCCATTATTTTTAGATAGTGAAAATAAAATTGATGGAATGGCGTGCTCTATAGGTTTTTTAGAAATATACTTGGCAAATAAGTAAACAAACCATATCCCTAAAATTGGCAGTATAAAATAAATGTTATTTTGAGTTAGGATAATGCTCTTTTCTAAAAACCACTGAATAAAATAGGTAATGTTTTTTATTGTTACAGAAATCAACCCAGCTAATAACCCAATTAGCACACTTAATAAAAGCACAAAGTTTTTTTGAGAGACGTATTTATATCTCAAAATGTGTAAACGTTTAATAAATGATTGTTTTGGCATTAGTTAAAACTAATAAAAAAATCCTGCATAGAGCAGGATTATAGTTTTATGATTTTAAATTAAGTTTTAAACTGAGCTCTGTTAATTGCTCATCATCAATTGGAGCAGGCGCATCAATCATGACATCACGTCCAGAATTGTTTTTTGGAAAAGCAATAAAATCTCTAATGGTTTCTTGTCCGCCTAAAATAGCAACCAATCGATCTAAACCAAAGGCAAGACCACCATGAGGAGGCGCGCCATACTCAAAAGCGTCCATTAAAAAGCCAAATTGAGCTTTAGCTTCTTCTTCTGTAAAGCCTAAATGCTTAAACATAATAGCTTGAGTTGCTTTATCGTGAATACGAATAGAACCACCACCAATTTCATTTCCGTTTAAAACTAAATCGTAAGCATTAGCTTTTACTGCACCGGGATTAGAATCTAATAATTCTAACTGACCAGGTTTTGGAGATGTAAATGGATGGTGCATAGCATGATAATGACCAGTTTCTTCATCTAGTTCTAGTAATGGGAAATCCATAACCCAAAGCGGAGCAAATACTTTAGGATCTCTCAAACCTAAACGCTCTGCTAATTCCATTCGTAAAGCACTTAATTGTGCTCTAACTTTAGATGCATCTCCAGAAAGTACGCAAACTAAATCGCCAGCTTTTGCACCTGTAACTTCTGCCCATTTTGCTAAATCGTCTTGGTCGTAAAACTTATCTACTGAAGATTTAAAACTTCCGTCATCATTACAGCGCGAGTACACCATGCCTTGAGCTCCAACTTGTGGGCGCTTGACCCAATCAATAAGTTTATCAATTTCTTTTCTTGTATATTTATTTCCGCCAGGAACAGCAATACCAACGACTAATTCTGCAGAATTAAATACGTTGAATTCTTTGTGTTGCGCTACGGCGTTTAATTCTCCAAACTCCATTCCAAATCTAATATCTGGTTTGTCGTTTCCGTATAAACGCATAGCATCATCATATTGAATTCTTGGAAATTTATCTATTTCAACACCATTTACTTCTTTAAGTAAATGACGCGTTAAACCTTCAAAAACATTTAATATATCTTCTTGCTCGATAAACGCCATTTCACAATCTATTTGTGTGAATTCTGGTTGTCTATCTGCACGTAAATCTTCATCTCTAAAACATTTTACAATCTGAAAATATTTGTCCATGCCACCAACCATAAGCAATTGCTTAAAGGTTTGTGGCGATTGCGGTAAGGCGTAAAACTGACCTTCGTTCATTCTGCTAGGTACAACAAAATCACGTGCACCTTCTGGTGTAGATTTTATTAAGTAAGGTGTTTCAACTTCTATAAAATCATTTTTAGATAAATAGTTTCTTACTTCTTGAGTTACTTTAGCTCTAAAAATTAGATTGTCTTTAACTGGGTTACGACGAATATCAAGGTAACGATATTTCATGCGCAATTCTTCACCACCATCTGTATCATCTTCAATAGTAAAAGGAGGTGTGATTGCTTCATTTAAAACTGTTAATTCTGAAACTAGTAACTCTATATCACCAGTTGGCATATTTGGATTTTTAGACGCACGTTCAATAACGATTCCTTTAACTTGTACAACAAATTCGCGACCAAGTTGTTGTGCTTGCTCCATCATTGATTTTGATGTACGTTCTTCATCAAAAACAAGTTGTGTAATACCATAGCGATCTCTTAAATCTACCCAAACAATAAATCCTTTATCGCGAGATTTTTGTACCCAACCTGATAAAGTTACTTCTGTATTGATATGCGATGCTCTTAATTCACCGCAATTATGACTTCTGTACATATTCTAAATTTAGAGTTGCAAATTTAGTGAAGTTAAATGATTATAAAAATGAAAAGCCACAACAATTGTTGTGGCTTTTCTCGCTATTAATCAACCCTTTTTAATTCCCTAAAGGGTTCTCATAAAACAACTTCAAAAAAGAAGCTGAGTCTTAATTAGAAATTAATCTAATCGTTTATCCATATTAAATACTTCTTGAGGGATTTACTTCTTTTGTATTAGAAACTCGGTCTTTGTATAGCCACATTTTAAATTTAGTAACTAAATAGAATAGAATTGGCACAACAATTAGTGTTAAGAATGTTGCTATTAATAAACCGTAAATAACGGTCCATGCTAGTGGTCCCCAAAAAATAACATTATCTCCTCCCATATATATATGAGGATTGAACTCACTAAATAGAGTAAAGAAGTTTATGTTTAATCCTGTTGCTAAAGGGATCAGTCCTAAAATGGTTGTAATTGCAGTTAACAAAACAGGTCGTAAACGCGCTTTTCCTCCTTTTATAATGGCATCTAATAAATCTTCATTAGCTAAATAAGTTTTTTCATCTAAATCATGTTCTACTTTTTTTCTATCAATAAGTAATTGCGTGTAATCTAATAATACTACACCATTATTAACAACAATACCAGCCAGTGAGATAATCCCCATCATAGTCATCATGATAACAAACGAACTACCAGTTGCTACAATACCACCAAATACACCTATTAAACTCAAGAAAATAGCCAGCATAATAATTCCTGGTTTTGAAACAGAATTAAATTGGAATATTAAAATGAAGAAAATTAAACCTAAACCTGTAAAGAAAGCTCCCATTAAAAAAGCCATCTGTTTATTTTGTTCTTCAATCTGACCTGTATAATCAATTTTAACTGTGTCAGGTTTTTCGGTAAAAGATTGCATCTCATTTTGTATCTGTGATACAATAACTCCAGCATCTGTAAAACCTGGTGCTAATGCAGAGTACAGCGTTACTACACGTTTTACATCTTTATGTTTTATAGCACTAAACCCCGAGTTATTGTTGTGTTTAGCAACTGCAGAAACAGGGATTTCTTTTATTTGGCCAGAAGCCATATCTCTAAATGTGATTTTCTGATTAAAAATAGCACTGGTGTTGTATCTGTTTTCTTCATTAAAACGTACATAAATATCATAATCTTCACCATCTTCTTTATAAATGCCTGCTTTTGCTCCAAAGATAGCGTTGCGTAATTGCTGCCCTACTTGTCCTGCATTAACACCTAATTCTCCAGATTTTTTTCTATCAACTAACACTTGCATTGTGGGCTTGGATTTGTTGACGTCAATTTTTAACTCATCTATACCTTGAATGTTTTTGGAGTTGATAAAATCGCGCATACTTTCAGCAGTTGCGATTAACTCAGAATAGTTATTCCCTTCTAATTCTACGTTAATTGGGTAACCAGCTGGCGGACCAACAGCATCTTTTTCTACAGAAATAGCTACACCTGGATAAATGTCTTTAAGTGACTCTTGTACTTTTTTAAGTAGCTCTTGACTATCTGCACCTTCTCTAAATTTATATTCACGCATGGTTGCAGTAATCTTTCCTCTATGTGGCATTTCTGCAGCAGAACCACCATCTGTTTGGGGGTTTCCTGCGCCTTCACCAACTTGGGATACAGCACTTTCTGTTAAAAAGTTAAACTCTCCATGTTTATAAGCTTCTTGATTTATGATATCGTAAAAACGTGTTTCAATTTCTTTAGTAATAGCGTTTGTTTTTTTAATATCTGTTCCTTCAGGATACTCAATGTATGCAATAATTTGATTAGGTGTATTGTCTGGAAAAAACTCCACTTTTGTTCTTTGGCTTCCTACTGAAGCACCAAAACCAATAAAAGCAATAAATAATAAAACAAAAGTTCCAATGGTAATAAATATTGGCTTTCTACCTCCTAAAGCTGCTCGTAGTGTTTTTTCATAAAAACGCTCCCAACGTGGTAAGATTTTGTTTTGAAAACCATTAGCCCATTTTCTCAACCATAATCTATAAATCCAAAGCATGATTGCTGTAAAAACCATTAATGTTCCTAAACCTTTATATGCACCACCAAAAATGAAAATTAGCACACCAATAATTGCAACAATTATAGATGTTTTAATAATTTGTTTTAACGGCATATTTTTATCTTCAGTTGTCATAAACTGCGATACTAATACAGAGTTAAAGAAGATAGCAACAAATAAAGAAGACCCTAAAACTACTGATAATGTAATTGGGAAATAAATCATGAATTGCCCCATCATTCCAGGCCATAACCCTAAAGGAACAAAAGCTGCCACTGTAGTTGCTGTTGATATAATAATAGGAAAGGCAATTTCTCCAATTCCTTTTTTAGCAGCCTCAATACGGCTCATGCCTTCATCATCCATTAATCGATACACATTTTCAACCACTACAATACCATTATCTACAAGCATACCTAGACCCATAATTAGCCCAAACAAAATCATGGTATTCATGGTATAGCCTAACATGTTTAATATCATAAGAGACATAAACATGGACATTGGTATGGCAAACCCAACAAATAAGGCGTTTTTAAAGCCTAAAAAGAACATTAAAACGGTTACTACGAGTATAATCCCAAAGATGATGTTGTTTACCAAATCGTCTACTTGCCCAATGGTTTTTGAAGACTGGTCGTTAGAAATGGTAACTTTTAAATCTTGAGGGAAAACATTTTCGATAGCGTTATCTACAATAACTTGAATTTGGTCTGCTGCAGCGACCATGTTTTTTCCAGAACGTTTTTTTACATCTAGCATCACCACTGGTGCCCCAAACTCTCTAGCGTAAGTGGTTTTGTCTTCGTCTTTAAAGGTTACTGTTGCAATATCTTTTAAATAAATAGGGTTATTGTTTTCAGATTTTACAACAAAACTTTCTAATTCATTTGGCGTATCAATTTCTCCTATAACACGAATGGTACGGCGTTGCCCGCTTGTAATTAAATTACCGGCAGACATGGTCATGTTTTCTTTGCTAATGGTATTGATGACATCATCAAAACTCACTTGAGCTGCCATCATTTTATAAATATCGACTGCAACTTCTACTTCTTTTTCTTGAGCACCACGAATATCAACTTGCTTTATTTCCTGTAAGCTTTCAATTTCATCTTCAAGATATTCACCATATTCTTTTAACTTGTCTACTGGGTAATCTCCAGAGATATTAATATTGAGAATTGGGATTTCTTCAGACATACTCAAATCAAACACATTTGGTTCTACTTTTGCATTGTTGAATGTTGGCCAATCTTCACTTGAAGTTTCAGAGTCTACCTCGTCTTTTACTTTTTGTTTTGCAGCTTCAACAGAAATGTGTTCATCAAACTCTACAATTACGATGGAATAATCTTCTTGTGACGTTGAGGTGATTTCTACAACATTACTTACCGTTTTTAAGCGATCTTCAATAGGATCGGTAATTAGTTTCTCAATGTCTTCTGCTGTATTTCCTGGATAGACAGAGCTAATATAAATTTTGGTTTCTTTTATTTCTGGAAAGTTTTCTCTAGGCATACTAAAATATGCTGAGGTACCAAGAAATAATAGCAGGGCAATTAAAACATACATTGTTGTTTTATTGTTGATTGCCCATGATGATAATCCAAACTCCTTATTTACTTTTTTATTTTTATCAGTCATTAGTTATTAGTCTTTAGTCGTTAGTGTTTTTGTCATTAGACTTTAGGTATTTTTGAAGACCTGATGTCATTTTTGACAATTCTTCAAGTTGTAACCTATTGTTGTAATCATCATCTTCACTTAGATAATTTAACCTTTTAGCAATAGTTGAGCAGACAACACATTCTTTTATGGAGCCATTGGAAATATTCAAAAACCTATTGAATTGGGCATTGGTGTCTCCTGAACCTTCTGCAATATTCAACGCAATAGAAACTGATGCTCTTTTAAATTGAGAACTTAAGGCATAATCTTCATTTTTAGGAAAATTATTTGTTGCCTTATATGTGAGGTCAATAAAATCTAATGCTTTTTGATATACTTTTAAATCTTCGAAGCTGAATTTAATCTCTTTCATAAATTTTAATATTTTTTTCTACAGACTAATGTCTAATAACTATTCACTTATCAGGATTTTAACTTCTTGACCGTCTTTAACACTACGCGCCCCTTCTTTAATAATCTCATCGCCATTTTTTAAGCCCGAAAGCACTTCTATATCATCGCCTTGTGTTTTACCAGTGGTAATAATAACACGTTTGGCTTTTGCTTTGTTATCAGTTTTATCTGTTATAGTATAAACATACTGTTCGCCTTTAGCGTTTTCTGAAATAATACTTTGCGGAATTAGAATGGCATTGTCGTTTGTGTAATCGTTTATTTTAAGTTTAGCAGTAAGGTTAGGCTTAATTGTGTTGTCTTTGTTTGGTACTGCAACTTCTACTTTAAAAGTTCTATTTGCAGGATTTATAAAATTACCAGCTTGACGGATTTTTCCGTTCATAGATTTACCAAGAATGGGAAACTCTACTTGTACATTTTTACCTGGAGTAACATTTGTAATGTAACGTTCAGGCACATCCGTTTCAATATACATGTCTTTTAAATTTACAATTCTGAACAATTGCGATTGTCCTGGAGCAACAACACTTCCTTGGTCTGTAATTACATCATCAATAGTTCCTGTAAAAGGAGCGCGAACTATGGTTTTACCAACTTGTTGTTGCAATTGATTGACTGCTTTTTGTTGTGCTTCATAATTAGATTTTGCTTGAAGGTATTGAATTTCACTACCAATTTTTTGATTCCATAAACGCTCTTGTCGTTCAAATGTAGTTTTTGCCAAATCGGCTTGAATTTGTAATTGAGCTACTTGCTGACTTAAACCGCCATCATCTATTTTGGCCAATATTTGTCCTTTTTTTACTTTTTGACCTTCTTTAACATAAACGCGAGTTAAAATTCCAGAATACTCAGGGAAAATTACTAAATTTTGTTTTGTGCTAACATTTCCTTGAAGCTCTACATAATGGTTAAAAACAGATGCTTTGGCATCAAAAGTTGTGATTAAAGGCACTCTTTCTTGTGGGTCGAGCTCTTTAATTTTAGCGTCAAGTTGCTTAAGTTGAGCTGCAATAGCTTGTTGCTCGCCATCCAATTGTGTTTTGCGCTTTCTAATTTGTTCTAAATTATTTGTGTCTAAAATATCTTCTACAGATTGCTCTTTGTTTCCACAAGAAGCTAAAAGAAGTGCTATTATTGTTATTGATATTATATGTTTCATTGTATGATGAGTTTTAGTGTTTTTTTTGATTGATTAGTTGTCTTGAGTTTTATTAAGTACAGTTTCTAACTCTGCTTTTTTATTGATGACGTCAAGCATGGCTTGTAAAAATTCTTGTTGTGAGCTGTATAACTGTGTTTGTGCTTGGCGCAATTCAAAACTAGAGGCAATACCTTCAAAAAATTTGGTTTGGTTTTTTTTCTCAATGCGTTCTGCTAAGTTTAAGTTTTGTTTTTTATTGTCATAATCTTCAATTGCAAACTTATAGTCGCTTTTTGCAGAGGCGATTTGTAATTTTAGTTTTTGCTCAGTTTCGGTTAAATCATCTTTAGATTTTTCTAGATTTATACGGGCACGTTGTGTAGCAGCACTTCGCATACCTGAACTGAATAACGGAATTTTTAAACTAACCCCAAAAGCAGATGTTCCTGCCCAAGGTTGATTGTTATTTGCAAAAGTAAACGACTCACTATTGCCTATATAGCTGCCATTTAAAAAAGCATTTAGCGTCGGCAAGGCTTTACTTTTTTCAAGCTTTACTAAAAGTTCTTTAGATTTTTTGTCGTTTTCTGCAATTCTGTAATCAATGTTATTTTCAATATTGTCTTCTTTATTTAATATATCTAGACTCATGTTTTTTATAGCAAGAGTTTCTAAAGTATCGGTTAAAGAACTAGGCGAGTTTAAATCTAAACCAATAGTAATGTTAAACATTTGGTAAGCTAAATCTTTTAAACGTGTTGTATTACTTAAATTACTCTCTACGCCAGATAAAGTAATTTGAAGCTGTTCAACACTTTCTTCTTCTTCTAAACCATTTTCATATATTTTTGTAGTTTCGTTTAGATTTTTTTGTAGAACATCAATATTGCGTTGTAATATTTTAATACTTTCTTGAGCTAATAGTACATTGCCATAAGCATTGATGACTGCTTTTCTAACTTCTAAATCTGTTTTTTCTTTAGCGTTTTTTGAGATTTCTAAAAAGACTTTTGCTGATTGTAAGCCAACTAAATAGGAGCCATCAAATATTTTTTGATTAAGCGAAGCTGCTGCAGTCATATTCTGTTTCGCTCCAAAATCGATAATACCATCATTATTAAAATCGATACCATCAAATTGTTGTTTTAGATTGTTGATATAATCTACAGAAGCACTAATTTGTGGTAAACCAGTTGCTGTCGTTTCCCATTTTTGTTTTTTGGCGGCCTCAATATCGCGAGCAGCATTTTTTGATGTTCTATTATTTTCTAAAGCAAAATCTATGGCTTCTTGAAGCGTAAAACTTTTTGTATCTTTCTGAGAAAACGCTAGAGAAGCGATTAATAAACTTGTTAATAGTATGAGCGTATGTCTCATAAGTTATGATTGATTTTTTATTATAAATTGATTTAATATTTTAAAGCCTTTTTCTGTTACAATGGCTCTTAAGTGGTACTCTAAATAACTCTCCATTAAGTACTCCATAGCAAATTTCTCTTTAGGAAAAATGGCGTTATCTTTAATACCTGACATTCCGTTAAAATACATTCGAGAAATAAAGTCTACGTCAATGGTTGATCTAAATAAACCAGTATTTATACCTTTTTGAAGGCTTTCTTGTACAGATTCGTGCATTTTGGCAAATTGCTTTAAACGTAGTACGTCGTAAATGTGCGGATAATACTTTTTAAGCTGATGTTGTGGTGATGTTTTTTCATTTTTTAGATGATGCATTACAAACATTTTAATGTCGTATAGCTCTTCAATGGGGTTGTTAGAGGCTTCACAAATACCATCAATACCATCACAAATAGTTTCAAATAACTCAAATGTTACTGCTTCTACCAGTTTAGTCTTGTTTGAAAAATGCACGTAAATGGTTTTTTTAGAAATTCCCATTTCTTTAGCTATATCATCCATAGTAACACTTTTAAAGCCAAGTGTTAGAAACAATTCTGCCGATTTATGTATTATTTTATCTCTCATAATGAAGCGCAAAAATACTTAGGAAACTTTAAAAACAAAAAAAGTTTCCTAAGTTTAATGATTTTTTAACATTTCATTTACATATAGATTTTTAAATGTTATGATTTGGTTTATTTTTGCGCCATGCTATCTACAGAGAACTACCGCAAAGCTTTTATTGAGTATTTAGATGAATATTCTGAAAAAAAAGAACCACGAAATCTTTATGAACCTATTGAGTATATTTTAAGGTTAGGAGGTAAACGTTTGCGTCCAGTTTTAACTTTAATGACAGCTGAGATTTTTGAAGGCAATTATAACAAGGCTTTAAATGCGGCTTTGGCAGTTGAGGTTTTTCATAACTTCTCACTCGTTCATGATGATATTATGGATGATGCACCTTTACGACGAGGCAAAGAAACGGTACACGAAAAATGGGATTTAAATACTGGAATTCTTTCTGGAGATACAATGCTCATAATGGCATATCAGCTATTTGAAACTTACGAACCAAAAATATTTCAAGCCTTAGCTAAACTATTTAGTAAAACGGCACTTGAGGTTTGTGAAGGACAACAGTACGATGTTGATTTTGAAACTAGAGACGATGTTACTATTGCTGAGTATTTAAAAATGATTGAGTATAAAACAGCTGTTTTGGTTGGCGCTGCCATGCAAATGGGAGCAATAGTGGCAGAAGCATCACAAGAGTGTCAAACTGCAATTTATGAGTTTGGTAAAAACTTAGGAATTGCTTTTCAGCTGCAAGATGATTATCTCGATGCTTTTGGAGACCCTAAAACATTTGGTAAGCAAGTTGGAGGAGATATTATTGAAAATAAAAAGACATATTTATATTTAAAAGCTCTTGAATTTTCTAATGAAGATGATCAGCAACAATTACAGCATCTATTTAGTGTAAGTCCTACTGATACTTCAGATAAAATAGAAACTGTTAAACAGTTTTTTGTTTCAACAGGTTCGGCTGAAGCAACTAAAAAAGCTATAGAAACTTATACTAATAAAGCCTTTTCTCTTTTAGAAGATTTAAAAGTTTCTGAAGAAAGTAAATCTATGTTAAAACAGTTTGGTGAAACGTTAATGAATAGAAATGTTTAATGAAGTTAGTAACCTCGTTTAGTGAATTGGTTGAAGAAGCAACACAGTTAGATTTATATAAAAAACTAATACAACAACTCAATAAAGATTTTCTTCTAGCGAATATAAACTTAGATTTTCATGAAGACATATTGCCTTCAAGTTTAAAGTTAATATTGCATGAAACTATGTATAAGCTTATTCAAGAAAAATTTGCAGAATACCTTAACTTGCTTTATATCATTGATGTTTCTGAAGAAAAAGTTAGACAATTAGATGGTAGTGACACATTAAAACTTTCTGAAGATGTGACTTTTTTAATTTTAAAGCGTGAGTGGCAAAAGGTGTGGTTTAAGAATAACTATTAAAAATTTATACCAGATGGTTGTGCGTATCGAAACTAAAAATAAACTCTAAAAAAAGGAATCCAAGGATTTGCGTAAATACTTTTTGATTCATCATATAAAACATCATATCTAATACCAAAAGTGATATTGTTACTTCTATAACCAGCGCCAATAAATAAGGCAGGATACCAATAGTTTTCATCTTCAATAGCTGTGTTATCCCATTTTCTGTTCACATTAAGTTCTTCAAATTCGGCAGATAATTGAATTTCATCAACAACATTAAATAAGCCAAGTACGCTTCCGCCTAAAATGGTAGATTTATAAAAGTTTTTTCGTTTGTTATAAGTTCCATTCAATCCAACGCCTAAAGCAAATTGGTCATTAAATTCATAAATAGCACTTGGAGCAATAGTGCCACTAAAAAAACCATCACCAAAGCTTAACCCAACGCCTCCTCCAAAACGGACATTATTCCAAAAACCGCTATCATTTGTAGTTGTATTTGTTTGTGAAATAGCTAATGAAGTGCTTAAACATAAAATAATACCAAACACTATAATTTTTGTATTATTTAAGATGTTGAGTTTCATGTTATTTAAAAAATAAAAACGTGTTCTATAAATATAATAAAAACAGAAGCTCAATTTTGCTAAAAGTTGTATTTTTGAAGAAATTTTGTTGAAGCGAACACGTCTTATACATTATAATGGATAAATATTCCTTTTTAAACGCAGCACATACAGCATACTTTGCTGATTTATACGACCAATATTTAAATAATCCTGATTCAGTAGAACCAAGTTGGAGAGCCTTTTTTCAAGGTTACGATTTTGGAAGTGAGAGTTATGGAATGGAAGGAGAAATTATTGAAGGTGTTTCTGCTCAGATTCCAGAACAAGTTCAAAAAGAATTTCAGGTTGTAAAACTTATAGATGGTTACAGAACCAGAGGTCATTTGTTTACTAAAACAAATCCAGTAAGAGCAAGGAGAAAATATGCACCTACGTTAGAAATAGAAAACTTTGGTTTATCTCAAAATGATTTAGATACTGTTTTTTCTGCAGGTGATATATTAGGAATTGGAGCTCAAACACTTCGTGAAATAAGAGATCATTTAGAAGCAATTTATTGTAACTCTATTGGAGTTGAATATATGTATATTAGAAAACCTGAAGAAATTAAATGGATTCAGGATAAACTTAATATTAATGATAATCAACCAAAGTTTTCTTCAGAAGAAAAAAAATACATTCTTAAAAAATTAAACGAAGCAGTATCGTTTGAAAGCTTTTTACACACAAAATATGTTGGGCAAAAACGCTTCTCTTTAGAAGGCGGAGAATCTTTAATTCCTGGTCTAGATGCTTTAATAGAAAAAGCTGCTGAATATGATGTTAAAGAATTTGTTATGGGAATGGCACATCGTGGTCGTTTAAGTACGTTAACAAATATCTTTGGAAAATCTGCAAAAGACATTTTTAGTGAATTTGATGGTAAAGATTATGAACAGGAAGTATTTGATGGCGATGTAAAATACCATTTAGGATGGACAAGTGATCGTATTACAAATACAGGCAAAAAGATAAACTTAAATATTGCACCAAACCCATCACATCTTGAAACAGTTGGAGCAGTAGTTGAAGGTATTGCAAGAGCAAAACAAGATGGTAAATATACTGATAATCCATCTCAAGTTTTACCAATAATTGTGCATGGTGATGCTGCAATTGCTGGTCAAGGTTTAGTATATGAGCTAGTACAAATGGCTCAGTTAGATGGTTATAAAACAAACGGAACAATACATATTGTTGTTAACAATCAAATAGGGTTTACAACTAATTATTTAGATGCAAGATCAAGTACGTATTGTACAGATGTTGGTAAAGTAACATTATCTCCAGTATTGCATGTAAATGCTGATGATGCTGAAGCTGTAGTACATGCTATGTCTTTTGCACTTCATTTTAGAATGAAATTTAAGCGTGATGTTTTTATAGATTTATTAGGCTATAGAAAATATGGACATAACGAAGGTGATGAACCACGTTTTACGCAACCTAAATTATACAAGGCAATTGCTAAGCATAAAAACCCAAGAGATATTTATGCCGAGAAGTTAATTGCTGAAGGTGTAATAGATTCAAAATATGTATCTCAATTAGAGAAAGATTATAAGGATGCTCTTGAAGAAAAACTTGTAGATTCTCGTAAAATTGAAAAAACTGAAATCACACCATTTATGCAAAGTGAATGGGTCGATTATAATACAGTTGAGGAAGATAAAATGATGAAAGCTATTGATACTAAGTATCCAAAAGAAAGGCTTTCAAAAATTACAGATGTTATTTCTAATCTCCCAAAAGACAAAAAATTTATTCGCAAGATTGAACGTTTAATCCAGTCGAGAAAAGCAATGTTCGATGAGAATAGATTAGATTGGGCAATGGCAGAACATTTAGCATATGGAACTTTATTAGAAGAAGGTTTTGATGTTCGTATATCTGGTCAAGATGTAGAGCGAGGAACATTCTCTCATAGACATGCGGTAGTAAAAGTTGAAGATAGCGAAGAAGAAATTTTATTGCTTAACCAGATTAGTGATAAGCAAGGACAGTTTTATATATATAATTCTCTGCTTTCAGAGTATGGCGTTGTAGGTTTTGATTATGGTTATGCAATGGCTAAACCTAAAACCCTAACCATTTGGGAAGCACAATTTGGTGATTTTAGTAATGGAGCCCAAATTATGCTAGATCAATATATTTCAGCAGCAGAAGATAAATGGAAGCTTCAAAATGGTTTGGTAATGTTATTACCACATGGTTATGAAGGTCAAGGCGCAGAGCATTCATCTGCACGTATGGAACGCTATTTACAGCTTTGTGCAAAAGACAACATGTTTGTTGTAGACTGTACAACACCTGCAAACATGTACCATTTGTTACGTAAGCAAATGAAAGCAGATTTTAGAAAACCATTAATTGTATTTACACCAAAAAGCTTATTACGTCATCCATTAGTTGTATCATCTGTTGATGAGTTTGCTAACGGAAGTTTTCAAATGCTAATTGATGATAAAAAAGCAAAAGCAGATAAAATTAAAACACTGGTTTTTGTAACAGGGAAATTCTATTACGATTTACTTGACGAACAAGAAAAATTAGGAAGAGAAGATGTTGCTTTAGTTCGTATAGAACAATTATTTCCTTTACCAATAGAAGCTATAAAAACAGTTTTAAGCAAGTACAAAAATGCAAATGATATAGTTTGGGCTCAAGAAGAACCAAGAAACATGGGAGCTTATAGTCATATGTTAATGCATTTAGAAGAAGCTAAAACATTTAGAGCAGTCACACGTCGACCATATGGAGCGCCAGCTGCCGGAAGTAGTGTACGTTCAAAAATTCGCCATCAAGAAGTTATAGATTTCGTTTTTGATATAACAAAAAACAACCAACGATAATAGTTAAATAAAGAATACAACTAAAATAGGATAAAATGATTTTAGAAATGAAAGTTCCTTCGCCAGGAGAATCAATCACAGAAGTAGAAATTGCAGAATGGTTAGTTGCAGATGGCGATTACGTAGAAAAAGATCAAGCCATTGCTGAAGTAGATAGCGATAAAGCAACTTTAGAATTACCAGCAGAAGCTAGCGGAACAATTACATTAAAAGCAGAAGAAGGTGATGCTGTTGAAGTAGGCGCAATTGTTTGTTTGATTGACACAAGTGCTGAAAAACCAGCTGGCAGTGAACAGTCTACAGAGAGCAGTCCAAAAAAAGTTGAAGAAAAGAAAACTGAGCAAGTTGTCAGTTCGAGCGCAGTCGAGAACAAGACGTATGCAACAGGTACTGCAAGTCCAGCAGCAAAAAAGATTTTATCTGAAAAAGGTATGGAGGCTTCATCAATCTCTGGAACAGGAAAAGATGGACGCATAACTAAAGAAGATGCTGTAAATGCTGTGCCTAGTATGGGAACTCCAACTGGTGGTAATCGCGGAACATCTCATAGTAAAATGTCTATGTTACGTCGTAAAGTAGCAGAACGTTTAGTTGAAGCAAAAAATACAACAGCAATGTTGACGACTTTTAACGAAGTAGATATGTCTCCAATTTTTGCTTTACGTAAAGAGTATAAAGAAACATTTAAAGCAAAACATGGTGTTAGTTTAGGTTTCATGTCTTTCTTTTCGTTAGCTGTTGTAAGAGCATTAAAATTATATCCTGCTGTTAACTCAATGATTGATGGTAAGCAAATGTTAAGCTATGATTTTGTTGATATTTCTATAGCTGTTTCTGGTCCAAAAGGACTAATGGTTCCAGTAATTAGAAATGCTGAAAATTTAAGTTTTAGAGGTGTTGAAGCTGAAGTTAAACGATTAGCTATTAGAGCACGAGACGGACAAATAACTGTTGATGAAATGACAGGAGGAACATTTACCATTTCTAATGGAGGTGTTTTTGGTAGTATGTTATCTACGCCTATTATAAATCCACCACAAAGTGGGATTTTAGGAATGCATAATATTGTAGAACGTCCTGTAGCTATAGATGGTAAAGTTGAAATTAGGCCAATTATGTATGTTGCCTTATCATATGATCATAGAATTATTGATGGTAAAGAAAGTGTTGGCTTTTTAGTTGCAGTAAAAGAAGCTTTAGAAAATCCTACAGAATTATTAATGGATAATAATATTAAGAAAGCTTTAGAGTTATAGAGATTTAATTTTTTATATTTTTTATGATGTTTTTGTTGGTAAACTAAATTTCAATGCTGTAAACTAAGATTAGGGTGATGTATTGGTTTTGTTTAATTATTTAAGTAATTGATTTAGTTGTATTTTGTAATTTAATCATTTTATTTTTCGCCATCCCACTCAGCATAAAATTGTTCAAGAAATTGCTCCATGTATTTGTGTCTTTCTAAGGCAATTTTTCTTCCAGACGCTGTATTCATTCTATCTTTGAGTAACAATAATTTTTCATAAAAATGATTAATTGTTGGAGCTGTTGATGCTTTGTATTCCTCTTTGTTCATTTTTAGATTTGGAGAAACAGAAGGATCAAAAAGCTTTCGGTTTTTAAAGCCTCCATAGTTAAAGCAACGTGCTATACCAATAGCGCCAATAGCGTCCAATCGATCAGCATCTTGAATAATATCTAACTCTGGAGATTTAAAATTTTGCACTTCATTACCGCCTTTAAATGAAATGTTTTTTATGATATTAACAACATGCTCAATAGTTAATGAGTCTACATTTAGATTGAATAAAAACTCTCGAGCTACATTTGGACCAACGGTTTCATCTCCATCATGAAACTTACTATCAGCAATATCATGTAACAAGGCTCCTAAAGATACTATAAACACATCAACATTTTCAGATTTAGAGATAAGCAATGCGTTGTTAAAAACCCTTTGTACGTGAAACCAATCATGTCCGCCTTCTGCATTTTTTAAAGCTTGTTTTACAAATGCTTTTGTTTTCTGTATAATAACATCATTATTCATAAGCTAAAATTAAAAACTCCTTCTAAAAGCAGAAGGAATTTGAATATAAATCTAAAGTGTGTGTTATTTTATAACAGCAGGTTCAACCCATTTAAACTGAAAAGAATTTTCAGGAATATTAATGCGTTCTGCTAAACGCATCATTCTAGATGGTAACTTCATTAAATAATCTCTAGCTCTTTCTGCCTCATCATTAAGATTTGTAATTTTATCAATTTCCCAACGTTTAATAAGTTTGTCTAATATATCTACATAATCAGCAGATGTATAAACACCAATACGTTGTGCAGTATTAGAAAATTCTTCAAAAGCAGTGCCAATTTTATTTCCAGACTCTCTTAAAAAATGAGCAGGCATTGCTATTTTTTGTTTCATCATATAATGAAAAGCCATCATCATTTGGTTAGGATCAACAGCAAATATGCGTTCAACAAATTCTGAATAAGCATGATGGTGTCTCATCTCATCTCCAGAAATGATTTTACACATTTTACTTAATTGTTTATTGCCTTTATCTTTTGCAATTTTAGCAACACGATTATGTGAAATATAAGTCGCTAGTTCTTGAAAACTTGTATACACAAAGTTTTTGTATGGGTCTCTATCTGTACCAAGATCAAAACCATCAGCAATTAAATATTGTGTTGTTTTTTCAATTTCACGCATATTTACTCGTCCTGAAAGATATAGGTATTTGTTTAATACATCGCCATGTCTATTTTCTTCAGCTGTCCAATGTTGCACCCATTTTGACCATCCATTACGTTCGATTTGTTCGACACCTTCAACATCCATAAGCCATGATTCGTAACTTGGCAAAGCTTCTTCGGTAATCATATCTCCTACTAAAACGACCCAAAAGTCGTAGGGCAATTCTTTCGAAAGCTCTCTAATTTCTTTAACTTCATCAAAGAAAGTTGAATCTTCTGAGTTAGGTAAAAAATCTGATGGTTGCCAAATTTTTTCAATAGGGATTAAGTATTTTTCAATTAAGGTGTTTACATCTTTTTCTAAGAACTGCATTACTTCTAATCTTACGTTTTTCAAAGACATAAACTAAATTTAAGGGTGTATACTTGAAATAATTATAGTTTCTATACTAGTAATTAATTCTTTGTGGTTTGTAAAGTTAGCTAATTCTAAAGGTTTATGGACAGTAAATTTGATATGATTTCCTATTCCCATAGGAAATTTACCATAACGTTGCATTTTCCATGAATTATTTATGGTTATTGGAAGAATAATTGCTGATGGTATTTTTTTGAATAATATTTCTAGTCCTTTGGTTTGAAATGGCTTTGGAGCTCCTGTTTTACTTCGCGTACCTTCAGGGAAGATAACTGCAGTACGACTTGTGCGTTCAATATATTCTCCAAATTTCATTATTTCAGGTAAAGACTGTCGAGGATTTTTTCTGTCTATTAGAGCCGAACCACCATGGCGTAAACTATAAGAAACACTAGGAATCCCTTTTCCAAGCTCTTTTTTACTAATAAATTTTACGTGATGCTCGCGTAAATGCCACATAATAGGAGAAATATCATACATACTTTGATGGTTTGAAACAACAATTAAAGGGCGATTAATGTCTAAAATGTAGGGATTATTAAACGTAAAACGTGTGCCTAAAAGATTTTGGCAGCGCATTAAAAAAAATTGAAGCCAATCTACACTAATTTTATGAGCTTTATAACCAAAGCCATTTAAACAAATCCATTGTACAGGATGAAAAATAATCAAGGTTATTCCAAATGCTATAAAATACAAGACTGTTAATGGATATGCTAAAAGTTTTCTCATAAAGCAAAAATAATAAAGCATAAAAAAACCACGATTATATCGTGGTTTAATTTTTATAAAATGTGATTTTGTTTTTAGCAATGCTCATTATAAGCATCCATAAGGTTTTCTGCAATCATTTCTGCTGGACGACCTTCAATATGATGACGTTCTAACATGTGCACCAATTCTCCATCTTTAAACAAAGCCATACTTGGTGAACTTGGAGGAAAAGGAATCATATAATCTCTTGCTTTATTTGTAGCATCTTTATCTACACCTGCAAAAACGGTTACTAAATTAGTAGGGCGTTTAGCATTTTGTAAACTCATACGAGCTCCAGGACGAGCATTTGCTGCTGCACATCCACAAACCGAATTTACAACAACTAAAGTAGTTCCTTTTTTTGCTATTGCTATGTCTACTGCATCTGCGGTATGTAATTCTTCAAAACCTACGTTGGTTAAATCCTCACGCATTGGTTTTACTAATTCTGCTGGGTACATATTTTTATGTTTTAATTAATCTAGATTCGAAATGCAAAGATAATGAAAATAAGTCGGTAGCACACAGCCTTCAGTAGGCAGATTGAATTGTGGTATTTGGGATTTCAATAGTAAGAAAATCTATAAAATAAAAATTATCTACTAAATGTGAGCAGAAAACCATCTACAGCAATACCTTGATCTAATATTAACTCTGTGTCTGTTAAGACCGTAATATTGAAAGATGAGTTTTCAATATTTAAGGTTTGTGGATTACTATTAGCATTAATAGTATAATTTTAAGTACCATTTGCTAAACCATCATAAACAACAAGTTCTACATTTAAATTAGAAACGACAACTTGAGATGTTTCGGTATTAAAAGTCCAGGTTATAATACCTGTTTCATAATCATCATCTAACCCTACAAGCCCACCAGAAATGTTGACTAAAGACCAAGATTCGTTGAGTGTTGGTTCGTTGTTTTGTTGTGCATCATCATTATTACAACTAAATAAAAAAAGCACTAAGATTAAAGTGTAAAATGGGGTTTTCATAAATATTATAGTATGAGCTGTATATAGTAGATACTATTAAAAGAAAAAGGTTGCGTATCAATCGTAACAAATTACATTTTTAAGCCACTAACAAATAGTATATTTACCTTTAATTAAAAATAATAATATAAATGAGCATATCAAAATGGATAGGAGCTTCATTAGGATGGTCGTTTGGAGGACCAATTGGAGCCATAATAGGTTTGGCTTTAGGAAGCGTTATAGACGCCATGGCAGATGGAAACAAAACTCCTTTTATCGGACAAGGACGTCCCAGCCAACAGCAACGGCAAACAACATATAAAACTAGATCACAAAGGCCTCAAACACAATCTGGTGATTTTGAAGTAAGCTTACTAATCTTAGCCTCTGTAATTATAAAAGCAGATGGAAAACAGGACCAACGCGAATTAGATTTTGTAAGACAACAATTTACTAATATGTATGGTAAGCAAAGAGCTAATCATGCCTTTAAGTTATTTAAAAACATTAGCAAACAACAAGTTTCTACACGTCAGGTTTGTTTACAAATAAGACAGATGATGGATCACCCATCACGTTTACAGCTTATGCATTTTCTCTTCGGAATTGCTAAAGCAGATGGATTGGTAACCAAAGATGAAATTAAGCAGATATATACTATTTCTGGGTATTTAGGAATTAGCAACCGTGATTACGAAAGTATAAAAGCGATGTTTTATAGTAGTAGTGATAATGCATATAAAATTTTAGAAATCACAAAAAATGCTACAGATGATGAGGTTAAAAAAGCATATCGAAAAATGGCTAAAAAGTACCATCCCGATAAAGTAATTCATTTAGGAAAAGAACATCAAAAAGGTGCTGAAGAAAAATTTAGACAAGTGCAAGAAGCTTATGAACACATTCAGAAAGAACGCGGATTTTAAACTCTAATATATGTATTGGATTATTGGAACAGCAGTCATATTTATAGTAGCTTTTATCATTATAAAGCTTACAATAAACACAAAGAAAAACCCAGACTCAAACCTCGGTATTTTAGATCACCCAAGTACTTACAAAAGACAGAATGTTGAGATGGTAGATGAGAGTCTTAAAGAGAATACAGACTTTAGCAATATGCATTAAAACTAACTAAACAGAAACTATTGTGATTAAATTTTTTCGTTCTATTCGTAAAAATCTTCTTTCAGAAGGGAACACTAAAAGCTATTTTAAGTATGCTATTGGTGAAATTGTACTTGTAGTTATAGGCATCCTTATTGCATTAAGCATAAACAATTGGAGTGCAAACAAAAAATCTAGTCATGATAAAGAGGTTGTCATTTCTAAAATTAAAGACGAAATTTTTAACAATAGCGAGCAATTAGATTTAGCAATGCTTGTTAATCATAGAATTTTAAAAGCATATAAAGATTATAAAACAATCTATAATGGTGATTTATCTGAGTTGATTACTACTCCTAAGAAATTAGCAAAGTTTCAAAAAAATTACCCTAAATTTTTTAGGATTAAAGATTCTATTCAATTAGACAATGGTCTCTACCATTATTCTGGAGGAACTTTTGTAGAGCTAGAAATACCAGATATTACTTCTATTGCTTGGGAAACCACTAGAACAATCAACATTACTAATGAGTTTGATTATAATTGTTTATATCAATTAGAAAGTATGTACAATCTACAAGAGAGATTACAAAGAGAAGTAGATAAAGCTGCGGAAGCTTTACAGAGAGAAGAAATGGAAGACCTTATTAGAATCTTAGAGATTATGAGTCAATTGGATTTACAATTAAAAACGAATTATGATGAAATGCTTCAAACCATAAATAATTGTAAGTAATATGGATAAAGAAGCTATTAAAACAAAACTATTAGAAGAAATAGAAACTACCAAAAAATCGATTTCAGACTAAAAAGAACTTACAAAGCCAATCTCTCCAAATGACGCTATTGGTCGTGTAAGTAGAATGGATGCCATAAACAATAAAAGTGTTAACGAAGCTTCATTAAGGCAAGCACAAATTAAATTAGGGAACCTAGAACGAGTTTTAGACAGATTTGAAACAGAAGATTTCGGAATTTTAATTAGACCCGAAAGCTTATTGTGTGTTAATTGTGCTAGATAAATTTTTGAATTAACTTATTTTATCCTCTAAACAAAAAGAAATCATCTTTCATACCTTCAATTTGTGAATCTTCATTAGTGATGATATAATCAATGGCTTGTGTGGTAAATAATGTCCCTTTTTTTGTTAAGGACACAATATCATTGTTTATTACAATCATATTGTTTTTAAGCGCTAATTCTAAAACGGTTTTAGAACGTACTTTTTGCCAATTAATATGCTCGTTGAGGTGATTTACATGTCGTTCGTTTTCTTCACTATGATTTCTTAAGTGTAATAAAAAAGTGAGTAATGACACTTCAGTGCGTTGTTGCTTTTCACGATACAACACAGCGATAACGCCTTTGCTTGGTGCAAACAAGTACACGACTAAAAATAGTAAACCCAAAACTGTTGTAATTGACCCAGCAATTGATGCATCTAACCAGTGCGCAACCCAATAACCAGCAATCGCACTAAAAACGCCAAACCCAATAGCTAGACCTAACATTTTCTTTAAATCTGTAGTTAATAAATACGCTGTTGCAGCTGGAGCAATCATGAGCGCAACAACCAAAATAGCACCAACAGCATCAAAAGCACCAACAGTAGTCACTGAAGAGACAGACATTAAACCATAATGAATAATTGCTGGAGAAAAACCAAGTGAAGCAGCAAGACCTTTATCAAATGTGCTCACTTTTAATTCTTTAAAAAATGCTAGTAATAAACCAATGGTTATTATTAAAATAATACCAATAACCCATAATGACTTAGGTCCAACATCAACACCAGAAATAAGTAATCTATCAAAAGGTGCAAATGCTAACTCACCAAGTAAAACAGCATCAACATCTAGATGCACATCATTTGCATTTTTAGCAATTAAAATAACGCCTATACTAAACAACGCAGGAAACACTAAGCCTATCGCTGTATCTTCCTTTACCAATCCAGTTTTCTGGATATATTCGACCAGCACAACTGTTATAATTCCTGTTAAAGCGGCTAAAAAAATAAGTAACGGCGAGTTGAGGTCTTGAGTGATAAAAAAACCAACTACAATTCCGGGCAAAATAGAATGGCTTATCGCATCGCTAATCATTGCCATTTTGCGTAATACTAAAAATGTTCCTGGAATTGCACATGCAATTGCCACCAAACTAGCAATAAGCTGTATTTCTATTTGTGCGCTACTCATCACCTTTAGTTAATTGGTTATACAAATTAGAAGCCGTAATAAAACCTTCTTCTGTTAAACTCCACATATTGCCTTGAAGGATAACATAGTTTTTATCTACTAGCTTTTGAAGTGTTCCTCTAGTATATCCTTGAAAATTATTCAATATTTTTATAGTATGTGGGTGCGTAATATCTTCATGCGTTTTAGCAATATTATACATAAACGCCAAAGTCTTATGTAGTTGTAAATCACGTCTGTTTTTTATGAATCTAATCTGTTTGAATAAGAGACCGCGACTTGGTGAGAACACAAAAGAAAACACTACAAAAACTGCAGCGACAAGAACAATAACTGGACCCGTTGAAAGATTATTTTGACTAGCACTTATAGCGGTGCCAAAAACGCCAGAAAAAGCTCCAAATAAGGCAGCTAAAAACACCATAATACTAAGGCTGTTTGTCCATTGTCTTGCTGCTGCTGCTGGTGCTAATAACATGGCACTCATAAGTACAACACCAACTGTTTGAAGTCCTAAAACAATAGCCAAAACAATAAATGATGTGATTAAAATATCAATAAATTTGGTGTTAAAACCAAGAGTTTTTGTATAATCAGCATCAAACAAAAGCATTTTAAATTCTTTCCAAAAGATGAGCATGACTAATAAACAAATTCCTGTTACAATAGCCATTAACCAAACGTCACTTTCAACCAAAGTTGCTGCTTGTCCAAATAGATATTTATCTAATCCAGCTTGATTGGCATTGGGTTGCTTTTGGATAAATGTTAAGAGTAGCATTCCAAAACCAAAAAACAAAGAAAGTATTAACCCTAAAGCGGTATCAGATTTGAGGTGCGTTTTTGTAATAATTCCTCTTATCCAAAATGTACCAATTAACCCACTAACTAATGCGCCTAAAAGTAATGTGTTACTATCTTTTGCTCCTGTAATTAAAAAGGCAATTGCTATTCCAGGTAATGCCGCATGAGAAATAGCATCACCAAGTAAACTCTGTTTTCTAAGCACCGCAAAACTACCAAGCATACCACAAACAGCACCAAGAATTGCTGTGCCGAGTGTAATGGTTCTAAGCGTGTAATCTGTAAAGACGAGTTGTATGTATTCTATAAAGTCTATTAGTCTGTAGTTTTTAGTGGTTAGTTTTTGTTTTAAGATATTTTTGAAGACTAGTTATCATTTTTGATAATTCTACCAGTTTTTTCCTTAAATCATTATTAGTTTCAGAAGTAATAAAACCTTGCCTTTGGGCAATGGTTGAGCAAACCACACATTCATTTAAAGAATCTAAAGCCATTTGTAAAAATCTATTGAATTGCTTATCAGTATCAGATGAGCCTTCTGCAATATTTAATGCGATAGAAACTGCTGCTCTTGTAAATTGAGATGAAAGGGCATAACGTTCTGTTTTTGGGAAATTGTCACAAGTTTTGTATGCTAAATCAACAAAGTCTAAAGCTTTATTATAGACTTTTAAATCTTCAAATTTGAATTTAGTTTCTTTCATAACTTTTAATTTTCTACAAGGCTAATCTCTATAGACTAAAGACTATTCCTGTATACTTACTTTATAATTAATTCCGTAGGTTTTAGTTAAATTATCATCATTAAAAATATCTTTTACAGGTCCAGTTGCAATTTTCTTCACATTCAAGAACGTTACCCAATCAAAATATTCTGGAACAGTTTGCAAATCATGATGCACTACAATAACCGTTTTTCTTGCTTTTCGTAATTCTTTTAAAATATTAATAATTGCAATTTCTGTTGTGGCATCTACACCTTGAAAAGGTTCGTCCATAAAATAAATTGATGCGTTTTGAACCAATGCTCTTGCTAAGAAAATACGTTGTTGCTGCCCGCCAGACAACTGACTTATTTGCCTGTTTTTAAAAGGAAGCATCCCAACTTTTTCAAGTGCTTCTAGAGCTGCTTTCTTTTCTTTTTGACGTGGTCGTTTTATCCAACCTAAACTACCATAAGTTCCCATCATAACAACATCTAATGCTGTTGTTGGAAAATCCCAATCGACACTTCCTTTTTGAGGTACATATGCCACAAGTGAACGTTGTTTTTTATATGATTTACCATAGATACTTACACTACCAGCTATTGGTTTTAAAATGCCGAGAATAGATTTAATAAGTGTTGATTTTCCTGCGCCATTTGGCCCAACAATAGCCATTAAAACACCTTCGGGAATTTCTAAATCAATATCCCAAAGTACAGGTTTGTAATTGTATGCAACGGTTAAATCGTCTACTTGAACAGCAATATTTCCTGCGGAGGCAGGAATCTTATTTTTGTTTGTTTGTTCCTTCATAATTTTATTTCTATTCATTTTGTCTTGATACAAAACGAACCAAAAAATCATATCAAAATTAGGAAATTGCAATAGCACCATTTGCTTTCAAGATACCGTGCTTGAAGCTATGCTTTGCATCTTTATCTCTTCGCTCGTTATTTCTGAATTTTGACTTCTCTGACCTTGCCAGAATTTCAAGTTCAATTTATATTTTTTGTTTTCATTAGTGTTTTTAAACTAACTAATGTTTTATCAATTCGTATAAAACAGCAAACTGTAACTGAATACTATAGACTTACTTAAGTGCGTTTACAATAGTATTCACATTGTATTCAAACATACCAATATATGTTCCTTCAACAGTTCCAGCATTTCCTAATGCATCAGAATATAAAGTGCCTCCAATAACAACTTCATGACCTTTAGATTTTACTGCAGCTTGTAAAGCTTCAATAGTTCGTTTAGGAACCGAGCTCTCAATAAAAATTGCTTTTACGTCTTTTTCTATAATAAAAGCTGCTAATTTTTGTACATCTTGAACACCTGCTTCAGTTGCCGTTGACAAGCCTTGTAAGCCTACAACTTCAAACCCATAATTTTTTCCGAAATAGTTAAAAGCATCATGAGCTGTAACTAAAATACGTTTGTCTTTTGGAAGCATTTCAATAGTAGCATTTATTTTCTTTTGAAGCGTATCTAGTTTTGCTAAATATTTAGCTTTGTTTTCAATATAATTCGCAGAATTTTCAGGATCTTTATCAGATAAAATTTGCGTTACTTTTTTAGCAAATAGTTTAAAGTAATCAATATTAAACCATACATGTGGATCATAATTTGAAGCAAAATAATCTGAACCAATTAAAGTTGTTTTATCTAATTCTTCGGCTAAAGCGACAGGTGTTTTATTAGTCATTTTTTCAAAAACCTCAACAAGTTTCCCTTCTAGATGAAGCCCATTAAAGAAGATAATATCAGCATCAACTAATTTTGTAACATCACCTTCGCTTGCTTTATATAAATGCGGATCAACTCCGCTTCCCATCAAACCCTGAACATTGATTAAATCGCCACCAATGTTTTTTACCAAGTCGGTAATCATGGTTGTAGTTGTAACAACATTTAATTTACCGTTAGTTTGTTTGTCTTGTTTACAACTAACGGTTAAAATAATAGCTAATAATAGTATCGTCTTTTTCATGATTTTATTTTTTTAAAATTCTATAACTTGCTCCTATTCCTACTAGTAAGTCTTGTCCTTTAGTTATACTTGTACCAACATAAGCATCTAATTGTAAATCGTTAGATACGAGATATGTAAATCCAGCATCCCAATAATGATTGGCAGAACTATCTTCTGGAAGGTCACCGTAAAGTTCAGCATAAAAACCAAACTTATCTGATATACTATAGCCATAAGCTACAGTGTAAATAGCTGCAGCTTCTGGAGAGTCATTTCCCCATTCACCTCCAAGATTATAGCCTAAACTTGACTTTTCACTTAACGTATGCGAAAAAGAAAACCTAAAATCTATTGCTGTAGATTCTGGTCTGTAATCTTGTGAAGCACTAAAAAGAGGAAAAACATGACCGATTAATGCAATTTCTGGCATGACTCCTTTTTCTTCGGCAATATCAACTTTTACGCCTAATAATAATGGAGAAAAGCCGCTGGTAACATTATTTAGTTTATTACCATTTACTTTAGTTGTTCCTTCTACAAAATCCCAACCTAAACGTAATTCCATATTGTCTAAAATTCCGTAACGAATTAAGGTTGTGTTGTATGTGTAATTTTCAGATTTAATAGTATTGTCTTCAAACGATTCGTATAAACCACCAGTTTCAATTTGTAGATTACCTTTACCCACAGTTGAAGATGCTTCGGTTGCATCTGGTCTATCTGTAACCAATGCTTCAGTATCATTCTGCTCTTGAGAATAGGTTAAACTCGTAAATAATAGTATAAATAAACAGATGTAATTTTTAGTTTTCATTGATATAAATAATGTTTGTAAAATCTTCGTTTAAGAGAATTGTATTAGTGTTTATAGTGATTTGGGTCATTTTGTTTTTAGTGAACTGTTTTGAAACTAAAATAGTGTTTCCGTATTTCAATCCGTTTTGCGCACAAAAATCAAAAAATTCTTTATCGTCACTCATTAAGCGAGATATGATATATGTTTTCCCTTCTTTGGCTTTAGATAAAGAAATAGATGTATCTTCTGTAGTGATTTCACCATTAGCATTTGGAATTGGGTCTCCGTGAGGATCAAACTTTGGGTGTCCTAAGTATTCGCTTATTTTTTCAGCTAATAAATCTGATGTCTGATGTTCTAGTAATTCTGCTTCTTTATGAATATCATGTAAAGACATATCAAACATTTTAAACAAGAAGGCTTCCCAAAGGCGATGCTTTCTAACAACATTTAATGCCATTTTGGTCCCTTTTTTAGTAAGCCGTAATTTTTGATACTTTTCGTAATGCAATAAATCTTTAGTTGCTAATTTTTTAGCCATATCTGTTGCTGCAGCATTAGATATGCCAAGTTTTTTTGCAATGTTACCTGGCTTGGTATCATTAATATCATGCTTGTCGTTTTTGTAAATTGCTTTTACAAAGTTTTCAATAGCTATAGACATTTTTAATTGCTTTAATTAATTTTTAAGCTTGCTTAAATATTTTACAAATGTAACTAAAAAATTTAACTATGAACTACGTTTTATAATTGTTAACTTTCGCCTTTAATCAAAAATTGACCTATGAATCGTTTTATTGTCGCCCTAATTTCAATAGTTTTTTTTCAAACACTATCTAGTCAAAACAAAAATTTACCCTTTCAACCTTTAGATGTTTTTGAGTTAGAATGGGCTTCTAGTCCAGAGATTTCTCCTAAAGGTGATCAAATTATATATAGAAGAACTGGTTTTGATATTATGAAAGATGCTTCTAAAGGGAACCTATGGATTATTAATACCGATGGATCTAACAATAGAAAACTAACTTCAAGAGAGGTTAATGAATATCAAGCAAAATGGTCACCAGATGGTAACAGAATTGCATTTGTGAGCTCTACAGACGAAGGCTCTGAGTTATATATGTATTGGATAAAAACAGGGCAGATTGCTAAGTTATCTCAGCTTGAAAAATCACCAAGCTCAATAACATGGTCTCCAGATGGCAAGCATATTGCATTTACAATGTTTGTTTCAGAAAAACCACCAGTTGTAGCAAAAATGCCTTTAAAACCTAAAGGTGCAAAATGGGCTAAGCCAGCAAGAATAACCGATCGCTTAAAGCATGAAAGAGATGGTGGTGGTTATATGCAACCTGGATTTACTCATGTTTTTATAATGCCTTCAGAAGGAGGATCTCCTAGACAGATTACTAGTGGAAATTACAGTCATGGTGGAAGTTTATCATTTTCGCCAGATGGAAGAGCAATTTATTTTTCAGCTAATAGAAGTGAAAATTGGGAATATGAATTTAGAAACAGCGAAGTTTATAAAGTTAATATCGACTCAAAAAAAATCACAGCATTAACCTCTCAAAATGGACCAGATTATGCTCCTAAAGTTTCACCTAACGGAAAAACTATTGCATTTCTTGGTTATAAAGATAAAGTGCAAGCATATCAAAATACGGTTTTAAGCCTTATAGATGCTAACGGAAAAAACCAAAGAATTCTATCTTCAAAATTAGATAGAAGCATTTCAGATATGTCTTGGGATAATTCAGGAAAAGGCTTATACATTACTTATGACGACAGAGGAAATACAAAAATAGCTCATATCAATCTAAACGGAACTATAACTAAACTTGCTGATAATTTGGGTGGTACCACTATTGGTCGTCCTTATGGTGGCGGATCGTATTCTGTTTCAAAAAACGGAACATTGGTTTATACTTATACGCGACCTGAACATCCATCAGATATTGCTGTATTACAACCAAAACAAAAGCAGCCTAAATTAATTACTCATTTAAACGCAGATATTTTAGATTATAGAACTTTAGGTAATGTTGAAGAGGTTTGGTATAAGTCTACTTACGACAATCGTGATATCCAAGGTTGGATTGTAAAACCTCCATTTTATGACGCTTCAAAAAAGTATTCTTTATTAGTTGAAAACCATGGTGGACCAATTTCTAATTATGGTGATCGTTTTTCTCCAGAAATGCAACTTTATGCTGCAGATGGTTATGTGGTGTTTTATCCAAACCCAAGAGGAAGTACAAGTTATGGTGAAGAATTTGCAAATCTTTTATACAACAATTATCCTGGACAAGATTATAATGATGTTATGGATGGTGTTGAGTATTTAATAAAAAAAGGGATTGTTGATAATGACAACTTATTTGTTACAGGCGGAAGTGCTGGTGGTATTATGACGGCTTGGATTATTGGAAAAACAAACCGATTTAAAGCAGCAGCTGTGCACAAACCTGTTATTAATTGGATTAGTAAAACCTTGGTGGCAGATAATTATTATGGTTATGCTAATTCGCGTTATTCAGGACAGCCTTGGGAAAATTTTGAAACCTATTGGAAATTTTCGCCAATCTCATTAGTTGGAAACGTTGAAACACCAACAATGGTTATTGTTGGGATGAACGACTTAAGAACACCACCAAGTGAAGCCAAACAGTTTTACCATGCTTTAAAATTGCGTAAGATTGAAACCGTATTGGTTGAGTTACCTGATGCATCACATGGTATTAATAAAAAACCGAGTAATTTAATTAGTAAAGTAGCTCATACTTTGGCATGGTTTAGAAAATATAATATCGAAGATTAATCACAACCACAACCTGAAGACCCACAACTTTTGTTTGATTCTTTTTTAGGTTTTAACACAAACTTCTTAGCTAAGTAAACTAATGCTAAACTCACTGTGATAATAACTAATATGGTTTGAATGGTTGTATTCATAAAGTTGTTAAGTTGTATAAATGTACAAAAGATTACTTAATAAATTGAAAAGCAATTAATGCAGCAACGTAAGCAATAACTGTCATGCTTGCTAATTGAATCATAGGCCATTTCCAGCTATTGGTTTCCCGTTTAACAATAGCTAATGTGCTCATACATTGCATTGCAAAAGCATAAAACAATAATAGGGATATTCCTGAGGCCAATGTAAAAACCTTTTTGCCATTGCTATGTACTTCAGCTGCCATTTTACTTTTAATAGTGTCTTCATCTTCTCCTGCGCTACCAACACTATAAATGGTTGCTAAAGTTCCTACAAATACTTCTCTAGCGGCAAAAGATGTAACAACACCAATACCAATTTTCCAGTCATAACCTAAAGGTTTAATGGCAGGTTCTATTGCTTTTCCAACAATACCGATATAACTATGCTCTAATTTGTGTGCAGCAATTTTATCTTCTAATGCCTCCTCAGTAAGTGATGTATGTTCTGTTCTTACAATTGTTTCGGCATTATTAAATTGTTCTCCAGGACCATAAGAGGCTAAAACCCAAAGCACAATAGATATGGCTAGAATAATTCTACCAGCTTCAAATACAAAAGTCTTAGTCTTTTCTATAACAGTTAAAGCCACATTTTTAAACAACGGAACTTTATAACTAGGCATTTCTACAACAAAAAAGGACTTACTTTTAATTTTTAAAATTCTATTTAATAAATATGCTGAGAAAACAGCCATTAAAAACCCAAGTAAGTATAGAAGCATAAGTGTTAAGGCTTGATAGCTTAAACCGAAAAAACGACCTTCAGGAATAACTAAAGCAATAATAATAAGATAAACAGGCAAACGAGCAGAACATGTTGTAAATGGCGTTACAAGAATAGTAATTAAACGCTCTTTCCAATTCTCAATATTTCGAGTTGCCATAATTGCTGGAATAGCGCATGCTGTACCAGAAATAAGAGGCACAACACTTTTTCCGCTTAATCCAAAACGTCTCATTACGCGATCCATTAAAAACACAACGCGACTCATATAGCCACTTTCTTCAAGTATGGCTATAAATAAAAACAAGAAGGCAATTTGCGGAATAAATATAACAACACCTCCAATTCCTGCAATAATACCTTCGGCTAACAAATTAGTAAAAGCACCTTCAGGAAGTACGCTTTTTACCCATTCACTTAATGAAGCAAAAGAACTATCTATAAAATCCATTGGTACACTAGACCAATCGTAGATAGCTTGAAAAATTGTTAAAAGAATAATTCCAAAAATAGCATAACCCCAAACTTTATGAGTTAGAATTCTATCCAGTTTTATACGTAAATCTGTGGCATTTTTTAAGTCTATGGTCTGTCCTTTTTTAAGAACATTATTTATAAACTGATAGCGCTTAATGGTTTCTTTTTGTTGCAAACGCTTTAAATCTCCAGGCTTTTTTGTTTTAAAATTATTTACAGCATCAATTGTTTTTCTATCTGTTTTACCAAAATTTACATCTTGAGTAATTACTAGCCAAAGCTTGTATAATAATTGATTAGGAAATGCTTTTCTGAGGTTATTAAAATAGGCGATATCAATTTCTGAAGCATTTAAACAAGGCTTTATAGAGAGCTCTTTGTAGTTAGAAATAAGCTGCTTTAAATCTTGAATTCCTTTATTTTTTCTAGTGCTTATGAGCGCTATTTTGGTTTCAAGATGTTGTTCTAAATAGTCTATATCTAAAGAAATACCTTTGCGTTGCATTCTGTCAGACATATTAATCGCAAGAATTACAGGAATTTCTAAATCTTTAATTTGAGTAAATAAAAGTAGGTTTCGCTTTAAGTTTTCAACATCACTAACAACAACTGCTACATCAGGAAAATCTTTATCGTTTTTGTTTAAAAGAAGCTCAATAACTACATTCTCATCAAGAGACGAAGCGTTTAAACTATAAGTTCCTGGTAAATCTATAATATGAGCTTTTACGCCACGATGTAGTTTACAAAGCCCTTCTTTTTTTTCAACCGTAATCCCAGGATAATTACCAACTTTTTGATTTAAACCGGTAAGTGCATTAAAAACAGATGTTTTTCCAGTATTTGGATTTCCTATTAAAGCTACATTTATCTGTTTACTCATTTGTAATTTCTATTTGAATATGAATAGCAGTCTCTTTTCTTATAGCTAAATGAGTTCCATTTATATTTAGATACATTGGATCTGCAAAAGGAGCGACTTGTACAAGCTCTACGTTGTTACCAGGTAAACAACCCATTTCTAGTAATTTTAAAGGAATATGATAAGATGATACATCTATAATTATCCCACGTTCACCGCGTTTTAAATGTGCTAAAGTTGTTTGCAAGCTTATTTAGATTGATTTTAAAGAAGCAAAAATAACGTAAAATTATAGGGTAAAAAAATTGTAGCTTAAAAACTATTGGTATTCTTTTTTTAGGGTTTTTATGTCTTCCAATAATGTTGTTATATCTTCAGGATTAGTGCCATCATAAAAGCCTCTAATTTGTCTTTTTTTATCGATAAGCATAAAGTTTTCTGTATGTATCATATCATACGCATCGCCATTTCCAAAGTCTTTTACGGCTAAATAACTTTTTCTTGCCAAATCATAGATTTGTTTTTTATCGCCAGTGACTAAATTCCATTTTTTATCATTGACTCCCTTTTTTTTGGCGTAGCGTTTAAGCTGCTCTACAGAATCTATTTTAGGAGTTACAGAATGCGATAAAAGTAAAACCTCATCATCATTTAATATTTCTTTTTGTATTTCATACATATGATCTGTCATGATAGGACAAATAGTAGCACATGTAGTAAAAAAGAAATCTGCCACATAAATTTTATCTTTATAATCATCTTGAGTTATGGTTTTTCCGTTTTGATTTTGTAAACTAAAATCTGCTATATGATGATACCTTTTTTTATGCTGAATTGTACTATCTACCATCTCAGCATTAACCATGGCTGGTTGATATATGGGTAGTACTTTAGTGGGTTTTAAAATGGAGTAAAAAACAGAAATGATTATTACAGAAAGAATCAGTAAAACAATTCCGAAATATTTATAGTCTTTAAAAAAGGAGAGCATTTACTTGTTTTTAGGTCTTAAACGTAAGATTTGAGGGCAAAAATACGACAGATTTACTATAAAATAAGTATTTTTAACACGCTAAATTACTCAACCTCGAGTAGTTGAAAAGAAAAATCACACACTAATGAAAGCACTTCTATCTTTTGCCTTCTGCATTTTTAGCATAGGCTTATTTGCTCAAGATTTTAATGAAACTTTAAATACCATTAGAGAAGCCGAAGCTAAATCTGCATTAAATCAGATTATGTATCGTGCAAATTTAAATACAGGAAACTACGATTTAAAGTATCATCGTTTAGAGCTTAATGTAGATCCAGCTGTTGCATTTATTTCTGGTGATGTTACAACCTATTTTGAAGCTAAAGAAAATTTATCTCAAGTTACTTTTGACTTAACTGATAATATGGTTGTGTCTCAAGTACTACAGAGAGGCAATCCGCTTTCATTTACCCAAAATACAGATGATGAGTTGGTAATTACTTTAGCCCAAACTCAAAACACAGGTGTTTTAGACTCTTTAACAATAAGTTATTCAGGGAATCCAATAAGTTCTGGTTTTGGTTCTTTTGAACAAACGACTCATAATGGCGACCCAATTATTTGGACACTATCAGAGCCTTATGGAGCAAAAGGTTGGTGGCCTTGTAAGCAAGATTTAAATGATAAAGCAGACTCATTAGATGTGCTTTTAACAACACCTAGATTTAACCCATCTGCAGAACCTTATGTGGCGGTTTCTAACGGATTAGAAATAAACCAAACCATAGATGGTGATGATTTAACAACTCATTTTAAACACAGACATGCAATACCTGCTTATTTGGTTGCCATAGCCGTAACTAATTATGAAATCTATACACATCAATATCCAAACGAGACAAATCCGTTATTTGATATTGTAAATTATGTATATCCTGAAAGCTTAGCAACAGCTCAAACAAGCACACCAATAACAGTAGATATCATGAATTTATTTTCTACATTATTTGAAGAATATCCTTATGCAGATGAAAAATATGGTCATGCTCAATTTGGTTGGGGCGGAGGCATGGAACATACAACAGTGTCTTTTATGGGAAGCTTTAACAGAAACCTTATTGCTCACGAATTAGCGCATCAATGGTTTGGAGATAAAATAACCTGCGGAAGTTGGAAAGATATTTGGCTAAATGAAGGTTTTGCTACTTATTTATCAGGCATAACAATAGACCACTTAGATGGTAGTGATGCTTTTAGAACATGGCGAAACGAACGTAACAATTCAATTACATCGCAATCAGGTGGCTCGGTTTATCTAACAGATCAAGACACAACCAGTGTGAGCCGCATCTTTAGTGGACGATTATCTTACAACAAAGGCGCAATGGTATTACATATGTTACGTAAAAAGTTGGGTGATACAGATTTTTTTCAAGGTTTAAAAAACTACTTAAGTGATGAAGACCATGCATTTGATTATGCAAAAACTCCAGATTTTATAGCAATTATGGAAATTACTAGCGGACAAAACCTGACTGAGTTTTTTAGTGATTGGTTATACAATCAAGGATATCCTAGTTATACAATTAGCTGGAATCAACCAACAAGTGATAATGTGAGAATTGAAATTTCTCAAACCCAAAGTGATGCTTCAGTATCTTATTTTGAAGCACCTGTTCCGTTAAGACTTCTAGGAACACAAGGTGAAGTTTTAGATATCGTGCTAGACAACACTATAAATGAAGAAGCATTTTTTAGACCAGTTAATTTTACTGTAGATACTATATTATTTGACCCAGAAATAGATTTAATTTCAAAGAACAACACCATTCTTTTAGGAACCTACGAGCCCGATTTAGACCAAGAACTTGTAATATATCCTAGTCCAACATCAAATACTTTTACAATTAAAAAACCTGAAAGTTTAGAGGTTAGTGAGATTAGAATTTTTAATGCACTAGGTCAACTATTATATAAAAACAATTGGTCATCTGTAGTAAATGTTTCCTCATTATCTTCAGGGATACTTTTTCTTCAACTAGACACCAATCAAGGCACAATTAATAAATCCTTGTTAAAAAACTAAGGTAAAATCTACTTAATGTTTTCTAAATGCTGCTAAAAGGTTACTTTTGTGCCTTATAAAATTTTGACAAGAAATACATGGAGTTTGTAATAAAAATATCTCAATTTTTATTGAGTCTTTCACTGCTAATCGTCTTACATGAATTAGGGCACTTTATACCAGCAAAACTATTTAAAACTAGAGTAGAAAAGTTTTACTTGTTTTTTGATGTTAAATATTCATTATTTAAAAAGAAAATTGGCGAAACCGTTTACGGTATTGGTTGGTTGCCACTTGGCGGTTATGTGAAAATTGCAGGAATGATTGATGAAAGTATGGATAAAGAGCAAATGGCACAAGAGCCTCAGCCATGGGAGTTTCGTTCTAAGCCAGCTTGGCAACGGTTGATTATTATGCTAGGTGGTGTAACTGTTAATTTTATTTTAGCCTATGTTATCTATGTATTTATCTCTTTTGCTTATGGCGATTCTGATATTGCGTCTAATAGTATTAAAGATGGCTATTGGATAGAAAACCCAGTACTAAAAGATTTAGGTTTTAAAACTGGTGATAAGATTTTAGCTATTAATGATTATAAAATAGTTAATGATTCTGATATAGGAGGAAACATTATTGGCGCCGAAAACATAACTATAAATAGAGATGGTAAAGAGCAAGTAATTGATTTACCAGAAGATTTTCTCGGACAATTGTCTTCAGGAAAAATAAGAGGTTTATTTAATCTTAGAATTCCTTTTATGATTGCTGAGGTTTCAGATTCTTCATTAAATAAGTCTTTAGATATTAAAGAAGGCGATGTTATTACATCTATTAATGGGAAAGAGCTTAAATATTTTGACCAACTAGACGAAGTTATGTCTGGGTTAGAAAACCAAAAAGTCAACACGACTATTTTAAGAGGAAATGAAACCTTAACAAAAGAACTTAGCGTAGATAAAAATGGTAAGCTTGGCTTTAGACCAGGAGGAAGCACAAAACGATTTGAAGAATTAGGTTACTTTAAAATCACTAGAAAAGAATATGGATTTGGTGAGAGTTTTGTAGTTGGATGGCAAAAGTTTACAAAAACATTAAGCTCTTATGGTGGTCAATTAAAAGCTATTTTTAACCCAAAAACTGGAGCTTATAAAGGCGTTGGTGGTTTTAAAGCCATTTTTGATGTCTTTCAACCCGTATGGAGTTGGGAAGCTTTTTGGGGAATTACAGCCTTTTTATCTATAATGTTAGCAGTACTTAACCTATTACCAATTCCTGCATTAGATGGTGGTCATGTTATGTTTACATTATATGAAATGGTTTCAGGACGCAAGCCAAGTGAGAAGTTTTTAGAACGTGCTCAAATGGTTGGTTTTGTTATTCTTATAGCATTAGTGCTATTTGCAAACGGGAATGACATTTTTAAAGCATTCTCTAATTAAAATTAATTTTTAAAAAAGTTTGTTGAAAATAAAAAATACCATATATTTGCGCTCGCAAAAGCGATTAACACTCCTTCTTAGCTCAGTTGGTTAGAGCATCTGACTGTTAATCAGAGGGTCCTTGGTTCGAGCCCAAGAGAAGGAGCAAGATTAGACAAGCCACTAGAAATAGTGGCTTTTTTAGTTTTTAAATATTAGTGAAAACGTAGTCTGTACTCCAGGAATAGAACTCACTAATAAATTTCCATCATGTTTTTTCATAATACTTTTAGATAAGCTTAATCCAATACCGGAACCATTTTTTTTAGTAGTGAAAAAAGGAATAAAGATTTGATTTATAATTTGCTCTTCAATTCCTTTGCCATTATCAGAAACAGAAATAATAGTTTTATTTTCTTCAATACTACAATCAATCTTAATTATAGGATTCTCTACACCTTTTAATGCATGAATACTATTATTAATCAAATTGATAAGCACTTGTTCAATAAGTTTTCCGTCTGCATTTATATTTGCATTAGCAGGAATTATGGCTAATTTTAAATTAATAGATTGAGCCTCAGCCAAAGGAGACATTAGCAAGTTGATGTTAGATAAAAATTGCTTTATATTAACTAACTTCTTTTGTGGTATTGGAACATTAGAAATCGTTCTATAATCATTCACAAAAACCAACAAACCATCAGAACGTTTTTTTATAGTTGAAGCTGCAATATTAATATCATGTATATCATCTTGCTCAAACTCATGCGAAGCCAATAATTTACCATTATCATCTTCTGTAATAGATTTTATAGTTGCTGCTAAAGAACTTACAGGTGTAAAAGAATTAAGCATTTCGTGTGCTAAAATACGAATAACATTATGCCAGGCTTCTACTTCTTTTTGTTCAATTTCAGACTTTATATCTTGAAATGTAATAATAAGATAAGTCGAATTTAAAAGTTGCAAAGGAATCACCTCTAATGATAATTGTTTTTGTTCAATTTCATCACCAAAATCAACTAATGTTTTTCCACCTTCTGCAATCTCTTTAATTTTGTTTACAAGCCATGGTGTGTGGTTTGCCAAACGATGCCAATATTTATGTTTTGGAGATTTTAAAATAGTGCAAGCTGCCTTATTTAAAAAGAGTAACTCTTCATTAGATTCATCATTATATAGGTCATCTTTTTTTATAGATATAATCCCTAGATTAACATGTTCTAAAATGTATTTAAAGTATTTATGCTGAGCTTCTTTTTCAATTTTATTTCGTTTAAAAATTTTAATAATTAAATTAAAGTCTTCAAAAACTTTTGCAAAAGAATCTCCTTTTTTTGAAGGTGAAAAATAAACAGAATAGTCTTCGTTTTTTAAGGCATCTAAAAATTTCACCAAAGAGTAATTAGTGTTATTTACATACTTAATTAAAAAAATAACTTGTACTATAATTAGTAAGCCAACTCCTGCCGAACTAAACCATAAGTTTTTGATTAAAAAATACGACAATAGCACACAAAAACACACAATTATTAATATGCGTGTGGCTACTTGTAGTGTAAAACGTTTTATCATATGTTAGATATCAAATTTTTCTAAACGTCTGTATAAAGCGGCACGTGTTAAGCCTAAATCTTTTGCGGCTTTAGATATATTTCCTTTGTGCTTGTCTAAAGCTTTTTGTACGAGGAGTTTTTCTACTTCCTGAAGGTTTAAACTATCAAATTCTGAATTATCAGAATTTGATACAGAAGCTAGACTCACAAGATTAAAATCTGATGGCGTTATTTCATGACCATCAGACATGATCACGCCTCTTTCAATCGTGTGTTGAATCTCTCTAACATTACCAGGCCAATGATGCGTTTTAAGTTCTTTTAATGCTTCAGAAGAGAGCTTTAAATGTGCTTTATGATACTTAGATTTAAAAATATTAAAAAAGTAATTTACAAAATCTATAATATCATCTGGGCGATTTCTTAAAGGAGGAATTTCAATTTCTACTGTGTTTATTCTAAACAGTAAATCTTGTCTAAACTTGCCTTCCGTTACCCATTGATTAATAGGTGCATTAGTAGCAAACAATAGCCTAGCATTAAATGATCGCTCAATACCTTCTCCCAATCGAGATACTTTTTTGTCCTGAATAACAGTTAACAATTTTGATTGCAGATTTATAGGCAAATTCCCAATTTCATCTAAAAACAAGGTGCCATTTTCAGCCATTTCAAAACGTCCTGGTTTGTCTTCAAAAGCATCAGTAAAAGCTCCTTTTTTATGACCAAAAAGTTCGCTTTCAAAAAGAGATTCAGATAGAGAGCCTAAATCAACATGAATAAACGGTCCATTTTTTTGATTAGATCTTTTATGAATTTCTCTAGCTAAATGTTGCTTGCCTGTTCCGTTTTCTCCTAAAATTAAAACATTTGCATCTGTAGCACTTACCTTATCTACAATTGTCATAAGTTGTTTAATCTCATTAGAATTACCGATTATAGGCCCAAATTTTTCGTCTATATTTTTTTGCAATGCAGCATTTGTAGATTTTAAAATAGATATTTTATGGTTCGACTTACTTAATTCTAAACCTGCATTTATGGTAGCTAAAAACTTTTCATTAGACCACGGTTTTAAAATAAAATCAAATGCACCTAGTTTAATTGAGTTTACTGCCAATTCTATTTCACCATAAGCCGTCATTAAAATCACAATCATATTTTTATTAATGCTTAAAATATGTTTAAGCCAATAAAAACCTTCTTTTCCATCATTAAAACCAATTCTATAATTCATATCCAAAATAATAACATCAATGTTTTCTTTAGAAATGAGTTGATTTATTTCTTTTGGACTAGACTTGGTGATAACGGTTTCATATTTTTTTTTCAACAATAATTTTGCAGACAAGAGTACATCTTCATCATCATCAATAATCAATATAGTTGCTTTAATTTTTGTCATATAAGGTTGTAATCTATAATTAGGTCTAAAATACGAAATGTTCGTTATCGAACAATAAAATGTTCATTATCGAACACGTGTTTTTATTTCGTACAAGAGTAATGAACTGATAATCATAAGGTTGACAATTTGTTTTTTTATGGTATAAGCATTGCTCATACATAAGCACATCAATCAAAAAACGAACATTATGATACAATTAATTATTTCAATTACAGAGTTTATAGCAAACGTGATAATTACTTTTTTCTTTTAATTATAAGAAATTGAAAGCATAATTTTTGTTATGAAACAACTAGGAATGGATAAACGAATAGAAAAAAAGAAATGGAGCAAAACAAAGGTTTTGTATCTAGTAGGCATATGTGTTTTTGTAATACTTTCATTCTTTGGCTTTAAAGCTATAAACAAAAAAGTGTATAAAGTAGACGCCACAAAAATCTCTATTAAAAATGTAACTCAAGGAGATTTTCAAGATGTTATTTTAATTGATGGAGATGTAGAACCAATTAATTTAGTTTTAGTCAATACGATAGAAGGTGGCAACGTTGAAGAGATTTTTAGTGAAGATGGTATTTTAGTTACTAAAGGAACACCTCTAGTAAAACTTAGCAATCCTTCAGCTACATTAAATTATATGAATCAAGAGACTGCTATTATTGAGCAGATAAATAATTTAAGAAGTCTAAAGTTATCTTTAGAAAAAGATCAAAGAGATTTATCAGAGTCACTTATAGATAGCGAAAATAGTTTAGCAGATGTTGAACGTAATTATAAAGTTGATTCGGTATTATATTCTAAAGATATAATTGCAAGAAACGATTTTACAGATGTAACAGAATCTTATAAATATCAACAAAAGAAGCGTGATTTTATGAATAAGAATGTTACCAAAAGCAGGCAGAATAATAAAATACAGTTGCAACAAATCAATACATCTATCTCTCTAATGCAACGTAATTTAGAGTTTATTCACGAAAGCTTAGAAAAAATGTTGGTCCGTGCTCCAGTTACAGGAATGCTTTCATCATTTAATCCAGTAATTGGAGAATCATATACTAGAAATCAAACTGTAGCAAAAATCGATATTCAATCGGGATTCAAAATTAAAGGTCAAGTAGATGAATATTATTTAAGTATGGTAAAACCAGGGCAGTTAGCACGTTTCTCTTTTGATGGAAAGCTTATCGATTTAAAAGTAAAAAAAGTTTTGCCAGAAGTCGTAAATAGACGTTTTGAAATAGAGCTTGTTTTTGTTAGTGAAGCTCCAAAATCTGTAACTATTGGTCAATCTTTACAAGTACGTTTAGAACTCTCAAAAGCACAAAAATCTTTATTAATACCAAGAGGAAGCTACTTTCAGTCTTCTGGCGGACAATATGTTTTTGTTGTAAATGAAGATGGAGAAGCTCATAAACGCTATATAAAGCTAGGAAGTCAAAACCCTAGCTATTACCAAGTATTAGAAGGTCTTGAAGAAGGCGAAAAAATCATTGTATCATCATATGATGCCTATAAAAATTACGAATCAATCAAAATCAATTAAAAAACGAAATCATGATTAAATTAAACAAGCTTACAAAAGTATACAGGACAGATGAAATTGAATCAACTGCCTTAAACGAAGTATCATTTGAAATAAACCAAGGAGAATTTGTTTCTATTATGGGACCTTCAGGTTGTGGTAAATCGACACTACTAAACATTTTAGGAATGTTAGATAAACCTGAAAACGGAAGCTATAAGTTTTTAGGAAACGAAGTAGGTCATCTCAATGAGAAAGGTCGCTCTGATGTTAGAAAAAAGAACATTGGATTTATTTTTCAGAACTTTAATTTAATTGACGAACTAACGGTTTTTGAAAATGTTGAATTGCCTTTATTATATAATAAAGTACCAGCATCAGAACGTAAGCAACGTGTTAACGAGCTTATTGAAAAAATTGGTATCGGTCATCGCGCTAACCATTTTCCGCAACAGCTTTCTGGTGGTCAACAGCAACGTGTTGCAGTTGCAAGAGCATTAATAACAAAGCCTCCTTTAATTTTAGCCGATGAGCCAACAGGAAATTTAGATAGCTCTCATGGTAACGAAGTAATGGAGTTAATGTGTGAACTTCATGAAGCAGGAACGACAATTGTAATGGTAACGCATTCATCTCACGATGCTAGTTATTCAGGTAGAATTATCAATTTGTTAGATGGTCAAATTGTTTCAGAAAAAAGAAATAAGCTTAGTTCGGCTGCAGTATAATTTTAAAATTCAGAAATCATGTTTAAAAATTATATAAAAGTAGCCTTTAGAACTCTAAATAAAAATAGAGTTTATGCGACTATAAATATTTTAGGGCTAGCATTAGGCTTAACAGTTACAATATTGGTGTTTCTTTTCATTAAAGATGAAACCAGTTACGAAAAACACTGGGATGGTTATGAACGCATATACAGAACAGGAATAAAAGCTGATATGATGGGGCAAAAAATGAATGCTCCAGTATCATGTAGCCCAATGGCAAATGCCTTCAGAACCGAGTTTACTGATGTCGAAACTGCCACGCGCGTTCAAACTATTAATCAAGAAATTTTAATGCGTCATGAGCAAAACAAAGTGTATATACAAAAAGGAGCGAGAGTTGACAGCACCTTTTTTAAGGTGTTTGACTACGAGTTTATTCATGGAAATGCAGATGCAGCTTTAAAAGAAACTAATGCAATTGTGCTTACCGAAGAAAGCGCTCGTAAACTATTTGGTGATAAAAATGCTTTAGGAGAAATAGTAAACTATGATAATAGGCAAGATTATGTTGTAAGAGGTGTCGTTAAAGACCCTAAAGGACATGCGCATTTTCAGTTTGATATGTTTTTAGCAGATCATCAATATCAAAACATCTGGATGAACAATGGATGGTATACATATGTGAAACTGAAAGAAGATGCAAGTTTTGATGCATTTAAAGCAGAAATGACACGAAACTTCATGAAAAAAATTGAACCAGATGTCGAGCGTTTTCTAAAGATTACCGCTGAAGAATTTTTTGCGCAAGGCAATGCATTTGAGTATCAATTACAACCATTAAAAGATATTCATTTGCATTCAAAAATGGATTTTGAAATAAAGCAAAATGGTGACATTATTTACATCTACGTATTTATTGGTATTGCGTTGTTAGTTATTTTAATAGCAGGTATAAATTTTATGAATTTATCAACTGCAAGATCAGGTAAGCGCGCAAAAGAAGTTGGTGTTCGTAAAGTTTCTGGAGCTTCCAGAAAAATGCTAATTACTCAGTTTTTAACTGAGTCTGTAATTCAAAGCTTTATTGCGCTTTTTTTAGCATTCATTCTTGTAGAGTTGTTTTTACCTGGTTTTAATAATATCATGGAAACCAACATAACACTCTTCAATGATTATTTAGGAAAAACCGTTTTATTTGCGCTTTTAGTAACTTTAGTTTATGGGTTGTTTGCTGGTAGTTATCCTGCATTTTTCTTGTCTGCTTTTCAGCCAATTTCGGTATTAAAAGGAGACCTCACAAAAACAAAAGGAGGCGCTTTATTAAGGAAAGCTCTAGTTATAATTCAATTTACGGCTTCTACCATCTTAATTATTGGAATGATTATTATTTTTAAACAAATCTCTTTTTTACATAATAAAGATATAGGCTTTAAAGGTGATCAAGTTATTGTTGTTCCTCTTCAAACGGACCCAATGACAGAAAATTTCAGAAATTATAAAGACATCTTTTTAAAAAACAGTAATGTATTAAGTGTAACAAGAGCTTCATATTATCCTGGTGATAATCCAAACCAAAGTATGTTCGCTTTAGAAGGAAGAGAAGAGCAATTACCATTATGGAATATGGAAGTCGATTATGACTTTTTTAAGACTTTAGATATCGAGCTTCTTGAAGGGCGTAAGTTTGAAATAGAAAAAGAGTCAGACTCTATACCTTACTTTATTTTAAATGAAACAGCTGTTAAAAATTTGAATATTGAAAATGCAGTTGGAAGACGTTTAGGGCGTTACACAGGAAATGATGGTAGCTTACAATATGGAAACATTATTGGTATTGTAAAAGATTTTCATATCGAAGGATTTAATCAACCAATTCGCCCAATGATTCTTACAATAGAAAAAAATGTTTGGTTTGCATCATTTAAAATTGCGAAAAATGATATGAACGCTACCATAGATTATATAGAAACAGAATGGAACAAACTAGAACCAACACATCCGTTTAGATATACGTTTTTAGATCAAAAATTTGGAGCTTTATTAAGGCAGCAAGAAAACTTTGGAACCATGTTTTTATTTCTTACCATTCTTGCTATCATAATTTCAGCTATGGGTTTATATGGATTAGCGTCTTACACCGCAGAGCAAAGAACAAAAGAAATTGGTATACGAAAAGTATTAGGAGCTTCTGTATCTCAAATTATGAATATGCTTACTAAAGATTTTATAAAATTAGTTTTAGTAGCTAATATCTTTGCGTGGCCTATAACATATCTCTTAGCTAAAAATTGGTTATCTAATTTTTCATATCAAATAGACATGCCACTATTACCTTATGTTTTTGCAACATTACTGGCGTTAATAATTGCATTGATTACTGTAAGTTTTCAGGCATATCAATCTGCAAATTCAGATCCAGTTGATGCTTTAAAATATGAATAACAATAAATGAGTTTAAATAAAAAAGGCTTACGATTATTGTAAGCCTTTTTTGTTTTAATGTATGTTTAAAATTCTATTGTACAGTTTCATATTTCTTTTTCAACTGTAAAATCATTTCATTAGTCATGCTTTCTAAATCAAAATTATGTTTCCAATTCCAATCTTTTCTAGCAGCAGAATCATCAATAGATTTTGGCCACGTATCAGCAATTTGTTGTCTACAATCAGGATTATAAGTAATTGTAAAATCAGGAATGTGTTTCTTAATTGCTTCGGCTAATTGTTGAGGTGTAAAGCTCATTGCTGCAATATTATAAGCAGACCTAATTTTAATAGCACTAGATGTCGCTTGCATAATACTTACGGTTGCATTAATGGCATCATCCATAAACATCATTGGTAACTCTGTGTTTTCAGATAAAAAAGATTCGTAAGTACCATCAGTAATTGCTTTATGGTAAATTTCTACAGCATAATCTGTGGTGCCTCCGCCAGGCATTGTTTTCCAACTAACAATGCCTGGGTATCTTATTCCTCTAACATCAACACCATATTTTTTATGATAATAGTCACACCAACGCTCACCAACTTGTTTAGTAATGCCATAAACTGTTGTAGGCTCCATAACTGTATGTTGAGGTGTATTTGCAGTTGGTGTAGTTGGCCCAAATACAGCAATGCTTGATGGCCAAAATATTTTTTTTATAAAGCCTTCTTTTGCAAGATTTAAAACATGAAATAAAGAATCCATATTTAAATCCCAAGCTTTCATAGGATACTTTTCACCTGTAGCACTTAACATAGCTGCCATAAGATAAACAGTATCTATATTATGTTTTTCAATACAAATTTTAACAGATGCATAATCTTGAGCATCTACAATCTCAAAAATCCCAGAATTTACTACATCTAAATTACTGTAACGTATATCACTAGCAATAACATTATCTCCACCGTAAATTTCTCTAAGTTTAAAAGTAAGTTCTGAGCCAATTTGCCCACATGCGCCAATAATTAGGATTTTAGACATATGTTAAAGCGATAAATTAAATTTTATCAAAAATAAAAAGAATTAAGTCTACTTAATGCATATAAAATAAAATTAATTATGTTAAAGTTACTAATTGTTAATACGGAGTAAATACCAAATTCAAAACAATTTAGTTTAGCTATATTTACAGCAAAATTTAGGTTTTTATGATGCGTTTTGTAAAGTTAATATATATAGTATTTTGTTTTTTTGTACTGAATTGTAATAATTCGAGCAGCAATAATCAAACTCAAGAAGTAGAAACTACAGTAGATGAAAATCAAATTTCTCAAAAGGATATTGAGAATCTAAAATATGTAGATATTGGGCTTAGTAACGCTTCAAAAAAAGCAGTTAGTAATTGGCAAAAATTTCAAGAGTTGTCCAATCACATAGATTTTTTAAAACAAGGCGATTTATCGTTTGTAAAAAGTGAAATAACACTAGTCGATGTTTTTTTTGCTGAATTAAAAACCCAAATACCAAAATCTATCAATACCAATGCAATTGCATCAAGATTAACAGTTTTAGAAACCAAATTCTACAAGGCGAACGATTTGTTGCTTATAGACAATATATCAAAAAAAGAAAAGCTTAAAGGTATTAAAGAGTTACTAATTGCTGTTTCTAACCTAAACCTTCAAATTGACAAAAAGTTTGAACTTGAAACAAATAATGTAAAACGACCTAATTAGGATTAACCATAAGAGTAAGAAACCGCCTGTTTTATCTTAATTTTATGTTAATATGTAACATTTTTAACATTGAGGCTTCTAACTAATAACTAATTTTATTCGAATTAAATTAAAAACGTATTATGAAAACCAATTTTAAACAAGTTTTGGTTGTTTCTATACTTGCCGTTTTTGCGCTAATAGGGTGCAAAGAAGACGTAAAAAAAGAAACAGCTATGGCTGAAAAAATTCCAGGAATTATTCTTGAAAACATGGACACTTCGGTTAGTCCAAAAGATGACTTTTACAATTATGTTAATGGTAATTGGGCAAAAACAACTAAAATACCAGAAGACGAAACACGTTGGGGAGGTTTTGGTGTTTTGCGTAAGCAAACTAGACAAGATGTTTTAGATATTGTAAATACATCTAAAGAACTAGGAACTTACGCTGAAGGAACTGATCAAAAGAAAGCCTTATTAATTTTTGAAACAGAATTAGATACTGTTGCTAGAAATAAAGCAGGTATTAAGCCATTACAACCTTTATTAGATGCAATACAGAGTATCAAAAACTTAGAAGACATGCAAACAGTGTATGCTAAAACCATAGGTGTTTCTGCACCTTTTGCAGGATTAGCTTCATCTTCTAATCTTAATGACAGTAGTATGAATATGGCTTGGGTTTTCCCAGGAGGACTTGGCTTACAAAGAGATTATTATTTAGATCAAGACTCTAAATCTAAAGAAATTAGAGAACAATATGTTGCCCATATTGCAAGAATGCTTCAGTTTATCAATTATGATGAAGCAAAAGCAAAAGCATCTTCAGAAAAAATATTAGCACTAGAAACTAAGTTAGCAGAACCTAGACTTGATAAGGTACAAATGCGAGATGCACGTAACTATAACAACCCACTTCCTCTTGCTGAACTACAAAAAATGACACCAGCTATAAACTGGGAAAAGTTTGTTAAAGATTTAGGAGTTGAAAAAGAAATTGGAGATGTAAACGTTATGCAACCTGTTTATATGGCCGCTCTTAATGAGTTTTTAACGTCAACAAGCATTGATGATATAAAAATGTTGATGAATTGGAGTACTCTTAACAATGCGTCAGGATGGTTATCTACAGATATTGAAAAAGCAAACTGGGATTTTTACTCTAAAACATTATCTGGAGCAAAAGCAATGAGACCTGCAGATGAGAGAGCGTTAGGTACTGTAAATGGAAGTGTAGGAGAAGCAATTGGTCAATTATATGTTGAAGCTAAATTTCCGCCAGAAGCTAAGGCTAAAGCAGAAAAAATGATTGCTAATGTTATTAAAGCATTCCAAAATAGAATTATGAACTTAGATTGGATGACACCAGATACTAAGAAAAAAGCAGTTGAAAAACTTGATAAGTTTACAGTAAAGATTGCTTATCCAGATGAGTGGGAAGATTATTCTAACCTAATGATTAAAGAAGGAAATAGCTATGCAGAAAATATGTTAGCTGTTGGTAAATGGGCTTCTGAAAAGAACTTGTCTGAAATTGGTGAGCCTGTTGATAAAACTGAATGGGGAATGCCACCACAAATGGTAAATGCTTATTTTAATCCATCTAACAATGAAATTGTGTTTCCAGCAGCAATTTTACAGCCACCTTTTTATAACTATACCGCTGATGATGCTGTTAATTACGGAGGAATAGGTGCTGTTATAGGTCATGAAATATCACATGCTTTTGATGATTCTGGTGCTCGTTTTGATGGTGATGGAAACTTAAAAAATTGGTGGACAGACGAAGATTTAAAACAATTTACCGAACGTGGTAATGCTTTAGCAGAACAGTACAGTGCAATTGAGGTTTTAGACAGTGTACATATTAATGGTAAGTTTACTCTAGGTGAAAATATTGGTGATCTTGGAGGTGTACTTGGTGCTTATGATGGTTTACAGTTACTTTTTGAAGAACAAGGAAGACCAGATGATATCGATGGATTTACAGCAGAACAACGTTTCTTTATGTCTTGGGCTACAGTTTGGAGAACATTAACGAGAGAAGATGCTTTAAGAACTTTAATTAAAACAGATCCTCACTCTCCAGGAATACAAAGAGCAACACAACCGTTAAAAAACATAGACGCGTTTTATGAAGCTTTTGATATTAAAGAAGGCGATCAAATGTATTTAGCTCCAGAAGACAGAGTTAGAATATGGTAAAATTATAATCAAATGTTAATAAAAAAAGCAGCTTTTAAAGCTGCTTTTTTTATTAACTAATATGCAATTAATTATTCTTTTGGTTTTCTAGTAGCCAAGGCGTCTTTACTAATTTGAGCCATATTAAAATTAGAGTCCATAGTTAACGCTTCATCTAACAAAGCAATAGCAGCATCAAGATTTGTTTCTTGATTTTCATTAAAAATAATTAATGCTTTTAAATAGGTAAGTGCAGCTTTTAATGAAACTTGATATGGGGTTTGAGTTTCATAAAACGAACGTTTCATATGATCTTTAACATTTGCTAAACCATAATCAACACTAGTTTTGGCGCCAGCAAGATTATTGAGTTGAATTTTTAATTCAGCAATTTCATAAGCTAATAATGGATTTGCTTTTCTTTGAAATAAAACTTCATAGTGTTCTAAAGCCAACTTAGGTTGATTTAAACTTTTTAACGCAATAGCCTTTACTTCTGTGTTAATATCAGAATCTGAAGCATTTTTTTCAATCCCTATAGTATTTAAAGCTTCACGGTTTCTACCTTCAGAAACATAAATATATGCTAAAGTATCTCTACGTGCTTGTGTAGGTTGTAAAACATCTAAGTGTGTCATCGCATTAATAACACCTTGTACATCACCTTGTTTTTTCATTTGTTGGTAATACGTTTCAAAGTGTTTAATTAATTCTGTTTTTGTTTGAGCTGTTATACTAAATGATACCATAACAGTTAAAATAAGTACTAGTTTTTTCATTATAATCTTTATTAATTGCGCCAAAACTAAAAAATTTAATACGATAAACTCTTAAAAATCTGCCAATTATTAAAGTTCAACTTGAAAACTATAATCTAAATCCTGCATTAACTTTTTAGAGCTAATTCTTTTACCCTTGCTTTTTGATGATAAATTGAATTGAGGAATAGGTAATTTCTTAGCAATACAAACAGAAGTATAATGTTCTTTTTTTGTTTGATTTGAAACTGTTGATGCATTAAAAGTAGTATTCCAAAATTCTTTTTCTATAATGGAGATTATAATAGCAATACAGTCTTTTTGATGAATTAAATTTACTGGAGCGTTTGAGTTTTTTAAATCAATTTTTCCAGATAGAAAAGTTGCAGGATGTCTGTTTTCACCATACAAACCACTAAAACGTAATATAGTAGTATTAATTTTTTTTGAATTAGTAAATAACTGCTCAACTTCTAGTAATTGTTGAGCAGACTTTGAATTAGACGTAGCACTTTGTTCTGTAATTATTGGCATAGTTTTGTCATCGTCATAAACAGATGTCGAGCTTACTAAAATTACATTTTTAATTGAAGATGCTTCAATATAAGGCAAGAGAAATGCCATTTTTTTTGCAAAATTAGATTTGGGGTTTTTACGTAATCCTGGAGGAACATTTAAGATTAATGTTTCACTATGTGCAAGACATTTTTTAATGTCACCTATTATACCTTTTTCGGTAAGTTGTATTGTATAACCATCTACTTTATGCCTAAAGAGTAGCTCTATCTTTTCTTTAGAAGTTGTTGAACCTTTTACTTTATAGTGTTTAGTTACAAGAGCTTTTGCAAGCGGAAACCCTAACCAACCACAACCAATAACACTTATTTGTTTACTCAATAGTAATTGTTTTTTTAATAATTATTGCATCATTTAAAACAAAAGGTTTAGGTATCATATGTGTTGCACGTTTTTTAATCTTAAAAGCGTTATTTTCAAGTAAATCATAAGAAGCTTCATAAAATTGAAATTCTGTCTTTTGAGACTTTGGTACTGTTACACTTAAATTAAGTGGTTCTTGATTTGCTAAGTAAAAACCAAAAAGCCTGTTTGTTTTACGGTTATTAAATATTGAAGTTTCATTATCTTTTTTTGCGACTTCCAATCCATTAATATTAAAAGATTTAAACACGTTTCTTGAATCTGAAAAAACGTCTATTCTATTTATAAAACGTTGTGGTACTAACGAAATCCTTATATGTCTATCATCACCTATAATAGTATCTTTAGTAATTTCTACTAAAGGCGCATCAATGTTTTTTATTGCTGCATTTTTACTAAACGTAAATCCTGTGCCATATTTACTTTTAAAAGGAATATCGTTTGAAGCTCTAACACTATCTGGGTTATCACTTAAATAATGCTCTGTCCATTGATCCAATATATTATCATAAGTTGCCCAAATTGCTGAGTTAGTATCTAAATCTAATACATACACTAAACTATTTGGTTTAGGTGTTTCATTTGTAAATTTTGAATTTAAGTGCGCAGAAACAAAACAGCAAAAAGCAATAAAGAAAAGCGCATATGACCATCTCTTTTTATGCTGAAATGTATTAAAAATAGAAACAAGTAAACTGTAAATTAAAGTAATTAATACGGTTGATGCCACTAAAATTCCTAAACCTAATCCAACAGGAAACATTTTAACAAAAGGCGACATGATTACTAATACAGGAACTCCTAACAAGACCATCAAAAATGGGCTTGGCTTCTCTTGTCTTACAAGCACAAAAAGGCTAATTAATCCAAAGATTACAGGAATTATAAAGAAACTTGCGCCTTTAAGTTTTAAAGCAATTAGGGTGCATATTACAAGCCATAAAAATAATGGAGCTATTAATAAATTACCTGCATTTTTTGGTTTATAAAACTTATGATAAATTAAAAAACAAATAGCAATTGCTAAAAAAGAAAAAGCCCAAATATAGGTATGGCCATTATATGTAAACCCATGTAAAACTTCATTATACCTAGGATATAGGGTTGATAAAACTTTCCAACCCAAAAAGCCAATAAGTCCATTAATAATTAGAGAAAGAAATAAAGGTGCAAAACCAAGACCAATATGTTTAGGGTTTAAGGTTTGTTTTTTAATACCATAATATATTAATACAAAAAAGACAATAAATGAAAGGATAAGCATTGGTAATATCCATGAAAACGGATAGCTTACGGTTTTAAACAGTGGTACATTAAAATAGATATCATCATCATCACTTTTTAAATTGTTTAGGTTGGCTTTAGAAAAATAATCAAGTAAAGGCATTAAATAGCTCGCTTGATGCTCTAAGGTTTCTCTATCGAGTCGCTCGTAGGTATCTAAAGCAGTATGGTAATCAAAATGGTCGTCAATAAAAGCAAAATTAAAACCTTCAATATCTCCATCTTCTCTAAAACGTGTTAAATCAGTATCGTTAGGCAGCATTTTATAAATACTATAGGCAAGAGAGTTAGCAACAGGGAATTTTGGATTTGCTTTTTTAAAAGCTTCAATCATATTATGATTTCCTCCATTAGTTTCTACAAGCATATAACTTGGTCCACCACTTCCGCGAGCTTCAAAATTTAAAACTAGACCAATATTTTTTGCCCAAGGATGCTTATTTACAAAAATGTCTGCACCATTAAGTCCAGACTCTTCAGCATCAGTGATTAAAATAATAATATCATTTTTTGGGGTTACACCTTGACTTAAAAAAGCACGTAACCCTTCAAGAATTGTTACTACTCCAGATCCTGCGTCACTAGCACCAAAAGACGAATGGGCATTGCTATCGTAATGCGTTAAAAGCACTAATGCTTTTGTATTATCACTTCCTTTTATTCGCGCCAGAATATTTGTTGGTTTGGTAAAACTTTCCCACTTTCGGTTAAAACTATAATTTTCTTGCAGCTGAACTTCTAAGCCTAGATTTTCTAGCTCTTTAACAATATATTCTTTAACTGAAGCGTGATTTTTAGAACCAACATAATGGGGTTGTTTAGAAATTTCTTTGAGGTGAACCAATGCACGTTCTGTAGAAAAAGACTTAGTATCTGCATCTAAAGATGAAATTTTATTTGGCATTAAAGCTGAAAAGCTCCAATAAACGGCTATTATTATAAGAGCAAGCGTTATAGCTTTTTTGAGCATTTTAAATAGATGTTTAGTTAACATAAAATTACAAAATAATTACCATCAATTTTTGAGTTAGTATAATTCGTTAATTTTTAGTAAATTAAAGGCTAACGTAAATTAATTAATTATGGGAATTAAGAGTTTTCAAGGCGCAAGAAGACAGCAGCAAAGTACTACCGAGAATGTAGCGTTTAAAGTGAGTGATTTTATGAGTAGAGATTTAATTACTTTTAAACCCGAACAAACGGTTGAGTCTGTTATACAAACCCTTATTAAAAATAAGATTTCTGGTGGTCCTGTTGTTAACGAAAGTAATGAATTAGTTGGTGTAATTTCTGAAGGTGATTGCTTAAAACAAATAAGCGAAAGCAGGTATTACAATATGCCTATGGAACAACATACCGTAGAAAACAGAATGATAAAAAATGTTGAAACAATTGATGGTAATATGAATGTTTTTGATGCAGCCAATAGGTTTTTAGAATCTAAAATACGTCGTTTTCCTATTGTACAAGATGGTAAGCTAGTTGGCCAAATTAGTCAAAAGGATATTTTAAAAGCTGCTATAGAATTAAAGGGTCAGAATTGGAAATAAGTATCAATTATTCTCGTTTCACTAAAGCATAATAATCGCCTTCTAAAGGCAAATAACCTTGGTTATAAACAAAATAATAAACGGTTGCTGCTTTGGTGGTATAAATGCTTGTAAAATAATTAAAATCGAAGCCTTTCTCTATAAGTTTTGCTCTAGAGGTTTTTGTTTTTTTGTCAGGATTTAAGTCTTCAAGAATTCTATAGTTTTTTCGTAATCTGTTGTTGGTGTTTCTTATTAAGTTTTTACTGTCTTTATTAATTCTGTTATTAAATGAATTACGACAAGCATCGCTACAAAATTTTTTATCAATTCTGCCCACAATTTTTTCACCACATTCAGGACATTGTTTCTGCATAATCTTCTTTTTTAAGTTCGTACCAATTTACCATAACACTATCACAAAAAAATGTTTCTGTAAACTGTAACCCAATTTTTTCTAGTATTTTATTAGACGCTATATTTTTTGTTTCAGCAGCACCAACTATCGTTTTTAAATTTAACGTTTTAAAACCATAATCTAGAATAACCTTTGCAGATTCTGATGCATAACCTTTTCCCCAATACTTTGGCATTAACCTGTAACCAATATCATAAAAATCTCTTTTGTTACCTATGGTTTCTTTGTCTCCTGTATTAAATTTTAGTCCAGACCAACCCACAAAGTTTCCTGTAGATTTTTCTATAACAGCAAACCGACCAATACCACGCTCTTTATATTGGGTTATTATACTGTTAATATAAGTTTTGGCTTGTGCTTTAGTTGTTATAGGTTTTTTCCCTAAATACTCGTGTACTTTAGGGTTTGAGTCTAGCTCAAACATGGGGTCAAGGTCTTCGTTTGTAATTTCGCGTAAAATTAAACGTTCTGTTTCTATGTGTATTTTCATTTGTTTAGTATAGTAATATATGCTGCCCAAGGCCCAACTTCATTTTTATATTGCTTAGCCATAACGCGAGCAATTTGTGCCATATGACCTAAGTCGTGTGTTACCCAACTTGCTAATAATTGTCTTAATGTGACTTCACCTAATTCTGGGTGTATGCCTTTTAAGTCTAGTTGTTCTTCAAAAAGATTTAAGGATTTTAAATATATAATATTGTTTTTTCTCAATTCTGAAAATTCAGCTAGTAACTCTGCTAACGTTTTTCCTTTAGAGTCTTCAAATTGAGCAAAACGATTATAGGGTGTAAACGTTTTATTTTCTGAAGCATTCATTATGATTTCTAACCTCGGAATCCAATCTGTTTTTTCACCATGAATTAAATGTCCAACAATATCAAAAGCGCTCCACGTATCATTGCCTTCATTACAATAAATCCAATCGTCTGATAGGTTCACTAAAAAAGACTTTAGTGTTTTTGGTGTTTGCTTTAATATTTCTAGAGCGTTTTTAATTGTGTAAGTCATACATTTTTAAAAATCGGTTACACTTCCCCAGTTTTTACCAGATTTTATTCTGTAGAGTTGCATTTCTGAAATACCAAATTGTTTTGCAATAAGTCGCATTCTGGTTTTATGCTTTGGGTTAAATAATTTTCGTTTAATCATTTTTACTTTTCCAACAGACAGTTTTGCATAAGGTTTATTGCGTTCTCTTTTTAGTTTTCCTGCAATAACTAAAGGGTTACTTTTGTTATGAAACACCATTTCTTTTCGAGTTGCCCAAGCTAAGTTTTCAATACAATTATTTGTTTTGTTATGATCTTTATGAATAACAAATTGTTTTTGCTCTGGGTTTTCTAAAAATAATTCTGCCACAATTTTATGTATATATACCAAATTGGTGGTTTTATTAATACGTATGGCAGAAAAAGCTTCGTAGCCATTAATATTAGAAAGCTTAAACCTCAGTTTTCTATTTTTGTGTTTTTCACTAAAAACACGACCAAATGATGAAACATGATAGCATTCATTAGGACGCCAATCATCCTTGCTAATCGTTTTCCACGATTCACCTTTTAATGTTGTCAACATAATTAATTATTCAAGGAGAGTAACAAGATACAAAATATCTGTTTACAAACGATTACAGGTTTTTAGCAATAATAATTGTATTGGTATCATTTACTTTTTCATATACATCAGCAGTATACATATGGGATTTTAAAAATGAAATCACATCTTTTAGCCCATCGCTTTTTGTTTTTTGTAAAGAGGCATTAAAAATAATCGCACCATTAGTAGATTTAGATGCCATAATATTTTTCCAAAATGAAAGATGTAAAAACTGATCTGGAACTTCAATATCTATAAATAAGTCAATAATGATAAGATCAAATAACTCTGAGTTTTGTTTTATATAATCTATTGCATCACTACAAATAATACTTAAGTTTTGATCTAATTGATGATTAAACTCTTTTTTAGCAAGGTTAATAATTACTGGGTCAATATCTACTGCTGTAATAGATTTTGTGTATTTAAAATCGTCTCGTAATGTTTCTATAACACTTCCGCCACCTAATCCTAAAAGCAATACAGAGCAAACGTTTTTTAAGTCTATTTTCTTTAAACCAAACTTTAAAATGGCTTGTAATGACCCATAAGAATAGTTTGCATTTTTGGTATTGAGGTACTTTTTACCATTATGCCAAGTAATTTCTAAATGACCACTATACTCAGATTTTACCTTTCTAGTAATTGGATACATATAACTTAAAAGTCTTATCATAGTTGGTAAATATAATGATTTGCATGGAAAAATTTAGTCGCATACAAACGACTACAAACAATTACAAACGAATTTAAATAGTTAGTAACCGACTATTATTTGCATGCTGTTTCATATTTGCAGTGTCGAAACATAAGAACTCGATAGTATTAACTGTTAACACAAAAAATTTAAAATTATGAACACGCTCAGAAACAAAGTACAGTTGATTGGTAACTTAGGAAACGATCCAGAAATCATCAATCTAGAATCAGGTAAGCTTTTAGCTAAATTTTCAATTGCTACAAATGAAAGCTATAAAAATGCACAAGGCGAAAAAATTACAGACACACAATGGCATAATATAGTTGCATGGGGAAAAACAGCATCGCTTGTAGAAAAGTATTTACAAAAAGGAAAAGAGATTGCTATAGAAGGCAAGCTTACATCTCGTAGTTATGAAACTAAAGAAGGTGATAAGCGTTATGTAACAGAAGTAGTTTGTAACGAATTATTGATGTTAGGAAAATAGTTATCGGTGAAAGTTTGGTATTCATGTTTTTTTTGATGGTTAGTTTTGATTTATATTTAATTATTAAAATTTAAAATTATGCCTTTAAGAGATGACTATGATTACAGTAAAGAAGAGTTAGATAATCATTCAAATACCATGAATCCTGAACATGATAATTATTGGGATTCAAGAGGAGAAGAAAATCCAAATTCTTAAAATTAAAGGCAAGATTTAATATCTTGCCTTTGTAATTAATATGAAAGAATCTAAATCACTTTTAGAAATAGGTATCTATTTAAACTCTAGAGTTAAAGAGTTAGCTTTTGAAGGTTTCTTCCATTTTTTTATGGATTGCTTATCTAATAGTACTCGTTTAGCAAATGATGAAGAAGTGTCTAAAATTCTCTATGATGCTATTGAGTTTGGAGGTCTATTTATACCAAACGGAATACATACATCAAAATTTACTGTTCAATCATTATTAACAATAGCTGATTCAAATTTTAAACCTACTTACTGTAAAGAAAGACTAGCTCAAGAGCTTAATATACATGAACAAACATTAAATAATTGGCTAAAAGCATTTGACAAACCACTATACTTTAAATTATTTAATGAAAGAAAATTATCTTTTAAAAATTTGTATCAAATATTGGTTTCATTAGGATTTACATTATCTACAGAGGTATTAAAAAGAAGTGAGTTATCAAATAGATGTAATTTAAAATCTTCAGAGTTAAAGAAAAATCTACCAAAAGATGTATTAGCAAGCTTTAATAAGTTTATAAAATATCCTCCAATATTTTCAAATAAGGTATTGGTTCTTTTTGATGCAGATTTATTAGAATAATTAAAAGCATTAAAGAAAGGAAAATAGATTGTTAAAGAAAGATGCAAACGTTATGTTACATAAATAGTCTGTAATTAGTTATTTATGCTACTTTCTTAATTAAGTCAAAGCAAGGGCATTTTTTACAACGCTTAGCTTCACTCTTTTTATATTTTTTGCAACATTTAGACTTATACTTAATAGTTGTACAAGACTCATCTTGAATACTTAAGTTAAGTAAACGTTCCTTTTTAAGTCGTTTGTCTTTTTTTTTGCCCATCTTTTTAGTTCCTTGACAAAGGAATTTCAATTTAATGATGCAAAAATAGTTATTTTTATTAAATCTAAATAAGATTAGCTAAAAAAAATTATTGTCCGTTTGATCCAGCAGAAGTAATAACTGTTAGTTGTTGTATGTCACGATCAAAAAGGTATAAGCCACCTTTATCATCACCAATCATATTTATCTTGTCTAAAATGGTTCTGGCAGTTGCTTCTTCTTCAATTTGTTCAGATACGTACCATTGTAAAAAGTTATGTGTTGCATAATCTTTTTCTTGAAGTGAAGTATGTACTAGTTCATTAATACTTGCAGAAACCATAACTTCATGTTCTAATAATTTTTCAAACATTTCTTTAAACGAATTAAAGGTGACATTTGGTGCAGACAAATCTGAAATTAATGCATGACCACCACGTTCATTTACAAACTTTACAAGCTTTAGCATATGGTCGCGTTCTTCGTTAGATTGGTCGTACATAAACATTGATACGCCCTCAAGACCTTTTACTTCGGCCCAAACAGCCATTGCTAAATAAATTTGAGACGATTCGGCTTCTATTCTTATTTGCTTATTTAATGCAGCTTCTATGGTTTTTGATAACATGTTGTTCTGTTTTTATGTAAAGTTAAAAATAATACGTAAATCTTTAAATCGATAATCTTTTTAAAGAATTAAGTTTAACTAATCGTTAATCCATTTTTTGTGTCTTGATTTGCGTCAGGATTTACAAATACCAATTTACCTTCAGGGGTTTCAGTCATTAAAATCATGCCTTCACTTTCTACACCTCGAAGTGCTCGCGGAGCAAGATTAACTAAAACCGTTACTTTTTTACCAACAACTTCTTCAGCAGTAAAACTCTCTGCAATACCAGAAACAATAGTTCTTACATCAATTCCAGTATCCACTTTTAAGACTAAAAGTTTTTTTGCTTTCGGCATTTTTTCAGCCTCTAAAATAGTACCAACACGAATGTCTAATTTGGTGAAATCATTAAACGTAATCGTTTCTTTTTGAGGTTCTAAGGTTGCATTTGCTGCTTCATTTGCTTTTTTACTTGCTTCTAATTTATCAAGTTGTAATTGAATAGTTTTATCTTCTATTTTTGAGAATAATAATTCAGCTTTTCCTATTTGATGCCCTTCTGGAATTAAAATGTCTTTAGATAAAATATCATTCCAATGAGATGCTTCGACAAGCTTAGCATGACAATCGTTTTCGTTTATGTCATTCTGAGTAAAACGAAGAATATCTTTTAGCTTTTTTGAAGTAAATGGCAAAAACGGTTCGCTTAAGGTTGCTAAAGCTGAAGCTATTTGTAAAGCTACATACATAATAGTTTGTGTACGTGCTTTATCAACTTTAATAACTTTCCAAGGTTCTTCATCTGCTAAATATTTATTACCAAGTCTAGCTAAATTCATTAATTCTTGAGACGCTTCTCTAAACCTGTAACGTTCAATAGAACTCGAAATCACATTGGGATACGCTTTTACAGCAGCTAAAGTTTCTTCATCTATTTGAGAAAAATTTGATGGCGTTGGAATAATTCCATCATAGTATTTGTTGGTTAAAACAACTACACGATTTATAAAGTTCCCAAAAATGGCAACCAACTCATTATTGTTTCTTGCCTGAAAATCTTTCCAAGTAAAATCATTATCCTTACTTTCTGGAGCATTTGCTGTTAACGCATAACGCAATACATCTTGCTGATTTGGAAAGTCTTCTAAATATTCTGGTAACCAAACCGCCCAGTTTTTAGACGTAGATAGTTTGTTGCCTTCTAGGTTTAAAAACTCATTAGCTGGCACATTATCAGGAAGTATATAACTGCCTTCTGCCTTTAGCATAGCTGGGAAAATAATACAGTGAAACACGATATTATCTTTACCTATAAAGTGAACAAGTTTTGTGTTTTCATCTTTCCAATAAGGTTCCCAATCTTTTCCAACACGTTCTGCCCATTCTTTTGTTGCAGAGATATAACCTATTGGTGCATCAAACCATACGTATAACACTTTGCCTTCTGCGCCTTCAACAGGAACTGGAATTCCCCAATCTAAATCTCTGGTTACGGCTCTTGGGCGCAAACCATCATCAATCCAAGATTTTACTTGTCCGTAGACATTAGGTTTCCAATCTTTTTTATGACCCTTTAAAATCCACTCTTTTAAAAATTCTTCGTGTTTATTTAAAGGTAAAAACCAATGCTTTGTTTGCTTTAAAGTAGGAACATTTCCTGTAATTGCCGATTTAGGATTTATTAAATCTGTAGCATTATGGCTAGTTCCGCAGTTTTCACATTGGTCGCCATAACTTTCTTCATTTCCACATTTTGGACAAGTACCAATTACAAAACGATCGGCTAAAAACTGATTTGATTCTTCGTCATATAATTGCTCTGTTACTTCTTCTATAAATTCATTTTTATTATACAACGTTGTAAAAAACTCTGATGCTGTATCATGATGAATTTTTGCAGATGTACGTGAATAATTATCGAAAGTAATTCCGAAATCTTCAAAAGATGTTTTAATTATTGCATGATATTTATCTACGATATCTTGAGGTGTTACACCTTCTTTTTTTGCTTTAATTGTAATAGGAACACCATGTTCGTCACTACCACAAATAAAAGCCACATCGTTTCCTGTTAGGCGCATAAAACGCGCATATATATCTGCTGGCACATAAACACCTGCTAAATGACCAATATGAATTGGTCCATTTGTATAAGGTAAAGCCGCAGTAATTGTATATCTTTTTGGTTGAGTCATAATTTTAAATTATGTCATATTGAGCGTAGTCGAAATATCTCTTTATCGAGATTCTTCACTCTATTCAGAATGACAAAGTATTTTCTTTTGAAGCCACAAAAGTACGCATTTTGAAGGCGATTTAGAAACGTGTAATTACAAATTTTAGACATTGCTTTTATTAATAAATACTTAAAGTTTGTAATTTGAGAACGTTGTGGTTACACAGGTTCTTAATTTTATAATTAGCCTATGATTTAATAATTATTAAAATTTAAACGTGTGAAAAAAAATGTACATTTACAATATGTCAAAAAGCATATTCATTTTAAGTGTATTTATTGTTATTGTTTTCTTTGGAAACATAAATAGTATGGCACAAAATACAACATCTAAACAGCAGGAAATGTTGATACAACCAGATTATTTAAAAGCAGGAGACACGGTTGCTATTGTAGCGCCTTCAGGGATTTTAAAAGAGCGAAATGATGAAGTTAATCGCGCAAAAGCACTTCTTAAAAGTTGGGGTTTAAATGTTGTTGTTGGCGATCATGTATTTAGCCAAGACAATCATTTTGCAGGAACAGATGCTGAGCGATGTGAAGATTTTCAAAAAGTATTAGACAACCCAAAAATAAGTGCTATTTGGTGTGCTCGTGGTGGCTACGGAACCGTTAGAATTTTAGATAAACTTGACTATACAAAGTTTAAACAAAATCCTAAATGGATTATTGGTTATAGCGATATTACTGCTATACATAATCAAGTGCATAATGAAGGTTATCAATCGTTACATGCATTAATGTGTGTGAGTTTAACCAAAGATTTAAGCAAGATACAAGGCTCAATTGACACGTTTAAATCTGCATTATTTGGTAGTCCTGTAAATTACGATTTAGAATATTCGCCTTATAATAGATTAGGTGAAGCATCAGGTGAATTGGTTGGCGGAAACTTAACCATATTACACACGATGTTAGGCTCAAATACCAGTATTGATACCTCAGGAAAAATTTTGTTTATTGAAGAAATTGGCGAATACAAATACCATATAGATCGAATGCTTCAAAGTTTAAAACGCGCAGGTTATTTTAATAATTGTGCAGGTCTTATTGTAGGTGATATGAGTAAAATGCGTAAAAACACAACGCCTTGGGGAAAACCAATTGAGCAACTTGTTTTAGATGCTTTAGCAGATTATAATTTCCCAATTGCTTTTGGGATGCCAGCTGGTCATGAAAAAGATAATCGTGCTTTGGTTTTAGGAAGAAAAATTGAGTTAACAGTAAACAGTGAGCAGTCAACAATTAAGTTTGAAGAATAAAAATGAAAGAAGCTAAAACACAACCGTATTAAGTTTTGTTAATCAAATTATGAAACTGTATAAAGGATTTAACTGATTACTGTGGACTGAAAACTGAAAACTAATTTATGGCTTTCTACGATTTAACTAAAGAAGAACGATTACTACTAGTTGATAACATCAACAAAGAAATTGAGCAAGATTTAGCTTCAAATGAAACGGATAAAATCATTAATTATTTTTCTGATGAAGATACTTATATTCGTAAAACAGGATATTTAGCAATTGGAAAAATTTTCTATTCTCAACCACAATTACAAGCTTCTATTTTTTCGACTTTAAAGACATTAATGCAATCTCAAAATGAACTAATTCGGCAATCTGTTATAAATGCAGCTGGAGAAATTGGAAAATTTCATTTTGATAAAATTCAGCACTTTATGGATGCTGGATTATTTGATAAACACCATCGTGTGAGAAATGCAGTAATAGGTTCTATTAAAAAAATGGGAGAGAAAAATCCAGAGCCTGTTTTAGCTTGGGCAAAGTCTTATTTAAAACATGAAGACAAAGAAATACGTCGTGAGATTTGTCATGGTATTGAGCTTCGTGGCAGAACGCATCCACAAGATATTTTACCATTATTAAAAACATTAGAGTTTGACAAAACACGTCGTGTAACCGATACTTTAATTCATGTTTTAGGGCAAATTGCTTATAAAAACGGATGCTTAAAAACTGTTGTTTCTCATCTCAACACGTGGAAAAATAAACCTTTGGTTGAAAAAGCGTTAGATGAAATAGTTGATGTACACAAACGTTATAAAAAGTTTGCTGTATTATCACAACAACAAGCAATTGATTATATTGATAAACATTATAAACAGTAATTTGTCATTCTGAACGTTTACATTGAGCTTGTCGAAATGAAGTGAAGAATCTATAAATTCTAAAAATGGCTAAAACTAAAGGTACACATAACTATTATGTTTATATCTTAACTAATAAAAACAAAACTATTTTATACACAGGAGTTACTAATGATTTGAAGAATAGAATTAGGTTTCATTATGAAAATGCTGGCTTAAACCCTAAAGCTTTTACATCAAAATATAGATGTTATTATTTAATTTATTTTGAACATTTTAATTCTATTGAAATAGCAATAGCTAGAGAGAAACAAATAAAAGGGTGGAAAAGGTTTAAAAAAGAAGATTTGATATCTACATTAAATCCAGAATGGAATTTTTTAAATGAAACGATATAGAGATTCTTCGCTCCACTCAGAATGACATACATTCTATGGCACAACATAACGAACTTGGTAAAAAAGGTGAGCAATTAGCAGTTGATTTTCTATTGAAAAACAATTATGAAATTATTGAACGTAACTATAGGTTTGATAAAGCCGAAGTCGATATTATTGCACAACAGAAAGACATTCTTGCAATTATTGAAGTTAAAACGCGATCAAGCTCAGAATTTGGTAATCCTCAAGATTTTGTAAAACCAAAACAAATTAAAAATTTGGTTAAAGCGGTTGATGAATACGTAACTGAAAATAGTTTAGATGTAGAAGTACGTTTTGATATTATCGCTATTATAAAAAACGGAAAACAATTTGATATTGAGCATTTAGAAAATGCGTTTTATCATTTTTAATATAGTTAATAAGCTTACTTATAAAAATTCATTTCGTCAACATACTCCCAAACATGTTCTGGTAACATTGGTCTAATGTTTTTTCCTTCTTTGATTGACTTTCTAATAAACGTTGAAGATAACTCCATAATTGGTGCATCAACTTTATGAATCTTAGTATGGTTATCAAATTGAGTTTCTACTTTACCATTAGAAATTCTTGGGTATACATAAATATCATGATGTTTTAAAATGAGTTCATAATTTTTCCATTTATGAAAACCTTTTAAATTGTCTTCTCCCATTATTAGTGCAAACGTATAATCTGGATACTTTTCTTGAATGTATGTAAGCGTATTAATAGTATAATTTGGCTGAGGTAAATTAAATTCAATATTACTAACCTTAAGTTTTGGGTAATCATCAACTGCACGATCTACCATTTGATAGCGATGGTGGTTATCTAATAAAGAACGTTTCTTTTTAAACGGACTATGAGGTGTAACTACAAACCAAATTTGGTTTAAATCACTATGCTCTGCCATATGGTTGGCAATAGTTAGATGACCAACGTGAATAGGGTTAAAGGTTCCAAAATATAATCCTATTTTTCTTCGCATTCTTGAGACGATTCTAAAAAATTTGACACTAAGTTATATGCGTCTTTTAAGGCAGTATCTAGACTTTCATTAACAACAACCTCATCAAAAAGAGGTGCTGTTGCAAGTTCTGCAGATGCTTTTGCTACTCTCATATTAATCTTGTCTTCGCTTTCTGTTTTACGCTTTTTTAACCTTATTTTGAGCTCATCAATACTTGGCGGTTTTACAAAAATAGCTAAAGTCTGTTCAGGATATTTTCGTTTAATACGTAAGCCACCAGAAACATCAATATCGAAAATCACATTTTTACCTAAAGCCCAAATACGTTCGACTTCTGTTTTTAAAGTACCATAAAAGTTATCTCTATAGACTTCTTCCCATTCTAAAAACTCATCGTTTTTAATTTTGCTTTTAAAGGTTTTTGCATCTAAAAAGTAATAGTCTTTTCCGTCTTGTTCTTCACCTCTTTTTTTACGAGATGTTGCAGAGATAGAAAATTCTAAATTCAGCTCTTCTTGCTCTAATAAATGTCTTACAATTGTTGTTTTTCCTGAACCAGAAGGTGCAGAAAATACTAAGAGTTTTCCTTGTTGCATCTACAAAACATTTAAAAGTTGTTCTTTAATTTTCTCTAGTTCATCTTTCATTTGAACAACTAATTTTTGCATTGGAGCATAATTAGATTTTGAACCAATAGTATTAATTTCTCTACCTATTTCTTGGCTTATAAAACCGAGTTTTTTTCCGTTTGAATCATCAGATTTTAAAGCTGTTGAAAAATACTCTAAGTGATTTTTTAATCTCACTTTTTCTTCTGTGATATCAAATTTTTCGATGTAATAAACTAGCTCTTGCTCAAAACGGTTTTCATCAACTTTTTCTTTAATATCTGCTATCCCTTTTTGTAAACGTTCTCTAACACCATCAATACGTTCTGGATCCATTTCTATAACCTTATCTAACAACACCGAAATGTTTTGTGCACGATCTAAAAATTCGCTTTCTAAACTTTTACCTTCGTCTATTCTATATGTCTGAATTTTGTCTAATGCTGAGTCAATTTCTTTAGCAATTTCACTCCATTCGTTTTCATCAATTTCTTCACGCTCAGTAGTTACTGCATCTGGAAGACGAATAGCCATTTTTAAAAGTTCTGTTTCATCTCCATTAACAACATCTTTTAACTGTTTAATATATTGATTGACTACTGTTTTATTAATTTGAGTTGAAGTTTCTTCGCCAGTGATTTCCATATATAAAGAAAAATCAATTTTACCACGAATTAATTTTGATGCAATAAGTTTACGTATACTCAATTCCTTTTCTCTATAAATAGAAGGCATACGTGTATTTAAATCTAAATTCTTACTGTTTAAAGATTTTAATTCTATTGATATTTTTTTGGTTGGAAGCTGTATTACAGATTTTCCGTAACCTGTCATGGACTTTATCATGGACTCAATTTATAAAAGTTGCCCAAAGGTAAACAAAATCATGATGTTATATACATTGAAAACACTTTATAAGTCTGCTCTAAATAAACTTATAAATTTAAAGTAATTATTACGCTTTTGGTTTTTTAGTCACTAAATACACGCCTAAAAAGATAAGGCACATCGCTGCAATTTTTATTGGACTTACAGCATCTATTCCCATAATAATAGCAAAAACTCCTGCAATTACGGGTTGTAAATAAATAAACACACCAACAGTAGATGCTTTAAGAGAACGCAATGCTAAAGGATTTAGCATATAAGTTCCAAATGTTGCTCCAACAACCACAAAGGCAACAGAAAACCAAATATATGGTGTAAATGTTTGCCATTCTATTTGCGTAGTTTCTGTATAGGCAAATGGAAGCACCAAAAAGAAACCAAACAAAAACAGCCATTTAATAAATGTAAATGGATGATATTTTGCTGTTAGCTTTTTTATAATAATAATATAAATACTATAAGAAATTGCATTTATAAAAATAAACAGATTGCCTAAAGGCACATTATCTCCAACACGTATAGACTTACCTAAAACGGTTAGTAAGATTCCTCCAGAAAAACCTAAAAACACACCTAGTATTTTTAGTCGTGTAATCTTTTCTTTTAAAAAGAAAGAAGAAAAAATTAATATTAATATTGGTGTTATTGTTACAATTACTGAGGCATGTATTGGCGTAGTTAATTCTAACCCTTTTAAAAACAGCAACATATTTATGGCAACACCAAATACTGCTGCTAGTAAAAATGTTAGATAATCTTTTTTATCAATTTTTTCCTTTTTAAAGAAGATTCCTAAAAGCCAAAACAGAACCATGGCTCCACCAACTCGTAATAAAACAAATGCGAAAGGTTTTACATAGTTTTCGTTTATTACAATTTTAGCAAAAGTGTAATTTAAACCATATAATAATTGAACTAGAAATAATGCTATAAGTGCAAACTTGCGACTATTCATGTATAAATTGTTTTGCTGCCTCAACAGTTTTTGCACTATTACCAATAAAAATAGTATCGTTATACACTATAACTGGCCTACTTAAAAATGTGTAATGCTCTAAAATGTAGTGTTTATAATCTTTTTCGGTTAAGTTTTGATCTTTTAGTCCCATCTCTTTATAAAGCTTGGCTCTTTTGCTAAACAAAGCTTCATAACTGCCTGCTAATTTCTGTAACGCTTCAATTTGTTTTACAGTAATTTCTTCTGTTTTAATATCTTGAAAACTAACATCTTTTGGTAATTCAAGAGATTTTATAATTCTTATACATGTACTACATGTTTTAAGATAGTATATTTTTTTCATCGCTTTTTTATATTAAAAACCCTGTTGAGTTTAATGATGCAAAGTAAATTCATTTAAATATAAAATGTATACTTTTAATTAAAATAAAGTAAGATCTTTGTTTCAAACAATTAAAGCTATCTAAATCATTATGGATTATTATGCTATTGCATCTATACTTATTGTGTTTTCAGCACTTTTTGGATATATAAATGTTAAGTTTTTAAAGCTTCCAATTACAATAGGCTTAATGCTAATTACTATTGTTTTTACAATTGTAATTCTTGTTATTGGTCAGTTTGATGATACATTATTATTAAGAGAAAAAGCTCTTATTTCTCAAATAGATTTTAAAACAGTTTTATTAGATATTATGTTAAGTTTCTTGCTCTTTGCAGGAGCACTACACACCAATTTTAATCAACTAAAAATACAACGAGGACCCGTTTTAGTTTTTGCTACTTTAGGTGTTTTAACTTCTACTGTTTTAGTAGGGATTATTATGTATTATCTATTGCCTCTATTAGGTTTAAATGTAGACTTTATATACTGTTTACTTTTTGGCGCATTAATATCGCCTACAGACCCAATAGCAGTTTTAGGAATACTTAAAAAAGCAAATGCACCTAAAAAACTTGAAACTAAAATTGTTGGAGAATCGTTGTTCAATGATGGTGTTGGCGTTGTTGTGTTTTTAACTATTTTTTCTATAGCTGCATCTCCAAATGCTTCAATAGAATTTTCTGAAATTGGTAAATTATTTGCTCAAGAAGTTGTTGGAGGGCTTGCTCTAGGTCTTGTTCTAGGCTGGATTACTTATAGAATGCTTAAATCTATAGATAATTATGAAGTAGAAGTTATTATAACCATAGCAGCAGTAATGGGCGGAACATTATTAGCGCATCAATGGCATTTATCTGCTCCATTAGCTATGGTTGCCGCTGGTTTAATTGTAGGTAATGATACTGTTAGAAATACAGCAATGTCTGAAATTACAGAAACTTATGTAGATAAGTTTTGGGAACTCCTAGATGTCTTACTTAATACTATTTTGTTTGTAATGATCGGTATGGAAATGCTAATCTTAACTTTTGATCTTAATTATGTATTGGCTGGTGTAATTGCTGTGCCTTTAGTTTTATTATGTAGATATGTATCCTTATGGTTACCAATAAAGTTTTATGCTAAAAAATTAGAGTTTGTTCCAAACACCAATTTAATTATGACTTGGGGAGGATTGCGAGGTGGCATCTCAATTGCACTCGCGCTGAGTTTAACTCAAGATATGCATCGTGAGTTATTTTTAGTAGTCACTTATGTGATTGTGGTTTTCTCAATAATTGGACAAGGACTAACAGTTGAGCCAATTATTAAGCGTTTGTCAAAAAATGCAGATTAATACCTTTTTATAGCTTGTTCTATTTCATCATATGGAATAGTAAATTCAGTAATACCTTGTGTATATGATGCTATTTCGTAAGCATTATAAAGTATGATAACGCCTTCGTCATTAAAGCCTATAGATTCTGGTAACTTAAAGTTTCCTTCAAAAAAGATATTTTCAATAGATTCATTTTCAATTTCAGCTTTTAAAAAATTAGAAACAATGTTTGAAAACACTTCTTCATCTTTAATAATAGCTTTTTTATGAAGTTGCACCCCATTATTGGCATCAAAATTTAAAAACTTAATATAACTATTGCCATGAGCTCCACCTGTATCTAAGTATGAATTTATAGCAATACATATTAGCTCTGGAGATTGATAAGTCACTTCACCATCTATCATAGCTTCCCATTGTTGTGATGAGTCTGGGAATTCATTTTTAAAATCTATATACTCTTGATTAAACTTTTTAATGGCATCATCAATTGAAACCTCAACTAAAGAATCTTCAGTCATATTGGTTTGATTTACAATATAATTTTCAATCTTTTTATTAATAAGGTTTGCTATATCTTTTGAGCCTTCGGCCTTTGGGTAGTTTATGTCAATAACAGCGTTTTCTGTTAATGAAATATTTTGTTCCTTAAAATTTAAAGTAACTTCTTTCTTGCACGAAATAGAAGTTGAAATTATTAGTAAAAGAATTATAATTTTTTTCATTAACGGAAACTTTTTATTAAACATTCAATAAAGGTATTATATCCATCTGAATAGAACGAATTAAAGATTAAATTTGTTATATGAAATTTAATACAAAAACAATTCATGGAGGACAAGAGCATGATCCAGCTTATGGTTCTGTTATGCCTCCAATATATCAAACATCAACTTACGCGCAAACAACTCCAGGAGGACATAAAGGCTATGAGTATTCTAGAACCCATAATCCAACACGTAATGCATTAGAAAAATCGTTTGCTAGTATAGAAAATGGAAGTCATGGTTTAGCTTTTGGTTCAGGTTTAGCAGCAATAGATGCTGTTATAAAGCTTTTACAACCAGGAGACGAAGTTATTTCTACTAATGATTTATATGGTGGAACGTATCGTTTGTTTACTTCAATATTTGAAAAGTTTGGAATAAAATTCCACTTTATAGGCATGAATAATGCTTCAAATATCGAAAGCTATATAACTAAAAACACTAAGTTAATTTGGGTTGAAACACCAACCAATCCAATGATGAATATTATAGACATTAAAGCAACATCATCAATTGCAAAGAAGTATAATGTTTTATTAGCTGTAGATAATACGTTTGCAACACCTTATTTACAACGTCCTTTAGATTTAGGAGCAGATATTGTAATGCATTCTGCAACAAAATACCTTGGCGGACATAGCGATGTAGTTATGGGAGCTTTAATTGTAAAAGATAAAAGTTTAGCAGAACGCTTATACTATATACAAAATGCAAGTGGAGCGGTATGTGGACCACAAGACAGTTTTTTAGTTTTAAGAGGTATAAAAACGTTACATATTAGAATGCAGCGCCATTGTGAAAATGGTAAAGCAGTAGCTGAATATTTAGCGAGTCACCCTAAAATTGAAAAGGTCTATTGGCCAGGATTTAAAAATCACCCAAACCATAAGATTGCTAAAGAACAAATGGATGATTTTGGAGGTATGGTTTCATTTACTACAAAAGGAAACAACTACCAAGAAGCTATAAACATAGTTGAAAACCTTAAGGTTTTTACTTTAGCAGAGTCTTTAGGAGGTGTTGAGTCTTTAGCCGGTCATCCAGCAAGTATGACACATGCAAGCATACCAAAAGCAGAACGCGAAAAAACAGGCGTTGTAGATTCTTTAATTAGGTTAAGTGTTGGTATTGAGGATGTAGGTGATTTAATTGAAGACTTAAAACAAGCTATTTAAAGCGGTTTTATATTAACGGATACCAATTATGTTAGCTAATTATTTCAATAATTAATCTAAATAATAAATGTAACCAAAATTTAACCAGACAAGCCAATCGTTAGCTTTATTTGATTTAAGATTATGGTCTAAGCCATCAACTTTATTATTAAAATAGTATTGCCACCTAAGATCTAACATTAAATCAGACAAAGGCGTTAATTTATAACGAGTACCTATGCTTGCAACTGTAGACCAAGTTGTACCGCTTTCGTTAAACAAAAAAGGGTCCTCATTTGGATTTGGTACTGCAGCATCTCCCCAAAATGAATAAAAATTATTTATATTATTAATATTACCATCACCATAAGTTGTGGCTACTTTTGGGTTGTATGATGTGTAGTGCACACCAAGGCTTATAAAAGGGGCAAAAGAATAACTAAAAGCCTGAAACGAACGAATGCTTTTAGGAAAAAACTCTATTTGCATTCCAATATCAAAATTTTGAGCTTCGCCAGAATGTGCTCTAAGTTTATCTGCATCAGAGCTTGTTCTAGAAGCATCAACCCATTTACCAAAATGGTTTAGTTTGGTTTTGTTCCAAGAAATTTCTGATCTTAATTTAAAATGATCATTAAAATAAGTGTCTGTTGAGTAACAATTACAATCTGCCCTGTAAGCAAAGTTTATATAGTGAACAAGACCAACACCTAATCCAGTATTTCCAGCATTTGTTTCAAAATCTTTACGAACACCAAAATCTGATTGAAATGCAACAGGACCAACTATTACTCCAATTTCGTGAGAAAACCCAAGTTGAGAAAACCCGTTTGACATACCTATAATAAAAAGGAAGATAAAGGCTAAACGTTTAAAATTAAGCGTCATATGGTTCTATTTAATTGAGGGCATAGTTATTAACAAATATATAAAAACTGCATCAACTACCAAATAAAAGCACAAGAGGTTAGATTTTGTTTTATTTAAATTATAGTTTATAACAATATCAGCATTCATTTAAAATTTCGAGAATTGCAAAAAAATAATTCAGAGTTTTTAAAGATAATGTATCTTTGCAATTTAAAATTAACATTGATTATTAATACATTAATAAATGAAAAATAAAATTGAAGCTTTTTTAAATCTAGTTAAAGAAAGAAATGGCAACGAACCTGAGTTTATGCAAGCTGTACATGAGGTTGCAGAAACAGTAATCCCATTTATTGAGGATAACCCAAAGTATCAAGGAAAAATGTTATTAGAGCGTATGGTTGAGCCAGAACGCACAATTATTTTTAGAGTACCTTGGATTGATGATAATGGTAATACACAGGTTAATAGAGGCTTTAGAGTAGAGTTTAATTCAGCTATTGGACCTTATAAAGGAGGATTACGTTTTCATCCATCAGTTAATTTAAGTATTCTTAAGTTTTTAGGATTTGAGCAAGTTTTCAAAAACTCACTTACAACATTACCAATGGGAGGAGGAAAAGGAGGTTCAGACTTTAACCCTAAAGGAAAGAGTGATAATGAAGTTATGCGTTTTTGTCAATCGTTTATGTCGGAGTTATTTCGTCATATAGGAGCTAATACAGATGTCCCAGCAGGAGATATTGGTGTAGGAGGAAGAGAAATAGGGTATTTATTTGGTCAATATAAAAGATTGCAAAATGAATTTGTTGGTGTATTAACAGGAAAAGGAATGACTTATGGAGGTTCTTTAATTCGTCCAGAAGCAACCGGTTATGGGACCGTTTATTTTGCTAAAAATATGTTAGCAACAAAAGGAGATTCTTTTAAAGGTAAAACGGTAGTTGTATCTGGTTCTGGAAATGTAGCTCAGTTTGCTTGTCAAAAAGCTACTGAGTTAGGAGGAAAAGTTGTAACAATGTCTGATTCTTCAGGTTTTATTCATGATAAAGATGGTATTGATGCTGAAAAATTAGCATTTATTATGAATCTTAAAAATGTAAAACGAGGTCGTATTAGTGAGTATGTAGATACATATTCTTCAGCTACATTTCATAAAGGTGAAAGACCTTGGTCTGTAAATTGTGATATTGCTTTACCATGTGCAACTCAAAATGAATTGAATGCAGATGAAGCAAACACATTAATTAATAATAATGTAATTGCAGTAGCAGAAGGTGCAAATATGCCAACAACTCCAGAGGCTATTGAAGCTTTTCAAAGCGCAAAAGTATTGTTTTCGCCAGGTAAAGCATCAAATGCAGGAGGTGTTGCTACTTCTGGATTAGAAATGAGTCAAAACTCATTACGTCTTAATTGGACTAGAGAAGAAGTAGATGCTAAATTAAATAGAATTATGGATGACATTCATGAGTCTTGTGTAACTTATGGGACTAACAAAGATGGCTATGTAGATTACGTTAAAGGTGCAAATATTGCAGGATTTGTAAAAGTTGCAGACGCTATGCTAGCACAAGGTGTAGTATAACTTTTAAATAACTAAAAAACAAAAAAGCTTTCAGTAAACTTACTGAAAGCTTTTTTTATTTACTCTTATCTATATTATTATAGATAAAAAGTCGTTAGTAATAAATATATTTGACACGTAATAGAATTACTATGTTTAAACAAACAATACTTGCTGTTTTTCTACTAATTTCAATTAGCAGTTTTTCTCAAGATTTTTCGAATTTATGGGAAGGCTATTTTTCATACTTTAATGTAAAAGATGTTACAGAAGGAAATGATAAAGTTTACGCAGCAGCAGAAAATGCAATATTTAGTTATGATTTATTAACCAATGAATTAGAAACAATAACTACAATAGAAGGATTGTCTGGGAGAATAATACAAACCATAGAGTATAGCGAAGAATTTCAATTATTAATGATTGGCTATGATAATGGCTTAATTGAAATATATTTTGAATCTAATTCAGAGATTTTATCTGTAGTAGATATTTTAGAGAAAGAATCAATTTCTCCAGGACTTAAAGGAATAAATCATTTTAATGAATATAATGGACTAGTTTATATTTCTACAGATTATGGTATTTCTGCTTATGATTTAAACCGCTTGGAGTTTGGCGATACTTATTTTATAGGCAATGGAGGTACTCAAATAAAAGTAAATCAGACAACCATATTAAATAATGAAATATATGCAGCATGTAGTAACAATGGAGGCGTAAGAAAAGCACTATTAGATATGGGTGATTTAATAGATTATCAACAGTGGCAAGGATTAACTGTTGGTGGAGACTATGTGTCTATTCAAAGAGTTGAAGATAAAGTGTATACAGTAAGATCCAATAAAGCACTTTTTGAAGTTTTAAATAATAATTTAAACCAGTTATTTGTTTACACAGATTTACCTATTGATACTAGAAAGGTGAATACTAATCTAGTAATCACTACAGAAAATGATGTTTTTGTTTATGATGAGAATTTTAACCTGATTGAGAATGCTTCGGTTAATAGCGAATTTGATACTCAATTTACTACAGCTACAATTGTAGATAGTCAGGTTTATATTGGCACAATAAGTTTAGGCATTTTACAAACCCATATATCAAACACAAATGAATATATATCTATAAAACCTGACGGCCCAACAAGTAATACTGCATTTAAAATACAATCTGGAATTAATGATTTATGGGTAACATATGGCGATTATACAGAGTTTTTCAATTCATTTCCATTAAGACAAAGAGGATTAAGTTATTTAAGTGAAGAGCAATGGAATAATATCCCTTTTGATAGTTTATTAACTGCAAGAAACTTAGTAGATATAGCAATTAATCCATTTAACCCTAATCAAGTATTTATAAGCTCATTTAAAGATGGGATATTGGAGATGAACAATGGAGAAGCTACAATACTATATAACCAAGATAACAGTGGTTTAGAATCACTGTTTAACCCTAATTTCCCTAATTTTATTGGGATAAGACAAAGTGCGTCACAGTTTGATGCTAGTGGAGTTATGTGGACATTAACCAGTAAAGTAAAAAAGCCATTAAAATCATATGACCCCAATTCTGGGCAATGGCAAGCATTTAGCTTTGAAGAGATTATTCCTAATGAGTTTGATGAATTAGGATTTGGTGATTTAGCACTCGATGCTAATGGAAATAAATGGATAGCTTCCTATTCAAATGGCGTTATAGGTTATAGTAGTACAGGAGAAATAAAAAAACTATTCTCAGAAGAACAAAATATGCCATCTAGTGTAGTTAAGTCTGTTGCTATAGACGATAGAAATCAGTTATGGATTGGTACATTTAAAGGCTTAAGAGTGTTGTATAATACGTCTAACTTTTTTGATGACCCAGACCCAACTGCAAGCACAATAGTGATTTTAGATGACGGTATTCCTACAGAGTTATTGTCAAATCAATTTATAACAGATATAAAAGTTGATGGATCAAATAATAAATGGGTAGGAACTTTAGATTCAGGAATATTTTACTTTTCACCAGATGGACAAGAAACAATTTATCATTTTACAACATCAAACTCACCTTTACCTTCAAATAGTATAACAGATATTTCTATTGATCCTGGTAATGGTCGCGTATATATATCAACAAGCAGAGGTTTAGTTTCATTTTCTTCTGGCGGAACAAAGCCTGAAGAAGAATTAGAAAATGCATACGTTTACCCTAACCCTGTAAGACCAGAATATAATATTTTAGGCTCTAATGATTTAAATAATATTAATAACGGAATTAAAATTAAAGGCTTAACAGAAAACGTAAATATTAAAATTACTGATATTGAAGGCAATCTTGTTACAGAAGCACAATCTAGAGTGAATTTAAGATCATCAAAAGCTAATTATAATTTTGCCATTGATGGTGGAACAGCTATTTGGAATGGGAAAAACCTAGGAAATAACATTGTAGCTTCTGGAGTCTATTTAGTATTAATATCAGACCTAGATTCATTTGAAACTAAGGTGCTAAAACTACTTATAGTAAGGTAATTTTTTTGCATAAAAATAATGTTAATAAAAACCAATGCAATTGTTCTTTCAAAAATAAAATATCGTGATAACGATTTAATAGTAAAATGTTATACCGAAAAAAAAGGTGTAGTTAGTTATTTGTTAAGAGGTGTTTTAAAAAGTAAAAAAAGGAACTCCAAAATAGCTCACTTTCAGTTATTGTCGCAACTCCATATAGAGGAAAACCGCAAGGCAAACCATTCACTTCAAACTATTAAAGAATCTAGGTTGGCATATGTGTACAAAAGCGCATATACAAGTGTTTTTAAAAGTGCTATAATTATGTTTTTGGCTGAAGTGCTTTCAAATACATTAAAAGAAGAAGAACAAAACGAACAATTGTACAACTACCTTAAAACCACATTGCAATGGTTTGATTATCAAGATGAATTTTCGAATTTTCATTTGCTGTTTTTGCTAAACCTAACAAAACACCTTGGGTTTTACCCTAATACTTTAGAAAAAAACAAACCTTATTTTAATATAAGTAATGGGTTATTTGAACCAAAAAAAGAAGGGGTTTATTCTATTTCTGGCAATAATTTAGCTACCCTTAAACAGTTGTTAGGCATGAAATTTGATAGACTACATACTATTAAATTAAGTTCAAAACAAAGGCAATCATTTTTAAGCATGATATTACTGTATTTTGAATTACATTTGGGGGATTTTAAAAAACCAAAATCATTACAAATTTTAAATCAAGTTTTTAATTAGTTTCTATGAAGTTTAATCTTGTAATAGGTCTATGCTTTTTGTTTAGTACCACATTGTTTTCTCAACAAATTAAAGTTTTAGAGCAAAATACACAAGTACCAATTCCTGGAGTTACAATATATAATGTTAAAAAAGATAAAACAATAATTACCAATTTAGATGGCAAAGCTTCATTAGATTTATTTTCTGATAATGAAACCCTACATTTTCAACATAGCTTATACAATCGTAAATCATTTAAAAAATCTAAAATAGCCAATAAAGAGTATGTGGTGTATCTAGATTTTAAGGTAGAAGATTTAGACCAAGTCGTTGTTTCTGCTTCAAAGTTCAAGCAAAGTAAACGAGACATTCCGCAAAGAATAGTAAATATTAGCTCTAAAGACATCCAGTTTTCTAACCCACAAACAAGTGCAGATTTACTTGAAAGTACAGGAAACGTATACATACAAAAAAGCCAATTAGGTGGAGGAAGCCCAATGATTAGAGGTTTTTCTACTAACAGACTTTTAATAGCAGTTGATGGCGTACGTATGAATAATGCTATATTTAGAGGCGGAAATTTGCAAAATGTAATATCTATCGACCCTTTTGCAATTAAAAACACCGAAATTACTTTAGGAGCCGGATCTGTAGTATATGGGAGTGATGCTATTGGCGGTGTTATGAGTTTTTATACACAAAAACCACAATTATCGTATAAAGACTCTTTATATTTTAATGCCAATGTTATTACCAGATATGCAACGGCAAACAAAGAAAAAGCAGGTCATATTGATTTTAATTTTGGGTTTAAAAAATGGGCTTTTTTGAGTAGCCTTAGTTATACAGATTTCGATGATTTAAGAATGGGAAGTCATGGCCCAGATGATTATTTGAGGTTAGAATATGTGCAAACTATAAACGGAATAGATACGACTGCGCCAAATAATAACCCTTTAGTGCAGCAACCAACAGGTTATAATCAAATCAACCTAATACAAAAAATAAGATTCGAACCAAAAGATAATTTAAGCTTTGACTTAGGGTTATACTACTCTACAACATCAGATTATGCTAGGTACGATAGATTGATAAGATACCGTAATGATATGCTACGTTCTGCAGAATGGAATTATGGACCACAACGTTGGGTTATGGGTAATTTTCAAGTTACTAAATTAAGCAGCAGTTCTAATGTCTATGATAAAATTCAAGCCACAGTTGCATATCAAAATTTTCAAGAAAGTAGAATGGATAGAGATTTTCAGTCACCAATAAGAAATGTTCGAGAAGAAGCTGTTGATGCATTGTCATTAAATGTAGATTTCGAAAAACAATTAACACCCAAAACAGAACTTTTTTATGGCGTCGAGTACGTATATAACAAAGTAAATTCTGAGGGTTTTGAAACAAATATCACAACAAATACAACAACTCAAGCAGTATCAAGGTATCCTAATGGGTCAGACTGGCAATCTATGGCTGCTTACTCAAGCATAAAATTTAAACCCAATTCAAAGTTTATATTTCAGTCTGGCTTACGTTATAATCATATTGTAGCTCATGCCGATTTTACTGAGAACAATCAATTTTTAAACCTTCCGTTTAATACTACAACGGTCGATGCGGGTGCTTTAACAGGAACCGCAGGAATAAGTTGGATTCCTAATAAAACGATGCAATGGAAATTAAACGCCTCTACTGCATTTAGAGCTCCAAATATAGATGATATAGGAAAAGTATTTGATTCTGAACCCGGATCAGTTGTTGTACCAAATAAAGATCTAAAACCTGAGTATGCTTATGGAGGTGAGCTAGGATTAAAACTAAATTTTGATGACACTTTTATTGTTGATATGGCAACATATTATACCTTTTTAGACAATGCTTTGGTAAGAAGAGACTTTACTCTAAATGGAGAAACAGAAATCATGTATGATGGAGAGTTAAGTAATATTCAAGCAATCCAAAATGCATCAAAATCTTGGATTTATGGTTTTGAACTTGGTGTTGAATTAAAGCTAACAAATCAAATTAAATTAACTTCTCAATATAATATTATTGGCGGAACAGAAGAAGATAATGGTATTGAAGTTCCTGTGAGACATATAGCACCAAATTTTGGCAACACACATTTAGCTTGGCAAAATGAAAAATTTTTAATTGATGCTTTTGCAGAGTATAATAATGAGTTATCTTTTAATCAACTTTCACCATCTGTAGCAAGTTACTTGTTTGCTCAAGATAAAAATGGAAATCCGTATTCGCCTTCTTGGTATACTTTAAATTTGAGAGCACAATACAAAATCTCTAAAGCAGCAACATGTATTGCTAGTTTAGAGAATATAACAGATCAGCGTTATAAAACATATTCTTCAGGAATAGCTGCAGCTGGAAGAAATTTAATACTGTCTTTAAAGTATAGCTTATAGTCTTTTAATAACATGAGTGACAATTCCCCATACGTGAAAATTATTTTCATCGGTTACTAATATAGGATCATAAGCTGGATTTTCTGGCTGAAGATAAATGCCTTCTGTAGTTACTTTTAATCGCTTTACTGTAAACTCACCATCAATAAAACAGACAGCAATTTTATTGTTTTCTGGATTTAAGCTTTTATCTACAACTAGTAAATCACCATCATCTAAGCCAGCACCAATCATCGATTGCCCACTAACTTTTGCATAAAATGTAGCTTCTTTGTTTTTTACGAGTGTTCTATCTAAGCTAATTTTAAACTCTTTAAAATCGTCTGCAGGAGAAGGAAAACCCGCCGAAATACCTGTTTGTGCTAATGTAATTTCTAAAGATTGTGTTTCATCTGGAGTATAAAACTCTAAGGTGTTTTTTGGAGTTAAAAATTTTAGTGACATTTTACAGTAAGTATTTCGTTAATATTTGTTGTATATCTGGGTGATAATCGTTCTTGACGCATTTTCCAGGTGCGTTTTAAATCTTGATTACCTAATTTTATTTTATAAGCTTCATATTTTTCATTTAATACATCAATAGTTTGCATTAAAGATTTATGTTTTGGATTTTCATGCTGAAATAAATCGAGTTGATGATTATCTGTATCTACCAAACCAGAAACAATAACACCAGCACGTTTGTATTTGACACCTGATTTAAAAATTGAAGATACAGCTTTTACAGCACAATCACTTATAATTAAAGATGAATTTGTAGGATAAGGCAAGCTTACAACACGACTTGTTCTATGTTGCGGAGAATTCTTTTTGTGTCTATTACTACTTAGTAAAACAATAATAACATGACAGCTAGATTTTTGTTTACGCAGTTTTTCGGCACAACTAGTTGCAAAAGTAGATACACGCTCTTTTATATTGTTTAAATCTGAATAGGTATACTCAAAGCTTCGAGTTGTAGCAATAGAGCGTTTAGGCTCTCTGTAATCTAGGGCTAAAGTAGAAATGCCTTCTAAGTCTTTTTTTAGACGCCATTCTGTAATTGATAAATTTTTACGAACCCATTCATCTGATAACTGTGTAAAATCATAAGCTGTTTTGCATTGCTTTATTTTTAAACGTTTTTGTAAACCGCGTCCAATGCCCCAAACAGATTCAATTTTTGTCCATTTTAAAGCTTTTAGTCGTTTGCCTTCAGAATCTATAACATAAACACCTTTTGTTTCTTTTGGAAACTTCCTTGCTATTTTATTAGCTACTTTAGATAAAGCTTTGGTTGGAGCAATACCAACACAGGTTGGAATTCCTGTCCATTTTAAAACACGTTGTCTTATCTCATTACCATAATTGTTTAGATTATAGTTTTCAAACCCTTTAAATTCTAAAAAAGCTTCATCAATACTGTATACCTCTACATCTGGAGTAAACTGCTCTAAAATAGACATAACACGACTACTTAAATCACCGTATAACGGATAGTTTGATGAGAAAACACGAATGTTATTTTCTTTAAAAAACGATTCGTATTTAAACGCAGGAGCTCCCATTGGTAAACCCAAAGCTTTGGCTTCATCACTACGCGAAATAACACAACCATCGTTATTAGATAAAATAGCAATGGGTTTTCTATTTAATTGTGGTTGAAAAACGCGTTCGCAAGAGGCATAAAAATTATTACAATCTACAAGTGCAAACATGTGTATAAAGTTAGCTTAAAATTGAGAAATAAATATAGTTTTCTATAAATGTGGTGTGTTAAAATTTTATTTTGTTCATAGGTTATAAATTGTAACTTTGAAACAACCCAAACACATTAATAATTATGTTAGATAATTTCTTGTCAAACCTACAAGATGGCATGTATCACGTGCTCAATATAAATGCTTACGACCATATTTTATTTTTAGTTGTAATTGCAATTCCTTATGTATTTAAAGATTGGAAACGCGTATTATTATTAGTTACCGTTTTTACTTTAGGACATACCTTAGCATTGGCATTAGCAACATACGATGTAATAAGCATTAATAGAAAATGGATTGCGTTTTTAATCCCAATAGCCATTTTAATTATAGCATTATTTAATGTGTTTACTGCAGGAAAAAAATCTCAGCAAAATACAATAGGCATCCTCTTTTTTGTAAGCTTATTTCTAGGGTTATTACATGGTCTTGGTTTTGTAAATACTTTTGAATCTCTTATTTCTAATTCAGAAAATAAATTAATAGCACTTTTAGAAATGTCGTTAGGTTTAGAAATAGGGCAATTAATTATTGCTTTTATAGTTTTATTTCTAAGCTTTATTTGCCAAACTATTTTTAGGTTTTCTAAACGAGATTGGGTTATGGTACTGTCGGCAATTGTTATTGGTTTTATTTTACCAATGCTAATTAATAGCAACCTGTTCTCTTAAAATATTGTGATTTACTATTAAGTTTTGGTAAAACTTTAACGTTGTTTAAGTTATTAGTTATCAATTACATTTTGAATAATCATTACTTTTGAAGAGTAAAACAAAACAAATTTTAAACTACCTTAGGTTACTATATTTAAATTTAAGTAATGCCAAAAGAAAAACAGTTACGATACGATAAAGCCTATTTAAGGATTGCTAAAGAATGGGGGAAACTTTCTCATTGTAAACGTAAACAAGTAGGTGCTTTAATTGTAAAAGACAGGATGATAATTTCTGATGGTTATAATGGAACGCCAACAGGTTTTGAAAATTATTGTGAAGATGATGAAGGTTATACAAAATGGTATGTTTTGCATGCAGAAGCTAATGCTATTTTAAAAGTAGCAGCTTCAACACAATCTTGTAAAGGCGCTACGCTTTACATAACATTATCTCCATGTAAAGAATGTAGTAAGCTAATTCATCAAGCAGGCTTTGTTAGAGTTGTTTATAATGAAGGTTATAAAGATGATTCTGGTTTACGCTTTTTAGAAAAAGCCGGAATTGAGATAGAATTAATAGAAGATTTAAAAGCATAAATGAACTTTCAAAAAAAACACATACCACTAATTATTGGTGTTGCAATTGCAGCTGGTGTTTTTATTGGAGGCAAATTAAATTTCACAGACACTTCTGATCGTTTATTTACTTCAAACAGTAAAAAAGATAAGCTTAATAGACTAATAGATTATATAGATTACGAATATGTAGATGATATAAATACAGATAGTATTGTTGATGTTACAGTAAATGGTATTTTAGATAATCTCGATCCGCATTCTACATATATCCCAAAAAATGAATTAGAACAGGATAACGAAAAAATGAAAGGGGATTTCGTGGGTATTGGTGTAAGCTTTTATACCTATAAAGATACAGTTACCGTTATAAGACCTGTAGAAGGAGGTCCTAGTGAAAAAGCTGGGATTAGAGGTGGAGACCGTATTATTGTTGCAAACGGTGATTCTATTTTTGGAAGAGAATGGAGCAATGACGCTATTATAAAAAAATTAAAAGGCGAAAAAAATTCTAAAATTAATCTTAAGGTTTATAGAAAAGGCGAAGACAAGCTTTTAGAGTTTAATGTAAAATATGCAGATATCCCAATTAAGAGTGTTGATGCTGCCTATATGTTAACAGAAAACTTAGGTTATATAAAAATAAACCGTTTTGCAGAGTCTACATATAAAGAATTTAAAAAAGCATTAGATAATTTACAAGACCAAGGAGCAACACAGCTAGCATTAGACTTGCGAGATAACCCAGGAGGATTTTTAGGAAAAGCAGAACAAATAGTTGATGAGTTTTTAGAAGACGGTAAACTTATTCTGTTCACGAAAAACAAAAAAGGTAAAATAGAAAATAGCTATGCTACACGCCGAGGTGATTTTGAAGAAGGCGATATTTATATTTTAATTAATGAAAACTCGGCTTCGGCAAGTGAGATAATAGCAGGAGCATTACAAGATAATGATAAAGGCACCATTGTGGGCCGTAGAAGTTATGGTAAAGGGTTAGTGCAACGTCAAATGGCATTAGGAGATGGCAGTGCAGTAAGATTAACAGTCGCTAGATATTATACGCCTACAGGACGCTCAATACAACGACCATATGCTAATGGTAAAAATGATGTGTATTATAAAGATTACTATAAACGATTGAGTAATGGTGAGCTTGATAATCCAGAAAGTATGGAGATTGCAGATTCGTTAAAATTTACAACACCAAACGGAAAAGTTGTTTATGGCGGCGGCGGAATTATTCCAGATATTTTTGTGCCATTAGATACAAGTGTTCAAAATGAAACTTTAAATTACATTAAACGTAGAGGCTATGTTAGTAATTTTGTTTTTGAAGAGTTAGATAAGGATCGAACAGTATATGACAACATTTCTAAAACCGATTTCATTAATACTTTTGAAGTAAGTGACGATGTTGTTCTTCGTTTTCAAAAGTATTTAAACTTAAAAGAGCGAACCAATATCACATTTGTTGCATATCATGACCATATGAAACGATTGATAAAATCTGCTTTAGCAGAACAGTTATATGGTGATACTGCCGAAGAGCAAATCCTTAACTCAGGAGATATTATGATTGAAGAAGTGATTGCTTTAAGCAAGAATAAAGCCTACTAAACCTTATCGTGAATTTTGGTATGTTTACCATTATTCCAAAGTGTTAAAATATCTGTAGCAACATGAGCGCCGCTTCCAGATGCTATTGCAAATTGACTTCGCCAGCCAGCTAAAGTACCAGCAACATACAACCCATTTTCTATTAGATGATTATCGTTTTTTAACCAAATACGATTTTTTTCTATTGCAGCTTTTGGGTGAGTTTCAACGTATGCTTCTAAGCCTTTTATCGTTAATAGATTTGTGTAACCAACAGCAATTACAACAAGCTTTGAAGTATATGTGTTTTTATTAGTAATAATAGTAAATTCGTTACTTACTTTTAAAACCTCAGAAACTTTTTCGTTTTCAATCTGTTCTACATGTGGATACAGGTTTTTAAGCTGCTCTTTTCCGCTTTCTAAAATAGATTGTCCAGTTGTTCTAGGAGCTAATCCAAGAACATTGTTAAACAAAGCATTTTGTAAATGTGATGTTTTTTGATGTGTAATAATAGCAATGTTTTTTTTGTTAGCAAAAGGTTTCTGTTTTGCAGATCCTAAAACTAAAGCACAAGATAACCCTGCAGCTCCACCGCCAATAATTAAAACATCAAGCATTATTTTTTGTTTTTTAGTTGTTGTTCAACACGCTTAGAAAGTCTCAATATTTGTAATAAAATAATGGCACAAAGTGAAGCGAATATGGTTATTAAAGCAACAATACTTTCGCCTTCAAAAGGGTTTTTAAAATCTATTTGTGTAGCGTTAAAAATAATTAAGGCTAAAGCAATAAGCGTAAAAATAATAGTAACAAACTTCATGGCTCAAATTTAATAATTATACAAGTAGTGCTTTTATGTTATGCGCAAATAGTTTTACAGCAATAGCCAATAAAATTACACCAAATACTTTACGAATGATGCTTATCCCGTTTTGACCTATAATACGTTCAATTCTTGCAGAAGTTTTTAATACCAGATATATAACAAGTACGTTTAAAACAACAGCAACAATAATATTCTCTATACTAAATTCTGCTCTTAAAGATAACAGTGTTGTTAGACTTCCTGGTCCTGCAATTAACGGAAATGCTAATGGGAAAACAGAAGCTGTCATTGCTGTACTTTCATCATCTTTATATAAGGTAATACCAAGTATCATCTCTAATGCAATAAAAAATAAAATAAATGCACCGGCTACAGCAAAACTATTTACATCTACGCCTATAAGACTTAAAATACTTTGTCCTAAAAACAGAAATAAAATCATAATTACACCAGCTATTAACGCTGCTTTTTCACTTTGTATATGACCTGCTTTTTTGCGTAAATCAATAATAATAGGAATGTTTCCAATAATATCTATTACGGCAAACAAAACCATAAAGGCTGTGAAAATTTCTTTAAAATTAAATTGCATAACAACAAGATTTAAATTTTCCGCAAAAATAGAGGATTATTACTGATTATCAGTATTAAATAAATGTAAAGTTTCTCTATTTTTGCATACTATTTCTTATACTAAGTTGTTGCTTTTAAAAGCATAAATTTTTTGTTTAGATGAAATAGAAAAAGAAAGCATAAAGTTTATTACGGTTTATTTTTATCTTGAAATATAAACGGAAAAGAATGATTTTTATAAATTAATTAGTATAAGAAATAGTAGTCATGTTTCAACTAGGAAAAACCATTGTTTCAGAAGATATTATCGAAAAAGATTTTGTCTGTAATTTATCTGCTTGCAAAGGTGCTTGCTGTATTGATGGTGATGCAGGAGCTCCACTCGATAAAGAAGAAGTGCAAATTCTTGCAGAGATTTATCCTAAAATAAAACCTTTTTTACGCAAAGAAGGCATTGAGGTTATAGAAAAGAAAGGAACTCACATTACTACTGCTTTTGGCGAATTAGAAACACCTTTAATTAATAATGCCGATTGTGCATATGTAATCTTTGATGAAAAAAACACTGCGCTTTGTGCTATTGAAGAAGCTTATAATCAAGGAGAAGTGACATGGAAAAAACCTGTGTCTTGTCATCTTTATCCAATTAGGGTAAAAGACTATTCTGAGTTTTCTGCTGTTAATTATGACAAATGGGAAATTTGTGATGATGCTTGTTCACTTGGAAAGGAATTACAAGTTCCCGTGTATAAGTTTGTAAAAGAAGCGCTCATTAGAAAGTTTGGCGAAGATTGGTTTACAGAATTAGAAAAGGTCGCAGACAAACACATGAAGTAAGTCTTATTTAACGCAATCCATTTAGTATATTTATTGAATATTCATTCTGTATGAGATTCAGTTTTATAATTCTTCTTTTTTTTAGTTCAACTTTTGTCTGTTTCTCACAACAAAATAATAGACTTTACCAAAAAGGGATTGAAGCATATGAAGCCGAAAACTATGCAAAATCTACAGAAAATTTTCAATTAGCTAAACAGCAATTTCAAGATCAGAAACAGTTTTTAAATGCTGTTAATTGCCTAGCATATCTTTCAAAAATTAATAGTCATCAAAGTAATTATAAAGCTTCAGTTAGTGTATGTAATGAAGCATTGCAACTTATAAAAGCTAAACATATTGATAACGATAGCATCTATTCAGAACTGGTTTCAGACAAAGCATTAAGCTTAAAGTTTTTAGGAAGGTTTAAAGACGCTTTTAATACAAATGATTCTTTAATTAAGTATTTAAAATCAAAAGGAAACAAAAGCTACTTAGCAAATGCATACCAAATAAGAAGCCGAATAGAAATAGATTTAGGAGATTATGATAACGCTATCAATTCAGCAAAAAAAGCCTTAATAATTAATAAGGATAAGAGTCAAGTGCGCAAAGCCGCTTTGTACAATATTATTGGTGTTGGATTTTATTTTAAAGACCAACTAGATAGTACATCTTACTACTACAATACATCATACAAAATAAAACAAGAGATAAAGACTGATAATTATCAACTTGCTATAGCAACCTACAATATTGGTATTGTACAAGAAGATTTAGGCGACTATGATAAAGCTATCGCGTTTTATAATAAAGCAGCAGCTTATGATTTATTAGATAGAGGCGAAGATGTTGGTTTTCTCTCAGATATTTATGCCGCGCTTACTAATACCTATTTTAAGAAAAATGACCTTGAAAAAGCAGAAGAATTTGCTGAAAAAGCCTTAAAGATTGTAATAAAAAAACATGGAGAAAATAGCCCAAATACTAGTTTTGTGTATATCGCTTATTCTAATATTTTTGAGTTAAAAGAAGAGTACCAAAAAAGTATTGATTATATAAAAAAAGCACTAGAAATTAGACGAAAAACATATGGAAATAACCATCGTTGGACAGCAGAAAGCTTATTGTCAATCTCTGAAAGTCAATTGGAAATTAAACAATATACTGAAGCAGAGAGAAACTATAAGGAAGCTATAAACATAGCAAAAACAATTAATAATAAACTTATTGAAGCTTATGCCGAAATGGGATTAGGAACCATTTACCTAGAAACTAATAGACATGATTTAGCATTAGAAGTTTTAAAAACATCAAAGCAAAAATTTGTAAATGCATATGGTAATTTTCATGAAACACATTTAAGCGCATTAGTTCTTGAAGCCGAAGCTTATTTTAAGCAAGGAGCGTTAAAGAAGGCATCACAGATTATTGAAACTATTAAAGCAAACGCTACAAAAACCAATCTTTTTTATCGATTAGATGCATTAACTTTAGAATTAGATATAGCACATCAGTATTTTAAAGAAACAGATGATGTAGAACTTCTAAAAAATTGCATGGATAATATTGAACAAGCAAAGCAAATGCTATTTAGTATTAGAAAAGATTATCCTACAAGTAAGTCAAGGATTTATGTAAATAATAGTATGAATACTTTTATAGCAAAGGCTATTGAGGCGTCATATATTTTATACAATAAGACTAACAATTATACTTATGTTGACAAAGGATTTCAATTATCAGAACTTAATAGAAGTAGTGCTTTGGTATCTGGAATACAAAACGTTCGTTTTAAAAAAATGGCAAATATTCCTCAAGATGTCTTGCAAAAAGAGAACAAGTTAAATCATGAGTTAGCAAGGATAAAAAAAGAAATCTATTATGAAGAAAATGCAGATGAACCAGATAATGATTATATGGACAAACTGCTAAGTAGCCAATTAGAATACAGAAAAACATTAGATAGTCTTTTAGTAGAAATTGAAACACAATACCCAAAATATTATCAATTAAAATACAGTGAAAAAGAAATTAGTATTTCAGAATTACAAAACACTATTTTAAAAAATGATGAAACATTGGTTGAATATTTTTTAACGAAAAATCATGTGTATGCTTTTGTTGTATCTCAATCTGAAGTTAGCTTTAAAGTGCTTTCTAAGGTTCAAGAAATCCAATCTGTTTTACAAAACTTTAGAACACGCTTAAACAAAAGAGAAAGTATCACACAACTATCAAACAAACTGTATAATTTATTGTTTAGGGATTTAAACATTAAAACAAAACGATTAATAATTATTCCGGATAAAGAATTAAATCATTTACCATTTGAAGCATTAATGAATGCAAATAAGTTTTTGGTAGAAGATTATATAATTTGCTACTCAGGCTCAGCAAGTTTATTACAAACTCAGCAAGATGATTTCTTCGATTTTAAATTCACTTCTAATTGGAGTGGTTTTGCGCCTAGCTTTAATTTAAATAGCACACTTGTTTCTAACCAAACAGAAATAGAAGCTATTGCCAAATTAATGAAAGGTGATATGTTTTTAGGTGATGAAGCATCAGTTAAAAACTTTAAAGAACAAGCCTTAGATGCTTCAATTTTGCATTTGGCAACTCATGCAGAGATTGACAATGATAATCCATTGTATAGTAAACTAGTGTTTTCAAAAGATTCTGTTTTAACAGCTTCAGATATTTACACGCTACCAATAAATGCAGAATTAGCTGTTTTAAGTGCTTGTGAAACTGGATTTGGAAAAGTAGAAAAAAGCGAAGGTGTTATGAGTATGTCTAGAGCTTTTCAATACGCAGGAGTTAATAGTACTGTAATGAGTTTATGGAAAGTCCCTGACCAAGAAACCGCTAAACTTATGGAGCTGTTTTATAAGCATTTAAAAAAAGGCAATTCTAAAGATGAAGCGCTTAAAAACGCAAAAACCGAATACCTAAAAACAACAGACGATGTTGTTTTAAAGCATCCTTTTTATTGGTCTGGATTTGTGATTTCTGGCGATGTATCAGCAATAGCATCTAATTCTAAATTATGGCTAATTTTATTAGTGTTTTTTGGACTTTTACTATTATTCCTGTCTAGAAAGCAACTAGTCAAGTTGTTTAAGTAACCGTTTTACTTGTTCGTTTTTAAAACCAGAAGATGTATTAAGTGTATTTAAAATACGTTTAGCTTCCTCAATATTATTTAATCTTAAGTGGGCCAAAGCTAAATACCAATTGTTTTTGTCATCAAGACTATCGGTAGTTTTTAAGTTCGCTTTAAAAACTGCAACAGCTTCATTAGTTTTATTGAGCTTTAATAAAGTATTGGCTTTGTAAAAGGCAATGGTTTCGCTGTAATTTTCTTTTAACAACATGTCAAAGTACTCAAGTGCTTCGGTATAATTTTTAGTTTCATAAGCCGTAAAAGCTTTAGTTTTTAAGTCGGTTTTTGTCTCACTTCTTACAATGGGTTGCTCTACATTTCTATAAGCTTCAAAATACTCGGCATATAGTTTTTCATTATCAATAGTTTTATTAAAATACCAGAAACTAGATAACCCTAAAAGCACAACTATTGTAGCAGCTGCAGCTAATTTTTTATAATTAAAAGAAGAGGCGTTTTGTTCTTTTTCAAAAGTTTGTAGTTGTGATTTTATAGCATCACGTTCTTCTTTTTCAATAACAGCTTTTATGTTTTTTTGAAAATTTACTTCTTTAGCAAATTCAGAATCTGTAATCATATAATGGTCAAATTCTTTTTTAGCTTCTTGGGAAAGCTTTTTTGTAAAGTATTGCGCTATTAATTCTTTTTTATCCATAATTAGTTTTTAAAAATCATCGTTTTCAGGGATTTTATACAACGTGATTTTTGGCTTTTTACTACGTCTTTATTTGTATAGTTTAGTTCATTCATAATATCTTCTAAATCAAAACCTCTATAATAAAATAAGGTTAAGACGTCCTTGCATTTCTGACCTAAAGATTTAAATGCTATGTGTAGTTGTTTTTGTTGGTCTGTTAATTCATTTTTAATATTAAATGAAAAGATTTCTTTGTTTTTAATATAATTAGAACTGTCTTCAACTAGACGCATTTTTTTTTGTTGTTTTAGCCTTTCATAAATCATGTACTTACCTATACTAAACAAATACGTTTTTAATTCGCTTTTTAGATTATCAATTTTTCCTTTTATAGCATTTTCTCGCAATGCAATTATGGCATCTTGATATATGTCTATAACATCATCTTCATTTATAGAATATTTTTTTGCAAAACCAATAAAAGCCAATCTGTTGCTTTCATAGATAAGTTTTAGAGCATTTTGATCTCCTTTTTTTAATGCTTCAATAACAGCTTTGTCTGTCATATTAGTGTTGGCTTCTTTTTAAAGTAAACATAGATAGTAAAAATAAATAAAAATGACTAGGCATGTTTACCTTTTAAAAAACAAAACACCAATAAGTAGATTATTAATCAGCTAAACAGAAAATTATGGAATTAAATGAAGACAAATTACACGATTTATTAGGAAAAGTAGTAACAGAAATGGGAGCTGCTGCCAATGGACCACTAGTGACAATTGGAGATAAGCTTGGGTTATATACTACTTTAACAAAATCTGGGCATTTAACTTCCCAAGAATTAGCAACCAAAACAAATACTGCAGAACGCTATGTTAGAGAATGGTTATCTGCTCAAGCAGCTTCAGGATATATAGAATATGATGCTTCAACTCAGAAGTTTTTTATGTCACCAGAACAATCTATGGTTTTTGGAAACAGGCAAAGCCCAGTGTTTATGACAGGAGCTTTTTATGCAATTTCTTCGGTATATCATGATGAGCCTAAAATAGAAAAGGCTTTTAAAACTGGTGAAGGCGTGTCTTGGGGCGATCATAATTCATGTTTGTTTTGCGGAACGGAAAAGTTTTTTAGTCCGTCATATGAAGGGAATTTGATTTCTAGTTGGATTCCTTCATTGGAAGGTGTTGTTGAAAAATTAGAAAAAGGTGCTAAAGTAGCCGATATTGGTTGTGGTCATGCCGCTTCTACAATTATCATGGCTAAAGCGTTTCCTAATTCCTCTTTTATAGGCTTCGATTTTCATGCTGAATCAATTGAGCAAGCTAAGAAGCGAGTTAAAGATGCTGGCTTATCAAATATTTCTTTTCAAGTTTCTACAGCAAAAGATTTTCCAGGAAAAGATTACGACTTCATTACATTTTTTGATTGCTTACACGATATGGGAGATCCAGTTGGTGCTTGTGCACATGCAAAATCAGCTTTAAAATCTGATGGTACGTGTATGATTGTTGAGCCATTTGCAAAAGACACATTAGAAGAAAACTTAAATCCAGTAGGAAGAGCATTTTATGCATTCTCAACAATGCTTTGTACACCATGTTCATTAAATCAAGAGGTAGGATTGGCGTTAGGTGCACAAGCTGGAGAAAAAAGACTTAAGGATGTGATTTTAAACGGTGGATTTTCAAAATTTAAACGCGCAACTGAAACACCTTTTAATTTAATATTAGAAGCGAGACCTTAATCTTGCTATTCAAAAAATAAACGATTAATCAATTAAAATATAGTAATATGAAAACAAAATTACTTGTACTTGCTTTCCTGTTTTCAATAATAGCAGAAGCTCAAATAACAAAAGCAGAAGTTTTTACAACAGGAACTAAATTATCCTTTTACCCAAATCAGTGTGGAAATACTATTCCTGAAGCAGCAGGAAAACTCACCTTTTGTGATAAAATTAATAATCTTGGAGTTGTAGAACGCAGTTATGGTTTAAACGATAGAGCTGTAGATTGCATGTTACCAAATTATTTTAATAATGATGAGGTGTATGTAACAAACAATGGTTTGTCAATAAGAAATACAGATGGTACTTGGGAAAACGTACCTAATATTGCTATACCACCTTCAACACCTAATTACACTTATATACCAACAATTCAAAATGGTTTGGTATTACCAGATGGTAAAGTAATTATACAAGCAACAAATGCTTCTTATGGGATTAATATTTACGATAGAGTATTAAAAACAATGACTAAAGTTAACTTTCCCAATAATAGATATCCATATTTGTTTGCTTATGATAGTGATAGAAGTTTAACTTGGATTATAGCTTATGGAGGAGGCGCAAACGGTCGTTATTTATATGCTTATGACGGAACAAATTTAACGGCTATACAAGAGCTAGTCGTTGCAGGAAATGTTAGTATTAGTTTAAGTGCATCAACTCTTATATATAAAAATGACCATCTTTATTTAGGAAGTAATAACGGATTATTTAAAATTAATATTACGGATTATATAACACCTAATATAACAACAACAGAATATAACTCTACAACAACACCAGGTTTGCCTTTTGATAGTGTTAATGATTTGCAGTTTGATACAAATGGCGATTTATGGTTGGCTCAGACTGTAGCAAATTCAGATGGAGGCATCGTGAAATTTAATATCACTAATGAAACCTACGATTTATACCAACTAGAACATTTAACTACTCCTGGTCTTAATTATGCGTTTCAAAATATAGCTTTAGACGAAAATAATACCATTTGGACTAATGCTTCATATTATTCAGGTATCATGGAGCTAACATTTAATGGAAATACTCCTAACTGGGATTTATTGTCTTCGACAGATTTAGAAACATTAGGAGTTCCTATAACGTATAATCCTAATAATATTTATTTCAGAAACAATCAATTCTATTTTACAACAACTGACTTTTCTAGTGGTTCTAATAATAACTTTGAAGTAATCATTAATAATGATGATTCATGGAGTGGAAGAAATGATAACGAAGAAGGAAATTTGTCTGAAAGGATGAATAGAAGGTTTACTAATAATATGCCAGATGCAAATGGTGGTGTTTGGTGGTTTAATGCTTATGATGATATTGTAGTACACAGAGATGCAGACGATAATCACCAATCTGTTTTATTAGAAAACATGACTTTTGCTGCAGTTGTAGACGTCGATAATAAAGCTATTGTTAGAGGCGGAAATCCTAATGAATTACGAAAAATAGATTTTCCAAATGCAAATTCTATTCAAGTAAATTATAATGAATCTAATGACATGAAGCGTGTTTTAGATCAGGTTTGGGTCTTTGACCGTGGAAACAAAAAAATAGATGCCTATAAAAATGATGTATTAGTGCATACCTATAATTTAGATGAAGATTGGTACCTCAATGCTTTTTATTTTGCTGTTGATGATAATGGAGATACTTGGTTTGTTAGAAACACAAGTGGTATAGAAATTAAAAAATTCAATACAACAACTTTAACATCTACTACTTATGATTTATCATCGATAGGAAGTTTAAGTACATTACGTAAAGTGGTGGCTGCGCCAAATGGAGGTGTTTGGTTTGTTGGTGCTTTAGGAGCTGTATATCAGGAAAATGGAGTTTTTTACCCATTTTTAAATGCAGACTATTCTGAATTATATTATTTAGTAGATATTGTTGTAGACATCAATGGCAAAGCCTACTTACTTAATAACGATAGTGCTTCAATAACTACTATCGAAAACCCAACAGATGCCAATCCAATATTAACTAATATTAGTATTGAAAACGAAAATACTGTGTTACCTTCATTAAATCATTATAGACCAGATGCTCTAACAATAGATAGCGAAGGCAGTATTTGGACTCATGCCTCTTTAAATGCCTTCAAATTAATTGATGGTGACTTAGCGTCAGAATATATTCCGCAGCCACAAACCCTAAATGTATCTAATGAGTTATTAAGTTTAGATGTTAGTATTTATCCAAATCCAACAGATGGTGTTATTTATATTAACACTAATCTTCTAACAGACAGCATTGAAGTATATTCAATTTTAGGACATAAAATCTCTGAGTTTAAAAACATAAATACTTTAGATTTAAAGGCTTATGTTTCTGGATTATATATTATGAAGATAAATATAGGTGAACGGACAATAAATAAAAAGTTTGTTATAAAGTAGTAGAGATGTACTTACTTGAAAAGGCTCATTGTTTAATGAGTCTTTTTTATTAAGTTATTTTTTAAAAATTAGATGTTACAGGAATATTTACAATAACTTTTGTGCCAATGGCATCATTGTTTTTATCGTATAAATCTTTAACATCAATTGTATAATCACTAGTATAGCTTTTAGAGAAATTAGCTAATCTTGCTCTAGTAATAGCAATACCAACAGACTTACGTTTGAGGAGCTTGTCTCTGTTTATTTTTTCAGATTGTTTTCTTCCTATTCCGTTATCAGTAACAGATATTGTAATATAATCTTCTGCTGTTTTATAAACATGGAGTCTAATTTTTTTATCATCTCCTTTTTTTGATGATAAACCATGCCACAATGCATTTTCTATAAATGGTTGTAATATTAATGTAGGCACTTTAATATTGCTAGTATTTATACCTTTATCGACACTAATTTTAAAATCAATTTCATTTGAAAAACGAATGTTTTCTATATTCATATATAGTTGCATGGTGTCTAACTCGTCTTCTAACGAAATTTCTTTTTCTGTTGATGCTACTAATATTTTTCTAATGAGTTTAGAAAATTTGTTTAGATAATAAACTGCATTTTCCTTTTCATTGTTAATAATATAAAGCTTTATAGAGTTAAGAGAATTAAAAATAAAATGCGGATTCATTTGGCTGCGCAACATGTCTTGTTCAAGCGTTAAAATCTGTTTTTCTTGCTTTAGCTGTCTGTTTCTATAAAGTGCAACAATAATGCCTCCAATAATTGTAAGAGCAAGCATTGAGTACCAAAATATTTTTTTATTACGTTCTAGTTTAGATTTTACAACTTCATTTTCACTTGCAAGTTCTTTTATCTGTTTATTTTTAGCTTCGTTTTCAAACTGTATAATAACATCGTTTACATATCTAAGATTACGTTGATTATTAATTGTTTTTTCTAAAGTAATAGCATTTTGGTAATTAAGTAATGCTAGCTCATGTTTCCCTTTTTTAGAGTAAAAGTCTGAAAGATGCTTTTTAGCTTCAACTACAGATGATTTTAAATTATATGTTTCACCAATTTCTAAACCTTTTTTAAGATTGGTTTCTGCATCTTCATCAAGATTTAATTCATTTTGAACCCAACCTAAGTTGATGTGTGAAGAAGCAATATAGAATTGATCTTTAAGCATTAACGCTTTTTTTAATGCTTTTTCAATCATGGTTTTTGCATCACTATAATTTTTTTGCTTGATGTAAATTTGACCAATACTATTGTAGCAAATCACCTTTCCTATATCAGAATTAATTTGTGTGTTATAATCTAAAGATCGTCTATAGTTTTTTAGAGCAAGATCTAAGTCGCCTTGAGCTTCATAAGCAAAACCAATATTTTGATAGTTAATAGCTAAGCCTAATAAATTGCCTGATTCTTTTTCTATAACTAACGATTTATTAAACTGTGTAATGGCTAAAGCATATTGTTCTAAAACCAAATAAATATTTCCCATACTGTTTTGAGAAACAGCAATGCTGTATTTTATATCGCTAGAAGGGGTTTTAATTGATTTAGCAATATCTAAAGCTTTGGTATGATAGTCTAAGGCAGGCTTTACAAGATCTAATCGTCTATAATCAACACCTATCATATTAAGAGTGATAATTTGTAGCTCAATATTATTAATCTTGCGTGCTAAAGCTTCTGCTTCTTTATGTGTTTCTATAGCCTTTTCATATAAAGAAACGTTGCGGTAAATATTTCCTAATGCATTTAAAGCGTAGCTTTCTGCATCTATATAATTTATAGATTTTGCTTTATTAGCTAAAGCTTTCATTTTTGTGCTATCGCGTTCAAAACTCGAAAATATTGAATCTAAAGTTTTATACTTTAAAGGTCTAGATTTAATTGTGGTTTCTAACTCAGTGTTGAAATCAGTTTTTTGAGCAGTAATTGATTGTGTAATACAAAAGCATAATAAAGTACAGAAAGCAATTAGTGCTTTACATTTATTATTGTATTTATTATAGCTTTTAAGGCAGAGCATGTTAGAGTTTTTCGAGAAAATCAGATTTACGTTGTCTCGCAACAGGAATTTTGTGATTTGATTGCATAACTACATAGCCTTCATTTTTTATAAACTCTTTTATCTTATTCATGTTTATAATATAAGAATTGTGAATTCTAAAAAAATAGTGTTCAGGCAAAATAGCATTTACTTCTTTTAATTTTTTTGTGACAACAATTTTTTGTCCATCTTCCATTATTAAAGTACTATAATTGCCATCAGATTCTACAAATAGAATATCATCAATATTAAGAAAAAGCAACTTGCCATCTGTATTTATGGTGATTTTTTTTTGATCAAACTTCTTATTAAAACTAAGAAGTACTTCTTCAATTTTTGATGAATTTGTTAATCTAGTATTATACTTCTTTATTTTTTTTATAGTTTCTTGTAGGTCATCTGAGTCTATAGGCTTTAATAAGTAATCTATAGCTTCGTATTTTAAGGCTTTAATAGCATACTCATTATAAGCTGTAGTAATTACAACAGCAAAATCAAGATTAGTGAGTTTTTTTAAAAACTGAAAACCATCCATAGTTGGCATTTGTATATCTAAAAACAAACAATCTAATGTGTTGTTATTAAGGTACTCAATAGCATCTTCTGGACTAGAAAATGTTTGGATGACTTCAATATCTGTGTTGAAATTAGCTAGTTCCCAAGATAAACTTTGAATAGCTTTAGGCTCATCATCTACAATTACGGCTTTAATCATAATTTCAAATATAATATATATTATATCTACTTAGGTTTAATATGTATAGTTAGTATTGTTTTCTGTATAAAATGTAATAATTACATTACAGATAATTGTTTCTATAGATAACTTACCAATTATACAATTTTTCATACCAACCATACAAATCATGCTAAACAGTTCATGTAATTTCATGATATTTGAATTATAAATTAAGAGACCTAGCCAATAAAAAGAAATTATGATATAGAGTGATCGTGGGGATTCACTTTTGATTAAATGCTATTAATCATACAAAAGTCAGGGTCAAACCTGACTTTTTTATTTTGCAACTATATTCTTCGTTTGTAGTTTTAGTTAGTTAAGTTAATTATTAGGGTAAAAAAGAGAGTTTAATAGCTCTCTTTTTTTATGTGATCTTTAATTGTTTTTTTAATCAATTTTCCTAGTAAACATCACTTGCAGACCTCATAAACATAAGATTAATCTTACTTATTTTTATGTTTTTTGAAAATTTTAATTAACTAATAATCAAGTGGTTATAATTATTTTTAACAAATCTTTTGTTTTTTTGATAATTCTTTAATTGTTAAAAACTTGTTGACAATGTTTATAAAATTGCCTTTCATTTTCGACTGTATTTTTGAATATTTGCTAGTCCCAAATCACACCAAATTTTTCAATTAATTATTATATAAAAACCAGTACATAATGTCTCAATTTACTGAACCAATTCTTCAAGAAAACAAAGATAGATTCGTAATTTTCCCTATTCAACACCATGATTTGTGGGAATGGTATAAAAAATCTGAAGCTAGTATGTGGACTGCAGAAGAAATTGATTTGCACCAAGATATCACAGATTGGACTGGAAAATTAACAGATGATGAACGCTACTTTATCAAACATGTTTTAGCATTTTTTGCTGCAAGTGATGGTATAGTAAACGAAAATTTAGCAGAAAACTTTGTAAACGAAGTACAGTATAGCGAGGCTAAGTTTTTCTATGGTTTTCAAATCATGATGGAAAACATTCATAGTGAAACCTACTCGTTATTAATTGATACTTATGTAAAAGACGAAAAAGAAAAAGCAATGCTTTTTAATGCTATTGAAACATTTCCTGCTATTAAAAAGAAAGCTGATTGGGCATTAAAATGGATTGAGTCTCCAAGTTTTGCAGAACGTTTAATTGCTTTTGCAGCTGTTGAAGGTATTTTCTTTTCAGGGTCATTTTGTTCCATATTTTGGTTAAAAAAACGAGGTTTAATGCCTGGTTTAACATTTTCAAACGAGTTAATTTCTCGTGACGAAGGTATGCATTGCGATTTTGCAGTACACTTACACGAGAATCACTTAGTAAACAAAGTGTCTAAGGAGCGTATTAAAGAAATTTTGGTAGATGCATTAAATATAGAAAGAGAATTTATTACAGAATCTCTTCCTGTAAGTTTAATTGGGATGAATTCAAAATTGATGTCACAATATTTAGAGTTTGTAACAGATGGCTTGCTTCAGGATCTAGGTTGTGAAAAAGTGTATAATACAGCAAACCCTTTTGATTTCATGGATATGATTTCATTACAAGGAAAAACAAATTTCTTCGAAAAACGAGTTTCAGAATACCAAAAAGCAGGTGTTCTTAACAAAGAAGAAGAAGAAAACAAATACGATTTTGGCTCAGATAGTTTCGACTTCTAAAACCAAAAAAACCAAAATAGAATTATTTTAATTGGCTTCGTGTTTCTTTAGTTGTTTCAATTTTAGTCTAAAGAATTTTACAACCAATTTTAATTTCAGTATAAAACCTAAATAATTAATTAACTACAACTCAGTTTACTACTGGTTAGTAGCAACCAACTAATCCCTTTTTCTGAATAGAGGTTTCAGAAAAACTAAAAAATGTGTAACGTATGTATGTATTAAAAAGAGACGGAAGAAAAGAACCAATCATGTTCGATAAAATTACATCTAGAGTTCGTAAACTTTGTTATGGACTTAATGAGCTTGTGGATCCAATTAAAGTGGCAATGCGTGTAATTGATGGACTTTATGATGGTGTAACAACTAGCGAATTGGATAATTTGGCGGCAGAACAAGCAGCAACAATGACAACAGCTCATCCAGATTATGCACGATTAGCAGCACGTATTTCTGTATCTAACTTACATAAAAACACAAAAAAGACCTTTAGTGAGGTCATGACAGATTTATATACCTATGTAAATCCAAGAACCAATAAAAAAGCACCATTATTAAGTGACGAAGTGTATAACGTCATTATAGATAATAAAGATAAATTAGATTCTGCAATTATCTATAACCGTGATTTTGGCTACGACTATTTTGGTTTTAAAACCTTAGAACGTTCATACCTTTTAAAATTGAATGGCGAAATTGCTGAAAGACCACAACATATGTTAATGCGAGTATCTATTGGTATTCACCTTAACGATTTAGATGCTGCAATTGAGACCTATGAGTTAATGTCTAAAAAATACTTTACACACGCTACACCAACATTATTTAACTCAGGTACACCAAAACCGCAAATGTCATCTTGTTTTTTATTAACAATGAAAGATGATAGTATTGATGGGATTTACGATACATTAAAACAAACCGCTAAAATTTCACAATCTGCAGGAGGAATAGGGTTGTCTATTCATAATATTCGTGCAACAGGAAGTTACATAGCAGGAACAAACGGAACAAGTAATGGTATTGTACCAATGCTTAAAGTATTTAATGATACAGCACGTTATGTAGATCAAGGTGGCGGAAAACGTAAAGGAAGTTTTGCAATGTACATAGAACCTTGGCATGCAGACATTATGAGTTTCTTAGATTTAAAGAAAAATCATGGTGCCGAAGAATTACGTGCTCGTGATTTATTCTACGCCATGTGGATGCCAGATTTATTTATGAAACGAGTGCAAGAAGATGGACAATGGACCTTAATGTGCCCTAACGAATGCCCAGGATTATGTGACGTGCATAGTGAAGAATTTGAAGCATTATATACCAAATATGAAGCTGAAGGAAAAGGACGTAAAGCCATTAAAGCACGTGAGCTTTGGGAGAAAATATTAGAATCTCAAATCGAAACAGGAACACCTTACATGTTGTATAAAGATGCAGCAAACCGTAAGTCTAACCAGAAAAATTTAGGAACTATACGTTCTTCAAACCTATGTACAGAGATTATGGAGTATACATCTCCAGACGAAGTAGCTGTATGTAATTTAGCATCGATTGCTTTACCAATGTTTGTTAAAAATGGTGAGTTTGATCATAAAGAATTGTTCAGAATCACAAAACGTGTAACAAAGAATTTAAATAGAGTTATTGATAGAAATTACTATCCTGTAAAAGAAGCTGAAAACTCTAATTTCCGTCATAGACCAGTTGGGTTAGGTGTTCAAGGTTTAGCAGATACATTTATTAAACTACGTTTACCATTTACAAGTGACGAAGCTAAAAAATTAAACCAAGATATTTTTGAAACCTTATATTTTGCAGCAGTTACTGCAAGTATGGAAGAAGCAAAAGTAGATGGCCCTTATGAATCTTATAAAGGCTCTCCAATTAGTGAAGGCGAATTTCAATACAACCTTTGGGGAATAAAAGATGAAGAATTAAGTGGGCTTTGGGATTGGGCAAAACTACGTAAGCAAGTATTAAAAAACGGTGTGCGTAACTCATTATTAGTAGCGCCAATGCCAACAGCATCTACATCTCAAATATTAGGGAATAATGAGTGTTTTGAACCATATACTTCTAATATTTATACACGTCGTGTATTATCTGGTGAATTTATTGTAGTAAACAAACATTTATTAGAAGACTTAGTAGATTTAGGACTTTGGAATGAAGATTTAAAGAACGAAATTATGCGTGCTAATGGATCTATACAAAATGTAGATTGCATTCCTCAAGATATTAAAGACTTGTACAAAACCGTTTGGGAGTTATCTATGAAAGATATTATAGATATGTCGCGCCAACGTGGTTACTTTATTGACCAATCACAATCACTTAATTTATTCTTAGAAGGTGCAACAATGGCTAAATTAACATCTATGCATTTTTATGCTTGGAAAAGCGGTTTAAAAACGGGTATGTATTACTTGCGTACAAAAAGTGCAGTAGATGCAAAGAAAGTAACTATTACAAGAGAAGTAAAAGCAGAACCTGTTGCTGAAGTTGCAGAAGTTGCTCAAGTTGATGAGACTATTATAGCACAACAAAAACAGCAAGCAGCTGTAAAGACAGCTGCTAAATTTGCTCAAGAAACGTCAACAAGTACAGAACCAATGACAGCAGATGAAATGAAAGCACTAATTGCACAAGCTAAAGAAGCCGAAGGCGATGATTGCTTAATGTGTGGTTCTTAATTTTATAATTAAATATTAAGTGTTAAAAAAGCTTCTCAGAAATGAGAAGTTTTTTTTATAAACCTATTTTAAGTTCACCATTATAATTTAAATTTTAATAGAAGAGAGCATACGTTCTTAAAAAGACTTACTAGTATTTTAATGCCATAAACTTGAGTTCAATTTCTTATACTCAGTTAATTTTAAATATTGTGTTATCTTGAGCGAAGTCTAAAGGTTTTTTAATCGGTTAATCTAAAAGAGATTCAACTGTATAATGACAAAAAAAAGCCTGCAAATTATTTTTGCAGGCTTTTAAGTTGTATTAAAATTATTATCTATTCAACAACAATCTTTCTAGTTGTTTTTCTTTCACCATCGGTTACTTTAACTAAATAAATTCCAGATTGAACTGTTGTTAAATCAATATTTTGGTTGAAGCTAGATGTGTTTTTATAAACGTTATTGTAAATAGCACGACCACGAATATCATAAACATTTACTACAATATCATTAGTTGATAATGAGTTTAACTTAATCGTAAATGAACCATCATTTGGGTTTGGAAAAATTGAAAATGTATCAAAATCATTGTCTTCAACAGATAAGTTAGAGTCAACACAAACTTCTAAAGACCAGGAGTTTAATGTTCCTGTATCTCCACTAGCATCATCAGTTACAGTTAAAATCCAATCACCTGTTGAGTCTTCACCATTTAAAGTTGATAAATCACCTTCAGGGATATAAGATCCTGTAAATGGTGCAGTTCCGCCAGTTATAGGGTTTGCTGCTTGTTGATCAAAAACTGTATTAATATAATCATCTCCATCATCTCCATTGTCTGAAGTTAATTCTACAATAGTACCTTGAGGGCTAGTTAATGTAATGTCTAAATCTGCATCCCAAGTATGTGTAATGTTTATGGTAGCGTTTACATCAGTGATAGGTCCTCCAGAAGCGATGTTAATTGTTGATGTAAAATCTCCAGTATTGTTTATAGCTACAGGAGTGCTGTTGCTTGGCGTTACACACGCAGGGCAATCATCACCTTGTACTACATTAATATAGTCTGTTTCAACCAGCTGGTCTGTACCGTTTGAATTTGTTACGTTTAGTGTAACATTATATGTTCCTACAGCTGCATAAGTAACTGTTGGATTTTGTTCTGTAGAAGATGAAGGTGTTCCACCTTCAAAAGTCCAAGACCATGATGTTGCAGCAGGAGCAGATTCGTCAGTAAAATTTACAGTGTTACCATTATCTAAACAAAGCGTTGTAGCATCTGCACTAAACATTGCTACTGGTGGACCTGGTAATTCTGGCAATGTATAGCCACAAGCTGTTAAAGATGTATGAATATCAATAATTTCTGATTGTGTATAAGCTAAATTTATTGCTGCTTGATATACTGCAACAGCAGCATCGTTTTGCCCTGTAGTTCCAGCAGTCATTCCTAAACCTTCCCAAAATATTTTATCCATACGTTGCTGACCAATTTGATCCCATATACCCATTAAGCAGCTCGCCCATATTTGACCATCTGTATGAATAGAACCAGTAAGACCACCTGGGTAAGTTGCTGTGTAATTGGTGATTCTTCCTCCCCAACATTCATTGTGTCCATCCCAATTAAACACCCAATTATATTGTGGGTCAGTAGATGTCCAATTACCAAGACTTCTGTTATAAGATTGTGCTACATAATCACCAGTACCTTCACCAAGTCCTTCAGCTCCACTATTACCACCATTAGTTACCCAATCGTGTAGCCCATGACCAAGCTCGTGATGTATTACATCTGAGTCTTCACCATCATCAACGCAGCCTTCTCCAAAAGAGAGCTGTCCAGTTCCTCCAGTATAATAAGATTGATCTGCACCTCCTGCACCATGAGGGTCAAACTTAACTCCTCCAGAATATTGATATGGCATTACATTACAACCCAATGTATTGTTTATGTAATCAATCATAAAATCAATATGATAATAAATGTTTACTGGTTCAAAACCTTGATCTTGTCTAGTAAAGTTAAATGTAGGTGAGTTTTGTGCAAACAAGCCCGTGTTAGGTGCGTCAAAATCAACAATTTGAGCACGAGGACCTCTTAAAGTATAAGTGCCTCCAGTTTGATCTATATCTCTTAAAGTAACACTAATTCTTGCATTGTTAAGCTCTGTAGAAGCAACATCATTATTGTCTACATAACCACCACCATAATTTACAGTATTAGAAGATAGTGGATCAGGGTTAAATACAAAACCTGTCCCATCAGCTGGGGCTAAAGTGTCATCTTGAGCGTTTTCATTATCTTCATTATAGTAGTTAGCCATATCAACTACTTTAAAAATCTCTTGTGTTTGTGCATCTACAAAAACATGCCATTCTCCCATAGGGTGGTTAGTAAGTATTGTTACCTCATGAGCTAATCGTTTTGTTTTTGGGTTAGAATAAACCATTAATCTATTAGCTTTATACATAACGTCACTTTGTACGTTTAAATAATTATAAGCTAGTTGATAAGCCGTATCTTCAGAAATGCTAGGTTGCGTATTTACTAAGCTAGAAGTATTGGTTTGAAAGCTATTCATAACAAATACGACTTTATTTTCTGGTGAAATAGAAATTGTTACCTCAGATTTGTTTACAGGATAGTTACCAATATATTGTCTATAACGAACAACTGAACCTGCATTTGTAGTTCTTGTAGCATGATGGCGTAGATTAGCTATTTCGTTAGACGGAATACCTAATTTTTTTGCTTCATGTGTTAAATAATGCATAGCCATTGCTTCTGGAGTTCCAGCTGGTACAGTGTAATTTAACCCATAAAGCGCTAATGGTTGACCTGTTTCAGTATCAACACGCATGTCGGTTCTTATTTTACTATTAATTTTCTCGTCGGCTTCAAGGCTTATTTCAAAAGACCTTTTTTTCATTGGCTTTTGAGCCATTAGGCTTAATTGACATAAGATTGTTACTAAAAAAAGAAGAGCATACTTGCTTTTTTTTAAGTTGTGTAGATGTGTTTTCACGATGGTTTTAGTTTACTATTAATCAAAAAATTTGCTGAATATACACATATTTAATGTATTACAAGCGACAATGATTAAGAAATAAAAAAAACTAAAATATATTTTATAAAAAGAGAGCTTTTAAAACAATTAGTTTTTTAAGTAATCAGTACGTAAATAGCTGTTATCTTTATTGTAAAACCAAGCTTTATTTTTATTTCACTGGTTCTATCTGATTTGTTAGGTGTTTTCATAACAACATTTAATAACCTCTTAAATGTTTCTTAGGTATCATTTAGATTGTGATATGCAATTGCTTTTTCTAGACGTTGCGAGCTAGTAGTCTTTTGATTAAATAATGAAGTGTAAAAACTAATTAAAACAAGTGTGAGTAGTATTCTTTTTATATTGTTAATAAAGCATAAAAATACTAAACAAAAAACCACCTCGATTGAGGTGGTTTAAAAAAACAATACTATTGTTTATTCTTCTTCTTTTTCAGGCGTTTTGTTTGCTTCAATTACAGTTTCATCTGTAACAGTTATAGTTGCAGGTTTAACCGAGGCATCATGAGATGTATTATACTCTTCTAAAAGACTCATTGTTGCTTTCAATAAATCTTTAGTTTCTAATAATAAACTAAAGTAGAGTGTTGTGTTTTTAGGGCTAGACTCTTCAGTACGTGTACGCTCTACTTGTTTTTGGATTTTAGAATTTATAACAGTAAATATATCTTCTTTGCTATTTAGTACATTCGCAATTTGCTCAAATGAACTTGAATCAAAAGCTGCTTTAGTGTCATTAAATAACACTTCTATAACATCATCAACTTCTTTAAGTTCTTTAATTTGGCTGAACTTAAGTTTTTTGTGGTTATTATTGATATGCTTATGACTTACTTTAGAAATGTATTCTAAAGATTGAGTCATATCTTGTAAGTAACCTAGTATATTAATATAGAAATTACTTGCTCCAATACTTGATTCATCTAAGTTCTTTATGAAATAGAAGATATTATCTCTTAAGTCGTCAACTTCATCAGATAATTTAACAACTTGTTTTTTATTCTTTTTAAGCATTGCCAAGTCTTGTTTTGCAAGACCTTTTATTGCGTTAGTATAAATTCTGTTACCACGTTTTACTACGTTTGCAATATTACTTGCGCTTTCGTGAATAACACCTTGTATTGAGCTGCTTTCAGCTCTTGTTAGGCTGTCTTCAGCTTTTACTTCTTTTGACTTTTTGTTATGTGCAATAGAGCTTCTAATTAATAATCCAAAAGCAGTTACCAATAAAATTGGGAACATAACATTTAAGTTTAAGTTTAATAAATAAGCTACTAGTGCAGCAGCAGTAAATGCGCTAAAGGCTGTAAAGAACCAACCACCAATTACATTAAGTACACCAGCAACTCTATATACTGCACTTTCTGCGCCCCAAGCTCTATCTGCTAAAGATGTACCCATTGCTACCATAAATGTTACATATGTTGTAGATAATGGCAGTTTGTATGATGTTGCTATAGAAATTAAAACAGCAGCAACCATTAAGTTTACAGCAGCTCTAACTAAATCGAAAGCAGGTAATTCGTGCACTTTGTCTTTTGATAAGGTAATTACTGGCGTTTCAAATTGTTTTTCAATTTTTGCTTGCCATGATTTAGGAAGCATATATGAAGACATTTGAGACATTAACATTGCAGATCTTACAAATCCACGAGATAAAAAGTTTGGTTGAAAACGCTCTTGTGTTTCTCCTTGACTTGATAAATCTAAAGATGTTTTTACAACACCTTTAGCTTTAGTTGAAAACCATAAGGTTAATACCATAATCATACCTGCACCAAATAATAACCAGTTATTTGTAGGTACTTTTTTAGCTAAAACTTCCATGCTAAAACTATCGGCAGCTAAACCAGAAGCGGTCCATTCTGTAAAGGCATTATAAGCTGCTACAGGCACACCAATAAAGTTTACTAAATCATTACCAGCAAAAGCTAATGCAAGAGCAAAGGTTCCTACAATAATAATTAGCTTGTATATGTTAGTTTTGGCAAAAGCTATTAAAACATATGATAATAATGACCAAAACACAGAACTCACTAATACAATTGGTAAAACTTGAGCTTCTAAAAAATCTTTCATAGTGCTTCCTCCAAGAATATCAAAAGATTCTTTAGCATATGACGTCCCTTTTAAGCCTTTCATAAAGATGAAATATGTAATCGCTGTTAAGGCAAATCCGCCAAATAATGCGCCAATCCAACTGGCTTTCTTTTCAAAATTATAAGATAAAAGTAATCTCGACACCCATTGTACTAATGCTCCAATAGAGAAGGCGACGACGACGGAGAGTAGAATACCAAATATAATTTGTGAAGCCTTTGAAGTGTTAATGTAGTTTATTACATCACCAAAGTTTCCGCCATCATGACCAATTTTTATTAAAGCCATAGCAACTGCAGCTCCTAATAATTCAAATACAATAGATACTGTAGTAGATGTTGGCATACCAACAGAATTAAAGAAATCAAGTAGTAATATATCTGTTATCATTACTGCCATGAAAATAATCATGATTTCATTAAACATAAACTCACTAGGATTAAAAATTCCTTTTCGAGCAACTTCCATCATACCACTTGAGAACACAGCTCCAACTGCAACACCAACACTGGCAACAATCATAATGGTTTTAAATGAAATTGCTTTAGACCCAATTGCAGAATTTAAGAAATTTACCGCATCATTACTTACACCAACAACCAAATCAGCAATGGCTAAAATAGCTAAGGCAATAATCATATATAAGTATATATTTTCCATAATTTAATTTAAAATAGTTTGCAAATATCTGTTGTCTTTTTCTTTAAGGTGTTACCTAATTGTTATGTTTTAAAAATGAATGTCAAATTGTAATCTGTACATTAATTCATTATTACCATTTACATTTTCTAAATGGCTAATATCTGTTTGTACTTTTAAACTATGTCCAACAATATATTTAGACACACCTAGAGTATATTGATTTTGAGTATTCTTACCAGTTATGTTTTTGTCAAGTTCAATATTGGTATAGCGTCCAGTTATTTCCCAATTATTTTTACATAAATAACCAGCTTGTAAATTAAGACCATTACCAACTTGAACAATATCTCCTGTTAATGTACCGTCAGAGTTTTTTGCAAAAGGATCATCTGCATCTCTGCTTGCGTATTCTCCCATAAATGAGAATCCTTTGTATTTAAACATAGCATCAACAAACAATGTTGTAATGTTAGTTTCATAAAAACCACCATCATCATCAATTCTCATATAAGAGCCTTGGTTACTTCTATTTTTAACAGCGTTATTATTAAAATCGTAAGTTGCAGCTAATACAAATTTGGGGTTTTCTTCACGATTTAAAGCGCCACCTTTATAATCTCCTTTTCCTGAAAATTTACCAAAAGGTAATAACTCTATTCTACCAGTATATTGATGACCTCCAAGATTTCCAGTTGTGATATTTCTTCCTTCACCTTGAGAGATTGAAATCATTTCTCTAACCAAAAACTTATCTGAAAGATTAAAATGATGTCTTAATTGAATCCCTAAATCACGATCTATATTAAACCTACTATTTAAAAGTGAGCGATCTACTAATTGAAGATTTGCTGATGAAACAACACGTTCTCTATTACCAGGAAGTTTTGTTTGACCAAACCATAGTTCAAAATTTTCATGAAAATTCCATTTCATAACAGCATCTAAGATGTAACGAGGTGAATTGCTTGTAAATTCTGAAGCGCCAGAGATATCTCTATTAGATAATCCTAATTCTAATTTGTATTTAAGTTTTGGTGTAAATGCATAACCATCAAATTTTAAACGAGAACGCCTTACTAAAAAGTTAGCTTCATTGCTTTCGTTTTTCTCCCAGTTTGAAATGGCTAAAAATTGCATTCTTGCACCAATTTTCATGGTCCAAGTACTGTCTTTACCAACTAGGTTAAAAAGACCTTTTCCAAATTTTGGAGCTTTGGTTTCTTGTGCGTTAATTATAGAAAATGCAAATAATGCAAGTGCAGTAATTGTAATCTTAAGTTTCATTAATAGTATTAGTTTTTGTCGCTGCAAATAACCAACTCTAATGTTAACTTAATGTTTCCTAATTATTAAATTTTAGATATAAAAAAAAACTGCCTTGGCCAGAGGCAGTCATTAGAATTCATGATAAATAGTCGACAAAAACTAATAGATTATACGAAACTAATATGTTTTATAATCATTAAATATTCACCATAAGGGACTCTTAGTGATATTGGCGAATCTGTATTTGGGATTACTCCTCCGTGAAGTGCTACAATTGTTGCTGTCATTTTTTCTGGGTTGGTTTCATTAATTAAATAACGTAATATTAAATGTGCAGATAAATAATCTCTTTGAGGGTCAGAAATGTATAATTTTATTCGACGTTCATTTTCAGAGCAATCACTACAATTAACATACAAATTATTTGATTTTAATATTGAAGAAGCGCCAATATTACGACTGTCTATGTCTAAAGGATTTTCTATTAATGTTGGGAAGCATATTTCTGGTTTCTACACCATTTTCAATATACTTATATTCTCCAACCAATTCATCAAAATAATGTTCAAAACCATCATATACCATAGTTTTTTTGTAATGTTATCGTTAATGAATTATTACCATCGGTATAAACCCATGTTCCCATAAATTTATTTAACTCATTATTTAAATCTTTAAAATAAGTGCCATTTGATTTATTATTAAGACTTTCATCTAGTGCAACTATTGGGCTTTGTGCTTTACATGATAAAGTTAAAAGTAATGCGATGATTATAATTGTTATATGTTTCATATAAAACAGAAAGCATAAAATCTTTTAGAGAGTATTTTTATTGTTTAATCATCAAATATTCACCATAAGGAACTCTTAACGATGTTGGCGAATCTGCATTTGGGATTACTCCTCCGTGAGTACTTATAATTGTAGCTGTCATTTTTTCTGGATTGGTTTCATTAACTATATAACGTAATATTAAATACACAGATAAATAATCTCTTTGAGGATCTGAAATGTATAATTTTATTCGACGTTCATTATCTAAACAACCTGTGCAATCATAATTTTGACCTGTAATTATATATCCACCACCTATATTTTTGTTTCCTGCGAAAGAAATCTCAGATGGTAATGGTATTGTATTGATTATTTCTATACCGTTTTCTACATATTTATATTCCCCAGATAACATATCTCTATAATTTGAACGAACAGCAACTTGTTCTCTTTTTTCTAATTTTATAATTAAAGAATCATTTCCATTGGTGTAAACCCATGTGCCTACGAATTTATTAAATTCATTGTTTAAGTCTTTATAATAAGCACCAATGGGTGTTGAATTTCTAGATGCATCTATACCTACTATTGGGCTTTGTGCTTTACATGATAAAGTTAAAAGTAAAGCGATGATTATATGTGTTAAGTGTTTTTTCATTATGACTATTTTTAATTACAAGGTGTTTTAATAACTGTGGTGTTAGATAATGTTAATTTATCCCATGTTTCTGCAACATTTGGGCCAGGATTAGTTTGATTCATTTCATATAAAGATACACCTAAATCATTATCTTCAATAAATTTAAGTAATGCTACTTGATACTCGTAGGCAGACCCATTTGTACCATCTCCATCATCACCAGCATAAGCTTCACTCATTTCATTTCCAAAGTCTATCCAGTCTTCTTCATTCGCTTTTAGAGCTTCTAAGCTACGTAATTTAGAAATATCATCTATTTTAATAGCGTAGGTATGCTTTATATCATTTTGTATAACAACTAATACTGAGACAAAAAGGGCATCACCATTTAGGTTGTTGTTATTAAGAAATGTATTAGCAGTATATACATCTCTAATTTTTAACACAGAATACAAATCATCATGGGAAAACATAGGTATTGCTTTACCATTATCTGGATGAATATGTACTGTACCAAATTGAAATGGGTGTAAAGGAAAATATACATGTTGGTTTTCAACAGCAGGAAAATGATGCGCATATGCTCCATACTCAGGATAGTTTCCTCTATTATAAAATCCAAAACCATATTCCCAGTTTCCATCTAAATCCATATTTATAGTAGCAATTCGTGTATTTGTGTTTTCGCCATCTGAATTTTCTGGATGACTATCTTGAGTATAAGGGTTAATTGATCCTGGTGGCGGACTAGATGTGAGCTTATTAAGTTCTTCACAATTTTTTGAGTCAGTATCATCATTATTGCCTCCTTTAATAATAATACCGCCTATATCACCAACACAATTGCCAGTAGCATCTAGTTGTAGTCAGTCTTCATTCTCTGCTTGTGAACTATCATTAGGGTTGTCATTGTTGCCATTGTCATCTGGATTGGTGTTTGGGTTGGTTGAGCTTCCGTCACTACTGCCACCACCTCCAATAGGGTTACCATAATCGTCAATAAGAGAATCATTTGGGTCAGTAGGATTAAATCCACCACCTCCATTTTCTGGACACTCAATAAAGCTAGAAACCTGATAAGGCTCTGCTACCCAACCGCCTTCGTTCACTAATTTACAATTTGCACCATTTTCAATATCTTTGGCTGTATGTTTTTCGCTATATCCACATATAGGTGTAATAGTTACCCATTCGTGACAAACACCATTATCACCTAAGCGTTGAAAAATTGTATTTGCCCAATCTTGATCTTGCAAAATGGTATAAGTAACTTTATCATCTAAATTAATAAGTTCATTATTTTGTATTTGTGTTTTTTCTTCTTCAGTAATATCATATGCAACTAAATAGGCTAAATAAGTGCCATCATTTTGTAAACTTAATAGTACATTCTCTGTTAGTCCATTTTCTTCAGCTCTGTTTACCAAAAAAGTATATGAATGATAGGCGCCATATTCAATATAATTAGCTACATCTGTGTCAATAGTGAAATCAAGCTCTGGGTTATAGACTTCTCTTAACTGTATATTTGAATCAAAGGAAATAGGTTGACGAACGATTGATTTAATTTTATCTGAGAGTGCTTATTTTCAGAAATTGGAGGATTATCAATACGCTTAAGTGTAAAACTTGGTGAACTGCTTATGACCGTTGAAGGGTTACTAGTATTAATATTTTCTTTTTCACAGTTAGTAAAAAAAGCAATAACTCCAAAGAGTAAAATACTTAGTTTGATATAGTTTTTGAAATGGTGTTTTTCATAAGTTTAAAATCGGTATTAAATTAACATAATAATTTATTATGTGATTTATAGTTGTTTTATGAGAGGTTAATAAAAAAAGCGCAATCCCTTACATTGCGCTTTTCTTTCCTAAAAATAACTAACTAAAAAAAATTAACAATAACGTTAATACATATTATAGCCACTGCACATATAATTAAGCTAATGATAAAAAGTCTATCTAAAAGACTTTGTTTGTTTTTCATTGTATTCATTTTTAAAACATAGTTTTTTCTTTTGAGAATATTAAATTTTAAAAAAAAAAGCTCTGAATTAATTAAAATCCAGAGCTTCAAATTCTCCCTAAGAATTAAATTAATAGCATGATATTAATCTTATTATGACTAACATGATGTAAAATTCGACAATAAAGCAACACCAAACAATACGTAGTTCTACGTATTTTTTAATTTTAAACACATAAGTGGTTGTAAATCAAGATTATAAAATTTATAAAAAAGCAGAAAAACATAAAAAAGCTCTAGATTTTTTTAAAACCCAGAGCTTTAAACCCTTAAAAACAAGGGGAATTGATTAATAGCAGTGTAAATATCGTGATAAAAATAGTGCAAATCAATACGTAGTTCTACGTATTTTTAGAGAGATAAGTTTCATTTTCTTTAGCATATAATATTATGCTTGTTGCTTTTGAATCTAAATTTAGCTTGCTTCTAATATGGCTTTTGTGTTTTTCTACAGTTCTATATGAAACAAACAATATTTCAGAAATTTGTTTGGCTGTTTTATTTTTTGCAATAAGCTGCAACACCTTTTTTTCGGTTTTAGTAAGTAATTCTAAAGCTTTTGGAGCCTGATCAAGCTCTAGGTAAGTAATTAATTCTGGACTGAAATATGAAGTTCCATTTAATACAGAAGTAATGCAGGTTTCAATTTCGTTTAAAGCAAACTCTTTTAAAACATAACCACATACATCTAAAGCTTTAGCGTCTTTATAAATAGCTTCACTCTTTTCAAAAGTGATAATAATAATTTTGGTTTTAAAACCTTCTTCTTTACAAATTTTGGCAACTTCTAAACCGGTTAAGTAAGGCATTTGAATATCTAAAATTGCAATATCAGGCTGGTGAGTTTTTATTAAAGAAAAAGCGTCTTTTCCATTTTTTGCACTTGCTAGAACATTAAATTCTTTTTCTAAAAGAAAATCGTTTAATCCTTTAAGTATAAGTGGATGGTCATCGGCAATAATTATAGATGCTAACATTGGGCTATTAATAAGAGGGATTTAATTATAAATATAAGATATTTTATAAGTTTATAAAAAAAATCTTACAATTTTAAGTATAAATATTTCTTTTCATAATCAATAATGGCTTTTGCTTTTTTTAATACATCGGCACCAATAATTCCATCTACAGGTTTTGAGTTGTGCGTTGTAAGTGCTGTGTTTACATGCGTTAAATTAAATAAGATTAAAGCAATTTTGTCTTGTTTCCATTTCCCAATTTTTAAAGTGTTTTTTTTAGAAATTTGAGTGTCCATATCTGTTGCTCCAGCTCCAGCTGCTTTAATTTTTGAATCATTCGCTTTTAGATTAAAAGTTTCAATAGCTTCAAAACCAACACAAGAACTAGAGGCACCTGTATCTAAAATAAAAAGACCTTTAATGCCATTTATGGTTGCTTTAATTTCAAAATGATTTGTTCTTGTAAGTCTCAATTTAACCTTAGTATAGTCCCTATTTAGTAGAAATTCTTGCAAAGTTTCCATAACATGTTTTTTTTACAAATATAGTCCTATAAAACAATTATTTTTGTTTCATGATTATTACAGACACACATACACATTTATATAGTGAAGCTTTTGATAAGGATCGAGGCGCAATGATTAATAGAGCCTTAGAAGCAAATGTTAAGCGATTTTTTATTCCGGCAATAGATTCTAGTTATACAAAAGCTATGCTTCAATTAGAAACTGATTTTCCTGAGCATATTTTTTTAATGATGGGATTACATCCTACGCATGTAAAAGATAATTATCTTGATGAATTGAATCATGTAGAAGGCATGCTAGCTAAAAGAAAATTTTATGCAGTAGGTGAAATTGGTATTGATTTATATTGGGATACATCTACCTTAGAAATCCAGAAGAAAGCATTTAAGCACCAAATACAATTAGCCAAGCAATATAAACTGCCAATAGTGATTCATTGTAGAGAAGCTTTTGATGAGATTTTTGAAGTTTTAGAAAGCGAAAAATCTGAAGATCTTTTTGGGATTTTTCATTGCTTTACAGGCACTCTAGAGCAAGCACAAAAAGCACTATCATATAATATGAAACTTGGTATTGGAGGTGTTGTTACTTTTAAAAACGGAAAGATAGACCAGTTTATAAATCATATAGATTTAAGACATATTGTTTTAGAAACAGATTCACCTTATTTGGCACCAAAGCCATACCGTGGAAAACGAAATGAAAGCTTATATATAAATAAGGTGATAGAAAAACTATCAGAACTTTATAAGTTGTCAGAAGAAAAAATTGCCGAAATTACAACTCAAAACTCAAAAGACATTTTTAAAATATAATTATGGCAACACAACAACCTAATATTTTGCTTATTTATACAGGAGGAACTATCGGAATGATAAAAGATTCTGATACTGGAGCATTAAAGGCTTTTGATTTTGAAAACCTTCTTATTCGTATTCCTGAGTTAAAGTTGTTAGACTGTGATATTAAAACAACATCTTTTGCTGAGCCTATAGATTCTAGTAATATGAACCCTAAGTTTTGGGTTCAAATCGCAGAAATTATTGAGTCTAATTATGATGCCTTTGATGGTTTTGTTGTTTTACATGGTAGTGATACTATGAGTTACTCTGCTTCAGCATTAAGCTTTATGCTAGAAAACTTAACTAAGCCAGTAATATTTACAGGGTCACAATTACCAATAGGTGATTTACGTACTGATGCTAAAGAAAATTTAATTACATCAATACAAATGGCTTCACTACAATATAAAGGTAAGCCTGTAATTAGAGAAGTCGGCTTGTATTTTGAGTATAAATTATATAGAGGCAATCGTACAATAAAATTAAATGCAGAACACTTTGAAGCGTTTGAGTCTTTAAACTATCCACATTTAGCAGAATCTGGAGTACATTTAAAAGTGTATAAAGAGTATTTGTTTCAACCAAATACGAGAAAGAAATTCAAGCTTCATAAAAACTTTGAAACAGACATTATCTTAATTAAACTGTTTCCAGGGATCTCTAAATTTGTCTTAGAAACATTACTTAATGTACCACATATAAAAGGTGTAATTATAGAAACCTATGGCGCAGGCAATACAACTACAGAGTCTTGGTTTATAGATTTGTTAAAACAAACCATAAAAAGAGGAACTCCAATTATTAACGTTACACAATGTTCTGGTGGAAGTGTGATTATGGGACAATATGAAACAAGTACACAATTAAAATCAATAGGAGTAATATCTGGTAAAGACATTACTACAGAGTCTGCTATAGCAAAGTTGATGTTTATGTTAGGCGAAAACATATCTCATAAAACCTTTAAAACCCTATTTGAGACACCACTTAGAGGAGAAATGTCTTAAAAAAAACAATTATAAATTTTAGCATTCAAATTTTTTTCTAGTTATTTGGCTTCGCTTTTTAAAGCAAAAGACTAGAGAGGTGGCCGAGTGGTCGAAGGCGCACGCCTGGAAAGTGTGTATACGCCAAAAGCGTATCGAGGGTTCGAATCCCTTCCTCTCTGCAATTGATGATTAAAATTTTTGCATTAGATAAAATAACGTTAAACCTTTGTCTACAATGAAAATTTTATTTTTTAATTACAATTTTTTTATATCTTTAACACTTTAACTAATAAAATTAAGAACAAGAACGATGAAAAGACTATTTTCTATCCTAGCCATAGCAGGAACAATGGCATTTGGAACTGTTAATGCTAATGCATACACTACGACAACAACTGCAACTACAACAGTTGTACAATCAGCTGAAGAGCCTACTGAAGAACTTGGTTTTCACCAAGAATTAAAGAAACGTTTTATTGAAGGTGGACCTGGTTTCATGGGAATTGTATTGTTATGTCTTATATTAGGATTAGCAATTGCGATTGAAAGAATTATCTTTTTAAATTTAGCCACAACAAACACTAAAAAATTAACTCAAAATGTTGAAGACGCTTTAGCATCTGGAGGAATTGAAGCTGCTAAAGAGGTTTGTAGAAATACAAAAGGACCTGTTGCTTCTATTTTCTACCAAGGATTAGATCGAGCAGATGAAGACATTGATGCTGCAGAAAAAGCAGTAGTTGCTTACGGAGGTGTACAAATGGGACAATTAGAGAAAAACGTTTCTTGGATTTCTTTATTTATCGCATTAGCACCAATGCTTGGTTTCATGGGAACTGTAATTGGTATGATTCAAGCCTTTGATAAGATTCAAGCTGCAGGAGCTATGGACGCAACTTTAGTTGCTGGTGGTATTAAAGTAGCACTTTTAACAACAGTATTTGGTTTAATTGTAGCAATTATTCTTCAAATATTTTATAATTACATTATTGCAAAAATCGATAGTATTGTAAATGATATGGAAGATTCGTCTATTACTTTAATGGACATGTTAGTTAAGCACAAAAAATAATTAGTAACAGCAATAATTTAAAAAATTATGATATACAAAATATTAAAAATAATTTTAGCTGTTCTAGGATTAGCAGGTATAGTATCTCTAATTAGCATTGTTTCAAAAGGAGACGATGCAATTAAAGCTGCTGCTGTTGATGGAGATACTGCTATAGTTGAACCCTTAGCGATGATTGCTTATGTAATCCTTTTTGTGGCAATAGCTTTTGTAGTGATTTTTGTTATAAAAAACTTGCTTACAAATACTAGCTCTTTAAAAAGTACGTTAATAGGTTTAGGTGCCTTTTTAGCCGTATTGCTTTTAGCATACGTTTTATCAGGTGGAGACCCAAGAGCTTATTTTGAAAACGGAATTCAAGTTTCTGATGGAACATCACATATGGTTGGAGCTGGCTTAGTAGCATTTTATGTGTTAGCTGTTCTGGCATCTGTTTCAATTTTATTATCAGGAGTTAAAAAAATGATTAAGTAATTATGGCAAAAAGATCAGCACCCGAAGTTAATGCAGGATCAATGGCTGATATTGCATTTTTGCTTCTTATATTTTTTCTTGTTACAACGACAATAGAAATAGATACAGGTTTAAATAGAAAGCTACCTCCAATAGAGGAGTCTGACCCACCAATTATTAAGCAAAAGAATATCTTTACAGTATTGATTAACAAAAAGAATCAATTATTAGTTGAAGATGAGCTAATGGAAATTAAAGACTTGCGTAAAGCAGCTGTTGAGTTTCTTGATAATGGCGGTGGTGAAGGTGATGATGCTTGTAGCTTTTGTAAAGGAAAACGTGATTCTAAATCGTCAGACAATCCAACAAAAGCAATTATCTCTTTAAAAAATGAAAGAGAAACAACGTATGCAACTTACATATCAGTTCAAAATGAACTAGTAGCTGCATATAATGAGCTTAGAAATAGAAGAGCTAGTGAACTTTATGGGACTTCCTTTATAGAAATGGAAGCCAATTATAAAGATGTGAATTGGGTTGGCAATAAAACAAAACTCAAAGAGCAAATAGAACAAATAAAATTAGATTACCCTCAAAAGTTGTCTGAAGTACAATAACCTAAAAGAAAGATAAGACTATGTCTAAATTTAAAACAAAAAAGGGAGGTGAAATGCCAGCTGTAAATACAGCTTCATTGCCAGATATTGTATTTATGTTACTGTTTTTCTTTATGGTAGCTACTGTAATGAAAGATGACGATTTATTAATTGAAAATAAGTTGCCATATGCAGATCAAGTTGAAAAACTTGATAAGAAAGATAGAATAATGTATATCTATGCAGGTAAACCTAGTGAACGTTACCAAGCACAATATGGTACAGAGTCTAGAATTCAATTAGATGGTAAATTTGCAGATGTTAGTGAGGTTCAAGCATTTGTAGCTCAACAAAGGGCTTCAAAACGAGAAGAGTTAATTCCGTTTTTAACAACCTCTTTAAAAGTAGATAGCGATGCTAATATGGGATTAGTTGGCGATATAAAGCAAGAACTTAGAAAGTGTAATGCTTTAAAAATTAACTATACAACCAAAAAAGGCGATATGTCTAAAAATTCAAATTAATATAGTTTAGTATATAAAAAGCATCCTTTTTAGGATGCTTTTTTTTGCTTTAAACTCAATCATAAACCACGTTATAATCCGTTATATTTGTAATATGAAATATTGTCTTTTTTCTATTTTATTATGTATTTGCTTGCAACAAGGGTTTGCTCAAAATGATGACAAAACCCTTATAGATACTGCTTCTGTTGATGATAAATATAGAGAAGATCAATTTTATGCTTCAATTACTTATAATTTGTTAGGGCAAAAACCAGATGGTGTTTCTCAAAATGGGTTTTCTAGCGGATTTCATTTCGGTTTTATAAGAGATATGCCAATTAATGAAAGGCGAAATTTGGCCTTAGGATTAGGTATAGGCGTATCGACCAACTCATACAATCAAACACTTTTAATTACTAAAAACAACACTAATAATTTTGAGTATACTGTATTAGATGATAATGAGACATCATTTAGTAAAAATAAATTCACAACGTATGTGTTAGAATTGCCTTTTGAATTTAGATGGCGAACATCTACTGCTACCGAATATAATTTTTGGAGAATTTACACAGGTTTTAAATTAGGCTACGTTGTACTCAATACATCTAAGTTTCAGGGAGATTTAGGGCATTTTAAATATAGTAATATTGGTGATTTTAATAAACTCCAATATGGTTTTACCTTTAGTGCAGGTTATTCTAACATAAGCTTTCATGTCTATTATGGACTAAATAATATTTTTAAAGACTCCGTAAAGGTAAACGGTCAAGACGTTGGTATGCAATCTATAAAGGTTGGATTAATGTTTTACATTCTATAACCAATAGTTAAGCAAAATAAGCTGCGGTAAAAGACCTATAAAAAATCCAATAATTAACTCAGGAACAGTATGAGCTTTTAAATGCAGTCTTGATGAAGCAATTGCACCTAGGATAATACACATTAAAGCAATGGTTCCGTTTATGTTAATTTTAAAATGAATGCTAATGGCTATAGCAAACATAAAAAAGCCAGCCGAAGCAATCATATGTATGCTTGCTTTAAACTTCGCATAAGCTAAAGCTAGACATGTTAGCGTAGAAATTAAAATACCTATAAAGAAAAAATATAACTCTGGTATTTCGTTTTGTGTTAACACACGACTAAACACAAGAACAATAATAATGCTATTTAAAAACAATGGAATGATACGTTCCTTGGCATTCTCTAAATGAATAGACTCTACTTTATGTAATGTTTTTAATAAATAAAACAGTAAAATAGGAAGTATAATAGTTAGTATTGATACCGAAATTAATTTAGCTTTTATAACAGGTAAAGGAATGAATCGTGGCGTTTTTGAAAAGTAAAAAATAACACCAAGTAATGGCATTATTAATGGGTGAAAAATGTATGATATACTTTTTAAGATATGGTTAAGCAATACGTTAGGTAGTTTTTAGTTGCTCTTTAAGTAAACTTATGATATCATCTTTTTCTTTAAGGCGTTTTTCATACTGATTTAATAGTTGGTCAGATAATTGATTTATTACAAAAGCATTATTTGCAACACCTCCATTTTGGTTATCATTAAAAGTAACGTCTGCACCAGATAAAAATTCGAAAATATCTGTATCTAATACGTCGGCAATTTTTTGAAGACGCTGGAGGTTTAATTTTGTTTTGTTATTTTCTAAATCAGAATAGGCACTCTGCGAAATTTTTAGCTCTTCAGCAATATACTCTTGCGAAAAACCTTTTTTTTCTCTTGTTTTTTTTATACGTTCTCCAATCATGAAAGTGTAGTTTTTTCAAAGGTAAAAAATATATCGATATAGCTTATAAGTTATTAGTAAATCTGATAATGCTATGAGTTTATTTTAGCTAAGTTTGTGTATTACTTTAAGATTCTTGTTGACGCTAAATTTTAAGTTTTAATCTATATCATATAGATATTACTATAACTATTAACCTTAAAAACCAACAAGAATGAAACACCATCTTAAAACCTGTATTTTACTCTTTGTAACTTCTATTCTTTTAACAACCTGTCAAAAAGATTCAATTCAAACAGAAGACACTATATTAGAAGAACAAGGAGATAATGATGTTTTTAAAATTGGAAGACTTGAAGACTTTAAAGCCTTATCTCAATTTGTATCAAAAGATATTATTAATTATCAAAATCTAAACTATCAATTTCGTACAGCGACAGAAGACGCTAATGGTTTTATAATACTTAATGATGAAATTACTCAAGCTATTAATGACAATGGGTCAACCTTTACTTTAAAAATAGTAAAAGATAATCAAGAGGCCAATAGTTTTAGCAACTTGGTGGTTAATTTTAAAGAAGGGCATTCAACAGAAACATTTATAATTAATTACTATCCAACAGAAAATTACCTTACTAGTTTAGAAACTAATCCACAAACTGTTTTTAAAGGACAGTTTAATATGGAAAGTATTGATTATGATGGTAGTCTAGATTATTTATATGCAAGAATTGGTGGTTGCTCAGTAGTAACAAATACCTATTGTAATTGGGGAGGTCAAGAACATGATGCAGGAGAGAATTGTACTGCAGCTTTTATGTATACAAGAACTCAGCTAGTATGTTCTACAAAAGAAGAATACGAGTCTTATTCAGTTGTGTTACCAGACAATCCTTTTGGTGGAGGTGGAGGTGGAACCTCTAGCTCAACAACAACGCCTAAGTTTGTAACACCATGTGAGATTGAAAGTAACATATCTGTTATAAGTGGTAGCAGCGTAAATGTTACTGAAAATGGATGTACAGATACTATTTCTAGTTTAACAAAACAAGACCTCTTAGTGCTTAGGTTACAATTAAATGCAGTAGAAGACAGTGATTTAATTAACTGGATAAATGATCGTAATAATGAAGACGCCGTTGACGAAGCAATTGCATTTCTTGAAGAAAACCAGTTTTCTGAAGCCGCAAAAAAAGAAGCAAAACTGACCTTATCAACTTTAGCATCAGATGTGTCTTGGGTAGCAAACACTGGTAATTACAATAATATTTCATCTTTAGCTTATACCCATACTAGAACAATTATTGTTAATGGTACATTGTTAGGGCAATTTAAACTCGCTAATGGCGATTGGTTATCTGGTGGTAATTATAATTTGTGTACAGGATGTACTGAGGGTGAAGACCGATTGTACTATTTTAGTCAGGATGCCAATTTGTGGTATGAAATACCAAACCCATCTAACTATACGCCTCTTAATTTAGATTTTTTATGGACAGGCTTTTGGGATGCCGTTGAGGTTGGCGCAAGGTATTGCACACCTTTAGAAGATTTTGTAATACTAATTGATGGTAAAGATTTTGATGGTGTAGAGTCCAGTAGAGCAGTTGCAGGAGGTTTTATTTTATTAGAAATCGTACCAGGCACTGGTTTAATAAAATTGGTTAAAGTAGTTAAGTATGGTGACGAAATAGTTGATGTTGCTAATGGAATTAGAAAGTATGTTGATGATATATATAGGTCTCAAAAACAATTATTACAAGATGTACTTGATGGTACTGAGCTTTTAACTAATAACACTAGAAGAGGCAATTTTGGAGAAATTTTTATAGAAGTAGATTTATATGAGAAAGGTTATGAATTTATAAATAGAGTAGATGGAGTTGTAGATTTAAATGATACTTCTATACATACAAATGGAATAGACCATATAATTAAAAATGATGCAGATGAATATTTTTTAATAGAAACAAAATATAATACTGCGACGCTAGGTAGTACTGTAAATTATGGTCAGCAAATGAGTGAAGAATGGATTACTCATCATTTAGACGAATTAGGTGAAATAGGCGAAGAAATCTCAGATGCAGGTTATATTAGTGTACTAGCTCATGTTGCTCCTGATGGCACAATTACTTATAAAATATTAAACGCTGCAGGTCAATGGACTGGTGATTTTTGGACACCATAAATTAATAATGTAGATTTGAAAGACAATAATTCTAACAATAAAAAATGAGAGATACTAACAAAAGTGAAGAATACTTTAAGCAGAAGATTACAGATCAATATCAACGTAATAATTCTAGGTTAGAAAAAATAAATAATAATCAAATAAAAAAAGAGAGAGTAAGTCATGTTTTACATAACTTAAGCTTGAAATATTTATCTATTGTCAAATGGAAGTATTTAGCGGGCTATGATATGTTTTCAAAAGATGTTATTAGTGATTTAGAACGTGTTTATACCATAAAGCAAAATGTCAGAAAAGAAATAGACCTAAATACTTTAAAATGGAAAGAGAACGGTACGTTTAAAAAGACTAAACAATATCTAAAGCCATCTTTTTATCAATTTTTGGATATTCTCTCATTAGGTTTTTTGTTAGATTTATCCGAAAGTTATTTTTTAAAATTAGTAAATGTAATTGATGAAGATGGTGTTAAGGATTATCTTTTAGAGTTGATTATTAAAGCTAAAATATCTAATAGAAAAATTTTAACAAAAGATACCTTTTCAAAAGGGGAACACCCTTTACAGAAATTAATAGACATTGTTAAAATGGAAAATAAAGAAGAAGCACAAAGGTATTTAAAACACTTTTTAGAAAAATATTGGTATAAATCCTTGAAAGGCTTAAAAGGGCATAATGATCACAATAAAGAAAACGGAAATTATGAAGGCTATTGGTGTTTTGTAGCTGCAGCTATTGTTAAAATTAAACAGTTAGATGATAGTAGTTTTAGAGATAATAAATATTATCCCAAAGATTTAGTGTAACCCAAATACATAAAACCTCAAAAACATAATTGCTTTTGAGATAACATTTAAACTTATGAAAAACACACTTTTAATTATAGTATTATCCACCTTTGTATTTCAATCATTACAGAGCCAAAACCAGTACGATATTGTATTTCCTCAAAATAGAGATCAAGTTTGTCAACAATTTAATCAAGCATTTGTAAATAGACCTAAAGAGGTTAAATTCTCAATTGTACGTGTAAATTCAAGCTTGTTTTTTGAAACAAATAATAAACAATGGTTTGATCAACTATTTCAAAATACTGGTGATGGTTTAGCCATAGACGTTGTTTCTAGAGATCGTTACAATTGCGAAAATGTAACGATTAATAATACACAAATACGGGGCACATTACTTAAACCTATTTATGCTCAAAAGCTTAAAAGAGGTCTTAAAAAAACAAAAGATAATAAATACCAAGTTTTAATAGGGCGAATACCTAGTGCTTTAATTAATGATGAACTTGAGTTTAATATTTTATTTTTAAATAATAAAAATTTATGCCAGTATTATATCATTTATGATTTAGAAGCCTATCCTTGGGATTTGCTAGATATGGGCATGTATCTAGATTCACTTACGTATAATTCTAGAAGTATTAAACCAAATAAAACAGAAGCATATATTATAAAAAATAAAACACTTAAGTTTCAAATTCCGTTTCAAAAAAATAAATCTGAATATTCTCAAAACGATATAAAACCTTTATACGACTCACTCCAACTCACAGATTTTAATATTAAAGCCATACGTATTAATGCTTACTCATCGGTCGAAGGAAGCTTAGAACGTAACATTCAATTGCAAGAGCAACGTGCAAATAGTATTGTAAATGCTTTGCAAACCTTTCAAAAACCTACAATAAAAACAGAAATATCATCGTCAGAAAATTGGGTAGAGTTTTTAAATGATATAGAAAACACAGAACATCAATATTTAAGTAAGCTCTCTAAATCTAAAATAAAGAGCAAGCTTATAGGAAAGCTTTCCAGTACTTTAGAACCCATTTTAAAAAACCATAGAAAAGCAGTTATAGAATTGCAGTTACAAAAGAAAGATAAGTATAAAACAATGTCTGCAGATCAATTGCTTAATAAGTTTAATACATCAATAGCTGCAAATGATTTAAATGAAGCGCTAGTAATACAAAATTCAATATTTGAAAAATTAAATAACAAGGTTATTTCTCCAGATTTTTTAAGAAAAACGGAAGTGCCAAAGCAAGCTAAGTTTTTAAAAATACTTAATAAAAATTCCGCATTTAAATTTATGAGCGATGTAAGACAAGTCTTAATCGTATATAATGAATTAAAAGAGCTAGACAAACTTGTGCCAAAAAACAAGGAAGTAAAATATAATTTAGCTTCAGTTAAATTTAAACTATGGCGACATAATGCGATTAAAGTTGATGAAAATAAATTTAAAACAGAAATTTATGCTTTAAAAAATTATGGAATTGACGAAGCACTTATTTCTAGAATGATGTTAAACTTTCATATTATTAAAGCAGAAAACTTAATGCGAAAACGTGATTATAAAAAGAAAGATATATCAGTTGCGTATATAAATAAAAACTATAAAAAAGTTACGCTTTCAGATTATGATTATTTAAGTCTAGCTCAGTTTTTTGCGTTTTATGCTAACACAGATTTATCGGTTAAACTTTTAGAAGAAAAAGCAAAGAGTATAGATATAAATGAGGACCTTTTGTACTATTATTTAAATCTAACAATTTCAAATGAAACCCTTACGCAAACTTCAGATTATAGAACAATTATGTTAAATGCTTACAATATGAATGCTAAAAGATATTGTAAGTTGTTTAATACTTTTGGAAAAGGAGGTGTTATGTTTCAATTACTAGAAAATGAATATTTAAGAAGTACGTATTGTGAGAATTGTATAAATTAAAAGATGTGAATTTCTTTTAATATAACAAAATGTTTAAATCTTTTTACGTAATCTAGCTACAGGAATATCTAGTTGTTCTCTATATTTTGCAACAGTTCGTCTGGCAATAGGATAGCCTTTTTCTTTTAATAAAGTTGCTAGTTTTTCGTCTGTTAATGGTTTCTTTTTATTTTCTTCTTCAATAACCGTTTCAAGAATCTTCTTTATTTCCCTTGTCGAAACATCTTCGCCTTGGTCATTTTTCATAGACTCAGAGAAGAATTCTTTAATCAATTTTGTTCCGTAAGGTGTATCGACATATTTACTATTTGCGACTCTAGAAACAGTTGAAACGTCCATGTCAATCTCATCAGCAATGTCTTTTAAAATCATTGGTCTTAGTTTGCGCTCATCACCAGTTAAAAAATAGTCGCTTTGATAATGCATGATAGAACTCATCGTTACAAATAGCGTTTGCTGACGCTGTTTTATAGCTTCAATAAACCACTTGGCAGCATCAAGTTTCTGCTTAATGAACATTACCGCATCTTTTTGAGATTTGCTTTTGTCTTTAGCATCTTTATAGCCTTTCATCATGTTGCTATATTCTCTAGACACATGAAGTTCTGGTGCATTTCTTCCGTTAAGGGTTAATTCTAGTTTTCCATCTACAATTTTGATTGCAAAATCTGGAACGACATGCTCAACCATTTTATTATTACCAGCGTAAGAACCACCTGGTTTAGGATTAAGACGTTCAATTTCTTCAATAGCATCTTTTAGTTGAACCTCAGTAATATCAAACTTTTGAAGTAATTTTTTATAATGTTTTTTAGTAAACTGTTCAAATGCTTTATCTATAATAGCAATAGCAAGTTCAACATCTGGGTACTTTTCTTTTCGATGTAATTGAATACTCAAGCATTCTTGGAGATTACGCGCTCCAACACCAGCTGGATCCAATTGGTGTACTATGGCTAATACCTTTTCAATTTTATCTTCAGTAGTAAATACATTTTGAGTAAATGCTAAATCATCCATGATGTCACTTAACGAACGACGTATATAACCACTCTCATCAACACTACCTACTAAAAATTCGGCAATATCGCGTTCTTCATCATTGAGCCTAAATGTATTTAATTGATTTGTTAAATGCTGTGTAAATGATGTTCCTGCAGCATAAGGCATCACTTTTTCTTCATCATCACTACTATAATTATTGGCTTGAGTTCTATAATCTGGTACATCATCATCACTTAAATATTCATCTATATTTATGTCTTCTGCGTCGATGGTCTCATTATCGTTATGCTCGTCTGTAGAGTTGTCAAACTCTTCAAAATTATCATCAAACTCTTCTGTAGATTCTTTACCAGTTTCTAAAGCTGGATTTTCTTCCATTTCTTGCTTAATACGTTGCTCAAAAGCTTGTGTAGGCAATTGAATCAATTTCATTAATTGAATTTGTTGCGGCGACAATTTTTGAGATAATTTAAACTGTAAATACTGTTTAAGCATACTTTAAATTTGGTTTAGGCTAAAGTTAAAAAAAAACAATCTATATATAATGTAAACATAGATTGTTTTGTGTAAATATTATATTAATGAATTATTAAAATTCTGCATTTTGTGGCGTTCTTGGGTAAGGAATTACATCTCTAATATTTCCCATACCTGTTGCAAACATTACTAAACGTTCGAAACCTAAACCAAAACCTGAATGCACGGCTGTACCATACTTACGTAAATCTAAATACCACCATAATTCTTTTTCGTCTATATCTAAGGTTTTCATTTTTTCTTTTAAAACATCTAAACGTTCTTCACGTTGAGAACCACCAACCATTTCGCCAATGCCAGGGAATAAGATATCCATAGCACGAACCGTTTTTCCGTCTTCATTTAAACGCATATAAAAGGCTTTTATGTTTGCTGGATAATCAAATAAAATCACTGGGCATTTAAAATGTTTTTCTACTAAAAAGCGTTCATGTTCACTTTGTAGGTCTGCTCCCCATTCTTCAATAATAAAATTGAATTTTTTCTTTTTATTTGGCTTACAGTTTTTTAATATATCTATTGCTTCAGTATAACTTACGCGTTTAAAGTTGTTGTCTACTACAAATTTTAGTTTTTCAATAAGACTCATTTCGCTACGTTCTACTTGAGGTTTTGTTTTTTCTTCATCAAGTAAGCGTTGCTCTAAAAATTTAAGATCGTCTTGATTGTGTTCTAAAACGTAACTTAAAACCGATTTCATAAAGTCTTCAGCTAAATCCATATTACCAGCTAAATCCATAAAAGCAACTTCTGGTTCAATCATCCAGAATTCTGCTAAATGACGACTTGTATTTGAGTTTTCTGCTCTAAATGTAGGTCCAAAAGTATACACTTTACCAAGAGACATTGCATAGGTTTCTGCTTCTAATTGTCCAGATACTGTTAGGTTTGTTTCTTTACCGAAGAAATCTTTAGTATAATCAACATTTCCATCTTCTTTAAGTGGTGGGTTTTTTGAGTCTAAAGCACTTACTTTAAACATTTCTCCAGCACCTTCAGCATCACTTCCTGTAATTATTGGCGTGTGCATATAATAAAAACCGTTGTCATTAAAATACTTGTGTACAGCAAACGATAGTGATGAACGTAAACGCATAACAGCACTAAATGTATTTGTACGTGTACGTAAATGTGCATTTTCACGTAAAAACTCGAACGAATGTTTTTTAGGTTGAATTGGATATTCGTCTGCATCAGAATCTCCTAGAATATCAATAGTATTCACTTGAATTTCTACACGTTGACCTTTGCCTTGACTTTCTACCAATTCTCCTTTTATATGAACAGCAGCACCTGTATTGATACGCTTTAGAATGGCTTCATCTGTATTTTCAAAATCAACTACACATTGAATATTATGTAGTGTTGAACCATCATTTAAAGCAATAAATCTATTAGCTCTAAAAGTTCTTACCCAACCTTTTATTTCTATGTCTTGTAATGTGATGTCTTTTGACAATAATTCGGCAACTGTGCTCGTCTTCATGATTTAAAATTTTGAATGCAAAGATAATTTTTTATGATTATTCTTCTAAGTTTTCGTTATCATCTTCTTCTGGGATGATATTAATTGCAGGTTCTCTTAATACTTCTTTATTTGCAATGCTTCGTTCTAATGATAATAGAAGAGATGGTAGTAGTAATAAATTGGATAACATAGCAAATAATAGCGTTATTGAAACTAGTGCGCCTAAAGCAACAGTGCCTCCAAAACTTGAGGTGGTAAATACTATAAAACCAAAAAATAAGACTATTGATGTATAAAACATACTAACTCCTGTTTCGCGAAGTGCTGCATAAACAGATTTTTTGATGACCCAATTATTAGCTTGGAGTTCTTGCCTGTATTTTGCTAAAAAGTGAATGGTGTCATCTACCGAAATACCAAATGCTATGCTAAACACGAGTATTGTTGATGGTTTTATAGGAACACCTAAATACCCCATTAAACCTGCTGTTAGCAATAGTGGTAAAAGGTTAGGGATTAAAGAGACAATAATCATTCTAAACGACCTAAACATATAAGCCATAAATAATGAAATAAGAAATATGGCTAATGATAATGATATGGCTAGATTTTTAACCAAATATTTAGTTCCTTTTTGAAAAACTAGAGCTTTACCTGTCATAGTAACGTTATACTTTTCTTCAGGTAAGACTTTATCTATTTTAGCTTGAAGATTTTCTTCAATGCGTTCCATTTTATCTGTGCCAATATCTTTCATGAACGTTGTTATACGCGCATATTGACCTGTGCTATCTATAAAATTATTCAGTAAATCTATATTAGAAGATGAGTTTTTAGCATAAGAAAGAATAAAACTCTTTTCTTGGCTTGTTGGTAATTGGTAGTATTTTGGATTTCCGTTGTAGTAGGCTTGTTTACTATATTTAACTAAGCTTACAACAGAAATTGGTCTTGATAATTCTGGTGTTTCGGTAATGAGTTCTTCAAGCTCATTCATACGCCTTAAAGTGCTTAATTTCATGACACCTTTTTTGCGCTTTGTATCTACCATAATTTCTAATGGCATAATGCCATTAAACTCGTTTTCAAAAAAACGAATGTCATGAAAAAACTCAGCATTTTTTGGCATGTCTTCAATTAGGCTACCAGAGATTTTTATTTGGTACATTCCAATAATGCTTCCTATTAAAAGAATTAAGGAAGTTACATAAATAGCAATTTTTCGTTCTCTAACCATATGTTCCATCCAATCCACAAAACCACCAATCCAACGTTTATTAAGGTGTTCTAAATGGCGATCCTTTGGATAAGGTAGAAATGTATAAATGATAGGAATAATTAGTAGGCATAATATAAAAATGGCCAATATGCTTAAAGATGCTACAATACCAAACTCTTTTAAAAGTTTGCTTTCTGTTAAAATAAACGTTGCAAAACCAGATGCTGTTGTAACATTAGTCATTAAAGTGGCATTACCAATTTTGGTAATTACGCGTTGTAATGATTTTACTTTATTACCATGTAATTTTACTTCGTGCTGGTATTTATTAATTAAAAAAATACAGTTTGGAATACCAATTACAATGATTAAAGGCGGAATTAAAGCTGTTAAAACAGTAATTTCATACTTAAGTAATCCCAGTATACCAAAGGTCCACATGACGCCAATACAAACAACTATAAGTGATATAAATGTGGCTCTAAATGACCTGAAAAAGAAAAAGAAAATAAGTGATGTTATACCAAGAGCAAGACCTATAAACAAACCAATCTCATCAACAATGTTTTGTGAGTTTAGAGTACGTATGTAGGGCATACCCGAAATTCTAACATTTAAATCATTATCGGTTTCAAAGGTTTCTATTTTTTTTGATAATGTTTTTAGAATAAAATCTTTTCTGGCTGGAGTATTTACAATTTCTTTTTTTAAATAAATTGCAGTACGAATTGTTTTGGTGTCTTTATTGAATAAAAAATTGTCATAAAAAGGATACTTTTTAAACAACTCGTCTTGAAGTGTGTCTATTTGTTCTATTGAGGTGATAGAGTCTTTTATAAAAGGCTCTAAGTCAAATTTTTCCTTTTTATTGTTTTTAACTAATTTTTGTAAATCTTTAATAGAAACAACAGTTTCTACTTCACTGTAGCTTTTAAAATCATCTGATAACTGATTCCAAGCATTCAATTTTTCAACAGAAAATAGAGTAGAATCTTTAACACCTAATACAATGAGGTTGCCTTCTTCGCCAAAAATCTCTAAAAAATTATTATAAGTAATATTTACAGCATGATCATCTGGAAGTAAGTTAGCTTCAGTATAAGTAAAGCGCATATGTTTCCACTGATAGCTAAAAAAAAGTGTAGCTAAAATGATGGCGATTAAAATGCCAATTTTGTTACGTAAAATTAATCGCGCAACAACATCCCAGAATTTTGCAGTTAAAAGTTTAAACATTAGTTTTTAAAACAGCAACAAAGGTAGAAAAAAGTGAGTCAAGAGCAGTTTGAATTAAAAAATATATTTTAATGTTTTTACTGTTAATTATTGTAAGATACATTAGGCTATTATTATTATTATTATTATGAGTAATTTAATGGCGTTGTAATATTAAAATAATAATTATATGAAAGTTTTAAAATTTATTACGTTAATTTTTATTGTGTTTAGTGTGTTATCCTGTCATGATTCTAAAAAAACACCTAATGAGAGAAGCATTATGGAAAGTGATGATGACAACAAACTTGTTTTTAATCATAATCTTGAGACTAAACTTTTATTAAGTGAAATGATTATTGGGTCTATAGATGAAAACAATCAATTTAAATTTACTTCGGAAGAAATTAAGGAATTAGTTGAAAAAAACTACGAAACTACAGCACAAAATGATGGCTTCAGTGTGGATTTTGAAGATTTTGATTTTATTCATGAAAAAGATAATAATGGATATTACATGCTAACATCTAGAAGTGAAGATATAAAAACCAAAACACCTATTTCATTTGGAAAAAATTTACGCCTACAGGGGAATTCGTCGTTTGTTCTCGATGTTTCTGCAACATCAGTTTCGTGTACAGGTTGCAGAAGAGGTTGTAGTCCACGTCGTGACAGTGAAGGAGATGGTTATTGTACAGATTGTAAAATATCTAATAGCAATTGCACGAAAACCGAAAGTATTGGTGGTCAATGAAACTTTAAAGCGAGAGATTAAATGTGAATTTTAATGCGACATTATCTTCTTCTTTTGGTAAGTGATATGCACCATATCTATATGCAAAACTGAGTCCGAAACCAAACAAGATTTTGTTGAGTTCAAAACCAGCTTCAGAATACCCTTTTGTAAGTGTTCCAAATTCAATATTTTGATGCCGCTCAATATCATGCATGTCTCCTAAAGCATGTCTAGATATTAATACTAGCTGCGGATTAAATCGTTTTGATATTTTAAAAGGTTTTATATAATGCTTTAGTTGTAAGGTTGTAAATCGATCTGAGAAAAATTCATTAAAATACATAGTTTCAAAACTATTTATACCAGCAACAGAGAAGCGTTGTAAAATGGTTTCTTTTGTAATATTATTTGGATAAGCATGATATAAATGGGTAAGAGGTGTATTGCCTGTAGCAATTCCAGCGGTTAACGTAGCTTCTGTAAAAGAATTTTTATTGTAATTAAGTTTGTATAATGTTCTAAAATCTGCTTTAAAAAAATTAAAATCACCTTTAAGTAGATTTTTAAAACTTTGAGTCACTTGTAAGGTGAATTTTGGGAAACCTTCTTGCTCGACTAATTTTTTGTTGTTATCAATTGTGTAAGTGGTAAAAGGATTCCATTGTAACGCTAACTTAGCTATGCTTAGATCAAAATTTGAAAAGTTTTTATCTTTTAAAGCAAAAGTATAATCATAGGTTGGGTCAATCTTACTTATAGATAATTCTGTTTCAGTTAGTAGGTTATTTGATAGTTGATGTTCAATATTTATAGCTTTTGTAATATGCTTATGAAATAAATCGATGTTTAGTAAACGAGGTTCAAAAAACTGAAAAAAGCGTTTGTCTGTTAAAAATTTTGAGCTTCCAGTTTCATACAAATCATCTGTGTAAGATAAATTAATCCATGTGTTAGTTTTTGAGGAAACTCTAAAACCACCACCTATGCGATATTTAAATCTATGGTCTTTAAAACCATAAACTAAGTAACTGTTAATTCTATACTTTTTTGAAAAGGCATCGTTTGTTACACCTCCAATACCAGTTCTAATACCTTCGTATTGATTAAATTTTATGAGGTAACGCAAATCAAAATTTAGAAATTTGGTTGGTAAGAAACCGTTACCAAGTTGTTTAATGAATTGCTTTTTTTTGAGTGAATCTTTTTTTTCGGTAGAAGCTTCATAGAAGACAATGTCTTCTTGCGAGTTAGCAACAAATGTGCTTAAAAAAATAACGACTACTAAAAAGCACTTTTGCATTAATAATTATATGAGGGTTGTAGTAAGGTGAAAAAAAGCGACTTAATTGCCGCTTTTATATTTTAAACTGTCATGATTTCTTTTTCTTTAACATCTAAGATGTCATCAATTCTTTTAACGTATTTATCTGTCATTTGTTGTACGTCTATTTCTGCATTTTTTTGCTGATCTTCAGATGCATCTTCTAAGTCTTTAATTTCATTATTAGCATCTTTTCGAGCGCTTCTAACACTAATTTTAGCATCTTCGGCCTCAGATTTTGCTTGCTTGGCTAAGTCTCTTCTACGTTCTTCTGTTAAAGGCGGAACATTTATAATAATTGTTTCACCATTATTCATTGGATTAAAACCAAGGTTAGCAATCATAATACCACGTTCGATTTCTTGAAGCATAGATTTTTCCCAAGGTTGTACTGTAATTGTACGACCATCTGGAGTATTTACATTTGCTACTTGACTTAATGGTGTTTGCGATCCATAATAGTCAACCATAACGCTTCCTAGCATTGATGGGCTAGCTTTACCAGCTCTAATGTTTACTAACTGTTTTTCTAGATGCTTAATGGCGTTATCCATTGCTTCTTTTGTGGAGTCTAATATAAATTTAATGTCTTCGTTCATTATTCTAAAACTTTAATTTAATTGGCAACATTCAAAAAATAAGCCAAACTTTTTAAAATGTATTTACAAGTTGACTTTAGTACCTATTTTTTCGCCTGCAACAACCTTTAATAAATTTCCTTTTTTATTCATATCAAATACAATAATAGGCAATTCGTTTTCTTGACTTAATGTAAATGCTGTTGTATCCATTACTTTTAAGCCTTTTCGTAAGACGTCATCAAAAGTAATATGGTCAAACTTTACAGCTGAGGTGTCTTTTTCTGGATCTGCGTTATAAATACCGTCTACTCTAGTACCTTTTAATATGACATCGGCTTCAATTTCTATAGCTCTTAAAACAGCGGCTGAGTCAGTTGTAAAATACGGATTTCCTGTTCCTCCACCAAAAATAACAACACGTCCTTTTTTAAGGTGGTTCATTGCTTTTCTTCTAATAAAAGGCTCAGCAACTTCGTTTATTTTAATTGCTGTTTGTAAACGTGTAGGTAATCCAGCATTTTCTAAAGCACTTTGTAGGGCTAAACCGTTAATGACAGTTGCTAACATACCCATATGGTCACCTTGTACGCGATCCATACCATTACTAGCTCCAGCAACACCTCTAAAAATATTACCGCCACCAATTACTATGGCTACTTCAACACCTTTTTCTGTGATTTGTTTTATATCGTTAGCATATTCTGCCAAGCGTTCTGGGTCAATACCATATTGACGATTACCCATTAAGGCTTCGCCAGAAAGTTTTAAGAGAATTCTTTTGTATTTCATTTAGTTGTTTGTATTTCTCTTTATCGTTAAATGCAATTTGCCTGATTAAAATTTATCTTTTAAAATAAATCACTAATCAAGGCTTGTGTCACTTGATTATGAAAGTTTAGCAAAACTACATAATTTTTTTGTTTTTAGTTTATAAAAAAAGCTTCTCAAATAATGAGAAGCTTTAAATATTTAAACCTAATTAAGGTACTATCCTAAAGATACACGTTTAAAAGCTGTTACAGCTACATCACCATAAGAAGCAACGTATTTTGCAACATTCATTTTTTCATCTTTAATGAAATTTTGATCTAATAAACATTGTTCTTGATCTAGAGTTGTATTATCAGAAATAAAACGTTCCATTTTACCTGGTAAAATTCTATCCCAAATTTGTTCTGGTTTTCCTTCAGCTTTTAATTCTGCTTTTGCAGCTTCTTCTGCTTTAGCTAAAACATCATCAGTTAATTGAGCCATAGAAATATATTGAGGTACATTTTTAAGTGTTTTACCTAAACGTCCTAATTCAATATTATCTTTCTCTATTACTGCAATTCTTGCTTCAGTTTCTGATGCAATAAAAGCTGGGTCAAAATCTTTATAAGATAAAGTTGATGCTCCCATAGATGCTACTTGCATAGCTAAGTCTTTTACTAAAACCTCTGCATTGTCAACTTTAGCAGTTAAACCTACTAAAGCGGCAATTTTATTGATATGTACATAAGAACCAACAAAAGGTGCTTCTAATTTCTCAAATGCTTTAATGTCTAACTTTTCACCAATTACACCTGTTTGCTCGATTAGTTTTTCTGCAACAGTCATACCTCCAAAATCTGAAGCTAAAAACTCTTCTTTTGTGTTATAGTTTATTGCAGATTCTGCAAGTTGATTCGCCAATGCAACAAAATTATCGTTTTTACCAACGAAATCAGTTTCGCATCCTAATACAATTGCAACACCAGCGGTGTTATCTGCATTTATTTTAGCGATAGCTGCACCTTCAGATGAATCTCTATCGGCTCTTTTTTCTGCTACTTTTTGACCTTTTTTACGTAAAACTTCAATTGCTTTATCGAAATCTCCTTCAGCTTCAACTAAAGCTTTTTTACAGTCCATCATTCCTGCTCCTGTAGCTTGTCTTAGTTTATTTACTTCTGCGGCTGTTATTTTTACCATAGCTTCCATAATGTTTTAAAATTTAAAAAAGTCGTTCAATTTTTTTCTGAAAAGAAAATAACTAAACGACTTATTTGTGTTGTGTAAATGTTATTTATTCTTCTTCGTTAGCTGCTACAACTTCAGCAACTGGTTTTGTTTCAGCTTTAGCTTCTTTTTTTGCAGGAGCTGCTGCTTTTTCAGCTTTATCTGATTTTCTTTCAGCTAAACCATCTGCTACTGCAGAAGTTACTATAGAAAGAACTTTGTCTATAGATTTTGACGCATCATCATTAGATGGAATCAAATAATCTACTTGACGTGGATCAGAGTTTGTGTCAACCATTGCAAAGATTGGAATGTTTAATTTCTGAGCTTCTTTAATAGCAATGTGTTCACGTTTGATGTCTACAACAAATAAAGCACCAGGTAAACGTGTCATGTCACTAATAGAACCTAAGTTTTTTTCTAACTTAGCTCTTAAACGGTCAACTTGTAAGCGTTCTTTTTTAGAAAGCGTTAAGAATGTACCATCTTTTTTCATTCTATCGATAGAAGCCATTTTTTTAACAGCTTTTCTAATAGTAACAAAGTTAGTTAACATTCCACCTGGCCATCTTTCAGTGATATAAGGCATGTTTACATTTCCTGCTTTTTCAGCAACAATGTCTTTAGCTTGCTTTTTTGTAGCAACAAATAAAATTTTCTTTCCTGAAGCTGCAATTTTATGAAGAGCTTGAGAAGTTTCTTCAATTTTTGCAGCTGTTTTGTAAAGATTGATTATATGGATGCCGTTACGCTCCATATAAATGTAAGGAGCCATGTTTGGATCCCATTTTCTTGTCAAGTGTCCAAAATGAACACCTGCTTCTAGTAGTTGTTTTACTTCTACTTTTTCCATGTTTGTAATAGTTTACGTTCTGTTGATTAGCAATGATTAAGTGGTCACGCTTTGCGTTTGCCTTAACCATTTAGATGCTTAACTAAATCCTAATCTATATAGATTATGGACAACAATAACTGGTTTAAATTTTTGTTTTGCGCCAAATACAAATTTGACAATGGTATTAACGTTTAGAGAATTGGAATTTCTTACGCGCTTTCTTCTGACCGAATTTCTTACGCTCAACCATTCTTGGATCCCTAGTTAATAAACCTTCTGGCTTTAATATTAGTCTGTTTTCAGCATCTAATTCGCACATTGCACGAGATAATGCTAAACGGATAGCTTCAGCTTGACCTGTAATACCACCTCCATAGACATTTACTGTAATATCAAAGTTGCCGTCATTGTTAGTCATGGTTAAAGGTTGGTTTACCTTGTACTGCAATGTTGCAGTAGGAAAATAAACCGCCATGTCTTTTTTATTAACTGTAATGTTACCTTTTCCTTTGGCAACATAAACACGAGCAACAGCCGTCTTTCTACGGCCAATTTTGTGAATTACTTCCATTAAATAAATTCGTTTAAGTTAATTGCTTTAGGTTTTTGAGCTTCATGTTTATGAGCTGTACCTACTACAACGTTTAAATTACGGAATAGCTCAGCACCTAATTTGTTTTTAGGGAGCATTCCTTTTACTGATTTTTCTACTACTCTTGCTGGATCTTTTCCAAACAATTCTGTAGCAGTTAAACTTCTTTGTCCACCTGGATAACCTGTGTGACGAATGTACGTTTTGTCATTCCACTTGTTTCCTGTTAAGTTGATTTTTTCAGCATTAATAACTATTACGTTATCTCCGCAATCAACGTGTGGTGTGAAGTTAGGTTTATGTTTACCTCTTAAAAGTTTTGCAACTTTAGAAGCTAAACGACCTAATGTTTGACCTTCAGCATCAACCAAAACCCACTCTTTATTTACAGTAGCTTTGTTTGCTGAAATCGTTTTGTAGCTTAATGTGTCCACACTTATTAATTTTCTTTATTAAACATTCCTCTCTCAAAAAGAGTTTGCAAATTTACGATTAAATATTTGATTACCAAATAGTGTGGTGAGATATTTTTATTGATAACACTAGAGTTTTTTTGAGATTATTAATCTTCTTAATTTCAATGTGTTAATTTTTCTTTTTATTCGTTTTCCTAAGCTGCTCTTTTAGTAGTTTTGCAGCTTTAAAATTTGAAGTATGATTTCAGTAGATAATTTAGCAGTAGAATTTAGTGGTCACACACTTTTTAGTGAGGTGTCTTTTACTATTAATGAAAATGATAAAATTGCATTGATGGGTAAAAATGGTGCAGGAAAATCTACTATGATGAAAATCATTGCAGGAGTACAAAAAGCCACTCGCGGAAATGTGAGAACTCCTAAAGATGCTATTATTGCCTATTTACCACAGCATTTACTAACTGAAGATGATACTACAGTTTTTGAAGAAGCTTCAAAAGCATTTGCTCATGTGTTTAAAATGCGTGACGAAATGGAAGGCTTAAATAAACAACTTGAAACCAGAACCGATTATGAGTCTGATGAGTATATGAAAATTATTGAGTGTGTTTCAGATTTAGGAGAAAGCTACTACGCTTTAGAAGATGTAAATTATGATGCTGAAGTTGAAAAAGCACTCAAAGGACTAGGTTTTAAACAAACAGATTTTAAAAGACAAACCAATGAGTTTTCTGGCGGTTGGCGTATGCGAATAGAATTGGCAAAAATTCTGCTTCAGAAACCAGATTTAATTTTATTAGACGAACCTACCAATCATATTGATATAGAATCGGTAATTTGGTTAGAAGATTTTTTGGTTAATAAAGCTAAAGCTGTTGTTGTAATATCGCATGATAAAGCTTTTATAGATAATATTACTAATCGTACTATTGAAGTAACAATGGGTAGAATTTATGATTATAAGGCTAATTATAGTCATTACTTGCAATTAAGAGAAGATCGACGAGCACATCAAATAAAAGCGTACCAAGAACAACAAAAGTTTATTGCAGATAATCAGGCATTTATTGATCGATTTAAAGGCACGTACTCTAAAACCAATCAGGTGTCGTCTCGTGAACGCATGTTAGAAAAATTAGAGATTATAGAAATTGATGATGTAGATACATCGGCTTTGAAACTCAGATTTCCACCAACACAACGTTCTGGTGATTATCCTGTAACAGTAAAAGATGTGTCTAAATCATATGGCAGTCATGTGGTCTTTAAAAATGCAAATATGTCTATAGCAAGAGGCGAAAAAGTATGTTTTGTTGGTCGAAATGGTGAAGGAAAATCGACCATGATTAAAGCTATTTTAAGAGAAATTGATGTTAATGGAACTTGTAGTTTAGGACATAATGTAAAGGTTGGTTATTTTGCTCAGAACCAAGCTGCTTTATTAGATGAGAATCTAACGATATTTCAAACCGTTGACGAGGTTGCTAAAGGCGACGTGCGTACACAGATTAAGAATATTTTAGGTCGTTTTATGTTTAAAGGCGATGATATTGATAAAAAAGTAAGCGTGTTATCTGGTGGTGAAAAAACCAGATTAGCTATGGTTAAGTTATTATTAGAACCGGTTAACTTGCTTATTCTTGATGAACCAACCAATCACCTTGATTTAAAATCTAAAGATGTTTTAAAAGAAGCGCTTCAGAATTTTGATGGCACCTTAATTCTTGTATCTCACGATCGAGATTTTTTACAAGGGCTTTCTAAAAAGGTATTTGAATTTAAAGAACAACGTGTTATTGAACACTTTGAAACGATTGATGATTTCTTAGTTAGAAATCGTGTTGAGAGTTTAAAAGCTATAGATTTGTAGCTTGAAAATGTTGATGCGTTTTTTTTGTTTAGATTTTGTCTCGCGTTAGGGATTGAGCAATTGTTGGAGCACATCTTTGATTGCGACTTGTGAAAGCGCGACCCTTGGTAACGCCCAAAATAATTGAGTTATAAGTGTTAAGCATCTATTTTTGACTACTTTTGCAGTGGTATGAGTGAATTAAAACTTTCAGATTGGTTGCCCACCACAAACAAAGAGGTTAAGATACGCGGTTGGGACGAACTCGACGTGATTCTATTTAGTGGTGACGCTTATGTAGATCATCCGTCGTTTGGTCCTGCAGTAATTGGGCGTATTTTAGAAAGTTATGGATTGCGTGTGGCTATTGTTCCGCAACCTAATGTAAATGATAATCTTCAGGATTTTGTAAAGCTTGGTGCGCCAAAATTATTTTTTGGAGTTACTGGAGGTTGTATGGATCCAATGATTAGTAACTATAATGCGAATAAGAAACGTCGCGATAAAGATGCGTATACACCAAATGGAGATATTGGGTTTCGTCCTGATTATGCCACATCAGTATATTCTAAGATTTTAAAACACAAATGGCCAAATGTTCCTGTGTTGATTGGAGGAATTGAAGCGTCATTACGTCGTGTCACACATTACGATTATTGGAGTGATAAACTATTACCAACTATTTTAGAAACCTCTAAAGCCGATTTATTGGTCTATGGCATGGGAGAGCAACCACTTCGTGAAATTGTACGGTTGTTGCAAAAAGGCGTTCCGTTTTCTAGCATAACAACGATTAAACAAACCGCAGTGTTGTTAAATAAAGGCGCAAAAGTTCCTAAAAATAGCAATTGGGATGATGTTGAAATTGTATCGCATGAGGTGTGTTTAAGCGACAAAAAGAAATTTGCGTCTAACTTTAAAATTATAGAGCAAGAGTCTAATAAATTAGCTGCGAGACGCATTTTTCAGAAAGTAGGTGATAAGACGTTGATGATAAATCCGCCTTATCCAACGATGACCGAAGACGAAATTGATGCGTCTTTTGAGTTGCCTTATACACGGTTGCCACATCCAAAATATAATAAGCGCGGACCAATTTCTGCGTATGAAATGATAAAGTTTTCCATCAACATTCATAGAGGCTGTTTTGGTGGTTGTAGTTTCTGTACCATTTCAGCACATCAAGGGAAATTTATTGCGTCTCGTAGCCAGGAATCTGTGTTGCGAGAAGTTGATACGGTTGCAAATATGCCAGATTTTAAAGGTTATTTGAGTGATATTGGTGGGCCAAGTGCCAACATGTATAAAATGAAAGGGAAAGTACAATCGATTTGCGACAAGTGCGTTGCGCCCAGTTGCATTTCGCCAGTAATCTGTAGTAATTTAGATACATCTCACAAGCCCTTAACCCAATTGTACCAAGCGGTTGATAGCCACCCTAAAGTAAAGAAATCATTTATAGGTTCTGGAATTCGTCATGATATGTTAGTGCCAGAATTTAATAAAAATGCGGACCCAAAAGAACTAGATGATTATACTGAAGAAGTGATGACAAAACACGTGTCTGGTCGACTTAAAGTTGCACCAGAACATACGAGTGATCCTGTTTTGAAACTGATGCGTAAGCCATCGTTTAAATACTTTCATAAGTTTAAAGAACGTTTTGATAAAATTAATATAAAGAACAAGCTTAAACTACAATTGATTCCTTATTTTATATCTAATCATCCAGCTTGCGAAGTTGAAGACATGGCAAATCTAGCTGCCGAAACCAAAGATATGGGCTTCCAGTTAGAGCAAGTACAAGGTTTTACACCAACGCCAATGACGGTTGCTACAGTAATTTATTACAGTGGTTATCATCCTTACACGCTTAAAAAAGTAAATACACCTATTACACGAAAGGAAAAAGATGAACAACACCGTTTCTTTTTTTGGTATAAAAAAGAAAATAAAGCTTGGATTAGAAGCACCTTAAATAAATTAGGACGTCAAGATTTATTAGACGTATTGCTTCCAGCAAAAGATGAAAAATGGCGTAAAAACAAACCTAGTGGTGATGCAAAACATACGTTTGATGATGCTATTCCTTTTAATAAACGAAAGAATAAAGCAAAGTTTAAGAGTAAGAAGAAGAGGAAGAGGTAATTTGATTTATTTTGCTTTATCAAAGAAAAAAGAATTTAAAATTTTCAATAACTTATTAAAATATCTTTCATAAATTTGTAACCAATGTTTAATGTTGTGTAACATGGTTATTAAAGATTATTATTCGCTTTCTGAAGCTGCTGAAATTTTAGGAAAGAGCAAAGAAACTTTACGAAGATGGGACAGAGATGGTAAATTACCAGCTTTAAGAGAGCCAGTAAGTGAATATCGTGTTTATAAAAAAGACGATATAGAAAGGTTATTAAAACCTTTGTTTGATAACATTGAAGAAGAGGTAGATAATTCAGAAAAACCATTAAAAGAATATAAAGTTCTTGAATTATTTGCAGGTGCTGGAGGTTTAGCCATCGGTCTTGAAAAAGCGGGAATTAAATGTGAGGCGTTAAATGAAATTGATAAATGGGCTTGCCAAACTCTAAGAGAAAATCGACCACATTGGAATGTTTTAGAAGGAGATATAAAATCTTTTAATTTCGAAAAGTTTAATGGAGAAGTTGATATTGTTACAGGTGGTTTTCCATGTCAAGCTTTTAGTTATGCAGGAAAAAAACTTGGCTTAGAAGATGCTAGAGGAACTTTGTTTTATGAATTTGCTCGTGCAGTTCAAGAAGTTAATCCTCCTATTTGTATTGGCGAAAATGTAAAGGGTTTACTTTCTCATGAGAAAGGCGAAACCTTAAAAGGAATGATTTCAATTCTTGATGAAATCGGTTATAATGTGGTTCCTGTAAAAGTATTAAAAGCTGTAAATTATAAAGTGCCTCAGAAACGTGAGCGTTTAATTGTTGTTGGTGTCAGAAAAGATATTGATATTAAATATGAATACCCTAGGCCTTATCAGTCTATCTATAATCTTTCTGATGCATTAAAAAAAGGAAAGCTTTATGATTCTAATGTTCCTAAATCTGAAGGTTCAAAATACCCAGAACATAAAAAAGTTGTATTGGATTTAGTTCCTCCAAAAGGTTATTGGAGAGATTTACCATTAGATTTGCAGAAAGAATATATGGGGAAAAGTTTTTATTTAGGTGGAGGAAAAACAGGAATGGCTAGACGTATTGGTTGGGATGAACCAAGTTTAACTTTAACATGCAGTCCAGCTCAAAAACAAACTGAAAGGTGTCATCCAGATGAAACACGACCTTTTACTGTTCGTGAATATGCACGTATTCAAACATTCCCAGATGAGTGGAAGTTCAAGGGTTCTATATCTCAACAATATAAACAAATTGGTAACGCTGTTCCTTGTAATTTGGGTAAAGAAATTGGCTATTCTATAGTTAAGTTTTTGAATGAATATTATAAAGGAAAAGGGTAAATCATTCAAATTTTGCGTCAATTTCTCTGGCTAATTTTTCAATAGTTTTTGCCACAACTTTTGTAGCATCTACTTCTAAAGCTACTTCACCCACTGCATCAATTAATTCAAAATAAAAGTTTTTCTGTCCTGTAAGTCTATGCCAAAAATCCTGACCAACTATTACTGGATAAGCATTTTCTATTTTCTTGTAGTGGGAACTTAAATCATTAGCTTCTCCGTAAACAACTCCTACAATCATATCATTTATACCGACATTAAGATTGTTTGTTCTTGCTAAATTTCTAACACCATCAAAATGATTTATAATAGTTGTTATGTCATCCTTGTTAATTGTGTTAGGTCCAGCTTTTAATTGACAATATTTTTTCCTATTGTCAATTGCATCAACAAATTCAATATCTATACCCTGTGTTGTAGAGCCTAAACCTTCGAATAATGAACTAATAAGACTTTGGATTTTCATTCCAAAAGATGTATTTATTGAAGTCCCTAAAATTCTAGGTAAAACTAATGCTTTAGCAATGCTTTCTGGGTCGTCATTGCCTGTCAAAAAATTTGCTAAATATTTATAGAGAAAAGGGTTTATATTATATTCAGAAAGTCTACTTGCTCTATCACAAGCACCATTTATATGATTTTGAACAATTTGATCACGAAAGAAATTTTTCGCATTTTCAATTATTTTTTTCTTCTGACTGTTATTCATATTTAAAGTATTGAAATAATATATTAGTTACTTAAATTCTAATCATCAATGCGCCTCTAACCAATTATCACCAGTATCGATTTCAACATCTAAAGGTACTTCTAGCTTATAAGCATTTTCCATTTCAGTTTTTATGAGCGATTTTATGGTCTCGAGTTCTGGTTTATAAGCATCAAAAACCAATTCATCATGAACTTGTAAAAGCATTTTAGATTTGTAATCTCCAGTTTGTAATTTGTTATAAATGTTAATCATCGCAATTTTAATAATATCTGCTGCGCTTCCTTGTATTGGAGCATTTACAGCATTTCGTTCTGCTGCACCACGAACTATGGCGTTACGAGAATTGATGTCTTTTAAATAACGACGACGACCTAAAACCGTTTGTACATAGCCATTATCTCTTGCAAAATCAACCTGTTCACTCATATAAGCTCGAAGTTTTGGGTAGTTTTCATAGTAAGTGTCTATGAGTTCTTTGGCTTCACCACGAGATAAATCGGTTTGGTTACTTAACCCAAAAGCCGACACACCATAAATAATTCCGAAGTTGACCGTTTTTGCATTACTACGTTGTTCTCTTGTGACTTCAGCCAATGGTACATTAAATACTTTTGAAGCGGTTGATGCGTGAATATCTTCACCATTTTTAAAGGCTTCAATCATGGTTTCTTCTTTACTTAAGGCAGCAATAATTCTAAGCTCTATTTGTGAGTAATCTGCAGCTAGTAACGTGTAATCTTCGCTTCGCGGAATAAACGCTTTTCGTACTTGCCGTCCGCGTTCGGTACGAATAGGAATGTTCTGTAAATTAGGATTGTTACTGCTTAATCGTCCTGTAGCTGCAACGGTTTGCATATAATCAGTATGTACACGACCCGTTGCTTCTTCAACTTGAGTTGGTAAGGCATCTACATACGTGCTTTTAAGTTTAGATAAACCTCTAAAATCTAAAATATTTTGAATAATCTCATGGTCTTTAGCGAGATATTTTAAAACATCTTCAGCTGTAGAGTATTGCCCAGATTTTGTTTTTTTAGGTTTATCAACGAGTTTCATTTTTTCGAAAAGAATAATGCCTAATTGTTTAGGTGAAGCTATATTAAATTCTTCGCCTGCAGCATCGTAAATGCTTTTTTCAAGCGTTGCGATATCTGTAGTGAGTTGCTCTGATAAAGAATTTAAAAAGTCTTTATCGAGGTTAATACCTTCCAATTCCATAGCAGCCAAAACACGAAGTAACGGAATTTCAATCTCATCAAATAAGGTTTGCGTATTGGCTTCACCTAATTCTTTTTCAAAATGTTCTTTTAACTGAAGTGTAATATCAGCATCTTCAACAGCGTATTCGGTTTGTTTTTCTAACGGAACTTCACGCATGGAGAGTTGATTTTTTCCTTTTTTACCTATCAATTCTGTAATAGAAATTGGAGTATAATTCAAATAGGTTTCAGCTAATACGTCCATATTATGTCGCATATCTGGATTGATTAAATAATGCGCTAACATGGTGTCAAAGAGTTTCCCTTTTACTTCTATATTATATTTTGCTAAGACTTTAATATCATATTTTAAATTCTGACCAATTTTTTCAATCTGTTCGTTTTCAAAAAAAGGACGGAAGACTTCAATCAATTCTTGTGCTTCGATTTTGTCCTCTGGAAACGGCACATAAAACCCTTTAGCAGTTTCCCAAGAAAATGAAATACCAACGAGTTCTGCTGTTAGCGGATTAAGTCCAGTTGTTTCTGTATCAAAACACACAGAAGGTTGATTCATGAGGTTTTTCACGAATAATTTAGTTGCCATTCCTGAAGCGATACTTTGGTAAAAATGCGATGTGTTTTCGGTAGTTTTTCTTGTAAATTCTGAAACAGTTTCTGTTGTTGTTTCGTCGTTTCCACCAAACAATGAAAACTGTCCAGCTCCAGCAGATTTTTGTTCTTTGGGAGTTGGTTTGTTTTCGGAAGGTTTTACGTTTGCAGATTCTGTTGGTTCAGACTTAGACTCAGTCGCTTCATCGGCAAATGTTTTTAAGAAATTATCGGTTAATCGTCTAAATTCTAATTGTGTAAAGATCTCTTTTACTTTTTCAACATCAGGATGATTGAGTTCAAAATCTTTGGCGTTAAAGGTCACAGGAACATCGAGCATGATGGTTGCTAATTGTTTTGAAAGGATGCCCAACTCTTTATTGGCTTCAATTTTTTCTTTCATTTTTCCTTTGAGCTCATGGGTATTGGCTAACAAGTTTTCCATAGAACCGTATGCCGCTAAAAATTTCTTAGCTGTTTTTTCGCCAACACCAGGTAATCCTGGAATGTTATCAGACGAATCTCCCATCATACCTAAAAAATCTATAACTTGCATTGGCTCAGTAACTTCAAATTTTTTCTGAACTTCAGGTATTCCCCAAGTTTCATAACCACCACCAAATACTGGTCGATACATGAATATGTTTTCAGTAACTAGCTGCGCAAAATCTTTATCTGGTGTTACCATATAGGTTTTATAGCCTTCTTTTTCGGCTTGACGTGATAAGGTTCCAATCACGTCATCAGCTTCATAACCTTCTTTTACCATGATGGGTATATGCATGGCTTTTAAAATCTCGTAGATATAAGGAACAGCTGTTTTAATACCTTCTGGTGTTTCATCACGATTAGCTTTGTAGTCTTCGTACATTTCTACACGATCTGCACTTCCGCCTTTATCAAAACAAACCGCTAAATGATCTGGTCGTTCTCGCTTGATAACATCTAATAAAGAGTTCATAAATCCCATTATGGCAGACGTATCTTCGCCTTTGGAATTGATTCGTGGGTTTTTTATAAAGGCATAATAACCACGAAAAATAAGCGCGTAAGCATCAACTAAAAAAAGACGTTTTTGATCAGACATAGATATGAATTTGTAAGAAACTCAAAGCTACGAAAAGAATTGCTTTTGGAGATGCTATTCTAAACTCAATCTTCTATTTGATGATGATTTTTTTATAGGTTGACGCGTTTGAATTACTAACTTTTATAAAATACATTCCAGGACTTAGAGACTGGGCGTTTATTTGAGTTGTATTGTTGGTAATAGATTGTTTTAAAACTACACTTCCATTAATTGAAATAATTTCTATATCATAATCTGAATCTAAATTGGTGTTTAACTCAAGAGTAAAAATACCATTTGAAGGATTTGGAAATAGTTTAATGATTTGGTTACTAAAATCAATGGTTCCAAGAAAATTATCATTTTTCAATTCGATAATTTTATCATCATCTACATTAGGTGAACCAGCAAAATCTCTGTTTGTCGTACAGATATAAATCCTACCATTTGGTAAAACTAAAACATCTCGAATTCGTCCTCTGGTATTAACAAGGTAACTGTTTTCTTCGATAATAGATGTTCCATCAGGATTGAGTTGTAATTGAATTAATTTTTTGTCTTTTAATACCGCTAACAATAATGAGTTTTGCCATTCTGGTATTGACGGATGATTAAAATAATCCATGCCACAAGGAGCAATTGCTGGTGTCCAAGCCCAAATAGGTTCTGCAACATTTTCATTATTACAAAATGCGGTTTCTGATGTTAAATCACAATAACCTTGAACATTAGGCCATCCAAAATTTCTGTTTTCTTCAATGATATTAATTTCATCATTATTTGAAGTGCCATGCTCTGAGCTGTAGATCTTTCCATTTCCTACACACAAACCTTGAGGGTTTCTATGTCCAAAAGACCATATATAGCTATTTGCAATTGGGTTGTCTAAAGGAATAGAGCCATCTAAATTTAACCGAAGCATATTTCCGTTTAAAGTATTTAAGTCTTGAGCTGTTGAAGGGTTTGAATAGCCATCACCAATACTGATGAATAATTTATCATTTAGAATTAACATTCTTGAACCATTATGAGAAACATTTCCTGGAATATTATCGAGAATTGTTAGTGGATTAGATAACGTGTTACTATTTATACCATAAGTATAACGGACTAATTTTGACGTTGTAGTAGTATTAGTATAATGAACAAATAAGTATGGCGTTGTTGGAAAATTGGGATGGAGAACAATAGAATGCATTCCTGCACTAAAACCAAAAACGGCTACATCAGGAACCGTGTAAATTACTTCTTGTACATCTGTATCTGGGTTTACTCGGCTTATTCTTCCTGAAAGTTCTGTGAACCAAATCCAACCATCATCACTGTAAACCATATCCCATGGAACGTCTAGATTTGTTGCTACAACACGTTCAGTAATTAGGGTATTATCTAATTGAATTTGTGAAAAACAAAAATTACATTTAATAATTAAGGCTAAAAAGAGGAATATTTTTTTCATTTTTGTAAAAGTATCTTTCTTTTATAAAGATACATAATACTAATTTATATATGAGTACATTTTCAATTGCCATTCATGGAGGCGCCGGAACTCTAGTAAAAGGGATGATGACACCTGAGTTAGAAGCACAATATAAAGACGCCTTAAAAAACGCTTTAAATTCTGGATATGCTATTTTGACAAATGGAGGCACAAGTGTTGAAGCTGTTGAAGAAGCGGTGAGATTATTAGAAGATTCTCATTTGTTTAATGCTGGAAAAGGGTCTGTTTTTACCGCAGATGAAACTCATGAAATGGATGCATCTATCATGGATGGAAATACATTAAATGCAGGAGCTGTTTCTTTAATCACTGGAATTAAAAATCCAATAAGTTTAGCACGAGATGTTATGGAAAAAAGCGAGCATGTGTTTTTAGCGGGCAAAGGTGCAATGCAGTTTGCTAAACTTCAGAACTATGAAGTTGAAAATCCTGCGTATTTCTATGATGAGTTTAGACACAACCAATGGTTAGAAATTAAAGACACAGATAGTTTTCAGTTAGATCATGCAACCAAAAAAGACTCAAAATTTGGAACTGTAGGCGCAGTGGCTTGTGACCAAAATGGTAATATTGCAGCTGCAACATCAACCGGAGGAATGACCAATAAACGGTTTGGTCGTGTAGGTGATAGCCCAATGATTGGCGCAGGAAATTATGCAAACAATAAAACCTGTGCAATTTCATGTACGGGAAGTGGTGAGTTTTTTATTCGAGGCGTCGTGGCTTATGATGTAGCTTGCTTAATGGAGCACAAAGGATTGTCTTTAGAAGAGGCTTCAAATGAAGTGATTAATAAACGCATACTAGAAATTAAAGGAGATGGCGGATTGATTGCTGTTGATACAAAAGGAAATATTGCTATGCCTTTTAATACAGAAGGCATGTATCGTGCTAGTAAATCTTCAAACGGAAACGAAGAGATTTCAATCTATAAATAATGAAAGTTAAGCATTTAGGACATACAGGTTTTAATGAGATAATGGAATGCTTTCTACTAGCATTTGATGGTTATTTTGTGAAAATGCCAACTGACCATGATTATTACAAGCAACGTTGGGAAGCTGCTAAAGTAAATTTTGAATTGTCTTATGGAATGTTTGATGACAATAAACTTGTAGGTTTTATTATTCACGCCATTGATAAAAGAGAAAATGAATTAATTGCTTTTAATACGGGAACAGGTGTGATTCCAGAATATAGAGGTCAACGAATTGTAAAGTCTATTTATGAGTATGCTATTCCAGATTTAATAAAAAATGGAATTACAAAAAGCGTGCTTGAAGTAATTATTGAAAATGAAAAAGCTGTAAAAGCCTATAAAGGTATTGGCTTTAAAATTTGTAAAACGTTTAAATGTTTTAGTGGCGAGCTTCCCTCAAGTAAAAACGAAGTAGATCGTATTGAAGTTTCTTTTAATGAAATACCTTGGGAGCAAATGCCCAATCAAGATAAATATTCTTGGGATTTTCATTTTAGGTCTCTAAAAGGTGGTAATTCTAAATACTATAATGTGATTAGAAATTGTACTGTCGAATCCTTTTTTGCAATTAATCTTGACAACGGAACTATAAACCAATTAGAAGTTTTAAATAATCAAGTAAGGAATTGGGAACGCTTATTTTCTGCTATTCAATTAATTTCTAAACACGTCAGGATTATTAATGTAGATGATCGACTTGAAGATAAGCTTGCCGCAATAGAAAGTGTTGGTTTAAAAAACACAGTTAACCAACACGAAATGGAATTAACTTTGATGGATGAGCCAGTAGAAGTTAAATAAATGGCGCTTCAATAGGAAGCACAGATACTTTCCTGTTTTTAATATCATACTGATCACCATTAGATAGTACATGAACAGTCATATTTGCCATAGTCATTGGTGTGCCTTCTTCTAATACTTTTTCATTGTTATGAGTAAGTGAACTACCATCAAAAACAATCACCATTCCAGACCCAATTACAGTACAATCATTTCCGTTTTTAATAATCATTCCTGTGTCTTCTGCTAAACCAAGACCTAATAAATTTGGAAATTTTGCTATAGCTTCAGATTGTCTTCCAAAACGACCACGTTTAATAAAATGGGTATCAACAATTAATTCAGGAATTAAACCAAGACCTTTATACATTAATACAGCACCTTTAATAAAAGATTCTGTTGCACTACCACCAGCAATCATTTCGTTTGCCATTGCCATAGCGCCAGCACTTGTACCAGCGATAACAAAACCCTCTTCATTTTTATAACGCTCAGTTAAGATATTATGAATTGTAGTATTGCCAATTCGATCAGTGATTTTCGATTGATCACCACCAGAGAACATCACACAATCGCAAGATTTTATAAGGTCTATTGATTCTTGTTTTTCAGAATCTTCTTGACTTCGTATATCTAAAACAGTAACATTAGTACAACCTAATTTAGAGAAAGCATCTAAATAATTTTCTCCAACTTCAACAGGGATACTTGATGCTGTTGGAATAACAACAATTTTAGAATCTACACCACCAGCTTCCTTAACAACATGAAACAAAATGCCTTCATCAATAAACTCCATGGTATACATTTCATTTACTTCATCTCCCTTATCTTCATTTCCACCAATAGGAATTAATGTGCCTTTATTCAATTGCATATAATCTTTTATTAATTGGACAAAAATAAACTAATTTTTTTACAGAAAAATGTATATATTTATAATCTTTCACTATAAAAATCAACCAACATGGAAATAAGAAGCATAAATGCAATGCGAGGACCAAACTATTGGTCTGTGAGACGACATAAATTAATCGTTATGGTTTTAGACCTTCAAGAAATGGAAGAATTACCTTCTAATAAAATTGATGGTTTTCCTGAACGATTAAAAGCTATGTTTCCTAGTATGTATTCGCATCGTTGTTCTGAAGGCTGCGAAGGAGGATTTTTTATGCGTGTTGATGATGGTACTTGGATGGGACACGTTATAGAACATATTGCTTTAGAGATTCAAACTTTAGCAGGTATGGATACTGGTTTTGGAAGAACACGAGGTTATGGAGAAGAAGGTGTTTACAATGTTGTGTTTTCTTATATGGAGGAATCTGTAGGGCGATTTGCAGCAAAAGCAGCGGTTAGAATATGTGAAGCTTTAATAGCTGGTGAAGATTATGACTTAGCCGAAGATATACAAGAAATGAGAGAGTTACGTGAGTCTGATCGTTTAGGACCAAGTACAGGATCAATTGTAGCAGAAGCAGAAGCTAGAGGCATTCCATGGATTAGATTAAATAAATACTCGTTATGCCAGTTAGGTTATGGCGCCAATCAAAAGCGTATTCAGGCAACTGTAACTAGTGAAACGAGTAGTATAGGAGTAGAGTTGGCTTGTGATAAAGAAGATACAAAGTATTTATTAGAACAAGCAGAAGTTGAAGTGCCTCGAGGCGATATTATTCGTAGAGAACGCAGTTTAGAAGAAGCATGTCGTTATGTTGGTTTCCCACTTGTAATTAAGCCAATTGATGGCAACCACGGTCGTGGAATTACAGTTGATATCCAAAACTATGATGAGGCTTTAGTAGCGTTTAGACACGCAAAAGAAAGCTCACGTAGTGGAGCAATTATAGTTGAGAAGTTTATTGTTGGCGAAGATTACAGGTTATTAGTTATCAATAATCAATTAGTTGCTGGAGCAATAAGAACGCCTGCACATATTATTGGTGACGGTGAATCTACGATTCAAGAACTAATAGATAAAGTAAACAGTGATCCTCGTCGAGGTTATGGTCATGAAAATGTATTGACAAAAATAACAACAAACGAGTTAACACAAACTATTATAAAAGATGCTGGTTATACTTTAGATTCTGTTATTGTTGAAGGCGAAAAATTAGTGTTAAAAGACACTGCTAATTTAAGTACAGGAGGAACAGCTGAAGATATTACAGATATTATTCATCCAGCAAATATTGCAATGGCTGAGCGTATTTCAAAAATTATTGACTTAGATATTTGTGGTATAGATATTATGACCACAGATATTTCTAAACCACTATCAGAAACTGGAGGCGCAGTATTAGAAGTAAATGCGGGTCCTGGATTCAGAATGCATTTAGCACCTACTACAGGATTACCTCGTAATGTTGCTGCTCCAGTAATTGACAAATTATTTCCTCAAAAAGGAGATACAGGACGAATTCCTATTATTGCTACATCAGGAACTAATGGGAAAACAACCACAACGCGTCTTATTGCTCATATTGCAAAAATGAAAGGACATCGTGTTGGTTATACAACGAGTGATGGTGTTTATATACAAAATAGGCTTTTAATGACTGGAGATTGTACAGGTCCAGCCAGTGCTGAGTTTGTACTTAAAGATCCAACAGTAAACTTTGCGGTATTAGAATGTGCAAGAGGTGGACTTTTAAGAGCTGGATTAGGATTTAAAAAATGTGATGTTGCGGTTGTTACCAATGTTGCTGCAGACCATCTAGGCTTAAAAGGAATTCATACAATCGAGCAATTGGCAAAAGTAAAAGCTGTAGTGCCAGAAACTGTCTTGCCTGATGGTTATGCTATTTTAAATGCCGATGATGATTTGGTTTACGATATGAGACGTAATGTCGAGTGTAATGTAGCATTATTCTCAATGGATGAAAATAACCCTAGAATAAAAGCATTGCAGCGTTTAAATGGTATTACTGCGGTCTATGAAAATGGATACGTAACTATTTGCAGAGGCGAATGGAAAATGCGTTTAATGAAAGCAGAACACATTCCGTTAACTTATGGTGGCAAAGCTAAGTTTATGATTCAAAATGTACTGGCTGCAGTACTTGCTGCTCATGTACAAGGCATTAGTATAGAAGATATGAAAGCTGCTTTAGAAACCTTTATTCCTTCAGCATCGCAAACACCTGGGCGTTTAAATTTATTTGAGTTTAATGATTTTACTATTCTTTTAGATTATGCTCATAATCCAGCCGGAATGCGTGCACTTCAAAAATTTGTTGAAGAACTTGATGCTACTGTAAAGGTTGGAATTATCGCCGGTATTGGAGATCGTCGTATTGAAGATAATAATGAAATGGGCAAGATTGCTGCCGAAATGTTTGATGAAATTATTATACGTCAAGATAAACGTTTACGCGGAAAAACCGAAGAAGAACTTATTAAGATGCTTAATGATGGTATTAAGATGAAAGATCCTAGCAAGAAAACCACCATTATACCTTCTGAAAAAGAAGCGATTACTTATGCTGTTAAAAATGCGGTTAAAGGCTCACTTATAATTTTATGTAGTGATGTAATTCCTGATGCACTCGATTTAGTAAAGCAATTTAAAGAACAAGAATCTCGAGGAGAACTTAATTTCGCTGATTAAAATAAAAAAGCCGAAGTAATTTACTTCGGCTTTTTTATTAATTTATAGTATTGATTAGCAAAGCTTAATCGTCTTTACTTTAATATGAAGACTTTTTCTATAAGCTTTAATACTAATTATATCATTACTTTTTTTATGGTTGATATTAATTACATCAAACTTTGTTTTTGAGTTTAAAGTCGTTTTTTGTTTAGCTTTAGTAGAATCACTTTTATTAATAGAAGTTTCGATACTATTGTTATTTTTGTTAACAGTAGTTTCGTTTTGACCACTAGAAAGTAATGGTAAACTAATTAATGCAATAAATATTAAAACTTTTTTCATGACTTAAAAACTATAGGTTTGATTTTAAATTCTGTTCAAAGAAAAGCAACATTTAAAGTGAGATTAAATAAATTAGATGAAACTCAACGATTACTAGTTAACATGAAACACATTTCAAAAAACATCGACGAAATGCACAAATATTGCTCGTATCCCAGTAAATACGTTTTAAATTAATGGAAGATTATTCAAAAAACACCTATTTTAGTACGTTTAAAAGACTAAAAGACAATCAGTTTAAGGTCGGAAACACCACATATAAAGAGCGAATCACAAAATTAAATGCACTTAAACGAGCATTAGATATAACCTATAAGAATAAACTGCGAGAAGCATTATATGCCGATTTTAAAAAACCTTACATAGAAACCGATATAACAGAATTGTATCTTGTTATAAAAGAGATTAAATATGCTAAGGCAAACTTAAAAGCATGGACTAAGAAACAACAAGTAGATACTCCAATAACCCTTTTTGGTACTTCTTCATGGGTAAAGTATGAGCCTAAAGGTGTTTGTTTAATCATTGCACCTTGGAATTACCCTATAAACTTAACATTCGGCCCTTTAGTTTCTGCTATTGCAGCAGGAAACACAGTAATTTTAAAACCATCTGAAATGACGCCAAACACTTCTAAAGTAATGGCAGATATCGTAAAAGATGTTTTTAATGAAGATGAGGTTGTTTTAGTTGAAGGTGAAGTAGAAACGTCTAAAGAGCTATTAAAGCTACCTTTTAATCATATCTTTTTTACAGGTTCACCTCAAGTTGGGAAGATTGTAATGAATGCGGCTGCAAAGCACTTAACGTCAGTAACTTTAGAGTTAGGTGGTAAGTCACCAACAATTGTGGATAAGTCTGCAAATATTAAAGAGTCAATAAAAAAGATTGTTTGGGGGAAACACTTAAATAATGGTCAAACATGTATTGCTCCAGATTATGCTTTAGTTCATGAGTCAATCCTGCAAGAGTTTATAAAAGTTTATAAAGCACAAGTATTAAATTATTATACAGAAGACGCCTCAACTTCAAACTCTTATAGTCGAGTTGTAAACGAAAGACACTATAATAGATTAATAAATCATATAGAAAATGCAAAAAACCAAGGAGCAACTATTGAGCTCGGAGGATCCTGCAATGCTAAAGATAATTATATAGAACCAACACTCATTACAAACTTAAAAGAGGAGAGCTCTTTAATGCAAGATGAAATATTTGGACCAATTCTTCCTATTAAAACCTATAAAACAATAGATGAAGCTGTTGCGTATGTTAATTCAAAAGAGAAACCTCTGGCATTATATATATATAGTAATAATAAAAAAAACACAAACTATATCATCAATAACACAAGAGCAGGAAGTACATGTATAAATAGTAATGCTATACAATATTCTAATCATTATTTACCATTTGGAGGAAGTAACAATAGTGGGATTGGTAAAGCGCATGGGTTTTTCGGTTTTCAAGAGTTTTCTAACATGCGATCGGTTTTAAAAAGGCATGTTAAAGGCCCTGTTTATTTATTGTTGCCTCCGTATAATAATTTTAAGCAAAAGCTAACAGATTTAACTATTAAATGGTTTTAGATAAATGCCATTTTTCTTAACAAATGGTTAAATAAATTAAGCATTGATTGTTAGGCTAATAATTGGTTTAACTTTGATGAAAAATTGTTTTTATGATTAGGTGGATTATTTTCATTGCCATTTTTGGAGTTATTGATTTTTATGCATTTCAAGCTTTTAAAACAGTTACAAAAAACAGCTGGTTGCACATTGCATATTGGTTAGTTACTGCTTTAGTTATTGGTAATTTTGTGTATCACTATTATGGGTTTAACCGTAGTGATGGTTTTTCTCATAGTCATGCCTTTGCTTTTGGGTTTTTTATAGCAGTATTAGTTCCTAAAATGCTTTTACTAATCGTTATGTTAGGCGAAGATGTTTTTAGAGTTCCTCAAGCGATCTATCGTTATTTTACTGAAGGAGATAATGCAAGAGGAAATTATTTTGCTTCTAGACGAAAATTTATTAGTCAAGTAGCTCTAGGTTTAGCGGCCATTCCGTTTTCTGCAATTTTATACGGAATATATAAGGGTAAATATAATTTTAAAGTTTTAAAATACACACTGCATTTTGAAGATCTACCTGAAGCTTTTGATGGTTTTAAACTCACGCAGATTAGTGATGTGCATTCTGGTAGTTTTGATAATGTAGAAAAAGTAGCGTATGCCATAGACCTAATTAACGAGCAACAAAGTGATGTCATTTTTTTTACAGGAGATATGGTTAATAACAAAGCAGAAGAAATGCTTCCTTATGTAGATATTTTTAGTAAGCTAAAGGCTAAAGAAGGTAAATATTCTGTATTAGGAAACCATGATTATGGCGATTATATTAAATGGGATTCGACAGAATTAAAAGCACAAAACCTTAACGACCTAAAATCAATTCAAAAGAAAATAGGCTTTGATTTACTTTTAAATGAAAATAGATTTATTGAAAAACAAGGTGAACGAATAGCTGTTGTTGGTGTTGAAAATTGGGGGAAAGGCGGTTTTAAAAAAGCAGGCGATTTAAAAAAAGCATCTTCTAAAGTAAATGAAGATGATTTTAAAATACTATTAAGCCATGATCCAAGTCATTGGGAAGCTGAGGTCGTTGGTGATAATTATCATTATCATTTAACGTTAAGTGGGCATACGCATGGTATGCAATTTGGGATTGAGATTCCAGGTTGGTTTAAATGGAGTCCTGTAAAATGGAGGTATAAACAATGGGCAGGAATTTATGAAAAACTGGGTCAATACATAAATGTTAACCGAGGGTTTGGGTACTTAGCTTTTCCTGGGCGTGTAGGTATTTGGCCAGAAATTACCGTAATTACCTTAAAAAGAGGCTCTAATAACGCATAATTGCAAGCAAAGCTTGTATTTACTATTAAATTGCTTATTTTTATAATTAGTTAGTATAAACCTATTTAAACTGTTGGTTTTCAAAACGAATAAAAAATTGTAGGTTTGTAATAACGCATTTGACCTAAAATAGTAATGTATGTCGAAATTTGGGGAACTTATTGATGTTAACATTCCGGTGTTATTAGACTTTTTTACCGAATGGAATGACCAATCTATTGCTATGCATCCTGTACTTAGAGATGTAGCAGCAGCTCTTGGTGATAAAGCCAAGGTAATAAAGATAGATGTTGATAAAAACAAAGATTTAGCTGAAGCTTTACGTGTAAAAGGATTACCAACATTAATCATTTATAAAAATGGCGAGATGAAATGGCGCCATAGTGGTGAGCAAGATGCAAATACTTTAATTGGTATTATTCAAGAATACATTTAAAGACTTTTAAATGTATATCCCTTATTATTAAAATATTCTAAAACTTTTGGAAGTGCAAACTGCATGTTTTTTGAAGCTTTTATGCTATCATGAAACACTATAATACTTCCTTGTTTGGCCGTAGAAATAACATTATTTAAGCATTCTTCTTTAGATACTGTTTTATCCCAATCAAAAGATAAAACATCCCACATCACAATTTTATAATTTAAGCCTATTAACTTTTTGCCTTGCTTTGGTTTTATTTGTCCGTAAGGTGGACGAAATAGTAGATGATCGTTAATTAATAGTTTGTTGATGACTTCTTGAGCAGATAAAACGTCGTTTAGATAAGTTTTGGTTTTACTTGTCCAACCTTTAATATGGTTTTGTGTATGGTTACCAATAGTATGACCTTTATCAAGTATTTGCTGAAAAATATCTGGATGCTTTTCAATATTACCGCCAATACAGAAAAAAGTTGCTTTAGCATTATACTGTTGTAAAATATCTAAAGTCCAACTTGTGATTTCAGGTGTTGGTCCATCATCAAAAGTTAGGTAAATAACGTTTTCAGAAGTAGATATATTCCACACATAATTTGGAAACATTTTTTTTGCAACCAAAGGTGTTTTTATAGGAACAATTTTCAATGCTTTTATTCTATTTTTGAAATACTATCTATGGTATCTTTAATAATATCTCTATCTTCAATTAAAGGAGTCTCAGGTTCTTCGTCTGTAAAGTGTTTGAATAACTTTAGGTAGTTATTAAACTTTTCAGTTTCTTCTAAAGCAAAATCCTTATCGTTATAAATAACCAAAATATCCACTAAACTTCTATAACGCTCTATGTCTGTTACAATTTCGTCTAAATAGCGTGTTTGATTTTGTAATGAAAGTTCACTATAATAGGTTAAGTTTTCTTGATATTTTTTTGTAACATCCTTATATAGTTTTCTTCCTTTTTCTACATTATCCATTTCATAGTAAGCGCTAATATATGGCTCTAATAATGTGTAATATCCAAAGTCGTCAACAGGCATTTTTTCCATAGCAATGTCTGCTATTTTTTCAGCTTTGTCTAACTTTTCTTCGTTAATTAGTTGCTCTACTAAACGCGCTAAATTACCACGATAAGTGATTCCGTTTTTACGAGTTTCAACATCATGATAAATGTCTGTTCCGCTATTTCCCCAATCCCAAGCTATTACTTGATCATACATTAAGTCACTATCAACACGACCCATATCAAATGGGTTTGCTCTATCAATTGCTGTTTTTATAGGCACCAATTTATAACACATACCATCTAACTGAAGGTAGTCTTTCATCCATATGTAGTCGTCATCGCCAAAACTTCCACCTGTAAAATAAATTGGACGTTTCCAGTCGTTATTAGCAACTATATCTAACATTAATAACCTGTTTTTGTATAAAGCACCTCCTGTTATTTCTATATCTATATAAGGAACAATTTCATCTGCATCTTTTGCTTTTACGATACCATTTTCTAGAACTGCTTTTTTGTCTACAGGAATTCTAACATATTTTGTTGGAAAGTAATTTGAATTTAGTAGCTGAGAAGGATAACCACTTGGGTCTTCGCCTTCACGTTGTACCAAATATTTGAGTTTATATTTTTCATCATCACTACTTATAAAATTCATAAAATCCTTTATGAGTAATGTGTCGTTAGTGATTTCACGTTTCATAATATAATCTCTTGTACCATATCTATATTGGTCATGAGTTAATTGTGACGGAATAGGGTCGCTTTCGTATGCTTTGCGTTTCATTTGGTCTATATACCAATCTGTTTGAAAAAGACTTGTATTAACAACTCTTACATCTGTACGAACACCTTCAATCTCTTGTAAATACCATAATGGGAAACTATCATTATCTCCAATAGTAAATAAAATAGCATTAGGTGCGCAGGACTCTAGATATTTTCTCGCCATTGCATTAGCGGTATATTTTCCTGATCTATCATGGTCATCCCAGTTGTTAGCGACTAAAATCCCAGGAACCAATATTAAACAAACCACAGTAACTATTGGTGCTAAAAATTTTGAAGATGAGTATTTTTTTAAAAGGTCAAAAATTGCATATGCACCAAAACCAATCCAAATTGCAAACACATAAAACGAACCTACAACAGAGTAATCACGCTCTCTTGGTTCAAATGGTCTTACATTGGTGTAAAATTGAATAGCTAAACCTGTAAAGAGGAAAAACACCAACATGACCCAAAACAGCTTTTTGTCTTTCCCAAAAAGGAAGAAGAAGCCAATAAGGCCTAAAATTAATGGTAAAAAGTAGTAGGTATTTCTTGCTCTGTTGTTTTTTACATCACTAGGTAAATTATCTTGAGACATACCTAAATGCATTTCGTCAATAAAATTAATACCACTTATCCAGTTGCCATGTAGATCATCATATTTACCTTGAATATCATCTTGTCTACCAGTAAAATTCCACATAAAATAACGCCAATACATGTAACCTAATTGGTATTCTAGCATATATGCTATGTTATCTGCTAATGTTGGTTTTTCAATATCAAAAAATTCTTGTCCAAACTTTTTTAAGAACTGATGGTAGTCTTCATAATCAACTTTACCAGCTGCAACACTTTGTTTAAATTCAGAAACTAAAGCTCTAACTTGATTTTCCATTTGATACTCTGGCTTAATTTTAAAATCAAGTAATCCAGTAAACATCATGTAGTTTTCTGCATGCTCAGCGCTCCACATTCTAGGTAAAATATTTGCATGACTAGAGTTGTAATTTTGTTTTGCGTTTTTCCAATCGTTTATAACATCATATGTTCCTGTAGTATAATTTTTTTCGTAGTTCTTTTTATCGTCAACATAGGGTTGATCTTCATCTAAACCTGTATAATGTTCGGTAAAAAGTGGTCCGTAAAACAAATGTGTTTCTGGATATTGCTCGAGATTGTAATAAGCTAAAAGTTCTCTAGCGTCAGATGGATCGTTTTCGTTTATAATAACATTTGCATTAGCTCTTATAGGTAACATTAGCCATGAAGAAAACCCAATAAAGATAAATAACAAGCAAAGAATAGCTGTATTAAAAGATTTGCTTGAAAATTTTTGGTAGAAACTTTTAAATGAATTATTAAAAAGATAAGCTATACCAAAAATTGATGCTGCAATAAGAACTAAAGCAATCGTACTAAGATCAAATATTGCTGGAATACTAATAATCATTATTAAACCAATTGCACCAATAATAATGAAGATTAAGTTTTTGTTTATTGGTTTTTGTGTTCGTTTTAAACCAAAGTAAAATGCAACAATTAATATAATGCCAGCAATAATAGTTCCTGAGTGAAAAGGTAAGCCAAAAGTGTTTACAATTGCTACTTCCATCCATCCAAAAAATCTGAGCGCATTTGGTAGTAATAATTTAAAAATGAAAAGTAAAATGGCTACAGCTACAATATTTGCAACAATAAAGTTTTTTATAGTTACGGTTTTATAGTTTTTAAAGAAATAGATTAAACCAAGTGCAGGTATGGTTAATAATCCCATAAAGTGCACACCAAAAGATAAACCTATTACAAAAGCTATTAGTATAAGCCATTTATGACCTCTGGGTTGGTTCATGTCTTGTTCCCATCGTAAACCTAAATAAAATAAAATAGCCATAATAAGTGTAGCCATAGCATACACTTCAGTTTCAACAGCATTAAACCAAAAAGAATCTGTAAATGTAAAAGCCAAACTACCAACCAGTGAGCTACCAAGAATAGCAATTTCAGCATTTTTTGTTATGGTTTCTTGATTTTTAATTAACTTCCTTAATAAGATGCTAATGGTCCAAAACATAAATAATATGGTAAAAGCACTAGCAACAGCACTCATCATATTAAGCATCATTCCTATTTGTGAAGGCTCAAAAGCAAACATAGAGAAAAAGGCACCTAACATTTGAAATAAAGGCGCTCCTGGTGGATGACCTACTTGTAGTTTAGAAGATGTTAAAATATATTCTCCAGCATCCCAAAAACTTACAGTTGGTTCAATAGTTAGAGCATAAGTTATAAGTGCTATTGTGAAAGCGAACCATCCTAAAATGGTATTCCATTTCTTGAAGTTGAAATGTGTCATATATTGTTATGTAATTATTGCGAGCGAATTTACTAATAAATATGTTAAACATTAAGGTTTTTAAGTTAACGTTAAGGATTTTCAATTATTTTATGTTTTTTTATTTGCGCAAACAAAACTTTGTTTTAAATTTGCATCCTCATTTAGAGATTGGCCTATGGTGTAACTGGCAACACGTCTGTTTTTGGTACAGAAGAGTCTAGGTTCGAGCCCTAGTAGGCCAACAAAAATTGAATCCTAATTATGAAAATAGTTAGGGTTTTTTGTTTTAGTGATATTTTTTTTGGGCGAGAAGTTTATGCTGAGCATAGTCGAAGTAAGCCCTAGTAGGCCAACAAAAAAGTCTTCCATTGCGGAAGACTTTTTTATTTTAAAATATTTTGTGTTTAAATCTTAAAGGTTACAACTGGTCGTTTAGCGTGATTTACTAAGTCTTCACTTATGCTCCCATTAAAGAAGTGTGCTATACCTTGTCTGCCATGTGTACTAATTCCTATTAAATCGGCATCAATATCTTTTGAGAAGTTTAAAATTCCTTTTTCTACACTATCGTCATTATATATATTTACCGTATAGTTTTTAAAATTGTAATCACTTATAAAACTATCAATACGTTGTTTTGCTTTTGAAGTTGTAGTGAAATTGCTTGCTGTATTAACCATTAACAAATGTATTTTGGCGTCAAATGCTGTAGCAAATTCTGTTGCTTGTTTATATGTCTCTTTGTTATCGTTTTTGAAATCTGAAGCAAATACAAAATCATTAACTGCAAAATCATCATGATCATTTTTAATGACCAAAACAGGTATGTCTGATGAGCGTACAACTTTTTCAGCATTAGAGCCTACAAACATTTCTTTAATTCCGCTAGCACCATGAGAGCCCATAATAATTAAATCAACACCATTTTCATGACAAACATCAATTACACCACTAAAAGCACCATCAGGTTTTACAATTTCGTGGACAGTGATACCTTTTAAGTATTCACTATTCATCATGTCTTCAAATTTTTGATGAGCTAACTTCATAAAAAACATAACTTCAGGCACATCGGCTTGAGCACTTACAGCATCAGTCTCCTGCATAGGGATTTCTAACATGTGTAACAGATAAATTTCACTATTATACTTTTTTGCTAATTGAGAAGCGACTTTTAAAGCGCTTTCGGCTTCTTTAGAAAAGTCAGTTGGTACTAATATTTTATTCATATTGCTTAGGGTAACAGTTTATTCTATAAAGTTAATAATAAAAAACGACATTATTGTATTTGTAAAAATCAATATAAATGTTGTATATTTGCAGCGTTGTTTGAAGAAAAAGAATAATGAGCGGACGTGAAGTCCGCTCTTTTTATACTAAAAATGTTCAAGGAGACTGTAAAAAAATTATTAGACGAAGGATTAAAGCAACGAGAAGACCTGTTCTTAATCGATTTAGAAGTGTTATCAGATAACACAATTAAAGTTATTATTGATGGTGATGCTGGCGTGCTTGTTGAAGATTGTATGTTTATTAGTCGTGCAATTGAACATAATTTAGATAGAGAAGATCAAGATTTTTCTTTAGAAGTAGCATCTGTAGGTGCCGCTACACCTTTTACACATCAAAGACAATATAAAAAGAACATTGGCAGGATTTTAAGTGTGAAAACTAAAGACAACCAAAAATTTGAAGCGACACTAGCAAATGCAGATGAAAATGCAATTGAATTGGAGTGGAAAACAAGAGAACCTAAACCAGTTGGTAAAGGAAAAGTAACAGTAAAAAAGCATGCTAAAATTGAGTATTCAAATATTTTAGAAGCACAAGTGATAATAAAATTTTAATTCATAGTAGTTATGGAAAATGTTGCGTTAATTGATTCTTTTTCAGAATTTAAAGACGATAAATTAATAGATCGTGTAACGTTAATGGCGATTTTAGAAGACGTGTTAAGAAACGCGTTAAAGAAAAAATATGGTGACGATGATAACTTTGATATTATTATCAATCCAGATAAAGGCGATTTAGAAATTTGGAGAAATAGAATTGTAGTTGCAGATGATGAGGTAGAAGAACCAAACCAAGAAATTGCACTATCTGAAGCTCAAAAAATTGAACCAGATTTTGAAGTAGGTGAAGATGTTGCAGAAGAAGTTAAACTTATAGATTTAGGAAGACGTTCTATTTTGGCGTTGCGTCAAAATTTAATATCTAAAATCCATGAGCATGATAATACAAACATATACAAGCAATTTAAAGATTTAGAAGGAGAGATTTATACTGCTGAGGTACATCATATTCGTCATAGAGCAATTATATTGTTGGACGATGAGGGCAACGAAATTATTTTACCTAAGGATAGACAAATCCCATCAGATTTTTTTAGAAAAGGAGAAAACGTAAGAGGTATTATTGAAAGTGTTGAGCTTAGAGGTAATAAACCAGCAATAATAATGTCCAGAACAGCTCCCGTGTTTTTAGAAAAGTTATTTGAACAAGAGATACCAGAAGTTTTTGACGGCTTAATTTCAATCAAAAAAGTAGTGAGAATTCCTGGAGAAAAAGCAAAAGTTGCAGTAGATTCTTATGACGATAGAATAGATCCTGTAGGAGCATGTGTTGGAATGAAAGGATCAAGAATTCATGGCATAGTTCGAGAATTAGGAAATGAAAATATTGACGTTATTAATTACACTAATAACTTACAATTATTTATAACAAGAGCATTAAGCCCTGCTAGAGTAACATCTATAAAATTAGACGAAGATACAAAAAGAGCAGAAGTGCTTTTAAAGCCTGAAGAAGTTAGTAAAGCCATTGGTCGAGGTGGTCATAACATTCGTCTTGCTGGTCAATTAACCGGTTATGAGATTGATGTGTTTAGAGAAGGTGCTGAAGAAGATGTTGAGTTAACAGAATTCTCAGATGAGATAGAAGGCTGGGTTATTGAAGAATTTAGTAAAGCAGGATTAGATACTGCAAAGAGCATTTTAGAACAAGATGTATTAGATTTGGTTAAAAGAACCGATTTAGAAGAAGAAACAATTATTGATGTTATCAGAATTCTTAAAGAAGAATTTGAAGATTAACATATATTTAAGTTATTTTACAAGCAATTTATGGCTCAAACAAGATTAAATAAAGTATTACGAGAACTCAATATTTCTATTGACCGTGCCGTTGATTTTTTAGATTCAAAAGGGATAGAAATAGAAAAGAGCCCTAATACAAAAATATCAGAAGAAATATATAATACTCTTTCTGATGAGTTTCAAACTGATGCCAATAAAAAAGTTGCATCAAAAGAAGTTAGTGAAGCCAAACTAAAAGAAAAAGAAGAACTTCGTGAGCAGCGCGAACGTGAGCTTGAAGAAAAGGCAAAGAAGGATGAAGCTAAAAAAGAAGTTGTAAAAGCTAAGGCTGAATTGAGTGGTCCTAAGCAAATAGGTAAAATTGATTTAGAACCTAAAAAAGCTGAACCTAAAAAAGAAGCACCTAAAAAAGAAACGCCAAAGGCTGAGAAGAAAGAAGTTTCTGTCAAAATTAAAGAAGAAGCTCCAAAAACTGAGAAGAAGAAGGAAACCCCTAAAAAAGAAGTAGCTCCTAAAAAGGATGTAGTATCCAAAAAAGAAGAAGCACCTAAAAAAGAAAAGGTTTCAGAAGAAACCTCACTAGAAGAAACCCCAGTAGACGAAACTTTAAAAACTCAATATAAAAAACTATCAGGACCAAAAGCCACTGGGCAGAAAATAGATTTATCAAAATTCAATAAGCCAAAAAAGAAAAAGGAAGAGAAAAAACCAGATGCCACTAAAGACGCAAATAAAAAGAAAAGACGTCGTATTAGTAAAGGCCCTGGAGGAGATAATAAACCAAATTACGGTAACAAGAATAACAATCAAAAAGGAGGTTATAAAGGTAAAGGAAAACGCCCAGCTATTGTAAAAGAAGAACCAAGTGAAGCTGATGTGCAAAAGCAAATTAGAGAAACTTTAGAAAAACTACAAGGTAAATCTAACAAAGGAAAAGGCGCTAAATACCGTAAAGAGAAAAGAGATCAGCATAGAGAGCAAACCGAAATTGATCAAAAAATTGAAGCAGCAGAAAGTAAAATACTTAAAGTAACAGAGTTTGTAACAGCTAACGAAGTAGCTACAATGATGGATGTTTCAGTAACCGAAATTATTTCAGCTTGTATGTCACTTGGTATGATGGTAACAATGAACCAACGTTTAGACGCAGAAACTTTATCTGTAGTAGCTGATGAGTTTGGTTATAATGTCGAGTTTGTAACTTCAGATTTAGAGGATGCTATTGAAGAAGTAGAAGACAAACCAGAAGATTTGCAAGAACGTGCTCCAATTGTAACAGTAATGGGGCATGTGGATCATGGTAAAACATCGCTTTTAGATTACATACGTAAAGAAAATGTTATTGCAGGAGAATCAGGTGGTATTACACAGCATATAGGCGCTTATGGTGTACAACTTGAAGGTGGTCAAAAAATGGCGTTTTTAGATACTCCAGGTCACGAGGCCTTTACAGCAATGCGTGCTCGTGGTGCTCAAGTAACAGATATAGTTATTATTGTTATTGCAGCAGATGATTCAATCATGCCGCAAACAAAAGAAGCTATTGCGCACTCGCAAGCTGCTGGAGTTCCAATTATTTTTGCAATCAATAAAATTGATAAGCCAGGTGCTAATCCTGAAAAAGTAAAAGAAGAATTAGCTCAAATGAATTTATTAGTTGAAGATTGGGGAGGAAAAATTCAATCTCACGATATTTCAGCTAAAAACGGAACAGGCGTTAAAGAACTATTAGAAAAAGTATTGTTAGAAGCTGAATTATTAGAGCTTAAAGCAAACCCAGATAAACAAGCAAACGGAACTGTTGTTGAAGCATTTTTAGATAAAGGTCGTGGTTATGTGTCTACTATATTAGTACAAGCCGGAACTTTAAAAATTGGGGATTATGTACTTGCTGGTAAAAACAGTGGTAAGGTTAAAGCCATGCATGATGAACGAGGAAATGAGATAAAACAAGCTGGACCATCAACACCAGTATCTATATTAGGTCTAGATGGTGCGCCTCAAGCAGGTGATAAGTTTAATGTATTTGATGATGAGCGTGAAGCTAAGCAAATTGCTACAAAACGTACGCAGTTGCAACGTGAACAATCTGTTAGAACACAGCGTCATATTACATTAGATGAGATTGGTCGTCGTATTGCTTTAGGTGATTTCCAAGAGTTAAATATCATACTTAAAGGTGATGTGGATGGTTCTGTAGAAGCATTAACAGATTCTTTCCAGAAATTATCTACTGAAGAAATTCAAGTTAATATTATACACAAAGGTGTTGGTGCAATCACAGAAAGTGATGTGTTATTAGCATCTGCTTCTGATGCCATTATTATTGGGTTTAACGTGCGTCCAATGGGTAACGCAAGAAGTATTGCTGATAAAGAAGAAATCGATATCAGAATGTACTCAATTATCTATGATGCTATTAATGATCTTAAGGATGCTATGGAAGGCATGTTGTCTCCAGAGCTTAAAGAAGAGATTACTGGTACAGCAGAAATTAGAGAGACATTTAAAATTTCTAAAATCGGAACCATTGCAGGCTGTATGGTTACAAACGGTAAAATATTTAGAAACTCAGGCATTCGCCTAATTAGAGATGGTGTTGTTATTCATACTGGTGAGTTAACATCATTAAAGCGATTTAAAGATGATGCAAAAGAAGTGTCTAAAGGTTATGATTGTGGTATTCAACTTAAAGGCTATAATGATGTTCAGATTGATGACGTTATTGAAGCTTTCCAAGAAGTAGAAGTAAAGAAGAAATTAAAGTAAATTCCTTTAAATAGAAACAAAAAAAGCGACTCATATGAGTCGCTTTTTTTGTTTAGTTATATAACAAATAACTATTTCTTTTTGTCCTTTTTAGGTTTAAAGATAAACGCATTAGCGTACTTTCTTTTAATTTTTAAAAGTGCTTTATCTGCTTCTAATCGGCTTCTAAAATTACCAACCCATATTTTTGTGTTTGGCGAATCAAACTCCATATTTACAGGCCATTCTCCATATGCATTAAGAAAATGGCGTCTTGTATTCTCTGCACCAGAACGTGTGCCAGAATATACTTGTATTTTATATAGGTCTACAGTTCTAATATCCTTTTTGTATTCTAAAAGCGTTTCTATGTCGCTGTCTTGGTCAATCATTACTACACCTTCTTGAGCCGAAACTTGTAGTGTTAGAGCTAAAAAAGCTAAAAAGACTATAGTTTTTATTGTTTTTTTATTCAACATAATTGTCATATTTAATGCAAAGAAAATGATTTTTTTTTATAGTGTTTCCTTTTACTCAGTTTATTAAACTTAATAGTATCTATTTTTATTATTTAGAATCCTTATAAATTATCAATTAACACTTCTGTAACATTTTCAAAATCGACTTTAAATGTTACTTTTGCAAGAGATTTTTTATAACTGATTTTTTCTTTTTAAATGAAAAAACCATACCAAAGTTTAGAAGATAATTCAACTAACAATATGATACAAGTGATTTACCATAAACTAACCTCAAATATTCTTCATATTGGGTTGGTTATTTTACTCACGTTTTCAACTACTCTTAACGCTCAAGAAGGAGACCCTGCAAAAGGGAAAACTTTATTTAACACCAATTGTGCTGCTTGTCATAAATTAGATAAAAAGATGACAGGTCCTGCATTGCGTAATGTAGAGCAACGTCTTGCGGATGATGAAGGTTTAGATAGAGAGTGGCTTAATGCATGGATACGTAATAGTGCCGGAATGGTTAAGTCTGGAGATGCGTATGCAAACAAGATTTTTAATGAGTATGGTGGCGCGGCAATGACTGCATTCCCAACACTTACAGATCAAGATATTACAGATATCTTAGCATATACAGCTGCTGAGCCAGAAGCGAAACCAGAAGTTGCTGTTGCTACGGGTCAACCAACGCAAGCTACAGAAGACGGGATTTCAAACAAACTAATTCTTGGTGCATTAGCATTGTTATTTGCTTTATTAGCAATGGCATTAATTTTAGTTCGTAAAACCTTAAATAGATTTGCTGAAGCTAAAGGTGTTGATATTGCAAAAGATAAAAGCTTACCAATCTGGAAGGCATTTGCTGAAAATCAATTTTTAGTATTAGTAACTACAATCTTCTTTTTATTAGCAAGTGCGTATTTTGTGTATGGTTACTTAATGCAAATTGGTGTTGATCAAGGATATCAGCCAGTACAACCAATTCATTTTTCGCATAAAATACATGCTGGAGATAACGGCATAGATTGTAAATATTGTCACTCTTCAGCTAGAGTTAGTAAAACGTCTGGTATACCTTCATTAAATGTTTGTATGAACTGTCATAAATCTGTTTATGAATATACTGGAGAAACTACTGCTAAATATGATAAAGCATTTTATGATGGAGAAATCCAGAAATTATATGCAGCTGCTGGATGGAGTGATGCAGATCAAAAGTACACGGGTGAAGCGCAACCAGTAAAATGGGTGAGAATTCATAATTTACCAGACTTTGCATATTTTAATCACTCACAACATGTCTCTGTTGCTGGAGTTGAGTGTCAAACATGCCATGGTCCTGTAGAAGAAATGGAGGAAGTATACCAGTACTCACCATTAACAATGGGTTGGTGTATCGATTGTCACAGAAAGACAGAAGTAAAAGTTAAAGATAATGCGTATTACACAAAAATACACGAGCAATTATCTAAGAAATATGGTGTAGATAAACTTACAGCTGCTCAAATGGGTGGATTAGAATGTGGTAAATGTCACTATTAATAAATTTAATAAGAAGTAATTCAATTATATAATATGTCATCAAACAAGAAATACTGGAAAAGTGTTGAAGAGCTAAACGAGAATAGCTCTATTGTTGAGACGCTAAAACAAAACGAATTTGTACAAGAAATTCCTACTGATGAGTTTTTAGGTGATAAAGAAGTATTAGAAGGGTCTTCAACTACGCGTCGTGATTTCTTAAAGTATGTTGGTTTTAGTACAGCAGCAGCATCTTTAGCTGCATGTGAAGGACCAGTAATTAAATCGATTCCATATGTAGTGCAACCGGAAGAAATTATTCCAGGTGTTGCCAATTACTATGCAACAACAATTGCAAATGGTTTTGATTTTGCTAGTGTTTTAGTTAAAACTCGCGAAGGTCGTCCAATAAAAATTGAAAACAATGACTTAGCTTCTACTAATGGTAGTGCAAATGCTAGAGTTAATGCATCAGTTTTAGGATTATATGATAGTATGAGAGTACAAGGTCCAATGAAAGGCGATGCTGATATTTCTTGGAGTACTTTTGATGCTGAAACAAATCAGAAACTTACAGATATTAAAAACGGAGGAAAAGAGATTGTGTTATTAACACAAACTTTTGCTAGTCCTTCAACAAGTAAATTAATTTCTGAATTTGCTTCAAAATATGGTAATGTACGTCATGTAGTGTATGATGCAGTTTCAGAATCTGCTGCGCTAGATGCATATCAAGCTAAGTATGGAGAACGCGGATTAGCTAATTACGATTTTGAAAAAGCAGGAACAATTGTTTCTATTGGCGCCGATTTCTTAGGAGATTGGCAAGGTGGAGGATTTGATTCTGGATACGCAAAAGGACGTGTACCACATCATGGAAAAATGTCTCGTCATATTCAGTTTGAATCTAATATGTCTTTGTCTGGAGCAAATGCAGATAAGCGTGTGCCTTTAACACCAAGTCAACAAAAATTAGCTTTAGCTAAATTATATAGTTATGTTGTAGGTAGTTCTGTTTCTGCAGATTTACCAGAACATATTAATACAGCAGTTCAAAAAGCAGCAGCCGAATTAAAAAAGGCTGGAAGTAAAGGTGTTGTTGTTACAGGAATTCAAGATACTAATGCGCAAACTGTAGCTTTAGAAATTAATGAATTTTTAAATAGTAAAGCATTTGATGCTTCTACACCAATAAAAACAAGACAAGGTAGTAATAATGCTGTTATGACTTTAATTGCTGATATGAAAGCAGGAAAAGTTGGAGCAGTTATTATGAGTGGTGTTAATCCATTATACTCATTACCTAATGCTTCAGATTTTGCTGAAGGATTAAAGAAAACAGATTTATCAGTTGCTTTTACGTTAAAAGCAGATGAAACAGCGATAGCATCAGATTATATTGCAGCTGCACCTCATTATTTAGAGTCTTGGGGAGATGTTGAAATGAAAAAGGGACATTATGCATTAATGCAACCAACTATTCGTCCTTTATTTGATACTAGACAATTTCAAGACGCTTTATTAAAGTGGACCGGAAATGATGTTTCTTATCATGATTATATAAAACAAACCTGGAATGGTGGTTTATTAGGAGGAAGTTCTTTTAATAAAGCATTGCACGATGGTGTTTATGTAGGAGCTATTTCTACTGAAACAGTTGAAACTACTTCTGATGAAGTTGAAGAAGAAATAACTCAGACAGCTTCTGGAGCTGCAGCCAGAGCATTAGCATCTTCTGCAAAGTCTAGCGGTTTAGAATTAGCGTTATACACTAAAACAGGAATGGGAGATGGTCAACAAGCCAATAATCCTTGGTTACAAGAGTTCCCTGACCCAATCACAAGAGCTGCTTGGGATAATTATTTAACAGTTTCTGCTACAGATGCAAAAGCTTTAAATTTAATTAACGAAAATGTAGCAGATGGTGCGTTAAATGGTAGTTATGCTAATGTTACTGCAAACGGAGTTACAATAAAAGTGCCTGTAATTATTCAGCCAGGTCAAGCTAAAGGTTCAGTTGGGCTTTCATTTGGATATGGTAAAACAGCAGGCTTAAAAGAAGAAATGAAAACTGGTGTTAATGCTTATGCGTTATACCAAAATTTTAATACAGCTCAAAACGTTACTGTAGAGAAGGCAAACGGAATGCACGAGTTTGCATGTACGCAGCTTCAAAATACATTAATGGGTCGTGGTGATATTATTAAAGAAACAACTTTAGAAGTATTTAACACAAAAGATAAAAAACATTGGAATGCAATTCCTGTAGTGTCTTTAAACCATAAAGAAACTCCAGTAACATCTCCAGATGTTGATTTGTGGGAAGAGTTTGATCGTTCAATAGGGCATCACTTTAACTTATCTATAGACTTAAATGCTTGTACTGGTTGTGGTGCATGTGTGATTGCATGTCATGCAGAGAATAATGTACCAGTTGTAGGTAAAGAAGAAGTAAGACGTAGTCGTGATATGCACTGGTTGCGTATTGATAGATATTATTCTTCTGAAGATACTTTTGCAGAAGACGATACTAAAAAAGATGATTTCTCTGGATTATGGGGTGAAAATGGATCATTGGGAGGATTTGGTGAAATGGAACATCCAGCAGATAATCCTCAAGTAGCTTTTCAACCTGTAATGTGTCAACATTGTAATCATGCGCCTTGTGAAACTGTTTGCCCTGTTGCAGCAACATCACACGGTCGTCAAGGTCAAAACCACATGGCTTATAACCGTTGTGTAGGTACACGTTATTGTGCAAATAACTGCCCATATAAAGTGCGTCGATTCAACTGGTTCTTGTACGCTCAAAATGATGAGTTTGATTATCATATGAATAATGATTTAGGGCGTATGGTATTAAACCCTGATGTTGTAGTGCGTTCTCGTGGTGTGATGGAAAAATGTTCTATGTGTATTCAAAAAACACAAAAAACAATTCTTGATGCAAAACGTGATGGGCGTGAGATTAAAGATGGTGAGTTCCAAACCGCTTGTTCTGCTGCTTGTAGCAATGGAGCAATGGTATTTGGAGATATCAATGATAAGCATAGTAAAGTTGCAAAACTTAAAGAAGATAATCGTATGTATCACTTGTTAGAAAGCGTTGGAACAAAACCAAACGTGATGTATCAAACAAAAGTGAGAAATACAACCGAAGCATAAAGAAATTAATTAAGAAACAATTATAATAGATTATGGCGTCTCATTACGAAGCACCTATTAGAAGACCCTTAGTTACAGGCGAAAAATCATATCACGATGTATCGGTAGATGTGGCTGCTCCTGTTGAAGGAAAAGCAAATAAATCTTGGTGGATTGTATTTTCAATAGCACTTGTCGCTTTCCTTTGGGGAATAGGCTGTATATTATATACAATCTCAACAGGTATCGGTACTTGGGGTTTAAACAAGACCGTTGGTTGGGCTTGGGATATTACTAACTTCGTTTGGTGGGTTGGTATTGGTCACGCAGGAACACTTATTTCTGCTGTACTTTTACTCTTCCGTCAAAAATGGAGAATGGCAATTAACCGTTCTGCAGAAGCAATGACAATTTTTTCAGTTGTGCAAGCAGGTTTATTCCCAATTATACATATGGGTCGTCCTTGGTTAGGATATTGGGTATTACCAATACCAAATCAATTTGGATCATTATGGGTAAACTTTAACTCACCATTACTTTGGGATGTATTTGCAATCTCTACGTATTTATCTGTATCATTAGTATTCTGGTGGACAGGTTTATTACCAGATTTTGCAATGATTAGAGATAGAGCTGTTCGTCCTTTTCAAAAGAAAATTTATTCTTTATTAAGTTTTGGATGGTCAGGTAGAGCAAAAGATTGGCAACGTTTTGAAGAAGTATCATTAGTGCTTGCAGGTTTAGCAACACCATTAGTACTTTCTGTACATACCATTGTATCGTTTGATTTTGCCACGTCGGTAATTCCTGGTTGGCATACAACAATTTTCCCTCCATACTTTGTTGCTGGAGCGATTTTCTCTGGATTTGCAATGGTAAACACACTTCTTATTATTATGAGAAAAGTATGTAGCCTTGAAGATTATATTACAGTACAGCACATTGAGTTAATGAACATTGTAATTATGATTACAGGCTCTATAGTTGGTGTGGCTTATATTACAGAGTTATTTATTGCATGGTATTCTGGAGTAGAATACGAACAATATGCATTTTTAAATAGAGCAACAGGACCTTATTGGTGGGCATATTGGGCAATGATGACATGTAACGTGTTTTCACCTCAATTTATGTGGTTTAAGAAACTGAGAACAAGCATTATGTTTTCATTTGCAATTTCAATTGTTGTAAATATTGGTATGTGGTTTGAGCGTTTTGTAATTATTGTAACATCATTACACAGAGATTACTTACCATCATCTTGGACAATGTTCTCTCCTACATTTGTAGATATAGGAATTTTTATTGGAACCATTGGATTCTTCTTTGTACTCTTCTTATTATATGCAAGAACATTCCCTGTAATTGCCCAAGCAGAAGTGAAGACTATTTTAAAATCTTCAGGAGAACGTTATAAAAATATTCGTGAAAGAGGAGATAGTTTAGTTGGTACTGGTTCTGATAAAAGAACTTCAGGAAACGTAAAAACTATTAAAACAGTAAAACCAAAATCAACTGAAGACAATTCAGCAAAAGTTAATGACTTATTAGGTAGTATTGGTGCATTTGATGCAAATACACAAACTGCTGATGATTTGAAAAAAGTAAATGGTATTGGTCCAAAAATGGAAGACGTATTAAATAGCATTGGTATTTATACATTCTTACAGGTGAGCAAAATGACAAAAAGAGAATACGACTTGTTAGACTCTATTACAGGTTCTTTCCCAGGAAGAGCAGAACGTGATGATTGGTCTGGACAAGCTAAAAAACTAATAAACTAAAAATAGTACATGGAAGCTTCAAAAGTAATTCACGCTATTTATACCGATGATGATGTATTAATGTCAGCTGTTAAAACAGTTAAGGCAGAAAAGCATCACATAGAAGAAATATATACACCTTTTCCAGTTCATGGACTAGACAAGGCAATGGGATTAGCTCCAACTAGAATAGCTATCGCAGCATTTATGTATGGCTGTGTTGGTTTAACAGTTGCAATTGTTATGATGAATTTTATAATGATTGAAGACTGGCCTCAAAACATTGGTGGAAAACCAAGTTTTAGTTATATCGAAAACATGCCAGCATTTGTACCTATTATGTTTGAGTTAACTGTATTTTTTGCAGCGCACTTAATGGTAATTACATTTTATTTAAGAAGTAAAATGTGGCCATTTAAAAAAGCTGAAAACCCTGATCCAAGAACTACAGATGACCATTTTTTAATGGAGATAGCTGTTCATGATAACGAAAAAGAATTATCTTCTTTGTTACAAGAAACGGGAGCAGTAGAGATTAATATAATTGATAAAGCGCATTAATATAAAAAGATGAAGAGCTTAATTAAAATAACACTATTGGTAATGATATTTGGAAGCATTGTTTCTTGTAAAAAAGATACAAGACCAAACTATCAGTTTATGCCTAATATGTACGAACCTGTTGGATATGAAACTTACCAAGACACTAAAGCATTTGCTAATGGAATGGAAGCACAATTACCAGCAGAAGGAACAATTGCTAGAGGATTTACACCTTTCGAGATTGATAATTCATCAATAGGATATGATTTAGCAAAAGCTACATTAATGAGTCCTTTAGATTCTACTTCAATTGATTCTAAAAGAGGTAAGGAACTTTATGCTATTTACTGCGGTATATGTCATGGTAATAAAGGTAAAGGACAAGGTAATCTTGTAAAGAGAGAAAAAATACTTGGTATACCAAGTTATGCTGATGCAGGAAGAGCTATTACAGAAGGAAGTATTTATCATACCATTTATTATGGTAAAAATGCAATGGGATCATATGCAAATCAACTTAATGAAGAAGAACGTTGGCAAGTAGTTGATTATGTATTAAAGTTAAAAGCAGACTTAGAAAAGTAAGATTAGATAAAGATTATATTTAGATATGTACACATTTTCAAATAAATTAAAGACATTTTCTATCATTCTAATGGTTCTAGGATTATTAGGTGTTGGTTATGGTTTTATGAATTCTCATAAAACTTTTGAAGAGGTCGAGACTATGCTTGCTAATGAAGCATCTCATCATGGTGGAGGACATGGAGAAGCAACAGCACATGCAGATGCGAGCCATGCAGAAGATACACATGGAGATGATGTTCATGGTACAACTGCTGTAGACCATGTAGATGAACATAAAGAGCATGTAGAACATGTGATGCATCAAATTGAAAATAGACCATGGTCAGCATTATATGTTGCAGCATTTTTCTTTTTTATGATTGCTTTAGGTGTTTTGGCGTTTTACGCAATACAGTTTGCTTCTCAAGCAGGTTGGTCACCAGTACTATTTAGAGTTATGGAAGGAATCACTGCATATATGCTTCCTGGTGCATTAATTGTATTAGGTATAGCTGTAGCTTCTGGAACAATAGGACATTACAATATTTTTATTTGGATGGATCCTGAAGTAGTTGCTCACGATGAATTAATTCAAGGAAAATCAAGTTTTTTAAACATGACAGGTTTTATAATTCGTGGTTTAATATTTATTACAGGATGGTGGTTATATAGACACTTTTCTCGTAAATTCTCATTAGCTCAAGATAAAGCAGATATTAATGATAATAGAAACTTTAAAAAGTCGTTCCGTATTTCTGCTGCATTCTTAGTGTTTTATATTTACACAGAATCAATGATGTCTTGGGATTGGATTATGAGTGTAGATCCTCACTGGTTCTCAACATTATTTGGATGGTATGTATTTGCAAGTATGTTTGTAAGTGGTATTACTGTTATTGCTTTAATTACAATGTACTTAAAATCTAAAGGTCTGTTACCATTAGTTAACGATAGCCATTTACATGATTTAGCTAAATTTATGTTTGCGATTAGTATTTTTTGGACTTACCTATGGTTCTCACAATTTATGCTTATTTGGTATTCAAATATTCCTGAAGAAGTAACTTATTTTGTTACACGTTTTGCCGATTATAAATTACCTTTCTTAGGCATGGTAGTTATGAATTTTATATTCCCATTATTATTGTTAATGAATAGTGATTATAAACGTATTCCATGGTTTGTTGTAATGGCAGGTATTGTGATTTTATGCGGACATTACATTGATATTTTCAATATGATTATGCCAGCAACAGTTGGTGATAGATGGTATATCGGAATTCCAGAATTAGGATCTATATGTTTATTTGCTGGACTATTCATTTTTATAGTTTTTACAGCATTAAGCAAACATCCTTTACTAGCTAAAGGAAACCCTTTCATTAAAGAAAGTGAACATTTCCATTATTAATAAAATATATAAAGAACAGAAACAACAATGACTGCTTTTTTAACAATAATAATAGTACTTTTTATAGCTGTTGCAATTTGGCAAATGGTGAAAATATTTGATTTAGCTCAGGTTGGATCTTCAAATACTCAAGTAGCTAACGATAAAGACAATACCATTAATGGCTATTTAATGATGGGGTTCTTAGTTTTTATTTACGCAATTACTATCGCTAGTTTTTGGTATTTAGGAGACTTACCATTAATGTCTAACTCAGCTTCTGCGCATGGACCTCAATTAGATAATTTGATGATTATCTCAATGGTTTTAATATTTATTGTACAAACCATTACACAGTTTTTACTACACTATTTTGCATTTAAATATAAAGGAGAAAAAGGACGTAAAGCTTTATTTTATGCAGATAACAATTTACTAGAAGCAATTTGGACAATCATTCCTGTAATTGTATTAGCAGGATTAATTATCTACGGTCTGTTTACTTGGTCATCTATTATGAATGTTGAAGAGACAGATGATACTTTAGTTGTAGAGTTATATGCACAACAGTTTAACTGGAAAGCACGTTACGCAGGTGATGATAATGTACTTGGTATGGCTAATGTTAGGTTAATAGATAATGACAAGGCTAACATATTAGGTTTAGATGAATCTGACCCTAATGCACAAGATGACGTCATTACAACTGAGTTGCATTTACCAGTAGGTCGTCCAGTGTTATTTAAAATGCGTTCTCAAGATGTATTACACTCAGCTTACATGCCTCACTTTAGAGCACAAATGAACTGTGTTCCTGGTATGGTTACTCAATTTGGATTTACACCTACAGTAACAACAGAAGAAATGCGTCAAAACCCTGATATTATTGAAAAAGTTGCAAACATCAATAAGATTAGAACTGAGAATAAAGAACAAATAGAAGAAGCAGGACAAGAGTTAAGATATGAATTTGATTATTTGTTATTATGTAATAAGATTTGCGGAAAATCACATTACAATATGCAAATGAAAATAATTGTAGAAACTCAAGAAGAGTATGACGCTTGGATTAAAGAGCAAAAAATATTCGCTAACACATTAATAAAGTAAAAAAGTTTTAAACGTATTATAGATTATGTCAGCACACGCAGATACTCACGATCACGAAGAAGAACACCATCATCATAAAGAAACGTTTGTAACTAAATATATATTTAGTCAAGACCATAAAATGATTGCTAAGCAGTACCTAATCACAGGTACTATAATGGGAGTTATTGGTGTACTAATGTCAATAATGTTTCGTATGCAAATTGCATGGCCAGAAGAGCCAAATGTATTGTTTGAAGCATTACTTGGTAAATGGGCTCCAGGTGGCGTTATGGATGCAGATATCTATCTTGCATTAGTAACAATACATGGTACCATAATGGTATTCTTTGTATTAACAGCAGGATTGAGTGGTACGTTTAGTAACTTACTTATTCCGTTGCAAATTGGAGCACGAGATATGGCATCAGGATTTCTTAATATGATTTCTTACTGGTTGTTCTTTTTATCTAGTGTTATTATGGTTATCTCTTTATTTGTTGAAGCTGGACCAGCAGCAGCAGGTTGGACAATCTATCCGCCATTAAGTGCCTTACCAATGGCGCAAGGAGGATCAGGAATGGGAATGACGCTATGGCTAGTATCTATGGCAATCTTTATTGCATCATCATTACTAGGATCACTTAACTATATTGTAACAGTAATTAATTTACGTACTAAAGGAATGTCTATGACAAGACTACCTTTAACTATTTGGGCATTTTTTGTAACAGCTATTATAGGTGTTGTATCATTCCCAGTTTTACTATCTGCTGCATTATTATTAATCATGGATAGAAGTTTTGGAACATCATTCTTCTTATCAGATATATTTATACAAGGTGAAGTATTGCATTATCAAGGAGGTTCTCCAGTATTATTTGAGCACTTATTTTGGTTCTTAGGGCATCCTGAAGTTTATATTGTATTATTACCAGCTCTAGGTATTACATCAGAAATTATTGCAACAAACTCACGTAAACCAATTTTTGGTTATAGAGCCATGGTTGCTTCAATATTAGCAATTGCATTTTTATCAACAATTGTTTGGGGACACCACATGTTTATCTCTGGAATGAACCCATTCCTTGGGTCTGTATTTACGTTCACAACCTTATTAATTGCTATACCATCTGCCGTAAAATCATTTAATTACATTACCACACTTTGGAAAGGAAACTTACAGATGAATCCGGCCATGTTATTTTCTATAGGTTTAGTATCTACATTTATAACGGGAGGTTTAACAGGAATTATTCTTGGTGATAGTGCATTAGATATTAATGTACATGATACATATTTTGTTGTAGCACACTTTCACTTAGTAATGGGTATTTCAGCACTATACGGAATGTTTGCAGGAATCTATCATTGGTTCCCAAAAATGTTTGGTCGCATGTTAAACAAAAACTTAGGATACGTTCACTTCTGGGTAACAGCAGTTTGTGCATATGGAGTTTTCTTCCCAATGCATTTTATAGGAATGGCTGGTTTACCAAGACGTTACTATACAAACTCGAATTTTCCATTATTTGATGATACAGCAAATGCTAATGTTGTAATTACGATATTTGCAATAGTAGGTGGAATATTTCAACTGGTTTTCCTTTGGAACTTCTTCTACAGTATTTTCTACGGAAAGAAAGCAGAAAAAAACCCATGGCGTTCAAATACATTAGAATGGACAGCTCCAGTAGAGCATATGCATGGTAACTGGCCAGGAGCAATTCCTCATGTACATCGTTGGGCTTATGATTATAGCAAGCCAGGACATGATGAAGATTTCGTGCCGCAAAACATACCATTAAAAGATGGAGAAGAAGAATTACAACATTAAAAGTTGTAAAAACATAAAAATAAAAAACCACCTATTTGGTGGTTTTTTTATGCTTTCAAAATAATATTGTATTTCATGTTTACAAAAACAAACACGATGTGCGGTATTAATCTTCGATAAAATGATTAATTCTTTATCATTTGTAGTATATTAGCTACTTATTATAGTTGTATAATAAAAAAACATTTTTTTAATAAAACCCAGATACCATGAAAAAATCTACTTATTTATCATTATTATTTTTTATCATTTTAAACAATCAATTATTATTAGCTCAAAATTATAATCACTTAGTAGCAGGAAGCACTTCACCATTAACAGGCTTTACAAACTCTAGCATAGAGTATGGCAACGTAGGTCAGTTAATACCAATAGATTATGATGTAGATGGAGACATTGATTTTTTAACCTTAAACACCACACCAGATGGCTGGCATTTATTAAGAAACAATTCAGGAGTATATACCGAAGAAACAACTACAACAGTTGGTATATCATTACAAAACGCTAGTGGTTTTGTAGTTGTAGATTATGACAATGATGGAGATGATGATATAATAGACCCAATAGCAGGTACAGATAATGAAGCTGATATTTATAGAAATGATGGAGGAAGTGGTTTTACACGTTTAATAGCAGGAAGCACTTCACCATTAACAGGCTTTACAAACTCTAGCATAGAGTATGGCAACGTAGGTCAGTTAATACCAATAGATTATGATGTAGATGGAGACATTGATTTTTTAACCTTAAACACCACACCAGATGGCTGGCATTTATTAAGAAACAATTCAGGAGTATATACCGAAGAAACAACTACAACAGTTGGCATATCATTACAAAATGCTAGTGGTTTTGTAGTTGTAGATTATGACAATGACGGAGATGATGATATAATAGACCCAATAGCAGGTACAGATAATGAAGCTGATATTTATCAAAACCATAATGCACCTCCTAAGGTTATGTCTAGTAACCCTAGTGATGGAGATATTGGTTTCGAAGCATCATCAAATATTATAATTACATTTAATGAAAACATATCTAAAGGAAGTGGTAATATAGAAATAAGAAGAGTTAGCAATAATGATGTTGTAGAAAGTATTGATGTAAATACAACTACTGTTTCTGGAGCAACACTTACAATAAATCCAGTAAACGACTTAATAATAGCTACAGATTTATATATTCATATTTCAGCAGGAGCCATAGTTGATGCTGATAGCGAGATAGTAGTGTCTCTAAATAATAACCCAGAGACTTTAAACTTTACTGCTGTAAATACCTTAGATGTTAATAAACTATCTATAGAAAATTCGGTAAGTTTATATCCAAATCCAGTAAAAAATAGTCTTAATATTAGCACAAAAGAAATAAGTATTCAAAGAGTATCTTTATACGATGTGTTAGGAAAAAAAATTAATCAATCACAATTTATAAATGAAACTATAGATTTCTCATTATTAGAAAAAGGGATGTATTTATTGAAAATTGAAACAGACCGTGGTGAAATAATCAAAAAAGTTATAAAACAATAGAGTATCACCTTACAATAAAAACAAAGTAAACAATTAAAAGCCTTTCTAATTCAGAAAGGCTTTTTGTTTATCTTTGTGTTATATGAACGAGAATTTAGATCCTACAGATAGTCATTTTTCTCCTGAAGAATTAGACGTTGAAAAAAAATTAAGACCGCTATCATTTGATGACTTTACGGGGCAAGAGCAAGTATTAGAAAATCTTCAAATTTTTGTTCAAGCAGCAAATGGTCGAGATGAAGCTTTAGATCACACTTTATTTCATGGACCTCCAGGATTAGGAAAAACAACTTTAGCACATATTTTAGCAAGTGAACTTAACGTTAGCATCAAAGTGACTTCTGGACCAGTATTAGACAAGCCTGGAGACCTTGCAGGATTGCTTACTAATCTAGACGAACGCGATGTGTTGTTTATAGACGAAATACATCGATTAAGCCCAATTGTTGAAGAGTATCTTTATTCAGCAATGGAAGATTATAAAATAGATATTATGATTGAGTCTGGACCTAATGCTAGAACGGTTCAAATCAATTTAAACCCTTTTACTTTAGTTGGCGCTACAACGCGCTCAGGATTACTTACATCACCAATGCGAGCACGTTTTGGCATTCAAAGCAGATTACAATACTATAATACAGAGTTACTAACTACTATTGTGCAGCGTAGCGCTTCAATTTTAAATGTTCCAATATCTATGGAAGCTGCTGTAGAAATTGCAGGTAGAAGTAGAGGAACGCCTAGAATTGCAAATGCATTATTACGTCGTGTTAGAGATTTTGCTCAAATAAAAGGTAACGGAAGTATAGATATTAAGATTGCACGTTTTGCTTTAGAAGCCTTAAATGTTGATGCGCATGGTTTAGATGAAATGGATAATAAGATTTTAGAAACCATTATAGATAAGTTTAAAGGTGGTCCAGTTGGGATTACTACTTTAGCCACAGCTGTTAGTGAAAGTGCTGAAACAATTGAAGAAGTTTATGAGCCGTTTTTAATCCAGCAAGGGTTTATTATGCGTACTCCTCGTGGTCGTGAAGTAACAGAACAAGCATATAAGCATTTAGGAAAAATTAAAGGACCAACTCAAGGCGGTTTATTTTAATGTCTATGTATAAGTACCCATATAAAGTATCCTTTATAAGGTTCTTAAAACGGTCTTCAGAGATTGCTAAAAACCCAATCCCATTTCATAAAAGTTTGTTTCTAGAAAGTGATTCTAATTCATTTTCTATAAAGCCGTTTTTCGCTAAGCCAATTATTCTAACTAAAGATGCTATGATGGCTCGCGAAATTCTTCAGAAAAAACATAAGAGTTTCGAGAAGTCAAAACTACAAACGCATAAACTATCTAAGTATGTTGGTTATGGTTTATTAACATCAACAGGCTCTTATTGGTTACAGCAACGACGTTTGATTCAACCAGCTTTTCATAAGGAAAAAGTTAACAGTTTATTACAGATTATTTCAGAAACTATTCAAAAGGAAGTAGCTATCTTTAAAAGAGATGAATTTTTACCACTTTATCCCATAATGAACGCCTTGGCATTTGAAGTCATAGCAAAATCGTTGTTCAATTACTCGGCAAGTAAAGAAATTTTAGAACGATTACAATTTATTATAGAAAAGCTCCAGCGATTTATTGTAAAAGATATTCGTCAGCCACATAAAAGGTTATGGTATCATCTAAAAGGAGAAGTTAGAGAGAGTTTAAATTTGGTTAAAGAAAGTCGATCTATCATTAATGCAATTATTGAAGAGCGAAGAAAATCTAAAGATTTCCATGATGATTTATTAGATATGTTGTTGCATAGTGAGTATGAAGATGGCAGTAAAATGACCAATAATCAGTTGATTGACGAAATTTTAATTTTGTTTGTTGCAGGCCATGAAACTACAGCAAATGCGTTAACCTTTACCTTATTCTTATTGGCAAATCATCCAAAGGTTTTGTCTAAAGTAAAGCAAGAAGCCATAAATTTTGAAACGGAAAACGTATCGTTTCAATCCTTTTCAACATTACAATATACCAAGCAATGTATAGAAGAAAGTATGCGACTTTATCCACCAGCTTGGATTACGGATAGAGTAGCATTAGAAGACCAAGCCATTGGAGATTTTTATTTAAAAAAAGGAACAATGATAGGTGTGTCTATTTATGAAATGCATCGCAATACTGAATATTGGACACAGGCTGAAAGTTTTAATCCAGACCGTTTTTCAGAACTCAATAAAAAAGCAACATCACAATATTATATGCCATTTGGAGCAGGACCACGATTATGTATTGGTAATAATTTTGCTATGTATGAGATGATGTTGGTCCTACAAGCGATAGTTTTAAAGTATTCTATTGAAACGAATTCAGATTCAATTGATATTAATCCTTTAATTACATTGAAACCAGTTGGAGCTGAGTTGAAGTTTTCTAAATTGCAGTGTGATTAATTCTAAATCTAAACATACTAGGTTAATTAAACAAGAAGCAAAACGCCTCGGATTTTTGTCATGCGGTATTAGTAAGGCAGAATTTCTTGAAATCGAAGCACCACGTTTAGAGAATTGGCTTAACAAGAATATGCACGGTGAAATGCGCTATATGGAAAACCATTTCGATAAGCGATTAGACCCAACAAAATTGGTAGAAGGTTCTAAAAGTGTAGTGTCCTTATTGCTAAATTATTTTCCTAACCAAAAGCAAACAGCTAATAGCTATAAACTATCTAAATATGCTTACGGAACAGATTATCATTTTATTATAAAAGACAAGCTCAAATCTTTATTACATGTTATTCAAGATGAAATAGGAGAAGTAGGTGGTCGAGCTTTTGTAGATTCTGCTCCTGTTTTAGATAAAGCTTGGGCAGCAAAATCTGGACTAGGCTGGATTGGGAAGCATAGCAATTTGCTAACCCAACAAGCGGGTTCATTTTATTTTATTGCCGAACTCATTATTGATTTAGAGCTCGATTACGATACAATAACTACAGACCATTGCGGAACATGTACTGCGTGTATAGATGCATGCCCAACAGAAGCCATTACTGAGCCTTATGTTGTAGATGGCAGCAAGTGCATTTCTTACTTTACAATAGAATTAAAAGAAAACATTCCTACAGAATTTAAAGGGCAGTTTAACGATTGGATGTTTGGCTGTGATGTGTGTCAGGATGTTTGCCCTTGGAATCGTTTTAGTAAAGCGCATAATGAGCCTTTGTTTAATCCGCATCCAGAATTACTAGAAATGACTAAAAAAGATTGGGATGAGATAACTGAAGATACGTTTAGAAAAGTATTTAAAAAATCGGCTGTTAAGCGCACAAAGTTTTCAGGATTAACACGAAACATCAAATTTTTAAAAGATTAAGCATTTACATTAAAGGATTCTTATCTTTGTGAGTTCGAACAATTCATTGAGTATATGAGCAAGCAAAGTAAACGCAGAGAAGCTTTAGTATATCACGCCAAGCCAACTCCAGGAAAAATACAAGTTGTACCTACAAAAAAATATGCAACACAAAGAGATTTGTCATTAGCCTATTCGCCTGGTGTTGCAGAACCTTGTTTAGAAATTGAAAAAGATAAAGACAACGCTTATAAGTACACAGCCAAAGGTAACTTAGTAGCAGTTATATCAAACGGAACGGCAGTTTTAGGATTAGGTAATATTGGTCCAGAAGCTTCTAAACCTGTTATGGAAGGAAAAGGTTTACTGTTTAAAATCTTTGCAGATATTGATGTGTTTGATATTGAAGTTGGAACTGAAAATATAGAAGAATTTATTCAAACAGTTAAAAATATAGCACCAACTTTTGGAGGTATTAATCTTGAAGATATTAAAGCTCCTGAAGCTTTTGAAATAGAAAAACGTTTAAAAGAGGAGTTAGACATTCCTGTAATGCATGATGATCAGCATGGTACTGCAATCATTTCTGCGGCAGCATTATTAAATGCATTAGAGCTTTCAGAAAAAAAGATAGACGAAGTTAAAATAGTTGTAAGTGGTGCTGGAGCTGCTGCAATTTCTTGTACAAGATTATACCAAGCATTTGGAGCTAAACGTGAAAATATTGTCATGCTAGATAGTAAAGGTGTGATAAGAAATGATAGAGACAACTTAACATCGCAAAAAGCAGAGTTCGCTACAGATAGAAAAATAGATACACTTGATGAAGCAATGCAAGATGCAGATGTATTTATAGGGTTGTCAACATCAGATATTGTGTCTCCAAGCATGCTAAAATCCATGTCAAGTAATCCTATTGTATTTGCTATGGCTAATCCTGATCCGGAAATTAGATATCAATTAGCAGTTGACACTCGTGATGATATTATTATGGCAACAGGACGATCAGACCATCCTAATCAAGTTAATAATGTATTGGGATTTCCATTTATTTTTAGAGGCGCTTTAGATGTTCGAGCTACAAAAATTAATGAGGCTATGAAAATGGCTGCGGTTAAAGCCCTTGCTAATTTAGCGAAAGAACCTGTTCCGGAACAGGTGAATATTGCTTATGGAGAGACGCGCTTAACGTTTGGTAAAGACTATATTATCCCTAAACCTTTTGATCCGCGTTTAATTGCAGAGGTTCCACCAGCAGTAGCAAAAGCGGCTATGGATAGTGGTGTTGCAAAAGAACCTATTGAAGATTGGGAAAAATATAAAGATGAACTCTTACAGCGTTTAGGCTCAGATAATAAAATAGTTAGATTATTATTAAATAGAGCTAGATTAAACCCTAAGCGTGTAGTTTTTGCAGAAGCCGATCAATTAGATGTGCTTAAAGCTGCTCAAATTGTTTATGAAGAAGGCATCGCGATTCCTATTTTATTAGGAAGACGTGATAAAATTTTAAAGCTCATGGAAGAGATTGAGTTTGAAGGTAACCCTACAATTATCGATCCTAAATCTGATGAGCAAACAGATCAAAAAAACAAATACGCAAAAGTATATTGGAAACAGCGTAAGCGTAGAGGAGTAACATTGTTTTCTGCAGAAAAAATTATGCGTGAACGTAATTATTTTGCAGCAATGATGGTAAATGAAGGTGATGCAGATGCTATGATTTCTGGATACTCAAGAAGTTATCCTTCAGTTGTAAAGCCAATGCTAGAGCTTATAGGTTTGGCTCCAGGATCCACTAGAGTTGCAACAACCAATGTTATGATGACACAAAGAGGACCAATGTTTTTGAGCGATACATCAATAAACATTAACCCTTCTGCAAATGATCTAACAAGAATAGCTCAAATGACAGCTAAAGTTGTAAAAATGTTTGGCATGGAGCCAGTAATGGCAATGACATCATATTCAAACTTTGGGTCATCAAAAGATCAAACAGCAACTAAAGTTAGAGAAGCTGTAAATTATTTACACAAAAGACATCCAGATTTATTAGTTGATGGTGAATTACAAACAGATTTTGCTTTAAATAGTGAAATGCTTCAAGATATATTTCCGTTTTCTAAACTTGCTGGTAAAAAGGTAAATACGCTTATTTTCCCAAACCTAGAATCAGCCAATATTACGTATAAACTGCTTAAGGAATTAAATAAAGCAGATTCAATTGGACCAATAATGATGGGTATGCGTAAGCCAATTCATATTCTTCAATTAGATGCTAGTGTTGATGAAATTGTAAACATGACAGCTATTGCTGTAATTGATGCACAACAAAAAGAGAAAAAAGAACAACAATTAAAGGCAGCATTAGAGAAGTAATCACCTTTGAAATGCAAATAATTTTATTACATTTGGTTCTTTAAGCTAAGCATTTAAATGATTACGCACATTCAGGGAAAATTAGTTGAAAAAAATCTAACAGACGTTGTACTAGACTGCAATGGCGTTGGGTATCTTCTTAATATATCTTTACATACTTATTCTCAAATTCCAGATCAAGAACATTTAAAATTACACACGCATCTTCAAGTTAAAGAAGACTCACATACATTGTTTGGATTTTCTTCTTTAGCAGAACGTGAAATTTTTAGGCTATTAATATCTGTAAGTGGTATTGGTTCTAGTACAGCAAGAACGATGCTGTCATCATTAACGCCACAACAAGTTAAAGAAGGAATTGCACATGAAGATGTAGCTTTAATTCAATCCATAAAAGGGATTGGTGCTAAAACAGCTCAACGAGTTATTTTGGATTTGAAAGATAAAATTTTGAAAGTTTACGATATTGACGAACTTTCTACCAATAAAAACAATACTAATAAAGATGAAGCGTTATCTGCTTTAGAGGTTTTAGGATTTGCTAAAAAGCAATCTGAACGCGTTATAGATAAAATAATATCTAATCAACCAGAAGCTAATGTAGAGACAATTATAAAAGAAGCTTTAAAAAATTTATAAAAGATTTGATTACAACTAACTATACTTTATCAAAATCATTATTACGCTTTCTCTTATTCGGTATATTTATATTGATAAGCAGTTTTGCGTTTTCGCAACAACCAACTACATCACAAGATTCTACTAAAACGGGATACGCATTAGGAAATTTAAATATGCCTAACCCACAAAGTATAGTATCTAAATACACATATGACCCTGTAACAGATCGTTATATTTATACAGAATCGGTTGGTAAGTTTAATATTAATTACCCAATAATTTTAACACCTGCCGAATATCAAAAATTAGTACAAGAAGAAAATTTAAGACTGTATTATAAAAAGAAAATTGATGCTGCAGATGGAAAAAAAGAAGGGTCTGAAGACGAACAAAGAAACCTGCTCCCTGAGTTTTACATAAACTCAAGTTTTTTTGAAACACTTTTTGGAGGTAATACAATAGAGGTCATCCCTCAAGGTTCAGTAGAAATGGATTTAGGTGTTTTATTTACAAAACAAGATAATCCTACATTTTCACCTAGAAACAGAAGTAATTTTACATTTGATTTTGATCAGCGTATAAGTTTAAGTTTATTAGGTAAGGTTGGTACACGTTTGCAAGTAACAGCAAATTATGATACAGAATCTACTTTCGACTTTCAGAATTTAGTAAAATTAGAATACACGCCAACCGAGGATGATATTGTAAGAAAGATAGAAGTTGGTAATGTAAGTATGCCGCTTAATAGTTCTTTAATTACTGGAGCCCAAAGTTTATTTGGTGTAAAAACAGAATTGCAATTTGGTAAAACTAGAGTTACTGCAATATTTTCTGAACAGAAATCACAATCGCAATCTGTAGTTGCGCAAGGTGGCGGAACCTTAGATGAGTTTGAGTTTTTTGGGAGAGATTATGATGAAAACAGACACTTTTTCTTAGCACAATATTTTAGAAGTGGTTATGATGAAGCCATGCAGAGGTATCCTTTTATTAATAATAACATTCAAATTACAAGAATAGAAGTTTGGGTAACAAATAGAACAAACCAAACAGATAACGTTAGAAATATAGCAGCATTTCAAGATTTAGGAGAATCTGATATTATTGGAGCAGTTGGAGATTTAAATGTTTTTAGCCCTGGCGCTTTCCCAGATAACTCTAATAACGGATTAGACCCTACTAATATAGGTGGTGCAGGATCACAATTAACCGAGCAAGTTAGAGATATTACATTTGTTGAACAAAGTATTTTATTTCCAGCAAATGAAGGTTTCGATTTCGGTAAATTAGAGAATGCAAGAAAATTAATTCAAAACTCCGATTACCAATTAAATACACAATTAGGTTATATTTCGTTAAATCAACGTTTACTTAATGACGAAGTTTTAGCAGTAGCATATCAATATACAGTTGGAGGGCAAGTGTTCCAAGTAGGTGAATTTGCAAATGACGGTGTTGATGCTACAGATGTAAGTGTAGATGGCGGAACTGGAAATCAAGTGGTTAATAATAACAACTTGGTTTTAAAAATGTTAAAGAGTGCCATTACAAATGTTGAAGAACCTATTTGGGATTTAATGATGAAAAACGTGTATGATACTGGTGCTTTTCAGTTAAGTCAAGAAGATTTTAAATTAAATATTTTTTATACAGAAGCTTCACCTCTTAATTATATTTCACCAGTCGAAGTTAGTGGTGTTGAAGTGCCTTTTCCACCATTTGATAATAACACGCCATTTAATCCTAATGATGACCAAGAAATTATTGACACACCATTACTGCGTCTATTTCATTTAGATCGTTTAAACTATAATAACGATCCACAAACTAATGGAGATGGTTTTTTCGATTTTGTCCCTGGTCAAACAGTCTTATTGCAAAACGGAAAAATTATATTTACTAAAGTCGAACCTTTTGGGCGTTATTTATTTGACGTGTTAGATACTGATGGTGATGCTAATAACGCCACTGATTATGAAAATGATGTGTTTAACCCAAATCAAGAAAAATATGTTTATGATATTCTTTATAAACAAACAAAAACAGCAGCTTTAGATGAAGCTGAAAAAAATAAATTCCAAATTAAAGGACGTTATAAATCCTCAGGAGGCGATGGTATTCCATTAGGAGCATTTAATGTGCCTAGAGGATCTGTAGTTGTAACTGCCGGTGGACGCACTTTAGTTGAAGGTGTAGATTATACAGTAAATTACCAAATAGGACGTGTTAAAATATTAGACCCAGCATTAGAAGCTTCAAATACCCCAATAAATGTTTCAGTAGAAAATAATGCAGTATTTGGGCAGCAAACAAGGCGTTTTACAGGTGTAAATATAGAACACCAATTCAATGAGAATTTCGTGCTTGGAGCAACACTTTTAAACCTTAATGAACGACCAATTACACAAAAAGCAAATTACAATACAGAGCCTATTAATAATACCATTTTTGGGTTTAACGGAAACTATTCAACAGAGGTGCCGTTTTTTACACGTTTAGTTAATAAGCTTCCAAATGTAGATACAGATGTACCATCAAATTTATCTGTTAGAGGAGAATTTGCCTATTTGGCTCCAGGCGCTCCAAAAGGAACAGATTTTAATAATGAAGCAACAGCTTATGTAGATGATTTTGAAGGAACGCAAGGTGCAATAGACTTATTATCACCACAATCGTGGTTTTTATCAAGTAGACCTAGAACAGTTAATGATGTTACTGAAAATAATCCTATAAATGATCCTGGTATACAAAATGGTTATGGTAGAGCACTTTTAAACTGGTATGTTGTAGATCCTATCTTCTATAGTAATCAAAGACCTAGTGGAATTACAGATGATGATGTGTCAGACTTATATACAAGACGTGTTTTTATTGATGAAGTATTTCCAGATTTAGATATTGTACAAGGTCAATCATCAGTAATTAATACTCTAGATTTAGCTTATTATCCAGAAGAAAGAGGACCTTATAACTTTGAACCTGGTGCAGAAGATGGTGTTTTAGATACACCTACAGATAGTTGGGCAGGAATTACAAGACAAATCACATCAACAGATTTTGAACAAGCAAATGTAGAGTATATTGAGTTTTGGCTTCAAGATCCGTTTTTAAATAATGATGCAAGTCCAACACCTAATCAAGGAGGAAAGCTGTATGTTAATTTAGGAAATATCTCTGAAGATATTTTAAAAGATGGAAAAAAACAGTATGAAAATGGATTGCCAGATGATGGCGATGTAAGTGGTTTGATACCAACACAATACAATACCGTGGTGCCTCAAAACCAATCACTAATTTACACCTTTTCAACAGGCGGAGACCAGCGCGCAAATCAAGATGTTGGTTATGATGGTTATGATGATGCAGAGGAAGCTCTTATTGCTCCAAATGCAAATTTATTTGGACCCGATCCAGCAAATGATAACTATACCTATTACTTAAATACAGAAGGTAACATTTTTGAGCGTTATAAAAAATATAATGGTGTCGATGGTAACTCACCAGATGTGTTTTCAGATACTAATAGAGGATCAACAACACAGCCTGATGTTGAAGATATTAATAGAGATAATACCATGAATACTATTGATAGTTATTTTCAATATGAAATTGATATTACACCTACTAGTTTAGCAAATCTTAATAATCCTCAAATTAATGATAGAAAACCAAGAACTGTTACATTACCAAATGGAGATTCTCGCGATGTTATGTGGTATCAGTTTAGAATTCCTATAGACAGTCCAGATCGAGAGGCAATTGGTGGCATAACAGATATTAGATCTGTGCGTTTTGCTAGGCTATATTTAAACGATTTTGCACAAAATACAGTATTACGTTTTGCTACTTTAGATTTAGTAAGAAGTGATTGGAGACGTTATAAATTAGCTTTAGATGGAGAGCCTAATAATGATGGAGATAATACAGACTTAACGGTTGGTGTTATAGGTACACAAACCAACGAAGGTTATATAATACCTCCAGGAGTAGAGTTAGAGCAGCTTAATAATAATAACAATATAATTAGACAAAATGAGCAATCACTTGTTGTTGAGGTTTGTGAGTTAGAACCAAAAGATTCAAGAGGTGTGTTTAAGAATATAAGTGTAGACATGCGACAATACAAAAAGTTGCGTATGTTTATTCATGCTGAAGACGGTGAAGTAGGAAGTTTGTCTGATGGAGAATTAATTGGTTTTATTAGAATGGGTAATGATTTCACCCAAAATTTCTATCAAATAGAAGTGCCTTTACAAGTCTCTACAAGTAGTGGTTCTGCAGAAGCCGTTTGGCCTGAAGCTAATGAAATAAATTTAGAGCTTAATGTACTTGAACAAATAAAGTCATTGGGAATTAATAACGGAACTTTAGCAAATGAAGATCCATCATTTTACGATGTTATAGATGGAGTGTTAAATCCAACAGTTTTAACAGACCCTAATTCTGGTTATGACCAAGCTGGATTACAACGTGTATCTATAAAAGGAAACCCAAACTTTGGAGATGTTAGAGTATTAATGATCGGACTTAAAAACCCAGGAGTTTCAGGGACTAATGCCTGTGGAGAAGTGTGGTTTAATGAATTGCGTTTAGCCGACCTTGATAACGAAGGTGGTTGGGCAGCACTTGCTAGCGTAGATGCTAATTTTGCAGATTTTGCTAATATAAGCGCTACAGGTAGAAGAAGTACTATTGGTTTTGGATCAGTAGAACAACGACCAAATGAGCGTAGTAGGGAAGATGTTAAACAATACGATGTAAATACCAACATAAATTTAGGACAATTATTACCAAAAAAATGGGGCGTTCAAATTCCGTTTAATTACTCACAAGGTGAAGAAATTATTACGCCAGAATACGATGAATTTTATAGAGACATTAAATTAGAAACACAGTTAGATAATACAACTAATAAGGATTCGATTTTAAATGTAAATGAGAACTATACCAAACGTAAGAGTATCAACTTTATAGGCGTAAAAAAAACACGTACAGGAGATGCTAAACCACGTTTTTATGATGTAGAAAACCTAACGTTTAATTATTCGTATAACAAAGTAGAGCATAGAGATTTTGAAATTGAAAATTCATTAGATCAAAATGTTAGAGCAGGCGCCAATTATGCTTATAGCTTTGAGCCAAAGGTTATTGAACCTTTTAAGAAAAACGACTCTTTGTTTACAGGTAAGTATTGGAAAATTTTAAAAGACTTTAATTTTAATCCAATACCAACTAGCTTTTCTGTAAATGCAGATATACTAAGACAATTTAACAAACAAAAATTTAGAGAAGTTGATTTAACAGGTAATAATATTGGTCTAGAAGAATTATTTAGAAGAAATTATAATTTCAATATGCAATATGCAATTAACTATAATTTCACAAACTCATTAAGTTTAAACTTTACTGCTAGTAATAGTAATATTGTAAGAAACTATTTTATTGATGACCAGTTAAACGGATTACAAGATCCAAATCTAGACGTTTGGGATGGCTTTTTTGATGTTGGAGACCCCAATATTCAAAATCAACAATTGCAATTAAACTATGAAATTCCGTTACATAAAATACCAACCTTTAGTTTTTTAAAGGCAACATATTCTTATACAGGAGATTTTCAGTGGCAAAAAGGATCAGATTTATTAAGTAATCTTCCTATTACTGATGATGCAGGAGTTACTACAAATTATAATTTAGGGAATTCAGTTCAAAATGCAAATTCTCATAATATAAATTCAACGCTTAATATGTCAAGCCTATACAAGTATATAGGTCTTGTAAAAAAATCGAAGCGTAAGAGCTCTAGAGTTTCTAATAAAAAGGCAGTACCACAAGCATTAGACAAAAAGGGGAATCCAATTAATCAGAGTTTAAATGCAAATAAGACACAATCTAAAAGTAAAGCAGGAGTTGGAACCAAAATATTAAATGGAGCTATAGATGTATTAACAAGTGTAAAACGTATTCAAATCAATTATAATGAAACTAATGGAACATTTTTACCTGGTTATTTAAGATCACCAGGATTTATAGGAACTTTAAAACCAACATTTGGGTTTACATTTGGTAGCCAAAGAGATATTAGAGATGAAGTTGCTAGAAGAGGTTGGTTAACAGTTTACCCTGATTTTAACCAACAGTATACAGAAGTTACAAATCGTTTACTAGATGTATCAGCTAATATAGAATTGATTAAAGATTTAAAAATTGACTTAACAGGAAGTCGAACATATTCTGAAAGTATAGCAGAAAATTTTAATACTACAGATACTGATGGTGATGGTTTAAGCGATACATATAATAGCCTAATTACAAATTCATTTGGTAATTTTGATATTACAACCTCACTTATAAAAACAGCGTTTAGCAAAAGTGATGAAACACAGTCTGCAGCTTTTGACGATTTTAGAGCTAACCGTTTAGTTGTTGCAAATAGATTAGCAACAGAAAGAGGAATTAATATTAATGACCCGAGTAATTTGGATGCAGAAGGTTACCCAATAGGGTTTGGTAAAAATAATCAAGCTGTATTATTACCAGCGTTTTTAGCAGCGTATAAAGGTACAAATCCAGATAAAATAAGCTTAAATGCTTTTAGAGATATTCCAATTCCTAACTGGCAACTTAAGTATACAGGGTTTATGAAAATGAAATGGTTTAAAAAACGTTTTAAACGTTTTTCAATCACACACGGTTACAGATCTAAGTACACAATTAACCAGTTTAGATCAAATCTAGATTATGACCCAGATACTCCAGATGCTTTAGATCAAGGAGGTAATTTTAAAAACGCAACATTATTTAGTAACATAAATTTAGAAGAACAATTTAGTCCATTGTTTAGAATAGATTTTGAAATGAAAAATTCAATTAAGATTCTAGCCGAAATGAAGAAGGACAGAATTCTATCACTGAGTTTTGACAATAATTTACTAACAGAGATTCAAGGAAAAGAATACACTTTAGGTTTAGGATATAGAATTAAGGATGTTAGAATTAGGTCTAAAATTGCTGGGCCAAAACAAGTTGTTAAGAGTGACTTAAATATGAAGGCTGATATTTCAGTTAGAGACAATAAAACAATTATTAGGTATTTAGATTTAGAAAATAATCAAATTACTCAAGGGCAAACTATTTGGGGGCTTAAATATTCTGCAGATTATGCGTTTAGTAAAAATTTAACCGCTATTTTCTATTTTGATTATACGTTCTCTGAGTATGCTATATCAACAGCATTTCCACAAACAACAATACGATCAGGATTTACTTTAAGATATAATTTCGGAAACTAAATCGTAGCTAAAAACGTTTAAAAAATTATATTTGTAACTCTAATAGACTAACAATAATTTATAAAATGAATATACCTTCAGATTTAAAATACACAAAAGACCACGAATGGGTTAAAGTAGATGGAGACGTCATTACTATCGGAATTACAGATTTTGCACAAGGAGAACTTGGTGATATAGTTTATGTTGAAGTTGAAACAGTTGATGAGACTTTAGATGCAGAAGAAATCTTTGGAACAGTAGAAGCTGTAAAGACAGTTTCAGATTTATTTTTACCTGTTTCAGGAGAAGTTATTGAGTTTAACGAAACTCTAGAAGACGAACCAGAAAGAGTAAACACAGATCCTTATGGAGACGGTTGGATGATCAAGGTTAAGTGTTCAGATGTTTCACAGTTAGACGATTTAATGTCTGCCGACGATTATAAAAACTTAGTTGGTGCTTAAGCGGTTTGCTTTACCGTTAGTTGTTTTATACACGCTTTTATTAACTATTGCAAGTCTTGTTAATATTGGAGGAGTTCCAGATTTAGGCTCATCTTTTGATGATAAAATTTATCATTTCTTAGCATATGCAGTATTTACTTTAATTTATTTTAATTATTTAAAATTAACTAGTTTAAACACCAAAGCTTTGTTGCTTTCTGTTGTTATTGCCATTAGTTACGGTGTTTTTATAGAAATACTACAACAATTACTAACCAAAACAAGAATTTTAGATGTATATGATATGCTTGCCAATTTTTTTGGCGTTGTTTTTGCAATGCTATTAGTAAGATTTAGAAAAAATCTAAAGTTAAAATAAAATATAGCTTGCTTTTTTAACAATTTATTGGTTAATTTAGCATTCTTAAAACCTTTTATAGCTCATGGAACCAAAAAAGAATACCAAAGCTGATGTAAGCAGAAATAGTTCGATATATTTTGCTGTTGGTTTAGCATTAATGTTATTGCTAACCAACTTAGCAATAAACTACAAAACCTATGAAAAATCTGATATTGATATAGGGCAATTGAACTTAGAAGAAGAGTTAGAAGAAGAAATCCCTATTACACAACAAGAGATATTGCCACCACCACCACCGCCACCACCAGCAGCTCCAGAAGAAATTGAGATTGTTGAAGATGAAGAAGAGGTTGAGGAAACTGTAATTGAATCTACAGAGACAGATCAAGAAGAAGAAATTGTTGAGGTAGAAGAAATTGAAGTTGAAGAGGTAGAAGAAGATATAGAGGTGCCGTTTGCAGTTATTGAAAATGTACCAGTTTTTCCTGGTTGTGAAAACAAAAAAGGAAACAATGCTAAAAAGCAATGTATGTCTGATAAGATTTCAAAATTTGTAAACAGAAAGTTTAATACAGATTTAGCTGGAGATTTAGGTTTAGAAGGTAGACAACGTATTAATGTAATATTTAAGATTGATAAAAATGGTAATATTACAAATGTAAGAGCTAGAGCACCACATCCAGGTTTAGAAAAAGAAGCTAAACGTGTAATTGGATTATTACCAAAAATGAAACCAGGTAAACAAAGAGGTAAAGCAGTAACTGTACCTTATTCGTTACCAATTTTATTCCAAGTGCAAGATTAAAAATACAACTTAGTATATATTTAAAATCCCGTCTAAAATTAATTAGACGGGATTTTTGCTTTTGGTATGCTTATTGCAATTTTATCATAATATTAACATTTTAATCATGTATTATGAAAAATTTAAAAAAAACAAACAGTAATGCTGGTCAGAGCAATGCTGATGTGCAAAAGCCTCAAAAGCACGATGTAAATTTACAAAAAAACTCTACGCTCTATTTTCAAGTTGGGCTCATTCTTTGCTTGCTTGCTACCTACGGACTTTTTGAAATGAATTTTGAAAGCAAGAACTACAACATTGCTCAGGTTGTGCCTGATGATGAATTAACCGAAATCAATATTGAAAACTTCAAAGTGTATGTTGAAGAAGTTAAAAAAGTAGACCCAATCCAACCAGTTCAAAAATTAGGAGATAAAGATCCAATTGTAAAGGATGATAATTTTGTAGAAACCATTAAGAAAACAGTAATATCAACAACTCAGAAAACAGATAATATTATTGATGCCTCAAAATTTACTGAAGTCGCTAAGCCAGTAGATCCATTGCCTGAAATTTTTGATATGAGAAATGTAGAGGTTGTTCCTGTTTACCCTGGTTGTGAAAAAGAAAAAACTAATAAAGGGCGTGTAAAATGTATGTCTACAAAGCTTTCAAAATTGGTGCAAAGAAAATTTAATACAGACATAGCATCAGATTTAGGTTTATCTGGTAAGCAAAAAATTGATGTTCAGTTTAAAATTGACAATACAGGTAAGATAACCGAAATTAAAACGAGAGCACCATATACTCAATTAGAAAAAGAAGCCCAGCGTATTGCTAAAAAAATTCCAGCAATGACTCCAGGGATGCAAAGAAAAAAACCAGTCTCAGTTATTTATAACTTACCAATTATATTTAAAGTAGATTAAGTATAAAATAGTTACTCTTAAAGTTTAATAGAGAATCAATTCGTTATTCTGAACTTGCTTCAGAATCTCATCAGTAAAAAACCGTTGTCATATTTGATAACGGTTTTCTGTTATCAAGCCAAAGTGAGAAACCTTAAGATTTAATTCTATAGATTTTCAATTACGATAAGCTTTTTATAGGATTTTGTCATTCCGTGGTGTCCCACTGAGCGCAGTCGAAGTGTGATGCGGAATCCATTTTATTATATTTAGATTTCTGCAAAAGCAGGAATGACAAGTAAACGTTATATTTTACTTACTTAAAAATTATAAATTAATAGCCACTTATCCTGTTTTTTGAGATTTGTATTTAACTTTTAATTATTAGTTTGCATAGTAAAAAGACTATGCAAACTAATAATTAAAAACACCTAAAAAAAAATAGTATCTTTCCAAAATAAAATGACTTAGATTACTTTATGAAGCATATTCTTTTATTAGCTTATATATTATTTACTAGTTTGTTATGGTCTCAAAATACAGAGACTTATGAGAGATCACCAGTTTTTCCTGAATGCGAGTCTCAACCAATAGAAAATTTGAAGACTTGTTTTAATAATAAACTAAACCAATACATTTATAACAACTTTAAAGTGCCTCAAAAAGTTACAGATGAAAGTTATAAAGGTGATGTTCAAATACTTTTTGAAGTTGATAATGAAGGCAAAATTAATGTGTTATATGTAGATGCCGTTTATGAAGAACTAAAAGATGAGGTTAAGCGTGTGTTTTCAGAATTGCCAAAAGTTACTCCAGGAACATACAATGGCAGACCAATATATTTTCAGTATTCGTTAGGTATTAAAATCCCTTTAGTTGATCCAGCTGAAATAAAAGATGAAACAGAAGTTAAATCAAATTTAACATCAAAAAAAGTAATAGATTTAAACGAAGTTGTTTCTAATGAGTTTGATAGTATTAATGCAAATACCGTTAAGTATCAAAAATTAGAATATAAAAGCCAATTAAACATTCCGTTTACACATGGTTATTATGCACGATTTGATTCGCAAATGAATGGTTTAGGAACTAATAGTCATACTGCAGCAAAACCGTACATGTATGATGAGGTTTCTAAGTATTACGATTTTAATGCAGAAAAGGAAGCTTTAGTAAAAGGCACAGATAGTTGGTGGAGTAGAAAGCTTTGGAATGAACATCTTGTAGAGATTCAAGGTAAAGACTATTGGTTTACTATAGACCCAATTTTAGATTTGCAAGTTGGAAAAGATACCGAAGCCGATTTTGGATCTACATTTAACAATACAAGAGGTTTGTATGTGCAAGGAGGTTTAGGGAAAAAGTTTAATTTCTCAGCTTCAGTTTACGAAAGTCAAGGACGTTTTGCACAATATTTTAATCAATATGCAGAAAGCTTAAAAGCATTTGGTCCAGATCCAGCAATTATTCCTGGTCGCGGTATTGCAAAGCGATTTAAAGATGATGCCTATGATTATCCAGTTGCAGAAGCTTATTTGTCTTATACGCCAGCAAAGTTTATTAATGTTCAGTTTGGTCATGGTAAAAACTTTATTGGTGATGGTTATCGTTCATTATTACAAAGTGATGTAGCAAGTCCTTATCCATTTTTAAAATTGAATACTAAGTTCTGGAAAATTAAATATACCAATACTTGGATGTGGCTAAAAGATGTAAGGCCAGAAGCTACAGTTGACAAAGCTTTTTTAACCAAGTATATGGCAAATCATTATTTGAGTTGGAATGTTTCAAAACGATTAAATGTAGGTTTGTTTGAATCTGTGATTTGGACAAATACAAACGATAGAGGATTTGATATTAACTACTTAAATCCAATCATTTTCTTTAGAGCCATAGAGTTTGAAACTGGTCAAGGTGCAGGAAATGCAATTGTAGGTGCATCAGCAAAATACAAATGGAATAATAAAGTGAATTTGTACGGACAATTTGTTTTAGATGAATTTTCTATAGGAGATATTAAAGCAGGAAATAAAAGCTGGAAAAATAAGTTTGGCTACCAATTAGGGGTTAAATATTTTAATGCTTTTAAAGTTGATAATTTATTGCTGCAATTTGAATATAATCATGTACGACCTTATACATATTCACATAATACAATTGTGTTAAACTATGCGCATAATAACCAATCTATGGCCCATCTTTGGGGTTCAAACTTTAAAGAAGCCATATTAATAGGTCGCTATAATTACAAGCGTTGGTTTGGTGATGCTAAGTTTGTTGTTGGTCAACGTGGTTTTGATTTTAACACACCAGAAGATAGTTTTAATTATGGAGGTGATATTTTTAGAACCGAAGTAGATCGTGTAGGTGATACTAATATAACCGTTGGACAAGGGAATACAACTAATGTATTTCACGCAGAGTTACAAGCAGGTTATATTATTAATCCTGTGAGTAATTTAAAAGTATTCACGAATATAAGTTATAGAAACTTTAATCCTGATGCTACTACTGCTTCAACAGTAAAAAGTAATACCACGTGGTTTAATATAGGAGTTAGAACCGATTTATTTAATTGGTATAATGATTTTTAATAGTCTTATTTTAGGCTTCTATAAAATGTACGTCTAATCTTTTCTGAAGTTATAAAATTCCAGCTATAGCCTAAATCATCATAAGTTTTGGTGAGAGACGCGTCATTAGCAACTTGATCTTCAGTTTTTCCTTTTTCGATTTCAGCTATAATAATAGCTTTTAAATCTTCAAGCATTTTTAAATAATTTTGATACTCTACTTTGTTTGAAATAGCAAAATGGCCAGGAATAATTTTGGTATCATCATTGATAACACTTAATCCTTTTTTCACAGCATTAATGTAGCCGTTAACACTTCCACCAGATTTTAAATCTATATATGGATAATGCCCTTGAAAGAAAGTATCTCCAGTATGTAACACATTACTTTTTGTAAAGTATAGTAGAGCATCTCCATCTGTATGAGCATGTTCGGTATGAAATACAGCAACTTTTTCACCATTGATGTGCAAACTCAATTCATCATTAAATGTAATTATTGGGAGCGCTTCTTTAGTATTCATTGTGTTATCACGTTTAGGTGTAGTTTCTAAACGTTGCCTAACATTATCATGAGCAATAATAGTGGCACCTAAGTTATGCATGTTTTCATTTCCGCCAGTATGATCACCGTGATAATGTGTATTAACCAAAAACTTAATTTGTTTATCACTTAATGTTTTAATGGCTGCTTCAATTTTTTTAGTTAAAGGTGCAAATTGGTCATCAATTACAAAAACACCATCATCTCCAACAGAGACGCCAATATTTCCGCCAGCTCCAGTAAGCATATACACATGGTCTGATAGCTTAGTAGCTTTAATAGTAACGTCATCAAAACCTTGAGCGCAAGCTAGTGTTCCAATTGATAATACAGATATAAATAATAGGTGTTTTAGTGTTTTCATTTATCAAGTTGTTTTTTATAATACCAATTAAATTTTAAGATGTTGGATAAATAAATTGAATTATTTTTTGATTAGCTGAGTTTTAAAATTTTAGCATAGCCATAGCTACGGTTCTATTTTTAAATAAAAAATAAGCGAAAAAGAAACGATTTATATGCAATATCTTAATGTTTTATTGGTATAAGGTCTGTTAAAGATACTAAAACTTACAAGGCTATTAATTAATCATAAATTGAATTGCTCATGAGTAATTTTCAAAGTATCTTTGCAACCGCAATAACTAGCGAGAAATAATCTAAGTATTGAGTACTAAAAAACCTTCTGTTTCTAAACCTTCTATCATAACTGATTTTAAAGAAATCACTAAGATGAGACTTTCATTAAGTGTGGTGTTCTCTTCTATTGCCGGTTATTTGTTAGGCGCCATTGAAATAGATTTTTACACATTGGTTTTATTAGGCTTTGGAGGCTATTTTATGGTTGGAGCTTCTAATGCATTTAATCAAATTATTGAGAAAGATTTAGATGCGTTAATGGATCGCACTAAAAATAGACCAATACCAGCAGGACGTATGTCTGTGCGTACGGCATTTATTATAGCAACCATTTTCACGATTCTTGGTGTTGCGGTGTTGTACGTTATTAATCCAAGAACTGCAATGTATGGCGCAATATCTATATTTTTATATACTTGTGTTTATACACCTTTAAAAACAAAAACACCTTTAGCTGTTTTTGTAGGTGCAATTCCTGGAGCTATTCCGTTTATGTTAGGCTGGGTTGCTGCACGAAATGATTTTGGTATAGAACCAGGAACCTTATTTGCATTACAGTTTTTTTGGCAATTCCCACATTTTTGGGCGATAGGCTGGTTTTTGTTTGATGATTATAAAAAAGGTGGGTTTTTTATGTTACCTACAGGGAAAAGAGATAAAGGAACAGCAGTACAAACGATTATGTATACAATTTGGACAATATTAGTCTCTATTATTCCTGTGTTTGGCGTAACTGGAGATTTATCTTTATCAATTGTAGGAGCAGTTATTGTATTTCTATTAGGATTAGTGATGTTGTATTATGCATTGCAATTATTTAAAAAACGTACAGCTAAAGCTGCAAAGCAATTAATGCTGTCAAGTGTATCATATATCACCTTATTACAAATTGTATACGTTATAGATAAGTTTATTTAATATGGATTTAACCCAAGGAACTTTAGAAGAAAAAAATGACAGAGCAAAAAGGATGATGCTATGGTTTGGTATTATTTCACTTATCATGTCGTTTGCAGGATTAACTAGTGCTGTTATAGTAAGTAGTAAACGTCCAGATTGGTTAAAAGATTTTCAGTTACCAGATGCCTTTTTAATAAGTACTATAGTTATCATTGCGAGTAGTATTACGTTTATTATTGCTAAGCGAGCTCAAAAAAAAGGAAACAGAGCGTTAACTACAATAATGCTTTTAACCACATTTGTTTTAGGTGTTGTTTTTATTTTAAATCAATTTCAAGGCTTTGAGCAAATTATAGCTCAAGGATATAATTTTACTGGACCAACCAGTAACGTTACAATGAGCTTTATTTATGTAATAGCAGTTGTACATATTTTGCATGTTATTGCAGGGCTTATTTCGCTATTAGTAGTAATTTATAATCATTTTAAACAAAAGTATACGCCAACCAAAATGCTTGGTTTAGAACTATCAGCCACGTTCTGGCACTTTATAGATGTTTTATGGATATTTCTCTTTTTGTTTTTAAATTTCTTTAGATATTTCTTTACATAAATAAATTGATTATTTTTGTGGCAACTTTTTAACAACTAAACGCTTTATATGGATACTACAGTTGCAAATACTGGAACAGAAGGCAAAACTTGGGGAGGCGGAAATAAGCCTTTAAAAGCTAGTTATGGAAAAATGATGATGTGGTTTTTTATCGTATCAGATGCCTTGACTTTCTCAGGGTTTTTAGCAGCTTACGGATTTTCTAGATTTAAATTTATCGGCTCTTGGCCAATTGCAGACGAAGTGTTTACGCATATTCCGTTTTTTCATGGGAGTTTCCCTATGATATATGTGGCATTTATGACCTTCGTATTAATTATGTCTTCAGTAACAATGGTGTTGGCTGTTGATGCTGGTCATCACATGCAGAAATCAAAAGTTACTTTTTATATGTTTTTAACCATTATTGGTGGTTTAATTTTTGTTGGCTCTCAAGCTTGGGAATGGGGAACATTTATTAAAGGAGATTATGGAGCTGTTCAAACAAAAGGAGGTAATATTTTACAGTTTGGAGAATATGTAACGGTTGATGGTAAAGAAAAATTTAAACGTGTAGCTGTTGAAGATTTTGCAAAAGTTTCAACTAGCGAACGTGTACAGCACGAAAGAAAAACAGGTATTTGGTTTTCAAGTGAAAGTGCATTGCCAATGTTTACTGTTAATGATGTGTATGCTGGATTAGAAGCACATTCAAACGTATTAGTAAGAACACAAACTATTAATGAAGAAGGAGAAAAAACAGTTCTTTCTAGAGAAGAATCTTTAAAACAAATAAAAAATAACGGACAACTTTATGTAAAAGGAGCAAACCTTAAAGTAAATGAATACGGAACTTCATTGTTTGCTGATTTCTTTTTCTTTATAACAGGTTTTCACGGTTTCCACGTATTCTCTGGTGTAGTTATTAATATCATTATTTTCTTTAATGTTATTTTAGGAACTTATGAACGTAGAGGAAGTTACGAAATGGTTGAGAAAGTTGGTTTATACTGGCACTTTGTAGATTTAGTTTGGGTATTTGTATTTACATTTTTCTACCTAGTTTAATTTTTCAGAATAATTTAATAAAATGGCACACGCAGAGCATAAATTAGAAATACTAAGAGGTTTAATTAAATTTAAATCTAATACTCAAAAAATTTGGGGAGTACTAATTCTTTTATCAATTATCACAGCCGTAGAAGTTGTTTTAGGTATATATAAACCAGAAGCTTTAATGGGAAAGGTAATTGGAATGAAAGTTTTAAACTGGATTTTTATTATACTTACTATTGTTAAAGCATATTATATTACGTGGGATTTTATGCACATGAGAGATGAAACAGCAGCTTTAAGACGTATGGTTGTATGGACAGCTATTTTCTTAATTTGCTACTTAATTTTTATCTTATTACAAGAAGGAGGCTATATTGAAGGCGTTTATTCTACAGGTTACGTAAAAAAAGATTTTTAAGCTAAATCATTAGCGTTAAATAGATATAAAAAAGACGGTTTTTAAAGCCGTCTTTTTTATTTTTGCATATCATTATTTATGAAACCTTTAATACCAAAAATGAAATCAAAACAAGTTAAACGTAATCTTGTACTCGGAGTTTTATTCTTTCTTCCTGTTCTGTTTTTATTGTTTTTATATCCTGCTAAGCATAATTACGACCCACTAGAAGTTGTTAAAGAAAATATTAATGAGTTGCAGTTTTTTTCTTCTAATAATGAAAGTAAAATTGAACTAACTAATCATATAACCATATTAAGTTTTTTAGGGAATAAGCCTTTAAATCATGTTATAGCAGCTTCAAACCTAAAAGAGCTGGTTTACGACAAATTTAAAGGGTTTAAACGTTTTCAAATTGTTATAGTTTTACCAAAAGGAACAGAAGAAGAAGTAAAGCAATTAAGAAAGGAAATAAATAATTATGATGACATGCGGTTTTGGCATTACGTGTACGGAGAACCAAACGATATTAAAAACTTATTTAATAGTTTAAATACAGACGAAGCATTAGATGTAAACCTATCTACAGAAAAAGTGTTTATTATTGATAAAGATTTGAGCCAGAGAGGACGTTTAGATGATAGAGAAGATAAGGAGAAAGAAAAGCAAATGGCAGTTTATGGACTCAACTCTTACGATTGTATTGAGGTAGCAGAAATCAAGAATAAGATGAGTGATGATTTACGCATTTTATTTACAGAATATAGACAAAAAAGAAAAGGAAACTTCGATTCTTCAAAACGAAGAGCAGGAGATTTAAAAGCTGAAGATTAATAAAAGCAATTGTCACCTTGAGCGCAGTCAAAAGGTCTTTTGTATTATAACAATTTAAACTTATGAACAAAAAACCTAATTATTCATATATAGGTATCGCATTTATCATTTTAGTATTTGGTATTATTTTCATTCCAAAAATTTTAGATAGAATTAGCAATGATGATATTACACGTAATGAAAGTAGAAGTGACCAAAAGCGCGAGCCTAAAAAGTATGTTTCAGATTTAATGTTTTTAAACATTAATGGAGAACCTAAAAAAGTGCCTGAATTTAGTTTTACAAACCAAGACGGTAAAACAATATCAAATAAAGATTACGAAGGTAAAGTGTATGTTGTAGAGTTCTTTTTTACAACCTGTCCGTCAATTTGCCCAAAAATGACCAGAAACCTAGTGCAAATACAAAATACATTTAATGGTTTTAATGATTTTGGAGTTGCATCATTTACTATCAATCCCAAATATGACACACCAGAAGTTTTAAAAACCTATGCTAAAAATTATGGAATGACAAACCCTAATTGGCATTTAATGACAGGAGAACAAGAAACTATATACAAGTTAGCAAATCAAGGATTTAATATTTATGCAGGGCAAAATGATGAAGTCGATGGTGGTTTTGAGCATTCAGGTAATTTTGCGTTAATTGATAAAAACGGATTTATTAGATCTCGTCAAGATAAGTTTGGAAACCCAAAAATATTCTACAAAGGGATTATTAGTGAAGCTGAAAAAACAGATGAAGATGGTGAAGCAGAAGAGATAAGTATTTTAAAAGAAGATATAAAAAAATTACTTAACGAATAAATAAGTGTAACATGCTGTTTTACAGACGATAGCATGAACGTATAACCTTATAAAAATGAACGATAATAAAGAAATTTTAGACGATAAAAAATACAACAAATTAATCGTTGTTTTATCTATAGTTATACCCATTGTAGTAGCCGCGTTGTTTGGTATTAAAATTCCAAATGTAGAACCTTTGAGTTTTCTGCCACCCATTTATGCAACCATAAACGGATTTACAGCAATTATTTTAGTAATAGCCTTTTTTGCTATTAAAAAGAATAATATAGTATTACATGAAAATTTAATGACCACAGCTATTTGGTGTTCTGCCTTGTTTTTGATTATGTATGTAGCGTATCATATGACTAGTGATTCTACAAAATTTGGAGGAGAAGGCGTTATAAAATATTTGTATTACTTTATTTTAATAACACATATTATATTGTCTATAGCTGTAATTCCCTTTGTGTTAATCACTTATGTCAGAGCTATAACAAACAATTTCGAAAAGCATAAAAAAATTGCTCGAATCACATTTCCCTTATGGCTGTATGTAGCAGTAACAGGCGTTATTGTTTATGTTATGATTTCACCTTATTATTAGAAAAACATTATTTTAATAACAAATTATGGTAAACCCTAAACGCTATTCAAATTAATACCAATAAAAGTTTAAGGTTTTAAAAAATCTATAAAATGAAAAACAAACGAGTCTTTTTTCTTTTTTCTTTTTTTTTGTTTCTAAAAACAAGAGCGCAATGTGCAATGTGTAGAGCAGTTCTTGAAAGCGAAGAAGGTCAAGCAAGTGCAGAAGGTATTAATAATGGGATTGTGTATTTAATGTCTATTCCATACATATTAGTTGCAGGCGTTGGCTTTATAATTTACTGGAAATTTTTCAGAGTAAAAAAAACGAAATAAGATTTTTACAATCACTTGTAACATTTTCTAAGTTTATAAGTCTAATTAAATATAAACTACATCAAATCAATCAAAAAACGCTAACCATGCTTAAAATTGAAAAGCTTCATAAATCCTATCCAATAGGAGATTCTAGTTTACATGTACTTAAAGGAATAGATCTTTCTGTAGAAGAAGGAGAGATGGTTGCTATTATGGGATCTTCAGGTTCAGGGAAATCTACCTTGCTAAATATTATAGGAATGTTAGACGAAGCAGATGAAGGTGATTATGTGCTAGATGGCGTAAAGATTGAAAATCTTACCGAAAAAAAAGCTGCAGTTTATAGAAATAAATTTTTAGGATTTATTTTTCAATCTTTCAATCTTATCAATTATAAAAATGCCTTAGAAAATGTTGCTTTGCCTTTATATTATCAAGGTATGAATAGAAAGCAGCGTCAAGAAGAAGGTATGTTCCATTTAGGAAAAGTTGGATTGGCAGACTGGGCAAAACACTTACCTAATGAGCTTTCAGGAGGTCAAAAACAGCGTGTGGCAATTGCAAGAGCATTAGCAGCTAAACCTAAGTTATTGTTAGCAGATGAACCAACAGGCGCATTAGATACAACAACATCATACGAAATCATGGAGTTCATCCAGCAATTAAATGATGAAGGTAAAACCATATTAATGGTAACCCATGAAGAAGATATTGCAAATATGTGTAAACGTATAGTACGTTTAAAAGACGGTGTAATAATGGAAGATACTTTTGTTAATCAAGTAAGAGCATCACAATATGTTTGATATAGACCTTTGGCGAGAAATATTTCAAAGTATAAATAAAAACAGAACGAGAAGTTTACTGTCTGGTTTTACAGTGGCTTTTGCTATTCTACTATTTACTATACTTTTTGGAGTAGCTAATGGTTTAGGTAACACATTTTCTGAGGCTTTTGTTGATGATGCTAATAATGCCATTTTTATTAGATCAGGCCGTACAACTAAAGCACATAAAGGACTTCAAGCTGGTAGGCGTATACAGTTTAAAAATGGAGATTACGATTATATTAAAGAAGAATTTGGAGATAAAGTACAGTATATAACATCAAGAGTTTATAAAGGCGTTAATGCGTCTTTTAGAAATGAAGAAAATTCATATACCGTTAGAGCTTGCCATCCAGATCATCAATATTTAGAAAATACGTTGATGACAGATGGACGTTTTATTAATCAATCAGATTTGGATAATAAAACTAAGGTAATTGTTATTGGCCGTTTAGTAGAGGAAGATTTATTTTTAAAAACCACAGCTTTAGGTAAGTATGTAAACTTAAGTGGTATTCAATATAAGGTAGTAGGCGTTTTTAGAGATAAAGGAGGCGATAATGAAGAACGATTGATTTATATGCCAATAAGTACAGCGCAGCAAGTATATGGTAATAATGATTATGTAGATCAAATAAATTTAACCTATAATCCAAACATGGATTATGATCAAGCCTTGGCATTTGGAAGAACGATAACAAAAAAAATGAAAAATCGTTTTTCTGTAGCTTCAAATGATCAAAGAGCAATTAGGTTATTTAATATGGCTGAGCAATCTAAAGGTGTAAACCAAATGACGTCAGGCTTAGGAATTTTAATTTTGGTTATTGGCTTTGGTACACTTATAGCTGGTATTGTAGGTATAAGTAATATCATGATTTTTATTGTTAAAGAGCGTACAAAAGAAATAGGTATACGTAAAGCTCTAGGCGCATCTCCAAAGTCAATTATATCAATCATTTTAATAGAGTCTGTATTAATTACAATTATTGCAGGATTTATGGGCTTGGTTATTGGTACAGGAGTTTTAGAGTTAGTTGGTCCAAGCTTAGAAGAGTATTTTATTAAAGACCCAAGTGTAAGTGGTACACTTGTGCTTGGAGCAACAATTACATTAATAATAGCAGGAGCAATTGCAGGTTATTTACCAGCAAAAAAAGCATCAAGAATTAAACCAATAGTAGCATTAAGAAACGATTAATATGTTCAACCGAGCTAATTATAAAATACTGTTTAGTTATAAAAATGCCAAAGGCGAGCACATTCAACCTATAAAAAACAATAAAAATTAGTAGATGAAATTTTTATTCGATAGAGATACCTGGCAAGAAGTATATGATAGCTTAAGTAAAAATAAACTTAGGTCTGTGCTTACTATGGTTGGCGTTTGGTGGGGAATTTTACTCCTTATAGGTTTATTAGGTTCTGCAAAAGGTATCGAGAATTCTTTTAATCGTTTATTTGGAAGCTTTGCAACTAATAGTGTATTTGTTTGGGGGCAAAGTACCAGCAAACCTTTTAAGGGGTTTCAAGAAGGAAAGCAAGTTAGGCTGTCTTTGTCTGATGCAAAAAAAGTAGAAGAAAATGTTGAAGGTATAGAGTTTGTAGTTCCACGTAATCAAAATCAAGCATTTGTAGTTAGAAATTTTTTGTCAGGAACTTTTGGTATTAACGGAGATTATCCATTACTGGATAAAGTTCAGAAAAAGAAAATGACCAAAGGGCGATTTATCAACCAAAGCGATATTGATGAGAATAAAAAAGTAACCGTTATTTCTGAAGAAATCTACAAACAGTTATTTGAAAAAGATGAAGAAGCTATAGGTCAATATATTCAAATAAACAGCATTAACTTTAAAGTTATTGGTTTGTTTGAAAACGGAAACGTAAACATGGGACCAACGAGTGATATACATATTCCATTTACAACATTTCAACAAATTTATAATCAAGGTGAGGAGATTGGTTGGATGATGATAACAGGAAAACCAGAATATGATATCAAGCAAATAGAAGCAGACGCTAAATTGATTCTTAGAAACTTAAATAAAATTCATCCAGAAGATAAAAGAGCTTTTGGTAGTTTTAACTTAGGGAGTGAGTTTGCAAAAGTTGCAGGCTTTTTAAAAGGCATGCAATTTTTAACATGGTTTGTAGGTATAGCTACATTAATAGCTGGTGTTTTTGCTATTGGTAATATATTACTAATAACAGTTAAAGAACGCACAAAAGAAATTGGGGTAAGACGCGCCATTGGAGCAACACCATTCGAAATTAAAAGACAAATAGTTGTAGAAGCAGTTTTTATTACGCTTATAGCTGGTTTCTTTGGGATTATTAGCGGAGGCTGGATATTAATACTCATAGATAAAACCATAGGTCAAGGTGACGATGCATGGATGGTTAACGCATCTGTATCCATAGGAATTGTATTTATAGCACTTATCATATTAGTTGTTTTAGGAACATTAATAGGGTTAATACCTGCATTTAAAGCAACAAGCATAAAACCAATAGACGCATTAAGAGAAGAATAAAATCAATTAGAATAAAAAATGAAAAAAGCAGTTAAAATAATTATAGGAATAGTCTTATTAGTAGCATTACTTTTTGTGCTAAAACACTTTAAGGATTCTAACTCAAAAGATGTTGAAGACTTTAAAACGAATGAGCCTTTTTACACATCTATTAATACAAAAACAGTAGCTACTGGTAAATTAAATCCAGAAGAAGAAATCGAACTTAAACCTCAAATTTCTGGTATTGTAGATCAAATTCTAGTCGAAGAAGGAGATATTGTACAGAAAGGTGATTTAATAGTAAAAATTAGAGTAGTACCAAACGAGCAAAGTTTAGTAAGTGCTAATAGTAGAATTAAAACGGCTAGATTGGCATCAGATAATGCTAAAGTGTTGTATGACAGAAATAAAGCTTTATTTGAAAAAGGCGTCATTTCTAAACAAGATTTTGAGAATAGTGAATTGTCATACAATCAAGCAAGAGAGTCTTTGTTACAATCCCAAAACGACTATCAAATTATTAAAAGAGGATCTTTATCTGGAGGCGGATCAGCAAATACTAATATCACAGCTCAAATTTCTGGAACTATTTTAGAAATTCCTGTAAGAGAAGGAGATCAAGTTATAGAGAGTAATAGCTTTAATGCAGGAACAACAATTGCTACCATTGCAGATATGAGTAAAATGATATTTGAAGGTAAAGTTGATGAGGCTGAAGTAGGAAAACTTGAAGAAGGTAAAGAGATAAAAGTAATTTTAGGAGCTATAAACGAAAAAGAATTTCCAGCAAAACTAACATTTGTTGCCCCTAAAGGAAAAGAAGAAAATGGAGCCGTACAGTTTACAATTAAAGCAGATGTAGAAGTAGAACAGTCTACAAAAATAAGAGCAGGTTATAGCGCAAATGCTGAGATTGAAATGGAAAGCAAAGACAGTGTTTTAGTTATAAAAGAAGCACTACTTCAGTTTAATAGAATTACTGAAAAACCTTTTGTAGAAATTCAAACAGGTGAAGGTAAGTTTGAAAAGAAAAATGTAGAACTTGGTTTGTCTGATGGAATTAATGTTGAAATTACCGATGGTGTTAAAGAAGGTGATAAGATTAAAGTTTGGAACAAAGCATCAAAAGAAGATGAAGATGATGACTAATAATTTTAGAAAGCGTAACATGAAAAAGTATATAATAGTTTGTATAGCATTAATAAGTTTTGCTAGCTTTTCTCAAGAAAAAAAATGGACACTTAGAGAATGTGTGGATCATGCACTTGAGAATAATATTTCAGTAAAGCAAGGCGAGAATACGTTGCTTTTAAATGATCAAGATGTTAAAGCCGCAAAAGGACAATTTTTACCTAACGTAAGCGGAAATGTAGGTCAAAGTTTAGCAATAGGAAACAGAGAATTGTTTCCAGGACAATTTGTTGATAGAACGTCTAATAGTACAAGTATAAGTGTTGGAGCTAGTCAAACCATATTTAACGGTTTTAGAGTAAAGAATAGCTTTAAGCAATCACAACTTACTAGAGAAACTAATGAGTTGGAGTTAAATAGAATAAAAGACGATATATCATTAAATGTAGTTAACGCTTACCTAAATGTACTTTTTAACAGAGAAAATTTAGAAATTGCTCAAGCACAATACGATTTTTCTCAAAAACAGCTAGACCAAGTTAAAGAGTTGGTCGATGCTGGTGTGCAACCAAGAGCAAATATTTTTGATGTTGAAGCAACTTTAGCAAACGACTCTCAAGGAGTTACTATTGCTGAAAACAATTATAATTTAGCATTACTGTCTTTATCACAGTTATTACAAGTGCCATATCAAGGGTTTGATGTACAAGATATTGAAGTTGATACACCATCTGCAGCATTATTGTATAATAATGTACAACCCATTTTAAATCATGCTTTAGAAAACAGGAACGAAATTAAAGTAGCAGAAAAAGGAATTGAAAGCGCATCATTAGGAACCGAAATATCTAAAAGTGGTTTTTTACCAACAGTTTCTTTTAGATATGATTATGGAACTAACGCGTTTTTTACAAATTTAAGCGATACTGAAGCTACTTTTTTTAATCAACTTAATGATCAAAGAGCTCATAATTTTAGTCTTAATGTAAATATCCCAATATTCTCTCGTTACCAAAATAAAACGGCGGTTGCTAAATCAAGAATCCAAGAGGACAATGCAAAACTAAGTTTAGAGCAAACAAAACTTAATTTAGAATCTACAGTACAAAGAGCATTTACAGATGCTCAAGCTGCTTACAGAACTTATGAAGCTTCTAAAGCATCATTAGAGTCTCAAAAACTAGCGTTTAATAATTCGCAAGAGCGTTATAGTATTGGGGTTATGAATTCTTTTGACTTAGAACAAGCTAGATTGAGATTGTTAAATGCAGAGTCTTCATTAATTAATGCCAAATATGATTTTGTATTTAAAACAAAAGTATTAGATTTCTACTTAGGAAAATCAATTACCGAATAATTTTGGCTATAATACTAAGCATAGAAACCACAACAACAAACTGTTCAGTTTCTCTTTCTAAAGAAGGAGAAACTTTGTTTTTAAAAGAAGATAATAACAAAAACTATTCTCATGCAGAATCGTTGCATGTGTTTATTGATGAGGTTATAGCGTCTTCAGAATATAAATTAGAAAACATTGATGCCATTGCCGTTAGTAAAGGGCCAGGGTCATATACAGGGTTACGTATTGGTGTGTCAGCTGCTAAAGGTTTGTGTTTTTCGTTAGATAAACCGTTAATTTCAGTATCTACATTAGAAGCTTTAGCGTCTCAGGTAAAAGTTAATTTCGGTATAATAGTGCCTATGCTTGATGCGAGACGCATGGAAGTGTATTCTGCAATATATGATGCTTCTCACAACGAAGTTAGAAAGATTGAAGCACAAGTTTTAGATGAAAATTCATTTGAAACATATCTAAAAAACGAAATAGTGTATTTTGTTGGTAATGGAGTAGAGAAAACTAAAACACTTATTAAGCATTCTAATGCAGTTTTTATCGAAGGTAAATTGCCATCAGCAAATGAGATGAGCAAGCTGGCTTATGATAAGTATCAAAAAAACGACATCGAAGATGTCGCTTATTTTGAACCGTATTATTTAAAAGATTTTATTGCTTTAAAACCAAAATCTTAACCTTCTTTTTGAATCTCAACTGCATGTGGATAAGGAATTTCTATTCCTGCTGCGTCAAGAGCTTCTTTAGTGCTTTCAGTGATATCAAAATACACATCCCAGTAGTCTTCATTTAAAACCCAAGGTCTTACTGCAAAGTTTATTGAGCTATCTGCTAGCTCTACTAAGCTAACTGAAGGTGCTGGATCTTTTAATACTTTAGAGTGTGATGTTAGTACTTTCATTAAAACATCTTTGGTTTGTTTTATGTCAGAGTCATAGCCAACACCAAATACAAAATTAATTCGTCTAGTAGGTTCGGTAGAATAGTTAATAATATTTCCGTTAGATAATACACCATTTGGTATAATTACCTCTTTACTGTCTAATGTGGTAAGCTTTGTTGTGAAAATTTCAATTTCTTTTACAACACCTTGTTCGCCCTGAGCTTCAATATAATCACCAATTTTTATTGGTTTAAAAATCATAATTAAAACACCTCCAGCAAAATTAGCTAAAGAGCCTTGAAGCGCCAAACCAACTGCTAAACCAGCAGCAGCTAAAATAGCAGCAAACGATGTTGTTTCAACGCCAACAGTACCGAGTACAACAACAATGAGAACTATTTTTAAAGCCCAACTTAATAGGTTTAGCAAGAATTTTTTAAGACTTACTTCGTAGTCTCGTTTATCCATTGCTCTAGTTATTCCTTTTAATATGATTTTTATTGCCCATAAACCAACAATCCAAATAGCGATTGCAGCTATTACTTTTGGGCCAAAATCAATAATGAGTTCGTAACCTTTACTAATCCATTTTTCTAAATCCATTGTGAAGTATTTATTGTATTGAATTGATGTAATTTATTAATTTTAATAAATCTGCCTCTTTAGAGGTTTTAATTTTATTAGTTTTTATGTAGGCTAAAATGTCTTTTGAAAGAGCAGGAAAAAGTTTTGCAAAATCTTTTTTGTTTCTTGGAATTAGAATAGCAGGATTGTCATTTATTCTTAAGTAAAACTTATCTGAGTTTTTAATAAAAGCTGCAGGCTTTGGTTTATTATAACCATTAGAAGATGTTTTAGCTGGTACATAAAGAACACTGTTCTTTTTAAATAATTTCACAGAATCGTTTTTTAGAGAAAGATGAATAAAATACCCTTTTTTATTAAAATCACCATCTTTATAATCAATTAACTCAAATACTTTGCCTGTTGATATTAATGTGATTGTAACATCTTTTATGGACTTGTTAATGGCATATTTTTCATTTTTTTCATTTTTAAATTCAAAAACATCACTATAAGCATTATACCTCATGTTATATATTCTTTCTTCTTTGTTTAAAGCTATTCTTGCTGGAGTAAACTCTTCATTAAGATATGGCGACCCTGTAACATTTGATTTAACATTATTGATATTAGTTTTAATGCTGTTAAAAAACTGACCTCTTAAATTAGATTCAATAATTTTACCAGATTGGGAAAAGATTGGAGAAATATTTATAATCGAAATAATCAATAATAAACATAGGGTGTTTTTTTTAGTTTTCATTTTCATTTTTTAGTTATTAATATTGATGCCAAATCGATGTTTTAAAAACTAATAATTCATTAAATTAATAGCCGTTTTGACATTTGAGGTTGGCAATTTACAACTATTATTGACACATACATATATAAGGGTTTCATTTTTAACATATCTATTTTTTAATAGCGGTAAGTTGTTTTCTTTTTCGCTTCCTACAATTATTTTGTTTGGAATGTAAGTTTTGTTTAATTCTAATACTTTGTCTTTTAAATCTTGTCCAACAATAGCTATTTCGTAAAAAGGTTCAGAAAGATTAAGCATAAAATCTAACCAATTAGAATAACCTGAAGCATATTGCTGCATTTCTGGTTTAACGTTATTAAGCATGGTTATTGCAGTTTCTTTAAAATAAGTATTATCAAAATAATGAGATAATTTAAATATGCTTTTAGCCATTATTGAGTTGCTGGCAGGAATTACATTATCTCTATATTCTATACTTCGAGAAACTAAATCGATATCTTCATTAGATGTAAAATAGAAGAGTTTTGTTTTTTCATCTAAAAAATGATCAAATGTATATAGTGTTAAATCACGAGATATAAGTAACCATTTTTCGTCTAAGGTATTTTCATATAATATTATAAATGCTTCAATTGTATTTGCATAATCTTCAAGAAACCCATTAATGGTGCTTTCTCCATTTTTATAGTTACGGTTTAAACCACCATCTTCTCTTAATTGATTATCTAATATAAAGTTTGCATTTTTTAAAGCAGAGTCTAAATAGCTTTGGTTGTTAAATATGCGATAGGCATCTAGGTAACCTTTAAGCATAATTGCATTCCAAGCTGTTAATGTTTTATCATCTAGTCTTGGTTTGTCTTTTTTGTTGCGTTCTTCTAATAATAATGTTTTCCAATCAGTTTTTTTTGTGGCTAGTTCTTGTAAGGTGAGCTTGTGTTTTTTTATTATAGATTCATCATCATCGTTTCTAATTAAAACATAATTGTCGTGTTCCCAAAGCCCATAATTATTCACATTGTAATAATCTGAGAACAACTCATAATCCTCTTTAAGTATGTCTTTTAATTCTTCTTTTTGCCAAACATAGTAAGCGCCTTCTTCTAATTCGTTTTTAGAATTATTACTATCTGCATCTAATGATGAATAGAAATTACCATGTCTTCCTGTAAGTTCTTCTTTAATAAACTTAAGGGTTTCTGTAACGATGTCTTTATAAAGAGGATTTTTTGTAATTAGATAGGCATCAGAATATAAGCTTACTAATTGGCCATTATCGTAGAGCATTTTTTCAAAATGAGGAACATGCCATTTTGTATCTACAGAATACCTAGAAAAACCTCCGCCTATATGATCAAAAACGCCGCCATAAGCCATTTTTGTTAAAGTTAAATTCACATAATCTTGAAGTTTTTTGTTATTTTCTTGATAGGCATATCTTAATAAAAAATGATAATTATTAGGCATCATAAATTTTGGTGCTCTGTTCATGCCTCCTTTATCATTATCAAATTGTTTAGACCAATTATCTACTGCTGTTTCAATAAAAGGGGTTTCAAAATCTGGAGTATTTAAGTTTAATTCAACTAAGTCTATTGATTTTATGCCTTGCTCTAATTTATCTGCATACTCGTATAGTTTTTCTGGATTGTCTTTATAGAGTGTGTTAATTTGATTTAAGGTACTCATCCATTGATTCTTTTTAAGATAAGTTCCTCCCCAAATTGGTCTTCCATCTGGCAAAGCAATTACATTTAAAGGCCAACCTCCTTGTCCAGTCATAAGTTGAACCGCATTCATATAAACTTGATCTATGTCTGGTCGTTCTTCTCTATCAACTTTAATATTTGTAAAATTGGTGTTCATTATTTGAGCTACGTCTTCATTTTCAAAACTTTCATGTTCCATAACATGACACCAATGGCAAGCTGCATAACCAATACTAATAATGATTAAATTATTAGTTTCTTTTGCTATAGCTAAAGTTTTATCGTTCCAAGCTTTCCAATTTACTGGGTTGTGAGCATGCTGTAAAAGATATGGGCTAGTTTCTTTAATTAGTTCATTGGTGAATTGATGTGTCATTGGTTCTGGGTTTTGACCTTTACAACTTAGTATAATAACAAATAATAATAATTTAATGTAACGCATGCATCAAAGTTATTAAAATAGCACATATAAAAAAACGCTCAAAATAGAGCGTTTTACAGGCATATGTATTAAAAAAGTTATCCGTTTATAGCTTCAACGGTTTCAACTTTTCCTGCTAACATTTCTCTTAGCATGTTTTCAATACCGTTTTTTAATGTAAATGTTGAAGAAGGACATCCACTACAAGCACCTTGTAGTATAACTTTTACAGTTTTATTATCTGGGTTATAAGATTGAAACTCAATATTACCACCATCACTAGCTACTGCAGGTTTAATATGTTCTTCAAGTATATTCACTATTTGTTTTGATGTATCATCAAGAGATTCAAAATTTTTATCTAATTGTTCAGTAGTTTTTTGAACTACAGAAGGAGCATTTTTAAGCATTATGTCCTTGCCTGTCTCTATGTAGTTTCTAATAAATTCTCTTAATTCCATAGTAATGTCATTCCAATCTGCAACATCATATTTAGTAATTGACACAAAATTTTCATCAATAAAAACACGACTTACAAAAGGTAAATGAAACAGTTCTGTAGCTAATGGTGAGTGTTTTGCCTCGTCAATAGATGTAAATTCATGAGAAGACATTACTAGTTTTTTGTTAGCTACAAATTTTAAAACCGAAGGGTTTGGTGTGCTTTCAGCATACACCGTTACTGGAATTTTTTTCTGAGTTGTATTATCTTCAATTACAACACCACCATTATTTAGATACGATTCTATTTGTTCTGAAACTTCACTCTGTACATCTTTCCATTCAACAATATTATATCGTTCAATAGCCACAAAGTTTCCTGATATATATACTTTTTTAACGAAAGGAAGATAAAATAGTTGTTGAGCTAACGGCGATGGTTTAGCATCGTCTATAGAATTAAATTCAAAGCTTTGGTGTTGTGTTAAAAAAGAATTGGCTTCAAATTTTAGTATTGTTGGGTTGCTTGTTTCTTTTATTGAAATTTTTATAGCTTGCATTGCAAATATTTTTGCTACAAAAATACTAAACTATTATACAATTAACCGGCTTTTTAAGCCTGTTGTTTGTTAACAATCCTTAAAATTTCTAATCAAAATTACATACTAAAAATCTAAGTTGAGAGTTATTATACGTGTTAATGGTTTAATGTTTACTGTTAAACTAACAATTTTTGTAATCAATTACTTTAAGTAATTACATAAAATTCACTAAATTTCGCCTTTGTTTTTATGTAACCTACTTAAAAACTAATTAAAATTTATCAATTAGATTTCATGAAGAAATTTTACTTTTTATTAGTTTGTTTACTATCCTTTAGTGTCTTTTCGCAAGATGTACTCATGCAAAACGGCACATTTAATAGATGTGCTCCAGATGTTATATATGATTCAGGAGGAGAATTTAGTAATTATTCTAGTAATGAAAATATAGTAACAACCATTTGCCCTCAAAATGTTGGTGAGTTCATACTGTTAAACTTTACAAGTTTTAATACAGAAAACGGAGCAGATGTTTTAACCATTTATGATGGTGATGATACTACGGCTTCTATAATAGGTACATATTCTGGTACTAACAGTCCTGGTTCTATACAGGCTTCTGCAGTAAACACTAGTGGATGCATTACATTAGAATTTGTGTCTAATGCTGGAGGAACTTTTGGAGGTTGGTCTGCAGAAATTTTTTGCGCAGTACCTTGTCAAACAATTACACCTACAATAGATACAACTTTACCAGTGGCTAATAGCTCAGGAGTAATTGAAATATTGCCAGGTGAAAACGTAGATTTTACAGGGAGCGCAACTTTTTCTAATGATGGAACAGGAGCTACTTATAACTGGAATTTTGGAGGTGCAAATAATGTAGCTGGATTATCTGCATCTAACGTGTTTAATAACTCAGGGTCTTATACAGTAACTTTTACGGTTACAGATGCAAGCCCATTGGCTTGTACTGAAACTGTTACAATTTCTGTGATTGTATTAGAGTCAATTGTAACTATAAATAGTTCTGCATATACAGAGTCTTCATTTACACCTGAAGAACTAATTGAAAATGTACTTGTATCTGGAGGTTGTTCAGCAGTTGATAATTTTTCTTTTCAAGTTAATGGAACCCCAACAGATTTACAAACTAAAAGTTATGGTTATTTTAGAAAAGGAGGTGCTGTAAACTTTCCTTTTGAAGAAGGAATTATTTTAACTACAGGAAGAGCATTTGGAGGCGGTAATACTTTTGGTCCAACTGGAGTGCCAGATCCAGATTATAATAATGGACAACCTGGAGATTTAGATTTACAAGCTGCTCTTGGACAAGTGAATACTAACGATGCTACGTTTATTAAGTTTAATTTTGTGCCTACACAAGACAATATAAGTTTTAGATACATAATGGCATCTGAAGAATATGATGGGTCTACAGAGTGTAGCTTTGCTGATAGTTTTGCATTCTTGCTTAGAGAGGTAGGTACAACAGCCTATACAAATTTAGCAGTTTTACCAGACGGAATAACACCTGTTAGTGTTACAAATATTAATAATGCAGGTGGTTGTAATGCTAATCCCACTTTTTTTGCAGGATATAATACAGGAGAGACGAATTATGGAGGAAGAACAGTAGTATTAACTGCTGTAGCTAATGTAGTTGCTAATGTGACTTACGAGATAAAACTAGTTGTTGCAGATCAAGGTGATTCCGCTTGGGATTCTGCTATATTTTTAGAAGCAGGTAGTTTTAATTTAGGAGGAGACTTAGGTGACGATATAACCATTGCTGCTGGTACTGCGGCCTGTGGTGGAGATAGTATTACTTTAGATACTCAAGCGGTAAGTGCAACTCATACTTGGTATAAAGACACTGTTGAAATTACAGGAGAAACATCTTCAACGCTTGATATCACTGAGCCAGGAACTTATAGTGTGGATGTCGTTTTTGCTCCAGGCTGTGAAGCATCAGATACTATTTTAGTTGAGTTTAAATCAAGTCCAATAGCAAACGTTGCTCAGAATTTAAGTATTTGTGCTTTATCAGGTGTTGGTCAATTTAATTTAACAGATAATGATGATGATATTTTGGGAACTCAAAACCCCTTAGACTATATTATAACGTATCATTTAACTGAGCAAGATGCTATAGATAATTTAAACCCTTTAACTAGTCCTTATACTAATGTGTCTAGTCCACAAACAGTATATACAAGAATTGCAGACTTAACTCAAGAATGTTTTGATACTACATCTTTTGATTTAACTTTTAATAATATTACAATTGATAGTCCTTTATCACCTTTGCAGGTTTGTGATGATGCTACTGCAGATGGTTTAGCAATGTTTACGTTAACAGATAGAGACGCACAAGTTATTGGAACATTAGATGCATCTACAGTTAATGTGTCTTATTATGAAAATCAAGTTGATGCAGACTCGGGAATGAATGAGTTATTGTCGCCTTACATGAATACTTCCAATAATCAAATTATTTATGTAAGGCTTGAAGCTAATTCGAGTGCTGCATGTTATAATACTGCAACTTTAGAATTGGTTGTAAACCCATTACCAAATCCTATTGTACCAATAGATTATGAGGTTTGTGATGATGACAATGATGGCTTCTCTAGTTTCGATTTAACATTAAAAGATACAGAAGTATTAAATGGTCAAACAGGAATGACAGTAAGTTATTATGAAACACTTTCTGATGCTCAAGCAGGAGTAGATGCTCTAACAAGCCCTTATAATAACACAGCTATTAATACACAATCAATATTTGTGCGTTTAGAAGATGACGCTACAGGCTGTTATGATACTGTTCAGTTTAGCTTGTTTGTCCATCCAATACCAACAATAGGGATAATAACAAACGAAGTGTTATGTGATGATAATAATCCTAGCGATTTACAAGAACTGTTTGATTTATCTTCTAAAACCTCTGAAATACTAAATGGTCAAATAAACACTAATGTAACGTTTCATGTATCTCAAACAGATGCTGAAGATGACCTTAATGCTTTAGCAAGTCCGTATCTTAATGTGAGTACCCCACAAACAATATATGTAAGATTAGAAAATACAATAACTTCATGTTCTAATATTGGAACTTTTAATCTAATTGTAAACCCATTGCCAGCTTTAATCCCACCAACCGCATTAGAGGTTTGTGATGATGGCGTACCAGATGGGTTGACGAGTATAGATTTAACGTTAAAGAATTTAGAGATAACGGGGAACAATCCGGATTATTCAGTGAGTTATTATTTAACTCA
>NZ_RAQJ01000002.1:0-476736 GCF_003610635.1 Ichthyenterobacterium magnum
GATGGGGCTCACCTCTTACCATTCCGAACAGAGAAGTTAAGCCCATTTGCGCCGATGGTACTGCATTTGTGGGAGAGTAGGTCGTTGCCTTTTTTGTGCCGATGCAAATCGACATTTACTGAAACCCTTACCATAAATTGGTAAGGGTTTTTTGTTTTAATCTTTACATCATATGAACTATAGTAATGGGAGATCTTTTTTTTAGATCTTAAAAAGTTAATAGATAAGAGCGGTTTTATCTTAGGTATAAATACGTTGTATTATTATTGAATCAATACCTTTTTAGTAACTTTTTTATTTTTAGAAACTATTTTTATAAGATATAATCCAGATTGTAAATTATAAACGTTTATTGTTTTCAATTTGGTCTCAATAACTTTGCTTCCTAAAACATTATATATTTCTATAGAATCAATAGGAATATCGGATTTTATAAATATATATGCTGATGCGGGATTTGGATAAACAATTAGATTATATGTTGAATTTGTGATTGGTGTTAACCCTAAGGTACTAGAATTATCTGAATTAATAAACCCACTTGATACTTGAAGATTACCCATGTTAAATTCTTGAACTATAACTTCTCCAATGGTATATAATACATGAATATTATCAATTGCAACATTATTTCCGCCACTATCGATACTAAATTTATCAATAGTTTGTGCTTGTGAAGACATGAATGCTCCGAACAAAAAAAGAATGCTTTTTATTATCGTTTTCATTTTTCTAAAGTATTAGTATTTAATGCTTCTAATTTCTTAATTCGTTGATCGAACTCTTTAAATTTTATGAGTTCAGCAGATAAACCTTCAATCTGTTTTTCTTGAGTATTAATTAAAGTTTGTTGCTCTTGCATGGCTTTAATTAAAATAGGTATGAGTTCTGTATAACTTAGACTTAATGTTTGATCTTTATCAATTCCAATTTTTACAATTTCTTCTATTAATGGTTGCACTTCTTGAGCAATTAAGCCAAGAGATTGTTGCGTTTCTTCTGGATAACGCTTCCAGTTATAACTTACAGGATTTAAATTTAAAATAGTTTGTAATCCATATTGAAGTTCTTTAATATTTGTTTTTAACCGTCTGTCTGAGTTTTGTGTGAGTGTACCTGCTAATGTTGCATTTCCGTTTCGATAAATTGTAAGTGCATTGCTACGTGCTATATCGCTAGATCCATTGCCAATTTCAAAAAGTGGATCGGTTGAAACCATGGTGTTAGGCGTACCACCACCAAGATTAAAGTGACCTATAGCAGTTGAGCCTAATGATTCTGCTTTAGTTCCATCACCAATTGCAAATGAATAAAACCCAGACGCAGTTGTGGCTTGTCCCATTGAAACGGAATAGCTTCCAGAGGCTAGTGTGTTTCTGCCACTTGTAAATGAATACCATCCTTCGGCTATTGTGCCATGACCTGTTGCTGTGGCATAAACACCAGATGCAGAAGTTTGATAACCAATCGCAGTAGCTCCTAAAGCACTTGCATTGTTTAAATAGCCAATTGCAGTAGTATGATTTTCAGCAGCAGTACTTGAGTTTCCCAAAGCGGTAGAGTAATCGCCTGAAGCAATTGTACCAGCTCCCATTGCTGTTGATCCGATTCCAGAAGAAGATGTTGCAATACCAATTGCAGTTGAAACTGCTCCAGTTGATGATACGGAATTTCCAATGGCAATTGCTCCAAACCCAGTAGCACCATTAGTTGTTGATGAATCTTCGGCAAAACTCAAGTCTATTGCGAATTCGCCAATATCGCCAAAATTATTAGGATCGCTACCTATTAATCTCCAACCTATGCCTTCACCTTCATCTAATGCTTCTAAACCAGAAGGTTCTGTGCCAGAACCACCCCCAGAATAATTAGCATCGGCAAATTCTTTAGTGATTAGGGCTTTAGGGTTAGTAATTTCAGAAATATCAAAACTTGGGGCTGTTATGGTTCCGTTTTTTAAGATCGTAAGCGCATTTGATCTATCCAAGAATGTTCCATTTCCTATTTCAAATAGAGGGTCAGTTTCAACCCAAGAATCTAGAGTACCACCTCCTTCATTACGACGCCCAATTACAGTTGATGCATATGACTCTGCGCTAACATTGAAGCCAATTGCGGTAGAATAATCTGCTAATGCACCAAAAACAAAAACCCCATCATTACTAAAACTTAAATCAACAGCTTGACGTCCAATATTACCATAAAGATTTGGATTTCTTCCAATAAGCCGCCAGCCTATACCATTGCCTTCATCCAAAGTTTCGAGACCTGAAGAAGTACTTTAATTATCTGCCCAAGTTAAAGTACCATTACCATCTGTTTGCAATACTTGATTCGTTGAGCCATCTGCGGTAGGAAACGCAAAACCAGTTAGTGTTGGATTACCTATTTGAAACTCACTATTGGTTCTTAAAATATTAATACCAAAATCACCGTAAATAAGTGCACCATTAGCATCATGACTCCTATTTTCTATATAAAGTTTACCGCTACCTGTTTCTTGCGCACCTGCAAAAGATCCAATAAATACGTTTCCATCTCCTATAATATTATCACGACCAGCATTATTGCCAATGGCAGTATTTGACGTACCAGATACATTATTTTCTAGTGTTCTATATCCAATTGCTGTATTATTAGATCCTTCATTGCTGTTAAAAAGCGATTGATAACCGATGGCTGTGTTGAAATCACCAGTATTAATATTAAATAGTGCTTTATAACCGCTTGCAAAATTTCGATTTCCATCTGTATTATTAAAAAGAGCCTGATAACCATATGCTGTATTTTCAGACCCTGTAATATTATTGTATAATGCTTCATTACCAACAGCTGTGTTTTGAATGCCAGAAGTATTACTATAAAGTGATCTATACCCATTTCCTATATTTTTATTTCCAGTTGTATTATTAAAAAGAGAACTAGTACCAATTGCTGTATTATTAAAACCATCAATGTTATTAAATAGTGCTCCACTTCCAACAGCTACGTTTTCTGATCCGATATTATTAAAAGAAAGTGCAAAGGCTCCAATACCTGTATTACCAAAACCTAAATTATTAGATAAAGTTTGATAACCTAGAGCACTATTTTGTAGTCCCGATGTATTATTTAGAAGAGCTTCATACCCAACACCAATATTTTTATTGTCTGCAGCATTATCGTTGTAGCCTGCTCTAATACCTATAAAGACAGAGGATCCATTATCTGTACCATCGTTGTCAGATTTCCCATCTGATAGTTCATCTATTTTACTAGCTGCATTTAAGGCATATGGCACTGCTTTAAATTCGGTAGTTCCCAAATCGGTTAAACCAGCTCCAGAATCCATTTGGACGTTTAAAAAATGAGCATCAGTAGCCCAATCAATTGCATTATAGTTACCGCTAATAATTGTGCCTTCGCCAATATTAACTATAATAATACCATTAGCTCCACTAGTTGTAGTATGAGATTCTTGGTATACAGAAGTCATTCCAGCGCCTTGAAGAATATTAAATTCTACTGTAATTGTTGCATTTGCAAGTACGTTTCCACCAGAATCTTTAATTAAAGCCTTATAGTTTATGCCTTTACTTTGTGCAAAGGATAATGATGTCATTAAAATAGTTAGCAGTAAAATTAATTTGGTTTTCATAATAAATGATATATAGATTAATAGCTTTTTTTTAATTTGCTTGTCCAATGATTAAAACCCCAAATTTGAGTATTCTTTTGTGTTTATAGTGGTTTTCTTTTTGTTAAGACTTATGGCATGCATAGTAAAACTTTGTTTCTTTTTCTTTTTATGTTTAAAATTCATTTCCATAAGCAAAGCTTCTTCTTTTAGTACTTTTAAAAGTGCTGGGTCAAATCCTTTAGGTCCATTTTTATTATTTGCAAATGCCATGAAGGCACTAAAGTTTACTGGTGCATCTAGAGTAAAATACATGGTGCCAATGTAATTTGCATTTTCTAACTCAATACCGTAACATTCAAAGCCTAAGATGTCTTTAGTTCCAATTTCTTTATAACCGTAGCCATAATCTTCTGCCATATTATGTTTTTCTTTAGGAAGCTTAGTTATCTGAGCCATGTTTTGGTCTTGAGCATTCATAAACATAATCATAATTTTTGATTTTAAATCCATAACGATTCTCATTTCACCCATTTGTTTAAAGTCTTTTCCCGACATTTCCATTCCTATGTAATCTTTATCTTCTCCTATGAGGTAATTCATCTCCATAGTTTCATTTTTTGCAGATTTTATTTCGGTTTTAAACTCCCAACTAAACTCATATGTGTTAGGTAATTTTGATGCGTCTAATTTTTTGGAACCCATCATAGCTTCCATGATTTTTTTCGTTGGATTTTGTGACTTTACTGAAATGCTTATAAACAAGCATAATGTGATTAGAAGAATAACTTTAGTTTTCATGATACTTTAATTTTTTTGTTTTTTTTTATCTTTCTTATTGTGTTTCCAGGGTTCTAAACCTTTTTCTAAATTGAGTATTTTACCCAATGGACCAGGAATCATTGATTGTTCTATAGCATCTGGCAATTTTACACTGCATTCTTGATAAGAGTAAACGTATTTGCCCGAAGTAGGTTCTTGCATATTTGAGTTATGTGACTTATTACCAAATGCCGTGGTAGTTTTTATTTTAAGTATTACTAATCTGCCTTTATCATCAAACTGAATATAGCTTTCAGGATATTCGGGATTATTATAGTTAAAACGAGTGCAATCACTAGATACATTACATTTCACTCTTACTGGTGTATAGTTTTCGTTATTTTTAAAGTGAATGGGTTTATAAATAAAAGCCAACTCTAGTATCATAAAATTAAGACTAGAATCAATGTCTTCTAATGCTTGAAATGCTTCTAAATAAGGTTCTGAAGGCAAATTGTATGCTTGAGGAACCATACCAGCAAGCATAAATCCTGATAAGCTTGGCGGTAATAAGGATGCTTTCTCATAATAGTCTTCGTCTTCATTAAAAACATAAAATTTGCCTTTGTTATCATGATAGATTGGTTTAGACTTATCATTTTGTTCAGTGCGCATTGCAATGACCTCTTTGTCAAAATACATGGTTTGGATAATCATATTTTTATCATCTATCAATTTTAAGACAACATCTTTATTAAAGAAGTCTTTAGCTGAATTAAGTACTAATTCTTCTCTTTCATAAGATGTTGTTCTGTTTTTTGTGTTGCCTGTAGTATCATAAGAAACTTCTTTAGTTTCTAGCCCTTTCTCTTTTGCTCTTTTCTTTAATTTTTCTAAGAGTTGCGCTTTAGCAGTTGTACCAAATAGAAGTACTAAAAATCCTGTTAACATTAATTTTAGTTTCATAATTTTTTCATCTTTAAAGTTTTAAATAAAAAGGGAAACAACTCCTTATGATTTTCATTATTTCCCTTTCTCTCACATGATTAATAGCGTCTTCATATTTTTTTTTATAAAGCTTAACAGATTTTATTGCTTTACTCTTAAGTGTAACTTAGCTCATAATGACCCTCTTTAAATAATCAAAACATAAATAATTTTTTTGAGGGCTTATTTTCAGTATTACCATCTGCTTTTGTAGTGCTTGGTAATTAAATTAATTAGGGATAGATTGTGTGCACTAGTTTGGTATTACAAAACTATTATAGAATCCTGATTAAGGATATTACTATTGTAACAAAGTATATAAGATATGTTACACTGTATTGTATCTGTGTGTTGTATTGTTAGTTATGTTTGTGTGAATCTGTGATTTTGCATAAATGTTGTATTATAAAAAAAAGGAAACATAAATTGTTTCCTTTTTCAACTAATACTATTTGAGTTTTTATTTATTCTTTAATGATTTTTTTTACGGTTATTTTATCATCTATTTTTACTTTAACTAAATAAGCTCCAGAACTTAAGCTCTTAACATCTATATGTTTTTTTGAACTACTCATAACCAATTTCCCTAATAAGTCGTAGATTTCTACATTGTCAACAGTTTTAGTAGATTGTATCGTAATATAATCTGATGTTGGGTTAGGATAGATAGAGAATTCAATTAGTTCTGAATCATTAACGTCTAATGTACTAAAATTAAAAGAAGTCATACCAGATAAAGCAGAAGTATTAGAATCTACCACATTTGGAAACATTGCCATGCCATCATCTACCATATCTGCCGCCATAAAACTCTTTAAAGCTGTTACTGTTGTTGCTAATGTAGAATCATTTGCTAAAATACTTATAGACCCAGTTGTAGGCGATCCATTAACTAAAACAGTTACCATAGCAGAATTAGTCCCACTAGAAGGAGCTGCCAATGATATTGGGCTTCCTAAAACCTCAGTTATTAAATAACCATCGATAGTTGGTTGAGCAACATTAGTTCCGTCGAAAAAAGTATCATTAGCTCCATTTCCTAAAGATGATGTTATACTAGCAGTAATACCATCTGTTAAAATAATAGTAAACCCATAACTTTGAACCGATGTTGCAAAGTTTGAAGGACTTGCATTTGGCACAGCAGAAATAGTAAAGCTATAACCACCATTATGTGATAATGTATATGTATATCCATCTTGTGCATTAAGGCTAAGACTTAAAAAGAGGATTATAATAAGAGATATAATTTTTTTCATGATATATAATTTTTTTTAAATTAATTTTCTGGTAATTGCTCAGTTATTTTATAAGTACTCAAATTCAAGAAATTACCTGGATGCAAGAGTACATTTTGTAAAATAAATGGTGTGTCTGGATTTAAGCCAGAATATTGTGTTGTACCATTAAGATCTAAATCATAAGTATAATAACCAGAGATAGCATGCGTAGGGAAATTTAAAAGATTGCTAGGATCATTAAGTATAAATGATAAAATACTTGGTGAATCTGGTGTGTCTCCTGCATATTGTACTACACCATCATTATTAGCATCACCTGCCCATAGCGCTTTGGTTATCTTATTTAAAAATACTTGTGCGTTAGTACCAAAGGTTAAAGTGCTAGCGTTTGTAAAGTCTATTGAACTTGCTACTACACTTAAATTTATTGGATTACCAGTCATAACTCCTAAATGGTTTCGATGTTTTATAACAACATAATAGCTATTAGTAGTTCCTTGTAAAATTACATCTGATGTTCCATCAAGGTCTACTACATCACCATCTCGTTGTATTAATGCAGATGAACTATCTACCACAAGAGTGTTGTCTACATTGCTTCGTATTTCTACCCATATCCAATCTACAATATCATCTGAAGTACTGCCAAGGCCACTGGTACCTCCATCATTTAAAACAGAAGTGTTAATAACAGCTAAATCTTGATAAGGACTAGTTGTTGGAAGGTCGTTGTTTGTTCTTAAAGCATCATTCATATATGCAGGGTTTGTTGGGTTTATTAATGGTCCTTGTAAAAATGCTTTTATATTCAACCTTAAATCTACTATTTGATTAGGGTCTAAGAATGTGCTTTCTTGATTTACAGAAAACCCATCACCATTTCCACCAGCGAACATAAACGTAATCATTTCACCTGTTAGAATGTTTTTGTTTGATTGTTCTAGAGCAAACCCATCACCATTACCACCAGCAAACATGAATGTAATCATCTCACCAGTTAAAATGTTTTTGTTTGATTCTTCTAGAGCAAACCCATCACCATTGCCGCCATCATATAATACAGCCAATGATATATTTTCTAGTGTTGTAGCTGCTAAAATTCTATTAGAGAACCCATCACCATTTCCGCCTTCATATAATATGGTTAGTGATATATTTTCTAAAGTAGTAGCGACTAATGCTTCATTATCGAAGCCATCACCATTTCCACCTTCATATAGTACAGCTAAAGAAATATTATCTAAGGTTGTTGCTGAGATAAGTTTTCTATCGAAACCATCACCATTATTACCTTCATATAGAATAGTTAATGAAATGTTTTCGAGTGTGGTTGCAGTTTTTCTATTGTCAGCATAGCCATCGCCATTACTTCCGTTAAATTGTGCAAACAAACTGTTACTACAAAAGAGTAAAAAAGATATTATTATAAATCTTTTTTTCATTGTTCAGAGATTAAGGTGCTGTTCTAGCTGCTCTAAACCCTAAGCGATTGTTCCCACTAGAAATAATAGAAGCTCCATCGTACCGATCTGAAACTCTAATAAAGTCAGAACCATTTAACCAGCTTCCGCCTCTAAAACTATAGCCATCTCCTGTTGTATTATTTGGCCAATTAGACACGGTTCCATTTCCTGTAGTAGAACTTATAATTCCATTTCCATGAAGCCCAGTAAAATTTCGTCCTTGCAATGTTCCTACGGTTACACAACGTTCATATAAGTTTCCAGAAAGTTCCATGATACCATAATAACTACCACCAGTTTCTTCACGGTTATTGTTTACAGCACTAGCTGCAAAAATTCCGTTTCTTACAGGTCCGTCGATTGACCCATTTGTTAAACTATATATTGCATTTCCAGTATTAGTTTCTGGGTTAGTAATTCTCTCACTTGAAAACCCTGAATTTACTAGTGTATAATCGTTAGAAGCTATATTTGCACTTCCCCAAGCAAATTCACCAGGTTTTGGTATTATAGGACCTCTACAGGCTTTTTCATATTCTAATTCACTTAAAGGACGTAATCCTGTCCAATCCATGTATGCATTCATATCTGCAATATTTAAATAACTAATTGCTCTATCTGGTGCTGTGGTAGTAGCACTTGCGGTTCCACCAGTCCAAGCAATTGTATTTCGACTTACAACAGCATCACTATTTTTGTGATTTGCATCTGTAACATCTCTGTTCGTTTTTTGATTCTCAGTCAAGCTATTAAAGAAGCCTAACCATTGCGATTCTGTAACTTCATACTTCATAGCATAAAAATCATTAAACCCTTTAGGGTATGAAGCACTAAGTACACCTGTTTGATCACCTCCATTTGCATTGGTAGCTGTATAGTATAAGTTTCCACTTGTATTAGCGATGGTTAATGCTGCCTCAGATGTGATTCTAAATGATGAAGATGTAGAAAAACCACCAGAGTGAAATTTATTGGCTTCATCTCCAGTAGTGCCGCCTACATAAAAAGAACCTTCAGGTACATATACCATTTCTATAGCAAATACTTGAATGTCGATAATATCGTCAGTATCTGTAGAACCAAAATTCCAACGAATTTGCATATTTTGGTAGTTTACATTACCGCTTCCGTCTGAATCTCTGTAGACAAATGCTCCAATACCATCAGAAGTAACATCTAATGTTGCTCCTGGAGAGGCTACTGAGTTGGCTTGACTTATAATACCATGTGTCCAGGTTCCATTGTTTACTCGATATTTAATAAAAACCCAAGCTGCATCCCAATTGGATGGTCCTGAACTTATTCTCCATGAATTATCCCAAGCTAAATCAAATTCAACATGTACCCAATTAGATACTTCATTTAAATTTTCTAATGAGATGTTGTTTACCCTAATATTATTGCTATGTATTGTATAGCTAAAAAGGATAATAAATAAAAGTGTAAATTTTGTTTTCATAATATTGATTTTATGTTAATAGATATGTATTAGTGTTCAACAATTAAAAAAGTAAACATTGTTTAAATTTTCAATATTCATATGGTAAAAAAATTACTCTACGAAATTATATTAGCTAATGAAAACTTGATGCATGATATGTAACAAACTATATAACATATGTAACAATAGTCTATTTGTTTAATAGTGTGACGCTTTTAATAGTAGCTGATTATTAATGTTTTATAGCTTTAGTGTAAAGTTAAAAAATGCTATATTTAAAAGTTTACTAAATGTATGAATGGTCAAAATTTGCACTTTTTTGTATACAAAAAATGTATTGGAGGAATTTTTAATTAACAGAAAAGGTTTGTTTACCGTAAAATATTTTGTTTACTGAAAGAAAATAGATAAAACTATTTAACTTTTTTGAAAGCAGATAAGTATAGTTTAATAAATAATGAAGAGAAATAAATTTTTATTACTTTTTAAACATGCTGTCCATAATAATTTTAAGACCTCTAAAGCCAAAAAAAATAGCGAGGCCACAAATGGCAATAGAAATAATTAACAGAGGTATATAAAAGGGTTTATCATTATTACCTAAAACAATATATAATAATGTAGGACCTAGAAACATTAAAACTAAAGTTATCCCCATTGTTTTTAGTCCTTTTACTAGTAAATCTTTATCAGTTTTATTAGTTTCCATTATTGTAATGTTGTATTGCTGTTCTAACGTTTTTGTATTTGTCTAGTAAGTTTTGAGCTTCTTTTTGTGAGATATTTAATTCACTCATTATCATTTTAATGCCTCTGTTAACTAATTTATTGTTACTTAGTTGCATGTCTACCATTTTGTTGCCCTTTACTTTTTCAAGTTTAATCATAGTAGTAGTGGTAATCATATTAAGCGTCATTTTTTGTGCTGTTCCTGCTTTCATTCTAGAACTGCCTGTAACAAATTCTGGACCTACAATAACTTCTACAGGATATTGGGCAGTTTGAGAAAGCGGACTGTTATGATTTGAAGTGATACAACCTGTGATTATTTGGTTTTTATTACAGTTTTTTAAAGCCGAAATCACATAAGGTGTCGTGCCAGATGCCGCAATACCAATAACTACGTCTTTTTCTGAAATATTATAATTTTGTAGATCTTTCCAACCTTGTGTTGTAGAATCTTCAGCAAATTCTACTGCTTTTCTAATTGCAGAATCTCCACCAGCAATTAACCCAATAACTAAGTCATAAGAAACACCAAAAGTAGGTGGACATTCACTAGCATCTAAAATACCTAAGCGACCACTTGTTCCTGCTCCTATGTAAAAAAGGCGTCCACCTTTTTCTAGTTTTTGAACAATTTGATTGACTAAAATTTCAATTTGAGGAATTGCTTTTTCAACAGCTAAAGCCACAGTTTTATCTTCGCTATTTATATTGGTAAGTAATTCGCTTACAGTCATTTTTTCTAAATGATTGTAGTTTGAATCTTGTTCTGTAGTTTTTGTGAAATTCATATATCAAAAGTAATGAATTCTATTGTTAGGTTCTTTAGCTGTTATTTTTAATTTAAAAAGCTCCTTTTAAATAAAGGAGCTTTTGCAATCTATAATTTAATATTAAGATACTGAATCTATAATTGCATTAAATGTATTACTTGGTCTCATTGCTTGAGATGTTGATTTCTCATTTGGTTCGTAATAACCTCCAATATTCATTGGCTTACCTTGAGCTGAGTTTAATTCTTCTACAATTTTTAATTCGTTAGATTTTAAATCTGAATATACTTTTGCAAATTGAGTTTTTAAAGCTTCATCTTCAGTTTGATTTGCTAATGCTTCAGCCCAGAAAAGCGCTAGATAGAAATGGCTTCCTCTGTTATCTAATTCGTTAACTTTTCGTGAAGGTGATTTTCCGTTTGCTAATAATTTCTCGGTAGCATCGTCTAAAGTTTCAGATAGAATTTTTGCTTTTGGATTATTGTTTACTTCTCCAAAATGCTCAAGAGAAACGGCTAAGGCTAAAAATTCTCCTAAAGAATCCCAACGTAAATGGTTTTCTTTTTCAAATTGCTGTACGTGTTTTGGTGCAGAACCACCAGCTCCTGTTTCAAATAATCCGCCACCATTCATAAGTGGTACAATAGATAACATTTTTGCACTTGTACCTAATTCTAAAATTGGGAAGAGGTCTGTTAAATAATCACGTAAAACATTTCCTGTAACAGAAATAGTGTCTTTACCATCTTTAATACGCTCTAAAGTAAATAGTGTAGCTTCAATAGGAGATAAAATTCTAATATCTAAGCCTGATGTATTATGATTTGGTAGATATTGATTTACCTTTTTAATTAACTCTGCGTCATGAGCTCTATTTTTATCTAACCAGAATACTGCTGGTGTTTGAGAAGCTCTTGCTCTAGTTACTGCTAGTTTAATCCAATCTTGAATTGGAGCATCTTTAACTTGACACATTCTCCAGATATCACCAGTTTCAACATTATGAGAAATTAAAGTATTTCCGTTGGTATCGATAACTGTAACTGTTCCGTTAGAAGTTATTTCAAATGTTTTATCATGAGAACCGTATTCTTCAGCTTTTTGAGCCATTAATCCTACATTAGGAACTGTTCCCATTGTTGTTGGGTCAAATGCACCATGTTGTTTACAGAAATTAATTGTTGCAGTATAAATTCCGGCATAACTACTATCAGGAATTACTGCTTTAGTATCTTGTTGATTGCCTTCAGCATTCCACATTTGTCCTGATGTACGAATCATTGCTGGCATTGAAGCGTCAATAATAACATCACTTGGCACGTGAAGATTGGTAATACCTTTATCTGAATTTACCATTGCTAAATCTGGACCATTTTTAAAAGCAGATGCAATATCTGCTTCGATAGCATTTCTTTTATCTTCTGATAATTCTTGAAGTTTGCCAACTAAATTTCCAAAACCATTATTTACATCAACACCTAAATCTTCTAATGTTTCACCATGTTTTTTAAATACATCAGCAAAAAATGCACGAACAGCATGACCAAAAATAATTGGGTCAGATACTTTCATCATGGTAGCTTTCATATGTAATGAGAATAAAACACCTTTAGTTTTTGCGTCTGTAATTTGTTCTTTTAAAAATTCTAATAACGCAGTTTTACTCATAACTGAAGCATCGATAATTTCGCCAGCCAATAAAGGTGTGCTTGCTTTTAGAGTTGTTGCATTTCCATGTGTATCTGTATGTACAATTTTTACATCTGTTGCATTTGATAGTGTGATGGATTTTTCATTATGACAAAAATCGCCATGCGCCATAGTTGAAACATGTGTTTGCGAATTAGAAGACCAAGCACCCATAGAATGTGGGTTTTTCTTAGCAAAATTCTTAACCGCTTTTGGAGCACGTCTATCTGAGTTACCTTCACGCAATACAGGGTTTACAGCACTTCCTTTTATTTTATCGTAACGAGACCTTATGTTTTTAGCTTCTTCGGTTTCTGGCTCATCTGGAAAATCTGGTAAGGCATAACCTTGAGTTTGTAACTCTTTTATAGCTGCTTTTAATTGTGGTACAGATGCGCTAATATTTGGTAACTTGATAATGTTTGCTTCAGGTAATTTTGCTAAATCACCTAATTCTGCTAATGCATTTGGAACTTTTTGATCTTCTGTTAAAAAGTCTGAAAAATTTGCAAGTATACGTCCAGCTAGAGAGATATCTCTTGTTTCTACATTTATGCCTGATGATGCTGTAAAAGATTTTACAATAGGTAATAAGGAATGCGTAGCTAATGCAGGAGCTTCGTCTGTTTTTGTGTAGATAATTGTTGGAGTATTTGCCATATATGGTTGAATTTATTTTGTTGTGAACTGCTTAAATTTTAAGTTTTGCAAATATACAAAAAACCAATATCTTATTTAGTCGCGTAACTACTTAGTAGATGAGTTTTATTAGGATGGGAAATTTGAGGTTGTAAATTTGAGAAAACTATAATTTAAAGTAATTTAATTATGGATTTGAAAATGGAAATGTTAAATATATAATGAGCTAATCTCTTAAAGTTTTAAAAACAGGAAAAGGAATTAGTTAAAAAAACAAAAGCCATATCACTGTAGCTGAACTACTTTGACATGGCTTTTTTGAAATACTTCTGCATGACCTATTTAACATTGCTGTTAACTTTAATTTGATAGCTGAATATACAATGCATATTCCCTCATCTTTTTTTCGGTTCAAGTTTCACTATTTCATAGAAATGTTTCATAACTTTCAAAATGTATTGACCTGTTATTACTTTATTTCAGTTTAATTGTTTTTCTTGATGTTTTTTCTTTTATCATCCACTTTCGTGTTCTATACTTTCAAAAACATTGCTCTTCCTTTTCGTACTCACTTTCGTTTACACTACTTTTTCTAAGCTTTCCACTTTAATCCTTATCATCTACCTAAGCATTCAATAATTTTTAAAGCTTCATGATTTTTTCGCTTCACATGCCTACACATGCAGCTATTAAATCTCAAAAAACAATTATATAAAGAACGTTACTTTATTGCAATTTAACATTAATTTAAAACTTCTTTCAAAACCAAACTAAGTTTGTTGTTAATTGTTTAGCTAAAGTATCATTTCATTTGAAAATTCCAAATTTTATAGCTTTATAGATATTCACAATTTATGAACCGAGTTTATTAACAAAAGTTAATAAAAAAAGCCTTGAGGTTATCAAGGCTTAATATTGTAGGGTTTTGAAGCTTATCTTCTAACTTCTTTGATTCTTGCTTTTTTACCAGTAAGACCTCTAAAGTAGTAAATTCTTGCTCTTCTAACTTTACCTTTTTTGTTTACTTCTACTTTTTGAAGTGCAGGTAAGTTAATTGGGAAAATACGTTCTACACCAACAGTTCCAGACATTTTTCTAATTGTAAATGTTTCAGAACTACCAGATCCTTTACGTTGTAATACTACACCTTTAAAAAACTGCGTACGTGTTTTGCTTCCCTCTTTAATTTCGTAATACACTGTTATTGTATCACCAGCTCCAAATTCTGGAAAATCTTTTGTTGTTACAAATTCGTCTTGTACAAATTTTACTAAAGAATTCATTTTCTTTTATTTATAATGGTTGTTTCAAATCAACATTCACGTATCTCGCCAGAGGTTAATCTAAAATTGAGTGCAAAGATAGTTAAAAAGTTAAAAGTAGAAAGCTAAAAGTGAAAAGTTTTTAGTTTGTTAGGAGTTAGGAGTTAGGAGTTAGGAGTTAGGAGTTAGGAGTTAGGAGTTAGGAGTTAGGAGTTAGGAGTTAGGAGTTAGGAGTTAGGAGTTAGGAGTTGCTATTATATATATTTCACTATTCACTATTCACTATTCACTATTCACTATTCTTCTAGTAAATCTGGTCGTCTATCTTTAGTGCGTTGGTAAGCTTGTTCTTCACGCCATTTTTCAATTTCAGGAAAATTACCACTAAACAAAACCTCTGGTACTTTCATGCCTTTATACTCTCTTGGCCTCGTATAAATTGGTGGAGCTAATAGATTGTCTTGAAACGAATCTGTAAGAGCTGAAGTTTCATTACCTAAAACTCCTGGGATTAGTCTAATTACTGCATCGCACAATACTGCTGCTCCTAATTCTCCTCCTGATAATACATAATCACCTATCGAAATTTCTTTAGTTATGAATTTATCACGAACACGTTGGTCTACACCTTTATAATGACCGCATAAAATAATAATGTTTTCTTTTAATGAGATTTGATTGGCAATACTTTGGTTTAATTGCTCGCCATCTGGTGTCATGTATATAATCTCATTATAATCTCTTTCTGATTGTAGTTTAGAAATGCATTTATCTATTGGCTCAATCATCATAACCATACCAGCTCCACCTCCAAATTGAGTATCGTCAATAGATTTATAATTATCTGTAGTATAATCTCTTAAATTATGAAAGTGTACACTTACTAAATTTGCTTCTATTGCTCGTTTTAAAATTGAAGCTTCAAAAGGGCTTTTAAGTAATTCTGGTAAAACTGTTATGATATCTATACGCATTGTAATTAATTAAGTATGCAAAGATGCAAAGAATAACAAGAATAATAAAACCCTATACGTTTTGTTGTTTCCAAAAAAAATGTAAATCGGAATCTTTAGCAAATCCCAAACGTTGGTATAAATCTTGTGCAGGATTATCAAATGCTGTTTGTATGGCTAAACCTTTATTGTTTTTGTCAATACATAATTGCTTAGCCTTATTGATAAGAGCTTCACCAATGCCTTTTCCTCTATGATTTGCATCTACATATAAATCGTTAAGTAAGTATATAGGTTGCATAGCTACTGAAGAAAACAAAGGGTATAATTGTGTAAAACCAACTGCTGCATCATCTATATAAGCTATATAGATTACCGAATCTTTATTTTTTAAGCGTTCGAGTAAAAATGTTTTTGCTTGATTTATATTTGAATCTTGCTTGTAAAAAACACGATAGTCATCAAATAATATAGCTAAACCATTTAAGTTGTTAGTATCTGCTTGGGTAATGGTCATAAAAAAATCTGTAATCAATGCTTCGACATGCTCAGCAACCAAATTACAGATTTTTAATTTAATAGTTTATGAGGTACTGAAAAAACACTTCGACTGCGTTCAGTACGACGGCTTATAAAACAAAATATTAAGCATTCTTTTGCTTATTGATTTCGTCTTGTAACTGACGTCTAACTTTTTGCTCGCGCTCAAGTGCATTACGTCTGTGTTCTTCAAACTCTTCTTCAGTTTCAGCTAAAGATAATTTAGCTTGTTTTGTTACAGCATTACTACTTCTAAATTTATAAATAAATAATAAAAGCAATGCAAATAAGCCACCTATAACACTCCATAATAAAATGCCATAACTAGCCTTACTCATTTGGATTCCGAAAAGGGAAATATTATCCTTTTCAATATTGGTTTGGTCTAAAGTTGTTTGCGTATTAGTTAAATTGTTTTTTAATTCTGAAATCTCTTTGGCTTGTTTGTCTACAATAGCTTGTGTATCTGTTAAATCTTTATGAACAGCTTTTAGAGAGTCTAAAGTGTGTGCTTTAAGTTTGTAAAGCCATGTTTTTTTAACCGTTTTGTAATCTTGCCAGCTATTTGAACGCCTTATTACATAATCGAATTGATTATCAATTGTACCACTATTTAGTGATAATTTATCTTTTTCAGGGACTTCTTGTGCGTTTGTTGTAATAAAGAATAGGAATGAAAATGCAGTAAATAATACAGTTTTAAAAGAATTCATTTGGTTGGATTATTTTTGTCTGGTTAATTATGAACAATATAATAAATTGTTTTGATGTACAATAAAATATTAAACGAATAGCCTCACTATTATGTGAGGCTATGTTATATACGATTAAAAAACAAAATTAGATCTTACCTACTAATAATAAGTATGACGTCTTACTTTTGCTATGTATTTTGCTAATCTTATTACTTGATGGCTGTAACCATATTCGTTATCATACCATATATATAGCAATGTGTTTTTTCCGTCAGCTCTAACAATAGTTGCTTTACTATCATAAATTGAAGGCGCAGAACTACCAACAATATCACTTGATACTAGTTCGTCGCTCATTTCATATTTAATTTGCTCAACCAAATCACCTTCTAAAGCATACTTTTTCATTACTGCATTAATGCCATCAACAGAAGTTGATTTTTCTAGCTCTAAATTTAATATAGCTAGAGAACCATTAGGTACAGGAACACGAATTGCGTTTGATGTAAGTTTTCCTTCAAATGAAGGTAAAGCTTTAGATACTGCACTTCCAGCTCCAGTTTCGGTAATTACCATATTTAAACCAGCTGCACGTCCGCGTCTGTATTTTTTATGAAAATTATCTACTAAGTTTTGATCGTTAGTATAAGCATGTATTGTTTCTAAATGACCACTAATAACTCCAAATGAATCTTCCATAGCTTTTAAAATAGGAGTGATTGCATTTGTTGTACAAGATGCAGCAGAGAAAATATCTACTTTATCAGGATTGTTTTCAAAGTGATTTACACCGTGTACAATATTTGGTACACCTTTACCTGGTGCAGTTAATAATACTTTATCAACTCCTTTAGAGGCTAAGTGCCTACTTAATGCTTCTTTATCTCTAAAAGCACCTGTATTATCAATAACTAAAGCGTTGTTAATTCCGTATTTTGTATAGTCAATATCTTCTGGCGCATTAGCCGAAATAATATTTACAGTTGTTCCGTTTATAAGAAGTGCGCTGTTGTCTATATCTGCAACTACAGTTCCTGAAAAATCACCATGAACTGAATCGTTACGTAATAGAGAAGCTCTTTTTTCTAAAACAGTTTTATCTATAGCTCCACGAGTTACAATGGCTCTTAAACGAAGTTGGCTTCCTTTACCAGTTCTAGTCATTAATTCTCTAGCCACTAAACGGCCAATTCTACCAAAACCATAAAGAATTACATCTTTAGGCTCAATAGCTTCATCCTTATTTGCATCTTTTAGTTTGTCTGCAACAAAAGCTGTGGCATTACTATATTTTTGATCTTCTAAATGATACTCGTAAGTTAATTTACCAATGTCTAGTTTTGCAGGAGGCAAGTCAAGAGTCTTTATCGCTTGAGCAATTTCAACTGAATCAAAAATAGAAATTGGTTTTTGTACAAACTCTCCAGCATATTCATGAAGATTTAAAATTTCACTTACATTTCTGTCTATTAATTGATTTCTAAAAAGTACAAGTTCAATAGATTTGTCGTACCAAAGGTCACTAACAATCTTTATAAACTCTACTGTTGCTCTTCTACGATCTGCTTGAAAAGCTAATTCCTTTTCATAAGTTCCGTTCAAACTCATTGTGTTAAATTTTTGTGTGTTGTTGTGTTAAAATTTTTGCAAAAATAATACATTTCAAACGTTTTTTAAGTCTTTATTATAGAAAATAAAAACCCCTTTAATAACATTAGTACTAAAGGGGTTTTATATATTAATATTAGATGTTTATCTAAAAATAAATTGTTCTCGTTTTCCTTGTCTATTGATAAGTCCAATTTTATCAATATTATCTTCAAGTGTGTTACCGTATTTTTCTTTAATGGTTTTTAAATCCTCAACACTATTGATTTTTTTATCATTAATATCTGTAATAATATAACCTTTAGTAATCCCTAATTTTGAATATAACCAAGAGTTTTTATTCTCTTGAACAACAACACCATGGCTGATATCATTTTGTTTTTTAAAGTTATCTGGCAGATTTTTTAATTGCATGTTCATAAAATCAAAAGTTAATATTTCATTTTTTGATAATGTAACAGAAAATGTTTTTACTTTATCATCTCTTAGTAGCTCTACATTTACAACATCATTAGGTCTTTTAGTACTTAAATAACCGCTTAAGTCTGAAAATTTTGAGATTTCTATATCATCTAATTTTTTAATAATGTCTCCACTCTGTATTCCAGCTTTTTTAGCTCCAGAGTTTTCGGTAACCTCGCTTATATAAACACCATTTATTTCGTTTAATCCTTGATCTATTGCTTCTTTTGAGTTTTTGTTAAGTATTGATACGCCTAAAATTCCTGTTTGTACATCACCAAATTCCATTATATCTTCAACTACTTTTCTAGCAATATTACTTGGCACAGCAAAGGAGTAACCAATGTATGAACCAGTTTGAGATGAAATTGCTGTATTAATGCCAACTAATTCTCCACTAGAGTTTACCAAAGCGCCACCTGAGTTTCCTGGATTTACCGCTGCATCTGTTTGAATAAAGGATTGTGAGTTTCTTCCAGATAAATCTCTTGCTTTAGCACTAATAATACCAGCAGTAACTGTAGATGTTAAGTTAAACGGATTACCAACTGCTAAAACCCATTCTCCAATTTTTGCAGCGTCAGAATCGCCAAATGTAACAAAAGGCAATTCGTTGTCGGCATTAACTTTTAACAATGCAATATCTGTTTTTGCATCTGTACCAATAAGCTCAGCATCATAAATTTTATTATTGTTTAAAGTAATCGATATATTTTGAGCACCATCAATAACGTGGTTGTTTGTAATAATATAGCCATCTGGAGATATAATCACACCACTACCAGTTCCTATTTGTGGTCTTTGTGAACGTCTTCCAAAAAATAAATCTTCAAAAGTAAGTTGCCCAGAACTCATTGTGGTATTTTTAACATGTACAACAGCATGTATTGTTTTTTCTGCAGCATTAACAAAGCTTGGATGCGCCTCATCTATTAAATTTGCTGTCGATGTTTTATAATTTGTAGGAATAAAATGAGGTTGTTCCTGCTGAGATTGCATTGAAATTGATTCGTTTTTTTCAATCCATAATTTGTAGGCAGACAATGTTATTGCTCCACCTAATACAGAAACAAACACTAAGGTTAAAATCTTCTTCATAGTTTTCAGTTTTAAGTAAAATTAAACAACGTTTAAAATTAATTATTTATTGAAATGTCAATTTAACTTTAACGATTTTTAACGTCAGTTTTAACGATGATTTAACATCAAAATAATCGATGCATTATTCCTATATTTGCTCTGTATATGAAAGTGGAATTTTTTAAATATCAAGGTACCGGAAATGATTTTGTGATGATTGACAATCGTCAACATGTTTTCGATACAAATGATGTAAAGCGTATTGCATTTATTTGTGATAGACGTTTTGGTATTGGAGCTGATGGATTGATATTAGTTGAGAATGATGATAAGGTTGATTTTAAAATGATTTATTATAATGCTGATGCTACGCAAAGCTTTTGTGGTAATGGGAGTAGATGTGCAGTAGCTTTTGCTAAATATCTTGGTATTATAGATAGCACAGCTACATTTGAGGCTATTGATGGTATACATAAAGCAACGATTAAAGATGATGTGGTTAAGCTTCAAATACAAGATGTAAAACATGTAGAGCAACATAAAACACATGTTTTTTTAGATACTGGTTCTCCGCATCATGTACAATTAGAAGACAATTTGAGTACTATAGATATAAAATCTGAAGGCGCAAAAATTAGATATGCTGAGCCTTATAATAAAGCAGGAAGCAATGTTAATTTTGTTACTAAAATCGCTAATGGTAGTTTTAGAGTTCGTACCTATGAAAGAGGTGTTGAAGACGAAACCTTATCTTGCGGTACAGGAGTAACGGCAGTTGCAATTGCTATGAATTATATAGGTGAAACCGAAAAAAATATAGTTGAATTAAAAACCCAAGGAGGAACGCTTCAAGTGTCTTTTGTAGAAGAAGAAAATACTTATCGAGATATATGGCTCATTGGTCCTGCAAAGCAGGTTTTTAAAGGTACTATAGAATGTTAACACTAAAAGGAGAGCATATATATTTAAGAGCTTTAGAGCCTGAAGACTTAAACTTTATTCATGATATTGAAAATGATGAATCTATTTGGGAAATTAGCAGTACAATTACACCGTATTCTAAATTCTTAATAAAACAATATTTAGATAATGCGCATAAAGATATTTATGAAGTTAAACAACTACGATTGGTTATTTGTGATTATGATAACGTAGTCTTAGGCTTGATAGATATTTTTGATTTTGATGCTAAAAATAATAGAGCAGGCGTTGGCGTTTTAATTAAAGATAATAGTAATAGACAAAGAGGTTATGCTAAAGAAGCTTTGTCATTATTAATTGCATATAGCACAACACATTTAGGTTTGCATCAGTTATATTGTAATATTTCTGAAGATAACGTAGCAAGTTTAAAATTGTTTGAAGGTCAAGGCTTTTATAAAATTGGATTAAAAAAAGATTGGAACTACGTTAATGGTTCTTATAAAAACGAATATTTACTACAACGAATTAAAAATTAAATGTATATAAAAAAAATACTTTGGGCTATCGCGCTTATAGGAATTGTAATCGCAGCATTTTTCGCTTATTATGTTTATAATGCAATGTTTTCACCTAATACAGCTTTCAATAATGAGGAAGCATACATTTACGTACCAACAGGGTCAAGTTATAATGATGTTAGAGAACAATTAGAACCTTTATTAAATGATATCGATGCTTTTGATGCATTAGCTGAAAGAAAAAAATATAATACAAATATTAAGGCAGGTAAGTATATCATTAAAAAAGGGATGAATAATAATGATATTATTAATTCTATAAGAAGTAAGAATACACCAATAAAAGTAGCATTTAATAATCAAGAAAGTTTAGAAAAATTAGCAGGTCGTATAGCAACACAAATTGAAGCCGATAGTACATCGTTAATTGAAGCATTCACTAATAAAGCTTTTATGTTTTCTACTGGAATACAAGAAAAAGACTTGCTTGGCATTTTTGTTCCTAATAGTTACGAGTTTTTTTGGAATACATCTGGAGAGCAATTTAGAGATAGAATGCTCAAAGAGTATAATACGTTTTGGAATGACTCTAGAAAGAATAAAGCTAAAGCCATAGGTTTATCTCCAAACGAAGTAATGACTTTAGCATCAATCGTGCATGAAGAATCTAAACAAGCAAGTGAACAACCTAGAATTGCTGGTGTTTATATGAACAGAATTAGAATTGGTATGCCTTTGCAGGCAGACCCAACTTTAAAATTTGCAGCATATCAATTACCAAAATATAAAAACACTGTTATAAAACGTGTTTTAAATGTGCATAAAGAAATTGAGTCACCATATAATACATACAAGAATGCTGGTTTGCCTCCAGGTCTTATTGCTATGCCAGATATATCAGCAATAGATGCTGTTTTAAATTATGAAAAGCACAAATACCTTTATTTTGCTGCAGATGCTAAACGTTTTGGCTTTCATAAATTTGCAAAAACACTATCTCAGCATAATGTAAATGCTAGAGAATATCAGCGTTATTTATCGTCTCAAGGAATAAACAGATAATTTTTTTTTGAAAATGAAAATCATATATATAGTCGTCATTTTATGTACTATATCTTCATACTCTCAAACTAAGTTAGACAGCTTTTTAACATCAAGTGATACACTTAATATTAAAAGACGAAATGCAGTAGCAATCACTCAATCTTCAATAGCCGCTGTAACTTTAATTGGGTTAAACCAATTGTGGTATAAAGATTATCCTAGATCTAAGTTTCATACAATAAATGATAATAGTGAATGGATGCAGATGGATAAGCTTGGTCATGTGTTTTCGTCTTATCAATTAGGTAAAGTAGGAGCAGAGCTTTTAAATTGGAGTGGCGTAAGTGAAAAAAATCAGTTAATTTATGGTTCTACTTTAGGTTTTAGTTTTTTAACTGCTGTTGAGGTTTTAGATGGTTTTTCTAGCGAATGGGGTTTTTCTTGGGGAGATATGACTGCTAACGCAGCAGGAACTGGATTGTATGTTGGACAAGAATTACTTTGGAAAGAGCAGCGTATGACTTTAAAATATTCGTTTCATCAAACCAAGTTTGCTTCACAAAGGCCAGATAAATTAGGCGAAGGTTTTTTAGAAGAAGTACTAAAAGATTATAATGGACAAACCTATTGGTTAAGTGTTAATGTGCATTCGTTTTTTAAAGAAAGTAAAATTCCTAAATGGCTTAATGTTGCTTTTGGCTATGGAGCAGACGGAATGCTAACTGGAATAAATGAACCAGAAAGTTCACTATTTATTACTCAAAATAGAACACGACAATATTACTTAAGTTTAGATATAGATTTAACTAGAATTAAAACAAATTCTCGCGTATTAAAATCTCTATTAAGTGTTTTTAACTTCGTTAAAGTGCCATTTCCTACTTTGGAGTTGAACGAGAAAAATGGCTTCAAGCTACATTATATCTACTTTTAACAACACTTTAACAGCTAATTTTCAGTAAATTAAAAATAAGCGTATATTTGCATGCTGAAATTGTAAGGTGATTTTTGGGGAATAAAAAACCTTACTTAAACTTAGTATTATGATTAAAAATGTAATTAATTATTTTGCTATCCCTCTAGCTATTGGTGCAGTACTTTACATTGCGCTATCGACGAACGCTTCATTAGATATGAGTAGGTATTCTACTGAAGGACTTGAACTAGATTATACAGTTTCAAGAGATTTGGCTTTAAATTCAAATGAAACTAAACTTTCCAATTCATTAAATGCTCAAGACCATTTTTTCCCTTTTTTAGGTAAAAGCTACATTGGCTTTAAAGAAGCTTTGGCTTTTAAAGAGTCTCGTGGTGATTATTTTACTGTAAATACTTTAGGATATTTAGGTAAATATCAATTTGGAAAAGAAACATTAAAAATGATAGGTATTTACAATCCTAATCAGTTTTTATACAACCCACAATTACAAGAAAAAGCTTTTTTGGCAAATGCTGAGCGTAATAAGTGGATATTAAGAAAAGATATTAAGAGGTTTACAGGAAAAAGCATTCATGGTGTTTTAGTTACTGAATCAGGAATTTTAGCAGCAGCACATTTAGGTGGACCTGGTAACGTAAAAAAGTTTTTACGAAGCTATGGTGCTAACAATTTTTCTGATGCTTATGGTGCATCTGTTAAATATTATATGAAAAAGTTTTCAGGTTATGATACATCTTCAATCATACCAGATAAAAGAGCAAAGGCTACGTTATAAAATTAGTTAGTCTCTGTGTATAATAAAGATTGATGGACGTTTATGTAAATCAATCTTTATTTTTTTCCATTCATTTACAGTCATCGTTTTAATAAATTCGCTAGGCAGTGTTATATCACAAGCAACACAAACTCTAGTTTGTGGATGCAATGTTTTACAGATGTCTTCAAGAATTTGATTATTTCTATAAGGCGTTTCAATAAAGAGTTGTGTTTGATTTTGTTCTAATGAGATACGCTCAAGTCTTTTTAGTGTTGCTTTACGTTCACCTTTGTCAATAGGAATATATCCATTAAAAGCAAAACTTTGGCCATTCATTCCAGAGCTCATTAAAGCTAAAACTATAGATGAAGGTCCAACTAATGGTACTACTTGGATATTGTTTTGATGTGCTAATTTTACTATATCTGCTCCAGGATCTGCAATGCCTGGACAGCCAGCTTCTGAGAGCAATCCCATAGGTTTGCCATTTTTACATGCATCTAAAAAACTAGGTAACTCTTCTTCTAAGGTGAATTTGTTTAATAGTTTTAATTTTAATGAAGATTGAGGTTTTCTAGAACTTATTTTTTTTATAAAACGTCTTGCTGTTTTTTCGTTTTCAACGATATAATCATCTACCAATTCAATAATTTTTTTTACTGATATTGGTAGAACTTCTAAAGGTGGATTGTCTCCAAGACGCGTTGGAATTAAATATAGTTTACCATAATTTGAATTCATACAATCTATTCTATAATAAGTTTACGAATGTTTTTTAATCCGTTATTGTCTATAATTTCTACCAAATATAAGCCATTAGAAATAGTATTCATTGGCAATTTTATTATTTGCTCATTAAAATTTGTTACAGATTTTATAAGCTTTCCTTGAATATCATAGATGTTGATTGTTTGTAATTGGTTACTCAGGTTAGAAAAATCAATGGTTAAAAATTCATTTGCAGGATTAGGGTGCATTTTTATTTTGTTTAATTGATTTTCATCAACACTTAAATTAGCATCAACTATTTTAAAAATTGAACCCGAATTTATGCCAGCTATATAAAGTTCTTTATTTGCATCTTCGCCAAAAGCTACCCATCCATTTCCAGAAAATTGCTGTGTAAAAGACATGTTCCAATTACTACCAGAAGATTCCAAAGTTCCAATTTCATTACTACAATAATCTGCAAAAAAGTAAAGCCCTTGTAAGTTTGGATACATTGTACCTCTATATCTAAATCCACCAGAAATAGAACATTTAAAAGGACCGTTACCAGAATGATTATACTGAGCTACAGGGAATGTAAGCGTACTTGAAGCTGGACAATCTGTAGAATTAAATATGCTGTTTCCTTCATAGCATCTCCATCCATAGTTTATGTTTGGAGTAGATTCAGATACCATATTAATTTCTTCGATACTGTATTGTCCTACATCTGCTATCCATAGTTCATTAGTTTGTGTGTCGAAAGAAAATTTCCAAGGGTTTCTCAGTCCATATGCCCAAATTTCAGGGCGTGGATCATTAGCACCATCAGCTGAGGTAGCATATGGATTGTCATTTGGGATTGCATAGTTTTTCCCCGTACTTGTGTTATCAACATCAATACGTAACATTTTCCCAAGGAGTAGTGTTATGTTTTGCGACCTGTCTCCAGGATCTTCTGCAGATCCACCATCTCCAGTTGCTATAAATAAATAACCGTTTGAATCAAAAGCTAAATCTCCACCATTATGATTTGCAAAGGGTTGGTTTATGGTCATTAAAATTAATTCTGAATTGACATCTGCTTCGTTTACTGTGTTTCTTGTGAATCTAGAGATAATAGTATTTCCGCTATTATTAATATAATTTACATAAAAGTGACCGTTAGTAACGTAGTTTGGATGAAATGTGAGGCCAAGTAGTCCTCTTTCGTCATTTGGGTCAGTAATATCAACAACTAAATTATCTATGTTTAAAAATGGAGTAGCTTCTACAGAACCATCATCATTTAAAATCTTTATAAGTCCTTGTTTTTCAACTACAAAAAGTCTACTGTCTCCAGCATTTTTTATGCTAACCGGCATGTTAAAACCAGTTGCAAATGATTCAATTTGTATGTCTTGAGCATTACAAAAAAGCCCAATTAAGGACATAAGTACTAAGGTTAAATTTTTCATTTTTCTGCTATTTTGGGAGTGTTTTTTTACAAAATACAAAAAAAACACTAGTTGTATAAAATATATGTAATAAAGGGCTTACATAATTTTTTTAGAAATCACTTCACAGGCAGAATTTAAAATGGCAAATACATGTTCAAAATTTGTAATATCACCATAATATGGGTCAGGAACATTTTTGTTAGAAACACTATCATCTTCTTCTAAAATGAGCTTTACTTTCTCTATATCATTTGTGTTTCTGGCTAATCTCGCTATGTTGTTAAAGTTTGATTGATCCATAGCGTAAATTAAATCGAAGGTATTGAAGTCTGAAACCTTAAATTGTCTTGCCTTTTGATGAGAAATATCTATCCCATTTGTATTAGCAACTTTTATGGAGCGACTATCTGGTTGTTTGCCAATATGATAATTTGCAGTTCCTGCAGAATCTACATAAAAAGTATCTAAAGGTAATTTAGATTGAAGAATACCATGGGCTAGTGGAGAGCGGCAAATATTACCTAAGCAAACCATGAGTATTTTGGTCATCTTATGTTTTTAAAGAGCTAATTTTTTTGCTAAATCTTCAACATACTTTCTAAATTGCTTGTCGGTAGAAGAAAGATTATCAACTGTTTTGCAGGCATGAAGTACAGTAGCGTGATCGCGTTTTCCAATTTGAGAACCAATACTTGCAAGAGATGCTTTTGTGTATTTTTTTGCAAAAAACATAGCGAGTTGTCTAGCCTGTACAATGTGTCTTTTTCTAGTTTTAGATTGTAGTGTGCTTACATCCATTTGAAAGTAATCTGAAACTACTTTTTGTATGTAATCTATGGATACTTCACGCTTAGTATTTTTGACAAACTTCTCGACAATTTCTTTTGCAAGATTAATAGTAATCTCTTTTTTGTTGAAAGATGATTGCGCAATTAAAGAAATGATAGCACCTTCAAGCTCACGAACATTAGTTTTAATATGCTTTGCAACATACTCAATAATATCTTCTGGCATTTCAACTCCATCACGATACAATTTGTTTTTTAGTATAGAAACACGTGTCTCAAAATCTGGACTTTGTAACTCAGCAGAAAGTCCCCATTTAAATCGAGATAGTAAACGTTGTTCGATATCTTGCATATCTACAGGAGCTTTATCACTAGTTAAAATAACTTGTTTCCCGTTTTGGTGCAGGTGATTAAAAATATGAAAAAACACATCTTGTGTTCCAGTTTTTCCAGATAAGAACTGAACATCATCAATGATTAAAACATCAATAATTTGGTAGAAGTGAATAAAATCATTTCTATTATTCTTTTTTACAGAGTCAATATATTGTTGTGTAAATTTTTCAGCTGAAATATATAAAACTGTTTTTTCAGGATACTTATCTTTAATGTCAATACCAATAGCATGCGCTAAATGGGTTTTTCCTAAACCAACACCTCCAAAAATTAATAAAGGATTAAATGATGTGCCTCCTGGTTTATTTGCAACTGCAATACCTGCATTTCTTGCTAAGCGATTAGAATCGCCTTCTAAAAAATTCTCGAAATTATAATTTGGATTGAGTTGAGATTCAATTTTTACATTTCTAATTCCTGGAATTACAAAAGGATTTTTGAGTTCTGGGTTTTTGTTGTTTAATGGAATATCAACATCTTGAGATTTAACAGCACTTCTATTTGAACTCGGTATTTTTTCTGTAAATGGTTGCTTATTTCCATAAGTGTTTTCCATCTTAATAACATAAACCAGCTTTGCAGATTCTCCTAGTTCTTTAGTAAGTGCAACTTTTAATATTTTTACATAATGTTCTTCAAGCCATTCGTAAAAGAATTTACTAGGTACTTGAATGCTTAATGCGTTGTCAGAAAATTTTACTGCGATTATGGGTTCAAACCAAGTTTTGTATGCTTGAGGTTGTATATTATCTTTTATAAATGACAGACAATTATCCCAAACCGATTGCGCAGTTATATCCATTCTCTAAGTTTAATTTTTGTTGTTAGTTTGTTAGCAAAAAAAAGAGAAATTCGAGTTTCTCCTGAATAATTTTTAGCATGACAAATATGTGAACAAATTTCTTAAAAAAAAAATCAAAAAGGGTTGAATTTTTAGAAATTTTTCCTCATGTTTAATTCTCGTTGAAATTACAAAAAAAAATCTAAAGTTTATGCCAAATCTATTAAAACACGATGAAATAAATATTCGTATACGTTATGGAGAAACAGACCAGATGGGAATTGTATATCATGGCAATTATGTGCAGTATTTTGAAATAGGAAGGACTGAGTGGCTGCGTAAAATGGGCTTGTCTTATAAAGAAATGGAAAATCAAGGTATTATGTTGCCAGTAATTTCTCTTCTTATAAATTACAAAAAGTCAGCACGTTATGATGATCTTATTAAAGTAAAAACCCAATTAAAAAAAATGCCTTCTGCAAGAATTGAATTTGATTATGAAATCACGAATGAAAATGATGAAATTTTAACGACCGGAAATTCAGTTTTGGTATTTATGGATGTTAATAAGAATAGGCCTACAAGATGCCCACAATATATTTTAGATAAACTACAAGATTAATCGTTTAACTTCTTAATGTCAATTTCGTAAAGTGTATTAAATGTTTCAAAAATCGCTTCAGCAATTTTTAAACGTACAGAAATAATAATTTTACAATCTAATTCTAAAACTTGATTTACAATTTTTAATTGCTTCTCTTTTATTATTCGCATCACTTTGTTCATGTTTTTATAATCAAAAGTGATTTGATATTCAATATTTACCGTTTTTTCAATAATGTTAGATTGCTCTAGAGCCATTTGGGCTCCAGTTTTATAGGCGTTAATTAATCCGCCAACGCCTAATTTAACACCTCCAAAATAGCGAACAACTACTATTAATATATTAGTAACATCAAAAGACTGTATTTGTCCGTAAATTGGCATTCCTGCACTATTGTTTGGTTCGCCATCATCATTAGCTCTAAAATTATAGTTTGCTTCTTGGGTTCCTAATTGATAAGCATAACACCAATGACGAGCAGCATGGTGTTGTTTTTTTAAAGCTTCGATATGTGTTTTAATGTCTGTTTCATTTAAAACAGGAAAAGCATAACCAAAAAACTTACTGTTTTTGTCTTTAAAAAGCACTTCTTTTGATGCTTTTGTTATGGTTTTATATGTGTCTTTTATTTCCATTTATGCCAATGTTACTAAAAAAATGGATACAATTGCTAATCCAATTCCGAGCCAATTCTTTTTTGTGATGCGTTCTTTAAAAAAGAATAAGCCCAAAAGACAAGATAACATTACTATTGCTACGTTATTTACTGTAAAAATTGAGGAGCTTTCTGCACCTTCAAAATTTAAAGCTTTTAGTAAAAAAATAATTGAGTAGTAATTAACAATGCCTAAAATGATTCCGCCATAAATATTTTTTGACTCAAAACGGAAGTCTCTTTTGGCTATTTTAAAAATGAGAATACTTAGACCAATTATTCCTGCAAAAGCAAAAATGGTTGCAGAAAAAAGAGGTACACCATTTTCTGCTACATATGTTGTTTCTAAATATTTTATTGATGTATCTATAGTTCCGGCTCCTATAAAAAGCAGTAAAGGAAAACGTAAGTTCTTTTTAAAATTTATTTTTGTTTTAGATTTTACTGAAGCTAAATACACGGCGATTAGTGCTAGTAAAATCCCTAATATTTTTTGTGTTCCAACACTTTCATTGTAAACATATATGCCAAAAATTATAGGAATAATAACACTCATTTTTGAAGCTACAGACGCTACTGATAATCCGTTACGTTGTGCTGTTAAGGCCATGATGTTGAATACAAAAATAAAGAGAAACCCTAAGGCAAATGCACCATAAAACCATTTAGCATTTGCTATTTCGGTTAGTTGTATTGAAGCATCACAACTCAGTAAGCCGTAAATGCAAGCAATTATGTAGTTTGTAACAATAGCTTGGAGTGTGTCTATTTTGTAATAATTAAAGAGCTTAAATATTATAAAAATTAAGGTTGAAGCGGTAATGCTTAAAAGAAGATAAATCAAAAGAAATCTTTTTTAATGATAAATAAGTTTGTTACATCTTCTGTTTTAGGGTTGATAAGCCAAGTATTGATGTTTAGTTGATTTGCGGCTTCGGTATTTTCTTGAGTGTCGTCAATAAACAAAGATTCTTTTGCTAATATATTGTTTTCGTTTAAAACAAATTGATAAATATCTGCATTCGGTTTTCTTAATTTAATTTCGTGAGATAAGTAAAATGCATCAAAACAGTTTTTAAATGCTTCATAGAATGACACGTTTTCCTTTATCCAATCAATATGCATTTCATTAGTGTTGCTTAATAAAATAAGCTTATACTTTTTTTCTTTTTTGAGTTGCTTAATGAAGTCTAAGCGATGTTTAGGGAAATCTTTCAGAATAAAATTCCAAGCGTTGATAATCTCATTTTTTGATACTCCTGGAAAATTTTCTATATAGAATTCTAGAAACTCATTGGTAGAAATTAAACCTTGTTCATATAAGCTGTTAATGGCTAGTAGTTCTTCAGGAAATTCATTTAATTTAAATAAATCTAGAGCATTTTGCATAGCGCCTTCTTTATCTAAATTTATAAAAACATCACCAAAATCGAATATTAAGGTTTTAATCATTTACATATATTTTAAGGTTATCCTCTAAAAGGTTTTGCTCTGATGTTAAGCAACCTGCTATTTTTGGAGCTTTTGTACCAAAGTTAAATTTTGTGTTTCCGGTGAATATACGAGCTTCGTCCCAAAGATTTTCATCTATAAAAGTTTGTAGTGTTTGTGCGCCACCTTCAATAATGATAGAGGTGATGTTTTTTTGATGTAAAGTGTTACAAACTTGTTTAGCTATTGGTTTGTTATAGTCAATAGTTTCTTTTGAAATTATTATAGTTTCAGCTTCATCATCAAATATCTGCAGCGTTTTATCTAATTTTAATTTCTTATCTAAAACGACACGAATAGGGTTTTTCCCTGTCCAAGTTCTTATTGTTAGTGATGGATTATCTTCAGTTACAGTATTTGTACCAACCAAAATTGCTTGTTCTTCTGCTCTCCATTTATGGACTAATTGTCTAGAAATGGCATTAGTAATCCAAACAGGTTTTTGTTCATCTCTAGATTTAGGAGCTATAAATCCATCTTTAGTTTCTGCCCATTTCAAAATAATATATGGGCGCTTTTTATTATGGAATGTAAAAAAACGTTTATGATGTGCTTTGCATTGATTTTCTAAAACACCAACCGTAACATTGCATCCAGATGCTTTTAGTTTTTTGATGCCTTTTCCATAAACCTTACTGTTTGTGTCTGTAGTACCAATAACGACATTTGGAATTTTATACTTTATTATTAAATCACTGCAAGGTGGAGTTTTTCCAAAATGAGAACATGGCTCAAGCGTGACATAAAGTGTTGATTTTTTTAATAAATCTTTATTTTTTACTTTTTGAATTGCATTAACTTCAGCATGATTGCCACCATAAGCACTTGTGTAGCCTTCTGCAATTATCTTGCTATCATAAACTATAACGCAACCAACCATTGGGTTTGGAGCAGTTACTCCTAAACCATTTTTTGCGATTGTAATGCAGCGCTGTATATATGTTTCGTGCTTAGTCAATATTAAAGCTTAATCTTTACTTGTTCTGTTTTGTCAATAGTATAAGTATGTGAAAAGCCTAAAATTTTATATTTAATATCACCTACATATTGTACTTTAAGTTTTTGACTAATTAAACTTCCAATTAAGCCACTAATACTTTTACCACTAAAAATGCTATCTGCTGGAATATTTGCTTTTAAAGGAATAGAAAATTCTTTTTTAGCAGGTACTTTAAAACTTTCTGTACTTACAGATGCCATTTCATTATCGTTAACAAAAACTTTAATACCATCAGTTTTTAGTTGGCCACTAATATCATTTGGGTTTATAAATAATGCATCTGCCGTTAGTGTTACATAGTCTTTTGTAGACTCTAATACTTTTATGTTTTCAACTCTTAAAAATTCTGGTTTTTCATTTACTGAACAGGCAAAAAAAACCAAAGCTATTGTTGATAAGATTATAAGCTTCTTCATTATATTTTTTTTAGAATTAGTGTATCTTCACAACACAAAAATAGTATAATAAAGTGAGCAAAGAGCATATAGTTATAAGAGAAATTGAGCATAAAGACAATGCGCAAATTGAAGCTATTATCAAAGCTTGTTTTCATGAGTTTAATATCCCTTTAGAAGGTACGGCTTATGAAGATGCTGAAACACCATTAATGTATGAGTCTAATCAAGGAGATAAAGAAGTGTACTTTGTTATAGCTAATGAAAATGAGGTTTTTGGCGGCGGCGGAATTAAGCATTTAAAAGCTAATGATGATAATGTGTGTGAGCTTCAAAAAATGTATTTTTCACCTAAAATTAGAGGTCAGGGATTTGGTAAAACAATGTTTGAAAAGTGTATGCAAGCCGCAAAAACTTTTGGTTATGAAACCTGTTATTTAGAGTCTGCTTCTCAGCTAAAAGCAGCAATACATATTTATGAATCGTCTGGGTTTAAACACTTAGATAGACCTCTTGGCAATACAGGGCATTATGCTTGTGGTGTTTGGATGATAAAAACACTACTATGATTTTAAAATCTTTAAGAACTTATTTTAATAACGAACTATTGGGTTATTATCCAGAAACAGAGATCCAATCCTTTTTTAATTTGTTGACTGAGCATATTTTAAAAATGAAACGTATAGACGTTTCATTAAATTTATACATGTTGGTTTCAGGGAAGAAGTATGATAAATATCAAAATGCTATTAATGGTTTGCAAGCATATAAACCAATACAGTACATATTAGGGGAAACAGAATTTTATGGATTGCCTTTTAAAGTTGATAACTCTGTGTTGATTCCTAGACCAGAAACCGAAGAACTTGTAGATTGGATTATTAAGGAAAATAAATTAAAAGAGAATATTTCTATTTTAGATATTGGTACAGGAAGTGGTTGTATTGCTATTACATTAGCAAAGCATTTGCCTCATGCAAAAATCTATGCATTAGATATTAGTAAAGAAGCTTTAAAAACAGCTAATAGTAATGCTAAGTTAAATAAAGTAGACGTTGAATTTATTGAAGCCGATGCCCTCGATTTTATTATTGAAAATATTGAGTTTGATATCATAGTATCTAATCCACCTTATGTAAGAGAAAAGGAAAAGAGTGCAATGAAACCAAATGTGTTACAACATGAACCTCATTTAGCTTTATTTGTAGAAGATGATGATGCGTTAGTGTTTTATAGAAAAATTGCAGAACAATCTCATAATTTATTAAAGCCTAACGGACAATTATATTTTGAGATTAATCAATATTTAGCAAATGATATAAAACTTCTATTGGAGAAGCAACATTTCAAAGCTATAGAATTAAAGCAAGATATTTTTGGTAATGATAGAATGGTAAAAGGAATAAAGAGTTAATGAGAGTTTTTATATTCATATTTGCTTTAATACTTGTCTTTGCTTGTAATCAATCTGAAAAAAAGGCAGATACAATAATAAAAGATGAGGTAGAAAATAATAGTGTTTTCATCGAAAGTTTTAAAAAGGACTTTTTAGCAAGGGTTGGTTTTATGAAATTAAAGAAACCATACTTAATTTCATCAAGAATATTCGATACATATCATTTACTTTCTAAAGAGCAATTGAATATTCTAAAAGTTCATGAGATTTTCAAATCTAATAATGTAAACTCAAAATTTGGAATGGCTCTAGATATTGGGTTTAGTAAAGATTTTAAATCTTTTGTTATTTATCAATATGACGAAAATAAACAGATGCTGTATAAACTTGCTAATTACACAAATGATTACAAGTTTATTGATGCAATAGATGTTTCATATTTTGATTTAACTAAAAAAATGAACGCAACAGAAACTTACGTTTACAATAATAGGTTGTTTGTTCATAATAAAGATAATTTCCAGGATATTGAGTATTACTTAAACAGTGACGGAACTTTTAAAAAAAAACCATTGCCAATCACTTTTAATTACTTGCCTTTAATAGAATATAGCGATTTTGAAGTGTATAAAAACACTTTTGAGCAGCGTGTTGTTAAAGCTAAAAATGGATTAATAATTAGAGATTCTTTGGGTAATAAGCTAGGTAAGTTTAATTATTTAGAAACTATTTCTGTTTTAGAGTACTCTAAAGATAAAATTGAGATTGATAATAATGGAAAGCCTATTATCGGTCAAAAGGCAAAAGTTATAATTAACCCAGAAGAACTAAATAAAGAGGAGAATTTTTATCTGCATAATTCAAACATTGGTTATGTGTTTGATGGGTTTTTATTTGAAAATGCTACAACAGGTAATGATGATTATCGTTACGAAGGCTTGAGTATTAATAAAAAGCATTTAATACCGTTTAATTTAAGTGAGTTGTTAGAAGTTGAAGAGGTAAACATAGATAACTACCTAAATAAAGTTATAAAAAAGCCTAATATTAAAGATGTTACTAGTCGTTATAAACAAGGCAAGCTAGTTACTATAAAAGCCGTAAACGGAAAGCAGCTGCAATTTAAAGATACAACTTACCAATCAGAATATAGTCCAACAAAAACCTTTTATGTAAGTGAAGATTCAAATTTCGAGAATGCTTTTATTATAAATTCTCAAATGATTTTTATGTATCAGCACTTTGATTTTTTTAATAAAAAAAATGGTGAGTTGTTAGATACTTATATAGGCGGCTATCCACATATGTCTCCAGATAAATCATACATTGTGTCTGTAGATTATGATGCCGAATGCCCTAATCAAAGAACACTTTTTATAGATAAAATAGTTAATAATAAGATTATTAAAACTCTAGAAATACATTATGATATAGAGGAGTATAAACATCTAAGTTTTGTGAAAAACAAAACTAAAAATGAAATTTTTTGGCTAAGTAATAATGAGTTTGTGTTTAAATTTTGGGGAGCAACAGGGTGTTATTCAGATAGCGATAACTATTTTTATTATAGATATAAAATTAAAGAGCATTTATTAGATTTGTTAGAGGTTAAATAAGAATGAGCATAGAATTAAAAATAAACGAATTAAGAGAAGAGTTAAGAGCGCATAACTACAATTATTATGTTTTAGATAATCCAATAATTTCTGATTATGAGTTTGATGTTAAACTAAAAGAACTTCAAACTTTAGAAAAAAAACATCCAGAATTTTATGATGCTAATTCTCCAACATTAAGAGTAGGAGGCGAGATTACTAAAAATTTTGAAACTATTGTTCATGAATACAGAATGTATTCTTTAGATAATTCATATTCTAAAGAAGACTTATTAGATTGGGAAAAGCGTATAAAAAAGATTGTAGATGGAGATATACAATATACTTGCGAACTTAAGTATGATGGCGCTTCAATTAGTTTAACCTATGAGAACGGAAGTTTATTAAAAGCAGTTACTCGAGGTGATGGTACGCAAGGAGATAATGTTACCGCTAATATTAAAACCATAAAATCTGTGCCATTACAGTTAAAAGGTGATTATCCACAAAAGTTTGATATAAGAGGCGAAATTGTTTTGCCTTTTAAGGGTTTTAATAAAATGAATGAAGAACGTATTGAAGCTGGAGAAGAACCTTATCGTAATCCTAGAAACACAGCTTCTGGAAGCTTAAAACTTCAAGATAGCGCAGAAGTAGCTAAGCGTCCACTAGAATGTTTACTTTATAATATTACAGGAAATAATCTAAATATAAACACGCAATTTGAAAGTTTACAAAAAGCAAGAGAAATGGGTTTTAAAGTCCCTAAAGCTGCTAAGCTAGTTCATACCATCGATGCTGTTTTTGAGTTTATTAATTATTGGGATGTGCATCGTCATGATTTACCATACGAAACAGATGGTGTAGTAATTAAGGTAAATAATTTGCAGCAGCAAGATGAGTTAGGTTATACTGCCAAAGCGCCTCGTTGGGCAATTGCATATAAATTTAAAGCAGAACAGGTATCTACGCGTTTAAATAGTATCTCATATCAAGTTGGGCGTACTGGAGCTATTACTCCAGTTGCCAATTTAGAACCTGTAGAGTTGGCAGGAACAACAGTTAAAAGAGCTTCATTGCATAATGCAGACCAGATTGAAAAATTAGATATTAGAGTAGGAGATGAGGTGTTTGTCGAAAAAGGAGGTGAAATAATCCCTAAAATAGTTGCTGTAGATTTAAGTAAACGTAAAGAAAATTCTCAGCCTGTACAATATATAAGTACATGTCCTGAGTGCGAAACAGAATTGATAAGGCAAGAAGGAGATGCTAAGCATTATTGCCCAAATTATAATGGGTGTAATCCTCAAATCATTGGTCGTATTCAGCATTTTATATCAAGAAAAGCAATGGATATTGATGGTCTTGGTGGTGAAACAGTTGCGCTTTTGGTAAAAGAAGGCTTGATTTCTAATTATTCAGACTTGTATGAGCTGACTAAAGAGCAAGTGATTCCGCTAGAACGTATGGCAGAAAAAAGCGCAGAAAATTTAGTTAAAGGTATACATAGTTCTAAACAGATACCGTTTGAGCGCTTATTGTTTGCATTAGGTATTAGATATGTTGGAGAAACAGTTGCTAAAAAATTGGCTAAACACTATAAAACTATTGAAGCTTTATCTCAAGCTACTATTATAGATTTGGTTTCTGTTGATGAAATTGGTGAAAGAATTGCAGAAAGCGTAGTAGAGTTTTTCGGCAATGAAGAAAATAGACATATTATTATACGTTTAAAAGCCTTTGGATTGCAATTTGAGCTGTCAGCTGAAAAGTTGGCAAATCAAACAGATATACTTAAAGGATTAGCTTTTGTAGTTTCTGGTGTTTTTGAAACTATTTCTAGAAATGAACTTAAAAAACTTATTGAAGATAATGGTGGTAAAGTAGCATCATCTATTTCTTCTAAAACCAATTTTGTAGTTGCTGGAGATAAAATGGGACCAAGTAAGCGTAACAAAGCAGAATCACTTAATATCCCTATTATAACCGAGCAAGAGTTTTTAAGTAAATTGGTGTAAATTCCTACTTTTTATATTATTTTATCGATTAAATGCAATTTTATACGTTTAATTGTAAAATTATTATATATTTGTCTCAGATATAATAGTTTAACAAATGCAAACAAAGCAAATTTTAATTCCCTTTTTAGTTGTTCTAAGTGTAGTTTTTTTGGGATTTCAATTTTTTGAATATGAAGTTGAAGCTTCAGGAGTACGTACATTGGCATTACTTACACTAACTGCTTTGTATGTTAATACTGTAAGGCATAAACGTTTTTTCTTTTTTATGTTTTTAATCTTTTTTACTCTAGCAGAAATTCTAGGGTTTATTTCTTGGTATGTTTTAATTGATTATGATGCATCTATAGATTATTTTTATTACGCTAGTAATATTTTGTATATAATGTCTTATATATTCCTTATAATTAGAGTTATTAAAGACATGAATTTTAGAGCAGTAGTCTCTAAGTTACCAATTCAAATATTGTTATTATTAATACTAGATGTGTTTTGTGTATTAATTGTAACAGGTACTACTAAAGGACAATTGAGTTTTTATGAGTATTCTTTAGAGTTTGTATATAATACAGTAATAATGGTGCTATTATCTTTGGCACTAATAAGTTACATGTATAGAGATGATAAAAAATCTATGAACTTATTAATTGGATCAATCTTTATTGTTTTTTCTGAAGTTATTCAGCTTGCCTATTTTTATGTATCAGACAGTATTATGCTTAATGTTATTTGTTCGGTTTGCTTTGTATTTGCATTTTTGTTTTTTTACTTGCAATCAATACTTGTGCATACAGAACAATTTGAACCTATTAGAGAAAAATTAAAAGTTTAGTTTTTTGCCAATAAACGGAATGGTCTTTCTGTAAATAAATAGCAGTATTAAAGCTAATAAAAATGTAATTACAGCAGTTATAAATAATACGCCTCCATCATTGTTTACTTCAATACCTAATTGTGTTAAGTGCATCATAATTGCTCCACCAATAATACCAATAGTTAAAACTGCTCCAGACCAAACAGTTTTAGGAATTAATAATAAAATTCCTGCGATAAGTTCTAAAACCCCAATGCCAATTCTTCCGTAAGGTTCTAAGCCTACTTGTGTGAAAATGTAAACACTATCTGGGTGAGCAGAAAATTTAAAACGTAAGGTTTGAATTAAAATAACCGCTACTATAATTCGTAAAGCCAAAGGAATATGTTTTTTCATTTATTTGAATTTAATAATGCTTTAGACGAAACTATTAAGTTAAACTATTTATGCAATCAAATTTTAACAAAATAATCGATGAAACGCATTGATTAATCGTTTAAACTCGTATTTTTTTATATATTTGTAATACCTACTTATGAATTCTACCATGAAAAAATTGGTTACAATAGCACCAAATAGAGTTTTGGTTGTTGTACTATTTGCTATGATAATTTTATCATTTTATGCTTCTTATTATGAAAGCATTATGATACCAAAAGTCATTAAGCTTATAACAACTACTTTATTACTTACATTTTTCTTTTGTCAAAAGAATAGAATTGCAAATGTATTTTTTACAATATTTATACTCTTTTTTTTAGGAGATGTTTTTTCGGTGTTTAATTTTGGGCTTTTGGCTTTAAAATTATCTAATGCATTTTATATAGGTAGTTATTTACTACTCGTTTTTATTTTATTTGGTAGATTAAAACACGTTAAGTTTGAAGGTTTAGTATCTGTTTATTTAGTGTTAGTTTTAACATTAAACACTTATTTTTTATATGTATTGTATAATATTGCTAAGGAGAGTTTGGTTGATGATGTTAGTATAGTGTTATATGTGCTTAGTGGTATTGCATTAATTGGTTTGGTGTTTTTTGCATTTGCTGTGTATTTAAGTAGAGAGACATCGCAATCAATTATATTTTTGATAATGGCATTCTGTTTAGCCTTTTCTGATGTGCTTGGTTATGTTTGCGATATGTATGTGTATTACTGGCTTTTTGAAACCTTTGAGAGAGTGCTTCATATTATTGGGCTATACTTATTTTATATTTATGTATTTAATCATCATTCTAGGTTAATAAATAGTGAACATACTAATGCTAGTGTATTAAATAAATCTGGTGGAGATAGTTTAGCCTATTAAACAATTATAGACGTTCCGTTTGCAGCTTTGTTTTTGTCTGCATCAAAATGAAAATCTATTCTTCCTAAATTTATTCCGTAACATCCAACTTGATTTACCAACGTGTTTTTGCCTTCTAAGTTTTTAACTACAGTTGGTTTCTTTAAAAATGTATGTGTATGTCCGCCAATAAATAAATCTATATCTTTAGTTTTTCCTGCGAGCTTTAAATCACTAATTTTTTCTGGTCTATTTCTGTAGTTATACCCTAAATGAGATAAGCAAATTATAAGGTCGCATTTTTCATCTTCTTTTAATATTCTACTCATTTCTTGAGCAGTTTCAGTAGGATCTAGATAAACAGTTTCTTTATACATTTTTTTATCTACTAAGCCATGCAATTCTATGCCTAAACCAAATACGCCAATTTTTATTCCGCCTTTAATAAATGTCTTATATGGTTTTACATGCGTATCTAAAATAGTATTTGTGAAGTCATAATTTGCAGAAACAAAATCAAATTTTGCATGTGGTAATTGTGCATATAAACCATCAATACCATTATCGAAATCATGGTTGCCTATTGTTGCTAAATCATATTTAAGCATACTCATGAGTTTAAATTCTAACTCACCACCATAATAATTAAAATATGGAGTACCTTGAAAAATATCACCAGCATCTAAAAGAAGTGTATTAGGATTGTTTTTTCTTATTGATTCAATTAACGTTGCACGTCTAGCAACACCACCTTGATTGGGGTTTCTGCCATCATTTGGGCCAAAAGAATCTATATGACTATGTACATCATTAGTATGTAAAATTGTAATTGTTTTCGATGTAGTAGAAAAGGATTGTAACCCAATTCCGCTTAGACCAATTAAAGCTGAAGCAGCTGCTGTTTGTTGTATAAACTCTCTTCTTTTCATGGCTTAGTTTTTTAACTGGATAAAGCGATTGTCAATAACTGGTCTTAAAGTATCAGTTTCTGAGAAATAATCAATAAGTACATTTCTAATTTTATAATCTAATACGTAAAGACTATCATTAGTTTTAAAGAAATTCATTCGGTCTCCGCCATTATATAAATAATCGTTAGTGGCAACAAAATATGTTTTATTTACATCTATAGGTTTATCATTAACAAAAGCAGATTGTAAAAGCGTGTCTTTATCGAGCGTAATTTTTAATTTAGAAATTGGATGTGCGCGTTTTGCTTTAACAAGATAGTTTACTAATTCTTTTACTTGTTGTCCTTTAAGCTCTACAACAACAACAGAATTGTCAAAAGGCATAACTTCGTAAGCGGTTCGTTTGCTAATATTACCTTTAGAAATAATAGCTCTAATACCACCATGATTAAGTAATACCATATCTATATCTTTACCAGTTCTAGATTTGAAAATTGGATTAGACTCTTGGTAAACTGCATCTGCCATCATATTACCAATGGCTGTATTATACTCGCCATCAGTTTTTGAGTAGGTATCAACAGCATAAGCAAGTATGCTATCGAGGTTGTTATTAACATGTTCTCTATAAGGCTTTATAAATGCTTCAATTTCTGTACTCTGTTTAATGCTATCACTTATATTTATTTGTTTGCCTTCAACTTTATGAAGATACATATCTTGCTTGCAAGAACTTAAAAAAGCAATGCAAAGTATTACGATAAGAAATTTAAAATTCATTAGATTATTATAAGGTGTTAACAAAAACTTGAAGTCACTTTTTACTACATTTGTATAAAGCATAAATATAAATGATTTTTAAGGCATTTAAAGAAAAATCAAATCAAAAATATATCAATAAATTGTTAAATGCTCGAAGAGTAGCAGTTAGTAATACTAAAATTGATTCTGTTGGTGTAATTTTGCATCTGAGTGAGTTTTCAGATTTTGAAGCTTTTAGAGCTTACTTTAAATCCTTAAATATTCAACATGCAAAGCTTAAAATTATTGCTTTTGTTGAAGATAGTAAAGACGCAAACCTGCTTTGGGATACTTATTTTAACCCTAAAGATTTTGGTTGGAAAGGCAAAGTCAATAATATAGATTTACAAACATTTATAGATACTAAGTTTGATGCCCTAATTAGTTATTATAAAGATGATGTATTAGAACTTAATCTAATAACGGCACTATCAAAAGCTAATTTTAAAGTAGGGTTAACAACTAAAGATGATAGATTATACGATTTAATGATAGATGTTAGCCCTAAAAATTTTAAGCTTTTTAAAACAGAATTAACAAAATACTTAACAGTACTAAATAAAATATAATGACAAAATTTCGAGGCACTGGAGTTGCCATAATTACACCATTTAATGATGATTTAACAGTAGATTACAAAGCGTTATCTAACTTAGTTAATTATAATATTGAAAACGGAATAGATTATATTGTAATAAGTGGTACTACAGGAGAAAGTGTAACAATAACGAGCCAAGAAAAGAAAACTATAGTTGCTACTATTATTGAAACAAATAACGGCAGAGTGCCATTGGTTTTAGGAATTGGGGGCAACAATACTGCACAGGTAATAGAAGAGATAAAAGCTACAGATTTTACTGGTATTGACGCTATTTTATCTGTATCTCCTTATTATAGTAAACCTACGCAAGAAGGCATTTACCAACATTTCAAAGCAATTTCTCAAGCTTCGCCTGTTTCAATAATATTATATAATGTTCCTGGACGCACGTCGTCTAATATGTTACCAGAAACAACACTACGATTAGCTAAAGATTTCCAAAACATTATAGCAGTAAAAGAAGCTGGAAATAATGTGCATCAATATTTAAAATTACTTCGTGATAAGCCAGATGATTTTTTAGTGATTTCTGGAGATGATGATTTGGTACTTGGTGTGGTTTTAGCTGGAGGATCAGGTGTGATTTCTGTTTTGGGTCAAGCATTGCCAAAACAATTTACTAAAATGATAAATCTTGGGTTAGAAGGTAAAGCCAAAGAAGCGTATGATATACACTTTAATTTAATGGACATAACAAGTCTTATTTTTAAAGAAAATAATCCGGCCGGAATTAAAGCAACTCTTGAAGCTTTAGGGTTGTCAAAATCTACTGTTAGATTACCTTTAGTTTCTGCAACTAATGATTTAAAACTAGAGATAAAAGAAGCCTTACAAAAACTTAATTAAAAGGCTAAAAGTTAAATATTACTTAAACATACTTATAGCCTAAAATCAACTGTTATTTTAGCATCAAATTTTTGTTTTTATAATACGTTATAAATACGTACTTTTGCAATCTGTTTTTTATTTATGAAGAATTTAATTTATATACTTTTAATAGCTGTTGTTTTTTCATCGTGTAGTGAGTTTCAAAAAGCACTAAAATCTGAAGATACAGCAACCAAATTTAAGTTAGGAACTGAACTTTACGAGCAAGGAAAATATAGTAAGGCTCATCGCTTGTTTGCTCAAATAGTACCTAATTATGCAGGTAAACCTCAAGCAGAAAAGTTAATGTTTATGTATGCTAATTCATCATATATGATGAAAGATTACTATATATCTGGGCATCAATTTGAACGCTTTGAAAACAGATATTCTAAAAGTGAAAAGGTAGAAGAAGCTTCTTTTTTATCGGCAAAGAGTTATTATCACTTATCACCAGTTTATAGTAAAGAACAACAAGAAACTAAAGAAGCTTTAGAGAAATTGCAGCTGTTTATAAACAAATATCCAGACTCTAAACTTTTACCAGAAGCGAACAAGCTTATAAAAGAGTTAGACTATAAATTAGAAAAGAAAGCTTTTGAAATAGCAAAGCAGTATAATAAAATAGCCTACTTTGAATCTTCAGATTATGAAGCAGCAATAAAAGCATTCGATAATTTTTTAGCAGATTACCCAGGAACTAGCTTTAGAGAACAAGCTATGTTTTATAGATTAGATTCTGCTTATAGATTAGGTATTAATAGCATAGAGTCTAAAAAGCAAAAAAGACTTGATATAGCTTTAGGTTATTTTAATGCTTTTAAAAGATATTATGGCGAATCTGAATTAATTGAAGATGCCGAAAAAATGAACCAAGACATGCTATCAGCATTAGAAAAATACAATACAAAAAGTTAATTATATACCAATTATGGATTTAAAAAAGACAAACGCTCCAGTAACTTCTTTAACATACGACAGAAATGTAATTGATGCGCCAACAGATAATATCTATGAGGCTATCTCTGTAATTTCAAAAAGAGCAGAGCAGATTAATACAGATATCCGTAGAGAGTTAGTTGATAAGTTAGAAGAATTTGCAACTTACAATGACAGTCTAGAAGAAATTTTTGAAAACAAAGAGCAAATAGAAGTGTCTAAGTTTTACGAAAAATTACCAAAACCACATGCACTTGCAGTACAAGAGTGGTTAGACGATAAAATCTATTACAGAAATACAGACGACGACGTTAAGGAACAATAATAAGATGTCAATATTAAGCGGCAAAAATATACTCTTAGGCATCACTGCTGGTATTGCTGCTTACAAGACAGCTAGTCTCGTTAGACTATTTATAAAAGCAGGCGCAAACGTAAAGGTAGTTATGACGCCTGCTTCAAAAGACTTCATTACACCTTTAACGCTTTCAACACTTTCTAAAAACCCAGTTCATTCTTTATTTACAAATGAAGATGATGATAACGCTGTTTGGAATAACCATGTAGAATTAGGGCTTTGGGCAGATGTATTTGTTATAGCTCCAGCAACAGCAAATACCATGTCTAAAATGGCAAACGGAACGTGTGATAATTTGTTGTTAGCTACATATCTATCTGCAAAATGTCCTGTGTATTTTGCTCCAGCAATGGATTTAGATATGTATAAGCATCCATCTACTTTAAGTTCTTTTAAAAAACTAAATGCATTTGGTAATGTTATGATTCCTGCAACCAGTGGAGAATTAGCAAGTGGTTTAGTAGGCGAAGGCAGAATGGCTGAGCCTGAAGATATCGTAGTATTTATAGAAAATGATATTTTAGATAAACTTCCGTTACGCGGAAAAAAGATACTAATTACAGCTGGACCAACATACGAAGCCATAGATCCAGTACGATTTATAGGTAATCATTCTAGTGGTAAAATGGGGTTTGAAATAGCAAAAGCATCAGCAAATTTAGGTGCTGAGGTTATTTTGGTTTCTGGACCAACACATCAAACAGTTTCGCATAGTTTAATTAATGTTATTAAGGTTACCAGTGCTTCAGAAATGTATGATGAAGCTCATAAATACTTTAATGCAGTAGATATTGCTATCCTTTCTGCAGCAGTAGCAGATTATAGACCAAAAAATGTTTCAGATAAAAAAATAAAAAAGAAGGAAACAACGTTTACTATTGAGTTAGAGAAAACCAAAGATATTTTAAAATCATTGGGAGCAATTAAAAAACAACAGTTTCTTGTTGGTTTTGCGTTAGAAACTAATAATGAATTAGAACATGCTAAAGGTAAACTAGAATCTAAAAATTTAAATTTAATTGTATTAAATTCTTTAAACGATAAAGGAGCAGGTTTTGGTGGTTCGACAAATAAAGTTACTTTTATAACAGATACTAAAGATGTTATTGAACATCAATTAAAATCTAAAGCAGAAGTTGCTTCAGATGTATTGCAACAAATATTAAAACAAATAGATGCGTAATAGTATAATTTTTATAGCACTTTTATTTTTAACTAATGCTTTTGCTCAAGAGCTCAACTGCAATGTTGTAGTAAATGCACAGCAAACTGGTAATGAGAATGTGCAAGTTTTTAAAACGTTAGAACGTCAATTACAAGAATTTGTAAGTAATACTAAATGGACAGATAATACCTATAAACCACAAGAGCGCATTGACTGTAATATTATTATAAATGTAAGTGATTATAGTGGCGATAATTTTAAAGCTGAGCTTCAAGTACAATCGTCTCGACCAGTTTATAACTCTTCATACGAAACACCTATTTATAATTTTAGTGATGAGAATTTTTCTTTTAAATATTTAGAGTTTCAGAATCTAGTATTTAATTCAGCACAGTTTGAATCTAATTTAGTTTCAGTTTTAGCATTTCATATTTATATGATTTTTGGCTTAGATGCCGATACATTTTCTCTTAAAGGTGGAGATAAGTACTTAAAGCAAGCACAAACAATTTTAAATTACTCACAACAAGGAAACTATAAAGGTTGGAAATTAGAAGATGGTAACAGAACACGATTTACACTTATAGATAACATATTATCACCAACGTTTAAAGAGTATAGAAGTGCTATGTATAATTACCATAGAAATGGGTTAGATGTAATGAATAGTGATGCTAAAGAAGGAAAACAGCAAATAGCATCAACTATATTAAGTCTTGTTGATATGAACAGAAGACGACCTAACTCTCTTATGATGCGAGTGTTTTTTGATGCAAAAGCAGAAGAAATAGAAAGCGTTTTTAGTGATGGACCAAGTGTGAACATTTCTGAGGTAATAGATGTACTTAATAAAGTGGCTCCAACACATGCTTCTAAATGGAGAACAATAAATTACTAAGATTTTTACTGTAATAGTTTAAAAGCAGAATACTGCCAACATTATGTTGACAACACTTACCATAAAAAACTACGCTCTTATTGATGACTTACAAGTTAGTTTCAATAACGGTCTTACTATAATTACAGGAGAAACTGGTGCAGGAAAATCAATTCTTTTAGGAGGTTTATCACTTATTTTAGGAAAGCGTGCAGACTTAAGTACAATAAAAGACACCTCGAAAAAATGTGTAATAGAAGCTACTTTTGATATTGCAAATTATAATTTGAAGTCTTTATTTAAAACAGAAGATTTAGATTATGAAGCACTAACTATAATTAGAAGAGAAATTTTACCATCAGGTAAGTCTCGAGCATTTATAAATGATACACCTGTTAATTTAAACAGTTTGCAAGTTTTAGGAGAACACCTTTTAGATATACATTCACAACATCAAACACTACAATTAACAAATGATATTTTTCAGTTTCAAGTTATAGATGCTTTAGCAAAAAATGAAACCGTATTAGAAAGCTATTCAGCAAAACTTTCACAATTTAAAACTCTTAAATCTGAATTGGTCATGCTTCAAAATATAAAAGCTGAAGCAATTAAAGAATTAGATTATAATACTTTTTTATTAAAAGAATTAGAAGACGCTAAATTGATTGATGGAGACTTAGAAGTCTTAGAAGCAGAATATGAAACTTTAAATAATATTGAAGAAATTAAAGACAAACTTTCTGCATCTCACCAGTTATTAAGTAGTGATGATATAGGTGTAATTACTAGTTTAACCGAAATTAAAAACCAACTCTCCAAACTAACTAGTTATGCACCACATTACAATTCAATCTATGAGCGTGTAAATAGTAGTTTAATTGAGTTGGACGATATTTTTGCAGATATAGAAAACCTTCAATCGCAATTAGAAGCAGACCCTAATCGATTAGATGTTGTTAATAGTAAACTTCAAGTATTACACAATCTTTTTCAGAAACATCAAGTATCTGTTATAGCAGAGCTTATAAGCATTAGAGACACATTAAGTAATAAAGTATTTGAAACAGAGAATTTAGATGCAACACTTTCTAAAAAAGAGACAGAACTAGAATCTTTAAAAAAGCAATTGGAGAAAGATGCTTTTAAATTAAATACCAATAGAGTAAAAATAATTCCGCAATTAATTGTGCAGTTAAAAGAGATACTTTCAACGTTGGGAATGCCCAATGCTAATTTTAAAATAGAACTTAAACCATCAGATGCATTTTTATTTAATGGTACAGATGAGTTACAATTTTTGTTTTCGGCAAATAAAGGAGGTTCATTTAACGAATTGAAAAAAGCAGCTTCTGGAGGCGAGCTGTCAAGAATTATGTTGGCAATTAAATTAATACTTTCAAAATACATACAATTACCAACAATTATGTTTGATGAAATCGACACAGGAGTTTCTGGTGAGGTTTCAAATAAGATGGCAGCAACAATGCAGCAAATGAGTAAGACCATGCAAGTATTTACTATTACGCATTTACCACAAATTGCAGCTAAAGGCGATACACATTACAAAGTGTATAAAGAAGATGTTGATAATCGAACACATACACAACTTAAGCAGTTAACATCTGAAGAACGTATTGTTGAAATTGCACAAATGCTTGGTGGTGTAAATATTTCAACATCTGCAATTGCACATGCAAAGCAATTACTAAATTAAAAAATAACTTCTCAATATTAATTATCGAGATATCATATAAACTGTCATTCCTACTTTTGTTGGAATCTAAAAAAAATAGAAATTCATTAGAATTTTTAATTTAATACTATCTTTGCTAAACTTTTAAAACTAATCAACTTATACACATATAATATGTCATACAACTTACTAAAAGGAAAACGAGGAATTATATTCGGAGCATTAGATGCTAATTCAATTGCATGGAAAACAGCCGAACGCGTTCATGAAGAAGGCGGAACATTTGTATTAACTAATGCACCAGTTGCTATGCGAATGGGACAAATTAATAAACTTGCAGAACAAACAGGTTCGCAAATTATTCCTGCCGATGCAACATCAGAAGAAGACCTTAAAAACCTTGTAGAGCAATCTATGGAAATACTTGGTGGTAAAATAGACTTTGTATTACATTCTATAGGCATGTCAATAAATGTTAGAAAAGGAAAGCATTATACAGACCAAAATTATGCTTGGACTCAAAAAGGAACAGATGTATCTGCAATGTCGTTTCATAAAGTAATGCAAACACTTTATAAAGCAGATGCTATGAACGAATGGGGAAGCATAGTTGCTTTAACTTACATGGCAGCACAACGTGTATTTCCAGATTATAATGATATGGCAGATAATAAAGCGTATTTAGAAAGTATTGCGCGTAGCTTTGGCTATTTCTTTGGTAGAGATAAAAAAGTGAGAGTAAATACCATTTCACAATCACCAACGCCAACAACAGCTGGTAGCGGCGTAAAAGGGTTTGATGGGTTTATAGCTTATGCCGAAAAAATGTCGCCATTAGGTAACGCAACAGCTTTAGACTGTGCTAATTATACAGTATCCTTGTTTAGTGACCTTACCAAACGTGTAACATTACAAAATTTATTTCATGATGGAGGTTTTAGTAATATGGGCGTTAGTGATGCAGTTATGGACACCTTTATAGAAGAGTAAATACTCCTTAATCTGTAAGATAAATAAGAACTCGTTAAGTAATTTAGCGAGTTTTTTTTGATTATAATAATGATGGTTTTCAGGACATTTACCTTACAAACGATATAGCAAATGCAAATATTCTGTACCATAATAATGGAGATGGTACTTTTTCTAATACAGCACAACAAGCTAATGCAGATAGTATTATTGATGCCATGTCGACCACTATTGGCGATTTTAATAATGACGGTTGGTTTGATATTTATGTAACAAATACACCTAGCGGAAATGTACTTTTAAAGAATACACAAAACGGAACATTTACAGATATAGCAGATGGTTCTGGTACAGCTTTTACCAGTGTTGGTTGGGGCGCTGCATTTTTAGATGCCGAAAATGATATGAACTTAGATTTATATGTAAGTGGAGAATTAAATATCCAAGGTCTTAGTCAGTTACTAGCAGCATTTTATGAGCAAGTATCTAATGAAACCTTTTTAATGTCTAGTGATAATGGGTTTTTAAATGATGCCTATAAAAGTTATTCAAACGCAATTGGAGATACAGATAATGATGGCTATCCAGAAATTGTTGTAAATAATTCTAATAATGAGTCCCTTTCTCTTTGGAAAAATAATTCTAATACTACCAATAATTGACTTAAGATAAGATTAGAAGGTACGGTGAGTAATAAAGATTGTATAGGTTCACTAATAGAAGTTTCTGTTAATAACAGCAGTCAGCATAGATACACACTTTGTGGAGAAGGATATATAGCGCAAAATTCCTTAACAGAGTTTTTTGGATTGGCACAAAACACAGAAGTCGATTATGTTAAAGTTACTTGGTTAAGTGGGATTGAAGATTATTTTTATAATATACAAGCTAATCAAGTATTTAATATAATAGAGGGTAATGGTACATTATCAATAAATAGTTTAAATAAGCAGTCAACTTCAGTTTTTCCAAATCCAGTGAAAGATAAACTGATTTTAAAGTCAAAAAAACAAATTACAAAAGTTCAAATAATTAGCCAGTTAGGTGAGATAGTTTTCTCAATGTCTAGTATTAATGATGAAACTGTAGAAATTTATGATTTAAATAAACATGAATCAGGAATAAACTTCTTAAAAGTTTTTTTTGATACAGACACTTATATACATAAGTTTATTAAGGATTAAATAATAATTTAATAATATACTTTAATTTCAGAAATGAACCTCTTATAAGATAGATGCGAAATAATTAAGTAATTTACTCAGTTTTTTTCTATAATAACATTTCTTAACTTTGATTATATTTAATTTTAATAATTATATTTTTAAATGAAACGCGTCTTATTTATTATTTTATTTTTTGTTGCATTATTTGCTAATTCACAAATATTTTTCGAAGATAAGTCTTCAAATTTAGGTTTAATTGATGGTGGAGGAATTACAGATTTAGGAAATGGAATAAGCTTTGTTGATTTTGATAATGACGGATGGGATGATATAACAATAGCATCTGGGAATAATGAGCCGCTTAGGTTCTATAAAAATAATCAAGGAACTTTTGTTGAAGTAAATTTACTTGTGCCATCAATCAACTACCAAACTAGAGCAACTAATTGGGTAGATATTGATAATGATGGAGATAAAGATTTATACGTTACTAGTGATACAAATGGGAACAGGTTATATGAAAATACTGGAAATTTAACGTTTATTGATATTACACAAAACTCTGGTTTGCCTCAAAGCAATATACTTACATATGGAACTTCTTGGGGAGATATCAATAATGATGGCTATTTAGATATATATATATCTAATAGAACATTTAATACAGATATAATTAATCATTTATTTAAAAACGATGGGGATGGAACATTTACAGATGTAACCATATCTTCAGGGTTAAATACGGATCACGAGTTAACTTTCTGTTCTGGTTTTTTTGATTTTAATAATGATGGTTGGCAAGATTTATACATAGCTAATGATAAAACCGATTCTAATTTACTCTATAAGAATAATGGTGATGGAACTTTTTCAGATGTAAGTCTATCATCTGGAACTGATATTGTAATTGACGCTATGTCTGTTACTGTTGATGATTTTAATAATGACGGTTTCTTTGATATTTATATCACTAATACACCACATAGCGAAACTGCACCAAATGGGGGAAATGTTTTTTTGAGAAATAACGGAGATGAAACCTTTACAAATATTGCAATAGCATCAGGAACTTTTTTTGATAGCTTTGCTTGGGGAGCAGTTTTTTTTGATGCCGACAATGATATGGATTTAGATTTATATGTTAGTGGGATGCTAGATGGGTCGGTTGCTGGATTCTTGCCAGCTGCATTTTATCAAAATGAAGGAAATGAGACTTTTATTCAACCCACAAATATTGGATTTGTAGGCGATACAAAAAGTAGTTTTTCAAATGCAATTGGAGACGTCAATAATGACGGCAAAACAGATGTCGTTGTTTTCAATAATAATGATACACCATTTGTTTGGATGAATCAAACCACAACATCAAATAATTATTTGGCAATTAAACTTGAAGGCGTTAGTAGTAATGAAGATGGTATTGGTTCTGTTATTGAAGTTGGTGTTAATGGAGGGAAGCAGTATAGATATACAATGTGTGGAGAAGGTTATTTGTCCCAAAATTCTTCAAAAGAAATATTTGGGCTAGGTAATAATACAATAGTAGACTATGTTAAGGTAACATGGTTAAGTGGTACTGTAGATGTGTTATATAATATATCTGCAAATCAAGTATTAAATATTGTAGAAGGATCACATTTACTTTCTAACTCAGAAGATGATTTATCTATTGTAACAATTTTTCCAAACCCAGTTAAAGAATCTTTATTATTTAAATCTCTTAATTTAATTGATAGGATTTATATTTATAATATGTTAGGCCAAGAGTTAATAAGAGTAAATAATGATAAAAATAATTACCTTCTTAGTTTATTAGATTTACAAACCGGAACTTATATAGCAAAAGTTATTGTTAATAATAAAACTAAAATAATTAGATTTATTAAAGAGTAAGTTTAGCCAACATAATATGATTATTCATAATAAAAGGTCAGTTTTGTTTAGGATGACTTAGTAACTAATTTGTTTTGAGTAACTTAATTGATCTTTTAGTTTGCCTAATAATAAAAATGTTAGTTTAACTTAATATCTTTTGTTCTTACCGTGTATTTCATCCTTATTAATTGCATTTAAGCGATTAGATGAAAATCATAACTTTTTCTTAAATAAATATTAATATTTTTATACGATAACTAATTAAATACCATTTTAATATGAAAAAAATTACATTGTTACTTTTTTTAACGTTTTGTTTTACCTTAAATGCTCAGGTATTAACAGAAGATTTTGAAGCGGCAGGAGTTCCTGCTGGTTGGACATCAACACCAACTTCAGGAGCAACAAATTGGACTTCTGCAGCAGCTAATAATAGTGGAAATGTTACACCAAGAACTGGTACTGGTATGGGATTTTACTATTCTGGTAACTATAATGGAGATATGGCAACATTAGAATCTCCAGCAATGGATTTATCTGCGGTTGCTTCTCAACAACTAACATTTTACTACACTCAAGAAGATTGGGGTGGTGATCAAGATGAATTAAGAGTATACTATAAAACTTCTGCAGCTGGAGCACTTGTAGAGTTGGCAGCTTATACAACTAGTGTTAGTACATGGACTGAGGTGAATTTGGTTTTACCAAATCCAAGTGCAGATTATTATGTGGTTTTTGAGGCAACTTCTGGCTACGGCTATGGAGTAGGTATTGATGATCTTGTTATTGATGATGCACCTTCTTGTTTAACTCCAGGAAGTTTAAGTGTATTTGCAACATCAACAACAACAGCTGATTTAAGCTGGATTCCAGGTGGTACAGAAACAGACTTTACTTTTGAGTTTGGAGCTCCTGGTTTTACACAAGGAACCGGAACAATAGATACGGTTACAGGAACTACAGGTTCAATTTCGGGATTAACAGCTGGAAATTCATATGATTTTTATGTTACAGCAAATTGTGCTGGTGGAGATAGTTCTCCTGCTGGGCCTTTTAATTGGCTTCAACCTGACTCGGGAGATTCTTGTGGTACAGCATATGTAGCTGCTTTAGAAGCAGATTGTGGCACAGCAACACCTACTACTTTAGATTTTACAGGAGCACCAAGTAATGTTTCAACTTCTTGTGATACATTTAATAATTATGGACTGTGGATTACAACAACAACTGATGCTGCTGGTGGTTTAACTGTTAATGCTTCTGGAACATTAGGAGGTATGGCTATTTATGATGCTTGTGGAGGAACTGAAGTTTTTTGTGATGGAGGTGATATAAGTCCTTCAACAGACGTTGTTTTATCGCCAAGCACACAATATTATTTATTTTTCTGGCAAGAAGGAACTGCTTCTACAGCAATGGTAGATATTTGTTTGTCTTCTTATACTCCAGCTCCAGCACCTGACTGTGCTGATGGAGTAAACTTCCCTGCAGATGATGCTACAGATATTGATGCTTTTGGAACAATTACATTAGATTGGGATGCACCTTCTGGAGGAGAAACGCCAACAGCATATAACATTTATAGCGGTACAACTTCAGGAGCTTTAACTTTATTGGCAACTGTAGATGCACCAGCAACAACGTATGATACAACCGTAGGAGCTTATAGTACTGAGATATTTTGGTCTGTAGTTCCTGTCAATGGAGCTACTGAAGCTGTTGGACCATGTGCGGAGTGGAGTTTTACATCTGCAGATGCACCACCACCACCAGGTAACGATTTATGTGATAACGCAACACCTATTACTTGTGGAGCTACATTAACGGCACAATCAACTGTTAATGCAACAGGCGGTAGTGCTACGTCTTGTGACGGTACTATAGGTGATGATGTTTGGTATCAATTTACTGGTAATGATATGGATGTAACAATTACGGTTAATGCATCAGTTGAAGAAGCACAAATCGGAGTTTTTGAAAGCGCAGATTGTGCAGGTATAACTGATTTAGCGGCATGTTTTGCTTCTGCTGCTGGAAGTGGAAGTAACCCTGTAGAAGTTACTTTTGCTGCTGCTGCAGGTAATGAATACTTTATTCAAGTTGGTAATTGGATTAATGGAGATCCTGGGCTTACATTTGAAATTAGTGCAACGTGTACACCATTCCCTACGTGTGGAGAACCAAGTAATTTAGATGCATCACCAACAGATGTTACAGCCGATTTATCTTGGGATGCTGCTGTTATAGGTACACCTATTGGTTACAATTGGGAGATTCAACCAGATGGCGTAGCACAAGGTACAGCAACACCTTTTACAGGCAATACTGTTGGTTTAACCGATACAGCTACTGGATTAACAGCTGAAACAGCCTATGACTTATATGTGCAAACAGATTGTGATGCTGACGGAACTTCTCTGTGGACTGGACCTTTTTCTTTCACTACAACTATTGCTCCACCAGCATGTGGAGGTAATTTCTATGATACAGGTGGAAATGCAGGAGTACACAGTGCTAATGAAAATTATACTATAACTATTTGCCCAGATACTCCTGGCGATGCTGTAAGTGTTGCTTTTACTAGCTTTTTAGTGGAAGGTAACGGTGATGGTGACTGTTGGGATGAATTATTGATATTTGATGGAGCCGATAATACAGGAACACCAATTACACCAGTAAGTTTAGGGTTAAATCCAGCTGCTGCAACTGATGGATTCTGCTGGCAAGCTGCTGGTGATGGTACTGCTGATTTAACAGGTCAAACAATAGTATCTTCTGATGCATCTGGTTGTTTAACGTTCACGTTTACTTCTGATGGTTCTGGACAGTTTGATGGTTGGGAAGCAACTGTAGGTTGCGCACCATTATCTTCTGCAGATATTGATAGAGCTAATGCATTTACGTATTACCCTAATCCAGTTAAGAGTACATTATCTTTAACTGCTAGAAATAATGATATACAAAATGTAGCTGTGTATAATATGCTAGGTCAAGAAGTATTACGTACTTCTCCTAATTCATTGCATACTAATGTAGATACATCTGCATTACAAACAGGAGCATATTTTGTAAAAGTTACAATTAATAATGTAACAGAAACAATACGAGTTATTAAGCAATAAGCTAATAGATAACCATAAAATATTAAAAGCCTTGCTAGTTTAGCAAGGCTTTTTTTATGCTAAGTTTTTTTGTAATTACATGATAATCAGATTGTAATAATATTTTTTTAAGAAAAAAATGAATGATAATTAAAAAATATGTGGTATAATTGTTAATTACTGTTAAACGATTATAATGGTTTTGTATCGGTTAACTTATATGTAATCATGATATTATATATTATTTTAGTGTTTAATAAATTAAAGAATAACCCAAAAATACCATTTACTATGAAGAAAATTACTTATTTATTTATTACATTTTTAATGGTTTCTATGACCTCAAATGCTCAGCTTACTGAGGGTTTTGAGTCTGGAATTCCTGTAGATTGGGCAACATTTAGAGGAGCCAATAATTTAGGAACAAGTTTTGATTGGACAGCAAGCACAGCAAATCCTTATGCAGGAAGCAATTCCGCTTTTGTTAGATATGAAAATGTATCTGGTGGATTAGCTGAAGATTGGATGGTTACTAGCCAAGTTGATTTAACATCATTAAATAATGCCCAATTGCGTTTTTTTACTAGACAAGGAGGTACAACTGATTATGGTTCTACATTTCAGATTATGATTTCTACTGGAACATCTCAAACTACGATGGGAGATTTTGTATCACTTGGAAGCATAACTGAAACAGAATTAAATGTAGTTGGTAATGTATACGAAGAAAAAATAATAGATTTAAGTGCGTATGATGGTGATATGATATATATTGCTTTTGTAATGACAAATGATAATGGAGATAGTTGGTATATTGATGACGTATCTGTAGATAATGGACCTCAATGTGATGCTGTTACTAATGTATCTATAACAAACCTATTAGATACTTCTGTTGATTTTGGATGGGATGCACCTTTAACAGGTATTCCAGCGACTTATGATTGGGAAGTTGTTCCTGATGGAAACGCTCCTGGTGTTGGAACTGTAGATTCTGGTGTAGAAAATCATCCAGATACTTCTGCTACAGCAACTGGTTTAACAGCAAATACTGCTTACGATATATATATAAGCTCTAATTGTGGTGTTAATGGTTTAGAAACTTTTGGTCCACTATCTTTTACAACACTTTTAGGGCCACCGCCAGCAAATGATTTACCAACCGGAGCTTTAACAGCAACTCAAGAAACAAGCATACCAAATGTAGCAGCAGCAACAGCAGTAGGCTCATCGATTGCTTTTGCTATTCAGTCTGGAGATTTATATGATTGTTTTGTTGGGGGAATTGTACCAGAAAATATTACAGCAGATGATGTTTGGTTTAAGTATACAGCACTTACCGCAGATGTAACCTTAACAGTAACATCTCAGTTTGATGCAGCTCTATCTTTATATTCTTCACCAGATGATACAGGAAATAGTATAACTAGAACACATTGTGTGGATGCTAATACATTTACACCACAAAATGAGGAGATAATGATATTATCTGGGTTAACCATAGGAGAAACATATTTCTTTAGAGTGTATCAGCCTAATGGTAGCATTCCTGCTGATCCAACGTTTACTTATAAATTATGGTCATCTACTACATTAGGAGTAGAAAATGTTCAAGAAAATGATTTGTTTACATATTACCCTAACCCTGTTAAAGATTATTTAAATGTTAAAGGAGAACATAATATTTTAAATGTGAGTATTTTTAATATGTTAGGTCAAGAGGTTGCTAGAGTACAACCAAATAAAGTTGAAGACAGAATTAACATGTCTAACTTGCAAGCAGGAACTTATATTGTTAAGGTTAGTACTAACAATACAACTAAAACATTACGTATATTGAAGCAATAGATTTTAATACTATTATAAATTTTCAAAAGCCACCAATTAGGTGGCTTTTGTGTTTTCTTTAATTACCTTTGTATTTAGTATGAATACATTCTATTTTTCATTTATAATCCCTGTTTACAATCGTCCAGATGAGATTGAAGAGCTTGTAAGAAGTATAACTCAATTAAATGGAGGTTATAAATTTGAAATCGTTATTGTAGAAGATGGATCTACTATTCCTTCAAAATCGATTATTAAAACATATCAGACACAGCTAGACATTTCTTATTATTTCAAAAATAATACAGGGCCTGGAGATTCTCGTAATTATGGTATGAAAAAAGCAAAAGGCAATTATTTTATAATACTAGATAGCGACTGTATTTTACCCAAAGAATACTTAATAGAAGTAAATAAGAGTTTAAATATAAATTATGTAGATTGTTTTGGAGGGCCAGATAATGCACATCATACATTTACTAACCTACAAAAGGCAATTAATTTTGCAATGACTTCTTTTATTACTACAGGAGGAATTAGAGGAGGGAAAACAAAAGTGGATAAGTTTCAGCCAAGAAGTTTTAATATGGGACTTTCTAAAAAAGCATTTGAAGCTTCAGGAGGTTTTGGAAGTATACATCCTGGAGAAGATCCAGACTTATCTATAAGGCTAAATAAATTAGGTTTTAAAACAAAGCTAATTAGTAATGCTTATGTATATCATAAAAGACGTATCTCATGGTCTAAATTTTATATGCAGGTCAATAAGTTTGGTATGGTGCGACCAATTTTAAATCAATGGCACCCAGAAACTAAGCGTTTTGTTTATTGGTTACCATCATTATTTAGTATAGGTTTTATTTTTGCCGTAATTTCTTTTCTTTTAGGGGTAAAACTTTTTTTGTTAGCTTATGGGTTTTATTTTTTATTGGCTTTTAGCATAGCTTTTTTCTCTACTAAAAGTTTAATAATAGCTTTGCAGTCAATTATAGCAATAACTATTCAGTTTTTTGGTTACGGTTACGGCTTTTTAAAATCTACAATTGCTTTAACAATTTTTGGGCAAGAACCAGAACAACAGTTTCCATATTTATTTTTTAAGCATGGCAAATAGATTAAAAATAAAGTTTATAAAAGCATTAAAGAATAAAAAGCTAAATGTATTTGGCGTATTCTTTTTGTTAGCCTTTTTGTTTTTGATACTAACTAAGCTATCAAAGAGCTATACAGAAACTATAAATTTTGACCTTAACTATAAAAATGTACCAGAAAACGTAATAATAACATCGAAAGAGCAACCAACTCTTTCTGTTGAAGTTTCAGCATTAGGGTTTAGATTAATGCCTTATTTTTTTCGTAAACGGACGTTTGATATAGATTTTAAAAAAGATGTTTATAAAACTAAGAATAAGTATTATTTAACAAGATCTAAATCTATTCAAAAGCTAAAGTCAACCTTTGGTGCATCTATTGAGGTGATATCTGTGCATCCAGATACAATTCAATTCCCTTTTGAGAGCTTATCGATGAAGACAGTTCCTGTTGTCTTAGATGAAAACATATCTTTTGCTTCTGGATATAATAGTTTAGAAGACTTCGTAATTATACCAGATTCTGTTAAAGTAATAGGCGGAATAGACAAAATTTCTGAAATAGATTTTATTTTAACCGAAGAGTTAAAAATTAAAAATTTGAAAGATAGCCTTAATCAAAACTTGAAATTGAAGCCTTTTAACGAAAACCAAAAAATAAAACTATCTCATCAAAGTGTTTTGGTAACCGGTAATGTTGAGAAGTTTACTGAGGGAAAATTAGAGATTCCAATTACAATTATTAATTTACCTTCAGATTCTAAAGTAAATTATTTTCCAAAAAAAGTTACAGTTTCTTACTATGTAAGTTTAAAAAACTTTAAGACTATTAAGCCGCAAGATTTTAAAGTTGTGTGTGATTATTTAGAAATTTCAGAAACAAACAATGCATATTTTACTCCTAAATTGATTAAAACGCATAACTTGGTAAAGCATGCTAAATTAAAGCACAATAAAATAGATTATATTTTAAAGCAATGATAATAGTTGGTCTAACTGGAGGTATTGGTAGTGGTAAAACCACAGTCGCAAATATGTTTGAAGAACTTCAAATCCCAGTTTACATTGCAGACAATGAGGCTAAATTATTAATGAATAGGTCTAAAGTTATTAGGAGAAAGCTAATAGCTTTGTTTGGAGACGAGGCATATATCTTAAAGGAGTTAAATAAACCATTTATAGCTTCAAAAATTTTTTCTAATAAGGCATATTTAGAAAAGATGAATGCTATTGTACATCCAAAAGTAGCTTCGCATTTTAAGCGTTGGTTTAAAAAACAAACGTCTCCTTATATAATAAAAGAAGCTGCAATAATTTTCGAACAAAATAAAGATAGTCAGTATGATTATATTATCACTGTAATTGCAAATAAAGAAGAGCGGATAAATCGCGTATTAAAGAGAGACAATACAAGCAGAAAAAAAATAGAAGCTATATTAAAAAATCAACTTAGCGATAAAGAAAAGATAAAGCGTTCAGATTTTGTGATTATAAATAATAACTTAGAAGAAACTAAAAATCAAGTATTAAAACTTCATAAAAAACTACTACGCTTACACAATTAATCTTCAAGTTTTAACATTTGTGTTAATGTAAGGTTAAAGACTAACTTTCGTAAATGTTAAAATGTTAAATTTGACCGATGGGCAAAAAGCTATTCGTTTTATTGGTAGTATTAATGAGTTTATCACTCATTGGCATTATTTTCGTTCAGGCATTCTTTATTAATAATACCTTAGAGAACGAAGAGAAGAATTTTACATCAAACGTAATACGATCATTAAGTTCTGTATCTAAAGCAATAGAAAAAGTAGAGTTATTAGGCTATAATAAACTCTACCAAGAAATAATAGAAAGCGGTAAAAAACCCGATACTACAGAGCTAAAGGCATCTATTGTATTTGATACTTTTGATGAAGAAAATAATAGATACATAAGAAATAGAAATGCTATTTCTGAAGAAAGTTTTAAAGTCCCATCACAGTTCTTTGACATTGATTTTGACACCATTAGTATTAGTAAATTTACTAATATTAGAGAACGTAAAGTATTTGAAAGAACTGAAGTAGATGGAAAAGTTTCTATAAAACCAATAGAAACCATTAAAAATTTTAGCGCTATGGATGAAATTGATAGAGCTATTTATAAATCATCATACAGAGAGTTTTTTAAAGATTATCCAGTTTACAAGCGAATTTCATCCGAAGAAGTTTTTAATTTATTAGAGAAACAATTAGAAGCCAATAACGTTAAAACAAATTTTGAGTTTGCCATTTACGATGAAGATTTAGCAACTAAAGTGCAATCAGATAATTTCGAAAAAACACCAAACTCCACTATAGGAGTTCCTGTTTTTTTAGATAATAATAATGAAAGTGATTTTATATTATATGTAGATTTTCCGCAACGTAGAAAATTTTTACTCTCATCAGTATTAGGAATGATAGCATTATCTATAATTTTCACCTCAATTATAATATTGGCTTACTCTAGCGCTATCTATCAGTTAATAAAGCAGAGGCAGATATCTCAAATAAAAACAGATTTTATTAATAACATGACGCATGAGTTTAAAACACCAATTGCAACAATTAATTTAGCTTTAGACTCGATTAAAAACCCAAAAATTATTGGAGACCAAGATAAAGTTAAGCGTTATCTTAAAATGATAAAAGATGAAAACAAACGCATGCATGCGCAAGTTGAAAATGTGTTGAGAATATCTAAGCTTGAAAAAAATGAATTAAATATTAGTAAGGAAAGAGTTAAGCTACACGACTTATTAGAAGATGCTTTAACGCATGTAGAGTTAATTGTTGAAGATAGAAAAGGGTATATTAAAACCCATTTTAATGCAGAAAAAACTTCAGTTTTAGCTAATGAAACACATTTTACTAATGTTATAGTAAATATTTTAGATAATGCAATTAAATATAGTGATGACGAACCTAAAATAGATGTTTATACAGAGAATGCAGGAACAAATGTTTTATTAAAAATTGCTGATCAAGGTAACGGAATGTCAAAACAAGTACAAAGACGTGTTTTCGAAAAATTTTATAGAGAACACACAGGTAATGTGCACAATGTTAAAGGTCATGGATTAGGTTTGGCTTATGTTAAACGTATAGTTGATGATCATCAAGGTTATATAACAGTAGAAAGTGAAAAAGGAAAAGGTAGTGTGTTTACAATTAAGCTACCATTAATATCTTAAAATTATGGAAGAAATAAATAAAAAAATACTCTTAGTTGAGGATGATCCAAATTTTGGAACAGTATTAAAAGATTATTTAACGATGAATGACTATGATGTTGTTCATGCAAAAAATGGAATGGAAGGCTTTGAAAAGTTTAAAAAGGACGATTATGATTTATGCATTTTAGATGTTATGATGCCTTATAAAGACGGTTTCACTTTGGCTAAAGAGATTAGAGAAAAAAACACAGATGTCCCTATCATTTTTCTTACAGCAAAGGCAATGAAAGAAGATGTTTTAAAAGGATATAAAGTAGGAGCAGACGATTACTTAAATAAACCTTTTGATAGCGAAGTATTATTAATGAAAATTAAGGCTATCATACAGCGTAAAGCGACAGATAGTATAGCAGACAGTAAACAGTTCGAATTTAAAATTGGTAAGTTTGATTTAAATTCTAAACTACGTTTTTTAAAGTTTAATGGAGAAAATCCAGTAAAACTATCACCAAAGGAGAATGAATTGCTACGTATGTTAGCACTTCATGAAAATGATTTAATGCCAAGAGAGTTGGCATTAACTAAAATTTGGAGAGATGATAATTATTTTACATCAAGAAGTATGGATGTATATATAGCTAAGCTTCGTAAGTATTTAAAATTAGATGAGAATGTAGAAATTTTAAATATTCATGGTGAAGGATTTAGGTTAGTAATTAACCAAAATGCATAATATAAAAATTTTAAGATATAAAAAAAAAGCCTATCATTATGATAGGCTTTACTTTTTAAGATAATCGAAATATTAGATAACTTTTACGTTTACTGCGTTCAATCCTTTTCTTCCTTCTGTTAAATCGAATTCTACTTCATCACCTTCACGAATCTCATCGATTAAGCCAGAAATGTGTACAAAATGTTCTTTGTTGTTTTCTTCTTCTGTAATGAATCCAAAACCTTTAGAATCATTGAAAAATTTTACGGTACCTTTACTCATAATATGATTTTATTAATAAGGCACAAAGGTAGTGTTAATTAATTGAAAACAAGTTGTTTTATTTTTTATTTACTAAGACTCTTTTTTAGGAAAATTATTTTTTTCTAAATCTTCTACAATTTTGCTAAATGCTGTATCATATTGATACCAAAACGTGTCTTTATTTTTCTTAAACCATGTGAGTTGACGTTTAGCAAAACGCCTCGTATTTTTTTTAATTTCAGATATAGCAAAATCTAAGGTCCAATGGTCATTGTAATAATTGAATAACTCTTTATAACCTACAGTATTTAATGCGTTTAAGTTTTGCTTAGAAACTAAACTTTTTACTTCATCAAGTAGGCCTTCTTTTATCATTATATCAACACGAGTATTAATTCTGTCGTAAATGATGTCTCTGTCTGCAGTTAAACCAATAGTTATAGTTTTAAAATTGCGTTGCTCTTTATTTTTATTTAAAAAAGATGAATACGGTTGATTGGTACCAATACAAATTTCTAAAGCTCTAATAACGCGATGCGGATTATCGATGGCAATAGATTGAAAAGCTTTACTATCTAACTTTTTTAACTCTAGTTGTAATACTTCTAAACCTTCTTCTTCTAGCTGTTTGTTTAACTGTGTTCTAATGCTTGAGTCTACTTCTGGAAAATAATCAAAACCTTTTGTTACAGCATCTACATACAAACCAGAACCTCCAACCATAATTACAACAGTATGTTTTTGAAAGAGGTTATTTAAAAGATGTATGGCATCTTTTTCAAAAGTACCTACATTATAATTATCTTCTATAGATTTATGATGAATAAAATGATGCTTTGCAGAAGCTAATTCTGTTAGAGTAGGAGCAGCAGTTCCTATTTGCATTTCTTTGTAGAACTGTCTAGAATCTGCAGAAATAATTTCGGTATTAAAATGTTGCGCTAATTTTATACTTAATGAAGTTTTTCCAATAGCTGTTGGACCAATAATGGATATTAAATGATTAGTCATGGTGTAATTCATTACCGCATTTGAGACAAAAATCTGCACCATCTTGATGTTTTTCGTTCAAACAATTAGAGCAAGATTGAGAGTTTAAGTGTACGGTTTTGTCATCATCTGCATCTTTATCAGATTTATGTTGCATTGTGTATTCTGCCGAAACAATACCTGTTGGTACAGCAATAATACCATATCCTAAAATCATAACTATTGAAGCAATAAATTGACCTAAAGGTGTTTGTGGAGCAATATCACCATAACCAACTGTGGTAAGCGTTACAATACACCAATATACACTTTTTGGGATGTTATCAAACCCATGTTCTTCACCTTCAATAAGATACATGATTGTACCTAATATGACTGATAAAATAATCACAGCAAATAAAAATACTGCTATTTTAGCACGGCTGGATTTTAAAGCTTGAACCAAAGTGTTAGATGCACCTAGATAACGGGCGAGTTTTAAAATTCTAAAAATACGCAATAATCGCAATGCTCTTAAAGCAACTAAGGCGTGAGTACCTGCAAATAAGATTGAAATGTATTTTGGTATCGTTGAAAGCAAATCTATTATACCATAAAAGCTAGTAATATATTTTAGTGGCTTTTTTACGGTTATTATTCTTGCTATATACTCAATTGAAAAAAGTATAGTTATAACCCATTCGGAGATATTAAGAAAATCATGATATTTTTTATCAATCCACTCTACACTTTCTAGCATTACAAGAATAATACTAGCAATAATTACGATGAGTAAAACAATATCAAACAACTTACCAGAAGGCGTATCTGCTTCATATATAATTTCATGAAGTTTCGTTTTCCAACTTTTATTTGATTTTTGCGTACTCATTAAGCCAAATGTACTAAAAAAGATTAGTTTTATGTAGATGTGTTAATTTGAACGATTTTAAGATTTTTATTGCGTCTTAAATAGTTTTGTATAATATGCTGAGCATCTCTATTGTTTTCCATTGGAGTGATAATAGATTTTAAGACCTCTACATTATTAATTTGGTAATTGAGGTCAAAAAAACCAAGACCTTTAAAAACACCATCTTCAATATAAATTGCGCTTCGTTCGTCAATATCTCTACCTTTATCAATAATAATCATGTCTTTGTTTGCATAACTATTTTTATTTATAAGTTGGTTAACGCGATTATTATAATCAGTAGATGCTTCTTCATTAATACAGGCACCATCACAAGTTTTAATTGTATAATTAAAGCAATTACTTTTAGTAGAATAAAGCCCAGTTAGTTTTTGACAAAGCTCATAATCTTCAACAGCTTTAAACATAAAACTCTTTGCACTTTGTCTATTTGTAAATGTTGTAATTAGATTTTCGGTTCCGTTGGCTTTATCGATTTTTAAATTAATATAACCATTAGCATCAATAAAATGGTATAAAGCGTGAGTGAAAGTGTTTCGTCTTAACGCTCTATTATGTAGCGGTTTAATTCTTTTTATTTCTTCACTTTCTTTTAGCAATGCAACAAGTTCGCTTCCTGTTATTTCGTAAGTTACTGTAGCTATTTGAAGCTGTATTTTTTTTGATTTAGAATTATCGTTAGTTAAATGCTGATTTATGCGATGCTTAATATTTTTGCTCTTACCAATGTAAATTATTTTGCCATCTTTATCATGTATGTAATATACACCAGTTACAGAAGGTAAAGCATCAATTATTTGTCTGTGGTTTGAATCCATTTTTTTTTTAGATTCTACTTTCACATTATTTTTTATAATATTTTTTTCTAAATCTTTACTTAGTAATATTTTAAATAGCTTTACAGTAGCCATAGCATCGCCATTTGCTCTATGTCTATCACTTACAGGAATGCCTAATGCTCTAGTTAATTTACCTAAGCTATACGATGCTTGCTCAGGGATAAGCTGTTTTGAAAGTTCAACTGTACAAAGTGTTTTGCGTTTAAACCCAAAACCTAGACGTTTAAATTCTGTTCGTAATATGCGATAATCAAACTCTGCATTATGAGCTACGATAATACAATCTTCGGTAATTTCAACAATACGTTTTGCAACCTCATAAAATTTAGGTGCATTTTTAAGCATCTTACTATTTATGCCAGTTAGGTTAACTACAAAAGGTTGAATCTCACGCTCAGGATTAACAAGACTTATAAACTTATCAACCACATTATGTCCATCAAATTTATAGATTGCAATTTCTGTAATGCCTTCTTCATTATACTGTCCGCCAGTAGTTTCTATGTCTAAAATTGCGTAAATGTCTTAAAAGTTAAAAGTTAAAAGTTTCTGTTGTTCTATAATTTATCAGCAATTTGTCTACTGTCTACTGTCTACTGTCTACTGTCTACTGTCTTATATTTTCGATGGCCAAATATACGGCTTCCTACACGAACCATAGTACTTCCGCATTCTATAGCTAGTGGATAATCACCACTCATTCCCATGCTAATAGTATTGAGTTGGCAGTTAGTAGTTTTTAGTGTCTTTAAATCATCAAAAGTAGACTTTAAATGACTGAATTCTTTTTTAATTTGTTCTTGATTGTCAGTAAAAGTTGCCATTCCCATAAGACCGACAACTTTTATGTTTTCTAATTCTGAAAAATCTTTTGATTTAATAAGCTCTGAAGCTTCATCTTGTGTCATTCCAAATTTAGAATCTTCTGTAGCGATTTTAATTTGAATTAAACAGTCTATTGTTCTATTGTATTTTTTAGCTTGTTTGCTAATCTCTTTTAGGAGCTTAACATTATCAACACCATGAATTAAGTTTACAAAGCTTGCCATGTATTTTACTTTGTTGCGTTGTACATGACCAATCATGTGCCATTCTATATCTTTTGGCATTTGTTCATGTTTTTCAACCATTTCTTGGATTTTGTTTTCACCAAAAATACGCTGACCAGCATTATAGGCTTCCATCAAATCACTAACAGGTTTCGTTTTTGAAACAGCAACTAAAGTGACGCGCTCAGGAAGTGTAGATTTTATATGGTTTAGATTGTCTTTTATATTCATTTCAATATATGGTGGTTCTCTTGTAAAATATTATAAACAGATTTTATTATTGATAAGTCTTTTTCAACTGAAATATCAAGTCCTTTTAAATTATACTCATGAAAAAACTCTCTCTCTGGATATATATTTATTTCATTTCTATTCCAATAATATCTGCCAAGAAGGTTATTAAAATTACCTTTCAATTCTGACATTATTTTATAATATGCATCATAGTTTTCAATAATAACATTTATCCTATGTTTAACTTCTAAGTTAATTCCAGGTATTGGAAAGTTTTTTATCTCAATAAAATCATTATAAGTGATTTTATAGTCATCAAATAAATCTTTTAAATTCTTAAAGACTTTTTTATATCTAAGCTCTTCAAATTCTTCATAATCAATTTCTTTTGAATTATCATTAGATTTATTTTCATTAAATAATTTAAGCTTAAGTTCAGAGTTATTAATAATAGATTCAATTTCAATTAATGAATCGTTAAATATTTCATAATCGGTATCTTTATGAATTAGTATACCCATTTCTCGATTATTCTTTTCTGAAAATTCATATAAGTTCATTGAAGTAATTATCATTGAGTTCTCATTATGATAGCACTTTGCATGCAAATTATAAAAATAATAGATATCAATGTTTTTTAACGAAAATAGAATTTTATGTTGCTCACTATCTAATTCACTTTTACCATAAATTAGAGTTATATGAATGTCTTTTTTGTCAGCGTCAGAAATACGCTCGATTAAATTTTTACTTAATTTAAGAAAAGGAGTAACAAGTGTTAGAGATTTTTTTGCATTAATTATTATATCTTCTATATGATACGAATTGCCTGTTGTGGTTAAAAATTTCGCCATTGTAGGATTTTTGGTTATGTGATAGTTTTGGAGCTTACATAATTGATAATAAAACAAAAACATTAAATTTCATAGACAAATAAACGATTAAACATATAAACTGATACACCTATTTTAAAACTCATAAATTGTAACACCACTTCTAAGCTTAGGCTCTATAAATGTACTCTTTGGTGGCATTTTAAGTCCGTCGTTTGCAATGTTTTTCATTTCTTCAATGTTTATAGGAACCATCCCGAAGCCAACAGCAAATTCACCACTATCAACACTACTTTTTACATTTATAACGTCTTTTTTACCATTACTATACATAATACGATTATCATTACGTAAATCGTTAACGCCTAAAATAGGTTGTAAAATGGTATTGTAAAGTATCTGAGCATCGAGTGCATCGAGTGCGTTTTCGAAATTATATAGTGACTTACGTAAGTATAACGAATAGAATTCACCATCTAAATACATACTAAAATGGTGTTTTTTTGAAGGCTTATAAGGAAGCTTTCCTCTGTTTTCTATTCTATAAATAGTATCTAACTGAATTAAAAACTCTTCTTTACTCAAACCATTTAAATCCTTTACAAGTCTATTAAACTCATGTATTCTTAAATCTGATTCAGGGATGAGATACGTCATAAAAAAATTATAACTCTCATCACCTTTATGATTTGGGTTATTTTCTTTTTGATCTTTATATAACAAATATGAAGACGCAGAACGATGATGACCATCTGCAATATAGATGGTTTTCATGGCGTTAAATTGCTCTGTAATTATATTTAATGTGCTTTCGTCTTCAATTTTCCAGAGGTAATGTGTATCTCTATATGTGGTTGTAAATTCAAATTCAGCACGTTCTTGTTGAACTTCAGAAATTATATTTGAAATGGTTTTGTTATCTGGATAGGTTAGGAGTACAGGCTCTGCATTAAAGCCTACAGTTTTTAAATAGTCTTTAAAAATTTGCTCGCGATACTCAATAGTATCTTCATGTTTTTTAATGATGTCATTTTGATAATCTTCTGCACTTGCAGCAGCAATTATACCATTAAACACTTGATGCTCTCTATCTACAATTTTATAGACGTAATAGCTAGGCACATCATCTTGAACAAAAACATTATCTTCTTTAAATTCTAGATAACGATTTTTAACCAAGCTATAACGTTCGGTTCCTGTAATTTCTCTAGCGTATTTATATCCAGGATTTACAATATGCAAAAATGAAAACGGATTATAATCTAATCGAGCTTCACGTTCAGCCTGTGTATAGGTTTGATATGAGCGTGATGCCACAAGACTTACTTTGTCTCGTGTTGGTCGAACAGCTTTAAACGGAATTATTTTTGCCATGTATTTAAGTTTTCAGTTTCAGTTTACAGTCACAGTTATTAAAACTGTTAATTGAGACTGATTACTTTGAGAATTGCAAAGCAATTTTCTCAGCTTTTCTACTTTCAGAATAATCATAAAAACCTTCACCAGATTTTACACCTAATTTACCAGCATTTACCATATTTACTAATAATGGACAAGGTGCATATTTAGGGTTTTTAAAACCATCATACATAACATTTAAAATAGATAGGCAAACATCTAGACCAATAAAATCGGCTAATTGTAATGGCCCCATTGGATGTGCCATACCAAGTTTCATAACCGTATCAATTTCGTTAACACCAGCAACGCCATTGTATAAGGTTTCAATAGCTTCATTAAGCATAGGCATTAATATTCTGTTAGCTACAAAACCAGGATAATCATTAACTTCTGTAGGTGTTTTACCTAAAGTTCTAGACATATCCATGATAAGTTTTGTGACTTCATCACTTGTATTATAACCACGAATAATTTCTACCAGTTTCATAATTGGTACAGGATTCATAAAATGCATACCAATCACTAATTCTGGACGCGATGTTACAGCAGCAATTTGCGTAATAGAAATGGATGATGTATTAGTTGCCAAAATAGTGTCTTCTGGACAAGCTTCATCTAACTGCTTAAAAATTTTGAGTTTTAAATCAAGATTTTCTGTTGCAGCTTCAACTACTAAACTTGCATATTCAACACCTTCAGGAATACTGGTAAATGTTGTTATATTACCTAAAGTTTCAGCTTTATCTGCTTCGGTGATTTTTTCTTTAGCAACCATTCTATCTAAGTTTTTAGTAATGGTAGCCATACCTCGTTTAAGAGAGGCTTCACTAATATCTATTAATTGAACTCTAAATCCGCTTTGCGCAAACGTATGTGCAATACCATTTCCCATGGTTCCTGCTCCAATAACTGCGACGTTTTTCATTGAATATTTTTTTTATTTATTCCCATGAAAATGGGAATCTTAATTAATAATTATTTATGTTTAAATAGTTCTCGACTTACTTTGTAAGCTATTTTCGTTCAAAATATATTTTGTTCTCAATAATGCTCGAACTGACAAAATTTAAAATTGATTTATAATCATTGTAGCAACACGTAAAGCTTCTGTGCCATCATGTAACGTTACAATAGGTTTTGTATTTGTGTTTATGGCGTGAGCAAAAGTTTCTAACTCATCTAAAATTGCATTATTGTTAGCAATTTCTGGGTTGTCAAAATAGATTTGCTTTTTTATGCCTTCTGCATTTTGAAGAATCATATCAAAATCTCCAGGTTGTTCTGGCGCATCTTTCATTTTTACAACTTCACATTTCTTCTCTAAAAAGTCTACAGAGATGTAAGCATCTTTTTGAAAGAAACGTGTTTTACGCATATTTTTTAAAGAAATACGACTTGCAGTAAGATTTGCTACACAACCGTTTTCAAACTCTATACGTGCATTTGCTATATCTGGCGTATCACTAATAACAGAAACACCACTAGCAGACACATTTTTCACCTTAGAGTTTACAACGCTTAAAATAATATCGATATCATGAATCATTAAATCTAAAACCACAGGAACATCAGTGCCACGAGGATTAAACTCAGCTAAACGATGTGTTTCAATAAACATTGGGTCTTTAACCTGATCTTTAATGGCTATAAATGCAGGATTAAAACGCTCAACATGACCAACTTGACCTCTAATGTCATGCTCAGTTAAAAGTTCTCTAATATGCTCAGCTTCTTCAACCGTATTGGTAATAGGCTTCTCGATAAAAATATGTTTGCCTTTTGCAATAGCTTGTTTTGCACAATCGTAATGTGATAAGGTCGGCGTTACGATATCAACCATATCTACAGCCTCAACTAAAGCCTCAATAGAATCGAAATATTTATAACCAAACTCAGCTTCTACTTTTTTTGCATTTGTTTCATCAGCATCATAAAACCCAACAAGGTCATATTTTTCTGATTGATTAAGAAGTCTTAAATGAATTTTTCCGAGATGACCAGCACCAAGAACTCCAGCTTTTAGCATTGTTTTACGTTTTCAACAAAAATAAGATATTTCGATATTTATTTGTGTGAATTTAGTAATAAAATCTACTATTGATTAATAGTTTATAATTAATGAAAAATTAGTTTCTAGCTTTAAAATCTTTGAGTAATTTTAGCTTTGAAAATTGCTAACCATTGAAAGACACTTTTAAACATAAAGGCATGCGACAGCAACTTGTAGAAGTTGTTAAAGCTAAAGGTATTACAGATGTAAATGTACTAAACGCTATTGGTAAGATACCAAGGCATTTGTTTATGGACTCTAGTTTTATTGATCATGCCTATCAAGACAAAGCATTTCCTATTGCGGCAGATCAAACCATATCACAACCTTATACAGTAGCTTTTCAAACCGAATTACTACAAGTAAAGCAAGGCGATAAAATTCTTGAAATAGGAACAGGAAGCGGTTATCAAACTGCTGTGCTATGTTTATTAGGCGCACAAGTGTTTAGTATTGAGCGCCAAAAAGAACTATTTAAAAAAACGAGCCAGTTTTTTCCTAAGCTGGGTTATAGAGCAAAAAAACTCATTTTTGGTGATGGCTATATTGGCTTAGAAGACGAAGCACCTTTTGATAGTATTATTGTTACTGCTGGAGCACCTTTTGTGCCAAAACCGTTATTGAGCCAGCTTAAAATTGGTGGACGTTTAGTAATACCAGTTGGTGACGAAATACAAATTATGACACTTTTTACAAGAAAAGGGACAAAAGAATTTGAACAACAAGAATTTGGCGAGTTTAGATTTGTACCGCTTTTAGAAGATAAGAATTAGATAGATATAGTTATTATAAATACGTTGTAAAACATTAGCACAAACCTATGAAAAAAGCTTTAACATTATTGATTCTATTAAATTTAGTCGTTTCTTGTTCAGAAGATGACTCAGCAAATGAGCAGGAATCTGCTGAATTTCCAACGAATATTACTTTATCATTACAAACAGCCGAAATAGGAGATATTTTAACAATTAATGGTAGTGGATTTTTAGTTAATGAAACTTATACAGTTACATTTTCAACTAATATTATTGGAAATATTACAGAGATTAATTCTGATTTTATAAATGTGGAAATTCCACAAAATGCAGTAAGTGGAAATATAACCTTAACGTTCAATGGAATAACGTATGTTATCGGTGATATAACAATAAACACATCTTTGATTACAAGATTATTTACTTACAAGAATCAAATAACACCAAGTCAAATAGTTGAAATTGATAAAACAACAGGAAACGAAATTAGTGTAATTGCTAACATAAATCACAATAATTATTTAGCAGATTTTAATTTTGATTCTTCGACTAACGAGATTATTTGCGACTATTCAGATAACAATGTAAAGTATTTATATAAGATAAATGTTAACACAGGAGAAACTATTTCTGTTCAGAGTAATCCAACAAATGGAAGATACGAAAATTGGATTATGAGTAATGATAATAGACTTTTTGCTTATAAAGATCAAATAACACCAAGTCAAATAGTTGAAATTGATAAAACAACAGGAAACGAAATTAGTGTAATTGCTAGCATAAATCACAATAATTATTTAGCAGATTTTAATTTTGATTCTTCGACTAACGAGATTATTTGCGACTATTCAGATAACAATGTAAAGTATTTATATAAGATAAATGTTAACACAGGAGAAACTATTTCTGTTCAGAGTAATCCAACAAATGGAAGATACGAAAATTGGATTATGAACAAGGAATAATGGCGTTTTACTAGAACATGTATAACCAAGAAGTAATAGCTTATAAATTTAAAGCTATCACTCCTTGATGTGTATTTTAGGTTTCTAAAAAATAATAAAACAATCTTACTTATTGTCTAGTATATGTTTTTGTAATATAATTAGAATTTTCTACAGATTTTAGTATAAGTGTTTCGTTTCTTGGTGTTGAAATTTCTGCATTCATGATACCATTAATTGTAATAGAACTATGGTCTATTGTATAACTATGAGTAACATCAGAATCTAGCTCGCAATTATTATTTGAGTCAAAAGCATAAGTTTTTATGATGACCTCATTTGAGGTGTTAAAGTTTAGTGATTTTAAAAGTTCACAATCATTTAAACTTACATCTGTATCATTTTCGGTTATACTTGCTAATTTCCATTCACCAATAATAAATGTTTCATTAATTGTTTCAACAACATCATCATCGCTACATGAAGTTGCAAAGCTAAAAGTAATTAGCATTAATAAGGATAATAAATTTTTACTCATTTTGTTTTTTTTAGACTGTAAAGCCATTAGTATTAAATTTTGAGCAAAACTAATTTAGCAAAGTAAAATTGAGGTTTCTATTTGTTAGAAGTGAATAATTATGGACAACCTTTTAGTTGTTTATATGTAGTTTTTTGTATTCTGAAGGTGTATATCCTGTTTCTTTTTTAAATCCGATATAGAAAGCAGATTTAGAGTTAAATCCGGCTTCTAAGCCAATAGCAAGAATATTGTAATTTTTAAATTCATCATTTATTATCATTCTTTTTACGTCTTCAACTCTATAAAAATTTAAATAGTCTGAAAAACTTTTTTTAGATACTGCGTTTATAACTTGAGAAAAATAACCAACGCTTATTCCAATTTTTTCAGCAATATCATTTCTACTCAATTTGGGGTCTTTATAGAGTTTGTCTTCTTCAAGAAGCGCTATCATTTTTTGAAAATGAGGATTTTCATTTATGTTACTTAGCTTAGGTTTTGTTGATTTTGGAGATTGTTTTTCTTGATTTACAACCTCTCTTATTTCGTATCTATTTCTAGCTAGCCTAAATTTATAGATGCCTATGTAACCAACCCAATAAAAGAAAAAGTTTAAAATGAGCCATAAAATAAATGTATAATCTCCATAAAAATAATAATCTAATATTTCTAAAATCACCCATGTTGCTACTACTAAAACATGAAAACCATAAAATATTTTTATCCATTTTGAATCATAATTTATAGTGTAATTATTAGCTCTTTTTTTTCTAAAAAGGATATTGTATTCTACAACTAGGAGAATTAAATTTAGAATAATTGATGCATAGTATTCAACACCATAAAAACTAGAAATCCATTGTGTGTTAGTTATATTATATAACTTAAAATAAAAATGACCTCCAATATATAGGTTAACTATTAGAGAGATAATAAAAGGAAGCAATAACAGTAAATACTTAGTGCTTAATTTTTGCTTGGGATTTAAAAATTTTTGATAGTATATAAATAAACAAACAGGAAAGAGTAAAACAAGCTCTATATCTTCTAAAATTCGATAACTAGGATGCTGTTCATACCAATTGTATTTTAATAAGCAGTATTGAATATTTATAAAAACACCTATTAGTAGTGCAGCACCTAGGTATAAATTGGTATTACTTTTAAAGAATTTAGAGAACAGAATTGCTAACGAAAAGAATAATCCTTGAACAATTCCGATGAGAATAAAAAAGTCTATAAATTCAATATTCATTTTTCAGTATTTCGTTAATTTGAAAACCTTAAGCAAAGATATAATGAATTTCTAATCTAAATTTTTAGTTGTAGTTATTTTTATGTCATTTATCTAGTTTAAAAGGTTTTTCAGAATCATATTAAAAAAACTTCAGCCCAAATACAATGGCGTCACTTTGAAAACCGCTTTGATATGAGCGTACATAATCGAGTCTTAAAAATCTAAACTTTCCCCAACCAATATTATCTAGACCAATAGTATATTCTTGATAAGGTTTATTGTCTGGAGTTGCTAATGTATGAGCACCCAGAATGAGATTGAAATTAAGTTTATTTATTAGCGGAATTTTTCCTAAAATAAAACCACTAAAATCATGCTCGGCATGCATTTCTAGATACGAATCGTTTGTACTAGCTGCATAGTAAGGTAGATTATTAAAGACATTTAAGTATGAACCTTCACTAATATGTGTTTGATTACCATTAAAATGTTGATAGTCCATAAAAGCAATATCGTCTGCATTAAAAAACTTACCAGCTCTTATGTTGTATTGTAATCTGCCTTTGTCTGCAACATTAAAACTTTGTCTTAATCTTACTTTTACTTGGTCAAAATCATAATTTGAGTTTGATGCAGAAAATCCTTTTTCATAACCTAAAAATAGTGTAGGATATTTTCCGTTAGGAATATTGTATTTGCTATCTGGATAGCTCAAATAATTTTGAGCAAAGTTTATGCGCGTACTTAAGTTTAATTTTACAATGTTATGGGTTTTAAAAGGAGCAATGCCATATGCTGTTTCGTCTAATGGATTGTTGCTAGTATAGTTTCTATCGTCTTGCGGATACCAAGCTTGGTCTGTTGTATTAAATAGCGCTTTTCTGCGTTCGTAAGCTAGAGTAGAGTATAACCTAAACCCATTAAACAATTCATTTGAGTAAGATACTTGAGCAAAAGCTTTGTCGTAGATTTTTATGTAATTTTTTTCTGCAAATAATGAAAAACTCGTATTGTATGCTTTAGATATTGGGTTACTTGCATTAAATTGTTGTGTAGTCACACCTGCTGAAAGTGTTAAGTATGGATTGTTAATATCGTTAAATTTGTAAGTAGTAGATATGCTTCCTCTTAAACGTTTGTCACTAAAACCATAATTAACAGTTCCTCTTAATGAGATGTAACGTTTGTAATCTTCATCTAAACCTTTTCTGTAATAAGCACCAATGTTTCCATTCCAACCTTGTACCGTATTAAAATTGATGGCAGATATTGGTGAGGTTATACCTGCATTCCAGTTTTTATAAGTATTAGCATAATTATAACCAGATATAATGTTGCCTAATTTAAATTTGTTGTTTTTTGTGTCTATAGAATCTAAATAGACTTGAGACTTTCTAACAACTTGTATACTGTCTTTTTTAATATAGTCTGATATTTCTTCTTGAGTTAAAGGTACTGGCCTTATAGTTTCCCAAAAAGTAGAATCTTTTTTATTGGCTTCATTAGCAAAGGACACTATTTCTCTTCCAAAATCTCTTTTAGAAATCTCAGGATTAAACTCATAATTGCTATATACAGCTGTAAATCTTCCGTCACCTTTAATTCCAAATAGACCATATTTGAAATCTATATTTTGAGAAATGATTGCCCAGATAGTATCATTTTTAGCATAGGAAAAGTTTTGTGTAAGCGTAATCACATCTACTGCAGGAATACGTGCTTGAGTGCCTGTAATGTCTAGTTCTAAAGCGTAGATTGTCCATTGGTCTTCAACAATGTAAATGGTTCCGGAAAAAATGGGGTCGTTTTTTCGTTTCGGAATGACGTTTATTTTATTAATGAGGTTGCCTCTATCATCATAAAATACACCTTCTAATTTATAGCGGTAATAGCCAAATGCATTATTAGCAATTGGAGATATAATTTGATTGCCAAGTTCTACGGTATTATTATAAAAGTTATAATCGACATCTATAGCATTGTTAAAACTAAAACCATTGTCATCACCGCTAACTTTTGAGGCAGTAATTTTTTCTTTTAGCTTGTTTGGTCTTAAAAACTCAATTTTTGAAATGGTTTCTGATAAGTAAATAACACCACTTCTTGTGGAGTCTAAACCACCACCTAAATCACCAATTTCTTGTCCGAGTAATTTTTCTGGAGCATCTTTAATTCTTATTAATCCACGAGAATAAAAATCGGCTTTGTAGGCTTTAATTTTTTCTAAATTCGCTTTGCGTTTAGCAATAGCTTGTCTAATAATTTTGTTTGCAGGATTTTCGTCTGCATTAATAACAACTTCGTTTAATGAGATTTCTTCTTCAGTTAAAGAAGCATTTAATGTATAAGGAAACTGTTCTATAATGACGTCTTTTTTTACTGTTTTGTAACCCAAAAACTGAAAGACAACAGTATATGTTTTTGGTGAAGTAATGTTAAGTTCGTAATTACCTTCTTCATTACTAGTTGTGCCAGTAAATGTGTTTTCTATATAAATATTTACAAACGGAAGCACTTTGTCTTTACTATCTGTAACTGTACCTGTAATTTGAGAAAATGATTGGATACTATATAAAAAGACGATTGTAAGAAGTAGTTTTAGTTTCATGTATAAATAGATGGTTATATTAGTATAGACGTCTTTTTTTATAAAAAGGTTGACTAACAAGTTATCAAACTTAGATATTATTGTAAATAATGAGTGTTAAAGAATCTTAAAGTTAATTGAAACTTTTCTTAATACGAGCCAAATCTCTTTTGTTATCGCGATCTTTCATGGTTTCACGTTTATCGAAAAGCTTTTTTCCTTTTGCTAAAGCAATATCTACTTTTGCAAAACCATTTTCATTAATAAATAAACGTAGCGGAACTATAGCTAAGCCTTTTGCTTGAACATCTTTTTGAAGTTTTTTTAATTCCTTTTTATTCAATAAAAGTTTGCGTTCTGCCTTTGGTCTATGGTTGTAATAATTACCATAAGCATATTCTTCAATGTTCATGTTTATAACAAACAATTCGCCTTTATCATTAAACTCACAAAAGCTTTCAGCAATAGATGCTTTACTATTACGAATAGATTTTATTTCTGTTCCAGTAAGTACAATACCAGCTGTATACTTGTCTAAAATCTCGTATAGAAAGCGTGCTTTTTTGTTTTGTATGTTTATGTTTTTTTGCATGGATGCCAAAGGTAAATAATTTAAGATAACTTTTAGAGCCTCTACCAAAAGTAATCAATAGTTTTACGACTTATTGTAAAAATTTAGACAATGAATCATTTTTTAAAATTTGGAATTTTTAGTGTTTTGTTCTTAGGAATTACTATAAATGGGTTTTCTCAGAAATCTGCTCAAGATATTATAGATAAAGTCATTGAAGTGGCAGGAGGAAAGCTTTATGATAGTTATAATATGGAGTTTGATTTTAGAGACAAGCATTATGTGTCTAAACGTGATAATGGCGTGTTTGAGTATAGCAGAATTGCTAAAACTGATAATGAAAAAGTTGTAATTACTTATGGTAATACTAAACCTTTAAATAAAACTATTAATGGAAAAAATGCATCTGTTACAACCGAAATGTCTTCGAGAATAGAAAATAGTATAAACTCTGTTAACTACTTTGTGCTATTGCCTTATGGATTAAATGACAAAGCTGTTTTTAAAACGTATAAAGGCGAAATATCAATTAAAGGAAAAGAATATTACATGATCCAAGTTACTTTTTCTGAAAATGGAGGCGGAAAAGATTTTGAAGACGTTTATATGTATTGGATTAATAAAGAGACTTTTAAAATTGACTACCTAGCTTATTCTTTTCTTGTAAATGGTGGAGGCATTCGCTTTAGAGAAGCTTACAACGAACGCTATATTAATGGTTTACGTTTTGTAGATTATAACAACTATAAGCCTCAAGATAAAAATATAGAATTAACTAGTTTGTCAAGCCTTTTTGATAATGGAGAATTAAAACTGCTATCAAAAATTGAAACCAAAAATATAAAGTTTAATTAATAACTAATACTTGGTCTGAGGTTTTGCCATCAATTATTGTAATAGTATATAAGTTACCATTATTACTATCGTTAATATCTTTATATTTTTCTTTACCTAAAATTGCGTTTACAAACATTGGTGTTGTATTACTATGGCCAACAATCAAAACGGTTTTCCCTTTAGTAGCATTCATAAAGGTTTTACCATCAATGTTTCTTGGATTGTATAATGTAATGTCTACACTATTTTTTGTTGCAGTTGGTTGTGCGGTTTCTTTTGTTCGGTTATAATCTGTAGAATATACAGCATCAAATTTTACATGCTTTAATATTTTACTCCAATGTTCAGCTCTGTCTTTACCAATTTCTGTTAAATGCGGATTTCTATTGGTTTTATCACTTCTGTCCTTTTCAGCATGACGAATAAAATAATACGTTGTAGTCTCTGTACTTATTTCTTTTTGTGAATGAATTGGTAGTACAGATAGTAATGCAATTACAATTATAACGATATGTTTCATATGGTAATTTCTATTTTGTTAAGTAAGTCATATAGAACATCCAAACTAATCATTTTCTTAGATAAGAAGCACTTTATATATGGGTGTTTTATGCTAAATAAATTGAATGAAATCAAATATAAATAGATTGAAGTGAAACCTATTTAAATATATGTTAAATGTATATATTTAATAACTGTTAGTTTTTACTAATTTTTTGGTAACAATTGCAACACCATTAGAAGTTCCTATTCTATCAACTCCAACATCAATATATTTTAAAGCGGTTTCATAATCTCTAATACCACCAGATGCTTTTATTTTTGCTTTGTCTCTAACTGTTTTTCTTATAATTTTTACAGCAGTAAGTGTTGCTCCACTTTTAGAAAAACCTGTAGATGTTTTTATAAAATTAGCTTTAGCATCTAAACAAATTTCACATGCTTTTATGATTTCATTTTTAGATAATTCACTTATTTCTAAAATGACTTTTAAAGGAATTCTACCAATAGCATTTTTAACATAACTAATATCTTTTAATACCTCAACATAGTTCTTGCTTTTTAAAAAACCAATGTTTAAAACCATATCAATTTCATTAGCGCCTTGCTCTACTGCATTTTTTGCTTCAAAAACTTTTACCTCTGTAGATGTTGCTCCTAAAGGAAATCCGATTACAGTGCATATTTTTACACCTGAACCTTTTAAAAGTTGTTTTGCAAGAGGTATGTACGAGCTATTAATACAAACAGAATAAAATTCATGCAGTTTTGCCTCATTACAAAGATCGATAATATCTCGTTCTGTTGTATTGGGTTTTAATAATGTATGGTCTATGTATGAGTTAACATTCATTGTTTAAGTAGGTTTGTTTTTGTTTATATTCTTGATTTGAAGAAGAATAAAACATTAAATTATTGACGTTTACGTCTAATGTAAATTTTGGGAACTAATAGCAGTTCAAATTTAAGCTTTTCTTTATTAATTTAAATGGAAAAACTTAAATTTTATTGCCTTTTTGCACAGTTTTACACAAAAATTAACAGATTTTGCTGTTTTTTAATTGGTTATGATTTTACTATTGTTGAAGAATTTGCTTTCATTTTTCTTATGTTATTTATTCTTTCTTCAAAAAGTTGTTCTTTTATTTCAATTTTTACACCTTTAAAAAGCGTCATAAGATTTTCTGAATGGGCTTCACGTTGTTGCTTTAGTAAGTTAAAATGTACAAAACCACACCAGATCACAGCTTTTAGTTGGCTTTTATCTTTATTATACATGCGCATCTCTACTTTTAAGTTGCTAGAATCGTAATGTATTAGTTGTGATTCTATGCTAACGGTTTCCATTAACAGAGCTGGCTTTATATATGCTATTTGATTGCTGCTAGACACCCAACTTTTTCCTAATTTCTGTGCCATTGCATACACATCTATGGCATAGTGTTTTATAAGCTGATCTTCACGATGGTTCATAAAGTAATCAATATAATTTCCGTTGTTTAAATGATTAAATGGATCACAATCTTGAAACCTAATTTTTGATTGACTTTCTAGTGTTTTTGGTAACGTATTCATGTTTTTATTGTTTATAATATACCAATTGGTATATTGTTGTTCAAATTTTTTAAGCTTTTATATTGTTATGTATTATTTGGTCAAGTTGGTTCATTGTGTCTTTTAAATAAAACTCATCATCCATAGTATAGGTCATGAAAATAGCGCCTTGAATCATGGTGTCTAGACGTTTTGCAAATTGCATAGCATTTACTTCTGTAGATATTTCACCAGCTTCTATACCTTCTTCTACAATAGTTGCTACTTTATCTTGAATGCGTTCAATTACAATTCGTACATTTTTTAATAATAAAGAGTTCTGATTGTTTGCATCTACTCCAACATTTATAACAGGGCAACCTCCAAGTTGTTTACTATAGTCATAATAATTTCTGTAAAAATCGGTAATCAAAAATAATTTTTGAAGAGGAGAATTACTTAACTTTAAATGTGATGAAATTCTAGACATTAAACTTTTAACATTAAACTTAAATGCTGCAATGGCTAATTCTTCTTTGTTTTTAAAGTTACCATAGATAGCTCCTTTAGTTAATCTAGTAGCATTTGTAATTTCACTCATGCTTGTTGCTGCATATCCATTTTTATTAAAAATAGGCGCAACTATTTCTAAAATATAGTGTTTAGTATGTTCAGATTTTGTTTGCATGAGTGTAAATATATTAAAAATATACCATTTGGTATATTTTGTAATTGCATTTTTATAAATAAAATTTACAAACTATGATTTAAGTCAGTATTTATGATTTCTTGTCGCTTTATTTTTGTAGTAAATATTAAACAATCATATCATGAAAAAAACAATTTTCACAGCATTAATGTTAAGCTTATTTACTTTTGTTAATGCACAAAATGTAGACACTAAAGAAACAACAGACTATAGTAAGTGGCAAGCGCGGTTTAGAATAGTATCGGTTATACCATCACCAGGAGATGATATTGTTGGTGCAGATGTAGATATTTCGACCGCTTATGTGCCAGAATTTGATTTAACGTATTTCTTTAATAAAAATTTAGCTGCTGAATTAATTTTAGCAACTACAAAACATGATGTAGAAATTGAAAATGGAGCAGATTTAGGTCACGTTTGGTTATTACCACCAACACTTAATTTACAATACCATTTTTATGCTAATGAATTTAAGCCTTATGTTGGTGCTGGTATTAATTATACTATATTTTATGGCGTAGACTCAGGCGATGTAAATGATATAGACTATGATAGCTCTGTTGGGTTTTCTTTACAAGCAGGTGTAGATTATAATTTAAACGACAAATGGTTTTTAAATTTAGATATTAAAAAGATTTTATTAAAAACAGATGTTACAGTTAATAATGCTTCAACTTCATCAGAGGTAGAAATAAATCCATTATTAGTTGGAGTAGGTGTTGGCTTAAAGTTCTAAATTTTAAAATAGATTAATAGCATTAAAAAGGTCACTTATGGTGACCTTTTTTGTTTTAAATAGATTGCTTATTCAGCTTTTTATATTTATATAACTATACTTGTAAATTTAGTTTATAAAAAAAGCAACACTTATTTCAATAAAGAAACTCGCATTGCTTTTCAACTAACCAACCAATTAAATGACTGTTTTAAAAGAAATTTGTTACAGCCTACTTAAAATTCTTCTGTTACTAAGTTACCTTGATTTCTAAAAACTAATTCATCATCAAATGCATCTAATAGAATAATGCTATCTGTAGTAACTTTTCCAGCTAATATTTCTTTGCTTAATGCATTTAAGACTTCTTTTTGTATCACCCGTTTTACAGGTCTTGCGCCATACTCTGGCTCATAACCTTTTTCTGCTAAATAAGCTATAGCTTCTTCTGTAGCATCAAATGTAATGCCTTGTTGCGCAATCATTTTTGTGATGCCTTTTAACTGTAAACCAACAATAGCTGCAATGTTGTCTTTGCTTAAAGGCGTAAACATAATGGTGTCGTCTATTCTATTTAAAAATTCTGGTCGTACGCTTTGTTTTAATAAGCCTAACACATCGACTTTTGCAGAATCCATTGCGGCATTTATATCTTTAATTGCTTCAACACGTTCCTGAATTATATGACTTCCCATATTTGAAGTCATAATTATTATTGTGTTTTTAAAATCTGCTATTCGTCCTTTATTGTCTGTTAAGCGTCCTTCATCTAATACTTGTAATAAAATATTAAAAGTATCAGGATGTGCTTTTTCAATTTCATCTAGTAATACAACAGAATATGGTTTGCGTCTAACAGCTTCGGTTAATTGTCCGCCTTCATCATAACCAACGTATCCTGGAGGCGCTCCAACTAATCGACTAACCGAATGACGTTCTTGATATTCACTCATATCAATACGCGTCATAGCATTTTCATCATCAAACAAATATTCAGCTAGTGCTTTTGCTAATTCTGTTTTACCAACGCCAGTTGTACCAAGAAACAAGAATGTTCCTATTGGTTTTTGAGGGTTTTGTAAACCAGCTCTCGAGCGACGTACAGCATCACTAACCGCAACTATGGCTTCGTCTTGACCAACCACACGCTTATGTAATTCGTCTTCAAGTTTTAATAGTTTTTCGCGTTCACTCTGAATCATTTTTGTTACTGGAATACCAGTCCATTTTGCTACAACATCAGCTATATCTTCGTAAGTTACTTCCTCTTTAATTAATGCATTTTCTTGTTGCGCTGCTAATTGTTTTTGGAAACCTTCAAGCGCTTCTGTTGCTTCTTTAATTTTTCCGTAGCGTAATTCTGCTACTTTGCCATAATCACCTTCACGTTCTGCACGTTCTGCTTCTAATTTATAGTTTTCAATATCTTGTTTTGCAATTTGAATATTATCAACTACCTCTTTTTCAGATTTCCATTTGGCATTAATCTCGTTGCGTTCTTCTTTTAGATTGGCTAAGTCAGAACGAAGTGATTTTAACTTGCTTTCGTCTTTTTCACGCTTAATGGCTTCAATTTCAATTTCTAATTGCATAATCTTTCTATCCAGAACATCTAATTCCTCTGGTTTAGAGTTGATTTCCATGCGAAGTTTAGAAGCAGCTTCATCCATTAAGTCAATAGCTTTATCTGGTAAAAACCGGTTTGTAATATATCTGCTAGACAATTCTACAGCACCAATAATTGCTTCATCTTTAATACGAACTTTATGATGTGTTTCGTACTTTTCTTTAATACCACGAAGTATAGAAATTGCACTTTCTGTATCAGGTTCGTCTACCATTACTTTCTGAAAACGACGTTCTAGAGCTTTATCTTTTTCAAAGTATTTTTGATACTCATCTAAAGTTGTAGCACCAATTGCTCGTAGTTCTCCACGAGCTAAAGCTGGCTTTAAAATATTTGCTGCATCCATTGCGCCTTGTCCACCGCCAGCTCCAACAAGTGTGTGGATTTCATCAATAAATAGAACGATATCTCCTTCACTAGTTGTTACTTCTTTTATAACGGCTTTCAAGCGTTCTTCAAATTCACCTTTAAATTTAGCACCAGCGATTAATGCGCCCATATCTAAAGCAAAGATTTGCTTATCTACTAGGTTTTCTGGAATATCTCCATCAATAATTCTGTGAGCCAAACCTTCTGCAATAGCTGTTTTTCCAGTTCCTGGCTCACCAACTAATATTGGATTGTTTTTGGTGCGACGTGATAGAATTTGAAGAATACGCCTTATCTCTTCATCACGACCAATTACGGGATCTAACTTTCCGTCTTTTGCTAATTGGTTTAAGTTTTTAGCATATTTATTTAATGAGTTATATGTGTCTTCTTGACTTTGAGATGTTACACGATCTCCCTTTCTTAGTTCATCAATACTAGCTTTTAGTGCTTTTTCTGTTACGCCTTGGTCTTTTAATATCTGTGCAATTTTACTTTTAGACTTAAAGATAGCCAATAGTAGATGTTCAATAGATACAAAGTCATCGTTCATTTTTTTTGCAATGATTGATGCTTCGTTTAAGCTTTTTCCTGCTTCACGAGATAACATAATATCTGTTCCGCTTACTTTTGGAAAGCTTTCTAGTTCTTTGTCTAGTATTTGTTCTAATAGGCTTGTATTGACATTCAATTTTTTTAAAAGGAATGGTAATACGTTCTCATCAACTTCTAGAATACCTTTAAATAGGTGTTCGTTTTCTATTTGTTGATGACCATAGCTTTGAGCAAGCTGTTGTGCTTGCTGAATTGCTTCTTGTGATTTTATTGTATAGTTATTAAAATTCATATGTTTTTTTCTTTTATGATAGACGTATTTCAATTACCTTACCAATTAATCACAAGAGACATTCTGTCTGTTTTTGTTAGTGGTTAACTGACTTTTCGTCATACTGTAAGATTTTAGAAGTATCACGACTTACTTGTTATAATTATAATAACTATGGGAATTTTAAATAAAATATTTGGGTCTTCGACAGGCTCAGACACCAAAAGTAAAGAAGAAAAGATTTTGCCTTGGATTGCTTTAAATGATTTGCAACAGTTAAAGCATATAGAAAAAAAATCTAATACTAAAACGCAGGTTATTTTTAAACACTCTACACGTTGTGGTATTAGCAAAATGGTAATGAATCAGTTTGTTGATAGTTACGAGTTAACAGAACAGGATTTAGATTTATACTATTTAGACTTGTTAGATTATAGAGATGTGTCAAATGAGGTTGGTTATAAATTTCAAGTAATGCATGAATCTCCGCAACTTTTAGTTATTAAAAATGGAGTAGTGGTTACCCATGCTTCTCATGGAGCAATTAATCAAGTTGATTTAAGTAGGTTTGTTTGAAGGGATTGATGATATACATGTAATAAAAAAACTCCCACATTATTTTATGTGAGAGTTTTTAGTTGCTATCCTCTTAATTGATATGAGTTAATAATATCTTTTAATTTGAGTTTTAAATCTTCTCCAGTATCAAAAACCATTTGAGCATCTGTAGGAAAATGAACTCTTTTGTTATTTAGTAAATTTTTATCATCTCTATGTAATGCTCTTTTATCTCCTCTATATGTAGCATAGTGATGATCAAAAACAAATTCGCTATCTATAGCAAAAGCATCTAGTACTTGATTTGTTTTTATATCGCTATAAACAACATCTGCAATTAGTTGAGTAGACTTAAACTGATTAAACTTAAAGTAACGTGCTCTTACGTTAACAATCTTATCAACTTTAATATCATTGCCTAAACTGTCTTGCATGACATTGCCATTGCTATCGAGTTGATATCTCCAGCCGTCAATAATTTGTCTTTCTCTAAGCAATTGTTTTTCGTATAATTTTTCTGGAGAGATATTAATTCGTTTTAATTGTAATTGCATAGCATAATCATAGTCAATATTTTGATTTTGATTTGCATGATATTCCGTCCAAAATTGATTTAATCCATAAGTGTCAAAATCTAATAAATCGGCTTCTAATCGTTGAGGTATAATTTGGTGTGTATTATTAGTGATACTAACAATAACATGGTCTGTTCCTTTTTGGCGAGCTTCAATTATTAAATCTCTATTCTCTTCAAAATTCGGATTTATGCGTTCTATATATTCAAATATTAAATACGCTTCTCTAGCTTTATATTTATCACCTGCATCTAATAAGGCAATACCTTTATCAATTAAATAATCTGATGTTTTATATCTATAATCGACAATTTCATTTGAATAATCGTTGAACTCAAATGTAATTTGTTTACCATCTACTTGTAATGGTAATACTGGTTTAATTGCATTTTGACGTGCATTTAAATTCATATATACTTCATAAATAGTTTTATATTGCTCAGGATTACCATCCTTTTTTAGGTGCGCTATACTTTTTAAATCATGTTCAACAACTTTGTAGTATGCATCTTGCAACATAACAATAAACTGTTGTTTTCGTTTTTTGTCTTTGTTGTTTTCTAATTTCTTTAAAGCCTTAGTTATAGCCTGATCGTAATTTCCAGAGTATAATGCTTTTTCAATTTGTTGTTTCCCACCACAAGATACGAGTACTGAGAAAAGGACTGTAAGGAGTAGTAATTTCTTCATAATCTTGTATTTTAATTAATAGATATTAATTGAAATTCAATTATGATGCCAAACTTCGACAGACTCAGTTTCCAATTCTTAATAAATTTATTTATTAAGGTTTTGTGTGTAGTTTTTAGATAAGCTAGGAAGCTTATAATTTTTATTATTGATCAAAGCTTCTTTCTTTTTTCGACTCCAACCTTGAATTTGTTTTTCTCTATAAAAAGCTTCATCAATTCTAGAATATTCTTCGTGATACACTAATTTTATAGGAAGATACTTTTTAGTATGTTTAGCACCTTCACCACTTAGGTGTTGTAACAGTCTCTCTTTTAAATTTATTGTGCTACCAGTATAATAGCTACCATTCGAACATTCTAAAATGTACATGAAACCGATTGGCATATTATTAATTTTGAGGTTTACCTAATCAAATTTTGGTAGCTGAGCTTGTCGGTAGCTGAGCTTGTCGGTAGCTGAGCTTGTCGAAGCTACTTTTTCTTTTTTGGATTGTAAATAGGAAGTAACTCTGTAGAAACTTCACCAAAACCTATTCGAGTTCCGTCATTTTCACAGTAACCTCTCATGATAACCGTATCATTATCATTAATAAATTTTCGTTCTGTTCCATCTTTCATCTTTAAAGGTTTTTCACCTCTCCATGTAAGCTCTAACATAGAACCATATGAGTCTGGAGTTGCGCCAGAAATAGTGCCACTTCCCATCATATCGCCAGAGTTTACAGGACAACCATTAACTGTATGATGTGCCAACTGTTGTACCATGTTCCAGTACATATATTTAAAGTTTGATTTACTTACCGTAGTTTCTTTAGCACCTTTTGGTTTAATCGCTACTTCTAAGTTAATATCATAACTCTTTTTTCCTTTGTATTGTAAATAAGGTAATTGTGGTTTTTTTGGTTTAGGACTTTCAACTCTATATGGCTCTAAAGCATCAAGAGTAACAATCCAAGGAGAAATACACGATGCAAAACTTTTAGCAAGAAAAGGCCCTAATGGTACGTATTCCCATTTTTGAATATCTCTTGCAGACCAATCATTAAACAATACTAATCCAAAAATATATTCTTCGGCTTCATCAATAGGAATTGGTTCTCCTAAATCGTTAGCATCAGTTGTGATAAACGCCATTTCTAATTCAAAGTCCACTAATTTTGAAGGTCCAAAAACAGGCTCTGTAGCACCAGCAGGAAGCGTTTGTCCTTGTGGTCTGTGAATAGGAATTCCTGATGGGATTATAGAGCTACTTCTACCATGATAACCAACTGGAATATGTAACCAGTTTGGTAATAGAGCATTATTTGGGTCTCTAAACATTGTCCCAACATTAGTTGCATGTTCTATGCTCGAATAAAAATCTGTGTAATCACCAATTTCTACTGGCAATTGCATTTCAATTTCATCTAATCTAAAGCAAACAATTTCTTTATGTTTTGTGTTATTTTTTAAGGTTGAGTTAGTACTGTCAAAAATTTCAGCGATTCTATTTCTTACCAAACGCCAAGTTTTTCTACCGTCAGCAATAAAATCATTTAATGTGTCTTGTAGGAAGATATCATCAGTTAAGGGTATACCTTTAAAATAACCTAATTGATGCAATGCACCAAGGTCAATGGCAGTATCTCCAATCCTGGTTCCGATAGTAATAATATCATCACGTGTTAAAAACACTCCAAAAGGTATGTTTTGTATTGGGAAATCAGAATTTTTATCGACGTGCAACCACGATGTTCTATCTGGATTATTGGCTGATAATGGCATAACTATATTGTGTTGAGTTGTTTTTAATTTCTATTCAAACCTACATATTTTTTTTATTCTAAAAGCAAAAAATGATTAAAATTATATTCATTTTAACTGTTGATAACATGCTAATAAATGAGTAAGTAAAAATATATTTTAGAATCTATTTAACTAATGTATTTATTATTTTTGAAAAAACTTAACAAACATTAAATTATATGCAACGTGATCAACAAATTTTCGAGCTTATTGAAGCTGAAAAAGAAAGACAATTACATGGTTTAGAACTTATAGCTTCAGAGAATTTTGTTAGTGACCAAGTAATGGAAGCTGCAGGATCAGTTTTAACAAATAAATATGCTGAAGGTTATCCTGGAAAGCGTTATTATGGCGGTTGTGAAATTGTAGATGAAGTTGAGCAAATTGCAATTGATAGAGCAAAAGCCTTATTTGGTGCTTCTTGGGTAAATGTACAACCGCATTCTGGAAGTCAAGCAAATACAGCAGTTTTTGCAGCGTGTTTAAAACCAGGAGATAAAATATTAGGTTTCGACTTATCACATGGCGGACATTTAACTCATGGTTCTCCAGTTAATTTTTCAGGGAAATTATATAATCCTGTGTTTTATGGTGTAGATGAAGAGAATGGTCTTATTAATTATGATAAGATGGAAACCATTGCTAAAGCCGAAATGCCTAAACTAATTATTGCAGGAGCTTCAGCATATTCACGCGATATGGATTTTAAGCGTTTTAGAAAAATTGCTGATAGTGTTGGCGCACTTTTAATGGCAGATATATCGCATCCAGCTGGTTTGATAGCTAAAGGCATTATGAATGACCCAATTCCGCATTGTCATGTAGTAACAACAACTACTCATAAAACCTTGCGTGGTCCAAGAGGAGGAATGATTATAATGGGAGAAGATTTTGATAACCCATTTGGTTTAAAATTAAAGAATGGAAACCTGCGAAAAATGTCATCTTTATTTGACTCTGCAGTTTTTCCTGGAAATCAAGGTGGACCATTAGAGCATATTATTGCAGCTAAAGCTATTGCTTTTGGTGAAGCTCTTACAGATAAATATATGCATTATATGTTACAAGTAAAACGTAATGCAGCAGCTATGGCTATGGCATTTGTAGATAGAGGTTATCATATTATTTCTGATGGAACAGATAACCATATGATGCTAATAGATTTACGAAACAAAAATATTACAGGTAAAGATGCAGAGCAGGCTTTAGTAAAAGCAGATATTACTGTAAATAAAAACATGGTTCCTTTTGATGATAAATCACCTTTTGTAACCTCAGGGATTCGTGTAGGAACACCAGCAATTACAACTAGAGGTTTAAAAGAAGAGGATATGGATACTATTGTTGGTTTTATTGATGATGTTATTACTAATTATGAAGATGAAACTAAGTTAGCAGCTATTGCAACAAAAGTAAATACGATGATGAAAGATTTGCCATTGTTTGTTGCTTAAAAAGAATACTATTAATAAAAAAGGCTTAGAAATTTTTCTAAGCCTTTTTTTGTTAATCTTCAAAAGTTATATGTTGATAGGCTCCTAAGTCTGGTGAAGTTATTCTGCTTGTGTTTAGAATATCAAACGGAACTTGATTAGCGTAAAAGTCATATAAATTATTTCCTAAATTATTTGCTGCAGAATCATCTCCAATCATTAACATGTTTTCAAAGCCATCTTTAAAATCTGGATCTTCGTTTAATATAATGTTTGCAAAATGCATACTATCTGTAAAGTCTATTGGGTTTGTATTACTTTGATAACGTATTAAATTGTTTGTAAACATGTAGTTAAAAGCGCTTCCGTTGTTCTCATCTAAGAGTAATTCTGCATTATCATTTCCGTAGATGATACAATTATTAAAGTTTGCTTGCTCTAAGGTGTTACTAATTGGTGTACCATTTTCATCTAGCACGTAGTTATTTAAAAACACAGAAGGGAATTGCCTAAAACTAGTATTCCAGTAATTTGCTAGTGTGCAATGTGTAAAATTGTATTTACCGCCTAAAGTACCAGCAAAAGAGGATTGTCCAGAATTATTTATGACAACATTTTCTCCGCTTATAGAAGTTGCTCTGCCTAAAATTCCAAAATTACTTGAGTTATATATCTGTGAATTTGTAATGGTTAACTTATCATCAATTGCATCTTGATTGCCTTCGCATAAAATACCAACTGAGGCATTTTTAATGGTTGCATAATTAATATCATTATCAACACTGCCAACAAATAACCAAATGGTTCCCCATTGTCCAGGTATATTAGAAAACAAATCTTCAAGGCGATCACCTTCAAAAATAACTTCGTTTTCTAAAAGATCTTGGTCATTACTTAATTCGCCATTAACTTTTAAAGATGCGTTATTAGTAACAATTAAACCAGAATTTGCATGAAAATGCACTCTTGCTCCAGCTTCAATGGTTAGTGTTTCTCCTTCATTTACAGCTGCATAACCATAAATCACATAAGGTTTTTCATTGGTAAAAGTAAGTTCACTTGTTTCTAAAAAACGCCCTTGTATATTAGTTTCATCTTGGGTTCCATCACCATCAACATCAAAAGTGAGCGTTTCTATTATTCCTGTAGTATCGTCTCTATTTGGATAAATAAATATCGCATCTTTAACTAAAGTAACAAGCTCTACTTTTTGTTGATTTGCACCAGTATCAAATTCTATGGCGTCTGTGTATAAAAATTGAGTTTCAGAATTGGTTAAATCTTGAATATCAATTGTTGTTTCAACAAAAATAAACATACTGTCTTTTGCTAAAAGCTCAATGTTTTCAAACTCTTTACCAGCTAAACCATCAACATTTAATCTGTAATTAGAAGCTTGACCTTCACCTAATCTAACTGTAGGAATAACAATATCATTATCACTTCTATTATAAACTTTAAGGTTGTATGTACTAGATCCAATGTCTGTAAAAACAGTGTCTAAATAAACAGTGTCTTTAGAAAACTCTAAAGTTCCTGTACTTGGATCAAACTCAAAGTCTTTTCTACAAGAACTCCAAAGGACTAAAATTGAAAGCGTAAGTATAAAGGATAAGACTCTTTTCATGTGTTTTGTTTATTGCTTTTAAAGGTCGCACGCTGTTCGCTATAATCATTTTACTTAATGATAAAACTTTTAGCACGCTTGTTTCATGTAATATTGAATTCTATTTAAGGCAAAAAATATTTAATGCGTTTCAAGTGTTAAAAATATAACTTTTGAAAGCATTATTTAGTATGATTACTATTATTTTTAATTGTGTTTTTTTGGTAAAATGAAGAAGTGGTTTTTATTTTTCTGTAATTTCTACTTCAAAAACCTTATCCCAGCGTTTTCCAGTTACGAAAACGGTTTTTGTTTCAGGGTTGTAAGCAATGCCATTTAAAACATCTAAACCTTGATGTTGTGTTACTAGTTTTTTAAGTGGAGAAAAATCAATAACACCTTCAATTGCACCATTTACTGGATTAATAATTGCGACACCATTTTTTTGATATCTGTTAACATATATCTTACCATTAACCCATTCCATTTCATTAAGTCCTATGATTTTTCCTTTATTAGTATAGGCTTGAATTTTAGATTCTTCTGCCTGAGTGTCTGGATTTAATAACCATATGTTTTCGGTACCGTCGCTTTTGTATAATTGTCTCCCGTCATTACAGATTCCCCAACCTTCTTTACTTTGGCCATATTTAAAGCTGCCAGTTTTTTCTAAAGAATTTACATCATAAACAAAACCAGTATTTTCTTGCCATGTTAATTGGTATATCTTATCATTTAAAACTGTTAAGCCTTCGCCAAAATATTGCCTAGTTAAATTTACATTCTGTATAATGTTTCCTGTTTTGTAATCTACTTTTCTCAATTTTGATTCTCCATATTGACCTGTACTTTCATATAAATCACCGTTGTAAAATTCTAATCCTTGAGTATATGAAGTAATATCGTGAGGGTATTCATTCACAATTTTGTAAGTGTATATTTTTGGTGGATTATTATTTAATATGGTGATTTTTGTAGACTTTTCTTCTGATGCGTCATTATAATGTATAGTAGCTGTTAAGTTATGCACACCTAGTTTTAGGTTTTCTACTACAAAACTATCAGATACGTTTTTACCATCAATTTTATAGGTAACAGAAGTGATAGCTTTTTTATTTGGGTTTTTTATGGACAGATTAAGCGTTTCTCCTATAGCTACTGAATTATTTTTAGCATTAGTTTTAATTGAAAAATTGTTTTTTACAGCATTAGATGTGTTACCACAAGTCAATAATAACAGACTTAACATTGTGATTATAAAAAACTTAAACATTGAAACCATTCTTAATAATTTTTGAGCAATATATTTATTAAAATTCAGTTTAAAAAAACATTGTGAAAATATTAAAAGATTGTATCTTTGCAGCCGGCAAGTCCTACACAACCAGCTCCTGTTGAATCCTCCAGGGCGGGAACGCAGCAAAGGTAAGCGGTCGTAGCGGTGTGATGTAGGTAGCTTGCCTTTTTTTGTACCCTATATTTTCCTTTTTAAGTTGTATTTTTGAACACTAATTTTTCTTAAAACATGTCTAAAGTAATATTAATTACAGGTGGTTCTTCTGGAATAGGTAAATCTATTGGTGAGTTTTTATTCAAAAAAGGGTTTACGGTTTATGGTACAAGCAGAAATCCTAAAAATCATGCTAATTCAATATTTCCTTTAATTGCCTTAGATGTTTCAGATGTTGAATCTATTGAAAATGCTATCGTTTCTGTTGTTAAGCAATCGGGAAGACTTGATGTGGTAATTAATAATGCTGGAGCAGGAATTACTGGTCCTTTAGAAGAAATTCCTAATGAGGAAATACGAAGAAATTTTGAGACTAACCTTTTTGGACCTATTAATGTCATTAAATCTGTTTTGCCACAAATGCGCAAGCAAAACTCTGGGTTAATTATTAATGTTACATCAATAGCTGGATATATGGGCCTGCCATATCGTGGTATTTATAGCGCAAGCAAAGGTGCTTTAGAGTTGATAACTGAAGCTTTTAGAATGGAAATTAAGAGTTTCAATATAAAGATGACTAATGTTGCGCCTGGAGATTTTGCAACTAATATTGCTGCGGGTCGTTATCATGCGCCTGTAAAAGATAATTCGCCCTATAAAAAATCTTACGGAAATTCATTAAAATTAATGGATGAACATGTAGATCAAGGTATGGATCCAAAGCATATGGCAGAAGCTGTTTTTAAAATTATTAATACTAAAAACCCAAAAATTCATTATAAGGTTGGAGAGTTTATGCAAAAATTCTCAATAGTTTTAAAACGTATTCTACCAGATAAAATTTATGAGAAATTATTGCTTAATCACTATAAGCTATAATATAACTTGGTACGTTATTTGATAATTAGTTTTGAAACTAATAATCATGAAAAAGCCTCTACTTTTTTTATTGACACTTTCCTTTTTTGTATTTACTAGCTGTGATGATATTATTGATTGTATAATCAATGTAAGACCAGAACTACCAGATAAGACTTTTGAAATTGGTTATGTAAATGAGTTTTATTACCAAGATATAAGAGCAGAAATTAAGAATGAGCCACGCGACGATGATTATGCGTACTATTTTGATGATATTACAAACTTGCCTGATGGCTTAGAAATGTTTGTAGATCATAGAACTATATATATTGAAGGAATTCCTCAAACTTCTGGCAGTTATACATTTACAGTCTATTTGTATGTGGATCCTCCAGTATATTATGATTACGATACAGATACGTATGAAGATTCATTATGCTCAGATTCAACTTCTAAAACCTATACAATAATTATCAACTAAATTTCACTTTAATAGTTTTGTTGATATGTTTTAATTAAAAAATAGATTTAAAAGTATCTTAAAATTGTAAATTCGCAACATATTTTAAAACACAACTTAATAAAAATATAAAGATGAAATTTTTTATTGATACAGCTAATCTAGCTCAAATTAAAGAAGCACAAGAACTAGGCATATTAGATGGCGTAACAACTAATCCGTCATTAATGGCTAAAGAAGGTATTACAGGGACTAACAATATTTTAAAACATTATGTAGACATTTGTAATATTGTAGATGGCGATGTAAGTGCTGAGGTTATAGCTACAGATTTTGAAGGCATGGTAAGAGAAGGTGAGGCTTTAGCAGATTTACATGACCAAATTGTTGTTAAACTACCAATGATTAAAGATGGAATTAAAGCTTGTAAATATTTTAGTGATAAAGGCATTAAAACTAACGTAACATTAGTTTTTTCTCCAGGACAAGCATTGTTAGCAGCAAAAGCAGGAGCAACATATGTATCTCCATTTATTGGTCGGTTAGATGATATCTCTACAGATGGTTTAAATCTAATAGCAGAAATACGAATGATATATGATAATTATGGTTTTGATACAGAAATTTTAGCAGCTTCTGTTCGTCATACGATGCATGTTATTGATTGTGCAAAATTAGGAGCAGATGTTATGACTGGACCATTAAGTTCTATAGTAGGATTGTTAAAACATCCATTAACAGATATAGGGTTAGAAAAGTTTTTAGCAGATTATAAAAAAGGGAATTAATCTTTTGTAATATATAATTAAGCTCTTAAGTAATTTTATTTAAGAGCTTTTTTGTTTTTGGCTAATAAATTTTCAAGTTCTATACCTAAATCTTCACTAAAAAGATTAGTATTAGAGTTTATGATTTTTGCTTTTGCATCAACAATAATAGCTTTAGAAGAGAATTCAAGCGCAAGCTTTTTAAAAGCAACATTAGGGTTTTTAAGCTTGTATTCATTTTTTACAGAGTACTTAAATTGCTTTAGCGTTTTTTTCCAATAATTTAGGTCTGTATCATTCATGTTAATAGCTATAAAATTAACATCTGGATATTTTTCTTTTAACTCCTTAGCTGCATAGTGACTGTTTCTATAATGCATTTTAAAATTTGATGACCAAAAATAGATGACAGTTGGTTGCTTTATTACAGAACTCAGACTAATTGTATTATTACCAAAATCTAGAATTTCAACATAAGGAAGCTTATTTCCGGGTGTTAAATTACTCATAGATTCTACAAGCCTTTTAATGTGACTCTCACTTTTTTTATTTGTGTTTTTTTCTAAATATGAGTTCAATAGCTTATTAGATTCATCATTGTTTTTGCTATTAAAAATAAACTCTCTAGCATGATGCTCTAATAAATAATTTTTTATAGTCTCATCTTCAACAAGTGTATCAATTAGATTTAGCTTTTCTAAATTATAGTCTAAAGACATACGATTAAAATCGTGATGGTCATGGCTGTTTTTGTAATAATTTTTTAAAGCAAGATTACTAAAGTGCCAAAAAAGGAATCTGTTATATGGAGCTAAATTAGTTAGCTCATTATCATTATAATCTATTTCACTTCTAAAATCATAAAAGCCATCTGGAAGATCTTTAAAATGAACTAGCTGTTTTTTTCCGTAATAACCAAACGGATAAATTTCTTTATAGGTATAGTAATTATAGTTAATGTTGGCTTTGGCTATTTTTTTAAAAAAATCTGAACTAGGGATTTTATCTAAAAACAGTTCAAGGTTATTTAGTTTACTAGTCTTAACAGAATCAATAAGAGTTTCAAATAGTTCAGGCTCTAGTGTATTGTATTTAATGATTTTTTTGTTGGCTTTCTCGTCTCTTAAAAAAGATTTTATTAAAAAGTTGTTTTTCTTAGAGCCTTTTCCTGTAAAAACTAGAGATTCATCAAAGGCATTCGTATTTAACCTAATTAATAAACTATCGTTTGGTTCTAAAACCATCATTTGATACTCACCACCATGAGCAAATGTGTACATACCTGCTCCTAGGTTTTTTATTTTATGATGAAATCTATTTTTAGAATCTAAGTAAAGTGTATCCATTTTAGCAGATTTACCGCTAATTATAACATAGTTGTTGTTTGGGTTTATAATTACACCACCAAAATATGTGAAACCACTATCTTCAGTAGTTTTATCTTTACAACCTATAAGGGAAAGAGCCGTTAACAAAGTAACTATGTAAAGTTTCATATTTATAACTATAATGTAGGCTAAAGTAAGTTTCTATAACAAAAATAGAACTTGAAACGTATAAGTCTTGTTAATACGCTGTTAAATATTACTAAGACCTTTATTTATTTCCTCTTATGGATTGATTTATCTACTTTTGCACAAACTTACAAATGAGGTTTATGTCAAGGAGTAAATTGTGCTCAATTGTAGGTTTGTAAAGCGCAAATTAATAAATATAAATATCTGAGAAAAATATAAAAAGATTACTATGTTATCAGTTTCTAACCTTTCGGTACAGTTTGGAAAACGTATACTATTTGATGAAGTAAACACTACTTTTAATAATGGAAATTGCTATGGAATTATTGGAGCAAATGGAGCGGGAAAGTCTACGTTTTTAAAAATTATAGCTGGAAAGCAAGAACCAACATCTGGACATGTGCATTTAGAGCCAGGAAAACGTATGTCTGTTTTGGAGCAAAATCATAATCTATATGATGAGCACACAGTTTTAGAAACAATTATTATGGGTAATAAACCCTTATTTAAATTGAAATCTGAAATTGATGCATTATATGCAGATTATACAGATGAAAATGCTGAAAAAATTGGAGAGCTTCAAGTTGAGTTTGAAGAAATGAATGGTTGGAATGCTGATAGTGATGCAGCAGCAATGCTTTCAAACTTAGGCATTAAAGAAGAGTTTCATTATACTTTAATGAAAGATTTAGATGGTAAGCAAAAAGTACGTGTGCTTTTGGCTCAAGCACTTTTTGGAAATCCTGATTTGCTTATTATGGATGAGCCTACCAATGATTTAGATTACGAAACTATTTCTTGGTTAGAAAACTTTTTAGCTAACTATGAGAACTGCGTTATCGTAGTATCACATGATAGACACTTTTTAGATTCTGTTTGCACACATATTTCTGATATTGATTTTGGTAAGATCAATCACTTTTCAGGAAATTATACGTTTTGGTATGAATCTTCTCAATTAGCAGCAAGGCAACATGCGCAACAAAACAAAAAAGCTGAAGAGAAAAAGAAAGAATTAGAAGAATTTATACGTCGTTTTTCTGCTAACGTAGCAAAATCTAAGCAAGCAACGAGTAGAAAGAAGATGATCGAAAAATTAAATATTGCAGATATTAAGCGTTCTAGTCGTCGTTATCCTGCATTAATTTTTGAAAGAGATAGAGAAGCAGGAGATCAAATTTTAAATATCGAAAACCTTTCGGCTTCAATAGATGGTGACATTTTATTTAAAAACATAGATATAAATCTTGCTAAAGGAGATAAAGTAGTTATTTACTCAAAAGATTCTAGAGCTACTACAGCATTCTATCAAATTATAAACGGAAATGATAAAGCAGATACTGGAAAATACGCTTGGGGAGTTACAACATCTCAATCATACTTACCTTTAGATAACAGTGAGTTTTTTAATAATACACTTACACTAGTAGATTGGTTGCGCCAATGGGCAACTACAGAAGAAGAAAGAGAAGAAGTATATATTCGTGGTTTCCTTGGTAAGATGATTTTTAGTGGCGAGGAAGCTTTAAAAACATCTAATGTACTTTCTGGAGGAGAAAAAGTGCGTTGCATGTTAAGTAGAATGATGATGATGAGAGCTAATGTTTTAATGTTAGATGAACCAACAAACCATTTAGATTTAGAGAGTATTACTGCGTTTAATAATTCATTAAAGAATTTTAAAGGAACCGTTTTGTTTACAACTCATGATCATGAGTTTGCTCAAACAGTTGCTAATAGAGTTATTGAGTTAACACCAAGCGGAATAATTGACCGTTATATGACTTTTGATGAGTATATGGTTGATAAAAAGATAAAAGAACTACGAGAAAAAATGTATGCAGTTACAGCTTAATAATAAAAAAGCCTTGATTTATAAATCAGGGCTTTTTTATTACTGCAATTCAGCTTTAACAGCTTCAACTATTGGTACAGCACTATCAAGTTCGTCTTTACTAACATAGAGTTCTTGAAATCCTTGAATAGAAGAACCAAAGCCAGCAAGACGACCAGATTCCGATTCATCTTTTAAAATAGCATTTATACCAACGCTAATGAGTCTATCCATAACTAATTGAACAACAATAAAGCTTCCTGAAAATATTTTTATATAATCTGTGTCTGACATAAGTTTTAGGTTTAAAATTCTTACCTATAAGGTACAAAAAAGAGCTGAATGTTACACTATAAATTAAGAAGTCTTTAACTAAAAAAAGCGTTCAAAATTAGAACGCTTTTTAAATGTATATAAGATACCTTAACTTATTTAGTTGTCTATTGAGCCTAAAACACGTTGCATAAAGTTATTTAGTGCTTCTTTTTTAGGAGTGCCACTTTTTATCATCTTATTTACCTCAATGGCTCCATACATATTAGAAATAAGTTCTCCAATAACATCTAATTCTTCATCTTTTAAAGAAGGTACTTCTGTAAGATTTTCTAGAGTTTCAATAGTCTCTATAACAAAATCTTCATCATTATCTTCAATAAATTGTGTTAGTTGTTTTATTACAGGTAGTTTCATAGTTTCTGTTTATATAACTTCGTCAACTAATTCTTTTAAAACATCAAATTTATTAGTCTGAACTTGATTTTTAAATTCACCATTTTTGAATGTAGCAAATGTTGGTAAATTATCTACAGTAGCTAATTTTCTAGATTCAGGAAATTTTTCAGCATCAGCAATTACAAAAGTTAAACTTTCGTTTTCTAAAGCTAATTTCTTAAATTTTGGTTTCATTATTCTACAATTGCCACACCATGTTGCAGAATACTGTACAATAACGGTGTCGTTATTATTTACGATGTCTTGTAAATTGTCTTGTTCTAATTCTTGAATCATAAGAGGTGATTTTATAAGTAACCATGATATAAGTGATACAATTTGTATGCTAACTAACAAATTGTATCACCATAATTAAATAACATTTATATTGTTTAGTGCGACGCTAAATATTCAGCAGTACCTTTAGCATTTGGTGCCATTGCATCTTTTCCTTCTTCCCAGTTTGCAGGGCAAACTTCACCTTTTTCTTGCACATGAGTTAAAGCATCAATTAGTCTTAAATATTCATTTACATTTCTTCCTAAAGGCATATTGTTAATACTTTCGTGTTGAACAGTTCCTTCTTCGTCAATAATATAAGTTGCTCTATATGTTACGTTATCTCCTTCAACTTGAACAGTACCAGTTTCTTCGTCATACACTTCGTTTGTAATATCTAAAATACCTAAGATGCTCGATAAATTTCTATTACTGTCTGCTAAAATTGGATATGTAACACCTTCAATTCCTCCATTGTCTTTTGAAGTACTTAACCATGCAAAGTGAACTTCTGGAGTATCACAAGATGCGCCAATTACAATTGTATTTCTTTTTTCAAATTCACTAATTGCAGCTTGAAAAGCGTGAAGTTCTGTTGGACATACAAACGTGAAATCTTTTGGATACCAAAACAATACAACTTTTTTGTTATTTTTTTTTGCTTCTTCAAGAACGTTCACTTTAAAAGTATCTCCCATATCGTTCATTGCGTCAACGTTAATGTCTGGGAATTGTTTTCCTACTAATGCCATTTTTTATAAATTTTTTATTGATTATTATTTTCTAGTACAAAGATACATTACATTACTAGTTTTTTAATAAAATCAAATTTTAAATCTTTATCGAATAATAGATTTTAGCTATGAAAGTTGTTGACACGTATAGCAAACATCTATTTAGATTTCATCATTTTTATTTTTATTCTAAAAGCGGCAAATAAAAGTGTAGTAAATGGACTTAGCCAATTAAAGAAAGCATACATAAAGTAATCTCCAGTTTGAACTCCCAAAACACCAGCTTGATAAGCTCCGCAAGTATTCCAAGGAATTAACACAGAAGTTACTGTTCCAGAATCTTCAAGTGTTCTACTTAGGTTTTCTGGAGCTAAACCTTTATCGTCAAATGCTTTTTTAAACATTTTACCTGGAATTACAATGGCTAGATATTGGTCGCTTGCAATGGTATTTAATCCTAAACAACTAATAACAGTACTAGCAAATAAACCAAAAATTGTAGTTGCAACAGATAGTAAGGCTTTTGTAATTCTTGATAGAGCACCAATAGCATCCATGACACCTCCAAAAACCATAGCACAAATAGTTAAGTAAACTGTCCATAGCATACCTTTCATTCCACCAGCAGAAAACAAGTCGTTAAGTTTTTCATTGTCTGTTGTAATTTGTGTATCAGTAAAAATTGAACTCGTAATAGCATTTAGTTTAGAATCTGATAAACCACTTAAGATGTTTCCTTGAAAAATAAATGCAAAAATGATTGCCAATAAAACGCCAGCTCCTAAAGCTATTAATGGTTTTGTTTTGAAAAGAATTAGTATAATTACACCTATTGGAACTAGAAAAAGCCATGGTGATATATTGAATGTTTTATCAATATTTGTTAGTAAAAAGCTAATATCTGCTGTACCTGTTGTTTCAATCGTGACACTCAAAATTGAAAAAATAATTAGTGTAGCTAAAATTGTTGGTACGGTCGTGTAAGCCATATATCTTATGTGTGTAAACAAATCTGTTCCGGCCATAGCTGGAGCTAAATTTGTGGTATCACTTAATGGTGACATTTTATCTCCAAAATATGCGCCAGAAATAACGGCACCAGCAATCATGCCTGGATGAATCCCTAAAGCGCTACCAATACCAATTAAAGCAATACCTACAGTTGCTGAAGTGGTCCAAGAACTACCAGTAGCAATAGAAATTACGGCACAAATGATGACAGATGAAGGTAAAAATATTTCAGGGCTCAATACTTGTAAACCATAATAAACCATTGCTGGTATTACTCCACTAATAAGCCATGTTCCTGCTAAAGCACCAACTAAAAATAAAATCATAATTGGAACAAAAATGCTTTTTAGATTTTCCCAAACCTCTTTTACCATAACCATTGGTGGGACTTTATTCATAAAGCCACCAATCATTGCTACAAAAGCACCCATTAATAATATGAGTTGGTTGGTGTAAGCTCCTAACCATTCTTGGTCTTCAACAAAAAAGATATTATAGGCTAAAAGCCCCATTAATATAACAACAGGAACCAAGGCTTCAAAAATATTAAGCTCTTTATTATCTACTACGTTTTCTTTATCTGCTTTAAATTCGGAAAGATTATCGTCTTGCATTAGTTAGGAATTTTGTTTTGTAATGTTACGATTTTGTTAATCGATTTGCAAATCGATTTAGTTATGTACTTTTGCTCAGCAATTTATGGATTCAATTACTCAAATCGTTTTAGGTGCTGCTTGTGGAGAAGCAGTTTTAGGAAAGAAAATTGGCAATAAAGCTTTATTGTTTGGTGCTATTGGTGGCACAATTCCAGATTTAGATGTGTTTACATCACGTTGGTTATTTAATAACGAAATTGATATTTTGGCTGCGCATCGTGGGTTTAGTCATTCTATATTATTTTCAATTATAGGCGCCTTTGCTTTTGGCTGGATAGTCTTTAAACTGTATGATAAAGGTAAGCGGCGTTATACTACATCGTTAAGAGATTGGATTAAACTTTTCTTCTGGTCCTTATTCACACATATAATTTTGGACGCATTTACACCTTATGGTACGCAATGGTTTTTACCTTTTTCTGAGTATCGTGTGGCTTTTAATAACATTTCGGTTGCTGATCCAATGTATACCATTCCGTTTTTATTATGCATACTTGTTTCAATGTTTTTTAAACGCAATACAAAACGTAGAAAACTATGGTTGAAACTAGCTTTAGGTATTAGTTCTGCATATATGCTGTTTACTATTGGTAATAAAATTTATATTGATTCTGTTTTTAAATCTTCCTTAGAGTATGAACAAATTAGTTTTAGTCGTTATAGCACACAACCAACAATTTTAAACAATGTTTTATGGTATGGTATTGCAGAAACCAAAGATAGTTATCATGTAGGATTTTATTCACTACTAGATAAAGAGCAAAAATTTTCTAATTGGCAAATACTACCAAAAAACCATGGCATTTTACCAAATACTAATCCAGATATAAAAACTTTAGATTGGTTTAGTAATGGCTATTATAATTTATCTAAACAAAAAGGCGACACTATTCGCTTTAACGATTTACGTTATCCATTATTGAATGCAGATGATCCAAATTCTTCAGTATTTTCATTGTATTTATATAAAAAGGGCAATCGATATGATATGAAAGATTTCGAGCCTTCACCGCCTAAAGATGATGATTTAGAATTATTTTGGAATAGAATTAAAGGGAATTAAAAAGCCTTTTAGTTATTAACTAAAAGGCTTTTTAATAGTATTAATTAGAAAGTTAAACTAACTCTACAACTTCTCTTTTTTCTAAAATATCTAATTCTTCCATACAAGCTTTCATCATTTCAAACGTACGCTCAATATCAGCATCTAATCCAATAGAAAAACGGATTAGTCCATCTGTTAATCCCATTTCTACTTGCTCGTCTTCAGGAATTTCAGATGATGTAGATGTACCAGGAGCAGAGAATAGTGTTTTATAGAATCCTAAACTTACTGCTAAATACCCAAGGTTTTTATTTTGCATCATTTCCATTAAAGCATTTGCTTTATCTAAAGAGCCAACATCTATAGTAAGCATACCACCAAAACCATATTTTTCATTCATCATGGATTTAAAAATCTCGTGAGATGGATGAGAAACCAATCCTGGGTAAACTGTTTTTAGACCTAGTAATTGAAATTGTTCGGCTAAATATGTTGCATTCTTGCTATGTTGCTCCATACGAATATGTAGCGTTCTTAAATTCTTTAATACAGAAGCAGAACGTAAACTATCCATTGTAGATCCTAATAACATCGAAGCTCCGCTGTTTACATCTTTTAACTCGTTAATAAATTCTTGAGTACCACAAACAACACCACCAACAGTATCACTTGAGCCGTTGATAAACTTTGTTAAGCTGTGTATTACAACATCGGCACCTAACTTTGCAGGAGAAATAGATAAAGGAGAGAATGTATTATCTACTACTAATTTTAAGTTGTACTTTTTTGCAAGCTTAGCTAAAGCAGCAATATCTGCAACTTCTAATAAGGGATTACTAACAGACTCACAGTATAATATTTTTGTGTTTTTGGTAATTGCAGCTTCAACTACATCTAGTTTAGTAATGTCTACAAAAGAAGTTTGGATATCAAAACGAGGTGTAAAGTTTTTAAGAAATGCGTAAGTACCTCCATAAATTGTTCTACTAGAAACAACATGGTCACCAGCACCACATAATTGCATAATTACAGGAGTAATTGCTCCCATTCCAGAAGCCGAAACATTTGCGGTTTCTGTGCCTTCCATTGCTGCTAAAGCTTCGCCTAGGTATAAATTTGAAGGTGAAGTATGTCGAGAATATAAGTAGCATCCATCTGCATTACCCTCAAAAGTATCAAACATTGTTTTTGCTGATAAAAAGGTATAAGTAGAGGAATCAGAAATTGAAGGATTAACACCTCCAAATTCTCCAAAATATTGTAAGTCTTGAATGTTATTTGCTGGTTTAAATTTCATATTTATTGCTTTGTCAGGTTGAGCGTAGTCGAAACCTAGTTAATTAAGCTTCAAAATTCGATATTATTAGACTAATAATCAATATATTTGATTTATTATAGAAAATAAATCTATTCAAAGTTATTTTTAATGATTTATTTTAATTTAAAATAGCATTGATTGTATTTAAACTGAAAATTTTTCGATTATGATTTTAGATGAAATTGATGAGCAAATTTTAGTGTTACTTCAAACTGATAGTAAGCAAACCAACAAGGAGCTATCTAACAAGCTTAATTTATCTGTTACAGCTGTCTATGAACGTATTAAAAAACTAGAACGAGAAGGTATTATATCTCGCTATGTAGCATTAATTGAGAAGAAAAAAATTGATAAAAGTTTTGTGGCTTTTTGTAATATAAAACTGTTGCAACATTCAAAAGATTATGTGATGCAGTTTGAAAGAGATGTTACTAAATTAGATGAGGTTTTAGAATGCTATCATATTAGTGGAGATTATGATTATTTACTAAAAGTAATTGTTTCAGATATGGAAGCATTTAGAGAGTTCATGGTAAAAAAGCTAACAACAATAAGTCATATTGGGAGTACGCATAGCACATTTATGATTAATGAAGTTAAACACACAACAGTTATAACCATTTAATATGAGATCTAATCAATATAAACTCGTAGAATTATTTTTAATATTTGTCTTAATTCCGGTAAGTTTTGCAATCACTTATCCTATTTGGATGAAAATGATTATTGGATTTTTTGGGTTTATATATGTTATTTATATGCTTCTTAAAGTTGAAAAAAATAAATTTAAAGTTGCTTCAAATCTAAATTGGAATCAGTTTTGGAAAACAACGTTTATAAAATTAGTTGGCATTGCAATCATTACATCAATTTATATGCAGATTGTAGATATAGATAACCTATTTATTGTAGTACTTTACAAACCTTTATTATGGATTGCTATTCTCTTTGTGTATAGTTTTTTTTCAGTATATCCTCAAGAACTTATTTATAGAACGTTTTTTTTTCAGCGTTACCAATCGTTGTTTAAGAGCGAATGGTTAGTTATTATTGTTAATGCTACTTTGTTTTCATTAGCACATATTTTTTTTAAAAATACTTTAGTCATGTTCTTAACATTTATTGGAGGCATTTTATTTGCATTAACCTATAAAAAAACTAAATCAACGCTTTTGGTTTCTATTGAGCATGCTATTTATGGCTGTTGGTTATTTACAGTTGGAATGGGAGAGATGCTTGGTTTTCCGTCTTAATCTTAAACTTTAAATTTCATTAAACCTATTGGTTAATCATAAATCAAAGTCGTATTTTTGTACTCATTTTATAAAAATCTGATAAAAATTATCTTATGAATTCATACGATGTAGCAGTAATAGGTTCTGGTCCTGGTGGTTATGTAGCAGCAATTCGTTGCGCACAATTAGGCATGAAAACAGCCATAATCGAGAAATATTCAACACTTGGTGGTACCTGTCTTAATGTAGGTTGTATACCAAGTAAAGCACTTTTAGATTCCTCACATCATTACGAAGATGCTATAAAGCATTTTGATGCTCATGGTATTGAAATCCCTGGAGATGTAAAAGTAAACATTGAAAAAATGATTGCTCGTAAGCAAAGTGTTGTTGACCAAACTACATCTGGAATTGATTTCTTAATGAAAAAGAATAAGATTGATGTGTATGAAGGTGTAGGTAGTTTTAAAGATGCAACACATATTACAATTGATGGAAAAGATGCAGGTGAGATTGAAGCAAAAAACACCATTATAGCAACAGGAAGTAAGCCATCTAGTTTGCCTTTTATTAATATAGATAAAGAGCGAATTATTACATCTACTGAAGCTTTAAAGCTTAAAGAAATCCCTAAACATATGATTGTGATTGGTGGTGGTGTTATTGGTTTAGAACTTGGTCAGGTATACAGACGTCTAGGTTCTGAAGTTTCTATTGTTGAGTATATGGATCGCATTATTCCTACAATGGACGCTGGTTTATCTAAAGAACTAAATAAAGTTTTTAAGAAAGCTAAATTCAAAATGAACGTGTCTCACAAAGTAAAATCTGTTGAACGTGTTGGTGATGAGGTTGTAGTAAAAACAGACAATAAAAAAGGAGAAGAAGTAGAGCTTAGAGGCGATTATTGTTTAGTTTCTGTAGGGCGTCGCCCTTATACAGATGGCTTAAATGTAGAAGCTGCTGGTGTAAAACTTACAGATAGAGGTCAAGTTGAAACTAACGAGCATTTACAAACAAACGTATCTAATATATATGCCATTGGTGATGTGGTTAAAGGTGCAATGTTAGCTCATAAAGCTTCTGAAGAAGGTGTTTTAGTAGCAGAAACGATTGCAGGACAAAAACCGCATATTGATTATAATTTAATTCCTGGTGTTGTTTATACATGGCCAGAAGTTGCAGCTGTTGGTAAAACAGAAGAAGAATTAAAAGCAGCAGGAATAGCATACAAAACTGGTCAATTTCCAATGCGTGCTTTAGGTAGAAGTAGAGCAAGTATGGATATCGATGGATTTGTAAAAGTTCTAGCAGATGCTAATACAGATGAGATTTTAGGCGTACATATGATTGGAGCTCGTGCTGCAGATATGATTGCAGAAGCAGTAGTTGCTATGGAATATAGAGCGTCCGCAGAAGATGTCTCTCGTATGTCGCATGCACATCCAACATTTACAGAAGCTATTAAGGAAGCTGCTTTAGCTGCTACAGATGATATTGCTTTGCATATATAAATAATAACTAAGTTATTAAATAGATAAAGCGAACCATTTGGTTCGCTTTTTTTATACATTAACATTTATAATATTTTGGTAGTTAGTAAACTAATTTTTATTCGTATATTTTTTATGAAGAAAAAAATAAAAATAATGTGACTTTTTATCTTCGTTAGTGTCTTAATTTAATATAACCCACATTAATAGCTTTATAATTGAAAACCATTAAAGATTTTAGCAAAGTATCTGATGAAGATCTTATAAAATCTATTGTCAAAACAAATGACACGCTGCTCTTTGAAGTACTATATGATAGATACGCAACAGTAGTATATAACAAATGCTATGGTTTTGCAAAAGATGAGCACGAAGCAAAAGATTTAACACAAGATGTATTTTTAAAGCTCTTTGTTAAATTGGCTAGTTTTAAAGAGAGGTCTAAGTTTTCTACATGGTTATATGCATTTACTTATAATCACTGTGTAAATTATGTAACGAGAAATACTGCAAAAAAGATTGAAAGACAATCTGTAGACTATCGTGACATTGAAGACGTTTCAGAAGAAAAAGAAGATTATAGTTTCCACCAAATGAAAGTTGAAAAACTTAAAGAAGCTATGGACTTAATTTCTCCGCAGGAGAAAATGATATTATTACTAAAGTACCAAGATTATTTATCAATTAAAGAAATCGAAAGTGTTTTAGGGATAGGAGAAAGTGCAGTTAAAATGAGACTAAAACGCGCAAAGGATAGATTGGTTAACGTTTATAGAAATAATCTAAAATGATGGAAAATCCGTTTAAGCATATAGACAAGCCACTAAAACAAGTTCCTAAAGAACTTAAATCTAAGGTGATGAATGATATTGCCATGGCAAAACTAGTCATGGAAATTGCCGAGTTGTTTTCATACAATTTAGGTGATGTTATAGAAACAGTAATGCAAAAAAGAACTAAATAAAAAAACTCAACCCTCTAAATAAGAATAAATAACCATGGAAAAAGCATCAGAATATAAAAATATAGCATTAGAATCCTTATCATCTATGTGGTCAGAAATAGGAAAATCATTTCCGAGCATAATTGGAGCTATTGCTGTATTACTAATAGGATGGATTGTAACTAAAATTATTGTCAAAATAATTAGTAAAGCATTAAAACTAGCAAAAGCTAATAAGCTTGATGATAAGTTAAATGAGATTGAAATTATTGAAGGAAAAAAACTAAACTTCGATACTATTAAAATTGTATCTAGTTTTGTAAAATGGGTATTATACATCATGCTAATTATTATGGCATCAGACATTATGAACCTTACAATTATCTCAGAGCAGATAAGCAATTTTCTAGGCTATTTACCTCAGTTATTTGTTGCAATAATTATTTTCACATTAGGCCTATTGTTTGCCAATTTTGTGAAGAACGGACTAAGGTCGTTTTTTGAATCTATGGACTTGTCGGGCTCTAAAATCATTAGTCAAATAGTATTCTTTTTACTACTCATATTTATCTCAATAACAGCTTTAAATCAAGCAGGTGTAAACACAGATATAATAACTAGTAATTTAACGATGATTATGGCTGCTTTTTTACTAGCATTTGCTATTGCATTTGGTTTGGGGGCAAGAGAAATTGTTAGTGATTTACTAAGAACATTTTATACTAGAAAAACTTTTGAAATAGGACAAAAAATAGAATTCAATAATAAAAATTACGAAGTAGATGCTATTGATAATATTTCCGTTGTCTTAAAAAATGATGAAGGTAAATTAATTGTGCCAATTAAAGATATAGTAGAAAGTCAAATACAAATACGAGGTTAACTATAAAGTTAGGGTTATAGATTTTATATATGGTTAATTATAAAGACCTCGTATTTTGATGATTTTTTATTTATCCCTTTTCATTTATTTGAAAAGGGATTTTTTTTTTTTTTGAGCTATTATTTTTTCTTATTTCGCTTATTATAATTTTTATCACCTCTAGTTTTTGGCTTCTTGTATTTTGCAGCAATTTTAAACTTGTAAGAACCACCTAAATTTTCCTTACTATTCTTTTCTGATTTTTCATGAAAAGCTGGTCCAGGAGCATGCTCATCTGTTTTACGCTTATGAGGATTATTGCGCTCTCTAATTTGCGGACGTTCTTCTTCAATGAGTTCGGTAGAAATACTTACAGTTTCAGGAATATCTTGTACTGGAATTTTAAAATCCATATACTCTTGAATGTTTTCAATAGCATCTTGTTCTTTTTCAGTAGAAAAAACTAAAGCTTGTCCTTCGCGTTCTGCACGACCAGTTCTACCAATTCTATGCATGTAGTTTTCAGGATAAACTGGTGTGTCAAAATTAATGACATGAGAAATATTATCAATATCTAAACCACGAGCCATAACATCTGTAGCAATCAAAATTCTATTTTCTCCAGCTCTAAATTGCTCAATGCTTCGTAACCTGTAATTTTGAGTTTTGTTAGAGTGAATTACACAGCATTGCTCATTAAATAATTCTTCTAATTGACTAAATAAGCGGTCAGCCATTTTTTTGTAAGCCACAAAAATTAAAACTTTGTTATACGTGTCTTCGTCATTAAGTAATTGCTCTAATAAGTTTACTTTGGTGTAAAAATTTGGAACATCATAACGCAGTTGATTAATATTATCTAAAGGCGTTCCAGATACAGCAATAGTTACACGTTCTGGCTTTACAAAAAACTCAGTAATCAACTCGTCAACATCTTGTGTCATAGTTGCAGAAAACATGATGTTTTGTCTGCGTTCTGGTAATATGTCAAAAATGTTTAAGAGTTGGTGTCTAAACCCTAAATCTAACATAACATCAACTTCATCAATTACTAATTTCTGAATTGATTTTAACTTTAAAACACGACTTACCGCTAAGTCAAATAAACGACCAGGAGTAGCTACAATAATATCTAATCCTTGAGACACAGCTTGCTTTTGAGTGTTAATGTTTGTGCCTCCATAAACACCTAAAACTCTTACATTAATATATTTAGCCAGTTTTTCTATCTCATCAACGACTTGAACAACCAATTCACGTGTAGGAACTAAAATTAATACTCTTGGGTTGTCTTGCGTTGAGTATTTAAGATTTTTAAGTATTGGCAGCATGTAAGCAAATGTTTTACCTGTTCCAGTTTGTGCAATACCAACAACATCTTTGCCAGAAGATACAATACTAAAAGCTTGCTCTTGTATAGGAGTAGGCGATATAAAGCCTAAATCATCTAAGGCATTATATAATGGTGTGTTTAAATTTAAATCTTTGAAAGTCACAGTATACATTTAAGTTGCAAAGATAGTTTTTTAAGCCACTTAAATTTCAGTAATTTGTATGCAATCTTTTTTACTTGAGAACAACCTATATACATAAACCAGAATCTGTAAGAATATTTAATAAACAGTTACTCAACTGGAGCCTAAAGTATGATGATGTTGTTTGGTTAGATTCTAATAAGTATAACCAGCAATATTCTAGTTATGATGCTATTTTAGCTATTGATGCGTTTACAGGTATTAAAACAGACTATATTGATGCCTTTAATAAATTAAAAGAATATCAAAGTGTAACTAAAGATTGGCTTTTTGGATACCTTACTTATGATGTAAAAAATGCTGTAGAAGATTTAAAATCTAATAATTTTGACAGACTTCAATTTCCTGACGTATATTTTTTTCAGCCTAAAAAATTATTCTTAATAAAAGGAAATAGTGTAGAAATTAAATATTTAAAATTTGTTGATGACGAAATTCAAAATGATATAAAAGCTATAGAAAAAACTTTAGATAATTGTCATCTTGAGCGTGATACACAGAGTAAGTCGAAGTGCAGTCGAGAGGATATAAAAATAAAATTGCGTATTCATAAAGATGACTATTTTAAAAAGCTAGACAGTATGTTAACCCATATTCATCGAGGCGATATTTATGAAGCTAATTTTTGTCAAGAGTTTTATGCTGAAAACACAGTGATTAATCCGCTAGAAACGTACCAAAAACTAAATACAATTTCTAAACCGCCATTTGCAACTTTTTTAAAAATAAATGATAAATACTTAATGTCTGCATCACCAGAACGTTATTTAAAAAAAGAAGGTAATACTATTATTTCGCAACCAATTAAAGGAACTGCAAAACGTTCAAATAATAAAGTTGAAGATGATGAGCTTAAGTACAACTTATCTCAAGATGAAAAAGAACGTAGTGAGAATATTATGATTGTAGATTTGGTGAGAAACGATCTCTCGCAAACAGCAACTAAAGGTAGTGTAACAGTTAAAGAACTTTGTAAAGTATATAGTTTTCCGCAAGTGCATCAAATGATTTCTACGGTTACATCTAATGTTATTGAGAATACACATCCAATAGATGTTTTAAGAACTACGTTCCCAATGGGAAGCATGACAGGAGCACCAAAAATTTCTGCAATGAAAATTATTGAAGAACTTGAGGAGACTAAACGTGGCTTGTATTCTGGAACAGTTGGCTATTTTACGCCAGATAATGATTTTGATTTCAATGTAGTTATACGTAGTATTTTATATAACCAAACTAATCAATACGTGTCATATTCGGTTGGAGGAGCGATTACAGCTAAAAGTGTTCCCTTAAAAGAATATGAAGAATGTTTAGTGAAAGCTAAGGCTATGCGTGAGGTCTTAGAGAATTAACAGATAAATAATAGTATTTTTGAATATGCTTAAAGCACTCCAAAATCATATCGATAAAAACTTAGCGTTCTTAAAAGATGCTAGGCTTCTTATTGCGCTTTCAGGAGGATTGGATAGTGTTGTGTTGACACATTTATGTCATGATTTAAAACTAAATATTACACTTGCGCATTGTAACTTTAATTTGCGAGGAGAAGAAAGTAATGAAGATGAAGAATTTGTACTTAAGCTCGCTAATGATTTAAATATTGAAGTTTTTATTGAAAGTTTTGATACCGAAACTTATGCCAAAAACAACAAGCTTTCTATTCAAATGGCAGCTCGTCAATTGCGATACAACTGGTTTGATGAATTAGTAGAATCACTAGGTTTTGATTACCTTTTAACAGCGCATCATGCAGATGATAACCTCGAAACGTTTCTTATCAATCTTTCAAGAGGAACAGGTTTAGATGGCTTAACAGGCATTCCTGAAAACAATAGTAATGTTGTAAGGCCAATGTTGCCATTTTCTAGAGAAGAAATTGAAGCTTATGCATTAAAAGAAAACTTAAAATGGAGAGAAGATAGTAGTAATACCTCAACTAAATACTTGAGAAATAAGCTGCGTCATGAAGTGATTCCAATTTTAAAAGGGATTAATCCGCAAATGCTTCAGAATTTTGAAAAGACACAATTATATCTTGAGGGTTCTAAAGAGATTATAGAAGATACAATTGCTAAAATTCAAAAAAAAGTAGTTTCAGTAGAGAACAATGTTATTAGATTTAATATTAAAAAGCTCAAAAAGCTATCCAACCCTAAAGTCTATTTATATGAGCTTTTAAAAGATTTTAATTTTACAGAATGGGATGATGTGGTTAACTTATTAAGTGCTCAATCTGGAAAACAAGTGTCTTCTAATACGCATCGCTTAGTAAAAGATCGTGACTACTTACTACTTACAGAGGTAAAAGATAAACATGCTGCTGGCTGTCATTCTGAGCTTGTCGAAGAATCTCTAATTATTGAAGAAAACATAAAACAATTACAAACACCTTTTGGCGTTTTGCTTTTTGATGAAGCAGATGCGCTCTTTTCAAAGCAATCTAACGTAATTCATGTTGATAAGGATAAATTAAAATATCCTTTAATTATTCGTCAATGGAAAAAAGGAGATTATTTTTTTCCCTTAGGAATGAAAGGAAGAAAGAAGCTCAGTAAGTATTTTAAAGATGAAAAATTGTCTTTGGTTGATAAAGAGCGTGTGTGGTTGCTTACTTCAGAAAACAAAATTGTTTGGGTAATTGGTATGCGAGCAGATCGTAAATTTAAGGTTGATAGCAATACAAAAAAAGTTTTAAAAATTGAATTAAAACAATCCTTTTAAAAGGAAAGAATATGAAATTACAAGGTCAAATAGTCGATATTCAAAACAAACGAATCTATAAAGGCGAAATAAGTATTGAAAATGGAAAAATAGTTGCTATTCAAGAAAAGCAACATGATGTTAATCATTATATATTGCCTGGCTTTGTAGACGCACATATTCATATTGAAAGTTCTATGTTAGTACCAAGCGAGTTTGCAAAAATTGCGGTTAAACACGGTACAGTTTCTACAGTTTCTGACCCTCACGAAATTGCTAATGTTTTAGGCGTAAAAGGTGTTGAATTTATGATAGAAAATGGTAAAAAAACACCATTTAAATTCAATTTTGGAGCACCATCTTGTGTACCAGCAACAAGTTTTGAATCTGCAGGAGCTGTGATAGACTCAAATGATATTAAAAAGTTAATGGCTAATCCAGATATTAAGTATTTAGCCGAAATGATGAATTATCCTGGAGTGATTTATGACGATGCTGAAGTTTTAAAAAAACTAGATTGGGCCAAATATTATAAAAAACCAATTGATGGTCATGCGCCAGGATTGCGAGGAGACGATTTAACAAAATATATTTCTGCAGGAATCTCAACAGATCATGAATGTTTTACGTTTGATGAAGGTTTAGAAAAACTTCAAAAAGGCATGAAAGTTATTATTCGTGAAGGTAGCGCAGCTAAAAATTTTGAAGCTCTTATTAATTTATTGCCAGAACATTATAATAACATGATGTTTTGTAGTGATGATAAACATCCAGACGATTTGTTGTTAGGTCATATTAATCAATTATGTGCTAGAGCAGTTTTAAAAAATGTTGATGTGTTTAAGGTATTACAGGCTGCTTGCGTTAATCCAGTAAAGCATTATAATCTAGATGTTGGTTTGCTTCAAGTTGGAGATTTTGCAGATTGTATTGTTGTAGAAAATTTAAAAGATTTTAAAACGCTTCAAACCTATATTAATGGAGAGCTGGTTTTTGATAAAGGTGTTTCAAAAATTGAACATGTAGAATTTGAAAACTTAAATAACTTTAACACAGATAAAAAAAAGGTTGAAGATTTTAGGTTCCAATCTAATGCAAAACAAATAAGAGTTATTGAATGTTTAGATGGCGAATTAGTTACTAATGAGACAATTGAGGATGCAACTATTCAAAATGGAAATCTAGTCTCAAATACAAAAAAAGATATTCTAAAAATGGTAGTTGTTAATCGCTATCAAAACGATAAACCAGCTATAGCATTTATAAAAAACTTCGGATTAAAAGAAGGTGCAATTGCGTCTTCTGTTGGTCATGATTCTCACAATATTATCGCTGTAGGCGTTTCAGATGAAGCCATTTGTAAAGCCGTTAATTTATTAATAGAAAAAGAAGGCGGTATTTGTGCTATAAGTAATACTAAAGAAAAAACAGTTGCGCTTCCTGTGGCTGGAATTATGAGTGATAAAGATGCTCAAACTATCGGAAAGCAATACTCAGAGCTAGATGCAATGGCTAAGCAAATTGGTAGCAAACTTCATGCACCTTACATGAGTTTATCATTTATGGCGTTATTAGTTATACCATCATTAAAGCTTAGTGATAAGGGCTTGTTTAACGGAACCGATTTTAAGTTTACGCCTTTAGAAGTCTAATTATAAATAAGAATCATTCAATATAGTTTTTAAATTGTTATTGACTTTTCAATAATAGTATCATTTTAATATATATTTCATATATTTGATTAGAGTGCGATTAGAATTTGTCAATCTTATGACAAAGTTTCTATAGCATTCTTATTTTTTGTTCAAATATTAATAAAATTAATCTGATAAACTGATGATGCCTGTAAGCGAAACACTTTCCGAAGTAAAAAATTATATAGACGGTAAATTTGAAAGAAATGGCCAAAATGCAATGGATGTATTAAGCCCTTTAGATGGCTCTAAAATTTCTTCAATTCCAATGTCAACAACTCAAGATGTTAATGCTGCAGTTGAAGCAGCAAAAAAAGCATTTCCAGAATGGTCAGGAATGACCTTTAAAGAGCGTGTTCAAATATTCTTTAGATATCGCAATCTGTTAGAAAAAAACATGGATGAGTTGACTAAGCTAGTACAATTAGAAAATGGTAAAACCTATGGCGAAGCCAAAGCTGAAGTTGAGAAGAGTATGGAACTCTGTGAGTTTGCTGTATCCATGCCACAAATAGTTGTCAATGAGGTGCAAGAAGTTAGTAAAGGTGTTGAATGCCGAATTGAGCGTAAACCTTTAGGTGTTGTAGCATCTATTACACCATTTAATTTCCCGAATATGGTGCCACATTGGACCTTGCCAAATGCTTTGGTTTTAGGAAACACGATGGTTATGAAGCCCTCTGAACTAGTGCCGCTAAGTACAGTACGGATGGCTGAGTTACTAAAAGAAGCTGGTCTTCCAGATGGTGTATTCAATATTGTTAATGGAGGAAAAGAAGTCGTAGAAGCCATTTGCGACCATCCAAAAATTGAAGCAGTTTCTTTTGTGGGTTCTACAAAAGTGGCTAAAATCGTATATAAAAGAGCAACGTCTAATTTAAAACGTTGTGTCGCTTTAGGAGGTGCAAAAAACCATTTATTAGTCCTACCTGATGCTAACCCTGAAATGACAGCTTCAAATGTTGTTGCGTCCATGTCTGGCTGTGCAGGCCAGCGTTGTATGGCTGCTTCTGTAATGGTTGGAGTGGATAAAGTACAGCACATTATAGACCGTATGGTTGAGGATGCTAAAGCCATTGTGCCTGGAGATAACTTGGGTTCTGTAATTACTGCCGAAGCTAAAGAGCGTATTGAAGGCTATATTTCTGAAGCTGAAAAAAATGGAGCCAAAATTTTGTTAGATGGTCGTAATACAACAGTTCCTGGAAAAGAAGGTGGTTATTATGTTGGACCAACAATTATAGATTATGTAACTACAGATATGTCTGTGGCAAGAGAAGAAATTTTCGGACCAGTGATTTCAATTATTCGTGCTAAAGATTTAGATGAAGCTATCGAGATTGAAAATGGGTCGAACTATGGAAATGCAGCTGCTGTGTTTACCCAAAGTGGTGGTTTGGCTAAACAAGTTATGGAACGTGCAAGCGCAGGAATGATTGGTGTAAATATTGGAGTTCCGGTGCCTAGAGAGCCATTTTCTTTTGGCGGATGGAACGAATCAAAATTTGGAGTAGGTGATATTACAGGACGCAGCTCTATAGAATTCTGGACACAAAACAAGAAGACTACAACGAAATGGAATCCAGAAGCACAAACCAATTGGATGAGTTAATTAATCAATTTATATAATAGTAATTAAATAATTAATAATCAGCTGTTTAATTTAATGGATAATCAACAAATTGTAAAAGATAATTTAGACTATACTTTGTTTTCTTGGGGAAAACAAGGTGGTCTAAATCCTATTAATGTATCGCATGCAAATGGTTCATATGTGTATGATAGAGATGGAAAAAAGTATTTAGATTTTTCTTCTCAACTTATGAATGTAAATATTGGTCATGGAAACCAACGCATAACAGATGCAGTTGCTAAACAAATGCAGGAAGTAAGTTTTGTATATCCTGGAATGGCAACAGATGTTCGTGGTAAATTGGGAAAAAAAATCGCTGAGATTACCCCGGGAAATTTAACAAAAACTTTTTTTACACTTGGTGGAGCAGAAGCTATAGAAAATGCTATTAAGCTTGTTAGAATGTATACTGGTCGCCATAAAATAATTACACATTATCGCGCTTATCATGGCGCAACATACGGAGCGATTACCGCTGGTGGAGACCCAAGACGTTTTCCTGTAGATAGTCAAGCCATGCCAAATGTAGTACATGTAGAAAATCCATATGCATATCGTTGTCCGTGGAATTCCGATTCTATTGAGCAATGTGGAGAACGCGCCTTAGCGCATTTAGAGCGTGTGGTAAAGTTTGAAAATCCAAATAGTGTAGCTGCTATTTTGTTTGAAGGCGAATCTGGTTCTTCAGGATGTTTAAAATATCCACCTATGTATTTAAAACGCGTACGAGAACTCTGTGATAAATACGGAATTATGATGATTGATGATGAAGTGATGAGTGGTTTTGGACGCACAGGAAAAATGTTTGGGATAGACCATCATAATGTCACTCCAGATATTATGTGTTTGGCTAAAGGCTTAACTTCTGGTTATTTACCATTAGGAGGTGTTGTAGTGACAGATAAAATTGCTGAGCATTTTAACGACAATCCAATGACTATTGGGTTAACATATTCTGCGCATTCTGTTTTGTGTGCTGCTGCATTAGAAAATATTAAAGTTATTGAAGAAGAGAATTTAGTAGAACGTGCAGCAGAAATGGGTTTATATATTGAAGCTGAAGTAGAAAAACTGAAAGCAAAACATCCATCTATTGGTGATTTTAGAAATACCGGATTACTTGGATGCATTGAGCTTGTGAAAAATAGAGATACAAAAGAACCAACCACGCCTTGGAATGCGAAGCCAAATGAAATGGAAGCCACGTCTAGAATGGCGACCAAAATCAGAGAGCTAGGCATGTTCACATTTGTACGTTGGAACTGGATTTTTATTGCGCCTCCTTTAAATGTCACCAAAGAAGAAGTAGATGAAGGGTTGCAAATAATCTCACAAGCAATTGCAATTGCTGATGAGTATGTCATTCCTGCGTAGGCAGGAATCTCGTGAAGTAAATTCAGAATTGGTTAATAAAAGTAAATGTCATTCCGACAGAGTGAGGAACGAACAACGAGGAATCTCATAATTTAAAGTAAGATTCTTCATTTTATTCAGAATGACAAACAACTAAAAAAGAAGTTCCAACTAAATGAATAAAGACATCGTAGAACTACAAGAAGACGTTTCAAATTCTTCACTATATAGCGAAGATTTAGCACCTGTACCTTCAAGTCAGCGTACTTGGAGCAAATGGCACCTTGCTGCAATTTGGATTGGTATGGCAGTCTGTATTCCTACATATTTATTGGCGTCTTATATGATTAAGACAGGATTGAATTGGTATGAGGCACTTATTATTATTGGGCTTGCTAATTTAATCATTACCATTCCTATGGTGCTTAATGGTCATGCAGGAGTAAAATACGGCATTCCATTTCCGGTTATTGGTCGAGCCGCTTTCGGAACAAAAGGTGTGCACTTAGCATCTGTAACTAGAGGAATCATTGCTTGTGGCTGGTTTGGTGTGCAAACTTGGATTGGAGGTTTAGCTATTTATGCCATTTTCAATGCCATTACTGGTTCAACAGGTGAGTTAGGATTGTCGATTGGTAAGTTCGTAGGCTTCGGAATTTTTTGGATTATTAATATGTATTTTATCTGGAAAGGTACAGAAAGCATTAAATGGTTAGAAACCTATTCGGCACCTATTCTTGTGATCATGGGAATTGTGCTCATTTATTGGAGCTATGCCAAAGCTGATGGATTTTCTATTGTGTTAGACCAAAGTGTTCAGCTTGAAAAAACAGCTGCTACAATTACAGAAAAAGAGGATACCTTTTATCTCAATTTAAATGTTTTAAAAAGTAAAGAAGGTCAACTCAAAGCTACTGAGTATGCTATTGTTTCAGAAGAAAATACAAGTTGGAAACCTTTCACTTCAGAACCAATTCAAATTAAAAACACTAAGAATATTCAAGTGCAATTCAGAAATAATGATGTTTTGTCTAGTGTTGTATCTGCGAATATAGTTTCTAATAATTCGGGAAGTAAGCTTTGGCGTTATTTGCTCTGGCTAACTGCTATGGTTGGTTTTTGGGCAACCATGTCTATTAGTATTGCAGATATTACACGTTATGCAGCAACTCAAAAAGACCAAATTGCAGGACAATTTATAGGATTGCCAGCAACTATGATGTTGTATTCTTTTGTAGGCATTTTTGTTACCTGTGCGGCAATTATCAATTTTAAAGATATTTTAATTGCTGATGATGCACCTTGGGACCCAGTTTCTTTAATAGCTAAATTCAAAAATCCAGTTGTGGTTATTGTAGCTCAGGTTTTTATGATTATAGCGACCTTGAGTACTAATATTGCTGCCAATGTAATAGCACCATCCAATGCATTTTCAAATTTATGGCCTAAAAAAATTAGTTTTAAAACTGGAGGAACACTAACAGGGATCATCGGAATATTAATCATGCCTTGGTGGTTATTAAATGAGATCTCAGGATTTTTAATTTTTGTAAGTGGATTATTAGGTCCAGTACTCGGAATTTTAATTGCAGATTATTATTTGGTTAGAAAAAAGAAGCTAGAATTAGCCGAACTTTATAAAGAAGAAGGAATCTATTCATATAACAAAACAGGTTTTAACAAAGCAGCTATGATAGCTTTATTCGTAGGTGTTTTTGCTGCGCTCATAGGTTTTTGGGTTCCTGCTCTAAGTTTCTTGTATTCACTATCTTGGTTTACAGGATTCTTTATTTCGTTTGTATTGTATTATCTATTAATGAAGAAAAAATAAAATGTCAATACTCATAAAAAATGGTCGTGTTGTAACGGCTTCAGAAAGTTATATCGCTGATGTCTATACCGAAGGCGAAAAAATTGTTGCCATAGGAAAAGACCTAAACTATCAAGCGGATAAAATAATTGATGCCACAGATAAATTAGTGTTTCCTGGCGGAATTGACCCTCATGTGCATTTGGATATGCCTTTTATGGGAACCTATTCTAGTGATGATTATGAAACAGGAACTCGTGCAGCTTTGCATGGCGGAACAACTATGGTCATCGATTTTATATTACAAACCCAAGGTGATACGCTTCATAATGCATTAAAAACTTGGCAAGAAAAATCGAAAAAAGCGATTGGAGATTATTCGTATCACATGGCTGTAACCGATTTTAATGATGATGTGGCAAAAGAAGTTGTTCAGATGATTGAAGACGAAGGGATTTCTTCGTTTAAAACATTTATGGCTTATAAAGGGGCACTTATGATTGATGACGGACAAATGGTGCAACTGATGAAAGTCGTTAAAAAACATGGTGGTTTAGTTACGGTTCATGCGACCAATGGCGATATGATTGATTCATTAATTGCTAAAAATAGAGCACTTGGAAACATGTCGCCTTTATATCATTATTTATCCCAACCAGAAGTTACAGAAGCAGAAGCTTCAGCACGTTTTGCAGATATGCTGCATTATACAGATTGCCCAGGTTATATTGTGCATATGACTTGTGAAGGTGCTTTAAATGCAGTTAGAAAAGCAACACAGCGTAACCAAAAGGTTTTCGTAGAAACCTGTACACAGTATTTAGTATTAGATGCCTCTTTATATAAAAATGATTTTGAAGGTGCTAAATGGGTTATGAGTCCGCCATTACGAGAAAAGAAAGACCAAGTGGCTTTATGGTCGGGGATTAATCAAGGTTTAGTTCAAGTGGTTGGTACAGACCATTGTCCGTTTATGTGGGAACAAAAGAAAATGGGCAAAGATGATTTTTCAAAAATCCCAAACGGTCATCCAGCAATTGAGCATCGTATGGAATTATTGTTTTCTGAAGGTGTTAATAAAGGAAAGATTTCACTCACTAAATATGTAGAAGTTGCTTCAACCAATGCTGCAAAAATCTTTGGAATGTATCCTAGAAAAGGAACCATTGCTATAGGAAGCGATGCAGACATCGTAATATTCGACCCAAATAAAGAACATACTATTTCTGTAGAGACACATCATATGAATTGTGATTATTCAGGCTACGAAGGATTCAATTTAAAAGGAAAAACAGAAACTGTCATCTTACGAGGTCAAGTTGCTATAGAAAATGAAGACTGCCTTTTAAAAGCAGGTCATGGAGAATTTATTAAAAGAGGAAAAACCTCTAAAACGGTTATTTAGTTAAGAGTTATGAGTTTAGAGTTGAAAAAAGAAAGTAAAAGTATTGTTGCTGAGAAAGCATATGCATTTGCTTTGCTTGTTATTTCAATTTATAAAGAACTAAAAACGGAAAACGAATTTATTCTTTCTAGACAAATACTTCGTTCAGGAACTTCAATTGGAGCAAATGTTAATGAAGCTATTTCTGCTGAATCTAAAAAGGACTTTGTTCATAAGTTGAGTATCTCTCTAAAAGAGGCTAGAGAAACTAAATATTGGTTAAATTTATTAAAAGACAGTAACTTCATTCATCAAGAGATGTATAACAAATCAAATAAAAAATGTGAAGAATTGATAAAAATTTTGAGTAGTATTATTTTAACTACAAAGCAACGTTACTTAAACAACTCTTAACCTAAAACTAATAATTCATAACTATAAGATATGCCAAGAAAAGTAAAATCAGGATTGATACAAATGAGTCTTCCAATGACGGAAGGAGAAGGAACTATTCAAGAAATAATGGATGCAATGTATGATAAGCATATGCCATACATTGAAGAAGCAGGACGACAAGGTGTTCAAATTTTATGTTTACAAGAAATTTTTAATACACCATATTTCTGTCCTGGTCAAGATAAAAAATGGTATGCATCTGCTGAATCTGTTCCAGGTCCAACAACCGAAAAAATGCAAGTACTTGCCAAGAAACATAATATGGTGATTATCGTTCCTATTTATGAGAAAGAATCGCCAGGCGTGTTGTATAACACAGCAGCAGTGATTGATGCCGATGGAACCTATTTAGGGAAATACAGAAAAAATCACATTCCGCATACCACTGGATTTTGGGAGAAGTTCTTCTTTAAACCAGGAAATATGGGCTATCCGGTATTTCAAACAAAGTATGCTAAGGTAGGTGTTTACATTTGTTACGATAGGCATTTTCCGGATGGTGCACGAGCTTTAGGTTTAAATGGCGCTGAAATCGTTTATAATCCGTCTGCAACAGTTGCTGGACTAAGTGAGTACTTATGGAAATTAGAGCAACCAGCTCATGCAGCTGCGAATGGCTATTTTATGGGTTGTATCAATCGTGTTGGTGAAGAGAAACCATGGAATTTAGGTAAGTTCTATGGACAATCATATTTCGTGGATCCACGTGGACAAATTTTCGCAGAAGCTTCTCGTGATGATGATGAATTATTAGTAGCTGAGTTTGATTTGGATTTAATTGAAGAAGTACGCTCTACTTGGCAATTCTATAGAGATAGACGACCAGAAACTTACGGAAGATTAACAGATCTTTAGTGATTTAATTATGGATTAAGAGCTAAGAATTTCTTTAAAAATGAAACTCATAACTCATAACTTTTAAACTCATAACTCTCAAATGGCAGAATATAAACGACCAAAAACGAAAGCCGAATTCGATAAGAATTTTAAGCAGAAAAAACCATTAATGAATGATACTGAAGCCTTTTACGAAGCTTCACGATGTTTGTTTTGTTATGATGCGCCATGTATTCAAGCATGTCCGACGAGTATTGATATTCCATTATTCATCAAACAGATTCACACCGATAATATTACAGGAGCATCCAAAACTATTTTCGATTCGAACTGGCTAGGAAACGCTTGTGGTGTCGTGTGTCCTACTGGCGTGTTGTGTGAAGGTGCTTGTGTATATAATCACCAAGATGTGCCGCCAATTCAAATTGGTAGACTTCAAAATTATGCGACGAATAAAACCATAGATGCTGATAAAACAATATTCAAAGTTGGCGAATCCAACGGAAAAAAGATAGCCATCATTGGAGCTGGTCCAGCTGGTTTGGCTTGTGCTTGCGAAGCACGAACTTTGGGTTATGAAGTTGATATATATGAAGCTAAAGAAAAGCCATCAGGATTAACGGTTTATGGAATTGCACCATATAAAATTACAAATGAAGAAGTCTTGAAAGAAGTCGATTATCTTCAAAATCAGTTGGGTTTCAATATTAAATATAATAATGCAATCAATTCAAAAAAAGAATTAAGTACTCTTGAAAACAACTATGATGCTATTTTCCTTGGTGTTGGTTTAGGTGCAACACGTCATCTAGGTTTAGATGGTGAAGACAAACAAGGCGTTATTGGTGCAGTTGAGTTTATTGAAGAATTGCGAATGAAACATCATGAAGTCAAAGTTCCAGCTAAGGTTGTTGTAATTGGTGGAGGAAATACGGCAATGGATGCTGCTTCTGAAGCAGCTAGAATGGGAGCACGAAAAACGGTCCTTGCGTACAGAAATTCGAAGGATAAAATGGGTGCATACGGATTTGAATACGACCTGGCAATCAGTGCAGGAGTAGATAGTCTATTTAATGTGACACCTTTGGCAATTACTGGAAATGGAAAAGTAGAAGGCGTGAAATTTGCAAAAACCGAAGTGATTGATGGTAAACTACAAACCAATATGAATAACACATTTATTGTGAGATGTGACATGGTTATAAAAGCAACTGGACAGGCTAAACAAGGGTATTTCTATGATATGATAGATGGTTTAGATATAGATAATAAAACAAGAATTAAAATCAATGAAGAATTTCAAACGTCCAATCCAAAGTATTTTGCGGGAGGCGATGCTATTAATGGTGGAGCAGAAGTTGTAAATGCAGCTTATGACGGAAAAATGGCAGCTCAAGGCATTCATAATTGGTTAAACAAAAAATAGAATAGACTGTCATTCCGCACTTGATACGGAATTCACATGCTTAATAATATAGATTCCTGCATACGCAGGAATGACAAAAAAACAAAAACATGATAGACTTATCAATAAATTTCGGAGGTATAAAAGCACCAAACCCGTTTTGGTTGGCATCAGCACCTCCAACAAATTCTGGATATCAAATAATGAAAGCTTTTGATGCTGGTTGGGGTGGAGCAGTATGGAAAACACTTGGTGTTCCTGTTGTTAATGTGTCTAGTCGCTATGGTGCTGTGAATTATAGAAATGCTAGAATGATGGGGTTCAATAATATTGAATTAATTACAGATAGACCATTAGCTGATAATCTTCGAGAAATAGAAGAAGTCAAAAAATATTTTCCTGACCATGCGGTGATTGCTTCATTAATGGTTGAGAGTAGAGCAGAATGGGAGCAGATTATAAAAGATGTTGAAAATGCTGGAGCTGATGGGATAGAACTCAATTTTGGTTGTCCACATGGCATGTGTGAACGAGGAATGGGGTCGGCAGTAGGTCAAGAACCAGAGGTTTTAAAGACGATAGTTGGTTGGGTGAAAGAAGCTGCAAGCATTCCTGTAATTACCAAACTATCGCCTAATATTTCACATATAACAGATCCTGGATTAGCAGCTGTGCAAGGTGGAACAGATTCAATTTCATTAATCAACACAATTAAAAGTATTGTTGGTATTGATTTGGATTCTTATGCGCCATATCCTATTGTAGATGGGAAAGGAACTAATGGAGGTTATTGCGGACCAGCAGTAAAGCCCATTGCAATGCATATGCTTAAAGATTTAGCACAACACCCAGAAATTGGCAAAGTCCCTTTGTCTGGTATTGGTGGTATTGAAACATGGCGTGATGTTGTAGAGTTTATTCTACTCGGAGCAACATCAGTTCAAGTATGTACTGCTGTAATGCATTATGGTTTTGGAATCGTACGTGAAATGGAAGCTGGTTTGCGCCAGTTCATGGAAGAAAAGAATTACAACACTATTTATGATTTTGCTGGAAAAGCCTTGCCTAATGTTACCGAATGGAAACACCTTAATTTAAAGCATAAAGTAGTTGCAGAAATTAATGCAGATAAGTGTATTGGTTGCGACTTATGCTATATAGCCTGTGATGATGGAGCGCATCAAGCCATTGCTTTGCCGATTGATTTAACAAATAGAATCCCAAGTATTATCGAAGAAAATTGTGTAGGCTGTAATTTGTGTTCATTGGTATGCCCTGTTGAAGATTGTATTACGATGGTTAAAAGGGATGATGGAACCCAAAGTTTAACATGGCACCAACGCACAGAAAATGATGATATTCCAGTAACTTTTGATGATGATAGAGCAGGTGGAAAAGGACATTTTGTTCCAACACCTGAAGATGCTTTGAAGCATAGAAAATAATGCCAATAATAAAACCTACTTATAAGCCACGTTTTTATTTTAAAAACGGATTTGTGTCTACTGTTTATTCTGGTTTAGCTAGAAATGTTTCTGGTGTTCTGCAAGAACGAGAACGAATAGTGCTTTCTGATGGCGACTTCTTGGATTTAGATTGGAGCTTTGCTCAGCAAAAAACTAACAAACTTATTATTGTGCTTCATGGTTTAGAAGGAAATGCACAGCGTCCATATATGAAAGGAACTGCTAAAGTGTTTAATGAAAATGATGTGGATGCAGTCTGTGTTAATTTTAGAAGTTGTAGTGGAGAAGATAATTTAAAGTTTAGGTCCTATCATTCTGGTGCTACTGAAGATCTGCATGATGTTGTTGAGCATGTTATTACTACAAAGCATTATACTCATATCTATATAAAGGGCTTTAGTCTTGGCGGAAATATGACACTCAAATATTTAGGAGAGCGTGATGTTCCGCATCAAATAAAAGCAGGAATTGCTATTTCTGTGCCTTGTCATTTGTATGGTTCTTGTCAAGAATTACACAAGTTTAATAATTTTTTATACCACGACCGTTTTAAAAAACATTTAGTAGGCAAGCTGAAAAGCAAACAAAGTTTGTTTCCAGATTTGGTTTCAGATGAAGATATTGCATCTATAAAAACACTTAAAGATTTTGATGACGTATATACATCTAAAGCGCATGGTTTTAAAGATGCTTTAGATTATTATAGTCAATGTAGTAGTTTGCAGTTTCTACAGAATATAAAAACGCCTACACTTATTATTAATGCACTTAACGATTCCTTTTTATCTCCAGAATGCTTTCCTGTAAAAGAAGCAAAAGAAAACCCAAATCTGTTTTTAGAAATGCCAAAATATGGAGGTCATGTTGGGTTTGTCGATAAACGTAATATTTATTATAACGAAAAGCGTGCTTTAGAGTTTGTGAAAACAAATTAAATAAGTTACTTAGCGCTTCTTAAAAATAGTATATGAAACATATTTACACTTCTATTATTTTATTCTTTTTTTTTCAATTGTCTTTTGGGCAGATTGGGTTTGAGGATAACTATATAACCAATTTTAATAACAGCACATATAATCCGGTAGGAACAGTAAAACATTTTGTTGATTTTGATGGTGATGGTGATTTAGATGTGTTATTGTCTTTTTTTAATAGGGTTTTGAGCTGGCATGAGAATATTGATGGATATGGAAATTATTCACAACAAAATATACTTTTGGATTTACCTGGTACTGGTAACATTGTATTTGAAGTTTTTGATTTTGATTATGATGGAGATGAAGATGTGGTATTAAAGTATGAGAATGTAATGTATTGGTATGAGCATATAGATGGACAAAACGAGCTCAATGAAGGGGTAGTGATACTTGATGATATTCAATTGGGAGCTTATAAATTTGAAGATATGGATGGGGATAATGATAAGGATATTGTTTTTAATTCAACTACAGGGAATACAAAGTTATTAATGTGGTCTGAAAACGATGGGCTAAATAATTTTGGACCACAACAAACTATTGATTCTGCAACAGGGTTTGGGGGTTTTAAATTTTATGTTGATGATATAGATGATGATGGTGATATGGATATTCTTGGAGCTAAAGAAGATTTTGTTTGGTACGAAAATACGGATGGCAATGGTGATTTTAGCAATGAGCATATCATACAGGCTAATGTCTCTGCGAATTTTTCAGTTGTTTATAATAGAGGTTTTGTTATTGCTGATTATGATGATGATGGTGATAAGGATATTATTACTAATGAATATCAAAATTATATGAAAATATATGAAAATATAAATGATATCTCTTTTGGAAGTGCACTGCTGCTTTCGGAGTTTCATAATACTTATGGATTTGCAGTAATGGATATTGATTTGGATGGAGATCAGGATATTTTAAATGGAAGCTCGAATGGTTTTTATTGGTCAGAAAATAATAATAATACTTTTCTTAACAGTCAATCATTGTTTGTTGATAATGGAGGTCATTATATAGAGAAATTAATAGATATAGACCTAGATGGAGATTTAGATATTTTGGTGAAGAATTATAGTGATGTTTTGTTTAAAATTAATTCAAACGGGACTTTTGAAGAGACGCTTCCTGTTTTTATGCAGTTATCTCGACCTAAAGAGGTTAAAGCTGCAGATTTAGATGGAGATTTAGATTTAGATATAGTTGCTACGGATCTTTACGGTAATATATTTTGGTATTCAAATATTGACGAAATGGGATATTTTAGTGTTCAAAGATATATTCATGATAACAGTGAGTATAGTGATGACCAAAGAAAAAAAATAAGTATCGGTGATCTTGATGGTGATAACGATAATGATATTATTTCAGTATCCAAATACGATGGTAGAATTTCTTGGCATGAAAATTTAGACGGACAAGGTGATTTTAGTAATGAGCAAATCATTAATTCAAGTCTAACAGATCAAGTACATAGTCTAGATTTAAAAGATGTAGATAATGATGGGGATAATGATATAGTGGTTGGCACTCATTATGGAATATACTGGCTTAAAAACGCAGATGGATTAGCAGGTTCGTGGGAAATAAATCAAATAGGTGCTAACGTAGGTTCTGTTTCAGAAATAGAATTAAATGATTTAGATAATGATAATGATAATGATGTTGTATGTTTTGATGGTAATGCAATTGTCTGGTTTGAAAATGTTGGTGGATTAGGTTCTTATGGAAATATGATGCCAATTTCATCAAACACCACTTATTTTCCAAAAGGTGTTTTTAAAATTTTTGATATGAATGGCGATGGTTACAAAGATATAATAGTATCATCTCGAGATAATAATAATATTTCTTTTTTTGAACATATAGATGGTAATGGTGCGTTTGAAGATGCTGTAATTGTTGTTAATGACGCAAACGGTGTCTCATCTATTGATATAGCTGATGTTGATAATGATGGTGATTTAGATATACTAGCTGCACTTGCAGATTTTGATATAGTAGTTTGGTATGAGAATTTAGATGGACAAGCTGAGGCTTTTGGTGATTTTAATGTTATTACTGATTTACAAGATAATACTAGTTCTTTTGTAGACTATAGCGGTTATATTGTGGCTGTAGATGTTAATCAGGATAATAATATTGATGTAATATCTGCCACTCAGATGTACCATAATTTAGTTTGGAGTAAGAATTTATCTCTAACGAATAGAATTAGTGGTTTCGTGAATTTTACATTTGACTTAAATGGTGTTGGTTGTGATTTCAGTAATAGTATTCCAGTTAATAATGTATTGATAAGTACATCAAACGGTGTTGAAAGTAAGGCTACATTTTCTTTAAATAATGGTCATTACCAATTGTATCCAGCACAAGATGGAAATTATGAAACGCAAATACTAACATCATTACCTCTTTATTTTGAATCTAATCCTGAATCAGAAACAACAGAATTTATAGGTCAAGGAAATACAAATGAAGTTGATTTTTGTATAGAACCTGTAGGAGTAGTTAATGACTTAGAAATTAGCTTATACCCACTTTCTGAAGTTCGACCTGGATATGATGTGTCTTATCAAATTGTCTATAAGAACGTTGGGACAACTATAGTAAACAATGGATTTATAACTTTAGATTATGATAATACAAAAATCAATTTTCAATCTTCAAGTGAATCTGTCTTTGCACAAACATCAAATTCTTTAGCATTTCAGTATCTTGATTTACAGCCTTTTGAAATAAGAACTATTGAATTGAATTTCAGTATGAATAATATACCATCAGTGATGTTAGGGGATATATTATTTTTTGAGACAGAAATTACACCTTTCACACAAGATGAAACTATTTATAACAATTCTTTTAATTTGCAACAAACTGTAATAGGCTCTTACGATCCAAATGATATAAGTGTTTTAGAAGGAGAACAAATATTATTAGAAGATGCAGATAAATATTTGCATTATATTATTCGTTTTCAAAACACAGGTACTGCAAGCGCTATTAATATTAATGTAGAGAATGCATTAGATGATAAACTAGATTGGACAACAATGCAATTGGAGAGTTTAAGTCATGCTGGTCGCGTAGAAATTAGAGATGGTAATATGGCAAAATTTATATTTAATAATATCCATTTACCAGATAGCACAAATGATGAGCCTAACTCTCATGGCTATATTGCTTATAAGATAAAACCAAAGAGTGATGTTGAAGTTGGTGATATATTTTATAATACCGCAGATATCTTTTTCGACTTTAATCCGGCAATTGTTACCAATACAGTAAGCACAGAAATAGTTAATGCTTTGTCGGTAAATGAATTCGAGGTTAAAGGATTTTCAATCTATCCAAATCCAGTAAATAATACATTAACTATAGAAGGAAAATCGGCTTTAGAATCTATTGCTGTTTATGATGTTAATGGTAGAGAATTAAATGCAATTGATATAGAAAACAACCAATTGCAGTATCTACTAGATGTTTCAGAGTTGTCTCAAGGTATTTATTTTATAGAAGTACAGTCAGATAACTTTAAATCTTCAAAAAAGTTTATTAAAGAATAACTCATAAATTTAACACTATAAAAAAGCGAACCCTTTGGTGACCATACCAAAGGGTTCTATTTGTGTAATACTTAAATAATCATAAATAAAAATTTAAGTGGCTGCAAATATAGTCTATTATATCATTTATAAAGCTATTAATTAGTATTTGTGCGGTAGGTGTGAAAAAATGTACGACTAAAGATTAAGATTTTTTCTTACATTTAAGGAAATCAACCTTTTATGCTTAAAAAAGTTTTTGGAAGTGCAGTTTTTGGAGTTGAAGCCACAACAATTACTGTTGAGGTAAATGTAGATTCTGGTATTGGTTATCATCTAGTTGGGCTTCCAGATAATGCTATAAAAGAAAGTAATTTTAGAATAGCTGCTGCGCTTCAAAATAACGGTTATAAAATCCCAGGTAAAAAAATCATCATAAACATGTCTCCTGCAGATTTACGTAAAGAAGGCTCAGCTTACGATTTAACTTTAGCGATGGGTGTTTTAGTCGCGTCTAAGCAAATTAAAGCAGAAACCATAGGAGAATATCTTATTATGGGAGAATTGTCATTAGATGGTAATTTACAGCCTATTAAAGGTGCTTTGCCTATTGCGGTAAAAGCTAGAGAAGAAGGGTTTAAAGGGTTTATTCTTCCTAAGCAAAATGCTAAAGAAGCTGCTATTGTTGATGGTTTAGAAGTGTATGGTGTTGATAATATAACTCAAGTAATCAACTATTTTGATAAAGGTGAAACTTTAGAGCAAACTATTATAAATACTAGAGAAGAGTTTAATAAAAGTCTCAATTTCCCTGAGTTTGATTTTAGCGATGTAAAAGGGCAAGAAAGTATAAAGCGCTGTATGGAGATTGCAGCTGCTGGTGGACATAACATTATTTTAATTGGTCCACCAGGAGCAGGAAAAACAATGTTAGCAAAACGATTGCCTTCAATATTGCCGCCAATGACACTTCATGAAGCGTTAGAAACAACAAAAATACACTCTGTAGTTGGTCGAGTTAAAGATTCAGGGCTCATGTCGCAAAGACCTTTTAGAAGCCCGCATCATACAATTTCTAATGTAGCACTTGTTGGAGGTGGAAGTTATCCACAACCAGGTGAAATATCTTTATCACATAATGGTGTTTTATTTTTGGATGAGTTGCCAGAATTTAAAAGAGAGGTTTTAGAAGTGATGCGTCAGCCACTGGAGGATCGAGAGGTTACTATCTCTAGGGCTAAATTTACAGTTACATATCCCTCATCTTTTATGTTGGTTGCTAGTATGAACCCAAGTCCAGGTGGTTATTTTAATGATCCAAATGCGCCTGTAACATCGTCACCAGCAGAAATGCAACGTTATTTGAGTAAGGTTTCTGGACCATTGTTGGATCGAATTGATATTCATATAGAAGTCACGCCAGTGCCTTTTGAAAAGCTATCAGACACTAGAAAAGGGGAAACCTCTGTAGAGATAAGAAAAAGGGTTGTATCTGCCAGGGAAATACAAACAGAACGCTTTAAAGTTTCTAATAATGTGCATTATAATGCGCAAATGAATGCGAAGCAAATTAGAACGTATTGTAAATTAGATGATGCTTCTATGCAGCTTTTAAAAACGGCTATGGAACGTTTAAATTTGTCTGCTAGAGCTTATGATAGAATTTTAAAAGTTGCGAGAACGATTGCAGATATTGAAGGCGCAAAAGATATAAATGGGACACATATTAGTGAGGCTATACAGTATAGGAGTATGGATAGAGAAGGTTGGTTAGGATAGCTAATCTAAAAAATATAATTTAATGTTTTGGTTTATATAAATTTATGTAAACAGTTAAATATTATTATATTAATATTGTGTTATTGATTTTATCAATGATTGAAAATAATCAATAAAAGCTTCAATTAAAAAAGATATAACTAAAAAGAAAAGTAATTAGAATAAGATTTATATATTAGACAAAACTATTTATTAACCTAACCCAAAAATCATTTAAAAATGAAAAAAATTGTAACATTAGTATTAGGATTTATCTTAGGTGCTTTAGCTATGTATTATTATTCAAATCAATCTTTAGGCGAAAGTGAAGCTATTGTAAAACCAAAAGGTGTTATTACTCCTGCAGAAGCTAAAACTCTTGATCAAGCTTTTAACACTAGACATGAACTAATTAGCGATTCTATAGTTAAACGACCAGATAATAGATCATCTTGGTGGTCATTAGAGGACATGAGAGATTATTTAAACTATGCTGAAAAAGAAAGCTTAGAGCTAGGCTATACAATGAATGGTGTTAGAGTATATTTAGGAGCATATCCTACAGATAAGGAAGTTGGCTATACAACAATGTTTATGGTGCCTACAGGGAATTTAAATGTTTCAGAAGGTAATATGACTCTTATTAATTATCGTATAGGCGACCCTCAAAATATTCCTGGAGGTTCAGGTTTTAACAAAGGAGCAGATGGAAATCCTCCTAATGCAAACTATACTCAATAACTTAGTTGTTTGAAACAATTTTTATTAGATAATTATTCCTTAATTACAAAAGCGTTTGAGATTATTGCTGCAGTGTTTGGTTCTATTTATTTATCAAAGACTAAAGATACTAGGTATAAAATTTTTGTAAATTATTTATGGCTAACTGTTGCTGTTGAGTTTATAGGTGAATACACAGCATTTCTGCAAAACAATTATGATAATGAATGGTATAATGCTATAAAAAATAGTGTATTTTGCAGAAATACGTGGTTATTTAATATTTATACCTTTCTGTCTATAGGATTGCTTGGTATATTTTATTCAAGGTTCTTTAGTAGTAAAATATCAAAGGCTATAATTAGGTTTGTTGTTTTGGGGTATAGTTTGTTTGTATTAATATACTTTACTGCAACAGATGCATTTTTTGTAATGTCTTTGCCTTACGATGAGATTTTAGGTACAGTTATTATTTGTACATACATCTTGCTTTATTTTATGGAGTTGATAAAGAGTGATTCTATATTAGTGTTTTATAAAACACCATTGTTTTATATAAGTGTAAGCTTATTGTTTTGGTATATATGTGTTACCCCTTTGTTTATATTTAATGGCTATTTTAGAGCTATAAATACAGATTTTGTAATATTTAGATATTTACTTTTATTACTTATTAACGTAATTACTTTTTTATGCGTCACATTTGGTTTTTGGTATTCACTCTACAAGAGGAAGTTATAAAAGAGGAACAAATAGCTTTAATTGGCTATGTGACTTTAGTTGTACTTATGTTGTCTGCTATGGTTATTATCTTTTTTATTGGTTTTCAAAAAAGAAAAAATAAATTATTACTAGATAAAATTCAACAACAGCAAGAGTTTGAAGAAGAAATATCTAAAACTCAATCTGAAATACAAGAGCAAACTTTAAAACATATAGGTTGGGAATTGCATGATAATGTTGGTCAACTTTTAGCTTATGCTAGTATGCAGCTAAATATGTTGTCTTCTAAAGTTTCTGATGATAATAAAAAGAAAGTTAATGAAGCTTCAGATGTAATTAAAGAAAGTTTAAAGGAAGTACGCTCTTTGTCAAAATCGCTCAATAATGATGTGATTTTAAATATAGGTTTTGAGAAGTCTATTACAAATGAATTAGATAGATTAAAACGGATGCAGTTTACTTCAGCTGAGTTGCATACAATTGGAACAAAAGTTGAGTTGCCAAATAAAAAGCATGAGATTGTGATTTTTAGAATTTTGCAAGAATTCTTTTCTAATTCAGTTAAATATTCCGAAGCAGATAACCTAAAAATTAGCTTAGATTATAAACCTGATGAATTAATAATTGAAGCCTCAGATGACGGAAAAGGTTTTGATATTGAAACTGTAGAAAAAGGCTCTGGCTTAATTAATATGAAAAGTAGAGCAGAGCTTATAGGAGCATCGTTTAATTTACAGTCACAACCAAATAAAGGAGTTGTTTTGATCTTGAAATATCCTTTATAATTAAATATTATTATGTTTATTCATAGCGTCACCCTGAATATATTTCAGGGTTGCAATCTAATTGAACAGTTTTTTAATTTTATGAGATTCTGAAACAAGTTCAGAATGACATACTTTACCTAAATTATGCATGCATCCCAAATGGGGTCTTTAGGTAATGGAGCAGTGATATTCAGTTCTATTTTTGAAACAGGATGAATAAAAGAGATATGTCTTGCATGTAAACTAATACTTGCGTCTTTATTACTTCTATTAAAACCATATTTTAAATCCCCTTTTATAGAACAGCCAATACATGCTAATTGTGTTCTTATTTGATGATGTCTTCCAGTTTCTAAGTTAATTTCTAAGAGGTAATAATTATCTAGCTTTTTTATAATTGAATAATGTAAAATTGCTTTTTTACTATCCTTAATTTCTTTATAATACGCAGTTGATTTATTGTTCTTTGGGTTCTTTTTTAGCCAATGTATTAAAGTGTCTTTAGATTTTGGAGGCTGATTCTTTACAATTGCCCAATATGTTTTTGAAATATCTTTAGAAACAAATAATTTGTTTAAACGAGGTAATGCTTTTGAGGTTTTAGAAAAAATAACCAAACCCGTTGTAGGTCTATCAAGCCGATGTACTGTGCCTAAATATACATTGCCTTGTTTATTATATTTTTCTGCAAGAAATTCTTTAACAATATCACTTAAAGGTTTGTCCCCTGTTTTATCACCTTGAACAATATCTCCAGCACGTTTGTTGACAATAATAATGTGATTGTCTTCGTAAAGAACTTGAAGGTTAGATTTGTTAGAAAGGACTTTAGACACTGTAATTAGTATTGCTCAGAGTCATTAGGAAAATCAACCGATTTTACATCATCTACATATTGAGAAATAGCAGTAGTCATGTCTTCATATAAATTCATATAACGACGTAAAAAACGCGGATTAAACTCATGAGTCATACCTATCATATCATGTAAAACTAGAACTTGTCCGTCAACACCTTTTCCAGCTCCAATACCAATAACGGGAATGTTAACACTCTCTGCAACTTCTTTTGCTAGTTTAGCAGGGATTTTTTCTAGAACAATTCCAAAGCAACCAGCTTTTTCTAGCATTAAAGCATCTTCTTTTAATTGTTGAGCTTCTTGTTCTTCTTTTGCACGAACTGTGTAAGTTCCAAATTTATATATAGATTGTGGTGTTAAACCTAAATGCCCCATTACAGGAATACCTGCATTTAAAATACGTTTAATAGATTCTTTTACTTCTTTTCCACCTTCCATTTTAACAGCATGACCACCACTTTCTTTCATTATTCTAATAGCAGAGCGTAAAGCTTCTTTTGGATCACTTTGGTAGCTTCCAAAAGGTAAATCGACAACAACTAAACAACGATCTATAGCTCTAACTACAGATGATGCATGGTATATCATTTGGTCTAAAGTAATTGGTAGTGTCGTTTCATGACCGGCCATTACATTACTTGCAGAATCACCAACTAAGATTATATCAATTCCTGCACCATCAACAATTTTTGCCATGGTATAATCATAAGCAGTTAGCATAGAAATTTTCTCACCATTAGCTTTCATATCTACTAATGATTTTACAGTAATTCGTTTGTATTCTTTTTTTGCTACAGACATAATTTTTTAGTTTGGTATTACAAAAGTAATGAGATTTTGTAATAATAAGATCTTATAATAGTTTTCTGTTTAGCAATCTGCCATATTTACTCTAACCGCTAAACCGCCTTCACTAGTTTCTTTATATTTAGTATTCATGTCTTTTGCAGTTTCCCACATAGTGTCTACAACTTTGTCTAATGGTACTTTTACATTGCTTGGATCTGTGTCTAAGGCTAGTTCTGAAGCATTAATAGCTTTAATTGCTCCCATTGCATTACGCTCTATACAAGGTATCTGTACTAAACCGCCAATGGGATCACAAGTTAGACCTAAATGATGTTCCATAGCAATTTCTGCCGCAACTAAAACCTGTTCTGGAGTTCCGCCTAAAAGCTCACATAAAGCCCCAGCTGCCATTGCAGATGATACACCTATTTCTGCTTGGCAACCACCCATTGCGGCACTAATTGTGGCTCCTTTTTTAAAGATACTTCCTATTTCGCCAGCTACTAATAAAAAACGTTTGATGTCATCAAAATTACCATCATGATTCTCAATCACTAAATAATACATAAGTACAGCAGGAATTACTCCAGCGCTTCCATTAGTTGGTGCAGTCACTACACGACCTAAAGATGCATTTACCTCATTAACACCTAGAGCAAAGCAACTTACCCATTTTAAAATTTGCCTAAACTTTACTTCAGTACTTCTAATTGTGTAAATCCATTCTACAGGATTAGAGTATGGTGTTTCTCCTTTCAAGCTTTGATGCATATCATATGCACGACGTCTTACATTTAAACCTCCAGGAAGTTGGCCTTCGGTATGACAACCATCATACATGCATTCTAGCATAGTATTCCATATGCGTTTAAGTTCTGTATCTATTTGTGCTTCATTTCTAATCGATTTTTCGTTTTCTAAAACAACTTCAGAAATTGATTTATTTAAAGTACTGCAAAACTGAAGCAAATCCGTACCTTTTTCAATAGGATAAGGAAACGAGCATTTTATTTCAAAATTCTTTTTATGATTTGTACGTTCTTCTTTTACTACAAAGCCACCTCCAATAGAGTAGAAAGTAGATTTTAATTTATTACCGTTAATTGATGCAGTAAAGGTCATTCCATTAGAATGAAATGGTAAAAACGTTTTATTAAATGTAATATCGGTTTCAGGATTAAAAGCTAATATTTTTTCACCATTAAAGCTTAATGTATAGGTAGTTTTAATCTCATTAATGTAGCTGTTTATTTTTTCCGTAGGAATGGTTTCCGGATCACATCCTAACAAACCTAGCATCACAGCATAATCTGTAGCATGTCCTTTTCCGGTAAGTGATAATGAACCATATAAGTCTACAGTTATACTTTCAACGGTATTAAAACTGTCTGTGTCTTTTAATTCTTTTATCCAACGTTCTGCTGCTCTCCAAGGACCAAGTGTATGCGAACTTGATGGGCCAACACCAATTTTTAGCATATCAAAAACCGAGATACATTCCATAAATAAACAGTTTTGTAGTTGTAAAAATAGGCTTTTAACTCTTATGTAGATTAATTTTTATTAAAGATTGAAATTTTTAAATGACAGCTTGTCATATTTTTTGTCATGGCATAATCATTGACATATAGATAACGAATTTAAAATGAACATTCAACACTTAATTTCTGTGTAAACAGAAAACTATAAAAACAAAAAATATAAATTATAATTATGAGTAAGATTATTGGAATCGATTTAGGAACAACCAACTCTTGCGTTTCTGTAATGGAAGGTAATGAGCCAGTTGTAATCCCAAATGCAGAAGGAAAAAGAACAACGCCATCTGTTATTGCTTTTGTTGAAGGAGGCGAAATTAAAGTTGGTGATCCTGCAAAACGTCAAGCAGTAACAAACCCAACAAAAACGGTTTATTCTATTAAACGTTTTATGGGAAACAAATATTCTGAATCTAAAAAAGAAGCAGAACGTGTACCTTATAAAGTAGTAAAAGGAGATAATGACACACCACGTGTTGATATTGATGGTCGTTTATATACGCCTCAAGAATTATCTGCAATGGTACTTCAAAAAATGAAAAAAACAGCTGAAGACTATTTAGGAACTTCAGTTGCAGAAGCAGTAATTACTGTGCCAGCATATTTTAACGATGCACAACGTCAAGCAACTAAAGAAGCTGGTGAAATTGCAGGTTTAAAAGTACGTCGTATTATCAATGAGCCTACAGCAGCAGCTTTAGCTTATGGTATGGACAAAAAAGGAACAGACCAAAAAATAGTAGTATTTGATTTTGGTGGAGGAACACATGATGTATCTATCTTAGAGTTAGGAGATGGTGTATTTGAAGTATTAGCTACAGATGGAGATACACATTTAGGTGGTGATGATGTTGATGAAAAAATCATTAATTGGTTAGCAGAGGAGTTTAATGCTGAAGAAGGTATGGATTTAAGAAAAGATCCTATGGCTTTACAACGTTTAAAAGAAGCTTCAGAAAAAGCTAAGATAGAGTTATCATCTTCAGCACAAACTGAAATTAATTTACCTTACGTAACAGCAACAGCTAGTGGACCAAAACACTTAGTACGTACATTAACAAAAGCCAAATTTGAGCAATTAATCGATGATTTAGTAAAACGTACTATTGAACCTTGTGAAGCGGCTTTAAAAGCTGCAGGTTTATCAAAATCTGATATTGATGAAGTGATATTAGTTGGCGGATCTACTCGTATTCCTGCTGTGCAAGAAGCCGTAGAAAAGTTTTTTGGTAAAACACCAAGTAAAGGTGTAAACCCAGATGAGGTGGTATCTTTAGGAGCAGGAATTCAAGGAGGTGTATTAACAGGTGATGTAAAAGATGTCTTATTATTAGACGTTACCCCTTTATCTCTTGGTATCGAAACTATGGGTAATGTAATGACCAAGCTTATTGAAGCAAACACTACGATTCCTACTAAAAAATCACAAGTGTTCTCAACAGCTGCAGATAATCAACCATCGGTAGAAATTCACGTATTACAAGGTGAGCGCCCTATGGCAGCAGATAACAAAACAATTGGTCGTTTTCACTTAGACGGTATTCCACCAGCAAGACGTGGAACACCTCAAATTGAAGTAACATTCGATATTGATGCCAATGGTATCATTAAAGTTTCTGCTACCGATAAAGCAACAAATAAAACTCAAGATATTCGTATTGAAGCATCTTCAGGTTTAACTGATGAAGAAATTCAAAAAATGAAAGCTGATGCAGAAGCTAATGCAGAAGCAGATGCTAAAGCAAAGGAAACAGCTGATAAATTAAATGCAGCCGATGCAATGATTTTCCAAACAGAAAGTCAATTAAAAGAATTTGGAGATAAATTATCTGATGATAAAAAGAAACCAATTGAAGAAGCATTAGAAGAATTAAAAGCTGCTTTTGAAACAAAAGACTTAGCAGTAATTGATCCAGCTTTAGAGAAAATTAATGAAGCATGGAAAGTGGCTTCTGAAGAAATGTACAAAGCACAAGCAGAAGCTCAAGGTGGAGCAGAAGCACCAGGACCAGATGCTAGCCAAAATGGTGAGGCTGAAGGAAGTGATGTTGAAGATGTAGACTTTGAAGAAGTAAAATAAAATTGAAGATGTCACCTTGAGCGCAGTCGAAAGGTCTCATCGAGATTACTTAACATTTGAAAAAGCGCAATCAGAAATGATTGCGCTTTTTATTTCTAATAAACCTCAAAAGAGTTTACTTTGCATATCTAATGATTTCTACATTAATTAAAAGTACATACCAACCAAAGCGCCTAGCTGTTAAACTTACTGCTAAAGGAGAAAATTATGTACAGCAAGGTCATCCTTGGGTGTTTTCAGATAGTATAGTAAAAATTACTGCAGACGCCAATACAGGAGACTTAGCTATAATTTTTGGTAAACGTGCAAATAAGATGATTGGAATAGGCCTCTATGATGCATTGTCTCCAATTAGAATAAAAATGATTTATAGTAGCACAACACCAGTTACTATTGATGCTGCTTTCTTTTATAAAAAGATAGAGAAGGCTTTTCAGAAAAGAGCACCATTACTAAAAACAAATACTAATAGTTACAGATTGTTATTTGGTGAAAACGATGGTTTTCCATCGTTAATAGCCGATGTATATAATTCAGTTTTAGTTGTGAAATTGTATTCTGAAATTTGGTTGCCTTATTTTAATACTATTTTAGAAAGTTTAGTTGATGTTTCAAAATGTGAAACAGTTGTGATTCGTTTAAGTCGAAGCTTACAAAACTCAAATTCTCATCAGCTTAAAGATGGAGAGGTAGTTTACGGAACTTTAGATAATGAGGTTGTTCAATTTGTTGAACATGACGTTAATTTTTCGGCAAATGTAATTAAAGGGCATAAAACAGGTTATTTTTTAGACCATCGTGAGAATAGGAGGCAAGTTGGGTTGTTAAGTAAAAACAAAACAGTTTTAGACGTGTTTTCTTATGCTGGTGGGTTTTCAGTTCACGCTTTAGCCAATGGAGCAAAAAAAGTAACAAGCTTAGATATAAGTGAGCAAGCTTTAGAGATTGCAAAACAAAATGGGAAGCTTAATAACTATTCAGGTAAGCATAATGTATTAGTAGGAGATGCTTTTAAAATACTAAAGCAACTCGTTGTAGAACATCAACAATTCGATGTCGTTGTAATAGATCCTCCAAGTTTTGCCAAGCAACAATCTGAAGTCGCTTTAGCAAAAAAGAAATATGCACAATTGGCAGAGTTAGGCGCTAAGCTTACAGCAAAAGGAGGAATGTTAGTACTCGCATCTTGTTCTTCTAGAGTTACAGCCACTTCGTTTTATGACATAAATTCTCAAACGTTGCAAAAAACACAACGCACTTTTTCTATTGAGCAAAAAACACAGCATGACATTGACCATCCAATTGGTTTTCTAGAAGGTGCATATCTCAAATGTGGATATTATCGGTTCTTAGATAATTAGATTTAAATGTATTTATAAACCTATTTTAATTTACCCAGTATTGGGTATTGAATAGCTTTTGTTCTAATGATATTTTGGTACATATTAACTAAACCAATTTATTATGAAAACAAGAATATTAATCTATCTCTTTTTATTTGCATTTAGTACGCTGCAAAGCCAGAACTCTGAAATTATTGAAGATAAAGTTTACCGTTTTAAATTTGGTATTGAATTAATAGAGTGTAAAACAAATGGAGAACCAGTTATTGATATGTTATCAGGAAGCCCAAGTGCTACAACTTATAAAAGTATTATAGCTGAAAAAGGATGGAAATTTAGAATAGATAAAATTTTAGAAAATAATGTAGTTATAACGTTTATTAATTGGGTAGGCACAGATCCAGTATTGGCACAACGAAATAAAGATTTTGTTTATGATAATGATAAAAAATATTTTTTATTAACTAAAGATAAACTTAAAAGATCTTCTGAAATAGTTTCCGCGAGAATAGAAATTGAATTTGGAACTGTAACAATCCCAATTAAAATAAGACCTGGTAATGGAGAAAATATCCCTCTTGATTTTTATGGTAATTTTAATGCAGGAGTTGGTTTGAGTTTTAGGCTTAGAAATATTTTAGATATATATTCTGGTATTAGTATCACTTCTGTTCCTGTTGATAGTGAAACTACAAATGGAGTTATTACTTCTACAACTAATGCTGCGGCTTTAACACCAACATTTGGTGTTCTTAAAGAAGTGGGAAAGGCTCAATTTGGTTTGTTTGTAGGATTTGATTTTTTATCAAGAAATTTAGGGAAAAACTGGACTTATCAAGGAAGAAGATGGTTTGGTATTGGCATTGGGTATAATATCTTTAGTGTAAGTAAAGGGCAAGAAAATGTAAAAGGTCAGTAATTCTGTTTTTTATTGTGATGTAATTTGGTAGTTTAGTTCGCAGTTAGATAAATTATAAGAGTCTTATGCCCAATAAAAACAGTTTAATAGATGCAATCCAGCAATTAATTGAAACCATTCTTAAAGCTTTAGGTTATTCTAATACTAAAAAAAGAACTTGGCATCAACATGTTGTTCCATATGAGGAGAATTGGGCTGTTCGTAGAGAAGGCAATAAGCGTATTACTTCTAAACACAGAAAGCAAAGTACAGCTATCCGCAAAGCTAAAACCTTAGCCAAACGTTATAATGCAGATGTTATAATTCATCGTGAAAGTGGTGGCATTCGAGACAGGATTAGTTATAAAGAAGACTAGTTGTAATGTATTATAGATTTCAAAAAGCAGCAGATTACTATGCGTGCATAATATTTTGTTATATTTGCTCAAATAAAATGTCAGGTTGAGCGCAGTCGAAACCTAATTTAATTTACGATTCATGCAAACCAAACTCACGCAACTTTTAAATATAAAGCATCCAATTATTCAAGCACCAATGTTTTTAGTATCAAATACCGCTATGGTTATTGAAGCTATGAAAGGAGGAATTGCTGGTTGTATTCCCGCATTAAATTATAGAACACTTGATGAGTTAAGAGCTTCAATAAAAGAATTAAAAGCAGCTAAAATTGAAGGTGGTTCGTTTGGGTATAACTTGATTGTAAATAAATCAAACATAAAATATAAGGAGCAACTAAGAGTACTTTGTGAAGAAGGTTGTGATTTTATAATTACATCTTTAGGAAGTCCAGAAGAAACTATTAATCAAGCACACAAAGTTGGGATTAAAGTGTTTTGCGATGTGGTTGACTTAAAGTTTGCTAAAAAAGTAGAAGGTTTAGGTGCTGATGCTGCCATAGCTGTAAATAATGAAGCTGGAGGTCATAGAGGCAATATGTCTCCAGAAGAATTAATCAAGCATTTAAAAGATAATTTAACTATTCCTGTAATTTCTGCAGGAGGCGTTGGTTGTAAAGCAGATATTGATGAGATGCTAAGTTATGGAGCTGAAGGTGTTTCTGTTGGTAGTCCGTTTATAGCTTCTATTGAAGCTGGAGTAACTCAAGAATATAAACAAGCCTGTGTAGATTATGGAGCTAATGATATTGTAATGACAGAACGTATTTCTGGAACACCTTGCACTGTTATCAACACACCTTATGTTAAAAAAATTGGTACTAAGCAAACTTGGTTAGAGTCTGTTTTAAATAAGAATAGAAAATTGAAGAAATGGGTTAAAATGATTCGTTTTTCTATAGGAATGAAGGCTACTGAAAAAGCCGCCAAAAAGACGACTTATAAAACAGTTTGGGTTGCAGGTCCAAGTATAGAGCATACTACTTCAATTTTACCAATAAAAGCAATTATTGAAAAGCTAACTATTTAATAGGCAGATAAATATCTGTTTTTAATTTCTGTTCTTCAGTGCGTCTAGGGTCATTTCTATAATGTTCTCTGGCTGACTCATCTCTTAGCTCATAATCATTATTCATTAGCCATTCATTAAAAATGTAATCATATACTTGAGGAAAGTTAGTATAAGAACCTTGATATTGAAAAACTGCAAATTTTCCACCTTTTAGTGTTTTTACACCAACATCACCATTAGGTTTGGCATCTTTATGTATAACCAAACACGCATCGTATCTAATTTTATCGTCTTCAGTAACATTTGGGTCGTCATGAGATTGTCCAATACCTTGAATACCGGCTGTAAATAATTTTTGTGTTTTTACTTCGTTCCATAACTTTTGCCAAGCTTCAGCATAATCTAAAGTTTGGTAAGCACCATGCATTCTGTAATACAGGCATTGCTTGTCTTCAATAGTAGTAATTTTTGGTTTCTTAATGTTCAATGTGGTTTTCATAATGTTCATTGTTTTGATGATGTGATGTTTATCGGTTCTATAATGTGATGGAGAAACTCCAAAATGATTTTTAAAAGCCTTAGATAATGATGAAGGTGTTTCAAAGCCAACATTGTAAGCAATCGTTTCAATACTAGAAGTAGAATAACCTAGCATTTTGGCTGCTGTTTCTATTCGTGTTCTAGAAATGTATGCTCCAATAGGTTCTCCTAAAAGCGCTCTTGTTATACGATGAAAATGAAATGGAGAAAAACATGAAATCTCAGCTAAGGTTTTAATATCAATTTTTTGATCTAGGTTATTGTGTATATAATCTATAACTAGGTTTAAGTTTTGCTGATAAATAACTCTATTAGATTCTTTTCTTGTCATTTCTTTGTATTGATACTGCAAATATATAACCCTATTAGGTTACAAACTTTTCCAATCTTGCTATCATGGAGACTTAGATGGTATATAATATTTTATTATTTACTTTAGTTGTAACTTTTATGGCTTGCGAGTCGTCTCATGTAAAAATTAACTAAATACTTTTCAATCAAAAAAATCAAATTATGACACTTAGTTTAAATCATCAATTTATCAAATCAAAAATCTTAGTCCTTTTTGTATTACTTTTTATAAGTCAGCTTTCAGTTGCGCAAACAAAAGAGGCACAAATAGATAAACTCATAAACACCTATGTAGATTACAATACATTTAACGGTTCAGTTTTAATAGCTGAAAATGGAAAAGTTATTTATAAAAAGGGGTTTGGAATGGCAAATATGGAATGGGATATTCCTAATGCACCAAATACAAAGCATCGTTTAGGGTCTATATCTAAACAATTTACAGGTTTATTAGTTTTGCAATTAGCCGCAGAAGGTAAAATTGATTTACAAGCACCAATCACCACATATCTTCCAGATTATAATAAAGAAAATGGAGATCGTATTACAACACATCACTTATTAACACATACATCTGGAATACCAAATTACACATCTTTTCCTGGTTTTGTTAGAAACGATAGTCGTGATCCATATACCCCAACAGAGTTTCTAAAACGATTTTCTGATATGGATTTAGAGTTTACGCCAGGAGAAAAGTTTAGTTATAGTAACTCAGGTTATTTTTTACTTGGTGCACTTATTGAAAAAGTGTCTGGTAAGACCTATGAGCAAATGCTTCAAGAACGAATATTTACGCCACTTGGCATGAATGATTCGGGTTATGATCATCACAAGACTATTTTAAAAAATAGAGCAACTGGTTATGAAAAGGAAGCAAATGCATTTGTCAATTCAGGATATTTAGATATGTCAATTCCTTATGCTGCGGGATCATTGTATTCTACAGTTGAAGATTTATATAAATGGGATCAAGCATTATATACTAATAAATTACTAACAAAAGAATATAGAGATTTATTTTTCGGAAAACACATTGAGGCAGGTCGCCGCAGCCATTATGGTTATGGATGGCGAATGGGTAACGACAGAATTGGTAATACTGAAGAAAGAATAGAAACTATAAGTCATGGTGGAGGAATTAATGGTTTTAATACTAATATTTCTAGAGCGCTTTCAGATAAATCATTAATTGTTTTATTAAATAACACAGGGCGAGCACCTCTAAGAGAAATAACAAGTTCTATACGTGCAATTCTATATGACAAAGCATATGATTTTCCTAAAAAATCTATAGCAAATGAATTGTTAGATGTAGCTTTAAATAATGGAAAAGAAGCAATTACTAAGCATTATACTACTATCAAAGATGTTAAAGACCATTACATCGATGAAGGCGAAATGAATCAAGTTGGTTATCAATTATTCCAATCTGGGAAGCTTGATGAAGCTGTAGCTATTTTTAAGATTAATGTAGAGGCATATCCAAAATCTTCAAATGTATATGATAGTTATGCAGAAGGCTTAATGAGCCAAGGTAAGAATGAGTTAGCAATAACAAATTACCGAAAGTCTATAGAACTAAATCCTAATAACCAAAACGGGATAAGTATGTTAAAGAAGTTAGGAGCAGATGTATCAGATTTAGAAAAAGAAATTAATGTTCCAGATGCTATATTACAAAGTTATGTTGGCAAATATGAGTTAGCACCATCTTTTATAATTGAAATCACTAAAGATGGTAAGCAATTAAAAGCACAAGCTACAGGACAACCAATTTTTGATATTTTTCCTAAAACTGAAAATGTATTCTATTTAAAAGTAGTTGAAGCACAACTTACATTTAATAAAAATGATAAAGGCGAAGTTGAAAGTGCAACACTGAAGCAAGGCGGAAGAGAAACAACAGGAAAACGATTAAAATAATTACTAGTTTACAGTCTATAGAAAAAACTCTTGATAACTATCAAGAGTTTTTTGTGTTCTTAAAGGTCTGGTATAGAGTTTGTTTGTAACAATTTAATAGATTTTACTACTTATAAGTAAAACAAGTATAATAATTAAAAAAAAGAAAAAGTATGATTAATAAAGGAGCTATTGTATTAGGAGTACTAATAGGAGCAGGAATAGGTGTGTTATTAGCGCCAGAAAAAGGAAGCGTTACAAGAGAAAAGCTTAAAAAAGAAGGAAAAGATATAAAAGATCAAATAACCCAAGATTTTGTTGAGGTTAAAGATGATTTGTCTAAAGCAGCTATTTCTGGTAAAGAAAAATTTAAAAAGGAAGCAAAAGACTTAGCCTCTAAAACAAGTTATAAAACAGAACAGGCTATTACATTTTTAGAAAAGCAATTGGCCGTTTTAAAAGAAAAGAATAAGACACTTCAAAAAACGGTTTAATAACCGTTAAAAACTGTTGCTTTAATGTTAGACCATTCTTCTTTTAAAATGCCGTAGCAGCAAGTACTGCGTTTAAAGCCATCGTTCATTAAGGTATCTTTTCGTAAAATACCTTCTAGTGTTGCGTTAAGCTTTTCAACAGCTTTTCGTGACTTCTGGTTGCGCTCGTCAATACGAAACTCTACTTTATCAAACTTTAAAGTTTCAAATGCATATTGAAGCATCAAGAACTTCATGTGTTTGTTTAAACCTGAACCTTGAAAGGCGTGACCAATCCATGTCCAACCAATATGGGCAACTTTATTTTTCCAGTTTATAAGCCCAAAACGAGTACTTCCAGCATAAACTTGTTTTTGCTTATCATAAATAATAAAAGGTATTGTGGTTTTATGGTAATAACCATCAACAGCAACTTGCACATAAGCTTTTAAAGCTTTTGGTGTAGAGATATTACTAGGCGAGTAGTAGATAAGGTTTTTTTCTTGGGCAATGTTTAATATATGCTCATAATTACTCAAATCTAATAATGAGAGTTTTACACGCTCATTTTCTAAAGTTGGTACTTTCATACTAAACTGTTTACTAATTTTACATTCACTTCATGAGTTCCTTCAAAAGGGATTATGTTTACATTGTTGGTAAATAACTCGTTAACACGATTAGTTTCATATTCCATGCGTTCGTCATTTAAATATTCGTCATTTATGCCATAAATCAAGCTTACTTTTCCTTTGAAAAATTTAAAATCATTTGCATTCAATTCTTTAGGAATACCTCCAGAATGTAATACCAATTGAGAGCATTGTAATTTGCGTTTGGCAACATAACGCATGGCAACACTAACACCTTGCGAGTACCCAAGCACAATAAGGTTTATATCTTCAGGAATTTGTTCGGTTTCAAAAATTGCATCAAAATTACGTAGTACGTTTTCTGTTTCTTTTAAAGTGTTTTCTTTAGTTAACCAGCTTGCGCCAACATGCTTAAATTTGGGTGGTACGTAGTATTTGCTTTGCGCTTGAGGCGCAATAATATAATTTTCTTCAGTATTAAGTTTTACAAAATATTTTAAAAAATAACGACTTAAATAACCCATGCCATGACATACAAACCATACGTTTTTGGTTTTTTTGGTTAAGCTATTTAAAGTAGAGTAGCTATTGGTAGTTGTATAAGAAATTTCCTTTTCTATAGAATTCATTTTGTACTTTTGTTAGCGACATTAAAAATACAGTATTTCTATGCAATTATCTAGAGAAGAAATTCTAAAACGCGCTAATCAAATTACAAAAAACACCTTGATGGAAACACTAGAGATTGAGATGGTAGATTTTGGTGATGATTTTGTTGTTGGCAGAATGCCCGTAAATAAAAGAGTATATCAGCCAGATGGTGTTTTGCATGGAGGAGCAACTGCGGCTTTAGCCGAAACCACAGGAAGTTTTGCTGCAGAATTACTTATGGATTTAGATAAAGTTTTTGTTAGAGGTATTGAGATTACTGCTAATCATTTAAAGAGTGTTCGAGAAGGTTACGTTTACGCAACAGCAAAATTTGTGCATAAAGGAAGAACAACGCAACTATTAGATATTAGAGTAACAGATGATAATGATAATTTAGTTTCGCTTTGTAAACTAACTACTATTTCTTTGCCAAAGAATAAATAATGATTTCAGGCACTTTTTTCGAACGTATTAATGAGCATTATAATTATGCGTTACCTTTTGTAGTTTATAGAAAACCTAATAAAAGTAATGCAAAGGTATTTCTCCAAACTGATGATAAGCTATATAAAAGTATAGATTATGCAGAAAGCGGATTTATATTTGCGCCTTTTAATAATAAAGCAGGTTCTATTTTAATGCCTTTAGAAGCTTCAGAGGTTTTTCAAACTGAACTTACTAGTAGTAATACTATATCAAGTAAAGCAGAAACACATGATGTTATTAATGAAGCGGAAAGAGAGGCGCATATTAAATTGGTTCAAAAAGGTATTGTTGAAATAGCTAAAAAGCAATTAGATAAAGTTGTTTTGTCAAGAAACGAAACTGTTACTATTTCTAATAACAACCCAATTTCAATTTTTAAACAATTATTAGATAAGTATACTAATGCATTTGTGTATTGTTGGTATCATCCAAAAGTTGGGCTTTGGTTAGGTGCAACACCAGAAACCTTAATTAAGGTTGAGGACAAACGTTTTTCTACAATGGCACTTGCGGGAACACAAGAATATAAAGGGACGCTTGATGTTACTTGGGAAACTAAAGAAAAAGAAGAACAGCAATTTGTTACAGACTTTATAGTAAACAGTTTAAGTGATGATGTTGAAAACCTAAACGTTACTGAAGCCAAAACTGTAAAAGCTGCTAATCTATTACACATTAAAACGCAAATAACAGGAACTCTTAAAGGAAGTCAAACCAGTTTTAAAAAGTTGTTAGATAAGTTGCATCCAACACCTGCAGTTTGCGGGTTGCCTAAAGTTGCTGCTAAACAGTTTATTTTAGATAATGAAGTTTATAATAGAGAATTCTATACTGGTTTTTTGGGAGAATTAAATCTTAAAGAGAAGCGTGTTAGAAACTCTAATCGACGTAACGTAGAGAATAATGCTTACAATTCTATAAAAACGGTTTCTAACTTATTTGTGAATTTACGTTGTATGCAACTTAAAAACAATGAAGCGTTGATTTATGTTGGTGGCGGAATTACTAAAGACTCTAATCCAGAACAAGAATGGCAAGAAACTGTAAACAAAACAAAAACAATAAAAGGTGTTTTGTGAAGTAATGTTTTGTTAGGTTGAGTCCTTCGACAGCGCTCAGGATAAACTTAAGTCGAAACCTATTTTTTTTACTACATTTGAACACACTATTTTTTAGATGAAGTACCCAAAAATTCCACTTGCTCAAACGGTTGTTCAGCTTTGTAAAGCTAAAGATATTAGTAATATTGTTATTTCTCCAGGAAGCAGAAATGCACCTTTAACACTAGGCTTCACAAACGATTCATTTTTTAATTGCTATAGTATTGTTGATGAACGCTGTGCTGCTTTTTTTGCTCTAGGTATTGCTCAGCAAACACAAAAGCCAGTCGCAGTACTTTGTACATCTGGAAGTGCTTTACTTAATTATTATCCTGCAATTGCAGAAGCATATTATAGCGATATACCGTTAGTAGTTTTATCTGCTGACCGACCTAAATATTTGGTAGGTATTGGTGATGGTCAAACTATTAATCAAAAAGAAGTGTATAAAAATCATATAGTATATTCTGCTAATTTAAAACAAGATGTAAAAGCTGAAAATAATAGTGAAACAGAAGAGCTTCCTATTTTTAAAAATATAGAGAATAAGCTTGAAAAGCTATTAGGCTTACAGCAAACCATTCAGCAAGAAAATGAAACTGAAATTAACACAGCAATTAATACAGCAATAACCCAAAATGGTCCGGTACATATTAATATTCCGTTTGAAGAACCTTTATATGAATTAACAGATGAATTAGCTGTAAATCCAAAAGTTATTCTTCCAGAAGTTAATGTAGTTAAAACTAATCCAGAGGCTTTAAATGATTTGGTTGATGTTTGGAATAATACATCTAAGAAAATGATTCTGGTTGGAGTTAACAAACCAAATAGTATAGAGCAACAATGGCTAAATAAGTTAGCTGAAGATGAAAGTGTGATTGTTTTTACAGAAACAACGTCAAATCTGCATCACGATAACTTTTTCCCGAGTATAGACCAAATTATTGCGCCTTTAACCGAAGATGAATTTAAAAGATTGCAACCCGATATTCTTTTAACTTTTGGAGGTTTAATAGTATCTAAAAAAATAAAAGCATTTTTAAGAACTTATAAACCCAAATTTCATTGGCATATTGATGAGAAAAAAGCTAATAACACGTTTTTTAGCTTAAGCAATCATTTGCGAGGAAACCCAAACACTTTTTTTTCTAAATTTTTACCAAAAGTAGATGTACGTAAAAGTAGTTACTTTTCATTTTGGTCTGCTATTAAAAAGAATAGATTGGTTAAGCATGATTCGTATTTAGAAACAATTCCGTATTCCGATTTTAAAGTATTTAATCAAATTTTAAGCACATTACCAAGTGATAGTGTATTACAACTGAGCAATAGCTCTACAATACGATATGCACAACTTTTTAAATTAAATAAGGCAGTAGATGTGTTTTGTAATCGAGGAACTAGCGGTATTGATGGTAGTACATCTACAGCTATTGGATTCGCTTTAAAAAGTGACAGACAAACAACTTTAGTAACTGGAGATTTGAGTTTTTTTTATGATAGTAATGCGTTGTGGAATGATTATATACCTAATAATTTTAGAATTATAGTTATTAATAATCAAGGTGGCGGAATTTTTAGAATCCTTCCAGGTCATAAGAATACTGAAAACTTCGACACTTATTTTGAAACCAAGCATAAGTTATCTGCAAAACAATTGTGTGAGATGTATGATTTTGATTATCAAGAGGTTTCAGGAGAATTTAATTTGTCTTCTGCTTTACAATCTTTTTATAATAATAATTCTCGACCAAAACTTTTAGAGGTTTTTACTCCTCGAGAAATTAATGATGAGGTCTTGCTTAGCTATTTCAAGTTTATTAAATAACAATTGTTGAGTGACTTTTACGTAAGTATTGTGTCTAATAATTAACTATCTTTATAGAGTATTTTTTAACCTAAAACACAATTAAAAATGAGTAAAAGAGACGAATTAATTGCAAAATATGCAGCAGATTTAAAGGATAAGTGCGGTGTTAATGCAGACATGGATTTATTAACTAAAGTAACTATAGGTTGCGGTCCATCAATTTATAATGCAGACTCTGCTACAGTTTCTGGATCTGATGAATCTGAATTGTCGACTGTAAAAAATAATTTCTTAATTAAAAAATTAGGATTAAAAGATGGTGCAGATTTAGATAAAGGTATCGATGCAGTTATGACGACTTATGGTAAATCTAATCGTAATAAGTATAGAGCAGTTGTTTATTATTTGCTAACTAAGCACTTTGGTAAAGAATCTGCTTATTAATTGGCAAACTAATAAAATTTATAGCGTTACTATTGTAACGCTTTTTTTATATCTATAAACTAGATATGATTACCTTTGCCAAATGATAAAAATTGGAGAATACAATACGCTAGAAATAATTAGAGAGACTAATCAAGGTTTATATCTTTCTGATAAAGAAAACCATGAAGTCTTACTACCTAATAGATATGTGCCAGAAACATTTCAAATATGGGAAATGATAGATGTATTTGTGTATTTAGATAATGAAGAACGTTTAGTTGCAGTAACAGATCAACCTTATATAATGCGTGGTGATTTTGCAGTGCTTAGATGTAATGAGGTTACTAAGCATGGTGCTTTTTTAGATTGGGGAATGGTTAAAGAATTGTTTTGTCCATTTAAAGAGCAAGCGTTTAAAATGAAACCAGGTGGTTGGTATCTTGTACATTGTTATTTAGATGAAGAATCACAAAGGTTAGTTGCATCAAGTAAAACCAATAGATTTCTTGACAATAAAGAGTTAACCGTTGCGCAATTTGATGAAGTAGATATTATGGTTTCGCATCCTTCAGAATTAGGAATGAATGTAATTGTTAACAAACAGCATTTAGGTTTAATTTTTAAAGATGATATATTTAAAGATTTAAGTATTGGAGATACTTTTAAAGGTATTGTTAAAAAAGTGCGCCCAGATAATAAACTTGATATTGCTTTAGGGCAAATTGGTTACAGAAATATTGAACCAAATGCTGAAGCCATAATGCATGAACTTCATGACAATAGTGGTTTTATAAGCCTTAATGATAAGTCATCGCCTGACGATATTAAAAATAGGCTTCAAATGAGTAAGAAAAATTTTAAAAAAGCAATTGGCACGTTATATAAACAGCGCTTAATTGAGATTAAGGATGATGGTATTTATTTAAAGGAGTAATAGACGCTATCCCAGTTTTTTCTATTACCCAATTTGCAGCATCAATAAGTGAGTTAAATTGTTTCCGTTTAGACTTAAAGTAATAATCTTCAATGGCAAGTATACGTTTAGTATTATGGCTATAGGTAACTATAGCATAGGCACTTAAATGTAATATGTTGTGTTTTTGCTTTATGATGTCAAGTAAGTTTACAGAAAAAGAATTCACTCTGTTAGAGATAAAACCATAAGGTTTTGTACTAAAAAATTCCCTACTCAAATCAAAAATTTCTTTAAAATCATTAAAAGATACATAAGCACCTTGCTTAAATTCTGCAACAATAAAATTTTCAAAAAAATGAAAATCTCCAATGTCGAGACAATAAGTGGCTTGAACGTTTTTTGAAAGAGGGGATTCTAAAACCTTCACAATAATTTTATGGATTAATTCATTTCAAACTTACAATCTATGTGTACTATAGCCAAAAAAAAAAGATGTTATTAGATGTAAATATGTATTTTTACGCTGAAAATTATTTCTATGGATAAAATAGGTTGGAAAGTCGTTAAAGAATACGAAGACATAACTTACAAAAAGCACAATGGCGTTGCTCGTATTGCATTTAATAGACCAGATGTACGTAATGCATTTAGACCAAAAACTACTAGTGAGTTGTATGATGCATTTTATGACGCAAATGAAGATGTAAATATTGGCGTAGTGTTACTTTCTGCAGAAGGCCCATCAACAAAAGATGGTATTTGGAGTTTTTGTTCTGGTGGTGATCAAAAAGCAAGAGGCCATCAAGGTTATGTTGGAGAAGATGGTTACCATCGTTTAAACATACTAGAAGTTCAACGCTTAATTAGGTTTATGCCTAAAGCTGTAATAGCAGTTGTACCTGGTTGGGCAGTTGGTGGCGGACACAGTTTACATGTTGTTTGCGATTTAACTTTAGCAAGTAAAGAACATGCAATTTTTAAACAAACAGATGCCGATGTAACCAGTTTTGATGGTGGTTATGGGTCTGCTTATTTAGCAAAAATGGTTGGACAGAAAAAAGCACGTGAAATATTTTTTTTAGGAAGAAATTATTCTGCACAAGAAGCTTATGACATGGGAATGGTAAATGCCGTTATTCCTCATGCTGAATTAGAAAGTGTAGCATATGATTGGGCTCAAGAAATTCTTGCTAAATCGCCAACATCAATTAAAATGTTAAAATTTGCTATGAATTTAACAGATGATGGTATGGTTGGTCAACAAGTATTTGCTGGAGAAGCAACACGTTTGGCTTATATGACAGACGAGGCAAAAGAAGGGCGTGATGCATTTTTAGAAAAACGCAAACCTAATTTTGATAAAAAGTGGATTCCTTAATTAAAAAGATTGATGAATAAAATTAAACCTTGGTTTTTAGCATTTAGATTAAGAACACTTCCGCTTTCAGTTTCTGGTATTATTATAGGATCTTGCTTTGCACACTATAATGGTGTTTTTGATGTTACTATCTGTGTGTTAGCTATTTTAACAACTATTAGCCTTCAGGTGCTATCAAATTTATCTAATGATTATGGAGATGGCGTTAAGGGAACAGATGATGAGAATAGAGTAGGACCAGAACGCGCTATTCAAAGTGGAATAATAACACCAGATGAAATGATAGAGGGAATTAAGTTTAATATTCTCGTTGTAATCATACTCTCAGTAATGTTAATTTACATTTCTTTTGGACATAAACATTTTTTATATGCCTTATTGTTTTTCTTTCTTTCTGGGGCATCAATCTATGCTGCAATGAACTATACTATTGGTAGTTCTGCCTATGGCTACAGAGCTTTAGGAGATGTTTTTGTATTTGTTTTTTTTGGCTTACTAAGTGTTGTAGGTAGTTATTTTTTATACTCAAAACAGTTAGACCATCATGTAGTTTTACCAGCAATTTCAATAGGATTATTATGTGTGGGTGTTTTAAATTTAAATAATATGCGTGATATAGAAACAGATGTTTTATCAGAAAAAATTACACTAGCAGTTAAATTAGGAAAAGATAAAGCTAAGGTGTATCATGTTTTTTTAGTAGCTACAGCAATGCTAATTGCTGTAATATTCTCCATTTTATATTTTTCTTCATTCTATAATTTTTTGTATGTAATAGCTTTTATTCCACTAGCTATTCATCTTAAAAAAATAATTAAAGCAGAACAACCAATAGATTTTGATCCTCAATTAAAAGTATTAGCACTTACTACTTTTTTATTTTCAATCTTATTAGGTGTTGGTTATATTTTATAAAAAAAACATAAATATTTGGAAATCAAATAATTAATTATTATATTTAATTTGAAATTTTGTAGGTCGGCATTTATTTGCTATATGTTGGCAATAAAATTTGGGGCTTTAAAACTCAGACAAATTTCTCAATTCTGTCTGAGTTTTTTCGTATTTTACATTTTGTAACACGATAACGCTATTCAAAATGAAAATTACATTTTATGGACATGCTAGTTTAGGTATTGAGATTAATAATATCCATATTCTAGTTGACCCTTTTATTTCTGCAAATGAAAAAGCTTCTCATATTAGCATAAATAATTTAAAGGCTGATTATATTTTATTAACACATGCACATCAAGACCATATTCTGGATGCCGAAGCTATTGCAAAACGTACTGGAGCAAAAATTGTATCTAACTATGAAATTGTGATGCATTATGATAAGTTAGGTATTGAAGGTCATCCAATGAATCATGGTGGTTCTTGGCAGTTTGATTTTGGGACAGTTAAATACGTAAATGCTATACATACATCATCGTTTCCAGATGGTAGTTATGGCGGTCAACCAGGAGGCTTTATAATTAAAGGAGAACATAAAACTATATATATTGCTGGTGATACAGCTTTAACGTATGATATGAAACTTATTCCAAATCAATTTAAGTTAGATCTAGCTATTTTGCCTATAGGCGATAATTTTACAATGGGTGTTGATGATGCGCTTTTTGCTTCTGAACTTGTAGAATGTGATAAAATACTTGGATATCATTTTGATACGTTTGGCTATATAAAAATTAATCGAGAAGAAGCTAAACGCAAATTTTTTGATAATGATAAAGATTTAATGCTACTAGAAATTGGTGAGAGTTTAGAGTTGTAATTTCTTTAGTTTCAATATTAATCTATTGTTCTTAAAATATTATTAATCTAATACATGTTATTAAATAAATTAGTTATTATCTCTTGTCTTAATCCATTCTTCTCGTAAATCATCACTAACTTTTCCTGTGCCATCATGACGCCATCCTGGAGGTTTTATAAAATAAAGTAATCTACTAGTTAAAGACTTTTTTCCGCTAAAAGCATCTTTAAACATATTAACCCATTCTATAAAAGCAATTTTTACAGGATTATAAGTATTTATATTTTTTACTAAACCATAAACTACTTTTTCATCGTCAAGTTCTGGTTGAAAAGTTCCGAAAAACTTATCCCAAATAATTAATATTCCTGCATGGTTTCTGTCTAAATACAAAGGATTACTACCATGATGAACACGATGATGAGATGGTGTATTCATAATAGCTTCAAACCATTTTGGTAGTTTGTTTATAGTTTCAGTATGAATCCAGTATTGATAAAGAAGGCTTACAGACATTTGAAACATAATCATAGCAGGATGAAATCCTACTAAAGGCATCCATAACCAAAAAATAAAGGTGTAAAAACCACCAGACCATGTTTGCCTAAGTGCTGTACTAAGATTGTAATATTGTGACGAGTGATGCACAACATGAGAAGCCCAAAACAAACGGCATTGATGTGCTATTCTATGATTCCAATAATACGTAATATCATCAGCAAAAAAAATAAGTATAAAACTCCACCAAGTTACTGGTATTGTAAATACTCTAAAATTGTTATAAATCCAAAAAAAAGCTAATAGTACTAAAGCTTTACTTAAAAATCCAAGAAATACATTTCCTAAACCCATAGTAATTGACGAAAAAGCATCTTTGGCTTCGTAACCTTTTACATGTTTTAATTGCTCTCTAGTTGTTACAAATAATTCTATAAGCATCGTTAAGACAAACACAGGTATGGCAAAAAGTATAATATCTGGGAATTCTGGTGTTTCCATTTTTTAGATTTAAAGGAGCTGTAAATTACAAATTTTATTGATTATTTTTGGGCTGAATAATGACAGCAACTTATCATAAATATATTTTAAACTTTAAACAGCCAAGTGGTACGTCACGAGGCGTTTTAAAAACTAAAGAGACTTGGTTTTTAAGATTAACTGATAACGAAAAAATAGGTGTAGGCGAGTGTGGTGTGTTTAGAGGATTAAGTATTGATGATAGACCAGATTACGAAGACAAATTAAAATGGGTTTGTGAAAACATTAACTTGGGTTTAAATAATTTGCTTAGTAAACTTGTTGAGTTTCCTAGTATTCAGTTTGGTTTAGAAATAGCCTTTAAATCATTACAGAGAGCTTTTCCTTTTGAATTATTTCCTTCAGAATTTACAAAAGGAAAAAACAATATTCCTATTAATGGTTTAATATGGATGGGAAGCAAAGCATTTATGAAGCAGCAAATAAAAGAAAAGCTTGAAGCTGGTTTTACGTGTATAAAACTAAAAATTGGCGCGATAGATTTTCAAACCGAATTGAGTTTATTAAAATCTATACGCAAAGAGTATTCTGCTAAAGATGTAGAATTGCGTGTTGATGCAAATGGAGCATTTCATGCAGATAATGCATTAGAGAAATTAAAACAACTTTCAGATTTTAATTTACACTCTATTGAGCAACCAATACAGCAAGGTCAATTTGAAGCTATGGCCAGACTTTGTGAAGAAACACCTTTGCCAATTGCTTTAGACGAAGAATTAATAGGTGTGTTTTCTGTAACTAAAAAACAAGAATTACTACAAACTATAAATCCGCAGTACATTATCTTAAAACCTAGTTTAGTTGGTGGTTATAAAGAAAGCCAAGAGTGGATAGGTTTAGTAGAAGAACGTGAGATAGGTTGGTGGATTACTAGCGCTTTAGAAAGTAATGTTGGTTTAAATGCCATTACACAATGGACATTTACTTTAAAAAATAAAATACCACAAGGACTTGGTACTGGAGGTTTATTTACAAATAATTTTGATAGTCCTTTACAAGTAAAAAATGGTGCTTTGTATTACAACACAAATTTAGATTGGAAATTTAATTTATAAAAATGAATTACATACAACAGGCATATAAAGGAGAGAATGAACCTTGGAAAATTGTTTTAACCTTGATATTAGTATCAGGTCTTTTTGTTGGGAACATTATATATTTTATGTTTTTTGGAGATGGAATAGATGTCATTGAAGAACAAAAAAAATTATTAGAAATGATACCAAGTAAAAACTTTTGGTTAGCAATAAATTTATTGCCATTTGTAATTTTACTAGGCCTTTTATTCTTGTTAGTAAAGTCATTGCACAAAAGAAGCTTACTCAGTTTAACCACAGCTAGACCCAAAGTAGATTGGAGTAGAGTAGCTTTTTCTTTTTTATTAATTGTAATTACTGCGCTTGTGTTGTTTGGTATTAGTTATTATTCTGACCCATCATTGGTTGAGTTGCAGTTTAATCCTTTAAAGTTTACAATTTTATTAATTATTAGTCTTTTAATGTTTCCGCTTCAAATTGGTTTAGAAGAGTATTTGTTTAGAGGCTATTTAATGCAGCAGGTTGGTATTTTGGTGAAGAACAAATGGTTTCCTTTAATACTTACTTCTGTTTTATTTGGATTGCTTCATGGAGCAAATCCTGAGGTTGCAGAGATTGGTTCTATTATTATGGTGTATTATATTGGTACAGGCTTACTTCTTGGTATTATGACTTTAATGGATGATGGATTAGAATTGGCGTTAGGCTTTCATTTTGGTAATAATTTATTAGCAGCTACCTTAGTAACGGCAAAATGGTCTGCTTTGCAAACAGATGCTGCTTTTGTTTATACCGCAGAGGAAGCTTCAACTCAAATTTCTGAAATAGTTTTACCAGTTTTAATAATTTATCCAATACTACTTTTTATACTTGCTAAAAAATATAAATGGACCAATTGGAAAGATAAACTCTTTGGTAAAGTTAAAGCACCACCAAAAGAAAATTATAAGATTATAGAATAAAAAAAAGCTGTCTAAAAAGTGATGTTTTTTGTCATTTTGAGCGAAGTCAAAAATCTCAATTATCTATAAATTAGAATATTGATTCTATAGAGATTCTTCATTTTAATTCAGAATGACACTTTTTAGATAGCTTTTTTTCTATGTGCTATTTGAGTTTTTATTCTGTTGCTTTAAGTAGTATTGCGGCTTTATTAAAATCTGAAGCTGCGTTAATGACATCTCTAAATTCTTCATAACGATTTAAATCGTACTCATGCGTTTTATAAAACTCTTCAATGCTAATTGTAATTGTATTACCTTCTTGTTTGTATGATGATTCAAACTTTGCAATTTTTTCGCCATTTAAAGCTTTATAACTTTTATCAATATTTAATGAGTTTAAACCTTCAGCCGTATAACCATCAGGAATAGTAACAACAATAGAATAGTTGTAACGGTTTGGATAGGTCATCTCTATTGGGTTTATGCGTTCTGTTTCTTGGTATAATTCACTTTGTGTGCCTATAACCAAGCCAACTTGAAATATATAGCTGTCTCCAGCATCTTCTAATAAGGCCTCAGAAGTAATTGTAGATGTTACAACAAATGGCTTGTTGTATTCTAGTTGATTCATTTCTGCATGTTCTACTTTATAATCTAAAATCTCTTTATCTTCAATACCAGAACCTGTTAAGTAGTCTTTAAACTCTTTCTTGCCTTGATCTGTAGAGAGACTTAAAACGGCTCTATTGGTTTCAGACCAATGCCCATAATACTCTTGGTATTCTGATATGGTTACGCTCTCTAATTCGTCAGAAAAACTTATGTCCATATCTCGTTTAATTCTACTATAATCTTCATCATACTCTACAATTTTTGTAAAATAGTGGTTAAAATCTGATTCTATAAACAAACCGTAATTACCTAAAATATTAAAAGGTGCTTCACCAACTCTAGATTCTATTCTGTCTGGAGCTATGTACTTTTTCTCAGTAGGTAAGTAGATTAAAAAGTCACGTAACATACCTGGAATAAAGAAATTTGGATCAAACTTGGTTAAAAAACGATTTGCAGTTATTACAATTTCGAAATCTACATTTAATGCTTTTAAAAAGTGTGCATAAACCTTTACAATACCATAATCACTTGCCGATTTGTTAGTGAGAATGTAATCTAAATTTGTAAGATCTTCGTTATTGTTTTTTACAATTGTAAAGTTTGTTTTAATATAATTATCGATTCGAGTTGCTTTCTCAAAAGGCGATAAATCTGTTTTGCCTTCTGTAATTGTTTGGATGTCGTTTTTAATTTTCTCTGAAACTACTTCTGGAAAAAACTGTCTTCCAACATTGTTAGAAACATTACTCCAAAACATATCTTGAGTTATATTTTGCCCTTCAGGAAAACATTGGTATACAACTGCAATATCATTTGCTTTTGGTGTAGAATATTCTTCCTCAATCATTGCAGGAATATTAGTTAACGTTAATAGTTTTCCCGAATATTGATCTGTAGAAACATCTTTAAATTCTTCTTCGGTTCTATATGCTTTTACATTAGAATTTAAGCCGTTGGTTACAAATAAAAACTCTGCATTTTTAATTTTATAATCTGCTTGTATCGTTTCAGAACCATACATGTCGTACTCTTTTTCTACAGTATATAAAACCTCTATTTCTGAACCTTTCTCAACACCTTCAATAGCAAAAATTTTAAAGTCGCCATATTCTTCAACATTTTTTACTTCTTTAATATTGTCTTTATTTAAAAGCGTGATTTTTCCGTTAGCATTTATTGTTCTTGCTTTTATATCTACTACATTTTTTACTGAATACATTGGGATATATACAGTGTTGTGCTGACTTATACCTTTGTCGTCGTTTACTCGAGCTATGGTATGTTCTGTTTCAAAACGTCTAGGTTCTGCAGAAAATTGACCTTTTGAATATTCTACAATATGTTTTTTTAAAATGACTATTGAAGATTCATCTTGCTCTTTTTTTGTTAGCTCATGAAGTTTTGGGTCTTGGCTCCAATTGTAAGTTTTATAGTACTGAGCAAATGAATTGGTTGTTGCAAGTAACAGAAGTATTAGTGCTTTTTTTATCATTATATTTTTTCTAAAATTATACTTTTTTTATAAGCTTTTGTTAAGCTTTTTATGAAGCTATTCCAGCTTTCAAAATTTTCATTTTTTATACTAAGTGTATTTACATTTAAAAATTTATGTTGTGTTATTACATTGTCTTTTACAGTATACGAAATTTTGAAACTATAGTTTGGGTTTTCAAACGAAAGTGCTTTAGGGATATAACTTGCTTTGTAGCCTTCGGGAATTTCAAAAGTTGATGTAAAATCTCTATTAAATTTATAATCAATCTTTTTACTATACTTACGTTCTTTTAGATTATCTATTTTACTCTTAGATAATGTACGGTCTATATTTAGATTCACGTATATTTTATCAGATATGGTTTTTGTATAACTATCTATAGTTAAATCATAACTTAATATTAAAGGCGTGTTTTTATTGTCAAAATTGGCTTTGGTAATATTGGTGTATTTTGTTTTGTTATTACCTAAGGCTAAGGTTGTGTTTAAAAATTCTTCTTCGGTTTTATCATCTTTTTTATACGTGTAATTTGAAATGAATTCAACTTTTTCATAGCCTTTTAAAGCACGTTTTTCTTTAACCTTTATTGTTCCGTTATCAAAAGTGATTTTGCTTGTAATTTTTGAGGTACTCTTTTTGGCATCTTGAACAGGAACCTTAATTACCTTAAAGTTATTTTCGTCGATACCTAAAAGCGCTTCTTTGGTTTGTGTAAATGCACTCGGCATCCCAAATGGCACGTAACTATCTGTGGCATCTAGAAAAATGGTGTCATTTTCTACAATGGCAGTATTTATCATATGATTGTCTACCATTGGCGTTGGTACATCAAAGTAAGAATAGTTTCTGTTTCGAGTTCCGATCCAAGTTCTATAAGATGTTATACCAACATGATTAAGCATTTCGTATAATAGGTTTGCCATATCCTTACAGTCGCCATAACGTTTGTCACAAACACTTGCAGCACCACGAGGAATAAATCCACCTAAACCGTCTTCAAAAGCAACATAAGTAATATTGTCTTGAACCCAATTAAAAATTGCTTCAGCTTTTTCGCGTTTTGTATTTAGAGGTTTTACAATATCATCTGCAATAGCATAAACTTTATCTAAAGCATTTACATCAATTTGATCTACTAATGATGTATACCATTTGTATAAATCGCTTACATCGTTTAAAACATTATGAGTCTTTCCGTTTTTCTCATAACTCTTTATATAAACAATAATATGAGGCAAGTAATATAAAATGGCTTCGCTATCTTCTTCGCCTTGAAAACCTTTAATATTATTAACTGTCCATGTATAAATATTGTTATCACCAGACAGCTCTTTTTTAAAGTCTAAATTTATGCCTTGTGTATTAAAATCTATATAACCAATAGTTACATTTTTAGGAAACTCAATAGATAATTGAGCACTCTTTGTTGGCACAAAACTCCCAAACCTAAAAAGACCTAAAAAATGAGGGTCTTTTATGATTTCTTTATAACTTAAATTAGTTACAGCACCTTTTGTTACTGCAGGAAATGTGAAGTTTTTAGATTCTTGGTCGCTATAAAAAACACCATTATCAAAAGCACGTTTCGTTTCAATATAATCGACATTAATTTTTTTGTTTGTACTTGGGATGTATGTGTAAGCTTCAATATCTTCAATAGTTGTAAAGCTATCAAAATGCATAGCTTCATTTGCAAAAACAAGTTTTTTAGATGTTAGATATTCTGCTTGTTCAGAAATATTTTTTGCAATATTAAACTTATGTTTATTGAGTTCAATTTTTATATGTTCATGTCTTTTTAAATAGATATAGTCTTCATCAGAAAAATCTTGCGAAAAAGCCAAAAAAGGGATTAATAAAAAGAGAAAAAAAGCTTTATTCATTTGTTTTAGGTTTACATTCAAATATAGATATATTTTAATATTTATGTTTAACTTGAAGCCGTTAAATATATTATAAAGTTACGATAGCTAATATCATACCAAAATGACACCTACGTTTGATAAAATTCACTTAAAATTTAAGTTTAATTCTAATAAATATACGTTTAAAGACTTAAAAGAAGTTGCTTATAGCTTTGTAAAAGAAGGCGACGAATTTGAAAAAAATATTGGTGATTTTTTTTTAGATTGGCTGGATGATAAACCATATATAGAGACTAAAACGTCTGGTTCTACAGGTGTTCAAAAAGTGATTAGACTTAGTAAACAAGCGATGGTGAACTCTGCTATTGCTACTGGAGATTACTTTAATCTTAAACCAGGAGACTCAGCTTTACATTGCTTACCATGTAATTATATTGCTGGAAAAATGATGATGGTTAGAGCACTTATATTAGGCTTAGAGGTTGATGTAATTAAACCTTCGTCAGCTCCAATTTTTAGTACGAAAAAGCGTTATGATTTTAGTGCGATGGTTCCGTTACAGCTCAAAAACTCATTAAAAAATTTGCAGCATATAAACACTGTAATTGTTGGCGGTGCTTCAGTTTCTCATAAGCTGATTGAAGATTTAAAGTCTTTAAAAACCACTGTTTATGAAACTTATGGCATGACAGAAACGGTTAGTCATATTGCTGTGAGACAGTTAAATAGTTTAAAGCCTTCTCAGACCAATTATTTTAAAACATTGCCAGACATAGAGATAAGTCAAGATGCTAGAAATTGTTTGGTAGTTAATGCACCTAAATTATCAGATGAAGTTGTAGTAACTAATGATATTGTTGAATTAAAGTCTGAAACTCAATTTAAATGGCTCGGTCGTTTTGACAATGTTATTAATTCTGGAGGCATAAAATTGTTTCCTGAGCAGATAGAAGTAAAGCTTCAGAATAGAATTAGACGACGTTTTTTTATTACTTCAGAAAAAGATGAAGTATTAGGAGAAAAAGTTGTGTTGGTTTTAGAAGACGAGTCTAATGTACTAGATAAATCGTATTTTAAAGATTTAGATAAGTTTGAAATCCCCAAAAAAGTATATTCAGTTTCAAAATTTAGTGAGACATCTACAGGAAAAGTGCAACGCCAAAAAACATTTCTAGAGGCAAAAGCTTAGTTCACTCACTCAAAAGAATACTTCACGCATTATTGGTTTTCTAATTAATGAATTGGTTTTAGGTTTACAATAAACTTAAATACAATCATTATAAAACAAATGCCAAAGTTAATGGTTGGTTAGATAGATTTTTTTTAGTTGAATTGGTATTTGTTTAAAAGCAACTTGATTATTTGGGTTGCTTTTTTTAAACCTGTAAAACACCCATATTAAAAGGTTTTTCAATAGGAGCGTGGTTAGCAGCTTCAATTCCCATGCTAATCCAAGTTCTGGTATCTAAAGGATTTATAATAGCGTCTGTCCAAATACGAGCAGCAGCATAATATGGAGAGACTTGATTGTCATATCTATCTTTTATTTTATTAAAAAGCTCGGCTTCTTTTTCAGGCGTAATTTCTTCGCCTTTTTTAAGTAATGACGCTTTTTCAATTTGTAGTAGCACTTTAGCAGCAGAGTTACCGCTCATTACTGCAAGCTCGGCACTTGGCCAAGCAACAATTAATCGAGGGTCGTATGCTTTTCCGCACATAGCATAGTTTCCAGCTCCATAACTGTTTCCTATAACAATAGTAAATTTTGGAACTACAGAATTACTCACAGCATTTACCATTTTGGCACCATCTTTAATAATGCCTCCATGTTCAGATTTACTACCAACCATAAAACCTGTTACATCTTGTAAAAAGACTAACGGAATTTTCTTCTGATTGCAATTGGCTATAAAACGTGTAGCCTTATCTGCACTATCATTATAAATAACACCACCAAATTGCATTTCACCTTTTTTGGTTTTTACTAGCTTTCGTTGGTTGGCTACAATACCAACTGCCCAACCGTCTATACGAGCATAAGCAGTAATAATTGTTTGCCCGTAACCTTCTTTGTATTCGTCAAACTCACTGTTGTCAACTAAACGTTTGATGATTTCTTTCATATCGTATTGATCGGCTCTCGATTTAGGTAGAATACCAAACATATCATCAGGGTTCTCTTTTGGTTTTTTTGATGCTACTTTACTAAAACCAGCCTTATCGTAATCACCAATTTTATCTATTAAGCGTTTAATAGTATCAAGAGCATCCTTATCATCTTTAGCCTTATAATCAGTTACACCAGAAATTTCACAGTGTGTAGTTGCACCACCAAGTGTTTCATTATCGATACTTTCTCCAATAGCAGCTTTAACCAAGTAACTTCCGGCAAGAAAAATGCTTCCAGTTTTATCTACAATTAAAGCTTCGTCACTCATAATAGGTAAGTAGGCACCACCAGCAACACAGCTTCCCATAACTGCTGCAATTTGGGTAATGCCCATACTACTCATTATCGCGTTATTTCTAAAAATGCGACCAAAATGTTCTTTATCTGGAAAAATTTCATCTTGCATTGGTAGATAAACACCTGCAGAATCTACTAGGTAAATAATAGGTAATTTATTTTCTATAGCAATTTCTTGAGCTCGTAAATTTTTTTTTCCAGTTATAGGGAACCAAGCACCAGCTTTTACAGTTGCATCATTTGCTACAACAATACATTGCTTTCCGCTAACATATCCAATTTGTATTACAACACCACCAGAAGGACTACCACCATGTTCTTCGTACATGCCTTCTCCAGCAAAAGCTCCAATTTCAATAGACTTAGATTTAGGGTCTAGAAGATAGTCAATACGCTCTCTAGCAGTCATTTTGCCTTTAGCATGATGCTTTTCTATACGTTTTTGTCCGCCACCTAATTTTACTTTGGTAAAGCGTTTTTTTAAATCTGAAACGAGTAGTTTATTGTAATCTTCGTTTTTATTGAAGTTAATGTCCATTCTTAATATTATTTTGCACGAATTTACAAAACCAATTCATGTATAAAAAGTGAAAGGTTTGTTAAAAAATATAACACGGAATTATTTTCCTTGGAAACTAAATTTATTTACTTTATATTTGTACCATCAATTTAAAATTAAAGAAATGAAAAGAGATAAGATTATTTATTATGTAGCAACAGGTTTATTAACCTTGTTAATGTTGTTTTCTGTAAGTATGTATTTTTTTAAGCATGACGATGTAGCAACAATGTTTACAGCATTTGGGTACCCAACATATATTATATATCCATATGCCATTGCAAAGCTGTTGGGATTATTTGCAATTTGGAATCCAAACTTTAAAATAATTAAAGAATGGGCTTATGCAGGCTTCTTTTTTGCTTTTATTTTAGCATTTTTTGCACATTATATGATTGGCGATGGCGAACAAACAGGAGCATTAATTGCATTTGTATTATTAATAGTATCATATATTTTTAACAAAAGAATAAATTAGAGATTTCCTTCTTCAAGGAAATGAATAAAAGAATAATTAAATGAAAAATATAATAGCCTTTGCAGGAAGCAACAGTAAAAATTCAATTAACAAGCAACTAGCAACTTATGCAGCAAATTTGGTATCTAATGTAGAAGTAATTGTTTTAGATTTAAACGATTTTGAATTACCTTTATATGGAATAGATTATGAAGTTGAACATGGCATACCAGATAATGCGCATAAGTTTTTAGACTTAATTAAGTCAACAGACGGAATTGTTTTATCATTAGCAGAACACAATGGTGCTTATGCTACAGTGTTTAAAAATATTTTTGATTGGATGTCGCGTATAGACGGAAAATTATGGAGTGGTAAACCAATGTTATTAATGGCTACATCTCCAGGAGGCAGAGGAGGCGCAACAGTTTTAGAAATTGCCAAAGGACGTTTTTCTTATATGGGAGGAAATATAGTTGCAGATTTTAGCTTGCCTTTTTTTATGGATAATTTTTCTGATGATAAAATTGTAAATCAAGATTTAAACGAAGAATTAATTGGTAAAACCACATTGTTATCTAAAGCCTTATAAAATGAATATTGAGCAATTTGATGATGGTAAAAAAGGAGAATTCTATATTGAAATAGAAGGAACTCAACTAGCCAAAATGACTTATACTTATGCAGGTGATGATAAAATTATTATTGACCATACAGAAGTTAACGAAAAACTTAAAGGTCAAGGTATTGGTTATAAACTTGTAGCTGCTTCAGTCGAATTTATGCGAGCAAATAATATTAAAGTGATTCCTTTATGTCCTTTTGCTGCAGCTGTATTTAAGAAAAAGCAAGAGTATTCAGATAGATTAGTTTAAAACTATGGGAGATATTTCAACAGATATAAATACAACTTTTCCTAATAAAAAGGTAAAGGCATTATTAAATATTATTTATACAGCAAACTGGATAAGTAGCCATCAAAATGCATTTTTTAAACCTTTTGGAATTTCTCCACAGCAGTATAATATTTTAAGAATATTAAAAGGCGCAGGAGAAGCTATTAAAGTGCAAACTATTAAAGAGCGTATGTTAGAGCGTGCGCCAAATGCAACACGATTAATGGACAAATTATGTGATAAAAATTTAATACATCGTTTGCCTTGTCCAGACGACAGACGTGTTGTGCATATTGAAATAACAAAAAATGGATTACAACTGTTAGATGAAATTTCTAAAGAATTTAAAGATGATTTATTAGAAAATATAACAGAAAAAGAAGCAGACCAATTAAGTAATCTACTAGATAAAATACGATAGCGTATTTTTTTAATCAAATAGTTTCCATGGAAACTATTGCAAATAAAGATAAAATGAAATTAAATACAATAAAAAGAGCAGGGCGAAGCCACTTTGTAGACATGGGGCCAATTCGGTTAAGACAACCGTTTCCAACCCAACATATAGAAATGATAGACCCATTTGTATTATTGCATCATTATGGGCCCTACGAGATATCAGAAACAAATAATCCGTTCGATTTGGGACCACATCCTCATAGAGGCTTTGAACCCATTACATTTTTGGTGCAAGGCGAACAACTGCACAGAGATTCATTAGGAAACGAAAGTGTTGTTAAAGCTGGAGATGTACAGTGGACAACAGCTGGTCGAGGTATAATTCATGCTGAAGGCCCAACAAATGAGTTTGTTCAAAAAGGAGGAACACTTGAGGGGATACAGTTATGGTTAAACTTACCAGCAGAAAAAAAGATGATACAGCCTAACTATCAGCATGCAAAAAGTGAAGACTTTAATGTTGTAGCCTCTGAAGATGCTAAAGTTAACGTGCAAGTTATTGCCGGAGCCTTTAAAGGTAAAAACGGAAGAATAGTAACGCAAACATCTGTTAATGCATTTATGATAGATGCAAAAAATGGAGGAGAACAGTTTATACAGTATTCTAATTTACATCAAGGTCTACTATATTTATTAAACGGAAAAGTTACCGTAAATCATGTTGAAGCTTTAGAGTTAGATAAAAACCAATTAATGGAGTTTCAACAAGATGGAGAAGGTTTTTCAATAAAAGCAGAAGAAAACAGTAAACTATTATTTCTATCTGGAAAACCAATTGATGAGCCAGTTGCAACTTATGGGCCTTATGTAATGAATAATCAAACAGAATTGTTAGAAGCAATGAGAGATTATCAAATGGGAAAAATGGGATTTCTCCCAGCTAATTAAAATTAAAAGAGAAAAGTTATGAAAACAATACTTCATAAATCAAATACAAGAGGATTTGCTAACCATGGATGGTTAAAATCTCATCATACGTTTAGTTTTGCGAGTTATCAAAATGCAAAACGCATGAATTTTGGAGCACTTCGTGTTTTAAATGACGATGTAGTACAACCAAAAATGGGATTTGGAACGCATCCTCATCAAAACATGGAAATCATTTCAATCCCATTACAAGGGGCATTATCCCATAAAGATAGTATGGGTAATAAACGCGCTATAGAAGTAGGAGAAATACAGGTTATGAGTGCAGGTACAGGATTAACACATTCTGAATTTAATGATAGCAAAACAGACGAGGTTAATTTTCTGCAATTATGGATTTTTCCTGAAAAACTAAATATTGAACCAAATTATAACCAACGCTTATTTCCTTTAGAAGGAAAAAAGAATCAGTTGCAAACTGTTGTTGCGCCAAAAGATAAGCTCGAAGACAATGCACTTCCAATTAATCAACAAGCTTATATTTATAGAACAAATTTAGATTCAGAGACTAGTGTTAATTTAAAAGTGAAATTACAACAAAACGGATTTTATGTTTTTGTTGTAGAAGGTGAAATCCAAATAGATAACACCTCGTTAGGGAAAAGAGATGCTTTAGGTGTATATGAAACAGAAAATATACAAATAAAAGCGAATCAAAGTTCTGAGGTGATAATCATTGAAGTTCCTATGAACTAGATATAATTATTGATTAATAGTATAGAGGCTATCTAAAAAGTGTCATTCTGAATGAAAATGAAGAATCTCAATAAAATAAAAAATTTGATTTATAGATAATTGAGATTTTTCGACTCCGCCCAAAATGACAATATAATTACTTTTTAGACTGTCTCTTTTTAGTTTAAAAATGCGATATTTGTAATTCCCTTAAAAACAAAACTAAATTATGGCAATGAATAAAAATACAGTATTAGCATGGGCTACTACTATAATGATAATAGTAGGATTAGGTTTAATAGCACTTGGAGCATTTCGATATGATGACGTAGCTGGTTGGGGATTTGCAGCTGTTGGGATTGGCTTTTTTGCTATTGCTTGGGTGTTTAACGCATTAAAAGGCAGAGTTTAAAGCTTTTTAATGAGTAGTATTCGGTCAATCAAATAAACAGATAAACATAGCAACTTCTTAAACTAATAAACTCAAAAAAAATGAGTGATGATAAAAAGATAATATTTTCAATGTCTGGTGTAACTAAAACATTTCAAAGTGCAAACACACCAGTTTTAAAAAACATATACTTGAGCTTCTTTTATGGAGCAAAAATTGGAATCCTTGGTCTTAATGGTTCTGGTAAATCTACCTTATTAAAAATAATCGCAGGCGTCGATAAAAATTACCAAGGTGATGTAGTATTCTCTCAAGACTATTCAGTTGGGTATTTAGAGCAAGAACCAAAACTAGATGAAGACAAAACAGTGATGGAAATTGTTAGAGAAGGCGCAGCAGAAACTGTTGCTATTCTTGACGAGTACAATAAAATTAATGATCAGTTTGGTTTAGAAGAAGTCTATAGCAATCCAGATAAAATGGAAAAGCTAATGAATAGACAAGCAGAACTTCAAGATCAAATAGATGCTGCTAATGCTTGGGAGTTAGATACCAAATTAGAAATTGCTATGGATGCATTACGTACGCCAGATGGTGATAAAAAAATTGGTGTGCTTTCAGGTGGTGAGCGTCGTCGTGTAGCCTTATGTCGTTTATTATTGCAAGAACCTGATGTCTTATTGTTAGATGAACCTACCAACCATTTAGATGCAGAATCTGTACATTGGTTAGAGCATCATTTAGCACAGTATAAAGGAACTGTAATTGCAGTAACACACGATAGATACTTTTTAGATAATGTTGCAGGTTGGATTTTAGAATTGGATAGAGGAGAAGGCATTCCTTGGAAAGGAAACTACTCATCATGGTTAGATCAAAAATCTAAGCGTATGGCTCAAGAAAGCAAAACAGCCTCTAAACGTCAAAAAACGTTAGAGCGTGAGTTAGAATGGGTTCGCCAAGGTGCAAAAGGTCGTCAGACAAAGCAAAAAGCACGTTTAAAAAGTTACGATAAGTTAATGAGTCAAGATCAAAAACAACTTGACGAAAAACTTGAAATCTATATTCCTAACGGACCACGTTTAGGAACCAATGTTATTGAAGCAATAGGTGTAAGTAAAGGCTATGATGATAAGTTGTTATATGGCGATTTAAACTTTAATTTGCCGCAAGCAGGTATAGTTGGTGTAATTGGACCTAATGGAGCTGGGAAAACCACCATTTTCAAGATGATAATGGGAGAAGAAACTGCAGACAAAGGCGAGTTTAAAGTAGGAGATACAGCCAAGATTGCTTATGTAGATCAAAAGCACTCAAATATTGACCCAAATAAATCGATTTGGCAAAACTTTAGCGACGAGCAAGAATTGGTAATGATGGGAGGAAAACAAGTAAACTCTCGTGCTTATTTAAGTCGATTTAATTTTTCTGGAAGCGAGCAAAATAAGAAAGTAAGTTTGCTTTCTGGAGGTGAGCGTAACCGTTTGCATTTAGCAATGACGCTTAAAGAAGAAGGTAATGTGCTACTTTTAGACGAACCTACTAATGATTTAGATGTCAATACATTAAGAGCTTTAGAAGAAGGTTTAGAAAACTTTGCAGGCTGTGCTGTGGTAATTAGTCACGACAGATGGTTTTTAGATCGTATTTGTACACATATTTTAGCTTTTGAAGGTGACTCTGAAGTGTATTTCTTTGAAGGCAGTTTTTCTGATTATGAAGAAAACAAAAAGAAACGACTTGGTGGTGATTTAATGCCAAAGCGCATTAAATATAAAAAACTAGTTAGGTAGTTGTTTATAAACACTAGTTATAGCATATTTTAATTGAAAGTAAAAAAGAATAAGGTAAAAAACAGATTAGTTGTTGCTAGTATTATTTTGAGTGGATTAGTATCATATATTGGTCTTTCAAATTATTTCAAAGTAGTAGTACTTAATAGAACGGATTCTTATCTATTTGGAAAAGAAGAAGTTTCATTTCAGCCTTATTTTTATAAGACACCTGAGTTGTTTTCAATGGTGAATTTGATTTTAGTCTTTTCATTTTAGGAATATGGAATGTTGAAGCAAAAAAAATAAGTCAGACTAAGATTATCGGAATCATGTGGTTTTTTATTATTGTATTTTCAATGCACAATTTTTTAGCGCGTATAAATTAAAACAGACAAACAGTCAGAACAACATACGTAATTAATTGTTAATTTTGGATATACTCGGAAACCCTACGAATTTTCATCTGGTTCGCTTTCTTTTGCTAACTTATTGCTGACACAATGAAGCCATACATAAAGCTATTGTTAATGATTAAACCTAATTGATATAAGCACAAGAATGAATCGTGAAATAATCGATATAAATGATTACACAATCTTGTTGGAAGAGGCTTCTACCGATAATAATTTAATAGATTCATGCTTTTTTGACGAACCTGTAATAGCTATCGCCTTTTATGGTGCAGGTGATGTTAGACTTAACGTAAAATTTGATGGAAAAGTCAAAGAATTCCATCACACCAAAGGTATGGTGCTATCATTTTATGCAGATGATATGGTAGAGTTTGAACATCATGTTTCCAAACTAAAATCTCTGCAATGTTTAGTAATCGCAACAACAATAAGAAACATAGACAAATTGCCTAATGGTGAAGGTCAATTCTTAGAACAATTTTTACATCAATTAATTCACCCAAAAGATCATTATGTTGAAGGTCCAGTATTTAATATGAGCCCAGAAATGTTTCAATTAGTTGAACAGTTCTTTAGCAATACCTATGAGGGCGAAATTAAAATGATGTTTTATAAAAGCCATATCACAGCTTTACTTTCTCATTATTTTGGACAGTTGGCAAAACAACAACACACAAAACTTGATACTTCGCAAATAGAAAAAATCAATCTAGCCCAAGAAATTTTAATATCCGATTTGGAAAACCCGCCTTCATTAACAGAGCTTGCCTATAAAATCGGAACAAATACAAATAAACTTAAAACAGAATTTAAAGCTCAATTTGGCGTACCTGTTTTCAAATATTTGCAAAACGAACGGCTAAAAAAAGCTTATAATTTAATAAAGAACGAACGAAAAACTATTCAAGAAGCGGCTTGGGCTGTAGGATACGATAGTTTAGGTTCTTTCTCTAACGCTTTTGAAAAAAAGTTTGGCTATAGACCTAGCCAAGTGTAAAATTCTTTTCGAATAAATCATAATTCTTTTTGAATAAGTTGCTGGAAGACAGCTACTATAGATTTGTATCATAATTTAAAAACTAAAGATTATGATTAGTAAAAATTTATTTAGCATTGTATGTGGTATACTCGTTTGGATTTTAGGAGTTAGCTTTTACCTCTTATCATTTTATGTCCCCATTTTAGAAAATCTGGAACTACAATCTAATAGCGCATTGGCTTTAGGTATCATACCTAGTGCATGTATAGGAACATATCTGTTCTATACAAAAAGTCACATAAAACCATCTACATTAGGGCTTACATTCGTTATTGTGGCAACGCTTCTAGATGTAATAGTTACGGTTCCAGTCTTTATAGTTCCAAATGGTGGAAGCTATTTAGAATTTTTCGGAGACCCAATGTTTTACACAATTGTAGTTGAGTTTTACTTCATTGTATTCTATTTCGGAAATCATTTAACCAATAAAAAAATCAAAGCATGAAAACTATTGTTTTTTTATTACGGTTTTATTGAATGCACTTTCTACAGGTTTTTTCTTTGCTTGGTCTGTTTCAGTCATATTGGGAATAAAAAAAGTAGGTCATTTAACGTATTTGGAAACCATGCAAAGCATTAATAGAGAAATCTTGAATCCATTGTTCTTCATTGTGTTCTTTGGAAGCTTAATTGCATTGGGAATAACTACTTATTTAAGTTCAATAACAAAACTGTATTTGTGTTAGTGTTGGCATCAACAATCATTTATCTAATTGGCACCTTTGGAGTTACAGCTTTTGGAAATGTTCCCTTAAACAATGAACTAGAAGCATTAACCATTACCAATCTTAAAGCAATAGAGCTAAAGAATTTTAGAATCTATTATGAAAGTGCATGGAATCATTACCATGGTATTAGAGCCATTTCAAGCATGGTTTCATTCATTCTATTACTTATATCAACATTTATTCAAAAAACATTTTAAAACAATTCATTATGAAAACAAACATTTTAGTTATCGGAGGAACTGGAAAAACTGGTCGCCGAGTAGTCGAGCAATTACAAAACAAAGGAATTGAACCAAGAGTTGGCTCAAGAAATTTATTGCCAAGCTTTGATTGGGATAATAAAGATACGTGGATCAGTGCTTTAGAAGGCATCGAAAAAATGTATGTTACGTATTATCCTGATCTTGCTGTTCCAGGAGCCAAAGAAGCTATAGAGAGTTTAACTTATTTAGCAAAAGAATTAGGTGTTAAAAAAATGGTGCTGCTCTCTGGAAAAGGTGAAACTGAAGCTGAAGCTTGTGAAAAAATTGTGATGAATTCTGGAATGGATTATACAATAGTTAGAGCATCTTGGTTTAATCAGAATTGGAGCGAAAGCTTCTTTTTAGACCCTATTCTTTCAGGAGAAGTGGCATTACCAATGTCTGATGTATTAATCCCGTTTGTAGACGCTAATGATATTGTAGAGGTTGCTGCTACTGTCCTACTCAATGATACATACAATGGTGAAATTATTGAGGTAACTGGTCCTGAATTAATCACTTTTAAGGATATTGTCAATATCATTTCAAAAACTAGTAAAAGAAATTTGAATTTTTACGATATCACGCTAGAGCAATATATCGATGGCATGAAACAAATGCAAATGCCTAATGATGTTGTGTGGTTAATTGAGTATTTATTTAGTCATGTTTTAACCAATCCAAAGAACCAACTTGTAGTTAATGATATTGAACGAGTTTTAGGAAGAAAAGCGAAAACATTTCTAGAATATGCACAAGAAACTGCTGAAACTGGGATTTGGAGTCAAGTTGAAGTCCAATAACTATTGCCAATAATGTGTATGAGTAATAGCGATTTGAATCTTAATTGAAGTTGCTATTCTTTTTTTTTATTGTAAATTACTTTCTGAATAGTAGTATCTTTTGTTCGCTATTACTTATACAGAAAACCGTTAGCCAATTAATTCAAAATAAATAAGATGAAAGTTACAGCCGAGAAAAACGAAAGAATTGCTAAAATGACATTTGCATCTGTGTATCCACATTACATAAATAGGTTAGAGAAAAACGGTAGAACGAAAGAAGAATTTCATCAAGTGATAGAATGGCTAACCGGATTTGATGAAAAACAAATACAAGAAATGATTGATGAAAAAGTAACGTTTAGAACATTTTTTCAAGAAGCTAAAATACATCCTAATGCACATTTGATTAAAGGAGTCGTTTGTGGATATAGAATAGAAGACATAGACGATGAATTTGAATTGTATAGACAATGTAGATATTTAGATAAGTTGTATGATGAATTGGCAAAAGGCCGTAAAATGGAGAAAATTTTACGAGTAGAAAAGAAATAGTACCTGTAGTGACAGAATGTATAATTAATTGTTTTGCAAGTGCTTATTTGTAAAACTCTATAGAAATACTCTTTGTCAAGATTTTATTTGCTAATTTAGTTGCTAACCACATCAACAAAGCCATCTACGAATGTGTTTGAGTAACTCAATATGAAAAAAATAATATTAGCCATATCAATTTTAATAACTTCATCTGCCATTAGTCAAGAAATAGAATTAGTAAATTTTAAATCAACTGATTGTACTGAGGAAAGAGGAATTGGTGACAGCATCCTTTTTAAGAAACAAAATGGCAATACTTTAATTATAAAAATTACTGCAGAATTTAATTGTTGCGGAAGTGTTTCAGGTTCAATAGATTTAAAAAAAAGATTTCTTAAAAAAAACATTCTTAATCTCACATATGAAGATTATTCAGAAGAATATTGTAACTGCATTTGTTATTTTGAGTATACATACACAATAGAAGGTATTAAAAAAGAGAACTATCTAGTTTATATAAATGGTAAAGAAATTGAATACACAAATTAATTGCTTAGTACTAGCAAGCTTCTTTCTTATTGTTGTGAGTTGTAAAAAAACAACCAGTGAAACAAAAAAAGATAATCAAATCAAATCTTTAAAAGATAGTATCTCTAGTACTATTAAAAGTGATTATTTTGCCTTGCTTGATACAATTACTGATGTTTCAACACCAATGCATTATGAAATAGCACGAACTAATTATGTAAGAGAAAGTATAATAACTAAAACTGTAATAAACATGAAAGGTTTCCTTCATATTCAATATAAGCTAGACTCGATAATCCCCATAATTTTAACCAAAAATAATCACGCTATTAATCTTGGTTTTACTAATAGTTCAGAAAATAAAATTAACGTGTTAAAAAATGATTATTCGTTTATTCGAGCAAATAATATATACTTTAATGCAGCATTTATTTTTAACCAAAATAAACACAAAATAACCTATGCAATAAGTTACTCAGGAAAGCAAAAAGGAAAATTTTGGCATCACGCGGGATTAATGAAAAACTAACTCACTCAAAAACAATACCTGTTAAAAAGAGTTTCTGGTGCATTTGTGAAAAAGAATGAAAGTAAAAAAAATAAGAGGACATAAAAGAATTTGGAACGACATTGAAAGATGGAAAAAAGCTAATCTGTACCTTGATATAGAAAAACTTAAACATTCCGAAAGAGATTATGTAAAAATTTGGATTCATCCTTTTAGCAGTATTTCTTTAACTAATAGCCAATATCCAGAACCAAAGGGAGAAACTAAAAAAAGAATTTTAAATGGTCTTTTTGATATTTATGAGTGTTGGGAAAAACAACTAAATCAACTAAATAAACCTTATTATTTAAAAATATGGCTTTATACACCAAGGTTTTCTAAATCACAAGTTGTCTGTTCGATCACAAACTCAATTAATCTTTATAAAAATACATTTAGTATTCCAGAAAATGTAAAAACCTTTAAGCCTAATTCTGTTGGGGTTGCAGAAAGTAGAATTAAAAATTATAAATGGGAACATAGAGTTGACGAAGAGTTTTTAGATAATACCGAAATAGGGCAACCAGAAGACTTTAAAACAGTAAACGATTACTATGAAAACAAAAAGTGGTTTGAAGCAAAATTAAAAAAATCACACAGAAAGACAGAATATAAAAAACCAATAGCAAACATAACTGAATTTTATGCTTTTAAGCTAGGAGACGTTTGGCTTGGGGAAAAGTAAATTAATAAAGTAAAGTAGTATTAACCAATATAGAATCATTAAAAAATTTAATATGAAAAAATTAGTATCAGTATTAGCATTACTATTATTTTTAAATTTTGCGTATACCCAAGAAGTTAAAAAATATTACGATAGTGGGCAGTTATTCTCAGTTGGAAAACAAGAAAACGAAAAGCGAGAAGGTTTATGGAAATTCTATTATAAAAATGGTAAATTAAATTCTGCTGGGACTTATGAAAATGGATTGAAAAATGGCGTATGGGATTACTATTTCGAAAATGGTAAACTAGCTGAAAATAAAAAATATATAAACGGCGTACTTGAAGGTTATGCCACAGAATATCATAAAAACGGTATACTATCCAGAATTGGAAAATATAAAGAAGGAGTGAAAAATGGTGAATGGAAAGTATTTAAAGCCAATGGGAAAATTGCTGAAACAGCAAATTACACCACAGGTAAAGATTATGTCGAATGGATGAGCTATAACGTAAACGAAAAACTATATAAAACAGGATATAGAATGTTAAAAACACGAGATCGTTTAGGTAAATGGAAATATTATCATGAAAATGGAAATTTAAGTTGGAAAGGATCTTTTTTGAGTGATAAGTTTGATGGTGAATGGATTGGATATCATGAGAATGGTGAAATCTATAAAACCGAAATTTGGTCTTTAGGAAAACTTAAATCTATTTTATCTTGTTACGACGGACAAGGAAACAAATTAGAAATAGGCACGCTTAAAGACGGAAATGGTACTGTAAATAATTATGATATAGATGGTAATTTATCTAGTACTATAACATACAAAAATGGTGTAAAGCAAGAATAATACTGCTAATATCACAAGAATTGTTTTTTTCTAATGCAGCAAAAATGTCTGATGAGTATGAAGAACTTGTGCCCAAAAGAAACTAAGACTATCTTCTTAATTCAATTAAAAACAAAGGATTATCAAAAAAAATAGCAGAAATTGAAAGACAGGCATGACGTCGAGAAATTCACTCATTAAAAGAACTAACATTTAGAACAACGATCTCAAAATTTACAAAGGCTATAAAAGGAAGAAAAGATTTGTATTACGAAGACATATTTTTATCTAGAGTGAAATATACCGATTTTATTAAGGATGAACCTGAAAATAGATTTAATGTTATTACAACTAAAAATAAGTTTTATGAATATGAAAAAGAGTTAAGATTATTTATATTTTATTACCCAAAAATTGAATGAGGAATATATCCGCCATATAATACTTTTATTGGAAGAAGATTAAAAGTTGATTTAAGGGAGTTGATTGATGAAATTTGCCCAAGTCCGTTTCTAGACAAGTGGTTTGATAAAACCTTAGTAGAGATTTTAAATAAAATAAACCCAAGTTTGAGCAAGAAAATAAAAGCCTGCAATTAGCAGGCTTTTTTATTTATTATTTAACTATTGTTTTAGTTTTTTGTTTTCAGCTCGAAGCTTAGAGCTTTTTAGTAAGCTTAATATTAAAAGGCTAATAATTGTAACAATTGCAATAGATAGAATTACTACAATTTTTTCAGTTTCATTTTGAGGAGTTACTATTAAGTTAATAGAATTTAATGTCATAATTTAGTTGTTATCATATAAGTGACCATCGGTAAAGTCTTTATAGCTTTTTTCTACATCAGATTTAAAACCACTCATTTCAGATAATTTCTTATTCTCCGCTTTTAACCTGTACATTTTAATTATAGCAACACCTATTAAAAATGCAAAAATACTAGCAGTAATAATTAGTACAATTGTGAGTTGTGTAGTGGTTACGAGCGCATAACTTTGGTGAGTATATAGTAACATATAATAGGTTTATTAGATTTGGTTTGGTGCTCAAATATACAATTTTAATTGAAACTCTAACTGTTTAAAAATAAAAATGTTATAAAAAAATAAATCGACGAAATGCATATATTGTCTACGTATGCATCATTGCAATAGGTGAATATTTCTGTTTTTTTCAGTATTAATAGGGTGTTTAAATAGGTATTGCTATTTAAAATAATCTTAAAAAAAAGCTAACTTTTTTAAATCTGATTTAGGCTATTTTTGTAACATTTTTTTTGTTTTTACTACTGATATTTTAGCAGTTAATGTTTTTAAAATCATATTTTTTAACGAAATTGCTTATCGTAAAATTGTTCAACTTAAAACACTACATATACTATGTCTGATGATTTTGATTTATTAGAAACCAATACAAACGAAAAAAGCGAAAAAGTAGATGTCAATTGGGGAAAAGCCATCGACACTATGAAATCTAAATTAGCTCAAGAAGATGACCCTGAAAGTCGCCAAAAAATATTAAATGCAACATTAGACGATGTTGTGCACATGGCAGAAAAGGACAGAACGACTTTGCTTGACGCTATAAAGGATTTAACAGATTATCAAGATGAAGTAGGTATTATGTTTGAAGGTTTTTCAGCACTAAATGCTGCAGAACAAAAAATAATTGATGATGCCATAAAACGTTTAGAACGTGCTAAAGTTGAGTTAGAAGATGCTCAAAATAAGCCAGACACGTGGTGGAATAACCTTTGGGGAAGAAAAGGTAAAATCAAAAAAGCTGAGCAAGAACTAAAAAATGCTCAAAAAGAGCGTGATGCTTCAGATAATAAGGCAAAAGCAATGTTTCAGCAACGTATTGAGAGTGCAGATGTGCAAACCCTATTAAATGAGTTGTCATTTAAAAGTCAAGCAGCAATAAAGCGATTAAAAGACAGAGAAGTAGAAATTAAAGAAGTAGAAGAAAGCCTTAAAGATGCTATTGTAGAAGCTAGTAAAAATCATACTAAAGCTCTAGAAAAGAAAAAAGAGGTAGAAAACCAATTAGAAGAACAATACGCATTGTTAAAGCAAGCGCGTCAAGCATTAGAAGAAGTAGCAGATAAGCAATCTGCAGAATATTCAGATGCTTTAGCAAAAGTAACGCAACTTGAGCAAAAAGTTGAAGAGTTAGAAGGGCTTAAAAATGCATACACAACATTAGCCGCAAGTAAAGATAGTTTTGTACATAAGCATAATTTAACAATTAAAGTATTAACATCATTACGTAGTAATTTACAAACACATCGTGCTAAATTAAAGTCAGATACAGACGAAAGGTTAAAGTATTATGACGGTTATGTAGTGGCTTTAAAAGCAAGAACAGATCAAGAATTTGCTGCAATTTTAGAGCATTTAGGTGTTAAAACAGATGAGCATATAGGAGAAACATTAGCATCTATGCATACAGCAAGTGCTAAAGCACGTCAAGAAATGATGGATAATATTCCAGTTCATGAAAAAGTAATGCAAGGTGTTTATGGCAGTTATGCAGAGGCTTTACAAGAGATTCGTAATAAAGATAAGTCTATTCAAAAAAACTTTGCTGAGCGTTATGGTATCGATATGAAAGAGATTTTCGAAGATTATTATGCAGCTGACCCAAATGAACCAGCAGGTGATGACAAAAAACCTTCTGGAGAACCAAAACCAGAAGCAGGAGACGACGACTTATTAGGATAAATTTATTATGGCGTTTCAGCAGTTGTTTTTAAAAACAACTGCTGTCAGGCTTTCACTACTCGCTCTCTGCGAGGCGCTCAAACAAACCGTTCAATCCTTAACGCAAAAGCTATTTTTTATAATAACCAATAAACACGTTTTTAAAGACTATATAATTAATAAAACAGAAACTAGTTGTAGCAAAATTGCTAACAGCTAATAAGCTAAGTGCTAAAATATGATAGTAACACCATTAGATTCTGCATATCTTGATTCCAAAGAGCATTATGTATTCTATCACAAAATGATAGATTTTGCACTTAAAGAGCTTATAGTTGCTGTACAGCAGCAACAACTCTGTAATGAAGATGAAGTCAATCTCTTCAAACAATACAGTGATTTATTGTTGTATTCTATTGAAGCTATGCGTGTTAAGTACATGTATGATGATGAAGGCAACATGAAGGTTGATGTTACAGATTCAGGATTTCCAAATTATTTAGAATTCCGTTATTTATTTAACGATTTAGAATTACGTGAAGAGTATCTGGATAAGCTTACAAATGTTGACACCTTAAAAGAGGAATTTTTAGATACATTATTACGCAAAAAAGAACCTATAAAAAAACGTAAACTATTTCAAGCTTCATCAATTGTATATTATACATCAGCTAAAAAGGAATATATTTTTAACAGATTTGTGCAAGGTAAAATTATTAATGCAGAAGATGGTACGCCTGGTGAATATTTAGTAAGTTGGAGTTTTTACGATGTGTCTCATAACAGACCATTTATTTGTTATATGTATTTTGATTATAATGGAGGAAAAAATCCATTAAAAGACAGGGAAGATATTTATAAAATACTTAAAACAGTAGCAGATCGTGAAATGGCATTAGACACGATGGCATACGCCATTGATAAACGTTTAGAAAAAGTGTTGCCAAAACTTATAAAACGTATTGATTTAGGACCAATACACAATATGTTTGCTAAAGACGAAAACCAAATAACGCATGCTATATTAGATGGTATTTCTAAAAAAACAATTCCTTTAGAATCGTATGCAATATCATTAAAAATAGACGAAGTAGCATCAGGCAGCGAATTTAAAGAAGGCAGCTTTTTTAATAAGCAAGTATTGCAAAAATGGAACAGTGTGTTTAAAAAGAAATATGTTTTAGCGCCGCATAGAATTATTCAGTTGTTATATAACAAAACACCAGAAATAATGAATAAACTATCAAAAGCACCAATTGAAATAGCCAATTTAAAAATTGATAAAATAAAAAAGTAAAATAGTATACAGTCACAGTCTCAGTGAGCAGTTCTGTTTACTGTGACTGAAACTGCAAACTGAAGACTAAAATATGGAACACAATTCAACATTTCCTATAAAACAAAATGAATTAGATATGCTTCGTGATGAAGCAACATCTTACATTAAAAGTATACAATGGGAACAAGGCCAACGTGCTAAGAATAAAGATAAAGATGCCAAAGACGAATCGATTTTATTGTATTTGTCTCGTGCAAAAGGTAATGGAGCAGCAGATGTAACTTCGGTATCAAAAACCGTATTGGCTTTAAAAAAACGTCTATTACCTGAGTCAGTAGCACTTCCTATATATTTAAATCAAACATTATATGCAGTTCAAGAAGGTTTAACACTTGGTATTTGGATAAAAGATAGCTATTATGATGCATCTGGTTTATCTACTTTAAGTGAAAATAAATCAGCACTTGATAATGCTGGTAAACGTGAATACGAAAGTAAAATGCATACAGCAACAGCATTTATGTTATTTGCTACAGCGTATAAAATATTGCATGATTTAAAACCGCATGCATCAGATGATTTAAGTGTCATGAAACAAAAGTTTGCAGGTATTCCTGAGGTTTCATTTATGTCGCCTTTAAAAGGAATTTCTTGTAGCTTATTTTATTACGATAAATATTTAAGTCATCCAGAAATTATAAAATCTGACAAAGATGTTATAGATTTTACAACCGTTTATTTTGAAGCTTTAATTGATGAAATACAATTACGTAAAAGTGCTTTAGAATATACCGAAACAATTACAGACAGAACCTATAAATTAGAAAATTCAGATTTTGCAGTAGATGGTTGGGACAACCAATTTTCTGGTACTGCAGTAAGTGTAGAGTTTAATAAAATTCAGTTTGAGCAAATTGTAGGTAATAAAGACGCAAAGCATTTTGCGAGACGTTTAACAGAACGTTTATTGAGTTATGATTTTGAGGCTAAAAAAAACCCGTTTCAGGAACTTGGAGGTTTTATGCCAGTGTTTATGGGTTACGGAATTCCAGGAACTGGAAAAAGTATGCTTATTGCTGCCATTGCTACGCGATTAAAGATGCATAGTGAGAATTTAGAAATTCCATTTTTGTTTCACCCAATGCCAGATACTTTAATTAGTACATTTCAAGGTGGTTCTGCTGAGAAAATGGTAGAATGGATGAAACCATTGCAAGATCCAACACGACTTATTTTTGCACCAATTGATGATGCCGAAAATAACTTGCAAGAGCGTACAACACAAGGTGTTTCTGCTGGTGTAAAAGAAGTTATAGGTGTATTTTTAAGATATACCGAAGGCGCTTATGCAGTAAATTACGGAAATAGTTCTGTAGGCCTATTCACTAATCTACCAGAGATGCTAGATAAAGCTGTAATTTCTCGTGTGCAAGGGCGTTTTAAAATAGATGGAGCCAGAAATGAAAAAGATTTTGTAGATCAAGATTACTTGTGGTGGCGTAAACTGGAAAAAACAATGCCAGATTTTATAAATATGAGTAATCCTAAAGATTACAAATATTTAGATGCACAACAGGTTGCAAAAAACCTAGGAGAGATTTTAGATAAAGTAGATAAACCAACAGAAGAGCGTGTGTTAGACACATTTGATAGAATTACTAAAAAGTACAATGACAATGAGCATATGTTTTATGCCCATTTATATACTGAGGTTCAAAAAATATTTCCATTCTTTTCATCAAGAGATGTTAGAAATATTCAAAAAGCAGTATCATTACGTTTAACAGATTTTGATTTAGAAAAAGATTGGTTCGAAAATCCAGAAGTATACTTTAAAAAGGATTATGAGACCAAGTTTGGTATGTTGCAAGAACTGATGCGAGCTAATATGAAAGGCTTAGATTTTTCTGACATTAGACGTCAAGAAGTAGTACGTTATTTAGATAATGTGGCAACAATTGCAGATACAGACTTTAAGCGTAAAGTAGATGCGAGAATAAATCAATTAAATATCGAAACAGAAGCTAGAGAGCAGTTTGGGAATAATAAGGATTAAGTAAAAAGTAACAAGGCAAAAGGAGATTAATTTATCGCTTTTCTCTAGTGCCTTTTCACTTAAAAGAAACATGCAAAAGCTAAAAGAAGCAAATTTATATAGAAGTGAACTCATTCCTGTAAGTGGGAAATTAGTTGAGCGTTATAATCAATGCTTATTAAAATTGGGGTTTACAGAAACTAAACTCACTCATTTTTCTATAGATGGTTTGGGTTGGAGTCCAGAAGTGGCAGATGAAAAAGAAGAGCTATATTATTTAAATAATGGAGAATCTAATCCGCATGGGATTATTATTTCGCCATTACAAAAAGGAAAACCTGTTTATAATCCATCGCATACATTTGATAGAGAAATGATGCAACATGTGTTTAGAACACATGGCGAAAAGATAAATAATATCACTCGAGATTCTGCAATATGCATAGATTTTGATCAAGATATTGATGCGTTTTATGAACCTTTAGATGTTTTAAAGTACACCACTATAAACATCAAGTTTCATCTAATTAATAACCTTGACAAAATTCAAGAGGGGCAATTACGACTCATCGAAAAATTTAAACAAGGCAATAATTTTATTGATGAAACATTGCATGAGCAATTATTACATTCCGCTAGAACCTATGGTGATTTACGCGGACGGAATTTAGAATTGCACCCAATACAGTTTACTACAAATTCATTTTATACACGTTCATTTGGAGGTGTTTATGTGTTGAGAGATTTCATTTCACCAATTATCGTTTTTGAAGACGAAAAATGGTATAAAGAAGCCATTAAAGACACAACTCATGATGTGTTTATTTTTCATATTTCTCAGCCTCAACTTATAGAAAAACTAAGAGATCATATTATTATTACTTATGACCTTGAAGATTCTGTAAAAACTAAGCGTTACAATAGAATAAAGAAATTTGAATTTGCACAACACTTAAAAAACACACAACATCCAATTAGAGATATTTTAACAAACGACCTTTTGTTTAAAAGCTATCTTAACAAAATAGATATAGAGTCTCGTAAAAAAATAATGAGTGTCGAGCGTTATCTCGAAAAGTTAGAAACAAGTAATCAATATAAAATAGCAGATATAGTTGATGTTAAGTTATTTGAAGCTTTGCATGAGCCACATTCGTCTTTAGATCCAAAGCATCAAGATTTAATCTGGAAATTGCTAGTTAATATCTCAGCAAAAGATGTGTTGTTCTTGTATTGGTATGATAAAGAGCAGTTTTACAAAAGCTATGATGCCTGGGATGACTCATTAAAAGAATGGGTTGTAGAGACTATAAGTAACAATATTTAATAGTTTTAGACTAACTTTATAAACAAGCATTATCAAAATAAAATATTATGGGATTAGAACTAATTATATTTATCACAGCTATATTATTTGGCATCTTTTTATATTGGAGAGAATCCAATGGTAATGGCTTATACAGGTTTGTAAATAAAATTGTGAATAGTAAAGAATTGCAAATGAAACCAGAAGATAAAAAGGGCTTTGTTTACAGGCAAGCATTTTTACCACGATTAGTTTTTGTAGCTGTATTATTTTTATTGATTGCAGTTATTTTACAGTTTTTAACCCCATTTAAAATTTTTGGAAGTTATAATGGTGTTTCTGCGTTCGCGTCAGTTATCGTCGGAACTTTATTAGGAACATACTTAGCAAATTTTGTATTAAAGTCAACCAAAGTTATTGAAGAAAAAAGTGACTCTTTAGGAGATATGGTAGAAGATGCTGTAGAAAAAGGAAAAGACCTCATTGAGGATTTAAAAGAAAAGGGTGAAAAATCTGTAGATGTTGTAGAAGACAAAATTGATGATGTAAAAGAAGACATTAAAGAAGAAACCAAAAGTGCTCGTGAGCGCCTGAAGGATAAAGGCCTAATGTAATACTTGTCATTCCGCACTTGATGCGGAATCCATAAAATAAGATTAAATCTTTGCATTATAATGCAGAATGATAAAAACTAAATTAATGATTAAAAACTATTGGAATAAAGGAGGAAAGCAAAAAGCAATTACCATTATAGTTGGTCTAGTTTTGTTAATCGCATTATTTGTGTTGCGTGATGACTATCAACCAGCGTTGTTATTTGTTAGAAAATACATTTTTATTATCATATTATGCCTAATTGTATTACTCTTAGGTTTACGTAAGTTTAGAAAAACGGCAAGTACAGGCAAACGATTAGGTGTTTTAGCTTTTTTAATTGTCTTTTTTGGGCTTTTATATGTTGCTGGTTGGCATTTTAAATTATATGATTATATGAAAACCTATAATGTTTTTAATAATCTAAATAAAGTCGAAATAAATGAATTGCCTTTAACTCAAAACGAACGTATACAACCATTACGTAATATTTTTTCTATGGCAAATGAAAGTGTAGGAGAAACAAAAGATGTGTCACTTCCGCATTTAGTACGTGTTGATGATGAGAATAAATGGACCATGGCAATTCAGCCTTCAGAAAAATACACCATACAACAAATAAGCGATAATACAGAAGAAGTATTTTCAGTATCGAGTACAACGCCATTTCCTAGATTTTCTAGCGAGAATCGTATTCCTGTAACATTTTCTATTGGTGAATCTTTAAAGTTTAGCCGTAATACATACAATGCAGTTGTGCAACGTTTTAATCCTTGGATGCTATTTAACTACGAGCCAAGTGATACCTTTTATATGAAAAACGATTCTGGACAATGGGTGCAAGTAGTGAGTTTAATTAAATGGAAAGGCTTTTTATTTCCATATCCAACCTTTGGTGGCGTTATGGTTATAGATAATGGCGAACATGATTTTAACGATTATATCGAGCGTATTTTAATAGGAAAAGGAACCTATATAAGTCCAGATGAGATGAAAAATTATCCGTATCTCACAAAGCAAAATACATTATCAGAAAAAGTATCACGATTACAAGCCGAATCTTTAAAGTTTATAGGTGGTTTTAGTGATCCTTTACCTTGGAATATGAAAACGGCTGTTAAAATTCCAGATTTAGCAGACGACCAAAACCAACAACCATTTGTAACAGATTTTGATTTTGCAGGTTCAGAGTCTGATGCGTATAGTGGTTTGTACCATTGGTTTGGTTTAGAGCCAGTAGGTGATGAGCGTACCAGTTTAACCTATAGTGTGTTTATTCCGGCTGACGGAACAGATAAAATGTACTATTACGATCATGCATCAAAAAAACAAGGTTATGCAGGCGTTTCTGCAATGCCTTTAAAAGTGATAGAATCGCGTAAAGAGTTTGATTGGTCTGTAAACAAGCCTGTTGAGTTTAGACCTTATATAAAAGACATTGCAGGAAGAAAACGTATGTTCTTCCTTGGGACTATATCTGCAATTAGAGAGAACGATTCTGGTAAGTTTGATGGTTCTGCTACGCCAGATTTAGCTTTAGTTGATAGTGAATATAGAGATGTAGTTTGGATCGATGTTAAGCATCCTAGTACTTGGGATAAAGTCGTTTACGACCAATTAGGAGAAGCTTGGCGATCTAGTGAAGGCATTGGTTATTATTATGAAAATGAATTACAAGACAAAGACATTAATGATGCTTTAGGGCAAACCTATAAAGTCATAGACTCTTTAGATAACGCAAATAAAGAGCGTAATAAAGAAGCTATTGAAGCTTTACAACGTAAAATAGATTCATTAAAATCGGTTATTAATTAATGTTAAACTCTATTTGTGCTTAATTTAAAACTCAAATTAAGATTGAACTGCGATAAAAATACAAATTCATGAAGACAGTATATATTTTATTTTTATCAATCATAACAATAGGAAATATTTATTCTCAAAATGATAAAAATCAAACTAAGTTTGAAATATTGTTCCCAGAGATAAAAGTTGAAAATGTAAATAAAAAAACTATAACATTTTATGAATTTGAAGAAGGACCATTTACTGTATCTTTTTCAATTCATAAGTTTCTAGATATTCCTAAAAATATAACAACATCTGAAGAATTATGTAATTGGATTAACGAGGATATAGAAGATACAATTCCTGATGATTTTAGATTTCATGTAGGACACATTTCCAAACAAATAGCCTATTTTAAAACTACTGAAAGAACCTATTCATATGAAAAAGAAACTTATTTAAAATTAGCCAATGAAGGTTATTTATTTAAGTATTCTGTGTATGGTTCTGGAGTAAAAGATAAAATAAATTCTAAGTATCTTAAAAAATACTTCAATTTTTTGGAAGGTATCAAAATAAACTAATCACAACAATGTGTATAGTTCATTGCTTGTTCAGTTTGCACTCAAAAATTAAATAACTAACTCCATTTTAATATCACAGCGTATATATGGGCAATCTGGCTCAACAGGAATTTCAATAAAACCATATTTTCTATAAATATAGATGGCGTTTTCTAATTTTTTACTAGAGTAGAGTATAAGTTTAGGGATGTTGTTTGCTTTAGCGAAGTCAATACAATGTTGCATTAATTGTTGACCAATTTTTCGTCCGCGTTCTTTTGGAGAAACAGCCATTTTTGTAAGCTCAAAAACACCAGTTGCTTTCATTGGCATTAAAGCAACTGTACCGAGTATGTTTTTGTTGTCTTTGGCAAAAAATATATAACCACCTTTATCTACGATATAAGTTTCTGGTTTACTTAATACCTCTTGGTCATAAGGTTCTACATAAAAATAAGTTTTAAGCCATTCAATATTTAAATCATAAAAGGCTTTGGCAAAATGGTTGTCATAATTAATTATTTCGATAGTATTAGATGTTGTCTTTTTTGCTCTTTCAATAACAGTAGTACTAAACCTTTTTTCTGTTAGTTTAAGTTCAAAATTATTTAACTGCTCAATTAGTGAGTTTGCTTTCCCATTAGAAAACTCTTTTACAGTTGCATCTATGGCTTTCCAAATAGGTTTCATTTGAGATTCTTGGTTTCTTCCTTTTGTAGAAAGAAAGACTATTTTTTTTCTTTTATCTTTTTTATCAGTTTTAAAAACCACCAATTCTTTTTTTGATAGTTTGTTAATTGCCTGTGTAATTGCTGGCTGTGATATATGTAATGATTCTTGTAATTGTGTTGTAGTTACACCATTTTTTGTGCTTATTATTTTAAATATAGGAAACAAGTATGGATCAAAATCTATATTAAAACTATCATATACCAATTGAGTTTCTTTCATCATATAGTCACTCATTCTTTTTAACCTAGAACCTAAACCTAACTCACCAAAGCCTTTTAATGCATCCATAATATTTGTGTTTATATAAGTGCTTATGCAAATATACACATGTGAATTAAAATATAAAAGCGATTTTTAATTTTTTATGAAATCTGTAATGAGATAGGTGATAAGCTTACCAACTTTAATAGCTGTTTTTTTTGTTGGTGCTGCTTCACAGATATGTAAGTAAGTAGCATTTTTGTGATTTGAAAAAAAATTAACAAAATGTCTAGCTTTTGTAACACTAAATCCGCTAGGCGTCATTGCACTACTTGGAATATCTACTATGGCATCACAATCTATTTCTATGCCGTAGTTTGTGTTAGATACATGATTAATAACCTTTTTTAATTCGGTTTTATATTTTAATTCTTTTCTTATTTCAATCGCTTCAAAAGTGTTGTACTGTATAGATTTTAAATGATCCATTGTTTTAAAAATATGATCTGAAGTATAGTTTTCATGCAGCCCGAAAACAAAATAATTTTTTAAAAACCCTTCAGAATAAGCATAACTAAACCCATTACCGCTATGTCTACCTTCTTCAGCTCTAAAATCTGTATGTGCATCAAAATTAACGACATTAATAGGTTTTTTAAGTGCTAAACTTGTTCCTTTTATATTTCCGTAAGCATTATTATGTCCGCCACCAATAATAATTGGTGTCTTTCCTGCGCTAACAATATTATATACCAAATGAGAAACTGTTTTGTCAATCTGTTCTACTAATTGTCTGGCAGTTTTAACATCTTTCTTTTTCTTTTGATTAAGTGTTTTTAGTTGTTCTTGTTGCTCATGAAACTCTAAGCAACCAAGAATTAGCACCTTTTTTGGGTTAGTAAATGCATTGCTTTGTATGTTTAACAAAATTTTAATTGCTGCGTCCCAAGCACTTGAAGCACCTGATTTCCCGTAGTTTGCGAAAACACCTACATCTTCTTTTATGCCAAAAAGAACATAGTCAACGTCTAAATTTTCTAAGTCGTCGTATATATTGGTGAGTTGAGAAAGTAAAACAACATGTTCTCCAAATTTGGTTTCGCCAGAACGTTTTTTAAGAAGACGATTTAAATCTTCAGCATTGAAAACAGAAAGTTGATCCATTAAGAGATAAATTAAAATTGAAGAATTAAAAATACAGTTTATTTATTTTCGAAACTATTAAAAACAATTATTTAAAGCATAACAATTAAGAATTAACGTTTCAACAACTTAAAACAAAAGCGATTTATGGAAAATTCAAACAGTAAAAGTACAGGGTTAAAGGTTGCATTAGGTATTTTAGTAGTCCTTTTTCTAGCTACAGGGTTTTATACTTCAAAATTGTATAAAGACAAAAAAGAAAACGAAGCTACACTTACAAAACAAAAACAAGAAGTAATGGCTGAGTTAAGCACAATGGCAAAACAATATGATGTAGCTATTGGCGAAAATGATGTAGCAAATCAAAATTTATTAGAAGCTAGAGAGCGTATTCAAGGTTTAATGGATTCTTTAAAAATATCACAAAACAGTGTAAATAGCCTTTGGAGATACAAAAAGAGATTCTTAGCATTACAAGAAGAAATGGATGTGTTATTAACTGAAAATGATAAATTGAAAATTGAAAATGCTTTATTAGCAACATCTTTAGATAGCACTCAAATGCAGTTAGCAGAGCGTGAAATGTTTACAGATTCTCTATTAGTTCAAAATACAGAATTAGCAGATGTAGTTGAAAATGCAGCAGTTTTACAAACTATAGGTTTAAAAGGATTTGGTGTTATAGAGCGTAGTTCTGGTAAATTAATACCAACAGAAAGAGCTAAACGAAGCGATAAAATTAGAGTTTGCTATACTGTTGCTAAAAATAGCTTAGTAGGTTCTGGAGATAAAGAGTTATATGTGCAAGTATTAGACCCAAGTGATAATGTATTAGGTGCTAACGAGCAAATACAATTTGATGATAAAGTTTTAAACTACAGTTTGGTAAGCAAATTTAATTATGAAAACCAAAGTTTAAACATTTGTGAGTTTGTAGCTCCTGCTGAAGATTTTCAAAAAGGACGTTACGTTGTAAATGTATTTAATGAAAAAGAGTTATTATCTTCTACAGAATTTTCACTTAGATAATTAAGTAATATAAAGTAAAGAAAAGCCTGAAAGTATTTTTCAGGCTTTTTTTATTTTATAGATTTATCTTGTAATGTAAGTATATTATGAACGTCATTCCGAATTTATTTCGGAATCTCATCACTAAATACATCAAACAGTTAAAATGAGAACCTGAAACAAGACTTCGACAAGCTCTGCCTAATAGTTCAGGTTGACCAATAACGATTATTGAGATTAGACCTAACTTTATACTGTTTGCCCATTAATGATAACAGTATCAATAAGATTATCACCAAATGCATATGGTAAATAGGAGTAATCAGGAATAGGTTGTGTAATTATGATGTTTGCTTTTTTGCCTCTACAAATACTGCCATGAGTATTGCTAATTCCCATAGCATAGGCTCCATTTATAGTCGCTGCATTAATAGCTTCTTCTGGAGTCATTTTCATTTTTATGCAAGCTGTGCTAACTACAAAATTCATGTTACCACTTGGTGTAGAACCAGGATTGTAATCTGTAGCCAAAGCCAGCGGTAAGCCAGCATCAATTAATTGTCTCGCTGGTGTATACGGAATACTTAAAAAGTAAGAGCAAGATGGAAGTGCAACAGGTATTGTATTAGTATTTTTAAGAGCTTCAATATCTTCTGTGTTTAATTCTTCAAGATGGTCAACAGAAAGTGCATCATTGTTTACGGCTAACGCAACGCCTCCAAAAGCATTAAATTGATTAACGTGAATTTTTGGAATTAACCCATGTTGTCTTCCTGCTTCTAATACACGTTTTGTATCTTCAAGAGAGAAGTAGCCTTTTTCACAAAAAACATCAATATATTCAGCTAAATTTTCATTTACAACTGCTGGAATCATTTCATTAACTACTAAATCAATAAAACCTTCTTTATTGTTTTTGTAAGCTTTCGGTATAGCATGAGCAGCTAAAAGTGTCGCTTTAACTTTTACATCAAAATCTTTTTTTAAGCGTTTAATAACACGGAGCATTTTAAGTTCGGCTTCAACAGTTAAACCATAGCCTGATTTTATTTCTATGGCTCCAGTACCTAATTTAATGACTTGTTTTAGGCGTTCTGCGGATTGGTTATATAATTCGTCTTCACTAATATTTTGAAGTTTTTCTGCCGAATTTAAAATGCCACCACCACGATTGGCAATAGCTTCATAGCTCAAACCATTTATTCTATCAACAAATTCTTGAACTCGATTTCCTGCATACACAAGATGTGTATGAGAATCGCACCAAGTTGGTAAAACAACTTTACCTGAAGCATCTATAATTTTATCTGCTTCAATATCTATACAATCTGTCATGCTTCCGTATTCAACTATAGTATCATGTTCAATAAGCAAATATGCATTCTTTAAAGTTGGCAGGATTTTCATGTCAGCGCCTTTTATAACAGTAACATTGGTTTCTCTTACTTGAAGTAATTCTTTTATATTGGTAATTAATAAAGTCATATTTTGCTATAAAAGCCTAAATTTAACAAAATTAAATTCTGATGACTAGAGAAAAACGTGATAAAATTTGTGAGAGTTGTAATAATCATATTATTGACGAACGTTACGGATTGTTATGTGGACTAACCAATAATTTTGCAAATTTTCAGGATAAATGTAAAGATTATAATGCATCAGTTGCAGCACCATCAATAGCTAGAAAGCCTATAGAAAGAACTACAATTACAAAAAAGAAAGAAAAAAAGGGCTTTGGTTCTGTAATAGGAACAGGAATTGTTTTGTGGATTGTATTTAAAATTGTTTTAAAACTGATTAAGAGTTTTTCAGAATAAAAAAGAAGTTATTTAAATAAGTGTCATTCTGAATGAAATGAAGAATCTTATATAAATACACGTAATAATTATTATGTGAATGAGATTTTTTAACTACACTCAAAATGACTAAGCATAACTCTTTTTTTGAATAAAAAACGCCAACTATAAGCTGACGTTTGTAATATAAATTGAGTTTTTTTGATTCTTATTTTGAATCGCCAACCATATTTTCAGGTTTAACCCAAGTATCATAATCTTCGGCAGAAACATAACCTAAATTAATGGCTTCTTCTTTTAAAGTTGTTCCATTTTTATGAGCTGTATTTGCAATTTCGGCAGCTTTATAATAACCTATTTTAGTATTTAATGCAGTTACTAGCATTAATGAGTTATTTAATAATTCTTTAATAACGCCATGATTTGGTTCTATGCCAGAAGCACAATGCGCTTCAAAGCTTACACAAGCGTCTCCAATTAGCTGTGCAGATTGTAAAACATTTGCAGCCATCATTGGTTTAAATACGTTTAACTCGTAATGACCTTGAGTACCACCAACAGTTACGGCAACATCGTTGCCCATAACTTGAGCACAAACCATGGTTAAAGCTTCACATTGGGTTGGGTTTACTTTTCCTGGCATAATAGAGCTTCCAGGTTCATTAGCAGGAATTATAATTTCTCCAATACCAGAACGTGGTCCAGAAGCCATCATACGTACATCATTAGCAATTTTGTTAAGTGATACAGCTAATTGCTTTAAAGCACCATGTGTTTCAACTAAAGCATCGTGAGCAGCTAAAGCTTCAAATTTGTTTTCAGCAGTTATAAAAGGTAGGTTTGTAAATTGAGCAATATATTTTGCAACTAAAATATCATAACCTTTTGGTGTGTTTAATCCTGTACCAACAGCTGTTCCTCCTAAAGCTAATTCGGCTAAATGGGGTAAAGTGTTTTTTAAAGCTTTAAGTCCATGGTCTAATTGAGACACATATCCCGAAAATTCTTGACCTAAGGTTAGTGGTGTTGCATCCATTAAATGTGTGCGTCCAATTTTAACAACCTCCTTAAATTCAATAGCTTTTTTATGTAATGTATCTCTAAGTTTAGTTATTCCTGGAATAGTGGTTTCTACTATTTTTTTATAAGCAGCAATATGCATGCCTGTTGGAAATGTATCGTTAGACGACTGTGATTTATTCACATCATCATTTGGTTGAATTGTTTTTTCACCTTCACCAATAATATGACCAGCAATTTGATGCGCTCTATTAGCAATAACCTCATTTACATTCATATTGCTTTGTGTTCCTGATCCTGTTTGCCAGATAACTAAAGGAAACTGATTATCATGTTTACCTTCTAGAATTTCATCACAAACTTTAGCTATTAAATCTCTTTTTTCTGTTGATAAAACACCAAGTTCATTATTTGTGTATGCAGCTGCTTTTTTTAAGTAAGCAAAACCATAAACAATCTCTAGTGGCATTGATGCTGAAGCCCCAATTTTAAAGTTATTACGAGAACGTTCTGTTTGAGCTCCCCATAGTTTATCTGCAGGCACATTTACATTACCCATAGTGTCTTTTTCTATTCTAAAATCCATTGCTAAATAAAGTATTTATTACAGCTGCAAAGTTACAATTTTGTTGTTGATTTGATCTAAGTATTTAAGCCTTTATTTGTTATTATTGATAGATTTAAATTAGTATTGAAAACCTGTTAATAAAACTCAAATTTTCTATTGTAAAACAAAACTCTTTATTATATCTTTGCCATAGTTATATAAAAGAACCACACATTATGTTTGATTTTGATCAGTATTTAGGATTTTTAGCGTTTTTAACCATTTTAACTTTAGGTTTTTGGTTGATGATATTTTTAATCACATTTGTAATCCCTTATTGGATTGGAGGTTCTTTAATGGAACGCATGAAGGAAATACGTGATGAAAAGAAAGCAAAAAGAGAAGCATCTACTCATTAATTGAGTATTTATAAATATTAAAAAAAGGAAGCTATATGGCTTCCTTTTTTTTGTTATGTGTTTTTGAGTTATCCTTCAAAATCAAAATCATCACTTCTGTTACCGCGTTGACGTTTCTTCTTTTGATTAAACCTATAAGTGAATGATAAATTAAAACTACGCTCTCTCCATTGAAATTCGCTTTCACTTGTAAAGGTTGGAGTAGTGGTTGTTTGGTTTCGTTTTCTACTATTAAAGACATCATTAACATTAAATGCTATTGATGCTTTATCTTTAAATAGGTCTTTACTAAAAGCTAAAGTTGTACTAAATAATGCGTCTCTATCATTTTGCGAATCTTCACTTCTTGGACCATTATAAAACAATCGTGTTTGCCAATCTATATTTCCGGGTAATGTGTATTTGTTATTTAAACGTACAAACCAACTTGAGTTTTTATTGGCTAAATCTAATCCGCTAGGTGTTATGCCTTCAGTTTCAGATTGAAAGAAATTAAAATTAGCATTTATGTTCCACTTTTTTGAAGCTCTATATGCTAAAGTAAATTCAAAACCAATACGATCTTGAGTAGCTAAATTTATTGGTGTTCGGTTTATTACATTTTCTTCAATACCATTTACAATAACGGTTTCACCAGTATCTAACGAAATAAAATTAAAAACGTCTGTTGCATGAGAATAATATGCAGACGTGTCAAATGTAAACTTGCCAAAACGTTTTAAATACCCTAAATCAAACTGTCCAGAATAGCTTGGGTCTAAATCTGGATTACCTTGAAACACGCTGGTAATACTTGATCTTGAAGGGAATGGATTTATAAAAAAGGAACGAGGTCTTCGTAAACGTCTGTTATATGCTAAGGTGATATTTTCACTTTTACTGAGTTCATAATTTAAATTTACAGTTGGAAATAAACCTGTATAGTTTTTCTTTTTAAATGCTCCAGTAGTTGGTTGATCTAAAGTGATTTGGGTATTCTCCATACGTAAACCTAATAGGTATGAAAATTTATCTCCTATTTTGCTGCCATATTGTGTATAGACTGCTGTTAAATACTCTTTGTAATTAAAAAGGTTTGTTAAGCCATTATCTACTACAAATTGATTTGTATTGCTATCTAAAAATTCTACAGTGTAATCTGTGCTTTGTTTATTGAAGTTTCCACGATAACCCATTTCAAACTGGCTTTTTTCTCCTATAGGTAGTACATAATCTGTTTGTAATAATATACGCGTTTGGTCTTCTAAAGTAGCTACTTTTTCTTTGTTTATGCCATCAATGTTTACAAGTGAATTTTCATCTTCATTGCTGTCTTCGTACTGAAAATCGAATGTTAATTTATGACCACTAGTTTTAAATTGTTTATCAAAATTTATAGCATAGAAAATTGTTTTGTCATTTTCTAATTCTGGATCTAAACGTAAACTACTAGACAATAAGCTCCTATTAGTGTCAAACTGCTCAATGATGTTAGTTGTGTTTCTTTCACTGTCACTATCTCTATAGAAAATAGATGATGTTAATGATGCAGAGTCTGTGATATACCATTCTATACCTAAATTGGTATTGAAACCTTTTCTTACGCGATCAAAATCACTAGATTCATCTAAAAATGTATCTGGGTTGTCTGCTATTAAATTTCCTAAATCATCAAAGTCTTTATTAAAATTTTGACGTGATGAATTTATATGACCAGGAGCTTCGCGATAACTATAACCAGAAGTGTTAAAAATGTTTACGTTTCCGGTTCTATAATTTATATTTCCTGAAATTCCTGCAGAAGGATTATAGCCAACATTAGTGGTTATGGCTCCATTGAGACCTTGAAGTTTACTTCGCCTTAGTATAATGTTTAAGATTCCTGCTGTGCCTTCGGCATCATATCGTGCTGAAGGCGATGTGATAACTTCTACCTTTTCAATTGATTCTGCTGGTAATTGACGTAAAGCATCAGTTGAGTTTAAACCAACTAAACCAGATGGTTTACCGTTTATTAAAATTCTAACATTTTCATTACCTCGCAATGAAACATTTCCTTCTACATCAACAGAAACTGAAGGCACATTATCTAAAACATCACTAACTGTGCCGCCTCGTACTGTAAGGTCTTTACCAACATTGTAGATTTTTTTATCGAGCTTTATCTCTACAGTTGTACGTTCTGCAATAACTTCTACGGCGTCTAAAGACTCTATGTCTAAAGCTAAGCTAACTTTACCTAAGTCTATATCGTTTGTTATATTTCTATCTTGAAATGTTTGTGTTTTATAAGATATGTATTCTACTAATATATTATAGACACCTTTGGGAACTTTAATGTTAAACTTCCCTTTTTCATCGGTAATGCCACCAGTAATTATTTTATTCTCTTTCTTGCTAAAAAAAGAGACTGTAGCATATTCTAAAGGTGCATTTACGTCTTTATCAATTACTGTTCCTGTAACTTTTGCTTCTTTGTTTTGTTGAGCGAAAGCTGTGCTAAGTGTTAAGAATAACACTATTATATTAAAAAAAGATTTCATAAAGTTTTAGTTTTTATCTGCTTTATGTTTTCTTTTCTTTTTTTTCTTTTCCTCTTTTTTTTCCTTTGGTTTGTTTTTAAGGATATCTTTAATTTTTATCATAGTATCTTCAGAAACCATGTCCTTTATATCTAAAAAATGAGTAGCATCTAGATTTTCTAACAATTCTTCACGTTTGTAGCTTTTCATTTCTGTCATTAAAAGTGTCTTCTTTTTTTCAAAGTATGAATGTAATTTTTGAGAAATGATTTCTTTTTGAAAATCATCTACATTTAAACTATTAACAAAGTCTGAAACATATTTCTCTTTCTTTTTTTCTAATTCTTTTTTGTAACGCTCAATTTTTGCCTTGTCTGCAGCTTTGTTTTGAGGTGCTCTATTTTGTGTAGCTCTTCTTTGTGCAGAAGTAGAAGTAATCATTGAAAATGATAGAATGAAAATAAAAATTAATCTTTGCATACTTAATGGTGTGAAATTCTCGACAAAAATAGAGTTTGCTTTACACTAGCTTGGTTAAACTTGTGTTAAAAGAAAAGTTTAAAATGTACTAAATAATATCTAAAATACGCTTTGGAGGCCTTCCAATTACTGCTTTATCACCGTTAATAATAATAGGACGCTCAATGAGTTGTGGGTATTTTGCCATCACATCAATAAGTTCTTTATCTGTAAATTCAAGACCTTTAAAGTTATCTTTCCAAATGGTTTCGTTTTTTCTAATGAGTTCTATTGGACTAATATTTAGAAGCTTTATAATTTTGCCAAGTTTTTCAGATTCTAAAGGCTGATCTAGATATTTTATGACTTCGTGATTTGCTTTTTGAGTTTCTAAAATCTCTAACGATTCTCTAGATTTACTACATTTGGGGTTGTGATAAATTACAATCATTTTTGCTATTTAGTTTAAAGGGATACTCAAAGTTAGTTTATTTTTTACTTGCTATAAATTGAATAAGTAATCTTATCAACATTTTACTTAACATAATTAATATTATAATTGATTGCTCTCTTCTTGTTGACCCATCATCATTAGATATGCCTTTAAAAATGGCTCAATATCGCCATCCATAACGGCATCTACATTACCAGTTTCATGTAATGAACGCACATCTTTTACTAGTTTGTAGGGATGCATAACATAATTTCGTATTTGACTTCCCCATTCAATTTTCATTTTCCCAGCTTCAATATCATCTCTTTGTGCCATTTGTTTTTGTAACTCAATTTCATATAATTGAGATTTCAACATTTGCATTGCCCGAGATCTATTATCATGTTGTGAACGTGTTTCTGAACATGAAATTTGAATACCAGTTGGCTTATGAGTTAATTGAACTTTGGTTTCTACTTTATTTACGTTTTGTCCACCAGCACCACTAGATCTTGCGGTTACAATTTCTATATCTGCAGGATTGATTTCAATTTCAATAGTATCATCAACCAATGGATAAACATAAACAGAAGCAAAACTTGTATGTCTTTTAGCGTTACTATCAAAAGGAGAAATACGAACCAAGCGGTGTACACCATTTTCGCCTTTTAACCAACCAAAAGCAAAATCACCTTCAATTTCTAAAGTCACAGTTTTTATACCAGCCACATCACCTTCTTGAAAGTTGAGCTCTCTTACTTTAAAGCCGCTCTTTTCTGCGTACATCAAGTACATTCGCATAAGCATTTGAGCCCAGTCACAAGATTCTGTTCCGCCAGCTCCAGCTGTAATTTGTAATACAGCACTTAGTGAGTCGCCTTCTTCAGAAAGCATGTTTTTAAATTCTAATTTTTCAATGCTACTTGTAGCTTGAGCAAATCTAGACTCTACATCTTCAGCAGTAGCTTCATCTTCTTTATAGAATTCATAAAGCACCTCTAGATCTTCAATTAATGTTTTAGATGTTGTATAATCGTCAATCCATTTTTTCTTTTCACGAAGCGATTTCATTACAAGCTCTGCTTGTTTAGAGTCGTTCCAGAAGTTTGGGTCGAAAGTTTGTTCTTCTTCGTTAGAAATTTCAATTAGTTTAGCATCTATGTCAAAGATACTGCCTAAGCGAGCTAAGGCGTTTATTTAGATCTGTAATTTGATCTGATGTAATCATAGTGAATAAATTTTAACAAATGTAAAATTTATGTCTTATTGTAAAAGAATTTTAAGTCATATTTTTTGAAGTTATTTATGTAGTTTTATGAGCTAATTAATTATTATGAAAAAATACACTTTATTTCTTGTATGTATTCTTATTGCAAGTGCTTCTTTTTCTCAAGTATTAGAAGGAAAACAACTTAAAAAATATAATGGCTATTTTAATTTCTTTTATGAAGAAGCTCAAGATAAAATCTATTTAGAAGTTGAAGATTTAAACAAAGAATTTCTGTATGTAAGTTCTTTGGCGACTGGAGTAGGTTCTAACGATATTGGCTTAGATCGAGGTCAATTAGGAAATCAATATGTTGTAAAATTCATTAAAGCAGGAAATAAGTTATTACTCGTTCAGCCTAATCAAAATTATAGAGCAATTACAGAAAACCAATTAGAAAGGAAAAGTATCGAGCAAGCGTTTGCTACATCTGTTTTATTTGGTTTTAAAATTGAAGAAGAAAAAGCAGGTAAGTATATTATAGATTTTACACCTTTTTTGATGCAAGACACGCATCAAGTAGCAAATACCTTAAAAAATGCTAAAGAAGGCAACTATAAAATTGATGCAAGTAAAAGTGCACTAGCATTAGAACGCACAAAAGCATTTCCTAAAAATGTTGAGTTTGAAACATTACTAACATTTAAAGGAGAACCTAAAGGACGAAATATTAGAAGTGTTACACCAACACCATCTTTGGTTAGTGTAATTCAGCACCATTCGTTTGTAGAGTTGCCAGACAACAACTATAAAAAACGCGAGTTTGATGTGCGAAGTGGTGCTATTTCAATATCATATTTAGATTATGCAACACCAATACAAGAACAAATAAGAAAGCGATACATTATACGTCATCGTTTAGAAAAAAAGAACCCTAATGCAGAAATAAGCGAAGCTGTAGAACCTATAATTTATTATTTAGATCCAGGAACACCAGAACCAGTACGTTCGGCATTATTAGATGGAGCGCGTTGGTGGAATGAAGCTTACCAATCAATTGGTTTTAAAGATGCTTTTCAGGTAAAAATGTTGCCAGAAGATGCGGATCCAATGGATTGCAGATATAATGTTATACAATGGGTGCATCGTTCTACTCGTGGTTGGAGTTATGGCGGAAGTGTTATAGACCCAAGAACTGGTGAAATTATTAAAGGCCATGTTAGTTTAGGGAGTTTACGTATTCGTCAAGATTTTATGATTGCTCAAGCCTTACTAAATAAACCTTTTGCTGAGCGTGACGATAACTATCAACCAATGTTAGAGATGGCATTGTCTAGAATTAGACAATTAAGTGCTCACGAAGTTGGACATACCATTGGATTTGCACATAATTTTGCTGCAAGTGCAAATAACAGAGCATCAGTAATGGATTATCCGCATCCAACAGTAACTTTAAATAATGGCGAAATAGACCTAAGTAACGCCTATGCAACAGGAATTGGTAATTGGGATAAGGTTACTGTTGCGTATAGTTATTCTGAATTCGATAAAAATGCAAATGAAGAGCAAGAGTTAAATTCAATTTTAGAGAAAGCTCAAAATAGCGGATTGCGTTTTATTACAGATGCAGATGCTAGACCACAAAGTGGTGCTCATGTTCTGGCTCACCTTTGGGATAATGGTATAAGTGCTGCTGAAGAATTAAATAATGTGCTTAAAGTTAGAGCAAAAGCTATCTCAAATTTTTCAAAAGATAATATAAAAACTAACGAACCGTATTCGGTTTTAGAAGATGTATTTGTACCATTGTATTTCTTTCATCGTTTTCAAACAGAAGCAGCTTCAAAGGTTGTTGGTGGTTTAGACTATAATTATGCAGTTAAAGGCGATAATCAATTAATTACTAAAGTTGTTAATGTTAAAGAACAGCGAGAGGCATTTAATGCACTATTAAATACAATTTCTGCTGAAGCGATTGTTATTCCGAAAGAAAAGTTAGAATTATTTCCGCCAAGAGCTTTTGGTTATGGTAGAAGTAGAGAGTCTTTCTCAGGAAAAACTGGCGTTGCTTTTGATCCTTTAAGTGCTGTGTCTACAGCTAGTAATATGTCGTTAAAATTGTTGTTGAATCCGCAAAGAGCTAATCGTTTGGTGCAACAAAAAAGCTTAGACAGTAATCAATTAGGGTTAGATGAAGTATTAGAAACGCTAATAAAAGAGTCGTTTAAAAAACAATATAATGACGCGTATTTAAACGAAGCACAACAAATGATTAATACTAATGTGCTTAAGTATATTATGAATTTAGCAGTAAATGATAATTCATTTTTTCAAGTAAAAGCAAAAGCAAATAGTGCTATTATTTCAATTGCTAAATCTATAGATATTTTATCACCTTATGGTATGGAATATATGCGATTAATAAAACGCTTTAATGACAAGCCAGAAGCGTTTAAGTTAGAAAGCTCTCCAAAAATACCAGATGGTTCTCCTATTGGGACAGACAACTGTAATTACTTATTAGATTAGAAAAATGATTATAGATTTAAGAAGCGATACCGTAACAAAGCCAACAAAAGGAATGTTGGATGCTATGTTTTCTGCTAAGGTTGGTGATGATGTGTTTAGAGAAGACCCAACAGTTAATGAGCTTGAAGAATGTTTGGCTAAAATGTTTGGGAAACCAAAAGCATTATTTTTTCCTTCGGGAAGTATGGCAAATCAAACAGCTTTAAAACTACATACTAATCCTGGAGACCAAGTTATTTGTGATAAATACGCGCACATATATAATTATGAAGCTGGAGGCGCATCTTTTAATAGCGGCTTGTCATGTAAATTAATTGATGGCAATAGAGGCATGTTTACTGCAAATCAAGTTATAGAAGCTATTAATCCATCAGAATATTATTACAGCCAAACACGACTAGTAGAAGTAGAGAATACTACAAACAAAGGTGGTGGAGCTTGCTGGAATTTTGAAGAGCTTAAAAAGATAAGAACTGTTTGTGAAGAAAATGAGTTAGGATACCATCTTGATGGCGCAAGACTATGGAATGCTTTAGTTGCTAAAAACGAATCAGCAAAGCAATATGGTGATATTTTCGATTCTATTTCGGTGTGCTTAAGTAAAGGTCTTGGTTGCCCTATTGGTTCTGTGCTCATTGGCGATGAAGATATTATGAAAAATGCTATAAGAGTGCGTAAAATTTTTGGAGGTAATATGAGGCAAGTTGGTTATCTCGCAGCAGCTGCGTTATTTGCTTTAGATAATAATGTGGAGCGCTTAGCAGACGACCATAAAAAAGCAAAAGAAATAGAAGCAGAACTTAGCAATCTCTCTTTCATAAAAAAGGTAGAACCTGTTGAAACTAATATTGTGATATTTGAATTACAACCAAATGTTGACGAAACTAGTTTTGTAAACCAATTAAAAGAAAATAACATTTATATTATTGGTATGGGCGGCAGAAAATTACGTATTGTAACACATCTAGATTACACTAACGAAATGCACGATAAGCTTTTGAGCGTTTTTAGGAAGAATGATTTTACTAATAAATAATTATTTGCCAAAGCAATTAGTTATAGACGTTGTAGGCAGTAGTAATTATATTATTTCTTTTAGTTTAGTATATGATTCCTCAAGAAACTCTTTAATCAAATCAATTAATTCATGAGTGCTTTTTCTTAAAATTGTTATTTCTTCTTTAATCTTTTCATCTGTATATTCTATAAGAACTTTATCAGTTTCAGAGCCAATGAGTGCGTTAAGATCTTCCCAAATAACAGTTCCATTGAATGGTTTTATATCTGCTTCTCCAGTATGTAATTTTTTATGTCTTTCTGTTTTTAATTCCTTAAGTTTTTCGGTTATTTTTTCAGCTATTGAGGATATTTCGTTAAAACCTTCTTTTTTCGCTTTGTCTTTAAAAGTATGGGCTGAAACTTTTTCTAAATTAAGGTCTAAATCATATAATAGAGTTCCTATTTTTCCTAATAAATCTAATACTGTAATTATTCTAATGAAGTAGTTTTCATAATGATATTTAAAGTAAGTTTCTTGAGAATCCAAAAAAGAATAGTGTTTTATAATATCAGCACGTTCTTTTTCTAAAAATTGGAATGTTAAATCTATATCTCTTAAAACGACACTTATATTTCCGTATAGTTTTAAAATTAATTTAATTTTTTTTTCATTTTCAGTTCCATATTCTTCGTAAACTAAATCTAGGTTTTCTAGACACTCTTTCAAATGTTTAGAAACAAATTTTAAAGATGCCTTTGCTAATTCAAGTTCGAATTGTGTGCCAGATAAATATTCCTCCATAATCTGTTTCTCTTATTACTGCCAACGAGTTTGTGTATGATTTCGTTGTGTTGGCTAGGACTAAATTTGCAAGAAGAAACCGAACCAGTAGGAAAATCTGCAGGATTTTCCGAGTACACATAAACCGAGCATTTGGTTATACACGTTAGCTGTAGTTTTATTTTTTCTTATTTAAACCTGTTAAACTAGTATATAGTATTTCATCAGAATTTTTATAGAGTCTAAGCATCAAACGTTTAGCACTTGTCGTTTCGATATTATTTTCTATCACATAGAGATACTCTCCGTTATCAAATCTATAATCAAAACCAGAACCATATTTGGTTTGTTGTTCAACCTCTCCGTTATACAAAACCAAACTTGGTCTATCTTTTGTAGTGTTTGGTTTATTCCAAGATGTATATCTTATAGTACCATCTTTTAGTTTATCTACTTTAATTATAAACTTATTATTTTCAGAATGTATAATGTTTTCTTTATACTCATTACGATAGGTAATTTGTTTGTCTTGAATCTTAAATTTATAATATGCTTTATCATTACTAGCATAGAAACTACTATCTGAGACCCAATATACTTTACCAAAAGAGCTAAAATCAAATTTATATTTTTCCTCTATGTCGTAATCTGTAATAAGAATTGGATGTGCTTTTTTGTCTATCATTTGATACAAAGAAATGCCATCGAAATCAATCCCGTCATTAGCATAACTATAAATGAATTTTAGATTTGGTGAAAAAATAAGCTCGTAGCCTGATATATAGGACGTTGATCCATCTTCTAAGTTTATTAACAGATTTGAAACAGTTGATTCAAACCAATTTTCATAAATGACACAACTATTTAATTTTTTTATGAAGCCGCGATAAGATACACTAATAAGTTCATCATCATCTTCTAAACAAGTTTTGATAGTCTTAATTGGTGTTTTGACAGTGTAACAAGATTCTGTTAAATTTAGCTGAGAAGGAAATATAGTTTTATCTAATAATTGAGTTGTTTTAATTTGTTTAGCTTCTTCATAATCTTCCTTTTTTATAGTCGTTAAGATTATATCATAATTTTCGTTTCCTCTAATCAATAAATAAAAATCATTATTTGGCTTTATTGTGTCTATAATCTGTTTAGAATTAAGTGAGTTTTTTAATTTTATTTCGAGACGATCTTTAGCATTATTTATTATTCGATATTCTTTTGTTGAAACACTCAGTAATAAAATAGTAAGAATTATAGTAGTAAAATTCATTTTTAGACCTTTATTTAATTAATATGATTTTGTCGCGGAAAATCATTGCAGTTTGCTGTACATGTTGTTGGGTGTAGGCTTTTTAACTGATTTAAAATTAAAATCCGTATGTTTTTTTTGCACTTTCGATTTGCTCTTTTTCTGTTGTTTCTGGATAAAGAATATATTTAGGTGCAATAATTGGTTTAACTTGTTCTACGGTAATTTTTGATATAGTTGCAAAAGGAAATTTCCCATCTGTCATTTCAGTTAATATCCTTTCCATTTCCAAGAATTCAGAGTCAGTTTTTTTAATAATTTTTGCTTTTCCTTTTATTTGAAATCCTTTCTGCACCAGAATGTCAATAAAACTCACACAAACATTTTCGTTCTGTTTGATATTTCTAACTGTTTGGGGTGAAGCAATATTTGCAACAATTATTTTGTCCGTTCCATAATAATTGAAAATTTCTTTTGGTGAAACATTTGGTGTATTTTCAGTCGATACAGTTGCTAGCCAACACAGAACGCTTCTGTTTATATACTCCTTAATTTCTGTTGTTAGTTCCATGGTTTTTAGCTTACCAACATCTATATAGTTAACAGTTACTTAAACATATCCATTCCAGGAATATTAGGCATACCATCTTTTGCAACAGCAGCTAATTCTGTTTCGTTAACATGGGTTGCTTTTTCAATGGCCTTATTTAAAGTTAAAATAAGATAATCTTCAAGCATTTCTTTATCTTGTAAAAGCGCGTCATCAATAGAAATTGTTTTAATTGTTCTATTGGCAGTTAGTGTAACTTTTAGTTTATCATCACTACTAGCTTCATCTACCAAAACATGGTTTAAACGTTCTTTAGTAGCTTCAACCTTTTTTTTAGTTTCTTTAAGCTTCGCCATCATTCCCATCATATCTCCAAACATAATCTTGTGTTTTAAATTTCAATTACAAAACTACTAAATCTGTGTAATAAATCATTAATAATCTATTAACATCTAGATTATAATTTTAATCCTATTTTTGCAGTCTTCAAAAGAAAATAAATTAATGATAAATTCAATTGTTCAGCCTCCAATTGCTGCAAAACTTCCAAGGGAATTAAAGATTCATAATGATGTAAGAATTGATGATTATTTCTGGCTTAACCAAAGAGAAAATCAAGAAGTCTTAGATTATTTAAATGCAGAAAACGACTATTTTGAGCAAATGACTTCGCATACTAAAGATTTTGAAAATCATCTTTTTGAAGAAATGAAGAGCAGAATAAAAGAAGATGACCAATCTGTACCTTATAAATATAATGGCTATTGGTATATTGTTAGATATGAAAAAGGAAAAGACTATCCTATTTACACGCGTAAAAAAGAAACTTTAGAGGCTGAAGAAGAATTACTTTTTGATTGTAATATCATGGCTCAAGGCCATGATTACTTTAGGCTTGTAGGTTTAAGCGTAAGTCCTGATAATACAATGATTTCTTTTGGAGTTGATACAACAGGACGTCGTAATTATAAAATACAAGTTAAAGACTTAAAAAAAGGTAAGTTACTTGCAGATGTTATTGAAAACACTACAGGCTCAGCAACTTGGGCAAATGATAATAAAACACTGTTTTATACGCAAAAGAATAAACAAACGCTTCGCTCTAATAAAATATATAAACACAAACTAGGAAATCTACAATCTGAGGATACCTTAATTTTTAATGAAACAGATGAAACTTTTGGAGTTACAGTTTATAAAACAAAATCCAGAAAGTATTTAGTAATTGCATGCTATAGTACTTTAACTAATGAGTATCATATTTTAAACGCTAATACACCAAACGATGATTTTAAAGTGTTTCAAGAACGTGTAAGAGCTTTAGAATATAGTATTTCGCATTATGAAGATCAGTTTTATATTGTAACTAATGCAAATGATGCGTTTAATTTTAAATTAATGAAAACGCATGAAAACCAAACAGAAATCTCTAATTGGGTTGAGGTGATTGCCCATAGAGAAAATGTGCTGCTTGAAGATATTGATATTTTTAAAGATTTTTTAGTCGTTAGCGAAAGAGCTAATGGCTTAAATAAAATAAGAATTAAACGTTGGGATAATACAGATGATTATTATTTACCATTTGATAACGAAACCTACACAGCCTATACAAGTACAAATGTAGATTTTGATACAGAAATATTACGTTATGGTTATAACGCTTTAACAACACCAGCTTCTACTATCGATTTTAATATGGTTACAAAAACTAAAACCATTAAAAAAGAACAGGAAGTTTTAGGAGGAAAGTTTAATAAAAATAATTATGAGTCTGAACGTATATGGGCTACATCTGATGACGGAACCAAAATACCAATGTCTTTAGTTTATAAAAAAGGTCTTAAAAAAGATGGTACAAATCCAGTTTTACAGTATGCTTATGGATCTTATGGTTCTACAATTGATCCTTATTTTTCTACCATACGTTTAAGTTTATTAGATCGAGGATTTATTTACGCTATTGCGCATGTAAGAGGAGGCGAATATTTAGGAAGACAATGGTATGAAAACGGAAAATTATTGCATAAAAAAAATACATTTTCAGATTTTATTAATTGTTCAAAATTTTTAATTACAGAAAAGTATACATCATCAAAACACTTATATGCAATGGGAGGAAGCGCTGGCGGACTTCTTATGGGCGTTATAATAAATAATGCACCAAAACTATATAATGGCGTTATCGCTGCAGTACCATTTGTAGATGTTGTTACTACAATGTTAGATGATACAATTCCTTTAACAACTGGAGAATATGACGAATGGGGAAACCCCAATGATGAAAGTTATTACAATTATATAAAAGACTATTCACCTTACGATAATGTATTGTCACAAGATTATCCTAACCTTTTGGTAACAGCAGGATTACATGATTCTCAAGTGCAATATTGGGAACCTGCAAAATGGGTAGCTAAGCTAAGAGAAATGAAAACAGATAGCAATAAATTATTCTTAAAAACTAATATGAAAGCTGGTCATGGAGGAGCTTCAGGAAGATTTGAAGCATTAAGAGAAGATGCTCAAGAATATGCTTTTTTACTAGACTTAGAAAATATTAATAGCTAATTAAAAAAAAACGCTTATTTTTGCGAGGTTTTAGTTTTCATTTTATTAATTTGAAGCTGATAAATAGCATTTATGAAACAAGACATACAGGTATTTGATAATGTGTTAGAGCTCATAGGTAGAACACCTCTTATCAAACTAAATAGAATGACAGAAGACTTTGAAGGCGATTTTTATGCTAAAGTCGAAGCCTTTAATCCAGGTCATTCTTCAAAAGATAGAATTGCACTTCATATTATAGAAGAAGCTGAGAGGCAAGGTATACTTACTCCTGGCGATACAATTATAGAAACAACCTCAGGAAACACAGGGTTTAGTATTGCTATGGTTAGCATTATTAAAGGTTATGAGTGTATTTTGGCAGTGAGTTCAAAATCATCGGCAGATAAGATAGATATGCTAAAATCTATGGGAGCACAAGTTTATGTGTGTCCTGCTAATGTTAGTGCAGATGATTCACGTTCTTATTATCAGGTTGCAAAACGTTTACATAACGAAATAAAAGGTTCTATATACATTAATCAATATTTTAATCAATTAAATATTGATGCACATTATAATACAACAGGTCCAGAAATCTGGACTCAAACAGAAAAACAAATCACGCATTTAGTTGCTTGTAGTGGTACTGGAGGAACAATTTCTGGAATTGCTAAATATTTAAAAGAGAAAAACCCTAGTATAAAAATTATTGGAGTTGATGCTTTTGGTTCAGTCCTTAAAAAATATCATGAAACGCGTGAGTTTGATGATAAAGAAATTTACCCATACAGGATTGAAGGTTTAGGTAAAAACTTAATTCCTACGGCAACAGATTTTGACCTAATAGATAAGTTTGTTAAAGTAACAGACGAAGAAAGTGCCCATACAGCAAGAGAAATAGCTAAAAATGAAGGGTTGTTTGTGGGTTATACAAGTGGTGCAGCAATGCAAGCATTAAAACAACTTGAAGAAGCAGGAGAGTTTAAAAAAGGAGATAAAGTTGTTGTTGTTTTTCCAGATCATGGGTCAAGATATATGAGTAAAGTATATAGTGATAAATGGATGGAAGAGCAAGGTTTCTTTGATAGTAAAACAATAGCATCTGAAAAAATTCAGTATGTAAAATAATAAAAAAAGTAAAAATTAAAAATCCTATTGCGCTGTTTGTGTGATAGGATTTTTTGTGTATAATGGGTTATCAACACTAGTTTATAAAAATATTATGCGGTCATAATATAATTAACTAATTTTGCCACACTAACAAGACTAATAATAGCAGTACATGAAGGATTTATTTGATAAGATTTATAAAGATAAAGGACCATTAGGAAAATGGGCTTCGCATGCAGAAGGTTACTTTGTATTTCCTAAGTTAGAAGGAAAGATATCTAATAGAATGAAATTTCAAGGTAAAGATGTAATTACTTGGAGTATTAATGATTATTTAGGACTAGCAAATCATCCTGAAGTTAGAAAAGTAGATGCAGAAGCTGCTGCAGAGTATGGTTCTGCTTATCCAATGGGAGCACGAATGATGTCTGGTCATACAGATTTACACGAAAAACTACAAGATGAATTAGCATCTTTTGTAAACAAAGAAGCTGCTTATTTATTAAATTTTGGTTACCAAGGCATGGTATCTACTGTTGATGCTTTGGTGTCTAAAGATGATATTATTGTTTATGATGTTGATGCACATGCTTGTATTATTGATGGTGTGCGTTTACATATGGGAAAACGATTTACCTATAAACATAACGATGTTGAAAGTTTAGAAAAAAACTTAGAACGTGCTACTAAAATGGCAGAGCAAACTGGTGGAGGAATTTTAGTGATTTCTGAAGGTGTGTTTGGTATGCGTGGAGAACAAGGTCGTTTAAAAGAGATTGTTGCGCTTAAAAAGAAATTTAATTTTAGGTTATTTGTTGATGATGCTCATGGTTTTGGAACCTTAGGAGCAACAGGAGCAGGTGCTGGAGAAGAGCAAGGCGTACAAGATGATATCGATGTGTATTTTGCAACATTTGCTAAATCTTTAGCAAGTACAGGAGCATTTATTGCAGCAGATCAAGAAATTATTGATTATTTAAAATATAATTTGCGTTCTCAGATGTTTGCAAAATCATTGCAAATGCAATTAGTTGTTGGTGCATTAAAGCGTTTAGAAATGCTTAAAACAATGCCAGAATTAAAAGCGAAGCTTTGGGAGAATACAAACGCATTACAATCTGGATTAAAAGATCGTGGTTTTGATATAGGTACAACACAAAGTTGTGTAACTCCTGTATATCTTAAAGGAAGTATTCCAGAAGCAATGGCTTTAGTAAGAGATTTACGTGAAAATTATGGAATTTTCTGCTCTATAGTTGTATATCCAGTAATACCTAAAGGATTAATTTTATTACGTTTAATTCCTACGGCAACACATACATTAGAAGATGTTACAGAAACTTTAGATGCTTTTGAAGCAATTAGAGAACGTTTACAAAACGGAACTTATAAGCGTTTATCTGCAGCTGTAATTGCTGCAATGGGTGAGTAACTTGAAGTTATTTATATAATATTAAAAGAGACTGTCTAAAAAGTGTCATTCTGAATGAAAATGAAGAATCTCAATAAAATCAAAATTCTGATTTATAGATAATTGAGATTTTTCGACTCCGCTCAAAATGGCAATGTAATCACTTTTTAGACAGTCTCTTTTTTATGCAATATCTTTTTTAAATGTACAACGTCTTTTATGCGTTACTGGTTTAAAGTTTTTCCATAACTTTTGTATAGCTACATTATCATCTAGCTCTGGACCTCTAATGCACAACTCAATACCTTTTTCTGAAAAAGTTTTATGAAACTCATGAAATATAATGGCAGTAACACCTTTATTTTGATACTCTGGCAAAACACCAATTAAATAAAACGTAACAGTTTTTGCGTGTTTCTTTGCATGTAATAAGTGGCTAATGCCAAAAGGAAAGAGTTTACCTTTCATTTTTTGCAAAGCCTTTGCATATGATGGTGTTACAATACCAAAACCAACAAGTTTACCGTCTTTATCTAAAACAAACTTTACATATTCTGGATTAAGAAATCCAATAAATTTCTTTTTAAAGTATTCTCGCTGTTCATCATTAATATCTACGAATGATGATAAAACAGAATGTGACTTTGTAAAAACATCAAACATTTCGTCTGTGTAAGGAAGTATGTCTTTGTTTTTGGTGAAATTTATAGCTTTAAGCTGATATCTTTTTTTGATTAAGGTTTGTATTCTGGAGAAAAATTCTGGTTTGATATTTACAAACTCCATTTTGTTCTCTGAGTATGTTTTTGCAACATTATAGCCTAATTGTTCAAAATGAGTCGCATAATAAGGATGGTTGTGCCAAGTAATCATGCTACCTATTTGATCAAAACCTTCAGTTAAAACTCCAACTTTATCTAAATTTGAAAACCCAACTGGACCTTCAACATATTTTAATTGATTGCTTTTTCCTATGTCATGAACTTTTTCAAGTAAAGATTTTGTAACTTCAACATCGTCTATAACATCAAACCAACCAAAACGCATTTTACTTTCATTTTGGCCTTTTACTTCTAGCCAGTTTATAATTGCAGCAATACGACCAACAATTTTATCTTTTTTATAGGCCAAGAAAAAACGCGCTTCAGCATCTTTAAAAACAGGGTTTATCTCTTTATTAAATGTATTTAATTCTTCTTTTATAATAGGAGGAACCCAATATTTTGAGTCTTTATAAAGTTTAAAAGGAAATTTAACAAATTGTTTTAAATCCTTTTTAGAATGAATTTCTTTAACTGTAATCATAGAGTATAAGGCTTAAAGACTTCCGTCATCATCAAAGTCAACATCATCTTTCTTTTTCTTTCTTTTCTTTTTCTTACTCTTTGGTTTACGTTTATCGGCATCTTTTTTATCGTTGTTATTGTCGATCTTTTTGTCTTTATGAAAATCTAATCGATAAGAGGCTCCAAAATTAATTCCGAATACAGAAGGCGTGTCTTTTGTGTTTAGAGTTACTGCTGTATCTAATTGAAAATCTTTACTTAATAAATAACCACCTCCAAAACGAAATAAATTATCTGCATAAAAATCACTTTTAATGCCTTGAGTTTCTCCAAAAATCGCCCATCTAGGATTGAAAGAATGTGTTAAGGTTAAGATATATTGAAAATCAGAAAAATCACTTCCTATTCTGTCTTTAACAAAATTCATCACAAAAACCCATCCGCCAGAAAAGTTGTTTTGAGTAGCAACCATTATTTTTGGACTAAAGCCTTCTACATCTGGAGCAGTAAAAGGATTGTTTTTTGTATCAAAATTAGCACCTACATATACTGCTACAGCGGGAATTAACGATTTCCATTTAAAAGTTCTATTGGCATGATAGCTATAAAGATTTGGTTTTTCTTCTCCTGCATTTTTATATGGATCATAGACAAGATATTTTGCGCCTATTGCGAAGTTTTTAAAATTTGAACGCTTATCTTCACTTGTAAAACCAGATCTAGAAATCAGTTTTCTTTTGTCGTTTTGGTATGTACCTTCAATATTAATCTCTAATTCTTCAAACAATAAACCATAGCGCGCTGAGAAATCAATACCAAAGCCAGATACTTCATAATTTAATGGTGTATGCTTTTCCTTTATTGTATATGGACCTACTTCTAATTGTGCAACATTGGTACCAACAGAAAAGGCACTTCTCGAAACTCCTGGTCTATTAGAGTTGATTACTTCTGTGTATTGAGAAAAAGCATTGTAGGTTAAAAGGAAGGTTAATAAAGAAAAATAAATTTTGATAGATTTCATTGTTAAGCAGTTTAAGTTCAAATATAGAGATTTTATATATTTTTTAAGTATTTATAACTGTTTTTAAACGCTGATAATTGTATTTTTGAATAAAATATTTTTTAATGCTGTAAAGAGCATCGCTTATGGGTTTATTAAGAACGATTTTAATTATTTTATTGATTTATTATGGTGTAAAAATCTTATCTAAAATTTTTGCGCCGTATTTATTACGTTATATGTCTAAAAAAATGCAAGAGCGTTTTGGTGGACAATTTCAACAACAACAAAGTAACCAACAGCCTAAACATAGAGAAGGAGAAACTGTTATAGATAAAGTCCCTAATACTAATGCATCTTCAAATAAAAAAGTTGGAGAGTATATAGATTACGAAGAAATTGATTAATTTTCACAATATTCTTTTAAACTAGATTCATGCAGTTTTCTTTCAAAAAATGCCTTCCTCATTTACTTGTATTAGTAGGATTTATAGTTATTTCATTAGCATATTTTAGTCCTGTTTTAAAAGGAAAGCAAATCTTTCAGAGTGATATCATGCAATACATTGGCATGGCTAATCAACAAAAAGAATTTAAAGCTAATACGGGAGAAGAAACCTATTGGACTAATAGTGCGTTTGGAGGTATGCCAACTTACCAATTAGGAGCAAAGTATCCACATAATTATATTAAAAAACTAGATTCTGTTTTGCGGTTTTTACCACGACCTATAGATTATCTATTTCTCTATTTGTTAGGGTTTTATATATTGTTACTTTCATTAAAAGTTGACTTTAAACTTGCAGCACTTGGTGCGCTTGCTTTTGGATTTTCTACATACCTAATTATTATACTAGGTGTTGGCCATAATAGTAAAGCACACGCCATAGCATATATGCCTTTAGTGTTAGCAGGAATTATACTCACATTTAGGCAAAAATACATTATAGGTTTTTTGCTAACTGCGGTTGCTTTAGCGCTCGAAATTGGAGCAAACCATTTCCAGATGACTTATTATCTAATGCTTTTAGTTATTGTTTTAGGTATTGCATATCTAATTGATGCTTATAAAAAACAGATGATTCCTCGTTTTTTTAAATCTGTAGGAATTATGGTTGTTGCCCTTATTCTGGCTATTGGTTTAAATGCAACTAACATTTTGGCTACTCAAGAGTATGCTAAGGAAAGTACACGAGGAAAAAGTGAACTTACTATAAATCCAGATGGTACGCCTAAAGAAGCAACTTCTGGACTGAGCAAGGAATACATTACAGAATATAGCTATGGTATTTTAGAGACCTTTAATTTATTTATACCAAGATTATTAGGTGGAGGAAATGGAGAAGATGTAGGTAAAGATTCTGAAATGTATAACTTTTATACAAGCATAGGCGCAAGCCCAATTGAAGCTACTAGAGAAGTGAAAAATACGCCAACATATTGGGGAAGCCAACCTATTGTTGAAGCTCCGGCTTATATTGGAGCTGTTGTACTATTTTTATTTGTATTCGCATTGTTTTTAGTAAAAGGACGTTTAAAATGGTGGTTAGTTGGCGGAACAATAGTATCACTCTTACTGTCTTATGGTAAGAATTTAGGTTTTTTAACAGATTTCTTTATTGATTATATTCCTTTGTATGATAAGTTTAGAGCAGTTAGTTCTATTCAAGTTGTTTTAGAGTTATGTATTCCTGTACTTGCCATTTTTGGTTTAGTACGATTGTTTAATGCCTTTGAAAAGGATGAAGACAAACAAAAAGCTTTAAAATACTCAGCACTTATAACAGGAGGAATTGCTTTATTGTTTTTAATATTTAAGTCTTCTTTTGATTTTGTAGGTGTAAATGACGGTTATTATCGTCAGTCATATGGTCAATATGGTCAGGCTTTTGTTGATGCTTTAAGAGCAGACCGCAAAATGATTTTTACGCAAGATGCTATACGAACATTAGCCTTAGTATTACTTTCTGCGGGAACAGTTTTTATGTTTTTAAAGAAGAAACTTTCTGAAACATTAGTAATTGTGATTTTTGCGGGATTAATAGTGTTTGATTTAGTAGGTGTTGATAGACGCTACGTTAACAATGATAATTTTGTATCTGCCATAGAAGTAAATAGACCTTATCAAGCAAATGCTGCAGATAAGGAAATCATGAAAGATAAAAGTCATTTTAGAGTTTTTGATGTTACTTCTGGTGGCGCAAGAGCATCCTATTTTCATAATTCTTTAAGTGGTTATCATGCTGCAAAACTAAAGCGTTATGATGAGTTGTTTGATTTTTATATAGCTAAGAATAATATGAATGTTTTAAATATGCTTAACACAAAGTATATTATAGCTGAAGAAAATGGTTCTATCTTTCCTTTTACAAATGAAGATGCTAATGGTAATGCTTGGTTTGTGTCTCAATTAAGAGGTGTTGATTCTGCTAATGATGCAATACTAGCTTTAGATAGTTTAAAAACTTTGGACGAAGCTATTTATGAAAAAAGTGACAAAAGTAAAGTAAAAGCTGCTGTAGAGAAAAATTATCAATTTAGTGTTGATTCTCTAGCATTAATTTCATTAGTTGATTATAAACCAAACTATTTAAAATACGAGTCAAGTAACAACAATGAGGGCTTTGCAGTATTTTCTGAAGTATATTATGGAGAAGGTTGGAATGCTTATATAGATGGAAAAATTAAACCTCATCAACGTGTTGATTATATTTTAAGAGGTATGCAAATCCCAGCAGGTAATCATACCGTTGAGTTTAAGTTTGAACCTAAAGTTATACAAACAGGAAGCACAATTGCATTAGCTAGCTCAATACTATTTGGGTTGTTGTTAATTGGAGGATTATGGTTTGGATTTAGAAAAGAATAGTTTGTCATTCCTGCGTATGCAGGAATCTTTAAATTTGAAATTAAATTAATAATGGATTCCCTTTTTCAAGGGAATGACAATAATGGCAAAAAAAAAAGTACTTATAATTACATATTATTGGCCACCAGCTGGAGGTCCAGGCGTACAGCGTTGGTTAAAGTTTGTAAAGTATTTGCCAGAATATGATATTGATCCAATTGTATATTGTCCCAAGAACCCAAATTATGCTATTATAGATGAGAGTTTGTCTTCTGGAATTCCTAAAGAAGTAACTATTATAAAACAACCCATTCGTGAACCATATCGTTTGGCGAGTTTATTGTCTAAAAAAAGTTCAAAAGAAATTAGTTCTGGAGTGATTCCTAAGCAAGAGAAACAGACTTTTATTCAAAAGTTGTTGTTGTATGTTAGAGGAAATTTCTTTATTCCAGATGCTCGTAAAAATTGGGTAAAACCTTCGGTTAAATATCTTTCAGACTATATTAAGAAAGAACAAATAGAAACCATTATTACTACTGGTCCACCACATAGTTTGCATTTAATTGGGCTTCAGTTAAAAGAACAGCTAGGAGTAAAGTGGATAGCCGATTTTAGAGACCCATGGACAACTATAGGTTATCACAAAAAATTAAAGCTTTCAAAATCATCTCAAAAAAAGCATAAACAGTTTGAGCATGATGTTTTAAATGCTGCAAACCAAATTATAGTAACGAGTGAAAATACTAAGCAAGAGTTTGCATTAAAGACCAATAAGCCGATTACAGTCATTACAAATGGATATGATACACATCATATAGAAAAACCTGTAAAGGATTCAAAATTTACACTTTCTCATATTGGATCCTTATTGTCTGAGCGAAATCCAAAACAATTATGGGAAGCTTTAAGTGAATTGATTAATGAAAATGAATCTTTCAACAAAAGTTTCCAATTAAACTTAATAGGTGTTGTTAGTGAAGATGTTATACAAACCCTTAAAAATTTTAAATTAAGCCATCATATTAACAATGTAGGTTATGTGTTGCATGATGAGGCATTAAAAGCACAAATGCAATCACGTGTATTGTTGATGGTCGAGATTAATTCAGAAGACACAAAAGCTATAATACCTGGTAAATTGTTTGAATACATGGCATCACATACGCCCATTATTGCAGTTGGGCCTAATGATACAGATGTAGAGCGTATTATTAAATCAACAAATACAGGACGCTATTTTTATTACAATCAAAAGGAAGAAATTAAATCTCAAATTTTATCGTATTTTGAAGCTTATAAAAGCAATACACTTACTACACAACCAATAGGATTGCAGCAGTATAGTAGAAAAGCATTAACAAAACTAGTTTCTCAACTCATCTAATGGGCATTGTAATAAATCAATCCTTTAAAAACACAATCACAACCTATTTAGGCTTTGGAATAGGAGCGATTAATACCTTATTTCTATATACCTACTTTATTACAGATCAATATTATGGTTTAATTGCTTTTATATTATCTGCAGCCAATATTATGATGCCTTTAATGGCTTTTGGAGTTCATAATACCATCATTAAGTTTTATTCAACATTTAAAACTAGAAACTCTCAAAATAGTTTTTTAACCTTGATGCTATTTTTGCCTTTAGTATTGGTAATTCCTGTAGGTCTTATAGGTTATATATCTTATGAAACTATTGCCGAATTACTTTCACAAAAAAATGAAATAGTAAAAGATTATGTCTGGTACATTTATATAACTGCCATAGCAATGGCATATTTTGAAGTATTTTTTGCTTGGGCAAAAGTGCAAATGCAAACCGTTTTTGGAAATTTTATGAAAGAGGTATTTCATAGAATAGGCGTGATGATATTGCTTTTTTGTGTCTATTTTAAATATCTAAATGTAGAACAGTTTATTATAAGTGTAATTGGGGTTTATGTACTACGAATGCTTATCATGAAATTGTATGCTTTTAGTGTAAGATTACCTGTATTTAAATTCAATAAGATTGAAAATTTAAGTTCTATTTTAAAGTATTCTTCATTAATCATTATTGCAGGATCCATAGCAACTTTAATACTAGATATTGATAAGTTTATGCTTAATAATTATATCAATATAGCAGAAGTAGCATATTATAGTGTTGCTGTATTTATTGGTACTGTTATAGCTGTGCCACAACGTGCTATGCATCAAATATTACAGCCTTTAACAGCACAGTTTTTAAATGAAAATAATAAGCTTGCCTTAAAAGATTTATATCAACGAAGTTCGCTAACCTTATATGTAATTAGCGGATTAATTTTCTTGTTAATCATCGCTAACATTAATCAATTATACGTTATAATTCCTGAAAAATTTAGTGGCGGATTATTAGTTGTGTTTTTAATTAGTATTGCCAAATTATATGATAACCTTCTTGGAAATAATAATGCCATTTTGTTTAATAGTGACTACTATCGTATAGTATTAATTTTTGGAGTATTACTTGCTATACTTGCCATAGTTTTAAATATGCTGTTAATACCTAAATATGGTATCAATGGGTCGGCTTTAGCAACATTAATTGCAATAGGAGTCTACAATACAATTAAAGTTTATTTTGTTAAGCAAAAGTTTAATATGTTGCCATTTACAATTGCTACGTTAAAAGTTAGTCTGGTAATAGTAGCTATTGTATTGTTGTTTTATTTTTGGGAATTTCCTTTTCATCCTATGGCAAATATTTTATTAAAATCTCTTTTAATAGGAATTGCGTATTTAATGCTAATCTATAAGTTAGCTGTTTCTCAAGATATCTCAGAGCAGATAAAAAAGTATCTGCGACTCAAGTAGATTAACTCTAAGTAAGTCTACTAAGCATTCGTAATGAATATATATTTGAAATTTAGAAACAAGATACTGAACATTAAAACCTCAACTATCAAGTAAAACGAGAAAATCCCACAAGGTGCTTTGAGGCATACTACTTGCGGGACTTTCTAACTAACCAACCAAAGTCATTATATGTTTAAGATCGTGATCGTCTTGTGCTTGTCCTAGCTTTTTTCTGTTGTGAACTTCTTGAGCTAGGCTTTTTAGAAAACGATTTATTTCTACTTTTATTTTGTGTTACAGTTCTAGACTGTGTATTATATCTACGTGAGTTAGATGCTTTTGGTTTTCTAACCGTCGTATTTTTTCTAACCACTCGAGGTGTCTTTATTGATTTAGACACAGTTCTATTAGGTTTGGTCACATGTCTTCTAGTTGAAGTAGACTTAACTGTTCTAGTTTTAGTGCCTTGGTTAGAAGACATTGTTCTAGTATTACTTCTTACTTGAGAAGAAGGCTTAGTTTTAACTCTTCCTGGTGTTGAAGTTAGTCTTCTGTTATTAGTTCTAGTTCTAGAGTCTGCTGCAGTTCTTTCTCTTCCATTATCACGTCTAGTTGTTGTAGCGTTAGATAATCTGTTATCATTAGATCTTATAGAGCTATCAGTTCGTCTTGGTATTGCTTCTTGTCTGTAACGATCGCTAATAGTTGAGCGTCTTCCGTTATGAGCAACTGTATTACGTCTTGTATTAGTTCTAACAGGTTGTCTATAGTTGTTTCTATAAGGTCTGTAATATGTGTGTCTTACAGGTGTATAATATTGTCTGTATGGTCTAACATTTACTACACAGTAGTCAAAAGCTGGTACTACATAGTAACTGTGCCAAGGTCTGTACACATAAGCTCTGTTATAAACATTTATAAAACCTGAACAATGAGAAAACCTATTATATCTGTTGTAATGTACATATAAACCTCCTACACGAGAGATGCGACCAAAACTGTTGTAATGAATGTTTACATTACCTGCACGTGAAATACGACCATAAAAATCGTAAAATATTGGAGTATTCTCTATTTGTACAATAGCTCCATAACTATCATATTGTACGTAAGGGTTATAATCATAACCAGAATTAAAGCTTATTGAGACATTTGGAGTACCAATAGATACATTTACATCTGGACCACAATTTGGCATAAAAAAATCGAATTGACCATCTGGAAAAACAGAAAATTCAATACTATTTTCTTCAAATATAAAAGAATTGCCATAACCATTAACATAAGCGTTAGATATTGTATTGTGTGTTGCAATGTTGGTGGTTTTTGCGTTTACAGAAATATTTGCTAGAAGCATCGCTGTAAAAAATAAAGCTAATTTTTTACTCACATCTTTATTTATATTGAAAGTAATGAGTTCGTGAATCTTCGATTTCATAATTGTTGCGGATTTTATATTCTACATTTATTACTAAACAAACAGTGTGCCAAAAAACTAATTTTAAAAGTAAACGATTGGTTTTTAGGTAATTGAATTAGAGTTCGTTTTTTGTGATAGTCTAGAATAACGATAAGTGTTACCACTAATTTTAAAAATCATATTTTAGTAGAAGCATTAATTAACCATTTATAAATTGAATTTTAAAATGAATCATCACCTAACCGAAACTTTAAAACTCAGTGACATTTTTTCTTTAAAATCATTGCTCTTAAAAATCATAGGAGTAGTTGCAGCAACAATAGCTATTAAAGGGTTTATGATTCCAAACCATTTTTTAGATGGAGGCCTTTTAGGGATTTCCATTTTAATGCATGAGTTTTATCATATCGATGTTTGGATTCCTTTACTGTTACTCAATATCCCATTTGTTATATTGGGTTATAAAAAAATAGGTAAAAATTTTGCTGTACATGCCTTATTATCTTTGGTGCTTTTAGGTATTGCATTAAATATTTTGCCAATTCCAACTGTAACTAAGGATCACTTCTTGGTAGCTGCTTTTGGAGGTGTATTTGTTGGTCTTGGTATTGGTTTTGTAATTAGAGGCGGCGGCGTTATTGATGGTTTAGAAGTCATTGCTGAGTTTACTAACAAAAAGTTTGGACTCTCTACTACTGAAATTATTATGGCTATAAACACTTCAATATTTTTGATTATTGCGTTCTTTTTAGGTTTAGAAAAAGCTATGTATTCTATACTTACTTTTTTTACAGCACTTAAAGTATCAGATTATGTTGTTGATGGTTTTGAAAAATTAATATCCTTAACCATTATATCACCAAACGATGCACTAATTAAAGATTTAATTGTAAATACATTTAATAAGCCAATAACAGTTTATAAAGGTGAACGTGGTAATTTACCAGAAAACTATGCTGTTAAGCACGATTGTGATATTATTGTTACAGTGGTAACAAGATTAGAAGTGCATAAAATAAAGCAAGCCATAGCTCAAGCAGACCCCAAAGCTTTTATGTTTGTGCAGAATATTAAAGAAGTAAAAGGAGGCGTAATAAGTAGAAATACAGGTCATTAATGTCGGTTAGTTTCAATACCATATTAAAAGATGTTACATCACTCTTAAATAAAGAGTTGCCAATGTATTTAAGCTATCATAATACTGCACATACACTTTATGTATTAGATAGAGCAATTCATATAGCTAAAAAGGAAAAAGTTAATTCAAAAGATTTAGAATTAATTAAGTTAGCAGCTTTGTATCACGATATAGGTTTTATTAAAACCAATGTCGAGCATGAAAAAGAAGGCTGTAAGATTGCCGAAAAACAGTTGCTAGATTATGGATATGCTAGAGAAGATATAGCAGTTGTTTGCGGAATGATTATGGCTACTAAAATTCCTCAAAACCCAAAAAACCTACTAGAACAAATTATAGCAGACGCAGATTTAGAATATTTAGCAACTTCAAATTACCAGAAAATAGCTCATAATTTGTTTTTGGAGTTACAGCAATATAATCCTAGACTTACTACTCAAAAATGGAAAACCATACAGTTAAATTTTTTAAAAGAGCATCATTATTATACTAAATACTGTAGACATTATAAAACATTTAGGAAATTAAAAAACATAAAGCAGCTTAAAAGAATGCTTTAACTTAAAATATGTAACTTTATCTTTAGCTATTAATTAAACAATACGATATGAAACGACTACTCATTTGTATTGCCCTAATCTTTTTTAACCTAACATATTCACAAGTCAATAAAGACTCATTGCTAAGCGTTTGGCAAGATGAAGATAAAACCAACTCGATTAGGTTAAATGCTATAGATAAACTTATGCGGTCTTATAAAAAAACTCAACTGGATTCCGCTTTCTACTATGCGCATTTAAAATTGGATTTAGCACAAAAAAAGAATATAGATTTAGAAGTTGGTCGCACGCATTCTTACCTCGGAATTAAATATCATAGAAATGGGAAATCAACCCTAGGATTAGAACATTTGGAAAAAGCTGAAGAGATACTGGTTCCATTAAATCATAAAAAAGCTTTAATTTCTTTATATACTAATTTTGGAATGGTTTATTTTGATCTTAAAGAATTTGATAAAAGCATTGATTACTTTACTAGGAACTTTAGATTTGACCTTAATGACTCTCCAGAAATTGCTAGAAAAACCTATACTGATTTAAGTCCTATTTATCTAGAAATTGGTGAATATGATGAGGCCGTTAAGTGTCTTAAAAAAGCTAAGGCATTAATTAAAGACGGCAATAAATCTGCTCTGCTTGCTAATTCTGGCAATTTTGGTATGGCATATTTTTATTTGGAGGATTATCCAAAGTCCCTAGAGTATTACAACGAGGCTCTAGCTTTGGCCAAAGAACTTAATAGACCTTTTGAAATTGCCATTACTGAAGTCAATATTGCTGAAACCTATTTTAAACAGGAGCATTATGCAAAGGCTTTAGCAGCAAATAAAAGAAGTTTAAAATTAATAAATGATAGTGAGTTTCACACTGTAAAGCCTTATGTATATAATAATATTGGAGAAGTATATAAAGGAATGCTTGAGTATTCAAAAAGTATTGAAGCTTTTGAAGTCGCCATAAAATATGGAACTTTGCATTCAAATGATTTTGAACTTAAAAGGTCTAAGAGAGCCATTTATGAGCTGTACAAACTAACTGGTAATTATAATAAAGCGTTAAAATATCTAGAAGAGATGGTGGCAGCAAAAGACAGTCTTAACGAAATAAATACTGCCAAAAAACTTCAAAAATTAGAATTTGATAAAGAACGTTTGAAAGATAGTTTACAAAATGAAGAAGCTAAACTAAAAACAGAAATGGTACATCAAGCAGAAGTTAGGAAGAAAGATAAGAATAAAAATCTAGCATTAGCCACAGGATTATTTTTCTTATTAATATCTGGAGGATTGTATAGTAGATATCGATTTACTAAAAAAGCTAAAGCAGTTATAGAAAAAGAAAAAGACCGTTCAGAAAATTTGCTTTTAAATATTTTGCCAGCTGAAGTAGCTGAAGAACTTAAAGAAAAAGGAGAAGCAGAAGCTCAAGACTTTGAAATGGTCTCAATTTTGTTTTCAGATTTTAAAGGTTTCACAGGTATGTCAGAAAAAATGTCTGCTAAAGACTTAGTTGGCAATATCAATGAATGTTTTAAAGCTTTTGATGCTACCATGGAGAAATATAATATCGAAAAAATAAAAACCATTGGCGATGCGTATATGGCAGCTGGTGGATTACCTATGAATTCTAAAACATCAGTTAAAGATACAGTGCTAGCTGCACTCGACATGCAAGATTTTATTATAAAACTACATAAAGAAAAAGAAGCCAAAGGCGAACATGCTTTTGAGATGCGTGTAGGGATTCATACTGGTCCAGTGGTTGCAGGTATTGTTGGTGTAAAGAAGTTTCAATATGATATTTGGGGAGATACTGTAAATACAGCTTCTCGTATGGAGAGTAGTGGCGAAGTTGGAAAAGTAAATATTTCAGAAAATACGTATGATTATATAAAAGACGAACCAGAATTCACTTTCGAAAGCCGAGGTAAGATTAAAGCCAAAGGCAAAGGTGAAGTAGAGATGTATTTCGTAAGTTTAAAATAGAAAAATCCCAAAGCCTTTGGGAAGAGTCTTTGGGATTTTATAATCTCAATTCTAGTTAGGTAGATGAGATATCTTATCGTTTGTGTTTTTTGTGCTTCTTGTGTTTTTTGTGTTTTTTCACTTTACCACTTTTCTTGTAATAGTAGTAGTCATCATCATAATTAAAGTCATCATAATTGAGATATTCATATCCATTAAATACAGTATCAACACCGCAGTTTAATTCTGCATTAAATTGATTAACAATACCATTAATGTGAACAATTTCGCCCCAACGGTTATAGTTTACTCTTAAACCACCAACTTGTCTTAACATTTTGTTGCCACGTTGGTAACTCATATATACTGAGCCTGCACGTTTAATTTTTCCTTGTCTGTCGTAGTTAATAAATACATTACCAATTCTACGTACTTTACCTTGATTGTCGTGAGTAACAATTACACCTCTTGTTCTTGGTACAGAATAATGCGTTCTACCAACACTACCTGGGGCACCATAAGTTGTATTTACTGAGCTCCTTCGTGTATTTAATCTTCTGTAATAGGTGTCTGTGAAGTTTGATTCAATATCAGTATTAAAATCAAAGCTTCCGTCAGGAAAAATTAAAAATTCTACACCTCGCTCAATAAACACAATTGGTTCGGCAAAACGATAGCGTGCATTGTTAAAATCTTCCCCATTTGTCACAGCAGTTCCTGCTGTTGTTGCAGATGTCATACCTAGTAACATCATTGCAATAAAAAGTACTTGCTTTTTCATGATTCTTAATTATTTTTAAAAATCTGTATCATGTAACATCTTAATTATAATTTAAATTTTTATTAATTTAATGTTTAGATGTTTCATAATTATAGGTTTTTAGATTATGCCTACTCATTTAGCTTTTCGGCTTACGCTATTGGTTGAATTGAAACCAATTAGCGTGCCAAAAAATATAAAGTACTGATTGTTAATTGGTTGAGTTGTTGTTTTAAATGTGTGATTTGTGTTTACTTTTTAATTGATGTAACATTTAGTCTATAAATTCTTCTAATAAATAGAGTATAATCAATACCATATATTTTTAGTAATTTTAAAAACTAACCACACCAAAAATGAAAACTGAACAAGTAGATTGTCAAAATTGTGATAAAACGTTTGAAGATGGGTTTGAATTTTGTCCGCATTGTGGACAAAAAACTGATGAGGATCTTACTTTAAGTGTTTTGTTTTATAACACAATTAGTAATTACTTTTCATTTGATGCGCGTTTTTTAAAAGGATTTATTTTTTTAATGTTTAAACCAGGATTTCTTCCTCAAAAATTTATTGAAGGAAAGCGTTTATTGTATCTACACCCTGGACAAATGTATTTGTTTGTTGCATTCATTTTCTTTTTCATTTTTTCGTTTACTGTAACAGAAAACACAAACGATCTTAATAAAGCACTGCAGGAAAATGATCGTATTAGTTTGTCTGGTGGAGAAATTAAGACTATTGAAAAACCTACTTTAGATTCTATCCAGATTAATAAAATTTTAAAGCCAATAAAAAATAATCAAGAGGTTCTGGGAGTAGCGGAAAACGATGTTAAGGTATTAGACTCTATTATAAAAAGTGAAAGTGTAAATGACATGCAAACAGCTGGTTTAACCTTTGATTTTGATGAGAAAAAAGTGGATTCTTTAATTAAAGTAGGAGCAGAAGATAAAGCTGTTTATACAGCAATGGGAATGCCTGATGATGCGGGTTTTATTAAAAGAAAATTTTATGCGCAAATGCTTAAGCTTTATAAAGAAAAAGGTGTTGGCTCTATATTACTAACATTATATAACAGCTTACCAATAGCATTGTTTTTTTTATTGCCAATTTTTGCATTAATACTTAAAATTTTATACAGAAAAAAAGGACCATATACACATCACCTTGTTTTTAGTTTGTATTATTTTTCTTTTTTATTTACCGCAATAAGTTTAGTATATCTTATCAATATTTTAATTGATATACCAGATTGGATAGATTGGGTTTTAATTGCTTCAACATTCTTTTACTTAATGATTGCTGTAAAACGATTTTATAAACAAGGTTGGTTTTTAAGTTGGTTTAAAAGTGGTCTTACAACATTTTTGTTTTTATTATTTGTTACGCCATTTACAATTATAATTGTTGGTATATTTTCGTTTATGTTTTATTAATTATAATAAGTTATTTTGGTAAAGTATAGGTGTTAGATTCCATTTCTTTAATAATTTTATTTAAACGAGGCTGGAAGTTTTTAGGTGCCAATTCTATGTTGTTTTTAATCGAACTTATTGCGTCTTTTGCATTACCAAGAAAATAATTTGCAACATCTCTATTTAAAATCAAAAACCAGCGTTTAGGGTGTTTATTGTTCGCTTTATTTAAAAATGTTTTTGCAACTAAGTATTCTTTTTGTTCAAGAAGGTATCTGCTAAAATCATACGCTTCATAATCTTTATAGTCTAAGGTGTACAACTCTTCTAATGTTTCGTTAAGTACTTCGGTTTTATTGAGTTTCTTTAAAAGCTTAATTTTTGTAGATATATTGGTAAAGTTTTTATTTGAAGCAAACCCATTAAAACCTCCATGTATTGAACGGTTAACCCATAGTAACGCTTCACTTAAATTTGTGTTATGATTTAAACACCAATTGGCTGCATCATTCCAAGCTTGCCAATGGTAAGTATTTATGCCTCTTAACTCATTTCTAAAACTATCAACAACGGTTTTATTTAAATTGACAGATACTTCAAATGCAATCTTTTGTTTGGCCCATTCTAAGCCAATCTTTACTGAGTTCTCTTTCCAGTCAAAAAACTCAAAATCTAGTTTTTCACTAAATGTGCAATTAGTTGCTTTAACATCTATACTTAAGGTTACATCGTTTTCTAAATCTAAATAGTAACTTCCCCATTGATTATTATTGTGCGCAAACAAAAGTGTATATATTTCCCCTTTGGGAATAATGTGAAAACCATATTTTCCAGCTTTTAATTCTTTACCTTCTATTTTAACATTTGTAGTAAACTCTATAGTAGTGTTCATGTTTGCTCCAGCTCGCCATGCAATTGGATTACCATATTGAGGAATCACATTAGGGTCATTCCACACATCTCTTTTGTTAACTGACGGACTACTATAGTCTAATATAATATCTGTTACTGCTAATTGTTGTTGCTCTATAACATGATTACTTCTCTGAGGAATTTTTAAGGTATGAAATTGAGCATGTCCTGAAATAAAAATTAAGAGGGTTAAACTAGTGATAAAGTGTTTTTTTAGCATAATATTAATAGTATTAATTAAAGTGTAAATTTAGAATTAGATTCTATTAAAGCCCTTTTGATTTGATAAATCATGATAGAATTTTTTTTTTGTGAGCATTACTTTTTATCCTGATTCGCTAAATCTGAATAAAATTTTAAGTGAAGATTATATTATATTAAACGATTACTATAGTTTTACCATATTTAGGATTTTAAAATGGTTAGGTGTGATTGTAAACTCATTAAAAATTTGGATTGCTGTATTTTGCTTGTTAGCAATTGCTAATGCTTTGTTTTTGGTATTTGTGTTTTTAAAGAAACGACCTTTTAAAACATATGCAGATATTTTTATTTCACTTTTATTAATTGCATTGGCGCTCAGAATAAGTAAATCGATATTTTACTATTTATTTTTTAATATATCTTCTTTATATATATCTATAGGTTTAATGGGTAAGTTAGCCATTGGTCCTTTTTTATTGCTCTTTGTTAAAAGTAATAAAGCTCAGTATACATTTAACCCAATAGATTTATTGCATTTTTTGCCTTCATTAATCGCATTGAGTGTTGGTTGGAGTTTATATATTGGTCAATTAGCTGTACTATTCTGGACAGGAACAGCAGTTTTATCAGCTTATATTATATATTCTTGGTATTTATATACTAAAAATGAAGTTGTTAAATCATCAAAATCTAAGTTAGATAAATCTGTACTTATAGGGGTTAGTATTATTTGGATGACCTTTGTGTTTCAAATAGTTTCTAGAGGTATAGAAATGTATGTAATAGGTACAATAATCTCTGTATTGGTGCTATATTGGTTAAATTATAATTTAACTATGTACACAATTAAAAAGTTAAAATCTGAAAAAATAAATACAATATCTAAAGAACGAATGAATCGTGTTGCTTCTGCTATAGATTTTAGTTTTAAAGAAGAAAAAATTTACCGAGATTCTAAGTTAACATTAAGTAAGTTATCTGAACATATCAACCAACCTGTCTATTTAATTTCTCAAACCATAAACAAAACATATAATAAAACATTTCCAGAATATGTTAACCATTATCGAGTTGAAGAACTAAAAAAAGAACTGGAAAAGTTTGGCACTACAAATTACACAATAGAAGGCATAGCTTATAGTGTTGGTTTTAATACGCCTTCAGCTTTTTATGCTGCTTTTAAAAAGCAAATTGGCTTAACGCCTCAAAAGTTTATTGAGGAGAATCTTAATAAAATTGAAAATAGGAATTGAATTTTTGAATTATACTTTCTCTTTTAAATAACTTCCAGTGATTGAAGCTTTATTTTTTACTAGATCTTCAGGAGTTCCGTGAGCAACTAATTTACCACCACGTTTGCCGCCTTCAGGGCCTAAGTCTATAACATAATCTGCACATTTAATAAGTTCTAAATTATGTTCTATAACAATAATCGAGTGTCCATTAGCTATTAATGCTTGAAATGATTTTAGCAGTTTTTTAATATCATGAAAATGTAATCCTGTTGTTGGCTCGTCAAAAATGAATAATGCATTGTTACTTTTACTTCCTTTGCCTAAAAAAGAGGCTAATTTTATACGTTGTGCCTCACCTCCAGAAAGCGTAGATGAGCTTTGACCTAAAGTTACGTAACCTAAGCCAACATCTTGTAAAGGTTGGAGTTTACCTTGTATTTTAGTCTGGTTATATTCTGAGAAAAAGGTTATAGCATCATCGATAGTTAAATTTAAAATATCATCGATAGTTTTACCTTCAAAAGTAACTTCTAAAACTTCCTTTTTAAAACGTTTACCATTACAAGTTTCGCAGGTTAGATGTACATCTGCCATAAACTGCATTTCAATAGTAACCTCACCTTCACCTTTACAGGTTTCACAACGTCCGCCATCAACATTAAAGCTAAAGTGTTTGGCTTGGTAGTTTCTAATTTTACTTAATTTTTGATTAGCATATAAAGCTCTAATATCATCATAAGCCTTAATGTAGGTTACAGGATTTGAACGAGACGAACGTCCTATTGGGTTTTGGTCAACAAACTCAATGTGTTTTAGATTGCTAAAATTTCCTTTTAAGTCTGTAAACTGACCAGGTTTATCACCAAAATCTGTTAGTTTCTTTTGTAATGCTGGAAAGAGTATTTTTTTTACTAAAGTACTTTTTCCACTACCAGAAACTCCTGTAATTACGGTAAGCATTTCTAAAGGAAACGTTACATCTATATTTTGAAGGTTATTTTCTCGAGCTCCAATAATATTAATATGATATTTAGAAGTACGACGCGTTTTTGGAACTTCAATTTTTAGTTTTTCATTTAAATATTGTGCGGTTAAAGAGTTTGATACAAGTATTTCTTTATAAGTTCCTGTGGCCACAACTTCACCACCAAAAGTACCAGCTTCTGGTCCAATATCTATAATCTCATCTGCAGCTTGCATAATATCTTCATCATGTTCTACCACAATAACAGTATTGCCTAAATCACGAAGCGCAATTAGTACTTTAATTAGTTTTTCTGTGTCTTTAGGATGTAAGCCTATACTTGGTTCATCTAAAATATACATTGAACCTACCAAACTACTTCCTAATGAAGTAGCAAGGTTTATACGCTGACTTTCACCACCAGATAACGTATTAGAACGTCTGTTTAATGTAAGATAATCTAAGCCAACATTACTTAAATAGACAAGTCTGTTGTTTATTTCTTTAAGCAAACGCTTTGCAATTTTGGCATCATACTCATTTAGTTTTAATTCTTTAAAAAAGATTGATAGTTGATCTAAAGGCATTTCTACCAAATCTGTTATAGTAACCTTTCCAACTTTTACATAATTTGCCTCAGGTCGTAACCGTTTACCATGGCAAACATTGCATTTGGTTTTTCCTCTATACCGTGATAACATAACACGGTTCTGAATTTTATAGGCTTTAGATTCTAATTCTGCGAAGAATGAATTCAACCCTTCAAAATAAGCATTGCCGTCCCAGACAAGTTGTTTTTGTTCGTTGCTTAATTCAAAATAAGGCTTATGAATAGGGAAATCAAATTTATGTGAGTTGTTAACTAGTTGGTCACGATACCAACTCATGCTTTCACCTCGCCAAGGAAAAATTGCATTTTCGTAAACTGATAATCCAGTATTTGGAATCACTAAATCAGTATCTATACCAATAACATCGCCATAACCTTCGCATTTAGAACAAGCGCCATATGGGTTATTAAAGCTAAATAAATGCACGTTTGGTTCTAAAAACGTCATGCCATCTAGCTCAAATTTATTATTAAAATGATGCTGTTTTTTATCTGAAAGCGATTCAATTATACAAGTGCCTTTGCCTTCAAAAAAAGACGTTTCAATTGCATCAGCTAATCTGTTATAGAAGTCTTCTTCGTGTTTTATAATAATTCTATCAACAACTAAATAGGTGTTTTTTGTTAGTTGTTTTTCGATAGCTTCATCAATTCTTAAAACATCGTCTTTGTATTTTACTCTTGCATAGCCTTGCTGTTGTAGAACTTTAAGCTTGCCTGCCATCGTTCTGCCTTCTTCTAAAATAATAGGAGAGAGGAGCAATAGTTTTTCGCCTTGGTCTAATGTTTTTATTAACTCAAGCACATCTTTTGTTGAGTGCTTTTTTACTAAATTTCCAGAAATGGGTGAATATGTTTTACCTATTCTAGCAAATAATAACTTTAGGTAATCATAAATTTCAGTAGTAGTTCCAACTGTAGATCTAGGGTTTGTAGAGTTTACTTTTTGCTCAATGGCAATTGCAGGAGCTATGCCTTTAATAAAATCTACCTTAGGTTTATTTAATCGTCCTAAAAATTGTCTTGCATAACTTGAAAGACTTTCTACATAGCGTCTTTGCCCTTCAGCATATAACGTGTCAAAGGCCAAACTAGACTTTCCTGAGCCAGATAAACCAGTAATAACAACAAGTTTATTTCTAGGGATAACAACATCAATATTTTTTAAGTTATGCAATTTTGCACCTTTTATGATGATGTTTTGTTTAGGACTTACGTCTAGAATGTTACTATTCATAGGAGTTTGAGCATATAAAGATTTGCAAAGATACTATAAGTATTTCAGCTTATAAAATGGATTATTGTTGAATAAAATGTTAAAGTTTTATGGTTTTTTTTGCTTTTTAGGAATGATTGTTGTTATATTTGAGACTTAAACAGTTAAAAATTAGTTGCCTATAACATAATATTACTTTCAAGTTTAACCCCAAGCTAAGAAGATTACTTCTTTGCCCTTAAAGTAATAATTATGAGACACGAACTTATCACAGACGCTGTTTTAGTTAAAAACTACATTAACGGAGACGAAAGCTCACTTTCGGTTTTAATTAACAGACACAAACAGAAAATTTACAGTTTTATCTATTCAAAAGTATTTGACAGAGATATTACTGAAGATATCTTTCAAGATGCTTTTATTAAGGTTATTAAAAACCTAAAACTCGGAAAATATAATGAAGAAGGTAAATTTTTACCTTGGGTTATGCGTATTTCTCATAATTTAGTGATTGATCATTTTAGACGAAATAATAGAATGCCAAAGTTTGATAATTCTGGAGAATTTAGTATATTCTCTGTGTTAGGTGATACTGCTTTAAATGCTGAAAAGCAACTTATAAAAGAACAGGTAGAATCTGACTTAAGACGACTAATTGAAGAATTGCCAGACGATCAAAAACAAGTGCTAACAATGCGTATGTATAAAGATATGAGTTTTAAAGAAATATCTGAAAGAACAGGTGTTAGTATTAATACAGCTTTGGGTAGAATGCGTTATGCTTTAATTAATTTAAGAAAGGTAATAGATAAAAATAATATTGTTTTAACAAACTGATACAATAAATATAGTTTTGCTGCGTTTAGGAAATATATAAATCCTAAAATTATAAAAATGGCAAAACTATACTCTGAGTGTCCCCAAAAGAAAAATAACCTAACTCCAAAAGAAGAGACAGTGGATTTTCTTTTGAATTATTCTAAGGCTTTAAGTGTTATACATTGTAATAAATTGAAGTTTGAAGCGCTTCTAAACTAAACTTTGAAAAGTCCTGATTGTTAGTCATCAGGACTTTTTATTTTTATAGTAGTCATTTAAAACGGTTACTCTTCCAATAGTTTTTGTGATAATATCCTTATCTAAATCCCAACCTCTAGCTGGAGAATATTCTCTTCCGTACCAAATAATTTGTAAGTGTAAATCGTTCCATAAATCTTTAGGAAATAAACGTTTTGCATCTTTTTCTGTTTGAACAACATTTTTCCCATTAGTTAAATTCCAGCGATACATTAATCTATGAATATGAGTATCTACAGGAAATGCAGGAATACCAAAAGCTTGTGATAAAACAACAGCAGCAGTCTTGTGACCAACAGCTGGTAAAGCTTCTAAAGCTTCATAGGTTTGCGGAACTTCGCCATTATATTTTTCAATTAATATTTTTGATAAACCATAAATTCCTTTGCTTTTCATTGGTGATAGGCCAACGGGTTTAATAATTTCTCTAATTTCATCTGCTGAAAGTTTAATCATGTCATATGGATTATCAGCTTTAGCAAACAATAAAGGCGTGATTTTATTAACTCTAACATCTGTGCTTTGAGCAGACATTAAAACGGCTATAAGTAATGTATATGGATCTTTATGGTCTAAGGGAATAGGAATTGTAGGGTAAAGGTTGTTAAGTGTATTTATTACGAAGTCTACCTTTTCTTGCTTGGTCATATGTTGTATTTTTACAAAAAACCAAAGTTAACCAATTATGACTAAATTAAAACCAGGAGATAAGGCTCCAAATTTTTCAGCTATAGATGAGCAAGGAAATACAATATCATTATCAGATTATGCTGGAAAGAAACTAGTAGTTTTCTTTTACCCTAAGGCAAATACACCAACATGTACTGTAGAAGCTTGTAACTTAAGAGATAACTATGCAGACCTAAAAGCGAAAGGTTATGAGATTTTAGGCGTTAGTGCAGATACACAAAAAAAGCAATCTAATTTTAAAAATAAATTTAGTTTTCCTTATCCGTTACTAGCAGATACAGATAAGTCAGTTATTGAGGCTTTTGATGTTTGGGGTCCAAAAAAATTTATGGGACGTACATTTGATGGTATCCATCGCGTAACTTTTGTTATTGATGAAAATGGAATAATAGAAAAGGTAATAGAAAAAGTTAAAGCTAAGCATCACGCAGAACAAGTATTAGAATCATAGAATAAAAAGAGGCTGTTTAAAAAGTGTCATTCTGAATAAGATGAAGAATCTCAATAATATCAAAATACAGATTTATATATAATTGAGATTTTTCGACTCTGCTCAAAATGACAGTAAGATCACTTTTTTAGACAGCTTTTTGTATTATTCACCCAAATAGGCTTGTTCGGTTTCGCAACCAAAAAGACTTTCTTCTTTAATTAGTTTAGCAACACCTTTAGGTAACATTTCTTCCCATCCATCTTTTCCATCTGCAATGGCTTTTAAAACTGTTCGAGAGAATATGCCCAAAACAGAAGTGTCGTAATCTGTAATATCTACAACTTTACCGTTATATTTAAAGAACTTATAAAGCTCTTTCATTCTAGGATGCACTTTTAGGTTTTCACTATCTATTAAACTACCATCATCGTTTTGCATTGGGTACAAATAAACTCTCAAGTCTTTAAAGAATAATTTTCCAAATGCTTCAAGAATTCCACCACTTAAATGGCGATAATATTTTTCGTCAAAAATATCTATAAGGTTATTAACTCCCATAGATAGTCCCATTCTGCTTTTTGTATATTGAGAAAAGTACTCTACTAATTTATAGTACTCTTGGAAATTTGAAATTAAAACTGTTTGACCTAGTGAACATAATAGCTTAGCACGATCCATAAAATCTTGCTCATCAATTTCACCTTCTGCGCGAAGATTAGATAAAGTGATTTCAAAAACTACTTGTGTTTTATTGAGATCGACTCTATTTTCTTTAATAAACATATCGTATGACTTTTGGTACATATCCATGTTTACTTTAGTTACAGGTCTAAAGCTACCACGTAAAGCTAGAATGTTTTTTTTGTATAAGACTCTTGCTGGTAATACATTGTTTCCGTCAGGCGCAAACATGACTGCATCAGTCATACCATTTTTAACAAGTTGTAAACTCATTAACCTATTATCTACTTCATCAAAAAGAGGACCAGAGAAATTAATAGTATCAATTTCTAATTGGTCTTTATCTAAGTGATCATAAAGGTAACGTAGTAATTTTTTTGGCTCATTGTATTTATAAAAAGCACCATAAATAAGGTTTGTACCTAATATACCCAATGTTTCTTGTTGTAACCTAGCATCGTTTTCTTTAAAACGAAGGTGTAATACAATTTCATTATAGCCTTGGTTAGGGTCAACTTGATATTTAATACCAACCCAACCATGACCTTTGTATTTTTTTGCAAAGTCAATAGTTGCTACTGTATTTGCATACGCAAAAAACATTTTATTAGGATGCGCTTCTCTAGTAATACGTTCTTCAACTAAATTTACTTCATGATCAAGCATCTTTCTTAAACGCGCTTCAGTAACATAGCGTTTGTCATTTTCAATACCATAAATTGCATCACTAAAGGCTTTGTCATAAGCAGACATAGCTTTTGCAATTGTTCCTGATGCGCCTCCAGCTCTAAAGAACTGACGTACAGTTTCTTGTCCTGCACCAATTTCTGCAAATGTTCCGTAAATATGCTCATTAAGGTTAATTCGAAGTGCCTTCGTTTTTAACGAAGGTATTTCTTCAAACTCTTTATCTCCTTTTAAGGTTATTTCCATCTTTTTAGTCTGGGTTTATGCGATGTTACAAAGGTATTAAATTAGCCTTGCAAACAAAAAAATAAGTTTATTTTTGTTCTAAATCTATTTTGATTGAAAATTACATTTTTAGGCACAGGTACTTCGCAGGGAATTCCAGTAATTGGAAGCAATCATCCTGTATGTTTAAGTGAAAACCCAAAAGACAAACGCTTACGAGTTTCTGTTCTTATTGAATGGGATGCGTTTGTTTACGTTATTGATTGTGGTCCAGATTTTAGGCAGCAAATGCTAAATGCTAAGTGTTTTAAAATTGATGGTGTTGTTTTCACACACGAACATGCGGATCATACTGCAGGATTAGATGATATACGACCATTTTATTTTAGACAAGGTAATATACCATTTTACGCTCACAAAAGAGTTTTAAAGGCAATGCGCCAGCGTTTTGATTATATTTTCACTGATAAGGACAAATATCCAGGCGTGCCTTCAGTCATTCAACATGAAATAGAAAACAAGCCATTTCAATTAGGTAATATAAATGTGATACCTATTAATGGATTTCATCATAAACTACAAGTATTTGGGTTTAGATTTAATGATTTTGCATATCTCACTGATATGAAAACTATTGATGAAGATGAGATTAAAAAACTTAATGGCGTAAAAGTTTTAGTGGTTAATGCACTAAGAGAGAAAGAACATATTTCGCATTTTACATTAGATGAAGCACTACAATTAATTGAAAAGGTAAAGCCTAAAACTGCTTATTTAACACATATAAGTCATTATTTAGGATTTCATGATGACGTGCAACAAAAATTACCAAAAAACGTTTATTTAGCTTACGATAACCTACAAATAGAACTTTAGATTATGAAGAACAGAATTTTTATGTATTTGTTTATTTTTTCGATTTTACTAGTGATTTTTCAATTTGTAAATTCTAAAAGTATTATTGAAGATTATGATAAAAAATTAACCAAGTCTAAAGAGAATGTTGTTATGCTGAAAGATTCTCTAAAAATAATGGAGGAAAATAGCTTAGACATCTATAGGTTTAATTTTGAAACCAATGATGATGCTATGACATACATAGAGGATGAAGGTTTTAAAATTTCTGAATTTGTCCCTTTTATAATAGATCAGCTGTTTGATTTAAATATTTATGAAACAGAAGACCATCCATTAGTACCATATGCGTCAATGACAGGTGAAAAAATGCTAATTGACCAAGTAAAGTTGTTAAATCACAAGTGGATAATTGCTAGTTTTACTGACGGAACGTATTGGGGAGAAATGCTTTTAACTTACGAAGTGATTGATAAAAAGGAATTAAAATTTAAAGTTGTAGAATCTACATTATACAGACCATAAGCCTTTAAATACGTTTTTCTAACCAGTCTCTTAAAGCATAAAAATTTTGTGGCGCAACGCCATGGCCAACAGGAAATTCAGAATATACATGTTTAATTTTATGCTTATCTAAAATACTAGGTATTTTTCTAGCCCAATCTACAGGTATTACTTGGTCAACGCTTCCGTGAGAACAATAAAAATCTAAATTTGAATAGCTGTCAGAATTTAATTGCTCTGGTAGCATATCTTCACTAATATAGCCACTTAAAGCAACAATGTTTTTGATTTTTTCTGGATATGTTAGCGCTACTGCATAACTTAAAATAGTACCTTGACTAAACCCTAATAATGACACATTTTCAGGATCTACAGGATAATTTTCACAAACTTCATCAATAAAAGTTGCAATTAAATCTCGTGAAGATATAGCTTGTTCAACATCGTTCCATTTATTTTGATTAGTATCAAAATTAATTGCATACCAAGCATTGCCAAAAGGTTGCATAGGATATGGTGCTTTTACTGAAATGATAAATAACTCTTCTGGTAGCTCTTTAGCAAACGAAAATAAATCATTTTCGTCACTGCCATAACCATGGAGCATAATAAGTAAAGGCGCATTTTCTTTTAAAGACGAAGGTCTTGTAATGTGTTGTAATGAAAAACTCATATTATTGACCTATTGATGCAAATAGTTTTTGAAAAAAAGGACCTAAAATAGGAACAGAGTTTAATTTACCAGATAATGCTCCTAAAACACCATAAAGAAAAAGGACGATAAAAAATATCCAAAATGAATAGGTTAACATCCAACTATCAAATCCACCAACAACATAGCCTAAAGCCATTTGTAATAACCATAAGCCTAATGCCTGTCTTGTATGAAATGCTGTAAATGGGTTTCTACTATCTCTATTCATGAAAAATGCAATAAGCGTTCCTATAAGCGTTATATAGCTTACTAGCGCTAGTGTTTTTCCTTCTTGTATCGTTTGTTCTGTCATGATTATATTAGTTTAATATCAATGTGTTATTTGATATTATGCCATATACTTTTCCTTTCAACTCTTTGTTTTCAAACATTGAGTTTTTGGATGTAGAAAGTATATGTTCTTTAGTAAAAGTATAGGTTAAATTTGGGTTAAATAGTGTTAGCGTAGCTTTATTGCCTATAGCAACTGGAGATGATTCAATATTAAAACGTTGTTTACCTTTTGTTAAAACCTCTACAGTCTTTTTTGTTGTAAGTATTGTGTTTAATGCTCCAAAAGCAGATTCTAAACCAATGGTTCCGTATTTAGCAAAATCAAATTCAATTTTTTTATGCTCAATATCTATTGGGTTGTGGTCACTAGTAACCATATCTATTGTTCCATCTTTAAGACCATCTATAAGTGCATTGATATCGTCTTGAGTTCTTAAAGGTGGTAAAACTTTATAGTTGGTGTTAAATGATTTAAGTTCTGTGTCATCAAATATTAAATTATGAATTGCTACGCTACATGTAACGTTTAGTTTATTTTGTTTAGCTGCTCTAATCAGCTCAACAGATTTTGAAGTTGATATCGTTGGTATATGTAATTTTCCTCCTGTATATTCTAGTAAAAACAAATCTCTAGCTATTTGTAATTCTTCTGCTAAAGCAGGATTGCCTTTAAGACCAAGTGACGTGCTGGTTACGTTTTCGTTCATAACGCCTAGACCAGATATTTTTGATTCTTGTGGGAATGATATAACTAAACCATCAAAATTACTTGCGTATTGTAATGCAACTTTCATGAGGTTTGGATTTGCAACAGGTTTTTGATAGTCGTAAAAAGCAACAGCTCCAGCATTTGTCATATCATATAGTTCTGCAAGCTCAATACTTTTGCTCTCCTTTGTAAGTGCACCAATTGGGTGTATATTAACAGCGTTCCCTGAGGCTTTAGATTTAATAAATAAAACGTCTGAATGACTATCTATTACTGGATTTGTATTTGCATTTACTGCAACAGAAGTAAACCCAGATAAGGCTGCGGTTTTTAATCCGTTTTCAATAGTTTCACGTTCTTCAAAACCAGGTTCTCCAAAGCTTACACTACTGTCAAACCATCCTTGAGAAATGTGTAAGTTGTCTAAATTTAGTTCTTTATACTTCTTTGGGTTCTTTAGTGTTTTTGCAATTTGAGAGATAAACCCTTTTTCAATTAAAATATCTACAGATTGATTATGGAAATCACTTTTAGAATCAACTATTGTTGCAGATTTTATGAGTAAATTCATTTAAGAAATTTTAATAGCAATAGTTCTATAATTAAAAACGCTAGTGCAAAAATAACAAACCATTTCCATAGCTCATTAACATTTGTCGCACTTTTTATATCATTAATAGTGGAAACTATAGATTCGTTGACTGTAGAATTACCAATTAATGACGTATCTAAGTAGTTTAATTCACTTTCACGTCTATTGTAATTATAACTCAGTTTTTTAAGTTCAATATTTTTGTTTTTAACTGAAATAATACCAGCTTTTTTAGGGTAAGTATTGGTAATTAACTCAACTTTGTTTGTATATGTTTGTTGTAAAGGAATTACAGAATTGTTTGAATTTACTAAAGTTAAAATATCGTCTTGTTGCAATTTTGTAACAATATCAATAGTGTTTTCTTCATTTACAACATAATATAAGTTTGAGTGCTTTAAGCTTTGCTTACCAATATTATAAAGTATAGGAACAATAAGTGGCGAGTTTTTAAAATTAGAATTTTTATCGTTTAATGCTGCTGAAAAACTATATACAGAATTTGATTGTGTTAAAAATGATGTGCCATCCTCAAAACTTAAAATCGTTGCGCCTAAGGTAGTTGTAAAAGGATAATAAGTATTTACTTTAGGATATTGAAAATTAGTTACTTTTTTGTCAAAAACATTAGCTAAAATAGGATGTGAAAAATTGATGTTAGTTATTTTCTTTTCTTGTAAATTTAACGCTTCAATATTTGGTAAATTATAATTTATATAAAACTGATTGTAAGTATCTAAATTAGATTTATCTGAAGGAATAGTTAATATAATTCCTCCGTCATTTGTAAAACTTTTTAATGCAGTAATTAGAGCATTTGGAATACTATTTAATTCGTTTAAAACAATGAGATTTTGCTCACTTATAATATTGTAGTTTAAGCTGTTAAATTGAGATGATGTATATGTAAATTCATCATCAGTATATATCTTTTTTAAAAAGGTGTCATCACTTTCATTTATAGATAAAACTTTTATTTTTTCACGCTCATTTACATTAAAATATGTTGTATTATCATAAAGTAGATTTACATCATCTATAGTTACTTTTCCGTTAAACACTTCATTAATTGGTATAGTAAACGTAGTTGCTGTATCCTTTTTTATTGCTACAGAACTTTTTGCTATAAGATTATCGTTGTTAAATAATGATACAGGAAGTGTTTCAATAAAATTACCTTGATTTTTTATGGCTACAGTAAGCTCAAGTGTTTTTGCATTTGTTTTAGAAATATAAACACTATCTATATTTATGTTTGAAGTATTTGTAGGCTTTAAAGGTACCAATTTTATATTAACAAGACTATCGTTAGTAATATTAAACGGTTTGTTTTGTTGTTGAAAATCTGAAATTAAAACTAAGTTTTTTAATGTGCTTTTATCTTTTGAAAAGGCTTTTTTTCCTTTAAGTAAAACAGCATCATAATCGAGTTGGTTTGGTGCGTACGATAATTGTATTAAATCATTTTTAATAGCTTTTATGTTAGTGTTACTAAATGAAATATCATTAGTGAATATTGAAATATTCTCGTTCTCATCTATACTTTCTATAATATCTTGAACAGCTTTGTTTAAAAGCGTTCCGTTAGACCCTTTTGCTTGCATGCTAAAGGAATTATCAAGATAAATAACAGTTTCACTTTTAGTGTTAAAACTATCAGAATTTGAAAAATAGGGCTGAGCAAACGCAAAAACAATACAGGCTAGAAGTAACATGCGCGTTAAAAGTGTTAGCCATTTTTTTAGCTGAGAACTCTTACGTGTTTGCGTAACTATATCTTTTAAAAATTGAACATTTGTAAATTCAACTTTTTGAAATTTTCGCAATTGAAATAAATGAATAATTATAGGAATGATAAGCAGAAGTAAAGCGTAAAGAAGTTCTGGGTGTTTAAACTGCATTCCTAAATTTTATTTTTCATGTGTTAATATTTATTTCTTTTCAAAGAACACATGCTGTTCGCTATTAATCATTTTCATTAATTGATTAACTTGTTTACATGCTCGTTTCATGTATTCAGGTTTTCAAATATAGAAAATGAAAAGTGATTAGTTGCTTTAGGTTTTGAGAAATTTAACGTTTAAAGTCTAATAGACTAACAAAAGAAAAAATAGTCAGTCATAGCTTGCATATCTTGTGTTTTAAAATACATAATAATTTCTTGTTGTGCTTCATTATTTGCAACAGTAACAATAACTTGCGGATGGTTAAGTTGTTTTAAATGGTTGAAACTATAAAGCTCTATATCATAAATATGTTTTCCAATCTTTTTTGGATTGTCACAAACCCAAATAAATGGAATATTATGTTGTTTTAATAATTTTGCTACTTGTTTACCTTTTGATCCTGCGCCCCAAACCGTTAGAGGTCTTGATTGGTTATAATCTAATTCTAAAAAATATTTTACTTTAAGGTCTATAAAATAGTTTTCGGTATAATGTTCATCTGTTCTTGAAGCTCGTGTACTATAGTCTCTCCAGTAGTGTAACACGTTTTGGTTAGCAATAGGTTGTATATTGTGCTTGTAAAACCTAAATGCTAAATCATAATCTTCAGGATATATATTAGAATTAAAAGCGCCACACTGTACTAAATCATCTTTGTGAATCATCCAACATGGCGATGGAATAACACATTCCTTATAAATCTCTGAATAATTATCACCAAGTTTAGTTAAGCTATTGAGCCAAGATTCATATTTAGTGTAACCATCTCCAATACCATTTTTACTAAAATATTTTACAAGCCCTAATGCAATAGTTTTTCTTCCATTAACGTGTAAATCATTTAGCATTAATTCGAGTTTGTTGTGGTGCATAATATCATCGCTATCCATTCTTGTAACATAATTTCCTGAGCTTTTACTAAAAGCTAGTTGTAAAGCATTAATGATTCCTTTTCCGTTGTTTTTAAAGAGTTGTATCCGTTTGTCTTTTTCCGTGTAAGCGTTTACAATTTCAAAACTAGAATCAGACGAGTAATCATCTACTATAAGTAATTCCCAATTAGTATAACTCTGATTGATAATAGAGTCTAAACATTCTGGCAAAAAAACAGCAGTGTTTTTAAATGGAATAAGAATACTAATTAATGGGTTTTGCATGCCGCAAAATACAAGATTTATTTTAACAAAACCTTAGCTAATTTAAATGTAACGGATTGTAGTTTTGTCTGTCAATTACACTAAATAAAAAGTAAAATATAATGAAGTATATCGTTTCATCCATTTTTGTAAGTCTATTATTTTTAGCATGTGGATCTTCAAAAACCGCAACTGTTAAGTTAGCAACTAATAGTCCTATTAATACTTATATTGATTTAACTAAAGTTAAAGATGATAAAGTCCCTGTTGTTATTAATCCTGAACGATTTAATGTTCAAGAAGTAATTTACAGATTACCAAAAGTAGTTCAAGGCTCATATGATGTAAGTGATTTTGGAAGTTTTATAGATGATTTTAAGGCTTTCGATTATGAAGGTAATGAAATGGACGTTTCTAAAAAAGACACCAATTCGTGGGTAATTGCCAATGCTACAGCGTTAGATAAGATTACGTATTGGGTAAATGATAGTTATGACGTAGAGAATAATCCAGATTATCCAAAACTGTTTTCACCTCAAGGCACTAACATTCAGCCAAATAATTATGTGTTAAATCTTCATGGTTTTATTGGTTATTTCGATTCTTTAAAAAATGCTCAATATACTATTGATATAACGGCTCCGGCTAACTTTAAGCGTTCTTCAGCTTTAGAAAACACAGCAATAAAGTCGAGTCCTGATGGTACAAAAATTACAACAAGCTATTTTGCACCTCGTTATTTTGATGTTACAGATAACCCAATGATGTATGGAGATTTGTCTGTTGAAGAGTTTATGGTTGGCGATATTAAAATTGTATTAAGTGTGTTTTCTCCAAATAAAGTGCATACAGCAGCAAGTTTAAAAGAAACAATCTATACAATGATGCAAGCCCAAAAAGCATATTTAAAAGATATTAATAGTACAAAACGTTATGATATTTATTTATACTTATCTGATGAAAATGAAGGTTCGCCTACAGGTTTTGGTGCTTTAGAGCATCATACGGCGACAACAGTTGTTTTAAGAGAGAGTTCGTCTAAAGAGCGTCTTGCAAAATCTATGACTGATATCGTAGCTCATGAATTTTTTCATATACTAACACCACTTTCTGTGCATTCTGAAGATGTACATTATTTTGATTATAATGATCCTACATTTTCAAAACATCTATGGATGTACGAAGGATTGACAGAATATTTTGCTCAACATTTTCAAGTGCAACAAGGTTTGATAACTCCAGAAGAGTATTACAAAGTTATACTTAGAGAGATAATTTTATCGGGTCGCTATGATGATGCCATGAGTTTTACTGAAATGAGTGAGAATGTTTTAAAAGAACCTTATGCTACAAACTATAATAACGTATACCAAAAAGGTGCTTTAATAGGTATGTGTATGGATATTTTACTACGTGAAGAAAGTAATGGTCAGCGCAGTATGCTATCTTTAATGAAAGAATTGTCTAATAAATATGGTAAAAATAGACCGTTTAATGATGATACTATTATTGAAGAAATTGTAAAAATGACATATCCATCTATTGGTAATTTTTTAAATACATATGTAGTTGGTAACACGCCTATAGATTATAATACGTTTTTTAATAAAGCAGGCTTAGAGTTAGTAGAAGAGAAAACTGAAACAAACTATATTAGAGGTGGTTATGGTTATGTAGTTAAAGGTGATGAAGCAGAAGAAAAATTATTGTTTTCAGATGGTATAAAACGTAATACATTTTGGTCTAGCCAAGATGTAAAAGAGAACGATTGGATTAAAGAAGTTAATGGGATAAAAGTAACTATGTTTAATGCTCAAACCATATTAGGACAAATGTACCAATGGAAACCTGGTCAAGAAATTGAAGTTAAACTAGATAGAGCAGGAGCAGAAATAATTATTAATACTACATTAACAACAGCTTATACGTTATTTGAAAACTTAGTAGAAAAGAATAATGCTTCTAAAAAAGAAGTCGAATTACGAGATGCTTGGCTTAAAGGATAAGATTTATTAAGTTATAACTCTAAAAAGTTTTCAAACTTTTTAATAGAATCAAAAAAATCTTTTTTCTCTTTGTTTTCATTTAATTCTAATTCAAAAGAAAATTCAGTTTCAAAAAAACTATATGAACAATTAACAGGCTGTAAATGGTTTTCTAATTCAATGTACATTAATAAAGTATTAACGACATTTTTTAAATCATTATTACTTTTAATTGAAAGACTTTTGATACCTACTTTATTTGAAAAAGCAGTTTTGAAAAAGTTTTTTTTAAATCTAAATGAATGTTTCATTTTTGGTTATAGTTAGGGATTTGCTATTAAAATTTAACAAATATAATAATTAAAAAGATTCAAAAACACCTAAGCCAAACAAAGCAAAGTCATATTTTACTGGATCATTGCTATCTAATTGTCGTAGAGCGATATCTAATTCTAAAAGTGCTTTAGCATCATTTTGTTTTCTGTTTAACAAGCCTAATTTTCTTGCTACATTTCCAGAATGTACATCTAAAGGGCAAGATAATTGAGCAGGAGATAGGTTTTGCCATATACCAAAATCTACACCGCAATTATCTTGCCTAATCATCCATCGTAAAAACATGTTAATACGTTTTGCTGCCGAGTTTTTTAATGGGTCACTAATATGTTTTTGTGTTCTTTGTAAATGAGGTGTTTCAAAAAAGTGTTGTTTTAATTTACTAATTGCAAATTGAAGCGAATTAGATTTGGCATAAATATTAAATATAGGTTCTAAGCCATTATATTTAGTGTAAATATGCTGTAAACTCTTTATAAACTGAATAAAATCCTTGTTGTTGAAAGTACGATGTACAAAACCTTCAAGGTTCTGTAGATCAAATTCTTGATGATTCATTACAAAATCATATGGAGAATTATCAAGCATTTGCATCATTCTATATGCATTTTTAATAATACTTTTTCTATTTCCCCAAGCTATTGTTGCAGTTAAAAAACCTGCTATTTCAATATCTTCTTTTTTAGTAAATAGATGAGGGATTTGTATAGGGTCACTCTCAATAAATCGTGGATGATTGTATTGTGAGACTTTACTATCTAAAAAATCTCTAAGCTCTTTTTGTGTCAAGGTTGCAGTTTAAATTGTAAATGTAATAATTCTTAATAAGTTTAATAAACAATGAAAATGAGTCTCTTGAAATTGTAATTTAAAAAATCTAACTTCGCTTATCAATAGATGTAAACACTTGTACTGAGTTATCGAAGCATTAAAACAGCACATATTCGTGTACCATTACCTGCTAGCTGAAAAAAAAATGAGATGCCAATAGAAAACATACCTGAAATCTATATTAAGGAGAAAAAGGAAAATCCTGATTTGTTTGTGTACGATTTTAAAATGACCAATGATGTTGTTAAAAGTAAGGTCAATTTAGGAATGAATATGTTTAGCTTTTTACAAGTTGGGAAAAAGCAAGTACATTTTGCTGGAACAACAGTAGCAGTAAACAAAGACCAATCTTTATTATTAAAAAAAGGAAATTGGCTTTGGACAGAATTATTAGATACAGAGACTATTTATTATTGTAAACTCTTCTTCTTTTCAGAAAAAAACTAAAAGAGTTTCTAGAAAAGCACACAGAAAACAGCAAAATAGTAAAAGAAGAAACACCTTATTTCATAATAAGAAATGATTCATACATTAGTTCATATCTAAATTCATTATCAACAATTAGTGAAGCACCAACAGTTTTTATGGAGAATTTACTTTCTGTAAAGTTTGAAGAATTAATGCTTTATCTTTTACAAAAATATGGAAGAAAATTTGAACTTTATCTGCATTCTTTAATCATTAAAGAAACTTCACCTTTTAAAAAAATTGTAGAAAGCAAAATACATTCAAATCTAAAGCTAGAAGAAATTGCTTTTTTATGTAATATGAGTTTATCTACTTTTAAACGCCATTTTATTAAAGAATATAAAACATCACCCGGAAAATGGCTTCAGGACAAACGACTTCAAAAAGCAAAAGAAACTTTAGAGCTCGATAATTTAAAACCGTCGGACATTTATTTAGATTTTGGCTATAACAATCTTTCAAACTTTAGTATTGCCTTTAAAAACAAATTCGGAATTAATCCAAGTGAAATAAATTCATAAGTTTCTTATTTCAGCTTCGTTTTTAAACTTGACCTTTTTTCATAAGTTATTGAACTGTTTTAGTAATTCATAATGACAACTCTCATTGTAGATTTGCATCAGAATAATAACAATACTAAAACATAAAATTATGAACATTACATTAGAACAAGCAGAAAAAGCAATTGTAGCAGCAAAAGAAAAATCTACAGCAATCGACACAAAAATGAATATTGCAGTTGTAGATGCTGGAGCAAATTTAGTAGCATTTGGTAGAATGGATGGTGCTTGGTTAGGCTCACTTGATATATCAATTAAAAAAGCAAAAACAGCTCGTTTTTTTGATATGAATACTGGAATTATTGGAGAGTTATCTCAACCAGGACAACCTTTATTTAATATAGAACATTCAAATAATGGATTGATTACTTTTCCAGGTGGTGTACCAATTAAAAACGCAAATGGCGAAATTATTGGAGCTATTGGAGTAAGCGGAAGTTCGGTTGAAAACGACCATACAGTTGCAGAAGCTGGAGCATCAGCAATATAAATTATGAGTGATTAATAGCAAGAAAGAGGATTTACTGATTATTAGTAATCCTCTTTTTTTTACCAAATAATTATGAAAAAAACATTCTATCTATTTCGTTATATAAGCTGGATTTCTATCATAGGATCACTTCTTGGCTCGCTTTTACTTTTTGTCGTTGGCGCCTTAAAAACCTTTAACGCTTTTAGAGTAGTGCTTTTCGATTATATTCCAAAAGACAAAGCACATTTACATACAGCAGATATTGCGACAACATATCTGATTAAATCATTGGACACGTTTTTAATAGCTTTAGTACTTTTCATTTTTGCACACGGCGTATATACTTTGTTTATTTCAAACAAAAAGTATGATGATGGAAACGGTGTGTTAAAATGGATTAGAACACCAAATATTGGTCATTTAAAAAATGTACTTGCCGAAGTTATTGTCATTATCCTATTTGTAAAATTTCTTGAAGTCGTATTTGTGAATATTGACAACCTCAAATGGGAAATTTTAATACTTCCAGCATCTATTCTGCTGTTAGCATTAGGATTAAAATTTTTAAGTCTAAATAAAGAAGAAATAAGCAATGAAAAATAACGAGACAAAAAAATATATTGCCGAATTTATTGGCACTTTTGCATTAGTTTTTTGTGGTACAGGAGCAATAATTGTAAACGAGCAATCCAATGGAAGTTTAGGTTTATTAGGAATCGCATTAACTTTTGGAATCATAATTAGTGCTATGATTTATATTTTCGGAAATACTTCTGGAGCACATATTAATCCAGCTGTAACTATAGCTTTGGTCATTGGAAAGTTAACGTCAAAAAGAGATGCTCTATTCTATATTTTAGCCCAAATTTTGGGAGCAATTATGGCAAGTGGTTTGCTAAAATTTATTTTTCCAGAAAACCAAACATTAGGCGCTACAATTCCTTCTGGAGAATTACTGCAATCGTTCATTTTAGAATTTGTTTTAACCTTCTTTTTAATGCTTACGATTTTAGGAGTAACATCTAAAAAAGAATTTTCAAATGTAGCAGGACTAATAATTGGATTAGTTGTTGCAGGAATTATTTTATTTGCAGGTCCAATTTCTGGAGGCTCATTTAATCCTGCAAGAAGTTTGGCACCTGCAATTGTATCTGGAAACTTCACTGCGTTATGGATTTATATTATTGCGTCAACATTTGGAGCAATAATAGCTATGTTAGTTTGGAAAGCAATTAACAAAACGGAATAAAAGTCAACTGATAATAACGTATATAAAAAATAACTGTTAGGAGCCAAACTCAAAGTTAAGTTCTTTTCTGTTCTGTTGTCTTTGTTTTAAACAGAAATTAGCACATAATAATCTGCTACCTTTCATATACAAACTGAATAAAGTTAACTCACAATTTTACCATCTACCATAGTTAGTTTTCTGTCTGCCATATTTGCTAGATCTTCATTGTGTGTAACTATAACAAAGGTTTGTCCAAATTCATCACGAAGTTTAAAAAATAAATGGTGAAGATTCTCTGCAGATTCACTATCTAGATTTCCAGAAGGCTCATCGGCAAAAATTAAACTTGGGTTGTTAATTAAAGCTCTGGCTACAGCAACACGTTGTTGCTCACCACCAGATAGCTCGTTTGGTTTATGGTGATATCTGTTTTTTAAACCTAAAAAATCTAATAACTCTTTTGCTTTTGTTTCTGCTTCAGGTTGTTTAATGCCTTTTATAAAAGCTGGTAAGCAAACGTTTTCTAAAGCATTAAATTCTGGTAACAATTGGTGGAACTGAAATATAAAACCAAGATGTTCATTTCTAAATTTTGCAAGTGCTTTATCATTTAAAGTATCAATGTTTATATCATTAATAATAAGCTCACTATCTCTTTGAGAAGTTATTTTATCTAATGTGCCTAGTATTTGGAGTAAGGTTGTTTTTCCTGCTCCAGAAGCACCTACAATAGACACAATTTCTCCTTTAGAAATATTTAAGTTTACACCTTTTAGTACGTGCAAATCACTATAATACTTATGAATGTTTTTGGCTTTAATCATGCATGAAAAATAAAGTGTTAATTTACTACTTTATCATCTGTTGCACAATTAAGAATTACTTTTCTTTTTAAAGACGTTTTTTAAACTACTATAGTCTATAAAATACTGCAAGCGTAAAGAAAACGTATGCTGTATAGGTTGGTCTAATAGCGTATTTAAGCTTTCAAAGTAGCTGTCTTCTGATGCAGTATCACGATTAAATAAACGATTTCTATATAACGCGGTTAGAAAACTGCCTGGAGCAAATTGCCACGAGTAGCCTAAGTCTAAATTCCAAGTGTTAAAGTTAATATTTGGGTCATCATCTAAATCTAGAGTAGTGTAGCCTAAATCTTGTGTTAGTCTTCCGTTGTTTTGTAACGTATATAAATCATTATCGTATGTTACCGTATCCCAATTGTTTCTAAAGGTTAAGGTTAAAGAATGAAAGGAGTTAAAGTTATAGCTTCCAGAGATGCTATTTGTGAGAGAAAGCCTATCACGTTGCCCAAAAATAATATCGTCATCTATAGTAGATACATAACCGCGACCATTTTTTGTGTTGTCTGAGTTTATAGAGTAGGTTATTAGAAGCTTGTCAGTAAACCTAAATCTTGGGCTAAATCCAAACCAAAATGAGTTAGAGTGCTTTCTTGCTTTTTCAAAAAAAGTTGCGCCACCAACATTGGCATCAAAGGCAAAAAACTTATTATAATTTGTAGATACCCAAACATTTGTATTAAAGCGGTTTTCGTATATAAAGAAGCGTCCTTCTGTTCTTGGTTCAAAATAATCAAATTGTTTTCCAAACTGATGATTAACATTACCACCAAAATTATGTAGTGTTTTAGTTTGGGCGTTAAAACTAATACCTCCATTTCCTCCAGTATATGTACTAGGGTTTGCTAGCCTTCTATAGTTAATCCAAGTGCCAATGTAAAAATTGTTGAGTTTATTGGTAGGTTCAAAAGTGCGATATGAGAAATCTGCACCAAAGTTGTTAAAATTATTACGCTGTTGTAAACCTAAATCATTAATATTATATTTTGTGTCTGCAAAACTGTGGTCAAAACTATATCTATAATTTCCGTGAGCTTTTCTAATAAAAAAGAACGAACTATAGCCAGTTTCTGTTTTACCATCATTACTTACATTACTCATCTTTACTTGACCTTCAATATTGTAGGTGTTTCTTTTATTAGTAATATCTGCTAATAGGCCAGTTACGTTAGCGTCTCTAAAGTGACCTTCTCTCATTACATTAGTGTTAATCAAGCTTATTGAGGAGTTACCATTAAATTGTTGGTCTAAAACAATGATGTTATAATTTGCTGTAGGTTCTACAACTTCATGTCTGTTTGTTATAACAGTCTCTAATGTATTAGTTGTAGTGTTTAAAATTTCTTCGGTTTTCTGTATTGTCGTTTCAGTTTTTTCGGTTACTGCGTTAAATACACCTATACCTAATCCATTTTTTGTACGACCAGAAAGTTTTATGGCATTTAAAACCTTTACTTCTTTTGGGTAATTTATAAATTCTTCATTGTCTTCAAGTTCAATATCTCCAGTTGGACTATTGCCTATGCGTCTAGAGAAAAAGAGTCTACCTTTACTAAATAAATCGACACCTTCTTTAAAAAACTGTCGCTGTTCTCCAAAAGTTTGCTCAAAAGGACCGAGGTTTAAAGTCAGGTTATCGAAAGCAGCTTGGCTAAAATCTGGGATGAGTGTTGCATCAATTGTAAAGTTTTCTGTAATACCATATTTTACATCTAATCCAATATTAAAATTAGTTTTTGTTTCTCCATCAAATGTTTTAAGAATTCCAGAAGTAAATGGGTAAAAGCTTAATCGAGTTGGAGGTTCTATGTTTTTAATTCCAGTGAGTTCCCCATGGTATAAGCCTAAGTTTCCTTGGGTAACATCTATAGGGTTCCAAGTAAATTGAGAACGATCTCTCCTAAAATGTCTGTGAAATTGTAATCCCCAAGTTTGTATGTCTTGGTTAGAAAAACGAAGTGCTCTATATGGTATTTTTATTTCAAAAACCCAACCATCATCTACAATTTTTACAGCACTATCCCAAACGGCATTCCATCCATAATCTTCTCCATTATTTGGTGTTACCACCGCATCTGCTTGAGTTCCAGAAGGGAAAACTATAAAGAAAGTATCATTTTGCGCATCGTTATTTGGATTAAGCACAACGATAAAATAATCGTTTTGCCCAAAACTATCTCTACTTGTTATTTGGTTCATGATTTTTGAAGGATCATCATATAAGTGAGCTCCAAAGTATATGGCATCATCATCATAGGTTACTTTTACTTCTGTTCTAATTTGGGTTGAGTCCTGAATTCCCATTTTTGGTCTAAACTGGACAAAATCTTTTGCAATCTCAATATTTCTCCAAACATCATCATCTAAAACACCATCTATTTTTGGTGCGTTTGCTGCCTTGGTTATATTAAGTGATTTTTTATCTTGAGCAAAAGATGTTAAAGTAAAACAGCAAGTTAATAACAAGAAAAGTGTGTGATGGTTTTTCATGATTGATTAATGATTGACTGATGATGAAACTGTAATTCTAAATTAAAGACATATATTAATTTAATTTGTTACAGATTATATCACAAATTTATAGAGGTTAGTATCAGGTTTTTCACAACTAAACGTTAAAAACTACTTTAAGGTGTTAATTTTGTAGTAAGTTTTGTTTAAACATGAGACTAAAGTATTTTGCTTATTTTTATTTAAAACTTTATTGTAGATGCCATATAGAAAATTTGAAGAATATAATATTAAAGTGACAGACGATGTTAAAGCCCGTTACAAAAATATAATTGAAGATTTAGGAGAAGATACATCACGTGATGGATTATTAAAAACACCCGAGCGTGCCTCGAAAGCTATGCAGTTTTTAACTCAAGGTTATCAGCAAGATGCTTCAGAGATTTTAAAAAGTGCAATGTTTGCGGAGTCTTATAATGAAATGGTGATAGTAAAGGATATTGAATTATACTCACTTTGTGAACATCATATATTACCTTTTTTTGGTAAAGCGCATATAGCATATATTCCTAATGGACATATTGTAGGTCTGAGTAAAATACCTAGAATAGTCGATGTTTTTGCAAGACGTTTACAGGTGCAAGAGCGCTTAACCGAACAAATTCTAGATTGTATAAATAATACACTTAAACCTGAAGGCGTAGCTGTTGTTATAGAAGCGTCTCATATGTGTATGATGATGCGTGGTGTACAAAAACAAAATTCTACAACTACTACTTCGGGGTTTAGAGGTGCTTTTAAAAACATTGAAACGAGAACTGAGTTTTTAAAATTGATAAGTGAAAAGCTGTCATAGTAATATTTTGGTATGTTTCTTGTTTACAGTTAATTAAAAACTTAATTAATGAATAAATACAAAAAATTAGCCCTAAGTATTGTTTTTGATGCTATAGGTTATATTTCTTTTTTAATCCCAGGAATTGGTGAGTTTACTGATATTGTTTGGGCGCCAGCATCTGCTTGGTTAATGACTAAGCTTTATAAAGGAAAAACTGGTAAAATTGCTGCAACCGTAACTTTTATAGAAGAGGCTTTACCAGGATTAGATATTATACCAACATTTACTTTAATGTGGTTATATACCTATGTTTTTAAAACTAAAGAAACGATTATAGAAGTATAAATAAAAGACCTGTCTAACTTATATAAGACAGGTCTTTTTTATTGCTACAATGTGTAGTTTAGACCAAAACTAATATTTCTTCCAATATTAAATAATCCATCAGACTTTAATCGTGATAAGTGATTGGTATAAGATTTATCGGTTAAATTAGTTCCAGCAATAGATATTGATAGGTCATTTTTAAACACTTTTACAGTACCTCCAAATCCTGCGCTAAGTAATTCGTAACCGTCTGTAGAGGTTTCAAAACCACTTACTTTGTTATGTTTAAACGTATTGCTGTGTTTTACAAAAGCATAAGCCTTATTTAGCCAATTTGTATCAAACTCAACTCGTATTGTATTATGTAATGAATTTGCAGGTATTAATGGCAAATAAGTATTGTTGCTTTGTTTTCCTGTAACAGTTTCAAAACTACTCTCAAAGTGCAACCAATCTAAAGGATGCGGATGAAAATGTAATCCAAACTCACCACCATAAAGCTTTGCATCATCTTGTTGATATACAAAAACGGCATCATCATTTATAAACTCACCATTTGGCGAAATGAATATGTAGTTATTTATAGTATTGTAAAACCCATTAGCAAAAACTTCTACATGTTCATTTTTAAACTCTAAAGCTAAATCTATCTGAAAGTTTTGTTCATTTTTTAAGTTAGGATTTCCGATTTCAAAACGATTTGCACCTTCGTGAGAGCCATTTGATGTGAGTTCTGCTAAATTAGGAGCTCTAAATCCAGTAGCTAAATTTAATCTTGCAGTAATGTTATTTAAAATATATGTTTTAATACCAAAAGCACCATTAAAGCTATTGTAACTACGTTGAATTCCAGATGAAACTTGAAGATTTCGATTGTCAAAACGAGCACCAAGCTGAATATCTACAGTCTCAAAATGAATATGCGACGTAGCTAATACACCTATATCGTTAGTGGTTGCATCTGGGATCAATTGCTCTTCACCATAATTAGTATTTGTTTGATTCATTCCTTGAACACCAACTATAGTTTCAAACTTTCCAAATTTTGGCAAATGATACTTTACATCATAATTAAATGTTTTTAGCTTCATGTGTAATGCCGCTTCTAAAACTTCATCGTCGTGATGTTCTTCGTCGTGTTCCTCATCTTCATGTTCTTCTTCTTCTTCTTCTTCTTCTTCTTCTTCTTCTTCATGATGATGTTCTTCTTCAAATTCTTTTCTGTCATTATATAAAAAACCTAAATTGATATCTAAGCTTGAATCGTCAAAAAACAAGGTTGATTTTGAGCTAAATATATGATTTGTAATCTCTTGAAAAGGCAATAAAGGCGTCTTGTTTGTTGATTGTTCACCTAATTCTTCTGGAATACCTAGTTTAGAATGATTTAAGTTATATCTAATTTCAGATTTAAAATTAGTAGCTTGATAGCCTATACCAGCTTTAAAATCTTTTTCTTGAAACCGTGTGTTAGTTACTCTGTAGTTTTTTGTATCATAATCTGAATGCTCAGAAAAGCTTCCTCTAAATAAAAATTTAAAGTGTTCTCCTGAAGATTTGTAACCTAAACTTGAATTGTAACCTAAAGTATTGGTAAAGTAATTTCCGCTTAAACTTGTAGAAGATGAGTTAGCAGAAGCAAATCGTTCTGGGTTTAAATATAAAACACCACCAAGCGCATCGCTGCCATAGAGTAGAGAAGCTGGGCCTTTTATAACTTCTACGCTTTCTATGCCTTCGGCATTTATACCTAAGCCATGTTCGTCACCAAATTGTTGATTCTCTAAACGAACACCTTGTGTATAAACTAAAACTCTATTAGAGCTTAGACCTCGTATTACGGGTTTTCCTATGCTTAACCCAGTAGAAATACTTTCTACTCCAGCAATAGATGTAATTCCGTCAGACAGTGTAACAGAGCCTTTGGCTTTTAAGTTTGCTACCTTTTCTTGTTCTACTTTCATCACATTTTCACTTTGTAATTTATGAAATGGTGTTGATATAATAATTTCTTCCATTTCAATTGCAGAAGAAGTTAATTTTAGATGTAAAACTTCATTTATAGGAACTTCTATTGTTTCAGAATAAGTTTCGTAACCTATACTAGAAACAACAATTTTATAGTTGCCATTTGGAATGGTTTTGAGTTCAAAACTCCCGTTTTCGTCTGTAGCTGTTCCTTTTTCTAATTGTGGAATATAAACGTTTACAAATGCTAATACTTCGTTTGTATTCTTGTCTGTTATTTTGCCTTGTATTGTGTTTTGTGAGTATATAGTTTGTATTGCAAACACAAGCAATACAAACATAAATTTATGTTTCATGTTAAATAAATAATAGTTAATAAATGTGCTGAATTTTATATTCAGTTTTAAAATCTTAACTATTATATGGTGGAGCTCTTAATGAAAAATGCAGCTTTTGATAGTTGCTTAAAAATGAGTATTGAGATGTGTTGATTTGATGATTATCTTCAGTAGAAAACAAAACGAAATCAAAATCACTAAAAGTAAAAGGCGTATTTAGTTTGAATTTATAAAAATCACAATCAATGTCTAAAGTGTGTAAGTGATCTTGATACTCTCCTAGACATACTTCATGTTTATGATGCTCAAAAAGGTGCCAAAACTTAACAACAGAAGGCGTTAAAAGAGCAAACACTAAAGCAAGTGTTGCAATTTTAAATATAATATGTTGTTTTAAATTTTGCACTATTCTACAAAGCGTTTTAAACCAAATCTTTTGAGCATTTTTTTTTCAAATTCCCAAAAGAATTTAAAATGACCAAACAACCATCCAAAAGATACAAGTAATATTTGGTAAAAAATGAGTCCAATAATAATATATAAAAACCAATAGACAACTATGTTTAAGTTTTCTTTAGTAATTCCTAGTAATTTAATTATTGGTCTACCAACAAAAACCGATGATGATCCTGTGATTGCAAATACCATGAAAATGCGAATCATTTCCCATCTTTGGTTTACAACCCATTTGTTTTCTAGTTTTTTAAATAGAAATAGAAAAAACTTTAAGAGTATAAAGAAAATTAAAGCTGTTGTAATTATTGTAAGTACAATATTATAAGAATGAGTAATTGTTTTGGCTAGTTTATATGCTGAATAGACTAAAATAATGCAGCCTATAATGGGGAACATTAATTGCCAATTATGTTTTATTTCCCAGCGTTCTTTAAAACTTTTCATAGCTAAATTTGCTATGCAAATATACTTTAAATTCTAGGTATAAAATTGCTTAATCTTATTTTATTTTTTAACTGAAAGTATACAAAGTAATTGTAAAGCTTATAGTTTACATCATAACCATAATCTGTGGTAGAATTATAATCTATTGGAAATAAATACATGTCAGGATTGTATAAGTTTGGCTGTGTTGCACGCAAATTCCACTCGTTAACTAATAGTCTGTTTCTAGTTTCTAAATATTGTTGAGAGTAGTAGCCTTCTGGTTTTGCAGTACTTTTTAACCAATAACCAAAACCTGGCTCCATAATAATAATTTCATATTCAGTTTCATCACTGGTTATTTTTATAGTATCTTCTTCATTTATTGTTTCTGAAGACGAATTAGAGACTACATCTTGAGTTGTATTACAGCTAACAAGAACAGTGAGAGCTAATAACATATATAGTAAAGTTTTCATGACAGCATCTTTTGTTTTAAAGTTACAAAAATCATTCCATAATATCTTGTAATTCAGTCTTTTTAACATAAAAAAAACACCAAGCAAATTGCTTGGCGTTAATATCAATATTTAGAGTGTAATTTTATTTTCCTCCAAAAAGACCTCCTAACAAACCTCCTAGACCACTTTTTTTGCTTGCGCCACCAAGTACCATTCCAGCTACATCATCTATAACACTTCCATCACCATCTGCATCTAATATTTTCTCTAAGAAACTTTGTTCTTCTTTAGCGGAGTTTCCTCCAAGGAGACCACCTAATACATTTTCTATACCTGAAGGACTTTGTACTTGTTGTTGTTTTGTTTGTTTTCCTAAAACGCCCATAAGTATTGGAGCAGCGACTTTAAGTATGTTTCCAACAGAAGCCATATCTATTCCAGATTTTTGACTTAATATTTTTTCAACACCTTGTTGTTTATTTCCTAATACATGCCCAAGAATTTTTCCTCCATCATTAACAGCATCATCATCAACACCACCACCAAAAAATCCATCAAGATTATCTAAAATGCTTCCATCATGCTTGTTTAAAGCTCCCATTAAACCTTCTGCGCCTTGAGGAGTAGAAGCATTACGTTTCATGCCTTGCATTAAAACGGGTAATGCCATGCTTAAAAGCGCACCTGTTTTATTTTGATCTTGACCAGTAGAGCCTGCTACACCACTAATAATTGTTTTTCCTAAGTCGCTGTTTAATAAATCTAATATTCCTGCCATAGTTTGTTATATATATAAAGGTTAATAAAATCGGACTTTAAGATACAAAAAAAGTCCCATATAATTATAGGACTCATCTTTTTTGTTTTGGTCACATTTTGGACGAAACTATTTTAGAATGCTAATAATTTGGTCTGCTAATTCTGTTCCAATTCTATCTTGAGCTTCGTTTGTTGCTGCACCAATATGTGGCGTTAAAGAAATTCTTCCGTTCATTAAAACTTGAACTGCTGGAGTTGGTTCGCTTTCAAAAGTATCAAGACCTGCAAAAGCTACTTTGCCACTTTCAAGGGCTTTAACTAGAGCTACTTCATTAATTACACCACCACGAGCAGCATTTACAATTCCTACGCCATCTTTCATTAAGTCAAATTGTTTTTCAGTAATAACATAATCTTTTTGAGCTGGCACATGAAGCGTTATAAAGTCGGCATGTCTTAAAACATCTTTCATTGGTTCTGTTTCAATTTCTACATTTATAAACTGACCATTATAAAACTCAACTTTAACATCGGCTTTACCTACAAATTTATCACTAGCAATAACTTTCATGCCAACACCTAAAGCTATTTTTGCAACTTCACGTCCAATTCTTCCAAAGCCAATAATTCCGAGGGTTTTACCTCTTAATTCAATACCTTTTGCATAATTCTTCTTTAAGGCCTTAAATCGCGTATCGCCATCTAATGGCATATTTCTGTTTGAGTCGTGTAAAAAACGAACACCACCAAATAAGTGAGCAAATACTAATTCTGCTACAGATTGCGAAGATGCTGCTGGTGTGTTTATTACGTGTTTACCTTTGCTGCGCGCATACTCCACATCAATATTATCCATGCCAACGCCACCGCGACCAATAACTTTTAAGTTATCGCAAGCGTCAATCAACTCTTTACGAACAGTTGTTGCGCTTCTTACTAGTAGCACATCTATTTGATTCTCGTTTAAATAATTAATTAATTGCTCTTGTGCCACGGTTGTTGTTGAAACTTCAAAACCTGCGTTTTCTAATACATTAATTCCGCTTTGTGAAACTCCGTCGTTTGCTAATACTTTCATATAAGGTTAAAAGTTAAAAGTTAAAAGTTAAAAGTTCAATGAACAATTATTAGTTTAACTTAAAATTATAGTTTTTTTGTTTCTGTAAGCATTAAGATTACTACTATTTACTGCAATCTAGTTTTATGCTTTTCGTTCTAATTCACTCATTACATCTACTAATACACCTACGCTTTCTAAAGGCATTGCATTATACATTGACGCTCTGTATCCACCAACGCTTCTGTGGCCATTAAGACCATTTATTCCTGCTTCTTTTACCATAGTTTCAAAAGTTTCTTTTAAATCTTCGTTTGCCAATGTAAATGTGGCATTCATGTTTGATCGATCTCCCTTAGTAGCAAAACCTTTAAATAATGGGTTTAAGTCTATTTCAGAATAAATTAAACGTGCTTTCTTGTCGTTTTCTTTTTCAATAGCAGGAATGCCTCCTAAGTTTTTTAACCATTGCATTGTTAACATAGAAACGTAAACAGCAAATACTGGAGGCGTGTTAAACATACTGCTTTTATTTATATGTATTTTGTAATCCATCATTGATGGAATTTTACGTGATACTTTTCCTAAAACGTCTTCTTTTACAACAACTAAAGTAGTGCCTGCAGGTCCCATGTTTTTTTGAGCTCCAGCATAAATTAAATCAAACTTTGAAAAATCTAATTCTCTCGAAAAGATATCACTACTCATATCACACACCATTGGAATAGGTGAGTTTGGAAACGCTTTCATTTGAGTTCCAAAGATGGTATTGTTTGATGTGCAATGAAAATAATCATAATCTGTAGGAATATCATAACCTTTAGGAATATAGTTAAAGTTAGCATCTTTAGATGAAGCAACTTCGTAAATATCATCATAAATTTTAGCTTCTTTAATAGCTTTGTCGCTCCAAGTACCTGTGTTTAAGTATCCAGCTCTTTTTTCTAACATATTAAGAGCTACCATTAAGAATTGAGTGCTTGCGCCTCCTTGTAAAAACAAAGCTTTATAGCCTTTACCTTCTAAGCCTAAAAGTTCTAATGCTAACGATCTAGCATTTTCCATAACATCTACAAATGGTTTGCTTCTGTGTGATATTTCTAATAAAGATAAGTTATCATTATTAAAATTTAAAACCGCTTCTGAAGCTTTCTGTAAGACTTCTTGAGGCAGAATACATGGTCCAGCACTAAAATTATGTTTTTTCATTTTGTAGTTGTTTTTAACAGTTGCAAAGGTGCTAATTTTTGGTAAAAAGATTGGTAATAATATGATAATTTATCAACTAAATTTTTAACAAAAAATCTATGGCGTCTACATCGTCTGCATAATCCCAAAGATTTGGCTGTTGTGTTTGTCCGAAAAGAATTTCCGAATCACTAAAACCATCTGAAACTATACATTGTATGCTGTCTTTTAATGAAGTCAGCTTCATTTTTAATTCTTCAATGTTTGTATAATGCTCGTAGAATACTGTAGCTATTGGCGATGCAAAACTCTCGTCTTCTTTTATCATTAAAAAACCGTTTTCTAACATATCAAATTCACTCATTAAATAAACGGCTTTGTTATAATCGTAGTTATTAGCATACTTTGCCTGATTAATAATAGGGTTCCAATCATACATTGCTTTAAAAAAAGCATCAAAATTGTAGTCTTTTGGAACAAATAGTTTAGAAACATTTCGGCAACCTAAACCATAATATCTAAAGATATCTTCAGATAAATTTTTAAGTTGGTCTTCTGTTTCTTTTCCTGTTAAAACCGCTACCGAGTTTCTGTTTTTTCTAATTATAGATTGCTTGTCTTTAAAATAATATTCAAAATAACGTGCTGTATTATCACTTCCAGTTGCAATAACTGCATCAAAATGTTCTAGCTTACCTTCTGTAAATTCAATTTTTCCTTTAAATTTAGGTTCAACATATTCTAAATATTTTGCTAAAAAGGGAAGTAGTTGTTTGTCGTTTGAAGATTGTTTTACTAAAACTGAGTGTCCAGAAATTAAAACCGAAAGAAAATCATGAAAACCAACTAACGGAATATTTCCAGCCATGATAATAGCGACTTTTTTAAAATCTTCATTATTAAAGTTATACTTATCTAACCAAAGTTTAATGTTGTTATTATTCAGTTGTTTAGACCATCCTTCAATTGCAAATAATACATTTTTTTTTGTAAACCAGCCGTTATGTTCTTGAGCTAGTTTTATTTGATGAATAAATCCGTCAAAGAATAAATTGTTATGTACTACAGTATCTTTTTTTTTAATATTTTCTCTGCTAAATTGACTTAGAAAATCACCTAATTTTACAAATGCGTTAATTCTTTGTTGTAAATCCATTCTTAGTTTGGTTATAAAAGGTTTTGGCTCTATTTTTGCAACTGCAAAATTACGCAAACAAAAACGAAAAATTACTATGGCAATTATAATAACAGACGAGTGCATTAATTGTGGAGCTTGTGAACCAGAATGTCCTAATACGGCTATATATGAAGGTGCTGATGATTGGAGATATAAAGACGGAACAAGTTTAGAAGGTAGTTTGGTTTTGCCTAATGGTAAAACTGTAGATGCAGATGAAACACAAGAACCAATAAGTGATGAGATTTATTATATTGTACCAGATAAATGTACAGAATGTAAAGGGTTTCATGAAGAGCCTCAATGTGCTGCTGTATGTCCTGTAGATTGCTGTGTGCCTGATGAAGACCATGTAGAGACAGAAGATGTTTTATTAGGAAAACAACGTTTTATGCATCCAGATGGTTAGTCTATAAATAGTTTTAGAATATAACTATACATCCTGAGCTTACGCTTGGGATTTTGTTTTTAATTATTCATTTTCAGCATCAAAGGTTTTAAGCTCTGTAGTTGGAGCAAGTGTTTCTTTATCGCTCCATATCTTTGCATCGTATTTGCGAAGGGTTTCAAATGTTATTGTTTTATTTTCCTTAAACGTATTGAACTCAGAAGTGTCTAGTTTACTTATGTTAGAAAACAAAAGCTCTTCACGATGCCTAGTTTGTCCTTCAATTTTAAAATTAAAAGCAGTTTTATTTCTAGTTGTGCTATTTTCAATAAACTTTAATGGTCTATTGATGTAGAAATATTCTCCAGATTCAATTTTAATATATCGAGGTTCATAAAAGTCTTCATTATTCTTTTTATAAATAATTGTGCCTTCACTTACATTTTCAATATACTTAACTCCTAAAATAAGTCTTAGGTTGAGTTTGTCGCCACGTTTCCCTTTTGCATATCGATAATCCAATTTTAGAATAGCATATGAGTCTTCAGAAACATATATGCTTCCTGTGTAATGTGCTCGAGAACGTTTTGGTTCAAACTCGATTAAGTAAACCATTTCGTTGTTTATGAAACTAGCATTTTTTAATGTGTATTGGTAATTGTCAGTATTCAATATTGTTATTAGCATACTACTGCTACCTAGTTTTGATTTGCTAAGAGTGGAGCTCGTGTTTTTTCTTAAGTTTTTAATATCTAATTCATTTGGATTATCATTCTTGTTATCGTCATTGGCTAAAGACATAGAGTCTTCAACTTTAAATAAACCAGTTTTTAGTTTGTAGGTTTTTGTTGTATCTAAATATCTTAATACAATATTTTGCGCTTTTTCCTGAATATTATCTAATGATATGTTTTTATTAGAATTGATGATTTTTGTTGCCTTTTCGATGTTTAGTTTTTGTTGTTCATTATTCATGACCTTTAGATTGCCGCTATAATCTGTAAAGTATACAAAATTGCCATTCATAATTTCATTAGACATTCTATTTAGTTTTTCATTGGCTTCAATTAATTGACGTTTTTTAAAATGAGAAGCTTTATTTACTTTAAGGTTAAGATTGTCAAAATCGATATAAGATGTTTCTCTATAAAAGAAATTATAGCTTAATGAATCACTTTTGTAATTTGTTTTCAGCTTATTTTTTACTTTTGAAATAATAGAATCAACATTAGGTTTGGTATTAGATAGATATACCGTTCCTAATTCATTTATTGCTGGTGTTAATTGTATATTGTAATCTAAGTTCTTAAGTTCGTTAGTACTTAAAGTTAAAGATTGATAGCCTAAACATGTAAGTTCTATAGTGTTTGAGTCGATATCTTTTAAATTAATAACAAATACACCTTCTTCGTTAGAAATAACACCCTTAAATTCTGCGGTTTGCACAGCTACAAATGGAATAGGCGCATTAGTGACATGGTCTTTAATTGTTCCTACAATCTCTTGAGCATTTAAAAAACAGATGCATATAAAAAATGCACATACGGATAAATATGTTTTCATAATTGATGGTATATAATATAGAGACGAAGATGGTCATGTTTTGTTACGATAACTGATGTGATTTTTATTTAAAACAACAAGATAATTAACTACATTTGCACTCGCAAAATTACTATTTATGAAAGCTGGAATTGTAGGATTACCAAACGTAGGAAAATCGACTTTATTTAATTGTTTATCTAATGCTAAAGCGCAAAGTGCTAACTTTCCTTTTTGTACTATAGAACCAAATATTGGTGTTGTAAATGTGCCTGATACGAGACTTCAAAAACTAGAAGAATTAGTTAATCCAGAGCGTGTATTGCCTGCAACGGTTGAAATCGTTGATATTGCAGGTTTGGTAAAAGGAGCGAGTAAAGGTGAAGGTTTAGGAAATCAATTCTTAGGAAATATAAGAGAAACTGATGCAATTTTGCACGTATTGCGTTGTTTTGATAATGATAATATAGTTCATGTTGATGGTAATGTAAATCCGATTAGAGATAAAGAGACTATTGATATGGAATTACAGCTTAAAGATTTAGAAACTGTAGAAAAGAAGCTTGATAAAGTTAAACGTGCTGCAAAAACAGGGAATAAAGAAGCGCAAAAAGAAGAGTCGGTTTTATTGAAACTTAAAGAAGGTTTAGAAGCTGGAATCTCAGTAAGAGCTTTAGAGTTTAGTGAAGATGATTATAATGATTATGTAAAGCCATCACAATTAATTACTGATAAGCCAGTATTGTATGTTTGTAATGTAGATGAAGGCGCTGCGGTTTCTGGAAATGATTATGTAAATCAAGTTAAAGAAGCTGTAAAAGATGAAAATGCTGAAGTTTTAGTTTTAGCAGTTGGTACAGAAGCAGATATTAATGAACTTGATGATTATGAAGAGCGTCAACTATTTTTACAAGATATAGGTTTAGATGAGCCAGGTTCTTCAAAATTAATCCGTTCAGCTTATAAATTATTAAATCAGCAAACATATTTTACAGCTGGAGTTAAAGAAGTTAGAGCTTGGACCGTAGATATAGGAGCATCTGCTCCTCAAGCAGCTGGAGTTATTCATACAGATTTTGAAAAAGGTTTTATTAGAGCAGAAGTTATAGCTTATGATGACTATGTAAGTTTAGGTAGTGAAGCTAAAGTTAAAGAAGCTGGTAAAATGCGAGTTGAAGGTAAAAATTACATCGTTAAAGATGGTGATGTGATGCATTTCTTGTTTAATGTATAACTAAGATATATTTCGTTTAAATTAAAAAGCCAATGTTCTCAACAACATTGGCTTTTTATTGTTAATAACCTTGGCGTTTGGCTATTTTATTTTTTATAGCGTTATGTTATATTAGCATCCTATTCTAATTTTTTCTCGCTTTTATGTCTCAAGAAACCAAATATACCGAAGATAATATACGCTCGCTAGACTGGAAAGAGCATATCCGTATGCGTCCAGGAATGTATATTGGTAAATTGGGTGATGGTTCGTCACCAGATGATGGTATATATATTCTACTAAAAGAGGTCTTAGACAACTCGATTGATGAGTATGTCATGGGAGCAGGAAAAACTATTGAAATTTCAATACAAGGTGCTAAAGTAATTGTTAGAGATTATGGACGCGGTATTCCTCTAGGGAAAGTTGTAGATGTAGTGTCTAAAATGAATACTGGAGGAAAGTATGATTCTAAAGCCTTTAAAAAATCAGTAGGTTTAAATGGAGTTGGTACCAAAGCAGTAAATGCTTTGTCATCTTTTTTTAGAGTAGAATCTACACGTGATAGTAAATCGGCTTCAGCTGAGTTTGAACAAGGCAACTTAATAAATGAAGAATTATTAGAAGATACATCACGTCGTAAAGGAACCAAAGTATCCTTTATTCCTGACAATGTCATTTTTAAAAATTACAAGTATCGTAATGAGTATGTGGCAAAGATGCTCAAAAACTACGTGTATCTTAATCCGGGCTTAACCATTGTGTTTAATGGTGAAAAATATTATAGTGAGAATGGGTTAAAAGATTTGTTATCAGAAAATATTAATGAGTCAGATTTATTATACCCAATCATTCACTTAAGAGGTGATGATATAGAAGTCGCTTTAACACATAGTAAAACGCAGTATAGTGAAGAATACCATTCGTTTGTAAACGGACAAAACACAACACAAGGAGGAACACATCTTGCAGCATTTAGAGAAGCTTTGGTTAGAACCATTAGAGAATTTTATGGTAAAAACTATGAAGCTTCAGATATACGTAAATCAGTTGTTTGTGCCATAGCTATTAAAGTTATGGAACCCGTTTTTGAAAGTCAAACAAAAACGAAACTAGGTTCAACAGATATGGGAGGCGATTTGCCAACTGTTAGAACATATATTAATGATTTCTTAAAAACACAATTAGATAACTTTTTACATAAAAACCCTGATTCTGCTGAAAAAATTCAACGCAAAATTCTTCAGGCAGAGCGTGAACGTAAAGAACTCTCTGGTATACGTAAGTTAGCAAAAGATAGAGCTAAAAAAGCTAATCTACATAATAAAAAATTGCGTGATTGTCGAGTGCATTTTGGAGATACTAAAAATGAAAGAAATCTTGAGACAACCTTGTTTATTACTGAGGGAGATTCGGCTTCTGGTAGTATAACCAAATCACGAGACGTGAATACACAAGCGGTTTTTAGTTTAAAAGGAAAGCCTTTAAACTGTTATGGCTTAAGTAAAAAAATCGTGTACGAGAACGAAGAGTTTAATTTATTACAAGCAGCTTTAAATATAGAAGAATCTTTAGAAGATTTGCGTTATAATAATGTAGTAATAGCAACAGATGCCGATGTTGACGGAATGCATATTAGATTACTACTCATAACATTCTTTTTACAATTTTTTCCTGAAGTCATTAAAGAAGGACATTTATATATTTTACAAACACCTTTGTTTAGAGTTCGTAACAAAAAGGAAACTATTTATTGTTATTCTGAAGAAGAGCGAAGAGAAGCAATTAGTAAGTTAAAACCAAAACCTGAAATCACTCGATTTAAAGGATTGGGAGAAATTTCGCCAGATGAGTTTGTACACTTTATAGGAGAAGACATACGCTTAGACCCAGTAATGTTAGATAAAGATATGTCTATTGAAGAGTTGCTATCTTTTTATATGGGTAAAAACACACCAACACGCCAAGAATTTATAATCAACAATCTTAAAGTGGAATTAGATATAGTAGAAGAAGAACATGCGAACTAATAATGCCACAGTAAAAAATATAATCCTTTCTCTGTACTTTGTACTTATAATTGCTACAATCTTTTTTGCAACAGTATTTAGAGCATTCAGGAATTTAACCAGCAATACTGTACTTTCATTTGCTATTGTGGCTTTTGTGTTTGTTGGTTTATTATATTTTATTCATACAGTATCTAAGTATTTCGAGTATGATAGCGATGGAGTTAAAGTAGTAGTCATCAATAAAGGCTTACTATTTTTTGATAAACATAGGCATAGAGAGTATAAATTAGAATTTAATAAAGAACGTTTATTGTCTTTTAAGTTTCATAATTATATTATATACAAACAACTTATTATAAATGTTTTAGATTCTAGTGATGAGGTGAGAAAAATGAAATTCAACGTAACATTGGTTTCAAGAAGAAAAAGAAAATATATAAGACAATCATTAAGTAAGATGATTAAGGCTAATAGAAAAAATAGCAAATGATTGAAGATAACGACGATTTGATAAATGAACAAGATGATAATCAAGAAACCATTACCAGAGTTACTGGTATGTATAAAGATTGGTTTTTAGATTATGCATCGTATGTTATTTTAGAGCGTGCAGTACCAGCTATCGAAGATGGCTTTAAACCTGTACAGCGACGCATTATGCATTCTATGAAAGATTTAGATGATGGTCGTTATAATAAGGTTGCAAATATTGTTGGTCATACGATGCAGTATCATCCGCATGGTGATGCAAGTATTGCAGATGCCATGGTGCAAATAGGTCAAAAAGACTTATTAATAGATACGCAAGGAAACTGGGGAAATATACTTACAGGCGATAGAGCAGCAGCCTCACGTTATATAGAAGCACGTCTGTCTAAATTTGCCTTAGATGTAGTGTATAACCCAAAAATTACCGAGTGGCAGGCTTCTTATGATGGTCGTCGAAAAGAACCTGTAAACCTTCCGGTAATGTTTCCGTTATTGTTGGCTCAAGGAGGCGAAGGAATTGCTGTTGGTTTATCTACTAAAATACTACCTCATAATTTCATTGAGCTTATAGATGCTTCAGTAAAGCATTTAAAAGGAAAACGTTTTACAATTCTTCCAGATTTTCCAACTGCAGGAATTGCAGATTTTTCCAATTATAATGATGGTTTGCGTGGCGGAAAAGTTCGTGTAAGAGCAAAAATTTCTCAATCTGATAAAAACACGCTTGCTATTACAGAAATTCCTTTTGCTACAAATACATCATCTTTAATAGATTCTATTTTAAAAGCGAATGATAAAGGAAAGATTAAGATTAAAAAAATTGAAGACAATACAGCTGCAGATGTAGAGATTTTAGTGCATTTGCCTTCAGGAATTTCACCAGATAAAACAATAGATGCTTTATATGCATTTACCAATTGTGAAACATCTATTTCGCCTTTAGGCTGTGTTATAGAAGATAATAAGCCGTTTTTTGTTGGTGTCTCAGAAATGTTGCGTCGTTCTACAGACAACACAGTTGTACTTTTAAAAAGCGAGCTAGAAATAAAACTAAATGAGTTTGAAGAGCAATGGCATTTTGCTTCTTTAGAACGCATTTTTATTGAGAATAGAATTTACCGTGATATTGAAGAAGAAGAAACATGGGAAGGCGTTATACGAGCTATAGATAAAGGGCTTCAGCCACATATAAAGCATTTAAAACGTACTGTTACTGATGATGATATTGCTCGATTAACAGAAATTAGAATCAAACGTATTTCTAAATTTGACATAGACAAAGCGCAGCAGAAAATAGATGCGTTAGAAGAGCAAATAGCTGAGATTAAGCATCATTTAGCAAACTTAATTGATTATGCTATTGCTTATTTTGAACGTTTAAAGAAAGCGTATGGAGAAGGTCGTGAGCGTAAAACAGAAATTAGAACTTTTGATGATGTTGATGCTACAAAAGTTGTAATACGTAATACAAAACTCTATGTAAATAGAGAAGAAGGTTTTATAGGTACATCATTGCGTCGTGATGAGTATGTATGCGATTGTAGTGATATAGATGATATTATTGTTTTTACCAATGATGGTAAGATGATGGTTACTAAAGTTGGTAGTAAAACATTTATAGGTAAAGGTATTATTCACGTAGCAGTCTTTAAAAAGAAAGATAAGCGTACTATTTATAATATGATTTATCGTGACGGAAGCAAAGGTGCTTCGTATGTAAAGCGTTTTGCCGTAACATCAATTACACGTGATAAAGAATACGACTTAACTAATGGAAATAAAAGTTCTAAAGTTTGGTATTTTTCTGCAAACCCAAATGGCGAAGCTGAGGTTATTACAATTCACTTAAGGCAAGTAGGAAGTGTTAAAAAACTAAAATGGGATTTAGATTTTGCAGAGATTCTTATTAAAGGACGTGCTTCTAAAGGTAACGTGGTTACAAAATATTCAATTAAAAAAGTTGAACTTAAAGAAAAAGGCGTATCGACACTTAAGCCTCGTAAAATATGGTTTGATGATACTGTGCAGCGCTTAAATGTAGATGAGCGAGGCGAATTAATTGGAGAATTTAGAGGAGAAGATCGCCTTTTAATCATAACGCAATCTGGACATGTAAAAACAATTCTGCCAGAAATTACAACACGTTTTGATGATAACATGATTGTGCTAGAAAAGTGGATTCCTAAAAAACCAATTTCTGCAATTTATTATGATGGCGAAAAAGAACGTTATTATGTAAAACGTTTTCTTATAGAAAATGAAGGTAAAGAAGAAACTTTTATTTCTGACCATCCAAAATCGCAATTAGAAATTGTTTCTACAGACTGGAAACCAATGGCTGAGATTGAATATACCAAAGAAAGAGGAAAGGATAGAAAAGATAATGAAACGGTTAATCTAGAAGAGTTTATTGCAGTAAAAGGAATATCTGCTTTAGGAAATCAATTAACTAAAGAAAAAATTAACCAGGTTAATTTGTTAGAACCTTTGCCTTATGAAGCTCCAGAAGAAGTTCCTGCTGAAGAAATTGAAGTTGTAGATGAAGAAAATGTAACAGTAAGCCAATCACAAGCTGAGGTTTCTGACGATAAGAAATCATCAAATGGAGAGTTGCCTCCTGAGTCAGATATTGATGACGAAGGTCAGATTACATTGTTTTAAATAATTTTTTAAAAAAAGGTTATACGTTTCCTAAGTCTATAATTAGTTGATTTTTTTTGCAACACCTCTTTCTGTATTATTCTTCTTGTAAGGATCTTTAACAGCTAGTTTATATTCAAACACATACGAATTTTTTGTAGTGCTAAGTATTTTCATGTGAATTGCTTTTTCTTCAGATTTGTTTTTAGGATGCAATTTTTTCATGATAAACTCACAATCATTTATCCAACGTACAGATGCAGTATCAATAGTGTTTTCGTAGTAATCAATATTTAAATCATTTGTCCTTGTAAAACGGCCAGTTTTTTCTACGCCGTTTATAGTATATGTAAACTCGAAAGTTCCTGTTTTAAAATCATTACAATTGCGTTCAGGTGTATAACAATTAGTAAATAAAACGAGGAGTAGAGTAGTAAATAAAAATCGCATAATAATAGTTTGTGCAAAACTACAAGATTCATTGTTTTTATACTTGCAAAATGTTTTATTTAACTAAAATTGAAGATGTAGCTTATTACTTATAAATGTTAAAAGTGGCACTCAAAGTGCTGTTTTGTAGATATGTAATTGTTATTGACTCCAAGATATAGTATCTTCACTCATTCAAAACGGTTGCACACTCAATGTAACTTTTATAGCTATGTTTGTTATAATAGATTTGATGTAAACAAAATATTTATAATTATGAAGAATCAATCTACATTTACACCAAAAAAAAGTCTTAGAGCTTTAGGTTATGTTGCATTTTTAATGATGACAATTCTAGCGTTTAATCCTGTTTATGGGCAATCTAAAACAACTCTACAAAATGAACGAACAATTAAAGGAGTTATTAGCAATGATGATGGTCCTTTAGAAAGTGCTAGTATTGTATTAAAAGGCACTAAAATAGGAACTTCATCTAATAGCAAAGGAGAATTTATTTTTCCAAAACCACTTAAAACAGGAGATGTTTTGCTAATTAGTTACTTAGGTTATGAAACGGTAGAAATGAAAATTAAAGCAGATACTGGCTTTATAAGATTAAGACTGTCTGAAGATTTACTTGAATTTGTAGGTGCTTTAAATTCTGATAAGCCATATAAGTCTAAGCGATCTAATAAGTAGTCGCTTGTAGCTTTGTTGTAATGAAACTAATGCGATATTTATTTTTGTTCATATTTGCATTTCAATCTAATGCTCAAATATCAGATTTTGGCACTGTCAATTTTAATGAAGCAGACAAAATTGCATTGGAGTACAAAAATGAAAAACTTAATAATTTACCCGAACTAGCTTATAAACTCACAGCAAACCTAGATACAGATGTTGAGCGTTTTAGAGCTATTTTTATGTGGGTTTGTGGTAATATTGCTAATGACTATCGTCTTTTTCATAAAAACATGCGAAAAAGACAACGTTATAGAGATGACAGTCTTAAGCTAAAAAAATGGAATGACCATTTTAGTAAGATTGTATTTAAAAAACTCCTTAAAAAGAATAAAACACTTTGCACAGGCTATGCGTATTTAATAAAAAAACTTTCAGTTTTAGCCAATATAGATTGTGAGATTGTTCATGGTTTTGCTAGGTCTAGCACAACAAATGTCGATAGATTAGATACGCCTAATCACTCATGGAATGCTGTTAAGCTAAACAGCAAATGGTATCTCTGCGACCCAACTTGGGCAAGTGGTATACCAAACCTTGCAACCTCTAAGTTTGAGTTTCATTACAACAATGGTTTTTTCTTATCTAACCCAAAACTCTTTGCTGTAAATCACTATCCAGCAGACAAAAAATGGATGTTATTACTAGATGAAGACAAACCTTCATTTAAAGCTTTTATTGAAGCTCCAATAATTTACGGTAAGGCTTATACTAATCTTAGCGTACATAAAGAGCCTAAAAAAATGCACAACATCATACAAAAAAATGAAAGTATTGTTTTTGAGTTTCAATTGATTAAACCAGTAGAAGCAAAAGACATAAGCCTTTTAATTGATAATGGTAAGAGTAGTAAAAAAGTACATCCAGAATTAACCTCAATTAAAAACAAATCATTAACTGTTGAGTATAAATTTGAGAGAATGGGTTTCTATGATGTGCATTTTTTAATAGGAAAAGATTTAATTTCTACGTATACATTTAGAGTGAAAGGCTAAAATAGGTTTGAAACTCACAGCGGATTGAGACCGCATTAATCCTAAGTTATAATTAGGGTCATTAAATCATTATGGTAGTTTTATTATTGAAAGACAAATAGATTCTAAAACAATTTTGGTAAAACTTGATGCAGTCTTAGTTTATTCCTCAAAACTCTTAAAACTCCCATCTTTATAGAAAATAACGATACGTTCTATTGACTTGTTGTTAGATAATGCAGCAGAAGGCTTTATTTCAATTTCTTGGGCAAATTTTGGCTTTGTAATAGTTTTTTCAATTTCTTTTTTTTCTTGTGTTGGAAAATGACCTTTACCATTTAACAACCAATACAATTCCACTTCGGGAAAAGAGGCGAGGACTTTCATTACAAAATCTAAACTCGGTTTATTTCTACCAGATAATATGTGGGAAATAGAAGAGCGTTGCACACCAATTTTTTCGGAAAAAGAAGACGCAGTTTCTCCATAAAAATCAATGACTTTTTGTAGACGTTTTGCAAAATTTTGTGTGTTTATCATTGTAAACAGAAAAATGAATGTTTAAGATGTTACAAATGTAATCAATATACGTTTACAATATGCGATTTAGACTATTAATATTTGTTTTATAATAATTTAACGCTTTATATAAAATTATTTAATCATCTGAAAACAAGTAGATTGTATATGGATTTTAATTGTTATTGAATAATCTTTAATACTTAATGTTGTCTGTTGTTAACAGAATGTGATTTTGGTTACAATTGTATTCAATTTTAAATAAAAGCGATGTTTACAAATGTAAAAAATCAAATGTTTAACTTTGTAACATTATAATAGTATATATGCATCTAGATCAATTAAAATTATGGTTTAAAACCTACCAAGAAAAGAGTCTCTTTCATCGTTATATTAACAATGATTTTATTGAACCGCTTTTACAAAAATTGCCATATAGATTTCAAGTTTCTGAGATAGGAAAATCTGTTAATGGAGAATCTATTTATAAAGTGCAATTTGGTACAGGATCTAAGAAATTACTGTTTTGGTCACAAATGCATGGTAACGAATCAACAACAACAAAGGCCTTATTTGATATGTTTAATCTCTTTTCTGGAGATGAAAAGGTTATAAATAGCATTTTAAAAGCTTGTACCGTCGTTGTTATTCCTATTTTAAATCCTGATGGCGCACGTGCTTATACGAGACTAAATGCCAATAATATTGATTTAAATAGAGACGCTCAAGACTTGTCGCAGCCTGAGAGTAAAATTTTACGGCAACTTTTTGACATCTTTAAACCTGACTTTTGCTTTAACCTGCATGGTCAACGTACTATATTTAGTGCTGGGAATACTAATAAACCTGCTACGGTGTCATTTTTAGCTCCAGCTCAAGATAAAGATTGTACTGTAACAAATAATCGAAAAAAAGCTATGGAAGTTATAGCAGAGATAAATACCACTTTGCAGATTCAAATCCCTAACCAAGTAGGTGTTTATGATGATGCATTTAACATTAATTGTGTTGGTGACACATTTCAAAGCCATAATGTGCCTACTATTCTTTTTGAAGCTGGTCATTATGTTAATGATTACGATAGAGAAAAAACAAGAATTTTTATATTTCAATCGTTGTTTGTTAGTATTGATTATATTACTAACCATGAGGTTTCAGGTGAATTTTATAAGCCATATTTAAAAATCCCAATGAACCAAAAGTTGTTTTATGATATAATAATTAGAAATTCTGATAAAGGAGATATTGCTGTGCAATATCAAGAAAGGCTTATTGACAATAAAATTGTATTTATTCCAAAAATTGAGAAAATATCTAAGTTAAATGGTTGTTATGGTCATAAAGAACTTGATGCTAATGGTAGTAAGGTTTTATTTGCAAACGAAGCGGTGTTAAAAGTTGGAGACGAAAACGATTTCGTATTCGTGAATGGTGAAAAATATGCATTGACACCATAAAAAAACTTAAAATCAATGCATTATCTTCAATAAAAATGCATTAATTTTGTGTTTAATTTAAAGAATACATAGAGGATGGCAAAGTTTAAATTAGATGAAATCGATCACCAGATTTTAGATATGTTGATTGATAATACAAGGATTCCGTTTACAGATATTGCAAAAAAATTAGTTATATCTGCAGGTACGGTTCATGTAAGAGTAAAAAAAATGGAAGAAGCTGGTATTATTAGAGGTTCTTCTTTAACATTAGATTATAAAAAACTAGGCTATTCTTTTATTGCTTATGTTGGTGTGTTTTTACAAAATACGTCACAAACTAAATTTGTGTTAGAGCGTATAAATCAAATTCCGTATGTAACTGTTGCGCATATTACTACAGGAAAGTTTAATATCTTTTGTAAAATAAGAGCTAAAGATACTACACACGCTAAAGAAATAATTTTCTTATTAGATGACATTGAAGGAATTTACAGAACAGAAACAATGATTTCGTTAGAAGAAAGTATTAACGATAAAAAACGTTTGATGCATACCATTTTTAACGAGTTATAATTATTATAACAGTAATAAAGTAAAACCCTTTATCTCTTTTATAGATAAAGGGTTTTTTGTTACTTTTATTCAAATAAAACTCAGCTTATGACTAAAGATGATTTAAATAACGAAGAATATAATTCATATTATCAACCTTATATTGATAAAACAGAAGCCTTAAGCTTAAGAGAAGGTTTAAAGCTAAAAGGAGATGCTACTATTGCTTTTTTTGAATCTATTCCAGAAGATAAATTTGATTATCGTTATGCTAATGATAAATGGACTATTAAAGAGGTTTTACAGCATATAATAGATACAGAACGTGTATTTACTTATAGAGCTTTATGTATAGCACGTAAAGACAAGACAGCTTTGCCAGGTTATGATCAAGATGAATATGCTGATAATAGTCATGCAAATGACAGATCAGTTGTTAGTTTAATGAACGAGTATAAAGCAGTAAGGTTAGCAACTCTAATCTTGTTTGATAGTTTTAGTGATGAGATACTTTTAACCGTTGGTAATGCTAATAGCAGTAAGCTTTCTGTAAGAGCAATTGGTTTTATAACTATTGGTCACGAAATACATCACTGTAAAGTTATAAAGGAGAGATACCTTTAATGATGGTAATTAATCAATAATTGTTTGCGCTAGAGGTTTTAGTTCTTTTTTTGTTAAAAAGTCATCACTAATAGTCAAAATAGCATACAATCTATTTTTTAATGATTCACTATTTGTGATATCATCACGCATGGCATCTTGTATTAAATGACAAGCCATATCTGCTAATAAAAACTGTCTTTGTTGGTTTGTTGCTTGCTCATCTTTTGGTTGTCTCAAATCATGGTAACCATCTTCAATAATTTTATGAGCTTCATCAATTAATCGAAGAATTTTTAGTTTTCTTTCTTGCATAGCCTACAATTTAATTTTAATGTTATAATATTCAAAGGCATTAATAATTAAAAGGTTATCTACTAAGCAATTTACTTTTGGTTCGCCAATGTTTTTTAGTAATACAAAATTGATATTACCATGTTCATTTTTCTTATCGTATTTAAGTAATTCAATAATGGCATTATAATCTGAGTCTTGAATATTTACAGGCTTATAAATTGTGTTTATAGTTGTAGTAATTTCTTCTAAATCTTCTTTTGAAAAACCTAGCAATTCAGAAGACAAATAGCATTCTAGAACCATACCAATAGCAACAGCTTCACCATGTAGCAAGTCTTCTTTTTTATCATGACTTAAAAAATAAGATTCGATGGCATGACCGAGTGTGTGCCCAAAATTTAAGTGTTTACGCAACCCATTTTCTAATGGGTCTTTAGTAACAATATCTTTTTTAATTTCAACAGATTCATAAATTAATGTATCTAAATCATTTAAAGTTAGTTGAGATAAGTCTTTAAGTTTGTTCCAGTAAATTCTATCATAAATCAAACCATGTTTGAGCATTTCTGCTAAGCCAGACTTTAATTGATTTTGCGGAAGCGTATCTAAAAACGAAGTGTCAATCAAAACCATATCTCCAGAGTTAATTACACCTATTTGATTTTTTAAAACACCTAAATCAACTCCTGTTTTTCCGCCTACAGACGCATCTACCATCGCTAGGAGTGATGTAGGTACATTAATGTACTTTATACCACGTTTAAACGTGCAAGCAACAAAACCACCCAAATCTGTTACAACACCACCACCAAGATTTATCATTAAACCTTTTCTATCTGCATCAAGTTCAGATAATGCATTCCATACACCAACACAAGTATCTATAGTCTTGTTGTGTTCTCCAGCTTCAATTTCAATAATTTCAAAAGGAATTTCAGTTTGCAATTGAGACATAAACTTTGAGAGACAATATTCATGCGTGTTGCTATCTACTAAAATGAAAATTTTAGAAAAAGCACCATTATCAATGTATGCGTTTAACTGTGTATAACAGTTTGAATTAAAGTGTACTGAATAACTTTTTGTCTGTATTGAGTTCATGAATAAAGGATTCCTTTAAATAGAGCATGAAAATAAGCAGTTTTTAATTAAATAATAGCGAATGAATAATTATTTTTGTTAGAATATTTTTTAGCAATGACAACACCGCAACTTTTTGATAATACCAAAGTCGCTTTTAGTTTAAAAAGTGATTCTGAACTTGAACGCGCTTATTTTTTATTTAAAATGATATCTCATCAACCTTTGGTAAAAATAGGAACTGCAGCTACAAACTTTGCATTAAAAGCGCATTTACCTGTTGAAGGCTTAATACGGTCAACAGTTTTTGATCACTTTTGTGGCGGCGTAAATGAAGAAGATTGTTTGCCAGTTATCGATAAAATGTTTGATAAAGGTGTGTGTGCTGTTCTAGATTTTTCTGTAGAAGGTAAAGAAAATGAAACCCATTTTGATGCAGCTATGGAAAAAACCTTAAAAATTATAAAGTTTGCAGATGAAAAAGATGCAATGCCAATTGCTGTATTTAAACCTACAGGATTTGGTCGTTTTCATTTATATCAAAAAAAAGGAGAAGGTCTTGAGTTTACACCTGAAGAACGACAAGAATGGGATAGAGTAGTAGAGCGTTTTGATAAAGTCTGCAAATATGCAAAAGAAAAAGATGTAGAAGTATTAATTGATGGCGAAGAGAGTTGGATGCAAGATGCTGCTGATGACTTATGTGAAGCTATGATGGCAAAGTATAATACAGAAAAACCAATTGTATATAATACATTACAAACTTATCGTTGGGATAGATTAGATTATTTAAAACAACTTCATGATAGAGCTAAGAAAAATGGTTTTAAAATAGGTGTTAAGATTGTACGTGGTGCTTATATGGAAAAAGAACGCGATAGAGCAGAAGATAAAGGTTATACGTCACCAATATGTGTATCAAAGCAAGCTACAGACGATAATTTTAATCAAACACTAGAGTATATTTTAAATCACTTAAGTGATATATCTTTATTTATAGGAACTCATAATGAAGAGAGTTGTTATATAGCTATGCGTTTAATGAATAAATTAGGTATAAAAAAAGATGATAATAGCGTATGGTTTGGTCAACTTTATGGAATGAGTGATCATATTAGTTTTAATCTTGCAGAACAAGGTTATAATGTAGCAAAATATGTGCCTTTTGGTCCTGTTAAAGATGTAATGCCATATCTTATTAGACGTGCAGAAGAAAACACATCAGTTGCTGGTCAAACAAGTAGAGAGCTTAATTTATTAAAGCAAGAAAAAGCTAGACGCAGACTTTGATTTTACTTTAGTCTGAAGAATATGGTTTTTAAAGATTAAAATTATAGATTGCGTGTACTTTAATTATTTTCACAAAGAAATATAAATAGCATCATTTTTAATGAACTCAAATCCTTTTACGTCTTCAACCTTTGAAACCACTTGGTCTAAATATTACGACAAAAAAAAGAAAGCAGTTGCATTTAACTTCGTTAATGGTGTAAAATTTATAAAAACGCCATTTTTTCTATTTAAGAATATTGGAAAAAATTTTACTAACGGAATAACTTATAGCATTAACAACTCCGCTATAGATTATAAAAACAAGGCGATTTTGTTATATGATGTACCTGATTATTTTTTATTAAATAATAAAAACCCAATAAACATATCTATAAAAAAAGTAAGGCAATACAAAGGTTTTTATGCAGATTTAAGCAAGTTTAAAAATATAGATGATGTCCTTGCAGCTTATTTTAATTCTTCAAAAAGCAGGTATAATTTTAGGCGAAGTTTAAAACAATTAGACGAAAAACTTCAAATTTCATATAAAGTTTATTTTGGAGCGATTAGTAAAGAGGATTACAATAAAGAAATGTCTGCTTTTAAAGAACTTTTAGGTAAACGTTTTGACGAAAAAAACACATTTAATACTGTTTTGCCAATGTGGGATTTTTATCAAGAATTAATTTATCCTTTAATTTTAGAGAAAAAAGTAGTCTTTAATGTAGTTTATAATAGTAATGTACCTATAGCTATGTCGATTAATTTTTTAAATAACGATGTGCTTATGGTATCTATAAGAACTTTTGATGTTGATTTTAATAAAATGAATATTGGTAATATAGAAATATACAAGTTGCTTGAATGGTCTTTAGATAATGGCATAAAAAAATTAGATTTTTCAAAAGGCGAAAGCTATTATAAAAAGCGTTGGACAGATACAGCCTACTTTTACTATCATCACATAGTTTACGATAAAAAATCTCCATCTGCTATACTAGTAGCAAATGGAGTTGTGATGTATTTTAAATTTAAACAATTTCTTAGAGATAAGAATGTAAATGCTTTGTACACAAAACTTAAATATGTATTTGCAAAGCAAAAATAAATAGTTAAATAATTCCAAATTTCTTTTTTGCTTTTTTTGGGTTTTTACCATAACCATAGCCGTAACCTTTCTTTTTAGTAGTTCCATTTAAAAGAACAGCCATATTGGGCAATCGTTTTTCATCATACATTGTTTGAGCTATGTATAATTGACGCTTATCAATATTGTTTGCGCTCACAACATAAATAAACATATCTGCAAACTCGCTAATAAGTAAAGTGTCTGTAACCAAGCCTACAGCAGCAGTATCAACAACTATATAGTCGTAGTTATTTTTTGCTTCGCTAAAAAGTTCTTTAACGCGCTCACTCATTAATAATTCTGCTGGATTTGGTGGTATTGCTCCAGACGGAATTACATCTAAAAACTCATTATCCTTAACAGAAACCGTTACATCTTTAATGGATAGTGATTTGTCTGATATATAATTTGTAAGACCCTTATCTGATTTTATTTTTAAGTATTCATTTACTTTTGGCACTCTAATGTCTGTTTCTATGAGGAGTACTTTTTTCTCAGAAAACGAAAAAGAGGTTGCTAAATTTATAGATGTGTGAGACTTTCCTTCTTGACTAGTTGTAGATGTTACAAATAGCGTTTTACAATCTTTACTTTTATTTTGAAGCATAAAATTGATGTTAGAACGTACAATTCTAAAAGCTTCAGCTTTTGGTGTATAATCAACTTGTTGCACAAGTCGTTTTTTCTTGTCAGATTTTGGAATATCACCTAAATAAGGCATTTTTAATACTTTTAAAAGCTCATTTTTATCATGAATTTTAGTATCTAATAAATCAGTTACATAAATAAGTGATACAGGAATTAAAATACCTAATAAAAATGCAGCTAAATAAGTAATATTCTTTTTTGGAGAAACAGGATCGCTATTAGCAAATGCAGAGTCTATTATTTTTGCATTAGGTGATGACAGACCTTGAGATATAGCTGTTTCTTCACGCTTTTGTAATAAGTATAAAAATAAAGATTCTTTGATGTCTTGTTGACGCTTCACATCTCTAAATTGTCTTGCTTTACCAGGTGCAGAGTAGAGTTGAGCACTTATTCTAGCATCTTCTTTGTTTAATGTATTAAGAGTGATTTTGTTTGCAGACTGAATATTGTCTAAACTTTGATTTAAGTTTTGCTTTAACGCATTAATTTCATTATTTAAATTTACGACAGTTGGGTTTTTTTCTGTTGAGTTTTTTAAAAGTCTATCACGTTGGAGTACTAATTCGTTATGGCTTTTAGTAATTAGTGCTACAGAGTTATCTGCAATACCAACATCTGCGGGCAATAAATCAGTGTCAGAATCATTATTGTTTAAATGATCTTTCATGTAGTCAATTAGCTGGATTTGGTTTGTAGTATTTATTAATTTGCTTTCATTTTCTCTTTCACTTTGTAAAAATATATCAGCTTGTGAGTTTAAAGCTGTAAGTCTGTTTTTCTTTTGTAGAGTTTCAGCTGTAAAATCTACCTGCTCTAGTTCGTTTGAAACAGTATTTAATCTATTGTTTATAAATTCTGATGTTGCATCTACTATTAGCTGTTTGTCATTAATAACATCATCATTGTATTTTTCAACAAGTTTGTCTAAAATTAATTGTGCTTTGGTCTTTAAATTTTCTTTGAGACTAATTTTAATAATGTTAGATCCTTTATTTGTAATTGCTTTTATTTTAGACTGATAAGCTCCAACAATAGATTTTACTGGAGACATTTTAATTTTTATACTACTTCCAGGTAAATAGTTATCAATACTTGGTGTGATTACTAAATCACCAAAACCTGTAGTGATTCGATCTCCAAAATTATATTCTTTTGCATCTGAGCTTTCTATATCTAATAATTCATTATGCTCAGTGTTTGATAGCATAAATTTTGTTTGAGATTTTATTTTTAAATATAACGTTGTGTCAATAGCATTGAGAATTGAATCACTCTCAAAAAAATTCAGGACAATTGGAGGGTTTTTGTAAACTTCTTGCTCTTTAATTTTACCTCTAACAAAATATTGAATATTAAGATTTAAATCCTCAACAACTTGTTTTATTAATGCTCTAGATGTAATGATTTCTGCTTCATCTTTTACGTTGTTAAAATCTGAAGAAAACATTCCGTAATCTTGTAACGCAGTAAGTTCTGGAAGTTGTTTAGACTGTTTTTCATCATTAATTTTTATAGATGCAGTGGCTTCATATTGATAGTTTGCATATCTTAAATGTAAATACGCCCAAGAAAGAGCTACTATTAAAAATAGCAAGATGAATTTCCATTTTGACAAAAATAAATCTACTTTGTTTCTCAATTCATCAAGATTTGTATTGTTGTAATCCATAGAAGTTTAGTGTTTATTTTATAAGGATTGCAGTTATTGTTGCTAAAACTCCAACAGCAGAAATTATTAAGCTATTATTTGGGTTATATGATGATTGACGTACTCTAGCATCATTAGGTGTAACATATATCATATCATTTTGAGTAAGGTAATACACAGGAGAATTAACCACATTAATAGAAGTTAAATCAAATTTCGCGTATTTTTTTTGTCCATCAACTTCTCTAACTAAAAAAACATTATTACGTTCTCCATATATTGTTAAATCTCCAGCTAGACCTAAAGCTTCAACAAGAGATATACGTTCATCTTGTATGGTAAATGTTCCTGGTCTATTAACTTCTCCTAAAACAGAAATTGTAAAATTAATTAACCTAATATTTACTATTGGATTTTTAACATATTCACTTAATTTTTCTTTAAGAAAATCTGAGGCTTGAGCTCTGGTTAATCCACCAATTTTTAGTGTTCCTAACACTGGGAACTCTATATTACCATCTGGGTCTACTAAATATGTTTGTCTTATCACATTGCCTTGAGCACTTAAACCACCTGAGTTATATGTTACCGCTGGTAAATTAAAGGGTCTTACAGCGTCTGGATCTAAAGCAGAAACATCAATTGTTAGAAGATCATCTGTTTTGTAAGCTAATTCAAACTTGGTGTTGAGTATTGTTTGATCGTTTACAGGTTCGTCTTGAAAGTAAACAATGTCTTTTTTTGATGCACATGATGAAATTAAAGCCAAAGCAAGTATAGCTATAGGTTTAGTAATTGTATTTGATGTAAATTTAAATGCCATTTGGTTTTTTATTTGGGTTAGTTTTTATGAATCTAAGACTTCGAATTTTGAATTGTTAGAAATGTATTCTGGTATAATTTCTTTTATTAATGAAACAACTTCAAGGGTTCTAACTTTGGAGTTTATTGAGCATAAGTTTGCTATTTTTTTATCAATTTCTTCATTATCAATTCGTTTGGTTCTAGCTATCATTATTTTTTCATGATATGTAGGCCGTGTATTTTCTCCATCAGCTAGTAATTCTTCATATATTTTTTCGCCTGGACGTAAACCAATAATTTTAATGTCTATATCTTCTGGATAACGAAGTCCAGAAAGAATAATCATATTTTTTGCAAGATCAAATATTTTTACAGATTCTCCCATATCAAACACAAATATTTCGCCTCCATTACCCATTGTTGCAGCTTCTAAAACAAGTTGACATGCTTCAGGTATAGTCATAAAATACCGTGTGATTTCTTCATGTGTTACAGTAATTGGGCCGCCTAAATCAATTTGTTTTTTAAATAAAGGAATTACAGATCCGTTAGATCCTAAAACATTACCAAATCTTGTTGTTATAAATTTTGTTTGACCTTTACCTTGTAAACTATTAACGTAAAGCTCTGCAATACGTTTTGTTGCTCCCATGACATTTGTTGGGTTGACAGCTTTATCAGTTGAAATAAAAACAAATTTATTTACACTATGCTTTACTGCTAAGCTTGCTACATTTCTTGTTCCGTTTATATTAACGCTCACAGCTTCATATGGGTTGTTTTCCATTAATGGAACATGCTTGTAAGCAGCAGCATGAAATACAATTTTGGGTCTGTAAAGATTAAAAAGATATTCCATACGTTGCGAATCTCTTACGTCTGCAACAACTGCTATGAAATTTTTTATTCCTTTTTGTATAAATTCTTGTTGTATGTTATATAAGGCAGATTCTGCAGTATCAATTAACACTAGTTTTTTGTATGCATATTGTGTAGCTTTTCTTGCAATTTCACTACCAATAGAGCCAGCTGCACCAGTTATAAATATTATTTGATTTTCATACTCATCTACTAAAGCAGGATTTATAATTGTTATGGGTTCTCTTCCCAATAAATCTTCAATTTTAACATCTTTAATTTGACCAATACTTAAATCGCCATCAATCCAATTTTGTACAGGTGGAACAATTTTTACTTTTAAACCTAAGTTGAATAGAAACCCTGATATTTGAAAAAGTCTTGAAGCTTCTATGTTTTGTATAGAAACAATAACTTCTTCAATAGAAAGATTGCTTATAAATTCAGTATTAATTTTATCTAAACTATAAACATTGAGTAAGTTTATTTTTTTGCCAACTTTACCTTCATTATCATCAATAAAACCAATGACTTCATGGGTGTTTTTTGGGTCATTTCTTATAGCATCATAAGTAATCATTCCAGAATTTCCTGCTCCAAAAATTAAAATTCTCTTTTGGGTTTTAATTTCATGCATTAAATTGTTATACAAAGATTTAATAAAGAGCTTAAACCCAATTAAGAATAGTATATTTAGCAGTAAATGAATATATATAATTGAACCAGATATGTTAAAGGTTTCATCGAAATGAAATTTTCGACTAAAAAATGTAGAAATGATTAAAAGTGTTGCTAATATATTAACACCAATTATAATATTTACAACATCTTTAAATCCAGTGAACCTTACAACGCCTTTGTGAGAGCTTACTAATAAGAAACTAATAAGAGCTGCTATAATTACAAAAGGTAGCTGCTTTAAAACAATGCTAATTTCAAAATCAATTTTAAAATTGAATCGAATTATATAAGCAGAAACAAAAGTAAAACTCACAATAAATAAGTCTAAAAGCATGATTAGCCATTTAGATGCATATTTGTGTGATATTTTATTTAGTAGTCTTGTAATCATACTCTAAAATACGTTTTTATTATGGATATAACTCTATCGAGTTCATTATCAGTTAAGTTAGAGCCGCTTGGTAAACATAAGCCTTTTTTAAATAATTGGTCTGATACGCCATTTATATATTTAGGATAATCTTTAAAAATTGGTTGTTGATGCATTGGTTTCCACAATGGTCTAGACTCTATGTTGTGCTTGTCTAGCTCTAGTCTTAAACCCTCTCGTGTTTCTTCAGAATCTGTTAATATGGTAGTTAACCATCTGTTTGAAAACATGCCTTCTGGTTCGCTTTTAAAGATTATATTATCTATATAGTTTAGGTTTTTTTTATAGAATTCGTAGTTTTTTCTTCGAGACGCTACGCGCTTATCTAAAACCTCCATTTGACCTCGTCCAATTCCGGCTAAGACATTAGACAGTCTATAGTTGTATCCAATCTTTGAATGTAAATATTCAACTGCTTTATCTCTAGATTGTGTGGCAAAAAAAACAGCTTTATCTTTTATTGTTTTATTTTTTGTAATTAATGCACCACCACCAGATGTAGTTATTATTTTGTTACCATTAAATGACAGTATAGAGATGTCTCCTAATGTTCCGCATTTTTTGTTTTTAAAAGTGCTACCTAGTGCTTCGGCACTATCTTCTAGTACTGGAATATTATAAGCAGCTGCAATTGAGTTAATTTGATCTACTTTATAGGGCATACCATATAAATGTACTGCAATTATAGCTTTTGGTTTTTTTCCTTTTTTTATGCGGTCTTGAATTGCTAGTTCTAATTGGTTTGGAGAAATATTCCAAGTATCTTCTTCGCTATCAACAAAAATTGGTGTTGCACCTAAGTATAATATTGGATTTGCAGAAGCAGAAAATGTTTTACTTTGACAAATAACTTCATCTCCCTTTTTTACGCCTAATAAGATAAGACCTAAGTGTATTGCAGCTGTTCCAGAGCTTAACGCAGCTACATGTATATTGTCATTTAGGTACGATTGAATATCATCTTCAAAACCATTTACATGAGGACCTAGTGGTGCTATCCAATTAGTCTCAAAGGCATTATTGATATAAGATTGCTCATTACCACTCATGTGTGGTGATGATAACCATATTTTTGATTCCATATCAAAATTTATTAAGCTTGTTTACTACTATTCAATCTTCTTGCCTAGTAAGGGACTTGGGACAGAAAATCTATTTTATATTTAATTAACTTTAAGTGTGTTAAACTAAACTCATTCTTAAAGTGTAATGCTATTTATAAAAAATATTTAAGGTAAATATTACTAATAATGTATAAGCATTCAAATTATAACGATAAATAGCAGGTTTTTACGATAATATTTAAAAATAATCTAATCTCAACTATTGTTATTATTTAATGAAGTTACTTTGTGGGTTAAGCCTGACATTGTTTCACTAGTAAAATTATGGGTTTTATTTAGTGAGGTATAAGCTTTAAATATGCTTTCTAAATTTTTAAAGTTTTCATCTATGTGAGTCCCAAAATTGTGCGGATGCCACCATAGATGGAACATTTCATTATGCTTTGCTGCATACTTCATTGCCTTTTTTATTCTTCTCATTTTTAAAGGCTCTAAAAAATTTAACTTTTGGCTATAAGGTCTGAGCAATCTACTAGAAGGTAAGTTAAGTGGTAAGTTTGAGTTGTATAAGCTTTCTACTTTATAGGTATTATATCCAGTAACATTAAAGTAGGCATCTAGCATTCTTAAAATCTTAAAGATAAACCAATTGTGATAAAATTTTGTTGTATGAATTGTGTAGATATGAGCTTCTTCTTTTCCTCTAAATGAGGTTATTCCGTGTTTTTTTAATACATACAAATAAGGATGGTCAATAGTTTTTTCTGCATCTATCATGTTTCTTGGAAATACAAGACTTTCAATTTTTACATTCATAGATTTCGCAATTTCAATGGCAGACTTTATATCATCTTCAAATTGCTCAACAGTTTGGCCAGGTTTATGACTATAAAAATGACAATATGTATGAGAACTTATTTCATGTGCATTAGTATCTCTAATTTTTTTAATTAAAGAAGGTGCATAATGATAAGGATCATCTTTTTCTTGGTCTCCAATGCTATTTATTAATGAATAAGGATTATATATTTTATTGTTATATGTTGGTTTGTTTTTTGGGGCGTATTTTAATAATTCTTTTTTGTTTTGTGCAAACAAGAATCCAACGGTAGAAAAAGTTAGCTTTACATTATATTGCTCGCATAGTTTAAGTAATCTATCTATTACAATTGGAACATTAGTTAAGTTTTCTTTATAATCATTTACAGATTTTTTGTCGAAAACGCCCCAATGCAATTCAAAATCTAACGAAATAACAAAATGTCCATTCACGTATATTACAGTTTAATTTTTATTTAGTTTTAAAGCAATATGCTTTTTATAGATTTATCTTTTTTGTCGTTTTCCATTGTCATCATAGTAATGGCAAACACAATTTTTTCCATAAACCCCAGCACTATGAAGAATACGCTTTGTGAGTTCAGAACATTTCATTTTTATATTATCTATAGGAGTGAAGCCAAAATTATTTGAGCTTATACTTATGCTTAAACCATATACACAATGCCACCATGTTTGAGGGATAAACAGCATCTCGTTTGGATTAATAACTGTATATAAGACGTTTGCATCTTTAAATTTTGAGTGTTTAGTTTCGTTAAAATCTTCCATATTTACACTACTAAGCCTAGAACCTGGTTCGTACTTATCACTAGGATACATTTTTTTGTTTTCCTTTGGACTTACTAAAAACACTAATTTTTGACCTTCAATTAATGCTAAAATATTATTAGCCAATCGATCTGTATGCCAGCCAGTAATTGTACCTGGTGGTCCTATCCATAATGATGTAGAATTTCTAATTGTATTGTTTGATATTAAAGAGAAATCTACATGTTGCAATAATTCTGGAAAAATTTTAGCTATAGACATATTTCCAAGGTAAGTTTCTGTTTTTGATTTGTCAGAATTACGTATTTCATTTAAATAGTCTTTAAATGCTCCAAACTGCCAATTGGTGTCACTTTGACGTATGTTTCCTTTGTAAGTATATGTTTCTTTGTTTTCTCCAATAGTTTCAAAATAGTCTAATGACCACAATTTTGTTGCTTCCCAATGATTCATCATTTGGGTAATTTTTACAGGCTTATTTTTTTTAATGTGCTTTTTGTAAAAGTCATTATGAGAAATGGTTTCTATTTCATCTACTTTTTGAAGCGGCTTATTTATAAGGCTTTGTGTTCTTTTTAATATTGATTCAAGCATGACTTATTGTATTACTGCATAGACGAATATATATCATTTATTTGTATTGCTTTATGATTTATATCATAATTTCTAACTCGTTTCTTTTTTTTAGATGAAATGAATATAAACATCTACAAAAGAAAAGGGTTATTATAATTTTATATGTTTACTTATGGGATAGGTTAATATTTAACGAATAAAACGATATTAAATTTTTGTTGTTTATAAGTTCATTTCTGAGTTTCAAAATGCTATTTTTGTATGTAACTAAAGATTAAAGTATTTAACCAAATTTAGATGTTAGATAACCCATTTACGTCAAAAACATATACATCCATTTGGACAAAACATTTTAATGAAGAAAAGCCTCCAATTCATTTTAAATTTATAAAGAATGTTCAATTTTATAAGCACAAACTCTTACCTTTTTATGTAAATATTGGAAAGAACTTAACAAAAGGGATTGATTATAAATTAAATGTTAGTGCAGACGACTATAAAGGAAAAGTTTTTTTTATCTATGATGTGCCTACATATTTTAATCTAGAAGAATTTAAAGTTACAAATAACTCGTCATTAAGATTAAAGAAGTTATTTCAGTATCAAGGATTTTTAATGGATATTTCAACTTTTGAAAATCAAGACGATTATATTAATGCTCAATTTAGTTCTAAAAACAGGAGAGAATTTAAATCTAATAAAAGGCGTTTAGAAACCAGTTTTAATATTAAGTATTCTTTTATTCATGGCAGTATTTCTAAACCTGAATTTGATTTACTCTTTAAGCAATTTTATGATTTGTTAAATAAACGCTTTCAAGGAAAGCAGACAAATTATCATCATTTAAAAGGAGTTAAATGGAATTTTTATAAAGTGTTAGTTTTTGAAATGCTTTTAGAAAAGAAAGCATCAATGTTAGTGATTTATAGTGATAAAAACCCTATTGGAATTACTTTAAATTTTCATGCTAAAGATGTGTTGTTTGAGACTATTACTGTTTTTGATCCTGATTACTATAAGTTTAGTATAGGCAAAACATCAATTATAAAATTATTAGAATGGTGTTTTGAAAACAACTACAAAATATCAGATTTTTCTAAAGGTGATTTTGATTATAAGCGTAAATGGAGTAACCATAGCTATAATTTTGATTATCATGTTTTGTATGATGTTAACTCTATTAAGGCTAGGTTGATAGCAAAGTTTAGTATAACTTTTTTTAAAATAAAATTATATTTACGTAAGAAAAAAGTAAATAATTTATATAGAAAATATTTGTTTAAAATAAAAGGAGGCAAAGCTGTATCAAAACATAATAGTAATTACATTACTGAAAAGCTGCCAAATTTCACACTTAGTAATGCATTTAAATTAATTGATTATAATAAAAATGATTATCGGTTTCTACTAGAACCTATTTATACTTTTTTATTTGCAAGCCAAGAGCCTTTAAGTAATATTAAAGTATATCAAAATAAGTTAAAAAGTAATGTTTATATAATTAGTGGAACAAAAGGATCAACAAAGATTGAGTTTAATTAATTCTCATCATTTTATCACATTTTGAAAATGCCAATCCAGCTTTGTAGTTGTTAAATTGTGATATATCTTTATTGCCATTTAGCCACTCAATATAAATTGCTGCTGTGTTAATTCCTGCTTCATGTGAAAATGGGTAACCACCTCCAAACCTTGGGTTTAGCTCTAGTGTATAAAGCTTGTTTTTAACAACAAAAACATCACAATCTAAGTTGCCAATATGCTTTAAATTATCTGAAATGATTTTACCTACAGTTTCGAATTTTGGATCTATAACTGAAACAGCTTTATCAGTTTCACCAGAACGCATGCTTAACTTTTCTCTTACATATGTGCCTATATAATTTCCATTAAAATCATTTAAAATATCTAAACCAAACTCTGTTCCATCTAGCTTTTCTTGCATAATAATTGCGTTGTTAAAATCCTCTTTGCTAGCGGTGTTTAGTATAGATTTTTTTAGTTTTAATTGCTGTAGCTTAAAAACGAGTTCTAACTCTTCAAAAGAATTTGCAAAATCTATACCTATAGATGCGCTTCCCCATCGTGGCTTAACAACTAAAGGAAAGCTAAGTGTTTTGCTTTTAATAGCATCTTTAACATCCAATATAGTTGTGTATGTTTTTGGCGTTTCTAGTTTAATTTGTTGTATGAAACTGAAAGTCTTGACTTTATCAAAAGCAATGTCAATTACATTATCACTAGACACTATAACTTTTGCACCAGTATTTTCTAATTCACTTTTATGTTTTGAAAGTATAGGAAGTTCTAAATCATTTAATGAAACTATAGCAGTAATACTGTGCTTGATTATAATTTTTTTTAGAGCTTCTATGTAGTTATTATCATAAATGCTTGGAACTAAAATAGCTAAATCTGCATCAACCATAGCAGGAGCAGAGTTGCTCATATCTGCTGCTATAATTAGACCTCGACCTTTCATAGCTTCTTTAAAATAGTTAATAAGATAATTGCGTCGTCCTGCACAAGTAAATAATATGTTAATTGCCATGAGTTGTATTTTGAGTTGTATCTGTTCCAGTGAAATCTGGTACAATATCGTTTTCTATACTATAAATTCCGTCTTTTTTAAAAACTTTAAATATTGTTAAAAATAGAATTTTAATATCTAATATCAACGATATGTTTTTTACATACCAAACATCATATTCAAATTTTTGTTCCCAGCTAATTGCATTTCTACCATTTACTTGAGCCCAACCTGTTATGCCTGGTTTTATGTTGTGTCTTTGTTTTTGAAAATTATTATATCTTGGTAAATACCTTATTAATAATGGCCTAGGACCAATAATACTCATATCACCTTTAATTACATTTAATAATTGCGGAATCTCATCTAATGAATATTTACGGATAAAAATTCCTGTTTTAGTTAATCGTTTTGATGGAGGTAATAAATCACCATTAGCATCAGTTTTATCATTCATAGTTTTAAACTTGATGATATTAAAGATGCGTTCATTTTTACCTGGTCGTTCTTGATAGAAAAAGGCTTTTCCTTTATTTTTAATAATTAATACAAACCAAGTAATAGCAAAAATTGGGAATAGCAATAAAAACCCAATACCCGCAGCAATGATATCAAAAATTGGTTTAATAATGTTTTTATAGAATGCCATTATTTTAAGCTCTTATAATATTTTAAAATTTCGTTCCATACATATTTTTGTTCATAGCGTTCAATAATTCTAGACCTTGTATGTTTTACCATATCTTTTCTTTTTTCAGGGTTACTAATTATAAATTGCATAGCATTTTTTAGTGCTGATTCATCTTTTGCAGGAATTATTAATCCGTTAACTTGGTCTTCAATAACTTCATTACAACCATTAATGTTAGATACTATACAAGGTAAATTCATGCAGCTACATTGCAAAACAACATTTGGAAAACCTTCTCTGTAACTAGGAAACGTTAATGCATGAGAAATAGCTACATATGGTCTAATGTCCTTTTTAACTCCTGTAACTATAATCTGTTTGTTTTTCATTATAATGGTTTCAGTATTTGGTAAAAGAGGATCTAAGTGATTTTCTCGCGGCCCAACCAAAAGTAACTTAATAGCATCATTTTGTTTTGATAATGCGTTAAATGCATTTACTAATTCATTTATACCTTTATCTTTTACAATACGCCCAATAAATATAAAAACAATATGGTCTTTGGTAATGCCAAGTTCTTGTTTTAGCTGTTCTTTTTTTTCTTGTGAAACTAAAGAAGCATCATAGTGTTTAGTATCAATACCATTAGAACTACCATTACCAATAACTAACAATTTGTCTGGTTTGGTGTATTTATTATCTATAATAATTTGCTGCAATCCAGTTGAGTTAGGTAAAATTTTAGTTGCGCATTTGTATGTGAGCTTTTCTACGACGTCAAGAAGCTTTCTTTTATTTCCTCTAGTTTCAAGCAAAGGTAATCCTGCAATAGTATGTAATCTATGAGGCACTTTGGCTAATTTGGCAGCAAGCATGCCTAGAGTTCCAGCTTTTGGTGTATGTGTATGAACAATAAAAGGCTTTTCAGCTTTAAGCACTTTGTAAAGTTTGTATGTAGCTTTTAAATCTTTTAAAGGCGTAATTGTTCTTGTCATTTCAACGACATGCGTTTTAATGCCTTCATTCTGTCTAACCTCGGCTAAAGCAGCTCCATCTCCAGATATTCCAATTACCTCATAATAATCACTCATAAAGCGAGATTGACCTCTTAAAAGCGTTCTTAAAGAAGAAGGCACTGTTGTTATGCGAATGAGTTTTTGCAAAATTAGTGTTTATTACCAGTTTAATTTAGATAGGCTTTTGAATACCATTTTTGGAAACAGAAAAAGGCCCAAACTTTAAATGTATTGTCTTGTTTTCCTGAGACATGGTTTTTTACAAGCCCGATAATCTCTTTAGCATTAAAAATATTCTGACTGTCTAATAATTGTGGTTCAATATACGATAGCAATTCTTTTTTTAAATTACTACGAAGCCAATCACCAACAGGAACTCCAAAACCTTGCTTAGATTTTTCTAAGAACCCACTCGGAAATACATCTTTAAACGTTTCTTTAAGAATATGTTTTTTACTCCATTTGTGCAGTAGATAGTCTTCAGGTAAGCTCATCGTAAACTCATATAATTCGCGATTTAAAAAAGGTGCTCTACACTCTAATGAGTTTAGCATACTTGTTCTGTCTACTTTTACAAGCATATCACCTTCAAGACTAATATGTTTATCGATTCGCCTAAAATCGTTTAAAGTTTTAGGGTTACTAATTTTAGAAACAGTCTTGAAATACTCAAACATTGATGTGTCTTGATATTTAGTACTTAAAAAAGTATTAATGTCTTCTGTGCTAAATGCTAACGAAATTATATCCCAATAATAACCATCACTATAATCTATAGCCTTAATAAGCTTGTTGAGTTTGTATTTAAATCCGCGATTATCATCCTTTCGGTTTAATAATTTTGAAGACCAATTATTTATAACACTATGAATTCCTTTAGGGACAATATTTGTGTATCTATTATTAAGTTTTCCAATGTAATATTTATTATAACCTCCAAATATTTCATCTCCGCCATCTCCAGTTAAAGCAACCTTTACATGAGATTTGGTGCGATTAGACACTAAATAGGTTGGGAGCGAAGACGAATCGGCAAACGGCTCGTCAAAGTTGTAGAGTATATCATCAATATGGTGCTTTAAATCATTTTCACTAATAATAAACTCATGATGATTGCTATTTATGAGTTTTGCAACAACCTGTGATTTATCTGTTTCATCATATGATTTCTTTTCAAAACCAATAGAAAATGTATCGATTTTAGAATCGGTTATATCTGACAGACAATATGAAACCACTGAAGAATCTACGCCACCAGATAAAAATGTTCCTAAAGGCACATCAGATATAGAACGACTTTCAACACTTTTATAAACACGGTCTTTTACTTGTACTTTGGCATCATCAAAAGTTATGTTTTGTAGTTTTGATTTTTGTTGTTTATGTATGGTTTTAATCTCAAATGTATTCAACTTTAAATCATAAGTCATAAAACTATTAGATTCTAACTTGTGAATACCATCATAGATTGTGTATGGTGCTGGGATGTATGTAAGTCTAAAAAATAGATTTAAGCCTTTGGTATTGATTTGCGGCTTGTAGTCAAGCATATTTATGATTGACTTTAGCTCTGAAGCCCAATAAAATTCGCCATCTTGAGCAGAATAATACATTGGTTTTTCCCCAAAATAATCTCTAGCAATAAATATTTTGTCACTATTTTGGTCATGAATACTCAAGCCATACATGCCATCGAGTAATTTAAAAGCATCGCTGCCTTTTTGTTCGTAGAGTTTTAAAATAACTTCTGTATCACTAGTTGTTTTAAAAGTTACACCATCAGAAATTAATTGTGTCTTTAGTTGTTTGAAATTATAGATTTCCCCATTAAAAACAATAGTAATTTTTTTGTCTTCGGAAAACATAGGTTGTTGGCCTGAGCTTAAATCAATAATAGATAAACGGCGCATTCCCATTGCCACAGTCATATTATCTGAATTGCTCACAGAAACACCATAATCATCTGGACCACGATGAATAATTAAATCATTCATCTTGGTTAAGGCTTCTTTTAGTTGCTGCGTACTAGTAGCTTTTTTAGATATAATACCGTTTATTCCACACATAACTATGAGTTTGTTAGTATATCTTTCATTTGGTTGTAAATTTTTGGCATATTATACATTTTAGCTCTTTTAAATGCTAGATCACTATATTTAAGACGTTCTTTAGGATGCTCTAAGTAATATTGAATTGCTTTAGACATTCCTAATGCGTCATTTACATTAACTAAAATGCCATACTTTGCTTTTATAAATTCGCCATCTTTAATAGTAACAGATTCATTATCATTGAGCATTTCTAAAGGACCAGATAAGCAATTTGTTGAAATTACTGGTAACCCAACAGAAAGTGCTTCAAGCAATACATTTGGAAAACCTTCAGTATCTGAAGACAAAATAAAGCAATCATGTTGAATTAAATGAGCTTTTATATCATTCACTTTTCCTAATTGATGAAAATTAGTATTTAAACCCAAATTTTTTGATTGTAATCTTAATGTTTCTGCTAATTCTCCATCTCCTAAAATAGTAAAATCAAAATCGCCAATTTGTAATAAACTCATTGCATCGAGAATCAGTTTCTGATTCTTAACGCTATACATTGTACCTGCATTAATTAATTTTAAATGCTTAGTTTTTTTAAAAGAACTAGAATTAATTTTAATAGTGTCATCTGTAGTAATTGGGTTGTAAATAACTTGCATAGGTATTTTTACCCCAAAATTTACTTTTAAATCTTCATTAATATGTACAGAATTTGAGAATAAAGCATCATTTCTGTTATAAAAAATTGGAAAAAAGAGTTTTGCCAGCTTTAATTGCATGTGCTTATCTTTATACATTACAGATGGATAACAACGTTCACTAATTACTGTGCGAACGTTTTTTAAACCCATATGAATAAAACTATTGATAATATTTGGAATAGGAAGTAATGAGAATGAAATATCTATGCCTTCATTTTTTATGAACCTTTTGTATTTTAAATACAGGCTAACAAAATTTTTAATCTTAAACAGGTAAGATTTTGATTTTTTTGTTTCAGGTTTTAAGATTAGCAGATTTACATCTTCTGGAATGTCATAATCAATATATTTATAAAAGATAACTAACGTGACTTCAAAATGATTTTTAAGTTCAGGTAATAACAAACTAATGAAACGCTCGGTTCCACCCATACCATAATCTATGGTTAAAATACTGAGTTTTTTCTTAGATTGTTTCATTATTGTTTTATTACCTTTTTTATAAGGTCTTCAAATTGTTTTATGATAAGATCTTTATTAAATTTCGAATATACACTTTGACTTACTGTTTGTGAATTTAAAGGGTTTTTGTTTAACTTTTTTAGGTAATGTAAAAACTCATCCTCATCTTTAGCTAAATACCCATTCACGCTATGTTCTATAATTTCATTTGTACCACCTATGGCATGAAAAGCAATAACTGGAGTACCAATAGCACAGCTTTCTAATAAAGCATTTGGGAATCCTTCAGCAAAAGACCCTTGTAAAAATACATCACTGGTTTCTAAATATTTTGGTATTTTATTTGTGTAATCTATAAGCTCAACTTGTGTTTTAAGACCTAGTTTTTCAATATGTTTTTTGATATTATTTTTCCATTCACCATTACCAATAATTGTATATCTAAATGGAGTTTTGAGTTTTGACAAAACATTAAGCAACCTTAAATGCCCTTTTTCTTCGTGTAAACGACCAACGGTAATATACTTTTTTACAGTATTGTTTTTTGTATGCTGTGATAGTTTAAATTCATCAGATATTGGGTTATTTATAGTTGTGATTTTTGACTTAGGTATTTTAAATTCTGTAATTAACTCTTGAGCCATATCATACGATTGACATATAATTGCATTAGTTCTTTTATTTGTTATTTTTTTCAGAATATTCCCAAAAAAGGATTTTTTTGATAAATGATATAACGCTGTTACTTTTTTAATGTTTGCTTCTCTGTTTATTAGTTTAATTTTAGGAAAACATAATAGTATAAGAGCTAATACAGTGTTTAAATGCGCCATACAACTAATAACCACATCTGGTCTTGATTTAGACATATGTCTAAATAGCTTAGTAAAACTCTTACTCACTCGAGGCTCATTGAGATAAACAACATTTAATCCATCAACATTGTATGCTTTATCTTTTTTGTAACCAATTACAATTAATGTGGTATTAAATTCATTACTATTTAAGTTTTTTGCTACTAGTGACATCACTCGCTCTGCGCCACCAGCGACTAAAGACGGCAAAACAAAAACTACATCTATTTTAGAGTTTTTCATCACCTATTTAATAGAATACGATTTACCATTATTATTTAACCACTGTTTTAGGACAAGAAGTTTCCAGATTAGAGGATATCTATCCCAAGAGCCATCCATATGTTGTTTAATCATAAATTGAACTTTTTCAGCATCAATACATGGTATTGATTTTAAAGATTTGTCATCAAGTTCATTTAATACATACTCTTTTAGGTCTTCTTTGAACCAACGAGAAAACGGCATAGTGAACCCAGCTTTTGGTCGATCAAAAATATGCTTAGGAACAGACTGATATAGGACATCTTTTAAAATGCGCTTCATATTTCCTTTATAGAATTTAAATTCTGTTGGAAGTGAATTAGCAAAATCTACAACGCGGTGGTCGAGCAGAGGCGCACGAGCTTCTAGTGAAAAAGCCATAGTAGCTCTATCTACCTTGGTGTTTATGTCAAAATTGAGATAGGTTTTTGTGTCAAAATCAGTAATACGTTCATAAAAGTTTTTGTTGTTATGAAAAAGGTATTTTAATTCATCAACATCTTTGTTATTATATGTTGTGTTTATATACGATTGGTCTACACCAGTCATTGCACTTAAATAGACTTCATTTTGATTCTTGTAGCGTAATGCTTTGGCAATAATTTTTAATCTGTAATTAGGAGCGAGTTCTAAAACACTAGCTCCTATTTTTCTTATTGGTAATGGAAGTTTATAAAACATCTTTCCTTTTTTTGCCCATTTATATCTATGATAGCCAATAAAACTTTCGTCACCGCCATCACCAGATAATGCAACAGTAACTTGTTTTTTTGTATGTTTTGCAAGTAACATAGAAGGAATTGCTGAAGAGTCTGAAAAGGGCTCATCATAGTAATGACAAAAATCTTGAATAAGATCCATACCTTCTTCATAATTGCATTCTATAACATTATGGTCGGTTTGTAGATGATCGGCAACTTGCTGAGCATATACGCTTTCATCAAATCCTTTCTCATTAAATTTAACTGAAAAAGTTTTTATTTTAGTAGATGAAGTCTGTGTTGCTATAGAAGCAACAAGTGATGAGTCTACACCACCTGAGAGAAATACTCCTACAGGAACATCTGCAAATAGACGAGATGAAACGGTGTCTTTTAAAATCTCTTTAAGCTCTTCTTTTGCATCTTCATAACTACCTTGATATGGCCTCTCATTTTTATAATCTATATCCCAATACGGTTCTGTTTTAAATTGACCTGAGTCTAAATTGAATGTAAATTTATGACCAGCTTTAAGCTTTTTTACTTCATTAAATATGGATTGTGGATCTGGAATATTTCCCCAAGCTAGGTAGTAAGCAATAGCTTTTTCTGAAATGGTAAGATTATCCATATACATTTGGATTGAAGAAATTTGGCTTGAAAACTCAAAATCTTTACCGTCATGATAATAATAAAACGGTTTTTTTCCTAATCGATCACGAGCGCCAAAAAAGAGTTGCTTCTTTTCGTCGTAAATTACAAAGGCAAACATACCATGAAAGTGGTGTATACAGTCTTGACCATATTCTAAATATGCTGCGCATAATACTTCAGTATCACTCGTAGTTTTAAATTTATAGCCTTTTTGAATAAGTGTTTTTTTGATGGATTTGAAGTTGTATACTTCACCATTAAATACTATATGAATATGATTGAAATAAGTAAAGGGTTGATCAGATCTTGGGTCTAAATCAATAATTGAAAGTCTATTGTGACCAAATATGACGTTTTGATTATTCTTGTTATAATATTTCCAGCCCATTTTATCTGGACCTCTAAAGGCTGTACGCTGTAATTTGTCTTTTACTTGTTGTTCATTATAATGAAGAGTAGTTCCGTAAATTCCACACATGAATGTTTATTTTTATTACAATTATTTAACAGCTCCTTAAATAAAGATGCTTTGATTTTTACTAGCAAATAAAAAATATTTAAGTTTCAATTTTTTTGGTTTCCATTTGATTTTCGATATCTGTAAATAGTTTTTTTTGTATAACTATTTGATACTGAATCCACATTGTTATTAATATTATATAGTAATTAACAAAGAAATTATGATCTGTTAGCAAGTATAAAGCTACTGCAATAGTTTGCATAATTAAATAAGGTGCTTTTTTAAACAAGAAGAAGCTCCAATAAAACAGGTAACCAATGTATGCTAAAAAGATAGTGAATGGAATTATGCCAGATTCACCAATAATCATTAAATAGGTATTATGTGTACCTTGACCTATCTTGCCAGAAAGAGTGCCATAACCATTTCCAAAAACTGGAGATTCTAAAATTTTATCATAAAATTTTGCCCATGTATAAGTTCTTGAGTCATCATTTATCTCATTTACTGATACACTTTTATTAGTAACAATATTTTTTAATTGTTTGAAACGTGGATTATTAAGCCCAACTACTTCATCAATAAAAACAAGAGAGCTAAATATTAAAACGCCAACTCCTAAAATTCTAATATTTTTTATACTAATTCTTAAAGAAATTATATTAAGTAAAAGCCAAATAACAACAAAAGTTCTTGAGAACGTAAGTAGACCCATTAAAGTAAAAACAAACTGTCCTAATAATTTTATGCTTGTATTTTTAAGACTATAAGCTAGTGCATATCCTGATATACATATAAACCCTGCTTGATTTGGGTTAAGGTAAAAACCAGAGTATCTCCCAAAATTAGAAGGGAATAAAAAAGCTTCAACAACTAAGCTTAAAGAGCCCAGAAAAATAAAAAAAGACAATTCTTCTTTACTTACTCTTTTTACGAGCTCGTATCCACCTATTACAAACACAAAATATTTTACTGTTTCACGGATGTAATCACTAAAAGGTTCATAATATTGAAAGCTTGAGATTATAAAGTAAAACAGCGAGAGTATTATAATCCACCAATTTGGAGTCGTCTTAGTTTCAAATAAGTAATAGAGCCCTAATAGTCCTATTGTACTATAGCTTAGTAGGCTTCCTAGGCTTGGGTTATAAGCAAAAAGAGCTATTGATGGTAAATTCCACAATAGCAGCATTAATAATATAATCCTAATAATCTTCATTTAAACAATTTAATAAATCAAATGTATTCCTTTTTTCTTTATTCATAACTATACTATTGTGTATCTGTTTTATAAGTCTTGTTTACTAGGAAGAAATAAAAACGGTAGAAATATTTTAGTTGTTTTGTATTTAATAACCTAACTATTGTTTTAAATGTTGAAGGTTTTTTAAAAAAGCTAAAATTATCATTATAAACTTGTTTTGCTTTAGTTTTCAATACGCCATCTTTATCTAAATGTGTGTTTATTTTAAGGTATAGGTTTTGAAAGTGATAAAGGCAGTTACCAATAATTCTATTTTTAATAAAATCATGTAAATCTATATCATTTGGAAATATATCTTTCATCTTTGTTTGCATATAAGTATTTGCTTTTAATGACAAAAATGTGTTTTTATTATAGTTCACTTTTGTTAATGAAGTAGTATTATCAACATTATAAAAATATAAGGGAGCGTTTATAAATACACCTTTATTGGCTTTAGTAATGATATCGGTGCCAAAAAATATATCTTCTACAAATGGAATGTTTTCATCAAACTTACAAGATGTTATTAGTTTTTTAGAATATAAATTTCGCATAACATAAAAACCGTAGTTAAAATAGTTATATAAAATTTCTTTTTTACCAAGCGCTATTGGTTGCATATTTTCTAGTTGTACTTCATTGTTATTTTTACTAGATTCTATAATTGTACAACTTGTTAAATCACTTTTATGTAATAGAGTTTGAGTAATTAAGGTCTCATACATTTTTTTATGAATATAGTCATCACTATCAACAAATCCAATATAACTACCAGTAGCTATTTTTATACCTGAATTTCTAGCGCCACTAAGCCCTTTGTTTTTTTGATGAATAACCTTTATTCTATTATCTTTTTTTGAATATTGATCACAGATTAAACCACAATTATCTGGTGATTCATCATCAACTAAAATAATTTCTAGTTGCGTATAAGTTTGATTAATTATACTATCAATACATTTGTGTATATACTTCTCTACATTGTAAATAGGGACAATTATGCTTATAGTTGGGTTCATTTCTTTCTATTTTAGTATCATAGCTATAATTCTCTTTACGAAATTTCTAAAACCTTGATTAAGTAAATATAATATTGAAACATATATTGCGAGTACACTTATTGATATTTTAATAGCATATAAAGTCCAATCAAAGTAATTTGTTGGTTCAGAATTGATAATATTTTGTGTTAAATATTGTATTAATAGAAAAGTAAATACGAATGAAATAATTAATTTAATAAAGCCTTTCCAATATTCCCAAACCGCTTTCTTAAAGCCTTGGCTGTACAAGTAATAAGGTTTCCATAAAACAACAATAAAAAATGTACTAATAAAGGTTCCTAAAAGAATACCTGTAATCCCTAAATACATTCCTAAAATAATTGATACAGCAAGGTTTAATAGCATTTCTGTTATAGGAGCCCAAGTATCTGCAAAAAGACCATAGCCATTAATAAAATCGTCTACTGGTTTTCTGCTTTGTGATATATAAGCATTAGCACACATGAGTAGTAATATATCTTCGCTCAAAATAAATTGCTCTCCAATCCAAATATTAATAAAAAAACCAATTAATAAATAAATAGTCATAAAAAGAAAACCTCCAAAAAAATGCCTAATAGCCATCATTTCCCAAAATACTTTTTTTGTGTTTTTAAAGTTATTTTCGGCAAGTAAATTACCGATACTTGCTTGGGTTCCTCCAAATCCTTTATGCACAAATGCTATTAGGTAATTAAAGATTAGTTGATAATTACTAAAAAAAGCTACACTTTCTAAGTTTACAAATATGTAAATTAATATTTGATCTGTTCCTGTTAGTACAAAAAAGCTAATTTTGTGAACAATAATTTGTTTAATCTTAACTAGTATTTTTGGATATTTTATATGTTTAGCTTCAGAACTCAAATTTACTTTTAGCCATGGATAGATTTTTTTTACGCGCCATCTAATGATGATTGCCGTAACAAAAGCAAAAACAAGTTCAATTGTAATCCATAAGTAATAATTAGAATAAAAATAAATGAGAATGATCTGTAGTAAAGATTTGAAAATTCCTGCGGTCTGAAAATATTGTGATATTAAATACTCTTTTTGATCGGCTTGAAATAAAGTTAAGTGGTAGTTTAGAAAATACCCAAGAAGAGTTGATGTAACAAATGTGAAAAAAGCAAAATAAATGAGAGTAAGAGAAAACGGAACATCTGAGAAGAAGATTGGAAAAAAGAATGATACTAATAAGCTAAGTAAGAGTATTATTAAACCTATCTTTCTATACAAGTTCCCAAAATATTGAATGAGTTGATTTATTTCTTTTTGATTTCCATCAAAAATAGGTTTGTACAAGGCATAACCAATTGCAGTACCAATACCCAATTCTACTAAGTTTAGAAATCCTAAAATACTTTGTAAAACAGAAATAAGACCAACAAAATCTGCTCCTAAATAGTCTAAAAATATTTTGCGTGAGAAAAACGCAACAAAAATTGTAATGGCATAGAAAAATAAGCCAACCTTTGCATTTTTTATAGACTTAGAAACTCTAGACATTTTTTATGAAATATTTTTTAGGTACTAAACTTAAATTTAAAACTATGAAAAATGTTTAGTTCTAAAAATTCTATGTTTTAATTTATTTAGTTTTATAATAATTTCAAATGAGACAATGGGTAATGATTTGGCAAGTTTTAAGTTAGAGCTATGCGTTTTGCTCTTAAAGTAATTCTCGTTAATTAGTTTTTTTAATCTTTTACGATGAATATAGTTTTGATCTAATTTTGGGTAATAGTTTAGCATTTTATAATGATACATTAATTCCTTTAAAACAAAAGATGACAGAATAGTTGTTAATTCTCTATTTTTTTCAACTTGGCTTAAGTCTTTTTCATAAGAGATAAGTGACATTACTTTTTCTTTTACAAATAAGCATGCTGTTATAGAATCATTAAAACGCTTTAAATTATAGGGGCTTTTTGTAATACCTTCTGGATTTGGTCTATAATAATAAAATGGATAATCAAAATATCCAAGTTTATTCATCTTTGAAATGTTTTCAAATAAAAAGTAAATATCTTCTGAAGTTTTATTTAGTAAAAATCTAGAATCATCAATTATTGATTTTTTAAATAATTTTGTACAGGCAGAGAACTGTGAAGTTTTTAAAACTCGTTTTAGAGTTTGCCAAGTATTTTCTATTTTTATTTTAGCATGCTCTACAGTATTATTTTTTTCAATATCAGACTCAGTGATACCACATTCTATCATATCTAATTGATATTTTTTAGCAATTTTAATCATGGTGTCGTACATATTTAAATCTACCCAATCATCACTATCAACAAATGCAATATAGTCTCCAGTAGCAATGTTTAAACCTGAGTTTCTTGCACCACTTAAACCTTTGTTTTTTTGATGTATAACAACTATTCTGTCATCTTTTAATTTATAGTCATCACAAATTTTTCCGCAATTATCAGGAGATTCATCATCAACAAGAATGATTTCAAGATTCTTGTATGACTGATTAATTATGCTATCTATACACTTGACTAAATAGTTCTCTACATTATATATTGGTACTATAATACTTATTTTCGGTTCCATTAAAAATTGGTTAACTTAATTAGTAGCTCTAATTAAAATTGAAAAAAATTGATTATACCTCATTTGTTTTAATTTTTATGCTAGAATATTTGGCTTTATTTATTTTAAATTGAAATAATTATGTTAATTTTTAATAGTATACTATATTGTTAATTTTCTAAATGGCCACAAGGATATAAATAAAAATTTTATAACTTTTGAATCTATAGCTCTTAAATAGTCTCCTAAGTTGTAGGGTAGATATTTTGATGCACGTAGCAAAACGTAAAGTTTTTTTAAAAAATACTTAGGGGTTTTAAAATGATACGCATTAAAAAACCAATTAAATCCCGCAATACTATCAAGAGCAGAACCATAAGATCTCTTGTCAACGCTAGTTGAACTTAGTGAATTTTCAATATCAACATGATAAATACGCAGGTGTTTATTAATATACTTTGTAATATACCCTTCTTTTGCAATTAAATTCCAAATAATGCTCTCAGGAATTAAGCCTTTTGAAAATATCTGACTATTTACATTTATTCCTTTTAAAATGTCTGTTTTAGTAAACCCCCATTTTTCCCCTTTAATGTTGTTTAAAGTGGTAGACTTAAAAGTATTACTAAAGTATGGTGTTTCGGGATATGTATCGCCAACTCTATTTCCAAATTGGTCTTCACATAAACCAGTAACTGCACAAACTTTATTTTTTAAATTAGTTGGAATGTTTAAATATTCTTCATTAAAAATTTTCAGTGCATTTGGGTGGCACTCATCATCCCCATCAAAAGTCAATAAAAACTCACCTTTTGCCAAAGAAATAGCTTGTATAAAGCACCCCATTTTATGTTGATTTTCTGGATTATTTATATAATTAATAGAAAGAGAAGAAGTGTTAGTCAACCGCTCGATTATTTCATGAGAGTTATCAGTAGATCCATCATTTATTATAAGCCACTCAAAGTTTTTATATGTTTGATTAATCAATGATTGATGTACTTTTTCAATTGATTTTTCACAATTAAAAACAGGTGTAAATATTGTGAATCTATATTGGTAGCTTTCTTCTTTTACTTTATTATAAGTAGGTATTAATTCTTTTAAATCCATAATTCTATTATATTAATTTTAGAATTAACTCATCCCATTTTCTAACTACATTTTCAGTTTGATATTTCTTGACACTAAGAAATGCATTCTCTCCAAATTTTTTACAAAGATTTTCTGAATGCATTAAATCTGTTAACTTTTGTTCTAATAAAAATTGATCATTAATGGGTATTAAATAACCATTGATACCATCATTGATGATTTCAGATGGACCATTAGGGCAGTTTGTTGAAATACAAGGTAACTGAAAATACATTGCTTCGGTTAAAACATTTGGGAAGCCTTCAGATTGAGATGTAAATGCAAATATTTTTGATGAGTTATAGTAGTTATATACTTTTGTGTCATTACCAACAAAAGATACCATAGATTCTATACCAAGACTTTTTGTTAAATTAATATAGTTGCTTTTTTCTTCACCATCACCAACAAATATAAGACGCCATCCATCAGTTTTAATGTTACTAAAAGCTCTTATTAGTAAATCTTGAGATTTATTCTTATCTAATCTACCAACATTTAAAATAATATTATCCTTATTAGGGTTTCTTTTTTTGTTGCGAGTTAATTCTTTGGATAACGGATTTGGAAGCACTATTAATTTTTTATTAGTAGTAAATTTGTTAAAATATGATTGATTTTGCTTAGTCTGTACTACTAAAAAATCAGCTCTTTTATATGTTTTTTTTCTTAGATAATTCCATAGTTTATTGAGAGTATAAATGTTTGGGTTTGAGCGTTCACTAATTATACAAGGGATTTTTTTAGACTTAGAGGCCAGAGTAGCTAATATGTTAGCTGTTGTGGTAAAACCAATAGTGAGCTCAATTTCATAATTGCTAATAATTTTTTTAATTTTTTTTAAAAGAAGGAAATTATTCCAAAGAGCTTGAAAAATGTTTACACTAATTAAAGGTTTTTCAGCACATTTAATGTGTTTGATAGCATTATTGAGATGATAAAATGGTTCTACATCCCAAAGTGTGATAATAATTATTTCATATTTATTACAAAGCTCATTAGCTAGTGTCGAAACAACGCGTTCTGCTCCACCAGATTCAAGACCAGGAATTACGAATGCAATTTTTTTTTTCAATATGAGATAATAATATATAAGGTAAATTAAAAGAACCTAAGCTGGTTAATAGTTTCAAATATATATAAAAACAACCTTTTTTAGTCATTTTATTGTTTGTAATATGGCTAATATAGAATTCTTAACGATTATAATCATTCTTCAATCTGTTTTCTATAAATGTTAAAGTTTTGTTTAAAACATCTTTTTAATGCATTTGGTCGTAGTTATGTTAATGTTAAGCGATGTTTTTGTTTTATTTCTACCATAATTTGTTATTGGTATTTAATATTTGTAAGAAAAAGATTTCTTATTAATTCATTACATCGAATAATTGATACTTTAAACGTTAAAACAAACATTTTTTATATAGATTGCCCAATATTATAGTGCCCCAAATATTAATAGCAAATGAAAACCCCAAATCCCCTATGCCAAATTATTGGCAAAAATAGATATTGCATAAAAACTTTATTGTATCTATTTATATTTAGTATTAGTAGTTATTCTTTTTCTCAATTAGCATTTCCAGAAGCAGAAGGATTTGGAAAACATGCAACTGGCGGAAGAGGTGGTGCAGTTATTAAAGTTACAAATTTAAATAACAGTGGTGCTGGTAGTTTAAGGCAAGCATTACAATACACATCTGGTGCAAGAACAATAGTTTTTGAAGTAGGAGGAACAATTACACTAACTAGTGCATTAAGTGTTACAAATGGTAATGTAACTGTTGCTGGACAAACCGCACCAGGCGGTGGTATATTAATTAAAGGTTCAATGGTAATAATTGAAGATTCTAATGTAATTATGCGATACATAAAATTTAGACCAGGACCTTCAGCTCCAGCAAATGAACCTGATGGTTTAAGTATTACAGCTTGGGGTAGTGATATAGTAGAAAATATAATAATTGATCATTGCTCAATTAGTTGGGCTCGGGATGAAAACTTTGATATTAGAGCTGTAAGCTCAGGGAAAGTTCAAAATGTAACGATACAAAACTCTATTATTTCTGAAAGCGGTTATGGGTCATTAGCAGGTCATAATACATATAACAAAACCTATTATAAAAACCTTTTTGCGCATAATCAAGATAGAAACATTACAACTAATTATCCTACTGATGGAGATTTTTTTGATTTTGAAATGATTAATAATTTAGTATACGGTTGTGGTTCTGGTCCAGGATTAGCATGGGGCTCTAAACACACAATATTAAATAATCATTTTAGAGAATCTAGTCAAGAATCTATATATAATATTATATGTGATTATGGTAGTGGTGGTGCAGGAACGCTTTCAGAAACTTATGCATATATATCTGGAAATATAATTCCAGCAGGAAAAACTGAATCAGCTTCAGTCATAGCTCCATATCTTCAAAGCACACCTTATGCTAGCTCAGGAATTGTACCAATGGAAGCCAACCTAGTTGCGGGTGATATCTTATCTCATGTAGGAGCTAGTTTACCTAATAGAGATGCTGTAGATATTAGACTTATTAATCAATATAATAATGGTAATGGTGCATTGGCTAGATCTGGAGTTTATCCGCAAATAGCAAATGGTACGGCTCCAGTTGATACTGATGATGATGGGATGCCAGATAGTTGGGAAATAGAAAATGGTTTAAACATAACTAATGCCTCAGATAGAAATATTGTTCAAGCAGATGGATATACCAATCTTGAATATTATTTAAACGGAATTTCCTTGCAGACGTCAGGCGTAACTGCCAATGCAGGAGCTGATGTAGAAACTTGCGAAGGCGAATCAGTAACCTTAACAGCAAGTGGTGGAACAAGTTATTTGTGGAATACAGGAGCCACAACCCAAAGTATAAATGTAAGCCCAAATACAACAACAACCTATACAGTTACAGCTTATAACTCATCAGGAACAGATTCAGATACAGATGCTGTAGAAGTAACAGTAAACTCAATTCCAACAGCTAATGCAGGTCAAGATGTAGAAACTTGTGAAGGTACATCAGTAACCTTAACAGCAAGCGGCGGAACAAGTTATTTATGGAATACAGGCGCAACAACTCAAAGTATAGAAGTAACACCAAATACAACAACAACATATTCAGTAGAAGTAACAGAAAATAATTGTTCATCAACAGATACAGTAGAAGTTGTAGTCAATGCATTACCAAATGTAAATGCAGGATTAGATGTAATTATTTTTGAAGGCGAGAGCACACAGTTAACAGCAAGCGGAGCAGATAGTTATTTATGGAATACAGGAGAAATAACCCAAAGTATAGAGGTAACGCCAAATACAACAACAACGTATTCGGTAACAGGAACAACAAATAATTGTTCATCAACAGATACAGTAGTTGTAACAGTAGAAACAGATACGGTTATAGCCAATGCAGGAGCTGATGTAGAAACTTGCGAAGGCGAATCAGTAACCTTAACAGCAAGTGGTGGAACAAGTTATTTGTGGAATACAGGAGCCACAACCCAAAGTATAAATGTAAGCCCAAATACAACAACAACCTATACAGTTACAGCTTATAACTCATCAGGAACAGATTCAGATACAGATGCTGTAGAAGTAACAGTAAACTCAATTCCAACAGCTAATGCAGGTCAAGATGTAGAAACTTGTGAAGGTACATCAGTAACCTTAACAGCAAGCGGCGGAACAAGTTATTTATGGAATACAGGCGCAACAACTCAAAGTATAGAAGTAACACCAAATACAACAACAACATATTCAGTAGAAGTAACAGAAAATAATTGTTCATCAACAGATACAGTAGAAGTTGTAGTCAATGCATTACCAAATGTAAATGCAGGATTAGATGTAACCATTTTTGAAGGCGAGAGTACACAACTTACAGCAAGCGGAGCAGATAGTTATTTATGGAATACAGGAGCCACAACCCAAAGTATAGAGGTAACGCCAAATACAACAACAACGTATTCGGTAACAGGAACAACAAATAATTGTTCATCAACAGATACAGTAGTTGTAACAGTAGAAACAGATACGGTTATAGCCAATGCAGGAGATGACGAAACCATATGCCATGGTTATGAAGTGATTTTAACTGCAACAGGTGGTGATAGCTATTTATGGAGTACAGGAGCTACAACTCAAAGCATAACAGTAAATCCTACTATTACTACAAATTATACCGTTACAGTTTTTGAAGGTAATAATCAAGATACAGATGACGTTACAGTGTATGTCAATCCAAATCCAAATGTGGCTATAGTTAATGGAGACAATGTAACCATTTTGGAGGGTGAATTTATAACACTTTCAGCAACAGGAGCAAATTCATATCAATGGAGTAATGGCGCAACACAACCAAATATAGCTGTTAGCCCTGGAGCAACTACATCGTACTCTGTTACTGGCTATATAAATAATTGCTTTGATGAAAAAACAGTTACCGTAAATGTTTTAGAAACAGTAGAAGCTAATGCAGGTAGTGATATTACAATTTGTAATACAGAAACAACTGTTCTTACAGCATCAGGAGGCGAAAGTTATTTGTGGAGTACAGGAGAGACAACTCAGAGTATAGAAGTTGCCCCAGATGAAGATACTGAATACTCGGTATTAGTTTATAATGAATTAGATGCAGATGAAGATGACGTTATGGTTTATGTTACAGACTGTAGTGTTGATTTACCTGAAGAAGCTGATGAGTTTGGGTTTTTAGTATATCAAGATGCTATTGCAGATGTCTTAAAAGTTAAAATATCAGGATTTCAAAATGCTAATGTTAATGGAGTATCCATTTATGATATATCTGGAAAGTTTTTATTAAGAGAAACATTTAATAATGTACAAGAATCAACTGTAGTTAGAGAGATTAATACGTCAAGCTTCTCTAGAGGAATATACATAATACAACTACAATATGATAATAAATCTATTGTTAAAAAAGTACCAATAAGATAATTTGCAAAAAAGAACGATAAATAAAACCTAGGATAAGCCTAGGTTTTATTTTATTATAATACTATTTATAGTTGCAATAGAATCACAATTTTTTATAAGTAATTTAATGTCTTTGTTGTCAATTTTATTTTCAATTAGGTATGTTTTACAGCCTTCAGATTTTGTATCACTTTCAGAAAAATTCACATTTCCAGTTTTTATCAACTTAGAAATAGCAAGTGTATCCAAATTAAATGTTTTCATAGTTTTAGTAGCTGCTTCAGAATAGAAACGCTTTTTAATTGAAATATTTTTGACTGTTCTAGCATTTGGACTATAATCACAAGATGTTTTTTTTCCACTTAAAAAAAAAGCTAATAATACTAATCCTATTGAGAATCCACCCAAATAGTAACCTACACGATGTATAAATTTCACAAGTTTTGTTTTTCGTTTGCTAGAAAATTAACAAATTAAGATCACTGCAATCTAAATCAAACCAATTGGCTACAGATTTATTAGTTAAAATTCCGTGGTAAAAATACAAACCATTTTTTAAACCACGATCAAATCGTATAGCATTTTCTATACCACCATCTTCAGCAATTTTTAAAAGGTAAGGTGTAAAAATATTGCTAATAGATACTGAGGCAGAACGTGAGTACCTTGCTGGGATATTTGGCACACAATAATGAGTAACACCGTTAACCTCAAAAGTTGGTTTGTCATGATTTGTAACTTCACTAGTTTCAAAACAACCTCCCATATCTATACTTACATCAATAACAACCGATCCATTTTTCATTTGATCTACCATTGCTTCTGTAACTATAATTGGAGACCTGTTTTTTCCTCTAACTGCACCAATGGCAACATCGCAACGTTTTAGCGCTTTTATTAAGTTTTTAGGTTGGATAGTAGATGTATATATGGTTCGCCCAAGATTTGATTGTACACAGCGAAGTTTTGTAATTGAATTATCAAATATTTTTACATTAGCTCCAAGGCCAATGGCAGATCTAGCTGCAAACTCACCAACAGTACCTGCACCAATAATTACAACCTCAACAGGAGGAACACCACTTATGTTTCCAAACATAAGCCCATTTCCGCCATTGATATTAGATAGTAATTCAGAAGCTATTAAAATGGATGCTGTACCTGCTATTTCACTTAACGAACGCACTGCAGGATAGGCACCATCATCATCTTTTATAAACTCAAAAGCTAAAGCTGTGATACGTTTAGATGCTAATGCTTCAAAATATTTTTTGTGTTGCGTTTTTAATTGTAACGCAGAAATTAATAAGGTTTGAGGGTTGATGAGTTTAATTTCATCTAATGATGGTGGCTCAACTTTTAATAAAATAGGGCAGGAGAATACTTTTGCAGTGTCTTTTGTAACTTCAGCTCCAGCCTCGCTATAATTTTTGTCTTTAAAATTTGCGCCTTCACCAGCTCCAGATTCAATCATAACACGATGACCGTTTGTAACTAATGCTGATACTGCATCTGGAGTTAAACAAACACGTTTTTCTTGAAAATGTGTTTCTTTAGGTATGCCAATAAAAAGGTTGCCTTTTTGCTTTAATACTTCTAATGTTTCTTCTTGCGGAAGTAATTGTGCTTTTGTAAAAGGGGATAATGATTTGCTCATTCAAGTTTAAATTGAAAACTCAAATTACAAATAAAAAATTGATTAATTAAAATATCAATGGCAACAAATTAAAAATATTGTTTAATTGTACCCCAAACACCTTTAGGTTTAATCATAAACTCTTCTTCGAGTTCTTGCATGGTTTTATCTGCATCATTTAGCTTATTAAACATTTTTGCTCTAATTAAATAAATTGAAGGGATAACAATAGCCATTACTGGTAACAAATAAAAAAGTTGATTTGTATCGGCAAATTGCATATCATCATTTAGTATAACTATAATTTGATAAATATACATTGCAATAGGTACCAATAAAGTATGATACCACCAGTGTCTATTTGTGAAAAACCAAATAAAGATTAAAAATAAAGGAATCAATTTATTGCTAAGTGTCCAAGCTAACACATAAACACTTTCATAATATAAACTATTGTATGTGAACAAAAAAGTGTTCCAAACCTGTTCATCTGGAACACTTTCATAAAATGTAAATAAATAGGGAGTAGTAGCTATAACTATCCCTATTAAAGTACCAAAAATTATATTTTTATTTTTGTACTCAATTTTGACATCCTCCAGGAACTTTGATTCTCGATTTGTGGATTTCTGTTTTTGTTTGATCATTTAAATTGATTAAGTCAGTTGCCTGAGCTGTAAACAACATTCCGCCAAACAAAGCAATTGCTAATACTAGTTTTTTTGATTTCATAATTCAAGGGATTTAATTAATTAATACTACAAATATATATGGACAATATTATGCAAGTAGTTAATTGAGTGTTAAAAACACGTGCTTAAATCACCTTTTTGTTACGGTTTTTCCGTACTCTTTAGAAATAACGTGGCGTGACGTTGCTAATTTTTTTTACAAATTTACTATAGCTTCATAGGTTTTACTGGGTTAATACTAATTTCTGGCTCAATTTGAGGGATCTTGAGGTATCTTTATTTGCTGTAATTGTAATAACATTTACATTATCATCTAAAAGATTCTGTATTTTTTCTGGCCACTCGATGAGTAACCAATTGTTAGAATATAAGTAATCTTCAAATCCAAAATTTAAGGCTTCAGTTTCATCTTCTATTCTGTATAAATCAAAATGATAAATGCTATCATTCTCAAGTTTATACTCATTAACTATTGAAAACGTAGGACTGCTTACAATATCATTACTACCTAATGCAACTACTAAAGCTTTTATGAGTGTTGTTTTGCCAGCTCCCATATCACCATCAAGTAAAATGATTTTTGAGGTTAACGTCTCTAAAATCCTACTTGCTACTGCATCTATATCTTTAATATTATAGTTTATTTCCAAAACTTTATTCAATAATTAGCTTAACTCAGCACAATTATAGTAATAAAATATGAGAAAAACTAGAAAAAAATGTATTTCATCGGATTTTTTTGCGTTACATGGATTTATTTAGGATTCATAACTACAAACGGAATAATCATTTCTTCAAGTGAAACACCTCCATGCTGATATGTGTTTCTGTAGTAACTTACATAATGATTATAGTTGTTTGGATATGCTAAAAACGAATCACCTTTTGCAAAAATAAATGAGCTACTCATAGTAATAGCTGGTAGCTGAATAGATTTAGGATCTTTTGCTGCTAAAACATCTCTGTCTTCGTAAGTTAAACTACGCCCAGTTTTATAACGCAAGTTTAAACTAGTATCACGATCACCTATAACACGAGATGGGTTTTTAACATTAATAGTACCATGATCTGTAGTCAATATTAATTTAAAACCTAAATGTTGAGCCTGTTGTATCATTTCTAGTAATGGTGAGTTTTTAAACCAACTTACAGTTAATGAACGATACGCTTTATCGTTAGAAGCCAATTCTTTAACAACATCCATTTCGGTTTTTGAATGCGAAAGCATATCAACAAAATTATAGACAATAACATTTAAGTCGTTATTTTTAAGTGTTTTAAAGTTTTCTACAAGTTTTTTCCCGGCTTTAAGATTGGTGATTTTATGATACTCATATTTTAAGTGCTGTAAACCGAGACGTTTAAGCTGTGCTTCTAAAAATTCTGCTTCAAACATGTTTTTTCCGCCTTCATCTATGTCATTTTTCCATAGTTTTGGATGCAGTTTTTCCATGTCTAAAGGAGTTAAACCAGAAAAAATAGCATTTCTAGCATATTGTGTAGCTGTTGGTAAAATGCTATAGAAAGGTTCTTCTGATGCTTTTTTATAGTAATTGTTTACTATTGGCTCAAATGCTTTCCATTGGTCATATCTTAAATTATCTATGACTATAAATAGAGTAGGTTGTTTATCACTCAGTTCAGGAACTACTCTGTCTTTAAATAAATTATGTGATAAGGTTGGGGCATCATTTTTGTGATTAAACCAAGACGCATATTCTTTGTCAATAAATTTTCCAAATTGTAAGTTGGCTTCGTTTTTTTGGGACTCTAATATCTCTGTCATTCCAACATCTTCAATGTCTTCAAGTTGTAATTCCCAATAGATTAATTTTTGATATAAATCTGCCCATTCTTCATAGCTATTTATCATAGACAGATCCATTGCTATTTTTCTAAACTCTTGCTGGTAGTTAGATGTAGTTTTTTCAGATACGAGTCTAGAATGGTCTAAATTCTTTTTTAAGCTTAATAAAATTTGATTTGGATTTACTGGTTTAATCAGGTAATCCGCTATTTTGTTACCAATAGCTTCTTCCATAATATACTCTTCTTCACTCTTTGTAATCATAACCACAGGAAGGTTGGCACGCTTTTCCTTAATTTCGTTTAGCGTTTCTAAACCCGTAAGCCCTGGCATGTTTTCGTCTAAAAAAACAATATCAAAATTCACATCATCTATAATTTCAATAGCTTCAGTGCCACTTTGGCAAGTAGTTACTTTGTATTGTTTTTGCTCTAAAAAAATGATGTGTGGTTTTAATAAATCAATTTCATCATCAACCCAAAGAATATTTATATTGTTCATGTATATTTGTTTAAATTTATATTGAAAACTCTAAAGTTTGAAAGCAAGTAACAAACTTAAAATCTTTAACGACCCAATTTACGGATTTATTACTATTCCAAATTCGTTAATTTTTGATTTAATAGAACATAAATATTTTCAACGTTTGAGAAGAATATCTCAAATGGGTTTATCGTATCTCGTTTATCCAGGAGCTCATCACACACGTTTTCATCATGCAATGGGTTGTATGCATTTAATGCAAAAAGCTGTTAATGTGCTTCGTTTTAAGGATGTAGCAATATCTAAAGATGAAGAACAAGCTTTATATATAGCAATTTTACTACATGATATTGGTCATGGACCTTTCTCTCACGCCATGGAGCATAGCATTGTAAACGGTATTTCCCATGAGGAAATATCACTATTATTCATGAAAGAGTTGAATGAAGAATTTAACGGAAGTTTAACGCTTGCCATTAAAATTTTTAATGGAGATTATAAAAGACCATTTTTATGTCAGCTTATTTCTAGTCAATTTGATATGGATCGGGCAGACTATTTAAAGCGTGATAGTTTTTATACTGGTGTAGCCGAAGGAAATGTAAATAGTGAACGTTTAATTACAATGATTAATGTTGTAGATGATGAGTTGGTGGTAGAAGAAAAAGGAATTTACAGTGTAGAAAAATTTTTAGTCGCACGACGATTTATGTATTGGCAAGTATATTTGCATAAAACAGGTTTAGTAGCAGAGCAATTGTTAGTTCGTGTTTTGCAAAGAGCTAAAGAGTTAACAAATTCTGGAGTAAAATTATGCTGTAGTCCAGCGTTGAGTTATTTTTTAGACAATGAAATTTCTGTAAGTAATTTTGATAAAAGCACATTAGATATTTTTTCAAGACTTGATGATACAGATATTGTTGCAGCCATGAAAGAATGGCAATATCAAGACGATTTTGTAATCAGTAACCTCTGCAGTATGATTATTAATAGAGATTTACTAAAAATTAAAGTTAAAAACAAACCTATTAAAAAAGAGCTATTAAATAAGCATATTAAAAGATTAGTAGATACCTATAATATTACAAAAAAAGAGGCTGCATATTTTGTGTTTAACGATAAAATTTCTAATCAAGCCTATCAAGCAAAAACACAGCACATAAACATTCTTCAGAAAACAGGAAAGGTTGTCGATATCACTAAGGCTTCAGGGCAATTTAATATTAAAGCACTTTCAAAACCAGTAACTAAATATTATATCTGTTATCCTAAAGAAAAACTTTAACACATTTTTCATACTTTTGCGAGGATGAATTTTACAGCAGAACAAATAGCAGGAATTTTAGAAGGTGATATTGTTGGTAACCCAAACGTTGAAGTTTCTAAGCTTTCAAAAATTGAAGAAGGTACTCAAGGCTCACTAACATTTTTAGCTAACCCAAAATACACGTCTTTTATATATTCTACTAAAGCATCGATAACTATTGTAAATAAGAGTTTCGAGCCAGAAGATAGAATCGAGACTACACTTATAAAAGTAGAAGATGCCTATAAGTCATTTTCAAAACTTTTAGAATATTATAATCAAGTTAAGCTTAACAAATCTGGTATTGAAGACCCATCGTTTATTTCTAAATCTTCAAAACTTGGAGAAAATATCTACGTAGGAGCATTTACATATATTGGTAATAATGTTACAATTGGAGATAATGTAAAAATTTTTCCAAATACTTATATTGGAGATAATGTTACTATTGGCAATAATACCATTGTATTTTCTGGAGCAAAAATTTATTCAGAATGTGTTATTGGAAATCAATGTGTTATTAACTCAGGAGCAATTATAGGAGCTGATGGTTTTGGTTTTACACCAAACGAAAAAGGTGAGTATAGTAAAGTACCACAAATAGGTAATGTAATTATAGAAGACTTTGTAGATATTGGTGCTGCTACTACAATAGACAGAGCAACACTTGGGTCTACAGTAATTAGAAAAGGTGTAAAGTTAGATAACCAAATACAGATTGCACATAATGTAGAAATAGGAAAGAATACTGTAATTGCAGCTCAAACTGGTATAGCAGGATCTACCAAAATTGGTAAGAATTGTCAAATAGGAGGTCAAGTAGGTATTGTTGGGCACATAACTATAGGTGATAATGTAAAAATTCAAGCGCAATCTGGCATTGGTAGAAATGTAAAGGATAATGAAGTTTTACAAGGCTCTCCAGCTTTATCTTATGGAGATTATAATAAGTCTTATGTATACTTTAAAAACCTACCAAAGATTGCAAAAACTATAAATGATTTAGAAAAAAAAGTAAATGGCAATAATTAAAACAGACGTTAAGCAAAAAACCATTAAAAAGGAGGTTTCGTTAACTGGTGTTGGTTTACATACAGGAAAAAATGTTACACTCACGTTTTGTCCTGCTCCAGCTAATTCTGGATTTGCTTTTAAAAGAATAGATTTAGAAGGCTCTCCTGTTATTGAGGCTGATGCAAATTATGTAACTAATACACAACGAGGAACTTGTCTTGAAAAAAATGGCGTTACAATTCAAACTTCAGAGCATGTGCTTGCAGCTTTAGTAGGTTTAGATATAGATAATGCTATAATAGAACTTAATGCATCAGAACCACCAATAATGGATGGTTCTTCAAAATTCTTTGTTGAAGCTTTAGAAGAAGCAACAATTATTGAGTTAGATGATTTTAGGGAAGAATATGTTGTTTCAGATGTTATTTCATATATAGATGAAGAATCTGGTAGCGAAATATTAGTCATGCCTGCTAAAGAATACCAAGTAACGACTATGGTAGATTTTGGTACTAAAGTATTAGGAACTCAAAATGCAAACTTAAATCACATTAGTGATTTTAAAAATAGTATAGCAGACTCTAGAACTTTTAGTTTTTTACATGAAATAGAAATGCTTTTAGAACATGGTTTAATAAAAGGAGGAGACCTTAATAATGCCATCGTTTATGTTGATAAAGAATTATCACCAGAAACGATGGAAAAACTTAAAGTAGCATTTAAAAAAGATACTATTGCCATTAAACCAAATGGTATTTTAGACAACCTTACATTGCATCACCCAAACGAAGCTGCAAGACACAAACTACTAGATGTTATAGGTGATTTAGCTTTAATTAGAACAAGAATAAGAGGTAAAATTATTGCCAATAAACCTGGTCATTTTGTAAATACACAGTTTGCAAAAAAAATGTCTAAAATTATTAAAAACGAAAGAAGAAACAATGTCCCTAATGTAGATTTGAATCAAGAACCATTAATGGATGTGAATCAAATCATGGATATGTTACCTCATAGACAACCTTTTTTATTGTTAGATAAGGTTTTTGAAATTACAGACTCAGGTGTGATTGGTATGAAAAACGTGACCATGAATGAGCCATTTTTTGCAGGTCATTTTCCTGGTGCTCCTGTAATGCCAGGTGTTTTAATTGTTGAAGCAATGGCGCAAACAGGAGGAATTCTTGTGTTAAGCACTGTACCAGACCCAGAAAACTATCTAACATTTTTTATGAAGATTGATAAAGTAAAGTTTAAGAAAAAAGTTGTACCTGGAGATACTTTAATTTTTAAATGTGACCTAATAACACCAATACGTAGAGGGATTTGCCATATGCAAGGTTATGCGTATGCAAATGGTAAGCTTTGTGCCGAAGCAGAATTAATGGCGCAAATATCAAAAGTAAAATAAATACTAAGAAATGAATCAACCTTTAGCTTATGTACATCCTGGCGCAAAAATTGCTAAGAATGTAGTAATAGAACCTTTTACAACCATATATAATAATGTAACTATTGGCCAAGGCACTTGGATAGGAAGTAATGTTACTATTATGGAAGGTGCTCGAATAGGAGAAAATTGTAATATTTTTCCCGGTTCAGTGATTTCTGCTGTACCGCAAGATTTAAAATATAGAGATGAAGATACACTTACTGTAATTGGCAACAATGTTACTATACGTGAATGTGTTACTATAAACAGAGGTACAACAGACAGGATGAAAACAGTTATTGGTAACAATTGTCTTATTATGGCATATTGCCATGTAGCTCACGATTGTATTGTTGGTAACAATTGTATTTTTTCTAATAATAGCACGTTAGCAGGACACATAACAGTTGGTGATTATGTGGTTTTAGCAGGCATGACTGCAGTACATCAGTTTTGTTCTATAGGCAATCATGCCTTTGTTACTGGAGGTTCTTTAGTTCGTAAAGATGTTCCTCCGTTTGTGAAAGCAGCAAGAGAACCATTGTCGTATGTAGGGATTAACTCTGTTGGATTAAGACGAAGAGGTTTTAGTACAGAAAAAATTAGAGAAGTTCAAGATATTTATAGAATTCTTTATCAAAAAAATTATAATAACACCCAAGCATCAGATTTAATTGAAGCAGAAATGGAAGCAACTCCAGAGCGTGATGAAATCCTACAGTTTATCAAAAATTCGCATCGCGGAATAATGAAAGGATATTTTAAATCAAATTAAATTTAGACAACTAACGTCTTAACGAATAACAACTTAATAATTAAAAAATGGCAAGCACATCAGATATTAGAAACGGATTATGCATTAGATATAATCATGATATTTTTAAAATAATTGAATTTTTACACGTAAAACCTGGTAAAGGACCAGCTTTTGTAAGAACAAAACTCAAAAGTGTTACTACAGGAAAAGTTATTGATAACACATTTTCTGCTGGACATAAAATTGAAGATGTACGTGTAGAAACACATAAATTTCAATTCTTATATCATGATGGAGAGTTTTTCCATTTTATGAATACAGAAGACTATAGTCAAATACAATTATTAGAAACAGCATTAGATAGACCAGAATTAATGAAAGAAGGCGAAGTTGTAACTGTAATTATAAATACAGAAGATAATGCACCGCTTTCTGTTGAGATGCCAGCAAGTGTTATTTTAGAAGTTACGGCAACAGAGCCAGGAGTAAAAGGGAATACTGCTACAAACGCAACAAAACCAGCAACTGTAGAAACTGGAGCAACTGTAAATGTGCCTTTATTTATTAACGAAGGTGATAAAATTAAAGTTGAAACTGAAAAAGGAACTTATAAAGAACGTATTAAAGAATAAATTAAATTGAAGTTCCCTAAAACACATACATTAAAAGAGATAGCAAAAATAATCAACGTAAATTACGTTGGTGATGACAATTTTCCTGTGCTTGGTATGAATGAAATTCATGTTGTAGAACCTGGGGATATTGTCTTTGTGGATCACCCAAAATATTATGACAAAGCGCTAGATTCTGCTGCAACAATAGTGCTTATAAACAAAAAAGTTGATTGTCCAGAAGGAAAGGCACTACTAATAAGCGATGACCCTTTTAGAGATTTTAATAAATTAACACTTCATTTTAAACCATTTCAACCCTCAAGTTCAGCAATCTCAAGCTCAGCTAAGATTGGAGATAATACTACAATTCAGCCAAATTGCTTCATTGGCAATAATGTTGTTATTGGTAATAATTGTACTATTCATTCTAATGTAAATATATATGACAATACAGTTATTGGAGATAATGTAACTATTCATGCAGGAGCCGTTTTAGGAGCAAGTGCATTTTACTATAAAAACAGACCTGAAAGCTACGACCAACTGCTATCAGGAGGTAGAGTTGTAATTGAAGATAATGTAGATATAGGAGCTTTGTGTACCATTGATAAAGGTGTCACAGCAGATACTATTATTGGAGAAGGTTCTAAATTAGATAATCAAATACAAATTGGGCATGACACTGTAATAGGAAAAAAATGCTTAATTGCATCTCAAGTAGGTATAGCTGGTTGTGTTATTGTTGAAGATGAAGTTATAATTTGGGGGCAAGTTGGTATTACTAGCGGAATTACAATTGGAAAAAAAGCTGTAATTTCTGCAAAAGCAGGTGTTAGTAAATCACTTGAAGGAAATAAAAGTTATTTTGGAGTACCGGCTGATGATTTTCGAAGTAAGTACAAAGAAATAGCTGCAATCAAAAAGATTCCTGAAATTCTTGAAAAACTTAAAAATTTATAAATGACTGCAAAAGAAGTTGCCAGAGCATTTTATGATTTAGATTTAGTAAAAGATACTAACGCTATTTCTCATTTTCATCCTGAATGTGAATTACAATGGAATAGCACTAAAGGGTTTACTACTTTTAATTATAAAGGCATAAAAAATATGTTAGAAGGTGTTCAAAACTCTTTTTTATCTTTTAAATACAGGCTAAGTCACCTATTAGAAGATGACAATATAATTACTGCTAGATATACTATTTATGTAACAGCTATTGAAACACCAGATATGGAACAACCTTTGGCACATTTTATTTCTATTTGGCATGTAAAAGAAGGTAAATTATTTAAAGGTTTCGAGATTAGTCAGCAAGTAGACGAAAGTGTCTCTAGTATAAATTCTTATTCAGAAATAAAAGTATAAAAGACTTTAAAAATAGATGGCAAAAAACTATTTTTGTCACGTTTTAAAAACATAAAAAAACAAACACAAATGAGCGTTTTAGTAAATAAAGATTCAAAAATTATAGTTCAAGGTTTTACAGGTAGCGAAGGGACATTTCATGCTGGGCAAATGATTGAATACGGAACAAATGTTGTTGGAGGTGTAACTCCAGGTAAAGGAGGTCAAACACACTTAGACAAACCTGTATTTAATACTGTTGAAGATGCTGTAAAACAAGTAGGAGCAGATACTACAATCATTTTTGTACCACCTGCTTTTGCTGCTGATGCAATAATGGAAGCTGCAGATGCAGGGATTAAAGTGATTATCACAATTACTGAAGGGATTCCAGTTGCAGATATGATTAAAGCTTCAGACTATATAAAAGGAAAAGAATGTCGCTTAATTGGGCCAAATTGCCCAGGTGTTATCACTCCAGATGAAGCAAAAGTTGGTATCATGCCAGGCTTTGTATTTAAAAAAGGAAAAGTAGGTATTGTTTCAAAATCAGGAACATTAACTTATGAAGCTGCCGATCAAGTTGTAAAACAAGGTTTAGGTATAACTACAGCAATTGGTATTGGTGGAGATCCAATTATTGGGACGACAACTAAAGAAGCAGTAGAATTGTTAATCAATGACCCAGAAACAGAAGCAGTTGTTATGATAGGTGAGATTGGAGGTCAGTTAGAAGCAGATGCAGCTAATTGGTATAAAGCTAGCGGAAGCAAAAAACCAGTTGTTGGTTTTATTGCTGGCGAAACAGCGCCTGCTGGACGTACAATGGGACATGCTGGCGCAATTGTAGGAGGTAGTGATGATACTGCACAAGCAAAAAAGAAAATAATGAGAAGCTGCGGAATTCATGTTGTAGATTCACCAGCAGAAATTGGTAAAAAAATAGCTGAAGTTTTAGGCTAAAATTTTGTTAAAGTATATACAAAACTATCACGTTATCATTCCGTTGGCTGTATTTTAGTCAACGGAATTTTTTTTAACTATAATCAATCTAAAAATGAAACACTTAAAAGTACTGTTATTACTTACTGTAGTTGCTTTTTTCTACAATTGTAAAACAGAAAAAAGCACAGAATTAGCTTATGCAGTAGAATCTCATAATGATGCAAATGGCATTAGTTATGAAACTGTAGGCAATGACCCAACAGGTTTACGATTATACACTTTAGATAACGGCCTTAAAGTATATTTAAGTAAAAATAACGACGAACCAAAAATTCAAACGTATATAGCCGTAAGAGCTGGTTCAAATTATGACCCAAAAGAATCTACAGGATTAGCACACTATCTAGAACATATGGTGTTTAAAGGGACAAGTAAAATTGGTACTTTAGATTGGGAAAAAGAAAAACAACATCTAGATCAAATCTCAATTTTGTATGAACAGCATAGAGCAGAAAATAATCCAGCAAAAAAATTAGAACTTTATAAAAAAATTGATGAAGTATCTTTAGAAGCTTCAAAATACAGCGTTGCTAATGAGTATGATAAAATGACAAGCTCGCTTGGAGCAACAGGAACTAACGCTCATACTTGGTTTGAAGAAACAGTATATAAAAATAAAATCCCAGCTAATGAACTTGGTAAATGGTTAGCTTTAGAAAAAGAGCGTTTTGGAGAATTAGTCTTACGTTTGTTTCATACAGAGCTAGAAGCTGTTTTCGAAGAGTTTAACAGAGGACAAGACAATGATGGTAGAAAGCGTTATGCCGCTATGCTTAGAGGATTGTTTCCAAACCATCCATATGGTCAACAATCTACAATAGGAATTGCAGAACACTTAAAAAACCCATCTCTTGTTGATATTAATAATTACTTCAATAAATATTATGTGCCAAATAATATGGCAATGGTATTAGTTGGTGATTTAGATTTTGATGAAACCATCAATAAAGTAAATGAGACTTTTGGAAAATTAAAAAAGAAAGAAGTAATTCATCCAACACTTCCTAAAGAAGAACCAATTACGTCTCCAGTTATAAACGAAGTTTTTGGCCCAACTGCAGAAAGTATTTCTATTGCATTTAGATCTCAAGGCGTAAATACCGAAGATCAAAAACTTATGACACTTGCTGATATGATTTTAGCAAACGGTAATGCAGGTTTAATAGACTTAAACTTAAATCAAAAACAAATTGTACAAAGAGCTGGCTGTTCTCCAACATTTTTAAATGATTATGGCTACCATTCATTTAGTGGTTCACCAAAAGAAGGACAAAGTTTAGATGAAGTTAAAGATTTGTTATTGGCTCAAATTGAAAAACTTAAAAAAGGTGAGTTTGAAGATTGGATGATTGATGCTGTTGTAAACGATTTAAAATTAAGTCAAACACAACAATATGAAAACAGTACAGCTTTAGCTTCTATGTATTATAATGCATTTATACATCATGAAGATTGGGCTAACAAAGTGAAGTTTTTAGATGATTTAAAAAAGATATCAAAACAAGAATTAGTAGATTTTGCTAATCGTTTTTACAAAGACAACTATGTTGTAACATACAAACGTCAAGGCGAAGACAAATCTATTGTAAAAGTTGCAAACCCTGGTATTACTCCAGTTCATGTTAATAGAGATAAAAGCTCTCAATACATGCAAGACTTCAATAAAATTCAGTCTGAACCATTACAACCTAAATTTGTAGATTATAAAAAAGAAATCAAAGCTTCTAAACTTGATAACGGTATTGAAGTTTCTTATATAGAAAATGAGTTAAATGATTTATTTGATTTAAATATCATTTTTGATATGGGAAGTGATAATGACAAGAAATTAGGCATAGCTGTTGGCTATATGGAGTATTTAGGAACAGATAAGTATACAGCAGAAGAAATTAAAAAAGAATTCTACAAACTAGGAATTGATTACTACGTTAATTCTGGTGCCGAAAAATCTTATGTTGGTTTAAACGGTTTAAAAGAGAATCTGCCTAAAGGTTTAGAACTATTAGAACATGTATGGTCTAATGCAATTCCAAATCAAGAAGCCTATGATAGTTACGTGGACCAAATCATAAAAGGTAGACAAAACGGAAAGACACAAAAAGGGAATATTCTTTATGGTGGTTTAATGAACTATGGTAAATATGGTGAAAATTCTCGTTTGAGAAACATTATGCAAGTCAATGAATTAAAATCCATTAACCCTCAACAATTAGTTGATATGGTTAAAGATTTAAAAAACTATAAGCAGCGTATTTTTTATTACGGAAAAGATATAGATGCAGCCTTAACTGCATTAAACACAAACCATATAGTGCCAAGCGAATTGAAAAATTACTCTGAGCCTATGGTTTATAATGAAAAAGAAACTGGTGGTAATGTGTACTTTGTAGATTTTGATATGGTACAATCTGAAATGTTATTTCTTGCAAAAGGAGAACCTTTTAAAGCTGAAAACATGGCAGCTTCAACATTATTTAACACCTATTTTGGTGGTGGTTTATCATCAATTGTTTTTCAAGAGATTAGAGAATCTAAGTCATTAGCATATTCTGCATGGTCTAGCTATTCTAACGCATCTAAAAAAGACGATTCAAATTATGTAATGGCATATATTGGTACACAAGCAAATAAAATGCCTCAAGCTGTTGAAGCTATGATGGAGTTAATGACTAATATGCCAGAAGCAGAAGAGCAATTTAATGCAGCTAAAGAAGCAACGCTTAAAAAACTAGCTGCGCAACGTATTACTAAGTCTAATATATTTTGGAATTATGAACGTCTTCAAAAATTAGGAATAGATAATGATAATAGAGAAGAGATGTATAATACGATTAAAGATATGACTATGGAAGACCTTAGAAATTTCTTTAATACAAATATTAAAGGAGAAAACTATAACGTTATGGTTATAGGTAATAAAAATGATATCGACTTTAATTCATTAAACAAGCTAGGTAAAGTACAAGAAATGGACGTCGATTATCTATTTAATTACGAAAAACCTGAAGATATAAAACTATAAAATTGCATATCGCACTGTTAAAAACCTCACAAGATTTTGTGAGGTTTTTTTATTTCATGCAACTTGTAATTGCTATATTTGATGTACAACTAATCACAAATTACAGGCATGAAATTATTACAAGGAAAAACAGCAATAATAACAGGAGCTAGTCGAGGAATAGGTAAAGGAATAGCAGAAGTGTTTGCGCAACATGGTGCAAATGTAGCGTTTACATATAGCTCATCAGTAGAGGCAGCAAATCAATTAGAAAAAGAATTAAATGCTTTAGGTGTTAAAGTCAAAGGTTACCAAAGTAATGCAGCAAACTTTGATGATGCTCAAAAATTGGCAGAAGACGTTTTAGAAGAATTTGGAAGCATAGACGTGCTTGTAAATAATGCAGGAATTACAAAAGATAATTTATTGATGAGAATGGGAGAAGATGACTTTGATAAAGTAATCGAAGTTAATTTGAAGTCTGTTTTTAATATGACTAAAGCAGTACAGCGCACAATGCTTAAGCAACGAAAAGGCTCTATAATTAATATGAGTTCTGTTGTTGGTGTAAAAGGTAATGCAGGTCAAACAAATTATGCCGCATCTAAAGCAGGTATTATTGGTTTTTCTAAATCTGTAGCTTTAGAGTTAGGATCTCGTAATATTAGAAGTAATGTCATTGCACCTGGTTTTATTGAAACAGAGATGACAGCAAAGCTAGACGAAGACACAGTAAAAGGATGGCGTAATGCAATTCCTTTAAAACGTGGTGGATCACCAGAAGATATCGCTAATGCATGTGTGTTTTTAGCAAGTGACATGAGTGCTTATGTTACTGGGCAAACACTTAATGTAGATGGCGGAATGCTAACATAAATTAATGCAAACAGAAACCTTATTATATATAGTATTAGCTGGAATTATAGCGCTTTCATTAGCGCTTTTTCAGTATATATATAAATCAAAAAAGAGGTCACCAATATATATAGGGCTTACCTTTTTAAGATTTCTTACTATATTTTCGGTATTGTTATTATTAATTAATCCGAAATTTGATAAGGTTACTTATTATAACGAAAAACCAAATTTGGTTGTAGCTATCGATAATTCTGAATCTATAGCTTATCTTAATCAAGATGAAAAAGCAAAACAACTTATTGAAGCACTTAAGAATAACGATTCATTACATAAAAACTTTAATGTAGAGTTTTATTCTTTCGGAAAAGATTTAAGTACTAATGATACTTTAGCGTTTAATGAAAAGCAATCAAATATGGCATTAGTGTTTGAACGCTTATCTGATGTTTACAGCAACACCATATCGCCAACGCTTCTAATTACAGATGGTAATCAAACCTATGGGAATGATTATGAGTTTATGACTAAAAGCTATAAACAACCTATTTTTCCTATTATACTTGGAGATACAGTTAAGTATACTGATATTAAAATTCAGCAATTAAATGTAAATCGTTATGCGTATTTAAAAAATAGATTTCCAGTAGAAGTTATAACAACCTATAATGGCAATTCTAATATTAATACACAACTAAAAGTTTCATCAGGAACAACAACAGTATACTCTCAAAACTTAAGTTTTAGTAGTTCTAAAACATCAGAAATAATTAACTTCACGTTACCTGCAAATAGAGTAGGTGTAAGGAGTTATAAGGTAGAATTGATTCCGTTAACTAATGAAAAAAATACAGTAAATAATGTTAAAAATTTTGCTGTAGAAGTTATTGATCAAAAAACCAATGTGGCAATAGTCTCAGATATTTTGCATCCAGACTTAGGCGCTATAAAAAAGGCAATAGAAAGCAATGAGCAACGAAAAGCTACAATTTTAAAGCCGCTTGATTTTTTAAATAAATCAAATGAGTTTCAATTGGTTATTGTATATCAACCAACAAACAACTTTAGAGCTTTATTTTCAGAAATTAATAAATTGGGCTTAAACAAAATGGTCATTACTGGGCCAAAAACAAACTGGGCACTTTTAAATCAATTACAAAGTAATTATAATCAGGAAATTACAAATCAAACAGAAAACTATCAACCAAATTTAAATCAAAATTATGCAACATTTATAGTAGATGATTTAAATTTTGGAGATTTTCCACCATTACAATCAGAGTTTGGTGAAGTAACTTATAATAATTCTATACAAACAATTTTATTCAAAAACATAAATGGCACTCAGCTTGAAGAACCATTATTAGCTACTTTTGAAACTAACGGAAAGAAAGAAGCACTATTAGTAGGTGAAGGTATTTGGCGTTGGAGAGCACAAAGCTTCTTAAATAAAAAAACATTTAACGCATTCGACAATTTTTTCGGCAAACTTATTCAGTATTTAAGTACAAACAAAAAGAGAAGCCGTTTAAATGTTGATTATGAATCTTTTTATAACGGAAATGATAACGTAAAAATTGATGCTCAGTTTTTTAATAAAAATTATGAGTTTGATGTCAATGCAAATCTAAATATCATATTAAAAAACAAGGCAACAGATATTACAAAAACATTTCCATTTGTATTAAAAAATAATGCATACCAAGTTGATTTAAGTGGCTTAGATGCTGGAGAATATAGTTTTGCAGTAAATAATGCATCTGAAAACATTTCTAAATCTGGTAAGCTTAAAATTTTAGAATATAATGTAGAGCAACAATTTTTAAATGCTAATGTAACAAAGTTGCAACAGTTAGCTACTAACAGTAATACAAGGTCATATTTTATTGATAATGTTGACGCTCTAACAAATGATTTAATAACAGATTCTAGATTTGTAACTATTCAAAAAAGCAGTAAAAATATTGTACCTTTGATTGATTGGAAATATCTACTCGCATTAATATCACTTTGTCTAGCATTAGAGTGGTTTATTAGAAAATATAACGGATTAATTTAAACAAAAAAGCATGGAAAAATTACCAAAAATTGCATTACCTATAGTATTTGTAATTGTAGTCTTAATTATTTTATTAGCAAAATCTGCAGTAACTATAGGCTCTGGAGAAGCTGGAGTTTTATATAAAACTTTTAATAATGGAGTTGTTACAGACCAACCACCTTTAGGAGAAGGATTTCACGTTATTGCACCTTGGAACAAGGTAATTGTTTACGAAGTACGTCAACAAGAGTTATTCGAAAAAATGAAAGTATTATCATCTAACGGATTAGAAATTCAAATAGATGCTTCTGCATGGTATCAACCTGTATATAATGAATTAGGAAAACTGCATCAAAATTTAGGCGAAGGATATTTACAACGTGTAATTCAGCCTGCAATTCGAAGTGCAGCAAGAAGTGTTATTGGACGTTATACGCCAGACGATTTATATTCAACCAAACGTGATGCCATTCAAGTTGAAATTTATGAAGAAACCAAGAAAATACTTGATAAACAATACGTTCAATTAAATGAGGTGTTAGTAAGAGATGTAACTTTACCTCCAACAATTAAAGAAGCTATTGAGCGTAAATTAAAGCAAGAACAAGAGTCATTAGAATATGAATTTAGACTTGTTACGGCTGCAAAAGAAGCAGAAAAAGTAATTATTGAAGCTAAAGGTAAAGCAGATGCAAACCGTATTTTAAGTGCATCTTTAACAGATAAAATTTTGCAAGATAAAGGTATAGAAGCTACAATAAAATTATCAGAATCTCCAAATAGCAAAGTGATTGTAATTGGATCTGGAGATAGCGGAATGCCAATTATACTTGGTAATCAATAAGTAATATTAAAACAAAAGCCTTGATGTATATTCAGGGCTTTTTTATGCCTTGTTCTTATGTTTAACAAACGTTTTTATTATTTAGTTAAAGTTCAATATTTGGGCTATCGTTTTCATGGTTGGCAAAAACAGCCAAATGTTAAAACGCTACATTTAATGATTGACAGAACGTTTAAATATATTTTAGAAGACAAACGTTTTAAAACGCTTGGTGCCGGTAGAACAGATGCAATGGTTTCTGCAAATGAGTCTGCTTTTGAGTTGTTTTTATATGAAAAAATTGAAAACGAAACAGAATTTTTAGCACTCTTTAATCATAATTTGCCACAAGATATTAGGGCGTTGTCGATTGAAGAAGTTGATGAGAATTTTAATATTATACAGAGTTCGAAGGTTAAAGAATATGTGTATCTCTTTTCTCATGGTCAAAAATGTCACCCATTTTGTGCGCCAATTTTAACAACAATTAGAGAATCTTTAAATATTGAACTCATGCAGCAAGGCGCGAAGCTTTTTGAAGGCGAGCATAATTTTAAGCCTTATTGTTTTAGAGCTACAGATAATGGGCTTTATAATCGTGACGTATTGAGCTGTGAATTAACAGAGAACAATTTATTTACAGCAAATTTTTTTCCAGAAGATTCTTATATGTTAAAAGTAAAAGGCAAAGGTTTTGGTCGTAATCAAATACGGTTAATGATGGGTGTTTTAATTAAGTTGGGTAGAGGAGAAATTACACTAGAATATATTAAAATGTCATTACTACCAGAAAGTACTGAAGTTATGGATTACATTGCTCCAGCTTCAGGTCTAATTTTGAATAAAACAGAGTTTGAGTAGAATAATTTCATTTACTCATTATTGAATACTGCAACTGAAACTGTTCACTGATTTTATATTTTTAAGCGAGCAGAAGCCATTACATTTTGCCCTGCATAATTACCTTCTAAATACTTAAGGTGTCCAACAATAGCAATCATTGCAGCGTTATCTGTTGTGTATTCAAACTTTGGCACATAGGTAGTCCAACCAAATTTTTGTTCACCATCTTTTAGGGCTTGTCGTATTCCTGAGTTTGCAGAAACTCCACCACCAATGGCAATATGGTTGATGCCAGTTTGTTTTGTGGCAAGCTTTAGTTTATCAAGTAAAATACCAATAATTGTATATTGAATTGATGCACAAATATCATTCAAATTATCTTCAATAAAATTAGGATTTGCTTTTACTTCACGTTGAATAAAATATAGAATTGCTGTTTTTAAACCTGAAAAACTAAAATTTAAACCATCAACTCTTGGCTTTGTAAATTGATATGCTTTTGGGTTGCCAAGCTTTGCGCGTCTATCAATTTCTGGTCCTGCAGGATAACCAAGACCAAGAATTTTTCCGCTTTTATCAAAAGCTTCACCAACAGCATCATCAATAGTTTCGCCTATAACTTCCATATTAAAATAACTACTTACTTTAACTATTTGCGTATGACCTCCAGAAATGGTCATCGCTAAAAAAGGAAAAGGAGGTTTTGTAAATTCAGGTTCTTCAATAAAATGTGCCAAAATATGCGCTTGCATATGATTAACATCGATTAAAGGAATTTGCAACCCATATGCTAAAGATTTTGCAAAAGAAGTACCAACTAATAGAGAGCCCATTAAACCAGGACCACGAGTAAATGCAATGGCGTTTAATTGTGACTTATCTACATTTGCTTTCTTAAGCGCTTGATGCACAACTGGAACTATGTTTTGTTGATGTGCTCTAGAAGCTAATTCTGGAACAACACCACCATATTCTGAGTGGATGTTTTGATTAGCTACAATGTTGCTTAATATTTTTCCGTTAAGCATTACAGCAGCCGCAGTATCATCGCATGAAGACTCAATAGCAAGAATATATATATTTTGTGAACTCATTAGTAAAAATTAGGCACAATAATTGTTAATTTTGGGTTCAAAGTTATAACTTTAAAACGTATCAAAAAATTCTTAAAAATAGTATCCAAAATTCTAGCAATTCTTTTGCTATTATTCATCATTTTGGTGCTTATCTTTTCTATTCCTGCTGTCCAAACTAAAGTTGGAAAATATTTCACGAAACAAATTAATGATGATTTCGGTACAAATATTAACATTGGTAAGGTTGGTTTACAATTTAATGGTGATGTTGAGCTTAAAGAGATTTATATAGCAGATTATAAAAATGATACTTTAATTAATATTGCAGAGCTTAATACTTCAATAATAAATGCCAAAACATTATACAACGGTAATTTAGCTTTTGGTGATATTGATATTATAGATTTAACACTAAATATTAAAACGTATCAAGGAGAAGAAGATACCAACCTAGATGTTTTTGTTGCGCGATTTGATGAAGATAACCCAAGAACAGAGCGTAGTAGTTTTTTGTTGTCGTCTAGTGATGTGTCTATTTATGATGGTACATTTAGACTTATAGACGAAAATAAAGAAATTCATAAAATTTTAGAATTTAAAGATCTAAACATTAACGCTACTAATTTTTTAATAAATGGTCCTGACGTTAGTGCAAGAATAAACACACTAGCTTTTATAGACAGTAGAGGCTTGGCAATAAAAAATATGGTTACAGATTTTGACTATACTTTAGACCATATGAGTTTTAATAATTTGGATATTAAAACTGAAAACTCAAATTTAAAAGGAAACCTTAGATTTAATTATAGTCGTGAAGATTTTGCAAATTTTGAAGACAAAGTACAAGTTGTTGCAAGCTTTAAAGATTCGAGTGTATTATTAGATGAGCTCAATACATTTTACAATGAGTTTGGAACTAATCAAAAAGCAAATTTTAGTGTCGATCTTTCAGGAACATTAAATAATTTAAATGCCAAAAATCTAGATTTAAAAACAAGTTCTAGAACAAAAATTGTTGGCGACATTATTTTTAAAAACCTGTTTAATAGTGAAGATGATAATTTCTCTATGGACGGAAAATTTAAAAACCTTAGTTCAAACTATTATGATTTAAGAGCCTTGTTGCCAAATATTCTAGGAGAATCAATCCCTACAGTATTCTCAAAACTAGGCAATTTTACCATTCGAGGAAATTCATTTGTAACATCTTCTACAATAGATGCAGACATAACTATTAATACAGAATTAGGCTTAATAACATCAAATATGAAAATGACTCATGTTGATGATATTGATAATGCAAATTATATTGGCAATGTGGTTTTCGATGAGTTTGATTTAGGTTTGTTGCTAAACGACCCTAAAGTTAAAATGACCTCTTTTAATTTAGATGTAGATGGTAAAGGCTTTACAGTAGATAATCTTAGCACAAATGTAAAAGGCCAAGTGTTTGGATTAGACTACAATGGATACAATTATAAAGACGTAGATATTTCTGGAAAACTTGGTAATAATATTTTTAATGGAGTTTTAGAATCTAATGATGAAAACCTTAAACTAAAGTTTAACGGCCTTGCAGATTTATCTAAAGATGTAAAAGCATTTGATTTTACTGCAGATGTAAAATACGCAAATTTAAAAGTTCTAAACTTTGTTACTAAAGATAGCACATCAGTATTTAAGGGTAATGTTGCTATGTCTATGAAAGGCTCCAGTGTTGATGATGCCTTTGGTGAAATTAAATTTAAAAACACAACTTATATTAACCAGAATGACAGCTATTATTTTGAAGATTTTGCAGTAAAATCAAAATTCGAAAACGATAAACGTATTATAGATATTAACTCTCCAGATATCATTAAAGGAAGAATGAGTGGTAATTTTAAGTTTAAGGATATCGTTAAACTTGTAGAAAACTCAGTAGGTAGTATTTACACAAACTATATCCCTAATGAAATTGGCGATAATCAATATGTAGATTTTAACTTTAAAATTTATAATAAAATAGTAGAAGCTTTTTATCATGATTTACAACTAGCAGCAAATACAACAATAAAAGGAAGAATCGAAAGTGATGAGAAAAAATTTAAAGTAGATTTTAAATCACCTCAAATAAAATTGTTAGATAATTTTGCTAATGCTATTTCAATTAAAATTGATAATAGTAACCCACTTTTTAATACATATATAGAAGTAGATTCAATAGGAACAAAATACTACGATGTTTCAAAATTTAATTTAATCAACGTAACACTAAGAGATACTTTATTTATAAAGTCTGAATTTAAAGGAGGTAAAGGCAATACTGATGATTTCGATTTAAGCATGTATTATACTATAGATGAAAATAATAAATCAGTAGTTGGCTTTAGAAAATCTGATGTAAAATTTAAAGGAAACGATTGGGTAATTAATGATAAAAAGGACAACCTAAATAAGATAACTTTCGATAGAGATTTTAAAACATTCAATATCAATAAGATAATTATGAATCATTATGATGAAGCTATAGATTTGGCTGGTAATATTGTAGATTCAAACACTAAAGATTTAGAATTAAATTTCACCAATGTCGATTTAACAAAAATCACACCCAGAATAGATAGTTTAAGTTTAGCAGGTAATATAAACGGAAAACTGAAAGTCTTACAACAAGAAGGTGTGTATTTACCAAAATCTAATATTGTAGTTAATGATCTAAAGGCTAATGATTTTGAGTTAGGCGATTTAAAAGCAAATATTGCAGGAAATAAATCGCTAACAAGTTATAATCTAGATATACAATTAGAAAACGACAACCTAAAATCCCTAGTTGCAAAAGGAGATATAGATGTTAATGGTAAAAATTCTAGTATAGATGTAGATGTTACTTTCGATGAATTTTTATTAGATCCATTAAATCCATTTGGAGAAGGTGTTATCACTAATATAAGAGGTTTGGTTACAGGTTATGCAAATGTTTCTGGTAAACTTAGTAAACCGCAAATAGATGGCAATTTAGTTTTAGACAATGCAGGCATAACCATACCTTATTTAAATGTAGATTATAGTTTTGATTTTGATTCAAAAGTAAAATTACAAAAACAAGAATTTGTATTTCAAAATGTTGAGATTACCGATTCAAAATATTTTTCTAAAGCTAATTTAAATGGGTTTATATCTCATCAAAATTTTTCAGATTGGATCTTAGGTTTGGTATTAGATACAGATAGACTTCTTGTTTTAGATACAGACGACTCAGAAGATGCACTATATTACGGAACTGGTTTTGTTGAAGGTGAAGCAGAAATAAAAGGACCAACAGACGAATTAAAAATTGTATTTAATGGTAGTACAGAAGAAGGAACAATCTTTAAAATTCCATTGAATGATTATGAAACCTATGGTGACAACTCATACATACACTTTTTAAGTCCAGAAGAAAAAGAAGCACGACTGAGAGGAGAAATTGTTAGAGACACAAATCTTAAAGGTTTAGAATTAGAATTTAATTTATTTGTTAATCCCTATGCAGATATAGAAATTGTAATAGACAGACAATCAGGCAGCACTATACAAGGAAAAGGAAATGGGAATTTATCATTTCAAATAAATACAAATGATAAGTTTAGAATGTGGGGCGATTTTTCAATTACTCAAGGCGTTTATAATTTTGCTTACGGAGGCTTAATTCAGAAAAAACTTGAAGTAGAAGAAGGTGGTAAAATTGAATGGGAAGGAGATCCGCTAAAAGCACAAATAGATTTAAAAGCTATTTATAAAACAGAAGCAAATCCCTCAGTTTTACTAGATAATCCAATAAATAGGAGTATTCCTGTTGAAGTTGAAATTAATCTTTTTGGTCAATTAGAACAGCCAGAATCTGAGTTTACGTTTAACTTTCCAAGCGTTAGTTCTAGTATTAAATCTGAGTTAGATTATCGATTAGAAACTAAAGAAAGTCGCTTTACACAAGGTACGTTCTTACTTGCAACTGGTTCTTTTCAAAATGCAATAGGATTTGGTCAGCAAGCTTATGGTACAGTTTCAGACAAAGTAAACGCGCTTATCAATAGTTTAATAACAAATGACGATGGTAAAATTCAGCTTGGCGTTGATTATAGTGTAGGAGAAGTAACCACAGATTATCAAACCGATGATAGATTAGGACTTACCTTAAGCACAAGAATAAGTGATAGAGTTTTAATTAATGGTAAAGTTGGTGTGCCTATTGGAGGCGCAAGTGAAACTGTTATTGCTGGTGATGTACAAATAGATGTTTTATTAAATGAAGAAGGAACATTGACTGCTAAATTTTTTAATAGAGAAAATAACATTAGAAATTTTGGTGAAGAAATTGGTTATACACAAGGCTTAGGTTTATCTTATAATGTGGAGTTTGATAATTTTAAAGAACTTTTTCAAATCATCTTTTCAGGAAAAAATAAGAAGAAAGAAAAAAAACCAGAAAAAGAAGAAGAACAAACTAAAGATGAGAACTTCCCAGATTTCATAAATGTGAAATCAAAACCAAAAAAAAAGAACAAATAATTGGTTTGAAATTTATCAAATCTCTGCTTTTTTATTAACGAAAACATCAGAGTTTTACTACTGTTGTTAAATTATCACAAATAGTATATGCTTTCTAGTTTTTGTTTACTAGCTTTACTTTATCAAACAATAAATACATGTCAAAAAGTATAAAAAAAATAGGAGTTATGACCTCTGGAGGTGACGCTCCAGGAATGAATGCAGCCATTAGATCTGTTGTTAGAACATGTGCTTTTCATAATATAGAATGCGTAGGTATTTATAGAGGTTATGAAGGTATGATTGAAGGCGATTTTAAGCCTATGAATGCAAGAAGTGTAAAAGGCATTATAAATAAAGGCGGTACAGTTTTAAAATCGGCTCGGTCAAAAACATTTATGACTAAAGAAGGACGTAAAACAGCATATCAAAAACTAACTGAAGCTAATATAGATGCTTTAGTAACTATTGGAGGAGATGGAACATTTACTGGAGCAATGGTATTTAATCAAGAATACGATTTTCCAATAATGGGAATACCAGGAACAATAGATAATGATATTTTCGGTACATCGCACACCTTAGGTTACGATACAGCTTTAAATACAGTTGTTGAAGCTATAGATAAAATAAGAGATACCGCTAGTTCGCATAACCGATTATTTTTTATTGAAGTTATGGGACGAGACGTTGGACATATTGCACTAAACGTTGGTGTAGGAGCTGGAGCTGAAGAAATTTTAATTCCTGAAGAAGATTTAGGTCTTGATCGTCTTTTAGAATCGTTGCGTAGAAGTAAAGCATCTGGAAAGTCATCAAGTATAGTAGTTGTGGCAGAAGGTGATAAAATAGGAAAAAATGTTTTCGAATTAAAAGACTATGTTGAAGAACATATGACAGAATACGAAGTAAGAGTTTCTGTTCTTGGTCATATGCAAAGAGGTGGTTCGCCTTCGTGCTTTGATCGTGTTTTAGCGAGTAGAATGGGAGTAAAGGCTGTTGAAAGTTTATTAGAAAATAAAACAAATTTTATGGTAGGCTTGTTACATGATAAGATTGCATTAACACCTTTAGATAAAGCTGTAAAAGGGAAATCAGAAATAAATATGGAACTCTTAAGAGTGTCAGATATAATGACAACTTAATAGTACATAAAAACAAATAATAGAATTAAATAATAATAAGAATAAAGAAATGTCAAATTTAAAATTAGGAATAAACGGATTTGGAAGAATTGGAAGAATCGTTTTTAGAGCAACAGTAAAAAGAACAGATGTAGATGTAGTAGCGATAAATGATTTGTTAGATGTAGAGCATTTGGCATACCTATTAAAATATGATTCGGTTCATGGAAATTTTGATGGTACCGTAGAAGTTGTTAATGGCCAATTAGTAGTTGACGGAAAAACAATTCGAGTAACTGCAGAAAGAGACCCAAAAAACCTAAAATGGGATGAAGTAGGCGCAGAAGTTATTGCCGATTGTACAGGAATATTTACAACATTAGACACTGCAGATTATCATATTCAGGCTGGAGCTAAAAAAGTAGTGATTTCTGCACCAAGTAAAGATGCTCCAATGTTTGTTATGGGTGTAAATGATGGTGATCTAAATGATAGTCATGCTATTGTGTCTAATGCTTCATGTACTACAAATTGTTTAGCGCCTTTAGCAAAAATTGTTGATGATAACTTTGGTATTGAAGAAGCTTTAATGACAACAATACATGCTAGTACTGCTACACAATTAACTGTAGATGGACCATCACGTAAGAATTATCGTTTAGGGCGTTCTGCAATTAATAATATTATTCCAACTACAACTGGAGCAGCTAAAGCAGTTGGTAAAGTAATTCCAAAATTAGACGGAAAATTAACAGGAATGGCATTTAGAGTTCCAACAGCAGATGTATCTGTTGTAGATTTAACTGTAAGAACAAAAAAAGAAACGTCATATGAAGCTATTAAAGCAGCATTTTTAAAAGCTTCTAAAGAAGAATTAAACGGAATATTAGGATATACTGAAGATGCAGTAGTGTCTCAAGATTTTGTAAGTGATACACGTACATGTATTTTTGATGCTGAAGCAGGAATAGAATTAAACTCTAAGTTTTTCAAATTGGTTGCTTGGTATGATAATGAATTTGCTTACTCTAACAAATTAGTAGATTTAGCTCAAAAAATTAATTCACTTTAATAACAATATAGTTTCCGCAGTATTTTATATAGTTTAAAATACTGTGGTTTTTTATCTTTTATTTATGATTTTAATAGTTGATAGTGGTTCTACAAAATGCGATTGGATCGCAGTTGATAAAAACGGACAACAACTTCTTGAAAAAATAAGAACTAAAGGTTTAAATCCTGCCATTTTAAAAGCAAAGAAGCTAAGTAAAATCATTAAAAAAAATGAAGCGCTTAAAGCACACAGGTTAAGTGTAAGCCATGTATTTTTTTACGGTGCAGGTTGTGGCACAGAAAATCCAAAAAACTTATTACATGATGTATTAAAATCAATTTTTATTAATGCAGAAATTGATGTACAAGAAGATACTATGGCAGCAGTAAGAGCTTCAATTAATCATGAAAATGAAGCAGCAGTAGTATGCATAATGGGTACTGGTTCTAATTGTAGTTATTATGATGGTAGTAAGTTGCATCAACGTGTTACATCTTTAGGTTATACAATTATGGATGAAGCTTCTGGTAATTATTATGGTAAGCAATTAATTAGAGACTATTATTATGATAAAATGCCAGAATCCATAAAGGTCTCATTTTCAGACAAGTTTAATCTTGATGCAGAATACATAAAATACAATTTATACAAACAACCAAATCCAAATGCATATTTGGCATCCTTTGCTGAGTTTATGTTTTTAAATAAAGACTCGAGTTATGTAAAAGACTTGATTAAAGATGGCTTTAGGTTATTTGCTGAGCATATGATTTTACAATTTTCTGATGAGATAAAAACAGCTCCTGTGCATTTTGCAGGTTCAATTGCGTTCTTTTCTCAAAATGAAATTAATGAAGTTGCTAACGAGCTAGGATTTAAAGTAGGTAATTTTGTAAGACGCCCAATTGAAGGTTTAGTAACTTACCATACTAAAAATCTATAAATCATGGAAATTGCAATTATTGCTCATAACGGAAAGAAACCAGAAATGGTTCAGTTTTTAAATGAGCACAAAGATATACTTCATCAAAAAGACATCAATTTAGTATCTACCGGAACAACTGGGCAAAAAGTTGAATTAGCAGGATTTAAAGTTCTTAAGCTATTGTCTGGACCATTAGGTGGCGATGCACAAATTGCAGCTAGAGTAGCAGAAGGTAAATGCAATATGGTTATATTCTTTAGAGACCCTTTAGAAAAACATCCACATGAACCAGATGTGTTGATGTTGCTACGGTTATGCGATGTACATGATGTGCCATTAGCAACTAATCCTTCAACTGCAAGCTTATTAATTAAAGCACTATAAATTTAATTGTTCTTTAGTGATTTAATAATTACAAATCCGCAAAGTATAGTTACTACTAATAAACCTACGGCTAGTAATGTTTTTCCGTAAATAAAATTACCAATAGCAAATAAGGTACAATACACGCCAATTACACCACAAAAGAATCCGAGGATTTTCATTCCGAAACCTTTAAATTTTGATTCATCTCCAAAAATTAAAGCGTTAAAAGAAGTAAGCGTATCATCATCTGTAGGTTTTGTTAAATAGGTTACAATAATCCAACCTATAGTCGTTACTACAACACCAAATACTAGTTGCCAATGACCAGCCATTTCAACCATAGGTGTATCTAATTTCCCGTTAATAAAGAAAAACAAAGCGATACCAAATGATAAAACCATAGCTGCAATTTCGCTATACGGATTTATTCTACTCCAAAACCAGCGTAGTATAAATAACAAACCAGTACCTGCGCCAATTTGTAACATTAAATTAAATGCATCACGAGCCTCTTCTAAAACAGTTGCAAGTAAAGCAGCTAAAACCATCATGACTACAGTAGAAATACGACCAATTAATACTTGTTCTTTTCCAGAAGCTTCTGGTTTAATAAAACGGGCATAAAAATCATTAACAACATAGGAGCTTCCCCAATTTAAATGTGTTGAGATTGTGCTCATAAATGCAGCTATTAAAGACGTTATTACAATACCTAATAAACCAGCTGGTAAAAACGTAAGCATAGCAGGATAGGAGAGATCATTTTTAACAAATGAACTTTCAAGATTTGGAAATGCAGCTTGCAAACTTTCTAAGTTTGGAAATATAATAATTGAAGCTAATCCAATAACAATCCATGGCCATGGACGTAATGCATAATGTGCAAAATTAAAAAACAGAACTGCCCAAGTGGCATGCTTTTCATCTTTTGCAGCTAACATTCGTTGTGCAATATATCCGCCACCACCAGGTTCTGCGCCAGGATACCAAACACTCCACCATTGTACAGCTAAAGGAATTATAAGCAATGGGATTAATAATTCGGGATTAGAAAAATCTGGAAGCATTGCTGTTTTTTCTGCTACAGCTGGTGTAGATAGTAGGTTTTTAAGACCTCCAATTTCTGGCATATTTACAATATGTATTGTTGCCCAAATACTACCAACCATTGCAATAATAAATTGCACAAAATCGGTCAGTAATACACCTTTTAAACCTCCTAATGTTGAATATATAACTGTAACTATAGATGCAATAAATAAAGTTTGAAATGTGGTAAACCCAAACATAACGTGGCCAATTTTTATAGCAGCTAAGCATACATTAGCCATAATTACAATATTGAAAAATACACCTAAATAAATCGCTCTAAAACCTCTAAGAAACGCTGCACTTTTACCACTATAACGTAATTCATAAAACTCTAAATCAGTAGTAATACCACTTTTTCGCCATAGTTTAGCATAAAAGAATACGGTTAGCATACCTGTTAATAGAAAACTCCACCAAATCCAATTACCAAAAACACCATCTTCTCTTATAACTCCAGCAACAAAATTTGGTGTGTCGGCAGCAAAAGTAGTTGCAACCATACTAACACCTAATAACCACCAAGGCATATTTCGACCAGAGAGAAAAAATGCTTTAGAATCTTTTCCTGCTTGTTTTGATACATAGATACCTATAGTTGCAAATAGGATTAAAAAAAAGATAATAATAATCCAATCGAGTGTTGAGATAACCATTTAATTGAGAATGAATGTTAGTTAAACAAATCTAATATTAATTATGAAATAAAAAAGGCATTAGAAAAACTCTAACACCTTTTTAAATAATTGATTAGTTGTATTGTTATGAAATCCAAGTTTTTGAAATGGCATTTTTTGCAAACCAAACAAGAAATATGGCAATTAAAATTATCATTATTGGCATTATTTTATCAACACCTTCAATAGTTACCATTAAATACACTTGCTGTATTGTTGCACAAATTGCAGAGATTACAAGTAAAATATAAGCCCATTTTTTTCTTAGCAATAAAGCTAAACATCCTAAGACTCCAGCAAATACTGCTATTGCAAAAAGAGCTGTGTACCAAGCTGGATGCTCGTATAAAAATTCTGCTTGTTGTTCTTCTGGTAAAGCAGCAATCATTTCATCAGTAATAAAAGCTTGAGCTAAATAAGCCATTACGCCCATAGCATTCCATATAAGTGCAATAACACTTATAATCCAAAACCAAATTGGAGGTTTGTTAGTCGATAAATCTGTCATAAATTATTAGTTTTTGTTAGTTAATGTTTATTAAAATCTTAACAATTTATGAAATTTAATATAAAGTCAATAAAAAACTCATTCAGATTTAACTAAATTGTTAAAAACTGAATGAGTTTTAATCTTTTTATTTATATGTAAAAGTTAACTCTCTACAACGTGTACTATAGGTGTTTTATTTACCCATTTGCCATTTTTTGATTCTCCAAGAATAATAACATCTTTAGTGAGTTCATATTCTTTAATCGTTCTTAGCATTTGTGCTTTAGTATCTCTATGCAGTTTTATCCCTGAATTTTTACCTCTATTTCGTATTTCAATATAAAATCCATCTCTGAATTTAATTGGTTTTGTTGGTGGTCTTCCCATGTATCTCTAAATTTTAAAAAGGATTTAAATTGCATATTAGTAAAAATTATATCCAAATGCAAACCCTCGGTATTATTAATGCAAAGATAATACCATATAAACTATTAGTGAACTCCTTTTTATAGTATTAAGTTATTTGTTTATTCAAATATCCTATTCAAGTCTAAAATTAGTTTTAACAGGATTCACAGTAGTTTTTTCGTATTTTTATTTTTTGTAATATTAAATAGAAGAAGATGTCAGAACAAAAATTTTCAAAAGAGGTTTTAGTTTTTTTTAAAGCTTTAGAAAAAAATAACAATAGAGATTGGTTTAATGAGCACAAAAGGGATTTTAAATCTATAGAAGCAGGAGCCAAAAAAGCATATAATAGTTTGTACGAAGCTTTAAATGTTCATGACGAAATCGATAAATTTAAGTTGTTTAGAATATATAGAGATGTTAGATTTTCTAAGAATAAATTGCCATATAAAACCCATTTTGGAGGTTCGTTTCATAGAAAAAAACCAGAATTGAGAGGTGGTTATTATTTACATATTCAGCCAAATAACGAAAGTTTTATAGCAACTGGTTTTTGGGAGCCCAATAAAGATGATTTGTTACGAATTAGACGTGAATTTGAAAGAGACGACCAAGACATTAGAAAAATAATTAATGATAACGCATTTAAAAGTATTTGGGGTGATTTTGTTGGAGATGAGCTAAAAACTGCGCCTAGAGATTTTGATAAAGAGCATCCTGCTATAGACTTGATTAAAAAGAAGCAATACATATTTACTAAGAAGTATACAGATAAAGAAGTAACCTCAGACGGTTTTATAAATAATGTAGATGCCGCATTTAAAGCTATACGACCATTTTTTGATTATATGAGTGATGTATTAACAACTAACTTAAATGGAGAATCACTAATTAACTAGCAACCTTTATACTTAAAAGCTGAATGTGATTGATAAGTCTATCTTTTACAATATGCATCATACGTTTATTTAATGCCGAAGAATTTTTAATGTAAAGTTTATATTCTTCAATGGTAAATTGACCAATAATCATTCCTTTAATAGAGTTTCTAAATTTCATGTCTTTATGAATTGCATTCTCTATATAATCTAGTTGTTTAGGTAATGACAAATCATAAAAAACATTTTTATGCTTCACTATATAGTTTTTAAAAACTTCAATAAACAGTTCATCTTGTAATTTAATAATTGGTCTTAAAGTAATATTCTGAAAACGTTCATCAGCACTCATAGTATCAAATAATAATGCTGAAGAGATAATTGGACGCATTTGTTTTAAGTCTGTAGATCGGTTTGTCATGGCTTTAGTTTTTATAAAAATAGAAATAATGAATTTTGAATATTGGCAGCTATTAATTTGATGTTAACATGGTTATTAACAAATACAGAAATCAAATAGAACTATTTGGCTTTATTATATGATTACTATAATTATGAAAGCTTAAAAAAGTATCTTTGATAAAAATGTAGCACATGAAATTTGGAAGTGTAGATAATCCGCAAGACATAGACTTTACTTTACCAAAAGACCATATTGATACAGCTCGAGTTTTAGATGCTGTAAAAGATGATAATGTTCCAGAAATTTATGTTGGTTGTGCCAAATGGAATAAGGCAGACTTAAAAGGATTTTATCCTAGAGGAACAAAAGATGAGCTCAGCTATTATTCGTCTCAATTTAATTCTATAGAGTTAAATGCAACGTTTTATAGAATATTTCCTGCTGAACAATTTGCAACTTGGTATGATAAAACACCAAGTGGATTTAAATTTTTTCCGAAACTAAATCAAGAGATTAGTCATTGGAAACGCTTAAACGAAGTGCAAGCTGTTGTAGAAAACTATTTGTATAACGCATCAAATTTAAAAGAAAAGCTTGGGACTATCTTTTTGCAAATGCATTCAAATTTTGCACCAAAAGATTTTGATAGAGTAGTGGCTTTTGCTGAAAATTGGCCAAAGGAAGTTGATTTAGCTATTGAGTTTAGACATACAAATTGGTATAATGATGAAGCAGTAGCAAATCAATTATTTGATTTGTTAGAAAAAAATAACATCTCTAATGTAATTGTAGATACCGCCGGACGTCGTGACTTAATGCATATGCGATTAACAAATCCCAAGGCTTTTGTACGCTATGTAGGTGCAAATCATGAGAGTGATTATACACGTTTAGACGATTGGGTTTTGAGACTCAAAGAATGGCAAGACCAAGGAATTAAAGAAATTGATTTCTTTATTCACCAAAATATAGAAAAAGAATCACCATTACTTTCAGCCTATTTTATAAAACAATTAAATAAAACTTTAGGGTGCCATTTAAAAGTACCTAATGAAGCCGATAGTAATGCACAACAAATATTATTATAAATGAGATTTCATACACGTAAATGGGTAAAACCCGAAGATTTAAATCCTAACGGAACTTTGTTTGGAGGACAATTATTAGCATGGATAGATGAAGAAGCTGCTTTATATACTATTATTCAGCTCGAAAACTCGAAAATTGTAACCAAATACATTTCTGAAATTAATTTTATGAGTTCAGCTAAACAAGGTGATATTGTAGAAATAGGAATGGAGGTTGTTAAATTTGGAAGATCATCTATAACCATGAAGTGTGAAGCACGTAATAAGATGACACGAGAAACGATTCTAACTGTAGATAATATTATTATGGTAAATCTTGGTAAAAATGGTAAACCATCACCACATGGTAAAACAAAAGTTGAATTTGTAAAAGATAGATTAAGCTAAACTATTGCCAGAAGACAACTCAAACAGTTCTAAGTCAAAATACGGAACAGCTGCAAGCATATGATCAAATATATCAGACATGATATACTCATAGTTTTCCCAACGTTTATCACTACTAAAAGCATAAATCTCTAAAGGAATACCCTGAGATGTTGGTGCCAATTGGCGTGTCATTATTGTCATTTCTTTATTGATTGCAGAATGAATTTCGATATATGACTGAATGTATTTTCTAAACACACCAAGGTTGGTTAAGTTTCTTCCATTAATTAATAAAGTTTTATCAATATTTTTTGATTGATTATACGTGTTAATGTCTTTTTGTCTATCAGTTAAATAGTTAGAAATAAGCTCAATATTTTTTAGCTTCTCAACATGTTCTTCAGATAAATAATGAACACTAGTAGCTTTTAAAATAATAGAGCGTTTAATACGCCTACCACCAGAAGCAGTCATACCTCTCCAATTTTTAAAAGAATCAGAAATTAAAGCATAAGTAGGAATAGTAGTTATTGTCTTGTCAAAATTTTGAACTTTTACAGTAGCCAAATTAATTTCGGTAACATCACCATCTGCGCCATATTTTTCGAAGGTTATCCAATCTCCAATACGAACCATATCGTTTATAGAAACTTGTATACTTGCAACAAACCCTAAAATAGTATCTCTAAACACTAAAATAATAACAGCAGATGCAGCTCCTAATGTAGTTACAAACTTCCAAAACGAAATACCACTAATAATTGCAAAGGCAGAAAACAACCCAATAACCCAAGCAAATATCATAAATACCTGTATGTAGCTATCTATAGGTTTGTCTTTAAACCGTGGTAATGTTTTTAAATAATCTTTAATAGAATTTAGAACGCTTCTTGCTATCCAAAGGGTTAGGATGATTCCAAAAACCTTAAGTCCTTTTTCGATAATATTTTCGATATACTGAAAATCATAAAACACTATCGGAATAAATTCTATAGCTATTAATAAAGGAATTATGTGTGCTATATTTCTAGGGACTTTATTTTTAACTAAGATGTTATCAAAGTTTGATTTTGAACGGTATGCAAAACCATTAAAAGCGTTTACTAAAAGTTTTCTAATTAAGAAATCTATTACAAATACTATTATTAACAGCGCTAATAATAGAGCAATCATATTCATATATTTTGCTGAACTATCTGTTATGCCGACTGAAATTAAATAATCGTATAGTAAGTGATGAATCTTATTCATAGACGCAAGTTACTTCAAATATTTTTTGTCGACATAAAAAGTACCAAAAGGAATAATAGAAGCTAAAAGCACATTGCGCAATGTTTTACCTTTCCATTGTAATCTTGAACCTATAATAACAGCTAAAACTATATAAGCTATAAATAGTAAACCATGTGGCATGCCCAGCATTTTTACATATTGTGGGTCGCCAAGAAACCATTTTATAGGTGAAGCAATAAAGAGTAAAAGTATGTATGATACACCTTCTAAAAAGGCAATAACTCTAAAACTGTTTAATAAAGAAAGCATATGGTATTTTATTTAAATGCAAAAATACCATACGCATTATGATTGGTCTAATTTTTTATAACTTTTTTAACGAGAACAACCTCATTTGCAGCATTTAAAATTTTTGCAAAATACAACCCAGATTGAAGTGTTGCTAAGTTTAGTGTTGTTGCACTATTATCTATTAAAGTATTGTAAACTTGTTTGCCTTCTAAACTAAATAATTTTAATTGTAATACTTCATTTTTAGGATTAGCTATTTGAAGTTCATTATTAAAAGGAATAGGGAAGAGGCTAATTTGGTTTTCTAAAACTGAAGGGTTTGTAGATAGTGTATCATCAAAATATTCTAAAGCTAAATTAAAAGATTCTATGCCAATTTTCTCGCCAATAATTCGTCCTCTAATATCATCAATTGGAGGATGAATTCCGCCCCAAATTCTTGATAAACTTGTTTGATCTGAAGCATCACGATAAGTTGCCCATTGTAAAGTTAAATTGGTGCTTGGACCTTCTTCAAAAACTAAAAAATCATTTTGTACAACATCGAAAGTTCCCATTCCACCAGGAAAAAAAGGGTCACCAGTAAGCATCGTTAGTACTTCTGAAGCTGCTCTAGAAAAAGTAGAATGGCCAGATACATAACCTGCAAAAGGAGGCGTTACAAAAGTACCTCTTTGATATGGCCACCAATGTGTGCCTAAAATCCAATCTACACCAGCAATATCTGTATCTGGATCGGTAATAAAATCAGGTCCTTTCCATGCGTAAGTTTTTATTTTTCCAATATTTTCTGGTGCGTTTTCTGCTAATGGGTCACCAGGTTCAATAATTTCAATTAAACCAGGAATAAGAGGTAAACCATGTGGATCATAGCTTGCTATTCCTTCAGGTGTTGTATTATCGGTACTTTGCCCTTTACTTGCCATATAACGAATGGCAGAAATTGGACGAATAAAATCGTAATAACCTTTTATTCCCCAAGTATTAATTGCAGAATCATGCATGGCACCACCTAAAGTTAAATAAGATTTCACATCCCATTGTAAATCATCTAATAATGGGCCTTGTCCACCCATTTTTTTTACAACATCAGGATGGTCACTAACATAATTCATAATAGTAAACCAGTGTCCTGGCGGTGTTTCAGAATCAGGGCCATCTGCCCAAAACTCTGCGAGAACTCTAGCATAATCTGAACGTTTAACCATTTGAGGTGTATAAGCTAAACCAGTTGAAGGATTGATATTATGACCTGTACTTGCATCACCACCAGCAGCAAAATCATAAAAAGTTTTATACTCTTCAAACGTTTCTGGAAAATTATTAATATCAAAATTTCCAATTGCACCAGGTGAAATATCTATCATAATATCATTAGCATTGTTAGGGTCTAAGTGTGAAGACCAAGCTATTACTAAAGCAAAATGCCATTTATAGGGATCGTCAATACCATCTTCATTATTTGAGTTTTGAATATAAACCGGCGGTCCTGGATTATTATATACATAACAATCAAAGCCATTATTTAAAACCTGTAAATCTTCATTTTTTAAACAAAAAGGAGAAACTTCACCCCATTCTGGGCTTAAAAAAGCTGGAGTATCAGACGGAAAAACATTTCCACTTTGGTCTACAAACGTATCAAAAGCCAATGGTTGCCATACATTAGGATCTATAGAACCATTATCTTGGTACAATTCTAAAATTAGTGGTGTATTTGATGGTGTATAATAAATATTTGCATAATCGTTTTGGTCATTTGATTTATCTTGATTACCAAAAACAATCATTTCACTAGCTAAATAATTACCTAAAGCAGCATAAGATCCTGAGCTATAATCGATAGAAGTGAAGTTCTTGTCATAACCATAACTAGTTAGTTGGTCTTCAAAACTTTGAAGCACACTTAAACCTCCTGGAGAATTTGAAAATCTATAATTAAGCAATCGATACATAGCATAACTAATAATTTCATGTCTTGCATCATCTTTATCTTGAGCACTAACAGGAATAGTAATACCAGAAAAATTGCAAGTATATCCATTAAAGTTTTTTCCTAAAAAAACAGTTGTAGCTTGAGTATCAAATATTGCCCAAGCGTCATACATAAGTACAGATGTATGAAATAGATTTCTTGCATGAACTGTTGGTCTTGCATAATCTGAACGAATAGCATCTAGTAAAACATCATTCCATTCACGAGCAACAGAATGTTGCCCATTAGTATTGAATGAAAAAGTGATTAATAGTACAAAAAGAAATGTAATTTTTTTCATTGGTAATCAGTAGGTTAATTGTTTATTATTTCAAAAATAATAAAGTTTTTTGTAAATGTTTAATTAATCGCTTAAATGATTAATTTATTGGTTAAGGCTAAATTTAGATGCTTAGAGTATTATAACACAAAACTCTATTTTACATAATATAAATTATAGTACACTTTTAATATTGGATTATCCAGTGGATGATTCAATATTAAAACAACATTTAGTTATAGATTTGATGTGTGTTACTATGTAGCTATAATGATATTATGTAAAATATCCCAGAAGCATTCGTTTTCATTAGAATAATTGGAACTTGGGTCATTAATCTAATAAGCGGTTTGCTTCGCAGCGTTTATAAAACATTTGTATCTATAATTAGCCGTTATGTAAAATAGCCGCTACCAAGCGCTCGATTGTTTTATAAAATCAAATTGTTATCACAATTTATTTTACACACAATTATCCATCGCTTGCCAACGCCAAAAAAAGCAAAAGCTGTTAGCATTGTATTTATAATTCGTTTGCAATTGAAATTCTCATTGTAAAAAGTTTTCAGAAACTTCAAGTTAACATTACGCAACAGTACAAAATTTTCCCTTGCTCAATTCCTTGCTTAAAAATTTCTGTACACTTGCTTTATCCTTGCTTCCATTAGAATATTCTTTTAATTGTAAATCCTAATATTATGTAAAATAGAAATTGAAACTGTAGGATTTCTTAAGGTCTTACTTATCTTTTTTTCTTGATAAAAAAAGAAACAAAAAAATCAAGACTGCATAAAACTTTGGAAACAATTAACGGTTCGTTACGCTATATTTTAGGAAACATTGTAACTAACCAAGATTACTAAAGAAAATGCCTTAAAACATAGAAATACCATGAAAAATAGTAACTAAACCCCTAAAATATGGTCGCTCCATTCACCTATTGTTTTAACCAAAGTTTTATGAGGTCGTTTTTAAATAAAGAAACCATTAATGTTTTCTATTCTTATTTAACCATTTATTGAATACTTTTTTTTGTCCAGGAAGTATTTTATCCAAAAGCATAATTGATTCATTTACTTTGCTCAAATCTTTTAAATTACCGATTTTTTGTTTTAAAACACTCTGTCTTTGTTTATCTACTTCATTAACAAACCCTGTCATGTCATAATAATTTGACATTATGTATAAAATTTTTGCATATTGATTAAAATCAAAAGAACTCCTTACTTTCTCCATATTTTCTATCATATCATCTAATAATACTTCTCTTGCTTCATCAATGTTTTTATAATGTGAACCAATAAAAAGAATGGTTATATGTTTATATGATTTATTATCATATTTTACTATCTTTTTTGATAAATTAATATAGGCTTCATCTTCAATTAATAAAAGAATTTTAAAAGTAGATATAGGATATAATTCAACATATAATTGAAAATTGTTAAGGAAAAATCTAATATTTAAATAGTTAATTCCTTCAGATATTTTTTCATAGTTTATTTGATATTTTTTTGAGAATAATTTTAATATATCAAAGCTATATCTATTAATTGCTCCAAATAGTTCAAATAAATTTACACTATTAGTACTCATACTTTTTAATTCTTCATAAAATGTATCTGATTTAATAAGCTCATTCATTAATTCAAATCCTCTTATTTGATTTATTTTATGTAAAGAGTTGAAAAAATGACTAATTTCAGAAATATTGGACCTGTAAATCTTGGATAAAATTGAATTGTTATCAGAATCTTGTAGTAATTTTAGAGCTAAATTTTGCTCACCAAGATTAAACAGAAATGCAATTCCTTGTCTAAAGCCGGTTAAATTAGCATTATTAAAAAAATTGCAAATTTCATTATAATGAAAAAGTTCTTTTATATAGTCATTTCCAGTCGGTTTTAGATTTCTTCTATAACTGGCATAATAAAATGAAAACATTTCATTATTTAAGATTTTTTTAGAATTCTTACTTTCAAGAATGAGTTTTTTAAAATAAAAATTAAATAATTCTGGTGCATAAATGGAAACACGATTAATAAAAACAAGAGTTTCATTTACATCACATTTAGAATAATATTTAAGCAAAATATTTTCAATTTCTTTATTTAATAAGTCAGAATATATTTTCCCTTTAGATAAGAAATGAGTTATTAAATGATGCGTATTATCAGGATATTCAACGTTTTCAAAAAGTTTTAAATATTGTTTCAAGTTTGAATCAATGAAGGTTTCTAAATTGTCGAACTTTTTATCAACTCTTTCAGTAGAATATTTATAATATGATTCTAAATATAAATTAGCTGTTTTTGAATGTTCAAAGTATAGAGTATTATTATACCTGAAAATAATACCATCTTTTTCTAATTTCAATGTCTCATTTTCATATTTAGGGATTGTTTCAAATGGAATTTCAAAAGAGTATAAAGACAGATAAATATTTAGACAATTAATTGTTTCTTTATTGAGTTTAAGGTATTGTCTTTGATAGAATTCTTGCAGCATTCTTTCCTTACCAATTTTACTTAAAGTTTCCTCATTTTCCCATAATTTTAAATACGCTTTTAAGGCAATTAAATTATCACCAACATGTCTAATTATCTTGGAACTATTACCAACATAATATTGTCTTGAATTTTTGGATATATAATATTTTTTATACTTCTTAATTATGTTTTCAATTTTTTTGGACATCTTAATAACCCCTAAATCAAGAGATAAATTCTCGAATTCATCAAAAAAATTTGAATTAAATGTGTTAGAGAAATCTAAATGGCTTGAAATATTTCTGGATAAAAACAAAAAGCATGAGGGAGAATTGTTGTTTACAAAATAATATTTGATTTTTGAAGCGTTTTCAATGTCTAAATGACAATCATCTATGATGAATAGTATATTCTCATCACGCATATTATTGAGCGATTCAACTATTTCATTTGCACTAAACTTATGATATTTAAAGCTATGATAAAGTACAGAATAATTACTTTCTTTGAATTTTTGTGCAATTTTAAGTGCATAAACTGTTTTACCTATAGCAGGTTCGCCTTTTATTAATGCCGAATTATTGAGTATAAGTCTGCGAAATATCCTTTCAATTTCGTCTTGCTCTGCTTGAGTAAAGGCGACTAAATTGTTAGAAAATAATTCTGAAAAACTCTTATTAGTAACTTTATCTATACTTTGGAAAACAGGTAAATACCTTTTATTATATTCTTCAATATCAAAATATTTAACTTTTCCTTCAGCTACAATTTTATACCAATTATCTCTATGCTTTCTTAATTCTTCTAACGAGTATTTATTTCCTTTAGGTTCTTTGTTATTGTAGTGTCCTGCTTCACTGTGACAATCAAAACACAAAGGGATTGCATTTTCAAAACTATTATCATTTGAAATATAATAAGGTATAATGTGATGAACCTCTATATTTCTTCTTGCAGTTTTATGACAAACACAGCAATGGCGTGCTGATGCAACTAACGCTTGAACTTTTATTTTTGGTGGAAATCCCATAATTATATTAGGTATCTAATATATGAAATTGTAGGTATAATAAATCATTCCACACACATTATGCTTCCCTCCTACGTCGTCGCATAAAAAGTGTTCCATTAATTTTGTAAAAGAAGCTTTGGAGAAGAAAACTTTTAAAAGAAAAATCAGCAAACGTAACTATTGCTTTTACCAAAGCAAAGTAACATAATGCTGAACATTATAGTACACTTTTAATATTGGATTATCCAGTGGATGATTCAATATTAAAACAACATTTAGTTATAGATTTGATGTGTGTTACTATGTAGCTATAATGATATTATGTAAAATATCCCAGAAGCATTCGTTTTCATTAGAATAATTGGAACTTGGGTCATTAATCTAATAAGCGGTTTGCTTCGCAGCGTTTATAAAACATTTGTATCTATAATTAGCCGTTATGTAAAATATCCGCTACCAACGCTTATTGCTTTGATAAAATCAAATTACTATTGCAATTTATTTTACACACAAATGCGAAGCATTCATGAACTCCATATTAAAACAATAAAAATCAGCGAATAACTTCCATCGCTTGCCAGCGCATTATAAAAGCTTAACTTTTGCTACGTTTTAAAAATCTAAAAATCTTGGCGTTTAGCTATTCTTAAAAACCTCTATTGGTTTCTTAAAACTTTTAAACTCCAACATATAACCATTTGGGTCTTTAACAAAAAACGACAAATGTTCTCCAGATTTGTTTTTCAAAAACGTTGCTTGTGTTACTAATTCTAAATTAAGTTTATTAAGTTTAGAATACATAGCTCCCCATTCATCTACACTCAATATAATTCCAAAATGAAAAGAAGGAAGAATTTTTCCCTCGAATACATAATTAGGATTATTAAAATTAAACTTACCTGCTTGTGTAAAAGTAATTTGATGACCGAATAAATTAATATCTGCCCAGTTATTAGAATGTCTTCCTAAAATAGCTCCAACTGTTTCTACATAAAATTTTTTGGTGTCTTCAACATCCGTGCATGGTAATGAAAGGTGAAATAAATTGTCCATATTAATTTGCGTTAATTAGTTCTAAATATTCTATTCTAAAAATAATGAAATCATCTTCATCATCAACAATGTCATCTGAATAGGCTAAATGAAATACTTTGTTTATCAAATTTTTATCATGTTTTAAATCAAACTTCATTAATATTTGAGGATGTATTTCTTCAAAATCCATATCTACACCATTATCTAAAGTAAACGTGTAAAACCCGTTTTTATGAGATTTAAAAATTGCTGTTTCGTATCTTGGTTTCATAACTACTTAGTTTATATTTATGGCTTTTAATTTTCATGAAATTATTCTAAATCTTCCTCGACTATAGTATCCAAGTTACCATTATCGCTATCATTATTATTATTAAAATCATCTTCACCATCCTCAAAATCTTCCATAGCTTGAACCAATCGCTTTCCAACTTTCACAAGATAAACGGTATCCTCTGTTTTCACTTCAACAGCTTCAATAAATTCATTTTGTGCATTTCTGAATGCAACTATATCTCTATCAGCATATCCGTCAGGAAATTTCTCTACTAGAAGATTTAAAATAGCCTCATTCAACTTTTGATAATCTACAATTTTACGTATCATTTTATTTTTTATTACATGCCTAACAAATAAGCAAAGATTAATGGAGCAACAATCGTAGCATCACTCTCTATTATAAATTTTGGTGTATTAATATCTAATTTTCCCCATGTTATTTTTTCGTTAGGAACAGCTCCAGAGTACGACCCATAGCTGGTTGTAGAATCACTTATTTGGCAGAAATAACTCCAAAAGGGTGTATCTGTTCGCTCCATATCTTGATATAGCATTGGTACAACACATATTGGAAAATCACCAGCTATACCTCCGCCGATTTGAAAAAATCCTATTCCATTTGTAGAATTATCAGTATACCAATCGGCAAGAAAGGTCATATACTCAATTCCAGATTTCATAATATTGGCTTTAAGTTCTCCTTTTAAGACATAGCTTGCAAAAATATTTCCCATAGTACTATCTTCCCATCCAGGGCAAATTATAGGTAGATTCTTTTCTGCTGCTGCATACATCCATGAATCTTTTAAGTCTATTTCATAGTATTCTTCTAATACTCCAGACAATAGCATTTTATACATATACTCATGTGGTAGATAACGTTCTCCCTTATCATTTGCATCTTTCCATATTTTATAAATATGCTGTTGTAATCTTCTAAATGCTTCTTCTTCAGGAATGCAAGTATCTGTAACACGATTAAGCCCTTGTTCTAATAAATCCCATTCTTGTTGCGGAGTTAAATCACGATAATTAGGAATTCGTTTATAATGAGAATGTGCCACCAAGTTCATAATATCCTCTTCTAAATTTGCTCCTGTGCATGAAATAATGTGGACTTTATCCTGTCGTATCATTTCGGCAAAAATCTTTCCTATTTCTGCTGTACTCATTGCTCCTGCCAAAGACACTAACATTTTTGAGCCTTGATTTAATTGTGTTTCATAGGCTTTTGCAGCATCAACAACTGTAGCAGCATTAAAATGTAGAAAGTATTCTTCTATAAAGTTGGTAATTGCGCCTTTAGTAGTCATCTTCTTCTTTAAATTTTGATAGGTTATTAGTTAGTGGTTTATCATTATAAGTATTGTCATAATCGTCTTCAACAGTTTCATTTTGAAACTTATAACTTAACATTTTGTAATACAGTTTTGCTGCAAGAAAATCTGAAGATTTATCAATTTCATTAGGACATAATTCAACAATATCAAAACCGACAACATTTTTTTCTGTAAAAACTTGCTTTAAAAAATCTAAGGTTTCATACCATAATAAACCACCTGGTTCTGGTGTTCCTGTACTTGGTAGAATTGAAGGGTCAAAAGCATCTAAATCAAATGTTATAAACACATTTTCTGTCATCTGGTCAATAGCAGAATCCATCCAAGAATCATCTATTGCCATATCGTGAGCAAAATAAATTTTGTCTAAATTCATAATAGATTTCTCTTTTATGTCCATAGAACGAATGCCTACTTGAATTAAATTGGTATTCTGACTGGCTTCATAAACGGCACAAGCATGATTGCAAGTACTACCATCATAACTTTTTCGTAAATCGGCATGGGCATCAATATGTAATACTGTTAAGCTTGGAAACATCTCATTAAATGCTCTAATAGTACCAATCGATATAGAATGTTCTCCCCCAAAAATAGTTACAAACTTATTTTTCTTAATGTATTTTTTTGTGACTTCATGTACTGCTTCCACCATACTTTCTGGAGAGGTGTTTTCAGTAACCGCATCTGTTAAGTAAACGCCTTGTTTATAAACTTCCGAATCGGTTTCAATATCATAAAGCTCCATATTCTCAGAAGCCTCTAAAAAGGCTTTTGGTCCTTTATCTGCTCCCTTTTGCCATGTACTTGTTCCATCATAAGGAACAGGGATTAATACAATCTTTGCCTGTTCTAATTTTGCAAATTCTTCTGGTATTCCTGCGTAAGTTTTAGTTTTCATTTTTTATTTATCTGCTAATTGTAATTCAGCATTTGTATTAAATTTTTGAATTGTATGTTTTTCAGGCTTTTTATCATAGCCTAAAATTTCAAGCAATTCTTCACTTTTTTGTTGTTCTCTAAATAATTGTGTTGAAATATTTCCGTGGGTATCTTTATCAATTAAAATATGCTTAGGCGCAGGAATTAAACAATGCTGTAAACCTCCATAACCACCAATAGATTCTTGATAAGCTCCAATGTTGAAAAACCCTATGTATAATGGTTTATCTTTATGGTATTTTGGCAAATAAATAGCGTTCATGTGTTGTTCGCTGTTATAATAATCATCACTATCACAAGTTAATCCTCCAAGTAAAACACGCTCATAAGTATCATTCCAACGATTTATGGGCAACATAATAAAGCGTTTATTAATCGCCCAAGTATCTGGAAGTGTAGTTATAAATGAAGAGTTTATCATATTCCATTTTTCCCTATCGTTTTGTTGCTTTTGATAAAGCACTTCATAGATTGCTCCACCACTCTCGCCAACCGTGAAACTTCCAAACTCTGTGAAAATATTTGGTACATCTACGTCCTCCTCTTCACAGGTCAATTTAATTTGATTAATGATTTCATCTATGATATATTCATAATCAAAATCAAAGGCTAATGAGTTTTTAATAGGAAATCCTCCTCCAATATTTAAACTATCAAGGGTAGGACATATCTTTTTTAAACTTGTATAAACTTTAAGACATTTTAAAAGCTCGTTCCAATAGTATGCATTATCTCTAATACCAGTATTAATGAAGAAGTGAAGCATTTTAAGCTTTACTTTTGGGTTGGCTTTAATTTGCTTGTTATAGAATGGGACTATGTTTTTATAACCTATGCCTAATCTCGACGTATAAAATTCAAATTTGGGTTCTTCTTCTGAAGCTATACGAATGCCTATATTATAGTTGTCATGTATTTCATTTGAAAGCAAATCAATCTCTTCATAATTGTCAATAATTGGAATACAATTTTGATGACCGTTATTAATTAGCCTCGCAATATTTGTGATGTATTGAGCACGCTTAAATCCATTACTGATAACAAACGTATTATTATTTATTTTTCCTTCTTCTTTTAAAGTCTCAACAATATCAATATCAAAAGCCGAAGAGGTTTCAATATGTATATCATTCTTCAAAGCTTCATTTAAAACATGCTTAAAATGTGAGCTTTTTGTACAATAGCAATAGTTATAGTTCCCATTATAACTATGCTTTTTAATGGCGTTCTCAAACCATACCTTTGATTTATTTATATTATCGGATATTTTAGGTAAGTATGTGAATTTTAAAGGTGCACCATAAGTTTCAACCAATTTATTTAGGTCTATATCATGAAAGCGTAAGTGATCTTTGTCAAGAAGAAATTCTTCTTGGGGAAAATCAAAAGTTTGATTGACTAAATCAATATATTTTGTGTTCATTATAAATGTGATAAAAGTTATTAAAATACAAAAGCATGTAGCTTTCCTAAAAAAGAATTAATAACTAAAATCAAATCATAATTTGAAATTGCATTTTGGGGACAAAACACAATTTATACTGCGTAGATATGTTTTTTATAACGGAAGTTAGCTTTAAATTTCGGTTACTTACTCCGTAAGCTTCTTTTGAATATGACTTCCTAATTTTCAAAAGACCGAACTTATAAACATGTTTCAATTTGTTCAGCTAAAAGCTCCTATGATAAAAGCTTTAGTAAAGCAAATTAAATACAAAAATTTTATATTTTACTATTTTTTATTTTTTTTTAAACATTTTCATTATATACATATTTAATCTTCAACATTGCACTATTCTACAAAACGTAACAATTGACTGATGAATTTATAAGAATTAAAATCTGGAGTGGCTTGACTTATACTATAAGAAATCGCAGTTTTTGTTTTTGGGCAATAACCAACAAACGTGTTATAAAAGCCAAAATGCCCATAATACACATCTTCATTAACTATAAATTCATAAACTCCTAATCCATAACGACTTTCGTGTTCTTTAGTAAACTTTACATTTACCATTTTAGTTAATGATTCTTGATTGATAAGCTTATAATTAAATAATGCCTTTATAAAAATTGCTAAGTCTGAATTTGTAGATACTAATCCGCCACCAGACCAATCGAATGATGTATTAAAATTTGAAAAATTAATTTGACCTAAATATTGGCTTATTTGATTAAATTCTTTCTTTGGCTCTTCATAAAACTCAAAAAAAGTATTTTCCATTTTCAAAGGTTCTATTATCCGGTTTCTTATGGATTGAGCTAGTTTAGTTTTATCTATTTGCTCGATAATTAATCCTAATAAAAGATAATTTATATCGGAATAATACCAACCTTCATTAGGTTTAAAATGAGGTTCGCGATTTAAGTTAAGCTGGTAATATAATTCGATAAGTGATTTAGGAGTATATTGCTTATTGGGGTTTTGCATCAACATCTCAAAAAATGCCTCTTCCCTATCTGTAAATATATCTGCAAGTCCAGAACGATGCGATAACAGTTGCTCGATGGTGATATCCTTTGCATATTTTATGTCATCTATTATATGAAGGTTTTCAAAATCTAAATATTCTATTTCCTTTAAATAAGAAGACACCTTATCATTTACATTAAGTTTGCCTTCTTCTTGAAGTTGAAGTATAAGCGTTGCAACAAAAAGCTTTGTACTACTTGCTATTTTAAAGGCACTATGTTTTGTAACACTCGCTTTATTTTTATCTGTTAGTCCAAAACCTTCATTATATATAAAGTTATTGTTTTCATTTTCTATGTACAGCAAAATACTATGCACAGGGTTTTCTGATTGATGATTAATTTTATTGCTAATTATTTTACTAATCGAATCGGTTTGCCCGAATATTAGATTTGATAAAAAGAACAAAATATACAATTGCGTTTTCATATTGCTAACTTTTAATTGCCACTGCATCTTTAAAAAAATTATGTAAGCGATGTGTTCCAAATCTTGGTGCTATATTATCTTTTGCCATTAAAGTTAAAAAAAACTCAATTGGCCCATAGGTTTTAGATGATGTAAACGTACGTAATGCCCAAATTATAAACCTTCTTATCCAATCTGGTAAATGAATAATCTTCACGGGTTTTTGATGTGCATCTAAGGCCATCTCTCCTATTTCATTTAAGGTTAAAATATCTGGACCGCCAACTATAATTTCGTTACTGGCAGATTTAATGGCTTGCATGCAAACTATAGCCAAATCTTCACCATGAATTGGATTAAACTTTTGTTCGCCATTACCAAAAAGATAAATTTTTCCACGTTTTGCCATATCTAAAAAATCTTTCATATCTGAAAAAAAACCATTGGGACGAACAATTGTATAGTCTAATCCTGAGCTTTTTAAGGCATCTACAAATTTTTCTTTGGCTTCAAAAATTTTAAGGTGTCTATATTTATTTCCATTAATTGCAGAAATGTAGATAAACTTTTTTACGCCAGCTCGTTTTGCTTCATTTAACAAATTTAAATTGGCTTGATAATCGACATCCATATAGGTTAATCCATCTTTTTGTCGTGTAATACCAATGGTAGAGATTACAGTAGTAACGCCTTCACAAACACCTTTTAATGTATTGGGTTTGGTTACTTCGGCTTTTATAATTTTAACCGTTTTACTTTCTAATGCTTTTAGTTTTTGAGATGACCTTGCAATAAGTTTTGTTACAATTTGCTCTTTTACTAACTCTTTTGCGATGTAACTACCCAAATAACCTGTTGCTCCAGCAAGTAAAACGTTTTGGTTATTAATGCTTTTCATTTTAAAATATTATAGCCAATTAAAACCTAAGCCAATGCTAAACAAAACAGCGTCACGATGTGCGTCTCCCTTTAAAAAAGCACGACCTAAAACTAATTTGGATTGTACATTGAGTGCGAAATTTTTCTTTTTGCAAACTTCGTAACCTGTACTTGTCATTACTGCACATCCAAAATTCCAATCGTCGTTGGCATCTTTAATATCGTATAATGCTGGTCCATCAATGGCTAATCCAATTCCGCCATGAATCCACCATTTATCTTTTACCCAATATTGCACTGATGGAATAAAGCCACCAAAGTGCCTGTCGTTATCTTGAAATTCATAAATCATTCCTGGCATAGCTACTGTAACGGCTAAGTTTTCATTAAGCATATAACCCAATTTTATTTCAGGAAAACTAATGGCGCCTTGCGATTTATCAAAGGTTTGTATGCCTTTACTATCTTCAACACTTATTATACCGCCACCAATACCAAATTCAAACATAAAGCCTTCACGTTGGTTTGAGATTTCATTTTTATTATTTTGTGCTGCTATTATTGTAGATACTAACATTATTGCAACCAGTGCAAATTGTTTTATAATTGATTTCATTTTTTTATCGATTTTACTGTTTAATTTTTATTGATGGTTCTCTTTTATTTAAACTCTGTCGTTAATAAGTGTTGAATAATGGTATTACGTTGCAAGCCTGTATTGTCTTGCTGATTACTTAATAGCACAATTGTTGCTTCGTATTCTGGTATAAAACCAATCATACTCCAATAGCCATTAATATCACCACCATGCCAATACATGGTTGTTTCTCCTTCTTGACTGGTAAACCAACCCAAACCAAAATCAACAAATCCACTAGGTACATTATTAGCAAATATTTCAGCTTTTTCAGATTCGGTAAACCAGTTCGTTTTTATAGCATTTGTCCAAACCTCCATATCGGCTGGTGTACTACTAAAATCTCCTGCACCAAACGGAATAGCGATAGGATAAGTACTATTAGTGCTCTCGTTTAAATAACCTTGAGCATGAGTGTTTGCATTAATTTCATCAGTACCTTTATAAGAATTGTTCATTCCTAATGGGTTAAATATTTTCTGCTGAATGTACTCATGGTAAGTCATTCCAGATAATTGCTGAACTAACAAAGCTGAAATAAGATAGTTTGAGTTGCAATATTGCTTGTTAGAACCTGGTGTAAAACTGAGTCCGTTTTCCGAAACCAATTCTGTAATAACTTCATATATATCATCTTCATCTAAAGTTAAACCTTCTTCGAAAGCTTGTTCAACTACTAATTGATACTCTGGAATACCAGATTGATGCGATAGTAAATGGGCAATAGTAATTTGATTACCATTTGGAAAATCGGCATCAAATTCATTTAAAGTTTGATTAAAACTACTAATCAAACCATCGCGTTTTAATTGTACAATAGCCGCTGCCGTTAATGTTTTAGTAACCGAACCAATGCGGTAGGCAAGGTTATAGTCTTGAGGCATTTCTGTACTTTTATTTGCTAAACCAAAACCTTGTCGTACTAAATCATTTCCGTTTTTAGTTACAATTGCATAACCTTGAAAATCAATGTTACTTAGTAAATTTTCAACAGTTGTGTGGTTGATTGCTTGTAGATTAGCATCATCATCATTTGAGCACGATGTAAGTAAGCTTATTAGTAAAAGTGTTAAGAATATTACTTGTTTTGATAGTGTTGTCATAATTGTCGTTTTTTTTGATTATTAATAAATGATGATGCAAATATGCTGACTAACAACACACGCATCGTTCGACATTATGATTTAGAACTTTTTAAATGAAATTTGGAACTTTATTTAATAAGGAAGTAAAACTAATTTTGAGATTTTACCCATTGTCTGGGTGTTATTCCAGTTTCTTTTTTGAAGAAGGTATTAAAAACAGTTTTAGAGTTGAAACCGCTTTCGTAAGCAATGCCTAGTAATGTAATATGGGAGTTTGATGGTTTTAGAACTTCATCTTTAAAATATTCTAAACGGTATTGATTGATAAATTCATTAAAGTTTTGGTTTAAATGCTCATTTAGCAACCACGACAATTTATTGGGATGTAAGTTAATGGCTTTACTTAAATCCTTTAATGAAAAGTTTGAATTTTTATAAAGCTTTTTGTCTTGTATTGTGCTTTTTAAAATTTTAATATAATCCCTAATTTTATCGTTATGTATTGGTTTTGCTATTGACTTAGTGCTGCTATTTATATCTTCAAGTTTGGCTATTTGATAATTAGAAAATAATTCTTTTTCTAACAATTGATATTTTTTATGTGTTCTTAAAGGTTCTAAAAATGGGTCTAATCTAAAATTTATGAGTTGCCCGTTTTTTAGTTTTATCTTTTCTTCAAAAACATCAAGTGCTTTTTCAGTATTTCCGGAGTGGATTAACAAATAAAAATGCCAAGGATATATGCTTTTAAAACTCGTATCAATATCTATTTCTAAATCATTTAATTCACTTTCAAAATAGCGATGCTTGTTATTAATTAAGTTAAACAAAAAATTACAAATTTTTGGATTTATAAGTTGTGGCATTGAAGCGATATAATTTTTGAAATTCAATTTATCATTCAAAAGCATAAAACAAGCTAATTTGGTTTCAATTGCTAACGTAAAGTTTGGGTCTATTTTTAAACATTCATCTAAATATGTAATAGCATTTTTGTAGTCTTTATTTAAAAAGTAAATATTTCCTTTAGTAAAATGGTGGTTTGGAGATAACGGACTAATATCTAATGCAAGATTAATATTAAGCATAGCCTTGTCTAACTCTCCAGTTGCCATATATATTTCTGAAATCCCTTCGTAAGCTATCGCATAACTTGGATTTTTATTTAGTGCATTTTTTAAGTTTGAGATTCCATTAGCATAATTCCAATAGTTCCAAAAAATAATAGACGACTTAGAAAAATAACCTAAGTAAGAAGTTGGATTAATTTTTAAACCTTCTTCTAAATAATACATCGCTTGCTGCTCGCCTTCTACCTTATCTATACAACCCCAACTTGACAAAATACCATACGATCTACTCAAAGCAAAATAAGCGTCATAAAACGTATCATCTACAGCTATACTTTGCTTATAATAATCTATAGCAGTAATATAATCGTCTAAATCCCAATTAAGCTGAAACGAGCGCCCTTTTAAATATAATTTATAGGCATTAATATTTTTTGTTCCAATAATAGATATATGTTCTGAAATATCTAGATGTCCAAAATTTTCACGTATTTTTTCTGCAATGATGAGACTTATTTCATCTTGAAGTTCAAAAACATCTTCTAAATTTCTATCAAAATTTTGAGACCAAATATGAAAACCATCTGTTGTTCGTATTAGTTGAGCAGTAATACGAATTCTCTTATTGAAAATTCTTATACTGCCTTCAAGAACCGTAGCTACTCCCAATTCATTTCCTATATGGCGAACATCAATAGCTTTGTTTTTAAAGGCAAAAGAAGATGTTCTTGCAGTAACTTTTAATCCTTCTATCTTAGTTAGTGCATTTATTATTTCTTCGGTAACACCGTCGCAAAAATAGTCATTATCAACATGATTGCTCATATTAATAAATGGTAATACCGCTATAGATTTTTGGTTTATCAAAGTTATAATTTTTATACAAGCAAAAATATAAAAATAAAAAAAATGAAAGTGAAATTGCTACATTTACCCATTCATCAGATACTATACTTCGCTACTATTATACTTTTGGAAAAGAGTGTTTACTTACAAGGCTTTCTTTTTAAGGAGTCTATTTTTTTTACAAATTTGATTAGATGATAAGAAAAGAAAATATAGCAATTTAGATTTTCATTTTTTTTTAAAAGTAAAATGGTATAATATAGATGTCATTGGAAAAAATCATTATAATCTGTTTATAAAAGAAAGTCTATACTAAGCAAAAATAGTTAGCATGTTTTTGTGCTAACTATTTTAAACTAAATCAATTTAAAAACTATCCTTTAATTTTTAAAACTTTACTCTGGTTTCCATTTTTAAGTTTAACTTTATAAGCAATGTTTACTGCTTCATCTTGTATGTAAGCAATGGTGCATTTTACATTATATATTGACCATCCTGGATGTTCTATAGTTATTTTTGAACTTATGGCATAAGGCAATCTTATATCTGAAAATATTTGATTGCTACTCAGTATCTCTCCACTATGATTATAAAGATTTTCAATTTTGTTATTAGCTTCTTTAAAAACCACAGCATACGTTGTAGGTTTATTAGACATGTAAACAGGGTCTGTTTTAATATCATAATTTGCAGCTACTTTTTGAAACGATATTATGCGCTTAGAGAGGTCTACAGTTTCAAAGCTTTTAATGAAACTTACATTGATAGTTTCTTTTTTAGATGCTTCAAACTTGATTTCTGAGCTTACGTTGGTATAAGCGATATCGTTTTGTGAAAAAGTAAGGCTGGTTAACCCTAAAAATAAGAACCCTAATACTAATGTTTTCATGATTATTGTGAATTTAAAAATTATACATTTGCGATTAATACTTTTATAGTTAACAAAAAAGTTTAGTACCTTATGTTGAAAACTATATGAATTTTTCTACTGTAATAAAAGTATTGCAAAATGGAATGTTTGTATCATTTTTTAAATAGACAAACAATAGACATTATATAGATATTTAATAGACTAAAAGAATAAAATTTAATGTAAATTACTGATATTGTGATTATTATGCATGCTTATAAAAACTGAATAAATTCGTCTAAATTGTCCCCTTCTGAAAGGTTAAGTTTTTTTCTTAGCCGATATCGACTTGTATTTAAGGATGCTAATGTTATATTTTGAAGATTTGCAATGGCATGACTATCAATTTTTAACCGAATTAAAGAGCATAACCTAATTTCGGTTTTTGTAAGATTTGGGTAATTGGTATGTAATGTACTATAAAATAAATCACCTAGTTTTTCAAGTCGATCATAAAAATTTTCAGTATCGTGGTCAAACTTTATTTTGTTTTGTATTTCTTGCTCAAAATCATCTAATAATTTTTTACGATTTCTACCATTTGTAGTTTTTAACTGTTCTAATTTATTTGCTAGTGCTTTAGCCCATTCTTGATTTTGTGATAAGTTTATGGCAAAGTCTGATAGGTCTCTTTTTTTTGATTCAATTTCAATATTAAGTTTTTCATTTTTAAGAGCTGTAAATTCAAGCCATTGTTCGGCCAATTGCTGCTTGTTTTTTGCAATAGTTAGATATTGACGTCTGCGCATTATAATTGATAATAAGAGAATAATAAAAGTAGATGAAATTAAAGTTGTTATCCATAGATTAGACCTTTGTCTCTTAATCTTATTTTCTTTTAGATTGGTCTCCATTAAAAAGTTTTGCTTTACTTGATCCAGTACAATGCTGTTTACAACCGTTAGCCATTTTTGTTCTGTGGTTGCTGTTAAAGAATTTAAACTGTCTTCCAAAAATTTAACTTCACTAGCGATTTGATAGGCGTGCTTAAATTTTTTTTGCTTAAAATAGAGTGCTTCTTTTACCTTTAAAACTTCTAATATAGAGCTAGATTGCAAGTTGTTTTTATGTATTGGGTCATTAATAATAGTATCTAGTTCTATAAGTATTTTATTTGCTTTATTAACATGATTTAACGCTAGCGTTGTTGATATATATTGTGAAGCAGCACTTGTTAAACGTGCAATATCTAAAGATTTTAAATCTACGTTTATAGTATGCTTGTAAAATTCAAAATTCTTGTGATACAACATATTGGCTTCACTTATCTTATGCTGTTCAACATATATATCTGCAATATTATCTCTAATACTACCTAAAAGATAATGTTTTGAAAACTTACTTTTTACAATAATATCATAGGCTTTATGAAAGTGTACTAAAGCGGTTTCTAAATCTTTCTTTGTCCAATAAAAAAAAAGTCCATAATTATTTATTGAAGAAGGATATGAAATTTCATTATGTTGTTTTGCGAATTTAATATTAAATTTATGCTGAATAGCGGCACTGTCTAAATATGACACTTTAGCATAATTATCGGCTAGCATATCATAACCAAAAGTTCTCATTTTTAAATAAGCTTTTTTTTCGGCGTTTGTTAAGTTTTGTTCGTTAGTATCATAATACTCAAAAAATATTTTATATGAGTTTATAGATTCTTTTGGCATACCAATAAGTCTGAACCAATTTGCCGAATGTAAGTAGGTATCCAACTTTAATACGTGGTTATCTTTTATATGTGGAATAAGGTCTAACCGTTTAAAATGCTGAGTTAAGTACATTTTAAGTTGAGATTCTGAAAATGATTCTCTTCTAAAGGTTCTCATTTCGTTTTGAGGAAATGTGGCCTCTATAGTTTTATTTAATTCAATAAACTTATTTAGAGCCTCTTCACTTGAGAGTTGTATTTGTGAATAACAAAAGAATGAAGACATTAGAGTTGCAATAATTAGAACAATTCGTAATGACTTTAAATTCATTATGTATATGGGTTAATTAAGAGGTGTTTACCCAAATATACGAGAAATTTAATGGTTACGTTAATTGTAAGCCATTTGTGATAAATAAGAGTTCAGCATTATTTATTGTCTTTGCAATTGGTTACAGTTGAAATTATAACTAAGTATTTTAATAATTTTTTATAGAAACAGTATACACAAATGCTACTTTTTTGTTTGCAAAAAATGAAAGTACTATGCTACTTAGTAGTTTTAGTATGATAATTTAACACAATATCTTTTTGAGCGACATACAATCCATTTTCTTTTTTGAGTTTAAGTATTCTAGAAGCATCGCCTTTTTTAGTGATTTTTTTACGACATAGTTTTGTTAACATAGGATCTTCATCAAAAAGAAACGATTCAATTTCGTATTCTGCTTTTAAAGGTTCTTTAATAACAGGAAACAATTGTTGTAATTGATTATAACGTCTATCATTTCCTGGCAGAAAAGTATAAAAAGTATATTGCCCATCTGCGTTAGTCTTTACCCAACCTCTATGCTTTACATAGCGCTTGTTATTATGCTTTTTTAAATCAAAATCACCATTTTCATCTGCTTGTTCTATAAATAATATTACATTTTTAGCTGGTGTAGTACCATCACTTTCATAAATAGTACCAGAAACTTTAAGTTTACTTTTTTTAGATTTAAAATCAGGAATTGTATCTGTATTATTTAATGTATGCTCATTGTAATCATACAAAGGATGTCTTTCTAAGTAATTATCTAACGAGTTGTCTTGAGCTTTAATTGAATAATTGAAACTCAAAAAACAGATAAAACAAAATATGTACATTAAATTTTTCATACGGTTAAGCGTTTTGGGTTACTCAAAATTGCATGATTTTATTTACAAATCACTAAATATCATATGAATGCACAAATTTTACGATGAATTGTTTTTTTTGGTAAAATATATCGATGAAATTAATACGTCTGCACTTATATAGAACTCTATAAGTAGGCAAAAGAATGTGAAACTATCTTCTTATAATAGCACTTATCTACTCAAAAAGCCAGTTAGTATTTTGTCGAATAAATATGCGTTTAATCCACTAAAAATGCAGTTTAACCAATAAATTTGCATTTCATACTGTAAAAAAAAGTAGAAATTAAGTTGGATATTTTAATAAATTGTATAGTTTTGTTTGACCCTGATAAACTAAAAACATATAAAATGAAAAAAAATACTACCTTATTTATAGCAATATTTTTTATGTTAGCGAGCGTTAGCTTTGCTCAAAAAAAGAAAGCTCCTATAAGTATGATTACTGGTAAAACAAGTATAGCTAAATATCATAGTTATGAACAATTAAACAAGATGTCTAAAGGAGATTTACTTACCTTGTATACAGAGCGTATTCAAGTTATTGTAAATATATTACCAAATATTGCATTTGCTACAAAACCTGGAGTTACCATGGGATCTTTAGGCATACCTGAAACTAAAGAAAATATTAAAGCTCTAGAAGCAAATCGTGAAGCATCTGTAGATTATTTTGATAGTACTATTGAGTTTCAAAAAAAGATATTGCCATATTCTGATACTCGAGATTTAATAGCTGCTATTATGTTTTATGAAGAAACATTAAAATCTTTACATACTTATAACGACTTTAAAACTAATTAACTTTATTATAATAATTTAATGAAAAGCTTCAACTACGTGTTGAGGCTTTTTTATTTTTTACAATTTATGGCTTACTAGTTGTTACTTAAAGCTTTTATAAGATTGAAGTCTAAATAATTCACATATTTGTAGGAAAAGTAATATTGTATATTAAAAAAAGTGTATTTCATCGATATTTTTTGCGTTTCATAAGTATTGTTCATATGTTTGGTATATATGTTTTAGCCCCAAATAATCTAAACAAATGAACTTAACCACTATGAAAAAAATTACTCAGATTGCACTTTTCTTTTTATTAGTGTATGGCAATATATTTGCTCAGCAAGAAAAAGGAATAACTGGTTATAATAATTGGTTAAATCCTTGGACAAACTTTAAACCCAATAAAGTTGAATACAGCAAGCCAACTCAAATATTAAGTGGCAACATAAATAAAGACACCAAACTATACAAGAGAGATGTTTATCTTTTACTTGGCGATGTGTTTGTTACAGACAGTACTACACTAACAATTGAGCCAGGTACTGTTATTATTGGCGATTTTAAAACTAAAGGATCATTAACCATAAGTAATGGATCAAAAATAATTGCAGATGGACTACATACAGATCCAATTATATTTACATCTAGCAGAAGTATTAAAAAACCTGGTGATTGGGGTGGCCTTTTTATTTTAGGAAATGCTCCTACAAATAAATTTGGTAACGAATCATCCTTAAACTATGGTTTAATTCCATCAGCTGCTAAAAATATAAGCTATGGAGGAGACAACCCAGAAAGTTATTCTGGAGTCTTACGATATGTAAGAATTGAGTATGCTGGAAAGCGTACTAGAGATTACGGATATTTTAATGGGCTTACTTTAGCTGGTGTTGGTCAACAAACAATTATTGAAAACATAATGGTTAGTTATTGCGAAGGTAACTCTTTCAATATTTTAGGCGGAGATGTAATCTTAGATAAGCTAGTGTCTTATAAGTCTAATATAAATGATTACAAATTTAATTATGGAGCTCAATGTCAAATAACAAATTCGTTAGCAATCAAATCTCCATACAGTTCTGGTGCAGACATATCTCGATGCATTAATGTGTCTTCTTTTGAATTGAAAGAAGAAGCAGATTTTTCAAAAAAACAAACTGACGTATTCGCAGAAAACTTAACACTTATAAATATTAGTAATGATTTAAAGTATGATATAAAAGTTGGTTTAGTAAATGAAGCTATATATGTAGGAGAAGATACTTCATTTTCAATTGATAAAAGCGTTATTTCTGGTTTTAATCCTGCAGTAATATTAGACGATAAGATTAGAATAAACAGTGAAAGCTTAGAAAAAATAAAATTCACAAGAACTTATTTTAATAATTGCAATGGAAATATTTTCAGAAATGGTTTTAGTAACAATGATGATTTAGAAAATTGGTACGGTAGCAGTGCTTTTAATAATGTATACTCTAAAGGTCCAGATGATGAAACATTTATTGATTCTAATAACCCAAAGCAACCAGATTTTAGATTAAGAATAAACAGAATTATTGCTACCAACGATGTTTCTGACGACGATTAACCAAATATTTTTTTAATGTAATAAAGTATAATAACTAATATTAAATAATAACATATAGAATAAAAAATTACGCCCCAAACCTAATGTACTACACTAAATTTGTAAATAAAATCCTTTTTGGATTATGCTTTTTTGTACTTATATCACAGGAACATATAAATGCTCAAATAGTTATTGGCACGCCAAATCTAGGCTTTAGTCAAGCTTGTGCAAGCGATGCTTTTAATACGTTTAGTACAACTTTTGTTTTTTCTCCAGAGTCTGCCTTAAATGCATCAAATCAATTTACAGTTGAAATGTCAGATGCAGATGGTGATTTTTCAAACCCAACACCAGTATTTACATCAAATCCTGGAGCGGTAACTGTATCACCAGCAACTTTAGATTTCTCTTTGCCTACAACTACAGCTGGAGAAAACTATAGAATTAGAATAAAAAGCAGTGCTCCAGCAGCAACAAGCGCAAATTCTGTTGCATTTGCAGCATATTATAAAATACAAGATGACCCTTTTACTATAAACAATTTAGTATCTACAGCTGCTTTTTGTTCTGGTGGAAGTTACCTTTTAACAATAGATAATCCAGGTTCTGGATTAAATGATTCGCCACTTAATTACCCATCATTAACATTTAATTGGTTTAAAGAAACTGGTCCAACAACTTCTGTTTTTATAGAAGAAGGTCCAACACTGTCAGTAAGTGAAGAAGGTACTTATTTTGTTGAAACAAATTATGGCTCGTGTACGTCAAACTCATTCTCAAATCGTGTAACTATTAGTGAAGTAATTTCAGGAGAAGCTAATGCTGGTATTGCATCTAGTTTAGGTAATCCATACTGTCCAGGCCAAGGTTTCACAACTTTGAGCACGCTTGGAGGCAATAGTTACCAATGGTTTAAAGATGGTATGGTTATACCAGAAGCAACAAACCAAATGTATCAAACTAACGAATCTGGTACTTATGCTGTACAAGTAGATTTAGGAAGTTGTTCTGCATTTGGATCTATAGCACTTGTAAGCGAATTATTTGAAGGCTCAATAAATGTAGATGATGTTAATGCAATTGAAGCTGGAGATTCATTATCAGTTATAGTAATAACAAATGCAAATAACCCAGAATTTGAATGGTATTTAAATAATACACTTATTACCACTGCAACAGACGACAATTATGATGCTACACAATTTGGTAGTTATAGAGTTGTAGTAAGCGAAACAACTGGATGTATAGCTTCAAGAGAATTTACATTCCAAATTAACGAAGCAATAGATCCATTTCCAGATGTAGAAAATATACCAAATGTTGTAAGTCCAAATGGAGATGGTATTAATGATACTTGGGTGATTCCAACTGCATATGTTAGTGGAACAAATGCAGAAGTTATAATTATGAATAATAGAGGTAAGATACTATTAAAAACAGACAATTATCTTAATAACTGGCCTGAGAGTGACTTAGGTTTAACGAGTGTTAATCAAGTATATTATTACGTGATAACCACGGCAGATAACGAAACCAAAAAAGGTTCAATAACAATAGTGAAATAATATGAAAACACATCTTTTGGTTTTAATATTATGCATCTGTTCTATACAGACGTTCTATTCTCAAGAAGATGATGGAGTGGTTTCACTTAGCTTACCTGTAAGGAATTCTTTAACTTTTAACCGACAAATAATTAATCCTACATTTAGTTTTGTTAGAGAGCAGAATAAATATATTAGTTTCTTTAATAAAAGAGAATGGGTACAGTTTGATGACGCACCACTCACCTATTTAGCAAGTTATTCAGGAAGATTTCGTGAAAATATTGGAGCAGGTTTAACAGTGTTTCAACAAAACTATGGTGTGTTAACTACTTTTGGAGGTGTATTAAATTTCGCATATAATGCGAGATTAGCTAGAGAAAGTAATCTAACTTTTGGTTTAAATGTTGGCGCTTATAAAAGTGGCGTAAATACATCTAATGCAGTTACAAACTTTGATGACCCATCATTGCAAAACGTTCCAGAAAACTTCTTATTAACTATTAGTCCTGGAATTAATTATGGTTTAGCATTTATAGATTTTGGTGTATCGATAAATAATTTGGCAACCTATAATTTAAATACTTCAGAAATCATTAATGATGATCCAGAACAAAGTGTGCAAGCACATTTAATGTATACAGGATATATGAATAGTAGAGGTTTTCTTGATGAAAGTAAATTTACTGGACTTATAAAATCTGAATTTCAAAAAGATGAAACTATTGTTTCTGCAATTGCTATGCTTACAGTTCCAAAAGGCATTTGGGCGCAAGTAGGTTTCAATTCGCGTTATGGAGCATCTGGTGGTATTGGTTTAAACATTTCATCACAAATTGCTATAGAATATAATTTTGAGAAAGCTTTAGGTGATTTAACCGATTTTGGTCCATCTCATGATGTAACGTTAGCTTATAGATTTAAAAATAAAGAAAGATATGATTATAGTAGTGGTGATGAAGTTAGTGGGTTATTAATTTCAGAAAAAAGAAGGAAACCAATTGTATCAAAAATAGCTAAAGAAAAAGCTGAAGCAAATCGAAAATTAGCTGCTGAAGAAAAAGCTAAAGAAGAAGCTGATGCTCAAGCCAAGCTATTAGCAGAACAAAAAGCCAAAGAAGAAGCTGATGCTCAAGCCAAGCTATTAGCAGAACAAAAAGCCAAAGAAGAAGCTGATGCTCAAGCTAAGTTATTAGTAGAACAGAAAGCCAAAGAAGAAGCTGATGCTCAAGCTAAGTTATTAGTAGAACAGAAAGCTAAAGAAGAAGCTGAAGCACAAGCTAAGTTATTAGCTGAACAAAAAGCAAAAGAAGAAGCTGATGCTCAAGCCAAGTTATTAGTAGAACAAAAAGCAAAAGAAGAAGCTGATGCTCAAGCTAAGTTATTAGCAGAACAAAAAGCTAAAGAAGAAGCTGATGCTAAGTTATTAGTAGAACAGAAAGCTAAAGAAGAAGCTGAAGCACAAGCTAAGTTATTAGCTGAACAAAAAGCAAAAGAAGAAGCTGATGCTCAAGCTAAGTTATTAGCAGAACAAAAAGCCAAAGAAGAAGCTGATGCTCAAGCTAAGCTATTAGCAGAACAAAAAGCTAAAGAGGAATTGATTACAAACCCAACGGATGAGATTGGTAAGTCGATGCTTGCTATAACACAACAAACTGAAGATTCAAAAACAATTCAAAATGAGTTATTAAAACAATTTGATGACATCGTTGAGATAAAAGATAAAGATCTTAAAGACTTAAAAGAAGAAAATGATTTAAGTGAGCAAGGTATTACAGTACAACCAAAACCTTTTAAAAGTATTACTGCAGAAAACAACGCTTTAGAAGCTATTAAAGTAAGATTAGATAATGTTATTGATACTCGAAATGAGAAAATAGAAACATTAAAATCTCTATATCAAGATAAATTTCAAGCAGATACAATTACAAATGATGAAGTTTATCTGTATTACCAGAAAGCTTTAAAACGATTAGAATCAGAACAAACTAAAGCGATGCAAACTAAATCTAGGTTAGAAACTAGATTAGAAGATATTAAAGTTGCTACAGAATTTGAGAGAAGACGTAGAATTAAACGTGCTGCTTTTGATAATGAAGAAGAACGTTATTTACAAGATAGAGCAACATTAAAGGTTATTAAACAATCAACAGTAGTCTCTAATCAACCACTTAGCACCGAAGATTTTGATTTTGGTGAAGAACAAAGTGGTAACATTCAAATTTTAAAGAATGTTAAAAATGTAGAAAATGGCTATTACTTAATAATTGCTGTGCATAGTGATGTTGATAATAGAAATGATTTTGTTAAAAAAGTTATAGCATCTGGAGAAGCAAATGTTGACTTCTTTTATGATGTAAACACAAGTAAGTATTATATCTATTATGACAAGTTTGATAGTATAGAAGCTGCAAATCGAGCATTAAATTCAAAAGAAGATAGACCATATAATAAAAAAATGTCCCTCGTTAAAATAGAAAATTAAAAGACCTGACTCTATTTTCAATTTGCCCTAATTGAAAAAAGAGTTACAAAAATAAAGATCATGAAAAGACCTACATTTTCAAAAATAACCATCATTGTTGCACTCATCGTTTTTGGTCTTCACTCCTATGCCCAAAATTACGAGCCTTTTACACCTAGGTTTGATGAAGATTTAAAAGGAGATATCGTTTTAATAGGTAACAATATTTTAGGGCCAGACAACAATGCTTTTAATGATAATTCTGTATATAACCATAACGTTGATATGCAGTATATTGATATAGATGGTGACGCAACTACGTTTAGTTCATCAAGTTCAGATTTAGAAATTCCTAATCCAAACTGTTATAGAATTATTTATGCAGGTTTATATTGGGGTGCAGTTAATCCTGGTAATGAGCCAATAACAAATGTAAAATTTAAAGGACCTATTGGTGGTTATAATGATATTCAAGGAACAATTATTTATGATGCAAATGGAACAACCGTAGATGGTGGTGATAGTTTTTCGTATGCATGTTTTGCAGATGTAACCTCTATAGTAAGAAGTTTTGGGTCTGGATCAGATTTAGGAACCTATACCGTTGCAAATGTATCTTCTGCTTTGGGAGAAACGGCAACGTTTAATCCATATAATGGTACTGGTCAATCGGCTGGTTGGTCATTATTTATTGTTTACGAAGACCCAACATTACCAGGAAAATCTATTACTAGTTTTGATGGTTTTAGTGCAATTAGTGTACCTGGTGGCAATCCATCATTAGATATCCCTGTTGATGGTTTTAGAACCATTCCTGCGCCAGCTCCAGTAAGAGCAAATTTTGCTTTTGCAACTTTAGAAGGCGATAGTCCAATTTTAGGAGATCGATTACGATTAAATGGTGTTAGTCTTTCAACTGTTGATCGTCCTGTAGGAAACTTTTTTAATAGTTCGGTAACTCAGTTAGATGCTACGCCAGTAAATAATAGAGTACCTAATAGTACTAATACATTAGGATTTGATACTGGTGTTATGGCTATTCCTAATCCAGGTAATTCTGTTATTGCTAATGATGCTACATCTGGTACAATTAGATTAGAAACTAGTGGTGATACTTATTTCCCATATTTCTTTGCCTTTGCTGTTGAAATTATTGAGCCAAATATTGTACTTACTAAAATTGTAGAAGATGATGCAGGAAATGATATAGGTGGACAAACTGTTGGTTTAGGTTCTGCGTTAAATTATGTGATTGGTTTTCAAAACACAGGAAATGATAATGCAACAAATTTTCAAATTAGAGATGTTCTACCAGTAAATATAATTTTCGATTATCCTGATGATTTAGTATTACCAGCCGGCGTTACTGTAGCTAGTTATAATCCAACAACAAGAGAAATTATATTTGATATAGAAAATTATTTAGTTGAAGAAGATGATCCCGTTTATGAAATACGTATTGAAGCTCAGGTTGTAGACACATGTAATGAATTAGCAGATGCATGTTCTAACATTATTAATAACCAAGCTTTTGCAACATATAATGGCTTTTACAATCCAACGTTTTTAATTACAGATGATCCTAGTTTAAATAGTAATACGGGGTGTTTATTAACACCACAAGCCACAAATTTTTTAGCAGATCTCGATTGTACCTTTACTGAAGATATTGTTTTATGTGGCGATAGTGTTGATTTAACAGCAGCAAATGGATATGATTCCTACTCTTGGTCTACAAGTTCTACCGGAACTCCAGTAATAGGCTCAACTCAAACTATTACAGTTACCAATACCGGAACTTATTATTCTTTTAATAATGCTATTGCACCTTGTCAATCTATTGTTCAAGAGTATGTCGTAGAAATCTTTGGTGGAGATATTGAAAACCCTGTAATTCCTTATGCGGATCAAGTAGTAACTTGCCCTAATGATGGTAAGTTATTGCCAAATATATTTTTATGTGGTGCTAATGATTCCAGATTCATTCAAACTAATATTTCTGGAGCAACATCAATTATATGGGAACAATTAGACGAATCAAGTTGTCCTGCAGTTGTTGATCCAGATTGTGCAAATGAAGATAATTCTTGTACATGGAATCAAGTAGCAACAGGTCCAGATTTTCTCGCTAATACATCTGGTCAGTTTAGATTAACAATAAATTATTCAGGTGGTTGTTTTGTGCAATTTTATTTTAACGTCTATCAAAATTTACTTGATCCATCTGTTATAGCAACAGATATTATTTGTAATACTCCAGGAAGTATAACGGTTCTAGATGTGCCATCTGGATATGAATTTAGTCTAGATAATACAAACTATCAAACAAGTAATATATTTACAATAAATACAGCTGGAATTTATACAGTCTATATTAGGCAAGTTGGAGTACCAACAAATCCATGTATTTTTTCTGTTTTAGATGTACAAATTAGAGATCGAGATTTTACCGTTTCAACTACTATAACTCAACCACTTTGTAATGGTGACTTAGGAAGTATTCAGTTAGCTGCCAATGATGTAGATCCACAATATTCTTACGCACTATATAATGGAGTAACACTAGTAAATAGTGTTGGTCCTATAGTAGAAAATACATACCTATTTGAAAACTTAAATCCTGGTACATATACAGCTACTGTTGAAACAGAGAATGGTTGTATATACTCTGAGGTTATTCAAATTATAGAACCGCCTTTATTAACAGTTACAGCGGCAATTACAGTTCCTTTAACTTGTACTGACGGTGAAATTACAGTATATCCTATTGGTGGAACACCACCTTACTTTTATTTTGTAAATGGATCAACAGACTTTCAAACAGTTCCTGAAATTGTAGTTACAACGGCTGGAGTTTATGATATTACAGTTATAGATTCTAATAACTGTAGTGCTAATACATCAATAACTGTAAATTCAATTCCTGAGCCAGAATTTAATATAACTACAACAGATATTTCTTGTTTAGGCGATACTGGTGCTATAAATGTAAATGTAACCGCAACTAATGGTTATAGTTTGCAATATAGTATAGATGGTGGAGCAACTTTTGTTAATTCTCCAGTATTTGTTGGTCTTACAGACGGAAATTATGATGTGGTGGTGCAGTACACACTAGGTTCGTCAATATGTATTACTAATGCACAAACCGTAACAATTAATGCAAGTAATACAATTTCTGGTACAGCTGAATTATCTGCATTATATACATGTAGTTCTACAGGAACAATTACTGTTACCGGAGTAACTGGAGGAAACGCACCTTACAGCTATAGTATTGATGGTGTAAACTTCCAATTAGGTAATTCATTTTCAGGTTTAACCGATGGTACTTATACCATTACTATAATGGATGCTAATAATTGTACGTTTATTGCCAATGAAATAATAATAGACCCATTAAATCCTCCAACAGATTTAACGTTTGATAACTCACCAATAACTTGTCCTACAAATACGACTACTGTTACAATTACAGGAGTTACTGGTGGTACAGGAATTTTAGAATATCAAATAATTGCTCCAGTTGCCAATGCTACAGCTTATCAAACATCAAACATGTTTTCAGGGCTAGAGTCAGGAACCTATACATTTCAGGTAAGGGATGAAAATGATTGTATTTATAGTGAATCATATACAATCAATCCAATACCAACGCCAACTGTAAATGTTGTTTTAACTCAAAATTTAAATTGTACAGTATCACCAGATGCAATGATTACAGGAACAATTACTGGAGTAGCTCCTTTTACTTATGCAGTATCTATAAATGGTGGTTCTTATTCAGGTTTAGGAGCAACGGGAACACCGTTTACTTATGCAACCGCTTCAGATGGAACATATCAATTTGAAATTACTGATGCTAACGGATGTATTGCCGAATCAAGCATTATTACTATTGAGCCATTGTCTTTACCAGTTTTAAGTTTAGTAACACAATCTCAACAAGTACTTTGTAATGGCGACTCAAATGGAGCTTTAGATATTACAATTGATATTTCAAGTGGAACGCCACCTTTTTCTATAAATGTAAATAATGACACTACTGGAATCAATTATGGTTCACAAACTTCTGGATTATCAGCTGGGACTTATACTATTACTTTAACTGATGTTAATTTTTGTACTGCTACAGATACTATTGTTATAAATGAACCAGACCCAATTATATTAGATTATACTACTGTAGACATTACATGTGCAGCAGGTGGTATTTCGCAAGGTTCAGTAATTGTAAATTCAGTTACAGGCGGAACAGCGCCATATAACTACTTTGTTACTGGTACAAATGGGTATTCAAATTCTGAACTAAATGCTACAGGATCTACTTCTGTTAATTTTGATGTTGTTGATTTTGGGTTGTATCAAATTAATGTTGTTGATGCTAATGGTTGTTCTTTATTAGCTCAAGATGTATTAGTAGCATCTCCTCCAACAGACTTAGATATTATTATTAATACAACTGTTGATTGTGTTACAGGCGGAGAAGCTGTAGTTAGTATTGGCTCTACATTAAGTAGTTCTGGGCCTTTCTTTTTTAGCATCTACCAAGGCCCAATATCTATATATCCAAATCCACCAGGGTCATGGATTCCAGAAGATGCGCCAGGAAGTGAATCGGCAACCTTTACGGGATTAATGTCTGGTGTAACTTATACATTCATAGTTTATGATGCTTCAACTAATTGTAGTTATTATGAGCCAGCAACAACACCAATACCAACAAATTCAACCTTGTTATTAAATGCAGTAAGCTCAAATAATATTACTTGTACAGGTAGCGCTAACGGAAATGTTTCTTTTACAATCAATAGTAGTTATGGTACGGCTGTAAATGTCGATTATGAAGTTTTTGATTCATTAACTTTAATCTCAACAGGAATTATGGGTTCAGGAACAGTTCCTGCAAACAGTTCGATTTCTGTAACAGATTTAGGATCTCTACCTTTTGGTAACTATTTTGTTTCTGTTAGTGAAACATCTGGTGCAAACTCAGGCTGTGGCGTTGTAACAATACCCTTTAATATAACAGAATCAGCAATTCTATTAGATTTAACAACTTCAGTAGATCAAAACGCTAATTGTAATCCTAATTCAGGACTTATAAGTGCTGTTGCACAAAATGGTACTGCTCCATATCAATATCAAATTACGACGACGCCTACTACTCCATTAGCTTCAGATGCAAATTGGACTTCAGCGAGTACGTTTAATATGGATTCTGGTAATTATTATGTTCATGTTTTAGATGCATACGGATGTATTATATCTAGCCCAGTAGTTGTATTGCCAATGGATGCAACTCCTGTTATTTCTGCAGTAGCTAATAACTTATGTACGGTAGACGAAGGCAATTTTGAAATTGATGTAAACTTAGATACAGCTGGCATTCCACCATATAGTTATAGTATAGATGGAGGTGCTTTTCAAACGCAAACAGCTCCATTTACAATATCAAATTTATTTTCTGGAAGCCATACTATAGAAATACAGGATGCCAATGGATGTGGGAATCTAGTTTCTGTTGACATTCCAACACTATTAGAAATAGTGCCAAATATTTCAGGTTTACCAACATGTAACAATGATGATGGTGAGATTATAGTAACAGGTTCAGGAGGAACAGGTACTTACACATATAGTATAAATCCTAGTCCAGTATCTGTGAGTTTTAGTGGTAATACCTTTTCAGGTGTGCCAACTGGAATATATACCATAACAATAACAGATACTGTGACTTTTTGTACAGAAGATGTTACAATTTCATTACCTGAAGCAACACCTCCAACATTAACTACAAGTTTAACTCAAGTTACATGTTTTGGGGATAATACAGGTACTTTAGAAATTAATGTAAATGGTTATTCTGGTACATATACTTATGAAGTTTTTGATAGTTCTTCTGCATCAGTGTTTGGTGTTGTAAATGCAAATACATCTATCAATCCTTTAACTATTTCTGGTATGACTGCTGGTACATTTTCTGTAGTAGTAACAGAAACTCAAGCCCCATTTTGTTCAGTAACTTCAACAGTGATTGTTTCGTCTCCAAATGAAGCATTGGCGCTAGTTGCTAATGAAACATCTAATGTAACTTGTGATAACACTCAAGGAACAATTACAGCTATAGCAAATGGTGGTTGGGGTAATTATCAATATGAATTAACAGGTGATGCTACTGTACCTTTTTCACCAAATGGTGTTTTTACAGGATTGTCTGCAGGAAATTATACAGTAAATGTAATGGATGCTGAAGGTTGTATCGCTTCAGAAAATATACCATTGATTGAGCCAACACCAATAGACGCAACATTTACTCCAAGTACTATACTACTACCCTGTTTTGGAGATCAAAATGCTTCAATAACTATTAGTAATGTTACTGGTGGTGTAGGAACAGAATACATCTATACCTTAAATACTATTTTACCAACACCAAGTACATCTGGTCCTCAAACTTCAAATGTATTTAACAATTTAGGAGCCGGAACGTATTCTATATCAATAACCGATGGTAATGAATGTTTTGCAACGTCGTTAGATATCGTTATTAATGAACCTACTCCAATACAAGCTAATTTAGTTGCTGCAACGACACAAACTTGTTTAACTGAATCTACACTTACATTAAGCGCAACTGGAGGTTCTGGAACTTACACCTATAGTAATGATAGCTCGTTTGCAACAATATTAGGAACATTTACGTCTTCAACAACATTTTCGGTATCTGATGGAACGTATCAATATTATGTAAGAGATATCAATGGTTGTATAGCCAACATATCTAATGAAATAACAATAGATCCGCTTCCAAGCTTAGATATTAGTTTATTATCTACTAATCCAACAATTAACTGTGCTGGTGATAACACAGGTAGCATTGTAGCTACTGCTCAAGGTGGTTTAGGTAATTATGTTTATACTTTGCAGGATACATTAGGTAATCCAATTACTGCAACTCAAAATAGCCCAGGAGTTTTTACAGAACTAGTAGCTGGAACTTATGTTGTAAATGTAATTAGTGGTGATTGTATAACAACCTCTGCTGCAATTCCAATTACTGAGCCAACAGTTGCATTAGATGCTAACTTTATAGTTACAAATGTGACTTGTAGTGGAAACAATGATGGTGTTTTAGAAATTAATGCATCTGGTGGAACAGGAATTATTAAGTATGCTATTTCTCCTCAATTAAATCAGTTTTTTGAAACTAATGTATTTGAGAATTTAGCACCAGGAAATTATGATGTTATAGTACAAGATGTTTTAGGGTGTTACTTAACTTTCAATTTTACCATTACAGATCCAGTTCCAGTAATTCTAAGCATTGTACCAAATTCATTATTTGAAGAAACTTGTGATGGTGATACAAATGGTGAGTTTAGTATTGATATTTCTGGTGGCGTATTGCCTTATAGTGTGAGTTTAGATAATTATGATGGTCCATATTCTACAGGAACTTCTACACAAACAATATTTAATTTTACTGGATTAGCTGGCGGAGATCATATGGTGTATGTTCGTGATGCGCAAGGTTGTGAATCACAATGGAATATTACATTTCCAGAATCAATACGTATAAATCCTATAATAGATATAGAATATGTTTGTGATAATAATACTTTAAACAATAGAGTCACGGTTGCTGTAGATGAGAGTATTACAGATTTATCTCAATTAGATTATTCACTAAATGGTGGTACTTATCAAGTGAGTAATATATTCAACAATGTAGCTCCTGGAACTGGTCACTATATAGATGTAAGACATTCTGATGGATGTATTCAAACTACAAATCTATTTGATATTGAAGACTATCAACCTTTATCGTTACTATTAAATGAAGGAGATGAACCTGGCGAAATTATAGTAACCGTTACTGGCGGAACTGGTGATTATCAATTTACACTTAATGGTGAAAATTATGGTAGCACAAATGTTTTTATTGTAACTCAAGAAGGAACTCATACCGTTGTAGTTACAGATAGCAGTGGTTGTGAAGCTATGGCTAGCATCGAGATTACTATTGACGGACCTTGCATTCCTAATTACTTTAGCCCTAATGGTGATGGTGTAACTGACACTTGGGCACCTGGTTGTATAGAGGATTATCCTAACCTAACCTTTGACATTTTTGATAGATATGGTCGTAAAGTTGCAACGTATCGTGTTGGTGAATATTGGGACGGTAGATATAATGGGACAGAGCTTCCTACTGGTGATTATTGGTATGTTGTTAGACCAAACAGTGAGTTACTGAATAAGGAATATGTCGGGCATTTTACACTTTACAGGTAATAATGTCATTCAGAATTTAAAAATTATTACAATGAAAAACCTATATATATACATCCTTTTTTTAATCTTTTCGTGTAGCTACGGACAAGAATTAAACTTACCAGTTTGGACACAGTACCTAGCCGATAACGATTTTGTAATCTCTCCTACTTATGCAGGAATTGGTGATAATTTAAAAGTTAGAGCTAACGGACTCACACAATGGGTTGGTATAAAAAATGCTCCAGACAATCAATCGTTATATGCAGATTTTAGAATAGCAAATCAATCTGGTGTTGGTATTTCACTTTATAACGATAGAAACGGAAATACGCGTCAAAAAGGAATGAAGCTTTCTTTTGCACATCATATTATTTTAGATTATACATCAAAACAATATTTATCTTTTGGTCTTTCATACAACATTAATAGTTTTAGAATTGATATAGAAAATTTTCAGCCAACAGAAGAAATTCCAATTGTAGATCCAAGTATCACAGATGATAGATCTGTTTCAAACAATAATTTTGATGTTGGTTTACTTTACCGATTTAATAGATTCTATTTAAGTTTTAATGCGAACAATTTTTTAAGTAAAGATGTTGATGACTTTGTAGGCTTTGAACCAAGTAAACTTTTAAACTACCAAGTGTATACTGGTTATGTAATTAGAAGTAAGCGTAATAAAAATGTTGAATTTGAGCCATCTGTTTTTTACCAAATGTTTAATAGTGATAAACGCTCGAGTACAGATATTAACTTTAAATACAGAAAATTTAATAGAAGTGGTGACTATTATTGGGTTGGTGGTTCATACCGTTTTTTAAATGATCAATTACTAAAGCCTTTAAATGTTGGGCCAATGGCTGGCATCATGAAAAACAGGCTTTATTTTGCGTACTCGTATCAAGTAACCATAAACGACCTTTCTGGGTTTAATTCTGGTACGCATGTCGTTACTATAGGTTTAGACTTTTTGCAAGGTATTAGTAATTGTGCATGTACAAAAGGAACAAGTTGGAGAAAATATAAGAATAATGGTAATAATTAAATGCCTTATTGTTAAACATTAACAAAATACATTTTCATTTGCCCTCTATTTTTCACTTCAAAAGTTCCTCTGTATTCGCAATCAAAATCTGATTTAATGTGTTTGTATGTTTCATCAGAAATATTTATACGTCCTGGTTCAGAATTACTTTCCATACGTGATGCAATATTTACTGTATCTCCCCAAATATCGTAAGCAAACTTTTTGGTGCCAACAACACCTGCTACAACTGGTCCTGTATTAATTCCAATTCTAATATCAAAAGTTGCGCTAGTTTTATCGTCATGTTTTGCATTAGCTACAAACTCAGCCATGTCTTTGGCAGCTAATATCATTTTTTTGGCATGATCCTGAGTTTCAAAGGGTAATCCGCCAGCTGCCATGTATGCATCACCTACTGTTTTAATTTTTTCTAGATTATACTTTTCCATGATTAAATCAAATTCAGAAAAATAGTGATCAACCGTTTCTACTAAAACTTCTGGCGGTAAATTTTCAGCATAATGTGTAAAGCCTTTAAAGTCTGAAAATAATACGGTTACTGATTCAAATTTTTTGGCTTCTACTCTACCATTTGTCTTGAGTTCGTGTGCAGTTTCCTCAGGCAAAATATTTAGTAATAAATTATCTGAACGTTCCTTTTCTGCACTAATTATTGTATTGGTTTTATGAATAAACTTATTTCTATTAAATAAACCATAAGCAAAAATGCCAATAAAAACGAGTACACCAATAGTAGACCAAAGTAGAATACGTTGAGTTTTTCGTTTTTGTTCTAGATTTTCAACTTTAAGCTCATTGCGTTCTACTTCATGATTAGCTAATTTTTGTATGTTTTCAAGATTACGAAGACTATCTCGATAAACTATATGAGTTTTGTAATACTCTAATGCTTCTTGTGAATTACCAATAAGTTCTAATAATTCAGACAATTGCAAATTGGCTTCACTTAATTGATCTTTCAAGTTATAGGTTTTTGCTAAATCTAAGCTGCGATAACCATAATCTAAAGCAGTTATGTAATCTTGTTGCTCAACATATATATCAGACATAGCGTGTAGATATACTGATATTGGGTAAAAATCTTCTATGTCTTCAAGAATTGTAATAGCTTCATTAATATTGGCTTTAGCCAATTCATGCTTGCCTTGTTTGGCATATACCATACCTGTATTTCCTTTATTATAAGCTTTCCCTACTGGATGGTTTAATAACTCGAAAAGCTTACCTGACTCATTAAAATTCTCTAGAGCTTTACTAAACTGCTTAGTTTTTAAGTACTCATCGCCTGCATTTAATAACGCTGAGGCTAAATCAAGAGTGTTTTTACTTTTTCGTAATTTCACAAGCGCTTCATCATAATATTTTTGAGCTGTTTCAGAGTTTCCAATTATTGAATAAGTATCGGCAATAGACACTAAAAGACTGCCAGCAAAATCTTCATCTTTATCAGCTTTAGCTAATTCCATACTTTTAAAATAAGCATCCAAAGCTTCATGGTATTCTCCTAATAGTTGTAAGGCATTACCTTTTTGTATATATGCAATTGATTTGTAGTTGAGAATGGTATTTATATCAAGGTTTAAATATTCAGTATTTCTTTCTGTATGTTCTATTAATAAATTGGCATAATACAGTTTTTGTTCAGGATTCGTTTCTTCTTGAATAATTGTTTTTAATATAAACCATATATTTTCATCATTACTATTTTTGTGATAAACTTGTTTTAAACTATCAACACTTGCTTGGTCATATTTGGTAAAATCCTGACTATAAATAAAGGATGCATTATATATATATGCGAAAATATATAGTACTAAAATTGTATATTTTTTCATATAAATATTCTTTAAATGCTCCATTATGCTAAAGAAATGTTTACCATTTTTTAGCTTTAAACACCTTTTCCTCTTATTTGTAATTTTGGATCTATAGGGATTTCTCGATCTCCTCTTACACCATCATCAAAGGTAATTGTATACTCACTAGCTAAATTATATTCTAAAGTATTTGTTCCTAAAATGGCAACCCATGAATCATCTCCTAATTGATAAGGAGGTTTTTCAAAAAAGCCTTCAGGAGCTCCTTCAAATTTTAAACCAGTAATAATAACTAAATTACCTGTACCTTCATCTTGAGCAGACCAACTCACTAATGTATTTGAATCTGCTATAGTATCGAATGTACTCTTATTATTTGGGTTGTCATAACCATCAGATGGTTGGTTGTCTGAAAGGTTAATATATTTTAGTGGGTTTTCTGGATCATTATGTAAACCCTTAACATCTACAGTTAGCATAATACTTATATCTTGACTCATAATAATAATGTTATAATTATAATTTTCCTCTAATTTGTAGTTTTGGATCTATTGGAAGTATCGCCGATTTTTCATCTCCTTTCGAGATATAGAAATGAATTGTATAACTATCCTCTTTATCTTTTAAATCTGGATTAACAGTTATTTCTCCATAAATCTCATTTTTATCATTCGCCTTTAAAACTTCTTTTGTGAAAAAGTTTGGATTACCAGATTTTGGGTCATGCACAACATCAACTAGATGCACATTATAACCTTTATCTTCACCTTTTTCAGTATTTAATACTATACTCCATGTTATACCATATTTCATATAGACATAGGTTAAATAGTCTTTGTTATTTGCTCCAAAAGGGCTTGTTAAACCATCAGCATCCACTAATGATACGTATTCATCTATAACATTTTCTAAATTAATGGGTTTATACTTCGCATTAAATAATGCATTGGCTTTTACAATAATAGTGATGGCTTTGTTTTCTGCTCCAACATTTATGTTAGAATTACTGATTTGTTCTTTTGTTTCCATGTGAATTATAATTAATTAATAGCTACATTAATACGCCCAATACATAATATTAGTTTAATAACACACTAACTAAAGATTATAGTGAAGTAAAATTGGGATATTACATAGAGAATTGACTATGCTATGTTATAAATGTACGAAATAATTCACACATTATAACTCAGGATTCTTCTAAGCTTATAACTTATAGATAGTTGCTATAAAAAATATTGAATGGATATACCTATGCAGGTAATTAAATAAATAGTAAATATCTTAATCTAATGTAATTACTACATTTCCTTTTTTTCTACCAGTATCTACATGACGATGAGCCTCAATTATATGTTCTAAAGCATATTCTTTATCGATAACGGTTTTTAGTTTGCCAAGCTTTATAAATTCTGACAATTCATATAAAAGAGGTTTTAACTCTTTTGGTTTGCGCATTCCAGTTGCAGAGAATTTTGCTCTTTTAGACATGATAGTATTTAGTAAAAGTGAAAAGCTTAATACTGGAGACATATAGATTCCATTTTTTGTTAATGCCTTTTTACTTTTAGATACTGAAGATTTACCAACAGCATCATAAATTACATCATAAGTGTTATGGTTTTTTGTAAAATCTTCTGTCTTATAATCGATAACATTACCAGCTCCTAGTGATTTAACTAAATCAAAGTTTGTAGCACTACAAACTGCGGTTACCTTTGCTCCTAATATTTTTGCTAGCTGAATTGCAGCTGTCCCTAAACTTCCTGAAGCGCCATTTATTAAGATATGTTGCCCACTAGTTACTTTACCTATATCTTTTAAAAAACTATAAGACGTTAATGCTCCATCACAAATTGGAGCAGCTTCTTGATGTGAAATATTTGAAGGCTTAATAGCAATAACACTATCTTCATTAACACAAACATATTCTGCATTTGCACTATTGCCAAACAGAACTTCACCAAAAACAGCATCGTTAATTTTTAGAGTTTTAATATTATCACCTAAAGCTTCAATAATGCCAGAAAAACCAGTACCTAATGATGGGTTTTTAGGTTTAGTAAGCCCTAAAAAGAGACGTCCAAATTTAGGAACTCCTTCTCGCATCATTGCATCTGCTCTAGTTACTGCTGATGCTTTAATCTTTACTAAAATCTCGTTAGACGTTGGTATTGGTTTATCTTTAGTAATAATTTCTATAACGTCTGGCGAACCGTATTTTTTTCTAATTGCTGCTTTCATTTTCCTGCTTAAAATATAAGAGTAAGACGATGTTTAAGTTATTATGTTACTTAAAATTTGCTATTAAAATTATTTAATTTAACCAAATACCTAAAAAACTGATTACAAGTTTACTTTTAAAAATTGTATAGTTTATCTTTGCTAGGCGTCGCTACTAATTTTGAATAGACTTCACTTTTCTATGCATCTGTTTTCCTTTCCTTATATCACCTTTTGCCATATAAGCATCACCTAAACCACTGTACATATCCTTTAGTTGGCGAGCATCTGGAAAAGTTGCTATGCCATGTTTAAAATGCTTAATAGCACTATCATAATCTTTATGTTTTAAATAGAATTGACCAATTCTATTTTGCCAATAACCAGAAGCATAACGCCTAGTCGATAATACTTCACTAAACTGCGTCATGAAATATTTAAAAGAATTGAAATTATCGCTACTCCAAGCTAACCATATTAGCGTGTTTTTTACACTATCGTCTATCTCTGTTGAAAGCCCAAAGCGATTTCCTCTTTCTTTAAAATAATTAGTCAAATACTCAATTCCACCTTTATTCTCATAATCTTTAATACTACTAAAATTTAATGGTAGATAATTATGATAATAATGTTTAAGACCAAAATGCATTGCTAAATAAGACAAAGACCCATGAGTTTCATCGTTGAACAACTCACTTTTATACATTAGATTCTTTGGATTCTTTTCTTGTAAAGCATTTGAAAAGGCTTCACTATAGCCAATAGAATAAATATCTTTTGTAGATCCCGCAATGTATAGATATTTTATAGTCGAATTTTCTAATGCATCAAAGGCATCAATTTCTTCATTTGAGGCAAAAGCTCCGTTAGATACTATAACAGCATCAAATATTTGTTTTTCGTGCAATATTACTGAACTTGCAAAGTTAGCAGCATTTTCCCAACCAAATAGAATTCGAGTATTGGTAGTTTTAAAATTATCATCTACATATTTAATGACTTCTTTTTCTAAAAACAGTAAAAAGTTTTCGCTATTCCTACCATATAACGAACGTCTAAGCGGATTTGTTGTTTTAATACCTACCACTATCATATCTGGAAAATAATGAGATGATCGTGTAGATTTTTGTATAGCTATACCATTTAAAAAATACCATTGTCCATCTAAAATATATAGCACTGGATATAATTTTCCTGAATCTTTATAATTGTCAGGTAAGTAAACCTGTAACTCTCTATCTTGATTTAATATTTTGGAATGAATTGTATGATTAGTCCCAATAGATATCTCAGAAGAGCCTTGCTGGGCAAAAGTATTTGCGCTGAGAAAACAGTATATTAAGGCGATAATGAATAGCTTCATTTTATATGTCTAGATTAATTATTAAAAAGCTCAAATGTAAAAACTTGGAACTCCAACTTGGTACATTTGAACTTTTTTACCATTTATTTAACTATAAACGACTACTAAAACCTTAGTAGATTATCTGTAAAGTTTTCATCAGATCGTGTTCCAAAAGGGTCTACAGAAATGTATTTAGGTAATTCATTTACAATTAATTTAATTTCTGTTTCTTCTTTATTGATGGTATTTGATTGATAATAAAGTATTGAGCTTTCCTCTTTAACAGATGATGGATGTGTAGTAAAAACACCTATTTTGATTGGTTCGTTTATAGTTATCTGCCTAGTTTCTCCACTTATTAAAGTTTCAAAACGCTTAGCTTTAATCTTAACTGTAACTTCGTAAGTTCCATTGTCTAAGGCTTTATAAAAACCGTCTTCAATTCCTAAATCATAAGTGATTACTTTCTTAAACCAATCATCAATTAAAACATGTTGCTCTTGTGGAGTTACCTTATAAATTTCATCTAACAACTCTATAGTATTAGCTTCTAGTTTGTTTATGTTACGGTGTCTATCAGTAATCGTTTTTAAAACTTTATTTACTTGACTTTCGCCAATTAAATCTCTTAAAGCCATTAAAATGGTATATGCTTTTCCGTAAGATATATAACTCTGTCCGTTTACTTTATATGCTGCTGGTTCTACATCTCCTTCATAAGATCGCCCTGTAAAATATCTGCTTCTAGCGTTTTCACTCAAAGTATACAATGCTTTTTTTCCATACATTTTTTCTAGAACAACGGCTTCAGTGTATTTTGCAAATCCCTCTACAAATAGTGAACCTCCAGCTACTGGTTTGGCAGATAAGATGTGTCCCCAATATTGATGCGCTACTTCATGTATGGTTCTTTTTGCGACTAAATTAAAAGTATCTTCATTACTTACATCAGACAAATACAGTCTGTCTTCTACCATGCTTATAACGCCTGGATGAGCAAAACCTCCAAATGGCCAGTGTGCAGGAACTTCTACAATTCTTACATGATCAAAAGCATAGGCTCCAAAATTTTCTTGGCAATAATCTAAGGTTTGTTTCACACTGTTTTCAATGTCTTTAATATTAAAATTGTGATTTGCATCATAGTATTGCTCAATTGAAACGCCTTTGTAGTTGGTTTTCTGTATTTTATATTTTGCAGAAAAATAGCCTACTGCAGGCATGATTTTATTAGTAGATTTATAATAAAAATAGCTTCTGTTATTTTCTGACCATTCTTTTATTAATTGTCCAGAACTTATTGCTGTTTGATTGTTATCTGTAGAGATAATAGTTTCAAACTTTATTTTTTCAAAATTAAAATCTTCTAATACCATATGAGCATCAGAATTATCTTTTTCTAAACGTTTTGGTAAATTTCTTTTTTGACGTTCAATCTTGTTTGTAATTTCTAAGCCTTTACTATAGCCTAAAATTGGTTCAAAGTTTCCAAAGCGATTAATATAGGTACCATTTTTTACAATTGAATTGTCTTCTTGGTAGCCTTTTAACTCTTTCTTTAATTCAAATCTAAACTTTACAGAATCATTTGGTTGCAAAGGCTTGTTAAACTGAAATAAATGTGTTCCATAAAATTTATCATGACTAACTAAATGTGCATTCTCTATCTTGACATTTTCTAACGGAATTCTTTCTGTTATAAATATTTCTGTTAATGGTTGATCACTATTGTTTTTTAATACTTGGCTAGCTATAACAGTATACATTCTCTCTTTTGGATAGATCGCTACTTCTGTTTTTACTGTTATGCGAATTGGTCGTTCTAAACTTTCATACTTCTTAAATTTTCGCTCATAGTTTTCACTAAAATCTAAATTGTCTGCAGAGGTTTCGTAATTAGAAACAATGTTTGCATTGTAAAACACCAAACTACCAGCTCCAACAAACAACAACAAACAAAGTATAAGAGCTATTTTCTGAATAGTTGCCCAACCTTTTTTTAGTTGTTTTAATTTAGAAGAAATATTGGTTACAACACCTCTATTCCAAACCTTAAATGAAATAAAGCTTAACAATAAACCTAAGGCTAACCAATATATTGAGAGGTGGTTAAACAGGTTAGAAACACTACTAAAGCCATCCATGTTGTTGTATCCAATTCTTGGCATAAATCCAAGACTTGTTAAAGGATGTTCTAATCCTAGGGTTCTAGACTTTAAGCTTAAAAACACAATTAAGCCAAAAACTCCCATACCAATATATTTACTTTTTGAAAAGCTGTTTACAAATAAGGCGATCATAGAAAACACAATCAATTGAACACCGTAATGATAATATAACGACGCATATAAGCTAAACTCAAAGTTTGTATAATCTAAACTAACTTGAAATATCATGCACATTATAATTCCAGTTGTAATTAAAATCATTGGTAATGATACTAATGCTGTATATTTTGATGTATAAAATACCCAGTTTTTTACTGGTGTTGCATCAACAATATTATTGAAGTTTATGTTGCGTTCTTTCCAAACAATTTCTGCACTATAAAAAATGATTAGAATTAAACTAAAAATTGTTAATGGATCTACAATTAAATCTATTAATTGATTTGTAAAAGGATAAACACTTACGCCATAAGCTCCACCACTAATTACGGTTGAATATAATTCTGAGAATACAATAAACAACCACATTAATAAAACCGCTATAAACGGCAGGCTTTTAAAAACACTTTTCAATTCTAATTTTAAAAGAGAAACGAAAGCCATTCTTTGCGCTTTAAAATTATGCAACCCTTTTTTTGGTTGATATGCTACTAATTTAATTTTCTCCTTTTTTTGTTTTGCTTCTTTTTTTATTTTTTTTGAACTTTTTCTAAATGAGAATAATCTATATGTTGTTAGTAACACACCAATAGAAACTAATACCCAAACAAGCCTGTTCAATAAAAACAAGCCAGAAAAAGAAAGCAACTGTGTATTTTTTTGAAAAGGTGTCCAATACTGTGTTTGCTCGAAAAATGCAGCAATACCAAATGGATCTGCTACAGCTGCAATTACCATACTTTCAGGTGATGCAGGAACAGCTTGCGCCATTAAAGGAGAATTTAAAAATATTGAACTTACAAAGTATAACATGTAAATAAATACAGCACTTACATAAGTAGCTGTGCTATTTTTTGTAAGTGTACTCACAGAAAATATGATTGTAGAGCAAATAAAAACATTTGGTAAAACCATATACAACCAAGGTTGCAAATAGGTCATCAATCGAAAATTTGCAATGCGTTCTGGATCTAAATCAAAAAAATAATTACCAAAAGCATATCCTATTAAAAAAGGTGAAAATGCTATTAGACTAAAGATAAATGTTCCTAAAAAACGGCTCCAAAAATAATGTGCTTTTTTTATTGAAGAACTATAAATTAATCCTTCCATATTGTGTTGTTTATCTCTTAGCATAGCACTAATCGCAAAAAACATGATTATAAAAACACTTCCTAAAGTAAAAAGACTTGTGTGAAAATATACTTGATAAACAGAATTAAAGTTAATGCCTTTTGGAGCAAACCCTTGTCTGCCAACAAACACACCTAATGCCAAAAACAAAATCGCGAATATTGGAAACGCTCGTTGTTTTAACTGATAAAATATTTCGAAATTAAATAATTGCTTAAACATGTTTTAAGAATTTTTTGGTTGGTTATTAAAAAGTGTAGCAAAATAAAAATCTTCCAAATTTGGTGTGATTAGTGTAAAACCTTCTTCTGGTTTTGAATTGGATAATACTCTAATTTGCGTATCTCCAGATACTAATTTTGTTGATATTATGTCAAACGCCTTTTTATAAACTTCAATGTCTTTTTTAGGAATAATTTTAGTCCAAATCTTACCTTCAATGCTTGCAACCAATTTTGTTGGATTTCCTTCAGAAATTATATTTCCATCAGAAAGGATAGCCATTTTTGGACATAAGTTTCTCACGTCTTCAACAATATGTGTAGACAAAATAACAATGACATTTTCTCCTATTTCGCTAAGTAAATTTAAAAAGCGGTTACTTTCTTCGGGATCTAAACCCGCAGTTGGTTCGTCAACAATAATAATTTGCGGATTAGCCAATAAGGCTTGAGCAATTCCAAAACGCTGTCGCATACCTCCAGAAAACGTATAGACAGATTTTTTTCTGTGTTGATATAAATTTACTTGCTGTAATAATGCAGTAACCTGCTCTTTACGCTCTTTTTTGTCTAGTATTCCTTTTAAAACTGCTAAATGATTCAGTAATTTTTCTGCTGAAATCTTTGGGTAGACGCCAAACTCTTGTGGTAAATAACCTAAATGTTCTCTTATATATTCTGGATTTTGTACAATATCAGAATCATTAAAAGTGATACTTCCAGAAGAGGGTTCTTGTAAAGATGCAATGGTTCGCATTAATGATGATTTTCCTGCGCCATTAGCGCCTAATAAACCAAACATACCATTGGTTATTTCTAAATTAATTCCTTTTAATGCTTTTACTCCGTTTGTATAAGTTTTGCTTAGATTATTGATTTTTAGAATATTCATAACTGTTTGTTCTTTATTTGATGTATTAATTATCTAAAGCGTCTCTTAGCATTCCATGAATTACTATTTGATGTTTTTAGTTTAATTCTGATTTGTGTGTTACTTAACGTTCTCATAATTATTGTTTTATTATTAATTTAGAGCAAACATAAAGTGATTTAGAAGTGGTTTCTAATTAACATGACAAATGAAGTTTTTATAAAGTCATACATAGCAAAAAATAACATCAATAGTGTTCATCCAAAAAATAGTCGTGTTGGTAAGCAAAATAGTAGTGTGTGTCAATTTTCTTGTTCAAACATTATAACATAACTACTTTTGGACTATGATTAAGTTTCTAAAAAAATACAAGGCTTTTCTTATTGGGTTTATTATTATCATTCCAATATTTTACATCTTAGACTCCATTGGTTTAATTCTGCTTCCAGAAGAAAGAACTTATGAGATTATTATTTACGCCATCATTTGGGGCGTTTTAATAGCTCTACCAATTCATAATTTCAACTATTTAAAAAGAAAGAGAAAAATGGTATTAAAGGTTCTTTATTTAATTGCTCTCTTTTTTATTGCTTTATTAGTAGATAGTTATATGAGTATGCCAGACAACCCAATAACTTTTATCCTTTTAATAGTATTTTGGTTTGGGTTTGCTTATATATTAATTCCAAAGTTTATCAAAAAATATTGGAAGTTAATTACGCTTATTTACGCACCATTATTTCTTTACTTTATCTATTTAAGACTTTTTTCTGGAGGTTTAGAAGCGTATTTAAAAATCAAAGAAGATTTCCCATTCTACTCATTCTTTTTACCAATACCTATCTTATTTCTTGTTTGGCTTTTTGAACAATGGAAATGGATTCAAAATTTAAAAGCTGAAAAAGCTAAAACAGAAATATCGTTATTGAGGTCGCAAATTAATCCGCATTTTTTCTTTAATACATTAAATAATCTTTATGCACTTACAATTAAAAATTCAAAACAAGCACCAGAAGTTATTTTAAAGCTATCAGATATGATGCGCTATACCATTTATGAAGGAGAAAAGGAAACTGTAAAAATCCTTGATGAAATTGACTATTTACATAATTATATAGAGTTACACAAAATACGTTATAAAAAGTCTGTAGATATAACGTTTAATCACAGTAATATAGATCCAGGTTTAAATGTTGCTCCGTTATTGTATATAATTCTTTTAGAGAATGCTTTTAAACATGGTGTTGAAACGCTTTCAGAAAATGCTTATATTAATATCTATTTATTTGAAGACAATGACTTTATCTATTTTAAAATAAAAAACAATTTTGACCCAAAAGAGGCACAAGAGTCAAATGGTATTGGATTGCATAACCTTAAAAGAAGACTCTCTTTATTATATAAAGAAAAACACCAATTAAGTGTTGATAGAACTAAAAACACACATCAAACTACTTTAAAAATTTTAAAACATGCTTAAGTATATAATTATAGATGATGAGCCTTTAGCACATGAAATTATTGAAGAGTTTTGTAGTATGCTTCCGCATTTACAATTAAAAAAAAACTGTTATAATGCTATGGAAGCGATGCAGTTTTTAAATAGCAATACTATAGATTTTATATTTTTAGATATAAACATGCCAAAACTAAGAGGCTTAGACTTTTTAAAAACATTAACAAATCCGCCAAAAACTATTATTACCACAGCTTATAAAGAACATGCTTTAGAAGGATTTGAACTAAATGTTGTAGACTATTTACTAAAACCTTTCAGTTTTGATCGTTTAGTCAAAGCAGTTAATAAAATTACAGAAATAACACCTTTCCAAAAACCAGAAATTGTTACATCAACTCTCAATTTAAATTCTAAGAGATTCTTTTTAAAAGGAAATAAGAAACATCATCAAATTAATCCAGCAGATATTTTATTTATTGAAGCTTATGGTAATTACACTAAAGTTTTTTTAAAAGAAGAAATGATTGTTAGTCATGAAAAAATATCATCTTTCGAGAACTTATTATCACAAGAAAATTTTCTTCGAGTTCATAAATCGTTTATAGTAGCAATAGATAAAATTAAGCTCATTGAAGGTAATAGAATTCATATTAATGACCACAAAATACCTATTGGGCAAACCTACAAGAATGAAATTAATAAGCTTTATAATTCTTAATATTTGTTCATAACATAGAATTCTAACACTAAATCAACATGAAATTAGGTTGTTTTTTTTATATTCGGCAATCAAAAAATTAGTGATCCTTTTTTGTATATGAAATTAGCTATTTCCTTCTTACTCCTTTTAGTGCTGCCTTTAAGTGTTAATGCACAAAAGAACCCTGAATTGAAGTTAGACATATCTGAATTCAATTTTAAAACAACTATTGATTCTATGCTAACTAACATTGTAGCAAAAAAAGATACCATTATTCCACTTGATATTAAAGCTGAGAATTGGAAAAACACCGTTTATAATCCATATAAAAATTTAGACGTTAAATTTCCAGTACAAATAAAATTTAAAGACTCTACTTATGCCTCTCCTATTACCAGAAATAAGGTAATAACCTCACGCTATGGTTGGCGAAAAGGCAGAGCACATAAAGGGATAGATATTGATCTAATTACAGGTGATAGCCTTTTTGCTATGTTTGATGGTATTGTAAGATTTGCAAGATATAATACTGGCCATGGCAGAACAGTAATTGTAAAACACTATAATGGTTTAGAAACTGTTTATGCACATCTATCTGCTTATGGTGTAAAAGAAAACGATTCTGTAGCTAAAGGAGAATATTTGGGAAAAGGTGGTGCTTCTGGAAATGCTAGAGGAAGTCACTTACACTTAGTAATTAATTACAAAGGAATATCAATCAATCCAGAATATTTATTTGAGTTTAATGGCAAAAATAATATTAGAGCTAATGAGATTTGGATTACTAGAAAATGGACGCGACCAATTGTGCATAACTCTAAAAGACAAAGTAAAATAAAACCACTCTTAACAGAAGAAGCTGCTTTTGCTAGCTTAGTAAAAACACAATCTATATATGTTGTTAGACGAGGAGACACCTTGTCAAGAATATCAAAACGCAATAATGTAAGTATTGCTTCCTTATGCAAAATCAATGCTATAACTCGAAATTCGATTATTAAAATTGGACAAAAACTGGTAATCGAAAATTAGCTTGAATGATAAATCATCGAAGTTGATTTACTAAACTCATAAATTCTGCAACTCTATCATAGCTCAAATCATTATCCCAATGCCCTTGCTTTTTAAAATGAGAGCCAACAATCATAGCATCACAAAGCGGTAAATAGTTTGAAATATTTTCGATAGTAATTCCTGAACCAATAATTATTGGACTATCAATGTTGTCTTTAAGATGATTTAAGTCATTAATAGAAGCTGAATGTCCAGTATGACTTCCTGTAACAATTAATCCGTCAGTTAAAAAAAATGCTGCAGCTTTTGCTGTATCTAATAAAGATACATCTTGTGTAATTGCATGCGAACTATGTTTTTTCTTTATGTCTGTAAAAATTGCGATGCTAGTTGCGCTAATCTGCTTTTGATATCTTAGCAACTCACCCGCTTGAGCATCTATATAACCTTCATCGGCAACATGACCAAACACAAAGCCTTCAGCACGAATAAAATCAATACTAGCTGTTTGTGCAGCAGCTAAAGCCTCTTTGTTTGCCCCTGCAAGAATTTGCATACCAATAGGCAAATTTGTTTCCTGCTTAATTAAATAAGCAACCAAACTCATTATAGAGCTTATCTCATGGCCTACTCCATTTTTTATATACGGAATGTCATGCATGTTTTCAATTAGTATAGCATCAATACCAGCCTTTTTATAAACTCTAGCTTCTTCTAAAGCCATTTCAATAACTTGCTTGATGGTATATTTATGTTTTGGCGTTCCTGGTAATGCCTGAACATGTATCATACCTATAATTGGGTTTTTAACCTTAAATATCGATTTAAACTTTTCCATATCTTTTGCTATATCTTGTAAAATTACTTAAATTTAAAAGAGTTTTTATTTAATCTATTGTAAAGATGTCTAACAAACCAAAAATTTCTGTTATAGGTGCTGCTAATATTGATTTAATTGGCTTTTCTCAAGAAAAATTAATCTTTAAAGATTCTAATATTGGAAACCTAGAAACTGTTCTTGGTGGTGTTGGTAGAAATATTTCTGAAAATATAAAACGTTTAGGATTTGATGTAGAGTTTTTAAGTGTTTTTGCTGATGATGAGTTTTCAAAAACGTTAATAAGCTCATGCAAAGAGTTAGGCATTTCAATAGACCACAGTCTTTATCTCAAAGATAAAAAAACGTCAATGTTCGTTGCTATCATGAATCATTTTAATGATTTAGCATTAGGACTTTCTGCTATGGAAATTTATGATGACTTACCAAGTTCGTTTATATTAGACAATTTAGATGCGATAAAAGAAAGTGATTATTGTATAATAGAAACCAACTTACCAGAGTTTATATTAGACTTAGTAACGCGAGAACTGCCAGACACACGTTTTGCACTAGAAGCAGTTTCTGCAAAAAAAGCTTTAAAAGGAAAATCAATACTTAATAGATTAGATATTTTAAAATGCAATCACATTGAAGCCGAATTGTTGAGTGATATTAAAATTGAATATGAAAATGATTACGAAAAAGTCATCGAACATTTTCTAAACCTTGGAGTAAAAAAAGTATTTATAACCTTAGGAAAAGACGGTGTTGCATATGGTGATAAAAACGAAATCTTTATTCATAAAAATAAAACCATTGTTCCGGTTAATACAAATGGAGCTGGTGATGCATTTATGGCAGGCTTAGTCTATAGTGAAATAAAAGAATATAATCTTTATGATATGGTAAATTACGCATCTGCTTGTGCTCAAATAACGATACAACATAAAAATGCTGTGCATCCTGAGATTTCTGAGCAAATGGTAAAAAATACATTAGCATTATAATGAAAAACTTTTTAGATATTCATCCTAATGTGCAAAAAGCACTAGATGAAAACTTGCCCATAGTTGCGTTAGAATCTACCATAATCTCTCATGGTATGCCGTATCCTCAAAATTTAGAAACGGCTTTACAAGTAGAACAAATTATAATTGATAATGGTGCAATTCCTGCTTCAATTGCAATACTTGATGGCAAAATTAAAATTGGACTTACGCACAAAGAAATAGATTATTTAGCAAAATCTAGTAAGACAATAGTAAAAGCAAGTCGCAGAGATTTGCCATACTTAATTACAAACAAAATTGATGGTGCAACTACTGTAGCTTCTACAATGATTGCTGCTAATTTAGCTGGAATTAAAGTTTTTGCAACTGGCGGAATTGGTGGTGTACATAGAGGTGCATCAGAATCTTTTGATGTTTCTGCAGATTTGCAAGAACTAGCAAAAACTAACGTAGCTGTAGTTTGTGCGGGTATAAAAGCCATATTAGATTTAGGTTTGACTTTAGAATATTTAGAAACATTTGGTGTTCCAGTTTTAGGCTATAAAACCGATGAATTACCAGCGTTTTATTCAAGTAAAAGTGGTTTTAAACTAGATTACAGAATGGAAAATGCACATGACATTGCAACTCTTTTAAAAGCCAAATGGCAACTTGGTCTTGATGGAGGCGTTATTATTGCAAACCCTGTTCCGTCTGAAGACGAATTAGAGTTTGATGTTATGAATTCTGCTATTAAGGAAGCATTAATTGAAGAAAAGAAACTAGGTATTAAAGGAAAACAAAGCACGCCTTTTCTATTACAACGTGTAAAAGAATTAACTGACGGACAAAGTTTAGACGCCAATATTAAGCTAGTTTTAAATAATGCAAAATTAGCTGCAGAAATTGCTAAAGCATATTCATAAATTTTTCGATTATAAAAGAAGCCTTTACATAAAAATGTAAAGGCTTCTTTATTCTTCTTAATTTGAGTATTTAATTTTCAAAATCGTAGCCACGTCCTGGTGTATAAGCAGCACCAGACTTTATAAGCTTATCTTCTAATTGTTTTATATCAGAATTATAAATAGACTCAACACGTTTTTTAATAGCATCAATTTTTGATTTAGCTATAGCATAACTATCTCTATGTGTTTTTGTAGGTGCTGAAGTAGAATATTTTTGTTCATAGCTAATTACACCTATTCTGCTTGCTGGCGATTTAGGTTGACTTATATCTAATTTTGATTTTACGCTGTCACCATATAAATCTATGCCAATTTGTTTTAATTTATTTTCAATTGCAACAACAGACTTGGTAAGCTCACCAAATGGTTGGTCAGACCTCATAATTGCTTCCTTGATATGCTTTAGCTTTGTATTAGTTTCTTTTATAATGCTTTGACAAGCACCATAATCTGCTTCTAATTGCATCACATCTTTTTGGAACGCCACTTTTGCGGCTCTATTTTCTGCTGGCATTACAGTATTATCTAAAGCCTTAACTTTAAATGTTACAGGTCCAGCAAGTTTAGTCAACTCATTGTTTTTATACAATTGCATATCAACAGTATACGTTCCTGGTTCAACTAAAGTACCTTCGTCAATGGCTGCCCAAGGATTATAAAAAGATGATTTGTTTAAGTTAATTGGATTTTGCAAAGTATATCTTAAATCCCAATGAAAACGCTGTACTCCTTTAGTAGGTTTTTTAAGTACCTTTTTTACGACTTGCCCTTTATCATTTTTTATAGTGAATACTAATTTAGCTTCAGCTTCTTCAACCTCAGTTTTATATTCATTATAACTAGGATAAGGTGTATTGCTTTCATTTTCAATAAGTTCTTTTTCCTTTTTTGAACGTTTATCTTTTAACGATTTGTAATCCTCATTATAATAATATGTAATCATTGCTTCTGGCCCAAGGTTTGGTGCAGTATAAAAGTTATCACCTTGAAATGATTTTCCTGGAAGACCTAACGGAAGACTTTTTTCCCAAGATAAGGCATCTCTAACCGAATAAATTTTTGCAGTTTCTGAAGGCTTATTATTTTCAATGTTACGTAAAGCAGAATAATCGTCTAAAACATAAAAACCTCTACCAAACGTACCAAGTACTAAATCATTTTCTCGTTCTTGAATAGTAATATCTCTAACTGCAATTGTTGGTAATCCAGCAGCTAGCTCTTTCCAACGTTGCCCTTTATTAGGCGAAAAGAAGGCACCATATTCTGTACCACAAAAAATAAGATTTGGATCTACATGATCTTCTTCTATTGAGTATACACTACCTTTTGGTAAATTACTACTAATGTTTGACCAAGTTTGACCTTTATCGCTTGACTTAAATATATAAGGCTTAAAGTCTCCAAACTTATGATGATTAAATGCAACATATAGTGTATTTACATCATGTTTAGATAAAAATATACTATTAACATATGATAGTTTTGGTGCACCTGAAATATTTGAAACTTTCCTCCATGTGTTACCTCCATTCTCACTAATATGAATAATACCATCATCAGTACCTGCAGCAATTAAATTTTCGTCTATTGGCGATTCAGATAAAGCTACAACAGCACCATAAAGTGATGTAGAACCATTTTTAGCAACAGCATCAATACTCACAACACGGTCATAAACTTTTAAGGTGTTTCTATTAATTTGTTGTGATAAATCATCACTAATAACGTCCCAACTATTACCATAATCATTAGAACGAAACACTTTGTTTCCTGCAAAATATAAACGACCCGAAGCATGTCTACTAACAACTAATGGTGAATCCCAATTAAAGCGATAAGCATTTTCGTTTTCTTTTTCACTAGGTTGAATTCCAACAATTTCTCCACTCTTTTTATCATAACGTACTAAAAATCCATTTTGAGATTGAGCATACACTATATCTGGATTATCTGGGTCGATTTGAGATTCAAAACCATCGCCTCCATTTGTAATAAACCAATCAAAATTTGTTATACCATGATTTGTTAGAACTCTTGATGGTCCGCCAATACTAAAGTTATCTTGTGTTCCCCCATATACATTATAAAACGGATAATCATTATCAACTGCTACTTTGTAAAACTGTGTTACCGGAATATTTTCTTTAAAATCCCATGTTTTTGCTGCATCAAATGTTTCATACATTCCGCCATCACAACCAACAAGCCAGTGTTTGTTATTGTTTGGGTCAATCCACATACAGTGGTTGTCTACATGTTTAAAAACCTCTCCAACTTTCTGAAATGATTTTCCGCCATCATGGCTTACAGACATCCAAGTATCCATAGAATAAATAGTATTTGGTTCTATTGGATCTGCTATAATCTCTTGGTAATAGTTTCCGCTTGTTTTATGTTTTCCTCTTTTGTCCCAACTTGCGCCTCTATTTGTAGAAGCAAAGAAACCGCCTTTTCCATCTGCTGCTTCAACAATTGCATAAATGATTTCTGGATCGGCAGGAGAAATGGCTAAACCAATTCGCCCTAACTCAGTAGTTGGTAATCCTTTGTTTATTTCGGTCCAAGTTGTTCCGCCATCTGTACTTTTATGCATTCCAGAACCTGGTCCGCCACCAACATAAGTATAAACATGGCGTCTACGCTGAAATGTTGAAGCATACAATACATCAGGATTTCTTGGATCCATTACAACATCATTAACTCCAGTATGTTCATCAACAGTTAAAACAGCTTCCCAGTTTTCACCGCCATCAGTTGTTCTGTATAAGCCTCTATCACCACCTTTGCTCCATAAAGGACCAATTGCAGCTACATAAACAATATTAGAATCTTCTGGGTGAACAATTATTCTTCCGATATGCTCAGATGTTTCTAAACCCATATTTTTCCAGCTATTTCCTCCATCAAGTGATTTGTATATACCATCACCATAAGAGACAGAACGCTGGTTATTATTTTCTCCTGTTCCTACCCAAATAACATTAGTATTATTAGGATCGATAGTAATACATCCTATTGAATATGAACCTTCATTATCAAATATTGGCGTAAACTCTATACCAGAATTAATAGTTTTCCAAACGCCTCCTGCAGAAGCAGCTACGTAATATTCAAATGGATTATTAGGGTTTACTGCAACATCAGAAATACGTCCAGATGTTAATGAAGGCCCAATACTTCTCCATTTAAGACCATCTATTTTAATTTCGTCTAAGGGTTGTTTGTCTTCCTTTTTTGATTTTTTTTGGGCATGTGAAAATTGCAGACTTAACAAAAAGACTACAACATAAAGAATGGTTGATTTTTTCATGTTTAGTATAAATATAATAAGGCTTAAAAATACTACTAAAATTATAGTATTAAATCACTTTTAACACTAATTTTCCATGTTTATCACCTGAAAACAATCGATTGTAAGTTTCTTGGAAATTTTCTATGCCTTCGTAAATGTCTTCCTTGCTTTTTAATTGCCCTTGCTGAATCCAACGACTTATATCTTTTGCTGCTTCATGATATCTATTTGCATAGTCAAACACAACCATACCTTGCATTGTTGCTCTATTTACAAGTAATGATAAATAATTACTTGGCCCTTTTATACGTGTTGTATTGTTGTATTGAGATATTGCACCACAAATAACAATTCTTGCATGTCTACGTATATGTGCTAATGCAGCATCAAGAATTTCTCCTCCAACATTATCAAAAAAGACATCAATGCCTTTTGGGCATTTTTCTTTTAACGCTAAAATTACTTTTTCAGATTTATAATCTATTGCATCATCAAAGCCTAAGTCATTGACCAAATAATTACATTTTTCTTTTCCGCCAGCTATACCTATTACAGTGCATTCTTTAATTTTTGCAATTTGACCAACGATACTACCAACAGCGCCAGCCGCTCCTGAGATTAAAACAACATCTCCTTTTTTTATCTTGCCAACTTCAATAATTCCGAAATATGCTGTCATACCAGTCATGCCTAAAGTACCAAGGTACATTGGCATTGGTGCTAAGGCTTCATCGACTTTATGCCAATTGTCTCCATTTGTGACGCAATATTGTTGTACGCCTCCAAAACCTGTAAGACAATCTCCGACTTTAAAACTGGAATGATTATTTACTTTAATAACCTTTCCTATTGCTCCAGCTCGCATAACATCATTTATTCGAATGGGTTCAATATAGGATTTGCCTTCGTTCATCCATCCACGCATAGCTGGATCTAAGGACACATAATGTTGTTGGATTAAAACTTCGCCTTCCTTTAATTCCGGAATAGGTTGTTCTTCTAATAACCAAGTATCAGAATCAGGAAATCCGCTTGGTCGTTTTTTTAATATAAGTCGTTTGTTCATAATGCCTAATATCGGCATTATTTAAATGAATTCAAACTAATCTTCTGGTGGAAAACCATGGATAGCTTCAAAGACTTCATCAAAGTTTTTACGAAGATATGTTCGTAAACGTTGACGATAATCTTGGTGTAACCATTTTACAAAATTGAATGTGCTATTGCTTATACATTTTGTATAACGATCTAACCTGTGATTAATATCATCTTCTAACAACTTCATTAAAGCTAATGCATCATAAACATCCTCACTGTTTTCGATACAAATTTTTGCATGATGTTCTATAGATCTTTCTAATAAAACTTTTGACGATTCGCCATTATTAACCGAATCGATATAAGCTTGTTTGACATCGAAGTATACATCTTCAGATTTACTAAACTCAGCTCTAATGGCTTCTGGCATTTCGTACCTAAAGTTGCTCTCAATATCTTCATCATTAATAATACTGTCTAAGTAATAGTTAGGAGAACTAAATATTTTTTGCCAGTTGATGTCTGCGCCCCAAGGACCAAACCTATGAAGGTTGTTTCCTAAATCTATAATAGAAAACATAGACTTATCTTTTAAAATACGTGAGCCTCTACCTACCATTTGGTAATATAAAGCAAGAGACTTAGTAGCTCTATTTAAAATGATAGATTCTACTGTTGGCTCATCAAACCCAGTAGTTAAGATACTTACAGATGTTAAAATAGCATTTGGAGTTTCTTTAAACCATTGTAAAATTTGTTGACGTTGTTTTTTTGACGCTGTATTGTCTAAGTGTGCTATGGTGTAACCAGCACTTCTAAAGGCATCATAAACATGAAGTGATGTATTGATTCCGTTATTAAAAATTAGTGTTTTCTTACCCTTAGAATGCGTTTCATAAGCATAAACTAATTTTTTTAACATATCTGTATTTGTATACAAATCTTCAGAAGATTTTACTGTATAATCTCCATTAGAACCAACTTCTAAAGTTGTTAAGCCTACATTGTATGAATAGGTTTCTGCGCGTGCTAAAAATTCATTTTCTATTAAAGACTCGATAGTTTCTCCAGTAATAAGTTCATTATAATTACCTTTCATTGGTAAGTCTTTATTAGAACTTAAAGGCGTAGCAGTAACACCTAAAATGAAAGATTTTTCAAAGTATTTAAATAATTTGGTAAACGAGTTGTAATGCGCTTCATCAATAATAACTAATCCAACATCAGAGATATCAAGCCGATCTTCTTGTAGTCTGTTGTTTAGCGTTTCAACCATGGCAACATAGCAACTATACTCTTTTTGATCGTCTAAATTTGCTTTACTATCTACAACTTTATTCGTTACATTAAACTCAGTAAGCATGTTTGAAGTTTGCTTGCAAAGCTCTATTCGATGCGTTAAGACTACAACTTTTTTATTGTGATTTTTTAGGTATTGTCTAACCAATTCAGAAAAAATAACAGTTTTTCCTCCACCAGTTGGTAATTGATATAGTAAATGATAATCATCTGGAGCATCATCAAAACGTTTAAAAACTTTATCGATGGCCTTTTTTTGATAGCTGTATAAATCTTTAGCAATTTTTTGTTGCTCTATTTCTGAAACTGGACTAACTGACATGTAAATATTTTAATAGTGTTGTATGTAAACTTTTTAGCTAAGATTACATTGTAATTTCTTTAAATGTAATACCTAAAGCTTTTTGAATATCGATAACCTTTTGCATTTCTCCTGGAATAATTAAAGCCAAAGATTGACCTGTTTTCCCAGCTCTTGCTGTTCTACCACTTCTATGCGTATAATATTCTAGTTGTTCTGGCAATTGATGATGAATTATAAAAGCAAGATTATTAACATCAATACCTCGTGCAGAAACATCTGTAGAAACTAATATTTGCAAAGATTCATTTTTAAAAGCACGCATGACTTTGTCACGTTCTTTTTGTTGCATATCGCCTTCTAACGCTCCAACAGAAAAACCTTCATCTTTCAATAATTGTGTTAATTGCTTTGTTCCAGCTTTTGTTCTACAAAAAATAATACCACGCTCATCATCTCTTTTATCTAAAATTCGAGTAATGACGTTAAGCTTGTCTTTAATAGTTGTAGAAATATAATGATGCGAAATATTTGCATTTACCAAACTGTTTTTATTCACTTCAACTTTAACAGCATCAGAAGACATGTAGGTTTTTATAATTTTCTGAATTTCTTCTGGCATTGTAGCTGAAAACAACCAAGTATGACGTGTGCCGCTTGTATGTTTTAAAATCTTATTAAGGTCTTCTTTAAAACCCATACTTAGCATTTCGTCTGCTTCATCTAAAATTAAGGTTTTAATGTTCTTTATATTAATATCACCACGCTCAACAAAATCTAATAAACGGCCAGGTGTTGCAACAATAATATGAGTTGTTCTCTGTAATCGTTTAATTTGTATGTCCATCTTTTCACCTCCATAAACACCTTCGGCAAAAATTTTAGAATCACAATACTTTGTAAACTTAAAGAGTTGCTTTTGAATTTGTTGTACCAATTCACGTGTTGGTGCCAAAATTAATACTTGTACATCATCATTCTTTGGGTTGATTTGATGCAAAGCTGGCAAACCAAAAGCTGCAGTTTTACCAGTTCCTGTTTGTGCTAAACCAATAAAATCGGTTTCGTTTTCTAAAAGAACAGGAATTGCTTCTTCTTGAATTTCTGTAGGTGTTTTTATATTAAGTGCTTTCAAACCTTTAATAAAATCCTTTTTAATTCCTAAATCAAAAAATGTAGACATACTTGTATAATTACGATTTTGCAAAGGTAAGTTTATTACACGCATTTTTATACTATAATTTGTAATTTCGACGATGACAATGGAAATAAAATTAAAACGTATCGATTTACAGTATTTAGGGTTTTTAAATACGCCTTTACTTTGGGAAACATCTAATGTTTGTGGTTTAAAGCAATTGCAATTACCAAAAACTAACTCGTCTGGATTTGATGGTGTAGTAAATTCAAAGTTACGATTAGGGAAACTTGTAGAACAATTTGTTTTTAATACTCTTGAAAACTATAATGAGATTGAATTACTTATTAAAAACATTCAGATACAACAAGGTAAGTTAACACTTGGTGAATTAGATTGTATATTAACCTATAATGGCGAACCTATTCATTTAGAAATAGTTTATAAATTCTACTTATATGATGCCTCTGTTGGAACTACAGAATTAGAACACTGGATTGGGCCAAACCGAAAAGATAGCTTTATACAAAAGCTTACTAAACTAAAAGAAAAGCAATTGCCTCTACTCTATTCTAAAGCATGTGAGGCAGTATTAGGTAAACTAAAATTAAATCATAGAGAAATTAAACAGTATGTTTTTTTTAAAGCTCAATTATTTGTGCCATTAGAATTGAAAAATGAATCCTTTAAAAATATAAACAATGACTGTATTAAAGGGGTTTATATAAACTATAATCAGCTAAATCAGTTTTCTAATTGCAAATTTTATATACCAACCAAAATCAATTGGTTAATAGATGTACATACACAAGTAAACTGGTTGACTTTTAAAGAGTTTTTACCAAAAATAAAATTGATACTCGATAATAAAACAGCACCTCTGTGTTGGATAAAATCACCTAATGGCGAATTACAAAAATGTTTTTTGATTTGGTGGTAATTTTATTTTTATACATAAATTAAATATTTTAAATAATTATGGAATCGTCAAACCAAATAGCAAAACGTTTTAGAGAAGTTCTTTTAAATGGAACATGGATTGCTAACACAAACTATAAACACCAATTATCTAGTATAACTTGGGAGCAAGCTACACATAAAATAGGTTCTTTAAACACCATAGCTACATTAGCTTTCCATATTGATTATTATATAGCCGGAATATTAAACGTTTTTAAAGGTGGTGAACTAGAAATAAGAGACAAATACAGTTTTGATGCTCCAAAAATTACATCAAACAAAGATTGGGAGATTTTTATAAACCAAATGTGGATTAATGCTGAAAAATTTGCCAAGCATGTTGAGTCTATGCCAAATAATAAACTAGAAGATGATTTTGTAGATGAAAAATATGGAAGTTATAGACGAAATATTGAAGGCGTCATTGAGCATAGTTATTATCATTTAGGTCAAATTTCATTAATTCATAAAATGATTAGAGAATTGAATAATCCGCAAACATAACATATGAGCATAAATGATACTTTTTATTTTAATAAAGAAGAGCCTAATAAAAGTTGTTTACTAACTTTACGCAATATCATTTTAGATCAGGACGAAAGCATTACTGAAACCAAAAAATATAGTATGCCCTGTTTTTGTTATAAGAACAAAATGTTTTGCTATTTATGGATAGATAAGAAAACTGAAGAACCATATATTCTCTTTGTTGAAGGTCTACGCCTACATCATCCAAAACTAGAGATTGGTAAACGTTCTAGAATGAAAGTATTTAGAGTTAATCCTAATGAAGATATACCTTTAAATATCATTAAAGTGCTATTGAAAACTGCATTAGATTTATATAAAAATGGAACTATAATTATTTAGTAATTAGTGCGTCATTCTGAACTTGTTTCAGAATCCCATTACATAGGAAATCAACAATATCAGTTATGTGACCCTGAAATAAATTCAGGGTGACGTATTAAAAATATGATAAACGAAATTATATCGATATAAAGAAACAAACAACATACTGTGCTTGGTTAATAACTCCTAAAAAAACATCTTTAAAACCCTCAAGTATTTTCCTATTTTGCAAGTTCTAATTTATACAAAACAAACTAATAACTGTGAAAGTCTGTATTGCCGAAAAGCCTAGTGTTGCTCGAGAAATAGCATCTGTACTTGGAGCTAATACTAAGTATGATGGTTACTATCAAGGCAATGGTTATGCAGTAACGTATACGTTTGGGCATCTATGTACATTACAAGAGCCAAACGATTATAAACCACATTGGAAAAGTTGGGATTTAAACAACCTACCAATGCTTCCAGAAAAATTTAAAATTAAAGTTTCTAACAATCAAGGCATACAGAAGCAATTCAATATTGTAAAGCAATTATTCGATAAAGCAGATGTTGTTATTAATTGTGGTGATGCAGGTCAAGAAGGAGAATTAATTCAGCGTTGGGTTTTAAACCAAGCTAATTACAAAGGCGAAGTAAAACGCTTATGGATTTCGTCATTAACAACCGAAGCGATTAAAGAAGGCTTTAATAACTTAAAGTCGTCTCAAGATTATGACAATTTGTATTATGCAGGTTTTTCTCGTGCTATTGGCGATTGGTTATTAGGTATGAATGCTACGCGGTTATACACGGTAAAACATGGTGGATACAAGCAAGTATTATCTGTTGGTCGTGTGCAAACACCTACACTTGCTATGCTTGTAGATCGTTATGAAGCTATAGAGAATTTTAAACCTCAACCCTATTGGGAATTGCAAACACTATATAGAGATACGTTGTTTGCTTATGAAGATGGTCGTTTTTTAAAAATGGAAGACGGCGAGATTTTAGCAAATAAAGTTAAAGAACATGATTTTGAAATTGTGTCTGTAACAAAAAAGAAAGGCAAAGAATATGCTCCAAAATTGTTTGACTTAACAGGATTGCAAGTCTATTGTAATACAAAATTTGGTTTTTCTGCAGATGAAACTTTAAAGATTGTTCAAAAATTATACGAACAAAAAGTAGTAACATACCCAAGAGTAGATACAACTTTTTTACCAAATGATGTATATCCTAAAGTTTCAGGAATACTTAGTAAACTAACTAATTATTCAAGTTTAACACAACCGCTTCTTGGTAAAAAAGTAAAGAAATCTGCTAAAGTCTTTAATGATAAAAAAGTAACTGATCATCATGCAATTATTCCAACAGGAATTCAAATTAATTTGCAATACCATCAGCAACAGGTTTATGATATAATAACAAGACGTTTTATCGCTGTATTTTATGACGACTGTTCAGTATCAAATACAACAGTTATTGGTAAAGCAGATGATGTTAATTTTAAAACAACAGGAAAAGAAATCTTAGAGAAAGGCTGGCGCATTGTTTTTGACACTTCGACGTTGCTCAGTGACCAAAAAAAGAAAGACAAAAAAGAATCAGATGTTCTTCCTTCATTTATTAAAGGCGAAAAGGGAGCGCATGAACCTTCATTTTTAGAGAAACAAACCAAACCACCAAATCAATACACTGAAGCTTCACTCCTACGCGCTATGGAAACTGCTGGCAAGCAGGTTGACGATGACGAAATGAGAGAGCTTATGAAAGATAATGGTATTGGTCGTCCATCAACACGCGCAAATATTATTGAGACCTTATTTAAACGTCAATATATTAAACGAAATAAAAAGCAAATTTTGCCCACAGTAACTGGTATTGCGCTTATAAATACGATTCAAAATGAATTATTAAAATCTGCAGAGTTAACTGGTCGTTGGGAAAAACAATTAAAAGATATTGAAAAAGGAGAATTTAGTGCAAGCCTCTTTATTAAGAATATGAAACGTATGGTTGATGAGTTAGTTTATGAAGTACGTAGTGAAACTAAACGTGCAAATATCTCACAAGCCAAGGTCATTGAACAACGAAAAGCTGCACCTAAACTTAAAATAAAAGCAGGAATAACTTCTGAAACGTGTCCGAAATGTAAAAAAGGAACGATAATAAAAGGAAAGTCTGCCTATGGATGTACTGCTTATAAAACAGGCTGTGATTTAGTTTTGCCTTTTACTTTTAATGCTAAGAAAATTTCAGAAAAACAATATATAAGATTATTACAAAAAGGGTCAACAGTAAACCTAAAAGGTTTTAAAACAGCTTCTGGTAGTATTGAAGGATTGCTTCGTTTTAATGAGCAGTTTAAATTGATTTTTGAGCCTAAAAAAGTCATAATTAAAGATGTCCCAGATACTTTAGTGTGTCCAAAATGTAAAAAAGGAAACGTTATAAAAGGAAAATCTGCTTATGGATGCAATGCTTATAAAAGCGGATGTGATTTTAAAGTTTCATTTAATGACATCAAGACTAAAGCAAATAATAAAAAACTTACTAAAGAATTAGTATATAAGATTTTAAGTGAATCCATCTAAAACAATACATCAACACTTTAAACTCTACAAACCTTATGGTTATTTAAGTCAGTTTAAGAGTAATGCTAAACATGAACTTAAAAAAAAGTTCTTGGGCGAGTTATATAATTTTCCTAAAAATACAATGGCAATTGGTAGGCTTGATAAAGATTCTGAAGGCTTATTGCTATTAACTACAAATGGAAAAGTAAGTTATGCTATATGTAATACATCTGTTGAAAAAGAATACTATGTTCAAGTTGATGGAGAAATCACAAAAGATGCTATTAACCAATTACAAGGTGGTGTTGTTTTAAGTTATGGCAAAACCAAATACACAACAAAACCTTCAAAAGTTCATAAACTAACAACTATTCCAGATTTTCCTAAACGTGGCCAAAAAATTAGAGACGATAGACATGGCGCTACATCTTGGGTCTCTATTACAATCAATGAAGGCAAATTTAGACAAGTGCGCAAAATGACAGCTGTTGTGGGTTTCCCTACATTGCGATTAGTAAGAGTAAGAGTTGGAACTATTACACTTGATGGATTAAATTCTGGAAATGTTATTGAAGTCAATAACTTAATCTAGTCGATGCTAGATAAGTTTAACGCGAACAGCATTCATACCTCTTTGCCCTTTTTCAAGTTCAAACTGTACTTTGTCATTTTCTTGAATCTCGTCAAGTAAACCACTTACATGGCAGAAATACTTTTCATTATCTTCTGTATCAATAATAAAACCAAATCCTTTTGAGTTATCATAAAATGACACTTTCCCTTTTCTGATAGGATCTATTTCTTCAATATTGCTATCATCACGTTTAGGAATGCCTATTTCTATAGATTCTGCTTTAACTTTAATTTTGTCTTCTGGATTTGGAGGTGTATCTGTTAAGTTTCCGTTATGGTCTACATAAGCAAATTGTATGCCTTGACCTCCAGATTCTTTAGCTTCAGCTTTACGAGCTTCTTTTTTCTTCTTTTTTTCTTCACGTTTTTTAGCACGTGCTTTTTCTTTTTCAATTTTGTTAAAAGTCTGTTGCGATTTTGCCATTAGGTAATTTAATGTGTTTTTATTTAATTTTTATGATGTACTAAACTAATGAATTGTAAAGGCAATTTTTAAAATTGAATTGTCGAAAGCTTGATTTAGTAGCTATATTTAATACAAATATAGACTTATAGATTATAATATAAAGAAAAAAATGAAATGCTGTTAGATTTACTTTAATTATTCTTTCTCAGGTTCTGTTTCTTTAGTGACTATTATTGTAGCTCTAACGCCTGTTAATAAGTTCCAACGTTTTGAAGATACTAAGTTGCCTTTATCATCATAAACCTGAAACTCAGCAGTGTTTGGTCCAGATTCACCTTGGTTTAATGCAATGAACTCTATTTTATTTATGCCTTCAGCAAGTGTAATATTAAACGACTTGTAGCCTCCAGTTAAAAGTAGCCTTGGTATTATAATATCTTCGTTAACACGAACTTGAACGATATCTCCATCTGGAAACTCATGGTCTCTACAAGAAATATTGACAAACTCTCCATTATTTTTATAACTACCAAGAAATTGGTCAGGCATTGATTCTAGCTTTAAACCTTGTTCTACAGCTTGTTTGTTTATCCTGTCTTCAAATAATTTTCCTGGATCTAAAAGCTTACTTTTATCAAACATAGAAAAACCTTCTTTTTCTTCTCTAATTTCTACTTTATTTTTATAGGAAATACCACTATAAGTGTTTTCATTCTTTTTTGTAATGCCTATGTTGCTTTTAGATTTAATTTGAAGTTTAGAAGGCGTAGAATCTTTTTCTTTTTTCTCTACTGCTGGAATTTTTAAACTTTTACTTTCAGAATCTGGTTGTGCATACATTTGAAATGTTGCAAAAAAGAAAATGAGATATAAATATTTAAAATTCATTAGTTGTAAATTTGTTTTTTGCCCTAATATTGTTTTGAGACGTCATTCTGAATTTATTTCAGAATCTCATCACTCAATAAATCAAATAATTACGATGAGAACCTGAAACAAGTTCAGGTTGACGAATACTTTTATGACTTATTAAGAAAAATCAACTTATTAATAATTGTCAATTTGAAAGCAAAAACTGTTCCTAAACTCGAAATAAACGTCATTTAATTTAAGAAATTTTAAATATTAAGTTAAAATTTGCCATTAAAACTGAGTCGTAGTTTACGTGTATACTCTTCAAACAGCCAATCTTTGTAGTTTTGAGTGCTATTCATTATACAATAACAGTATTGTTTTATTCTGTAACCTATATCATCTTGTAGCAGCTTTGCTAACTCTCTAGCTTCAAAAACATCTTCACTATTGTCTATACACATTTGTGAGTGTTGAGCAATTGAAACCTCAATAGCTTTCATAGATTTCTGACCTTGCCTTATGACGTCTTTATAGGTTTGTTTAATATCAAAATCTACATCTTTAGCTTTTTTAAATTTTTGACGCAATTTGTCTGGCATTACATAAACAAAATCGCGTTCTATATCTTCATCATTTCGCATATTCTCCAAATAATAATCTGGATTTTTAAATATATGCTGCCAATCTGTAGGTTGGCTCCAAGGTCCAAAACGTATAACATTGTTTCCTAAATCTACAACTAAAAAACTCTTTTTGTTATCTAGTATTCTAGAACCTCTTCCTATCATTTGAAAATAAAGTGTTAACGATCTAGTTGCTCTATTTAATATTATAGATTCTACTGTAGGCTCGTCGAAACCAGTAGTAAGAATACTAACCGATGTTAAAATTCCGTCAGGTGTATTTTTAAACCATTTTAAGATCTCTTTTCGTTCTTGCTTATTGCATGTGTTATCTAGATGCCTAACATTATAACCAGCTTTCTTAAAGGTATAGTATACTTCTTTTGAGGTGTTAATACCATTATTAAAAATTAAAGTTTTCTTTCCTTTAGATAGCTCTTCATAGGCATACAATAATTTGCCTTGCATTATTGAATTAGTATATAAAGCTTCAGAAGATTTTACAGTATAATCGCCATTAATACCAACTTTAAGTGTATTAAGTGATACATCATAATTATAAATTTCGGCAGTTGCTAAAAATCCATTTTTAATTAGTGTAGAAATATCATCACCAACTATTAGTTCTTTATAGTTGTCTTTCATTGGCAACTTAATGTTTGAACTTAAAGGTGTTGCTGTTACACCTAAAATAAAACATTTGTCAAAAAACTTAAATAACTTTCTAAAAGAATTATAATGTGCTTCATCAATAATAACAAGACCGATATCTTCTAGCTTAAGTTTATCATCATTAAGTCTATTGTTAAGCGTCTCTACCATTGCAACAAAACATTTGTATTGATCCTGGTCGGGCAACTCCTTAACTTTACTATTTATGATTTTATTTTTTACACCAAAACCAGAAAGCATTTTAGAGGTTTGCTTACACAACTCAATTCTATGCGTAAGAATAACAACTTTTTTTTGGTGTTTCTCGATATAACGTCTAACAATTTCAGAGAAAATAACAGTTTTTCCTCCACCAGTTGGTAACTGATATAATAAATTATAATCTTTAGGAGCCGTTTCTAATACATCAAATATGCGGTTTAGATCCGCAATTTGATAATCATACAAACGCTTTTTTGTGTGTTGTAAATTATCTATTTCAGTAATTTCCTGCATAGTGTTATAATCTGAAAAAAAAATTCTTACAAAATTAACCTTTTATTGAGTTATACATCACTAATGTTAAAAACATTTGAAAACTACACCCAAAATTGTTAAAGTCTGTTAAATTACTACTATGCAATACAAAGTACTGTAACAAATTTAATTTTATGTCGTCTACTTAGTAAACAGAAACATCAATCAAATTAAAAATCAAAAAATTATGAGAACTTTAAACAACAATCAATTAACAGGAACTTTAACAAATACGAAAAGTAACTCTTGGAACAGTAAAAGACGCTTTAGATAAAATATATTTAAAGTCATTCATCAATCAAATCAAAAAAAACAAATCATGAAAGCATTAACTAAAATTATCGACACGTCTCACAGTGTAAATGATGACTTAGACACTTTGAGATAAAAATTTTAATTCATCAATTAAAACAATCATTTGGAAGAAAAACCAATGTGTAAACCGCATTGGTTTTTTTGTTTATATATGGTATCATTTTTGTAACTACTTGCTAAACTATAAATATTCTTTTATTATGAAAACAAAACGTAACAGTGCTCCAGAAGTTAATGCAGGTTCAATGGCAGATATTGCATTTTTACTATTATTGTTTTTTCTAGTTTCAACAACCATTTCAATGGATACGGGAATTAACAGAAAGTTACCAGAACCTTGCCCAAAGAATGTTGATTGTTTTACAGAGATTAACGAACGTAACATTTTAAGAATAACTTTAAATGCTGAAAACAAAATTTATGTTGAAGACCAAGTGGTTTCGCTTGAAGATTTAAAGTTAATTGCAAAAGATTTTTTAGATAATAATGGCGATGCTACTTGCACATATTGCAATGGAGAAAAACAAGCTTCATCATCAGATAATCCATTAGATGCAGTTATATCATTACAAAATAACAGATTAACATCGTATAATTTTTATATTAAAGTACAAGATAAGTTAACCAAAGCGTATTATGAATTAAGAGCTAATTATGCGCATGAAGTACTAAAAAAGGATATAAATAGCTTAACTGAAGAAGAATTAAAGGACGTTAAAAAAGCATACCCTTTTATTTTATCTGAAGCTGAAACTAAAGATTAATCTTTAATTTCTGGCTTGACTTCTACTCTATATGTGATGGTTACTTTTTGGCGACCCCATTTTTTGGCTGCTTTAACATCTGTTCCCATATAGATATCTATGCGATTTTTCCAACGTTTATTCATTTTATCTTTAACAAGATAAATACCATCGAAACCTTCAATTTTTACTTGAGTGTTATGTTTTAAACCTAAGCTAAGTAAATCTCTAGATACAGCAATATATTTAAGACCAGGTTTTAAACTGTCACCAAAAGCTGTGATATGTGGGTTAGAACTGGTTTGATACGCTAAGGAATTATAAGCAGTGGCTGTAACTTCTATTGTCTCCCATTCAAAAATGTTTTCTTCTTTCTTGCAAGATATTATAAGAAGAATTATTGCTACAATAAAAATCTTCTTACTCATATGCAATTAGTTTTAGTTAAGGGATTTAGTTATATCCAAAATATTTGTGACTATTGTTATAATAAGCAGTATAATTAAAATGGAATTAACAACTAAACCAATTCCCTTTTTATAACTATTAGGGTCTTTTATTCCTTTTATACTGAAAATAAAACCAGCAATAGAGAAAAAGAAAATTAGCAAAATACAAACACCGCTAATTACTGAATATAAATTAAGACCAATAACTTCAGAATTTGCTAAACTTTGTAAAATAATAAACATCAAAATAAGTGCTAAACATAGTATAGCATATTTGAATCCTTTATTTGATTTTACTTGAGTTACACTCATAATATTAATATTCTAAAAGTGCTTTTAAAGCCTTTTCAAATTTCCCTTTAGCAAGATACTGATCTTCTAATTGATTTATAAACGGAATTGGAGTTTCCATACTAGCCACTCGTTTTACAGGAGCGTCTAAATGTTCAAAACAATGTTCCATTATTAAAGCAGAAATATCACTAGCAATACCTCCAAACAATGAGTCTTCTTGTAAAATAATTGCTTTCCCTGTTTTCTTTACAGAATTATAAATAGCTTCAGTATCTAATGGTTGTAAAGACCTTAAATCTATTAGATCTGCATTAATTTCTTTATTATTTTCAAGTGTATGTAATGCCCAATGTACACCAGCTCCATAAGTAATTATTGTAATGTCTGTTCCTTCTTTTAAAAGTGATGCTTTACCAAGAGGTAGTGTATAATAATCTGTTGGTACTTCTTGACGAATACTTCTGTACAATGCTTTATGTTCAAAAAACAGTACTGGGTTTGGGTCTTCAATTGCTGTTGCTAATAATCCTTTTGCATCGTATGGAAATGCAGGATAAATTACCTTTAAGCCTGGTGTTTTTGTAAACCAAGCTTCGTTTGTTTGAGAATGAAATGGTCCTGCAGCAACGCCTGCACCACAAGGCATTCTTACCACAACGTCGGCTTGTTGGTTCCAACGGTAATGCGATTTTGCTAAATAATTTACTACTGGATTAAATCCTGAAGTCACAAAGTCTGCAAATTGCATTTCTACAACAGCTTTCATTCCAGCTATAGATAAACCCATTGCAGCTTCAACAATAGCAGATTCACAAATTGGTGTATTTCTAACGCGTTCTTTACCAAATGCTTTAACAAAGCCTTCGGTGATTTTAAAAACACCACCATATTCAGCAATGTCTTGCCCCATAATTACCAAGTCATTATGTTTTTGCATAGACTGCTTTAAGCCTAAAGAAATAGCATCAATAAGTCTTAACTCTTGAGTTTTAGAATTTGCCTCTACATGTTTGTACTCAAATTGCTTATATACATCGCTCAACTCTGTAGCTTCATTTGCTGTTATTGCTTCTTCATCATAAGCGAGTTTTAAATTCTCATTTATTTCATGAACAATATCTTCTTTAATAGCTACTTCCTGTTTTTCAGTTAAAACATTTTCTTTTCTCAAATACTCTTGAAAATTTACAACAGGATCTTTTAAACTCCATGCATTTAGCAATTCTTTAGGCACATATTTTGTTCCGCTTGCTTCTTCATGACCACGCATTCTAAAAGTTTTAAACTCAACTAAAATTGGTCTTGGGCGTTTTCTAACACTCTCGGCTAATTTTGAAATTTTACTATAAACTTCAAGAATATTGTTTCCGTCTAAAATAAAAGATTCCATACCATAGCCTTTACCTCTATCTGCAATATCTTTACATCTGTATTGTTCTTTGGTTGGCGTAGAAAGACCATATCCATTATTTTCTACACAAAAAATCACTGGTAATTGCCATACAGAAGCTACATTAAGTGCTTCATGAAAATCACCTTCACTTGTTCCGCCTTCACCTGTAAAAACAGCTGTGACTTGTTTTTTGTTTTTAAGTAAGCTTGCCAAAGCAATACCATCTGCAACACCTAATTGAGGACCTAAGTGCGAAATCATACCAACAATGTTAAACTCTTGAGTTCCAAAATGAAACGATCGGTCACGACCTTTTGTAAACCCATTTGCTTTTCCTTGCCATTGGCTAAATAAACGATTTAAAGGAATTTTTCTTGTAGTAAACACTCCAAGATTTCTATGCATTGGCAAAATATACTCTTCCTTTTTTAAAGCCATAGTAACACCAACAGAAATAGCTTCTTGCCCTATGCCAGAAAACCATTTAGAGATTTTCCCTTGACGCAATAAAATAAGCATCTTTTCTTCAATCATTCGAGGCTTAAGCATATTCTTATACAATTGTATAAGCGTTTTATTATCAATGCTTTTTTTATCGTAGGTTATTGTACTCTTCATAGAGGTCAACATAGTATCGTTATGTATTGTATTTAAAAATCAAATGTAAATAAAAATTGAATGATTTATCGTCAAAGCCTATTTTTTTTAAGCACAATATAAACATGTGCATTTTAGTTATGTTTTCGTTACTTTTGTATTATTGTAGTTGAATTAAATACTTATTATAATGAATGTGATACCTAGCGTAAATCTTCAAGATTTTATTTCAGGAGACCCAAACAGAAAACAACAATTTATTGCAGAAATAGGAAAAGCATATGAAGAGATTGGCTTTGTTGCTTTAAAAGGTCATTTTTTAGACGATAAATTAGTTGACAACTTATATAGTGAAGTGAAAAACTTCTTTAGTTTACCAGTAGAAACTAAACGTAAGTACGAAATCCCAGGAATTGGAGGACAACGTGGTTATGTATCTTTTGGTAAAGAAAGTGCTAAAGGTAAAAAAGAAGGTGATTTAAAAGAGTTTTGGCATTTTGGTCAATACGTAGATGATGACCCAGAGCGCGCAAAAGAATATCCAGAGAATGTAACCGTTGAAGAATTAGAAAACTTTAATACTATTGGTAAGGAAACCTACAGAATGCTTGAAAAAACAGCAAAATATGTTTTGCGAGCTTTAGCCTTACACCTAAATTTAGAAGAAACTTATTTTGATAATTTTATCCATAATGGAAATTCCATTTTAAGACCAATTCATTATCCGCCAATTACCCAAGAACCAGATAATGCTGTTCGTGCTGCTGCACATGGTGATATTAATTTAATTACTCTGTTAATGGGAGCTCAAGGTCGTGGTTTACAAGTACAAAACCATAAAGGTGAATGGATTGATGCAATTGCTGAACCAGATGAGTTAATGATTAATGTAGGCGATATGTTATCAAGACATAGCAATAACAAGCTTAAATCTACAATACATCGTGTTGTAAATCCTCCAAGAGAACTTTGGGGAACATCTCGTTATTCAATTCCTTTTTTCATGCACCCAATAAGTGAAATGAAATTAGATGTACTAGAAAGCTGTATTGATGAAAATAATCCAAAAGCGTTTGATGATATTACGGCTGGTGAATTTTTAAATCAAAGACTTATTGAGTTAGGATTAGTTAAGAAATAGTTTTTCTATGGATTTACAAGATCAACTTAAAAACTTATTTCCAGATCACGTAGCAGAAGAAACCGAAACAAATCAAAATGTTTCGGATGATTTATGGTTACAAGATGACCCAATACTATGTAAATACGAAAAACGTAAAGGAAAACCCATTACAATATTAGAAGGTTATACAGGTGCCGCAGAAGACTTTAAAGCACTTGCAAAAGAACTTAAAAAGAAACTAAGTGTTGGTGGCAGTTTTAAGGATGATAAAATTATTATTCAAGGTGATTACAGAGATAAAATAATGCAAATCTTAGAAGATAAAGGCTTTGCTGTTAAGCGCGTTGGAGGATAAATGACTAAAACATTTCATATAACAAATGGGAGTAATCTTACCGAGTATTTACATGAGTTAGATGTAAAAGGAGACGTTTTAACATGGCAAGAAATGTTATGTGAAGGTCCGACCGAAGTCACTATTGATTCTGAAAGCTTTATAAACAAACGTAATACATTTTTAAATAATTATTACGATATTGAAATTAATGAAGAGGCGTTTAAAAATGAAATTAATAAACTAGATACAATACATCAATTTTCTGAAATTGTATTGTGGTTTGAGTACGATTTATTCTGTCATATTAATTTAATAGCGGTAATTAGTTTAATTAAACAAAAGCAAATAAAACTTCCACTCTATCTCGTTTGTAGCGGTAGAGTTAATGGCGAAAAAAACTTAAAAGGGTTGTCTGAGTTAACTCCAGAACAATTATTAAGTCACTATAAAAATAGAATTAAATTAACGAGCGAGGATATAGAAATTGCTACAACCTTATGGAAAACATATTGTGGTAAAGATCATAACTTGTTAAAGCCATATATTACTAAAAAGTCGTCTTTCGAATATCTTGGTTGCTGTTTAAAAGCACATTTAAAACGCTTTCCAGATTCAAGAACTGGATTAAGTACTTTAGAATTTAATATTTTAAACATTATAAATACATACGACATAAAATCTAAACACCATTTGTTGGGGTATGCTTTAAACTATCAAGGCTATTATGGTTTTGGTGATTTACAACTTGAAAGAATAATTGAAAATCTATCAGATTTTTTTGAAGAAATAGATGAACAGCTAACACTAAACAGGCTTGGTCACGAGGCTCTGTTGAGTCATTATAACTATTCTTCAAAAATTAATAATAATATGTATTTAGGAGGTGTTAACCGTTTAGATTTTCAATTTAATAAACAACAAAATAAACTTATAAAAACAATACTAAATGCCCATTAAAGCATCAGAACTTATATTAAATCCTGACGGAAGTGTATATCACTTAAACATTCGTCCAGAACATTTATCAAATACCATAATAACTGTTGGTGACCCTGACCGTGTTGATAGTGTTACTAAATATTTTGACACAATTGAATGCAAGATTAAAAAACGTGAATTTCATACGCAAACAGGGACTTACAAAGGCAAACGTATTACTGTAATTTCTACAGGAATTGGTACAGATAATATTGATATAGTATTTAATGAAGTTGATGCTTTAGTTAATATAGATTTAGAAAAAAGAGAAATAAAGAAAGACTTAACTTCACTTGATATTGTAAGGGTTGGTACTTCTGGTTCTATACAAAAGGAGATTCCTATAGATTCATTTTTAATTAGCGAATACGCTGCAGGTTGTGATAGTCTATTGCATTTTTATGATAGTGAGCATGTACAGTATAAAGCTATTTCTAATGCGTTAATAAAACACACCAACTGGAGTGCAGATAAATCTACACCTTACGTAGTAAAATCAAATCCAGCTTTGCACAAAAAATTAAGTTCAGATAAAACATATAATGGATTTACTGCAACTAATGTTGGTTTTTATGGGCCACAAGGTCGAATTTTAAGACTCCCTATTCAAGATAACAATCTAAATGATAAATTGGCAAGCTTTAATTATAATAATATGCCTATTACAAATCTAGAAATGGAAACTGCAGGCATTTATGGTTTAGCAGGACTTTTAGGTCATAAAGCTGTATCTATGAATGCAATTATAGCCAATAGAGCTACTGGAGAGTTTAGCAAAAACCCAAAAGGTATTGTTGATGAACTTATAAAATATACTTTAGAAAAACTTTCAGAATAACTAATAGCTTATGAAAACTATTAATATTGGAGGTGTTCCAGAACATTTTAATCTAGCTTGGTACTTAACATTAAAGAATGGCGAATACAAAGACGAAGGCATCAACCTACGTTGGAAAGATTATTTTGGAGGTACAGGTGAAATGTGTAAAGCTTTACGCGAAGGAGAAATTGATTTAGCAGTTATTTTAACTGAAGGTATCATTAAAGATATAATTGCAGGTAACCCAAGCAAAATTGTGCAAACATTTGTTCAATCACCTTTAATTTGGGGAATACATGTGGCAAACAATTCTAAATACCAAAACATAGAAGACATTAAAGGAACCAAAGCAGCAATAAGTAGATTTGGTTCTGGATCCCATTTAATGGCTTATATCAATGCTCAAAATAATAATTGGGATATAGATAAAGATCTAGATTTTGAAGTTATTAAAAATCTTGATGGCGCCTTAAAAGGGTTAAATAATGGTGTTGGAGATTATTTTATGTGGGAAAAATTTACAACTAAACCTTATGTTGACAAAGGAATTTTTAGACGTATAGATGAATGTCCAACACCATGGCCATGTTTTGTAATTGCTGTTCGCGATGAGTTTTTAGAGCACAACAAAGAGGATGTAAAAACCATACTAGATATTGTTAATAATACAACTGTTGAGTTTAAAGATATTCCTAGTATTGATAAAACAATTTCTAATAGGTATAACCAAAAACTAGAAGATGTTCAAGAATGGTTGTCATTAACAGAATGGTCTCAAGAACTTATTGATGAAAACACATTAAGTGTTGTTCAAGACAAACTTTTTGATTTAGAAATCATACCAAAAAAAGTAAACTACAATACTTTAGTTTCAAAAATTTAAGAATAAAAACAAATTACACAGTAGGAAAATTTACATCAAACTTGTTATAATAATAGTAATTAATTTTTTTACAGGTTTTTAAGTTTTTTCACTTAACTTTCTATATTTCAAAATTTTAATTACATTTGTCTTAACCAAATCGTCAATTTTTATTGACATAATCAGATAAGTATGATATTGACTATTACTCTAATTATCTCTTTTTTAATTGTAGTTAATTTTTTATTACTAATTTTTAGTTGTAATAAATCTACTCGAAAATCTACAAATCAAACACCTCAAATTGTTAAGAAAAAACAACCTAAAGTTGTTACCAATCAATTGGCTTCAAGCCAGCTTGCTCCAACAGGAAGTTAGACTTACTAAAACATTTATTACCAAACCAATATCCTCTATTCGCGCTTAATGGTGACGGATGACCAGATGTTAATATATGATGTTTAGTAGCATCAATATGTTTTGATTTCTTTTTAGCCAATCCTCCCCAAAGTAAAAAAACAATATTTTCTTTTTTTTTACTAATTGTATTAATAACAACATTTGTAAAAGTTTCCCAACCTTTATTTTGATGGCTACCAGCTTGGTGAGCTCTAACTGTTAAAGTTGCATTTAACAACAAAACACCTTGTTTAGCCCAACGTTCTAAATTGCCAGATTTTGGCATTATTATTTGTAAATCACTCTCAAGCTCTTTAAAAATATTTTTTAATGATGGTGGATGAGAAATACCATCGTTAACCGAAAAACATAAACCATTTGCTTGCCCAACACCATGATATGGATCTTGACCTATAATTATTACTCTTAAATCTTCGAAAGAACAGAAATCAAATGCAGAAAAAATTTGTTGTTCTGGAGGAAAACATTGCTGTGTTTGATATTCTTGTTTTACAAATTTTGTTAACTCTAAATAATATGGTTTCTCAAATTCATCTTGCAAATATTTTTTCCAGCTATGGTGAAAGTTAACAGTCATAATTTTATAAATACACGTAAAAATATAAACTAATGATTTATAATTATTAAGAAATGTTAATTTATTTATAGTCACACGTATAACATTACCTTGATTTTAAAAATTTAAAAACCTAACTTCGCTTATCGTATGATATAAACAATTAAAAAAATTCATATCTATAAAGTTGGCAGTAATGTAGCAATAGTTAACAGGATAATAAATATTAGAGGAAATGAATACATACAGTGAATATAAATGTCTCTCAAAATTTATAAATAACTTAAGGATTCATTTTATACACGAATACCCAATAAACTTTAAGATTGGACAAGTCTATAAAGGGAACAAAGAGATTAGCTTTTTCACTTTTACTCCAACTGTCTTACAACAGGAAAAATTGAAGATTGCGATTGTATTTAACTTTCAGAAAAATAGATTTGAAATTTGGCTAGCTGGACAAAATCGAAAAGTTCAAAAAAAATATTGGTCTATATTTAAGGACAGCGACTGGAATAAATATCACATTCCTGAAAACCCTAAAGAAGGCTTTTCCATTATTGACCATATTATAGTGGAAAATCCTGATTTTCAATATTCCGATGAACTTATTCAAACTATTGAAACCGAAGCAATGAAGTTTATAGACGATATTCGGAAAGTGTTTGAGGAATAAAATTATAAATTAAGTTATTGGTTAGTAAAGAATTAGTTAATGAAAACACTACTGCCAACAACGTGTATAGCTCATTGCGGCTGAATTCCTAATCGGAATTCCTCGCACTTTTACTATCTTAGTTTCTTAATCTGAAAATCCTCGCGGATTTTCACGCAACGAAACCATACACAAACACGATAAGCGCAACTTCAAAATTCCACATTTCAATTGTAATATGTAACTTTGCTCCCTTAATAAAACATTTTAGAAATTAATAAAAAGATTCCTGCCTTCGCAGGAATGACAAAATGATTAACATTCACGAAAAAACATTACAAGACTTAGAGTTTTTTACGGTATTAGACCAAGTTGCAGAACACTGCATTACAGACTTAGGTAAAACTCAAGTGCAAAAAATTGTTCCGTTTGCAAAGCAGGAAGATGTTCGTCGTGAATTACAACTTACTAATGAATACTTGTCTTCATTTTACAATGAAAACAGAATTCCTAATCATGGTTTTGAGCCTATTACTAAAGAAATAAAACTTTTAAATATTGAAAACTCTTTTCTGGAAGCTAGAAGTTTTAAAAAAATTGTTTCAATTTCTATTTCTGTAAATGCAATTCTAAAATTCTTTAAAAAGTTTGAAGAGTATTATCCTACATTACAACACTTCTCCACTCCTATTGCAATAACAAACGAACTTATAGAAAGTATTGATGCTGTTATAGATCGTTTTAGCGATGTAAAAGATAATGCGTCAGAGACTTTATACAGTTTAAGGCAATCTATAAACTCTGTAAAAGGAAAAATCAATCATAGTTTTACAACTGCTTTAACAACATATAGTAATCTAGACTATCTAGACGACATAAGAGAATCTGTACTAGAAAACAAACGTGTTTTGGCTGTTAAAGCCATGTACAGACGTAAAGTTAAAGGAAGTATTATGGGAAGTAGTAAAACCGGAAGTATTGTTTATATACAGCCAGAAACTACATTTCAGCATGCTAGAGAATTAAATAATCTAGAATTTGAAGAACAAGAAGAAATAACAAAAATTTTACGCCAACTTACTGAGCTTGTAAGACCACAACTTATATTATTAAAGCAATACCAAGGCTTTTTAACACTTTTAGATGTTATTTCTGCTAAAGCAAAATATGCAAAATCTATGAATGCTATTTTGCCAGAAGTAAATAACAACAAACAATATCTGGTTAAAGACGCCTATCATCCTTTACTCTATTTATCAAATAAAGTGCAAGGCGCAAAAACGTTTCCGCAATCTATTAAGCTAAATCCTGAAAATAGAATTATAGTTATCTCTGGTCCAAATGCTGGTGGAAAAAGTATTACTCTAAAAACCATTGGTATTCATCAAGTTATGTTACAAAGCGGATTGCTTATTCCTGTGCATGAAAAAAGTAGTGTCTGTTTATTTGATAGAATTATAAGTGATATTGGAGATAATCAATCTATAGAAAATCATTTAAGTACATATAGTTATCGCTTAAAGCAGATGAATTATTTCTTAAAAAAGTGTAATAAAAATACGCTGTTTTTAATTGATGAATTTGGTACAGGAAGTGATCCAGAACTTGGTGGTGCTTTAGCCGAAACTTTTTTAGAAGAGTTTTATCATCGTGAAGCCTACGGAATTATTACAACCCATTATTCAAATTTAAAAGTATTAGCAAATGAATTACCTTTTATGCAAAACGCTAATATGATGTTTGATGAAAAAAGTTTAGAGCCTATGTATAAACTTGCATTAGGTCAAGCAGGTAGCTCGTTTACATTTGAAGTTGCTCAAAAAAATGGCATCCCATACAGTTTAATTAACAGAGCAAAAAAGAAAATTGAACGTGGTAAAGTGCGTTTTGATGCAACAATAGCAAAGCTTCAAAAAGAACGTAGCAAACTTGAAAAAACGGAGCGTTCTCTAAAAGTAAACGAACAAAAAAAGCAAAGTGAAGCTGATAAACTAGAAGAAATAAATGCCAAAATTCAGAAAAAACTTGAAAGCTATCAAGAGTTGTATGATAGTAACCAACGCTTAATTTATCTAGGGCAGAAAGTAAATGATTTAGCCGAAAAGTATTTCGATAATAAACAAAAAAGAGAACTTATGGCTGAGTTGTTTAAACTTGTTCAGATAGAAAACTCAAAACGAAAAAAGATTTCTGCTAAACAAAAACGTGTAGAGAAAACAAAAGAAAAGCAAGTAAAAGCTGAAGCAGAGAAAAAGGTGGAAGTGATACGTAAAAAGAAAAAAGCAGCTAAGAAAAAAGAAGTGAAAGTTGAAAAGCCAAAACCAATTTTAAAAATTGGTGATCGCGTACGCATGCATGATGGTCGTGCTATAGGCAGTATCGATAAACTAGAAAAAAACAAAGCCATAGTTAACTATGGCTTATTTACAACTAATGTTAGCACAGATTTATTAGAATTAGTAGAAGCAAAAAAATGATTCAGTTACCTCAACATAAAAAATTAATCCTGTTTGATGGTGTTTGCAACCTTTGCAATACATCAATTCAATATGTTATTAAACATGATAAAAAGGATATGTTTCGCTTTGCTGCTTTACAAAGTGATGTTGGCAAACAGATTATTAGTGAGTTTAATATAGATGTTTCTAAAACAGATTCTATTTTACTTTATTCAAAAGAAAATGGTTTATCTGTTAAATCTACTGCTGCATTAAAAGTTGCTAAAGATTTAGGTTTTCCAAGAAATCTATTGAGTGGCTTTTTAATAATTCCTGTTTTTATTCGTAATTGGGTATACGATTATATTGCAAAAAATAGATATAAATGGTATGGAAAAAAGGCGTCTTGTATGATTCCTACGCCTGAACTTCAGAATAAGTTTTTAAACTAAAAAAGCCCTTTTTTATAAAGGGCTTTAATAATTAACAACTAATTAAAAACTAATTTAACTCTAAAAAAATATCTTCTAATCATTGAGGGATTATCTATCTAAAGATTTGATTAATAGCACATTATTTATAGTTTAAACTTACTTAATACATTAAAAACCAAGCAATTTAATCGTTGTAGGCAACAAAATATTTGATTAAAAAATCAGAAATGCAAAAAACATCTATAAGTTGCACACTTACACTTATTCTCTATTAAATTTATATCAAACTTCAATACTAAATCAAAATACCCGTTTACTCATCAATAGTATAGGTTTACTCAAACCGAGTTTTATAGCATAAAGTACATCTCTAATTTTATAGTGAATATAAAACCATTAACTATGAAATATCTAATACTTGCCTTATCCTTATTTACCATACAGAATTTTGCTAGCGGTAAAGAAACAGTTTCAAACATTAATGATGTTACTGTCTATTTAAGTGGTGCACAAATTACCAGAACTGCTAATATTAAACTTCCTATTGGTACAACAGAATTTCTGTTTAATGAATTATCACCTAATATTCAGGAAAGTAGTATTCAAATAGCTGGATTAAAAAACGCAACTATTTTATCAATAAACTACGGCGTAAACTATTTATCAAATAAAAGCAAATCTGCAGAAATTGAATTGCTTGAAGGTAACATTAAAACGCTATACGATGATATTCAGTTTGAAGACGATTTAATTTCTGGTTATAATGAAGAGTTGAGTCTTATTCAGACTAACAGGAAATTAGGTAATGACAATCAAGTGGTTAGCCTTGAAAAGCTTCAGCAATTTGCCAGATATTATAGAACACGAAGTACAGAGATTAAAAGTCTCATTTACAAATCAACTAAAAAGAAACGCGAGCACAATGCAGAAATAGCAAAAATTCAGCTACAATTAAATGAGTTAAATGCAGATCATAAAACACAAACAGGAGAAATAAAAGTTAAACTAAACACATCAATTCCAACGAGCTTGAATTTAAAGCTAACCTATAATGTAACTAATGCAGGTTGGTTTCCTATATATGATTTAAAAGCAGAAAAGATAAATACACCAATAGCTTTAGATTATAAAGCACATGTATATCAAAACACGGGAAGTAATTGGGATAATGTAAAACTCGTTTTATCTACAAATGACCCAAATACAAATAATATAAAACCAGAAGTAAATCCAAAATATTTAAATTTTATAAGTCGTTATAGTAACTACAATAGAAACAGAGCTACGAGACGTTATAATTACAAATATAATCCGTTAGTACAAACTGTTTCTGGTACCGTTTTAGATGAAACTGGCATACCACTTCCTGGTGTTAATGTAATTATAAAAGGAACAACAAATGGTACACAAACAGATTTTGATGGCAAATATTCATTAAAAATAAATAGAGGTCAAGAATTAAGTTATACTTATGTAGGAATGGTATCAGAAACGCTTCCTATACATTCTAGCTTAATGAATATAACTATGCAAGAAGATGCGTCGCAATTAGATGAAGTGATAGTTACTGCTTATGCTGTAAGAGGTTCTAGCTCTAGAATAAAAGAAGACAAAATTGAAACTATAGAACCTGAAGTGGTAGTAGAACAAGAAATTATCAATACACGTTTTGAAATTAAAAAGGCATATACAATACCTTCTGATGGTGATGTTACTGTTATAGAGATTGATAAGTTTTTGGTTCCTGCAACTTACAACTACTTTACAGCACCTGTAATCAACGAAAATGTATTTTTAACCGCAAAGATTGGCAATTGGGAACAGTATAATTTATTGCCTGCTGAAGCAAATATTTATTTTGAAGGTAGCTACTCTGGAAAAACAATGATTAATCCTCAAGCAACAACAGATAGTCTAACAGTGTCATTAGGTATAGATCCAAACGTAATTGTAAAACGAACGCAACCAAATAACTTTAAAAAGAACGCATTTATAGGGAACAATAAAATCATTAATAAAGCTTATGAAATAGAAATAAAAAACAATAAACAATCTGCAATAGACTTAGTATTAGTAGATAGAATACCAATAAGCCAAAACAAAAGTATTAAAATTGATAATGTAGAAACTGGAACGTCTAACTATGATAATAAAAAAGGTTTAATGACTTGGAAAGTAAAACTCAATTCTAACGACTCAAAGACCTATAAGTTTTCTTATACGGTTAAATACCCAAAATACAAACGAGTTAATTTATAAATATATAAAGTCTCAAAGCAAAACACTAGTTTGACCCTAACTTCTGTTAGTTAGGAATTAATCAAGCTCTTTTCATGTGGCATAGTCAAACACAAGATAAGTTTTCAATAAAAACAATTGATTAGGTAATATTAGCTTTGAGGCTTTTACTCGATAATCGAAATTTAAATCCTCCAAAGTTAGCTTACTCTAAAGCAGTTTACTTTAAACTCTTTAAAATAAAGTCTACAGTTTTGTTTGTGTTATTGTTTTTAAAATAAGAATCAGTAATATGCTTTGACGCAACTGCCAACCCCTTTTTATTTAAAAACTCAATCTCGTTACAATATTCTAATGCAATTTTTCCTGTAAGTAGGAGTTTTAAATCTTTACCAGATTGGTAATAATCGTACACTTTTTTGAGTCCAGTTAAGTACAAATAGTCTTTAGTAAAACCGCCACCTCTATGCGCTCTAACTGTAATATAGAAAGCTTTATCTCTATTTAAATCATATTGATTATGCAATAACCTAAAAGTTTTAGAGAATGAATAGCCCTTAGCTAAACTATCTACTGCAATTACACGATAAGCAAGCTCTTTTAAACGCTTTACCGTAAGATTATCACTCATATACTCAGAGAAAACAGCTAAGCCTTCTTGAGTTTCTTCGTAGTTAGGAAAGCCATGAGAAAATATTTTTAAGGGATGCAATTGTCCGTTCATGGTTGTAACCATATGTACACCAATTTCATGATTGGTAAGCACTGCAATTTCATTGTCAGAAAATGTATGGTTACTGTTTATCACTAATGTTTTAATATTATTTAAAACCATAGCAATTGCAGACATTTTATCTGAATGCTTTATTGTATAACTAAAATCGTATTGCTTAGAATAGTCTCTAAATAGTTGTTCTGTTTCTTGGGCATTATATTTAGGCTGAAACTGCTCATCGTTGTCACTCTCATCATCAAAATGAAGAATAAACTTAGCGTTTTCTACATCTTGTTCTGTTGGTGTACCAAAAGCATGTAAGCTGTTATAATAAAACTTTTTTCCTTCGCCTATATTTTCAATACACTGTATTAATCCTGAGTAAGCATAAATAATATCTTCATATAACTGTCTTACTTTATCATCTTCAATAGATTCAAGAGGTTGAGAAAACAATTCTCTATGTAATTTAAAGCGGTCAAAGTTTATCTCTGGATACTTAAAAATAGGATCTGTTAAATATTTAGTAGCAAAAAAACGTTCTTTTTCCTCTTCAATATTTGTAGGATTAACATAACTCAATAGCTCAATTTGTTTGACTAATTCGTCAATACGATTGTCAATTTTTAAAAGTGCTTTTGTGTCAGATTCAGTAGGATTCATATAAGAATTCTATTTATAAGTATTGTAAAATTCTAAAGCATGTTTGGGTAATCTAACCCTTAACTCTTGCTCTACAGCAGTTACAACTTCAGGATAATTTATTTGGTTATATTCATCACAATATACTTTTGCGATTTCTGTAGCCAAAACTAAGGTATTTTTAAAGTTTTGAGTAATATATTTTAAGAAATATCCGTTGCCTTGAAATGTGTCGTTAATTTTTGAAGTCGATTTAATATTGTTTGGCAATTGCATATCTCCTAAACTTTGTCGCCAAGACTCTACAGCATCTCCAAAACGCTTGTTATCAATATTTGATGTTCCTAAATTCCAGGTTGGCACTTCCCTATCCCAACGCTTCCAATTATAACTATGCATATCGTAGACTACACAAACACCAAACTTGCTTTCTAGCTTATTGATTAATGCATGTACTACTTTATAAAAATTCTCATGCTTTTGCAGGCTTTTAGTTTTCATTTCATTAGATAGTGGTTTGTGCCATAATTGTTTTCCCCAAGCAGTTTCAAATACTGCATGCTCTGGATCACGATTTAAATCGTACTCAAACCTAGAATCCATACTAGCTAAAACTATAGGATGTGAAATGACCATGCTTTTGGTTTCTGGGTCTTCTTCATACCAGCGTTCATATTCTGTATGTATACAGTTATCCCAAAGCTCTTTTCTAAACTGATGCCCATCATGTACTGCTGCACAAGTATAGTGCACATATTTGTCAATTTTAAGCGTTAATGAATAATCGTTAGAAACTGCATGAAATGTTTCTTCTGCTTCTATTTTTTTAATTATAGTTTCTATAGATAGTTTTTCCATATCTCTATGCTTTTATTAAACTTCCGTATTCTGTCCAAGAACCATCATAGACAGCTATATTTTTGTGTCCTGCAATTTCTGCTCCTAAAGCTAAAATGCAAGCTGTAATACCAGAGCCACAAGAAAACACGAGTTTTTTATCATTAATATTTAAGTCGTTAAAAATTAAATTTAATTCTGATTTAGATTTCATTTTACCATTATTAATAAGGTTTTGATAAGGTAAATTTATTGAATTTGGAATATTTCCGCTTCGCAAGCCTTTTCTAGGTTCTGCAACTATAGCATTAAATCTATCATTAGAACGCGCATCTAGTATTTGATACTCTAAATCTTTAGTTATTGATTTAATATCTTCAAAAAAACACATTAAACCTTGAGTATTTTTAGCAACAAAGTTTCCAATTCTTCTTAAGTGAACTTGTTTAGGTTCTATTTTAAAATTTTGCTGTTTCCATTCGGGAAATCCACCATCTAAAACAGCCACGTTATCATATCCAAATGCTTTAAACAACCACCAAGCTCGTGCGCTAGAATAAATACCTTCATCATCATAAATAACAATTGCAGCATCTTTATTTATACCTAAAACTCTTGCTTCTTCTTGAAATTGTTCTGTTGAAGGAAATGTTGTTGGGAAAACTGCAGATGTATCACTAAACTTATTTTTTAAATCAAAAAACCTTGCATTTGGGATTTGGTTTTCATTTTTTAATAAATTACTAGCTGTAATTTTTGTTATGGTCGCATCTAAAACAACAATAGTATCTGCTAAAAGATTAGTGTTTAACCAATCTACAGATACTATGGGTTTTTCTAATTTAATATAAGACATTAAGCGTCTTCTACAGTTTTTCTTAATCTTGAGCGTCTATCAAAAGCTTGTAAGTTATCGACCACTTTACTTTCTAGAAAATCAATAACACGCTCTTCTACTTTTATTTTCGCTTTATATACTTTATTAATATATGTAATTCCTCCAGGAGACATTACATTGACTTCTACAAGTTTGCCACCAATAACATCAATACCAACAAAGTATAAACCGTCTTTTACAAGCTTAGGCCCAATTTGTTTGCAAAGCGCTTTTTCTGCTTTAGTAAGTGTGTGTTTGGCTATACTTCCGCCTGCTGAAACGTTGGACCTATGATCATCACTACCAGGAATACGTTTCATTGCTCCTACAGGTTCTCCATTAAGTAACAAAATGCGAACATCACCTTGATCTGCACCTTCAATATAATCTTGTAAAATGACATAATTTGAACTTCCGTCAGAACTATTAATATAAAAATCTAATAATGAATTGATATTATTCATCGCAGATTTCTCTATTAATATCACACCAGAACCACCAAACCCATTTAGAGGTTTAATAATCATTTTATCTGCCTTAGATTCTTTAATCTGTTGTACTAAGTAGTTTTTGTTTTTAGATACGTGTGTATTTGGTATAATATTACTATGCGCATCACCAAAAGCTGCTGTATATAATTTGTTATTTGCTTCTCGCATACCTTGTAGCGAGTTTACAATAAACACATCGTCTTTTACCGAATCTAAAAAGTTTAGCATGATTGGGTCAAGCGGTGGATTTGCTCTAAAAAATATAGCATCAAAACCAGCAAGAGGTAACATTTCTTCACGTAACTTTGCTTTATTGTAAAATGCTTTTAAGGTTGTTGGAGTTTTCTCCATTCTGCCAATAACAGTACAAAATGCATTAGTTACACTGTCTCTAATGGTTAAATTTGCTGGTGTACACATTGCTACACCATGACCTCGTTTTACACATTCTCTAATTAGTGCTAAGCTTGTATCGTTTTCTGCATCAATGTCTTCCCATGGATACATTATAAAGCAAACATTCATATGTGATATATATTTTGGTTGGTTAGTGATTTAAAATTAAAGATTTTATTTTATTTACTTATACTATTTACTTCAATTTATTTACTAAGATTATAACTTACTCATTCTATCAAGCAATTGATAATCGGCTAATACTAAAGCAGCCATGGCTTCTACTATAGGAATTGCCCTAGGCACAACACATGGATCATGACGACCTTTGCCTTGCATTTCAACAATATTACCCGAACTATCTAATGCATCTTGTTTTTGAATAAGTGTTGCTACAGGTTTAAAGGCAACTCTAAAATAGATATCCATGCCATTGCTAATTCCGCCTTGAATACCACCAGAAAGGTTCGTTTTTGTACTGCCATCTTCATTAAACAAATCGTTATGCTCGCTACCTTTCATTTTTGCACCACAAAATCCGCTACCAAACTCAAAACCTTTTACTGCATTTATAGATAGCATTGCTTTACCAAGTTCTGCATGCAATTTATCAAAAACAGGTTCACCTAAACCAATAGGTACATTTTGCAATACACAGGTTACAGTACCACCAATGGTATCGCCTTGCTTTTTAATTGCTTTAATTTTCGCTATCATTTGCTCAGCTACAACATCATCTGGACATCTAACCGAATTAGTTTCTGTTTTACTGAAATCTAAATCTTGATATGGTTTTTCTAAAAACAAGTCTCCTACAGAAGATGTATAAGCATTAATTTTAACATCTTTTAAAAGTTGTTTTGCTATTGCACCAGCAACTACACGGCACGCGGTTTCTCGTGCAGAACTTCTTCCGCCACCTCTATAATCTCTTACGCCATATTTTTTATCATAAGTATAATCTGCATGACTTGGTCGATACACTTCTTTTATATGCGAATAGTCTTTAGATTTTTGATTTGCGTTTTTTATAACAAATCCCATTGGAGTACCTGTGGTTTTATTTTCAAAAATTCCTGATAAAAACTCTACAGTATCTGGCTCCTTTCGTTGTGTAACAATATTTGATTGCCCTGGTTTTCTTCTATTCAATTCATTTTGAATAGCGTCAAAATCTAAGATTAATCCTGCTGGACAACCATCAATTATACCACCAATAGCAATACCGTGTGACTCACCAAATGTGGTAAGCTTAAATAGTTTTCCGAAGGAATTTCCTGCCATAAATTCTTATTTTATGCTAATGTAAATTTATTATTAGAGAAACAAAAATTATAAACCTGACTTCGATTAATATTGTAAACACAGCTTTCCTTATTTTTAATTAGAAATTTTCTAAAATTTTTGAGAAATATCAAGATATTTTGAAGGGATTTTAGGAGGTTTATAGCAAAAAGAAGAAAGTCTTTTGTAAAAAAAGTTAGTATCACCTCATATTTACACCAAAAACCCTTTGCAATATCTCGATATTGCTTCAGGATTTTCAGTACAAATCTAAATCAATCCTAAACTTTCTGTGAAAACAATATTAATCGAACTCAGGTTTTAAGAGTGCATCTTTAAGTATCGTAATTGGATGCAGAGCTTCTCGCTGTGTACCATCTTTTATTTGATGCCTACAACTTGTTCCGTTTGCAGAAATCACACATTCTTTTGAAGCATTTCTAACCGCAGGAAAAAGTGTCTGTTCTCCAATTTTCATGCTTACATCATAATGGTCCTTTTCATAACCAAAACTTCCAGCCATACCACAACAACCACTTGGTATAATTGTAACTTTATAATTTACGGGTAGATTTAATACCTTAAAACTTGATAGTTGATTAGTAAGTGCTTTTTGATGGCAATGCCCATGAAACTTAATTGTTTTAGATTCTGATGTGAATTGAGACGACTTTATATAACCAGATTCTATTTCCTTTTGAATAAACTCTTCAATCAAATACGTGTGTTTGGCAATATGCCTTGCAGAAACTTTATCATCTGCCAATTTGAGGTATTCGTCTTTAAAAGTTAATATGGCTGAAGGCTCTATACCAATTAACGCAATGTCTTCAGAAATTAAATCTTTTAAGCTTGAAACATTAGTGTTAGTAATTTGCTTTGCTTCTTTTAAAAATCCTTTAGATAAATAACTTCTACCGCTTTCTAACTTTCTTAAAACAAACACATTATAACCCAATGCTTCGAGTAATACTTTACAGTCTAAAGCTAAATGAGATTCTAAATAATTGATAAACTCATCAACAAATAGAAATACTTTTTTAGCACTATTAATTGAAAAATTTGTTTTAGAATTTAGCCAATCTGAAGATGCATTTATTGTCGAAAAACTTTTAGAAATTTCAGGCAAACTTCTTTTAGGATGTATCCCTAAAATCTTTTTAATGATTGATGATGAAAACCTATTCTGAAACACAGCATTATAAAAGGATGGAAACCTTGATGCTATCTGGTTATACCTTGTTGAGTTAGCAAAAAATTTATCTTTAAACTTAAAACCATTGGCTTTCTGGTATTGGTACTGAAATTCTGCTTTTAAACTAGCAACATCAACACTACTTGGGCATTCACTTGAGCAAGCCTTACAGCTTAAACAAAGATCAAAAACAGTTTTTAATTCTTTGTGGTTAAACTTATTTGCTTTATCTGAGTTAGTTAAAAACTCACGTAAAGCATTAGCTCTAGCTCGTGTTGTATCTTTTTCGTTACGTGTTGCTCTATAACTTGGGCACATAGTACCACCAAATTCTGACAATTTTCTACAATCTCCAGAACCATTACATTTTTCTGCTTCACGCAATATACCTTGAGATGCAGAAAAATCTATAACCGTTTCTATTTCTGGTTCAACACGATTAGACTCATAACGCAAGGCTTCATCCATTGAAAACGCTTCAACTATTTTTCCTGGATTAAAAATATTTTCTGGATCAAAGGCAGATTTAATTTCCTTTAAAATAGTATAATTAGCATCGCCTATCATTAACGGAATAAATTCTGCTCGTACAATGCCATCACCATGTTCTCCACTAAAAGAACCTTTATATTTCTTAACTAAACGCGCAACATCTGTTGTTATTTTTCTGAATAAAACAAGGTCATCTTTTTGCTTTAAATCTAAAATTGGTCGTAAATGCAACTCTCCAGCTCCAGCATGCGCATAGTAAACCGCATTTTGATTATAGCTTTTCATTATTTTAGAAAACGCATTGATGTATTGTGCCAAATCTGGCAATGCAACTGCGGTGTCTTCTATACATGCCACAGCTTTTTTATCACCAACCATATTACCTAATAAACCTAAACCAGCTTTACGTAACTCATTAGCCTTGCTAATATCATCATTAATTAAAACTACGTTATCATAACTTAATTTAGTAAGCTCTAAAGCTTTAACCAAAGCTTTTATTTTAATGTTTGCATCATCTATAGTATCAGATTTTATTTCGCACATTAAAATTGCCTCTGGGTCTCCTTTTATAAATTGCCTATTTTTTTGCTGTGTTTTATTATGCTTGGTGAGGTCTAAAATAGTTTTATCTAGCATCTCACAAGAATGCAAATCATACTGCATTGCTGTGGAAACTGTATTTAAGCAATCATCAATAGAATTAAAATGAGCCACCAACATTACATTTTCTGAAGGTGGTAATAGATCAAGCTTTAGTGTAATTTGCGTTGTAAAGGCTAAAGTACCTTCACTTCCTGAAAGCAAATTACACATATTAAATGCTTCAGATGAACCTGAAAACGGTTCAGATTTAATAAGCTCATCTATTGCATAACCTGTATTTCGTCTATGGATTTCAGGCTTAGGAAATTCATCTCGTATTCTACGTTTAACTTTATCTAGATTTAATTCAGAATATATCGTTTTGTATATTTTTCCTTCTAAAGAATTTAATTCAGTTTTAGATTTAAATGCTTTTAAAGATAAATCAGAAAACAACACTTCACTTCCATCGCTTAAAATGGTCTGTAGTTCTAAAACCTTATCTCTTGTTACACCATATTTAATAGATGTTGTTCCTGAAGAGTTATTACCAACCATTCCGCCAATCATACAACGATTAGACGTAGATGTATTGGGCCCAAAAAACAAACCAAAAGGTTTTAAGTAATTATTTAACTCATCTCTAACAACGCCTGGCTGTACTGTAACTGTTTTTTCTTTTTTATTTACATCTAAAATTTTAGTAAAATACTTAGACACATCTACAACAATTCCTTTACCTACGCATTGTCCTGCTAAAGAAGTTCCTGCTGTTCTTGGTATTAATGAGGTGTTGTAATTTTTCGCAAAATGAATTAATTTTTTTATATCATTCTTGCTTTTTGGGTAAGCAACAGCAAGCGGTAACATTCTATACACAGAAGCATCGGTTGCATAAAGTGATTTCATTAAATCATCAAAATACAACTCACCATCAAGTTGAGAGTTTAATGCTAGCAAATGTGAATTTATATTCATTTATGAATAAGTATGTTTATAAAACTAAAAAGAAATCTAATATAAATTTAATTTTGGCGTTATTTTTGTAAATCCAAATAACTTATTAATACAAGTGACCTAAAAAAATGAAATGGGTCTTAATAAAAATGAACAAAATGTAATCTTATGAAAAAATTATTTTTAGTAGCAATTGCCTTTATTGGCTTTACAACATTAACTAATGCACAAGAAATTGCAGAAAACGCTATTGGTTTAAGACTTGGCGATAGTGATGGTTTTGGTGCAGAAATCTCTTACCAAAGAGGTTTAAGTGACAACAACAGGCTTGAGTTTGATTTAGGTTGGAGAAGCGGAACTAATTATGACGGATTTAAATTAGCTGGATTATACCAATGGGTTTGGCAGTTAGATGGTAATTTTAACTGGTATGCTGGTGCTGGTGGCGGAATAGGCTCGTATAGTTTTGATAATGTGCCTGCAGGTGTTGATGATAGTGATACATTTGTTTTTGCTGCTGGTGATATTGGTATAGAGTACAATTTTGATATCCCATTACTTATATCTTTAGATTTTAGACCTGAATTAGGTTTTGGTGATTTTAGAGACGATGTAGATTTTGATATTGCTTTAGGAATTAGATACCAATTCTAAGAACCAAATCACACATAAATTAACTAAGCCATTTTGTTTGAAATGGCTTTTGTTTTTTAAGTTTATTTCTAGTCTATGGTTGCGTTTTAAATACTATAAAAATTTATATCAATTTTTATATGCTTCACTTTATTTTTGTTAATTTAGTTCTAGTCAACAAAACACAACATATTATACTAAAAACCTGTTGCAAGCTATACTTAAAAGTAAAAGTGTCACTTTTTTTTACCAACGCTCGAATGGTTTGAAAAGAAAAAATTAAATAAAAACCGATAGAGAAAACACATTATATGGAATTAAAAATCTTGAAACCTCGAAAGGCAATCAATAAAGCTTTTTTAAAAATAAAACCTAATAGAACAAAAATTGAAAGTTTCAAGACGAATTTAATTCAATTACTTGACAGAACAAATGATAGAGAATCTGAAGAATTTCATAAAAATCTAGTATCAGACTTTTTAAAAAAAACCTACTACGAGCCAAATCATTTTATAAATACAAAAGGCAGAAACGACCTTGTAATACATAACGGAAATAAAGCAAAAAGCACTGTTGGAGTAATCATTGAAGCAAAAAAACCAACCAACAAAGCAGAAATGCTGACAAAAGAAAAAATTAATGTCAAAGCATTTCAAGAATTAGTACTTTACTATTTAAGAGAACGAATTACTCACAAAAACCTCGAAATAAAATATTTAGTCGCTACAAACATAAACGAGTGGTTTATTTTTGATTCTAACGTATTTGAAAAACAGTTTGCCCAAAACAAAATATTGGTTAAACAATTTAACGATTTTGAAAATGGACGATTAGCAGGAAAAACAACCGATTTTTTCTACAAAGAAATTGCAGAACCTTTTATTAACGATTTAAAACAAGATATTGAATTTACGTTTTTCGATATACGAGAATACGAAAAACCACTGCGTAACAACAACCCAAAAGACGACAACAAACTTATTTCCCTCTTTAAATTGCTCTCGCCAGAACATTTATTAAAACTACCTTTTGCCAATGATAGTAATAGTCTTGACAAAAAATTTTATGGAGAATTACTGCACATTATCGGACTTGTAGAAACCAAAGACGGAAGCAAAAAACTAATAGAACGACACAAAAAAGGCGAAAGAAACACAGGTTCGTTTCTAGAAAACGCTATAATACAACTTGACAGTTTAGATAAAATAAATAGACTAGACAACCCAAGCCATTTTGGAACAACTCAAGAAGAACGTTTATTTAATGTTGGTCTTGAATTAAGCATCACTTGGATTAACAGAATCCTGTTTCTTAAACTTTTAGAAGCGCAACTAAAAACCTATCATAAAGGAGACAAATCTTATGAATTTTTGAGTATTGATAAAATTCAAAACTATGATGATTTAAACAGTCTTTTCTTTCAAGTTTTAGCTAAACAACAATCAGAAAGAAATGAAGATGTAACCGAACTTTTTGCAAAAGTCCCTTACTTAAACAGTTCGCTTTTTGAGCCAACAGGCATTGAGCACGGCACGTTATTTATTAGCAATTTGCAAGATGATAAAACAATTCCTATTTATTCATCAACCGTATTAAAAAGTGAAAGCGGAAAAAAACAAACAGAAAATTTAAATGCTCTAGAATATCTGTTTGCATTTTTAAATGCTTACGACTTTAGTAGTGAAGGCAAAGAAGCCATTCAAGAAGACAATAAAACCTTAATTAACGCTTCTGTTCTCGGTTTAATTTTCGAGAAAATTAATGGTTATAAAGATGGCTCGTTTTTTACACCAGGTTTTATCACTATGTACATGTGCCGTGAAACTATTAGAAAAGCTGTAGTTCAAAAATTTAACGAAACAAAAGATTGGAACTGTAAAGACATCAACTCGCTTTACAATAAAATTGAAGACCGGCAAGAAGCAAATACTATTATAAACCGTTTAAAAATTTGCGATCCAGCTGTTGGTTCTGGTCATTTTTTAGTTTCTGCGTTAAACGAAATGATAGCCATTAAAAACGACCTTAAAGTTTTGCAAGACAGAGATGGTAAACGGCTTAAAGAATACCAGTTTGAAGTTGTTAATGACGAATTAATTGTAACCGACGAAGATGGAGAATTGTTTGAGTACAACCCAACAACTAAAGAAAGTCAACGCATACAAGAAGCCCTTTTTCACGAAAAGCAAACCCTTATTGAAAACTGCTTGTTTGGCGTTGATATTAACCCAAACTCTGTAAAAATATGCAGATTACGCCTTTGGATTGAGTTACTAAAAAATGCCTATTACAAAAATGAAAACGAATTAGAAACACTGCCAAATATTGACATTAATATAAAATGTGGCAACTCACTTATTAGCCGCTTTGAGTTAGATGCAGACCTTAAAAAAGCTTTAAAAAGTAGTAAATGGACTATTGATAGTTATAAAATTGCTGTAGACACCTATAGAAATGCTCAAAACAAAGAGCAAAAGCGAGCTATGGAAAAACTAATCGATGATATAAAAAACGATTTTAGAAGTGAAATATCGCTTAACGACCCAAAAGTTAAAAAACTCCATAAACTAAAAGGTGAAATTTTTGGTATGACCAATCAAACACAAATGTTTGAGCTAACCAAAAGAGAAAAAACAGCTTGGAATAAAAAACTAAAAAAACTTACAGAAGATTCTAAAAAGTTAGAAATAATAATAGAAGCCATTAAAAACAACAAAATTTACGAAGAAGCTTTTGAGTGGCGCTTTGAGTTTCCAGAAGTTTTAGATGATAACGGCAATTTTGTTGGCTTTGATGCTATTATTGGAAATCCGCCGTATATTTTTTCTCGTGAATTAATTACGAAACAAGAAAAAAAATATTTTTATGATAATTATAAATTAACACAGTTTAAACTAAATACTTATATCTTATTTTCTGAATTAGCTAGTAAAATAGCAAATTTTAATGGCACAATTGCATATATAATCCCAAATAATTGGCTAACGCTTCAATATAATTCTCAATTCAGAGAGTTTATACTAAACGAGTTTTCAGATATTAAAATCGTTAATGATAAAAACAAAACGTTTGAAGATGCAAGTGTAGATGCTTCAATACTTTTATTATCAAAAATAGGTAAAGGAAAAACCAAATCTTATGAGTTAACAAATACCGATTTCGAATTCATTTCTGAAACAGAAAATATTAATTATCTGAACGATACTGGCTCAATAATAAATTATGGCTTATATAGAAACCCAGAATTAGCTTTAATTTTAAATAAAATAAATAAACATTCTAAATTATTGAATACCGAGTTTATTGTCAAAAATGGTGTTCAAGCTTATACTGTTGGAGAAGGTGTACCTACTCAAACAAAAGAAATGAAAGACAGTCGAGTGTATCATAGCTTAACAAAAATAGATGATGATTGGAAAAAATATATTGACGGCTCTGATGTCTCAAGATATAGTTTTGATTGGAGCGGATTATACATTAAATATGGTAAAAACCTATCAAGAAGACGAACGCCTAATCTTTTTATTGGTGAGCGTATTTATGTAAGGCAAATACCTTCCAAACCACCATATGCAATAGTTTCAACACTTATAAACATCGATGCTGTATGTGATAATAATCATATGATTATCAAACCTAAAGACGAACTTTCTATAGCATTAGAATCTTTAATTGGAATACTTAACTCAAAATTAATTACCTTTTGGTTTGCTTCAACTTTTGGAAAACATCAAAGAAAATTATTCCCACAGTTTAAAGTCAAAGAATTACAAATATTTCCAATTCCTAAAAATAAAAGTAACTTACTTCAAAAAATACAAGAATTAGTTAAAACATTATCTATGGTATACGAAACAGAGATTAATGACAAAATAGATAGTCTAGTCTATGAACTTTATGATTTGAATAAAGAAGAAATTAAAATTATAGAAGATCATCTAAAAATAGCCAACGCATAAAGCCACACATAAATAATACCTCTAAACAACATTAAATACTTTAAACTACAAACACAATGTGGGAAAAACAACTTAAATTTTACGATAGCTTAGTTGCACAATGTCCAGACTTTGAGCGTAAAGGCAAAAAGATGATTTACACATCGGCAAATGGTTATATGTTTTCGTTACTAAATAAGGCTGGTGAAATTGGCATACGCTTACCCAAAGAGGTTGGCAAACAATTTATGAAAGACCATAATACTGGCATTTATAAATCTCATGGAGCCGTAATGAAAGACTATGTATTAATTCCTGAGCATTTGTATTTTAATACAACATTATTAGTAGAACATTTTAATAAAGCGTATCAATACGTAATGTCTTTACCTACAAAGTAACACTTTTATAGCACCAAACACTTTTTTAAAGTATCTTCATAAATTTTCTCGTACTGAGGAACAATTTGATGAATATCAAATTTTTGAGATTCTAACCAAGCATTGTTTTTAAACTCTTCTAATTGGTTTTTATCACCTAGAATATAAATAGCATTTTTAGACATATCGTCTACATCATTTACTTCGCTCAAAAACCCAGAAACACCATGAATATTAACCTCTGGTATTCCTCCTGTATTACTTGATATTACTGGTACTCCAGACACCATGGCTTCTAAAGCTGCTAAACCAAAACTCTCGGTTACAGATGGTAATAAAAACAAATCACTAAAACATAAAATTTTATCAATCTCATTACTATTACCAAAAAACACAACCTTATCACTTATACCCAATTTTTCACACAAACGCTCTGCTGGTTCACGCTCTGGACCTTCGCCAACCATCATTAGTTTTGCTGGCATTTCTTTTTGAATGTTATAAAACACCTTAATAACATCTGGGATTTGTTTTACTTCTCTAAAATTACTTATATGTGTAATTATTTTTTCATTTTCATTTGCCATGATATCGCGCTGACAATCTGTAAAATCGTGCTTATACTTTTCTATATCGATAAAATTTGGCACAACTTCAATTTCATTTTTTATATCAAAGAGTCGTAATGTATCTTCTTTTAAACTTTGAGAAACCGAAGTAACGGCATCAGACTTGTTGATACTAAATGTTACTGCTGGTTTATAGAATGGATGACTACCAACTAAGGTTATATCGGTTCCGTGAAGTGTTGTAACTATTGGCACATAAACACCTTCTTCTTGTAACATTTTCTTTGCCATATAAGCTGCATATGCATGTGGTATTGCATAATGCACATGAAGTACTTCTATTTTATGAAGCTTAACCATATCTACTAATTTGCTTGATAATGCAAGCTCGTATGGTTGATATAAAAATAAAGGATATTCAGGAACATTAACCTCATGATAATGCACATTATTGCTTAGCAACTCAAGGCGCACGGGTTGGCTATAGGTTATAAAGTGTATTTCGTGTCCTCGTTTAGACAATTCTATTCCAAGTTCTGTAGCTACTACGCCACTACCACCAAATGTTGGATAACAAACAATTCCTATTCTCATTTAAAAAATCACTTTTCATTCCCATGAAAATGGGAATTTTTTACTTTATATATTTTTTAAAGGTCTTATAATTCTTTGAGGTAATACCTCCTTTTAACTTTTATTTAAACTATCTACTCTATAATAGCTTCGTAGATTAAGCGTTGTATTTCTGTTCTAATATTTTCTCTTAGTAGTAGATTTTTTCCTGCTTTAGGATAGGTTCTATTGGCTAAAAATATATATACTATTTCTTCTTCTGGATCTGCCCAAGCATAGGTTCCTGTAAAACCAGAATGCCCAAAACTTGTCATAGACAAACAACCGCATGTTGGTCCTTCATCTCCCAATTGTGGTTTATCAAACCCAATACCTCGCCTGTTATCTTTGTGGCAATAATAGCACTTGTTAAATTTGGCAATAGTCTCAGTTTTTAAATAACGTTTACCACCATAAAACCCTTTTTGTAGGTACATTTGCATAATTTTAGCGACATCGTTTGCGTTACTAAAAATACCCGCATGACCTCCTACTCCATTTTGCATTGCTGCTCCCATATCATGGACATACCCATGAACCTTTTGGTATCTATAATAATCATCTATTTCTGTGGGAACAATATTACTATCGCTAAATTTAGCAGACGGATTATACGTTGTATAATTAGCACCTAATGCTTGGTAAAAGTGTTCCTGAGTTAATTGATCTAAAGGTTTGTCGTAATAGTTTTCAATATATGTCTTTAAAATATAATATGGTAAATCACTATAGCGATAACGTAGTCTAGATAGTAGTTCAGACTCTACAATTATTTTTTGAATAGAATCTGGATAATCTTTTCTTAAGTACAAATCTTCGGCAACCTTAATATTATATTTTGGGCTAAACTTTTTGCGATAGTATTTTGGGTCTGGTTTTTTAGTTACAGAATCTAAAGTAGCAGCGTAAAAAGGCACCCAAGGCTTTAGTTGTGCATAATGCGATAACATTTTTTTTAAGGTTATATTTTCTTTATTTGAACCTTTATATTCTGGAAGAATAGCAGACAACTTTGTGTTTAAAGACACAGCCTTTTTCTCTTCAAGTTCCATTAACAATGGTAATGTTGCTAAAATTTTGGTTAATGACGCCACATCGTAAATATCATTAAACTTTACTTTTTCTTTCCCTTTATAAGTATGCTTACCAAAGTTTTTATTGTAAATCACTTTTCCTTTACGTGCTACCAATAACTGAATACCTGGCGTCATGTTATTATTTACGGCATAATTTGCAATAGAATCAAGACGCATTAATTTTGCTGAACTCATACCAACACGTTCTGGCAAACCATAACTTAATGATTGTATCGCATTATATTCTATTCCGTCATCTACATTAAAATACTCGCCAGCAGAAACTGGCAAATGCCCTTTAGCTGCTACAGCTCCAAAAATTATTTGTGCAGATTTTTGTTGAGAAATCTCGCTGTTTTGATAACTCACAACAATGCCTTCAATATTCTCAATAGATTTTAAATCTATAAGTGTATAAGGTCTAGCAAATATGTCTAAAATAACAGTGTTTGTTCTAGCAATCTCATAAAGCCAAACTAACTCTTTATCTGTAAACTTATAGCTTTGCCAAGGGTTTTCGTTTGGTTTATGTAAACCAACTACTACTGTATTATAGTTTTGAAGTTTGGTAATAAGCTCATCTAATTGCTCAGCTTTTACTTGGTGTACTTTTGTGTATTTTTTTAGTTCGTTATAAAATATAGAACCATCTCTGTTACCTAATTCTACGTAGGCAATTTTTTTAGTTTCTAGATGTCTTAATGGTAAAATTTCAGATTTATTTTTAACAACAGTAACAGCACCTTCAATAAGCTCTTCGTATAATGCATCATCTTTTATACGGTTTAAATCTTTAAATAAACTAGCCGTACCAATAGGTTCGTAATTATTTAAACCTACTTTGTATTTAGCCATTAAAATCTTTTTTACCGAATGTGCTAAGCGTTCTTCTGTAATTTCGTTTTTATTATAAGCTTCAATAATTTTTTGAATGGCTTTTGGAATGTCTTCAGAAATTAATAACACATCATTTCCTGCCTTAAAAGCTGCTAAATCAATATCTCCTGGCGAGCTAAAGTTTGAAACACCTTTCATTTCTAAAGCATCTGTAAATATTAATCCGTTAAACTGAAGTCTTTCCTTTAAAATATCTGTTACAATATGTTTTGATAATGACGAAGGGAAACCAGACCGAGATTCGAGACTTGGAACATTTAAATGTGCCACCATAACGCTAGATAAACCTTCTTTAATTAATTGCTTATATGGATACAACTCAATAGAATCTATTCGTTTTTCATTAAAGCTAATTGTTGGTAATGTTTTATGAGAATCTCGTTCTGTATCTCCATGCCCTGGAAAATGTTTTGCATTTGCTAAAGTACCAGCATCTTGCATGCCTTTCATAAACGCCAAAGATTTTAAAGTGACATTATCTCTATCTTCACCAAATGAACGGTTGCCAATAATTGGGTTTTTTGGGTTTGTATTTATATCTACAACAGGAGCAAAATTAAAGTGTACTCCAATACGCTTGCTATGCTCTCCAATGTGGTAGCCAGCTTTTTCAACTAATTTATTATCTCTTATTGCACCAAGAGTCATATTATATGGAAAAGCATAGGTAGAATCTAAGCGCATGCTTAAACCCCATTCTGCATCCATACCAATTAATAATGGTGTTTTAGAAATAGCTTGATATAAGTTATTAAGTTTGGCTTGACGAACTGGACCACCTGTAGAAAAGATTAAACCTCCAATATGATGATAATTTATAAGCTTTGCTATTTGAGTTTCATTGCTTTTATTATTGTTAGAAAATGCTCTAACCATAAACAATTGACCTACTTTTTCTTTTAAGGACATTGTGCTATAAATACTATCCACCCATTTTTGCTGAGCTAGAGCATCATGAGATTGTAAAGGGTTAGTTGCATTTTGAGAAAATACTATTGTAGAAAAACAAATAATAGATAGTAGGGCAAAAATATGTCGCATATAATGTCAAGTCTTATGTGTATGAATTACTTATAAGTAAAAACTATGCCAAAATAATGTTTTAAAGGTAAGAATAAAAGACTTTAAGATAGATTTATAACCAAGGTAATTAACAATTGTATTATTGAACTAGAGGCAAAATATGATTATAAATTTCATCGGCAGATTTCAATTGTAAAAGATTAGTTTCAGGATTAATAAAAGTTTGTGACATTCTTCCGTTTAAAGACACTTTAGAATTTACATATATTGCTATGTTTTTTAATCCTTTACCTTTATAGGCTTTTTCTAAAAACTGTGCATATTGCCAAATCATGTCTGGCTGAAAACTCATTTGTTTCTCTTGTATTGCTGTTAATCTTTTTTTTGGGTATTCTTTCCATTGTTTACCAGAACTAGTATCTACAATTGTAAACTCTGTAAAACCATTTTTTTCCATGACCATAACATGCCAAGCAAAACGAAACCCATTTTCTGTCCACAATACATTATCTGTTAGTATATAATGACGAAATGGCAATATTGTTTGAATAGAAAAGAAAATGAATATAAATGGAATTATTAATCTTTTTGTTTTATATGAGTATGTTTGTATAGCGTTTGATTGTTTTATGTTAAAAATCTTTAAAATTTTATTCCATTCTTGATGAGTTATAAAAATTAAGCTTCCAAAAATCATTAGCCAAGGAAACATTCCTATATTAAACAACACATAAGTAAGTACATGAAAAATAATTACTAAAACATAGGCCATTGGGCGGGTTTGTTTTGTCCATAATAAAAAAGGAATTATTAAATCGTAAAGCATACCACTCCAACTAAATATAAATGGCATAAAATCATACTCAAACAACCAACCAATAAGCGGAATATCTGTTCTTGCTTTTAGCCATATTTTTAGAGGCTGCGCATTTAGTAACCAATCTGCTTTTAACTTAGCTAGACCACCAAACACATAAACTGTACAAAGTTGAAGTTTAAAAATTACGGTTGTCCAGTTAGGAACTGTATTTAGTTTCAATCTTGGAAATAGTTTTGAATCTATTGCATAACGCCTATTTGCTGGAACTAAAATAAGTAAAAAGGCAACTAAAGACACAAAGTAGTAATGATTAAGATACCAAGACTTCTCAATAAGTTCTAAATAAGTAAATGTAAAAAAAAATACTATTGTAGAAGCTCTATATAAAACCCCTAAACCTATACTAAGTGCACTAATAGCACAAACACTTACAATACTATACATTGTTAATGTATCAAAAGGTGTAACCCAATCAAAATATTGATATGTAAAATGAAATTTTGGTTTTATGTAACAGTCTTCTATCCAGCCGTTATACATAAACCTAAACATTGAAAAACACATTAAAAAACCAAATGTTATTCTAAAAACAACAAGAGGTAATATTGAGGTTTCTTTGGTTAAATATGCTGTCCAATTTTTAATCACCATCATTATCGTTAAACGTAATTGTAGACCCTAAAACATTAGCCATGTCAACTTTTATAAATACCAGCAATTGTGTGACTTCATTATTTAACTCTGATACTACTTCTGGATTTTCATTTAGCTGATCAACTAAAGGATTAGAAATGGCATCTATTTTACTAAAACAAGCTTCAAAACGATTTAATATATTTTGATTTAGGTCTTCATATCCATATTGGATCATAAAAGTTTTAAATCCTACTCGAAAAGGTGTTTGAGCAAAATCTCCTGTGTAGCATCGTTTTAACGCTATTAAATTTTGTTTAATAATTTTTAAAGACGTTTTACTTCTATAGGCTTCAAGCTCATCAATATCAATTACGCCACCATTATCTTCACCCAATGGTTTGCCAAGCTTATAAATTTTAATTTCTTCAAGCAGAGCTACCATTTGATTAATTACCAAGTTTTGACTTCCATCTAAACCATTTTCAACAGCTGATGTAAATTCAGTTTGATAATCAATCCAGAGTGTTTCTAGATTTTGTGCTGTAAGTTTTAAATTTTGCGATAACGCAACAAGATATTCTAAGCGTCTTTGATGGTTGGCATCAATTGTAAAACTATTAAGCGTTTCTTCGTTATTAGGTTTAAACAATAAATACTCTATTGCAGAAAGTCCTTTAGAAGAACCTCCTCTAGATTCTATATATGCATTGTTTATTATATCTGTACCATTAATAAATGTATTTATAAAATTGGTGTTAGTAGGCCAGAAATTAATTTTATAATAGATAAAGCTTGTGTCTATTGGTCCAATATTATAAAGTTCAATTTGTTTCCAAACCAATAATGCATCTTCCCATTTTTGCTGAGCTACTAATAAATTGTCTAATGTAGTTTGTTGATTAAATTCTACTACTACTTCATTAAGTGTACTTGCAAATTCTATAAACTCTGAGACCAATTTAGAAACCTCATTATTGTATATATTTGTTAATTGGTTTTGCCTGTAGAATTCAATTTCATATTGACTTTCAGGAATACCATTTTTATCACAACTCATTAAAGTTGTTACTAGTAAAGTTAGGGTTATACTAATAATGGATAGTGTTTTTTTTGTAGAATAATTCATTATAAAGAATTTATAAAATCAATAATTTTTTCTCTTTCAGAAGCATTTAAATTCATAAAGGCTAGTTTACTATCTTCAGCTTCGCCAGCATGCCATAAAATGGCTTCTTCTATATTTCTTGCACGACCATCATGCAAAAGATTTGTGTGATTATTTACTGTTTCAATAAGACCAATTCCCCAAAGTGGTTGTGTTCGCCATTCATTACCATTTGCATTAAAGTCTGGTCTATTATCTGCTAAACCTTCTCCCATGTCATGTAATAGCAAGTCTGTATAGGGTCTAATCGTTTGGTTTTCTAAAGCGGCAATACTATGATTTCCTGTTACAATTTTTGGAATATGACATGCAATACAATTTATTGAATTAAATAATTGCTTTCCTTCAAGAACACGTTGATCATCATGATTACGGCGGCCAGGCACGTTTAATACGCTTGCATAAGTTGCTACCTTATTTAGGTTTATATCACTAATCTCTGGTGAACCTCCATTTATAAAATTGTCACAATTAACGCCAGTTGGACAATTCTCATCAGGAAAAAGAGATGATGTAATCCCTAAGTCTCCAGAAAAAGCACCAGCAACCTGTTGTTTAATTGTTGGTGTATTTGCCTTCCAACCAAATCGACCAATAGTAATACTTTGCGTTTGAACATTCCATGCATAATTTGGTTTTCCAGAAATACCATCATTATCAGTATCAAATTCATCAGCAAAACTTAATAGTGTAGCTTCTGGTATGGCTTCTAACAATCCCAGACCTATCATTTGGTTTCCTACACGTGGTGAAATTTCAACATTAGCAGCCATTTCACCATAAGCTAGATTTGTAAAACTATAACTTGGTTTACGTAATGTTGTTTGAGTTCCGTCAGGGTAATTCACAACTACGTCACTATATGTAATTATAAATCCAGCTTCAGTTGTTGCGCTTAATATTGAATCATCCTGTAGTTGGCCTCCATATATTGGCTCAGGTAAATTTGCTCCTGTTGATGTAGTTCCTGGAACACTTAATCTCAATAACATACCATGAGACAGTTCTCCATTAAACAAAGGCGCTCTACCTCTACCATCTTTAAAATGACAACCAGTACATGAACGTGCATTAAAAAAAGGGCCTAAACCATCTCTAGCTGTTGTTGAAGCTGGAGCTGTAACCCAATTTTGTCTAAATAACGAATTTCCAACACCAAAGTCTGCATCTAAACTGTGATCTAAATTTGCAGCACTAAAACCAAAAGCCTCTGGTGACTCATTAAAAACAGTAGTTTCACCTCCTGAAAACTCTTCACCAATGTCTGGGGTTAAAGGTACATATTCATCAATATCATCACTCTTACAGGAAGATATGACTGTAATAATTAAACCCAAAAAAATTAATTTATTTTTTTTTAAATGAAGCATATTTTATAACAGTTATATTAAAATCTAAAGTCAGAGTTCAAAAAAAATTGAACTCTGACTAAAAATATTTATTTAGATAATTGGTTTGATTAAAAATTAATTGTAATGCCTAAAGCAGCAGCAGCTAAAACCAACTCATCACTAAAATCTTTTAAAGCTTGAATAGCTGTAGCTATTTTTACACTTTCAGTTGCGTCAGAAATAGCAAAATCAAAAGGTGTTCCTGTTGCATTTACTGCAGCTTCTGCAGTAGCTAATAAAGTTGAAACACTAGCTCCTAATGTTGGGTTTGCTTCTGCTATGAGGTCTTCTAATGATGAACCATTAATACTACCATAACTTCCTCTATATACGTTAGCAACACCATCTAGGTTTAAACGAATGTCTCTATGTGTATTATCACTAAAACATGAATGCTCGTCTTCTTGATTTACATTATTTAAAGCAACTTCCATACGCTCAACCGCTAACTCAGAACCAGAAAGCTCAGCAATAGATTTAAGCATGTTTTTTAAGGCTACATCTTGATCTAATGCTAGAAACGTAGATCTATATGCTCCATTAGTATTCCATTGGTCAATCATTACTTGCAAATGATCTGTTAATAAATCTGCACATACTGCAAGGTAATCACGACGTCTATTTTGATTAGATGCTGTACCACCATCTACAAAATCTGTATAGGGTCTCTGACCAGGCTGAAGATTTGATGGGTCTGTAGCATCTTGTCCCCAAAGCAAAAACTCAATAGCATGATATCCTATAGACACATTTGCTTCAGAATTATTAAAGCCATTTAAACCTACTAATTCTTCTTTAGAGATTGTTTTTGTTAAATCATTTATGATTCCTGAATTAGCATCGCCGTTTACATAATCAATAAACACTTCGTCTAAAGGCCAAGAGTTTAGATAACCTTCAATATCTTCTGTTGCACCAGTATCAATTGGTCCATCTGCAAAACGATAAGCTTCAGTTGGTCCGTAACTTTCTCTAGCAGTTCTCCAAGCAGTTTTTGTTGCGGCAAAGTTAATATCAGTAGGATCTGCAACAAAGGTGTTTATTGCTGTTTCTAAAGCTTGAGCATCTGTTATTGCTTCTTGATAACTAGCTATAACAATGTTTGCATAATTTTCGATTACAGCTGATTTTTGTACTGTGTTTGTAGGAGTAGAAGAATCATCATCACTTGAGCAAGAAGCAATTAAAAGTGATAATATTAATACGTAAGTTAGGTTGATAAATTTAAAGTTCATATTTTTTCTTATTTTTATTTAGATTTATTATAAATAGATTGCAAATATATTCCTCTTTTATAAAAAAACAAATTATTTAGATTAATTCTTAATAAAAATAATAGGTAGCTTTTGAAATGAAAATGAAGTTTATTATAAGTGAATGTATATCACGATTTTAATGGTAATAGTATTGTGATTTTTATTGAAATAAGTACTAAATATCAAGAACAATTTAAAGCGCTTACTAAAAGCTATTCTATTAAATCTATATGCCTGTCATGATAACCTAATAAATACAAGATGCCATCTAAGCCTATACTTGATATAGAACTTTGTGCATTATCTTTTACAGTTGGTTTTGCATGAAAAGCAATTCCTAAACCAGCAAGATTAAGCATTTGAAGGTCATTTGCACCATCACCAACTGCAATTGTTTGACTAATATTTATGCCTTCTTTTTCTGCTATTTGCTTAAGATATTCAGCCTTTTTATCGCCATTTACAATATCGCCAAGATAGTTGCCCGTTAAAACACCATCTTTAATCTCTAATTGATTAGCATACACATAATCAATACCTAATTCTTTCTGTAAATAATGTCCAAAGTAAGTAAACCCACCAGATAAGATTGCTGTTTTAAATCCATAACTCTTTAAAGTATCTATTAGTCTTCTTGCGCCTTTAGTAATAGGCAAATTTACAGCAACATCATGCAAGACTTCTTCTTTTAAGCCTTTTAGTAGTTTCATGCGTCTAATAAAACTTTCATTAAAGTTTATTTCTCCTTGCATTGCAGATTCTGTGATTGTTTTTACTTCATTTCCAACACCAGCTAATTCTGCTAATTCATCAATAACTTCTGTTTGTATTAAAGTAGAATCCATATCAAAACAAACTAGACGTCTGTTTCGTCTGTAGATATTATCTTCTTGAAATGCAATATCAACATCTAAATCATGTGAAATTTGCATGAATTTCTCAGTAAAATCAGTTTTACAATCGATTTTTCCTCTAATGGACAATTGAACACAAGCTCTAGGATATTCGTCCTTTTTTTCAAGAGACAAACGTCCTGTTAGTCTTTTAATAGAATCTATATTCAACTTTTTTTCTGAAATAACTTTAGTTACTGCAGATATTTGTTGTGCAGCAAGTTTTTCTCCTAAAATTGTAATTATGTATCTGTCCTTACCTTGAAGACCAACCCAATGCTCGTAATCATCAAGTGTAATAGGCGTAAACTTTGCAGTAATACCTAGCTCATAAGCCTTAAAAAGTAAATCTTTTTGTACAGCTGATGATTTTTCTCCAGATTCAATTTCAAACATTATTCCTAAGGATAATGTATCATGTATATTTGCTTGACCTATATCTAATACTTTAGCGTCATATTGCGCTAAAACACTTGTTAAACCAGAAGTTAGTCCTGGTTTGTCTTGTCCAGAAATATTTAATAGGAAAATATCCTTAGCCATAATTTTGCAGTCACGTTTTTATTTTAAGGCGGTAAAAATCAATATTCTACTTAAAATATGAAAGGATTTTTTGATTTAATGCTTTATTATTTTAAAAAACGACTATGCCAGCTTTCACTTGCAGGCACTTCCCAGTTTTCTTTAAACTCAGCAATATTATTAACTAAATTATTAAAGACAATTGTGTTTTTAGAAACCGCTTTGTCTTTTGCCATTTTTTTGAAGTCTGATAATGTTTTATATGCGATGTATTCTCCTTGTTTGTAAGATACATTCATTTTGTCCATTAAATCAACGTTATAGTCTTTTTCTAATTGTTGAATAAAATGTACTGAAGCATCTATACTACAACCTGTAGCGTTATTCAAGTTTTGATTTAGTCCAATTACTATAAATCGCTTATATACAATATTATATCCAGATTGTAAATCGCTTCCGTGAGCTGTCCAGTTTTCTATAAAAATTTCAAGTTTAGACTTAAGTTCATCTAACTCAACATCAGAAAATGAACGATTAGCTTGGTATATCCAAACACGTGATTCTTCTGGTAATGTATTAAAATCTACTAGCATTATTCTATTTATTTACGATTTAAGATTTTTGATTAGCGATTTATAATATTAGCAATAAATAAATTAAGCAAGCAGCGTAACTTCAACATCTTCTTATTTATTATTTTGCTTTTTAAAATTTCTATAAGTTAAAAATCCATACATTATTGTAGCAAACACAAAATAAAAGCCTAATCGTTTCCATGAAAAATCTCTTCCTAAAAAGTAATCGACAAGCAATACAATAAAACAGAAAATCACACCACCAACAAAAGCAGCTGTAACTACTCGTTTTTTATCAACTTTAGCCATATTATAAACCTTGTTCATTAGCAATAAGCTCGGCAACATCCATAACCTGTATGTCATTTTCTTTTTCTTTTGCTTTTACACCATCTGTCATCATAGTATTACAATAAGGGCAACCTGTTGCAATAATCTCAGGGTTTGTTTTTAAGGCATCTTCTGTTCTAAGAACATTAATATCCATATCTCCTTTTTCTGGTTCTTTAAACATTTGTGCGCCTCCAGCTCCACAACACAAAGCTGTTCCTTTATGCCGCTTCATTTCAACAATGGTTGCATTTGTTTTGCTAAGTACACTTCTAGGCGCATTATAAACACTATTAGCTCTTCCTAAATAACATGGGTCATGAAATGTGACACGTTTTCCTTTATAAGTGTTACCCTCAACGTTTAACCGTCCAGAGCTTATTAATTCTTCAATATATTGTGTATGATGCATAACGTCGTAAACACCTCCTAAATTTGGATATTCATTTTTTATGCAGTTAAATGAGTGAGGATCACATGTTACAATTCGCTTAACCTCATAAGCATTAAGCACTTCAATATTCATTACTGCTTGCATTTGAAACAAAAACTCATTTCCGGCACGTTTAGCAACATCTCCAGTATTACTTTCTTCTGTTCCTAAAACAGCAAAATCAACATTAGCTTTGTTTAATATTTTTACAAATGCTTTTGTGATTTTTTTAGCTCTATCATCATAACTGCCCGCAGATCCAACCCAAAATAAAATTTCTGGTTGTTTACCTTCTGCCATAAATTCTGCCATTGTAGGCACTTTTAATTGCTCGCTCATATATTCTAGCGTTTATGTTTAGAGTTATTCTTCTTTAGCCCAATTTAAGCGGTCCATTTGGTTGTAAGGCCAAGGCGCTCCATTGTTTTCTATATTGGTCATCATATTATTAAGTTCCATTGGAGCTGCGCTTTGCTCCATTACTAAATATTGGCGCATTTGCATAATAATATTTAGAGGGTCTATACTTACCGGACAAGCTTCTACACAAGCATTACACGTTGTACAAGCCCAAATTTCTTCATTAGTTATATAATCGCCTAATAATTGCTTACCATCATCTTTAAATTTGCCTTTATTAGCATCTATATTTTTACCAACTTCTTCAAGGCGATCGCGAGTATCCATCATAATCTTACGAGGAGATAGTTTTTTTCCTGTTTGATTTGCAGGACATTCACTTGTACACCGACCACATTCTGTGCATGTATAGGCGTTTAAAAGGTTTACCCAGCTTAAATCTTGAACATCACTAGCTCCAAATTTTGCTGGAATTTCATCTTCTGCTCCTTCAGGTGCTGCCGCAAAAGGGTCAGCTTCTGGATCCATCATCATTTTTACTTCTTTAGTAACAGCTTCTAAATTTTTAAATTGACCCTTAGGTTTTACGCTGCCAAAAAATGTATTAGGAAATGCTAAAAGAATATGCAAATGTTTAGAAAAGTATAGATAGTTTAAGAATACTAATATTCCTAAAATATGTAGCCACCAAGCGGATCTTTCAATAATATGTAATGTGCTTTCAGAAACACCATTAAATAATGGTGTTATATATTGGCTAATAACATTACCTGTGTTCATCTCTTGAAAATGAACATCTGTAGCATTCATAACCAAAAACAAGGTCATTAAAACCATCTCAAAATATAAGATAAAATTACCATCATTTTTTGGCCATGAAGTCATTTCTGCCTTCCAAAATCGTTTTATTTTAATGATATTACGTCGTATCCAAAATATAATTACTGAGATAAAAACTAGGACGGCCAATACTTCAAAAAAGCCAATTAAAAAACCGTAAGTACTTCCTATTGATGAGAATATACGATGTGTCCCAAATAAACCATCAATAATAATTTCTAGCACTTCTATATTTATAATGATAAAGCCAACATATACGATTATATGAAGAAATCCTGAAACTGGACGGCGTACCATTTTACTTTGCCCAAGTGCAATATTAATCATGTTTTTCCAACGCTGTGATTTATTATCACTAACATCTACATCTTGTCCAAGCTTAATATTACGTATAAGTTTTTTTACATTATTTGCAAAATACCCAAAGCCAATTATAAGTGCAATTGCAAAAAATATGTTTGGTAAGTAGTTCATAGTTTTTAGCTAATTAGTTTTCCTCTTTTTTATAAGGAATCTCTTTTTTAGATAGAATACGTCTATAACGAGCTGGATGTAATTTTATATCGCGTAAGAGTTCTTCCATTTCTCTAGTTGCCCCTTCTAAATTATTATATAGTTTTTCATCTTTAAGCAACTTACCTATTGAGCCTTGACCTTTATCAATTGATGCTAACATAGAGTTCATTGAGGCTAATGTTTTATCTAAATTGTTTATTGTTTTGCTGAGTTTAACATTTTTAAAATCGTCTGAAACAACAATTAGATTCTCACTAACTTTACCAAAGTTTTCTAATAGGGTAGAAATTTTATCATCATTCTTTTTTACTACATTCTGAAGAGAATAAGATAACTTTTTAAATGATTTTAATGTAGTATTAAGCTCTGCAATGGTACTCTTTAAACCTTGATCAGATTCATCTGTTACCAAATGATTAAGCCCTACTAATAACGTATCTGCAGATTGTAATGTGCGATCTAAATCTGTACTCAATCCTGAAAAGTTTTTTGTAAGACTAGAAATTAAACCAGGTTGCACTTCTGATGCTATAAACTCGCCATTTTTTGCATAGTCATTATCCTCCGCTTGAATAATTGCAAGCGCATTACCGCCCATAAGGCCAGTTTCATACAACCTAATAACACTATTTTTTGAGAATTTTAATTTTGGGTTTACACTAAATGAGACTTTAGTTTTTCCTGACTCAAAATCGTAAGTAATATCGTTTACTTTACCAACCGAGTTTCCTTTTATAGTAACAAGAGAAGACATTGTAAGCGCATTATACTCGAACTCTGTATAGTATGTGTTTTCATTAGAAAACACGCTTTCTCCTTTAAGGTAATTAAATAAATATATAAAAAGTAATATACCTGAAACAACTAATATTGCTGCTTTTACTTCTCTTGAGATTTTCAATGTATAAGTTATTTAGTTACTGACAAAATTAACAATAAATATATAAAGAATGCTTTTAATTTACTGTTGTTTTTCAAGATCCGATAGGTTAATTCGATTTCCATCTTTATAAGCAACTATAAAACAACCAGAATACCCTTTTTGCTCGGCTTTTTCCTGTAGACGTTTAGCTTCATTATAATTTGAAGTATTTCCATAAAAGTACTTATACAATTTATTCACCTGTTCTCTAGAAATATTTTCTAAACCTTTAAAATTATAAGATTTAGGCATTAACTTTCTTGAACTTGCGGCTATTTGTACTTTAAAAATAACATCTTTATAGATTAATTCAGGTTCTGAAGCTTCTGTATTATTTGATGCAATGTTGTTTTCGGCTTCTTCAAATAACTCTTCGCCTACATTTTGCTCTAATACAGATTTATATTTTAGAACTGCTTTTTCTATTGAAGCTGCTAATTCTGTTTGTCCTTTTTTAGAGTTTAGGTATTTGCCTTCTCGTGTATTGGTTATAAAACCTGTTTCAACCAAAACACTAGGCATAACCGTTTGATGTAACACAATAAATCCTGCTTGCTTTACACCTCTATTTTTACGTTTTAGTTTATATGTAAAATTATCTTGAATGTTTTTAGCTAATTGTATGCTTTGATCTAAAAACTCCTCTTGCATTAATGTAAGCCCTATTGCAGATTCTGGTGAGCTTGGATCAAAACCTTCATAGTTTTTCTCATGATTCTCTTCTAAGAAAATCACCTCATTTTCTGCTTTAGCAACATTAAAATTTGTTTGATTTCTATGCACACCCAAAACATAAGTTTCAGCTCCATAGGCTTGAGATGTATGCGCATTACAATGTACAGAGATAAACAAATCAGCATTAGCTTTATTAGCAATTCTTCCTCTAACAAATAAATCTACAAACACATCCTTTTTTCGAGTGTAAACTACTTTTATATCTTTATTCTTCTCTAAAGCCTTACCTACAGCTAATACAATTTTTAAAGCAATGTCTTTTTCTTTATAACCTGCTTTAGATGGTTTACCTGGATCTTTACCACCATGACCAGCATCTAAAACCACTACAAATTTGTCATTACTATTTTGAAAAGCTTGTACAGATGTTAAATTACTTGTAAATATTACAGCTATTAATACGAATATGAATTTAAAGTTCGTTCTCATAAGGGTTCAAACGGCTAAAAAACTAGATTTATTACTCAATCTCGTTTTGTAAAAGTTTATTTTAAAATTTTAATTAAATATTAAATTAATCACAAAAAAATATATGTAATTTTGGCAGTTCAAAAACCGAGCCATACTTTTACAAAAATACATTTAAAAGCATTGCGTACAAATAGCTTTCACATACTTTTACTGTTAAGTTTTACAGTGTTTATTAACACTTTTAGCTATGCTCAAGATTTGCCAAAGTCTACCGAACCTATTAAGCCTAAACCACAATCTGAGACGACTACCATAAAAATTGATTCGGTTATCAATCCTATTCCAGAAAACATTGTGGAATCAGATTCTATTGTAAACGACTCTATACCACTTAAAAAAGAATTCTTAAAAGATATTGTTAATTATAAAGCCAAAGATTACGTTTCAATAAATCAAAGACTACAGAAAATTTTTTTATATAATGAAGCTGAAGTCTATTATGGCGATATGGAAATTAAATCTGGAACTATTGTTATTGATTATAGTAAAAATTTAGTTTATGCTGGAAGACTAAAAGATTCTGCTGGAAATTATACGCAAGCTCCGGTATTTAAGCAAGGCGAAAATGTTGTAGAACCAGATTCGATTATTTTTAATACTGAAAGCAAGAAAGCTTTAATTTTTAATTCGCGTACCGAACAAAGTGGTGGTACCATTATTGCTGAACTTACTAAAAAAGAAAATGATTCTGTTTATTTTATTCAAAACGGAAAGTTTACTACTTCTGAAAATTTAGATGATCCCGAGTATTATTTTTTAATGCGAAAAGCAAAAGTTGTTCCTGGCAAAAAAGTTGTTACAGGACTCACAAACTTATTTATTTATGATGTACCAACGCCAATAGGTTTGCCTTTTGCATATTTTCCTATGTCAAAAAAACAAACTTCAGGAGTGATATTTCCTAGTTTTGGAGAGCAAAATGACAGAGGTTATTTTTTGCAAAACGGAGGTTATTATTTTGCCATAAGTGATTATTTTGATTTAGCAACCCTTGGAGATTATTATACCAATGGTAGTTATGGTTTACGCTTAGAATCTAACTATGCTGTTCGTTACAAATTTAGAGGTAATTTAAGTTTTAGATATGAAAATTTACTAAATGGCGAACGCGGTTTTCCTGGTTTTACTCAAAACACCATTTACAATTTAAGATGGACGCATAGTCAAGACGCAAAGTCTAATCCAAACTCTCGATTTTCTGCTTCAGTAAACCTTGGTAGTAGTACGTATTATCAACAATCTATTAATCAGTTAAACATTCCAAATTCTCAAAATAACACCTTATCATCATCGGTTTCATATTCTAAAACCTTTCAAGGAGAACCACAGGTGAATATGAGTCTGACCGCTACACATTCTCAAAATACTAATACAGAAATTATAAATATGACGCTACCTACATTTCAAGGAAGTGTTAGCAGGGTTTTCCCTTTCGAGCCAAAAACGGGATCAAAAAAAGGAATCATTCAAAATATAAATTTTCAATATAACGTTAGAGCAGAAAACAGAATTCAAACCACAGATTCACTATTCTTTAAAAAAGAAATGTTTGATGATGCACGTGTTGGCGCGAAACACTCAATCCCGATCGCAACAAACTTTAAAGCATTTAAGTACTTTAGTATAAGTGCTAGTGCAAATTTTGAAGAGAATTGGACCTTAAACACTATTAATAAATATCATGACGAAATAAACGATGAGATTATTACCGAAGATTTAAATGGCTTTGATCGTTTTTATACCTATAACTTTAGTGCAAATATAGGCACGACAATTTATGGTTTATTTGATTTTGAAAAAGAAGGCAAAGATCCAAAAATTAAAGCTATACGTCATGTTATGCGACCTTCTATAAGTTACAATATAAACCCAGCTTTTGACCAATATTATGATTCGTTTGAAATTATAGATGCAAACGGAACAACTAGAGAAGAATACACAAGGTTTCAGGGTTCAATTTTTGGCGCACCTAGCAATCAATTCTCTAGTTCTTTAGGTTTCTCTTTAGGAAATAATTTTGAAGCTAAAGTTAGAGATAAAGATAGTACTGCTACTGAACCAAAAAAAATTATATTATTAAATAATTTGAATTTTTCTTCTTCATATAATTTTGCTGCAGATTCTTTAAAATTTAGCTCTGTTAAGGTTACTGGAGGTACTCAAATATTAAATGATAAAATGAGTATTAATTTTGGAGCCGAGTTAGATCCTTATGCTTTAGACAATAATAATAGACGAATTGATAAGTTTAATATCAATAATGGTGGTAGTTTATTTAGGCTTACTTCTGCTAATATCAATATGAGTTATACACTGTCAAGCAAAAGCTTCGATGGCAATGATAAATCTAACGATACAGCAATAAATGAATCTTTAAGAAGTGGTGGACGTGCAGATGATTTATTTGGAAGACCCGAAGATTTTGCTGATAAACGATTAACAGATGATGATGGCAAAGAAAAAGATGAAAAACCTATTGACCTATATAATTATAAAATTCCATGGAATTTACGCTTAGCATATGCTGTTAATTACACAAATAGAATAAGACAAAATGAAATATCATCGCACTCACTAATGTTTTCTGGTGATGTTGAGTTATCACCTCGATGGTCCGTTGGAGCATCATCAGGTTATGACTTTAAAAACAAAGGGTTTACATTAACACAATTACGTTTTGAACGTGATTTACTTAGTTGGCGTATGAATTTTAGCTGGGTTCCTTTTGGAACCTATGGGTCTTGGAACTTTTTTATTGGTATTAAATCAAGTCTACTTAAGGATCTTAAATATGATAAGCGTAGACAACGTGATCAACAATTATAAAATAAATTGTTATGAGAAAAATTATCTACACATCTAAAGCACCTGCGCCAATAGGCGCATATAGTCAAGCCGTTTTAAATGGAAATACCTTATATACTTCTGGTCAAATCGCTATTAATGTTGATACTGGAAACTTAGTTTTAGATTCTATAACTGAAGAAACAAAACAGGTCATGGAAAACCTTAAAGCTGTTTTAGAAGCAGCAGAAATGACTTTTAACAATGTAATAAAAACTTCAATTTTTATTAGTAACATGCATAACTTTGCTCAAATAAATGAAGTTTATGCTCAATATTTTGACGAAGCATTTGCTCCAGCTAGAGAAACAGTTGAAGTTGCTAATCTACCAAAATTTGTCAATGTTGAAATTAGCATGATAGCTGTAAAATAATTCATCTATATTAATGAAATTCAATTACTGTTAACAACTCTTAAAAACATTTTTTTATATCACCTGTACTATCACTTATTTTTGATGGTAACCAAATTTTCTTGACACATGAGAATAGAATATGATATAAAATTAGGCTTTAAAGATGTTATGATTCGTCCTAAACGATCAACACTAAAAAGTAGGTCTCAAGTAAGTTTAGAGCGCAAATTTACTTTTTTAAATAGCAAAGTTGAGTGGAACGGAATCCCTATAATGGCAGCAAATATGGATACTGTTGGCACTTTTGAAATGGCAACAGCACTCGCACAACAAAAGTTATTTACAGCAATTCATAAACATTATTCTATTACAGATTGGAATGTGTTTTCTTCAAATGCACCTGAAGGCATTGAAAACCATATTGCAATTAGCACTGGTACAGGACTCCAAGATGCCGAGAAATTGGCTTCAATATTTCAATTCAATCCACATTTTAAATTTATATGTATTGATGTTGCCAACGGTTACTCTGAGCATTTTGTAAATTTTGTAAAGCAAACTCGAGAGAAATACCCAGACAAAGTTATTATTGCTGGTAATGTAGTAACAGGAGAAATGGTTGAAGAACTTTTACTTTCTGGAGCAGATATAGTAAAGGTTGGTATTGGTCCAGGTTCTGTTTGTACAACCCGAGTAAAAACCGGTGTTGGTTATCCTCAACTGTCTGCAATTATAGAATGTGCAGATGCAGCCCATGGTCTAGGCGGTCAAATAATTAGTGATGGAGGATGTGCTATTCCTGGTGATATTGCTAAAGCATTTGGTGCTGGAGCTGACTTTGTTATGCTTGGCGGCATGCTTGCAGGTCATAATGAAAGTGGTGGCGAATTGGTAGAACGTAACGGAAAACCCTATAAACAGTTTTATGGTATGAGTTCTCAAACAGCTATGGAAAAACATGTTGGAGGCGTTGCAAAATATAGAGCTAGTGAAGGCAAAACTGTCGAAGTTCCTTTTAAAGGTAATGTTCAACATACACTTCAAGATATTTTGGGAGGTTTACGAAGTACGTGTACTTATGTTGGAGCCGAACGACTAAAAGAATTAACTAAACGAACAACTTTTATTAGAGTAGCAGAGCAAGAAAACCGCATCTACACTAAATAATATAAGTTATAAACAATCAATTCTTAAAAACTTAGTTTCGCTTATGTTTTGTGATAAGCGATTCCTACTAAATTTGAGCAAAACCAGAAATTAACATTATGCTTAAATCATTATTATTTATAATTTCATTATTAGTTACAACAGCTACGTTTTCACAAAAAAGAATAGAAAAAGTATTAGATACAATAAAAACAGAAGCTCAAGCTACTTCCTTTTTAGAAAAGAATTCAAAAAAAGGAAAACTAATAACTTTTAATAAACAAAAGCATAATACACGCCTTGCTAGCGATTTGTTTAAACTTAGCAAAGGAGGAAAAAAAATATATAGAACAGATACAAGAAAAACCTATTACAAAGTCATTGATAAAATTGAAATCCCTTATCATAAAGTGAGTTATATTTTATTAGATGGTACGAAAAAGACTCCAAAAGAAATCAATTCGCTTCGCAATAAAATAATATCTAAATTCAATGAAGGTTATAGGTTTGAAGATTTAGCAAAACATTATTCTATAGATGAAAATGCAACAAGAGGTGGAGATTTGGGATGGTTTACACAAGGAGACATGCATCCAGATTTTGAAACTCCAATAATACATGGCAATTTTAATGTAGATGATATTTTTACAATAGATGTCCCAGAAAGTAATAGCTATTACGTAGTTTTAAAAACTGAAGACACCAAATTGATTGAAGAAATTAAAGTACTAAAATACACAGAGCCCGTTAAATAATGCAGCTTTTTTATAATTCTGAAATTTTAGAAGATACACCTCAAATTCATTTCTCTAAAGAAGAAAGTAAACACATAGTTAAAGTTTTACGCAAATCTGTTGGCGACTTATTACATATAACTAATGGAAAAGGATGGCTATTTACTGCCGAAATTATTACAGCAGAAATTAAGCATTGTACCGCAAATATAAAATCTAAAGCCTTTCAAGAAAAAAAACCATATGAGTTACATCTCGCAGTAGCTCCAACAAAAATGAACGACCGTTACGAATGGTTTTTAGAAAAAGCAACAGAAATTGGGATAGACAGTATTACACCCATAATATGTGACAATAGCGAAAGAAAAGTTGTTAAACCTGAGCGTTTAGAAAAAATATTGCATTCTGCCATGAAGCAATCTTTAAATTACTATTTACCAAAACTGAATCAAGCAACCACATACAAAAATTATATAAATCAAACATTTACTGGTCAACTGTTTATTGCCCATTGTGAGGATACAGACAGAAAATCATTAAAGCAAGAACTAACTCCAAACAAAAGTGTTACAATACTTATTGGTCCTGAAGGTGATTTTAGTGTTAAAGAAATTAAAAGTGCAATACTAAATGATTTTATTCCTGTAACTTTGGGAAAGACAAGGTTACGAACAGAAACAGCAGCTATAGTAGCTTGTCATAGTGTTGCATTTAAAAATGAATAATTAATGAGATTACTTTTTTTAATTTTATTCTGCATCTTTTCTATTTCATTATCTGCTCAAGATTTGGCTATAGTAAAATATAAAGGTGGTGGAGATTGGTATAGTAACCCAACTGCTCTACCCAATTTAATTTCTTTTTGCAATGCAAATATTAACACAAAAATAAGTGTAAAACCAGAAACTGTAGACGTTGGTAGTGTTGATATTTTTCAGTACCCACTACTCCACATGACGGGTCATGGCAATGTGTTTTTTAGTGATAAAGATGCAGAAAACCTAAGAAACTATTTAACTTCTGGAGGATTTCTACACATCGATGATAACTATGGGATGGAACCTTATATAAAAAAGGAACTAAAAAAAGTATTTCCAAATGCAGAATTATTAGAGCTTCCAACAACTCACAAAATTTTTAGTAGTGCATTTAAATTCCCACAAGGCTTGCCTAAAATACATGAACACGACGGAAAAAAACCTCAGGCATTTGGCATTTTTTATAAAAACAGGCTTGTAGTGCTTTTCACTTTTGAAAGCGATTTAGGAGATGGTTGGGAAGATCAAGAAGTGCATAATGACCCAGATGATGTAAGAGAAAAAGCTTTAAAAATGGGAGCTAATATTATTAAATACGCTTTTGAGAATTGAAACAACTCGATCACTACAATACCAATTTTAAATCCAGACAATTCCCAATTACATTAATATGTGAGCAAGTAGCAAATGCTCCAAATATTGGTAGTTTGTTTAGAACCGCAGATGCTTTTGGAATAGAAAAACTTATCTTTTGCGGAGAACACATTCCTTTAGGAAGAAAAATGACAAAAACGTCGCGATCTACAGAAAAGGTTGTCGATTTTGAAATTATTAGAGATGCTTCAACACATGTTAAAGTTCTTAAAAATGAAGGTCATCTGGTTATTGGCTTAGAAATTACTAATAATAGCCAAGCAATAAATTCTATTTCATTTACTAACAAAAAGTCAATAGTACTTATTGTCGGTGGTGAAAACTTTGGGGTATCAAAAGAAACTTTACAATTGTGTGATGTAATAATGCATATCAATATGTTTGGGCAAAATAGTAGTATGAATGTAGTTCAGGCTACAACGATAGCTTTGTACGAAATGACAAAACAAATGTTATAACAGATTTTTTATCTTTACTATATGAATTCAAAAATCATCGCTAACGGGATTTTAAGAGCCATAGGTATTTTACTAGCCGTTTTTACAATCCTCTTCTTTTTATATAAAATACAATCTGTTATTGTATACATTGCTATTGCAGCAGTTATTTCACTTATAGGTAGACCAATTGTTTTATTTTTAAGAAAAAAATTAAAGTTTAATAACACAATAGCAGTAATTGCTACAATGTTATTATTTATTATACTATTAGCTGGTCTTGTTGGCTTATTCATTCCTCTAATTGCAGAACAGGGACAAAATTTATCACTTTTAAATATTGACCAGCTTCAAAGTAATGCTGAAAATCTCTATACTGAGATAATGAATTACTTCAATTTAAAACAAATTGATGTAGAGAAATCTTTAAAAGATTCTAATCTGCTTTCAAAGCTTGATTTTTCTATGATTCCAAATTTTTTAAATTCTTTTGTAAGTGGTTTAGGTAGCTTTAGTATTGGCTTATTCTCTGTGCTTTTTATTTCCTTTTTCTTTTTGAAAGATAGTCGGCTTTTTGAAAATGGAATTATGACATTTATCCCAGATAATAAAGAGTCTAGATGGAAAATTTCAACAACAAAAATTAAAGATTTACTATCAAGGTATTTTGTTGGTTTAATTTTTCAAATTCTAATTCTTTTTATCATTTACACTGTTGTTTTATTAATTTTTGGGATAGACAATGCCATTGTAATTGCATTTTTATGTGCGCTTTTAAATCTAATTCCTTACGTAGGTCCATTAGTAAGTGCCGCCTTAATGATAATACTAACCATGTCTAGTAATTTAGGAGAAAGTTTTAGTGATGTAATTTTACCAAAAACAAGCTATGTAATGATTGGGTTTATTATTGCTCAATTGGTAGATAATTTTTTTAGTCAACCCATTATATTTTCAAAAAGTGTAAAATCGCATCCACTAGAAATTTTCTTAGTAATCATTATTGCCGGACTTCTTTTTGGTATAATAGGAATGATTGTAGCAGTACCATCTTACACAGCCTTAAAGGTGATTTTAAAAGAATTCCTTTCAGAATATAAAGTAGTAAAAAAGCTTACCAAAAATTTATAGATTTTCTTTGAACAAAAACATACTAAATAGTGATATTCAATATTTTATAGATGAAAATTTAAATTCAGACATTAATAATCTTCTACTAAAAAGATTACGTTTTAATAATATTGAAACTAGAGAAGTTATTGAGCAAATTGAAGCAAAAAAAAAATGCCTTAACAAACTCCCTACATGGTTTAATACCAAAAATATTTACTACCCAAATAAGTTAAATATTGAACAAACATCCTCAGAGATTACAGCAAAATATAAAGCACAATTAGTAAAAGGAGAATCAATTATAGACCTCACTGGAGGCTTTGGAGTAGATTGTCATTACTTCTCAAAGCATTTTAAAACTGTTACACATTGCGAAATAAATTCTAATCTATCAGATATAGTTACATACAACTCCAAATTGCTTAACAATTCAATTACAACAATAAATGATGATGGCATAAACTATTTAAAATCTAAAAGCACAAAATACGATTATATTTATATTGATCCTTCTAGAAGAAACAAACAAAAAGGAAAAGTCTTTTTTTTAGATGACTGCTTACCAAATGTTCCACAACATCTTGAACTACTATTTAAGCACACCAATAACATTATGATTAAAACCTCTCCTCTACTAGACATAAGTATTGGGCTAAAAGAATTAAATCATGTTAAAACTATTCATGTTGTAGCAGTAAACAATGAAGTAAAAGAACTATTATGGATTTTAGAAAAAGGTTTTAATAAAAATGTTAGTGTTGCAACTATAAACATTGTAAATACAAAGCAAGAACTTTTTAATTTTTTAATAAAGGATGAAACTAATCTAAACATAGAGTGTGGCATACCTCAAAATTATCTCTACGAACCTAATGCAGCAATTTTAAAATCGGGAGCGTTTAAGTCCTTAGCAAAACACACTAACACTTTAAAATTACATACAAACTCACACTTATATACACATAGTAAAGCTATCAATTTTCCAGGAAGGCAGTTTAAAATTGAAAAAATCTTGCCTTACAATAAACAACTCCTAAAAAAGGAGTCGTTTACTAAAGCAAATATTTCTGTTAGAAATTTTCCAGAAACGGTTCAGCAAATTCGAAAAAAGTTCAAAATTTCTGATGGAGGCAATCTTTATCTTTTTTTTACTACAAATTCTAAAAATAAGAGAATTGTAATTGTTTCATATAAACTTAATCAGCATCAGATATAATTAACTCATTATTTGAATCAATTTCTAATTCCAAATTATCACATAACTCAAGATTTAATTCAATTTTTTGACCGTATATCGTCGGATTATTTGCAACGACAACAACATCTAAAACAGATAATTCAATCCAACCTGTATGATTATTTACTAGTATTCCTCCTTGGGAAGCTAACAAAACTGAGTCAAATCCTAAAATGGATACGTCAAATACGTAAGTACCATTATTTGTTAATTTTATTTTTGGTAAATCGCCAGCACATAGATTATCACTATCTGAAGAAACAGATAATTCTGTTGCAGTTTGATTATTTTCTAATTGATTGTCTGTTGGTTCTACTGAACAATTATAGCACGAAAAGATTACCATTGCCATAGCAATAGTTTTAAGTAGGTTTTTCATTTGTTTGGGGTTTAATGAAAATTATGTGGGCTAATATATGTTAAAATTACAAGCAAACAATAAAAAAATGCGATAAAAAGCATTTTTATTCGATAAAGTGCGGTATTATAGATGAAAGTTCGACGAAATACATTACTAAACCTTACTGGAAAAACAAAAAAGTCTTACTATTTCTAGTAAGACTTTTTGTGAGCCCTGAAGGATTCGAACCTTCGACCGCCTCCTTAGAAGGGAGGTGCTCTATCCAGCTGAGCTAAGAGCCCTTAACTCTGTAAAGTCGGGGTGGCAGGATTCGAACCTGCGGCCTCCACGTCCCAAACGTGGCGCGATAACCGGGCTACGCTACACCCCGAATTGATTATCTAATTTCTATAAAGAAATTTTGCGGAGAGACAGGGATTCGAACCCTGGGTACCTATTTCTAGGTACGACGATTTAGCAAACCGCTCCTTTCGGCCACTCAGGCACCTCTCCAATTTATTTATAAGAACTTAACATTTTATTTCAAATGCGGATGCAAATGTAAGTTATCATTATAAAGAACGCAAACAATTTTTTCAATTTTTTATAGTAAAATTACTATTCAGGATATTCTATTCTGAGATGGAATATGTTAGCAAGCTTATTTTTTAATATTTTCTTAATAGATTGAATTTCTTTAAAGGTAATATTAGCATTTAAAAACTGTCCATCTTCCATTTGCTTATTAATGATTGCCTCTACAAACTTATCTATTTTAGTAGAAGATGGTTCTTTTAAACTTTTTGATGCTGCTTCTACACTATCACACATCATTAATATGGCTGTTTCTTTACTAAAAGGTTTTGGTCCAATATATCTAAAATCATCCTGATTGGTGTTCTCGTTAATTTCTTTTTCTTTCGAATAAAAATAATAAACCAAACTTGTACCGTGATGTGTTCTAATAAAATCGATAACGCGATCTGGTAAATTATTTTTCTTTGCTATTTCAATACCATTTAAAACGTGGTCTATAATTGTAGTTACACTTTCTCTAGAAGACAATTCATCATGTGGATTGATTCCTGTAGATTGATTTTCTGTAAAAAAAGTAGGGTTCTTCATCTTACCTATATCATGGTACAATGCTCCTACTCTAACCAACATTGAATTTGCGCCTATCTCATTTGCCGAAGCTTCAGCTAAATTTGCAACATTTAGGGAATGATGAAACGTGCCTGGAGCTTTATTTGACAACTCTTTTAGAAGCTTAGTATTTGTATCTGATAATTCTAAAAGTGAAACATCTGAAACTAATCCAAATAATTTTTCGTAGATATATATTAAAGGTTGAACAAATAACGTTGCGAGTCCACACAAGATAAATAGTCCAAAAGTTTCAAACTTAAGATTGGTAATATTTCCTTCGTGAATAACATAAAACGCAAAATAAGCTATAATATAAATTAAGGTGATTTGACCAACAGAGACAAATAAATTAGCACGCTTATATAGTTCTGAAACCGTTAATATTGTTACAATTCCTGCTATAATTTGAAGAAACATATACTCAAAACTATTAGGCACAATAAAACCTAATAATAACACTGTGAGTACATGAGCAAATAAACCCAATCTAGCATCAAAAAATGCTTTTAAAACTAAAGGAAGTATACATAGCGGAATTACATATAAATACTTTGAATCATAGTTTATTATTAATGTTGTTAGAAAAACCATTAATAATATATTGAAAAAAATAAAGGTGACTTTTGTGTTGTCTAAAAAAACATCAATTCTATATTTTCTTAAAAACAGCAATAACATTAGTAATGCTAATGCAACAAGTAATGCATATGCAAATATGACTAAATTGTAATTTGAAGCATTCCAAACTTGTGATGCATATTCAGACTCAAGAGACTTAAGAATTTCGAATTTATCTGCTTCAACAATTTCGCCTTTAGAAATGATTAATGTTTCTTTTTCTATACTGCCTCTGGTTGGAGAAATATTATCTAAATCTTCTTTTAAAGCATTATCAGTTATAACCTCATTTAATTTTAAGTTAGGCTTTACTATATCAAAAAACAAAGACACAAACTCTGAACTGAACCTTTGATTACCTTTAGCATTAAAATTTTGCTCTAGAATTCTTATAAATGAATCATTCTTAGTTAAATTATTAAAAGTAGTTCTCCTTTTTTCAACCTGATTTTCTAAAAGAATAACATCCTTTGTTGCAGCATAGTTATATGCATCATCTAACAATCCATATTTATAGATTAACTTTAATACTGATTTTCCCTTCGCATATAAATCTACGCTTGTGATTTCTAATATACTATCAGTAAAGGTTTCCTTAAATTTTAAATCATAAGCACTATAGACACCATCTTTTATATTGGTTTCTAAATCAAAATAAACTGGACTATTCTTTATTATATCGTTCTTTTCATCTTCAATTTCATCTAACGATTTCTTTATCGCAAAATTAAAAGGAGCGTATAAGTTTTCTGACTGCCATGGTTTACCTTTATCAAAACTATATTTAAACTTCCCACTTTTAGGAAATAAGTAGACAATTAAAAATGTGGTACACAAAAACAATAACACTTTGTATACCAATGCATGATTTCGATACCACTTATTTATAAAATGCTTCATTTAGTGAAATTAAGATAGGCAATCAAAAGTAATAAAATATAATAGATTAAAAATTATGCAGTAAATCATTTTTAGGCATAATTCTACTAAAAAATGATTAATTTTGCAGCTATTAAAACTAAACAAAAAAACAATGAGTAAAGAAGTTGTAATTGTATCTGCGGCAAGAACACCAATTGGTAGTTTTTTAGGAGCACTGTCTACTATTCCTGCACCACGATTGGGCGCTATAGCTATAAAAGGAGCTTTAGATAAAATTAATCTTAAACCAGAAATGGTTCAAGAGGTTTTAATGGGTAACGTAGTGCAAGCTGGAACTGGGCAAGCGCCTGCTAGACAAGCAGCAATATATGCTGGCATACCAGATACTGTGCCTTGTACAACTATAAATAAAGTATGTGCTTCAGGAATGAAAACGGTTATGCAAGCTGCACAATCAATTGCTCTTGGTGATACTGAAATAGTTGTTGCTGGTGGTATGGAAAACATGAGTTTAATCCCTCATTATATGCATGCAAGAAGTGCAACAAAATTTGGCCCAACTAAACTCGTAGATGGAATGCAAAAGGATGGTTTAGTTGACGCTTATGATGAAAATGCGATGGGAGTTTGTGCAGATGCTTGTGCAACAGAGTATGAGTTTTCTAGAGAAGACCAAGATAACTATGCTATACAATCTTATAAAAGGTCAGCAGAAGCATGGGGCTCAGGAAAATTTGATAATGAAGTTGTACCTGTTGAAGTGCCTCAACGTAGAGGAGAACCAATTGTAGTTTCAAAAGATGAAGAATATACCAACGTAAAACTTGAAAAAATCCCTGCATTACGTCCAGCTTTTACTAAAGATGGTACAGTTACTGCAGCAAATGCATCAACAATAAATGATGGTGCTGGCGCAATGGTTTTAATGAGCAAAGAAAAAGCAAATGAATTAGGTTTAAAACCTCTTGCTACAATAAAAAGTTATGCAGATGCTGCTCAAGAACCAAAATGGTTTACAACAGCACCAGCCAAAGCTTTACCAAAAGCATTAGACAAAGCTGGCATTTCAATAAATGATGTTGACTATTTTGAATTTAACGAAGCTTTTGCTGTTGTTGGACTCGCAAATATGAAAATTTTAGGATTAAATGACAGCAACGTTAACGTAAATGGAGGAGCTGTGTCTTTAGGTCATCCATTAGGTTGTTCAGGAGTTAGAATTGTAATTACATTATTAAATGTTTTAGAACAAAATGACGCTAAGATTGGTGCTGCAGCTATTTGTAATGGTGGTGGTGGTGCTTCAGCTATTGTAATAGAACGTAACTAAGTCTTTAATGCAATACGGGATTTGTAATTTAAGCATTGTTCCTTTAAGATTTGAACCTTCAGATACTAGTGAGTTAGTCTCTCAAGTATTATATGGTGAACTCTTTAAAGTTTTAGAACGGCGAAAATCTTGGAGTAAAATCCGTTTAGCTTTCGATAAATACGAAGGTTGGATAGATAATAAACAATATCAAGAAATTTCGGAAGAAAATTATAAATCTATAAAAAACGAAGACCATATTCTATCAATAGATTTGGTAGAGTTTATTCAAGATAAAAATAATAGGTTATATACAATTCCATTAGGGTCAAGCTTAAATGGTATTGATTTATTAGATCACTCTTTTGAAGGTAATAGCAATTCTGAAAAGAAACCGAAAGATCAATTATTAAAAACCGCTTTTACGTACTTAAACTCACCCTATCTTTGGGGAGGAAAAACCCCTTTTGGAATAGATTGCTCTGGCTTTACTCAAATGGTGTATAAACTTAATGGCTATATGTTATTAAGAGATGCATCACAACAAGCCACTCAAGGTCTTGCTTTAAGCTTTATAGAAGAAAGTGAACCTGGTGATCTTGCTTTTTTTGATAATAGTGATGGTGATATTGTTCATGTAGGTATTATAATGGAAGACAACTATATAATACATGCGCATGGCAAAGTAAGAATCGATAGATTAGATCATTCAGGTATTTATAATGTCGACACAAAAAATCACACACATAAACTTAGGGTCATTAAAAAAATTATATAAAAAAAGGCTGCTTATTAAATAAGCAGCCTTTTTTTATTATTCATTTATAGATTAATTCCCACTTTCTAGAGCTTCAATTTTTGCTTTAATTGAATTTGCTTTATCAGTATCTCCTAAAACTCTATATATGTTTAATAATGTTTTTGCTACATCTATATTTTTGGGTTTAAGCTCTAAAGTTTTATTTAAATAAGTAACTGCTTCTCTATATAAAACCAAACGCTCTTCTTTTAATTCATCATATCTTTTATCATCAGCAGCTGAACTTCCTAAGCCATTCATTTCTTCAATTATTTTTTGTTCTCCACTTAATACTAAAACTGCCATGTTATTATAAGCATCAGCATAATCTGGATTTAAAGAAATAGCTTTCTTGTAATAATCTCTTGCTGCTTGATTCTCTCCAGCATCTGCAGCAACAACGCCTAAATTGTATTGCAACTCTGCATTATTTGGGTCTTTTTTTGTAGCTTCTTCTATTAGTTTTTTAAACTCAGATGTATTGCCCATTTTTAATTGAACATTAGCCTCTGTCATTAATAAGCTTAAATCATCAGGGTTTTGAACTCTAGCTTCTCCAATTGCAGATATTGCTTTTTCATTATCCCCTTTATTTACATAAATTAAAGCTATATTTTTTATAATCTCAGCAGCCTTTGATTTAGTTTTAGTTTCTTTTGGAGCAATATGTGTTCCAGATTTAACTGAAAAATCTCTTAATTGTTGATTATCAAAATTCTCAGTTTCTCCTGAGTCTTTATTTACTGCAGAATACTTAACTTCAGAACCTTGATACCCCAAACCTTTTAATTCTTCATAAAGCTCTAATGACTTATCATAATCTTGAGCTGTAACAGCAGTTGATGCGGCATAATATAAATACAGTGTATCTTTTGGAGACATACGGTAAGCTTTTTCAAAGCCACTAGATGATACTAAGTAGTTTTTTTCTTCTAAAGCTTTATTTGCTTTAGTTAAAAAATTTGATAGCATCGCTTGAGTTAATTCATATATTAGTCCAGTATATTTTGCTTTACCTGTTTTGGATTCAATATCCTTAACCTTTGCAAAGTTTTCAATAGCTAAATCCATATCTGTATTTGAACCTGTACCATTTGCGTATAATGTTTCCCCTTTTAAAAAGTAAAATTTTGCTTTTGTTTTATCATCTGCGCTAACTATTAAAGCTTCAGCAGATTTAATTGCAGATTTTGCGTCTGCAAAGTTTCCAGATTTGATTGCTTTTTCAGCAGTTTTTAATTCATTTTTCTGTGAAAACGAAAGGGTACTTACTAAAAGTGCTAAAGCAACTACAATTTGTTTTTTCATTATTAATTAGTGTTAAGTTGTTTTTATTTATTCTTCTTCATTATTACCAATAGTTGTGCCATTTTCATTAACAGCTCCTGAATCTATGGTTTCATCATTTATTTCATCATCATCATCTTTCATCACTTTAGCAACAGCAGCAATAGAATCGCTTCCTTTTAGGTTAATAAGTTTAACGCCTTGTGTAGCTCTTCCCATAACTCTTAAATCATTAACTGCCATTCTAATTGCAATACCAGATTTATTAATTATCATTAAATCATCTTCATCTGTTACAGTTTTAATAGCAACTAAATGTCCTGTTTTTTCAGTTATAGAAATGGTTTTTACACCTTTGCCGCCTCTATTGGTTATTCTGTATACTGCTTCTCCATCTTCAGGGTCATCAATATAGGTTCGTTTACCATATCCTTTTTCTGAAACTACTAAAACAGATTCTTCTTGAGGATTTTCAACGGCAATCATCCCGATAACTTCGTCTGTCTTTTCATTAGCAAGTCTAATACCTCTAACCCCAGAAGCATTTCTACCCATTGGTCTTGTTTTGGCTTCTTCAAAACGAATAGCTTTACCAGACTTAAGTGCTAACATAACTTGACTGTTACCTGTTGTTAATTTTGCTTCTAATAATTCATCATCTTCTTTAATAGTAATTGCATTAATACCATTTGTTCGTGGACGTGAATATTGCTCTAAAGATGTCTTTTTTACTTGACCTTTTTTGGTAGCCATAATTACATAATGATTATTAATGTAATCTTCATCTTTTAAATCTTGGGTACAAATAAATGCTTTTACTTTATCATCTTGCTCAATATTTATAAGATTTTGAATAGCTCTACCTTTTGATGTTTTACTACCTTCAGGGATTTCATAAACACGCATCCAGAAACACTTTCCTTTTTGAGTAAAGAATAACATATATTGGTGGTTTGTACCAACAAACAAATGTTCTAAGAAATCTTCATTACGTGTAGTAGATGCTTTTTGACCAACGCCTCCTCTATTTTGGGTTTTATATTCTGTTAATGATGTTCTCTTAATGTAACCTGCATGAGAAATGGTAATTACAACTTGCTCATCTGGTATCATATCTTCAATACTTAAATCACCACCAGCATATTCAATTAATGAACGACGTTCATCACCATACTTATCTTTAACAACTAAAAGCTCTTCTTTAATAATATCCATTCGACGTTCTTTTTTATCAAGAATGTCTTTTAAGTCGTCTATGGTTTTCATCAACTCGTCATATTCAGAACGTAATTTATCTTGTTCTAATCCTGTAAGTTGACGTAATCGCATTTCTACGATAGCTTTTGCTTGTATTTCTGAAAGCTCAAAGCGTTCAATTAACTTTGCACGTGCTTCATCAGCATTAGATGACGCTCTAATTAATGCTATCACTTCATCTATATTATCTGAAGCTATAATTAATCCTTCTAATATGTGAGCTCTTTCTTCTGCTTTACGCAATTCATAAGTTGTACGTCTAACAACAACCTCGTGTCTATGCTCCACAAAATGGTGAATCATATCCTTAAGATTTAACAACTGTGGACGTCCATTAACAAGTGCTATATTGTTTACACTAAATGACGATTGCAATGCAGTATATTTATAAAGTGTATTTAAAACGATATTAGGAATTGCATCACGTTTTAATACATAAACAATGCGCATTCCATTTCTATCAGATTCATCTCTAATTAATGAAATGCCTTCAATCTTTTTATCGTTAATAAGGTCTGCTGTCTTTTTAATCATATCAGCCTTATTCACTTGATAAGGAATTTCTGTTACAATTATACTTTCACGACCTTGTACTTCTTCAATAATCGCTTTACCACGCATAACTATACGCCCACGACCAGTTTTAAAAGCTTCTCTTACACCATCATATCCATAAATTGTTCCACCAGTTGGAAAATCTGGAGCTTTTACATGTTGGATTAATTCATCAATTTCAATATCGTTATTCTCTATATAAGCAACAGTACCATCAACTACTTCAGACAAGTTATGTGGTGGCATATTAGTTGCCATACCAACTGCAATACCTGAAGCTCCGTTTACTAATAGTCCAGGAATACGTGTTGGAAGAACTGTAGGCTCTTGTAAAGTATCATCAAAGTTTAATTTATGATCTACAGTCTCTTTATCAATATCTGCCAACATGTCTTCAGATATCTTACGCATACGCGCTTCTGTATAACGCATTGCTGCAGGACTATCACCATCAATAGAACCAAAATTACCTTGACCATCAACTAGCATATAACGTAAACTCCATTCTTGAGCCATACGTACCATTGCGTCATAAACAGATGTATCACCATGTGGATGATACTTACCTAAAACTTCCCCAACAATTCTTGCCGACTTTTTATGTGCTGTATTAGATCTAACACCTAGCTCATGCATACCATATAAAACACGTCTATGAACTGGTTTTAAACCATCTCTAACGTCTGGTAAAGCACGTGACACAATAACTGACATTGAGTAATCAATGTAAGCTGATTTCATTTCATCTTCAATGTTAATTGGAATCAATTTTTCTCCTTCTGCCATATATATATTTAATTAGATTTTTTGTAGGTTTTCAAATCGTGCTAATATAACCATTTTGATAGTCCTTGAAGCACTTTTAACTTGCTTTTTTAGCACTATTTATTAACAATATTAGCAGCTGTTTTAGTTGATAAGTTGGCTGTTAAATGTTTTGATTTATTAATGTTTTTTCACTCTATTAGCTATTGTAAAAACATTTAGGTATAGTTTTTGTCTTTATATCCTTGTTTTTACTATTTTTAATGCAGAAAGGAGTTTACTATGGATGATAATTTTTCCCCAAGAGTCAAAGATGTTATAGCTTACAGTAAAGAAGAAGCTTTACGCTTAGGACATGATTTTATAGGTACCGAACATTTAATGTTGGGATTGCTTCGTGATGGTAGCGGAAAGGCAATTGAGATTTTAAATGCTTTAGAAATTGATTTAAATCATCTTAGACGAAAAGTAGAGATATTAAGTCCTGCAAACCCAAATATTACGACTGCTTCTAACGAGAAGAAAAACCTACACCTTACTAGACAAGCAGAGCGTGCTTTAAAGACCACGTTTTTAGAAGCAAAATTATTTCAAAGCACATCAATTAACACAGCACATTTATTACTGTGCATTTTAAGAAATGAAAATGATCCTACAACCAAGCTTTTAAATAAGCTTAAAGTAGATTACGATAACACAAAAGAACAATTTAAGTTTATGATAACAAGTGATGATGATTTTTTAGATGAACCAAAAGCTGAATCTTTTTCTGATGATGATATTAATGAAGGAGACGACTCTAAACAAAATCCGTTTAGTCAACCTTCTGCAAAATCTACTAAAAAATCTAAAACTCCAGTTTTAGATAATTTTGGTAGAGATTTAACTGCAATGGCAGATGAAGGTAAACTTGACCCAGTTGTTGGGCGTGAAAAGGAAATTCAACGCGTATCTCAAATATTAAGTAGAAGAAAAAAGAACAACCCTTTATTAATTGGTGAACCAGGTGTTGGAAAATCAGCTATAGCTGAAGGATTGGCACTTAGAATTGTTAAACGTAAAGTATCACGTATATTATTCAATAAACGTGTAGTAACTTTAGATTTAGCAAGCCTAGTTGCGGGAACCAAATATAGGGGTCAATTTGAAGAACGCATGAAAGCTGTGATGAATGAACTTGAAAAGAATGATGATATTATTCTATTTATAGATGAGATTCATACTATAGTTGGAGCTGGTGGTGCCACAGGTAGTTTAGATGCTTCAAATATGTTTAAACCTGCTTTAGCAAGAGGAGAAATACAATGCATTGGAGCTACAACTTTAGATGAGTATAGACAATACATTGAAAAAGATGGTGCTTTAGAACGTCGTTTTCAGAAAGTAATTGTAGAACCAACTAGTGTTGAAGAAACTATTGAAATCCTTAATAACATTAAAGAAAAATACGAAGAACACCACAATGTTGATTATACAGACGAAGCTATAGAAGCTTGTGTGAAATTAACTAATAGATACATGACTGAGCGCTTTTTACCAGACAAAGCTATTGATGCTTTAGATGAAGCTGGTTCTCGTGTTCATATCACAAATATTGATGTGCCAAAACAAATACTTGAGTTAGAAAAACAGCTTGAAGATGTTAAGGAAACAAAAAACACCGTTGTTAAAAAACAGAAATATGAAGAAGCCGCTAAGCTTAGAGATGATGAAAAACGCATTGAAAAAGAATTAGCTATTGCCCAAGAAAAGTGGGAAGAAGAAACTAAGTTGCACAAAGAAATTGTAACTGAAGATAATGTTGCTGATGTAGTATCAATGATGACAGGCATTCCTGTAAATAGAATTGCGCAAACAGAAAGCAACAAACTAGCTCAATTACCAGAACTTATAAAAGGTAAAGTTATTGGTCAAGACGAAGCTGTTGCAAAGGTCGTTAAAGCTATTCAGCGTAATCGTGCTGGACTTAAAGACCCTAATAAACCAATTGGGTCATTTATATTTTTAGGGCAAACAGGTGTTGGTAAAACGCAGTTAGCAAAAGTTTTAGCTAGAGAATTATTTGATAGCGAAGAAGCTCTTGTAAGAATCGACATGAGTGAATACATGGAAAAATTTGCTGTTTCTCGTTTAATTGGTGCACCTCCAGGCTATGTAGGTTATGAAGAAGGTGGTCAACTTACCGAGAAAATAAGACGCAAACCTTATGCTGTAGTATTACTAGATGAAATAGAAAAAGCACATCCTGATGTATTTAATATGCTATTACAAGTTCTTGATGATGGCTATTTAACAGATAGTTTAGGGCGTAAAATTGATTTTAGAAATACTATTATTATTATGACTTCTAATATTGGAGCTCGTAAGCTCAAAGATTTTGGTCAAGGTGTTGGATTTGGCACTTCTGCAAAAGAAGCGCAAGCAAGTGACAACTCTAAAAGCATTATTGAAAATGCACTTAAAAAAGCATTTGCACCAGAGTTTTTAAATAGAATTGATGATGTTATGGTCTTTAATGCACTAGAGAAAGAGCACATTAATAAGATTATAGATATAGAATTAGCTCAATTAATTTTACGAATTAAAGATTTAGGTTATCAACTTAAATTAAGTAAAAAAGCTAAAGACTATATTGCAGAAAAAGGTTTTGATAAACAATATGGAGCAAGACCACTTAAACGTGCTATACAAAAATATGTAGAGGATGCGCTTGCTGAAGAGATTATCAATTCGCAAATACAAGAAGGCGATAAAATTAGTATGGATTTAGATAGTAAAACAGATGAGCTTACTATTAAAATTGAAAAACCAGAAAAACAAACTGAATCTTAGTTAATTACCATAAATTTTAAAGTGCCTTTTAAGAAAAAGGCACTTTTTTTTTGTTTAATATTTAGTTATGAGTAACTTTAGGTATGACAGATGTGTTAAAATATAACTTTTGTGAGATGCATATTTATGATAACTACATGATTGTTATTATAAATGAAGGCGAAACCATTACGCCTGAGCACAATGCGGTATTACTCAATATTGTTGACACTTACTACAAAAACAAAAAATTTGTATACATCACTCACAGAGTACATTCTTACGCTGTAGATCCAGCTATTTACTTTGAAACTTCAAAAATTAAAAACCTTGCTGGTTTTTGTGTGGTTTCTTCAGATTTTAAAGCAAAACGAAATGCAGAAATTGAAAAATTATTTTTAAACAAACCCTTTGAAATTTTCACTGAACTTGATGATGCCATCTCTTGGACTAAGTCTATCTTAAATATCGAGTTTAATTAACTCTTCTTCTACTCTATCTCGATTATTGTCACTCAAAGAGAATATTATATAAATGCATCTTTCTTTTACTTTATCTTATTAGTAATGACTCTAATCACAAATCAAATAACTAGTTACAAGTAATATTTACTACTAGTTATATTCATTAACATCTCAATATATAAACTCACAAATCAACTATTTATTTAATGTGATATAATCTATTGTTCATCTAATTGTTACTATAAATTATAAACAAAAAAAGGCAGCTATTAAATAGCTGCCTTTTATATTCACATTTAGGTTTCCCTAATTAACGTCTGTTTTTAGAAGATGAAACTATCTTCTTAGTAACCGAACCTTGACTAGTTGTTAACTTAACATAGAACATTTGGTTAGAAATTCTAGACAAATCAAATGTTGTTCTGTCTTTAGAACCTGCAACATATCTTTCGTTAGTTTCACTTAAGATTAATAACCCTTTAGTATCAAATAACTCAATAGTTACATTAGTTTCAAACTCAAATGTGTAAGCTATATTAACTTCTTTATCAAATGGTACTGGATACGCAGTAAAGTCAATTACTACATCTTCTTTAACCAATTCGTCACTACTAATGTTTCTTTCTCTACTTGGTAATCTAGTAATGATAGGATTACGTGTAATCGTTATTAATTGATCACAAGTATCTGTTAATCCAGCAGCATCAGTTGCTACCCAAGTACGAGTAATTTCTATCACTTCTTGTTGATTACCTCCTGGAGGTGGTGTTTGAGATGACGCCGCTACATCACTATAAGTAACTACTGGTTGTGGATCACAAGTATCTGTTGCTGTTGCAAAACCTAACGCCATTGGAGAGATATCATCTGCAATACTCAGGTTAATAGACCAACTATGTAATGTTCCATCATCACCAGTTGCACTGTCATTAATACTTAATGTCCATAACCCATTTGCATCAACTACAGTAGCTGCAAAGTCTGCAAATGTACCACCATTAGGCTCAATATCCGTTTCTGTACCAAAGTCAGAAGCTGGATTTGCTGCACCATCAAAGAAATTACGAGTTCCATTAACTTCATCTGATGAACCAGAAGCAGAAACTAAATTAATAGTTTCTCCAGATGGAGCCATTAAATCAATAGTCAAGTCTCCATCCCAAGTATGTTCTATATCCATTGATACAGACACTCCATCTATAACAGAGCCATAAGGCATACTAATATCTGTAGTTACGGTTGTATTATCTTCAATAGCTACTGGTGTATCATTAAGTCCAAATACATTTTGAGCTTCAGATAAGAAAGCTTGGTCTGCAGGACAAGTAATAACTGGTGGTGTTACATCTTCACCAGGTACAATGATTGTCTGTACACAAGATACAACACTATTTTCTCTACCACATCCATCGTCTGCAGTCCAAGTTCTAGTTATTGTCTCATATCCACAACCATCAACCACAGATGTATCACTATAGTCAATTAAAGGAGAACTATTACAGTTATCTGTAGCAGTTGCCATACCAGTATTTGCAGGTGAAGTATCTAAAGATTCTTCAACAACTTCCCAATCGATATTTACTGCCCAACTTGCTAACGACCCAGAGTCACCACTTGCATCATCTTCAATTGATAATAACCAAGTACCATTTTGGTCTCCAGATAAAGTAGCTATGAAATCAGCAAATGTTACTGTACCATCATTTGGCTTGTATGTACCATCATCGGCTACACCACCTGTCGATGCAAAATTATTTTCGATATTTAAGGCTGCAGCATCATCAAAAGAGATATTAGTGCTTACCATATCTACATTTCCAACTGTATCATCTGGTAATAATAGAATTGCTTCTACTCCTGAAGGTGCTACTAAAGAAATCTCTAAGTCACCAGTCCATGAATGTGAAATATTCATGTCAACAGTGATGCTAGAAATAGTAGCGCCAGCTGGCATACCACTCACTTGTGCATCAAATACTGCTGGTCCAGAAGTACCGCTTGTTGGGATTAAACCTCCTACATCGTTAGTACCACTAGTTGACCCTGAATCTGTTACAGTAACTGTAGGCTCTAATAAATCAATATCTGCTGGGCAAGTAATCACTGGAGCTGTATCATCAATAACTACAAACACACATACAAATGGTTCTGATATTTTACTGCAATTATCTTCTACTTCAAAAGTAACAGATAGTGTTGTTGAGCAATCTGTTTTGCTGTCTACACTTTTACCAATAACTCTATAAGTAAGCTCGCTAACATCTGCACAATTATCTGCAAAACATGGCACAAGACCTTTACCGTTTTCTAAAGTTACATTACCTATCATTTCTTCTATAGAAATTCCAGCAACAGACCATTGGTCATTTAACACATCTATTTCGTCTCCTATATTTAAAGAGATAGAATCCTCTGTTAAACCTCCAGGACAAGCTGCAGTTGGATGTTGACTTGTACGTATTGTCATAGACTCTCCATCACAAACTCCTGTTGACTCTGGAGCAGACATATCACCGCCAGAGTAATTTACTTTGAAAGGTAATGATCTATTTCCACAAGCATCTATAGCCACATATTCAAAAACTCTAATCCACTGACAGTCTGATCCAATTGCAAGTTTTTCAGTTTTTTCAATACTATCAGCTGTAAGAACTTCTCCACAGTTATCTGTAAATAGTTCAAATACATCCTCTTCACTTGGTTCTCCAAGATCGGCATCAATACATAAGTTTAATGTATTTTGACCTAATGGAGGTGTACCTGTTAATACCGGAGGTGTTTTATCACCACCATTATAGTATATCTTCACTGGTAAAGCAAAATTCTCACAATCATCTTGTATTGTGTATATATATGCTACAGCCCATTGACAATCTGTATTTTCTGGTGGGTTTACAATTGTTAATGTTGCATTAACATTACCACAGTTATCTGTAAATAATCCTTCTATATACTCTTCAGTATATGGTGCAGGAATTTCAGATAAACATGCCTCTATATCAGACTCTCCTAATGGTAAACTACCAGGTTCAAGTAAATATGGTGCACTATTATCTTCTACTGTAACTTCTCGTTGAGCAGTAATTGTACGATCACAATCATCTGTATACGTCCAGTTTACATAGAATTTACCACAACTACCATTAAAGTCTGTGTTATCAATAACACCTATTTCAGTACCTTCTATTAAACATGCGCCTGTTCCACTATTTGAATAGCCTAATTCAAGATCTGTAAACGGTAGATCTTCACACTGAATAGTTATAGGGTTTACTTGGTTAAACACTGCTGGTGGTGCTGGTAAAACTGTATAGCGAACTGTTGCGAAAATATCTCTTTCACAATCATCTTTATACGTCCAGTTTACATCAATATATCCTCCACATTCTGTGTAGTTTGGTGTTGCTACACCTGGTACTTCACCTTCTATTAAACATGCACCTGTTCCGCTATTTGAGTAGCCTAAACTTGGTGCTTGGAATACATTTGCTTCTTCACATGTTAATTCGCCACCTTCTGGTGTATTAAACACTGCTGGTGGTGCTGGTAAAACTGTATAGCGAACTGTTGCAAAAATATCTCTTTCACAATCATCTTTATACGTCCAGTTTA
>NZ_RAQJ01000002.1:476789-496483 GCF_003610635.1 Ichthyenterobacterium magnum
TCACCTTCTATTAAACATGCACCTGTTCCGCTATTTGAGTAGCCTAAACTTGGTGCTTGGAATACATTTGCTTCTTCACATGTTAATTCGCCACCTTCTGGTGTATTAAACACTGCTGGTGGTGCTGGTAAAACTGTATAGCGAACTGTTGCGAAAATATCTCTTTCACAATCATCTTTATACGTCCAGTTTACATCAATATATCCTCCACATTCTGTGTAGTTTGGTGTTGCTACACCTGGTACTTCACCTTCTATTAAACATGCACCTGTTCCGCTATTTGAGTAGCCTAAACTTGGTGCTTGGAATACATTTGCTTCTTCACATGTTAATTCGCCACCTTCTGGTGTATTAAACACTGCTGGTGGTGCTGGATCAACTATAATCATAAATGGTCCAGCAGACAAATCTCTATTACAAGCATCTTTTCCATTAAAAGAGATTTCTATATATCCTCCACATTCAGTAAATTTTCTATCATATGAAGCTTCAATACTACCAGAAATAGCACATGCTCCTCCTTCTATGTTATTAGTATATGTCGCGTCTGGCACTGTCCATGTTGCAGCATCTGCACAAGTAATATTTGAAGGAATCTCTGGTGGAGTTAACTCAGCTATTGGTGTTGGCAATACAGTAATTTCTTGAGTTGCTGTTACGTTTAAATCACTACTACAAGGATCTATTATAGTCCACGTTCTAGTAAATATTCCTCCATTACATGCATCTACATTGCTATAATCTTCTACTGGGTCAATTCTATCAAGAAATGGTCCACAATTATCTGTTGCAGTTACGTCTGGAGCAGGTGGGATTTGATCAATACAATCTACTGTAGTGTTTTGTGGAATACCACTAAACTCATAAGGTGATTGGTCACGTCCAGTATAAGTAAGTACTAATGGTGGATCTACAAAATTACCACATTGATCTTGAATGGTATATGTGTAGACAGCCATCCATTTACAATCATATCCTTTTGAATGTTCAGTTCTATTAACAATAACTGGACCTCCACAAAGATCTTCATAATATCCTGCAATTACGTCTGCAGGTGGGCCTTCTTTTTTATTTTCAAAGCATAAATCTAAGTCATACTCACTTGTAGGAAAGTTTTCTATATCTCTTTTTAATTCTGGTGGATCTTGATCACTACCACTTACTGTAATTGTAAATTCAGGATATGGATTACCACAAGCATCTGTAATTAAATACTTATATTCTGCTGTCCAAGAACAATTATCTACCATAACAGGAGACCCTGTTTTAATGAGTGTTAACTCAGTACCACAGTTATCAGAAAACAGACTTTTAATATAGTCATCATCATAACCAGCTTGCCCAGCATCTGCAAAGCATGCATTAAAGCCTACTATATCAGGTGGTAGTTCTCCATCTAAAGATGGTGGTATTCTGTCTCCACCAAAATAGTGAATTTTAAGTGGATCTTGGTCTACACCATTACACTTAATGTGATACGAGTGAATTATCTCCCAATCACAGTCTGTTGCTTCTGCTCCAGGCGTGTTGTGACTAATCATTTCAGAAGTTTTAATCACTTCAATTTCTGCGTCATCACCACAAGTTTCCATAGCTGTTAAAGCAATTGCTGCTTCTGATGGTCCAGCTGGAGCATCACTCATGCAACCATCAATAAAATTACTTGCTTGCATTGCACCCATAGAAAACAGAAAAAGGGCTATAAAGGAAAATACCTTTAAGCTCTTAAATTGTTTTGCGATAGAATCAATGCTACAACACGATAAATTTGTGGTAGACAACCAATACTTGGCTTCACTACCACTTCGGGTAAAATTGTTCATAAACATAACATTTGGTTTTAAATTAAAATTATCTTAACATTTATAATTCTAGGTAATACTAATATTACCAACATAACTAAGCAATTAACTGCTTACAGATAGGCTTGGGACCAAATAGATAGAATTGAATTACACTTAATGCAATACAAAACAATCTAAACAATGAGTATTTACATACTCATTACGTAATAAATGTGCTAATAATCAATTGTTGTGCTATCAAACAATTTTTGGTAAGACATAAAAACACTTTGCTATTATGGTGCTTTTATAAAATTCAAAATGAACTGAATTCACCCTGAATTACTATCAAAAGTATATTATAAAATATTGAACGCCAAATAAATTTTATCTTTTTTTATATAATAAACAGTTGAACATTTTTTTTTGCATTTAATCGAAAATGAGATCATTTTCTATGCAAAAATCATCGATAAAATGGATTGATGTTTTTATCATTTTATGCAAAATATCATCTTGGGTTAAAAATTTGACCTCTAATCTATAAGCATTTAAAAATGATTCAATTAAAGGGGATGATTTTTTTGGTTTTCGAAATTCTAATGCTTGAGACGCATTAAATAATTCTATGGCTAATATATGCTTTAAATTAGTAATTAATGTAAAAGCTTGAGTTGCCGAATTTGCTCCCATACTCACATGGTCTTCTTGACCATTAGATGACACAATAGAATCTATACTTGCAGGTGTAGCTAATTGTTTATTAGCACTCACAATGCTTGCAGCGGTATATTGAGGAATCATAAATCCAGAATTAAGCCCTGGATTATCAACTAAAAATGTTGGTAAACCTCTAAGACCAGAAACTAGTTGATATATTCTACGCTCAGAAATATTACCAAGTTCTGCCATTGCAATTTTTAGATAATCTAAAGCTAATGCTAGTGGTTGCCCATGAAAATTTCCTCCAGAAATAATTTTATCTTCACCAATAAATATATTTGGATTATCTGTAACAGAATTAATTTCTGTTTTAAAAACTTTATGTACAAACGCTATAGTATCTTTTGTAGCACCATGTACTTGCGGAATGCACCTAAATGAATAGGGATCTTGAACATGCTCTTTTTCTTGACTAATTAATTCGCTATCTTCTAAAAACTCCCTAACTCGTGCTGCGGTTTTTAGTTGACCTCTATGAGGTCTTACTAAATGTACAAGTTCATTAAAAGGCTCTATTCTTCCATCAAATGCATCTAAAGATATACTTCCTATAAAATCTGCTAAATAGGATAGTTTATACGACTCACATATTAAATGTACTCCATAGGCACTCATAAATTGTGTTCCGTTTAATAAAGCCAAACCTTCTTTAGATTGCAATGTTATAGGTTTCCAATTAAAGTCATTTAAAATATCTTGAGCATCACAAACTTTTCCATTATACTCTACTTCTCCTTTACCAATTAATGGTAAAGCTAAATGAGCAAGAGGCGCAAGATCACCAGATGCACCTAAAGAACCTTGCGTATAAACTATTGGTAATATATCATGATTAAAAAAATCTATAAGCCTCAAAACTGTATCTAACTGTACACCACTATGACCATAATTTAGAGATTGTACTTTTAACAATAGCATTAATTTAACTACAGCATTTGGTACTCTTTCTCCAATGCCGCAAGCATGAGACATCACTAAATTTTCTTGTAATTGGGTTAAATTTTCTTTAGAAACTTTTACATTATACAACGACCCAAAACCTGTATTAATCCCATAAATTGGATCATCTTGTTTTTGCATTCTATCATCTAAATATGCTCTACAGTTTTTAATTCTGTTTATTGCTTCGTCTGAAAGCTGTATTTTTTTATTATAAAAAATAATGTCTTTAATCGTAGATAATTCTAATACTTCTGAAGATATATAATGTATTGATTCCATGTTTAAAATTTAGTTAGCCAAAATTCAGCATAAGATTGAAACTATGCAACAAATGTTAATAATTAATATAATTTAGTAACTCTAAAATTAATCTGCTATTTTTGGGAAAACTAAAAAAATTTCAAATGAAAAGATTACTCTTATTATCATTGTGTTTTATCACAATTATAGCATGTAAAGAAGCACCTAAAGACTATGTAACTATTAGTGGTAAAATCACTAATCCTGACGATAGTAAAACTTTAAAAATATTTAAAGGAAAAGAGTTTGAAAAAGTAATAACTTTAAATGATGATGGTACTTTTAGCGACACTCTAAAAGTTGCTAAAGGTGATTACTCAATTAATCATGGTCAAGAATATGGGAATATATACCTTGAAAATGGTTTTGTAGCATCTTTTGATACAGATTATGAAGATTTTGATAATACTATTGCCTATAAAGGCGATGGAGCTGATATCAATAATTTTGTAATTAAATCTTACTTGATTTCTGGTGATTATTTTACTGACGAATTAGTTTCTGAAGGATCTCAAGATGACTTAGACAAAGCCATTGCAGATTATAAAGCTGGATTTAAAGCATTACAAGATAGCTATCCAGGTTTAGACTCATTACATATAGCAAATGGAGAACAATCAATGAACGGAAACATTACATCTTTAAAAAGATATATGTCAGGGAAATTAGCTTTGCGTAAAGCTTTTCCAAAAGGGTCAGCTTCTCCAACTTTTGAAAACTATGAAAACTATAAAGGCGGCACAACTTCACTTGCAGACTTAAAAGGAAAGTATGTTTATGTAGATGTTTGGGCTACTTGGTGTGGACCATGTAAACGTGAAATCCCTTCGCTAAAAAAAGTTGAAAAACAATTTCACGGAAAAAACATAGAGTTTGTAAGTATTTCTGTTGATAACGGAAGAGGTTATAAAGAAAAAACAGTTGAAGCCTCTAAAGAAGGTTGGAAAAAAATGATTAAAGAAAAAGAACTTGGAGGCATTCAGTTATTTGCTGATAATGCTTTTAACTCTGATTTTGTGAAAAATTATAAAATTAATGGTATTCCTCGTTTTATCTTGATTGATCCACAAGGAAATATTGTAAGTGCAGATGCGCCTAGGCCATCTAACCCAAAACTTATTGAGCTATTTAATACGTTAAATATCTAATACATCGTTATAAAACGTTAATAAAAAAGAGCCACTTAATATTGGCTCTTTTTTATTATCTATTTTTCTTGTTCTTCTTCTTCAACTGGAGGTTCTTCAGGTTGTCTAAATAAATCTATATAAGCTTCACCTAAAGCCTCAATTACATGACTTGCAATTAAACTTTGATAACCTAAATCTTCTACAGCAATATCTGCAGATTTACCATGTAAATAAACTCCAAAAAGAGCTGCAATTAATGGATTGTAACCTTGAGCTAAAAGCCCTGTAATCACACCTGTTAACACATCGCCAGTTCCTCCAGTAGCTAAGCCTGGGTTCCCTGTAGAGTTCACGTACAATTTTTCATTAAAAACAGTAATTGTATTAGCGCCTTTAATTACAACAATAATGTTATACTTTTTCGAAAATGCCTTTACTTTTTTTAGTTTATCAAAATCATCTTTCCACTTACCTATTAAACGTTCTAGCTCTTTTGGATGAGGCGTTAAAATTGTTTGCTCAGGCAACAACTTTAACAACGTCTTCTTTTTAGCGATAATATTTAAACCATCTGCATCAATAACTAAAGGCGTCTTATTAGACTTTAAAAAAGCTTCAAAAGCCGAAATTGTTTTGGTATTAGTTCCTAAACCAACTCCAATCCCAATAGCATTAGGTTTGATATCAAAATCAATAGCTGTAATAAACTCATCATTAGTATCAGTAATTACCATTGCTTCAGGAAATGAAGACTGTAAAATAGTATAACCACATTTTGGAATATAGTTTGTCACTAAACCAGCACCTGAAGACAATGCACCTCTGCTAGCCAAAGTTACAGACCCAATTTTACCATAGCTTCCTCCTATTATTAAACTATGCCCAAAGGTTCCTTTATGAGAAAATTTTTCTCTCGGTTTATACATAGATAAAACTTCGTATTTACCAATAAGTTCTGCTTCGGTTTCTGTTGTAAATAAATATTCTGGATCAATTCCAATATCTAAAATCTCCCATTGCCCATTAAACTTCGCTGTATCTGGCAAAAAAAATCCAAGCTTAGGTGATTGAAAACTTAAGGTATAATTTGCCCAAACTACATTGTTTTCATTTTCTGGCACTTTATCTGTATGCAGTCCTGAAGGTATATCTACTGCAAGCGTAAATGCCTTTGATGTCTTAAAATGTTGAAACAGTGCTTTTACCCAATCGTCTGTAGGTCTATTTAACCCAATTCCAAAAACAGCATCAATAATTATATCATCTGGATTAATTTGCGGAAACTCTTCTTTACAACTTAATAGCGTTGGCCATTCTTTAGTAGTTTGTTTTATACGATCATAATTGACTAAAAAATCTTTAGAACGTTTATCACTGCAATTAATTACATAAGTTTTTACATTATAACCATGCGTAATTAAATGTCTAGCAACAACTAAACCATCTCCTCCATTATTACCAATACCACAAAACACATGAATAGGCACCTGTGCGCCTTGCATACGCATATGTATCCAATTAAAAATTTGAATACCAGCACGCTCCATCAAATCTGTAGATGTAATACCTTGTTTTTTAGAGGTTAATGCATCTCCTTGGTAAATTTGCTCTTTAGAAAAAATCTTCATTATATGTAATAATTCTTTATAATTTTTGTCAATTCTTCAAAAAACAGAAAATTGTTTTTTAATTAAAGTAAAAGTAATACTTTTCTCTTTGCAAATAATACCAAAAAATGATTGATTAATTGATAAGTATTAAAGTTTCAATTAGTTTATTTGTAGTAATTATTTTAAGTACTTAATAAAATGAATGTATTAAAATTTGGTGGTACATCTGTTGGTTCGCCAAAAAACATAAATAAAGTTATTAGCATTTTAGAGAATTATGCTGAAAAAGATAATGTTACATGTGTAGTTTCTGCTGTTGGCGGAATCACAGACAAACTCTTAAAAGCTGGCGCTTTAGCTCAAAAAAAAGATGCTTCATATAAGAAAAGCTTTAAGGCTATTAAAAAAATACATTTTGATATTGTAGAAGAATTGATTCCTAAAAAGAATAAAAAAATTGTTTCACAGATTGAAAGTAAATTTGAAGAGCTTCGCGATTTACTTGATGGTATTTTTTTAATTAATGAATTATCACCAAAAACCTCAGATAAGCTTACAAGTTTTGGCGAACTCATTTCATCATACATTATTGCTGAAACTATGGAGTCTCGTGGCATTGATGTAAAGCGAAAAAACAGTCAAGAGTTAATTATTACAAATGATGATTTCACTAAAGCAGAAATAGATACTAAGCTTACTAATAAAAATATAAAATCCTATTTTTCTGACGCTAAACAAAGCATAACAATCTTACCTGGTTTTGTAGCAAAATCTGTTTCTGGAGAACAAACTACATTAGGTCGAGGTGGCTCAGATTTTACCGCTGCAATCGTTGCTGCAGCTTTAAAAGTTGAACGTTTAGAAATTTGGACAGATGTAAGCGGAATGTTTACTACAAACCCTAAACTAGTAAAACAAGCACTACCAATAAAAAAACTATCATATCAAGAAGCTATGGAGTTATCGCACTTTGGTGCAAAAGTATTATATCCGCCAACTGTACAACCAGCTTTAGATGTAAACATACCTATACATATAAAAAACACATTACACCCAGAACATGAAGGTACTATAATTTCTAACGAAGTTGTTTCAACCAAAAAATCAGTTAAAGGTATTAGCAATATAAATAACATTGCACTATTAACCTTAGAAGGTAGCGGAATGGTTGGTATACCTGGCTTTTCTAAGCGTTTATTTGAAATCTTAGCACAAGAAAAAATAAATGTCATCTTAATTACCCAAGCATCGTCTGAGCACTCCATATGTTTTGGCATAGATGATAAAGATGCAGATATAGCTAAACAAGCAATTGATACCGCATTTGAAAATGAAATATCCCTTCATAAAATTGAACCTATTCAGTTAGAAAAAGAATTATCTATAGTAGCGCTTATTGGTGATCATATGAAAAATCATCAAGGTATTAGCGGAAAAATGTTTAGTACACTTGGTAAAAACAACATCAATATTAGAGCAATTGCTCAAGGTGCTTCAGAAAAAAATATTTCTGCAGTAATCGCTCAAAAAGATGTAAAAAAAGCATTAAACACATTACATGAACGGTTTTTTGAAGTAAAAACAAAACAAGTGAATGTGTTTATTACTGGTGTAGGCAATGTTGGTGAAAAACTCATCGAACAAATACAACAACAACACAGTTTTTTACAAAAAAACTTAAAATTGAATGTTCGCATAGTTGGTATTTCTAACTCAAGAAAAATGTTTTTTAATAGTGATGGTATTAATCTTAACAATTGGACATCGCAATTTCATTACGCAGATAAATCTAACATTAAAGGTTTTTTTGACAAAGCCGTCGAACTTAATTTACGAAATAGCATCTTTGTAGATGTTACTGCAAGTGAAGCAGTTGCTGCTATGTATGCCGATTATTTAAAGCAAAACATAGCTGTAGTTGCTTGTAATAAAATTGCTTGTTCTGGTACTTTTGAAAACTATAAAAAACTTCAAGAATTATCATTAAAATACAATGCGCCTTTTTTATACGAAACTAATGTTGGCGCAGGATTACCTGTTATAAATACATTAAACAATTTAGTAGCTTCTGGAGATAAAGTAACAAGTATTCAAGCCGTTTTATCTGGCAGTCTAAACTTTATATTTAATAATTATAGCGACCGAAAAAACTTTCACGACACAGTTAAACAAGCGCAATATGAAGGTTATACAGAACCAGACCCAAGAATAGATTTAAGTGGTGTTGATGTAGCAAGAAAAATATTAATACTAGCTCGAGAAAACAAAACAAATATAGATTTAGAAGATATTGATAATGTGTCCTTTTTAACAGAAAAAAACCTCAACAGTACTTCTATAGATCACTTTTATGATACCTTAATTGAAGATGAAGCTCATTTTCAAAAACTATATGCTTCAGCAAAAGCAAATAATTGCCAATTAAAATATGTTGCCGAATACAATAATGGCAAAGCAAAAGTTGGTTTAAGAGAAATCCCTGAAGGACATCCATTTTACAACCTAAAAGGAAAAGATAATATCATCATGTTTTATACAGAACGCTATCCAGATTTACCACTAATTGTTAGAGGTGCTGGTGCTGGTGCTGATGTAACTGCATCTGGCCTTTTCGCAGATATTATTAGAATTGGAAATAATTAATATATGGATAAAATTAAAATATTTTCTCCAGCAACAGTAGCTAATATCTCATGTGGGTTTGATGCTTTAGGCTTAGCTCTTGAAGGTAAAGGTGACGAAATGGTGTTTAACAAAACAACCACTAATACAATACGTATAACAAAAATTGAAGGTGCCAATTTACCATATAATATTGATGAGAATTTAGTAGGCATTGTTGCAAAAATTATGATGCAAGACGCCAATGCAAATTTTGGTTTAGATATAGAAATTTATAAAGGATTTAAACCTGGTAGTGGCTTAGGGTCTAGTGCGGCAAGCGCAGCAGGAACTACTTTTGCTCTTAATGAATTACTAGGAAAACCGTATACAAAAACGCAGCTAACCAAATATGCAATGTTAGGTGAAGAAGCGGCTTGTGGCTCACAAATTGCAGATAATGTTTCTGCAGCTCTATTTGGTGGTTTTGTTTTAATTAGAAGTTATAACCCTTTAGAAATTGTAAGTTTACCTGTTCCTAAAGATTTGTTTGTTACTGCATTGCATCCACAAATTGAAATAAAAACTGAAGATGCACGTAATGTGCTTCCAAAAGAAGTTTCATTAAAAAGCGCTATTACACAATGGTCTAATGTTGGCGGGCTAATTAGTGGTTTATACACAAGTGATTATGATTTAATAGGTAGATCGCTTCAAGATGTAATTGTAGAGCCTGTTCGCAAGAAACTCATTCCACATTTTGATGCAGTAAAAAATGCAGCAATAAATTCTGGAGCATTAGGTGCTGGAATTTCTGGAGCTGGACCTACTATTTTTGCTCTAAGTAAAAGTGAGGTAACTGCGAAAAATGTTTTAAAAAATATGCAATCTACTTATGAAAACACAGGAATAGACTTCTCTATTTTTAACTCAAAAATAAGTACTCAAGGTGTTAGAATAGTGAATAGTGAATAGTGAATAGTGAATAGTGAAATTTTGTCATTCTGAATAAAGCGAAGAATCTCAATTTATAAGTAACAAAATAGTTTGTCATATCGAGCGCAGTCGAGATATCTTTTAATAATTTTATAAATCAATGCAATATTATTCTCTCAATAGAAAAGCACCAAACACAACATTTAAAAATGCTGTTATTAAAGGACTTGCTCCAGATAGAGGCTTATATTTTCCAGAAAGTATCACTCCTCTTCCAAAAACATTTTTTGATAATATAGATAGTATATCTCGTAACGACATTGCTTTTGAAGCTTTGAAACAATTTGTTTTACCAGAAATCCCTGAAGCTGAATTAAAACAAATTATAAGTGAAACACTATCATTTGAGTTTCCTATAGTAGAACTCAATAAAAATATATCAACGCTCGAATTATTTCATGGTCCAACTATGGCATTTAAAGATGTTGGCGCACGATTTATGGCGCGTTGTCTAGGTTATTTCAATAAGGATAACACTGAAGAAGTTACTGTATTAGTTGCTACTTCAGGAGATACTGGAGGCGCAGTTGCAAACGGTTTTCTTGGAGTAAAAGGTGTAAATGTAGTTATACTTTATCCTTCAGGAAAAGTAAGTGACATTCAAGAAAAACAGTTAACAACCTTAGGTCAAAATATTACTGCTTTAGAAGTAGATGGTGTGTTTGATGATTGCCAAGATATGGTAAAACGTGCATTTTTAGATAACGAGTTAACAAGCAAAATGCAACTCACATCTGCAAACTCAATAAATGTAGCGCGTTGGTTACCTCAACTACTCTATTTTATGTTTACTTATAAACAATTACATAATACTTACAATGATATTGTTTTTTCTATACCTAGTGGTAATTTCGGTAATATTTGTGCAGGTATGATGGCTCAAAAATTAGGCTTACCAATAAAACATTTTATAGCTTCAAATAATCAAAATAATGTTGTAACAAACTATTTGCTAACTCAAAACTATATCCCAAAACCTTCAGTACAAACCATTAGCAATGCTATGGATGTTGGCAATCCTAGTAACTTCATACGTATTCAAGAAATTTATAAAAACGATTTTCAAACATTGAAAAACAACCTTACGTCTTATAGCTTTACAGATGACAACACAAAAGTTGCCATGAAAGAGATTTACAACAGTTATAATTATGTTGCAGATCCTCATGGAGCAGTTGGTTACCTTGGCGCTAAAGCATATGTAAAAACTAACCCAAATACACACTGCGTGTTTTTAGAAACAGCACATCCAACTAAATTTTTAGATGTGGTAGAAAATGTTATTGAAGAAAAACAGCTCTTACCAACTCAAATAAAAGCTGTGATGCACAAAGAAAAAAAGTCAATAAAAATTAGTGACTATAATGATTTAAAATCATTTCTAATTAATCAGTAAATTTCTTTTTTTATCAACAAAATTACAAGTACTTTAAATCTGTTTTTTTGGTTATAAAAACCATATATTTTCAATACTTTTGTTACTTAACTTAAGGATTAAAAATGAAAAATACAGCTTTAACATCAACCCATGAAGCACTTGGTGCAAAACTAGTTCCTTTTGCTGGCTATAACATGCCTGTGCAATATGAAGGCGTTAACATTGAGCATGAAACCGTACGAAATTCGGTAGGCGTTTTTGATGTCTCACATATGGGAGAATTTTTAATTGAAGGTCCAAACGCATTAGATTTAATACAAAGCATATGTAGCAATGATGCTTCAAAATTAACTGTTGGAAAAGCACAATATAGCTGCCTACCAAATGATGATGGCGGAATTGTTGACGATCTAATTATATATAAAGTAAAAGAAGAAACTTATTTACTTGTTGTAAATGCAAGTAATATTGAAAAAGACTGGAACTGGATACAGTCTAAAAATACAGTTGGCGCAGCCATGCGTGATTTAAGCGAAGAGTATTCACTACTTGCAATTCAAGGCCCTAAAGCTGTTGAGGCAATGCAAAGTTTATCGAGTCATGACTTATCTCAAATAAAATTTTACAATTTTGTTGTAGGTGATTTTGCAGGTATCGAGCATGTTATAATTTCTGCTACAGGTTATACAGGAAGTGGCGGATTTGAAATTTATTGTAAGAATGATGAAGTCAAGCAAATTTGGGATAAAGTAACTGAAGCTGGAGCTAAGCCAATTGGTCTTGCTGCTCGTGACACCTTACGTTTAGAAATGGGATATTGCCTTTACGGAAATGATATTGATGATACAACGTCTCCTATTGAAGCTGGTTTAGGATGGATTACAAAATTCTCAAAAAAATTCACTAACTCTGAAGCTTTAGAAGACGAAAAGCGTCGTGGCGCTGAACGCAAACTCATTGCATTTCAGCTTGATGATCGTGGTATTCCGCGTCAAGGTTATGATATTGTAGATGGTCAAGGCAAAAAAATTGGCGAAGTTACTTCTGGCACTATGTCGCCAAGTTTAGGAAAAGGAATAGGTTTAGGTTATGTACCAACTATTTTTGCAGATGTAGATAGTAAAATTAATATTCAAATACGAAAAAATTCAGTTCCTGCAACCATAGTTAAGCTTCCATTTTACAAAGGATAAATGTTAGATTACCAAGAGGTTTTAAATACTATTTATGCAAATGCAATTCAAGAAAAAAACAAAGGAATTGTTGCTTCTTATATTCCAGAATTAAAACATATAGATGCTAGTAATTTTGGGATTCATTTAAGGCTTATAACTGGCAAAACTTATAATGTAGGTCAAGCTGAAACACATTTTTCAATACAAAGTATATCTAAAGTTTTATCATTAGCATATGCGTTTTCTTTAGTAGGCAATAAACTGTGGCAACGACTAGACGTTGAACCCTCTGGAAATCCATTTAACCATCTGGCTTTATTAGAATTAGAACATGGTATTCCTCGAAATCCTTTTATTAATTCTGGAGCAATTGTAATTGCCGACATCTTAATTTCAAACCTAAAAAATCCCAAAGAAGACTTTTTAAACTATGTTAGAGATTTAACTAATGATACGTCGATTAATTTTAATAAAAAGGTAGCACAATCAGAAAAAAACACAGGCTTTACAAATTATGCTGCCGCAAATCTTTTAAAGTCATTTAACAATCTTGAAAACCCAGTTGAAGACGTTTTAGATTTTTATTTTCATCAATGTGCCATAGAAATGAATTGCACACAACTTTCAAATGCATTTTTTGCTTTTGCCAACCAAGGCAAATGTGTATTAAACAAAACACGCTTAACGTCGAGCCAAGCCAAACGCATAAATGCTATTATGCTAACTTGCGGTTTTTATGACGAAGCTGGTGAATTTGCATTTGAAGTTGGATTACCAGGAAAAAGTGGTGTTGGTGGCGGCATTGTAGCATTACTCCCAAACGAATTTGTGATTTCGGTTTGGTCTCCTGGGTTAAATGACAAAGGCAACTCTAAGTTAGGCATGCAAGCTTTAGAGCAATTTACAACATTAACAAAACGCTCTATATTTTAATCTGCACTAGAATAACTTAATGCTAAAACAAAAACATACCATCTTAATTCTAGGAGCAAGCGGTTTTATTGGCAATGCCATTTACAAAGAGCTCTGCTCCTATTTTAGAACTTTTGGTACTTACAGTACACCAAATAAAGAGTTTGAAGAGAACAATCATTTGTTTCAATATAATGTAGAAGAAGATGATGTTTTTGAAATTTTAGAAACTGTAAAACCTACGCTCATTATTTCTGCTTTACGAGGTGATTTTCATGCCCAAGTTATAGCACATCAACATATTTTAGAATACCTTATCACTCATAAAAGCAAACTCATTTTTTTATCTTCTTCTAATGTATTTGATGCGTATAGTAAATACCCAAGTTATGAGTATGATAAAACCTTAAGCCATAGTATTTATGGACATTTTAAAATAAAGATTGAAAACATGCTGCTACGCTTACCAAAAAAGCAAGTAGTTATTATTAGATTACCTATGGTTTTGGGAGCTCAATCACCTAGAGTTAAAGACATTAAGCAATTAATAAAAAATAATGAAGCTATTGAGGTGTTCCCCAATATTATCATGAATGTTACTTCAGATTTTAAAGTAACACAACAAATTCATTATATCATAAACAGAAACAAAACTGGTGTTTTTCATTTAGGTAGCACAGATTTGGTACATCATGATGATTTTATAAAAGACATTATAAAGATAATCACGGCTAAAAAGGTGAATTACAAACATGTTTATACTACAAATGAAGATCGTTATTTAGCGGTGCTTCCAAAGTTTAACAAACTACCTAAACACCTTCAAATAAGTAGTAAACAAGTTTTAGAAGAGCTTGACAAAAGCTAGAGTTTATATAACTTCAATGCAAATAAAAGCGCTATTTAAGTTATTCGTCATATTTATTATTTTAAACTAATTTATTCCTTTTTAATCAAAAAATATTGCCTAAATTTATTGCAAACTATTTAGAGTATGTTACTATTAAGCGAAGATATTATAGAAAAAAAATTACTTCATTTTCCTGATTGGCAATTTTATAAAAACACATTATACGCCGAATTTGAATTTGATAATTTTAAAGACTGTTTTAGTGCTATGAGTAGAATAGCTTTTGAGTGTGAAGCACAAAACCATCATCCTAAATGGACTAATATCTATAATGTTTTAAAAATATCACTATCTACACATGATGCAAATGGTGTAACAGAAAAAAATTTTAAAATTGGCCGCTGCAATTGAAGCTATTGTAGAGGTTCAGGAATAAAAAAGTCTTTAGTATACAGTTACTATTAGTAGTATTTACTCAAAAAAAATTAAAATAATATTATTGTCATAACAATTCTTTCAGTTTGTAGATTTTTTTAAATTTGCTACAAGTACAAGATACTTTAAAATTTTAGACATTTCAATATACTTATAACTTAAAACTATGGGAAGAGCTTTTGAATTTAGAAAAGCACGTAAAATGAAACGTTGGTCGGCAATGAGTAAAGCCTTTACACGTATTGGTAAAGACATTGTAATGGCAGTAAAAGAAGGTGGTCCAGATCCAGATAGTAATTCTCGTTTAAGAGCTGTAATACAAAATGCAAAGGCTGTAAATATGCCTAAAGATAATGTAGAACGTGCCATTAAAAAAGCTAGCGAGAAAGATCAAGGCGATTATAAAGAAGTTATTTTTGAGGGTTACGCACCACATGGTATTGCAATTTTAGTAGAAACTGCAACAGATAATAATACACGTACAGTAGCAAACGTACGTAGCTATTTTAATAAATGTGATGGTAGCTTAGGCACTTCGGGTTCGGTAGTATTTATGTTTGATCACACATGTAATTTTAGAATTAATGCAGAAGGCTTAGACCCTGAAGATATTGAATTAGAGTTTATAGATTTTGGTGCCGAAGAGGTTTTTGCAGACGATGATGGTATTTTAATTTATGCACCTTTTGAAAGTTTTGGAGCTATTCAAGCCGAGTTAGAATCTCGAGAAATAGAAATTTTATCCTCTGGTTTTGAACGCATTCCGCAGGTAACTAAAACATTAAGTGCAGAAGCTGTTGTAGATGTAGAAAAGTTACTTGAGAAACTTGAAGAAGATGACGATGTACAAAATGTCTTTCATAATATGGAAGAACAAACAGAATAAAACACTTATAATGCATCTAACGGACTTACGACATTAGTTATTGTAGATTGGGCAACTTGAGTGTATTGTAATGTTGTACCAATATTTTTATGCCCCAATAATCTTTGAATTATTCGTATGTCTGTTCCGTTTTCAAGCAAATGAGTTGCAAAAGTATGTCTTAAAGTGTGCACAGTTATAGGTTTTTTTATTTTAGCTTTGTTTGCTGACAATTTTAAAATTTTTCTAATGCTACCTGCGCTATATGCATTAGAATGCTGTCCTTCAAATAAATTAACCTTAGGTCTATATTCTTTAAAGTATATTCGTAATAATGCTAATAAACTTTCTGGCAGCATTACAATTCTATCCTTTTTTCCTTTAGCATTTTTAATATGCACTAACATTCTATTACTATCAATATCATTAATTTTAAGGTTGACAGCTTCGCTAATACGCAAACCCATTCCGTAAATAGTAGCAAGAATAGCTTTGTGTTTAATATTATTAGTATGCTCTAGAATTTGCTTTATTTCATGTTTAGAAAGAATTTGAGGTAAATAATTTTCGGATCTTGAAGGGTAAATAATTGAGAAGTCTATATGCCTTTTAAACAGTTCTTTATAAAATAAGTTTAACGCTCCAATAAGTTGCTTCTGAGATGAAGCACTATATTGCTTTATTTTTACAAGCTTAATGGTACAAGTAATGATGTCTTTGTCTGTTAGTTTTTCTAAATGAGTATCATTAAAATTAAAGAATTCGCTAAATAATTTAATAAAATTCAAATACGTTTTCATTGTATTTGGTGTATATCTTTTTAGCTCCAAAATGGTTTTAAACTTTAAAAGGTATGACATAACTCATTGTTAATTAGTTATCAACTAAATATACAAAAAGTATTGAATAACTAATCTATGTATAGGTTATTTGTAATAATTATAATAAGTTTGTATATAGTAACGTTGCCACACATTTGAAAATAAGAACATTGAGAAAAATTTACTTACTGACTTTAATGTCAATTATTTTATTTAACTGCCAAAATAAAACGGAATTGAGAACTGATTTACAGCCAATTTATTCAGATTCGAAAAACGCTTTACAAGGAAATAATCTGTATGGAAAAGTTAAAAAAATTGAATATTACAAAACAACTTTTCAGAACACAGAAAATGAAGATAAACCTGTTCTGAACAAAATAGAAGAATACACCGATTTTGGAGAATTGAAAAAAGTAGAATACTTCGATAATTATGGAGAACTTACACAAACCAATGTTATTGATTATAACAAAAACCAAGAGGTCATAAAAAGTGTTTCAATTAACAAATCAAACGAATCGAATATTATTCAAACTTCGGAATATGATACTATCAAAAACACAAGTGAATTGAGTGTTTTCGTTAATGATACAATTGACCATAAAACAACTTTTTATTATGGAAAAAATGATTATCAAATAAAACGAATTTCTATTAAAGGAAATGATACGACCGAAGTTAATTTAGAATACGCTTTTGACGATAATGATAAAATAATATCTTCTACACAAAAAGAAAAAGGGAATGACAAATCAACGACAACAAATCTGTTTAAATATGACAATAACAACAATTTAATAGAATCGTCATATAAAACAGAATGGATGGAAATGATAAGCGAAACGGAATGGAAAGATGGAAGAATTTTTAAACAAACTTCTTATACAATATCAGCGGATTTAAAAAAGCATAAAAACAACATAACTGAATTTGATATTTTATATAATCCTATCAATTCAAAAGAATTCGAGGATTCAAAATTAAACCGAGAATTGAAATTTGATTATGAATTTGACAAAAATGGGAATTGGATTAAGAAAAATGTATCAATGAAAGAACATTTTAATAATTCAAAGGAATTCGTTCCAATTTATGTTGATACGAGAAAAATAAGTTATTGGAAATAAAAAACGTGTGGCAACAACGTGTATAATTCATTGCTACTGCTGGCTAAGACGACGATCTTTGCGTACTTTTTACTATATTGTTGCTGCGGAAAATAAAGCGTGTACTTTTACGCAACACATCATAACACGAACACGTTGTAAAACATTTGAGGAAAAAATGGAAAGTCTATTTAAAAAATTAAAGTTAATTGATTCCTTGGTGTTTGAATATGATATTGAACCAAAAGAATTTCAGAAAAGAATCAAACTGATTGTTGATGAAGAAACACCTATTTTATTAGACGAATTATATCGTTCAAAAAAAATATTTTGCGGAAAAGTAGGAGATAATAAATTCACTTTGAGAAAAAAAAGAAAGTTTATGAATCTAAATATTCAATCGTCTAATGCTGTTGGAATAATAAGTGTGGAAAATCAGAAAACCAAACTAAACGTGAAAATTTTCGGATATGATGAAATCTCAACACTTGCGATAATAATTGGACCAATATTCTTTTTGATATTATTTTCTGTAATCATAATAAAAGAAGCTTATCCTGCATTAATATTGTTTGTTCCAATAGCAACATTGATATTGATTTTCCCATATTACACTATGAAAAAAAATATGAAAATATTCCGAAATGAGTTAAATGAGAATTTGAAATTTAAATAAAAAACGTTTTACAACACCGTATATAAAAAATTGCTATTTTTAGCTTAACCAATGTTAGTTGCTTTGCTTGGTAGCTTCTGATTTTCCTTCGGAAAATCCTCGCACACAAGCACGCAACTTTCCATATACATAAACGTTGTGCAACATTTCAAAAATGACCCGAACTGAATTCAAAAAACATATCGACAAGACTCTTTCGGAACTGAAGCTCTATGCGGAATTACACGCTGGAATGGAGTTGCCTAACGAGTATGAATTTGAATGGCAATTTGCTGATAAACCAAAAGCAGTCGGAAAGGAGAACGTGACTGAATTAATTGCTGAAAGAGTTTATTTAAACGAAAACAAAATTTATCCTTGCGTTGACTTAATTGTAGAAAAAATAACTGACGAAAACCGGATTCTCATAAGTGGACGAATTGCTGGTTATGAACCGAGAGAATTTGGAAAAGGTTGGAGTAATCGACCAGGACCATTCATTTACGGAATTGGAAATGAAATTTTGACTGGAAAAATAAACTGTGATTCGAAAGAATTTAAGAATATGCTTTACGAAAAAGGATTATTACATTATAAAACTGAATAAAAAAACGTTGCACAACACCGTATAAAATTAATGGCTAGTCCTCGCCTACTTACGAAAATCCTCGCGGATTTTCTATCTGGTGTTTATTTGCTAAATTAGGTGCTTAAACACGCCACTAATCTTATACAAATCCGTTAGCCTTCATTTTAACCAAACTGAAACCTATGAAAAAAAATGTTTACGGAATAATAATTACGATACTATGTATTATCAATATTCTATTTATGATTTTCTGCTACTTTGTATATGATATGGGAAAGATTAACAATATTTACATAATTGGCGGAACGATTATCTCAATAGTTCTTTTAATACTTCTTTTTAAAAATAATGTTTATGGATATATTGGAACAATAATCTTTTACGGAATACAAATGATAGGAACTGTATTAATTTTCGATAATTTTAGATACGGGCTAATTTTTCGCCAAGAATCTAATATGACTATTAATTCAAACTCATTTCTAGAGGATTTGAATTTTACAGCAATTTTGATAGTGATTTTAAGCTTTCTTGGTTACTACCGACATATGAAACTGCAAGAACTAAAAACGGATTCTCAAACTGAATAAAAAAACGAAAGGCTAACACTGTATATAAAAAATGCGTAATTTAGTGCTAAACCAAAGGAAAGTGCGTACTTGCTTTCATCCGATTTTCGTTCCGAAAATCCTCTGACACAAGCACGCACTTTTCATATACAAACCCGTTGTGCAACATTTGAAATGACATTCGAAATAGGAAAATACCAAGTTGAATTATTAAACGAATCTGACTATAATCCAGACTCGAATGACAATC
>NZ_RAQJ01000003.1 GCF_003610635.1 Ichthyenterobacterium magnum
CATGATTTTATAAGGAAGAGGCTTATCATAGAATTGTTATCCATTTTATTGTATCTTCGTTATCATAGCTGAACTACGTTTAACCCCTAAGTTGTGCCACATTAAAAACAACATAACGGTCAAAAACGGGCTGACAATCCAAAATCGGAAAATGTGAAAGTTGAAACCGAAATAAAAAAAACAACCGAGTAGCGAAAATCGAAAGAGTAGAATTATTATGAATTAGGAAAATAAAAAACAAAAATATTTTCCCCAAAACCCAATATTATGAATATTTTAAAAAATCTAAGAAGACCATATTTTGCAATGTTCCTTGCATCTTTAATGCTTTTTGTATCTTGTAATCAAGATAGTTTGATAGAAAACCCTGAAGTTAAAACACAAACATTAGATGAGTATTTAATAAAGCATTTTGAACTAACATCAAAAATGATTGAGTTAAAAAGCTCTGTTGATTATAATATTATTGATAAATTAAAAAAATTGCAAAACAAGGCAATTAAAAAATCAGATTTAAAAATTGCTATAAAAGATGAAAATATTGAGATTTCTGATGAAATATTTGAACTACAACAGCAGATTATTGAAAATACAAAAATTCTTTATAACAACCCTAAATACAACTCTCTGAATCAAGAAGAATTCCTAACTCTGATTACAAATGAAATAAATAGTCAATTACAAAATAAACAAATATTTTCAAAAAAGTCAGATTCTTGTTTGGATACTTTCAATAGTGCTAATGAAAGCTGTTTAAAAAGCTTTGGAGCTTCCCTTGCCACAGTAGGTGTAGTTGGTTTATTTACATCTTTTGGGGTTGGTTCTTTAATTGGAGGTGGGATTGCTTTAATTCGATTTGGAGAATGCAACAAAAGTGCTCAAGCTGACCTTGCTGACTGTAGAGATAATCAATAAGGATATGAATAAAAAACTAATTTTCATACCGTTAATATTATATTTCTTTATGGATATTTTAGAAATATACTCCAAAGAGAATTATTTATGGATTAAAATAGTTTTAGTTATTTTGATAATAATAATCGGAATTTATTTAAAAGTATTTGAAAAGAAAAAATAACGTGGCACAACACCGTATAAAAATAATTGCGGTTTAGTTCTATAATAAAGGTAGTTGCGGATTTGCTAAACCTAATTTTCCTTGAAAAACCGTTGTATGCAAACCCGCAACTATTCTTATACCAAACCGATGGAACACATTCGCCAAAGGCGAACTTTAATTACTTCGTGCTTCGCACTCCCGTCCTTAAAGTAAATGTGTTCCATCTTAGGGGTTAAACCAAATTACTAGTTAGAACTAAACATAAGTATATCGCCTTTAGCAAGCTTCGAGCTAAAACGTGTAACATCGTCGGTTAAAAGTAATTTGGTACAGCTTCTCTAACTCCCAATAAAATAAAATGGCAATTTACGATGATTAACATCATCTAATTGATGAACAATTCCATAATCTTATAAGGAAGAGGCTTATCATAGAATTGTTATCCATTTTATTGTATCTTCGTTATCATAGCTGAACTACATTTAACCCCTTAGTTGTGCATAATATGAGAAACTTATTTTCCATAATAATATTTTTTATTTCTCTGAGCTCTTTTGCAACGGTTCAAGAGAAAGATATTTTAATTTTTAATGGTGAAGTTAGCGAACTGAAAAACTATTATTTAGAAGAATACTTCGAACTATTCCCTGAAAAAAAACCTAAAGAAGGAATTATTTCATCGAATTTATGGAGAGGATATAGAGCAATTTTTGTGGCACTAGATAAACAAATATTCTTAGTAGATCTTGAAATTAGAGTAAAAGAGGAAAAGCCAAATGTGCTGTTTTCAACAACTTGGAAAAGTGTATTTGACGAATTTTCACCTGAATGTGATAAGTTTTTAGTGGATTGGATTGATGATTTAATAATCTTGCCTAAAGGTGAAGCTATGGATTATGAACCAGGATTTGGAGTTTCATTTAAAAATTATAGTTTATTGAATATAAAAAATGGTCAAATTGTGGATTTAAAAGACTTTTCATTGAAATTTTTAAAAAAGCATTTTACAAAGTGTCACGTGTTTTTAAGGAAAGAGGATTTATTCATCTTAAATGAGATTCTTAAGAATTAATATACTATGCACAACAACGTGTATAATCAATTGCTGGTGTTGTGTTTACTCGGAAAATCCTGCGGATTTTCCTATTGGTTCGGTTTCTTTTATTAACTTAGTTCCTGCCAACGCAACTAACCATACACAACACGTTGCCAGTAATTTAAACTCACTCGAAACCTGAACAAAATATGATATGGAATCGCATTACGGAATTTTATGATGACCTATTCCAATATCATTATGAAAAGCAGAAAAAATTCGGTTCTGACCCAGAAGTTTTTCCTATTTCTATGATTTCGTTTTGCCAAGGAACTAATTTTCTGATTTTGCTAATTGTGATATATTTTATGACTGACTTGAATTCACTTGTCGGAACAAAATTTCTTCCGTATTCAATTTTTGGTCTGTATATAATATTTATTGGAATGAATTTTTATAGATACACAATAAAAAACGGAACTGAAAAAATCATAAAGCGTAATAAAACGATTGATAAAAAAATGAAATGGTATAGCCGAATATATTTATTAATATCAATTTGGTTTCCATTGTTTTTAATATATTTCTTTAATGAAATTTATTAGAATTGGCTTTATTAAGAAAGCTAAATAATTACAATGTGAATAACAAAAACAGAAAAACACGGCTGAATATAGGAAACCCAAAAAATGGTTGGATTCCGATTGAATTTAGTTCTACGGATTTTAAATTAGAATTTATTGCATCTAATATTCCAGTAAACCCGACTAACAAACTCTGCGAATCTCTGATTTTATCACTAAATGGAATTAACACGGAAATATGCTGGAATTTGGAACCTGAATGTTATTTCTTTGAACTTAAACCAAGCGAAAATAAAATTACTCTCTTTATTTCAAAAAGTGGTGGAATAACAGAAAACCGAAATGTTATTTATGAAATGACGGCAGATTTTGAGTCTGTGATTTTACCGATGTATCGGAGTTTAAAAAAATTTAGTACATTAGAATTTAATGAAATTGATTGGACAAAAATTGACAAAACAAAATTGGATAAATTAACGGAATTAGTAACTGAAAGAAAAAACTACTGGCAACACCGTATATAATTTATTGCTAGTTCTAGCCTACTTACGAAAATCCTCGCGGATTTTCTATTCGGTTTTTATTTGCTAACTTTAGTGCTTAAACCACGCAACTAACCATACACAAAACCGTTATGCCCAATTTGATTAACACTCGTTTGTTAATTAAATTTCCAGAATTAATTGAATCATTAAAATAGATAATTATCTTTACAAGATGTACAAAGAAAAATTAAAATTCATAGACCTCTTTTGCGGAATTGGAGGATTCAGAATAGCTTTTGAAGAGGCTTGTGAGGAAAATAATGTTCAATCTGAATGTGTGTTTTCTTCCGATATAGACAAATACGCTCAGGATAGTTACGAAGCCAATTTTGGAGAAAGACCAGCTGGAGACATTACTCAAATTGATGAAAAAGAAATTCCCGACCACGATATTCTTTTTGCTGGATTTCCTTGTCAACCTTTTAGCATAATTGGACAAATGAAAGGAATGGACGATACGAGAGGAACTCTGTTTTTTGATATTGCTCGCATAATTAAAGAAAAAGAACCAAAAGCATTTATTTTAGAAAATGTAAAGCAACTTGTCGGTCACGATGGTGGAAAAACATTAAAAGTAATTGTACAAGCATTAAAAGATATAGGATATCATGTTCAATACAGTGTTTTAAACGCTTTAGATTATGGATTGCCTCAAAAACGTGAAAGAGTTGTGATAGTTGGTCATCGTGAACCAATTATGTTTACTTTTCCTAATCCAGAAAAACCATATAAATCTCTAAAAGAAATTTTAGAAAAAAAGGTCGAAGAAAAATATTTTGCATCAGAATATATAAGAGAAAAAAGAAAGGTTAAACATAAATCTTCTTATTATCCATCTATTTGGCACGAAAATAAATCTGGAAACGTTTGTTCTTATCCTTATTCTTGTGCGCTTCGTTCAGGTGCTTCTCATAATTATCTTTTAGTAAATGGAGAAAGAAGACTAACACCCAGAGAAATGTTCAGACTACAAGGTTTTCCTGATTGGTATAAAATTATAGTAAGTGATGCTCAAGCGAAGAAGCAAGCTGGAAATGCTGTTCCTGTAAATATGATTAAAGCGGTAGTTGAAAAACTTCTTCCTTACGTTGCTACAAGTTTAGACCAAGCATCAGTTTTAAGAGAATATGATTTACAATACAATCCAAGTTAATGGCGAAAAAATCACCAAAATTAAGAACAGTAACAAAGTCTGTTTCAGCTTATCCATTAAATAAATTCAATAGTGATTTCCCTTATATTTTAGGTCAAGAAATTGTTTATTTACTTGCAAGTAAAGGTAGAGCCGATTTACAAGGCGACGAATGGGAACAAATCTTTGCCAAGTGTATCGGAGCAGATTGGAAACCTTCTAATGTTGGTTTAGATGACGTTGTTATGGGTAATACTGCTTGGGGAGCGAAAACAGTAAAGTCTAACATAAAAGATTTCAAAAAATTAAAACAAATTCGGCTAATTTCAGGTAGAAATTCACCTGTATACTCTTACGGCGGAACAATAGATACAAATGCTGACCCAAATGTTATCGGAGAGCAAGTTTTAGAAATTTGGAACGAAAGAGTATCTGCAATTCGAGAAAAATTTAAACATCTTCGAACAGTTGTACTTGTCAAATCAAATGATTTATCGCAAGTAGCCGTTTTTGAATTTGATACTGTGAGGTATGATTCTGATTTATACGATTTTATTTGGAACAAGAATGGGAATTTGGAAGGTTACGACAAAGGTGCTGAACACAAAAGTGCAAATAAACGTTTCACTTGGCAACCTCACGGCTCTCAATTCACAATAACTGAAATTGTACCTGAAAAAACTCTGATACTGAAAATAAAGCAACCTGAAAAACTTGATAAGGCTAAAATACTTGAAGCTATCGGATTTGATAAATCTTGGGTTACAATTGAACGCAAGTAAAACTGGGCATAACAACGTGTATAAAACATAGCTAATAAAGGCTTTACAAGAGGTTTTGCTTATTTATAAAGACCGTCAAATTTTTATATTTAACTTTTAGAGTAATTTAAAATAAAAAGAAAATATAAAAATCCGCCTCTTGTTTAATCCGAAAAATTAGCGTCTTTTTACACGCAACGAGCCATACACAACACCGTTGCCATTAATTAGAAAAACAAAACGCTGAATGAAAAAAGTATTAATAATTATAATATCAAGTATTCTAATTACCTCTTGTGGAGCATTAGGATTTGGAAGTTATTCAACAACAACATTTTATGTGAAAAACAACTCGAATGAAACTATGAACTTTAGTTCAACAGTCGTAGTTTTCCCAATGTCAAGAGGTCCATTGACAAGGAATTTTTCCGTTCCGCCAAAAGATAGTATTCTTGCAAGACAAGTGGATTTTAAAAAAGATGCAGAGCCACAAAAATGGTTTCTTGAATTTAAAATATTTCCAAATGACAACGTTAAAACATTTGACCCAAATAAAGCTGAAAATTGGAAAAAAGGACTTGATAGCAAAGGAAGATTAATCTATACATTCTTAATTGCCGAATAAGTTATGAAAAACATACTTTCGACTTTATTATTTTTTGTTTTTGTAATATCATTTGCTCAAAACGACAGTATTTTTAATAGACTACAAGCAATTAGCAATAATGGATTGACCTTTTACAATATTGATGGATACACAATAACCAGTGAAACATTAAACTATCCTTTTTCTGAAAAAGGTTTGAAAAAAGTTTATCGTAAATATTCTATCAAAAAAGACGAAAAGAAAACGAAAGACGAACAATTACCTTTTAATAATTATTATGTCACCAATGACAAAGAAATTACCGAGAAATTAGTACAAAACAGCTCTTATTATTTCATAGAAAACCAAGATAAACGAATCACAATAATTCAATTCAGTTCTATTAATAAAAGTGATAAAGAATTTGAACATTCAATCGTAAAACCTATAATTGAAAATACGATACCAAAGGAAAATTATGCTTCAATGACAATTGACAGTATCAATTTTGCTGGCAGAAAAATAAAATTGGGAACGAGTTGTAACTGGACAAACGTAAATACAGTTCAATGTCCATATTATGGAGAAATGAATTGGTCAGTTCATAAAGATTTAGAAGATGCAAAAAATACAGTTGAGCAACAATTTGCCATAACGAAATCAAGAAAAAACGGAAAAGTAATTTCGGAAGAAATGGTTGATATAGAATTTGAAGGAACAGAAACTAAAGCCAAAAAAGTGATTTATGACTTTACTGGAATGACTTCTGTTTTGGCAAGTATGTCTGGAGGAAAAACATTAACAATTTACTATGTTGCGACTGAAGTAAGAGGTAATTATGTTAGTTGTGTTTTGAGTTTTTGGAATAACGACACAATAAGAGAAAACGGACTTGCACCATTGTTGGAAAAAGTAATGAAACTGAAAAAATAACTAATGGCAACACCGTGTATAATTAATGGCTAGTTATCGCCTACTTACGAAAATCCTCGCGGATTTTCTATTCGGTTTTTATTTGCTAACTTTAGTGCTTAAACACGCAACGAAATCATACACTAGACCGATGGAACACATTCGCCAAAGGCGAACTTTAATTACTTCGTGCTTCGCACTCCCGTCCTTAAAGTAAATGTGTTCCATCTAAGGGGTTAAACCAAATTACTAGTTTGAACTAAATATAAGTATATCGCCTTTAGCAAGCTTCGAGCTAAAACGTGTAACATCGTCGGTTAAAAGTAATTTGGTACAGCTTCTCTAACTCCCAATAAAATAAAATGGCAATTTACGATGATTAACATCATCTAATTGATGAACAATTCCATAATCTTATAAGGAAGAGGCTTATCATAGAATTGTTATCCATTTTATTGTATCTTCGTTATCATAGCTGAACTACGTTTAACCCCTTAGTTACCCAACATTTGTCAGAATAACCAAGAAATGGAATAATATTTGTAACGATTTAATTATATATACGTCTAATATGATTAGTAAATAACACTTGAATTTAAAACAAAAAGAGAATTTAACACATTATTAATTGACTTAATTTGTAAAAAAAGTATATTTGTACAGTACATTTTATGTTTTTTTATAAAACTATGACAACTACATTAGAGAAAATAAATAGAGAAATTATAAAATCTTACTCTCATTCATTGAGCGAGGAAGAAAGAATAAATAAGATTCTTGACCACATTAATGATAAGAAGAAAGAATATTCTATTTTGACTAAATCTCTAGAAAAATTAGGCTCATTACTTACAAAAATAACTTGGTTAGATAACTTATCTACATCAGATGAAGTTATTATTAGAGGGATTATAGCAATGGGAAAAGCTTCTGATAAGCACTTTAGAAAATTTTACTCTGGACAAAGAAGAATATACGTTCCAAAAGGACTTTTTAAAGATGACTTTAAAGAAATGAAAAAAGCAATTGAATTTCACATTGAAGCTGTTAATGAAGTTGAGCACATAATATTTGATTTAAGAAAGAACAATGACTTTAAAGAGTTAAGTTCTCTAGTTGATGAGCTTTAATGAAATTTTTCTTCCAAAAAAGCTTTATATCTGAAGTCAAAAAACTTCTCAAAAAAAATTCATACAAGGATTGCGAAAAGGCAATAATCAATGATATCTTTATATTAGAATCTGATGATTTATTAGCTCAATGTGTTGCATATCGACTTAATCCAAATGCAAAAAAATCCTATAGCCAAATTAAGAGCAGGTGATGAACAAGGTAAGAGTTCTTCCTTTAGAGTTTATCTGATTGCTGTGGCTACAAAAAACAATTATTATTTTGGATACATTTATCCAAAACAAGGCGTTTACGGAAAAAAACTCTTTAAAATCTAAAGAAGAAACAAAAATCATAAAAAATCTTTTGAATGATATTAAGAAAGATGACGTAATTGAGGTTAAACTTAATAAGAGAAAAGACAAGATTTGTTACGCTTCTGATGATAAAGAAATTTTTAAGTAAATAAAAAACGTCGGGTAACAACGTGTATAATTAATTGCTTTGGTCGTTGCTTATTTGGAAAATTCCTTCGGAATTTTCTCTCGTTCGTTTTTGTTTGCTAAATTAGTTGCTTAACCACGCAACTAACCATACACAAACACGTTATAACCAACCGTTAACCAATGATAAAATTCTTTAGAAAAATTCGACAAAAAATGCTCTCTGAAAATAAATTAAGTAAATATTTACTTTACGCAATTGGAGAAATAGTTCTTGTCGTTATTGGAATTTTGATTGCATTGCAAGTTAATAATCTCAACGAGCAAAGTAAAAAAGAACAATTAAGAGTAAACTATGTAAATTCACTATTAAGTGATTTAGAATCAGATATTATTTTACTTGAAAATCAAATTTTAACATTCAATACAGAATTAGAAAAACTTACTTCTTTATCTAAGCGATTATCATCATCTGATGCCACTTTTGACACGATAAGAAATATTGCACGATATGAATTTCTTCCGTTTTTCAACCCTTCTAATAACTTGAATATTGACACATATAATGCGCTGATTTCTACTGGAGATTTAGACTTAATACAACCCCTTTTGAGGAGAAAAATTCAAAAACATAATGCTGAACAACTTGAAACTCTTAAGACTGTTGAATTGAATTTTAAATTATATGCTGAATTGGGTTATAAATACGCTAGTCAATTCCCAATAAATTTTGAATTTAATGCAATTAAGGGTAAACAAATGAATTCAGTTTGGGAACAAGTAAATGAAAATAAATTAAAATCTAGCTTGAACGGAATTCTAACAATGAAAATAACGAATTATAATATGACTAATATTCTTCGAGAAAAGTTAGTTGAAAAAACAAAGGTTCTTATAAAGGAGATTAAGAGTTATGAGAAATAACGAAAGCACAACAACGTGTATAGCTCATTGCGGCTGAATTCCTTAATCGGAATTCATTGCAATTCACTATCTTTCGGTTATGGCGGAAAATCATCTATGATTTTCCGCAACGAGCCATACACAAAACCGATGGAACACATTCGCCAAAGGCGAACTTTAGTTACTTCGTGCTTCGCACTCCCATCCTTAAAGTAAATGTGTTCCATCTTAGGGGTTAAACCTCACAACAAAAATCATAGTCAAATTGAATTATACGGATTATTTTTATATATTTGTACGTATAAAAATTAATTATGGATACAAAATTGACTTTAAAGCTTAATCAAAGGATTATTGAAAAAGCCAAGGAGTATGCTTCTAACAAAAAAATGAGTTTATCTCGAATTGTAGAGGCTTATTTACAATCTCTGACTTCAGAAAACGATACCTCTGAATTTGAGATTTCACCTTTCGTGAAAAGCATTGCAACTGGAATCGAAATTCCTGCCGATTTGGACTATAAAAAAGAATATTCTGATTATTTAATTGAGAAATATAAATGAGCAAAAGGATTTTTATAGATACTAATGTAATGCTGGACCTTTTGGGAGAGCGAAAACCTTTTTATGAACCGATTGCGAAAATTGCAACCTTAGCAGAAAAAGAAAAACTAACAATGGTTGTTTCGCCAATTTCATTTGCAACGGTAAACTATTTTATCACAAAATTTGAGAATGGAAAAATTGCTAGGGAAAAACTAAGAAAATTTAAGATAATCTGTGAAATATGCTCACTCGATGAGCAAACGATTGAAAAAGGACTAAATTCTTCGATAAAGGACTTTGAAGATGCATTACAATATTTCAGTGCGACAGAATCTGAATGTGATATTATTATAACAAGAAACGGAAAAGACTTTAAAAAATCGCTATTACCTGTTATGACCGCAGACGAATTTTTAAAATCTTTGAATAAAAAATAACTACACCCAACAACGTGTATAGCTCATTGCGGTTGAATTCCTAATCGGAATTCAACGCTTATTCGCTATCTTTGGGTTATGGCGGAAAGAATCCTGCGGATTTTTCCGCAACGAGCCATACACAACACCGATGGAACACATTCGCCAAAGGCGAACTTTAATTACTTCGTGCTTCGCACTCCCGTCCTTAAAGTAAATGTGTTCCATCTAAGGGGTTAAACCAAATTACTAGTTTGAACTACGTTTAACCCCTAAGTTGGCAACAAGCTGTGAAATTCGTCAATTCAATAAAATAAAGTATTAAATTGATATTTTTGTATCTTTGAAAAAAAGCTAATAAAATGGATTTACAGACAAGAAAACTAGAACTTATTCAAGAGTTTTTAAAGATTCAAAGTGAAGATGTAATTTCGCGACTTGAAAAAATCCTTAGAAAAGAAAAGAAAAATTCTGATAATGGTGATTTTAAACCAATGTCAATTGAGGAATTTAATTCTCGAATTGACAAATCTATGGAAGATTCAATAAATGGTCGTCTAACTAAATCTAGCGAATTAAAAGCCAAGATTGATAAATGGAATTAAAATTGTTTTGGACTGATTTTTCTCAAAAAGAACTAGAAAAAATTTATCAGTACTATCGAGAAAAGGCAGGAACTCGAATTGCAAAAAAACTCGTTAACGGAATTTATAATGAGGCTTTAAAACTTAAAAGTCAACCAGAAATTGGACAACCTGAAGAACTTCTTAAGAATAGAAAACAAGAATTTAGATATTTAGTTTATAAAAATTATAAAGTCATTTGTTGGATTAACAATGAAGAAAACAGAATTGAAATAAATGATGTTTTTGATACTCGACAAAACCCAATAAGAAAAATACTGAACTATATTTGGATTGGAATTACTACTCTTATGGTTTTTTTGATTTCAAGATTTTTCTTTCTTGGTTCAGAAGAAGATTTTGAATTTTTAAAAGCCGATTTATTATCAAACTTACTGAATAGAACAATTTCGGTAATGGTCATTGGAGTTGTATCAATTCTGATATTAGTTCTAATTAATTATTTTATGATAAAGAATTGGAAAACATCAATTAGAACTGGATTGATTGGAATCGTTGTTTGTTTTTTATCTTCTTTAATCGGAACATTATTGTTCTTTTACAATTAAAAAATACTATTGCCAACACCGTGTATAATTAATTGCTTTGGCAAGTGCTTATTTGGAAAATTCCTTCGGAATTTTCTCGGGTTCGTTTTTGTTTGCTAACTTATTTGCTTACACACGCAACTAACCATACACAAACACGATGGAACACATTCGCCAAAGGCGAACTTTAATTACTTTGTGCTTCGCACTCCCATCCTTAAAGTAAATGTGTTCCATCTAAGGGGTTAAACCAAATTACTAGTTAGAACTAAATATAAGTATATCGCCTTTAGCAAGCTTCGAGCTAAAACGTGTAACATCGTCGGTTAAAAGTAATTTGGTACAGCTACTCTAACTCCCAATAAAATAAAATGCAATTAACGATGATTAACTTCTTCTAATTGATGAACAATTCCATGATCTTATAAGGAAGAGGCTTATCATAGAATTGTTATCCATTTTATTGTATCTTCGTTATCATAGCTGAACTACGTTTAACCCCTAAGTTGGCAAACATTTCGAAAAAATCTCCAGAATTTAAAAAAACATTAAAATTGCAACATTTAATATAAGTAATCGTCTTTATAGAAATACAACTAAAAATAAATGATATGCACACTATAAAAAAATACCGTATTTCTGTTTTACTTTTATTAATTCTGATATTACTTCTTAATTGTAAAGAACATGAAAATTTGTACATCATAGACACACTCGATTTAAAAAGTAATATTTTTAAGAACACAAGAAAAGTAAGGGTTCTTCTTCCTCCAGATTATTATCAAAGTAAAAGTATTCATTATCCAGTTTTATACTTAAATGATGGTGTTTTAGTTTTTCATGCGTATGAGATAAAGAAAGTTGTTCATGACTTGATAAATTCAAAAACAATAGAACCGATAATAGTTGTTGGTATTGATAATGGTGCTTCTACAGTTGAATCAAAAAATCCGTTAAGAGATAGAGCAATGGAATATTTACCTTGGGCAGATGAGTTTGAGACAAATCCCGAAGCTAAAATCGATAACCCAAAGGGCAAATTATATCCAGATTTCATAACAAAGGAAGTTATGCCTTTAATAAATTCAAAGTTTCGAACTAAAAAAGGTGCAAAAAATACAGGTTTAGGAGGCTCTTCAAGAGGCGCTCTTATTTCATTATATACTGTTTTAGAAAAACCTAATCACTTTAATAAACTTCTCCTAGAAAGCCCTTCTTTATATGTTTCGAATCAAAAAATTTTAGAGAATTCTAGTTCAAAAAAGATTTGGCCAAACAAGGTATATATAGGAATAGGAACCGAGGAAGGAGAAACAGATGAAATTAAAAAAATGGCTGTTAAAGACGCAGAAAATTTAAAATCTATAATACTGAAAAATTCAAGTAACACGAAATTAGATTACTTATTAGATAAAGGTGGAGAGCATAATTTTGAATACTTTTCCAAAAGATTTCCAAAGGCTTTAGAATTTTTATATGGAACTGAATAAAAAACGATTTGCCAACAACGTGTATAGTTCATTGCTCGGAAATTACTATCGGAATTTCTGTCGCTTCTGAACAATGGGTTTCTGATTATTTGCTAACTTAGTGGAAACGCAACGAAACCATACACGAACACGATGGAACACATTCGCCAAAGGCGAACTTTAATTACTTCGTGCTTCGCACTCCCATCCTTAAAGTAAATGTGTTCCATCTTAGGGGTTAAACCAAATTACTAGTTTGAACTAAATATAAGTATATCGCCTTTAGCAAGCTTCGAGCTAAAACGTGTAACATCGTCGGTTAAAAGTAATTTGGTACAGCTTCTCTAACTCCCAATAAAATAAAATGGCAATTTACGATGATTAACATCATCTAATTGATGAACAATTCCATGATTTTATATGGAAGAGGCTTATCATAGAATTGTTATCCATTTTATTGTATCTTCGTTATCATAGCTGAACTACGTTTAACCCCTTAGTTGTACGCAAGCTGAAAGACTATTTCAAATCATTATTAATCCAAAAATCTTGACACGTCCTTTGTCAATGTAAACTTAAAATTCCCTATTGTGTAGTATAACATTCCAATTGTTACTCCTATAAGTGCATATTCAATTTTTGGAAGAAATGTTGAACCCACTGTTATAAAAACACAAATAAGTGTATTGATAATTATTGGTTTTCTAAAAGGTGGCAAAAATTTAAAATATACAGTTTGTTTTCCTACATAAAAGAAACACATTCCCACTATTGCCAATACCCTGAAATCGTTTTGGTTTAAATCATTCAAAATAGCATGTCTGATGACATTAGCTAATATTACAAATCCCATAGCAAGAAAGAAGTGAGAATAAATAAGAGTAAAACCATTCTTCATTGCTTTTAATCTTTCCATTACATGAAAGCTATCATAATAAATCCACCAGATTAATCCTATCATTATAAATCCAGTTACGGCAGCAATGACACTCAATGCATCCCAATTAATATCTCTTAAGGCTGTTGTTAAACTAATAATAGATTCACCTAAAAGTATAATGGAAAGAAGACCAATTCTTTCAACTAAATGCTCTTTATGTACTGGAGGTACATTCTTGTTTTTGCTTACAAGAATAAAAGCTATCATTTCAAAGACGATTCCTAAAACTAAAGTAATTTCTCTGTAAGGATCAGGAAAGAGAAATGAGATACCAGTAATAATTGTTCCAATAATTATTATTAAACCGCATTTATTAGCATACTCTTTTGACTCATTAAGTGCTTTAGTAGAATTAATATACAAGCCCGCAATAATTATTTGAATAACTGCATAAAAGCCAATAAACAACCTATAGTTTTCAAATAAATCACTACCTAAAAAGGCAGTCATTGTTATCATTAAAAACATGATAGCCAAACTTGAAATTCTATGGTACCTACTATCTGTATCAAAACGATTAGCAAATAAGGTATGTAGCGTCCAAATCCACCAAATAGATAGGAATTGAAGAGGAAACATCCAAATTTGTTTAGGGTCTATATGATTATGATGCGTATGTGCAAGTTGATGCGTAACAATACCTATACTGGACACAAAAACCAAATCAAAAAAAAGCTCCAACCATGTGGCATGCCTATTTTGAACTAAATATTTGAATGTTTTCTTCAACAGAAACTATATTTTAACATATACAAAATTATAACATTTCTCCGCGAGCTGGATAATGAGCTGTAATAATGTAATCTACTGCTTTTACAAAAGATGGTAAATATGGCCTTCCCCAAGGATTACTGTTTATAGCGGAATAATAAACTTGATTACTATTGTCAATTAAAAATAATCCTGGTTCACTAAACTCACTTGGCTCTCCATCTTTTACACCTGCACTTAAATACAAAGCCCAATCTCTTGCTGCGGATTCTGATAACCCATATCCCAAACTAATATTTGGTAGTTCCCATTTTTGTCTTGATAGTCTTGCTCTTTTTTCTGTATCCATACTTACTGCTACGACATTAACGCCTCTTTGCTCAAATTGTGGTAACAATTCTTGTAACTGCTGTAAATACTTTTTACAAATAGGACAATGTAGCCCACGGTAAAAAACAACTAAAGTAAAGTTGTCTGGTTTTTGGTCTGTTAAATTCCATTGTTTCCCATCTAATAATGGAAATTGCAAATCTGGTGCTGTATGTTTTGGTGTTGGTCTGTTCATAGTCAAAGTTTTAAAAGTTATTTTCTAAATGTTTTTCGAATCTCTCAAAATCCTTATCTATTTCAGGGTTCTTCATTACATCATAAGCCATGAAAGTAGGCATAGGTTCAAAGCCAAACCATTTAAAATTAAGATGCATAGGTTTTAGTAAGTCATCTTCACTCATACCATTAAAAAAAGTTTCCTCTGGATTATTAAATGCTTCTTTTGGCGCATTAGCCGTTACTGACATCATATACTTTCCTTTTAGCTTTCCACCTAATCCGTAATTCTTCTTTGGAGCTTCCTTACTTCTACCATCACCATCAGACATTTCGCCCATCATACCCATCGAAAATACTTCATCAATGTATTTTTTAAACGACCAACTTACACCCATCCAGTTCAATGGTGTTTGAAAAAAGACCACATCTGCCCATTTGAATTTTTCGATTTCTTCATTGACATTATAATTGTCTTCCATTGTAGTTTTCTTGATATTGTAACCGTTGCTCTTAAAGTAGGTTTCTGCTTTTTTAGTTAAACTAGCGTTTAATTTTCCTTCTGAAAACGGATACTTTTGATGTCCATTTATTATAAAAATATTTTTCATTTTAAATTTTTAATTACATTTGTATCGCAAAGAAACTAATAATAGTTTATAAAAGAAACTATAGTGTTTGAATTTGAACAAATAGTGGTAACCAAAAAGTAACTAATGGCAAGAAAATATATAGACAACCCAAATGCATGTTCCCTTGTGCATACGATGAACATAATTGGAAACAAATGGAAACCGATTATCTTATATTTACTATCTAATGGTTCTATGCGATTTGGAATGTTAAATGCACTTATACCTACAATCTCAAAAAAAGTACTGACTAATCAATTGAAAGAATTGGAAAATGATGGATTACTTTTAAGACAGTCTTTTGCTGAAATTCCACCAAGAGTTGAATATTCATTGACTGAAAAAGCAATTGGACTTTTGCCTGTGTTAAGACAACTAAGTGATTGGGCAAATGATGCTTATCCCGAAATGGAATTTGAACAATGTAGAATAATAGAAAATATAAAAAAGCCAGCGTACAACAATGTATATAAAAAATAGCGGTTTAAGTGCTTAATCGAAAATGAATTTTATAAATTTAAGGGTAGTACCAAACCGAAAAGTCCGTTAGTAAAACCCGCTACTTTTCATATACAATACCGATGGAACACATTCGCCAAAGGCGAACTTTAATTACTTCGTGCTTCGCACTCCCGTCCTTAAAGTAAATGTGTTCCATCTTAGGGATTAAACCAAATTACTAGTTAGAACTAAATATAAGTATATCGCCTTTAGCAAGCTTCGAGCTAAAACGTGTAACATCGTCGGTTAAAAGTAATTTGGTACAGCTTCTCTAACTCCCAATAAAATAAAATGGCAATTAACGATGATTAACATCATCTAATTGATGAACAATTCCATAATCTTATAAGGAAGAGGCTTATCATAGAATTGTTATCCATTTTATTGTATCTTCGTTATCATAGCTGAACTACGTTTAACCCCTTAGTTCGGCTGCGCGGACGTTGTGTGTAATTTGCGAAAACATAAAAATTGCGAGATTATCGGATAATCTCGCAATTTTTATATATTTGTATTATATGATTGAACAAGCACCAAAATATAATAGAGACAAAGATGCAATTCCATTAATGGTTGAATTACAAACAAATGGAATGTTAAAAAGTATTCAAGACGAATATCTCTATTGGGATAAAATAAAATATAAATCCAAAAAACATTCATCAGAGGAATTATGGAATGCTATTAAACTTCATAGATTATTAAATTCAAACCGAGTTGATTTTGGGAATTATTCTTTTTCATTTGTTGTTACTGATTTTATGCAAAGAGCTTTACATTTATTTGATATGCACATTGGAGGCACTTTGGGCAGTAATATTGGTATTGCCGAAACTGATAAAACAAAATATATTATAAGTTCATTAATAGAAGAGTCTATTTCAAGTAGTCAAATAGAAGGAGCAAATACCACACGAAAAAAGGCTAAAGAAATGATTCAACTTGAAAAAAAGCCGAAAAATAAGTCAGAATTAATGATAATGAACAATTTCATAACAATGAAATATATAGTTCAAAACAAAGAAAGAGAATTAACCACAGAAAATATATTATACATACATAAACTAATAACAAACGGAACTTTAGGCTCTTTAAATGAAGAGGGTTTCTTTAGAGAAAATGATGATGTCCACGTTGTTGATTACACAAAAGGTGAAATAGTTCACACACCACCATTAAAAGAAGATTTAGAAAAGTTAATTGATGAATTGTGTGTCTTTTTCAACAGCGACACTGAAAATTTCATTCACCCTATCATTAAAGGTTGTATAGTACATTTTATGATTGGTTGGATACATCCATTTACTGATGGAAATGGTAGAACTGCACGAGCGTTGTTTTATTGGTATATGCTAAAAAAAGGTTATTGGCTTACAGAGTATTTATCAATATCAAGAATAATTCAGGATACAAAAAATCAATATGAAAAAGCTTATTTATATACAGAATCAGATAGTAATGATTTAAGTTATTTTATCACTTATCATATTAAAACAATGATAAAAGCCTATGATGCTTTAAAAGTATATATAAATAGAAAACAAAAAGAGGTAATTCAAGCGGCAAAATTTATGAAAATACCTCAAATCAATGAAAGAACTGCGCAGCTACTAAAATTGTTGAATGATGACAGTGATAGAGTTCTGAATACTAAAGAAGTAGAAGCTAGATTTAATATTTCAAGTTTTACTGCAAGGGCAGATTTAAAGTCTCTAGTAGAATTAGGATTCATAGATGTTATACAAGTAAATAAGAAAAAAAGAAACTATATTAAATCTGAAAAATTTGATAAAATCGTAAAAAAATATAAAATATAAAACTACACTCAACACCGTGTATAATTAATTGCGACTGAAATTCCGATTAGGAATTTCAGTCGCAATTTTACTATCTTTCGGCTACGGCGGAAAGAATCCTGCGGATTTTCACGCAACGAAATCATAGCCAAAACCGTTGTGCAACATTAGGAAAAACGAGCAATTTTTAGGATATTTACAAAAAAATTTGAGTGAGAAATGGCAACAGTAGATAATATACGAAATGGATTGATTGACAAGATTCTGTCGATTAAAAACAAAGACTTTTTGGTAGCTCTTGATAAAATAATTACATCGAGTTCATCGGAATCTGAAACGGTTGAATTGACTAACGAGCAGAAAATAATGCTGGAAATGAGTGAACAAGATATAAAAGATGGAAAACTTATTTCTCAAGAAGCTATGAATAAAAGGAATTTGGAATGGCTAAACTCAATATAATTTGGACACGAACAGCAGACATTCAGTTCATAGGAATTTTAGAATATTGGGTTAAAAGAAACAAATCAAATAGCTATTCGAAAAAACTTTTGAAATTGGTTACTGAAAGAACGAAACAGATAGCCGAAAAACCACTGATTTATAAAGCAACAGATTTTCAAGATACAAGAGTTGCTTCGTTGGGTAATTTTAGTATTTACTATAAATTTAACGACTCTGAAATTATTATCTCAGCTTTTTGGGACAATAGACAAAACCCTAAAAAACTTCTAAAAATATTGAAAAACAAAAAATAACGTTGCACAACAACGTATATAATTAATACTACTTCTCTACTCCAATTAAAATTACTAACTTTAAACAACCGATTTGCAACGGCTGAAAATCCTGCGGATTCTCAACCGTACAAATCATACACGAATACGTTCGGCTGCGTTGTCTACCCTACGGCGAGGATGCCGAAAAACAGGTTGTTACAGCTAATTAAAATAAAATATGATGCAACAATCAACTTCATTGTTCGTCTTTAGTAAAATTCAAAACTCTAATATTAAAGATGAAAAAACTATCCAATATTATTTTGTTACTTATAACAATAGTAAGTTGCCATTCTAATTTAACTACCAAAACTTCAAATAGTAATAAAAAAACAACAATTGATTCTCTAACAATTGGCTATAAATATACTTTTAAATCTAAACTATTAAATGAAAATCGTCCTATAATAATCTCCTTACCAAAAAAATATTCAACTAGCAATGCTAATTACCCTGTACTATATTTAACAGATGGAATGCAAAATATCTGGCATACAATAGGTACTATTGAAGTATTGACACGAACAGGAAACATACCACCATTAATTGTTGTTGGAATTGAAAGCACAAATAGGAAAAGAGATTTCACCTTTACAAACAGTGATAACAATCCAGAAAGTGGTGGTGGATTAACGTTTCTGAGCTTTATTGAAAGTGAATTAATTCCACATATCGAGACTAATTATAGAGTGAATTCTTTTAGAGTACTGGAAGGTCACTCACTCGGAGGTTTATTTACAGCATCAGTATTAATGGAGAAACCTAATCTATTTGATGCTTATATTATGATGAGCCCTTCATTTTGGTGGAATAAAGAAGAAGCTACAGAAAAGGCAAAATTATTTTTTAAAGCAAACCCAGATATAGAAAAGAAATTATTTTTTGGAATTGGAACATACGAATCAGGTACTAAATGGGGAATGCGAAAAGAACTCACTAATTTTATTGATGCCATAAAAGAAAATCAACCTAAAAAGCTTCAATTTGAACATAAAGAGATGGAAAAAGAAGGTCATATGTCTTCACCTTTGTTATCAACGTACTATGGCTTAAAATATACATTTTCTGATATGTTATTTACAGACGAAATATATGATAACTATACTGATGAAAAATTCCTAAAACACGAAAATTTTATAATGACAAAATATGGTAAAGAGGCAAAACAATCTGCCGAGGAATATTTAGGGTTAGCATTCAATCTAATTAATAAAGAAAAATATTCTAATGCCATAACTATTCTAAAAAGAAGTGTGGAAGCATATGACTTTGATATAAATATAAGAATGATTTTAGCAAGTACTTATGAAAAAAATAATGACATAAAAAAAGCAATCGCTACGTATAAAAAAGCAGTTAACTTACCTTTAAAATATAAACTTTCAAGAGAAAAAGAAATCCGAAAACATATTATTAGGTTAGAAAACAACTAGTTACAACAACGTGTATAATTAATGGCTGGTTCTTGCTTACTAACTGAAATTCTGCAGATGTTCCTCTGGTTCGTTCTATTTAACTAACTTAATTCTTACCAACGCAACTAAACCAAACACGAACACGTTACAGACACGCGGAAACCTACTACACAAACACTCGAAAAACTTTGAGCAATAAAATATTAATCGTAATATTGCAATTAACAAATAAAGAACAACAATGGGCTTAGCGAAAACCGAAATGTTTAACGAGCAACAAAATGAAATTTCTCTTTTTGCGAAAGTTTTCGGACATCCTGCAAGAGTAGCGATTTTACAACATTTATTTAAAATGAACGCTTGTGTTTGCGGAGATTTGGTAAACGAAATTGGATTAGCGCAACCAACAATTTCTCAACATTTAAAAGAACTAAAACATTTAGGCTTAATTAAGGGAAATGTAGAAGGAACGAGTGTTTGCTACTGTATTCACAAAGAAAATTGGACAGCAATGAAAACTGTTATGACAGAATTTCTTAATCAAGATTTAACTACGAAGCAGGACTGCTGTTAAAAAATTTAGACTTATTAATCGTATAATCGCAATAAACAAATATGATAACAATTAAAGCAGAACTATTTAAAGAAATAGAAAATATAATCAAAGATTTAAACCCCAAAACTATTTCAAATGAGCGCAAAGCAGTTTTACAACCGCTAATTGATTTTATTCAGTCAAAGGTTTCAAAAAATCAAGAAATCCGCATCAACTTTATCTGCACTCACAATTCACGAAGAAGTCATTTATCACAAGTTTGGGCACAAACCATGGCAAATTATTTCAATATTAAAAATGTGTTTTGTTATTCGGGCGGAACAGAGGCAACCGCATTGTTTCCAATGGTTGCCGAAACTTTACAGAATTCAGGCTTTAAAATAAACACAATTTCTAAAAATGAGAATCCTGTTTATAGCATTAAGTATTCTAACAACGAGCATCCAATAATAGGGTTTTCAAAAAAGTTAGATGACGATTTTAATCCAAAATCTCAATTTGCGGCAATTATGACTTGCGATTCAGCAAATGAAGCGTGTCCTTTTGTTCCTGGTGCCGAAAAACGCATCCCCATAACTTTTGAAGACCCAAAAGCATTTGATAATACACCACAACAAGCAGAAAAATACAAGGAAAGAAGTCTGCAAATTGCAACCGAAATGTTCTACGTTTTTTCTCAAATTAAATCTTCTTAATGTTTTAAAAAAATAATTATGGAATATCAAATTAAGGCAACTTCCGTTTCAAATAAAGACGCTACTTTGCACATAAAACAAAGTGATATCGCTTTCGGAACGACTTCAAATTCGGCTGAACTTTTACCTAATCCAGCTGAACTTTTTTTAGGTGCTTTTGCTTCGTGTATGCTTAAAAATGTAGAGCGTTTTGCTGCAACACTGAAGTTTACTTATTTAAAAGCCAAAGTTAATGTTTCTGCTACAAGAGTGGAAAAACCTTTAAAAATGGATGATATAAATTACACACTAACTATTTACAGTTCTGACGACAATCTAAATATCCCATTGCTAAAAAAGAATATTGAAAAATTTGGCACCATCTATAATACTGTAAAGTTATCGTGTAATATAAATGGAGTAATTGTGCAGAATAAAACAGTTTAAATTTTAGAAATAAATTACATATGAAAAAATTAAGTTTTCTTGACAGAAATCTAACACTTTGGATATTTGTTGCAATGGCTTTTGGTGTTGGTCTTGGATATTTTATTCCAACATTCCCTAATATCATCAACTCATTTAGTAGCGGAACAACAAATATTCCGATTGCAATCGGTTTGATTTTAATGATGTATCCTCCTTTGGCAAAGGTTAATTATTCGCTACTACCAAAGGTTTTTAAAAACCTAAAGATCCTTTCTATTTCGCTCATACTAAATTGGATAATTGGCCCTGTTTTAATGTTTGTTTTGGCAATTACATTTTTACGGGATTACCCAGAATATATGGTCGGACTTATTTTAATTGGTTTGGCGCGTTGCATTGCAATGGTCTTGGTTTGGAACGACCTTGCAGAAGGAAGTAGCGAATACGGAGCAGGTTTGGTGGCATTAAATAGCATTTTTCAAGTGTTTTTATACAGTTTTTATGCGTGGATTTTTATAACCGTTCTTCCACCATATTTTGGGTTTGAAGGAGCTATTGTAGATATTTCAATTGGAACTATTGCGGAAAGTGTTGCCATATATTTAGGCATTCCGTTTGTAATGGGGATTTTGAGCAGACTCATTTTAGTGAAATTAAAAGGCGAGGAATGGTACACAAATAAATTCATTCCAACAATTTCGCCAATGACATTGATTGCGCTATTATTTACAATTGTAATTATGTTCTCGCTAAAGGGTGAATTGATTGTAGAAATCCCAATGGACGTCGTGATAATTGCAATTCCTTTGCTTATCTATTTTACGCTAATGTTTATCATTGGATTTTTCTTTACTAAAGCCATGGGAGCAGAATACGACAAAACCGCTTCGGTAGCTTTTACAGCAGCAGGAAATAATTTTGAATTGGCTATTGCTGTTGCAATTGCAGTTTTTGGACTTAATTCGGGACAAGCATTTGCAGGAGTAATTGGTCCCTTGGTTGAAGTTCCTGCATTGATTTTATTGGTTAGAGTTTCCTTTTGGTTGCGAAAAAAATATTACGGAAAAACCAACGCTTAAAGCCATACACATTTGCAATTACTCACGTTTATTTAAAATTCATTTTTAGGTGTTCGTGAACTTCGTTTCGCACCAGCCACGCTACGCCAAAAATTGCAAAAGATTATGTCTTTGCCAACGCTGACAACCAAGCTGAATGAAAAAATCCAGCAGGTAACAATCTATATAAAAAATAGCGGTTTAAGTGGAAATCTGAACCGCTTATACCTTTAATTAAGTATATTGCTTTCTGAAAAATTAGTGCTTAAATCCGCTACTTTTCATATACAAAACCGCAAGTTAAAGAAACATTGGATCAATTAATTAACATAAAGGAAAAATTTAAAATTCCAAAAATTGGAAAATTGCCATTATATCTTATAATTGTCGTTTTTGTATTTCTATTAGCAGTATTACAAGACTATATTTACAGCAGAATACAGAACACAGGATTTTACTTATCTGAATCATCTCTCTACAACACGTTTTGGATTTTTTTTATTCCTCTAACCATTTATGCAAACCGACTGATAAAAATTGTCAATCCTAAGAATAAATTTACCAAACTGCCTTTAAGTTTTGGAGTTGGATTATTTTTTAGCTTTCTGCATATAATATTATTTGCTTCTCTATATGTGTTGGTAAGTAGTTTAATTTTCACACCTACACATCGGTTTTCTAATATTTTCTATAGTGCATTATCTAATCAACTCCATATCGCTTTATTGTGGTATATCATTTTCCCTACAATTTATATGTCTAAACATAAATCGACCCATATAAAAAAACATTATCCCGATAAAATTAAGCTAAAAATTGGTTCGAAAATTCTAAATGTCTCATCCTCAACTATACAGTTTATTTCGACTGATAAGCCTTATTCAATTATTCACACAAATGACAAAAAGATTTTAGATAATAAAAGCCTAAAGGAATTTGAAACTAATCTCGACCCAAGTGTATTTTTAAGAGTACATCGCTCATCAATTATTAACGCTAATTATGTTAAAGAACTAAAATCAAGAAATAATGGAGATTATGACGCAACACTTCAAAGCGGTAAAGTTATTCGGTTAAGCAGGCATTTTAGAAATAATTGGAAACAGCTAATCCAGTAAGCTATGTATTCACACCACACAAACAATTGGTAGCAAAATATGATGCTAACAACCATATCAATGCATACTTTTATTGAAAAACTTTATAGATGCTACAAATTTTTAAAATAGGTGTTTTGCTGTTAGCTGGTTTAAACTTGTCAAGCTGTAATAGTCAAAATATCAAAAAAGAGACAGAAACTTTAAGTGATGATTTTGATAAATCAATGCCATTTTTTTACAAGATGCCAAGAAAATTGTCCGCAACCGATACGAGTTCTGCTTTCAAAGAAAAAGGACAGAAAATTTTACTAACAGGAACAGTTTATCAAATAGATGGTAAAACACCAGCTTCAAATATAATTCTGTACTATTATCAAACAAACACCGAAGGGATTTACGCTACAAAACAAAGCGAAGAAAGAAATATGCCAAAAAATAAGCTAGGACAAACCCATGGTTACATCAGAGGTTGGCTAAAAACGAATGAACTAGGCAACTATTCAATCTACACAATACAACCTAAAGCATATCCAAGTAGAGACCAACCTGCTCACATACACATTACTGTTAAAGAAAAAAATATGGAAGAACCTTACTACATTGATGATTTTGTGTTTGACAATGATTCACTTTTAACCTCTAAACGCAGAAAGAATATGGAAAATCGTGGAGGAAGTGGCGTAATACGTTTTGTACAAAAAGACAATATGTGGATAGGTGAGCGCAATATCATTTTAGGCTTGAATATTCCCGATTATCCTATAGAGAATATTTACCAAAAGAGTTCTGGCAAGAGTATTGGCGAAGATATTATTTCCTTTACACCATTTCACGCTTATGGAGCAGACAAAGGCACGATAACCTGCCCAATTTGTAAATATGGTTGGTATCACGGTATTCTATATTTTGTAGGTAGCAAACCCAATTGGAATGAAATAAAAGATTGGCTCGCTTTTTTGGACAGCGAAAACCAAAAAAGAGAAGAGTATTTGAAAGTTTATTTTATCTATGGCAACGATTTAAACTACGATAAAGACACCAGAATGCAAAAATTGGAAAAGCTTGGAAACGAACTCGGTTTAAAAAAAGTTGCCCTGACCTTTGTACCTTCTTTTAACGATAAATCTTCAGAAGTAAATTTAAATAAAATTGACCCAAATACTGAAAACACTTTTCTGATTTATAAACGAAGTAAAGTTATTGACAAATTCGTTGATCTAAAACCAAACCAAGAAAATTTCAAAAAGATTATAAACCGACTTGACAAATCAGCGAACGAATATTTTAAACTTTCAAGACCAAAAAAGGAATAAAGACATCTTGCAACACCGCATATAATTTAGTTCTAGTCTACTTACCAAAATTCTCGCAGATTTTCTATCTGGTTTTTATTTGTTAAATTACATGATAAACTACGCAACGTATTATATACAAGATTGTTTGCATAAACCGCCAACCAATGATAAAATTCTTTAGAAAATTAGACAGGATTTGCTTTCACAAGGTAAAACTTGAAAGTATTTGAAATATGCTCTTGGAGAAATTGTGCTTGTAGTTTTTGGAATTCTTATTGCGCTTTGGATTAATAATATAAAATAGGACATTAACAAGAGAAAGAAAGGTTAACACTAATTACCAATCTTGAACAAGAGCTCAATAAAAATTTAGACCAATTTAATGCAAGAACTAATCTTCTAATAGACACCAATAAAAACCTCATACTTATAAACTACTTCATGACCATTATACAAAGTTCATGGTTGAGAAACTCTGGTTAAGAGAATTAAAATCAAGAATTGAATGCACTCTTACAAGCATAAAAAAGAAACAGTTGTGGTTAAATTCTATAGATAAATAACGAAAGTACAACAGCGTGTATAACGCATTGCTACTACTAGCTTACTCAAAAAACCCTAAGGATTTTTCCTCTTTATAAAACAGTAAAAACAAATAACTAGCAATTGGTCTAAAAAAACGGAGAAGTAGAATTAATTGTGACGCATACTCATAAGCATGGTGACCACTTTGCAGCAGACAGTCAATTTAAAGGTAAACCAAATACAACTGTTGTAGGTCTAGAAGTTGAAGGCTTAAAGAGTTTTTATAAAGTATCAATTTGGTAAGAAGAAATTTTAGATTTTAAATTAGGCAATCGCTTAATAAAAATAATACCAATTCCTGGTCATCAAGCTTCTTAGATTGCTATTTATGGCACATCAACTAAAATTCTATTGACGGGAGACACTTTTTATCATGGAAGGTTAAACATAAAAGATTGGGGGATTTACCAACAAAAGAAATTCATGACAGTTTTATAATATATCTTCTGAATTAAAAATGCTGGCTCTAATAAACACAATTTAGTTTTAACATTTCATATAAATAATTTGTTTATAGAATTTTTATCTTACGCATCAGAATACTTTATTATGTATAGTATAATTTTTAATTAACCAGATTTGAATATATGAAAATTAAAAAATTAAATGTTATTAAATTAATAACATTGGCTTTTGTTTTATGTGCCTTTTTAGCGCCTCAAAACACACAAGCTCAAAAAAAGAGAAAGAGAAAAAAAAATAAAACCGAAGCTGCTGCTCCAAAACCTCCAGCAAAACCAAAAGAGAAATCTATTGCCAGTTTGGTTAAGAAAAGTAAAAAAATTGATGGTTTATTTACCATCTATCAAGACACCATCACAGGTAGTTTGCAAATGCAAGTAAGTGAAGACCAAATTGGTAAAGAGTTTATTCACTTTAATCAAGTATCAAATGGTGTTATAGATGTAAGACGATTTAGAGGTGCTTATGGAGGATCAAAAGTATTTAAAATTAAAAAATACTTTAATAAAATTGAATTTGTAACTCAAAACACATCATTTTATTTTAATCCAAATAGTGCTTTATCAAAATCTAAAGATGCAAATTTAAGTGAAGGCATCATGGCTAGTGTAAAAATTGAAGCTCATGATAAAGAAAAAGGGTTGTACTTAATTAAAGCCGATGGTTTATTTTTAAAAGAAACATTTTCGCAAATAAAACCTCCTCGTTTCCCTGGAGCTTCAAAAAATTCTTTTTCATTAGGAACACTAAATAAACTAAAAACTAAGATACTTGATATTCGCAATTATTCTGAAAACACAAATCTAGAAGTTGAATATGTATATTCTAAGTCTTCAACCTTAAATGGAGGATCAAGTGCTATTGCAGATGGGCGTCATGTTAGCATTAAAGTGTTTCATAGTTTAATAGCTATGCCAGAAAATGATTATGAAATTAGATTTGATGACCCTAGAGTTGGTTTTTTTACAACTAAGGTTAACGATCAAACTTCAACAAGTTCTACACCATATAGAGATTTAATTCATCGTTGGAATTTAAAAAAGAAAGACCCAAATGCAGCTTTATCAGAACCTGTTGAGCCAATTACTTGGTGGATGGAAAATACGACTCCTGTAGAATGGAGAGCCACCATTAAAGAAGCTTTATTGCGTTGGAATGTTGCTTTTGAAAAAGCAGGCTTTAAAAATGCTATGGTTGTTAAAATGCAGCCTGATGATGCAACTTGGGATGCAGGTGATATAAACTACAATGTTTTAAGATGGACGTCTTCTCCTAACAGGCCGCCTTTTGGTGGTTATGGACCAAGCTTTGTAAACCCAAGAACTGGAGAGATTTTAGGCGCAGATATTATGCTGGAATTTATACATTTTTCTGGTAGAGTAATGACAGGAAAAGTTTATGATTCGTCGGCTAGCTTTGAAGAAGAAGAATTAGAGTTAGAATCTGATTTTGACCACAATCAAATGACCTGTTCTGCAGGACACCTAATGCAAGAAAGCTCACTGTTTGGTCAAGCAGTAGTTACTGCATTTGAAGATTCAAAACTAGAGTTAGAAAAAATAACTAAAGATAATATGATGCGTCTTATCATGCATGAAGTTGGTCATACATTAGGCTTATATCATAACATGAAAGGGAGTCAACTATTTTCCCCAGAAGAATTAGCAAACCCAGAACTTATTAAAGGGAAAGCTTTGTCTACCTCAGTAATGGAATATCCTGCAATAAATATTACAAAAGATAGAAATAAACAAGGTCATTATTATGACAATGCTGTAGGACCTTATGATGAATGGGCTATACAACTTGGTTACAAACCTTTTAAAACTGAAAAAGAACGTCAAGATTTATTAAACAAATCTACCCAACCAGAACTCGCATTTGGTAATGATGCTGATGATATGCGTGTTTCTTCTAGAGGTATAGATCCACGAGTAAACCTTTACGATTTGTCTAATGACCCAATTAGATTTGCAATTGACCGCATGGAATTGGTAGAATCTACCATGAAAAACATTAAAGGCAAACTTGTAACCAATGGAGAATCATACCAAGAGTTAACAAGAGCTTATAGTATTTTACAAGGCGAACGCAGAAGAGCAGGTATAATTATGTCTCGCTACATTGGTGGTGTTTATGTAAATAGAGCTATGGTGGGTCAACAAGGTGCTGAGCAACCTTATACTCCAGTAAGTATAGAGGATCAAAAAAGAGCCATGAATGGATTAAGCAAATATATATTTGCTGCTGACGCTTTTAATACACCTAATGATTTATATAATTATTTAGCAAGACAACGTAGAGGTTCTAATTTTCGTTCTCGTCCTGAAGACCCTAAAATACATAGTTTAGTACTAGGCTCTCAAAAAAGTGCGTTAAGGCATTTATTGCATCCAAATACACTACAACGTCTTACTGACTCAGAATTATATGGCAATAAGTACAAACTATCATCTTTTATGACTGATTTAAATAATGCAATTTTTAAGGCTGATATTTATGGAAGTATTAATTCTTTTCGCCAAAATCTGCAAATTGAATATACAACCATGTTAATTGATATACTAACAGGGAAACAAAATGCTAGGTTTACAAATAATGCAAAATCTATGGCATTATATAATTTAAAGAACATTAGATCTATGTCTAATCCTACATTAGGAAATATTTCTTCTAGAGCTCATAAACAACATTTAAGAACGCTTATTGATAACGCTTTAAAAGAGGTTAAGTAATAGCTAGTTTCATTTATAAATACAAAAAAGCTACTTCAACTTTAATTGAAGTAGCTTTTATATTAATAGCTCTAGTTGTTTCTTTTTAGTGACTATAAAGTTTACTTTATGTTTCAACTATTGCATTTATATTATACATTTCAAACTTTATGCCATATTTAAAATAAACACTAAAATTAATGCTGGTAAAAAAGTTTTGTTTATCTCCAAATAACAAAGATGACAAAAGTGCTTATAAGCATAAACAATTATGAATATTCTGGAATTTTACCTTTAACGCCTTTATAAAAACTTTTCATAAATTTAAAATCTTCCTCTATATTACCTGTAGGATAAAAAGGTTCGGAAATTTTATTTTGTTTATTTTCAAAGTCTAAGGTAAACATAATTATAGGCACATTAGCTTCTTTTGCTATATAGTAAAAACCGCTTCTCCACTGCTCTACTTTCTTTCTTGTGCCTTCTGGTGCTAAGGTCATTCTAAACTCTTCTCTGTTATGAAATAGTTTAGCTATAGCTTCTACTTTATTCTCTTTAGTTTGTCTGTTTATTGGGGCGCCACCAATGGCTTTTAAATACCACCCAAATGGTCCAAAAAACAATTCTTTTTTACCTATAAAATTTGTTTTAATATCGATTACTTTTCTGAGTAATACACCAATATAGAAATCATGCCAACTTGTATGAGGAACAGCTATAATAATAGCTTTTTTAACAGTGTCTTTAGACATATTGGTATTGCCAACAACTTTCCAACCTAATAGTTTAAAGTAAATAAATTTGGCTAACCAACGCATGTTACATTTTTTGGTAAAGTGTTTTTAGCTTATCTCTAGTTATAACTTGCTTCCAGTTTTTTCCTATTGCGTTTTCCCATAGCGGTTCTAGGCCTAAAGCAACATCAATCATAATATCAAATTGATAATCGTCTAAATCTGCACAAACGCCTTCAGGTAAAGTAATGCCATGGTATTTCTTCATTTGTTTAAACAACTTCACGCCTTCAGTATAAAACTCTTCTAAATGATTAAAAACGATACAATTACCAATTCCGTGTTTTGTTCCTAATAAATAAGAAAGTCCATAGCTCATTGCATGAGCAACACCAACTTGAGAATAAGCAATACTCATTCCGCCATGCCAAGATGCCATCATAAGTTTGTCTTGTGCTTCTTCGTCTGATAGGTTGTTTTCTACAAAAATCTCTTTACAAAGTTCAAAAGCTTTTTCGCCATACGATTGGCTAAACGCATTTAAATATGTACCGTTAAGAGATTCGATACAATGTATATAACAATCCATTCCTGTATAAAACCATTGATCTTTAGGAACATCTTTTGTTAGCTCTGGATCTAATATCACCTGATCAAAAGGTGTGTAATCAGAATTAATACCTAATTTTTTTTCTGGCCCCGTTAAAACAGTAGTTCTAGACACTTCTGCACCAGTACCAGAAATTGTTGGCACACCTACATGATAGATGGCTTCATTTTTAACCAAATCCCAACCTTGGTAATCTTTTGCTTCTCCTTTATTGGTTATCATAATAGAAACGGCTTTAGCTAAATCTAAAATGGTGCCACCGCCAATTCCAATAATACCAGAAGGTCTTTCTTTATGAGTTAAAATTATCTGTTCTACTATCTCATCTACTTGAGAAGTTTTTGGTTCTTCATTGGCAGATATATAAATTAATTGATCATCATATGCTATAGGTATTCTAGAGTTAATCCAAGAATTACCTTTAAACACATCGTCTACCAAAAAAATAAATGGTGCCTTAGCATTTAATCGTTTTGTAGATAATATATCTCCTAACTGATTAAAACTGCCTCGTCCAAAAATAATTCTGGACACCATTGGATAATTTTTGTACTTCATTTATTTATATTCTTTAACAAAAATAAAAACATAGTTGGTTATATCTTTATTTATTTAAATTTTGTTGAAATTTTTCTGCAAATAAGCTAACATGATAACCGTCTACTAGTGCATGATTAACATTAATTGCAACATTCATTTTTAATTTATTATGTGTTTCTTTTTTCACTTTACTAAATGCAAGTTTGGGCACTGAATCTAAAATTCTAGAAACTGGTTCTTTATGCCCTGAAAACTCCAACCATGGCATTGCAGAGCAATGAATACAATCTAAACTGTTGTTTGGCGGATATAAATTAGTTGAAGTATTGATTCTTAGTTTCTCTCCTTCAAAATTATTTATAAACGTATTTAAATTATAATCAAATTCTACAAAAGAAAAACCAAATGTATGGTTATCTCTCATTATTGTTGGTGAGGCATGAATAACATCATACTTAACTACTTGGCTATTTACTATTCTTAATTTTAATTCATCTACATCATTTATAGCCTTCATGCAATCATGCAAATATTTTGCAAAAAAACTAACCTTATTAGTCTTTGCAAACTGATAAGCTTTGCTTACATCAAAAGGAATAGTAAGACCAAAATATGGATCGGCTAACGAACTAAAGTGTTCGTAATGCTCTTTTCTATTCCATGTTTCAATGTTTATCACTTCCATTATTTTAAAATCTCCTTTAAGTCCAACAAACTATTAATTGTTTTGTAAGCGTTATTCTCTTTTTCTTTACTTACTTGCTCATGAGCCCAAGTAGTATGAAAAGGAATATGTATTGCTTTAGCACCTATATTTACCAATGGTAAAACATCAGATTTTAAAGAATTACCAATCATTAGAAATTCTGACGGATTGATATCTAAATGCTTTAAAAGTTTTAAATAATTTGCCTCTTGCTTATCGCTTAAAACTTCTATATGATGAAAATAATTAGTCAATCCTGATTTTTCTAATTTTCGCTCTTGATCAAGTAAATCGCCTTTAGTAACTAATATTAAACGATAATCACCAAACAACGTTTTTAAGGTGTCTTCAACTCCTGCTAATAATTCTACAGGTTTGTTAAGCATGTCTTTTCCTATATCTAGAATCCTATTTATTGATGAATTATCTATAGTATTATTAGACAACTCAATAGCCATTTCTACCATAGATAGCACAAAACCTTTAACGCCATAACCATAAAGCGGAAGGTTTTTCATTTCTGTTTTAAATAGCTCTTGATCAATTTTATTTACGGTTTCATACTTAGATAAAAGTTTTGCAAACTCTAACTCAGCTTCACGAAAATAAGTTTCGTTTACCCAAAGTGTATCATCTGCATCAAAGCCTATAACCTTTATGTTACTATACTCTATTTCCATAAACGTTTTGCGCGTTCTAAATCTTCTGGTGTATCAATCTCAACACCTTCAACTGTTGTTTCTACCATTTTTATACGCTTACCATATTCTAGGTAACGTATGCACTCTATTTTTTCAGAAGCTTCAATAAATTGCATTGGTAGTTTATAAAAATCTATAAGCGCTTGTTTTCTAAATGCATAAATTCCTTTATGCTTAAAATAACGCGCACCAGCTTCTTTATCTCTTGGGAACGGAATTGGGCTTCTAGAAAAATACAAAGCGAAATTATTTTGATCTACAATTACCTTTACCGTGTTTGGATTACTAATTTCATCCCAATCATGAATTTCAACCATTAATGACGCTAAATCTATTTCTTTTTTAGAGTCATCTTTAAATACTTCTAATACTTTAGCTAAACTTTCATGCTCAGTAAAAGGCTCATCACCTTGTACATTTACTACAATATCTACATCTAAACCTTCAACGGCTTCTGCAATACGGTCACTACCAGATTCATGTTCTTTTTTACTCATAATGGCTTTGCCTCCATTAGAAACAATTTCATTAAAAATAATGTCACTATCCGTAACCACATAAACATCATCAAATAAATTTGTTGCAACTGTAGCTTCGTAAGTTCTTAAAATAACTGTTTTTCCTGCTAAATCTTGCATGAGTTTCGCCGGAAAGCGAGATGCACTATAACGTGCTGGAATCATTGAGATTATTTTCATTTAGCGATTAGAATTTCTATTCAAAAATAAAACTTTTGAAGGGATTTAAGGTTGACTAGGTTTAAACTTTTTATAAAGACGAAAAATAATCCAAAAAATTATTACTACCAATATAATTGCTATAAAAGGAAATACAATAGAAATAATTGACATGACTATTGAGGTTCCTGTTTCTACAGTAGAAACTACTGGATTAGCAACACCACCTGTTGTCGTTGTAGAAGCTAAACGTGTAGCTCCAGAACTTCCTGCAACTGCTGCTGCTGTTCCGCCTCCAGCTATTATTGCTAATGCCCAAGTGATTGCTGGACTTAAATCTGCAACAGTTGAAACCATAACTGCTGTTCCTGCAATTGCTGCTAAAGGAATAGCGATTGAATCTAACAAGTTATCTACATAAGGAATAAAATAAGCAAAAATCTCTATTACGGTAGCAACTCCCAAAATAACTACCGCAGTTAAACTACCAACCCATTGCCAAGACTCATTTAGTTCCCATACATTAAAATAAGCTGCTAAACTTAAGGCGAATAAAGGCACAAATACTCTAAAGCCAACAGATGCCGATAAACCAATGCCTAAAAAAATACTTATGAGTGTTTCTGCTGTCATTTTTATTTAAATTTAATCTTCAAAAAAATCATCTTTAAAGCCAATAAGATACAATTTTTCTTTAGCTCTGGTAACCGCAGTATATAGCCAACGCAAATAATCTTTATCTATTCCGTTTGGCAAATATGGTTGTTCTACAAAAATAGTATTCCATTGTCCTCCTTGCGATTTATGGCAGGTAATTGCATAAGAGAATTTTACTTGTAAGGCATTAAAATGCTTATTGCCTTTAATCTTTAAAAATTTTCTATAATTAGAAGCTTCGTTTTCATAATCCTTTTGAACCTCTTGATATAACCTATTGGAATCTTCGTAAGTTAATGATGGTGATTCTGCTTCAATAGTGTCTAAAAGTAAAACGGTTTCAAAAGGTCTCATTTTTGGATAATCAACCATTTTTACTTTCACTTCGGCAAAACGAAAACCATATAACTCTTGAATGCTAAATATTTCTAGCACTTGAATAATATCACCATTTGCTATAAAACCAGCTTCTGTTGTTGGCTTAACCCAGAAGTAATTATTTTTTACTACCATTAAAAAATCACCAACTGTTAACTCATTTTCATTAAATAGTATTCGATTTCGTATTTGTTTATTATATTGGTTTGCTCGTTTATTACTCCTAACTATTATTGCAGTTTCCTCATGACCATTTTCTGAGTAAGCATCATTAATGGCATCCATTATTTCATGACCATCAATTAACCTAACAATATCTTTAAATTCGTTTAAATTAAATTTAAAAGACTTGTAAAATTCATTTTCAAGCACTTCTCTAAGTTGTGTTGCATTTTCTAAAATTCCCGAGCCCTGACCTTGTCTTACAACTTCATCTAGTTCCATAGTGATTACCTTTTTATTGTAATTTAAATCTAAACGCTGCGCATCTAAAGCTGGACTTAAATCAGATTTTACTGGAGGTAACTGCGCTTTATCTCCTATTAAAAGTAATTTGCATTTATGACCAGAGTACACGTACTGCATTAAATCGTCTAGAAGCGAACCATTTTCAAATAATTTTGAATCTGCTGGAGTGTCAGGTATCATTGAAGCTTCATCTACAATAAATATTGTGTTCCGATGTTTGTTTGGCTGTAAAATAAATTTAACGCCACCACCTTTATCTTTTTTTGGGAAATATATTTTTTTATGAATTGTATACGCTTCTTTACCAGAGTAATTTGATATCACTTTTGCAGCACGACCTGTAGGTGCCATTAATACAGCACTTTTTTTTACTTCCCATAAATTAGAAACTAAAGTGCCAATAATACTAGTTTTACCAGTACCTGCATAGCCTTTTAGTAAATACAAGCTGTTTGGTGTTAAATCGAAAATAAACTCTGAGAGCTGATCTAAAACAATGGTTTGCTTAGATGTTGGTTTAAATGGAAATTTTTGAACTAATAACTTATAAAATTCTGATGAATTCATGTAACGTTAAAATAACTTTTAATGGCAATATAAGGTTAAAAAGGTATTGCGTAAAACGATTATAATATTAAATTTATAATAGTAAACAATGTGAAACAATTTTTATATCTTTCCTTTTTTAATAGATTTTTTGTTTGCATTGGTTTTTGTGAATAAAAAAAAATTGTAGATTTGCGTAACACCTAAAAAAATAACTAACTATGTTAACAATAATTATTGCCATTGTAATTGTAATTTTACTTACCATTGGCCTCGTTTGGTTGATTGATAAATTTATACCAAAGAAAATGAAACCTGTAGTAAACATTTTACTTTGGGCTCTCATTGCATTTTTGGCCTATAATACATTTATGTCTGTTTATGGTGAAATCAAGTTTAATCAACTAAAAAACAAGCGTTATGCAGTTGTAATTGAAAGTTTAAAAGATATTAGAGATGCACAATTAGCGCATAGAACTGTAACAGGTAAGTTTAATGGTAATTTTGATAACTTAGTTAAGTTTATAGATACAGCTCAGTATACAATTACACAACGTAGAGATTCTACTGTAAAAGATATTGAAAGAACCAGAGCTATTGGTGTTGACATGTTTAAAGATATTGTTGTTATTGACACGCTTGGATTTGTTTCTGTAAAAGATTCGCTTTTTAAATCTGATGATAGATACAAAACAATGATGAATGTTCCTGTTGGAAAACCTGGAGCTAAATTTGAACTTAAAGCAGGAATGCTAGAAAACATCCCTGTTTTTGAAGCTTTAGTGCAAAAAGCCATTATTTTAGATGGTGAAGATAAAAACTTGATTTCTAAAGAAAATGAAGTTGTTTCTGTTGATGGTGTAAATGGTCCTACTTTAAAAGTAGGCTCTATGGAAGAAGTAAATACAAATGGTAACTGGCCAAAAAATTACTCAAACGAAAATTAGTTTGAATACAAATAGTATTAAAGCATTGTCCATTCAAATTAATTTGAGTGGACTTTCTTTTTGTGTTCTAAACAGAACTACAAATACTATTGAGCATTTAAAAACTGAGAACTTTGATAAAAAACTGACGCCTTTTGAAATTCTTGAACGATTAAAAACTGTTTTAGATACTAACTCAATTTTTTCTGAATCCTTTGAAACTGTTTTAATCATCTATAAAAATGAACTATCTAGCTTAGTTCCTAAGGCACTATTCTCAGAAAATAATTTAGCAGATTATTTAAAGTTTAACACCAAAATTTTAAAGACAGATTATATAACCTATGACGAGCTACCAATAAATAAAAGCGTAAACGTTTATGTGCCTTTGGTAAACATCAATAATTATATTTTCGAATCTTATGGTGCTTTTGATTATAAACACGCATCAACCTTGTTTATAGACACTTTATTACAAAAGAAAACTTACCTAAAAAAGGATGCCATTTATATTAATGCAGATGCGTATAGTATAGAAATTGTCGTTCTTAAAAATTCTAAAATTCAGCTATATAATACTTTTGAATATGGCACAAAAGAAGATTTTATCTATTACATTTTGTTTGTTATAGAGCAATTAAAATTAAACCCAGAAGAAATTAATGCTGTATTATCTGGACAAATAGCTAAAGATGACGAGCTTTACAATATAGTCTACAAATATATAAGGCATGTAGCATTTGTAAATCCTGAATACACATACAATTATAACGAATCTATGCAACCAGATTTTACTCACAATTACTTTATTTTATTAAACAGTTTTAACTAATGAGAATAATTTCTGGAGAATTTAAAGGTCGTAGAATTACCGCGCCAAAAAAACTACCTGTGCGCCCAACAACAGATATGGCAAAAGAATCGTTGTTTAATATTTTAAACAATTCATTCTATTTTGATGAAATTTCAGTACTAGATTTATTTTCAGGAACAGGAAACATAAGTTACGAATTTGCATCAAGAGGTACACAACATATTTTAGCCGTAGATGCAAACTTTGGTTGCATAAAATTTATTAATGAAACTGCTGAAAGTTTTAAAATGCCAATTAAAACTATAAAAAGTGATGTTTTCAAGTTTTTAGAAAACACCAAACAGCAACATACAATTATATTTGCAGATCCACCATATAATTTCGACATAGAAGCGTTCTCTAAAATCCCAGAATTAGTATTTACTAATAGCTTACTTGAAACTAACGGCTTACTTATAATCGAGCATTCTAAACATACAGATTTATCTAACCTAGAGAATTATAGTAATTCAAAAAGTTATGGCGGTAATATGTTTAGTTTTTTTGAGTTACAATAAGTAGTCGCTTTCTTATCTCATTTTTTTTCAGTACTTTAGCATAGCTTACAAAAAAGCAATTCCTCATTTTACTTACAACTTACGTTATCGTGTCCTCATAATTTATTACTGCTTTTGGTATGGTTAATTGATTTATAAATTTTAGCTATTAATTAATATTTTAACCAAAAACCAACCATTATGAAATTTTTAAAGAAAGGGTTACTAACACTTGTATTATCATTTTTTGTTATTAACTCAATCCAAGCCCAAGATGATAACCCTACGACTATGTTTAACGTACATGTAGACAATGTAAAGTTTGCTATGGTTCCGCAATATGAAGCTGCAGCAAAAGAACTAAAAGAAAACTTTGTTAAGCATAACATACAAGACGTTAACTGGACAGCTATTAGTCTGGCTGACGGACGCTATGTTTATGTATCACCACTAAAAAATATGGCAGAATTAGACAATCCTGGATTTGCTCAAATATTTGAAAAAATGGGTAAAGATGAAGCAGGTGCTTTGTTTGACAAAATGGATGAATGCTATGACTCACATGGCAATACTATTTCTCATTATGTACCTGAATTATCTTATCATCCAGAAGGCTATTCTACTGAAGACAAGAACTTTCGTGAATACCATTTCTTATATTATGCGCCAAGAGACGCTAAAGCTATGAATGAAGCTATGAAAGCTGTAAAAGACATGTTTGCTGCAAAAGGTGTAAAAAATGGCTATGATGTAATACACAGTGGTTTTGGTGATGATGAGAGTTATTATATGGTAGCTATTTCGGGCAAAGACGATTTAGCAATAGCTCAAGGTGGAAAAGACAATGATGAATTACTTGGAGATGCTAAAGGTCCTACTTTCTTTAATGTTATTAAATTAACTACAAAGTATGATATGGTAGAAGGTAGAGTAAGACCAGACCTTAGTTATTATCCAAAAAAAGAATAAACTACGTTTTCATTTTTTTATAAAACAGAAATCCCTTCTTAAGTTTAAGAAGGGATACTTTATAAGTAAGCAAATCTATAAGCCGAATTCTGTACTTTTATTTCAACAATAAAAGCCCTTATCATTTATCTACGTTTACTATTACTAGCAAACTTTAGCTGTCTACCCTCTAACATCGAGCGTGCAGCTCTCAAATGTTAGTTTACATGACATTGCACCACATAGAGTTTACCTGGTTTCACTACAGCATGACCTGTACATTCTTTCTGTTGCACTTTTCCTAGCCTTACGGCTGATGGCTGTTAGCCACTATGTTTGCACTATGGTGTTCGGACTTTCCTACCCTAAATACATTTAGAATCGATAAGGCGATTTACTTGAACGCAAAAATACAATTAATTGTTAATAACTCGTTTTAAAATAAACAGTCATAATTCTTAATTTTAAGTTGAATTTTTAACTTTGTTCTTCTAAGTTTTTTTATGGAACATTTTGTAGTATCGGCTCGTAAATATAGACCACAAACATTTAAAGATGTTGTTGGTCAGCAAGCTATTACAAATACTTTATTAAATGCCATTGAAAACAATCACTTAGCGCAAGCCTTACTATTTACTGGTCCAAGAGGTGTTGGTAAAACAACCTGTGCTCGTATTTTGGCAAAAATGATTAACAGTGATGGAAATGAAACTGAAGATGAAGATTTTGCCTTTAATATTTTTGAACTCGATGCTGCTTCAAACAATTCTGTTGATGATATAAGAAGTTTAACAGATCAAGTACGTATTCCGCCTCAAGTTGGTAAATACAAAGTTTATATTATTGATGAGGTGCATATGCTATCTCAATCAGCTTTTAATGCCTTTTTAAAAACATTAGAAGAACCACCTAAGCACTGTATCTTTATTTTAGCAACTACTGAAAAACATAAAATTATACCAACTATTTTATCACGTTGTCAAATTTTTGATTTTAAACGTATCACTGTTAAAGATGCTAAAGAGTACCTTAAATATATTGCTCAAGAGCAAGACATTGTTGCAGAAGATGATGCTTTGCATATTATAGCTCAAAAAGCAGATGGTGCAATGCGTGATGCGCTATCAATTTTTGATCGTGTTGTTAGTTTTTCTGGTAAAAACCTTACACGACAAGCTGTTACAGAAAATTTAAATGTACTTGATTACGAAACTTATTTTACGAGTACTAACCTTATTTTAGATAACAAGATTCCTGAATTACTTATTCAGTTTAATACCATTCTTGCAAAAGGTTTTGATGGTCATCATTATATTGCTGGTTTAGCGTCACACTTTAGAGATTTACTAGTTTGCAAAAGCCCACAAACAATTGAACTTTTAGAAGTAGGCGAAGACACCAAAGCAAAATACCTTGAACAATCTCAAAAGGCTTCTCAAGAGTTCTTGTTAAAAGGCATACAGTTAGCCAATGATTGTGATCTCAAATATAAAACTAGTAAAAATCAACGCTTATTAGTTGAGTTATGCATTATGCAACTTGCCTCTATCACTTTTGATGGAGAAAAAAAAAATAGCAAACGTTTCATAATTCCGCCTTCATACTTTAAAGCTAAAGGCATCACTCCTATTCCAGTTAAAATTCCGCAACAACAAAAGGAAACTATAAAAACTGAAGCTTCAACCTTACAAGAGCATAATAATACACAAGAAGAAGAGGTTGCCATTGAGGTTAAACAGCCAAAAATCTCACTTAAAAAAGATAGTACACAAACATCTGGATTGTCTCTTAAAAGCATAAAAGCAAAAAAGGAACATCTTATAAAACAAATGGAAGTTGTAATTGACCCTCAAGATCTTCCAAAAGATGAATTTACCTTTGAACAATTTAAAAAGGCTTGGAAAGACTATATAGAATCTTTAAATAAAAAAGGTGAAAAGATTATGTCTTCTATTTTAGAAATGGATACTCCTAAACTTAAAGATACCTTAATACAACTTCAGTTCCCTAATGAATCTATAAAAATTGAATTAGAACGTGCTCAATTCCCTTTAATGGAATTTTTAAGAAAACGGTTAAACAATTATAACTTAAAACTTGAGATTATTGTAAATGAAGAAGCCTCAAAAAAATATGTATTTACTGCTCAAGACAAATATGAAAAATTAAAAGAGAAAAACCCAAACATAGAACTTCTAAAAAAGACATTTGGTTTAGATATATAATTCTATAAACTATGAAGCAATACTTAATTTTATTTGTGGTTTTAATTACTATTCTAGTAAATTGCGATAGGAGAAAAAATGCAAAAGAGTCATTGCAAGAATCTGTTGAAATGTTTACAAAAAACAACACTGTAGAACAAATAACTTATTTCCCAGAAGCCTATTCAGAAATTGTAACAGATTCCATTTTAAGTAATGGTAATCAAATAAAGATTAAACATTTTACAGACTTAGAGACTAATATTTTAAACGATTTTAAAGTTGATACTATTCATTATAAGCATTATTATAGGGATTTTAAAGCAGAACTTAGTATTAGCAATAAAGTAAATCAGATATTAAATACCACAATTGATAAAGCCTTATTTATAAAGAATGATAGTAAAAACACAGATTTTTTAAATGACGCTATAATGACAAAGGTTTGGTTAAATGATAATCAACCAGCAATACAAAATGATATTATAGTTAATGTTTTGTTTTGTAAACCAGAAACTGACCATTGCCTTTTTTATGAAATCTATGTTGATAATGTTGGTAAATATTCTGTAAAATTAACAGACAACGTTTATTATAAAGAAAGTTAATATGTTAGGTTTAAAACTTCCTACAGACCCGCGTTGGGTAAATATTGTTGAAAAGAATATAGAGGATATTCTTACTGATCACGCCTATTGCGAACAAAAAGCTGCAAGTACAGCTATATCTTTAATTGTTAGTTTTCCTGAGTATACAGATTTAGTGCAAGAAATGATTGCTTTGGTAAAAGAAGAAATAAGTCATTTTAAATTGGTACATGACAGAATTATAGCCAATGGCTGGGTTCTTGGTCGCGATCGCAAAGATGATTATGTTATACAGTTACTAAAGTTTTTTCCTAAAGGCGGAAGTAGAACCACACAATTAGTACATCGCTTATTGTATGCTGCATTAATTGAAGCGAGAAGCTGCGAGCGTTTTAGATTGCTATCTGAAGAATTAAAAGATAAAGAACTTGCTGAGTTTTATAGAAATCTTATGGTAAGTGAAGCCAATCATTATACTATGTTTTTAGGGTTTGCAAGACAATATGGCGACCGTAAAGAAGTTGATAAGAAATGGCAACAACTACTTGATTATGAGGCAGAAATCATGAAAAATTTAAGCAAAAAAGAAACAATTCACGGATAAACAAAAAAGCTTCAGAGAAATCTGAAGCTTTTTTGTTTATCTAAATAGTTTTTTTATTAAATCTTAATACCAAAACCTATTTGAATGTTAGTGTTTTTTGCTTCAAGTCCGGCTGCATTACCATCTAATATATTGCTCAGTCCATAAGTATATCTTGCATCGATAAACAATTCGTCATTAAGCATATATTCAACACCTCCAACTACAGAAAATGTAAGGTTCTTTATGCCGTCTTCATGAAACCATGATTTTAAACTTAATTGTGGACCAGCTCCAATTAAAAAACTATCGCCAATTTTAACTCTAACTAATACAGGAACTTGAACAAAATTTGCACGAAGTGACTCATCTTTTCCACCACCTTCAGCAGAATATTGTAATTCTGTTAGAATAGAAAATTTTTCACCTAAACCAAAATCTACAAAACCACCAAATGCAAAACTGTTTCTGTGTTTGTTTTCAAAAGTTGCATCTGGGTCGAAATCTAAATTTGAAATATTAAAACCTCCTCTTACACCATACTTTACATCTTGAGAAAAGCTTAAGGTCGTGAATAAAACTAAAACTAAAGCAGTTATTATTGTCTTCATAATTAAATTGATTTGAGAATTCGAATATAAAATGAAAATATAAAAAGGCACTAATTATTAGACATCTAACAATAAAACTAAGATAAACGACTTATTTAGTCTACAATAACACTAGAAACTGTTTTATAATACATGCTTTTAATTATGCCATCTGAGAGGCCAATTTTTGGTACATAAATATCTTTTGCACCACTCCATTTCATTGCAGAAAGATAGATTTTAGTGGCAGGAATAATTACATCTGCTCTATCTTGGTTAAGGTTTAATTCGGTAATACGTTCTTCATACGAATAACTTTGAAGCTTATTATAATATGATGTTAAGTAAAAATAAGTTAGTGGTTTTCCAATTTGTTTTCCAGATATCTTAAATATTTTATTTATGTTTCCTCCAGAACCTATAAGGTCAATCTTATCATAGTGTTTAACTTGAGTTTTAATCCATAACTCTAATTCTCTCCAAACTGCGTTTGTAACAATATCATTTAACAATCGTACTGTACCAATTTTAAAAGATTTTGATACTATTTTTTTTCCTAAATGAATTACAGAAAACTCAGTACTACCACCACCTACATCTACATACAAATATGTTTTACTATCATCAATAAAAGCATGCAAATCTGTTGCAGCTATTATAGTTGCTTCTTCTTCGCCATCAATAATATCGATATCTATTTTTGCTTTTTCTGCTATTAGATTGGCAATTTTATTACCGTTTTCTGCTTCACGCATTGCAGAAGTTGCACACGCTTTATACATAACAACTTTATGAGATTTCATAAGTAAATTAAAGGCTGTCATGGTATCTATCATTCGTTTTTCGTTAGCTTTAGATATTTTTTTCTTTATAAATACATCTGCTCCTAAACGAATTGGTACACGTACTAAAGAACTCTTTTTAAATTGTGCAGGTTTACCTTCTTGCTCTATAATATTTGAAATTAATAATCTCACTGCATTTGAACCAATATCAATAGCCGCATATTTTTTTATTGATAGCATACTAATTATTAAGTTGATTTAGGTAATAATTATATGTTTCAAACTGTGCTCTAAACTTTGGCGAGTCATTTTTTCTGTACTGATTATCTTGAGTTTGGTTTAAAATACGTGCTTTAACATTGTCTTTCCAACATATATCAAAGATGCTTAATAGCTCTTGTTTAATATCGTCTTGATAAATAGGGCTACTTACCTCTACTCTATTTTCTATATTTCTAGTCATCCAATCTGCAGATGATATATAAACTTTTTCATTATTATTATTACAGAAAATATATAGTCTTGTATGTTCTAAAAATTTATCTATAATACTAATAATCTCTATATTTTCACTCATACCTTTAACGCCTGGAACAAGACAACAGATACCTCTAACTATCATTTTTATTTTTACACCTGCTCGACTAGCTTCATATAATTTATCTATCATTTTATAGCTAGAAATGCTGTTTAGCTTTAATTTTATATAAGCAGGTCTACCATGTTTAACATTTTCAATTTCTTTATCAATTAGCGCAAATAATTTTGATTTAGAATAATGTGGTGATGCTATTATATGTTTGTACCTATAAATTCTATAATTGGTTTCAAAAAAATTAAACACTTTGTTAATGTCTTTTAATATTTTTTGATTAGATGTAAATAATGTAAAATCTGTATAGATTTTAGCGGTAGATTCATTAAAATTACCAGTACTAATAAACCCATAGCGTTTAAACTTACTACCTTCTTCTCGTTCTATAACACACATTTTACTGTGCACTTTTAATCCAGGAACTCCAAAAAACAGGTTAACACCTTCACTTTGCATTTGCTCTGCATAATCAATATTAGCTTGCTCGTCAAATCTAGCTCGAAGCTCAATAGACACTGTAACTTTCTTTCCGTTTTTTGCAGCATTTATTAATGAACTAGCCACGTGAGAAATTTGAGCTAACCTATAGATTGTAATTTTTATGATTCTTACTTTTGGATCTAAAGCTGCCTCTCTCAAAAACTTCACGACATAAGAAAATGTTTGATAAGGTGTGTAAAGCAGATAATCTTTTTTAGAGATTGTATTAAATATACTATTTTCTAAACTTAAACCTTTTACAGGTAAAGGTTTAATTTTATCGTATAATAAGTCTGCTCTTCCTAAACTAGGAAACTTCATGTAATCACGTCTATTATGATATCTTCCTCCTGGTATAACACTATCTTTAGAATCTATACCCATTTTTGACATTAGGTATACTAATGTTTCCTCATCAATTGTTTTATCATAAACAAATCTTACAGGCTCACCCATCTGTCGACCTTTAACACTATCAGATATTTTTTCAATAAAGCTTTTACTCAAATCACTGTCAAAATCTAACTCACCATCTCTAGTGATTTTTATCATATGTGCAGAGATTGCTTTGTAATCAAAAATATTAAATATATCATCTAAACAATATCTAAGCAAATCATCTAAAAGTATTATAAAATTTTTATCTTCCTTTTGAGGCAATACAACAAAGCGATCTATAGATTTAGGAATTTCAATTAAAGCAAATTGCTTGTCACCATTATTTAAAATCATTTTTACTGCTAAATACGCAGCACTATCTTTTAAGGTTGGCAATTTAACAAGGTCATTGAGGATGATATTTACTAAAGCTGGGCTAACATGCTGAATAAAATAGTTTTTAATAAATGAATGTTGAGATGCATCAATATTAGATTCATTAATGATAAATATTTTCTCTTTTTTAAGTTTTTCTTGAATATTGCTTAAAATAATTAAGCTTTCACTCTGTTGTTTTATAACTATTTGTGTAATAACTTCTAAAAGCTCACTTGCTTTTATACCACCTAGTTCACTTTTACCTCCTTTACCTGCATGATCAATTCTTTTAACGGTAGCATATCTTACTTTAAAAAATTCGTCCAAATTATTAGAGAATATACCCAAAAAACGAAGCCTCTCTATTAATGGCACAGACTCATCCTCAGCTTCTTGAAGGACTCTTGCATTAAATTGTAGCCAGCTTAATTCTCTATTTATATAACTATTTTTTTGTTTTGTCATTATTTTAAATCTCTAGGGAAAATTGTTTTTAATGTTTTGCCATTTGATATTTTTGTCCATGAATCTACATCAAATATAATCTCTACTAAACCACTTGTTGGCAAATTTGCAATAAATATATCTCCAAATATATTAGAAATAGATGTGAATGCATGATTATGTCCAAAAATCATTATATGATTATATGTGTCATCACATTTTTTGATAAAATCTACAACATTTTGACCTCCAAAATCATATAATTTGTCATTAACATGAACTATTTTAGAATCAATATTAAGGTTTTTCATAAATATTTTACAAGTTGTTAATGCTCTATTTGCTGGACTCGAAAACACAATATTAGGTAAAGATTCTCTTACGTAAAATGCGTTAGAAACCAAGTTAGCATCTACAATACCGCGCTTTTTTAATGGCCTATCTATATCATTTACATCATATTTCCACGATGATTTTGCATGTCTTACCAAAGTTATTTTTTTCATATCATATCGATTAAATGCAAATTTTATCGATAAAATGTTGCATAATTCCGTTTTAACGATTATTTTCGTCCCTTTAACATTTAAATTTGTGAGTCGTTTAGCTTATAAGTTTTTTTGTCTAAGAATAAATTAATGTAAATGACCCCAAATCAAAAATATATTAATAAATCCATTTTACAAGTATTGATATCAATCAATACACTTCCCTCACATTTTATATTTTATAAGTTCAAACATTTAAACCTGTTTGAAATGTAGTACTATCTATAATTTTTGTTAGAAAAAACCTATCAATTGTTTGTGATATATAATATTATAGTTACATAAAGTTTAGTAATAAAATATAGTTAATCTATTTAGTAAATAATTTAAGTTGAAATGATTATGAAAGTAATATCTATTTTAATTACAATGAGTTTTGTTGCCATAATATCTTTTTCAGATAGCAAAGCAATAAGCTATAAAGATTGTAAAGCAGAGCTTTCTGTTGAAAAAAACAGGAGTTTTAAATCTGCTGACGAAGATGGTACGCAATTTAGTCTAGTGTTAACAAATATGTCTTTAGATTCTAAAACATTTTATTTGTCTGCCAAAAGTCTTTCAGAACCATGTGATAATAAAGCTAAATATAATAAAAGAGGTTCATCTACTAATGTAGATTTAAATGTCTCTTTAAATAGTGATAATGTTAATAAGTCTGCTATTAATAAAATAACATTAAGAAGTGGTCAAACATACAAATTCAAAGTAAATGTAAGTGTACCAAAAGGAACACCTTATAATACTTGGAGTTGTATAGAAATAGAAGCTAAATCCAAAGATTGTGAGTCTAAACCTGAAAAAACAATTTTAAGTGTTTTTGTACCAGACCCATCAGAAGGATAATATTTATATAAAAAACAAGAATAGGTTTAAAGAGAAAGTCTATGAGCAATAAATTACAATTTCGAAGAAGAAATAATATAAGCTTAACTAAATTAGTATTTGCTTTGTCATTTCTGTTTTCTATTAACACTCTAATAGGACAAGAGGTTATAGTAAACAAATATGCAGTAGCTAACCCAACGGTTTGTACGCAATTTGACATTACTTTAGAAGTTATAGGAAACCCACCAGCCCGACCACAAGAAGTAGTATTAATAATTGATCGATCTGGTAGTATGGATGATGGTCCTGTTCCAGAGCCTATTGATTATGCTCAAGATGCTGCAATTGCTTTTGTAAACAATTTCTTTTTGCCAGCAAATAACCCAACAGGAGACAACAAAATTGCTATTGTAAGTTTTAGTAGCTCTGCAACATTAGATATTGGATTAACCGGAAGCTCAGGACAAACAACAATTATAAATACAATTAATAGCATAACAACTGGAGGGACAACAAATACTGCCGCCGCAATTAGAGCTGCAGATAATGAACTAATAAATAATGGTACATTTGACTGTGCCACTTCTAGGAGTATTATATTATTATCTGATGGTGTAGCAACAGGTGGTACAACTGGAAGTAATAACGCCATTAATGCCGGAATCAATGCCCAAACTCATGTAGTCTCTGGTGAGTTATTTAATCAAAGTGTTTTTACTATTGGATTAGTTGGAGCTATTAGTGGGTCAGAACAAACATCTGCTCTAAATACATTAAATGGTATTCAAAACTCAGGTGCTTTCTGGACAGAAAACAATGCAGACTTAACAGCTATTTATGATTCAATACTTGGTCAATTAGTACCAGCCGCTACCCAACTACCTGGAGAAGCACTTGTCTCAGATTTAATAACTAATGGATTTTCTATTCTATCTGGATCTGTTATAGCTAGCAAAGGGAATACAACCATAACTGCACAACCTTCGGGTGAGTTATTATCTTGGTTTGTTCCCGATGTATTTAATGAAACAATAACACTTAACTATACCATTTCGGCTGATGGCCTTTCTGTATGTGGTACTCAACAACCAGGAAATACTGTTATCAATTATGAAAACTCTATGTGTCAAACAGCATCTCTAGTGTTTAATAATCCAGATATCTGTGTGCCATGTCCAGAGGTAACACCATTAATTTCAAGAGTTGGTTGTACTAACTCTATAGCATATTCAAGTACAATTACGCAAGGTGTTTGTGCATCTTCAAATGATGCCTATTCTTGGGAGTTTTTCTTAAATGGAATATCAGCAGGAACATCATCATTGCAAAATGGTACTTTTGATTATACTGGGCCACAAGATTTTGAAGGAAGCTTTACTGCAAATTTAACATATACAGGAACTTATGGTTCCTCATGTACTATGCCAATTGTTGCATCACAAGTACAAATAGTTGTTCCAAATACACTTGAGGCAACTAGTACTATTACTGATGTACTTTGTAATGGAGACTCTACAGGTTCAATTAATTTAAACGTTACAGGAGGAGTTCCACCATATACGTATGCTTGGAATACTGGAGATGACACTGAAGATTTACTTGATATTCCAGCTGGAAACTATTCAGTAACTGTAACGGATTCTTCAGGATGTAATTTTATAATAAACGATGCTGTTGTCAGCCAACCAACACCTTTAGTTCTTAATTTAAATTCAAAAACCGATACAGATTGTCAATCAGGCAATATTGGAGAGATTATTGTTGAAGCTTCTGGTGGTGAACCTCCATATACATACTCCATTGATGGCGGAAATAATTATCAGTCAACTGGTACTTTTTCTAACCTTACCCAAGGAAATTATACAGTTAGTACCCTAGACAACAATAATTGCACAATAGGTATAACCAATTTAATTGTTGGAGTTATTGACTCTGAAACTCCACAAATTGAAGCTCCAGATAATTATGCGCTTCAAGGCTGTGATACTTCAGCTATTACAAGTTTAGCATATAATGAGACAAGTACAACAATCTCATTAGCACAGTTACAATCTGCTCTTGGTGGCAATGGAAATGCCACAGATGATATTAGTATTAATTCTATTGCTTATATAGATATTGCTTCAGGAACATGCCCTGTTATTGTAACTAGAACATTTACTGTAACAGATGATTGCGGATTAACTAGTTCTGATATCCAAACAATAACTATCGAAGTAGAAGACTTTACAGCACCTGCTCCAACATCTGCAACGACTGATTGTTATGCGAATATTACTTTACCTACATTACCTACGGTTGTAGATAACTGTGGTAATACTTTAACACCTTCGGCGGTAGTTGAATCGTCAACTCCAGCTTGTGAAGACATCACTTACACATGGACCTATACCGATTGTGAAGGTAACTCGCACGATTATGTACATACCGTAACTATCGAAGTAGAAGACTTTACAGCACCTGCTCCAACTACAGCAACGGCTGATTGTTACGATAATATTACTTTACCTACATTACCTACGGTTGTAGATAACTGTGGTAATACTTTAACACCTTCGGCGGTAGTTGAATCGTCAACTCCAGCTTGTGAAGGTGACATCACTTACACATGGACCTATACCGATTGTGAAGGTAACTCGCACGATTATGTACATACCGTAACTATCGAAGTAGAAGACTTTACAGCACCTGCTCCAACTACAGCAACGGCTGATTGTTACGATAATATTACTTTACCTACATTACCTACGGTTGTAGATAACTGTGGTAATACTTTAACACCTTCGGCGGTAGTTGAATCGTCAACTCCAGCTTGTGAAGGAGACATCACTTACACGTGGACCTATACCGATTGTGAAGGTAATACGCACGATTATGTACATACTGTTACTATCGAAGTAGAAGACTTTACATTACCAGCTAATGGAGAATCTGACATAACATGCATTGATGATGCTCAAGTTATACCAACACCACCATCAGTTGATGATAGTTGTGGTAATACTATTTCACCAGTTGGTCCAGTGGTAAGTACAGACCCAGTATGTGTAGGAGATAAAACTTATACGTGGACCTATACAGATTGCGAAGGAAATACGCATGATTGGGTATATACGTATTCACTTAATGAAAATATAGACCCTGTTATAACAACACCTGCTACTCCTATTGTTGTACAGTGTGATGGTTCAGGAAACAATACAGCAATCCAAGACTGGTTAGATAATAATGGTGGAGCATCTGCATCAGACAACTGTGGAGCTGTAACTTGGACTAATAACTATAATGGAGCATCTTCAGATTGTTCTGCTCCAGTAGATGTGATATTTACAGCTACTGATGCTTGTGGAAATACTGTTTCTACAACTGCTTCCTATGCAATTGAAGATACTATTCCGCCTTCAATAACTAACGAAGCTGGTAATTTAACAGTAGAATGTGATGGTAGCGGTAATGCTACAGATTTACAAAACTGGTTAGATACATTTGGCGGAGCTACTGCTACAGATGATTGTTCTTCAATCACTTGGTCTAATGACTTTACATCATTATCTAATGATTGTGGTGCTACTGGTTCTGCTACTGTTATATTCACAGCTACAGATGGATGTGGTAATGCAACAAGTACTTCAGCTACTTTTACAATAGAAGATACTTCATTACCTTCTATAACAATTCCTACTAACGTTACAGTTGAATGTACAGAAAGTACAAATCCAACTGCTACAGGAACCGCAACAGGAATTGATGCATGTGGAAATGTTGTAATTACTTTTACAGATACTAGTGTATCTACTTGCGGTAACACTGAAACTATATCTAGAACTTGGACAGCGACTGACGATTGCGGAAATGCTATATCTGAAGTTCAAACAATAACTGTTGTTGATACAACACCTCCAACTATAAGTACTGTTGCTGCAGATCAAACTGTTCAATGTGATGGCTTTGGTAATACTTCAGAATTACAAGCATGGCTTGATACTAATGCTGGAGCAAATGCAACAGACACATGTGGAAATGTAACTTGGTCTAATAATTTTATAAGTTTGAGTAATGGTTGTGGAGAAACTGGACTTGCTTTAGTTACTTTCACTGCTACAGATGATTGTGGTAACTCAGTAAACACTACAGCTTTGTTTACAATCTTAGATTTATTACCTCCAACAATAGATACTGAAGCTTCAAATCAAATTGTTGAATGTGATGGAAATGGAAATTTAACTGACCTGAATGATTGGTTGAACTCTAATGGTGGTGCTTTATCTTCTGATGTTTGTGGAAGTATTACTTGGACAAATAATTATACTACACTAAGTGATGAATGTGGTGCTACTGGTTCAGCTACAGTAATTTTTACTGCTACTGATGACTGTGGAAATGCTTCAAGTACTTCAGCTACAATTACTGTTCAAGATACTACGGCTCCTACTTTTACAGTTCCTGCTAACATTACTATAGAGTGTGATCAAAACATCAACGACCTTAACTTAACTGGTGATGTTACTGATGAAACAGATAACTGCTCTACTGGTTTAGAAGCTACTTTTACTGATACCGAAGTGGCTGGTACATGTCCTGTAATTTCTGAAGTGTCTAGAACTTGGACCTTAACTGACGATTGTGGTAATACGACTACACTTGTACAAACAATTACTGTTCAAGATACTACGGCTCCTACATTCACAGTTCCTGCTAACATTACTATAGAATGTGATCAAAACATCAACGACCTTAACTTAACTGGTGATGTTACTGATGAAACAGATAACTGCTCTACTGGTTTAGAAGCTACTTTTACTGATACCGAAGTGGCTGGTACATGTCCTGTAATTTCTGAAGTGTCTAGAACTTGGACCTTAACTGACGATTGTGGTAATACGACTACACTTGTACAAACAATTACTGTTCAAGATACTACGGCTCCTACTTTAGTTGGCACTTTAGATTCACCTATAAGTGTTACATGTACAGATATACCTGAAGTTCCTACTCTTGTTTTTGAAGATGCATGTTCTCAAAATATAGATGTCGTTGGGCCAACAGAAGATATTATAGATATTGATGATGAAAATTATCAAATCATAAGAACTTGGACTGTAAATGATGAATGTGCTAATGAAGCTATTTATACACAAGTAATTAATGTAAGTATTGAAAATACAATTGTTCCTTCAGATACTGTTCTATGTATTATCGATGACTTTGATTTAGACTTATTTGATTTATTATCAGGAAGTTTTGATACTAATGGAACATGGGCTGTTACATCGGGAGATGCAACATTAAACGGAAGTTTATTTAACCCATCATCTTTATTAGATACTAATGGTGAATATTTACCAAGTGATTTAGGAGATTATGTTTTCACATACACCGTAGGTGGAGAATGCCCTAGTGAAGCTGAAGTTACAATTACTTTAGATGAAGAGTGTGTTGTATTACCTTGTGGCCAGGAAGATGTAGTGATATCAAAAGCTGTTACACCAAGTAATTTAGATGGTGTAAATGACTTCTTTACAATTACTGGTGTTGAAGATTGTGGTTATGTAATTGAACTACAAATATTCAACCGTTGGGGAGCAAAAATATATGACAACCCTAATTACCAAAATGATTGGAATGGAACTGCATCTAATGCATCAGTTGGTAACTCAGGGTTTGTACCAACCGGAACATATTATTATATCATAAAGTTAATAGATAGTAGTGGTGGCCTTGAATTAAAACCGTTTACAGGACCAATCTACGTAGGAACCAAATAAATAATCTTAACCTAATATTATGAAATTAGTAAAGTTTAATATAATAGCATTTATACTGTTCAATTGTTGGGTAGGAGTTGCACAACAGCTACCTCAATTTACACAGTATATGTACAATACTATCTCAATTAATCCTGCATATGCAGGAAGTAGAGAAACACTAAGTGTTGTAGGCTTACATAGAAGCCAATGGGTAGGCCTTGAAGGAGGTCCTACAACGCAAACACTATCTATTCATACACCTTTAAGGAATGAAAAGATTGGTTTAGGTGTATCTTTTATAAACGACGAATTAGGTTACCAAAACTTCTCATATTTATATGGAGATTTTTCATACACTATTAATACAGGTGAAAACACAAAACTTGCGTTTGGTCTTAAAGCTGGATTTACGAGTTTTAGTTTAGATGGAGATTTTCAAGCTTCACAAGCAAATGACCCTGTGATATTTGGTTTTGAAAACAGATGGAAACCAAATATAGGTACTGGTATTTATTGGCATAGTAACAAATGGTATGTTGGCCTTTCTGCTCCAAGGATATTAAATACAGATTATAATGGAGAAGAAGAATTTGAAGCTCTAGAAAGAATTAGTTACTATTTTACTGGTGGTTATGTATTTGATTTAAGTGAAGCTACTAAGTTTAAACCAGCTGTACTTTTAAAAGGTACTAATGGAGCGCCATTATCTTTTGATATTACAGCTAACTTCTTATTTCATGAAAAGTTCTGGGTTGGAGGTTCTTATAGAATCAATGAAAGAGCAGCTGCTTTAGGTGGTATTGCAGATTTTCAAGTTTCTAAACAACTACGTATAGGCTATGCTTATGAATATCCATTATCAGATTTAAGACCATATACTAGTGGAACACATGAAGTTTTATTAATGTTTGAAGTCTTTAAAAGTAAACGTATTAAATCGCCTAGATATTTCTAAAAACCAAATCGCATGAAAACAAAATTTTTAATTATAACATTTGCTTTAAGTAGTACTTTCATGATAGCTCAAAAGAAGCTAGCAGATAAGTTTTTTAGCAATTATGGTTATGTAAAAGCTAGTGAGCTTTACGAAGATGCCGTAAAAAAAGGTGATAGTAGCGAACATGTGTTAACACGTTTGGGGGATTGTTATTACAACAACTCCAATTCTGAAAAAGCAGCACTTTGGTTCGGAAAAGCTGTAAACAAGTATGATGATATTAACCCTGAATACTTATACAAATACATTCAATCTTTAAAAAGTTTAGGTAATTATACTGAAGCTGATATTTGGATGGATAAGTTTATGAAAATCCAAAACGGAGACACAAGGATTAAAGGCTACAATACTGAAAACATTGATAAATACAATGAATTAAGTTCAGCAAATGAAGAGTTAGTTGTTCGCTTAAAAAATATGCCTTTTAATACAAAGTATTCAGATTTCGGAACTTTTATTAAAGACAATCAACTTTACTTTGCCTCTGCTAGAAATACAGATGAGAAAAAAATGTATAGTTGGAATGACGAGCCATTTTTAGATATCTACCAAGTATCGGTAGAAAAAAATGATGACAATAAATTTGAATATGGTTCTGCTGATTTTATTACAGCAACAGATGTAAATACAGATTATCATGAGGCATCTGTAGCTATTACTAAAGATGGTAAAACCATGTATTTTACGAGAGATAATGTTACTCGTAAAAACAAACTAGATTACGATAAAAAAGGAACGTCACACTTAAAAATTTACAGTGCATCATTAGTTGGCGACAATTGGGAAAACATTGTTGAACTTCCATTTAATGATGATATCTATTCAACAGGTCATCCAACACTAAGTGCCGATGAGACTAAACTATATTTTGTTTCAGACAGAGAAGGTGGTTTAGGTCAAACAGATATCTATAAAGTAGATATTTTAGGTAATAATGAATTTAGTGAACCTGAAAATTTAGGAGAAAGAATAAATACTCAAGGACGAGAAATGTTTCCTTTTATTAGCAAAGACAGTACATTCTATTTTTCTTCAGATGGGCATTTAAATCTTGGATTATTAGATATTTTTAAATCTAATATCTTAAAAGATAATACTGCGCAAGCAGAAAACATGGGAGCTCCATATAATAGTGGCTTTGATGATTTTGCATATTTTATTAATGAAGGAGAAACTGAAGAAGACAAAACAGGGTACTTCTCTTCTAACAGACCTGGAGGTCAAGGAAGTGATGATATTTATGGTTTTGATGCTAGTATTTGTAAACAACAAATAGAAGGTATTGCTAGAGATAAAGATACAAATGAAATCTTATCTGGAGTTACAATAAAACTTATAAATGAAGTTGGTAAAGTAATCTCTGAAGTCACTACAACAGAAGATGGAGAATATAAATTTGAAGCAGACTGTAATAAAAAGTATACTGTAGTAGGAACTAAAGAAGACTACAAAGACGACTTAAAAGATATTACTACAGATAATGAGCACGAAAAAGTGAACAATGCAGATTTATATCTTGAGCCATTAATAAAAGACAATCAAATTGTTATCAATCCAATATTCTTTGATTTCGATAAATGGAATATTAGAACAGATGCACAATATGAGTTAGAAAATATTGTAGATGTAATGAGAACACATCCAACAATGGTTATAAAGATTGAATCTCATACAGATAGTAGAGGAAGTGATCGTTATAACATGAAATTATCTGACAGACGTGCAAAATCTACAAGAGATTATATTATCTCTAGAGGTATTGCTGCAGAACGAATAGAAAGTGCATTAGGCTTTGGTGAATCTCAATTACTAAACAAATGCTCTAATGGCGTTAAATGTAGTAAAGAAGAACATCAATTAAATAGACGTTCTTACTTCTATATACTAAAAGATTAAATTACCCTCAATTTAAATAAAAAAGAGACTGTCTAAAAAGTAATTATGTTGTCATTTTGAGCGGAGTCGAAAAATCTCAATTATCTATAAATTAATTTTTTTTGATTTTTTTGAGATTCTTCATTTTCATTCAGAATGACACTTTTTAGACAGTCTCTTTTTGCTTTATACAAAATTTAGTACTTAAATATCTTTTTATAAGCTGTATTGTCTGAGTCATCAATAATAAATACGCTTATAGCATACAAGTCGTCAACAAAATAATCGGTAACATACAATTCTTCTGTATCGTCATGTAAAGCTTTATCTGGAAATCCTTCAATTTGAATAATAAAATTTCCATTTTGTCTTAGATAAGCATAAGAAGCACCAATAACTACAGTAGAAAGTTTATCGGTTTCAAAATACTTCTCATAATAAACAGCTTCATTATGGTGTGTTCTAGCAAATTGATAAGCATAACTATGCCTTGGTATTGAATCTCCTTTTAAGTATGCATTAACAGCTTCATCAATCATAGCTTTTTGCTCAGTAGTATCATGACCGACAAAAAAATTAGAAAGACCTTCTCTTCCTTTTCCATAATAAAACCTTTTATGATAATTTTTTATTCTTAAATCTTTATAACTTAAGGTATATAGCGTTAATTCTAGGCCCTGTCTTACGTCTTCTTTTCGCTTATGTATTAAGCAAACACCCACGCTATGAAACTTTGTTTCTTTAAATATTGAATCACTTAGCTTTCCTCCATTTTTAAACAGATTAATTGCGTATCTCTGAAATTCTGTAGTTAATGTACTATCATTTTCAATGTATAATTTATCTAGATAAACATCGTCTATATCCTTTTTAATATTTGATTGGCCAACTACAAATAGTGTAGAAAAACATAAGAAAGTAAAATAGAAATATTTCATTAAATAAATTTATCTAAATATAAGAAATAAAAAAAGCCACAGTCTCCTGTGGCTTTTCCTAATAATAAAACTTATAAAAGACTAACTATAACTAACGTTTAATAAATATGTTTGTGTAATACCATCTTCCTTCTTCGTTTTGTTCTGCTGAAATATCAAAGTCTGTATAATCACCTTCAATATTAGCTCTATGTCCGTCACTATTTATCCAAGCGTTAACAACAGATTGTGCCGAACTAAAAGCATAAGCTACATTTTCTGATACCGCAGTAGCAGATGCGTTTTGCATTAAACTGTTTTTACGTTGAAAAAAATTATCGTGTGATACGTTATCTACTTCTACCATATAATCTGTATGCGTATATGCTACAGCTTTAATTGTATTATGGTTGTTTAAGGCGTTTAATCCTAAACTAATTCTATGAGCATTAATAAGCTCTAAAATTTCAATTTCTATATTTTTTGCTGGTGGTGGGTTTTGTAATGAAATGTTTGAAACTTCATCTTCTGGAAAATCTTCTGTTGAACATGAAAAAGATAACATTCCGATTAATACCATGATTGGCAACAATTTAATAGTTTTCATAAGAGGGTTATTTAGATTTGGTACTCCAAAATAGAACCCTTATATGTCTTAAGCTGTTAACAAATTGTTAAAATCGACAAAATGCATGCATTTCATCGAAAATATATGCAAATCATCGATGAAATGCATAATTTTTAAACAAAAATCTGTCCTACATCGTTTAAAAATGTATTTAATCGATATTTTTAAAAATGATTTTTTTAAGGTGAAAGTCGTTCAATCTTCCAGTTAAAATCTTCTTGTAATTGATATCGAATTCTGTCATGAAGCCTATTTGGTCGTCCTTGCCAAAATTCAATCTCAACAGGCTTGACAATAAAACCACCCCAAAAGTCAGGTCTAGAAATTTCTTTTCCTTCATATTTAACAATAAGCGCATTTAACTTATTATCAAGATCTTCTCTGCTCTTAATAACTTCACTCTGATTGGATACAATAGCACCCAACTGACTTCCTCTTGGACGAGATTCAAAATAACCATCGCTTAAATTTTCAGCAATCTTTTCGGCTTTACCTTTAATAATAACTTGTCGTTCGGCTCCATGCCAAAAAAATGACAAACACACATTTGCATTGTTTAAAATTGCTTTTCCTTTTTCGCTATTATAATTGGTGTAAAAAATAAAACCCTCGTAAGTATATTTTTTTAGTAGCACTACTCTACTCTTTGGAAAACCATCTAACCCTATTGTAGATAAGGTCATTGCATTAGTTTCATCTGCGGGAAAGAATTTGTCTACTTCATGAAACCATTGTTGAAATAACTCTAAAGGATTTTCTGAAACATCCTTTAATAATAGTTCGTGCTTTTCGTAAGACTTACGATAATTGCTTAAATCTTTTTCCATAATGCAATTTACAAGTTTTTAAAATTATACGGATTATGAATTTTCAGTAACTTTATAGCAAAACCATATATCATGAAGTTTACCTGTGCTATAGATATTAATGCTCCAATTAATTATGTGTCAGAACTATTTAAAAATCCAGAGTATTTAAAATACCATCAGGATGGTTTTATATCTAAGGAACATTTAAGCGGAACTGTTGGTAGTAAAGCTGCAAAATCAAAACTAACTTATAAGAGATTAGAACTCATTGAAACGATTATAACAAATAATTTACCAGATGAGTTTATGGCACTTTATGAACATAAACATACCACAAATACAATGAAGGTAAACTTTGAAGCATTATCTGATACTAAAACAAAGTATATTTCAGAAATTGAATATACAGCGTTTAATGGCTTTTTGATTAATGTGTTAGTAAAGCTGTTTCCAAGTATGTTTAAAAAACAAGTCTATAAATGGATGCAAAATTTTAAAACGTTTTGCGAATCAAAATATAGCGAGCAACACTAAAATTCAAATACTTTACCATCTTCTGCTAACTCTACATTTTTAAAAATTGTTTGAGCTTCAGTTTTAAATTCATTTAAATCATTATAGCGTGTAGAATAATGACCAAGAACAAGTGTATTAGCTTTAGCTTGTTTGGCTATACTAGCTGCTTGTTTTGCTGTACTATGTTTGGTTGGTGCTGCTAGTTTTTCATGCTTATCTAAAAAAGTAGACTCATGATATAGTACATCTACATCTTTTATGGTCTCAAGCATGGCTTCATTATAAGCAGTATCACTACAAAACGCATAACTTTTTGGTTTGTTTGCTGGTTTGGTTACGGTTTTATTTTTAACAAGATTACCTTGTTTATTTTCTACATCAAAACCTTGCTTTAACTTTCTGTAATATGCCACCTCAATGCCTGCATTTAAAACAGCGTTCATATCTAATTTACGCTCGCCTTCTTTTTCTTTAAATAAAAACCCATTTGTGTATATACGATGTATTAAAGGAATTGTATGCACTTCTACTTTATCATCTTCAAAAATTAGTTCAGATTTTTTTGAAGTCAATTCATGAAATATAAGCTTATAGTTGGTCCATGAATCTGCTAACTTCATTTGAAGCGTTATCATTTCCTTTATGCCTTTAGGTCCATAAATATGCAAATCTGCTTCTCTAGTAAGTAACCTAAATGTAGAAATTAAACCAACCAAACCAAAAACATGGTCGCCATGTAAATGCGAAATAAAAATATGTTTAATTCTAACAAACTTTACTTTATTTCTACGTAATTCAACCTGTGTGCCTTCTCCACAATCTATTAAAAACGTGTGATTATTGATTTCTAAAACCTGAGATGTAGGATTTGTATTTGTTCTAGGAGTAGCACTATAGCAGCCAAGTATTGTGAGTTTCATATAGTAAATTAAAACCCTAAATCACGTTCTATTTCTTCCATTTCAATAATATCGTGTGCTTCTTGAAGTGTAGGCACAACAACAATTTCATCTGGCGTTTCATTTATATCTGTTTTATTTGTAACAATCACAAACGAAAGCTTTGAAGCTCTATGCATATTTGAGATTTGTAAAAACTCAACAATTTGTTCTAAAGGAATTTTATTTAAGCTTGTAAGACATACAATAATATTGTCGTTCTTAAAACGCTCATATAAAACATCAATTTTCTTAACTAACTCAATCACTGAAGCTTTTTCTTGAGTGATAATACTTGTATTTCCTGTTTTATCAAAAATCATAATCTTAGTGTTTAATTTTAGATGCTAATAAATAAATTACCGCCATTCTAATAGCAACACCATTTTGAACTTGGTCAAGAATGATTGCCTGTTTAGAATCTGCAACATCACTCGTGATTTCTACACCACGATTAATTGGTCCTGGATGCATTATCGTTATTTCCTTATCTAAAGAATTTAATAAAGCTTTATTTACACCAAACTGCTGTGTGTACTCTCTTGTAGAAGGAAAATAACTTATATCCATTCGTTCATTTTGAACACGTAACATATTGGCAACATCACACCAATTTAACGCTTTACGTAAATTTGTTTCAACTTTCACGCCAAGTTTGTCTATATACTTTGGAATAAGTGTTTTTGGGCCGCAAACCATAACATTTGCACCTTGTAATTGCAAGGCATAAATATTAGACAGTGCTACTCTACTATGCAAAATATCACCAACAATTACTACATTTTTTCCTTTAACATTTCCTAAACGTTCTCTAATAGAATAACTATCAAGTAAAGCTTGAGTTGGATGCTCATGTGCGCCATCTCCTGCATTTATAATACTTGCATTAACATGTTGCGATAAAAAAACACCAGCTCCAGGATTTGGGTGGCGCATGACTACCATATCAACTTTCATTGATAAGATATTGTTTACAGTATCTATTAAGGTTTCTCCTTTTTTAACTGAAGATTGTGAAGCAGAAAAATTTATAACATCTGCAGATAACCGTTTTTCAGCAAGCTCAAAAGATAATTTTGTTCTAGTTGAGTTTTCAAAAAATAGGTTAGCAATAGTAATGTCTCTAAGCGAAGGTACTTTTTTAATTGGTCTGTTTATCACTTCTTTAAAGTGATCTGCAGTTTCAAAAATAAGCTGAATATCTTGTTGATTAAGATATTTAATTCCTAATAAGTGATTAACACTTAACTCGCTCATATTGTTTTAGTTTTCAGTTTACAGTATCAGTTTTAAGTACTCATCTGCAACTTTTAGTTATTAACTAAATAAACTGAATCTTCGCCTTGGTTTTCTTTCCAGTTTACTTTTACTGTTTCATTATTTATGGCATCTACTTGTCGTCCTCTATAATTAGGCTGTATTGGTAAATGTCTACTAAATCGTCTATCAATTAACGTTAGTAATTCTATTTCATTTGGTCGCCCAAATGATTGAATTGCAGTTAAAGCCGCTCTAATACTACGTCCTGTATACAATACATCATCAATAAAAACAATGCTTTTGTTTTCGACTAAAAAATTAATCTCTGTTGTATTGGCTTCTAGTGTTTTTTCGCCTCTTCTAAAATCATCTCTAAAAAAAGTGATATCTAAATGTCCTAGCTTAATATCTTTAATCTTATAATCATTTTCTAAGATTTTTGCTAAACGATTAGCTAAGTATTTTCCTCTTGGTTGTATACCAATTAATACTGTATCACTAAATTTGTTATGATTTTCAATAAGTTGACAAGCCAATCGATGAAGAATGATGTTTACCTCTTTTGCGTTAAGTAAAACTTTTTGACTCATATACTATCCAAACGTATTTGGAGAACAAAGGTAATGCAAAATTTTAAAAATGTTAGGCTTTAAATTAGCATAAATTAAAAAAGCCTCTCATTTCTGAAAGGCTTTTAAATTTATAATGTTAGAAAAGGGTTATTTCTTTCCGTCCATTTTATCTTTAAGCGCTTGTAACGCATCATTAGCATCACCTAAGGTTGGTTTTGCTTCTGCTGCTTGAGCTTCTGCTTTTTTAGCAGCTGCTTTTACATTTGCCATTTCTTCTTCTCTAAAGATAGCTGTATGAGAAGCGACTACACGTTTAAATTCTTTATTGAACTCAATAATTTTAAACTCTGCAGATTCTCCTTTTTTAAGTTTCTTACCGTCTTCTTTTTCTAAATGACGAGAAGGTACAAATGCAACGATATCTTCGTTAAACTCTATTGTAGCTCCTTTATCAACGATTTCAGAAATTTCAGCTGTATGCGTCGTATTTAAAGCAAATTCAGTTTCGTATTTATCCCAAGGGTTATCTGTAGTTTGTTTGTGACCTAAAGATAATTTACGCCCTTCTACATCTAACTCTAAAACAACAACGTCTAATTTGTCTCCTACATTACAGAACTCACTTGGGTGCTTGATTTTCTTAGTCCAAGATAAATCTGAGATATAAATTAATCCGTCGATACCTTCTTCTAATTCAACAAAAACACCAAAGTTTGTAAAGTTACGTACAATACCTGTGTGTTTTGAACCTACAGGATATTTGCTCGTAATGTCTGTCCATGGATCTGGTGTTAATTGCTTAATACCAAGTGACATTTTACGATCTTCTCTATCTAAAGTTAAGATAACCGCTTCTATTTCGTCTCCTACAGATACGAAATCTTGAGCAGAACGTAAATGTGTAGACCATGACATTTCACTTACGTGAACTAAGCCTTCAACACCTTCTTCTACTTCGATAAATGCACCGTAATCAGCTATAACTACAACTTTACCTTTTACTTTATCTCCAACTTTAACCGCTTCACCTAAAGCTTCCCAAGGATGCTTAGATAATTGTTTAAGACCTAATTGAATTCTTGATTTATTTTCATCAAAATCAAGGATTACAACATTAAGTTTTTGGTCTAATTCTACAATTTCATTTGGATGATTAATTCTAGACCAAGAAAGATCTGTAATATGAACTAATCCGTCAACGCCACCAAGATCAATAAATACACCATAAGACGTAATGTTTTTAACAATACCTTCTAGTACTTGACCTTTTTCTAATTGACCAATAATTTCTTTTTTCTGCTCTTCGATATCTGCTTCGATAAGCGCTTTATGAGATACAACTATGTTTTTGAATTCGTGGTTGATTTTCACAACTTTAAATTCCATAGTTTTGTTTACATATTGATCGTAATCTCTAATTGGCTTCACGTCAATTTGAGAACCTGGTAAGAATGCTTCAATACCAAATACATCAACGATCATACCTCCTTTAGTTCTGCATTTTACAAAACCATTTACGATTTCACCTGTATCATGTGCATTGTTCACACGATCCCAAGCTTTAATTACTCTTGCTTTTCTGTGAGATAATACTAATTGACCTGTAGCGTCTTCACGTACATCAATTAATACTTCTACTTTGTCACCAACTTTTAAATCTGGATTGTAACGGAACTCATTAAGAGAGATTACACCTTCAGACTTAGCGTTAATGTCAATAATAGCATCACGATCGCTAATGTGAATTACTTCACCTTCAACTACTTCGTCATCTAAAGTGTCAACGAAATTTTCTGATACTAATTTTTCAAATTCTTCTAATTGTTTGTCATCAACTGGATCAATTCCTTCTTCGTAATTGTGCCAATTAAAGTCTTTTAAAAATTTGTCTGGATTTGCTTGAGCTTCAGATACTACTGGAGCTTCTACTGTAGTTGCTTCAGTTGCTACAACTTCAGCTTGTTTTGTTTCTTTTTCAGCCATGTGCTGATTAAAATTTGTATTCTGTATGCTTTGGAAATTTTAAGCGATTCACACACAGAAGTGTTATTAATTGTTTTGGTTTCATCCTTTTATCTTCCAATCTTTCGCTAAAAGGAGTGCAAAAATACAATTAATAGATTATACAACCAAATAATTACACGTATTATAATTCATTTAATTTGAAGTTCTAAAATGTTAATAATGAGTACTAAACAGATTATATTTTTGGCATTTAAATTGATATATTTACGAGTAAGTATTAACATTAAAAACTATAATTATTATGATAAAGGCTAAATATAAAAATGTATTGGATTTAGGCCAAGAACTAGGCATTCAAAATGGCGATGTTTCTGAAGAAAATGGTGTATTAAAAGTGTCTGGAGCCGCAAAAACACAGTATGAGAAAAACTTGCTTTGGGATAGCATTAAAGCATCTGGTGGTGAAAACCCTAGCGACATTATTGCAGACATAAAAGTTATTGATGATACTGTATACCATAGACATACTGTAAAAAGTGGAGAGACTTTAGGAAAAATTGCAAAGCATTATTATGGTGATGCTATGAAGTATAAAGACATCTTTACGGCTAATTCAGACATATTAAAAAACCCTGATTTAATTTATCCAGATCAAGAATTGATTATTCCGAATTTATAATCTATAAAGACATAAAAAAAGCGACCATACTTCGACAAGCTCAGTAATCAAGGTCGCTTTTTTTTATTCGTTTAACTCAATTTTTTCTAAAGCTAAATTCAACACTTTTTCAAATTGTTCTTCTAAAGTTAAATTAGAATTATCTATCTCTATTGCGTCTTCTGCTTTCATTAAAGGTGAATCTTCTCTAGTTGAATCGATATAATCGCGTGTTTTTACATTTTCTAAAACATCATCATAGACAACATCATCTCCTCGCTCTATTAATTCTATATATCTTCGTTTTGCTCTTCGCTCTGCTGAAGCTGTCATAAATAGTTTAAGCTCGGCATCTGGAAAAACCACGGTTCCAATATCTCTACCATCCATAACAACACCTTTATCTTTCCCGAAGTTTTGTTGTTGCTTGACTAATTGTTTACGAACTTCAGAAACTGTTGCTATTTGACTCACAAACTGAGAGACTTCTAAAGTTCTAATCTCTTTTTCGACATTTTCTCCATTTAAAAACAACTCTGCAAAACCTAAATCTTCATTAAACTTAAAGCTAATATTTATATTATTAAGTTGATCAACAAGTTGGTCTTGGTCAAAGCAATCTTTTTCTATAAACCCATTTTGCAGAGCATATAAAGTAACAGCTCTGTACATTGCACCAGAATCAACAAACACATATCCTAGAGTTTTTGCCAAACGCTTGGCAACTGTGCTTTTTCCTGTTGAAGAAAATCCATCTATAGCAATTGTAATTTTATTCATTAACGTAAATCTATTTGTAATCCAAAAAAACTTGTGTTTGCAGCACTAGTATATCTTGCATGTGTATAACTAAATCTCATTTTATTAAGCTTTAAGCCAATACCAAAAGACAAACCAGAGAAGTTTCGCTGATCTACAATTCGTAATTCTTCTGCTCTTCTAAAGTTATAGCCTAATCTAATACTAAATCCTCTATCTGGAAATAATTCGGCACCTAAAATTGTATGACGTAATGCTTTATTAAGAAAACCTACTTCTTCTTGAGTTTGATTTCCATCTAAATCTGTTGTAGCACGTGCAGGGTTAGCCACTCCTATTGGCCATTTTTGAAGATTCTCAAAAGTTAAGTGCCAACGTAATGGCATATTTTCTAAAGTTTGAGACATACCAAAACTAATTTCTAAAGGCAGTTTTTCACGCAAACCGGCAAAGGTTACAATTTGAGTTCCTACATTTCTAATTGTAAGTGCTGCATGAAAATCTAATCTTTCATTAATATACATTGCTCCAAAATCTGCAGCAATCCCAATCGAGTTGTATTGTTCTAATTTAGATGCTATAAGTTTAGCATTAACTCCTAAATAAAAATCGGTAAACGGAATATTATACGCGTATCCAGCAGATAGAGCGCCTTCTGTACCTGTAAAAGTACCTGTAGAAACACCATTAACATCATAGCCATCAAATGTGCCGTAGTTAATATATGTCATCCCAACATGAAATGTTTGTACATGACGATCCCAAGTGTATGCATATGCTGCAGTACCATAACTTATACCTCCTAAATAGCTTGAATAGTTTACAGCTAACTGATTATCCATTTCTGCATTAATTGTGGCTGGATTGTATAGTCCACTAGTTACATCATAATCGTAATTAGTGAGTACTTTACCACCAAGTGCAGCTTGACGAGGAGACGATACTAAGTTTAAAAACTGATATGTAGATTCACCTCCAAGCTGTGCAAAAACACTTGTGCAGCAGACAAAAAACAAAACAGTGGTAACCTTCTTTAGCATAAGTTTGCAAAGTAAATAAATCTATCTTAAAACGAATGTATGTTTGTTTTATTTTTAATGCATAAAAAAAAGGCAACAAAACGTTGCCTTTTTAAGTTATAATTTCTTTGCATTAGAAACTTTTTGTTTTATAAGCGCTAGTTTTAAAACATCACTCATATCACTGACATAATGAAATTTTAAGCCTTTTAGGTATTCTGGTTTAATCTCATCAATGTCTCTTTTATTCTCTTCGCAAAGCAATATCTCTTTAATTTTAGCACGTTTTGCTGCTAATATTTTTTCTTTAATTCCTCCAACAGGAAGCACTTTCCCTCTTAATGTAATCTCTCCTGTCATTGCCAAGCTTTTCTTTACTTTTCTTTGTGTAAATAACGACACTAATGACGTTAACATCGTTACGCCTGCACTTGGTCCATCTTTAGGTGTTGCGCCTTCAGGAACGTGAATATGCACATTATACTTTTCGAACACTTCTGGTTTAATACCAAATTCATCTGCATTAGCTTTTATATATTCCATTGCTATTGTTGCAGATTCTTTCATTACTTTCCCTAAGTTACCAGTAATGGTCAAGTTTCCTTTTCCTTTAGATAAAATAGATTCGATAAATAATATATCACCACCTACTCTAGTCCAAGCCAAGCCCGTAACTACTCCTGCAACATTATTGTTTTCGTATTTATCACGTTCTAATCTTGGAGCTCCTAATACTTCAATAACATCTTCATTAGAAATCTTTGCATTATAGTCTTCTTCCATTGCAATATTTTTTGCTGCATAACGCACCATTTTTGCAATTTGTTTTTCTAAGCCACGAACACCAGATTCTCTTGTGTAGCCTTCTACAATTTTTTCTAATTGTGGTTTAGCAATTTTTATGTGCTTGTCTTTAAGACCATGCTCTTCTATCTGCTTTGGTAATAAATGACGCTTACCAATTTCTACTTTTTCTTCGATAGTATAACCAGAAACATTAATAATTTCCATTCGATCTCTTAATGCAGGTTGAATTGTATTCAAGCTATTAGATGTTGCAATGAACATGACTTTTGATAGGTCGTAACCCATTTCCAGAAAATTATCATAAAACTCACTATTTTGTTCTGGGTCTAAAACTTCTAACATAGCTGAAGAAGGATCACCTTGATGAGAATTTGACAACTTATCTATTTCGTCTAAAACAAAAACAGGGTTTGAAGTACCAGCTTTTTTCAAACTCTGAAGAATTCGTCCTGGCATCGCTCCTATATATGTTTTTCTATGGCCTCTAATTTCTGCTTCATCTCTTAAACCTCCTAAAGACATACGAACATACTCTCTACCTAATGCTTCTGCAATAGATTTTCCTAAAGATGTTTTACCAACTCCTGGAGGTCCATACAAACATAAAATTGGAGATTTCATGTCATTACGAAGTTTTAAAACTGCTAAATATTCTATGATTCTCTTTTTTACGTCATCTAGACCATAATGGTCTCTGTCTAAAATTTTCTTAGCACGTTTTAAATCAAACTTATCTTCACTAAATTCATTCCAAGGTAAATCAAGAAATAAATCTAAGTAGTTACGCTGGATAGAATACTCAGCAACCTGAGGATTCATGCGTTGCATTTTTGCTAGTTCTTTATCAAAATGTTCTGCAACTTTTTCATCCCAAACTTTATCTTTAGCACGCATTCTCATCTCTTCTAACTCTTCTCCAGAAGAAACACCTCCAAGTTCTTCTTGAATGGTTTTCATTTGCTGATGTAAGAAATATTCGCGCTGCTGCTGATTCATGTCGCTTTGCACCTTAGATTGAATATCATTTTTAAGCTCCAATTTTTGAAACTCAACATTCATATACTTTAAGGTTGCAAGCGCACGTTCTTTTAAATCGTTTATCTCTAAAAGTTTTTGTTTTTCTTCTACTGAAAGATTCATATTAGAAGACACAAAATTTACAAGAAATGAATTGCTTTCTATATTTTTAATAGCAAAAGTGGCTTCTGTAGGAATGTTTGGACTATCCTTTATTATTTGAAGTGCCAACTCTTTAATAGATTCTATAATTGCAGAAAACTCTTGGTTATCTACTGCTGGTTTAGCTTCTGCTACATCTTTAACTGTTGCTGTTATATAAGGTTTCTCTTGTACGACTTCATTAATTTCAAAACGTTTTTTGCCTTGAATAATAATAGTTGTATTACCATCAGGCATTTTTAATACTTTAAGAATTCTTGCTACAGTTCCTTTTTTAAAAATATCTTTAGCAGTTGGATCTTCTACTGTTTCATCTTTTTGAGATACAACACCAATAACTTTACCGCCTTTATTTGCATCATTAATTAGTTTAATTGATTTGTCTCGTCCTGCTGTAATAGGTATTACAACACCTGGAAAAAGAACCGTATTACGCAATGGTAATATTGGTAAAGATTCTGGAAGTACTTCACTATTTATTTTTGCTTCGTCTTCAGGCGTCATTAAAGGAATTAACTCAGAATTTTCATCAAACTCCTGTAATGACAAACTGTCAAGACTTATAAAATTAGATTTTGCCATATTATTTTTAGGTCATTCTGTCATCAAAACAACAGAATTAGTTTTCTTATTAATTAATATTAGATTGAGTTTTTACTGAAAACCAAGTATTTACAATGTAAACTCAATTATCTACCTTTATATAATTTCAATAGTTATGCCATTACTAAATATCATAATAAAAACTTTTTTTAATGAAAGTGTAACAAACCAAATTAATCTACATCTTTATTTTAAAGCACTAGTTTTTTGTTACTAACCAATCAAAACATAAAAGAGTTATTGCAACTTTGTAAAGTAAACAACCAAAGCGCGCAACTGGAAGTTTATAATCGATATTACAAAGCCATGTATAACACAGCCTACAGAATTGTGAAAGATAATTTTGAAGCTGAAAATATTATGCAAAATTCTTTTCTGATAGCTTTTACCAAACTCGATAGCTTAAAAGAAGCAAACACTTTTGGTAGTTGGTTAAAGCGCATTGTAATTAATAACAGTATTTACCATTATAAAAAAAATAGTAAATACAACGCTATTCCTTTAGATGATGTAATGTATAAAATTGAAGATAGCTCTAATGATATAGAAAATCATGAGATTACAAATATAAAAGCTGCTCAGGTATTAGATACTATGAAACTGCTTAAAGACAACTATCAAATATGTTTGACTTTACATTTAATTGAAGGTTACGATTATGAAGAAGTTTCAGAAATCATGAACATTTCTCAAGCAAACTCTAGAACGATGATATCTCGCGCTAAAGAAAGCTTAAGGCAAAAATTAGAACCAATAGTTCAACATTAAAATTATATATAAATGAAGAAGACAACTATCGACACTTTATTTGAAACATTACATAATGAATTTAATGTTGAAACACCAAGTTCTGGTCATGAGCATAGGTTTTTAAACAAGTTACAAAATCAAAATAATGTTCTGGTAAATTCAGCAGCTAAAAAATCTAGTTTTTGGAAACCATTTATAAGTATAGCTGCAACAATTATTATATGCTTTGGGATATTTACCGTTTATCAATCTCAACAAGTTGGATCTAGAGAACTCGCAAGTGTTTCTCCTGCAATGGCAGAAACTCAAACACTGTTTACAACTGCAATAAAAACTGAATTAAGCAAACTTAACAGTGAAGATACACCTGAGTTTCAAGAGTTAATTGTTGATGCTTTATTTGAAATTAAAGTCCTAGAAGAAGATTATAATCAATTAACATTAGGATTAAACGTTGCTCCTGATGATGAGTTAATTATTACAGCCATGATTTTAAATTTTCAAAGTAGAATTGAGGTATTACAAAACGTAAGAGAAAAAATAGAATTAGCAAAAAAACAAAATACAACTAGTGCTTTACAATTATAATAACAAACCAAAAAAAACAATTAAAAAAACGAGTATTATGAAAAAATCAATCTTATTATTAGCCTTAACATTAATGTCTATTAATGTTAGTAACGCACAAATTTTTGGAAACAAAAAAATAAAAGGTAATGGTAATGTTACAACTGCAACTAGAACTACTTCTGACTATAACGGTATTAAATGTGCAGGTTCTATGGACTATATATTAGTAAAAGGAACAGAAGGTAAAATCACTATAGAAGGTGAAGAAAATTTATTAGAATATATTATAACAGAAGTTAAGAATGGCAATTTAATTGTTAAAACAAAAAAGAATGCAAACTTAAGCCCTAGTTGGAATAAAACTATAAAAATTACTATTCCGTTTCAAGATATTGAAAAAGTTTCTTTAGCTGGTTCTGGTGATTTATGGAATGAAGATAAAATTAACGCTTCATCATTTAGTGTATCACTAGCTGGTTCTGGTGATGTAATCATAAACATCGATGCTTCTTCTGTAAAAGGCAGTATTGCTGGATCTGGTGATTTAACATTAAAAGGAACTACAAATGATTTAGAGGCTAAAGTTGCAGGTTCTGGTGATTTTCACGGATTTGGTTTAGAAGCAAATAATACAACTGTTTCTGTTGCAGGTTCTGGTGATGCCCAAGTTGTAAGTAATAAAACTTTAAAAGCTCGTGTAGCAGGAACTGGAGACATCAATTATAAAGGTAATCCTGATAAAAAAGACACTAAAGTTGCTGGTTCTGGAAGTATTAGCAACTAAAAATTTAATTGCATAAAAAAAGCCTCTCAAATGTGAGGCTTTTTTTATGCAATTATTCTATTTCTTATTGTCTTGTATAAATAAAGGTTAAATCTTGTGATACTGTTACAGTTGCATCGTTACTATCAAAAGCAATAAAGCCTTGAGGAACGACCGTGGACAATTGGTTACCGCTAAGTGTCCAAACAGACTCGACATCAAACTCATCTATAATTGTTATTTCATTATCAACTTGAGTCCAAGTGAAATTGGTATTATCAACTTCTTCTACACAATCTACTGTGTAAATATATGAATCTGTTGTACCTGTTTCTATTTCAAACTCTACATCTGCATAAGATGTACTCATCATAATCCCTGTATTGTCTGCATTAAACACTAGAGTTTCATTATCATAACAATCAAATTCTGCTAATAAATCCGTACTTTCCTCTCCATCGTTATTAATATCTACTGGCTCAGTAGAGATCCAAGATGTAGCTAGCCAAGTGCCAACAATTCCTTCATTAGGTACAGTATCATTTGTGCAATCTCCTAAAGCATCTATGGCTGTTTGTATGTTACCGTCTTCGTCACCACAAGCTAAACTTTGCGCTTGCAAAGCTACCTTATAAGCTGCACACAAAGCAGCATAATTATCTTCAGTTGCGCTTGCAAAAGACAATGCTGCATTTGCCGTATTCAACAATGCTGCTTCACAAGATAAATTTGGATCTGTACTAATATCAAAATCACTATCTAATGGTTCATCTTCGCATGTAAATGCTGTTAATAAAATCAAACAAGTTAACAGGCCAAATAATTTTTTCATAATAAACTGAATTTGGGTTTTCACAAACATACTAATTTTCATTTAATTATGCATTCTCTTTTGGAACTCTAAATAGCAAAATTATTCCTACAAAAAAGAAAACAAACAAAAACAGTATGGCATTACGCATCGTGCTGACTTGTACCATTGTAGCATAAATAGCCATACCGATAACAATTCCAATTTTTTCTGCAACATCAAAAAAGCTAAAGTATGATGTTGTATCTTCTGTTTCAGGCAAAAATTTTGAATACGTAGAACGCGATAATGCTTGAATGCCTCCCATAACTAAACCTACAAAACTTGCGGTAACATAGAAATGAATTGGTAGCGTTATAAAATATGCACATACACATAATGCCATCCAAACAAAATTAACAGCTATTAATGTTTTAATGTTACCATATTTTGAAGACGCTCTAGATGTTAATATTGCACCAAAAATTGCAACCACCTGAATAACCAGTATACTAATGATTAATCCCATAGTTTTTTCACTAGCACTTCCCCATGCTATTTCTTGTTCGCCAAAATAAGTTGCAACAAGCATAATGGTTTGTACCGCCATACTATAAACAAAAAAAGCAGCTAAATATCGTTTTAATCTTAAATCCTCTTTTAATTGTATCCAAACCAATTTTAGTTCTTTTAAGCCATTAAAAACAACTTCTTTAGTCACTTTATGACCTTTAGAAACACCTTTTGGTAATATATAAAATGTGTATTGGCTAAATAAAATCCACCATAAGCCAACAGTAATAAACGTATAGCGCATTGCTCTTAGTGATGCTGCATCTTTCTCGACTTCGGTCTCTCCAATATCAAAACCAAAAAACTGCGGATACATTACCATTCCTAAATTAATAAGTAGAAGAATTACGCTTCCAATATAACCCATCGAAAAACCTTTAGCACTTATACTGTCTTGTTGTTTTTCAAAAGCAATGTCTGGCAAATATGAATTATAAAACACTAAACTTCCCCAATATCCTAATAATCCCATAAAATAAAATAGCAAGCTTAAATAAATTGAATCTAGATTAAACCAAAATAAACCTATACAACCAAAACCTCCTAAATAACAAAAGAATTTCATGAAACTCTTTTTGTTTCCAACATAATCGGCAATGCCTGACAATATTGGAGATGTAAATGTTACAACTAGAAACGTGAAAGCTGTAACATAAAAAATTAACGCCGTATTATCGAATTTGAAGCCAAAGGCCTCAACAGTTTTATCATCTGTTAAAAACAATGCCGAATAAAATATAGGAAATATAGACGAAGCAATTGTTAGTGTATAAACTGAATTTGCCCAATCGTAAAATGCCCAAGCATTGAGTAGTTTTTTACTTCCTTTTTCGAGTTTTGCCATAATTAAAAATAAAAAAGCTGCTCTTAAATGAGCAGCTTCTAAAGTAATCAAATATTTTAATATCTAGACTTAACTATTATTCTCTAAATGAAGTAATTCCAAATTTACGAGCTTCAGCTTTTGCTTCAGGAGCCCATTTTGTTAAGTTAGCAATTCGCGTATCGTTTGATGGATGCGTACTTAAAAATTCTGGCGGTGCTTGTCCTCCACTATTAGCTTTCATTCTTTTCCATAACTCAGCAGCTTCATCAGGATTATAACCAGCAATTGCCATTAAACGTAATCCAATCTCATCAGATTGAGTTTCATGACTTCTACTAAAAGGCAACATACCTCCAACATTAGAAGCAATACCAAAGGCTTGATTATAAATTCCTAAATTTTTATCATCTTTTAACAGCAGGTTTCCTCCAACGGCTATACCTTGTTGTATATAAGCAGCACTCATACGTTGCTGCCCATGATTGGCCAAAGCATGAGCAACTTCATGTCCCATAATTGCAGCAACACCAGTTTCGTTTTGTGCTATAGGTAAAATTCCTGTATAAAACACTATTTTTCCTCCTGGCATACACCAAGCATTAACTGTCTTATCATTTACTAAATTATATTCCCATTTATAATCATCTAAATACCCTTGATGTCCATTAGCGTTTAACCAACGCTCGGCAGCAACAGCAATACGCTGCCCAACTCTTTTAATCATCTCTGCATCAGGAGTATCTTTTACAACTTTATTTTCTGTTAAAAACTGATTATATTGCGCAAAAGCTGATGGAAATAACTGGTCATTAGAAACAAATGCTAAAGTTTTATTTCCTGTAAAAGGATTTGTAGCACATGACAAGAACATAACTATAGTTCCAAATGCTATTATACTATTTTTAAAGTTCATTATTAATGGTTTTAATATTTATATATAAAAGTACAAAAAACGTTCCAAAAATTTAGACACATTTTTACTTAGAATGTCACATAATTTAAAAAAAACAAAACTCTCTTTGTTAAGTTTTAATTTTCTATCCGACCTAATACAAATCAAACACAAATTTCTAATTACATGAAAAACATAGTATTAATAGCCATTACTTTTCTGTTTTTTAGTTGCAATAGTTCTGCTCAAAAAAACAAAACTACAGAAAAAGCTTATACCGTTACTAAAACAGATGCAGAATGGAAAAAACAGCTTACAAAACAACAATATTATGTACTTAGAAAAGCTGGCACAGAAAGACCATTTACTAGTCCTTTAAATAAAGAATACAGTAAAGGTGTTTTTTATTGTGCTGCTTGTGATACACCACTATTTAAAAGTGAACATAAATTTGATTCTGGTACGGGATGGCCAAGCTTTGATAGAGAAATAAAAGGCAATGTTGCTTATGGCACAGACAATAACTTAGGCTATACAAGAAATGAAGAACATTGTGCAACCTGCGGCGGACATTTAGGTCATGTTTTTGATGATGGTCCTAGAAATACTACAGGAAAACGTCATTGTATTAATGGTGCTGCTTTAAAATTTGTGCCTTCAGAATAGTTTAACTTATTCATTAAATACAATAGTGATATAAAAACTAGCTATCATAATTGATAGCAACAAAGGTTTTGTATCACTATTTTTATATTATAAATTTTAAAGCAATGAAAGATTCATATCTAACTAGCATTACAAAACAATTTGAATATTATAAAAGCCTAGGAGATAAAACATTTAATCAATTAAGCTTTGAAGAGCTTCAAAAAGAATTTTCTCAAGACTCCAACAGTATTTCTATAATAGTAAAACATTTAGCCGGAAACATGTTAAGCAGATGGACTAACTTTTTAAATGAAGATGGCGAAAAAGAATGGAGACATAGAGATCAAGAATTTATAGACACTTTCACTAGTAAAGATGAACTATTAAAAACATGGAACCTAGGTTGGGAATGTCTATTTAAAGCCATTAAGCCTTTATCTCAAAACGATTTAGAACGTATTATTTATATTAGAAACCAAGGTCACACTATTACTGAAGCCATAAACAGACAGCTATCTCATTATAGCTATCACGTTGGGCAAATTGCATTTATTGGTAAACTCATTAAAGGAAAGCATTGGCAATCATTATCAATACCAAAAGGAAAATCTTCAAACTATAATCAAGAAAAATTTGCTAATAAAAAAGGTCGCAGACATTTTACTGAAGACCTTTAATATTACATTTAGGTTTTGTAACTTCGTTGCTTCAAAAAATGACTAAAAAAAATACGCATGAGTAAATATGATATTATAGTTTTAGGAAGCGGTCCTGGTGGTTATGTAACTGCTATTCGTGCTTCACAATTAGGCTTTAAAACTGCTGTTGTAGAAAAAGAAAGTCTTGGTGGTGTTTGTTTAAATTGGGGTTGTATACCAACAAAAGCTTTATTAAAATCTGCTCAAGTTTTTGAATATTTAAAACATGCAGAAGACTATGGCTTATCTGTAAAAGATGCAGACAAAGATTTTAATGCTGTTGTAAAAAGAAGTCGTGGTGTTGCAGAAGGCATGAGTAATGGCGTGAAATTCTTAATGAAGAAAAACAAAATTGATGTCATTGAAGGTTTTGGAAAACTAAAGCCTGGAAAAAAGATTGATGTTGATGGAAAAGAATACAGTGCAGATCATATAGTAATAGCAACTGGAGCACGTTCTCGTGAGTTACCTAGCCTACCACAGGATGGCAAAAAAGTAATCGGTTATAGAGAGGCAATGACTTTACCATCGCAACCAAAAAAGATGATTGTTGTTGGTTCTGGAGCCATTGGTGTTGAATTTGCATATTTTTACAACTCAATGGGAACAGAAGTTACCATTGTTGAATATTTGCCAAATATTGTTCCTGTAGAAGATATAGATGTTTCTAAACAATTAGAGCGTAGCTTTAAAAAGAGTGGCATTAAAATTATGACTTCTGCCGAAGTAACTAATGTTGATACATCTGGAAAAGGTGTTAAAGCTACAGTTAAAACTAAAAAAGGCGAAGAAATTCTTGAAGCAGATATTATTCTTTCTGCTGTAGGTATTAAAACTAATATAGAAAACATTGGCTTAGAAGATGTAGGTATTGCTGTAGATCGCGATAAAATATTGGTGAATGATTATTATCAAACCAACATTCCTGGCTATTATGCCATTGGAGACGTTACTCCTGGACAAGCTTTAGCACACGTTGCATCTGCTGAAGGCATTTTATGCGTAGAAAAAATTGCAGGACTACATGTAGAAGCATTAGATTATGGAAACATTCCTGGATGTACTTATGCATCTCCAGAAATTGCAAGTGTTGGTTTAACCGAAAAGCAAGCCAAAGACCAAGGTTTAGATATAAAAGTTGGTAAGTTTCCGTTTTCAGCTTCTGGTAAAGCAAGTGCTGCTGGCACAAAAGACGGCTTTGTAAAAGTAATTTTTGATGCTAAATATGGCGAATGGTTGGGATGCCATATGATTGGTGCTGGCGTTACAGATATGATAGCTGAAGCTGTATTAGGACGAAAATTAGAAACTACTGGTCATGAAGTGCTAAAAGCGGTACATCCGCATCCAACAATGAGCGAAGCTGTTATGGAAGCTGTAGCTGATGCTTACGATGAAGTCATACACCTATAACAAATAATTAAAAAACATAAAAAAGACGATTCTAATAGAATCGTCTTTTTTATTCATATTTTAGTTAAATTATTTTACCATAATAACACTTGATATTTGGATACAATAAGAAGGTTTTATGTTTTAGATGCTTTTAGAGGGCTTGCCGCTCTTTTGGTTTTTCTGTATCATATGCCAAAACTATCAAGTTTAACTGCAAATGCATTTATAAAAGGTTCTGGAGTTTTTGTCGATTTATTTTTTGTGCTAAGTGGTTTTGTTATTTATCATAATTATAAAAACAAGTTATATGATTTTAGCACAAGTAAATCTTTTATTACAAAAAGAATAAAGCGTCTTATACCTTTGCATGTATACACATTACTAATTCTATTAATTTTAGAATTCATCAAATACTTAACATCAGATTATATTACATATAGTATAGTCCCATTTAAGTATAATACAATGACTTCTTTTTGGCCTCAATTATTTCTATTAAATTCTACTCCTTTCTTTTCTGGGTTTAATTGGAATGGTCAAAATTGGTCTATAAGTGCAGAACTAATAACTTATTTTTTATTTATACTGACGTCTCTTTTATGGCTTAAAAAAAAGAAAGTAACATTCTTTATTTCATTTCTTATTATATGTTTTGGATACCTCTTTTTTGTTTTAAAATATAATACTTACAAAGTTTCTGTAGACTTTAAATTTAGTTTTATTAGAGGTTTTATAGGGTTTTATTTTGGAATAATAGTATACATATTGAGAAATTACTTTTTAGTGCTATTAAATAGAATATCAAAAATTATTGGCAATGTATTAGAAGTTTTAGTTTTAATTTTAGTACTATATGTGGTTTGTAATATGGGATATTATAAAGACTATTTTTTTATTGTGCACATAGTCTTTGGTTTACTTCTTTTTGTTTTTTCAATGGAAAAAGGAATAGTCTCACAATTATTAAGACTACAATTATTTCAAAAACTCGGGCAGTGGTCTTACTCTATATACCTAAATCATACATTGATGATAATCTTGTATAATATGATAATTATTAAAGCCATTGGAGTGAGTAAAGAATATATTATATTTTCAGAAATATTATTAATTGCTATGGTATGCTTATATTCTTATTTCACATACGAGTATATCGAAAAGCGTTTCTACAAAAAACTAAAAAAATAATCTTAACCACTTTAAATAAAACTCTGTATTGCTAGTTCATAACTTTGCAAACCAAAACCTAGAATAACACCTTTAGCATTAGGAGAAATAAATGATTTGTGTCTAAATTCTTCTCTATTAAATGTATTAGAAATATGCACTTCTACTACTGGTGTTTCAATTGCCTTTACAGCGTCACCAATACCAACCGAAGTATGCGTATAAGCTGCAGCATTTAGAATAATACCATTATATAAAAAACCAACCTCTTGAAGCTTATCAATAAGCTCTCCTTCTATATTAGATTGATAATAATCAATCTCTATGTTAGAATATTTCTGTTTAACTTTATCTAAAAACTCAGTAAACGACAAACTTCCATATATATTAGGTTCACGCTTACCTAAAAGATTAAGGTTTGGGCCATTAATGATAATAAGTTTCTTCATAGAGTAAAGGTATCAAAAAAATGAGCATAAAAAAACCGAAGCACTTTGCCTCGGTTTCATGAAAAATAAATCTTAAATTATAATGAAAACAAAGCACCTACATTAAAACTACTTCTTCCATTTCGTATAGAATCTCCTGCGTTTTCTTCAAAAATATCAGAAAATCCAGATTGTCCGTCATACTCAACAAATAATTTAATGTTATCATTAATTTCAAACTTATATCCTATGCCAAATGCAAGACCAAAGTCAGTGCTTTTAAATCCTTCTTTAACATCTAAACCAAGCTCAGAATCTTCAGCATTAATTACAAACCCAATATACGGTCCAAAATTTAAATACCAGTTTCGATTACTTCCAAAGTGCCAATTAGCCATTACTGGTACAGACAGGTAGTTCAATTTAAAGTCAGTAATAACATTAACATCAGTATCAACATTATAGATAAAGCCATCAGCCCAACCTTTTTGATCGTAAATTAGTTTTGCTTTAATTCCCCATCGGTCAGAAAAATAGTACTCACCAGAACCAGATAGATTAAATCCAATTTTAGATTTAGCGTTATTGTTTCCTTGTATATCTGAAACATTAGATAGGTTTAATCCCAAACCAATACCTAACTCAATATCTCCAGAGTCTTGTGCATTAACATTTGATAATCCAAATACTGCAAATGCAGATAATAGCAATAATTTTTTCATAATAGATTTGTTTAAATTAATTAAAATTAGTCGGCAAAAGTAAGTTTTGGCTTGCTATTGACCTAGCAATTTGCTTAAAATCTATCAGAATTTTCTTATACTACTAATAACTAGTATTTTACAAATAATAAAGGGAAGCTTTTGCTTCCCTTTTTATAATATTGTAGGTACTTAAAACTGATATCTCGCACCAAACCTGAGTCTTTTCATTCCTAAGTCAAAATGAAATTCATTAGTTGAGTCGCCATCACCATCTGGGTTAAGTGTAGAATATGTTATACCACCTAGGTTTGCATAAACTGAAAAACAATTTGACAAATGGTAATTAACACCAGGAGCAACGCGTACTCTAAAACCAGTAGCTTTAGACTCATCGCTACCAGTTTGCTCGTATTTTGTACTTTCAAAACCTACACCACCTTTTATATAAGGATTAAATCGTTTTTCGGGATTAAAGAAATAAGATGCAGATAGTCTCCCACCAAATGTAGTCATGGTATCTTCAAAAGAACCATTTTCATCTTTATCGCTTTCATAATTTATTCCTACAGAAAGTGCTATATTATCATTTAAAAAATAGCCAACAGAAGGGCTGGCATGAAAAATATTATTCTTGTTATCTCCTGTTTTTTCAGACCAATAACCAATTTCACCAGATACAAAGTAATCTCCTTGAGAAAAACCACCTGTAAAAGCATCGTTGTCTTCATCGCCTTCTCCAGCGTTAATGCTCGATAATCCAAATACTGCCAAGGCAGCAAATAAAAATACTTTTTTCATAATATTATAGATTTTAAAGATTAATTACTCCAAACTATGTACTTTTTGTTTACCTATTTGGTCTTTAATTTCTATTTATTAACAGTTTTATTAACAAATAAAATTTTATGTAGTTGATTATCAATACATAAAGCCTCATTTTTAATACCTTTTTAAACAAAAAAAAGAGAACTAATTAGCTCTCTTTTTTTGAATTTATATTTTTTAATTATATACCAAATTCAACTCCGAAAGTAATGGTATTAAATGTCCCACCATCAACACTAACTCCACGATATGCAGCTACTATATCAATAGAATCACTTACTCCATATTGAAGTCTTGGAGAGTAGTAAAACCCTCCATCATTACCATCTGGACTAATTCCTACTGCATATCCTAAATCTGCACCTAATGTAAATTCTTCTGAAATATTATAACGGGCAGCACCTGCGATAGGCAGAAAACCTGCAGCATCGATATTATCTTTACCTATAGAATGCGAATAACCAGCAGTAACACCTGCATCAAAATCTTCAGAAACATCCCACAAATTAGTAACATCTACAGAAATATTAAACGAATATCCATCACTAAAATCCCCAGAAATAAAACCACCACTTACTCCAGCCTTAAGGCCTTGAGCATTCATACTTGTTAATCCAAAAACTGCTACTGCAGCAAATAAAAATAATTTTTTCATAATTTATTAAGTTTTTAAAATTGATTAGTACAAACTAAAGCCTTTTTTTTTAATTATTAAACAATTATTAACGACTTATTAACAATTTATTGTAAATAAAAACACAAATATCTACATATCAATTAATTACAAATTCATTTATTAACATTTTTTACAAAAAATACGACATTTAGCGTATATTAATTTGTGTATCTTATTAAATTCTAAATACCTTTACTCTAAATTATGTTATTAAATGAAATGGCAACATGCTCTAAAAGATTATAAGCATTATTTAAAAATTGAACGCGGCTTATCTCAAAACTCAATTAATAATTATGTGTTAGATATTTATAAACTCATTAATTATTTAGAAGAAAATTCTATAACCATTTCACCTATATACATACCTCACAACATAATACAGACTTTTCTATACGAAGCTTCAAAAACCTTAAATGCTCGGTCGCAATCGCGTTTAATCTCTGGGTTAAGAAGCTTTTTTAGTTATTTGGTTTTTGAAGATTACAGAGGCACAAATCCTTTAGACCATATTGAATCGCCAAAAATTGGTCGTAAGCTTCCTGATACTTTAAGTACTAAAGAAATTGATCAATTGATTGCTGCTATAGATTTAAGTAAGCCGCAAGGCGAAAGAAACAGAGCCATTCTCGAAACATTATATAGCTGCGGACTAAGGGTTAGTGAGCTCACTAACTTAAAGCTGTCTGATTTATTTTTTGATGAAGGTTTTATAAAGGTTACTGGTAAAGGAGACAAACAACGTTTTGTACCCATTGAAAAATCTACTCAAAAGTTTATTAATATTTATAGAAATGAAGTTAGAACGCATATAAATATTCAACCAGAATACAAGGATACTTTGTTTTTAAATAGACGCGGAAAGCAATTAACAAGAGCAATGATATTTACTATCATTAAACAGCTTGCGGTTAAAATTAATTTAAATAAAAGTATTTCTCCTCATACATTTAGGCATTCATTTGCGACACATTTACTAGAAAATGGTGCAGACTTAAGAGCTATACAGCTTATGCTTGGGCATGAAAGCATTACAACAACAGAAGTTTATATGCATATTGACAGAAGTCATTTAAAAAATGTTCTCATGGAATTTCATCCTAGAAAATAAAAAAGCATTCAATTAAATTGAATGCTTTTTTTATTCACAACTATATAATACTAATTACTTAGCAATATTTACAGCTCTTGTTTCTCTAATAACGGTAACCTTTACTTGTCCAGGATACGTCATATCTGTTTGAATTTTTTGAGAAATTTCAAACGATAAATTAGCAGCTTGGTCATCAGTAACTTTTTCACTTTCTACAATTACACGTAATTCTCTACCTGCTTGTATAGCATATGCTTTATTTACGCCGTTAAACCCAAATGCAACTTCTTCAAGGTCTTTAAGACGTTGAATGTAAGAATCTAATACTTGACGTCTTGCTCCTGGTCTTGCCCCAGAAATTGCATCACACACTTGAATTATAGGAGATAATAAAGTCGTCATTTCTACTTCGTCATGGTGCGCGCCAATAGCATTACATACCTCTGGTTTTTCACCATGTTTTTCTGCCCATTGCATACCTAAAATTGCGTGTGGTGTTTCCATATCTGCTTCAGAATCTGGAACTTTTCCTATATCATGTAATAACCCTGCACGTTTAGCTAGTTTAGGGTTTAAACCTAATTCTGCCGCCATAACGCCACAAAGCTTTGCCACTTCACGTGAATGCTGTAATAAATTTTGCCCATAAGACGAACGATACTTCATACGTCCAACTAACTTAATAAGTTCAGGGTGCAAACCATGAATACCTAAGTCTATAACTGTACGTTTTCCAACTTCAATAATTTCTTGTTCAATTTGTTTTTGAGTTTTTCTAACAACTTCTTCAATTCTAGCTGGATGAATTCTACCATCTGTTACTAATTTATGTAATGATAGGCGAGCTATTTCACGTCTAACAGAATCAAAACAAGATAATATAATTGCTTCTGGCGTATCATCTACAATAATCTCAACACCAGTAGCAGCTTCTATAGCACGTATGTTACGTCCTTCACGACCAATAATACGACCTTTAACATCGTCTGACTCGATATTAAATACAGACACACAATTATCAATTGCCTCTTCTGTACCTATACGTTGTATTGTACTTATGATAATTTTTTTAGCCTCTTGTTGCGCTGTGAGTTTTGCTTCTTCTATACTATCTTGAACAAATGCCATAGCATCTGTTTTAGCTTCATTTTTAAGAGACTCTACAAGTTGCGACTTTGCATCTTCGGCAGATAGACTAGAGATGACTTCTAATTGCTTTATCTGACTTTTATGGGCTTTCTCAACTTCGTCCTTTTTCTTTTCTAAAAATTCTAAACGAAAATCATAATCTTTAATCTTTTGCTCTAAACTCTGATTAGATTTTTTGTTTTTAGAAAGTTCGTTTGAAATTTGAGACTCTTTATCTCTGGTGCGTTTTTCGGCTTCAGCCATTTTTTTGTCACGAGATAAAATAACTTTCTCGTGCTCTGCTTTAAGCTCAATAAATTTTTCTTTTGCTTGAAGTATTTTGTCTTTTTTAATAGACTCACCTTCACTATTAGCTTGTTTTAAAATGTTTTTAGCTTCATTTTGTGCATTTTTAATCAATTTTGAAGCGTTACTCTTTTCTAGAGATTTTGCTATAATATATCCTAGTATTACACCTAATACTATTCCTCCAACAATCAATAAAATTGTATTCGTTTCCATGTTTAGTTAGTGTTTTTTGTATATAAAAAAGCCTACACCAGCATAAAGTTTTGTATAAACTCCTTAAAAACAAGTTTAGGGCTAACAAGCTGATCAAAAATCTGTTCTAAATACTAAAAAAATTCAGTACTAACAGCACGATTTTACAACTTAAACTCACCCTTTTTAAAGAATTAACGTTGAGTTTATCAAAAAAAATAACTAATGTAGGCAGTAACCTAATTTTATTTAAATGAACGTTAGCTTAAATGAGAATGTAGTAATTGATTTAAAGCATTAAGCTTTGCTTCAACTTCTTCATTAACATCTGCTTTATCTATTGTTTTCTGTTCTACTTGAGATGCAAACTGTAAAGCACACATGGCTAATACATCTTGTTTATCTCTTACAGAATAGTTTTGCTCAAACTGACTTATCATGGTTTCAATCTTTTTAGCTGCTTTACGTAAACCTTCTTCTTGACTTGGCGCAATCGTTAAAGGATATACTCTATTTGCTATAGATAGCTTTATTTTAAGCTGTTCTGCCATTAAATTAAATTAACATTATTCAGATAATTGAGCAATACAATGGTCAATATCCCTAATTAATGTATTTATTTTGAGCTTTGTTTCTCTGTTATTTTCGTCACTGCCTAGTAATGAATTTGCCATTTTAAGAGCTTCATATTTTTCAACCCAAGAACTTAAATCTTCTTGCTGCTGAATGTTTTTTTGTTGCTGTATTGCTAATTCATTTGAAAGTTTAGTATTAGTCTGCTTTAAAACGTCTAGTTTATGCAAAATTTTACTAATTTTATTCTCTAAAGAATCTACAATATCTTCAATTTTACTCATTTACAAATTTCAATACTGATGTAACAAAGTTAATACACCTAAGCTAAAAAACACAATTGTTTTGTAATAAATTTTTAAATAGTTTGCTAATGTTCCTTTATTGTTGAGTTAGAGTGCATTAATTAAATATCCTTTTGTAGATTATATTCAAATTGATATTTTAGCGTTAGATACATGCATATGAAGCAATTTTTATTAATCCTATTATGTTCTCATTTAGCTTTCTCTCAAGTAAAATATCCAAAAGACTATTTTAGAAGCCCTTTAGATGTTACACTTGTGCTTTCTGGAACTTTTGCAGAATTGCGTTCAAATCACTTTCATTCTGGTTTAGATATAAAAACCCAACAACGCAAAGGCTTAAAAGTTTATGCAGCCGCTCAAGGCTATGTGAGTAGAATTAAAATTTCACATTTTGGCTATGGCAAAGCCTTATATATTACGCACCCAAATGGCTATGTAAGTGTATATGCTCATTTACAAAAATTTTCTCCTGCAATTGAAGCTTACATTAAAGAATGCCAATATCAAAAAGAAACCTACGAGGTAGAAGTTTTTCCTTCGCCAGATGAATTACCTATTGCTACTGATGAGATTGTAGCATTTTCTGGAAATTCAGGTAGTTCTGGCGGACCTCATTTGCATTTTGAAATTAGAGACAATGCAGAAAGACCAATAAATCCAATGCTTTTTGGAATAGATATAGACGACTCTAAAGCGCCTGTTGTCTCTAAAGTTTATGCTTACCCAAAAAACAAAAACTCTTATGTAGACGAATCTAAAGTTAGAAAAGAACTAAGATTAATTCCGAGTAAAAATGGAGATTATAGTGTAGAACCTATTGAAGCATTTGGCGATATAGGATTTGGAATTGTAAGTTATGACCAACAAGATTTAGCTACAAACAAAAACGGAGTAAGTAACATACAGTCATTTTTTAATGGGAATAAAAATTTAGAAGTAGATTTTAAACGTTTTAGTTTTAATGAAACCAAACATTTAAATCGTTATATAGATTTCGAAATCTTTAAAACTAAAAAATCGCGAATACAAAAATTATTTATAGAACCAGGAAACACATTAAGCCTTTTTAAAGATGTTTCTGATAATGGTTACATAAAAGTTGAAGATAGCACATCTTCGGTTTACAAAGTCCGCATAAGAGATTTTAAAGGCAATGAAACTTGGCTTTCAATTCCTATTAAAGGAAAAAAGCACAAAGAAGTTCTAGAAGGTGAAAGCATAACACCAAAGCATTACATTTTTAAAGACCAAGTAAATGAATTAAGTGACAGAAACATTTCGGTATACTTCCCTTCAAACTCTTTCTACGATGACTTCTATATAGATTTTGGGGTTAAAAGTGATACTTTAATCTTACACAAAGATATTGTTCCTATTATGAAAAACTTTACCATCAATTACGATATCAGCAATTATAACGATGGCGACAAGAGTAAACTTTTTATAGCTAAACTTTATGGGTATTATAAAAAACCATATTATGTTAGAACCACTAGAAAAGGTGATGTGCTTTCTGCACGTTCAAAATCTTTTGGAACTTTTGCGCTTCAAACTGACACAATACGGCCAACTATTAAACCTGTAAATTTTCAAGATAAAAAATGGCTAAGCAAACATAATTACTTGAAAGTGAAAATTGATGATGATTTATCTGGAATAAGCAATTATAGAGCTACCATAAACGGAAAATGGATTTTAATGGAATATGATTATAAAACAGATTTGTTGGTTTATAATTTTGCAGATAATATCATTGAAGATACCGAACATAATTTGAAAATAATTGTTACCGATAATGTTGGAAATAGTTCTACATTTGAAGCAACGTTTTTTAGAAAATAAAAATTAAGACTTTTGAAAATAAACATACCTCTACTCCTAGCCTTATTTTGCTTGCCTTTTTTAGGGTTTTCGCAAACTGCCACTGTAAAAGGTGTTATTTTAGATGATGCGCAATTACCAATTGTAAATGTTAACATTAAAGCTGGCAATAACGGAACTACCACAAATGAAAATGGATTTTATGAACTTAAAATACCTGCAAATACAGATGTAACAATAGTTTTTACGCATCTCTCAAACAAGCGAATTGAAGCTACTTTTAACCTGAAGAATGGTCAAGAGTTAGAATTTAACCCAGTTATGAAAACTGAGATAGAACAAATTGCAACGGTAGTAATCAATAGCAATACAAGGCAATCTGTAGAAGGTGTTACCTCTATAACTCCAGAAGTCATACGTACAATTAAAGGCGCTCAACCTGGTGTAGAAAATATACTAAAAACACTTCCTGGAGTAAATGTTTCAAACGAATTAAGTACACAATACTCTGTTCGCGGTGGAAATTTTGATGAAAATTTAGTTTATGTAAACGAAATTGAAGTGTATCGTCCGTTTTTAATTCGCTCAGGGCAACAAGAAGGTTTGAGTTTTGTAAATACAGATTTAGTACAAAATGTAGATTTTTCAGCTGGAGGTTTTCAAGCTAAATATGGCGATAAACTATCTTCTGTCTTAGACATCACTTATAGAAATCCTATAAAATTTGGTGTTCGTGCAGATTTAAGTTTGCTAGGTGGAAGCATTGCTGCTGAAGCCGTTAGTAAAGACTCAAAGTTTTCAGGCATTGTTGGCTTACGTTATAGAGACAATAGCTTGTTAATAAATTCTCTTGAAACTGAAACAAACGTAGAGCCAGTTTTTGCTGATGCTCAAACCTATTTAACTTATAAGTTTTCTGATAAATTTCATTTAAATTTTCTTGGAAACGTTTCTCTTAACAAATACAATTTCAAGCCTCAAAATAGACAAACCAATTTTGGAACTATAGATGAGCCTGTTGCCCTTTTAGTATTTTATGAAGGGCAAGAAAAAGACCAATACCTAACTACTTTTGGTGCTTTTAAGGCTAATTATTTTGCTTCAGAAGATTTAACTTTAAAACTTATAGCGTCTGCTTATCATACTACCGAGGAAGAATATTTCGATATTCTAGCGCAATACAGACTTGGCGAAGTAAACAGCAATATTGGAGATGAAAATTTAGGCGAAGTTGAATTTAGCGAAGGTATTGGGTCTCAATTAACACATGCAAGAAACGATTTAGATGCATTAATTTTTAATGTAGAACATAAAGGAGATTATAAAGTTGATGACGAAAGCACAATTGAATGGTCTGTAAAATACACACATGAAGATATTAGAGATCGTTTGGTAGAATGGGAAGTTATTGATAGTGCAGGGTTTTCTGTTCGTCCTCCAATTTTTGATATCCCCAACAATCAACCATATGCACCTTTTGAAGGTCCTTTAGAAGCCTTTCAAAATGTAAGAGCCACAAATGGTGTTCAAATAGACAGATTACAAGCCTATGGTCAATGGAGCAAACGCACTATGTTAGGTAATAATGAAGTGTTTTATAATGCTGGCGTTAGAGTTCATAATTGGACTGTAAATAGCGACATACCAAATCAAGATGGTGTATCTTCATCAACACAAACTGTTTTTAGTCCTAGAGCTCAATTTGCAATTAAACCAGATTGGGAAAAAGACATGCTTTTTAGAATTGCTGGTGGTGTTTACTATCAACCACCTTTTTATAGAGAACTTAGAGATTCTTCTGGTACTGTGCAACCGAATGTAAAGGCTCAAAAATCATTTCACCTTGTTTTAGGACATGAGTATAGCTTTAAAATATGGGACAGACCGTTTAAGCTAGTATCTGAAGCTTACTACAAGAATATAACAGATGTTAATCCTTATACTTTAGAAAACGTTAGAATTAGATATAGAGCTAAAAACAATGCTGAAGCTTATGCTTATGGTTTAGATATGCGTCTTAATGGTGAATTTGTTCCTGGCACAGAATCATGGTTTAGTTTTGGTTATTTAAAAACTGAAGAAAACATTGATGATCGTGGCTACATATCTAGACCAACAGATCAACGTTTAAAGTTTGGTGTGTTGTTTCAGGATTACATGCCAAACCTTCCAAATTTAAAAATGTATTTAAACTTAGTGTATAATACAGGTGTTCCTGGAGGCTCTCCTAGCTATGCAGACCCATATCAGTATCAAAATAGGTTACGTGATTACAAACGTGCTGATTTAGGTATTAACTACGTTTTTGTTGATCAGAATAAAACGTATAAAACTGGCTGGAAACGTCATTTTAAAGAGCTTACTTTTGGTTTTGAGATATTCAACATGTTTAACGTACAAAACTCAATCACCAATACCTGGGTTAGAGATGTGTATAGTAAACGCCAGTTTGCAATTCCTAACTATTTAACGCCAAGAGTCTTTAATGTAAGATTATCTACTAGATTTTAGCTTTCTACAAACTCTCTTAGAGTTTCAATAACATAATCTACTTCTTCTTTGGTATTATATGTACTGAATGAAAAACGTACTGAAGGTCTATTGAGGTGCTCATCGTCTAAAATTTCTGATAAAACATGAGAACTTTTTGAGCTACCACTTTGGCACGCACTTCCTCTAGAGCATGCAATACCTTTTAAATCTAATTGAAACTGCAATAATGAAGCTTTTTCTGGAGCTATAGGTAAGCATACACTAACTAGTGTATATGTGCTTTCATCTTCTATTGCTGAGCTTCCATTAAAGGTAACATTAGGAAAAGCTTTAACTAAACGCTCAATGAAGTAGTTTTTTATAGTTAATATATAATCGCTTTCCCTTACTAAGTTTTTGTATGATAGCCTTAAAGCTTCTTCTAAGCCAACAATATTATGTATAGATTCTGTTCCTGCTCTATAACCTCGCTCCTGTTCTCCTCCATAAATTGAACCCTTTATTCCAGAATTCTTTCTTATAAATGCAAAACCTACACCTTTTGGACCATGAAACTTATGAGCGCTAGCTGCTAAAAAATCTATTGGAATATCTTGCAAATCTAATTTATAATGACCAACCGATTGCACTGTATCACTATGAAACAAAACCTGATTTGCATTACATAAATCTGCAACACGTTTTATATCGAGTTTACTACCAATTTCATTATTAATGTGCATTAAGCTCACCAATTGTTTTTTAGAAGTATCAAATAAAGTTTCTAAATGTGAATAATCAATATGCCCATTAGATTTTACATCTACATATTTAACCAAAATACCATACTCAGATACAAGCTGGTCTATAGTATGCAAAATAGCATGATGCTCAATTTTTGAAGTAATAATTTCATTAACACCTAGATCCCTTACAGCACTTCTAAGCACTAAATTATCAGCTTCAGTACCTCCAGAAGTAAATACAATTTCTGAAGCAGATACATTAAAATAGGAAGCAATAGCCTTTCTAGATGTTTCTATTATAGATTTAGATGACCTTCCGTAACTATGTGAAGATGATGCATTTCCAAAATTATTAATCATAACTTTAGTCATGCACTCAACAACTTCGTTACGCATTTGCGTTGTAGCTGCATTATCAAAATATACTTGCTTCATAAATTGTAAATAATATTGCAAAGATGTAATAAAAAAATGGCATTTATAATACAAACAAAATTATTTTAAAGATGCTTCGTTATAAACTAACAAATCGTTTATTTTTGTTTTAAAATTGAATTGAAATGCGAAAGTTACTCTATATACTAAGTTTTATATTTTTAGCTACATCATGTGATGATGGTGATGTTATTGAAGTTGAATTAGCTTTTGAGGATACACTAACCTTTTGTGATGAAATCACTCAAAGCTATTTATTATATAAAATAAAAAGCACTCCATATGAATCAATGAGTTTATTGTTTCCAAATAACAACAGTACTGATTTAATATTTAATCCTTCAGAAAACAATTATCAAGAAACACTCACAATAGATGGTAGTAATGTCAAATTTAATTACAGAACCTACAATGGAAATCCACAAAATTTATTATGTGCATTAATTCCAGGCTCTGGAGTTAATATAATAAATGATTATCCTGCTGCTTCAGGAGCAACAGTAGAATTTTTATCTACCTTTATAGATGATGATAATGATGGTATACCTAGTGCTGATGAAGATGAAAACTTAGATGGTGATAATAATTATCTAACAAATCCGTCAGACTTTGACGGAGATGGCATTTTTAATTATATAGATGCAGATGATGACAATGATAATGTACTTACAAAGAATGAAGACGATAATGAAGATGGAGACAATAACCCATTTACAAATCCAAAGGATACCGATAATGATGGGCTGCCAAATTATTTAGATGCAGATGATGATGGTGATGGAATAGATAGCCGTTTAGAAGACGAAAACGGAAATGGTATTCTAACTGATGATTTCGATGAAGAATTTGGAATACAAAACACTGCTAGGTATTTAGATAATACCGCTTCATTTGAATATGAAGACACTACTCTTAATGTAAATGACTATGTTAGAACTGTAACCGTATCTGTAGAAATACAAGATGTAGATTTAGGTATTTTTAGCAGAGACCTTCTTAGTCTTGGCACATATACTAAAACAATTAATTTAACAGATTAATTAGTAACATTCTGGTAAATATAAACTTCTGTTGCACCTAAACCATATTTTTGGTAATCGGCATCATAAAATTTTACATTATTGTAACGTCCAAAAAGGTATTCTAACTCTAGTTTTAAAACGCCTTCACCAACTCCATGAATAAACACTACTTTTTGTATGCGCTTATGTATAGCAAAATTTAGTTGTCGCTCAGCTGTTTCAAGTTGTAACGTAAGCATATCATGATTACTCATGCGCTTAGTAGACTTAGTTAGATGATGAATATGTAAATCAACTTCTAAAGTTGGTTGATTTCGCTCTTTAGGTTTTACTCTTGGTACTTTACGCCTTTTTTGTTGTTCCTTTTCAGAAATAACTGAAGCCAAAGATTGTTCAGAAAAAACTTTAGATTTCAATACATCAGTATTTTCTTTAATCAATTCATTTGATGAGAATTGCATTTCAAAACCATCTGTGGTTTCAACTAAAATATACGCATCAGTAATAGCAATGATAATACCTGAAACATCTTCATCTAAAGCCGAAACCTTATCTCCAATACTAAATTTCATCACGCTTCTTCTTCACTATTGGTTTCTTCTCGATTTACTTTACTAGGTATGTTTCTTGAAGTTCTATAAATCCCCATCATAAGTATAACTATACCTGCTATTAAAATATATTGATTTTGATTTTCATCTGCTTGAGCATAAAGCGCTATTAAACCTCCAACGGCAATTAAAATAAAATTAATAATTCTTGACATATTGTTTTGTAAAATTATCAGCCATCGAATTTACAACTTTATCGTAACTCTTTAGCAAATCTGTTTCGTTTTATAATACTATATTTTATTAACTTTGGCAGAATTTAAATCTCACTTATGTCTTCACCAGAAGAATACATGCTACCTTGCTTAAACAAAAAACTTTTTGGTATTGACTGTATGGGTTGTGGCATGCAACGCTCTTTAACTTTAGTGCTTCAAGGAGATTTTGTAGCTGCATTTTATATGTATCCAGCAATTTACACGTTGATACTATTAGTAGGCTTTATTTTTATAAATTACTTTAAGAATTTTAAATACGCTAACAAAATAATTATTACTTTGGCAATAATTAACGCCATCTTAATACTTGGCAATTTTATTTTAAAAATTATTTAACCAATTTTAAACTAACAACAAATGAAACAACAGTTACCAAATTCAACACTTATTTTAGTTTTCGGAATCATCTCAATAGTACTTTGTTGGTGTTATGGAGTTATTGGTATTCCATTATCTATAGTAGCTCTAATACTTGCTGGAAAAGCTAAAAAAGTATATTTAACTAACCCTGAAGAATACACTGGTTATCAAAACGTAAAAACTGGTAAAATTTTAGCACTAATTGGCTTAATCTTAAACGTGTTGTTTTTATGTTATATCTTATATTTTATATCGCAGATTGGTTGGGATGCTTTAAGTGACCCAGAATTAATGATGGAGCGCGCACAAGAAATGCAAAACCGTTAATTAAACTAACAACATATAAAAAGCGACCAATGGTTACTGAGCTTGTCGAAGTATGGTTGCTTTTTTTATTAAATTTAACCACTAACCTTTAAAAAAAATGGAAACTAAACCACAAAGACCAAATAGCTATTTAGCACTTTCAATAATTAGTACAATTTTATGCTGTCTCCCAACAGGAATCGTAAGCATTATTTATGCAACTAAAGTAAACAGTCTATATGAAGATGGAAACTATAATGAAGCAACAAAAGCATCAAAAAACGCAAAAACTTGGGGATTAGTATCAATAGGTATTGCCGTTTTAGGATGGGTTTTATACATATTAATTTTTGGAGTAGCAATGTTTGGAGCCCTTGCTAGTGGCAATGCTTACTAAAACAAAAACTTTAATCATATTAGGCATAGTGATAATACTCTTAGGCGTATTATCACTATATTTTTTTTGGAATCCATCTGACTATGATTTTTTTCCAAAGTGTCCATTTTATTCTATGACTGGGATTTTTTGTCCAGGATGCGGTAGTCAAAGGGCAGCACATCAAATTATAAACGGAAATATAGTTACAGGAATCCGCCATAATTACTTACTCCTTTTATTATTTTTAGTATTAGGATACCAAGTGCTGTTATTTGCTATTAACTCTATTTACAATAAATCTTTCAACAATATATTACATCTACCAATAACAACTAAAATCATACTGGTTTTAGTCATTCTTTTTTGGGTACTTAGAAACATTAAACTACATCCGTTTACAGAATTGGCACCATAAAAAAAGCGACCATACTTCGACAAGCTCAGTAACCATTGGTCGCTTTTTTGTTTTAAATATATAATCTTAATTAAGCTTCAAACTGCTTAAGTGTTTTTGTAATTATTGAAACACAATCTAATAATTGCTCTTCATTCATTACCAAAGGTGGCGCAAAACGAATAATATTACCATGTGTTGGCTTAGCTAATAAACCATTATCACGTAAAGCCATACAAATATTCCAAGCTGTATCACTATCTTCATTATCATTGATGACAACAGCATTTAACAAGCCTTTACCTCTTACTAGTGTTGCAATACTACTAGTTTCTATAAACTTGTTTAATTCACTTCTAAACAACCTACCTAATCTTTCTGCATTTTCAGCTAAAGCTTCATCTTGTACTACTTCTAAAGCTGCAATAGCCACAGCAGCAGCAACTGGATTCCCACCAAAAGTAGATCCGTGATTTCCAGGTTTTATAACATTCATAACATTATCATTTGCCATAACTGCAGATACAGGATATGCTCCACCAGATAAAGCTTTACCAAGAATTAAAACATCTGGTTTTACATTTTCATGATTTACAGCTAACAATTGCCCTGTTCTAGCAATACCTGTTTGCACTTCATCTGCAATAAATAATACATTATGAGCTTCACATAAAGCTTTTGCTTTTGCTAAATAACCTTCACTTGGTACATAAACACCAGCTTCACCTTGAATTGGTTCTACTAAAAAACCTGCTACATTAGGATTACCTTTTAAAGCTCCTTCTAAAGCTACAAGGTTATCATATTCTATTTTAATAAATCCATCAGTATATGGTCCAAAATTCTTACGAGCTACCGGATCATTTGAGAATGAAATTATTGTTGTTGTTCGTCCGTGAAAATTGTTTTCACACACAATTATTTCAGCTTCGTTTTCATTTATACCTTTTACTTCGTAAGCCCATTTTCTACAAAGTTTTAAAGCAGTTTCTACAGCTTCTGCTCCTGTATTCATTGGTAACAGTTTATCAAAACCAAAATACTCTGAAGCAAATTTCTCATACTTTCCAAGCATATCATTATAAAATGCCCTTGAAGTCAAAGTTAAATTTTGAGCTTGGTTAGTCATTGCTCCAACAATTTTTGGATGACAGTGCCCTTGGTTTACTGCAGAATAGGCAGAAAGAAAATCATAATACTTTTTTCCTTCTACATCCCATACATACACACCTTCTCCTCTACTCAATACTACTGGTAACGGATGGTAATTGTGAGCACCATACTTGTTTTCTAAATCGATCGCTTGTTGCGAAGTTAATTGGTCTAATACAGCCATTTTAATAAGTTTTTAAATAATGAATATACATCCATTCCTTATCTACCTTTATCCTTTCAGAGTTCTGAAAATTCAGCGTGGGAAAGAAATCATCCCTAGAAGTTTGCAAATTACTAAATATAACTTGTTTGCTAAAATGTTATTCAGATAATTTTCCAGATAATGAAGACACCTGTAGCTCTAAACGTTTCATTTCTCGCAGTATAGCATTCTTATCCATTTGCATCCAAGCAAATATTTTTAGCATGCTTACACCAAATAAAAACACTAAACTACCTATTCCCCATTTTAATAATTCTTTGGTTGTTTCTGCATCAAAAAATTGAACGACACAATAAATAAACAGTACAAAGAATACTAATGTCATAAAATTCATCATATACATAATCCATTTATTCTTTCCTTTAAATAACCCAATAATCATCTCAAAAGCATTTTGCTCGTCTAAATCATCATAAAATTTAGCTTCTTCTTGTGTTAATGTATCTTTAATTAACTGGTCTATCTCTTCCATATTAGTTTTCATCTTAAAATTTATTTTATAGTTTCCGTGAAAACGGAAATCTGATTACTACTCTTTCTTTAATATTGTTTTTAATTTTTCTCGTGCATGAAACAATCTTGATTTTACCGTTCCAATTGAGACATCTAATAATTCACTTATTTCTTTTAAGGAATAGTCTGCTACATAAAACAACTTAATAACTTGCTGTTGATTTATTGGTAGTTTTTTTATTGATTTTAAAAGCTCGTTTTTTAATTGACTATTATCATTATCCTCATAAATATCTTCTGGTCGCTCTCTTGCAAATGCTTCTAACTTAATTCGTTTTTTACTAGAAGCTCTAATTACATCTAAAGATTTTGAATACACAATTTGCAAAGCCCAACTACTAAATTTATTAGGCTCTTTTAAATCTTGAATTTTAGTTATAATTGTTTTCCAAGTCTCTTGAGCTATATCTTTAGATTGATCAGCATCTTTAACAATCCAATAAGCCTTTTCACAAAATTGTTTATGCCAACGTTTAACTAATTGATTGAGTGCATTTGCATTTCCAGATTGAAATTGCTTCACCAAATTAGCATCTATAGATTTGTTTGTCTTCAACACTATCTAAAAGTCTTAAAAATGAATCTCCATAATCTTACCCAAATACTCCATTGTGTTCGTTTATTACCACCTGAAAAATAATTTTCAGCTTTGTCTAGAGCGTCTTCTGCTAAAGCGTCATGAAGCCAACGAATAACAAAAACCCATTTTAAGACATCAAAACCTATTGCATTCATATTTATTGTATGGGTTATCTCCGTTTTATTCTGGATTAATGCTTTTATTTCAAACTGATGACAACCCACAAAACCTTTTGGTTTAGAAAATTTAAACTTTACAAAGTCCTTTTCTTTGGTTTCAACAGAATAGCGAATAATACCATGTCCTCCTTTTGAGCCAATAGCCAGTCCGTTTTTAAATTGCATAGCTGGCCAATATTCTCGAGGCCAAATCTTATCGTCTTTTGTTGCCAGAGTTTTTAACAATTCTACAACTTGAGCTTTTGGTTGATTAATGATTCGTTTATGGACGTTTATAACTTTCATTTCTACTATTAAGACGTGAAATTTCTAGAAAGGTTCATTTTATTTTAAAAATAATAACTAATGTTCATCTTTAAGCTACTTCAAACAATATCTTTTCCTAATTTTGCACAATAAAGGTTTAAAAAACCTTTATTAGATTCCTGCTTTCATTTTGACAAGATTAATGCGACACGCAGGAATGACAATTTAAACGGAAACCTCAATGCAAAGCATCGAGGAATTTTTTTTCGACTAAAATTAAAGCAACAAATGCCAAGAAGAGAACGCAATAAATTTGTAAAACGCGGAGAAACATTAGAGTTAGTAATAGAAGATTATGCCTTTGGTGGAAAAGGAATAGCTCGTATAAGAAATGAACATGGTGAGTTTGTGGTGTTTGTTCCAAACACACTTCCTGGTCAGCTGGTAAAAGCACAAGTAAAAAAGTCTAGCAAAAAATATGCTGAGTGTAAACTTATTGATGTTTTAAAAGCTTCTGATGATGAAATAGAAGTGCCTTTTCAAGATATCCCTGGCGCGCCATATATACAGTTACCAATAGATATACAACACAAATACAAGAAAGAAAGCACACTGTCATTATTTAAACGTATAGGTAAAGTAGAAAATGTTGAAGATTTATTTGATGAATTTATTACGTCTCCAAATGTATTTCATTACAGAAATAAAATGGAATATGGTTTTTCTGCAATTGGTTATGACAGAAAAAACAAAACAGATATAGACGAATTTACTTTAGGTTTTAAACGTCGTGGAGTTTGGTGGATGGGAGATAATCTCGAAAAAGATTCAGGGTTATTTGACAAGCAGGTTGAAGATAGCTTAAAAACTATTAGAGCGTATTGCATTGAGACAGGTTTAGCGCCTTGGCATGGTCCAAAAAAAGAAGGTTTTTTTAGATATCTAGTAGTTAGAAAATCATATAAAACCGATGAGTTATTATTTAATTTGGTAACAACATCTTATGATTTACCAAAGTTTGATTTAAATAAATTTTCAGAATTATTAGTGTCTTTATTTGGCGATAGACTTGCTGGTTTATTACATACCATAAACGATGAAGTTGGAGATAGAACTATTGCTACTTCTGGAAGTATTAAACTCGCTTACGGAAAGGATAAAATTGTTGAAGAATTATTAGGCTTAAATTTTGAAATTAGTATGAAAAGCTTCTTTCAAACCAATCCTAAATCAGCAGAAAAACTATACACAAAAGTTGTTGATTATGCTTTAGAAGACAAAGATGCTATTAACAATACTGTAGTTTTAGATTTATTTTGTGGCACAGGAACCATTGGCCAAATTATAGCATCTAAAGCTAATAACACAAAAATTGTTGGTGTAGATATAGTAGCTTCGGCAATAGAAGACGCAAAGAAAAATGCTAAACGTAACAATATTGAAGGCCTAGAATTTTATGCTGCAGATGTTGGCAAGTTTTTAAGTGAGCATCCTCAGTATCAAAATAAAATTAGAACTATTATTTTAGATCCAGCACGTGCAGGAATTACACCTAAAACACTTAAAAAAATAATAAACCTAAATGCAGAACGTTTGGTTTATGTATCTTGCAATCCAGCTACGCAAGCAAGAGATATAGAACAATTTATGCTTGCTGGCTATGACATTAAAAAATTAAGTTTAGTTGATCAATTTCCTCATACAGCGCATATAGAAACTGTTGTACTTTTAGAGAAAAAGTAAAATCGTTTATTTGATTAATCGTTTATTCGTAAAATGAAAATATATTAGCAAGAACTAAAATTGAAAAAAAAACAAACATGTTAAATGCGTTACGTAGTTATCAGTTAAACAAATAAACGCATAAACATATTACCAGATGAAAAGAATTTCACTTATACTAATCTTTATTTCAACTTTTGCTTTAGCACTTATAAGTATTGGTTGCGAGCGCGATGATATTTGTGCCGAAACTACAGCCACTACACCACATCTTATTATTAGATTTTATGATAATAGTAATCCAGATGAAACAAAAAATGTAAGACGTCTTTCTGTTAGAGGCATAAATGATGATGGCACTGAGCGTGAAGACATTATATTTAATACAGATTCAGATTCAATAGTTTTACCATTACGTTTTCAAGATGAAGGCGTTCCTGTTGTTAGTAAGTTTATACTAGAAAAAGATACAGATTTAAGATTAGATGAAGACACTAGCACAAACTCTAATATAGATATTATTGAAATTACTACAACACCAAAATTTGAGTATGTATCAAGAGCTTGTGGTTATAAAAGCATTTTTGAAAGCACATCTCTTATAAGCGAAGTAGACACCAACAATTGGATATCAAGCATAACAATTATTAACACAACAATAGAAAACGAAAATGAAGCACACATTAATATCTTTCATTAGCATAATGAGTTTGATGTTAGTGTCTTTAACATCATTTTCACAAGAAGAAGAAACAAAAACAGATTCTCTAGTAGTAAAACAAAAATATGGTTTACGCCTTGGTGCAGATGTTGGTAAACTAGTAAAAAGTTTTCTTGATGATGATTACACTGGTTTTGAAATTAATGGGGATTACAGACTAACAAAAAAGATATTTCTTGCAGGAGAATTAGGAAACGAAAAAAAAACAACTTCAAATGACTATTTAACCATTACAGCCAAAGGCAGTTATTTTAAAGCTGGTATTGATTATAACATGTATAAAAACTGGCTAGATATGGAAAACATGATTTATGCTGGTTTTCGTTTAGGTGTAAGTAGTTTTAGTCAAACTTTAGACAATTTTACAGTTTATAATACTGACCAATATTGGCAAGATCAATTTTCATCTTCTCCAAATTTAGAGACCAAAGGATTAACTGCAATTTGGGCAGAAATAATGATAGGCATTAAAGCTGAGGTTATAAACAATCTATTTGTTGGATTAAATGTTCAATTAAAAGGAATGGTTAGTGAAGACCAACCTTCAAATTATGAAAACCTGTACGTACCTGGTTTTAATAAAACTTTTGATAGCGGTCGTTTTGGTATTGGTTTTGGTTATAACGTCTCTTATTTAATTCCTATTTTCAAAAAAGACAAAGTAATAGTTACCGAAGAGTAATAGACTTCACTACTTTATTTTAAAATCCATATTTATTTCTTATCTTTTTCCGTAGAAACTAAAGACTATGGATAAGGATACCATTGTAAATTTATTAGAAGACAAGCATCAAGATTTAATTAATTGGCTCGAAAATCACGATGAAGACAAATGGGAAACTGGACCAAATGGTAAGTGGACAACTGGCCAACACGTACTACATCTACTACAAAGTATAAAGCCTCTCAATGATGCCTTAAGTATGCCTAAGTTTATGTTGCGTTATAAATTCGGAAAATCAAATAGAGACTTACGTAATTATGATGCTATAGTTAATCGCTATCAAGAGCGTTTAGTAGAAGCTCAAGGCAAGACATACAAAGGCTCACAGAATATGAAAATTCCTAAGCTTAAAGACAAAGCTTATATTTTAACTCGACTTCAAGTAGAAAATAAAAAGCTACAAGCAAAAACTTTACGATGGAAAGATGAAGCGCTAAACGATTATATTCTCCCACATCCTTTAATGGGCAAAATGCCAATACGAGAGTTAATGATGTGGACTGCGCATCATGTAGAACATCACACCAATACTTTAAAAGAAAAGTATTAACTCATATACTTTCCTTTTTTACTACCTTCATACATTACATACTTTACCAAGCGTGCTTCAAGCTTCGCATTGACTAAATGTATTTTTCTTGAAGGTCGCAAACCAACATGTTTTATAGCTTCAAGATTAGAAGTAATAAACCAAGCATCGGTTCCTGGATAACCTTGTTTAAGCGTATCTCCAATATTTTTATAGAAACTTTCCATCTCAATATCTAAACGCTCTCCATAAGGTGGATTAAATAGTATATGCAGTTTTTCTTCTCCAGATTTTTGAGTCTTAAAAAAGTCTTCATGTTTAATTGTAACAAACTCATCTAAATGTGCATTTTTAAGATTATCTTTGGCTTTAGCCACAGCACTAGGCGACTTATCATAACCAATCATTTTATGATGAAAATCTCGAGTTTTACTTAATAAAGATTCTTCAATTTTCTCAAATAAATCTACATCCCAATCTTGCCAACGCTCAAAGGCAAACTCCTTACGCATTAAATTTGGAGGAATGTTACATGCTATCATTGCAGCTTCAGCTAAAATAGTGCCACTACCACACATTGGATCCATAAAATCACTTTGTCCATCCCAACCAGAAAGCATTACTAACCCAGCAGCTAACACTTCATTTATAGGTGCAATATTGGTTGCTGTTTTATAACCTCTTCTATGTAGAGATTCTCCAGAGGTATCTAATGAGATTGTACACACTTGCCTATCGATATGCACATTAATTTTTAAGTCCGGAAAACGCAAATCTACATTAGGTCTTTCTCCAGTGGTTTCTCTAAACTTATCTACAATGGCATCTTTGGTTTTTAGAGCAGTATACTTAGAATGCGTAAACAACTTAGAGTGTACAGTTGCATCAATAGCTAACGTTCCTGATGATTTAAGGTGCTTATCCCAAGACATTTTATACACTTGATTATATAAATCCTCCTCGCTTGTAACTCTAAATGTTTTTATGGGTTTTAAGATTTTAATTGCAGTTCTTAAAGCTAGATTAGCTTTATACATAAACCCTTTATCACCAACAAAACTTACATTTCTAATGCCTTTTTTTACTTCCATGGCACCAAGCTGTATAAGTTCTCTTTCTAATAAATCTTCAAAACCATATAAAGTTTTGGCTACCATTTTAAAATTATTCTCCATGCTGTACGACTAATAGATTGCAAAAATACTTTATTTTTGCAGTGATACACATTTATCTATGACAAAAGACACGCAACAATGGTTTGCCTCTTGGTTTGACACACCTTTTTACCACATTTTATACAAAGACCGTAATTACGACGAGGCGCAATTGTTTATGGATAACCTTACAAATTATTTAAACATACCAGAACATGGTGAGATTTTAGATCTAGCATGTGGCAAAGGTCGTCACTCTGTATATTTAAACTCTTTAGGCTATGATGTTACAGGTGTAGATTTATCTGAAAACAGTATTGCTTATGCAAAACAGTTTGAAAATGAAACTTTGCATTTTAATGTTCATGATATGTGTAAACCATATAGTAAGACATTTGATGCTGTGTTTAATCTCTTTACAAGTTTTGGCTATTTTGAAAATGAAGATGACAACCTAAAAACCATAAAAGCTATAAAAGAAAATCTAAACGAGTTTGGGTTTGGTGTAATTGATTTTATGAATAGCGAATATGTGATTAACAACCTAGTCCCTGAAAACACAAAAACAGTTGAAGGTATTGCTTTTAACAATAAACGCAAACTAGAAAACGGCTACATTGTAAAAGACATTTCATTTACCACAAATGAAAACACATACAACTTTCAAGAACGTGTAAAAGCGTTTACTTTAGCTGATTTTGAAGCGCTTTTTAAAAAGGCTGATGTACATTTATTAGATGTTTTTGGAGATTATAAATTAAATAGATTTGATGCTAAAACATCAGAACGCTTAATACTAATTTTTAAATAAGTCGGTAATCGGCTTGTATTATTCTATTAGAGAATATTTATATGAATAACTATTTGTTTCCTTTTTACGCTGTTATATTTGGTATAATTATAGCGCGAATCACTAAGCAAAAATCTATAAGTACAAAACTTCTACTCTCTTTTAGTGGTGCATTTTTATTAGCCTTAACACTTTTTGAATTATTACCAGAAGTATACAATCATTTAGATGCTAAACTCACTGGGCTTTTTATAATGTCTGGTATATTACTTCAAATCATTTTAGAATTATTCTCAAAAGGTGCAGAACATGGTCACGTACATATTCACAAAGATGAAACAGCTTTCCCTTGGCTATTATTTATTAGTCTATGTATTCATAGTTTTCTAGAAGGTTTTGCCATACACGAACATAACGATATGGTATATGGTGTGTTAATACATAAAATACCTATTGCTACGTTAATAACATTGTTTTTGTTTCAGTCAAATTACAGCAAACTACAAATCGCTATATTCTTATTAGTTTTTGCTGCAATGACGCCTCTTGGTACACTAATTTCAAACACATCAGAAGTTGTAGCAAATTATGCACATTATATAAATGCTATTGTAATTGGTATCTTTTTTCATATTTCTACAACCATTTTATTTGAAAGTGGCGAAGGCCATAAATTTAACTTGTCAAAATTTGCAGCTATTATACTTGGTGTTGCAATTGCTTATATGATATAATGAATTAATATTGTCATTCCGCGCTTGATGCGGAATCTATAAAAAATGAAAGATTATCAATTTTATGTTTACATACTTTCTAATAAGAAAAATGGCACACTTTATATTGGAATGACAAATAATTTAGAAAGACGAATGTTTGAACATAAAAATAACTTAGTAGATGGTTTTACTAAAAAATACGGCTTGCACAAATTAATTTATTTCGAGCAGTTTCAATTTGTAAATGATGCTATTAAAAGAGAGAAGCAGTTAAAGAATTGGAATCGACAATGGAAAATTGATTTAATTGAGAAAAATAATAAAAACTGGAATGATTTATCATTTGATTGGTTTAATTAAAATAGATTCTGCGTCGTAGCGCAGAATGACAAAAAACATGTTTAGTAAAGAAGAATCACGATTATTACGTCAAAACTTTTGGATTAGCTTCGGAAAATCTTTTCCGAGAAAGTGGGTATTGTATGATACTAAAATAAAAGGTTTTAGCTTTAAATTTTACTTTGACACAAAAAAAGCTTTGGTTGCTCTTGATTTAGAAGACGATTTGGAAAATCGAATTACCTATTGGGAAAAACTACAATCCCTTAAATCTATTTTACTAGATGACTACCTACCTGAAGCTATTTTTGATGAAGAACACTTTTTAGACAACGGAAAAGAAATTTCTAGAATATATGTGCCTCTAGAACAAAAGGTGTCTATTCACAACAAAAACTCTTGGCGTGATGTTATGGAATTCTTCAATGAAACTATGGATAAATTTGAAGCTTTTTTTGAAGAGTATAAAGATATAATTAAAGATTAACCAATAGTCTTTTCCATTTTATAATCATCCATAATATAACCGTTACCTATATCTATAACAAGCGCTTCAATAGTTTTAAAGCCTAAGCGTTCATAGGCTTTTATAGAATTGGTATTATACTTATTTACGGTAAGCCTTATTGTATTACAGTTTAAGTTTTTTGCCCTATCAGAAATAAACTGCATAGCCGTTTTACCAATCTTTTTTCCTCTATAATCTGAAAGCACATATATTTTACTTAAAAAGAGTGCGTCATCATCTTTTTTGATACTTATATAGCCAACAGAAGTGCTATTATAGTTTACTAGATAATATTCATAACCGTCATTAATTTGACTTTTAATAGCTTCAATAGATTGAAATTTATCAAGCATATACTCAACTTGATTAATACCAATTATTGGTTCGTAATGATGATGCCAAATCGTATGTGCTAGTTTCGCGATTGTTTTAAAATCTGATTCGTTTTTAGCTAGAATGAGTTCAGTCATAATTCAAAAATAACAATTTTTACACTGATTAAATCACATAAAAGAAAATCATAAAGAAATGACAAATAGCGCCACCAAGCACAAATAAATGCCATATAACATGATTATACGGGATTTTTTCAATCACATAAAACACAATGCCAACTGTATAGAACAAACCTCCAGCAAAGAGAAGCAACAAGCCATTAGTATCCATTCTATCTGCAAGCGTAGAAAAATCAAAAACAATTAACCATCCCATAACTAAATATAGTAATGTCGAAAACAGTTCAAACTTACCTGTAAAAAACAATTTTAAAATAACACCAAAAGCAGCAATTCCCCAAACTGTCCAAAAGAGCGTCCATCCTAAACTATCTGGTAAAGTAATTAATAATACTGGTGTATATGTTCCGGCAATAAGAAGATATATGCTTATGTGGTCTAAAATTCTAAAGTAATGCTTACGCTTTTCACCTTTTACAGCATGATAACATGTAGATGCCGCAAAAAGAACAATGATTGAAATGCCATAAACTATTACACTAAATAAGCTAAATGGTGTATCACTAGTACTATACACAATTAGCAGTACAAGTCCAGCTATGCCCAATATTGCTCCAATACCATGACTCCAAGCATTTAGCTGCTCTTCAAAATTAGATTGGACTCTCATTAGTTTTTTGCTTTTGGTTTTGGTTTAAGCCATTTATCTGTAAGATCATAAAAATCGAAATCTATAGCTGGTTTTTGCCTTGTTAGTTTTCCGTTTTGAAAAGCACGTTCTAGAATATCTTCAATTAAAAAATCTTCTTTTACATCAATAGGATTAAATTCTCTTTTTAAAGAAATATCAAATAATTTTGCTGTACTATTAAACCAAAATGCGCGCCAGCCATTACGCAATTCTTTAATAAGATTAAAGGTCGTTTTTCCTGTTTGACGATGAATCAGTTTTACTAATATTTGACCTTCGGTTCGTGTTAACTTTTTTAATTCTGCAGAAAACTCGTCTTCAATATACTTCTGTATCCGTTTTGCATAACGTTTTTTATCTCGCTTTTTTTCTAGCGTTTCTAAACGCTCTGTTAAAGTCGTTAAACGCTCTGCTGCTAATCTTGCATATGGGTATACTTTTAATGTTTTTCGTTTTAATATTAAATATCTAACTCTATCATCACGATTGTCAAACTTTAACTTATGAAGCACCAAAACCTCATCTAAATCGATAACTGTTTTGGGTATTGAATCACCTTCAATGTAATAGTATTCGACTTCTGTTGAGTCTTTAACGATAGGCTCTTTTTGGCCTAGCATTAACAATGGCAGAAACAAAAATAAATAGGTAATCTTTTTCATATTAATATTTTGAAACTAAAACCGTTCCAAAGCAGTGTTTAAGCCTAATTAAAAATATATTTTATAATAAATCTTCACTAATAAATAGGTTCATGACGACGTATTTTTAAATTAAAATCAGTCGGAGTAAAATTAATAATTTACTTAGTGCTAAACCTTAATTTCTTATTAATATTATATTTAAGTCATAAAAAAACTCATAAACTATTTTGCTTATGAGTTTTTTAAAATTCTATTGAGCTTTAGAAACGTCGTCTATTATCGTCTGAGTTTGTATCTATGAGCTTATTATAAGGGTCAACACCAACCTCAACAGGTTTTTCGTCAACTATTATCGAAACTTTATTATTGATTTCAGTAATCTTATGCTTTTTTAAATACAATTCTATTTCTTTCTTCTCACCATCATTATCTTCTTCTCCAAAAATCCCTATATCAACATAATCTGCTAGTTTCACAGATAGCTCTGGTCTTTTCATCTTTTCTGTTTGATACGTTAACGTGTCTCCTTCTTTTTCGCCATAATAACGTTTTCCTTTCTCATCATTTCTATATTTACTTACATTAAACTCAATATCTACTTGATATTTACCATTATCTAACTCTGTTGATTTAACATCTACAATTCTATTTTTGTAAAGTGTTATGGTTTCAAACATATCATCAATAACATACTGTAATGAATCTGGTGTAACAGCTTTAATATGATTAACCATATCTATAGACGTTGTATAAGGTGCTTCTTGAAATTTCACTTTCTCTACATACGTTTTTAAAGCATTATTTAAAACATCTTCTCCAATATAATCACTCAATGCATAAAATACTAGTGACCCTTTTTGATAACGTATATAACCTTGACCATCATTGTACATTAATGGCTTTTCACGTTTACTTTCAAAAGTTCTTTGCGTTAAATAATCATCTAAAGCTTTCTTTAAAAACTTACGCATCTTGTCTTTACCTTGTTGATGCTCTAACACTTTAAGGGATACATATTCTGATAAACTTTCTGATAACATTGTTGCACCTAAAACATCTGCTCCAATAACTTGATGTGCCCACCATTGATGCGCAACTTCATGCACCGTAATAGCAAACGGGTAATCAACACCACCTTTTTCTGTATCATCTACATCTGCAATAAAACCTACACCTTCTGAAAACGGAATAGTATTAGGGAATGATTGTGCAAAACTTCCTCCTGTTCTTGGGAACTCAATAATACGCGCTTGTCTGTGTTGATATGGGCTAAAGTTTTTAGAATTATACTCTAAAGACGCTTTTAAACCAGCCATCATTCTATCTAAATTATACTCATGTCCTTTATGGTAATAAATTTCTAAATTAACATCATTCCATTTATCCTTTTTAACTTCATACCTAGCCGAATTAAATGCATAGAAATTAAGTATTTTACTGTCCATTTTATAATGAAAATAGCGTCTCCCATCTTCTGTCCATTCTTTCTGTAAGTAACCAGGTGCTATTGCTATTTGGTCATCAGATGTACTTACTGTGGCTTCAAAGTCTATCCAATCGGCATCTTTAGCTATGTAAGTATTACCCAAAGCTGTAGAATCTGATGGATGTGGTTTTAATTCGTTTGGAGGTAAATCGTACTTCTCTCGCGTTTTGTTATCTGTAAGCTCGCCACCATTATAACCTAAATTTGGAAACATCTGGAAATTATTTAAAAATGTTCCGTTTGCTCTTACTGGAGAATTTCTACGCAACCATGTGTTTGGTTTATTTTTAACTGTAAAGCTTAACTCCAAGCTATCTCCAGGTTGTAAGGCTTGCTTTAACTGATAAATATCAAAATTATAAATCGTGTCTTCAGACACTAACGTGTTTTCTTTGTTAAAATCAAAAGTGCTAGGGTAATCATTATGATTTAAAAAGATACTATCTATAGCAACTTCAGTTTTATTTACCATAACATAAGTTCCACTAGCATCAAAGTTTCGCGCTTTAGGAAAAATATTAACATTTGCTTTCACTGAAACTATTCTTGGTTGCTCAGCTCCTTCATATTTTTTATAGGTCTTCTCCCATTCTACTGTTTGTAGCTCACGTTCTTTTGAAGATGTACGTTCGTTTAAAACATTGTTTTCATGATAAATTCTATAACCTAAAGCTAAAAAACCAATTAAGAAAACTGAAAAAGCAACAATTGTTAAGCCTTTAAAACGTGATTTAGCAATAAATAATCGTTCTTTAAAAGAATGTGGTATGCCTCTAACCCAAAACAATCCAGTAAGTACTAACATGACTAAGCCTGCTAATAACCAGTAAACTTTATATGCAAAGTATCTAGAAAATGAGTTACCGTAACCATTCATATCAGAATATCTAAATCCTGGTCCTTCATTATATTTAAAAATTGCTTGCTCAATTCCCGCTAAACTTAAAAATGGAATTCCAATAGAAAGTACAATCATAACAAACAAGCCTAAATACGGATTACGAATTAGGGTCTGAATATAAAGTGCTAACAACGCCCAAATAACATAGTTAATTAATTTAAGCCCATATAGTTCCTTTAAATAATGCCCAATTTCAAAATCAAAATAACCTTTATAAATCTGAAATAAAATACCAGACAACATGATTACTGCCAATAGTACTACTTGCATTTTTATAAGTGCAACTAGCTTAGACATAAATAATGTCCAATTTGGTACTGGAGTAACATCCACAAGATTATCCATCTTAGCAATTTCACCTCTATGCACTAACATTCCTGCGTATAAAAATGTACAAATGTTTATAGCTATAGTAAAAGCAGTTCCTCCATTAAGCATCTTCCATGTAACTGGCAGTGTATCGGTTCCGAAAAGGTTTCCTACTTCTGATAAAGCAATTAATATGATAATTAATCCTACAAGAATGATACTTATAAAAGGCCAGCTCTTAATAATGTATTTAAAATCAATATTAGATAATTTCCAAGTTGTTTTTAAGTTTTGTAAAAATGAATAGTCAAAATTTACTTTTGGTAAATTAATTCTTGTAATACCTCCAAAATTACTTTTTGTGGTACGCTCGCCTTTTTGCTTTCTGAAACTAAACGAGATTGCGTTTTGACTAAACGTAAAGAATTTATAAACAAAACCAAATACTACTGCTGCAATGGCTAACCATAAAAAACGGTTATAAAGAATCACACCTTTTATAGGCAAATGCAATTCATTCTGCTCAGCAACTGTCCAATACCGTGTGTAATAACTTGATGCAGCGGCTCCAAAAGGATCCAAAATTGCGGCTATATATCTATTATCAGGATCTGACAGCAAATTCTCCATCAGGCCTTGTACAAAAAGCAATAGAATAACAGTAATAAAGCCAGCAGCAATATTTCTTGTAAACGTAACTACCGCAAAAACAATAGCTCCAAACAATAATATATTTGGTAATATATAGACCAAGTAAGCATTAAAATATGATTTGATATCAAATGATGTAACAATATCTGGATTGGTACCAGGAAGCCTAAACCCAATAACCATCGCTATACCTATTACAAAAACAATAAGTGTTACAATAAGTATAGAGCTGAAAAATTTAGCAAATAAATAATTAGCTTTTGTAAATGGATACGAATACAAAATGGTATGCATTTCACTTTTATAATCCCGATATACTGAAACACCAATAATTGATGGAAACAAAAAGAATATCAATATGGTCATGCCGTTAAACAAACCAGTAACACCAGATGGAGAATTAACTATAGAAGATGAACCAGTAGTAACAGTTATACTATCAAATATTCCTGCAGAACTAGCTGCAAAAAACATAGCTATAATAAAAAATATAGCCATGTATATATAGAATGCTGGTCGTTTAAACCAGTATTTTAATTCGTGTATGAAAATTGTAGAAAACATAAATTTTATTGTTTAATGAGTTAAATTTAAAACTAGATTATGCCAAAACTGGCTCGTCTTGTTTTAAAGCAATAAAATATACATCGTCTAATTGTGGTGGTGTAGAAACAAAATCATCAGCAGGTTTTTCTAAAGCATGCACACGAATATTTAATGTATTGTCTTGATTATAATTTGAAGACAAAATATTGAAAGTTGCCTCCATAGTTTCTAAGTCTTCGCGTTCAATAATCTTAGTCCAAATCTGTCCTTTAATTTCGTCAGCAGCTTCAATTGGTGTTGTATGCTTTAAAATGCGTCCTCCATTTAAAATAGCCATTTCATTACATAACTCTTTAACGTCTTCAACAATATGTGTTGAAAAAATTACTGTACAATTAGTTCCAACTTCTCTTAATACATTTAAAAAACGATGACGCTCGGCTGGATCTAAGCCTGCAGTAGGTTCATCAACTATTATTAATTTTGGATTGTTAAGAAGTAATTGCGCTATTCCAAAACGTTGTTTCATACCACCAGAATATCCAGCAACATGCTTTGTACGTACATCATATAAATTAGTGATTTCTAAAACCTCCCTAACTAAAGCTTGTCTTTCAGATTTTGAACTTACACCTTTTAATGTCGCAAAATAATCTAACAAGGCTTCGGCAGACATTTTAGGATATACACCAAACGATTGTGGTAAGTATCCTAAAATTTTACGTAATGCCATTTTATCTTCAATTACATTAATATCACCAAACTCAATAGAACCAGAATCAGGGCTCTGAAGCGTCGCTATGGTTCTCATCAAAGAGGATTTACCTGCGCCGTTTGGACCTAATAAACCAAACATTCCTGTTCCAATTTCTAAGTTTAAATTGTCAATTGCTTTGACACCGTTTTTATAGGTTTTTGTTAAATCTTTGATGACTAACTTCATTGTTTGTTGTTTTAAGTTATTTTATTTGATGATTGGTGTAAAAATAATAGCTTTTGTTACAAAATATTTTTTATCATGTAGCAATAACTAAAGAAATCCTATTATTTTTACAAAATACACTAAAAGTAATACAATGCCATATCTAATGGCTAAAAAACTAACATAAGTCTTATGGCAAAAAAGAGCATACTAAATAAAAAATCTATTGATTTTTTAGAAGCCTATTTAAACAACGCATCACCAACAGGATACGAATGGGAAGGTCAAAAAATCTGGATGAATTATCTTAAACCTTACGTTGATGAATTTATAACAGATACTTACGGAACTGCTGTTGGTGTTATAAATCCTGATGCAAAATACAAAGTGGTTATTGAAGGTCATGCCGATGAAATCTCTTGGTATGTTAATTATATTTCGGATAACGGATTAATTTATGTAATTAGAAATGGAGGAAGCGACCATCAAATTGCACCTAGTAAAGTGGTTAACATTCATACTAAAAAAGGTATTGTAAAAGGTGTCTTTGGTTGGCCTGCAATTCACACTAGAAACAGAGCAAAAGAAGAAGCTCCAAAACCAGATAACATTACTATAGATGTTGGTGCTAAAGATAAAGCTGAAGTTTTAAAAATGGGCGTCCATGTAGGTTGTGTAATTACCTATCCAGATGAATTTCATATTTTAAATAAAGATAAGTTTGTATGTCGTGCTTTAGATAATAGAATGGGTGGATTTATGATAGCTGAAGTGGCACGTTTACTTAAAGAAAATAAGAAAACCTTACCATTTGGCTTGTATGTAACAAACTCTGTACAAGAAGAGATTGGACTTCGTGGTGCCGAAATGATAACACAAACCATAAAACCTAACGTCGCTATTGTTACAGACGTAACTCACGACACAACAACACCAATGATTGATAAGAAAAAAGAAGGTCATTTAGAGTTAGGTAAAGGTCCTGTTGTTGCTTATGCACCAGCAGTACAACAAAAACTACGTGATTTAATTACAGATACTGCCGAAGAGAAGAAAATACCTTTTCAGCGTTCTGCGTTATCTCGTGCTACTGGAACAGACACTGATGCTTTTGCTTATAGCAATGGCGGTGTTGCTTCAGCTTTAATATCATTACCGCTTCGCTATATGCATACAACAGTAGAAATGGTTCATAAAGAAGATGTTGAAAATGTGATTAAAATGATTTATGAAACATTGCTTAAAATTGAAGAAGGTGAAACCTTTTCGTATTTTAAATAGTAAAATCAAAATTTAATTAAACCTCTTCATTGAGGTTTTTTTTATTATGGATGAATATATCGACATAGTAACTATAGATGGTAAACCAACAGGTAAAACAGCTTTAAAATCTGAAGCCCACTTAAATGGTTGGTATCATAATACCATTCATTTATGGCTTTATACAAATGAAACTGAAATTTTACTACAACAACGTTCTCACAAAAAAGCAATTCATCCTTTACTATGGGATGTATCTGTTGCCGGACATGTGGATGCCGGAGAATCTTTCATTGAAGCTGCTTTAAGAGAAACTAAAGAAGAAATTGGCTTGCAACTAAATGCTGATAATCTTAAAAAGATTGGAACCTTTCTTCATGAAACTAGTTATAGTAATGGTAAAATTCAGGATAATGAATTTCATCAGGTTTATATTGCTCAATTAAACGTAGAGATTAGTAAGCTTCAACCACAAGAAGGTGAAGTTGAAGCTTTAAAATTAGTTAGTATTTCAAAGTTTATTTCACTTTTAAAAAATAGCACTACAAATAATCATTTTGTAGAGTCTAATAAAGATTATTACAAATTTGTATTAGAGCAAATCACTAAGACCATAAAAAATTAGTAATTTTCAGCATGACATTACTCTTGTTAGCAGTTGCTCCAATTTTTATTATCATAGTTTATGTTTACCTAAAAGATAAGCATGAGAAAGAACCAAAATCATTCCTATTTAAAAACTTTCTATTAGGTGCTATTGTTAGTATTATAGTGACTACATTAATTTATGTACTTATAGACTTGGTACTGCCACTAAATGATAAAACTAGCGTGCTACAACAATTTATAAAAGCCTTTTTTCTTGTAGGTCTAACAGAAGAATTTAGTAAATATATCATGGTGCGTTACTATGCGCAACCAAATAAAGAATTTAACGAACCATACGATGGTATTATGTATGCCGTTATGGTATCTATGGGTTTTGCCGCAACCGAAAATATAATGTACGTTTTAGATGGCGGCGCGCAAACTGCTTTAGTAAGAGCATTTACTGCTGTGCCTGCACATGCTACTTTTGGGATTATTATGGGTTATTTTATGGGTAAAGCAAAATTCTCTAATAATCGCATAAAACTTAACCTCTTAGGGTTGTTTTTTGCTACTCTATTTCATGGCGCGTATGATTTCTTTTTATTTATTGAGTTTATTCCTGGTGTTTGGATTGGTGCTTTTGTGTCACTTATTATTGGAATTATATTATCCAGAAAAGCTATTAAAAAGCATCAAAACAACTCAAAATTTAAAATAGATTTATAAAAACATTCCCTGATATATTATATCTTTATCGCTCAAATAAAACTACATAAATGAGTCAATCTTTTAAAACGAATGTAAATAATACATTCGATTTTGATATCACTAAAGATGATGTTTCAAAACTTGATAGCATAAAAATTTCTGATGCCAAATCTCATGTTATTCAACATAACACGTCTTATAAAACAGAAATTATTGAAGACGATTTTAACAAAAAAAAATATAAAGTAAAGGTTAATAACAACACATATAAAATAAACATTACTAATGATTTAGATGTTTTAATAAAAGATATGGGTTTTGAAATTGGAGCTTCAAAAAAAGTAAACAATATAAAAGCGCCTATGCCAGGATTAATTTTAGAGATAAACGTGAAAGCTGAAGATGAAGTTAAAGAAAATGATTCGCTTTTAATTTTAGAAGCCATGAAAATGGAAAATGTAATCGCATCACCTCGAGACGGAATTATTAAATCTATTGCCATTAGTAAAGGTGATGCTGTAGAAAAAAACCAATTATTAATAGAGTTTGAATAAGCGTATAATACGTATCTAACTAATAAAATATTCGTGTATTCATGGCGAAAAAAAATATAAAAAAAGTACTTGTTGCAAATAGAGGAGAAATTGCTATTCGTGTTATGCGAACTGCAAAAAAAATGGGAATCAAAACTGTTGCAGTATATTCTACAGCAGATAGGCATGCGCCACATGTAAAATATGCAGATGAAGCCGTTTTAATAGGAGAAGCGCCTTCTAACCAATCGTATTTATTAGGTGATAAAATTATTGAAGTAGCAAAAAACCTAAATGTAGATGCAATTCATCCTGGTTATGGTTTTCTTAGTGAAAATGCAGATTTTGCTGAATCTTGTGAAGCCAATGCCATTATATTTATTGGTCCAAAGTCTAAAGCCATCAAAATTATGGGAAGTAAGCTAGCTGCTAAAGACGCAGTAAAAGCTTATAACATTCCTATGGTTCCTGGTATTGATGAGGCAATTACTGATGTAGAGAAAGCAAAAACTATAGCAAAAGACATTGGTTTTCCTATACTAATTAAAGCATCAGCTGGTGGTGGCGGAAAAGGCATGCGTGTTGTTGAACAAGAAAAAGATTTAGAATCACAGATGAATCGCGCTATTAGTGAGGCAACTTCCGCTTTTGGAGATGGCTCTGTGTTTATTGAAAAATATGTAAGCTCTCCTCGTCATATCGAAATTCAAGTTATGGCAGATGCTCATGGTAACGTTATTCATTTATTTGAACGCGAATGTAGTATACAACGTCGTCATCAAAAAGTTGTAGAAGAAGCACCTTCAACTGTTTTAACACAAGAATTAAGAGAAAAAATGGGACAAGCTGCAATAAAAGTTGCAAAAGCTTGCGACTATTTAGGAGCAGGAACTGTTGAGTTTCTCTTAGATGATGATAAAAATTTCTATTTCTTAGAAATGAATACTCGCCTACAAGTTGAGCATCCAGTAACAGAATTAATTACAGGAACAGACTTAGTAGAATTGCAAATTCGTGTTGCTCGTGGTGAAACACTTCAAATACAACAGAGTGACTTAAAAATTAAAGGTCATGCGTTAGAGTTACGTGTATATGCAGAAGATCCTTTAAATGATTTTTTACCAAGTGTTGGTAATCTTGAAACATACAAACTACCTGTAGGTAAAGGCATACGCGTAGATAATGGTTTTGAGGAAGGCATGGAAATCCCAATATATTACGACCCAATGCTATCTAAACTTATTACTTATGGTAATACACGAGAAGAAGCTATTCAACTCATGATAAAAGCTATAACGGATTATAAAATTGAAGGGATACAAACCACATTACCTTTTGGAAGTTTTGTTTGTGAGCATGAAGCATTTCGTTCAGGAAATTTCGACACACATTTTGTGAAAAAGTATTATTCACCTGAAGCCTTAAAAGAAAAGCAAAAAGAAGAAGCTCAAATTGCCGCTTTAATAGCTGTAAAGAAATACATTGAAGACCAAAAAACACTACGCTTACCAATTAAGTAAACAGTCGCAGTAAACAGTTAAAAAGTCACAACAATGTCTGTCAGGTCGAGCGCAGCTGGGACCTTATTAAGACTGACAAAATTTAAAAACTATGGATTCTAAGATAAAAGATTTAAATAATAAACTGGCTCAAGCCTATTTAGGTGGCGGACAAGCTAGAATAGATAAACAACATCAAAAGAAAAAGCTAACTGCACGAGAACGCGTACACTATTTATTAGACGACCATTCTTTTGAAGAGATTGGAGCATTAATAACCCATAGAACCAAAGACTTTGGTATGGACAAACAAGTCTTTTATGGTGATGGTGTTGTTACAGGTTATGGAACCGTAAATGGTCGTCTGGTTTATGTATTTGCTCAAGATTTTACTGTATTTGGAGGTTCACTTTCTGAAACTCATGCAGAAAAAATTTGCAAAATTATGGATTTAGCTCTTAAAGTTGGAGCACCATTAATTGGTTTAAATGATTCAGGTGGAGCAAGAATTCAAGAAGGTGTTCGTTCTCTAGGTGGTTATGCAGATATTTTTTATAAAAATGTGCAGTCGTCTGGAGTAATTCCGCAAATTTCAGCAATTATGGGACCATGTGCTGGTGGTGCTGTTTATTCTCCAGCTATGACAGATTTTACTATCATGGTAGAAGACACAAGTTATATGTTTGTTACTGGACCAAATGTTGTAAAAACAGTAACTAATGAAGAAGTAACTAGCGAAGAGCTTGGAGGTGCAAGTACTCACTCAACAAAATCTGGTGTTGCACATAAAACCTCAACTAATGATGTTGAGTGTTTAGAAGATGTAAAGCAGTTGCTAAGTTATTTACCACAGAACAATACCGAAACGCCTACTCTACTTCCTTTTAATTTGAAAGATGAAGTAAGAGATAGTTTGTCAAGTATCGTCCCAGATAATGCCAATAAACCTTACGATATGCATGATGTAATCTCGGGTATTATTGATGAAGATTCTTTTTATGAAATTCATAAAGATTATGCAGAAAACATACTTGTAGGTTTTGCACGACTTGGAGGAAGAAGTATTGGTATTGTGGCAAATCAGCCTATGTTTTTAGCTGGTGTTTTAGATGTTAACAGTTCTAAAAAGGCAGCGCGTTTTGTACGCTTTTGTGATGCTTTTAATATTCCGTTATTGGTATTAGAAGATGTGCCTGGATTTTTACCAGGAACAGACCAAGAATGGAATGGCATTATTGTTCATGGTGCTAAATTATTATATGCTTTAAGTGAGGCAACTGTACCAAGAGTAACAGTTATTACTCGTAAAGCTTATGGTGGTGCCTATGATGTAATGAACTCAAAACATATAGGCGCAGACATGAATTTTGCTTGGCCTAGTGCAGAAATTGCAGTTATGGGAGCTAAAGGCGCAGCAGAAATTATCTTTAAACGTGAGATTAATGCAGCAGAAGACAAAGATGCAAAATGGAAAGAGAAAGAAGCAGAATATGCAGACTTGTTTGCTAATCCTTATAGCGCTGCGGAACGTGGATTTATTGATGAAGTTATTTTACCTAAAAATACGAGACGTAAATTGATAAAAGCTTTCTCTATGTTAGAAGACAAACATGTAGACAGACCAAAACGTAAACATGGTAATATTCCTTTGTAACTAACAAAGTATTCATTTAGCTATTTATTACTCTAGTTGGTTTTTATAATTTGTGAGTTGTACATAAAGGTATCTTGCCATTTTTTAAATCGTGAATCAAATGTTGTTGAAAACACTACATATTGACATTTACCTATGCTTTCAGCAATACGAGATACTTCAGAAAAACCATTTCCTTTAAATAAAAACTCTGCGTCTTCAACAATACATAATTGCATTTCACTAACATGAATACCGTTTAAGAAAAAAAGCTTGTTTAATCGTTTTGGCGTAGCAATAACAATATCTACACCTACATATATTTCATCGCGTTGCGCATCAATAGTTCGTTCTTCATAAGCGCAATACACTCGCAAATCTGTCTGGTTTGTAAAGGTTTTAAATTCGTTCTCTAAATCTAAAGCAGATTGCTTGTCTTTAACTATTATTAAAGCACGAGGAGAATCGCCAAACGCAATTCCTTTAAGTTTTTGAATTACACTAATAACTAAAGTTGTTGTTTTTCCAGAACCCGTTTGAGCAATACCAAAAAGATTAGCACCACCTTTAATTTTTGACAATGCTTGTTTTTGAAATGCTAAAGGCGTTTCAAAACCTTTACGTTTGAGTGCATCGTTTAAAGGTTCTATTAGTTTTTTAAAAGACATAATTAGATTTATAATACGAGGCGAAGATAATGATATAAGACCTATGCTTAGTTATTATAACTAAAAACTCTTCCGTAATAGTTTAAATCTACAATTTCGCCTTTAGTCGTTTTATAATCGCTTCTTATAGAACCTTCTAATTCAAAATTATTTTTTAAAGCAACATGAATACTACCTTCATTTTTACTACCAACACGACATAGTAACTTTCTAAACTTATAGGCGACAGTTAAATACTCTACTACATGTTTTAAAGCTTTTGAAATAACACCTTGACCTTCATAGTTTATATCAATAAAATAACCCAATTCAGCTTTTGGGACATTCCAATCGATGTTTTTAACATCAACCAGACCAATAAATGTGTTGGTATTAATATCTATAATTAGGTAAGGAAAGTAGCTTTTATCCTTTATACGTTGTTGAATTTCTTTGCAATAACCAATAGTATCTTTAAGTGTTTTGGTTTTAGATACAGTTCCTGCAAAAAAATCTTCAAGACGCGCTCTGTTGCTATCTATTAAATTAAAAAAGGCTTCGCCTTGATTAGGTTTTAATACATCTATTTTAAAATGCCTGAAAGCAATATTGAGACTACACATCTAATAAACGTCTGTGATAATTAATTTGCCCTAAATGATATGAAAGATGCGTCGTTAAATGCACTAGAAAATATTCTGTAGTCATATAATCTTCAAAAGAACGTCTTTTATATTCTTTTTGTAAATCTTCAGAAGACAAGCTTTTTAAGGCTTTAGTGATTACATGAATTGTATCATCTATTTGCTCTAAAATAGTATCTCTTGGTATGTTTTTTAAAGAAAACTCTAAATCTCGTTCTCTTATATAGCCAGTCTTTCCTATTGTGGCTCCAATAAAATGATTAAGATTACCTACAAGATGTAATGCCAAATTACCAGCTGAGTTAGATATATTCTCAGTAGTCATCCATATTGTAGACTCATCATTATATGTTTGAATTTCTATTTTAAGTTTATTTAAATCTCTTGTAAATAATTTGATTAATGTTTGATTAAGCATTGCTCTGTAATATTAGTTAAATGGTAACTTATCTGGCTCTAAAAAAGAAGATTTTGCAATTTCAGAATTAAAAACATCAATATTATAATGTTGTGCTAACACATCTTTAAAATTGGTTTTTAATCTAGGAAACTCTTCAATAAAGCTTTTGAAGTTTTCAGAATTAGATTTCAAATAAAAATGATATACAGCTTTTACTGCTGCAACAGTTACTGTTTCATTATACTTTTCTCTAGCTCCTAAATGAGTAACAAATTTAATTAATTGCTCCCTTAGTTGAGCTATTGCATAATCAATATTATTATTTTTAATATAAATCCAAGCAATGCGTAAATGCGCTTCGTGAGAAAATAATTTTGGGTCTAAAATTATGTTTTCAAATTGATAAACAAAGTCTTGGTCACTTAATTGATAATGCGCTTCCATACCATAAAAGTAGAAAATAATTAGCTTACTTTTGCGTGATGCAAAACAAACCCACGTTTAAGCTTGAATTTGTTGCCTTAATAGCAGCATTAATGTCTATAGTTGCGCTATCTATTGATGCTTTACTACCAGCGCTTCCTGAAATTGGTGATGCTTTAGGTGTAATAAACATTAGCAATAACCAAAAACTAATAACCATGATTTTTTTAGGATTAGGTTTTGGTCAGCTTGTATTTGGACCTTTATCTGATAGTTTTGGAAGAAAACCAATTGTTTATGCTGGGTTTATAATTTTTGTGATTGCCAGTATTATTTGTGTAACCACAAAAAGCTTTGAAGTCATGCTTATTGGACGCATTCTGCAAGGTATTGGATTATCGTCACCTAGAACAATAGCCATTGCTATGATTAGAGATAGCTATAGTGGTGATTATATGGCTAAAATATTATCGATAGTTGTGATGTTTTTTATTTTGGTGCCAATTATAGCACCAACTTTTGGTCAATTACTATTAAGTTCTTTTAATTGGCAGGCCATTTTTAATGCCAACCTATTATTTGGTTTACTTATTATTATTTGGTTTTGGAAACGACAACCAGAAACATTAGAAAAAAAGAAACGTATTAAATTTTCTTCTCGAATTTTTATTGATGGTACTAAAGAATTTTTTATACATAAAGATGCAGTAATTTTTACATTTATATCTGGTTTTATTACTGGTAGTTTTATGGTTTACCTTAGTACATCGCAACAAATATTTCAAGTACAATATAATCTTGGAGAATTGTTTCCTTATTTCTTTGCAAGCACAGCAATTGCTGTTGGCGCTGCTACCTTTGCGAATAGCAGATTAGTAATTAGATTTGGTTCGTTTAAAATTGCTTACATAGCAACAATCTGTTATGTTATTGTTTCTGTATTATATGTTTTGTTGTTTTTTTCTGGAAAGAACCCAAGTATAGGTGTTTTAATTAGCTTCTTCTTATTGCAATTTTTTGCTATTGGTTTTCTTTTCGGGAATCTTAGATCACTAGCTATGGAACCATTAGGTCATATTGCAGGTATTGGCGCAGCAATAAATGGATTTATTTCTACAGTTATGGCAGTTCCTATTGCAAATTACATAGGTAGTTTTGTAACAGACTCTGTGTTACCGCTTTTTGTTGGGTTTTTGGTTTTTGGAGTATTGTCTTTTCTTTTGCTTTTACGTATAAAAGCTATAGCAAACTAACTCTACACTATTTTAGAGTGGTTAAGTTAAATGATGATATAGTTATTTTACCTCATCATAATGGTCATCCCAATTTTTAATATTTGGTTCACCTAGCTTACCTACAGATTTAGCAACTAACATAGAAACTGTTGCATCACCGGTAACATTAATTACTGTTCTACACATATCTAAAGGTCTGTCTACAGCAAAGATTAAAGCTAAACCAATTGGCAATAATTCTGGTGGCAATTCTACAGATTCTAAAACGATGACTAGCATAACCATTCCTGCTCCAGGCACGGCAGCACTACCAATAGATGCTAATAAGGCTGTTAAAACTATTGTTAATTGATCGCCAAAGGTTAAATCTAGTCCAAGTGCTTGAAATATAAAAACAGCAGCTACAGCTTGATATAAACTAGTACCATCCATATTTATAGTTGCTCCAACTGGCAACACAAAACTAGACACTTCTTTATCTACACCAATATGCTCTTCAACTCTTTCCATAGTAACTGGTAAAGTAGCAGCACTACTACTTGTTGAAAATGCTAATAATTGTGCTGGACTGATTTGCTTTAAAAACCAAAACGGATTCTTTTTAGCAAATGTTCCAACTAAAACAGTATAAAATACAACCATTAATACTAAGCCTAATACAACAACTCCTGAGTATTGTGCTAATGCTATTAAAATATCTGGATCACCAGATGACACTACTACATTTGCTAAGAGCGCAAAAACTGCATAAGGTGCAAAAAGCATAATGAGGTCTACCATTTTTAAAACGACGTCGTTTAAAGAATCAAAAATATCCTTCATTGGTTTTGCACGCTTCTCTCCTATTAATAACATAGATATGCCTAAAATGATCGCAAAGAAAATCACCTGCAACATAAGACCATTATTACTCATTGCTTTAAAAGCATTATCAGGAACCATGTCTTCTAAAAATTGTAACGGGCCGCTTTCAACTTGTTTTGTTGCTTCTGCTATTTTTCCTTTTACACTACTATTCTCTGAATACGTTGTTGTTAATTTTGCAATGGTTTCTTCTGAAACACCATCACCAGGTTGTAAAACATTCACTAAAACTAAACCAATAGAAATTGCTATTACAGTTGTCATAATATAAATTCCTATGGTACGTATACCTATGTTTTTAAATTTAGAAATATCTTTTAAATCTGAAATCCCTTTTATTAAAGATGCTAGAATTAACGGAACAGCAATTAACTTTAAGAGTTTTACAAAAATGGACCCAAATGGCTTAATCCAATCTGAAATAAAACCTTTTCCTCCATCGATTTGCAACATGATATAACCAAAAATGATTCCTAGAACCATTCCAATCAATATTTTCCAATGTAGTGCTAGTTTTTTCATGTTAATTCCGTTCTTAAGTTTAGTTAGTTAATACGTATATGCTCACAAGTTAAATAATAGTTTCAGTTATTCAATTATTTAAAAAACATTTTTAAGAGTCAAATTATACTTAATAAAAAAGAGCGACTATTTAGTCGTTCTTCTTTAATTTGGTTCAGTTCTTTCAAAATAAAGTTTAATATTTTATAATAACTTTTTACTTACAATTCCTGTATCTGTTTAAATTTTATAATATTACTACTTTCAACTATGTTTTTCACTTGTATTATAAAAATGTTAAATTGCATCATCAATAATGCTTTGTACAACTTCTGGATTTAATAGTGTACTTGTATCTCCTAAATTAGTAGTGTCATTATGAGCTATTTTACGCAAAATACGTCTCATAATTTTTCCACTACGTGTTTTAGGTAAACCTTGAGTAAACTGAATTTTATCTGGTTTTGCAATAGGACCAATAGTATCTGCTACTTTTTGTCGTATAGACTGTAGCAATTCATCTGATGCTGTATAACCATCATATAAAATAACATAAGCATATAATGCATTGCCTTTAATGTCGTGAGGAAAACCAACTACAGCACTTTCAACTACCGCTTCATGTTCATTAATGGCATTTTCTATTGGAGCAGTTCCTAAGTTATGTCCAGAAACTATAATAACATCATCTACTCGACCAGTTATTCTATAATCTCCAACCTCATCTCTTAAAGCACCATCTCCTGGGAAATACTTACCTTTATAAGCTGAAAAATACACGTTTTTATAACGTTCATGATTACCATAAATAGTTCTTGCAATTGATGGCCAAGGAAACTTAATAGCTAGTATGCCTTGTGCTGGATTGCCAACTATTTCTTCTCCGTTTTCATCTAATAAAACAGGCTGTATGCCTGGCAGTGGTAAAGTTGCATAAGTAGCCTTACTTCTTGTTACTCCAGCTAATGATGAAATCATAATTCCTCCTGTTTCAGTTTGCCACCATGTATCTACTATTGGGCATTTTCCTTTACCTACATAATCGTTATACCAATTCCATGCTTCGTCATTTATTGGCTCTCCAACTGTTCCTAATGTTTTTAAATGCTTTAAATTGTAATTTTCAGCCAAATTTATAGGATGCTTAGCCAATGCTCTAATTGCTGTTGGAGCAGTATAAAATTGATTTACTTTATGTTTTTCACAAATTTCCCAAAAACGCCCGTAATCTGGATAACTTGGTACACCTTCAAACATCACAGTTGTTGCACCATTTGCTAACGGTCCGTATACAATATAACTATGTCCCGTAATCCAACCTATATCTGCGGTACACCAATACACATCTGGACCTCCGGCACGTGTTGCCTCTCTTCCTAAAGTTACAGCTCTACTAGATCTATATTGAAAAACATTTCTAAACGTATAAGCAGTATATACCATATAACCGCCACAAGTATGAACCATGCCTTTAGGTTTACCTGTAGATCCTGATGTATAAAGAATGAAAAGCATGTCTTCGGCATCCATAATTTCTACAGGGCAATTATCATCTACCTTACTTAATTCTTCATGCCACCAAACTTGATTAGCTTGCATTATAACTTCTGAATTGGTTCTATTTAAAACAATTGTTTTTTCTATTGAAGGGCATGTTTTTAAAGCATCATCTGCAATTGATTTTAATGGTGTTATTTTATCACCTCTAAAACCACCATCGGCTGTTAATAAGACTTTACAAGCTGCATCATTTATTCTAGCAGATAAAGCCGCAGCTGAAAATCCGGCAAAAACAACAGAATGTACTGCACCTATTCTCGCACATGCTAAAACAGCAAATGTGAGTTCTGGAACCATAGGCATATAAATGCACACGCGATCTCCTTTTTTTACATTATTAGCTTTTAAAACATTAGCAAACTGACATACTTTACTATGCAAGGCTTTATAAGTGAAATATTGAGCTGCATCATTTGGATTATTAGGTTCAAAAATAAGAGCGGTTTGATTTGCTCGTTTTTCAAGATGGCGATCTAAACAATTTTCTGTAATATTAAGTTGTCCACCTTGAAACCATTTAACTTCAGGTTTTGTAAAGTCCCATTCTAACGTTTTAGTCCATTTTTTTCTCCATACAAATGACGATGCTATCTCATCCCAAAAAGCTTCAGGTTCTTCTATACTACGTTTATATGCTTTTTGATATGCTGGATAAGAGTTTATTTGAAATCTGTGCATGAATGTGTATTAAAATATTACAATTATTTACTGTACTAAAATACAAACTTTAACGCAAATTTTTTCGAGTATAAGCTTTAATTTCTTTCAATACTTTTGGTGCCAAAATAAGTGTAGCTAACATTGTAGGAATTGCCATTAAGGCAAATACGCCATCTATTAAATTAAGCATTAGGCTAAAAGGTGTTGTTGCAGCAAGAATGATACTCAAAACATATATATAACTATAGTAGTGTTTTTTATCTGCTCCAATTAAAAATGATAAACATTTAGTGCCATAATACGAATATGAAAACAGTGACGAAATGCTAAAAATAAAGACACAAAGCATAAGTAAATAAGGCCCAATTGTAGGCATTGTTTCTCTAAAAGCGGAAGCAGTTAAACTAACACCATTATTGCCTGTTGTTTCCCAAACTCCTGTCACTAAAATCGCTAAGGCAGTTAATGTACAAACGACTAAGGTATCTATTGCTGGTCCTAACATAGCTACTAATCCTTCACGAACTGGCTCGTTGGTTTTTGCTGCTCCATGAGCTAAAGGTGCTGTTCCTATTCCTGCTTCATTAGAGAATGCACCGCGACGAATACCATGCAAAATTAATGCTCCAAGCACACCACCTAACATTGGATCTCCTTTATAGTTTTCGGCAGAGAATGCATCTGTAATCAGCATAAGAAAGTATTTTGGAACTACTTCATAATTAGATACAAGTATAATCATGACAAACACAAAATAAAGCAATACCATAGAAGGCACCATTTTACTTGCTGTACTACTAATACGTTTTAATCCACCAAACATTACTACTGACGTTAAAACGACTAAAACAATGGCTATAGTTAGATTAGAAACAAAACTGACTTCTACCCCATTTGGAACTAATATAATATCATTAATTGCTTGGGTTAACTGGTTAACATTAACAACAGGAAGTGCTCCAATCATGCCAAAAACACTAAACATAACTGCTAAAGGTTTCCATGATTTCCCTAAGCCTTCCATTATAAAATACATTGGTCCACCTTGCAATACATCATCGCTATCTTTACCTCTATACATAATTGCAAGTGTAGATGTAAAAAATTTAGTGCTCATACCTACAATGGCACTTACCCACATCCAAAACATTGCTCCTGGACCGCCAATAGAAATGGCAACTGCAACTCCAGCAATATTTCCCATACCTATTGTAGATGACAAGGCTGTTGTTAAAGCTTGAAAATGGGTGATTTGTCCAGAATCGTTAGGATTGTCATATTTACCACGTAAAATTTGAATGGCATGACCTAGGTATCTAAAAGGTAAAAACTTTGAATAAATAAGAAGAAATATTCCGCCACCAATTAATAGAATTACTAAAGGTAATCCCCAAACAAATGAGGAAAAATCTGCAATAAATTCATTTAAAGTATTCATGAAATAGCTTCTCGTTAATCGTTATAAATGTACTAAAGAAGTTTATACTAAACTTTCATTATTAAAAAACTCTTAACTTCGAGGCACGAATTTTTATTATCACTATGAAAATACTATTAAAAATTAAACTTGCATTACTTTTTATTTCTTTGCTTTTGAGCTGTAATTCAAAACCTGAAACAGTAAAAATTGAAAATCAAAAAAGAAGCGTTGTGCAAATGGTTACATCTCATGGCACTATGAGTATGGAGCTCTTTAATGAAACGCCTTTACATCGTGATAATTTTATTAAACTTGTAAACAAAAAAGCTTATGATAGTTTACTCTTTCATCGTGTTATTGAAAGCTTTATGATACAAGGCGGAGATCCAGAAAGTCGCAATGCTGCATCAAAAACACTTCTTGGAGAAGGTGATTTGGGCTATACCGTAAAAGCCGAATTCAATCCAACCCTATTTCACAAAAAAGGGGCTTTAGCTACAGCTAGAATTGAATCCTTAGATCGCGTATCTAGTGCTATTCAATTTTATATTGTACAAGGAAAAGTACTTAATGACAGTCTAATTGACACATTAGAATATCGAATTAACAAAATGCTTGCAAGGCATTATACTATAAATGATTCGTTATATAGACCGCTTTGGTTAGACTATACAAAAGCAATTGATGAAGACAATAAAGAACTCTATAATTCTATAAATGACAGTATAAACGCAATAGCTAAATCTTACTCGAATTTTAAAAAATATGCTATTCCGCAGTCGCATAGAGACATTTATAAAACCATTGGTGGCACACCGCATCTTGACCAAAACTATACTGTTTTTGGACAGGTAATAGAAGGTTTACAAGTCATAGATTCTATTGCAAAAATAGACGTTGATGAAAACAATCGTCCGCTTTCTGATGTTAGAATTCTATCTGTACGTTTAAAAAATTAATCTAGATAGTTGAGAACATTTTTTTCAATACGTTCTTGAATGTTTGTTACATCAGCTTTCACAAAAGTTTCTCCCGTAATATTTTCAAAAAGCTCTATATAACGTTCACTTACCGACTCTATATAATCCTCACTCATTTCAGGAACTGTTTGACCTTCTAAGCCTTGAAAATTATTAGAGATTAACCACTGACGTACAAACTCTTTAGATAGTTGTTTTTGTTGTTCTCCTTTATCTTGACGCTCATGATATCCGTCTGCATAAATATAGCGTGAAGAATCTGGAGTATGAATTTCATCAATTAAAACAATCTTGCCATCTTGAGTTTTACCAAATTCATATTTAGTATCTACTAATATTAATCCTCTAGATGCAGCGATTTCTGTTCCGCGTTGAAATAATTTTCGTGTATAATCTTCTAAAACCAAATAATCTTCTTCAGAAACTACACCACGCTTTAAAATATCTTCTTTCGAAATATCTTCATCATGATCTCCCATTTCTGCTTTTGTTGCAGGCGTAATTATTGGTTCAGGAAACTTATCGTTCTCTTTCATTCCTTCTGGCATTTCAACTCCGCAAAGCAACCGTTTTCCTGCTTTATATTCGCGAGCAGCATGACCAGACATATAACCACGAATTACCATTTCTACTTTATAGGGTTCACATAAATGACCAACAGCTACATTTGGATCTGGTGTTGCAATTAACCAATTAGGAACCAAATCTTCAGTAGCTTTCATCATACTTGTTGCTATCTGGTTTAAAATTTGACCTTTAAACGGGATTCCTTTAGGCATTACAACATCAAAAGCACTTAAACGATCTGTTGCAATCATAACAAGTAAATCATCATTTATATTATAAACTTCTCTTACTTTTCCTTTATAAACACTTTTTTGATTAGGAAAGTTAAAGTTGGTATCTATTATTGTATTGCTCATTATTTTTGCTTTTAGCTTTTGGCCGTTAGCTTTTTTTGAAAAGCTAGAAATTGTTCTAAATAGTATTTTATTTATGTACTTATAAAGCACTTAGACTACGCTCAGTGTAACATTTAGTTTCAGTTTTTGTACGGTAACGACTGTAAAACTAAGGGCTGTAAACTGAATACTTTTTTACTCTCTATTCTCAATACTTTTATAAGCTGCGATAATTTTCTTAACTAATTTATGACGAATTACATCTTTATCATCTAAAAAGACCATACCAACACCATCGACATTTTTTAAAACTAAAAGCGCTTCTTTTAAACCAGAAATTGTACGTCGTGGTAAATCTATTTGTCCTGGATCACCTGTAAGCAAAAACTTAGCACTTTTTCCCATACGTGTTAAAAACATTTTCATTTGGGCATGTGTTGTGTTTTGACCTTCATCCAAAATTACAAATGCATTATCTAAGGTACGACCTCTCATAAATGCTAGTGGTGCAATTTGTATGGTACCATTTTCAATATAATTTGCCAATTTTTCAGGAGCAATCATATCACGCAAGGCATCATATAAAGGTTGCATATATGGGTCTAATTTTTCTTTTAAATCACCAGGAAGAAAACCTAAATTCTCACCAGCTTCTACTGCAGGACGTGTTAATATAATACGTTTAACTTCTTTATTTTTTAAAGCTTGAACAGCCAATGCAACACCTGTATATGTTTTACCAGTTCCTGCTGGACCAATGGCAAATACCATATCGTTTTTACGCATTAGTTCTACCAACCTGCGTTGGTTTGCAGTTTGTGCTTTGATTAATTTACCATTAACGCCATGAACAATAACGGCGCCGCTTGCTTCACTAGTTGTATAATCGTCTTTACTCTGGCTTGTTAAAACACGCTCAATAACATTTTCGTCTAGCTTATTATACTTTCCAAAGTGCTCCATAAGCATTGTTAAACGACGATCAAACTCTTCGAGTAGATCTTCATCTCCATAGGCTTTAATTTTATTACCTCGTGCTACAATTTTTAATTTTGGAAAGTACTTTTTTAGAAGTTCAATATTTACATTTTGTGCTCCAAAAAACTCCTTTGGAGTGATTTCTTCGAGCTCGATTATAAGTTCATTCAAAAGCTAAGTGATTTAGTATATTAATCTGTTTTGTTTTATTAGTTTTGTGTTGAAACTAAAAGACACGATTTTTATGCCTTAGTTACAAATCTAACGGAAAAAATCAAGACAAAGTTTCTCTCTACGATTTAAAATATCATTTTTTTTCAACAGAGGTAAATACCATTAATTTAAACAAATAATAGCGAAAAACAGGAACAATTAATTCATGGCAATAATCACATTAACAACTGATTTTGGTGAGAAAGATCACTTTGCTGGAGCAATTAAAGGTGCTATTTACAGTGAGCTTCCAGAAGTACGAATTGTTGATATCTCACATTCTGTTTCGCCTTTTAATGTTCCTGAAGCGGCTTACATCATTCAAAATGCCTATAGCAGCTTTCCTAAAGGTACTATACATGTGATTGGTATAGATTCTGAATTAAATCCAGAAAACAAACACATTGCTGTAAAGCTTGATGACCACTATTTTATTTGTGCTAATAACGGAATTATGAGTATGATTTGTTCTGAAATTGTTCCAGAAAAAATTGTAGAAATAAACATTCACGATAAAATAGAAACCAGTTTTCCTGTTTTAGATGTATTTGTTAAGGTTGCTTGCCATATTGCTCGTGGCGGAACTTTAGAAGTTATTGGTAAGGTTATAGAAACCATTAAACCTATTAAAGATTTAATTCCGTTTGTTAATGATGAACAAACTCAAATAATTGGCAGTGTTATTTATATAGACAATTATGGCAATGTAATTACAAACATAAGACGTAGCTTTTTTGAATCGATTCAAAAAACTCGTGCTTTTGAAATCTCTGCTCGTAATTATAAATTTAAAACAATTTACAACACATATAGTGATGCCATAAACTTTGATATCCCAGAAGACAAACGTTATGATGAAGGTAAAGGCCTTGTCGTTTTTAACTCGTCTGGGTATTTAGAAATTGCTGTTTACAAAAGTGACAATGCTACTGTTGGTAGTGCTTCTAGCTTAATGGGATTAAAAATGAGAGATACAGTAACTATTAATTTTGATAAAATCTAGCAATGTTTGTACGTATCGTGAAAATGAGTTTTGACCCTTCAAAAATTAAAATCTTTTTAGACAATTTCGATACTAAAAAAGAACATATTAGAGCATTTGAAGGTTGTGAGTTTTTAGAATTATATAGAGACAAGCACAATACAAACGTGTTTTTTACGTATAGCTTTTGGAACACAGAAGCAGATTTAGAACGTTACAGACATTCAAATTTATTTAAAGGTATTTGGGCAGAAACAAAACCTATGTTTAATGCAAAGCCTGAAGCTTGGAGTGTTGATAAGCTAGCTACTTTACAGTAGCCAGTCACAGTTTGCAGTAACTAAGTTTCATAATTTGTAAATTAAATGCTTTTCTTTAAACTTTAATATTATTTTTGAAAATCGTTTGCAGCACATTGAGTACTGAAAACTGAAAACTGAAAACTGAAAACTAAAATGCTTTCAATATTAAAAAAAGAAATCAACTCATTTTTTGCATCACCAATAGGTTATTTGGTAGTTACCGTTTTTCTATTATTAAACGGTTTATTTTTATGGGTATTTAAAAGTGATTTTAATATTCTCGACAATGGTTTTGCAGATTTGTCTAACTTCTTTTTATTAGCGCCTTGGGTCTTAATATTCTTAGTACCAGCAGTTACTATGCGAAGTTTTAGTGATGAAAGAAAACAAGGTACACTTGAGCTATTACTTACCAAACCCATGAGTCACTTACAGCTTGTTTTAGGGAAGTATTTTGGAGCATTATTATTGATAATCATTGCTATAATACCAACATTATTGTACGTTTATACAATATCAAAACTTGGTAATCCTGAAGGTAATTTAGATTTAGGAAGTATAATGGGTTCTTATTTTGGGCTCTTATTTTTAATAGCAGCGTATACAGCAATAGGCTTGTTTACATCCTCAATAACAGATAATCAAATTGTAGCTTTTATTGCAGCTGTTTTTATTTGTTTTTTCTTTTATTTTGGGTTTGAAGGCTTATCAAACTACAAGCCTTTTGGAGATGCATTTCATCTTGAAAACTTAGGAATGGAAACACATTTTAATAGTATGAGTAGAGGCGTAATAGATACTAGAGATGTTATTTATTTTTTAAGTGTAACCATATTGTTTGTTATATTAACCAAACTAAATATTAAAACGAGTTAATAATGATTATCACACCTTTATTAATCATTTTTAATATCATCGTTTTTATACTTGTATTTTTATTTATTAATACAATAGACAAACGTAAGTGGTTAACAATTTTGGTGAGTATTATTTTAACACCTATTGTATATTTTTATGCTTTTTATCCGTTTGTAAACATATTTAGTAGCTATCACCATCAAAAATATTTTAAGGCTGAGTTATGGGTAGAAAAACCTGCATTACGTTATGAACTTATAGATGACATAATTGAAACAGACACCTTAATTGGTAAGACGAAAAACGAAATAAAAACCCTTTTAGGTAATTATGAGTGGTTAGGGTGGAATGCTTCAAAAAAAGCTCATGATGAAACTATTTGGAATTATAGTCTTGGTATAAAACCAGGTGCTTTTAACTCTAAAAAAGAATGTTTGATGCTTGTCTTTAAAAACAATAAAACAGAAGCTATTAAAACCTTTAAAGAAGATTTAAAATTAAATGCTAAAGAATAAATCTAATAGAAAAACTTTACTAATAACAATAGTAGTTATAATTGTTATTAACGTTATTAGTGGCTATGTGTTTAAGCGTTTCGACTTAACAAAAGACAAGCGATATACGTTGTCTAATGCTGCATTAAAAATTGTTAATAGTGTAGATTCGCCATTAATAGTAGATGTGTTTTTAGAAGGAAATTTTCCTTCAGACTACAGACGTTTACGTAATGAAACACAGCAGCTTCTTGAAGAATTTTCACTGTATAATAGTCAGGTGAAATTTAATTTTATCAATCCGCTTGAAGACGTTAATACTAGAGAACGTAACATACAACAACTTGCACAACGTGGTTTACAACCTTTACAGCTTACAGTAAAAGAAAATGGAAAGTCATCACAAGAGTTAATTATTCCTTGGGCTTTAGCAAGCTATAATGGTGAAACCGTAATTATACCCTTAATAAAAAATAAGATTGGTGCTACGTCACAAGACCAAGTAAATAGCTCTATTCAACATTTAGAATACGCTTTTGCAGAGGGCTTTAATAAATTAGTACATAAAAAAAGTAAAAAAATAGCGATATTAAAAGGTAATGGCCAACTTGATGACATTTACATTGCCGATTTTTTAAAAACCATTCGTGAGCATTATTTTTTAGCACCTTTTACGCTCGATAGTGTCGCTAATAATGCTCAAGAAACATTGAAAAATTTAAACGAGTTTGATTTAATTATTTCTGCTAAACCTACACAAGCATTTACTGAAGAAGAAAAATTGGTTTTAGACCAATATGTCATGAATGGCGGAAAAAGCTTGTGGTTAACAGAATCTGTAACTATAGACAAAGACAGTCTCTTAAATGAATCTGGCCAATCTATAGCACTACCAATTGATTTAAATTTAGGCGACTTTTTCTTTAAATATGGTGTAAGAGTCAATCCTGTTTTAGTAAAAGATCTCTACTCTGCTCCAATAACTTTAGCAATAGGTGAAGGCAGTAATGCTCAATTTCAGCCTATACAATGGCAATATTCTCCGCTTGCTTCTAGCAATCCTAATCATCCTATTACTACTAATCTAAATTTAGTAAAATTTGATTTTGCAAATCAAATAGATACTATAAAAAACAACATAGAAAAAACAGTTTTACTTAGAAGTTCAAAACTCACAAAACTAGAAGGCACACCAAAGATTATAAGCTTAGATGAAGTAACAAAAGAACCAGACCCATCAACTTATACTAAGAGTTCAGAAACTCTAGCAGTTTTATTAGAAGGTAAATTTACTTCGGTTTATAATAATAGAATTAAGCCTTTTAAGCTTTCTGAAGAAAAAAATAAAAGTGTAGATACCAAAATGATTATTATTGCTGATGGCAATGTAATTAAAAATGATGTTGTAAAAAATCAACCTAAAGAGTTAGGGTTTGACCGTTGGACAGGACAAAGCTTTGGTAATAAAGAATTTTTAGAAAATGCTGTCAATTACCTTTTAAATGATGACGGACTTATAAACATTAGGTCGAAAGAAGTTGCTGTAGCTTTTTTAGATTCTCAAAAAATTACAGATCAAAAAACAAAATGGCAATTAATAAACATCGCATTACCACTAGTATTATTATCTCTTTTTGGCTTAACATTTAATTATTTAAGACGTAAAAAATATACGCGATAGTTGTTAATAAGTTTGTTTTATAAAACAATCGCTTTAAGATATATTTGTAAGTAGAACTTTGACCACAAAGTTTTAAAAACATATAGATAAAACGAACATGTTAAAAGCATTATCATCCAAGCGGATTATTAATAGCAAACTGCATGTGACCATTGAAAAATAATAAATACGAACACATGAAATTTATAGTATCAAGCACATATTTACTTAAGCAATTACAAGTATTAGGTGGTGTTATTAATAACTCAAACACCTTACCTATTTTAGATAATTTTTTATTTGAATTAAACCATTCAAAATTAACTGTATCTGCTAGTGATTTAGAAACTACTATGTCATCTGTTATTGATGTAGAAAGTGATAGCGAAGGTAATATTGCGTTACCAGCGCGTTTACTACTAGACACGCTTAAAACATTTCCTGAGCAACCACTAACCTTTGTTGTTGAGGATAATAATACTGTAGAAATTAGTTCAAATCATGGTAAATATGCTTTAGCATATGCAGATGGTAATGAGTTCCCTAAAGCTGTGAGTTTAGATAACCCAAGCACAACTACTATTTCTGGGGATATTTTAGCAACAGCAATTAGTAAAACAATTTTTGCTGCTGGAAATGACGATTTAAGACCAGTGATGAGTGGTGTGTTTTTTCAGTTTTCTACTGAAGGATTAACCTTTGTTGCAACAGATGCTCATAAATTAGTAAAATATACTAGAGAAGATATAAAAGCAAATCAAGTTGCAGAATTTATTATGCCAAAGAAACCTTTAAATCTTTTAAAAGGAATTTTAGCAGCTAGTGAAGATAATGTAACTATTGAGTATAATGATTCTAATGCAAAATTTTCTTTTGAAAACTCTGTATTGGTTTGTCGCTTAATTGATGGGAAATATCCAAATTACGAAGCTGTAATACCAAAAGAAAACCCAAATAAATTAACTATAGCTAGAACACAATTTTTAAACTCGGTTCGTCGTGTTAGTATTTTCTCAAATAAAACAACGCATCAAATACGTTTAAAAATTGCTGGAGCAGAATTAAATATCTCTGCAGAAGATATTGATTACTCAAACAAAGCAGAAGAACGTTTAACTTGTGATTACCAAGGTGATGACATGCAAATTGGGTTTAACTCTCGTTTTTTAACAGAAATGCTGAATAACTTAAATGCAGACGAAGTACAGTTAGAAATGAGTTTACCAAACAGAGCTGGTATTTTAACTCCAATTGATGGTCTTGATCAAGGCGAACAAGTAACAATGTTAGTTATGCCTGTAATGCTAAACAATTAAAACATTGTAATTTTTACATATAAAAAGCGCTCACTTAAAAGTGAGCGCTTTTAGTTTACCTCTATATAAAATAACTAACTAATAAAATTAAGAGATAAAGGGTATGTTGTTGTTTGACCATTACTTGCCTTAATAGCATTTATAATAGGAAAAATAATAGCTATAATTCCTAAAATTAGAAATCCTAATAGCCCAAGTCCAAATAATAAAATTAATGGTATACATATAATGGTGTAAATAATAAGGCTTAATTGAAAGTTCATGATTTGTTTACCATGTTTATCCATTGCATAAACTTTTTCTTTTTGAGTTGCCCATAAAATTAACGGAAGAATCAAACTCCCAAAACCTATTACTAAAGTTATTAATTGGCTTAAGTGAGTAATGACAATAAGTTGTCTATCTTGTTTCATGATGATGATGATTTTGATTGATACTTGTTTGACGTTGAAACTTTTAAAATGTTACATTTATGGTCTATTTATTTTAGTATGAATTATTTTCAAAAGAAGCCAAGTTCAAAATTATCAAGCTACATAAAAGAATTCTGGCAAATTGAAGGCAATGGTTTTATAAATAAAAAAAGAGATAAAATAATTCCTGACGGTTATCCTGAGTTAATTTTTCATTATAAAGATGCATACAAATCTAATATTAATAAAACATGGAACACACAATCCAAATATCTAATTGCTGGTCAAATCAAAAATCACTTTTACATAGAAAACACTGGCGAAACAGGCATGTTTGGAATAAAATTTCAGCCAGCAGCTTTAACAAAATTGTTTTCTATTAATATGGCATTACATACAGATAAAGTAACAACATTAGATAGTTACTTGTTTTCAATCTTAAAAGATGTTATTACAAATGCAACTTCAGAAACACCCTTTGAAGAAAAAGTTAACGCAATTGAAATTTGGTTCAATAACTTTGTAACTACCCATACGCAAAAACCACACATTATTGACAAGGCAATTGAAATAATAATGTCTTCAAATGGTGCCACAACTATTAAGGATATAACCAGAAATTTAACAATAGGAGAGCGTACTTTAGAACGCTATTTCAAGACCTATGTTGGGCTTTCTCCAAAATTCTTTTGTAGAATTATAAGATTTTCTCATATTTTTAAAATTGTAAGTGATTCAAAAAACTGGACAGACGTTACCTACCAAACTGGGTATTATGACCAATCACATTTTATAAAAAACTTTAAAGAATTTACAGGAGAAGATCCTTCAAAATATGGATTTAATGCTATTAATATGGCAAATTTCTTTTTAAACAAACCTTGATGTCGGTTTTTTCCAATGTCAAAATATTTTCAAAACCTAAGTTTGTATCATTAAAACTTAAACCATGAAAAGGCAAATTTTTAAATCACTACTTCTAATTATATTTTTTATTGTTGACTCTTCCGCACAATCAAATATCGAGCAGACACATTTTTTAATTGGAACCTGGAAAGTAGAAAACAAAAATATTTATGAAAACTGGACTCAGAATTCTAATACGCTCATCGGGAAATCTTATAGTTTAAATAATAATGAAAAAATAGTTTCTGAAACTTTAAGTATTACAAGTACTAATAAAACTATTATTTATACCGCTACAGTAATAAATCAAAATAACGGAAAAGGTGTAGATTTTAAACTTAATAATACTATTAAAGACAAGTTTTCTTTTGAAAATTTAAACCACGATTTTCCTAAAAAAATTCAATACACTATATTAAACAAATCAGAACTGTTTGTTGAAGTCTTAGGCGAAAATAATCAAGGATTTTCTTATAAAATGATAAAGCAAGATTTTGTTCAAGAGAGAGACTAAGTGTAACAAAAACTATAGTTAAAATTTTATTTCTATTAGATTTTAAAACATAGTAATAAGTTTTAAACTTACTGCTAAACAAAATTAAGCTACAATTTTTAGCCACTAACTTACAAACTCTTTATAAAGTATATAAAATGCCATGATTAATACAAAATAACCAAATCCCTTTTTTAACTTTTTACCATCAATAAAATTTGACAAATAGGTTCCTATAAAAATTCCTATAACAGAAAGTACTGTAAATGACAATAAAAATTGCCAATCTATATTAAGGTTTTGCACATCACCAATAAACCCAATTAACGATTTTATAGCTATAATTAGAAGCGATGTTGCTACTGCCTTTTTCATTGGAAGTTTAGCCAATAATACTAAAGCTGGAATTATTAAAAAACCACCTCCAGCTCCAACCAAACCAGTTAGAACACCAACAACAGCACCTTCTATCAAAATAAGAGGATAGTTATATGCAACTACTTTGGAAGGCTTTTCTTCATTACTCTTTCTGTTCTTTATCATAGACATTGAAGCCAATAACATTATAATGGCAAAAAAGACCATAATCGCTATGTCTTTAGTAACTTCAAAATCATTAATCGTAAAGATAGATTCAGGAATTGCTGGTACAAGGTACTTTCTAGTTAAATACACAGCAACAAATGCAGGAATAGCAAATACAAAACCTGTTTTAAAATCTACTAATTTTTTTTGAATATTTTTTACAGTACCAAATAATGCTGATGTACCAACAACAAATAGTGAATATGCTGTAGCTGTTACTGGATTAATATAAAACAGGTACACAAATACTGGAACCGTTAAAATAGAGCCTCCACCACCAATTAAGCCAAGAACGACTCCAATTAAAAGTGCTGCAAAGTATCCAAAAACTTGAGTAACATCCATCAACACAAAACTAACTATAAAATTGAATAAACTTATTTTATAATTAGTTTTTTAGTTGTGTACATTCTTGATTTAGATTCTAATTTCACAAAATACAATCCAGAATCTAACGATAAGTCAATTTTTTGAGATGTTGTTATTATTTGAGATAACATTAGTTGACCTGAAACATTAAATACTTTTATGATTAGATTATCTATAACACCTGTGACATTAATAAATTTATTAGTTGGATTTGGATATATATTAACTTCATCTACATCTATGGTTTGAGCATTAAGAGTATCATCATAAAAACTAAACCTTCTAATTGTACCGTCAAAAATATTAGTAAAAAAAACAGAGCCATCTAATGGGTTTTGCATCATGTGTACAATCCCTAAGCCATAATTATCTGGAGCAAATTCTGATACATGACTAACCCATGGCACATTTGATGAGTTTAAAGTAGCAATATTTACCCAGTTTTTTGTATAATCTGAAAACAAAAATTTTCCATTTAAAGCAGCTCCAAAACCATCACCATAAATATATGTGCCAGCTACACCTGCATTACCTCTAAATTCAATTCCGGTAGTTGGTGAACCAGAAGCACCAACTCTTTTGTTTACTGGATTAACTCCATTAAACCAGGGCACTCTCACTCTATCTGAGCCATGTTTCCAAGTTATAGCTGGTCTTCTATGTGTGTATCTTCTATTAGCAGGATTAACATCATCTACAAAAGATGAAGGCTGAGCACATAAACTTTCAAACGTTTGATTACCCTCATCAAGATTTATCGCTCCACTAGTAAAATAATTAGACATTGGTGATTGCCCTTCATATAAAGGCCAGCCAGCATTAAGCCCAGGTTTATCTATTATGTGCAAGTCTTCCCAAGTGAACCAGCCTACATCAACTACAAATAAAATTCCTGGGTTAGCATCTGCTGGATTAACACTACCACTATTGGGTTTTATTGCAGCTCTAAATGGGTTTCTAAACCCCATTGCATATACTCTTGATTTAGCTGAGCGTGGGTTATTAGAATCGTAAAAAGGATTAGAAGAAATTCCATTTCCAGTAGTTGGGTCTAAACGCAGTACTTTGCCACATAATGAGTTAATCATTTGACTTCTAAAAGCACCAACATTTTCTTCATCTCGCAAGATACCATCATCTAATGCTTGTTGAAAATACGTTTCATTTGCACTTCCAACATCTGTAGTAGCATAACTCGCATTATCGCCAGTAGTTATTAATAAGGTACCATCATTACCAAATAAAATTGTGCCTCCTGCATGAGATTGATGTGTTAAAGGAATACCTGTTGTAATACTCTCTCCCAACAAAACAAGCCTGCTAGAATAATCTGTTGTCATTGGTGTTTGCAGATGATTTAATTGATATCGTGTTACTCTGCTAATTGAAGCTTGAAAATAATTATTAGTACCTGAGTCATAATTAGGAGTACCAAAATGCAGTAAATGATGCCTATCTACAGCATAAAACATGTAAATAAGTCCATTAGATTCAAAATTTGGGTCTAAACATATACTTAATAACCCAAAATCTCTCCAAGCACCAACTTCATGAGAAATATCTAAAACTGGTGTTTCTTGTTTTATGTAATCACTCCCATTCCAATTAAAAAGAAAAACCTGTCCTGTATAAGTCCAAACAAACATCTTAGTCCCATCATCATTAAATATGGTTCCCATAGGTTGTACAAATGTATCTGGAAGAATATCGACTGAATAGTTTACTGGTAATTGCGCATTAATAGTTCTAAAAAAGAATATTAATATAAGACATGGTAATAGCTTTTTCATAATCAGAAAATTTTATATTCTAGGGACTTATGTTTGCTACTAATCTTACTCTAAATAAAGATAATAATTTACATTAAATAAACCATAATAGTATTCTAAAACTTAAATTAAAACCAAGTTCTAAGTAATTAAAATACAATAAAGGAAGCATTGTCAATACCTATAACTTGTTAAATTAAGTGTGCATTTACTATCTCTTATCACTTAAAAGTTTAATAAATGCAACCAAAAGGTTTTTAAATAAAACAACAATCGCTATACATAACAAACTTACATGTATATAAGTAGTGAGGCAAATATACTTAATGATTACATCTAACTCTTTACATTGACTTTTGCTTCCACTATTAGCTCAATTCATACTACAATTAAGATAACTTATCATTTCTATAATATTATTCTACCCACAAAACACTAAAAAACAGACACATACAGTCAAACTTGTTTAGTTTATCTATTAAATTTTAAAAAAAACAAAACCGCTTATTTCATTTTCTCGTAGGTAGAATAGAGACACAATAATTAACAAAATCTCAAAATTATGAAAAACACAAAATTTTTAATCGCAACAGCTGTATTAGGTATTATGACTTTTGTTGCAATTGCGGCTGATCATATTGATGCTCCAGCTACACAAAGTGAAAGCACAAGTGACATTACAGACTTTTATGCGTTTGAGGGTGAAAGCACATCAAACATTGCTTTTGTAGCTAACTTACAAGGACTTCTAGGTTCTGGTAACGATACACAAAACGCAGCTTTTGATGAAAATGTAATGATTGAATTTAACATTGACACTAGTGGTGATAATGTTGAAGACTTAGTTATCCAAGCTATCGCTAGAGATGGTAAAATGTATGTTTTTGGACCAACGGCTCCTAGCCAAACGGGTTTAAACAGTACTATTGCAACAACATCTACAAACCAATTAGTAGTAGATATTACACCTTATGGACAATCAGCGATTGTTGAGAGTTCTGGTGGCATGATGGCTTTTGCAGGTCCAAGAGATGACCCTTTCTTTATGGATTTTGGTCAGTATGGACAAATCATTGGTGGTAATGCAACTAGCTTTAACAATCCTGGTATGGATACGTTCGCTGGCTCTAATGTAATGTCAGTAGTTGTTGAGGTACCAAAATCTATGATTGGTAGCTCTGGTACAATTAATACTTGGGTGGAATCTAAAAGAAAACAATAATAACTTAAAAACGAGAACACATGAAATTTAATAATATAAAACTATTTGCAATCGCAATTTTAACCTCAGTTATTGCGCTTAATTGCAGCAATGATGACGATAATAATGGTAGTGTACAAATGGGTCCCGATTTTACAGGAACTTATGTACAACAAGACCAAATGGGTAGACCAGCAATAAATACAGTATTTGTATCTAGTGGTATGAAAGATGCTTTCAATACAACGATCCCATCACAACAAAATACTATGTTTCAATCCATGTTCGAAACTAATTTAACAGGCTTAAGTCCAGCTTATGCAAATCCAGGAGACGCTAATGCTTTAGGCTTAGATGCACCAACCTTTACAGGTTTATTAGCTACAGATGTACTAAATGTCTCTTTAGATGGTCCAACATCTTTCTACGATCCTTCAACAACACCAGCTACAGTTTTAACTGGAAGAAGATTAACAGATGATGTTATAACAGTAGAATTGTTATTGATTTTTGGTGGAGAAGACTTTACTGAAAATCCAGGATTATCTAATGACAATGTAGATGCTAATGATAAAGCATTTTCATCATCATTTCCTTACTTAGCAAACCCTTGGTAAAATACTAAACCCAATTTCTGAGGTAAGGTATCAAAGCCTTACTTCAGAATTATTTTAACAATAATCAAAAACTCAAAAATCATGAAACTTAGATATATTCTTCCTCTTATTATAAGCGCATTTATGTTTAGTTGTAATTCTAATAAAGTTACTAAAACTGAAGATTACAAAGCATATTTAACAACAACTATAGACCATTCAGAACTAATGGCTAATGCCAATTTATGGACTGAAAAACTAGAAAAAGCTCCTAACCAATTCCCTTATCTATCAAAACGTGTCAATGCATATACCCAAATATTTAATACCACAGGAAATATCGATTTTCTAATTAAAGCCGAAAAGGATTTAAATAGTGCTATAGAAATGACGAATAGAAAATTTCCAGCTTTTCTTAAAAGTTTAGCCGCTAATTATATTTCGCAACACCGCTTTAAAGAAGCTTTAGTATTACTAAAAGAAGCTGACGCTAGTGGTGAAAAACGTAATGGCACAAAAAAAATGTTCTTTGATGTGCATCTAGAATTGGGTAATTATTTAGCAGCTGAAGCTTATTTAAAACAGATAAAAAACACATCAGATTTTGATTACCTCATTCGTTTAGCAAAATGGGAAGATCATAAAGGTAATCTAGAAGGTGCAATTAAGCAGATGGAAAAGGCTACTGCAATAGCTGAAGCTTCAAACTTAAAAGGTATTAAGCAATGGTCATACACCAATCTTGCAGATTTTTATGGTCATGCAGGCGAGATTAAAAAATCTTATAATCATTATTTAAAAGCCTTAAAGCTAGACCCTAATGATGCTTATGCAAAAAAAGGAATCGCTTGGATTACTTATTCATATGAAAACAACACAAACGAAGCTCTAAACATTTTAAACCACATCTCTACCTACTATAAAGCGCCAGATTATGACTTGCTTAAAGCAGAAATTGCAGAATATACTAACGATAAAGAATTAAAATCTAGCGCATTAAACGATTACAAAAGTGCTGTACAAAATAAACAATATGGAGACATGTACAATGCCTACAACGTCATGGTCTATAATGATGAATTATTGTTACCAGAACAAGCACTTGAAATTGCTAAACATGAAGTTGAAAGCAGACCAACTCCACAATCGTACGACTTATTAGCTTGGAGCTATTTCAAAAAAGGTGATGTAGAAAAAGCAAATGCTATTGTTGAAAAATTTATTGAAGGACAAACCTACGAACCTACTGTGCTATACCATATTGCAGAGATTTATAAAGCTGCTGGTAAAACAGATAAAGTTAAAGAATTAAAAAGTGAATTAGTTGCCAGTCTATATGAACTTGGACCTACAATGGTGCCAAAAATTAAACAATTATAAAGATGAGAACACAAATTTTAGCATTGCTAATGTTTGGTTTCTTTTCAATTGTTAGTCATGCCCAAAATATAAAAGGCTTGATATTGAATGAAATTAATCAGCCATTAGAAGCTGCGTATATCTATAATTTAAATTCTAAAAGTCATGCACATACTACTGAAAATGGCATATTTGTAATTACTGAAACTAAAATAGGTGATTCTTTACGAGTTGGCTTGTTAGGTTACAAAACCAAAATATTGGTATTAAACCAAACAGAAGATATAAAAATTATACTCGAAGAGAAAACGTTTCAATTAGATGAAATGATATTAAAAGAAGAATTAAATACAGTTAGCACAATATCTAGGTTAGATCTTAAAATAACTCCTGTAAGTTCTTCGCAAGAAGTGTTGAGAAAAGTACCAGGGTTATTCATTGGTCAACATGCAGGTGGTGGTAAGGCTGAGCAAATTTTTCTTCGTGGTTTTGATATAGATCATGGTACAGACGTTTCTATTTCTGTAGATGGCATACCAGTAAATATGGTATCGCATGCACATGGTCAAGGGTATAGTGATTTGCACTTTGTAATACCAGAAACGGTAAACAAAATTGATTTTGGCAAAGGTGCTTACTATGCTTCAGAAGGAGATTTTAATACCGCTGGCTATGTAAATTTTAAAACCAAAGACTATTTAAAACAAAGCCAGATTTCAGTTTCTGCTGGTCAATTTAATACACTAAGAACCGTAGGATTATTTAATTTGCTAGAGAATACTAAAAACCAAAATGCCTATGTTGCTATGGAATATATTGCTACTGATGGTCCTTTTAAATCTCCTCAGAATTTTAATCGTATTAACCTTTTTGGTAAATATGTTATGTATTCTCCAGAAAATGATAAGCTAACCTTAACGGCGTCTCATTTTACAAGTCGTTGGGATGCTTCTGGACAAATCCCTCAGCGCGAAGTTGATAACGGAAATATTGCACGTTTTGGAGCTATAGATGATACCGAAGGAGGAACGACTAAACGTACAAATTTTAATATAACATTTAATAAGTTCATTTCTAAAAACACCAAGCTAAGTGCCAATGCCTTCTATTCACATTATGCGTTTGAGTTGTATTCTAACTTTACATTTTTCTTAGAAGACCCAGTAAATGGAGATCAGATAAAGCAAAAAGAAAATCGAAACATTTTTGGTGCCAACACTACCTTAAATTACACGACGTATTTAGGAAATACAGAACTAAATTTAACAACAGGATTGGGAGTGCGACACGATACTACTGATGATGTTGAGTTATCTAGAACTTTAAATAGAACAACAACACTCCAAAACATTCAGCTAGGAGATATTAATCAGACTAATATTGATGTATTTGTTAATGCTGAATTTGAATTAGGAAAATTTAAAATAGCACCAGCATTACGACTAGACTATTTTAAGTTTTTATACAATAATCAATTACAAACTAATTACCAAACACAGTCAGAAACCAAAACCATTTTAAGTCCAAAATTGAACTTTTACTACAATACGAAAGATAATTTACAACTGTATTTAAAGTCTGGTATAGGATTTCATTCTAATGATGCTAGAGTCGTAGTTGCAAATGGAGGAGAAGACGTTTTACCACGTTCTTACGGAGCCGATTTAGGTACGGTTTGGAAACCGTTTCCAAAATTAGTAGTGAACTCTGCTTTATGGTATTTATTCTTAGAGCAAGAGTTTGTCTATGTAGGAGATGCTGGTATTGTAGAACCAAGCGGAAAAACAAGACGTTACGGACTAGATTTAGGTTTGCGTTACCAAATAAACGATTGGTTGTTTTTAGATTCTGATGCAACATTAACTAATGCTAGAAGTATTGATGATCTTAACGGCCAAGACTATATTCCTTTAGCACCAGATTTTACATTAACTACAGGTCTATCTGTAAGTGATTTAAATAATTTTTCTGGTGGATTACGATTTAGATATTTAGATAACAGACCAGCTAATGAAGATAATAGTATTATGGCTGAAGGCTATTTTGTAACGGATTTTAACATTAATTATAAGATGAAGAACCTAACATTAGGCTTGGCTGTAGAGAACCTTTTTAATGTGGATTGGAATGAAACTCAATTTGCAACAGAATCGCGATTACAAAACGAAACGCAATCTGTAGAAGAAATACATTTTACACCTGGTTCACCATTTTTTATTAAAGGAACTGTACGTTATAATTTTTAGGGTGTCAACATTTAATTTGTCGGGAAGCAAGTTAAAGATAGTTGATGATTGCTAGCAAGAAAGATTAACTGCTTATTACAGTTAATCGGTATCATGAGAATTCATGATTATCTTTTTTGAGTTTTTTTGTTAGTTGAAACACCTGCGCATTTTGCGTGGGTGTTTTATTTAAAAGCAACATTACTTTAACTAAAAAAGCTAGGTTAAGGAGTACTTGCTACAATACCTAGTGTATAGAGTTGTTCCATAGTTGGTGAGTCACTTCCACCTGTTGGCTCTAGAGTTATACCAAAGGCCTGACTTTTGTTAGTATTTGCAATGGCAAATATTTTGTTATCGTCAGTGTTAAAATCGTCAATAGTACCAAGACTTGTTGGTGTAAGTGGGTTTAAAGTTAAAGACCAAACTTGCCAAACTTTTCCTTTAGGGGCATTTGGTAAACCTTCTGCATCCAAGTATATTGTATTATCTTCTTTATTCCAATATACTTTTGCGTATGCGTTAACGTAGTCTCCTTGCCCTCCTAAAGGTACTGATATAATATTTTTATCTCTTATAGCATCTAACAAGTTTTTAGTTTGAACCAAATTATGCCTTGTGTTTTCAATTTGTATTTCGAGAAAATGTTTTTCAATTTCTACAACTTTTAAATCTTCTTCAATTTTGCTTTTATTATTTAATGTCCAAAGTAATCCACCAACTAATAGAATAGATGCAGCCCAACCAGAATAAGAAGTCCATTTTGGTTTATCAGGCTTTAAGTTAACAACTTTAGAGTTATTTAAATTTGCTTTAAATGACTCAAAATTTATAGTATGAGGTGATGCTGATGCTGTTAATTTTATAACAGCAGCTTCTATTTGTAATACTTCTTGAAGAATTTCAGGATATTGCTGTATTAACTTATAAACTTCTAGGTTTTCAGCCTCAGAAAGTTGTCCAGCTACGTATAACTCTAAAACACCAGATTCTATGTATGCTTTAATATCCATATTATAACACTATATCTCTTAGTTTCTGGATACAGTTTCTATTTCTTGTTTTTATAGTCCCTATTGGCATATTTAACTCTTCTGAAGCTTCTTTTTGTGTAAATCCTTTAAAATAAAGCAACTCAATTATTTGCTTACACGTCTCTCCTAGATTAGTTACAAATTTTCTTATTCCAATAGCGTCTGTACTATTATTCAAATTATCATTACTTCTAATAATATCTACGAAAAAGTCAGCATTAAGGTTTTGTTTGGATTGCTTAAATGCCTTTGAACGTATCTTGTCTATAGCTGCATTTCTAGCTATATTTAATATCCATGTAAAAAACCTACCTTTTGATGATGAATAAGTATCTGCCTTATCCCATGCTTTAATAAAAACATCTTGCATTAACTCATCTGCTATATTGCTGTCTTTTACAATATTAAAAACAACACCATGTATACTAGCACCATACATTTGATATAATTTTTCAAATGCATATTCATCTTTACTCTTAAATTGTTTAACAAGTATATCTATATCAACCATTAATGGCAAAATTAGGTCTTATATTAATGATTCACAATATATAAATTTATGAATTCAAAGCCCTAAAATAACAGAATAATATTTCACAAATGGAAATATAAAAAACAACTTTTTTAAACCAGTTTTGTTAGAAGCAAATTAGCCATAGTATTAACACAATAGTATCTTTTAATGTTAGCTAAACCAAAAAAAAAAATTGTAACTATGTTTTTTACTTTATACAAAATACATCTAAAAATATATTGCCAACAATAAGAAATAGTATACTACTATGAATATAAAGTATAGAAACTCAAAATAATATTAACTATATCACCTATGGTAAAGACTCATTTTAACGTTAAAATTTTCTAAAAAAACGTAACACTCTTGTTACAATTGAGTCTAAATAATAAACACCATCTAATTATGAACACATTTCAAAATGGGATATTAAATATTTCAAAACAAAATAATTCTTCAGATAGTTTTGGTGAAAATAAGTTTATCATATCCTGTTTTAAGCAATACTCCAGTTCAATAGAAGATTCTAATATTTCTATTAAAATGGTACTTAATGGGATAGAATACTATAAATTAAATGGCAAAAGTTATAAAGTAGACACTAGTAAGTTTTTAGTAGTTAACAGGCAATCAAAAGTTGATTTAACTATTAATGACTCTAAAGATGTAAAAGGAGTATGTTTATACCCATCAGAAATACTAGTCAATGATGTTTTTAGAAACTATAAATATTCGCAAACAAAATTATTAGATAATCCGTTTGATAAGACTGAAGAGTTTAATTTACTAGAAAAAACATTTGGGTTTAATGAAAGTAGAACTGGTAAGTATTTAACAAATAATATTCATCACATTTTAATTAAACATAAAAGACAAGAAGCAATAGACTTTGAAAGCTTTTATATAGAAATGATTGAATGTTTGATACAAGACCAGATAGAGATTAATGGAAAACTCAACAAGCTAACTTCTATAAGAAAAACAACTAAAGAAGAGTTGTTTAGAAGAGTTTCCTCTGCTAAAGATTTTATTGAAGATAATTACTCAAAAAAAATCAATTTAAATGAGTTAGCTCAAAATGCTTATCTATCTAAATATCACTTTTCAAGAAGTTTCAAGGCTATATATCAAGTATCTCCTTATCAGTATTTACTCAAACTAAGAATAAACAAAGCCCAAGAGTTATTAAAAAAAGAATATTCAATATCTCAAATAAATGATATTATTGGCTTCTCTGACGAACGCAATCTTCGTAAGGCACTTTTTAAAGCTTCGTAATACTTTAACTTTTTTAGCAACTTTTACACCATAACATAAAGTTTTCTTCATTTCTTTTGAAGTTGATTATTAATATAATCATACTTAATTAATTAAAGCAAAAACACAAAAATATTATGAAAAAAAACTTAGCTATAATGGCTATAATTTCATTAACGCTACTGCTCTCGTGTTCTAAAACAAAATTTTCAAATGAAGCATTTATAATGTACCATGCTAATATAATTGATGTAGAAAATGGGAAAACTCTAAAAGATAAAGCAATTATTATTGATAGTGGATTGATAAAACGCATTGGTGATTTTAAAAATCTAAAATCACTTGTTTCAAAAAACAAACACTACAATGTAGATCATAAATATGTTATTCCTGGTTTATGGGACATGCACTCTCATATTGATCAACTATCAGATGATTTTGAGCATTCAAAATCTATGCTCAGCTTATACACCTTAAATGGTGTAACTTCTATTAGAGAAATGGGTGGAAATTGGACTAAAATAAAGCAGTTAAGAGAAGCATCTAAAGAATCTCATTATTCACCAACAATTCTTACAGCTGGACCTATATTAGAAAATAAAGCCTTTGTGGATTGGGTTGCCAAGGTTGATAACGATCCTGAATTTAAAAAGAACAGAGTGCGAATAGCTAACGCATCTGAAGTAGAAAAAGTTGTAGACTCTGTAAAAAAATTAGGTGTAGATTTTCTAAAAATAAGAACAGCGGCAACTAAAGAAGTGTTTTTCGAAATAATGAAACAAGCTAAGGCTAAAGGGTTAAAATTATCTGGCCATGTAGATAAAAAAGTTGACCTTTATGATGCTGTTAAATCAGGTATCAGTTCTTTAGAGCATTTAGATATACTTCAACTTCCTGAAATGAGTGATGCTAAAATGGATTCTATCGTTTTATTAATGAAAGAATTAAAAACAGGATACAGTCCTACGCTTATCTATTTTAAAAACCATAGAATTTATGATAGAACAAAAATAAAATCATTTTTAAACGACTCTACATATTCTAATTTTCCAAAAAGAGCTTACGCTTCAAAGAGCTTATTAAAAAAATCAAAGTTAAGTATTAAAAGATCTGAAGGATCTCAAGTACCATGGAATGAATTGGAAACAAATTTTATGAAATTTGCAACTAAAATAGTTCAAAATAATGTTTCCGTTTTGGCAAGTACAGATGGTGCTAATGCATTAGTATTACCAGGATTTAGTTTACATGAAGAATTACAATTGTATAAGTCTGAATTAAAAATGTCTCCCTTACAAATATTACAATCTGCAACTATAAACCCATCAAAATATTTTGGTTTTGAAAGTAAGCTAGGACTAGTGAAAGAAGGATATGTTGCAGATTTAATTGTATTAGATAAAAATCCTCTTTTAAATATAAAAAACACTGAAACAATAAATAGTGTGATTAAATCTGGGAAATTGATTTCTAATAAAGAAATTCTTAAAGAGTTAAAATCTATCAGAGATTATAATAAAACGAATAATTGAAAATGAAATATCTAAATTCTATATACCTGTTAGTTGGTTTATGTTTTTGTAGTTGCAACTCAAATATTGTCACTAATACTAATAAAGAAAGTAGTCTAGAAGAGAAACTAATTGACCGAGCTACCCTATTCGCATCAAAGAATAAAGAGGATGTAAAGTTGAGTCCAAATGGAAATCAACTATCCTTTATACAATTAAAGGGCGGCATTCGAAATATCTGGATTGCAAGCCTTAATAATATTGACGCAGCTAAACAAGTCACTTTTAGTACTAAAAGAGATGTTTTTTATGATTACTACTGGAGTACAGATGGAGCTTCAATCATCTATAAAGGAGATAATGGTGGCGACGAAAATTATGTGTTTAGAGCAATATCACTCAAAACTAATAAAACAACTGTTTTATCACCATTAGATGGTTCTAGAACACAATTATATGGAATAAGCCCTAAACATCCTAAAGAAATAATTCTTGGTTATAACAACCGAGACCCTAGTTATTTTGACTTGTATAGAGTGAATATTGAATCTGGTAAAAGAGAGCTAATTTATAAAAACACCAAAGGCTTTAACCGCTTTTATATTGATACCGATTTAAAGTTAAGAATGGCGAGAAAACCAGCAACTGACGCACCATATTATATGCTATATAAGTGTAATGAATCAAAAGAGTTTCAGCCTTTTTACAGGATAGAGCTAGAAGAAAGTAGAACTTATAAAGTTTTGCAATTTGACTTTAGTGACGATTTCTTTTATGCTCTTGATAATAAGGAGACCGACAAATTAGCCCTCGTTAGAATTAATTTCAAGACAGGAGAAAGAAAACAAATAGCATCATCTAAAAAGGTTGACTTAAAAGATGTTATTTTTTCATCTATAACAGGAAAGCCTATACTATATTTGGAAGATTATCTAAAACCAGAATGGCATTGGTTAAACGAACAAAAATTCATGTTTCCAGAAAGCTTTACAGAGCAAAGAATACGTTTTTTAGGTTTTAATAATAATGAAAACAAGTGTCTTATTAAAGTCAGCGGAAAACATCCTGGTAAAATTTATATAATCGAAAAAGGAAAAGAAGAAAAATTTCTCTTTTCAGAAAAAAAAGAGCTTGAAAATTACGAATTACCAGAAGTAATCCCAGTTACTATAAAAAGCAGAGATGGTCTAGACCTTGTTTGCTATTTATCATTACCTAAAGGTAGTGATAGTAACATGGATGGTATACCTGACAAACCTTTACCTATGATATTAAATCCGCATGATGGGCCATGGAGAAGAACACATTATAATTATGATACGTGGTGGCAATGGATGGCAAATAGAGGTTATGCTGTATTGTCACCTAATTTTAGAGGTTCAACTGGCTTTGGAAAAGATTTTTTAAATGCAGGAAATATGGAATGGGGAGCGAAGATGCAAGATGATTTGGATGATGCAGTAGATTGGGCGATTAGGGTTGGAATTGCAAATCCTGATAAAATAGGAATGTTCGGAGCCTCATATAGTGGTTATACTAGTTTAATGGCATTAGCAAAATCCTCAGACAAATATGCCTGCGCCATTGATATGTTTGGTCCTTCTAATTTAGAAACCTTATTAAATTCTTTGCCAAAATATTGGATGATTGAATTTGAAGAGATTGTAAAGAGAATGGGAGACCCAAGAACTGAAGAAGGCCGAGCTTTTCTTAAAGAACGCTCACCTATTACATATGCAAGGGATTTTAAAAAACCATTACTTATAGCTCAAGGTGAAAACGATATTAGAGTAACACGGCAAGAATCTGATCAAATTGCAGCAGCACTATCTCAAAATAACATCCCAGTCACCTATCTATTACTAAAGGATGAAGGACACGGATGGTTCAATACTAACAACGATTTGGCTCTAAAAGGATTAATTGAAGATTTTCTTGCTAAACATTTAGGAGGACGAGTCGAGGGATTGAAAGACCAAATTGACAAGAGTTCTATTGAGTTTGTTAAAACTACAAAACAATGATAGTGTAGTAAATGACGATTGGCTTCGTGCAGCAATTAATTATGAAGTATAAATGTAATGAGAAGACAATTACAAAAACTGTAAATAAAAAACTTAGCAACTTTTACACCTTATAAAATATACACTTGTAGTTTCTTTGAAAGGAATAACTGTTATCAAGGTTAATGTAATAGTTATATTCGATTGATGGTTTATTAAGATAGTCTTTCATTTTTTGTTAGGCTATCTTCTTTGTCTATTCATTAATTGGTTTAATAAATAAAAACATGAAAACAAAACAGTTTATAATAAGCGTCGCTTTAATGATTTCTGCAACTATTTTTTCGCAAACATTTCCAGACACAGAATGGGCATACAATATGAATGCATATAAAGAAGGTTGGAGTGACAGTAAAGGCAAGGAACTATATAAGTATATTGTAGATAGCACAAATATAACAAGCATGCTAATTGTGCATAAAGGTAAGGTTGTATATCAATATGGAGATGTCAAACAAAACACATACATAGCTTCTTGTAGAAAAAGTGTATTATCCATGCTTTATGGCAAATATGTTGAAAATGGAACGATACGTCTTAATGAAACAATAAAAACACTTGGTATAGATGATGTTGATGGCGTTTTACCAATAGAACAAAAAGCAACAATTAAGGATCTTATTTCATCTAGATCAGGAATCTATAGACGAGCAAGTAATCCAGGAACATGGGTTAAATATCTAAAAAAACGCGGAACTGTAGAACCAGGAACACGGTGGTTATATAATAATTGGGATTTTAATGTTGCAGGGTTCATTTTTGAAAGTAAAAGCAAAAAAAATATTTATGATGCAGTAAGAGACGAATTGGCATTACCCTTGCAAATGGAAGATTGGAATCGAACAATACATAAAAAATCAGGAGATGTGACTAGATCAAAGTATTTAGGATATCCTATGTGGTTTTCTTCAAGAGACTTGGCACGTTTAGGGTTGCTAATGCTAAATAAAGGCAAATGGAAAAACAAACAAATAATACCAGAAAATTGGGTAAATGAAATGATTACACCAAGAACCACTGCTAAAGAAATGCAAAAAAGCGTTCCTGTAATGAATACAGGAGAACACAGGTTTGCTTATGGTTATATGTGGTGGCTATGGGAAAACCATAATGATTGGCGATTAAAAGATGCCTACTCAGCACTAGGAGCTTATGGTCAAAATATAACCATACTTCCAGAAATAGATGCAGTAATTGTATTTAACACGAAGCCTGAGTATGGTAGATTTAATAATGGAAAAATTACACAAGAATTGCCCGCTCGAATTGTTAAAATTTATGATGAGAGTGAATAAAAAAATTCAGCAATGAAAATAAAAATATATTACTTCTTAGGATTCACCCTGTTATTCTTTTCTTGTGTGAAAAAAGAAAAAGTCTTAAACTATTCTGAGACTGTTAATAATGCGATTAGCCCCATTAATTTTGTAAATAAAAAATTAGAGAGTCATGATTTAATAATTTTTGATGATGCATTGCACTCAGCTAAAGAACCTTTTGATTTTTATAATGAATTATTAGAATATAAAGTTGTAAGCAACAAAATTAATTATCTATTTATTGAAGTGTTTTCTATCACAGTACAAAAACATATTGATAAATTTTTGAATAGTAAAAACTTGGATCAAGAATTATTACTTCCAGTTTTTCAAAATGATTTTAGTGGGTATGGATGGAGGTACCAAACTTATTTAGACTTATTGAAAACAGTTTGGAAAGTAAACAGAAAACGAGATACGCAAAATAAAATAAAAGTTATTTGTGTAGACCAACCAATATACTGGGACGCTATAAAAACAATTGAAGATTATGAAGTGTTTCAAAAGTCATTGATTGGTAGAGATTATTTTATGTATAAAATGATTTTAAAAGAAATGAAAGGTTTTAAAAAGAATATTAAAGGTCTGTTTTTAACAAACACAAGACACTCTTATAAAAATATAAAAAAGAAGAATGGTGAGTTTTATTGGAATACTGGGACTTTTTTCAACCAGTTCAACCCCAAAAAAACATATGCAATTAGAATTCACAATGTAATATTATCTATAAAATCTAAGAATACAAAAAGTAAAGATAAATCTACAGACGGATTAGCTAGTTATTCTTATAATTGGATTCAAATGGAAAATGGAGATTGGGATAAAGCGTTCAAAGAAAATAATAATAAGAAGGTTGGGTTTGACTTAAAGAACTCTCAGTTTGGTAAAGCATCTTACATAGGTAATCACATGTTAAATTTTAAGGAAGGACAAACAATGTATGATGCATATGATGGGTTGATATTTCTTAAACCTCTAGATGAGTTACATTTTTCAGAAAAAATGAATTATTTCTATACAGACGCTTTTAAAAAAGAATTAAAGAGAAGAATTTTTCTTCTAGAAGGAGAAAACTTAAAAGAATTGCTTAAAGCTAAAAAACTGAAAAGCATAGATGAGTATATTGAGTCTATTACCCATCACAAAAATATTGAGAAAAATTATTTTCTAAATTAAACTTCAATTGAGAAATCTAAAAAATATAATAGTGATGAGCTTTAAAAATATTTCATTTATAGGGCTTTGTCTAATCTTAGCATCTTGTGAAACAAAAAAAACAGAAAAATTTGATTTAGAATATACAGTTACATCTAATTTAAAAAATGAACCAACATTAGATGTTCAGTTTAAGTATAAAACAGATGGTAAAGGTGTTTTGAATTTAGATTATGTTAATAGTTCTATGGGAGATACTGACATTTTTAATTGTATTAAAAAATTGAAAGTTGAAAACGAAGAAGCAAATATTTCCTTTGTAAGAGATAGTAATTTAATTAAAATCAAATCAGTACCTAATAAAGAGCTAGTAATTTCTTATTCTATAGCACAAGATTTTAAAGAACCTTTATATAACCATCACAGATATAGACCAATTATTACAAAAGATTATTTTCATGTATTAGGAGTTAGGCTATTCATGGTTCCAAGTAACATTTATAAAAGTGAAATAGATGTAGCTAAAATTAATGTCAAATGGAATGGTATTCCAAACAAAGGAATTATTCACAATAGTTTTGGAAAAAACCTTAGCCAAACTTTTACTGTTAATCAAGAAAACTTATTTGCTTCATTCTTTGTGGGAGGTGACTTTAGAAGAAAAGAGTTTTTATATAAAAACAAATCAGTATATTGGGTTACAAGAGGAGATTGGAAAAATTTTAATGATGAAGATGTTTTTAATATTTTAAAAGAGACAATTACATTTCAAAATAATTTTTGGAAAGACACTATAAATTCTAGTTTCTCAGTTTCTTTACTACCCACTCAAGAGAAAAATCATTACTCAATTGGCGGTAGTGGCTTCTCTAATTCATTTATCTCCTTTGCCTCAAACAATCAATTTGTAGAACTAAAAAATATAGCATGGCTCTATAACCATGAGTTATTGCATAAATGGCTAGGAAGAACAATAAAAAATAAAAATGAAGTCCAACAATATTGGTTTAGTGAAGGTTTCACCAATTACTATTCATACAAATTATTGCTAAAAAATAATCAATTAAGTGTTAATGAATTTTTGAAAGAAATCAATACAATCATTGCTAAGCATTATAAAGACCCCTTAAATGCAATACCAAATTCTAAGTTAACCTTTAACACATATTGGGGTGATTATAAAAACTATCAAAAGCTGCCATACAGAAGAGGATTGACCTATGCCTTTTTAATTGATATGCAGATAAAGCTAAAATCTAATTATAAACATAGTTTAGATAATGTTATGTTAGACTTGTTGGCTATAGCAAAATCTGATTCTTCAATGCGATTAAATAACGAGGTTTTTAAAAAAATGCTATTAAAGTACTTAGGTAAAAACTCAATAAAAGAATTTAATAAGCACATCTTAGAAGGCAAATTAATTACCTTTAAAGAGCAAATAGTTAGTGGATTAGAAATTAAAAATGAGCAATCTATTCCTCAATTTGTGTTATCAAATAAAGTTGACATTGCACAGGTTAAAAAAGAATTAAAATTATAAATGAGGCAAAAAGCTAAAACACTAGTCTTGACACTAATTACCCTAATAATTATTGGGTGTAAGAAAAAGTTTTTTATACCTCATATAGTTTCTGACAGATACAAATTAATAGAACAAACGCTAATTGATGTCGATTCTATTTTAAATATTGAAGATGGTGAATTTTGGTGTTACAAATTAAATGGGCCTATACTTTTTATAAATAAAGAGACAAGAACTTTTATAGCCAATCAAAATAATACTTCAAAATCGTTTCAAGCGCATAATAGTGTATTTACTGGAATTCTGCCAGGCAGCATAAATATTGCCAATACTGCTTTTAATTGGGAAGGAAAAAGATGGACAATGGTGAAGTTGCCTTTACCAAAAGAAAAAACAAAAAGGAATCATCTTGTTATACATGAGTTATTTCATAATATTCAACCAGATATTGGATTTAGAAGCTTAAAAGAGATGCCAAACAATCATTTAGATTCTTATCAAGGAAGACTGCTATTGAGGTTAGAGCTAGAAGCTTTAAAAAAAGCGCTTACTGTTAAAACTAAGCTAGATGAATTACATCATTTAAAAAACGCATTATATTTAAGAGCAATTAGACAAAGCAACAATACAATTAAAAATGAAGAAAATACTTTTGAGCTTAATGAAGGTCTTGCAGAATATACTGCTTTAATGCTAAGTGGCAGATCCAAAGAAAAAACCATAGAACATCTCATTTCTAATATAGATAAGTTTTATACAAACGAAACTTTTGTGAGATCATTTGCCTACCAAACCATTCCAGTATATGGTTTTCTAATCGCTACAAAAGATAGAAATTGGCATCAAGAGATAACTGCAACTACTAACATTACAAATCACATAAAATCAATACTTAACATTAATATTTCAAAAGATGTTGCAATAAATGACATTCAAAATCTTACTGATTACAACTATAAACAAATTCTTTCTGAAGAAACAGAACGAGAAAATGTAAGGCTTGCAAAAATAAATGAATATGAAAAATTATTTTTAAATGAAGTTACTCTAAAATTATCTTTTGAAAATATGAATATCTCTTTTAATCCAAATAATTTGGTTCCTTTAGAAAATCATGGAACCGTATACCCTACGATTAGAGTTACTGACAATTGGGGAATACTATCAGTAAAAAATGGAGCACTATTAGCTCAAGATTGGAGTTATATTATTGTTTCGAAACCACTAAAAATATCAAAAACTAAAGTTGAAGGCAATGGTTGGGTTTTAAATATAAACCCTAATTGGAAAGTACAGAAGTACAACTCAAAATTTAGATTAATAAAGTTAGACAAATGATATTAGCAATTTTTACCTAAACAATATTAAATACTAATCCTTTTTTTGTATTAAATAACTTATAGAATTATGAATAAAATAATATTACTTTTTGTTTGCTTAATCTCATTTCAATCAATTAATGCACAAAAACTAGACGAATGTAAAAAAGCAGTTGATTTTACCTTTAAGATTATAGAGAATCCGACAAAAGAAGGCATGGAGATGTTAAAGTTATTTTACTCTAAAGATTTTGCATTTGCTGGTCAAAAAGGAGGTGTTGCTAGATCTGCTTTTGCTCAAGTTTTTTTTAAGAATAAAATCTTATCAAAAGCTAAATCACAAGTATCTTTACCAAATACTACCAATGAGTTAAATTACACAATCATATATGAGAAATTAGGTACAAAAGAAGTTTCTTTCGTTTTCAATACTGAAAATAAAATTAAAGAAATTAAAATTGAAGGCATGGAAGTAAAAACGGTATTAGAAAAACCAGAATTAATAAAATCAACTAAAAACTTCATTAATATTCCTTTTAAGAGAGCTGGTAATTTAATTATTGTAAGTGTAGATTTAAATGGGCAAAAAAAAGATTTTTTATTAGACACTGGTGCTCCACAGGTAATACTTAACTCAAAACACTTTAAAGATAATGTTAATAGTCAAGCAAGTGGAGTTAAAGGTGCCGGTGGTAATGTTTCAAATATAGGGTCAATGAAAATTGAAAACATAAATTTTGGTGGTATTCAAATGAATGACACAGAACTTTTGACAATGGATTTATCTCATTTAGAGGATAATTTCAAGATGAAGGTTCATGGATTAATAGGGTTTTCAATGATTAAAGATTATGACCTTCTCTTTAAGTATGAAGAAAATATTTTAACCTTAATACAACCTAGCTATTTTGAGATTTACCGCAAAGACAATTTATTAAATAATGAATTTAAAAGAGTTTCTTTTGAATTAACTACTCATATTCCTGTAGTTGATGTAGTGATTAATAACACAACTTATGCACTTGGTATTGATTCTGGAGCTGAGGCTAACTTAATAGATGTGAAGCATTTTGAAGTATTAAAAAAACACTTGAAAAAACGACATGCAGATAAGTTGTCTGGTGCAGATAAAAATGTACAAAAAGTAGAGAAAGGTGAAATTAAACGTTTTTATATAGGTTCTAAAAAGTACAAAAAGTTAAATACTATATTTAGTGATATCTCCCATTTAAATGAAGGTTACAATCTAAATATTGATGGGTTATTAGGCTATGAAATTCTATCAAAACAAAAAACATTACTCTCATATAAGAGAAGAGAGTTGGTCTTTTTTAATTAATCTCTATATATATTAAATTTCTTCATGTTTAAAACAAAGAGAAAAATATCTTGAGTTGATACAATAAATAAAAAAAAGTCCTTACATCTTTAATTTTTATTATTGTTCTTAGCAGTCAAGCCCAAGAAAGTGATGAATATAACCTTAGGTTTGAAATTCATAGAAAAGACAATGTGCTTTCTAATGGAGATGAAACCCAAAGAGTTGGGATTGTCCCAGATATAGAAGTAAAACCAACAGTTAAAGGAATAAGAGATGGTAAAGATGAAGTCCTTGAAAAAGCAATTGAAATAATACTTAATAAATAATAAGTTTAATATTTAGACTATTATTAAAAAAGCAACTTTTACCACTTTTGTATTCTTCAAAAAAAGCAATTTTACCTTTTATAAATATCATCATATGTTAAATAAAAAAACTTTAGCACTGTGTGTGCTCATGCTATCATTTACAGTATTACACTTTGCTCAGCAATTAAAAAGAAAAGCTACGCTTGGTGTTAGATTAGCGCCTCTTACAGAAGAGATGAAAAAATCATCTAAATACACAGGTGATGGTATTTATGTTGAAGCCGTTAACCCTAATGGCAGTGCTGGACTCTTAAAACTTCCATCAGGAGCAATCTTACAAAGAGTAAATGGTCAAACTTTAAAATCACGTGCTGAGTTAAGACCAATTTTAGATGAGCTACGTGAAGATAATGAATTGTCTTTAACCTATTTTTTCAATAACCAATCCAAAACTATAAAAGGAAAAGCACTTGGCAAACCTGTAGAAGTGCATTCAAATGCAAATGTACATTATGATGCAGTAGCCTATAAAGACAACCTGCTTCGTTCTATTTTATACACCCCAAAAGGTATTAACAATGCGCCAGTAGTGTTTTATTTACAAGGCTATACATGTCAATCAATAGAATACCCAAATAAAAATCCAATTAAAGAGTTAATAAACGGTTGGATATCATCAGGTTTTGCTGTGTACTTGATAGAAAAACCTGGCTCAGGAGATAGTAAGAGCAAAATAGCTTGCAAAGACATTGACTTTAACCAAGAAAAGCTAGCATTTAATAGTGCCTATAAAAATTTGCTTAAAAATAAATTGATAGACTCAAATAACATCTTCTTATTTGGACATTCAATGGGTGGTGTGACTGCTCCAATATTAGCCAATCAACAACCTCCAAAAGGAATCATTACATTCGGGACTGTAGGTAAAAATTGGTATGAATACATGAAAGATGTATTTACCGAACAACAAGAATTATTTGGTGCTCAAAAAGAGCAAATTGCAGAAAATGCTAAGCAAAACATTCCTTTTATCACTGATATGATGATTAACAAAAAATCGAACATTGAAATGATTAATAATGAAGTTTACAAAGAATATCTAACTAATCAAAATCTAATTGGTCAACTAAAAAAAGGATATTATCTAGGAAGGAGTTACAAATTTTGGGCTTCACTAGGTGATATCGATATCCCAAAGGCATGGAAATCTGTTAATACAAATGTTTTAGTTATGCATGGTGAATTTGATATTCAGGCTATTCATAAACGCTATGCAGAAATAATTGTTGATATGGTTAATAACAACCATGGCAAAGCCAAATTTGCTTTATTAAAAAACACAGATCACGTATTGTTAAAATTTAATTCAATGCAAGAAAATATAGACACACTTAATAGCGGAAATTACCGCAGTTATATGCGTAATAATTTTAATCCTGAAGTCACTTCAGTAAGTGTCAAATGGATGCAATCAATAATAAATAATTAAAACTCACAACCACACGTGTTATATTCAAAAAACATAAAAAATAGATTAAATAAGTTAATCAAAACCCTAGTACTTATAATACTATTATGGAATCAAGTTGGTTATTGCTACAACGGTAATGCATTGCCTAAGCCCTTTTCTGAATTTAGAACATCGTTTATCGAAACTTATGAGAAATTTCAAATAGCACCATTACAGTTATCATATGTATCAAACTTTAATGCCATAAAAACTTATACAGAATTAGCAACTCAAGAAGGTTATTTTAATTATGTAAGTAGAGAGCTAAAGCGATATAATGTTTTAGATTTTAATGATGCTGACATGCTGGACTATCAAATCATGAAATATGAAACAGAACTAAATTTAGAGCGCATTAAACTTGAATTAGACTGGCTAAAAAACAAAGAAAAACTTAACGAAAAAAAGAGCCTATATTACTTACCTAATGGCAAAAAGTGGTATGTCTACTATTTAAAAAAATGGGTAGACGCTTCTGTTAATCCAGAAGAAATTTATCAGTTTGGATTGAATGAAATTGAAGATGTAAAACAAAAAATGAAAACTATCAGAAATAACTCTGGTATGAGTGACTCAAAGTTTAATAAGTATTTAAAGAAGCCTTTATTTTTTCTAAGCGATTCTAATGAAATTCAAAAAAGGTATGAACAAGTTAGACATCAAGTAGATGAAAAAGCAAAAAAATATTTTCCATATGTGGATGATATTCCAGAATTAAAAATTGAAAAAGGCATTAATGAAAACTTGGCTCACGTACCAGCCTATTATAACAATAACATATTTTACTACAATCACTTTAAAGACACTTATGATACACGCCAAATGGGATGGACATATATTCATGAAGGCATACCTGGTCATCACTATCAAATTAGTGTGAATACTATTATAAAGCGATCAGTAGTGCAAAATTTATTCAGATATTATGGGTTTATAGAAGGTTGGGGTGCCTATGTAGAGCAGTTTGGAGAGTTGTTAGGCGCCTATCCTTCTTATTTTGATACTTATGGACTTTATGAATGGGATTTAATCCGCTCGGTTCGAGTTGCTCTCGATGTAGGCATTAATTATTATGGTTGGTCTGATGACAAAGCTATGGCTTTTTGGAAAGAGCACATAACAGATAAAGACGATATTGCAAAACGTGAAATAGCACGTATGAAACGTTGGCCTGCACAAGTAATTACTTATAAATACGGAAAGAAAGTTTTAAATAAACTAAAAGGCAATACGGTTAAATCGATAGAATTAAAAGCATTCCACAAAGAGGTTCTAAAACACGGAGATTTGCCTCTATCGATATTAAAACAACAGTTTTAATTTTAAAAATTTATTAATAAAATAAATGCTATAAACAACTAGTTTACTAATAAACAGATAGCTTGAACATTACATGAAAAAATCAATATATAAAAGCCAAAAAGGATGTTTCATAAAAGAAAATTAATGCTCATTACATTATTGGTATTCTTTTTCAGTGTTTCTTATTCTCAAATATCGATTGTTGAGGTAAAAGCAGTTTATAAATCAAAAACTGATGGAAGAATTATTCCTGAATCTGAATTTCAAACTTATAGAGGAAGACACATATTTCATAAATATATTAAAGGAAAAAATGGGGCTCAAGATACCATAATTATAACACCGCCTAAAGTTAATCTCAACAAGACTAATAAAGAAACTTTGCTGTCTCTAGTAGGACAAAGCCTAAAACCTTTCAAGGTTACAGATTTATATGGAAACACTTATGATTCAAATAAATTGAAAGGCAAAACCATAGTAATGAATTTTTGGTTTGTTGCTTGTCCTCCTTGTATACAAGAAATTCCTGAACTAAACAAATTAGCAGAGTCATACAATTCTAATGTAGTTTTTATAGCTTTTGCAAAAGATACTGAAGTATTACTGGGTAAATTTTTAAGCAAAACTAGGTTTGAATACAATATTATACCAAATGCTGGTAACATCTCAAAGCTTTATAATATTTATGCTTACCCAACTCATATTGTTATCGATAAACATGGGCAAATTAGCTACACAAGTGTTGGGTTAAATAAAAATAGTTTAGAGCAATTAGAGACAGAAATAACCAATGCTTTATAAGAAAAAATGAAGCATTACAAAAATTACTATTTACATTTTAATGATGATTATTTTAAATAAAGTGCTGTAAACCAATGAGGAATATTTTTAAGTTTTTAAAAAAAATTCTTTTAGAAATGCCTGCAATCATGCTTGGTTTACTAGTGGCATTAGCATTAAACTCTTGGAAAGAAAACAATGATAGAGCCTATAGGGCAGCAAATCTATTGGCTTCCATAAATAACGAAATTAAACATAATTATGAGATAGTGCCTTCAGTTAAAGAATCAACTATTAATATTTATAAAAGAAATGATAGTATAATTTCTCTATATAAAAATAGTGAAATAAAATCTTTATCAATAGCTACCATAACTTCAGAAGCTATTAGAAACGTTGCTTGGAAAACGGCAAGTTTAAGTGATGATTTTTCAGCTATTCCTATAGAAACATTGACTGAACTTTCAAAAGTTTATCTAGAGCAAGAAAGGGTTGAATTCATTAGAAACAGCATAGATAACCTATTTATAAACTCAGATCCAGAATTATCAAGTTTAAATTTAGCTAAAATTAAACAAAATCATATGTCACGTTTTATATCGCGATATGAAGATTTAATAAAAGAATATGAAGACTATTTGAAAATTGACTCAAATAAGAACACAAATAATTAATAAAAAATAAAATGAGAATAGTAATTACCTCTTTACTATTAATAGTATTAATGAGCAATCATCTGATTGCTCAGAATCCAAAACACAAAGCACTTGATGATTTTGAGTTCCGTTTTGCAAAAGATTATAGTTCTCATAAAACAGATTCTATTATACAATACAATTTGTTAACTAAGAAAGAAAAAATATTAACCTTTAAAACTAACGCGGTAACAAAAAGTGTAAAGCCAAGTTTAGGTAAATATCCTCCTATAGATTTAAAGAAGTATAACTATTTACCTAAAATGAAGAATAGTCAAGCATCATTGTTATTTAGAACTCGCGATGTCGTAGATAATATGAAACAATTTCCAATTACGGCAGTTACTAAAATAGTAACATTCAAAGATGGTAAAGAAGCTGGTGGATGTACGGCAACTTTTGTAAATGAAAGGTTCTTAATTACAGCAGCACATTGTATTAAGGATCCAAATGGAGCGTATAAAGATAAAGCTGAATTAAAGATTTTATTTGATAACGGACACGCAGAAAAAACGGTTGATGTTAAAAATGCATATTATAAAAAGCATTATATGGAAGGTACGCCATTTGATGCCAATAGTTATGATATAGCTTTGGTTGAAATTGATGAGCCTCTAGGAAAAGATTTAGGGTACTTAGGATTATTATCACAAACAGAAATGGACAAACGATTAAACACGTGGCAAACAATGTACAGCTTTAGCTATCCTCATATGAGTTCGGCAGAATCGAATGAATTAAAAATGGAAAAAGAAAAAAATGATTCTTTAAAAATAAAATATAAAAAAACAATTCAAAAGACCAGATTAGTAACACCCGATTTTAATAAGAGGAATCAATATTTTGAAGTTTTAAATGTGTTCTTGGACAATCAAAAAAACTTAAAATACACAATGCCTTATTCAATTTCAGGAAAGAGTGGTTCTTCTAGAATTTCTAAAGATTACTACTTATATGGGGTTAGGTCAGTATACTATAATGGATTTGAAACTTCAAAAGATGTTATGGTTCGAAATGAAATACTGAACAGTTTTATTCAAATAATACAAAGTAAAGAGAATTAAAAGGAGTTAATAATAAAACTGATTTAATGTTAATAACATAAGGGTTAAAGCAACAATCATTAGCTTATTTTTTTGCTTAAAGCAGCTAACTATTCGATTAGATTCTTTAACGTAAAACAAAGGATTCCAATACCATCAAGATGTGAATCATAAATCACATCTTTACAAATTGACCTTCACTAATTCTGCTATTAAATACTGTTGATATTCTAAAGTGTTTTTAGTTGACATTCTCATTTCATATGAAAGTTTATTCCCTTTTACTTTAAAAAATCGCTCACTGGCTATCATTCTTGGATCATTTTCTATTAACTTATATTTAAAATGCAAGCAATGAATACCATCATACTCAAACCTAAGATCTTCATTATATTAAAAAGGTTCTATTGTTGGAAAATCACCTGTACCACTACCCTTTCATATTCTTAATAAGAAACGCAATTGATTAATTTTTAATTGCTTCATTGACTTAACATCTTTATAAAACCATAATTTATTAAAAACTTGTGATACTAGTTAACAATAACATCATTATTAAAAGCAGACTATCTTAAATACCTTAGTAACGTAAAACTTATTGTAATTTTGAAAGCCAACGTATACTATTTAAAAGTAAACTCGCATTGTCTGCCTTAGGATCGTGTATTGTAACAGGCACTTTTTTTCCTTTTATAATTAAATTTAAACTTCTAAAAAGACCTTGGTCTGTACAAACGATAACTCTACCTGCTCCATATATAAAACCAAGCATTCCTGCATACGAATTGGATTGCTCTTCTATGTCTATACTACTATTAGTTGTTGGTGTGTAATTAATAGTATTTTTAGGAAAAGATAGTATGTTGTCTTCAGGGTTTCTAAATACAGCAGCACCGCAATAAAAGCGTATGTTTTTTGGGGTAATAGTTTTGTCCAAACTTGCTTTAAACATATCATGTGAACTATTTAACATATTATTTTTATCATTCATTAAAAAATGCCCACATTTACCGCTTTCACTAGTATGATATTGATTTTGGTACGCATAGCCATCTCTAAACTTAACACTAAATGCTTCTAATAACGGTAATGCTCCACTACCATTTGGAAAGTGACTTAAAAAAAGGAAAAGACTACCACCGTTAAAAACATATTTGCCAATGGCTTCTACCTCTTCATTTTTCAAAGGTGACTTGTAAAGTACTTCTTCAAACTCACCATTCTTAAGTATTATTTTATCATTAGGCATTCCATGAAGAATTAGTAAGTCTGGTTTTACTAAATCCAAATATGTTGCATCTAGCTTATTTTTTGTAAACTCAATATTAAATCCATCAGCATCAATAATTCTAAACATTTCTCTAGCGGTTATCTTTCCAGAAGGTTTTGAATATATAGTATTATGAGCTTCATCAAAAAGGATTTTTTTGTAATGTGTGCCTTTTAAAGATTTAAATTGGTAATTAAAAAGAGTATCTATTTCTGCATCAATTGTATCTTGTCCATAGGATAAAACATATGCAAATAATAATACCAATAGGTATGATGTTTTTTTCATAGCGCCATTGTTTAATTCTTAAACATTATAATATATTTATTTTTTGATTCTACTCTTTTAAATAAAGTACCAAATTAGAGTAGTCAATGATTGCCTCATTATTAGTAAGGATATCGGCACCAATAATGCCATCTATCTCAGTAATACCAATACTCTTATAAGCAATATTAATATGATCTAAACTCATAAGGTATAATAGTGTATTAGATAATTTTAGCGTATCACCAATTATTAACTCATTGCCATCCGATTCTTGTGTTACAATATCAGTACCTCCTGCTCCTGTAGCTGTTTCATTAGAAGCTTTAGATTGCATGATAAATTTTTCTTTCCGATTTTGTTCTATAACAGTCGCTCCAGCTCCTGTATCTAAAATAAAATCCCCTTCAATACCATTAAGAATTCCCTTTAAATGTAAATGACCTGCAGCACTTTTGGTCATTTGTATTTTTACATAGTCATTAGATAGAAGACTATCTTCTAAACTGAATTTTGTAGTTTTCATATCATTCTTAATATTATTGTTTTTTTGACCGCATCCAATCATAAAAACAGTTAGTATAAGTATAATAAAGTATTTTTTTCTCATTTCATAATTTGTAAAAAACAAAATTATAAAACATCGTTTGCTTGTAAGTGGTAAAAATTGCTAAAACAAACCTATTGGTGTAGCGCAATTTTTTATAAAGTTAGATTTGGGTCTAGTTACTTCCCGATACAATATTTAACTATCCTTATGTCTATTGACGTTAAGGCATTTGGGCAACAAATAGGGTGCAAAAAATACATAAAAAGAATAAATAAAGAGTAAACATCAATAAATTGAGCTACTAATATAGCACAAAAAAAACCGCTCGATTAGAGCGGTTTCCAAATAAAAACACCAAGCATTAATTAGCTGTACCAGAGCCTAAATAAATACTGTTTGATACTTGACTACCATCAGCAGTAATAAACGCCATAAATAACTCTACCGTATCTCCTGCATAAGTTGTTGGGATTGAAACAATTTGAGAACCTACTGTTCTGTCTGCTCCATCAAGTAAAGAAATAGATTCCTTTTTTGAGGGATTGTAAACCAACAACATCGCTTTATCAGTTGCATTTGCGTTACCTTCGGCAGAGTTATCATCCCACCCAAAAGTTACTTCTCCAGCAGTTGCTAAATCAGTCGTCGGGTTTAACGCACCAGATAAACCTCCGCGACTTACTAAAGCGTTTGGATAGTCAACAACAAAGTTAGGTTCTGTACCTGTAATCGCATTATTCAACACATACGACATTGCAGCATTAAATTCTGTTTTCTTAACTGCTAATCCTTTATACCCTAACTTAATAAAAGGCTTTACAGCCTGTAAAAATTCTAAAGTGGCAGTAAACTTTGTTCTTTGGTTTACTTGACCAACAGTTCTTGGATTGGCTACACTTGAGGGTTTAATTCTAATGTAATCAATTCCTTTCCAGCTTCCACCGATAACGTTTCCAACCTTACCTGAAAGCCCTCCTAAAATACCTTGGGAAATTTTACCCATAACATAAATAATTTAAATGAAACTTATTTTTCTTCGGACTTGGTACGGACTTAACACGAAGTTGTACCTTCCGACTGAATATATGGCAAGTTTTATGCTATTCGTTAGATATGGATTTTGTTGCTTTAGATTGCTTCTTTTTGCATTTTAGAAAATAAACTTTGAATGTATGATACTTTCAAATCTGCCATTTTTGAAATGACTTTTTGAAGTTCGGCTTCTTTTTTACTAATCGCTGACACTATATTAATATGCTTTTGCAATTGAAATTCATTATTTATTAATGATATAAAACTATTTTTTAGAGTATTTCTGCAATCATCTATTGAAATAAACGGAATAACACTTCCTTTTAAATGGTAAGCGTAAAAACCGCCTATTTGTAACATCATAGATAAGTTAAAAAGTGTGTGTTTTACCTCTTCTGTTGTAGTATTGACAACGAAACAGTTAGCACAGGATTTTAAGAGTGGTTTTCCGCTGTTTAGCCCTTTGTTTAGTATAAAAAAATGAGGGTTTGAGTAAGCTTTTCCGACTTGGTGTGTTTTTAGTTCAAAAGTTGACATAGCTATCCAATTTAAAATTGCTTCGCTACGCTTCGCGCCATTATTTTTTTTTGAAAAGAAAAAAGATAGCCATAGTTGTTGTGGCGTGGGTAAGGCTGTCAAGGTTTTTGGATAAAAGTTTTTTTATTGAATGACTAAATCAAAAAAAAAGGTATTGAAAAAAGTTTTATTCAAAACCCGTAGGGCTTGACCTTTATAGCCTTGTGCGGTTGGCAGAGGTAGCCACATATATTTGCCATCTTTTTTTATTTTAATATTTCAAATTGGTTTAAACTTGATTGAAATTGCCTTTAACTTTTCTGGGGAATTAACACTTAAAAAAATAGGTTGCATTTTGTTATTAAGTGTTGGATGAAGCGTTTGTATGGGTAGCGTTTTAAATAGTTGTTTGATAAAACAGCATTTAAACAAGCTACTTATACAGGACTTTTAGACAATAGCTAATTGCTTTTTTTGAGGCACGAGAAAAAGCAATATGCTATGGGGTATTACTACACTTTATAAACCTATTTTTTTATAACCGCTGACTTGGGTGGTGGGGAAAAGTGGACTTTTATATTTGTTAACGAAATGAAACAAACAAAGACTTGAGGTAAGGAATACTTGGACTTAACGATGGTTTTGTGCAGCTTGAATGAGGTAACGAATATTATTATCAATTAACGGAAACCTTAAAATGTTCAAATGTTTAATGTTAGTTCAAAATGTGGTTTAATGTACGGAAGTGCGCGTTGGAATAGCGGATATTTTACATAATACCAGTTATAGCTACAAAATGCATTAATACTGCGATAGCAAACCTTTGAAAAGTGCCGTTTGCTACTATAACTTGTATTATGTAACATAGCTTGGGTGAGTTTAGGGTTTTATGATAAAATAATAACAGAATAGCTTTTTGCAGTTTGGTTTGATTTTATGAAAACCAAAGCTGTAATATGCTATTACCTTAAAGACGAAAAAAACGCTAAACTTGTTTGGTGAGCGGAACAACACAAAAGACAGAGGATTTTGAGCTTTCGTCAGGCTCAAGACAAGGCAAGCGAAAAAACTGGGTTTTGGGTTGTGGGGAATAAAAAAGAGCCTTCCGAAAAAGACTCTTTCATTATTGCTTAATGGTCGTGATTTGAATGGTCATCACTTTCTTCTTCACCAGATTGATTCATCATCATTTCGTGGTCGTATTTACAACAACCTGGTAAACCATCATATGCTTCTTCATCACCTGCTACTTTTTCGGTATCATATCCTGAAGCTGCGATTGCTTTATGGATTGCCATTGCATCGGTTTTTGTATCATCAAAAGACACATCAATCTTCTTTTTATCGACATCCCAATTAGCACTTGCAACACCTTCAACACCGTTAGCTGCTTTTTCGATAGTGTTTTTACACATTCCGCAATTTCCTCTTACACCAAAAGACAGGTCTGTCATTGCCATATCTTTTGACATTTCAGTAGTTGTGGTTTCTGTTTCTTTTTTGGTTTCGTTTTTACAACTTGTTAAACCTAATGCTGCTATTACAGCTACACTTAAAATTACTTTTTTACTCACGTCGATTACATTTTTGTTTTTGTGTTCGTGATTTTTCTTTGAAAAATTCATTGTTTAAAATTTAATTGTTATTACTTGATTTATTATTCTATTACTTGTTTTACTTCACCACAGGTTAGCATTGCTTCGCCAAAATATGGATTGATTACTTTTTCTTCTTTGCTTAACCAATAAGCACCATTATTGTTATCTGCCATTGGACAAAATTCTACATAGACCTTTTCATTGATACCAAATAGTTGTACAGCATTGATTAGATGTGATGATAAATGTTTAAAATGGTCTCTTTGTGATTTTATATCGGACGTTTCAGAAATTGAAGTTGCAGAAGATTTTATTTCGCCTTCTAATGACATCCAATGGTTATGCGCCTTATTATCTGACAACAATTTCATATCTACTTTGTTCAATTTATTTAATAAAGTTGTTGTGTTTGCTGAAGTACTTATTGAATCTTCTTTTACTAAAGCATCTTTTAAATTGATATACGCATTGTAAACACTATTTAACTGTTGTTGAAATTTCTCTGATACTTCCAAACGCTCATTCATATTAGTGTGGTCACTTTCTTTGTTAGATGCATTGTTATCCATACCTAAATGACCTTCGTGTCCAGTCATTACTTTACCACCATCTTTATTCATCATAGACTTTTTGCCTTGTAATTGTGCTGCTGCATCAACCGTAAATGTTCCGTTAGTCACTATTTCATTTCCAACAAATAAACCTTCTACAACTTCATATTCATTACCAATTTGATTGCCTAATTTAATTTCACGCATTTCAAAAATAGGTTGGTCTGGATTTGTTTTAAGGTACACCACAGAACGTTCACCTGTCCATAATACAGAAGATGCAGGAATTGATAATACTTCATCATTTTTAGCTGTACTGCCTTCAATATTTGCGGTTACAAACATTCCTGGTTTAAATACATCGTCCTTATTGCTTAAAACAACACGTAAGGTTACAGTTCTTGTTTTCGTGTTTAAAACTGGGTCAATGAAATCAACTTTACCTTTAAATTCCTTGTTAGGATAAGCGTTGGTTGTAATCATCACTTCCTGTCCTTTTTTAAAGCGGTCAATCTGATTTTCATACACATCAAAATTTCCCCAAACTGTGTTGAGATTGGCAATTTTTAATAAGGGTTGTCCTTGTTTGATGTAATCGCCTTGCTCTACCAATTTTTCTGTAACAGTACCCGAAACGGTTGCATAAACAGGAAAGTTTTCTTTTACTTTTCCTGTTTCTTCAATCTGGTTGATTTGATTTTCAGAGAGTTTCCATAATTTAAATTTATTACGGACTGCTTTGTATAAAGCAGGTTGAGATTCTTTTAAAGAAGCTGCTGTGATTAATTCTTGTTGTGCTGCATAGAGTTCTGGCGAATAAATGGTTGCCAATAATTGACCTTTACGAACTTCTTCGCCTGTAAAACTCACATTCAAACGTTCAATTCTTCCAGCGAAATAACTTACCTGTACTGCATTGGCTTCTTCGTTTTCAGCAATTTTACCAGATAACTTTATGGTGTTGCCTTCAACATTTCCCTTGCCTACAACAGTTGTTTGAATATTGGCTAATGCCATCGCATTTTCTGTTAGTTTAAATTGGTCTGCCATTAAGCCATCACTTCCGCTTTCCGCAGGAATTAAATCCATACCACAAATGGGGCAGTCGCCTGGCTCTGGTTGCATAATCTGTGGATGCATAGAACACGTCCACATTTGATTGGTTGCTGCAACCGCATCGTGATTATGGTCTATTTCTTCATTTGATGAGCCACCAAAAAGCAACCAACCCAATAACACACCTACTACGAGTATGCCAATATATATGACTATTTTATTATTTTTCATTCTCTAATCGTTTTATCATTGCTTTCATTTCTTCTATTTCTTTACGTTGTGCTTTTATAATGTCTTCTGCTAATTTTTTAACTTCTGGGTCTTGAATATCTGCTCTTTCACTTGTTAAAATAGCGATAGAATGATGTGGTATCATTGCTTTCATCCATAGTACGTCACCAATGATTGGTGCTTGTGTTCTTACTAATCCTAATGCACCTACAAACAGGATAAAACTACCTGCAAGTATGGCTATGTTTTTCTTTCTATCATTATACATTTTTCGCATAAAAAACCACATTATTACTGCCATTGCTGAAATACCTAAACAGGTCATATAAAATCGGGTTAAGCTAAACCACACGTGGTCTATTGCATAGGTGTTTAGATACATTGTGATGTACATTGCTACAAATGAGCAAGCCAACATTATAAAGAAGGTTTTGTAATTTCCTTTGTTTGAGTGTTCTTTTGAATTTTCCATAATTATTTGATTTTATAGTTAAACTTTAATTGTTCTTAATCGTAGTGCATTTCCAATAACTGAAACAGAGCTAAAACTCATTGCTAAAGCTGCTATCATTGGCGAGAGCAATATTCCAAAGAATGGAAACAAAACTCCTGCTGCAATAGGCACACCTAAAGTGTTATAAATAAGTGCAAAAAATAGGTTCTGCTTAATGTTCTTCATTACAGCATTACTTAAATTTTTTGCTTTTACAATACCGTGTAAATCGCCTTTTACGAGTGTTATCATAGCACTTTCTATCGCTACATCTGTTCCCGTACCCATTGCAATACCTACATCACTTTTTGCCAATGCTGGTGCATCGTTAATACCATCACCTGCCATAGCAACTACTTTTCCATTTTTTTGTAGTTTCTCTACTTCTTTGAGTTTGTCTTCTGGTAGCATACTGGCTTTAAAATCTGCAAGATTTAGTTCTGATGCTACTGCTTGTGCTGTATTGTGATTATCACCTGTTAGCATTATTACATCTATCCCTTTATCTTGAAGTGCTTTAATGGCTTTAGCACTTGTTTCTTTTATTTTATCGCCTATAACTACATATCCAACTACGGTTTCATCTATTGACAAATAAGAAACTGTTTTACCCTGTTCTTGGTAAGATTTAGCTTCGTCTTTCATTTTAGAAGTAATATCCGCTTTAGCATATTCCATCATTTTAGGATTACCTAATGCTACATTTTTTCCATCAATTTTAGCTTCAACACCTTTTCCTGTAACAGCACTAAAATCTTCGGACTTTAAAATTTCTGCGTTGTGTTCTTTGCCATATTTAACTGTCGCTTCTGCCAAAGGATGTTCGCTATTTGTATTTAATGACACGATGTATTGTAACACTTCTTTTTCGCTTAAAGCATCATTAAAAGCTCCAACGGTTTCAACTGTTGGTTTTCCTTCGGTAATTGTTCCTGTCTTGTCAACGATAAGCGTATTTACCTTATCCATTTTTTCAAGAGCTTCAGCATTTTTAATCAATACACCATTTTGAGCACCTTTACCCACACCAACCATTACAGACATTGGTGTTGCTAAACCTAAAGCACAAGGACAAGCAATGATTAGTACTGCAATTGCATTGACAAACGCATACACATAAACTGGTTCTGGTCCCCAAATAGACCATACAATAAATGTGATAATAGAAATAAGAACTACAACTGGCACAAAATAGCCTGAAACTTTATCTGCTAAATTTTGAATAGGTGCACGACTTCTACTGGCATCATTAACCATATGAATGATTTGTGATAATAAAGTGTCACTTCCTACCTTTTCTGCTTTCATTAAAAAGGATTGATTCCCATTAATGGTTCCGCTACTTACTTTATCTTCTTGAGATTTGTTTACAGGAATAGGTTCGCCTGTAATCATAGATTCATCAATAGTTGTTTCGCCTTCAGTTATCACACCATCCACAGGAATTTTATCTCCTGGTTTCACTTTTAGAATATCATTAAGTTCTATCTCGTCAATACTGACTTCAACTTCTTCACCATCTACTATTTTTATGGCTTTATTAGGTGCTAATTTCAACAGTTCTTTTACTGCCGAATTGGTTTTACTATGTGCACGAGCTTCTAACAATTGACCTAAAAGCACTAACGTTAAAATCACAGTTGCTGCTTCAAAATAGACGTGAACTGCACCTGATTCTGTTTTAAATTGACTTGGAAATACGTCTGGAAAGAACATACCAAAAACACTAAACGACCACGCCACACCTGCACCAATCCCAATAAGTGTAAACATATTGAGATTCCAAGTCTTAATGCTTTTATAGGCACGTTCAAAGAACATCCAAGTGGCATAAAACACTACTGGAATTGATAATGCAAACTGAATCCAGTTCCAATATTTCTGTTCCATTATATCGTACAACGGATTGTTATTGAGCATTTCGCTCATAGCCATTAAGAAAATGGGCAAGGTAAATGCTGTGGCAATCCAAAATTTCTTTAATAGCTTTTTATACGTTTTTTCTTCTGCTGAACTATCTGCTTCCATTGGCACTAAATCCATCCCACAAATAGGACACGAACCTGCTTCTTCTTTTACAATTTCTGGATGCATCGGACACGTCCATTGTTCCTTTGAAGTTGCTGATAGATTTTGTTCTTCCACCAAATCCATTCCGCAAACAGGACAATCACCTGGATTGTTATAGATTTTATCGCCTTCGCAATGCATAGGACAATAAAATGTGCCTGTACCTTTAGGTTGCTTTTCCTTTTTAGCTTCTGAATGCTGATGGTGTTCACCTTGTTTATGAATGCTATATGTACCACCATCCTTTTTTAAGGCTTCTTGAAATGTTTCTATGGGAATATGTGATTCCATTTCTATGTTAGCTTCTGCCTTATCTAAATCGACTGTTGCTTTTGAAACACCTCCTACTTTAGAGAGCGTTTCCTCAACGTGACTGCGACAACCGTTGCAGGTCATTCCGTGTATGTGATATGTGTGTGTCATTGTTTTACTGAATTAAATAATTAATGATTGTACTTTGCACATAGTAGGTCTTCACAGATTCTATTTGGTTCATTTGAAACTTTAGCTGCAACTCTTGAATATCCAAAACATCATTAAAATCAATCGTTCCTGTTTCATAGCTTTTGATTAAAATGTCTTCTGCATCTTTGGCTTGCTGTAGGTTTTTGGTTTGGGTAGCATAACTTATTCTTGCAGAAATGCGTTCGTTATTCGCTTTGTCTAAAAGCGTTTCCAATGCATTTAAACGTTCCTGTTTTTGAGCAGTAATTTCCTGCTGTTGCAAATCATTTTGTTTGGTTTGGGATTTATATTTCTTATTGAAAATTGGGATAGATACCGAAACCATTGGCATTACAATATCCTTTCCGTTATCGCTGAAATCCATATTTGGTCTTTCAGCAACATTGATATAATCTAATCCAAAACCAATCATTGGACTGCTTTCTTTTTGATTCAATAATTCTGATTGCTCTATGGATTGATAGAGTTTATCAAATTTTAGTAATTCAGGATGTAATACTAATTTTTCAAAAGTAATATCAAAGTCTTCAGAAGGTATCATTAAACTATCTACCACATTCACGGTAACATCATTACCTCTATTCAATAGATTATTGAAGTTAGTTTGTTCTGCTAAAAATTGTTGTTGCAACACATCTTTGAGTTGTTGCATTTCGTTTTGACGCATTTGTAAACGCAATACATCAACCGCTGATGCTTTACCAACCTCAACAGAAGTCAAAGCCATTGTTTCATAAGTTTCTAACAGATTGATATTCTCTGTTAATACCTTTTGTTTTGCTTTATTAGCATATAGTCTATAATAAGATTGTGAAACTGAAGACATTAGTTTTCGCTTCGCAATTACAATATCTTCATACTTAACATCTGCTAACGAACTAACGTAATTTTCTCTTGCCGAAATATTACCAAACCACGGTAACATTTGTTTTGCAGACACCTTAAAGCGTTGAGCACCTGTTCGAGTTTCTGGTTCACTTACAAAATAACCAACACCAAATTCTGTATTAGGAACCGTATTTACTTCATTTACTTTTTCTGAAACCCTTTTGTATTGCAATTCAAATTTTTGAATTTCAGGATTGTTATCTAATGCTTCATTAATGAGCACATCTAATTGTTGCGCATTTCCTTTGAGAACAAAGATTAAAAAACAAAGAAAAATGACTGACTTTATGTGTGATTTTATATGTTTCATTATACTGTTCTTTTAAGTTTAACTTCTGATTTCCAACTATATAAAACAGGGACTACAAATAGTGTTATTAAAGCGATTAACATTCCACCAAAACTTGGTATTGCCATAGGTATCATAATATCACTACCTCTTCCTGTAGATGTTAATACTGGTAATAATGCCAATATGGTAGTAGCAGTTGTCATTAAACAAGGTCTAATACGTTTTTCTCCTGCTTCTACTACTGATGCTCTGATTTCTTTTTTATTTTCTGGTGTATTTCTATCAAATGTTTGTGTTAAATAAGTTGCCATTACAACTCCATCATCGGTTGCGATACCAAATAGTGCAATAAACCCAACCCAAACCGCTACACTTAAATTAATGGGGTGCATTTGAAATAAATCGCGCAGATTTTCACCAAAGACATTGAAGTTTAAGAACCAATCTTGACCATAGAGCCATATCATTACAAAACCACCAGCAAAAGCAACTGCAATACCTGTGAATACCATTAGTGATGTCCCTACTGAACGAAATTGGAAATACAGAATTAAGAAAATGATTGCCAACGCTAAAGGCACAACAACCGACAAGGTTTTTTCTGCTCTTAATTGGTTTTCATACGTTCCCGTAAATTGGTAGTTGATACCTTTTGGGACTACCAATTCGCCACTATCTATCTTTTCTTGAATTAAGGTTTGTGCATTTTCTACCACATTGACTTCTGCAAAACCATCCATTTTATCAAATAACACATAGCCAACTAAAAAAGTGTCTTCACTTTTAATTACTTGTGGACCTTGTTCATATTTTATAGTCGCTAATTCACTTAAAGGAATAGGGCTTCCTTTTTCAACAGGCACATAGATTTGTTTTAAATCGGTTGGATTTGCTCTTAATTCTCTTGGGTAACGAACTCTAACACCATAACGCTCACGACCTTCTACTGTCTGTGTTAATACCATACCACCAACAGCCACTTTCAAAACATTTTGAACTTCCTCAATGGTTACGCCATAACGAGCAATTTTCTCTCTATCAATATCAATTAACAAATAGGGTTTACCTACAATACGGTCTGCAAAAACAGCTTCATCTTTTACACCTTCAGCTTGTTTTAAAATATCTTCTAATCGCATTCCAAACGCTTCAATCTGCTTTAAATCTTGCCCTTTTATTTTAATACCCATTGGTGCTCGCATTCCTGTTTGCAACATTACCAATCGGGTTTCAATAGGTTGTAGCTTTGGTGCAGACGTTACGCCTGGTAATTTGGTCACTTTTACAATTTCGTTCCAAATATCATCTGGTGATTGTATTTCAGGTCTCCAATTTCGATAGAACTCTCCATTATTGTCTGGAATGAGTTGAGACCTTTCGACTGTGCTCAAGGTGACATTTTCTGTATTATTTGGATTTGCGATAAATCGACCATCTTTTAATTCAAACAAGCCATCATTATTCACTTTGTAGCGTTGACGTTCTCGGTTTTCATTCAGCATATATTCTGACTTATACTGAATAACATTTTCATACATTGATAGTGGTGCTGGGTCTAATGCAGATTCTGTACGACCTGCTTTTCCAACTACAGTTTCGATTTCAGGAATACTGGCAACTGCCATATCTAACTGCTGTAAAACACGCTTATTTTCTTCTACACCAGAATGTGGCATAGAAGTAGGCATCAATAAAAAAGAACCTTCATTTAACGATGGCATAAATTCTTTGCCTGTGTTTTTCATAATGAAAAAACCAGCAATGACAATTGCAGTTGGAATTGAAAGAAATAGTAATTTATTATCTAAACACCATCTTAAAATTCGTGTATAATACCTGATAAACAATGAGAAAACACCCAATAAGCCAAAGCAAATGACACCAACAAAGATGAGGTTCCAGAAGATACTTTTATCAACTCCTAAAGGTCTCCAATATTCCGCTAACAGAAATACTATTGCAGTTGTACATATTATGATATTAATTAAGTTGGATTGTTTTTCTGTTATTTTATTTTGAGTACTTAACAATGCTGTGATACCAAAAGCTATCAATATTAATCCTAACCAATAACCATAGATTATTGCTATTATCCCTAATACTATTAAAACGCCATTTAAAGCATATTTAAAATGCGTTTTTATGCTTTTCTTTCTGAATAAAAACGCTGCAAAAGGTGGAATTAAAAACAATGCTACAATTATTGAAGCTGTTAATGCAAAGGTTTTTGTGAATGCTAATGGTCTGAACAATTTACCTTCAGCGCCAATCATTGTAAATACAGGAATGAAACTTATAATTGTAGTCATTACTGCGGTTACGATTGCACCAGAAACTTCGGCTGTTGCGTTGTAAACTACTGTATTAATGGATTGTGTTCCATCATCTTCATCTAAATGCCGAATGATATTTTCTGATAGTATAACACCAACATCGACCATTGTTCCGATAGCAATTGCAATACCAGATAATGCGACAATATTAGCATCGACGCCAAAGAGTTTCATCGCAATAAATACCATTAAGACTGCAACTGGTAATAATCCTGAAATCAAGACAGAAGCTCGAAGATTAAACACCATAATGATTATAACCAAAATGGTAATCAATATTTCAAGAGTTAAGGCTTCATTGAGTGTACCTAAAGTTTCTTGTATCAATTCTGTTCTGTCATAAAAAGGCACTATGGTAACTTGTGATGTTCTTCCATCTGCCAAAACTTTTGAAGGTAATCCTGCACTTAATTCATTAATTTTTTCCTTTACGTTATTAATGACTTCCATTGGGTTTGCTCCATAACGAGCCACCACAACAGCACCAACAACTTCAGCACCTTCTTTATCCAATAAACCTCGTCTTGTTGCTGGACCTAATGAAACTTTTCCAATGTCTTTAATTTTTATTGAAGTGAAATTTTCAGAATCAACTACAGCATTTTCAATATCTGCAATGGATTTTACATACCCCAAACCACGAACTAAATATTCAGCTTGGTTAATTTCCAAGGTTTGTGCGCCAATATCCTTATTACTTTCTTTTACAGCTTTAACAATATGATGTAACCCAATGTTATATTGACGCATTAGTTCTGGGTTTACATCCACTTGGTACTCTTGAACATAACCACCAATTGATGCAACTTCAGAAACACCGCTTGCAGAGGACAAGGCATATTTAACATAGTAATCTTGAATACTACGTAATTCGTGTAAATCCCAACCACCTGTTACATTACCGTTCTCATCACGACCTTCAAGTGTGTACCAAAATATTTGTCCTAATCCTGTGGCATCTGGACCTAACGCTGGATTAACACCTTCGGGTAATAAACCACTTGGTAAGGAATTAAGTTTTTCGAGAATACGACTTCTGCTCCAGTAAAATTCTATATCCTCTTCAAAAATGATATAGATGCTTGAAAACCCAAACATAGAGGAACTACGAATGGTTTTCACTCCAGGAATACCCAATAATGATGTGGTTAATGGATAGGTTATTTGGTCTTCTATATCTTGTGGGGAACGACCATCCCACTTGGTAAATACGATTTGTTGATTTTCACCTATATCGGGAATAGCATCTACTGCTACAGGGTTACTTGGCAAAAATCCTGTATCCCAATTAAAAGGTGCATTAACAGTTCCCCATCCAATAAAAAGGACAAGTAGTAAAACTGCAACGAGTTTGTTTTCTATTAAAAATTTGATGCTTTTATTTAGCATATGATTGATTTTAAACAATTAGACAATAGTGTTGTAAAAACACCGAATACAGTAAATTATCCTTACGACATTGCAGTCATAGGATAAAAGAGTCTATTGTTTAAAAATCAAATTAAGTATGTCTCGTCAATCTTGTAGAGTTGCCTTATGACGAGTGGTGGTTTGTATTCTTCGTAGGTAGATACATTACTGTCTAAACCTTCAAAAAGGTTAATGTAAGTATAAACAAATGAAGCGATGAATACTTGTTGCTCAAACGTGATTTTGTCAACTTGCAATTGTAATTCGTCTTGACCTTCAATTGCTAATTGTTTATCATCACAACAATTTTTCTTGGTAATAGAACATTCTTCGGTTGAAGGCTTTTCCATTTCCATTCCGCAACCTTTGGCTTTTTGAAAGATAGCAGATTCTACTAAAGTATCTCCACAATAATGCATATTCACAGTAAATGACATTGTAGAGAATAACACTACAAAAGTCATTGCTAAAGACATTATTTTATGGAAAATCTGCTTCATATTGATTGCGAAGTTACGAAATTTTAACAACTATTGATTTTGTTTAACAGAAGTTTAATTGATTAATCTGCTTAATCCCATTTCATTTTCTGCAATCGAACTGCATTTAAAATTGCTAATAATGCTACTCCTACATCTGCAAAAACAGCTTCCCACATTGTGGCTAAACCACCTGCTCCTAATATCAAGACAATAACTTTAACTCCAAACGCTAAAATGATATTCTGCCAAACTACTTTGCGTGTAGAACGACTAATTTTAATGGCTCTCACTACTTTTGATGGTTGGTCTGTTTGAATAATGACATCTGCTGTTTCAATAGCTACATCACTACCTAAACCACCCATCGCAATACCAACGTTACTTAATGCTAAAACAGGTGCATCGTTAATACCATCACCTATAAAAGCTACTTTATTTTCAGGATTCTTCTTTAAAGATTCAACTTCGTTTAATTTATCTTCTGGTAGTAAACCACCTTTAGCATTTTCAATATTCAACTTTTTAGCGACTTGTTGAGTTATAGAATCTTTATCACCAGAAAGCATCATAATATTTTTAATGCCTACTTTATGTAAATCTGTAATTGTTTCTTTTGCATCCTCTTTTAATTCATCTGCTATTACTACATAACCTGCAAATTGATTATCGATTGCAACTAATACTATCGATTCTACAATAGATTCCGTTTCAGTTGGAACATCAATACTATTGGCAATCATTAAGGCTTGGTTACCTACTAAAACAGTTTTACCGTTTACTATACCTTTTAATCCTTTACCAGCAATTTCAGAAACTTCTTTTGCTTCATAGCTATTTTCAGTTCCTTTATATACCATTATGGCTTTAGCTATTGGATGCGTGGATTGTTCTTCCATAGCCATTAAATACTTCATAAAATCAGATTCATCCCAACCAATAGTTTTTATTTCTTTGATTTTAAATACACCTTTGGTAACGGTTCCTGTTTTGTCCATTACCAATGTATTTATCTTGGTCATAGCGTCTAAAAATGAAGCCCCTTTAAATAAAATACCATTCTTTGAAGCTACACCTAAACCACCGAAATAACCTAATGGTATTGAAATCACTAACGCACAAGGACAAGAAATCACCAAGAATATTAATGCTCTGTATAACCAATCTCTAAAAGCATAATCATCTACAAAAAAGTAAGGTATAAAAATAACACCAATAGCCAAGAATACTACAATTGGCGTGTAGATACGAGCAAACTGTCTAATGAATAATTCTGTTTTAGATTTACGTGCAGTAGCATTTTGAACCAATTCTAATATTCTGGCAATAGAACTATCTTCAAACTTATTAGTTACCTCAACTTCAATAACGCTTTCTAAATTGATACTACCTGCGTAAACCTTTGCTTCTTTCTGAATGGAATCTGGTTTGCTCTCGCCTGTTAACGCTGCGGTGTTTAGAGATGCTTTTTCGGATAATAAAATCCCATCTAACGGTATTTTCTCACCTACTCGAATTTGTATTTTTTCACCAATATTTACAGCTTCTGGCGACACACTAACATAATCACCATCACGAAATACATTGGCTTCTTTTGGTCGAACATCTAATAAGGCTTTAATATTTCCTTTTGCTCTATTAACTGCTGCGTTTTGAAATAATTCTCCTACTGCATAAAATAGCATTACTGCCACACCTTCAGGATATTCACCAATGATAAACGCACCAATGGTGGCAATAGACATTAAAAAGAACTCGGTAAAAACATCGCCTTTTATAAGACTTTTCCAACCTTCTTTAATTACAGGAAATCCAACTGGAATATATGCTAAAGTGTACCAAACTACTCGAATCCATCCTTGAAATTGAGGAATCGCATCAAAATAATCTACAGCGATACCTACCATTAACATAACAAAACTTATGATAGCAGGAATGTATGTTTTGAATGCACTTCCATTACCGTGATTATGACCATCATCGTGAGAATGTTGTGCTTCTGAATTTGGTTTTAAATCTTTTAAATTGATTTTCTTTTTTTTCATCAAGTTAGTTTTAACAACAACTTTTGTTTTGTTGAATTGGTGGACAAGGAACTGTACCATAAGAACAATACACACAACAATCTCCTTTGTTTGGTTTTAAAACTGTTTTACATTTCTCACATTCATAAAAGAATTGACAGGCATTTGTTGGCATATCTTCTTCCTTTTTATGACCACAGGTTGGGCAAGTGATTTCAGATTTTAATATAGTTTGCATCAATTTTAATTTTTATCAGTTACTTTATAACCTGTAGAATTAATTGCTTTCTCAATTTCTAATTCATTAGTTTTAGTTTGGTCATACTCAATGATTGCGTTACCATTCTTGTATGATGTTTTTGAGTTCACAATTCCGTTAAGTTTATTTACTTCGTGGTTTACGTGAGCTTCACAACTGGGACAAGTCATTCCTCTTATTTTATACTCTGTTGTTTTGATATTTGATTTATCAACGACAACAATTTGTTTCTCTGAATTTGGATAAAACATACTTGAGTAGTATGGAAATGCCAACATCACTATTGCGAATACTGTTACAACTCCTAAAAAGGTTTTTGACTGAATAAATTTTGATTTTTTATCCGTTTCACATTCACAGTCGATTTCTTTTTCTGGTTTTAATTTTTGATACCAAGCAAAGAGAAGAACTAATATAGTTAGCCCTATTAAGTAAGGTCTAAATGGTTCTATCCAAGAAAAAGTTGAAGCTACACCACTTGTTCCTGCAATTAATGCCAAAACTGGTGTGATGCAACACAATGAAGCTGTGATTGCTGTTAGGATACTTGTAACCGCTAATTTATTTTTCATTCTATATCTAATACTTTTTCAATGTCATTTGGAATAGGCATACGTTTTAATGGTGGTACGTTTGCGCCACCTGTATTACCAAGAGGAACGTGATTTATAAATGATTTCCAACCACCAACAAGCAATCTAATAATTTGACCGAATACTTCTTTAGTATCTTTTTGTCTAAATCCAAACTTTAGCATTAGCCAATGTGAATAGGTATGTTCTATAGGATAAGACTGTCCTATTATATGACTGCGTTCTAAATGAAACCAAGCATTACCAAACCGCTTATTTTCTAAACAGAAACTGTATTGTTTTAATTCTTCGATATAAGCCTGTTTGATATGTTTAGGTATTTTAGTATTAAACTTCATATCCACTAATTTTGGATAAAAGTAATTTAATAGTAAGTGCAATGGAAGTGCATTTGTTATCCACTACACTTATCACATATACCTTTTACAACCAAGTTTACATTTTCCGAAACAAAGCCATCAGGTACTTTAATTTGTGGAATTTTATGGTCGGTTAAACAAGTTGTTTCATTACAATTATTACAATGAAAATGTAAATGCAAATCGTTTTTAATATCACAATTACATCCCTCTTCGCATAACGCATATTTGGTAATTCCTGTACCATCGTCTATTTGATGTACAATGACTTTCTCTTCAAAGGTTTTAATAGTCCTATAAAGTGTTGTTCTATCTGCTTTTGCAAATGCGTTTTCTATATCACTCAAAGTTACTGCAACCTTTTTTTTAGCAAGAAACTTATAAATTAATAGACGCATTGCGGTAACACGTATGTTTTTTGACTCTAATAGTTGTTCTATTGTTTTCATAATTAATGTGCGTGTTCGGCTTCACCTTTTTTCATTTCAGCAATTAGGTAATAAGCATTGTTATAGGCAAATTGTGTGGTACTTTCTATCTCTTCAATAAATTGAATTGACACCCAATCACCATCTTTAGTGCCTAAAACAACTTCGATAGGTTTAAAACTCCAATCGTCATTTTCTTTTTCTACTGAAAACACATAATATCTATCGCCTTCTTTTATAATTGCACTTTCTGGTAAAGCTTTTGTTTGGGTATTATCTACTTGAATTTTACCTTGAATATACATACCAGGAATTAAGTTGCCTTTTTTGTTTTCTATTTCTGCGTGAACGTGGACTGCTTTTGGGTTGTCTTCAAACGTTTTGCTCACGGAATAGATTTCTGCGGTAAGTTCTGCATCTGGTATGGATTGTACCGTAAAGTTAACTTTTTGACCTTTTTTTACTTTATAGACATCTTTTTCAAAAACCATTAAATCTGCGTGAACGTGATGCGTGTTTACGATGTCAAATAGTTCAGTTTGTGGCTCTACATACTGACCTGTTTTTACTTCAACTTTTTGCACAAATCCTTCTATTGGACTCCGCAAAGCAATGCGCTGCGCAATTGTGCCATTACGAACAGAAGTGGTATTAACATTTAAGAGTCGTAATTGCGCTTCCATACCTTTCACCATTGCTTTTGATGCCTGATATTCTGCTTCTGCTTTTTGAAAATTAGCACCAGAACCAACACCAGCTTCATATAACTTTTGTTGACGTTCGTAATTCTTTTTCAAAAAATTACTGTTGCTATAAGCATTTAAATAATCGGTTTGCGCTTGTATAATATTTGGGTGCGATAGATAAGCCACAACTTGATTTTTATTGACTTTATCTCCTTCAATCACTTCAATTGAAACAACATTTGCACCAACAACTGTAGTGATGGCAGCCTCATTTTGTGGTGGTACTTCTAATGTTCCATTTGCTTCAACATAACCACTCATATTGCGTAATGCCAAGGTGTCGACTTTCATTTTTAAAGCATCAAATTGTTGCTGTGAAAGCATTACTTCTTCACTCTCATTATGTTCTTCGTTAACCTCTGTGTTTTGTTCTTCATTGTGGGAATGACCATCATTCTCGTTATGATTTTCTTTATTTCCGCAAGCTGTAACAAATATGGCTAACACCATTACGGTAAGGATTTTATATATTTTATTTTTCATTGTCTTATTGATTAAAATATTGTAATTGAAATGTGCTTTCTAAATAGTTTACTAATGCTGTTTGTGCCTCCAATTCCGATTGAATGGCTTCTTTAATTAACTGTGTAAATGCAGTATAATCTATTTCGCCTTCTCTGTATGCCAGTAATGCACCTGTTTTTTGTTCTTTTGTTAATGGTAAAACTTGGTCTTTGTAAAACTCCCAAGATGTTTTCCATTTGATATAATTTTCTTTAGCCTGAACAAACCTTGATTGTACTTCCTGTTTTTTGAACGCTACATTGGTTTCAGCTATTTCTTTATCAATTCTGGCACTTCTAATTTGTGCTTTGTTAGAACCTGATAAAAACGGAATGGAAATACCTGCTTGATACGTATAAAATCCTGAATTGCCATTTACTCTTTGTAAACCACCTTGTAGATTGAACTTTGGTAAATTATTTGCTTTTGCTGCTTTGTATTTGGCTTCTGCTTCATCTACAATGTTCTGCGACATACTGTACATTGGATGGTTTTCAATACTGAACGTTTCCATATCATTATCCATCGCTACATCAAATTCATCTGAAACTGTAAAAATTTCTTCTGAAACTAACCACAAATTGAATTGCTGTAAGGCAATAAGATAATCACTATAGGCTTGCGCTTTTTTATTCTGAATTTGAAACGCTTGATTTTTAGCTGCCGAATACTCCAATTTAGAAATGGCTTCGACTTCATAATTTAAAGCTACTGCTTGTTCAAATTTGGAATAAATGGAATCCAGCTCTTTATACAAGTTATAGTTTCGTTTCATTTGATAGCATTTTGACCACGCTTTTTTAACTTCCAATTCTAATTCCAACTCGGAAAGTTGAAAGGCTTTTTGAGCCAATAGTATGCGTTGTTCTTGTAACTTCTTTTTTGAACCAATACCAAACACATCAATATTAGATTGACCAACACCAATGGTTGTATAAATCCCATTACCACTATTAACTTCTTCTCCACCTGTAAAAATTTGAGTAGTTCCGAAATCATAAGCAGTCGCTTTTAATTGCTCTTGCTTTGTAATTTCCAACTGCTTTTGCTTTAATATTGGATAATTACTTTTTGAGAGTTTAACAGCTTCCTGTAATGAAATTTCAGGAATTGTATCATTCAACTCTTGTGCATTACTTTGTGGTGAAAAGCCAAATAGTAATAATACCAATGCTGTTGCTGTTACTAACTTTTTGTTTGGTTTAAACGTAAAAGATTTGTTTTCTACCCAATGGTATAAAATAGGCAAAACGAACAGCGTTAGCAAAGTAGATGTTAATAATCCACCAATCACAACAGTTGCCAATGGACGTTGCACTTCTGCACCTGCTGATGATGAAATAGCCATTGGTAAAAAGCCTAATACATCTGTAAAAGCAGTTAGCATAATAGGTCTGATTCTTCGTTTAGTACCTTCAACTATTCTATCCTTTAGATTGGTTACACCTTCGTCTTTTAATTCGTTGAGTCCGCTTATCATTACCAATCCATTTAATACCGCAACACCAAACAACACAATAAAACCAACACCAGCTGAAATACTAAATGGCATATCACGCAACCATAAGGCTACAACACCACCAATGGTTGCCATTGGGATTGCTATGTAAATCATTAAGGTTTGGGGTAAAGACTTTAATGCAAAGTATATCAAAATAAATATGAGTAACAATGCAATAGGCACAACGGTTTGCAATCGGTTGCTGGCGCGCTCCAGATTTTCAAATGCACCACCATAGCGAATAAAATAACCCGATGGTAATTCCAGTTGTGCATCTAATTTTGATTTAATTTCTGTTACTAACGATTTTACATCACGACCTCTAACATTAACACCGACATAGGTTCTTCTATTGGTATTGTCTCTACTGATTTGCATTGGTCCTGCTTTGTAGCTGATATCAGCAATTTCACGTAAAGGAATTTGAGCACCCGAAGGTAAATTGATGTATAAATTTTGAACATCAGAAATATCCCTTCGGTTTTGAGAACTTAAACGCACCACTAAATCGAAGCGTTTTTCACCTTCAAAAATGACACCTGCTGTACCACCTGCAAATGCAGATTGTATGGTTTGATTGAGCGTATTTATTTGAAGTCCGTATTGTGCCAGTTTATTCCTGTTGTAATTAATGGTCATTTGTGGTAAACCTGTTGTGGCTTCCGCTTTCATATCTCCAATACCTTCAGTACCTGCAATAATTTTAGATATTTCTTCGGCTTTTTGAGATAGAATGTCAATATCTTCACCATAGAGTTTTATAGCAATATCTTCACGGACACCTTCAAGCAATTCATTAAAACGCATTTCAATAGGTTGCGTAAACTCATAATTTACACCAGGAACGATTTCAACTGCTTCTTTCATTGCCTCAATCAATTCATCCTTTGATTCTGCTGTTGTCCATTCGCTTTTGGGTTTCAGAATCACAAAAACATCCGCAATATCCATAGGCATTGGGTCTGTTGGAATTTCGGCAACACCAATACGACTTACAATTTTATCAACTTCTGGAAATTTTGCTTTTACTATTTGTTCTATTTTGGTAGTAGTTTCAATAGTTTCGGTAAGTGAACTACCTGGTTTTAATATGGCGTGAAATGCAATATCACCTTCATCGAGTTGTGGGATGAACTCGCCACCCATTCGAGTAAACATAAAGACTGTAATTCCGAACAACACAACTGCAATACCAATTACCCATTTACCTTTTCGCAAGGCTCTAACCAATAAAGGTTGATATTTGTCTTCAACCCAATGTACAAATCTGTCTCCATAAGATTTTTTATCGTTTTTTGGTGCTCTTAAAACTAAAGCAGACATCATTGGCACATAGGTTAAACAAAGTACCATTGCACCAATCATAGCGAAAATAAAGGTCAATGCCATTGGTTTAAACATCTTTCCCTCAATACCTTGTAAGGCTAAAATGGGTAGAAATACGATAAGGATAATCAACTGACCGAAGAATGCAGCATTCATCATCTTTTTTGAAGCATTAGAAGCCACTTTATCTCGTTCTTTGGACGTAAGCTGTTTCTTTTTCAGAACTTGTGATGCAATGAGAAATACTGTACTTTCAACAATAATAACAGCACCATCTACTATAATTCCGAAGTCTATTGCTCCCAAACTCATTAAGTTTACCCAAACATCGAACACGTTCATTAAAATAAAGGCAAATAATAAGGATAATGGTATGGTTGAAGCTACGATTAAACCACCTCGCCAATTTCCTAATAAGAAGATAAGCACAAAAATAACTATCAATGCACCTTCGATAAGATTCGTTGTAACGGTAGAAGTTGTTTCGCCAATTAATTTACTTCGGTCTAATAATGGTTCTATAATTACACCTTCAGGTAAGGATTTTTCTATTTGAGCCATTCGCTCTTTTACATTGGCGATGACATCATTGGAATTAGCACCTTTTAGCATCATCACCAAACCACCTACGACTTCCCCTTCACCATCTTGCGTCAATGCACCATAACGAATTGCAGAACCAAATTGTACTGTAGCAATATCACCAATAGTTACGGGAATATTGTTTATATTCTTAACCGTAATTTTTTTAATATCCTCTAAACTTCGCACCAAGCCTTCTCCACGAATAAAATTAGCTTGATGGTTCTTTTCAATATATGCACCTCCTGTATTTTGATTATTGGCTTCAAGTGCATTAAATACATCTGTAATAGTCAAACCAATAGCATTCAAATCGTTTGGGTCAACCGCAACTTCGTATTGTTTTATTTTTCCGCCAACAGCGTTTACCTCAACCACACCTTCAACCATAGCCATTTGACGTTGTACAATCCAATCTTGCATTGAGCGTAAATCTGCAATGTCGTATTTGTCTTTATACTCTGGTACTACTTTTAAGGTGTATTGATAAATCTCTCCCAAACCTGTTGAAATAGGACCCATTGTAGGTTCGCCAAAACCAGCAGGAATTTGTTCTTTGACTTCGTTTAGTTTTTCGGCTACCAACTGTCGAGGTAGATAAGTTCCCATATCATCGTCAAATACGATGGTAACAACCGATAAGCCAAAACGAGAAATTGACCTAATCTCCTGTACATCGGGAAGATTGCTCATTGCCACCTCGATAGGATAAGTAACAATTTGCTCAATATCTTCAGTACCTAAATTGGGTGATTGTGTAATAACTTGTACTTGGTTATTAGTAATATCTGGAACGGCATCTATAGGCACTTTGGTCATACTCCAAATACCTGCTCCAATTATGGTCAGCGTAAGCAAACCAATAATGAATTTGTTATTGATTGAAAAATCAATGATTTTATTAATCATAGAAAATGTATTAATTCAGTTAAAAAAAATGCAAATGCTTTCCTGAAAGTGAAAACATTAAAAAAGGATATAACTATCCTATAAAAACTGAATTAAACTTGTGGCGGTTGCCAAATATTGAAATGGAAATCGAAACGATAGTTCGACTGATATGTAGATATTAATTGCGTAGAAATTTTATGAAAATTTAATAGTTCAAATGTCGCCAATGGCTCATAGGTTATTGATATACCGCAACAATTACAAATACAAGTAACAGGACAAGAATCGTCACTATCTTCTTGGTGATTGTGTTCAGCACCAATTTCCTCGTGCTGTTGGTCTTCAAAATTTTGACCATCAGAACAAGGCATTGCAGATAATGCTAACATTGTTATAGCTAATATGAATGCTAAAAATTTCATCGTAGCAAATATACAAATTATTAAATGCAATGGTTGTGCAAATAAATTGATTGGTAAATTACAAAAACCATAACGCATCTTTAGCATCGTCTGGAACACCATTATTAAATCGTGGTGCTATTTGTGCTACCATTTCTGGATATTTTATAGTGATTGGTACATTTTGTTGACGAAGTGATTTCCAATACAATCTGCTAAACTGATATACTTGTGTTAATAGTTCTAACACTACGTCTGCATCTTCAAAAGCATCTTCATCTGGACTGCTTACCTTAATTTTTATTGGAAACGGATAACCATCTGTATCTGCATATCTCTGTGAATTAGGGTAACGCGCATTATTAAACAGTAGGAATTGATTTTCGCTAATACGTATGTATGTACCACTTACAGGCATTAACTTTTTGTTCCAATTAAGGTCGTAAGCAATAATATCTTCTGCTTCTGTTTTATTGATATTTAGAATGTAAAGCGGAATTTTTAACCCTAATGTATGCATCCCTCTAATAATTGGTTTTAGTTCCTCGTAACTCATTTCCTTATAGAAGTGAATGACTACTTTATCTGCTTCTGCAACCGATGTAAAATCTCTAATGGCTTTACATATACTTCCTGCCAATAGGTCTGTTTCGTTTTGGTCAAAATATTCGAACTTTCTAAATAAGCCATTGTTTTGAAAACTAAAGGCACTTGCTATATACCGCCTGTTTTCGCCTTGATTGGTAAATGCACCAACACCAATTACTAATTCTTTTTTATCGGTTACTGCAAGTTTCCAAGGTGCACCACCTAATTTGGCGTGAATTGCTAATGCCATATTCTGTAATGAGAATTGGAAGTTATATTGGTTCTCGATATTGACTACCATTTTCTCATAATCTACAACCTGTGTAACAATACCTTCGTTTAAAAAGAGTTCTTTTATTTGAATATAGATGTTTCGGTCTTCGGGATTTGGTGTAAACTTATCGAATGGGCTTAAATAAAAAGCTGCATAACTTACATTTTCTTGGTCGAACGAAAGGTTCTCCAACTGCTCTGTGATTTCTGGTATTGGGTTGTTTTCGTTGGCAAACTCAATAAAATGTTCTTTAGACGTTGAAGCCTTAATATTTACATAAGCCTCAATCCCTTTAAAATACTTTTTATCCGCAGTAACACCAGTTTTAAGGTTGTTGTAAAAGGTTTTAATTGCTTCTTTATGTGACGTATGGTACACAAAGAAAAACTTAATGTTTTGGTTGTTGGGTCTTTTGTAAGGGTTGAGGTTATTCATTGCCAATTTAGGCACTAAATGTGTTTTTTTATTACCGTATTGGTCTTTACCAAATTCCAATAATCCTACTTGTGGGTCGATGTGATTAATACGATTAAGTGGCACATCTATAAAGGCATCAGTCTTAAATGGAAATATGGCTTTAAAATCTTCTGCAAACAGATAGTTGGTTGCAAAATTATTAATAAGTGCTACGTACTTTTGATATTTATTAATTGGTCTTATAGGTTCCTCAATAGGTATATCTAATGCTCGTGCTAATGACAAATTAAAAATTGGGTATGCTTGCTCAAACTGAATAGCATTGTAAAATTCTTCTTTTTCCTCTGTATCAAGGTTCATTTGGTAATTGAAGGTTTTTTGACCATACACACAACGCTTAATATACTCTGTTTCCTCAATATCATTAACTGATTTTGTGAGGACTTTTGACGTACCATCATACGATACCACAAGTTCTGGTAAGTCTGTTAGTGTTGCAAACAGTATTTTGAATGAGAATTTATAGTATAAATTATAGTCTGCTGTATTTCCTTTTTTTGAAGGCATCCAAACCTGTACATCACGTACAAAGTTTTTGACCACGATGTAACCCTTTTCTAAAAAGTAGGTTTTTAATTGGTGTTTAAGGAATTGTTTGTATATGCGTAGTTCTTTATCCTTTATTAAATTTATTTTGATACTTGGGGCATTGGGTATTTCTTGGGTAAATGTGGTGAAAATATGCTCTAAACTTGATAAATCTGTATCTGGAAACGCCTCTTTTACCTGCTTTGAAAACTTTGATCTATGGATTGGATGGCTACCTTCAATATCTTCTAACGATAGATATATAACAGGTGTACTACTTGGCCATTTAAAATTGAGTATGTTCGTCTTTAAGTGTTCTTGCATAAATAATGAGGTGTTTTTGTATTTACATATAGTGAGTGATTATAGGTTATAAATAGACATCGTACTTTTCAAGTTTTTCAAATAGACCTAATATATTTTCAATGATTTCATTAATAAAATTCTTGTTGTCAAATACCAAGTTGTAATAAACAATATCCCTATCTTTCTCCAATAAAATATATCTTCCTTTAGAAAAGGATTTTAGAGTATTATATTTTCTAATTTCATCACCAAAGACTGTACTGTTATTGTGTACAATACAATTTCTCACTCTCCTTAAATTATTTATATATGACCAATGAGGTTCTAATTCTTTAATATCAACTTTAGCAGCTCTTGTTAAAAACAACTTTGCTTTTTCAAATTCACTATTACCACGTAAATCATCCAAACCAAACTCTTTATTATGCATTAAACAATAAGAATTACACACGTCTTGAATAGTCCGTTCTATAAAAGAAAACAATTGTGTAATCATTGAAGCCCTAAAACTTTGTACAAAATCCCTATCAATTTCGATTACTTTATCAACTAAAGTATCCTGTAAATGATTTAAATATTCATCCGCATACTTTTTAGGTTCAGCTTCAATTTTCTTCATTATTTTAGTATATTCCTTTTCGTGATTAGTCAAGGAACTATCAAAATGGTCTTCGACAAACTTTGCATAATTGCGAAAGGTTTGTAACTCCAAGTCTAAAAAGAAAATATTGTTATCTTTTCTGAAATTTGAAAGTGCGTTTATTCTTGACATTTCATTATTCTTTTTTTTGCTCACTTTTTAAAAGTCCATTTTTAATCAATTCTATAACATCCTCATCAGAGAATTGGTTTTTACTTTCAAGAAACTCTTCGATTTCTTTATCTGATTTTTTTAAACTTTTTAATAAACTTTTAAATTGAATACCAAACTTATTTTTTTGTTTAATGTCAAGTGTCATAGAAACCTCATCTTTATAAGCCATAAAAGAATCATATAATTTATGATAAACGTTACCTATGGCTCCAGCAAAAGGTATCATTGTTGGTGTTTCTGTTCCACCTTTTAAAATCTGATCACTTGAAATACCTGGATAAGGGTCAATAAAATAAATTGTTCTAATACCTAATTGATAGGCTTTTTTAGCACATAACTCACAAGGGCTTGCTGTTGTAAAAAGTATACCATTCTTAATACCTTGTCCTCCAAGTTTAGTAATTTGTAACATTGCATTTTCTTCAGCGTGTAAAGAACGTGTATGCACCTGATTTGCTTCACCTTCATAATGATTATGAACAGTCTTAAAGCAGAATGAACAATTTTTACCATTTAAATCATCTTTATTCTTGCTGTAGCTATCTTTAAAATAATCTGTCAAAGCAGTTGGGAAATTCTCTGGATACTCCCCTTTGTATTTGAATGAGGCATTTTGTGAGTGATTCCCCTTCTCAAACGGACTGTAATGATTTGATTCTTCTAATTCTTGTTTAGATTTTGGATTAATTATATCATTAATGTTCCTTAAATTACATGGTGTATGTCCTTTTGCAACATCATTCCATCCTACCGACCTAATATAAAAATCTTCATCACTAATAGCTGCGCCAACATTTCTTGAAATACACCCTGAATTTAATTTTGCCGTATGAGCTATTTGCATACACCTTTCTGGTGAACTCGGGGTTAATAAACCCGGTTGAGCAATTAAAGCCATTAACTTTAATAATTGCTCTTCTCTTGTAATGAAATTACGTTCCTTGAATTTTTCATTTAAATGCAAATCAAAAAACGTCTTTATATCCTCTTTTTTTAAGTTAAGTATATGATAATCGCTTTTCTGAATACAATTTTCAACATCAGGGGAAGAAAATAAACCTTTTGAAAAATCACCTGTTTTATATTCAACTTCATCAAGCTCCAACAGCTTATTTGCTACCTTTTCCCTCTCTATCTCGTCATCTATAATATGTTCAAGTCTTTTTTGTATTCTTCTTTTTGAATTTCCTATTACATCTTTAGTAGCGAGCATGTAAAATGCTGAATATCTTTCTTTAAAAAACATTATCTCTAATGAGTTTCTTAAAGAGTCTATTACTATTCTTGTTGGCATACCATTATTATTAGCCTTTCGTGCCTTAATTAGCCTATTTATAACCTCCGCAATTGTATAAACATGCTTAATTCCTTCCCCTTTCTCTTTAAGAGGATGGCCTGTTTGCCTAATATTACATGCTAAATAATGTAAGAAAAGTGTACGTCTGAAAAATCCATATTTTTCTAAAGCCATAAATAATTTATGACAAAAATGCTTAAAGTCTGATTTAAAGAAAATCTCATTTAGTTTAGACAAATCATCTTTAGATTTAATATCTTTTACCTCACCTAAACTTTTTATGTCATCTATTAATTCCTTGTATTCCAAATGAAGATTGACAATATCTTTAAATACATTTGATACAATATCCGAATTATCTTCACCTAATTTTTCTACAAAATATTTCTCTAAAATCTTTCTTAAAAACTTTAGGTTACCTCCCTCTTTGTTAAATAGATAAAAAACAATTACGTTTTTATACATTATTTTTTCAAAAGGAATCCAATTTCCTTTGAACTCCATAAATTCATTTAAAATCTTATACTTCCTATAAAAAAGATCTCTTGGGTCGAAATCGGAAAGAGGTCTTAACCCATCTTGCTTTTTGAATTTAGTGTAGCTATAAGTTAAGTGATTTGCTACCTTGGTACAACCTGACCCCGTACGGCCTGTTAAACCTATTACTACAAAATCTCGCCTTAATGAATATAAATTGTCTAATTTCATTTACATATTTTAAGAAGTTAGTTCTCTAATTTTTTTAATTCTTCAACAGTATAGTCTTTTGTATTTTGTGGACGAATAGAATAGCCTGCATAACCAGGGTAACCAGGATAACCAGGGTAACCAGGATAACCAGGGTAACCAGGATAACCTCTATAAGGAAAATTGAGTATTTTGTAGAAACGGTCATTATCAAAAATACTCCCCAAATAATTACCTTTTTTATCAACTGCGTGTTCGTCATCCCAAGGGAACCAACCAATCCAATTAGCATTACTATTAAAAAGATAACTATCTATTTTAAAAGCAATCCAGTTACCGCTTGAGTTAAACAAATATTTCATAAACTCTCATTTTTTTCAATCTTACTAATTTTTTCTTCAGCTATTTTGAGGATTTCCGTACTGTCTTTTTCGTTTTTTATCATTTGTACAATCTGTTCGGACATCCAAAGCTTAATTAATTTGCTTTCATCTACTTTTAATTCTTTTGCAAATGCTATTACCTGCTCTCGTCTTGCCAAACGGTTTCCTCGTTCAATCTTGCTTAAATAAGCCACATCCATATTGATATTAGCAGCCATTTCCCTTAATAGCAAATTGCGCTTTTCGCGTAATGAGCGTATGTATTCGCCAAACTCCATAATAGCATTAATTAGACTTGTCAGATTTTGTCTAATGTAAGAAAAAGAAAAAAAGAAGTAAGAAAAAGATATAAACAGTTATTAACAGAAAGTGAGGAAGTTAAGGAAATAAGGAAACTGTATTACTACACAAAGAAATGAGGATTTAAAATCCTCGTTTCCTTAACCGTGTTCGTACAGCTGATGCGGTGGTCTTTTTCAGGTTTTTGTTTAAGCAGTATTCTCAAAAGACCTACGACCAAAATTCGTCTGCTGATGTAATTACAGCATTGAATTTAAGATATTTACAGGAATATTGACCAAAATAAAATTACTCTAAATCCTCAATTCCTTTAAATCCTTAACAACTCATTTATTATAAGCTTGCTCGAAGCATCCAAGCCATTTTTTCGTGCTCTTCCAATAATGACCCCAACATACCAGAAGTACCTTCATCATTGTAAGAATTATTTATGTTATTTATGTTTTCACGAATAGAGTAAACAATACTTTCATGGTCAGACAGTAATGCTTTAATATAATCGTTACTATTGTTCTTGCCTTCGAATTTTTCTGTAAGATGGGTTAAATCCAAAAATTCGGCTAAAGTACCTGGTGTATAATGACCTATACTTCTAATACGTTCTGCAACGGTATCAATAAAACCATCTATTTGTCCAAACTGTTCTTCAAAAAACAAATGCATCGGTTTAAAGTCTGCTCCTTCTATATTCCAGTGTGCCTTTTTAGTCTTTGTGATAAGTATATACTCATCTGCTAATAGTTTAGATAATATTTCTGCAACTGCATTAGCATTTTCACTTGTTAATCCAATATGTGTTTTCATAATTAATGATGTTTATAAGGTGTTTCTATTAAGTGTAATGATAATCTGTCTAATTTAAGGATTAAATTTTACTTGAAATATTTGTTCAAGAAACATTTGTTAGATACTAAAAGTAACTCTAAATGATACGAAACAGGATAATTTAACTTTATAATTAGCAATAATTTGCTTATATTTAGGATCTACCGTCATCACCAAAAGGTTGGTAAAAAAGAAATCAATTAACTAAAACACAAAAAAGTATGTCAAGTAACAGAGGAGTTGTCTACAAAGGGGCTTGGAATTTAGAAGTAAATGATATTGCCTATCCCAAATTTCAAGATCCAAGAGGAAAAGATATTCATCATGCCGTAATCATTAAAGTGGTTTCTACCAACATTTGTGGTAGTGACCAACACATTTTTAGAGGACGTTTTACTGTTCCTGTTGGACATGTATTGGGTCATGAAATTACGGGTGAAGTTGTAGAGATTGGTAAAGATGTTGAATTTCTAAAAGTAGGAGATATAGTCTCCGTACCTTTCAATGTTTCCTGCGGACGTTGTAGAAATTGTAAGAAAGGAAATACTGATGTATGTGAGACAGTTAATCCAGAAGCTCCTGTAGGTGCTTATGGTTTTGATTTGGGCGGATGGCTTGGTGGACAATCGGAATATTGCTTAATACCTTATGCTGATTTTCAATTACTGAAATTTCCAGACAGGGAGCAGGCATTGGATAAAATGCTGGACTTAACATTAGTGTCTGATATTCTTCCAACAGGATACCACGGTGCTTTTGCCGCAGGTGTTACTACGGGGTCGACTGTTTATATTGCTGGTGCAGGACCTGTAGGTCGATGTGCTGCCGAATCTGCTAAACTTTTGGGAGCATCATGCGTCATTGTTGGTGATATGAACAAAGACCGTTTAGAACTGGTGAAAAAAGCAGGAATGGAAACCGTAGACTTAACTTTGGATGCAAGCGTAGCTGAACAAATTGAGCAAATTCTTGGAGTTCCTGAAGTAGATGCAGGAGTAGATGCTGTTGGATATGAAGCACACGGACATGGGGATGAGGATTATAAGAAAGAAAATCCGAATGCCGTAATCAATGACCTCTTTGACGTTGTACGTGCAAGTGGTGGTATAGGCATTCCAGGGATTTATACTCCTGTTGACCCGGGCGGAAGAGATGAAAACGCTAAACAAGGAAAACTGACTGTTGATTGGGGTAAAGGCTGGTTAAAATCATTACGTATCCAGACAGGTATGGCACCGATAGGGAAATACAATTATCAGATAATGCAAGCCATTCTTTGGGATAGAATCTCTATGAAAACTATTATGAACCCAGAGGTTATTACTTTAGATGAAGCACCTCAAGCTTATCAAGATTTTTCTGATGGCTCGAATAAGAAGTTTGTTATCGATCCACACGGTATGCTAAAGGGACGTTATTAATTTCAAAGAAAATAGATAAAATTAAAGGGGATGATTTAAAAATTATCCCCTTTTTTATACCGATTTAGTAATAAAAAATTGTTTGTTATTGTTCAAGGCTTTACTTGTTATGCCTTTACATTTATAACAACTTTTCCCTTTGTTCGTCCTTTTTTAACATAAAGCAATGCTTGCAAAGCATCATTAAAGGTAAAGACCTTATCTAAATTGGTCTTCACTATTCCTGATTCTACAAGTTCAGCAATTTCATTGAGTTGTTTTGCATTAGCTCTCATAAAAATTAAACTGTAGTAGGCTGACTTTAATCGAATATGTTTAGTGATTTTTCTTCTTCGCCAAGCTAAAATTAATTTAACGAAAAAATTCAACTTCATCCGGCTGGCAGTTTCTTTGTCAATAGGACCAACAAGCGATATTACTTTCCCTCCAGTTTTAATAACCTTAAAAGCATCTTCGGTAAATTTGTTGCCAAGTGTATCTAATACCAAATCAACATTACTTACAATATCTAAATAGTTTTGACTTTTATAATCAATAACAACATCAGCCCCAAGTTTCTTCACCCATTCAACATTTTCTGTACTGGTAGTAGTATACACATAGGCTCCCTTGTATTTTGCGTATTGAATAGCAAATGAACCTACACCACCAGAACCAGCATGAACTAAAACCTTATCTCCCTCTTTTAATTTTCCGCGTTTTAAAGCCTGAATTGCTGTTAATCCTACAAGTGGTAAACTGGCAGCTTCCTCAAAATTTACATTCTTGGGCTTTAGGCTAATAATATCTTTGTGTACAACTACGAACTCTGTAAAAGTTCCTTGTTTATTAACTTTTGAAAAAACTTCATCTCCAATATTGAAATCAGTTACATTTTTATCCTTATCCACTACAATACCACTGACATCATATCCTAAAGTAGCTGGCAGTTTGAATTTACGTACTGCTTTAAGTTTTCCTTCAATTACCTTAATATCCAAAGGATTAACACTAACAGAACGGGTTTCAATGAGCACTTCATCTTTGTTTAAGATTGGTTTTTGTATTTCAGAAATTATTACTTTTTCAGAAATATCACCGTAGCCTGTAAATTGTATTGCTTTCATTTTTTGATGCTTTACTAAAAGTTCATTTAGTTTTACTTGAAACAATAGAAAAACTAACTGTATTAAATATCTATTCTATCACATATAAATATACTGCCTGTATAGATTATCTAATTCTTGACGGATTTTCATTATAGTTTGTTCATCCTTATCATTAGAAGCTACCAAAAGTTGTTGCTCTTTTTCTGTAATCCTTTCACAAAGTTCATCAAGATTCTCACAAAAATCTTTTGGGTGGGAGAATGTTTCTTCCACGCTCTCATCTTCAACATTCAGTTTTCTTGCCGAAGTTACTGGTGTAACATTATGTTCTGCATTATAGGCTATTTGTCGTTTCCTGCGATTTTCGGTTTCATCAATAGCCTCTTTCATAGCAGGTGTAATATTATCTGCATACATAATAGCTTTTCCGTTGACGTTACGGGCCACACGACCAATCATTTGTATTAATGCATTAACCGAACGCAAAAACCCTGCATGGTCAGCATCTAAAATAGCCATTAAGGAAGCTTCTGGAATGTCCAATCCTTCACGCAATAGGCTTATTCCTATTAAAATATCAAATTCGCCTGCTCTTAATCCGTTGATGATTTCTGTACGCTCAATAGTTTTAAAATCCGAATGTAAATATCGTGCCCTAAAACCTTTATCTACTATAAATTCGTGAAGACTTTCTGCTGCAACCTTTGTGAGTGTAGTAATCAAAACTCGATTGCCTGCTTCTACACAGGTTTTTATTTCGCCCAACAAATCTTCAATAGCATTATCTTTAGGTCGTACTTCTACAACAGGGTCAAGTAAGCCTGTAGGCCTAACAACTTGTTCAACAACCCTTCCTTTTGAGACTTTTAACTCATATGCTCCTGGAGTCGCAGAAACAAAAATTGTTTGTGGTTTTAATTTCTCAAACTCCTCGAAACTCAATGGATGGTTATTCTTTGACGAAGGCAATCTAAAACCGTAATCAATAAGCGTGTCCTTACGTGCTTGGTCGCCTTTATACATTGCCGATATTTGCGGAATCATTACGTGAGATTCATCGATGAACAAAAGACCGTCTTTAGGCAAGTAGTCGAGAAGTGTTGTTGGCGGTAGTTTTGGGTCACGCCCACTAAAGTAACTTGCATAATTTTCCATTCCGGAACAATACCCAACAGTTTTGAGCATATTAACATCATCTGTAATGCGTTCGTAGAGACGGTCTGCTTCTATTAATCGATTCTCTTGATTAAGTTGGGCAATACGCTCTTCCATCTCTAATAAAATCTGGTCTGCCGCTTCGGATGCCTGTACATGGGACGGTGCAAATAACGTTTTTGGTGACACAGCGTATTGTGTGATGTCTTCTATATGGTTTCCTGATGCTGAATCGATATATCTTAACGAACTAACCTTTCCATTATCTATTACCAACTGTACTGCCTTATATTCAGAATCGGCAGGGAAAATATCGATTGTATTTCCATCAATTTTATAAACCCCTCTTTTTAAACTATGCTGTGTACGGTCATATTGTACTGATGAAAGTTGTTTTTCGAACTCATCAATAAGAATCGGCATCCCGAGTTCAAGATGCACTTGAAGCGCCTTATAATCTTTAGGGTCACCCAATCCATAAATAGATGAAACGGATGCTACTACAATTGTATCTTTTCGCTCAATAAGTGATTTTGTAGTTGAAAGACGTAATCGTTCTAATTGCTCATTAATTGACGAATCTTTTTCTATGAAACGGTCGCTACCAGGTAGGTACATTTCAGGTTGAAAATAATCATAATACGAAACAAAAAACTCAACCGCATTTTCAGGAAAAAGCTGTTTCATTTCTTGATATAACTGTGCTGTTAGTGTTTTGTTGGGTGCAAGAATCAACGTTGGACGTTTTAACCGATGGATGATGTTTGCCATTGTGAAGGTTTTACCTGAACCTGTAATACCTTTAAGTGTTTGATGGGTTGCTCCCGACTCTATTCCAGAAACAATTTGTGCGATTGCTTCGGGTTGGTCACCTGCTGGGGTGTTATTGGAATGTAAAATAAAAACGCCTGTTGACATAAAAATGGTTTCTGTTATTTCTGTTTAAAAATGATGTACAGACATAAAGATAGTCAAATTTCTGGCATACACATTATAGTAACTTATGTGCTTTAACCACAATTTCACCAGTAACTGGATATGGATGTTTCTATTGTGAATATTTCGGGAAAGGCTAAAAAAAAGTTGTCAGTCAGACTAATACTCTATTTCTAAAACATCATAAACTCTTTGTTTCTGTGGCAATTCTAAAATAGCCCTGTCACCCACTTTTTTATGAATTAGCATTTTGGCCAATGGTGAAATGAAGGAAATTTTCCCTTTAGAAATATCAGCCTCATCCACACCTACAATTTGGTATTTTTCGATTTGTTTTGTACTCTCTTTCTTGAGTGTTACAGATGCTCCAAAACGAATTTCATGCGGAGGATGTGTTTTTAAATCTACTACTTTTGCTGAAGAAATTCTGCTGTTTAGCAAATTTAATTTTGCATCAATATGATTTAAAGCTATACGACGTTCGTTTTCATCTTTAATACTTAATTCATTCTTTTCATCAAGTAGCACTTGCTTTTCAGTCAATAGTTCATCCATTCCCATTGGAGTTACATAGTTTGTTACACCTTCTGGTAAGTGGGCTCTTGGTGGTACTATAGGGATTTCCTCTTGGTCATCTTCTTTTACAAATCCTCTGCTCATAATTTATTCAGGTTTATCTTTTTTGTTTGAGTTTTCTTCTTTGTCAAGATGCAAAAATTTGAGACCAAGAGCTAACAACAACACTGAAATAGGAAGAATGGCAATTTCCCATTTAAGGTTGTTTATGTTAACAAAGACCGTTTCAAGAAACTTCACGAACAAAATTATAACAATAACCTCTGCAAGTACATTTTTGAGATGTCCAATATTAGGAGTTCGAACCCATTTTAGTACGCCATTTCCATCTTCATATTTTTTATTGGAAATGAACAATGTATATACACCATGAGCGAAAATAAATAGAATTAAAGCGATAAGAAAGGTGTCCAACGATTTGATAAGGTAGGTTGTAGCTACATCAGCACTATGTAAATGCGCTTTATCCTTCGGAACATAATCAAACAATACCACCCGTAACGCATTAATGGTTTTTAAAGCTCCTACCACAAACAAAAGTAATGACCCTATTAAAGAGCATATAACTGCAATCCAACTCACATAACGGAAGATGTAAAATAATTTTTTCATTTAATTCTTTAAATATTTTTATTTATTATACTTCAAATATAACATAAAATAGGCCTTTATTCTAACTCGAAATGACACCCAGCTTTGCCATTTTATCAATTTGAAAGCTTTTACTACATTAAATAAAACTTTTTTGGTTGAATAGGTTCGGGAATATCTTTTTCGTCCAATAATTGACGGATATTAATTTCAATTGTTCTGGACAAAGAAGTCATAGGTGTATCTGTCTCATGGTTGTCAAATGGGTCTTGAAGTTGATGTGCTAACTTTTGTAAAATGAAAAACAACATAGAAATAGAAAGTAGAATAATGATTTGTAAGAAAAGATTAAGTTGAAGCACAGGGGATAAACTTAAAAAAACAACAAACAAGTAGATAGATATATTTAAAGCTTGACCATATGTTGGTGGAAAAACGGTGTTTTTTATGCGTTCACATTTCCCCATAGAAGCTACTAATCTCGTTAGTGTTACTTCAAGTTGTGTTCTTGCAAACTCTTCAATCGTTTTTTTCTCATATAGCTTTCTAACGGCTTCTGTTTGAAGTTGATTTATAGCTAAAGGTATGTTGGATTGTTTTTTTATTTTTTCCAAATCCTCTTTATTTAACAGGTTTTCCCATCCGGAAAGAACATCTTGTTTTCTTAATGACTTGTCTAAAGCATAACACCAAGCAATTTGATAGTGGGCTATCTTGCGCAAAAGTTCATCATTCTCATTCAAATAAAGTTGAAGTTGTAATACCAAAGAACGACTATCATTCACTATGGCTCCCCAAATGGTTCGGGCTTCCCACCAGCGATTGTACGATTGATTGATTTTATATGACAGCAAAATAGATATGGCTATACCTAACGTGGTGGCAATACCTATCGGTATTTCAGGTGAAAAATTGGGGAAATATTTTGGTAACAAGCCAAAAATAAAGCCTAAAAGGACAACTATTATTAATGGAATTTTTATTTCGTTAAGTAAAAATTTAAAAGGGATTTTGCGGTTTATTATCATGGTGGTTTATGGTAACTAAAAATGAAAAGTTCATAATAATGAGTATTAAACTCAATCGATAAAACTAATGTACAATTTTTAAGCAATTGATGAAAATATTACAGATGCCTATACTAAAAAATGTAGGTTATAGTCGCAAATTATGTATAGTTTTTTCTCTTTTTGAAATAAAGAAACTAAATCATTGCAATTCAAAACCCTTTGACAATCAAACAATCTTTAAATAGACACCGTGTGCTTCTCTATGTATTAATCTTGCTTCTACAAACTTTGTAATATAACCCTCTGCTGTTTTGTGTGGGATGCTTTGTTTGATTGCCAGATCCAAATAATCTTGCCTACTGAATTTCTTTGGTAGGGTTTCTAAAAACCTTTCCTTTCGATTTAAACGTTTTGCCGCTTTCTGTTCTATCGGTAAATCGTTAAACACTTTACTACTGTGTTTTACCAAAATAGAAATAATAGTAAGCGCATTTTGAAAATCGACATCCTCACATTCTTTTACTTGGTTAACATCACCATCTTCCATAATGCGAAATACCGTAAATAACATCATTAAACGAAATGCAATTAAGCCTAATCGCCTTATGGTTGCAATATACTCTTCGGGTTGTAAGTTGATGTATTTGGTTTGTAAGGATTCAAAAAACGTATTGAATATCTGTTGTTGAGGTGTTGTTAGCCTTACTTCAATCTCTGGGTTATTCTTTAGTGTTTTATATAAGCCCAAAAACTCATTACCCAATTGTGAATAGTAATCATCTAAACCAACATTGTTGTTACTTGAAAATACGTTTTTCCAAGTAGGTTTTATATTCATATAATAGAACATAAAACGACTGAACAAACCATTTTCGGCATTTGGAATTAAGGTTGCTACTTGTTTAGGTGTACCTGACAATACTGTTGATAAACAAGGCTTTTCAATATCTACATACTCTCTATCTGTTCTACGATAATAGCTTATTGTTTCGTGATGGAAAGCTTTACGAAAACCATCGCTATAATTACCGTAATCGCTCTTAAAAGCTTGTGCTAATGTATCTCCTTCAGTTTCAAAAATCAATCCTTTACCTTCATTATCAGAAATTAATTGATATACTCCAGTAACACTATTGTTGGCAGGAATAAACAACATCCTTTCGGGTGGTTTACCTGGTTTCTCCAAGTTTTCATCTTTACCCTTGTTCATATTATACGTTGCCATTTCTGTATTAAATTGTTGTTTTAGTACTTTGGCTTGTTCACGTTTTAACTTATGTACAGGGTCTACCAAATTCTTAATTTGGTTAAGTCTGCCTTTACCTGCAGATGCAGGTGCGGTAACAAACAGGTATAAATTGGCAAAGACTTTACGTTGGTCGTAGATACCAAAGAGTTTAGGAAAGCAGGCACTAAAAGCCGTTAAAGCTCCTAACAACAAAATGTCCTTTTCCTCTTGACTGCTCGAAGGGTTTACAACTTGTTGTAAAAACTGCGGTAAGGTATTAAATACCTCATCTGGTATTGTTGGCATTGCTTGCTCTGGTACATCAACAACAGTTGCAACATTTGTTGCAACCTCGTTGTTGTTTTGTTGCTTCATTGGTTTTATACCTGCCTGATGCGCATAATGGTAAAACGTTGCAATGGTAATGCCGTGACCTTTAGCATTTAGGCATTTGTTAAACTGTTCGTCACATTCTTTTGAATCATAACCTACATAGTTTTTGCTTATTCTGTGGAAGTAGTCTCTTCCTGTTTCGCCATATTCTTCAGCTAAAGCAAATCCTAAATCTCTCCAAGTGGCATAATTTCCTGTTATGTCTATACCTGATTGCTCAATTGCTGAAATGTAGGTTTCAATGTCGTTATCAGCAACAGCAACAACATTCGTTGTTGCTTTGTTGCTTGTTGGTTGCGGTTGCTCTTCTGGAACTTCCAACCATTCTTTTGGATTAAATATTTTGGTCATAATGCTTGGTGTCTTTTATGTAAAAAGGCTGTTGGGTCGTATGGTAAAAAACAAGCTCTGGAAACGTCTTTACCTGACTGGTCAACCTCAATGTTATAAGTATGCTTAATATAATTGGCTACTGCCGTGAAATACTCTGAATGTGTTACTTCTGAAACATCTATTCTGATAATCCATTTTAGGCCATCACCAGAAGGTGATGTAAATAGCATTTCGGTTTCAAAGTATTCATCATTCAATAATTGTGTTCTTAACTCTTGTAGATTTTCTAAATGGTCAAAATCAATAGTTAATAGATTGGAATGCTGTAACAAATTGTTATCATTCCGCTTTTCAAACGTTCCTGAAAAAGTGACGTAATCAAAGCGATTAGCTTTGAATTTACGTGCTTCTTTTACATCGCTTATTGCTCTTAAATCTTCAGTAATTCTTTTGTATTTATCACTTGTGATTAATGCAAATACTTGATATAACCGCATAGTTTCCGCAGGAAACACATTGCGAACTGGGGCTTTGAAAAAGCTACAGTAAGCATACCAAGTATCGTCTGGACCATTCAACCAATCTAATTCGCTCTTTTCCTTGACTTCTAAATTGAGATGCAACTCTTGGTTAATCTTATGCAACAATTCTTCTTCATCGGTTATTCTAAAATGATATTGTGCAAAATCGAATACATCACCGTTAAAAGTTTTTAGTTCAGTATCTCGATGTGTTGCTATTACACCATCAATATGAATCCGTAAGGTTTCTTTACCACCATTAAATGGATTGCGAGTTATCCCACAGTCCCTTCCTTTTACAGAAAGGACTGTTTGATTAGGATAATACTGTCTCAACACATAGGCATAGATTTTTAAACCATAATGTGTTTTGTCTAAAATTGCTTCTCTACTTATTTCCATCTCGCTTGAAATTATGGTTGTAGTAGTTGTCTTGAAGCAACTGCTCAATGTCAGCAACTCTATAGTAAAATTTACCTTTTACTTTGCTGTAAGGCAAAGTGCCATTGGTTCTTAAAGTTTGTAGTGTTCGCTTACTTATATGTAAGGTCTGTAATACATCTTGATTGTCTATCCACGTATCTTTTAATACTTCTGCTCTCGATTGTCGTAACAATTCGATACGTGCTTTAATGTCCTTTATTTCTTGCGAGAGTGCCAAGATTAAATCGATTATTTCAGTCATAACTTCACCGCTCCTTTCTTAATTAGGTAATCGGCAGCTTGCTGTTCGATTTCATCTTGTGAATCAACACGGTTACTTAATAACCATTCTTCTAATTCGACTCTGTTAAAATAAATTTTCTTTCCATTCGGTTTATAATGTGGAATGGTTCCTGTACTTGTAAGTTTGTATAAATGGGATTGTGATAATTCCAAAAACTTACACGCTTCGTTGAAGCTCAATACGTTTTTTACAATAATGTTTCTGTCTAAAACGTGCTGTTCAATAATTTTGAGACGTTCTAATATTTCGTCCATAACTAATAAAATTTTAGTTTATAGTAAATGGACATCTGGCCAAATGTCATTCTTGGTTTTCAAGAACAGGACAAAGGTTCAAAATTGGCTTCTCGATTTTAGTAAGAGTGTAAAACAAGGGTAAGACAACAGTAAGGTTTCTTACTATTCTTACTGTTTTTTATTGCAGTTGTTGGATAATTTTATCTATTTCTTCCTTTTCTTTTGGGTTATGAACTTTGTTTTTGTGAAGATTATTAGCCTTTAATAGCGTACCTGTTTTGGTAACAAATTTTCCAGAACGTTCTATTGCCGTAGGATTGAAATAAATAAAAAATGGTTTAAGTTTTGTTACAAGGTAACTAAACTGTGTCGTCTCGCATTGAAGATAAATTTGCGATTCTGTATTTGTGAAATCTTTTGCTAATAAGAGTTCGTGCAACTGTTCTACAGTTGTACGGTTATCTAACAAATCTATTTTTAGATTTACCAGTTTGAGCACAGTTAGCAAAGTTGAAGTGTCATTACTTTTATATCCGAAAGAAGTCTTTGGTTTTGCTTTCGTTTTTGATGTTTTTTTGGTAGCAACTTTTTTAGTGGTGCTCTTTTCTATCACATTAACATCAAAAGTTTCATCATTAAAGTATTTTTCTGCAATTTCTGAAATAGAAAATGTTGTGTTTTCTGAAAACTGACCGTATTGCTCTTGTAGTTCAGCATACAATCTTATAGCAGACACTTTTAAGTAGTTTATGATATAATTATCATCATTATTTAAATCTGCTGTTATTCCTCTCTTATTGATATAAGTTGCAATGTCATTTAAGTACTTATCAAATTTATTAAGTAGAATAGTATAGCTATATTTATTTTCCGGTGTAGTTGCATTTACGGGAAATTCTTTTGAAAATGATGCTACTGTATTTTCTGTTTCAATAAAGATTAGCTTTTGGTAGTATTCTTTTTTCGCATTTAAAGGCTTTTTAAAGTTTACTTTAAAAACTGCATTATTGGCTTTTGGATTCAATTTAAAATCAGACAGTAGGTATTTAAAATCCTTTTTTTGTCTATTATCTCTATGTAAGCCATTGGTTATAGAAACCAAACTTGAAAATACACTTCCTTTCATTATAAATCCAGTTGAATACGGTTAGCAGCTTCTTTCTTTTTATCGTCAATTACTTTAGCATATATCTGTGTAGTGCGTAATTCTTTATGACCTAATAATTTTGATACTGTATATATGTCTGTACCCAATGTTAATTGTAAGGTAGCGTAGGTATGGCGCGCGCAATGGAAGGTTATATTTTTAGTAATACCTGCTTTCATCATCCATTGTTGTAGCTTTAAGTTAGACCAGGCACTATAATGTAAGCCATCAAACACTTTATCATCTGGATTACCTTTTTCTCCTAATAGATTTCTTGCTTGGTCTGATATTGGTAAGGTTTCAACACCTTTAGTTTTCTTTTGTCTAAACCTGATATAATATCCCATTTCTTTAGAGTGCTGGATTTCTGACCATATTAGTTTTTCAATATCTGACCAACGTAATCCGGTTAAAGCTGAAAAAATAAAAGCATTCTTTAAAATAGGCAGTTCACATTCTGTATTAACTGCCTTTTGTAATTCATCAAGCGTTAAAAATTCTCGTTGAGGTTCGCCTTGTTTAAAGTATTCAACACCATTTGCAGGATTTACTTTTAATATACCATCCTTTACAGCCTGTTTTAATGCTGCTGAAAATTTCCCGAAATATGAATATTTTGAATTTTGAGACAATTGCTTACCTGCTCTACCTATTGCATCTTTATCTAAATACTCTTTGAAACGCTCAACAAATGATTTGTCTATATCTTGAAAACTAACATCAGTTGGACAAAACTTTTTTAAATGTTTTAGCATACTATTCCAATTACCATAATTGCCAGAGCTTGTATTTTTCTTTTCTGCTAAAGCTGTGATATAAGTAATAAAACTGCCTTTTAGCTTTTCAATATCTTGAAAGCCATAAATACCGTTTTGAATTTCAATCTGTCGTTGTGCACAAATAGTTTCTGCAAGTTGCTTCGTTTTCCTGTTTACCTCTCTTTCCGTTTTGGTTTTAGGATTTGGTGTAAGGTATAAGCGTAAGTATTCGGTTTTACGTTTACCTTTATGATAGTAATCTAAATACAGGCTTATTTTGTCGTTCTTCTTGCGTTGTCTTAATGTTACTTTCATAATGGAATTAATTAAAGAGGTTTTCTATTTGCCATCTGGCCACAATACGCTTTCTACCAAAAGGAACTGCTTTTAAACGTCCTTGTTGAATCATTCTTTGAATGGTCCATCTACTCACACCAATAAGTTGTGAGGCTTCTGTAACGCTTAAAAAATCTTTGTTATTTACAGCATTAGGATTGTAAACTTCAACAACTTGTTTTTGCTGTTGCATATCTTCAGTAAGAGTAGCTTGGATTTTTTCTTGACGCTTGCGAGCCTTATATGCCCTTTTTGCACAAGTATCACCACAGTATTTAGTAACTGTTGTGCGTGCTGTAAACGCATTACCGCAATGCTTACAAGTTTTAGGAATGAATAAATTACTGCTCATAAATGGTGCTTTATGTAGCGTAATGGTGCAACGTGGTGCGTTATGGTGCATCATTTCGCCTTTATTTTCGTCAACAGATTTGGGCAACAAATCCATATTTAAGGCAACAGATATACAACAAATTTAATCAAAAAAGAGTAAATAAGCAACAAATAAAAGAAGATAAAACACTATAAAACCAACAATAACAAAGGATTAACAAATAAAAGAAAGTAAGTTACTTCCCGATACAAAAATTAGCAAAAATATTTCCTAATAAATCATCATTGGTAATCTCACCTGTAATCTCACCAAAGTGGTATAAAGCCTGACGTATATCTATAGCCATTAAATCGCCTGATAAACCAGAATCTAAACCATATTTGACTTTTTGAATTTCTTCAAGAGCTTTTAAAAGTGCATCATAGTGTCTAGAATTAGTAACTATGGTTTCATTATTTCGAAGTGCACCTGTATTTATTAAGTTTAATAAAGAATCTGTAAGTGCCTCTACTCCTAATCCTGACTTAGCAGATAATAATTTAACCTCAGAGATTTCAGCTCTTAAAATCTTAAGTTGAGTTTTATTTAACTTGTCAATTTTATTAGCAATAATCAATAATGGCTTTTGAGGGTATTTGTTTTTTATTTTTTCAATCTCAATTTTTACTTGCTGCAAACTCTCTATACTCTTTAAAGCGTCAAACAAATATATAGCGACTTGAGATTGTTCGATTTTTTCGAAGGTTTTTTTTATTCCAATACTTTCAACAACATCTTTTGTGTCTCTAATTCCTGCAGTATCAATAAATCTAAAGCCAATTCCACCAATAGAAATTTCATCCTCAATTGTATCTCTTGTGGTTCCTGCAATTTCAGAAACTATAGCTCTATCTTCATTTAAAAGCGCATTTAACAGTGTTGATTTCCCAACATTTGGCTCTCCAACTATAGCAATTGGAATACCACTTTTAATCACATTACCAACCGCAAAAGAATCAATTAAGCGTTTTAACACAAAGGTAATGCGCTCTACTAAATTTTTAAATTGGGTACGGTCTGCAAATTCTACATCTTCCTCAGCAAAATCAAGTTCTAATTCTATTAAAGAAGCAAAATTTAAAAGCTCTTCTCGTAGCTTGGCAATTTCTGAAGAAAAACCACCTCGCATTTGCTGCATTGCTATTTGGTGCGACGCTTCATTATCACTAGAAATTAAATCTGCAACAGCTTCAGCTTGGCTTAAATCTAACTTTCCGTTTAAAAAAGCACGTAAAGTAAACTCTCCTGCATTAGCCATTCTACAACCATTTCGTAGAAACAATTGAATGATTTCTTGTTGAATATACAACGAGCCGTGACAAGAAATCTCAACTACATGTTCTCCTGTATATGAATTTGGATTATTAAAAATTGATAATAATACTTCATCTATTAGCCGCTTATCATCTACAATATGACCTAAATGTACTGTATGTGTTTTCTGTTTTTCTAATAATTTACCCGAAACAGATTTAAAAAATTTTGAAGCTATATGTATTGCATCTTCTCCCGAAAGTCTTATCACAGCTATCGCTCCAGCACCAGAAGGCGTAGCTAAAGCTACTATAGTATCAGTATTAATCATCTATAAAATTTTAAACAAAAATAAATGTAAATTAGTATTTAACTTCACTTCTTTAAAATTTTATTAATTAATGAATATATAAAATACATTTAGATAACTTTATATATTTGTATGACTCTAAATTTTATACTAATGAAAAATAGTCTTAGATTTTTAATGATTTGTATAATTCTTTCATCTTGTAATACTAAAGTAGAACAAGAAAAAAGAGATACGTATCTTATCACTGGTAATGCTCCTGGTGTCTATAATGGTGTTCGTGCTTATTTAGCTACTAAAGACCAACGAGGTAGACAAGTAATGAAAGACACAGCTATTGTTATGAATGAAACATTTGTTTTTGAAGGCAAAGTAAATCATCCAGAAATGCAATCTCTCATCATAAATAGTGTTAACGGAAATTTACCAATACTTGTAGAAAATGCAGCCATAAATATTGAACTTGATAAAAATAATTTATCTCAATCTAAAATTAGCGGAACAAAAAGTAACGATGTACTTATGGCTTATGCTAAAAAATCAAATACATTAGCTAACAAACAAAAAGCTTTAAGTACAGAAGTAAGGCAAGCAAGACAAGCTCAAGATACTGCAAAAACGGGGTTTTTAACCAAAGAACTTGTTTCTCTTTCTAAGGAAAGAAATAACTTACCACAAGAATTTATTGCCGAAAATCCAGATAATTACTTTTCATTATCTCTAATTGAAACTATGCTTAGTAATAAAAGCATCCCAATTAAAACAGTAGATAATACTTTTAAAACATTAAATGACGATATTAAATCTTCAGGCTACGGAAAAACTGTATACAATACAATACTAGTAAAAACAGCAGAAGCTAAAAGTATTGAAGCTACCAATATTGGCAAGGTTGCACCAGATTTTTCCGCACCTGATACTAATGACAAAACTTTAGCTTTAAATGACATAAAAGGAAAAGTAACCATTATTGATTTTTGGGCTGCTTGGTGTGGCCCTTGTAGACGTGAAAACCCAAACGTAGTAAAAATTTACAATAAATATCATAGTAAAGGCTTAGAAATTATAGGCGTTTCGCTTGATGGTGCAAGAAGTCAAAAAGACCCTAAGAAAGCTTGGCTTAAAGCAATTGATGATGACAAACTAACATGGCATCACGTCTCGAATTTAAGCTACTTTAATGATCCAGTTGCTAGAGCTTATAATGTAAAATCTATACCAGCTACATTTATTTTAAATGAAAAAGGTGAGATAGTCGCCAAAAACTTAAGAGGTCAATCTTTAGAAGATAAGATTGCCGAATTATTAAACTAAAAAAAGAGCCTTCAAATAAATGAAGGCTCTTTTTTTTATAACTTCCCTAGCTTACGCATTACAAACAAAATTATAATTGGTATAGATAATAAACCAATCATCAATAAGTCTGTTTTAAACAAAGATGGCATAAGCATTAATGTTACAATAAAACCTCCTATAGCACCTCCAAAATGCGCATCATGACCAATATTACCGATACGTTTTTTCATTCCGTAAATTGAATATAAAAGATAACCTATACCAAAAACATAGGCCGGAATTGGTATCGGAATAAAAAACATATATAAGCTCATATTTGGTTCTAACAATATTGCAGCATATAATATGCCTGTTACTGCTCCACTTGCGCCTACTGCACTATAATGATATTCATTTTTATGAAAATATAAGGATAATAGACTTCCTAATACTAAGCTTATAATATAAACTATAATAAAATTAGTGTCTCCCAAATAACTAACTACTACATCTGCAAAAAAATACAAAGTGAACATATTAAAAAAAAGATGTGTAGTATCTACATGTAAAAACCCAGAACTAAACATACGTATTTGTTCTCCGCGCCTTACACTACCTACATTAAATTTGTAACGTTCAAAAAAAACATAGTCATTAAAACCTTTAAAAGAGATTATAACATTGGCTACAATTATTACAATAGTTACAAGACTTAAATTACCCATAAACTCTAAACGTTTAAATTAAATATAACATATATTTGTCCCTACAAATCTAATATTAATAAATGCAATTTCTTGTTTACATTTTAGTTTATCCATTTATATGGATGATTTCTATATTACCGTTTAGATTGCTATATGCTTTTTCTGATTTAATTTATCTTTTTGTATATCGCATTTTTGGATACCGAAAAAAAACAGTTTTAGAGAACTTGCGCCTTGTATTTCCTGAGAAATCTGAAGAAGAGATTCATTTAATTACTAAAAAATTCTACCATCATTTATGTGATATGATTGTTGAAGCTATAAAGTCTTTAACTATCACAGAAAAACAAATGAAAACACGTTTTACTTTTTCTAATGTAGAATTACTACAAAATTTAGAAAAAAACAAAAAAAGCGTTGCTTTAATGTGCGCGCACTATGGTAGTTGGGAATGGATTTTTATTCTACAATCATATATTGGCACTAAAGGCTATGCAGTATATAAAAAAATAGAAAATAAATATTTTGATCGATTGGTAAAGCGTATTAGAGCAAAGTATAACAGCTATCTCATCACTACAAAAGAAACCGTACCTGTATTATTAAGATCTAAAGTTGAGGGTAATGTAACTTTATGTGGCTTCGTTTCAGATCAAACAGCAAAACCGCATACAGCATTACATTGGGGAAAATTCATGAATATTCAAGTGCCAATGCATACTGGTGCAGAAACCCTAGCAAAGCGTTTAGATATGGCCGTTGTTTTTTTTAGAGTAAAACGCTTAAAAAGAGGGTATTACGAAACTACTTTTGAAACCATAACAGAACGCCCAAAAGATTATAAAAACTATGAGATTACTGACTTGTACTTTAAATTAGTTGAAAAACAAATTAAAGAAGCACCGCAATACTACCTTTGGACTCATAAACGTTGGAAACACAGGGATAAATTTCCAGAAGATTTTATCAAAAAATCATAGTTCAAACCAAGACTCTATTTGAGTGTCTTTAGAAGGTTTCTCTTTAAGGGATTTATGAATAAATTCGTTTGAAACTTTTATATAATCATAATCCTTTGCCCATTCTTTATGATGCTTTGCAAGTGACATTATACCTTTACAAACAAAGTTCATTTCTTGATCTGTTGTAGTTGGATGAATAGACATTCTAATCCAACCCGGTTTTCTAACTAAATCACCTATAGAAATTTCATTTGTTAAGGCATTAGACGTTTCAACATCTACATGTAATAAAAAATGCCCATACGTACCAGCGCAACTACAACCACCTCTTGTTTGTATGCCAAAACGATCATTCAATAATTTCACTCCTAGATTATAATGTAAATCATCAATATAAAACGAAATAACACCAAGACGGTCCTGATGTTGATCAGCTAGAATGTTTATATTCTCAATAGGAGACAATTCTTTAAAAACTTTAGATACTAACTCATGTTCACGTTTAAGAATATTATTGACTCCCATCTGCTCTTTCAATTTAATGGCGAGTGCTGTTTTTATTGTTTGTAAAAAACCAGGCGTTCCTCCATCTTCACGATCCTCAATATTATCTATGTATTTATGTTCTCCCCAAGGGTTTGTCCAACTAACGGTTCCACCACCAGGACAATCGGGAATCATATTTTTATACAGTTTTTTATTAAAAATTAAAACACCTGAAGTACCTGGACCGCCTAAAAACTTATGAGGCGAAAAGAAAATGGCATCTAAAGATTTAGTTTCATCTTTTGGGTGCATATCAATATCTACATAAGGTGCAGAACATGCAAAATCCACAAAACAAACGCCGCCATGCTCGTGCATTAGTTTAGCAATATCATGATATGGAGTTTGCAAACCTGTAACATTAGAACCTCCAACAACTGAAGCTATTTTTAACGTACAATCTTTATACTTATCTAATAGTATTACTAAGTTTTCTAAACTAAACAAGCCATCATCTCCTGGCGGAATTACCTCAACTTTAGCCATCGTTTCTAACCAAGAAGTTTGGTTGGAGTGATGCTCCATATGTGATACAAAAACAACAGGTCTAATCTCTTCAGGTATATTAGTATACTTATTTAAATTTTCAGGTATTTTTAATCCCAAAATTCGTTGAAATTTATTTACAACACCAGTCATTCCATTTCCAGAAACTATTAAAACATCATCATCATTACAATTAACATGATCTTTAATAATATGCTTTGCTTTATGGTAAGCTTTAGTCATTGCAGTACCAGAAACAGTGGTTTCTGTATGTGTATTTGCTACATAAGGTCCAAACTCATTACAGAGTTTCTCCTCTATTGGTCTATATAAACGACCCGAAGCTGTCCAATCTGTATAAATGATTTTTTGAGTTCCAAAAGGTGATTCAAACTCTTGATCTATACCAATAATGTGCTGTCTAAATTGTTGAAAATAAGTTTCTAATGTTGATAACTTAGCAGCTATAGTTTTGGTCTTTATCATAATAAAAGTGAATAGTTAAAGATACTAAATATTTGCTATAGCTTTAATTTCAGAAATAATTTTATCAGCTAAATCATTAGCTTCATCTTGCGAAGGTGCTTCTGTATAAATTCTAATAATTGGCTCGGTATTACTTTTTCTCAAATGTACCCAACTATTAGAAAAATCAATTTTTACACCATCTACCGTTGTTAAGTTTTCATTTTGATAACGTGATTCCATTTGATCTAAAATAGTATCAACATCTAATTTTGGTGTTAATTGAATTTTCTTTTTACTCATATAATAATTTGGATATGAAGCACGTAACTCACTAACATTCATTTTCTTTTCTGCTAGTAAACTTAAAAATAAAGCCACTCCAACTAAAGCGTCTCTACCGTAATGAGATTCAGGATAAATGATTCCTCCATTACCTTCGCCACCAATTATAGCGTTATTCTTTTTCATAAGTTCAACAACATTTACTTCGCCAACTGCACTTGCTTCATAAACACCGCCATGCTTTTGAGTAACATCTCTTAAGGCTCTAGTAGAACTCATATTACTTACTGTGTTTCCTGGTGTTTGACTTAACACATAATCTGCACATGCTACCAAAGTGTATTCTTCTCCAAACATGTCTCCTTTTTCATCTATAAATGCTAAACGATCTACATCTGGGTCGACAACAATACCAAAATCTGCATGCTCTTTAACAACTGCTTTAGACAAGTCTGTTAAGTGTTCTTTTAAAGGTTCTGGATTATGAGGAAAATGCCCATTAGGTTCGCAATACAGTTTAACTGGATGTACGCCTAAACGCTCTAAGAGTAATGGTATTGCAATACCTCCTGTTGAGTTTACACCATCTACAACTACTTTAAAATTAGCGGCTTCTATTGCCTTTGCATTTACTAATGGTAAATCTAAAACTTCATCTATATGCAAATCTATATAAGCTTGATTTTTTGTAATCTTTCCTAAACTATCGACATCTGCAAAAGTTATAGCATCACTTTCTGCTAGCTTTAAAATTTTAGCCCCTTCTACTCCATTTAAAAATTCGCCTTTAGCATTTAAAAGCTTAAGTGCATTCCATTGTTTTGGGTTATGGCTGGCTGTTAAAATAATGCCGCCATCTGCATGTTCCATTGGTACGGCTATTTCTACAGTTGGCGTTGTAGACAACCCTAAATCTACTACATGAATTCCTAAACCTACTAACGTATTCATTACCAAGTTTTGAATCATCTCTCCAGAAATTCTTGCATCTCTTCCTACCACAACTTTATAATATTCTTTATCTCTCTGCTCTTTAATCCATGAACCATATGCTGAGGCAAATTTAACGGCATCTATTGGTGTAAGATTATCACCAACGTTTCCTCCAATTGTGCCTCTAATTCCTGATATAGATTTTATAAGTGTCATTCTCTAAATTTGTTTTTAAGTTTTAAAAAATAAGTTTCGAAATAAGTATATGAAAAATGAGCAATTAATAGTGTTAATGCAAAAGTGAGCATATAAATTAAAAGTATTGTTATTGTATCGTTAAAAATATTTATGGTATCTACTTTTAAAAATATAAACACTACTGCATTTAAAACAATAACATGATACATATATATTCCATAAGATATTTCGCCAAAATAATTTAATGTTTTGTTTTTTATTGCAACCCCAAAATTATTATGTGCTAATGTATGTATGCATAAACTAAACAAAACCATTATTATCAAGTTATTTAACCATACAGTATTAAAAACTATTACATCTGTAATAAAATATAATAAAGTAGTCACGGTTATAAATAGTGGTATAACAAATGATGTTTTTAAAAATTCAAGTTTCTTTTTCTCTTCTAAAATTGCAACTATACCGCCAGAAAACAACAAAAAATACACCAGTCTAAACTTCTCTAAATAATATAAAACATCTAAATGAAAGACAACGAAATACACTAATGTTAGGATAACTAAAGTTTTAAGAACTCTATTCTTCTTAATAAAAAACAATAAAGGAGCAATAATAATATAGAACTGTTCTTCAATACCTATAGACCATAAAACTTCAAGAATTCCACCTGGCATGTATAATTCTCTAAAAACGTTAGGCAAAAAAAATACAGATAACAAGATACCTTCAAATAAATTATAGTTGTTTTCATAAGGGATTTTAAAAAAAGGAAGTATTACATAATAGAATAATAATCCAAAAGTCACAATTAAATAATACAATGGAAATATGCGAAGAATACGCCTTATATAAAACTTTTTAATTGAAAACACATCGCGTTGTTTAGCAAGATAAATGAGCCTTATTATTAAAAATCCACTTAAAACAAAAAACATATAAACGGCTTCTTTTCCTCTATTAAAAATAGGAGCGTCAGAAAAAAAGGGCAAGCCTTGATTTCTACACAGCATTGGCACATGGTAAAAAACCACAATACTAGCTAACAAAAACCTTAAAACATCTAAGTTTTGTAATCTCTTCAAATTTGATAATTTAAAGTTCAAAAATACATATATTTATGATATGAATTTTTTAGCTCACATATATCTTTCTGGCAACAATAACATGATAACGATTGGTAATTTTATTGCTGACGGAATTAGAGGTAAACACTACAAAAAATATCCTAAAGACATTCAGATTGGCATCCTTTTACATCGTCAAATTGATACATTTACAGATGCGCACCCAATTGTAAGACAAAGTACAAAAAGACTTCACGAAAATTACAGCCATTATAGTGGTGTGATTGTCGATATTTTATACGATCATTATTTAGCAAAAAACTGGAAACATTATTCTAAAATCCCTTTAGAAAAATATGTAGATGACTTCTACGATTCTTTAGAAGATAATTATGAATTGCTACCGCTGCGCATTCAAAAAATGATGCCTTATATGATTGCAGATAATTGGTTATTAAGCTATTCTAAAATTGAAGGTATTCAACGCGTTTTAAATGGAATGAATAGACGTACCAAAAATATTTCTAAAATGAATGAAGCTACTAAAGAACTTAAATTATACTATAGTGAATTTGAAAAAGAGTTTACTAACTTTTTTAAAGAATTGGAAGCATTTACACAACAACAGCTAATAGAAATCACCAAAACATTTAATGATTAATATGAGAAAAACGCTTCTAATTTCACTCATGACCATGTGTTTTTTCACATGTAAAGATTCCCAAAGAAAAACCACAGAGCCAACTACTAAAAGAGGACTTATTACAGAAAATGCAATGGTAGTTTCAGCTCGGGAAGAAGCTTCAAAAATAGGAAGTGACATTTTAAAACATGGTGGCAATGCTTTTGATGCCATGTTCGCAACGCATATGGCTCTGGCTGTTTGCTATCCTTATGCTGGCAATTTAGGTGGTGGCGGTTTTATGGTTTATAGATTAAAAGATGGAGAAATTGGAGCTTTAGATTATCGAGAAAAAGCACCACTGGCTGCTAACAAAGGCATGTATCTAGACAAAGATGGCAATGTAATTGAAAATATGAGTACTGTTGGCGCTCATGCAGTTGGTGTCCCTGGAACAATTGCTGGTATTTTTGCTGCACACAAAAAATTTGGCTCAATACCTATTAAAGATTTAATGCAACCCGTTATTGCACTTGCTGAAAAAGGGCATATAGTTACTAAAAAACAACATAAAAAACTTACTGAGTATGATAGCATTATTAATGCTGTGAATGGTAAAAAAATCATATACAATAAAAATGTACCTGTAAATGATACCATTAAAAATATTCAACTAGCAAAAACTTTAAAGCGAATTGTAGAAAATGGCAGAGATGAATTTTATACAGGTAAGACTTCAACTATTTTACTAGACTACTTAAAAGAAAGAGGCAGCATCATTACTTCTAAAGATTTAAAACTATATAAAGCTAAATGGCGTGAACCAGTAAGTTTTAATTATAAAGATTTACAAATTATATCTATGTCACCACCATCAAGTGGTGGCTTATGTTTAGCTCAAATAATGAAAATGATTGAACCTTTCGATCTAAAGCAATACGGACATAATTCACTTAAAAGCATACAAGTTTTAGTAGAAGCCGAAAGGCGTTCATATGCTGATAGAAGCTACTTTTTGGGTGACCCAGATTTTGTTGAAATTCCAACCAAGACATTACTGAGTGATGTGTATCTTCAAGAACGTATGAAAGATTTTTCATTTAAAAGAGCAACACCTTCAAACACTATTTCTTATGGAGAAATATTAGGTTCAGAAAAGGAAGAAACCACGCATTTTTCTATTGTAGACCAATTTGGCAATGCAGTTTCAATTACCACGACGCTAAATGGAGCTTATGGGTCAAAACTATTTGTAGATGAACTCGGTTTTTTCTTAAATAACGAAATGGATGATTTTAGTAGCAAACCAGGTGTACCAAATGTTTACGGATTGGTTGGTGGAGAACTTAATAGTATTGCTCCAGAAAAACGTATGCTTAGTGCCATGACACCAACTATTATTGAAAAAGAAGGAGAATTATATATGGTTTTAGGCACTCCTGGAGGTTCGACAATTATTACATCTGTATTGCAAACCATTTTAAATGTAACCGAATTTGATATGACTATGCAAGATGCAGTTAATGCAGCACGTTTTCATCACCAATGGTTACCAGATGAAATTAGAATGGAGGTAAACTTCTTTTCTCAAGAATTAAAACAACAACTATCAAATAAAGGCTATTTTATAAATGAAGATGCGCCACCAATCACCTCCAAAGTTGATGCCATTTTAGTGTTAGATGACGGGCGATTAGAAGGAGGCGCTGATTATCGTGGTGATGATACTGCTGTTGGATTTTAACTTTTTACTATGTCAAAACCGTACGATGTAATTATACTTACAGAACACAAATATGTAAACCCAAAACATATTGACACATATACAAAAAATGTGTTATATGAAGATCAATTGGTTCAAAACGCATTAAACAACTTAGGCTTAAAGACCTTACGTTTAGCTTGGGATGATACTACTTTTGATTGGTCTACAACAAAGGCTGTTTTATTTAGAGCTACATGGGATTATTTTCATCGCTTTAATGAATTTTCTCAATGGCTATCTAGAGTTACAACACAAACGCAATTATTAAACTCTAAAGATTTAATTCTTTGGAATATCGATAAACATTACCTCAATGATTTAGAAAATAATGGTGTACATATTGCCGAAAGCCTCTTTATAGAACAAAACTCTACTACAACTTTAAAAACACTACATCAAACTTTAGGTTGGAAAGACACCGTTTTAAAACCTTGTATTTCTGGAGCTGCAAGACATACTTACAAATTAAATCTAGATAACCTTGAGGTACATGAAGCTGTTTTTAAATCATTAATTAAAGATGAAGCAATGATGCTACAACCATTTCAGCATAGCATTGTAACTAAAGGTGAAGTATCGATGATGGTCTTTAATGGTATTTTTACACACGCCATTTTAAAAAAGGCTAAAGCTGGTGATTTTAGAGTACAAGATGATTTTGGAGGCAGCGTCCATGATTATAAACCTACACAAGAAGAAATAAGCTTTGCAGAAAACTCAGTAAAAGCATGCCCAGAATTGCCTATTTATGCCAGAGTCGATATTTTTGAAGATAATAATAGTAAAATTGCAGTATCAGAATTAGAACTTATTGAGCCAGAGTTATGGTTTAGACATTTCCCTGAAGCTGCCAACGTTTTAGCCAAAGCAATTAAAGAAAAAATGACTCATGAAAATTAAACGCATTTTAAAAATTATTGGAGGACTCATAGTATTCTTTACGCTACCTACATTTTTATTATTTGGCTACGCCTACTTTAAATATAATGAAGCTTTACCTAAAGGAAAACAAGGCAAAGAAGCAGATGCATTAGCAACAAAAATGTTAAATGTTTTAAATTATGAGGCTTATAAAACAACAGACTATATTGAATTCACCTTTAAAAAAAGACATCATTATAAGTGGAATAAAACCAATAATACTTGCGAGGTATATTGGAAAAACATTAAAGTAGATTTAAATTTAGCAAATCACGATAAGTCAAAAGTATATCTATCAGAACAAGTTTATAGCGAAGATGATGTACACGACTATATTCATAAAGCAGAATCCTACTTTAATAATGATACTTTTTGGCTGGTGGCACCTTACAAGGTTTTTGATGATGGTGTAGAACGCAGATTAGTAAAAACAGAAGATAATAAAGACGCATTATTAATAACCTATACATCTGGCGGCTCAACTCCTGGCGATTCGTATTTATGGCATTTTGATGATAACGGAAAACCAACTAGCTACCAAATGTGGACATCTATATTACCTATTGATGGTTTAAAAGCATCATGGAATGATTGGACTATAACCAAAAGTGGTGCTCAATTGCCAACGTTTCACAAGCTGTTATTTTTAGGACTTGAAATTGAAGATATAAAAGGACAGGCTTTAGAATAAAAAATTGCAAATGAACGAAAAGACAAGAAAAAAATTTGGAGTAGATGAGAACAAACCAAACCAATGGTTTGAGACTCTTTATTCTAAATCTAATGAAGGAGGAAAAGATATTCCTTGGGCAAATATGGCTCCGCATCCAATATTTAAAAATTGGATAACTAAAAACCCAAATAAAGGTCAAGGAAAAACTGCTTTGGTTATTGGTTGTGGAATGGGTGATGATGCCATTGAACTTGAATCACACGGTTTTACTGTAACAGCTTTCGATGTTTCAAATAATGCTATTGCGCTTTGTAAAACAAGGTTCCCAAATTCTAAAGTGAAATTTTTACAAGCAGATTTAATAGAAGGAATTACAGAATGGCATAGAAAATTTGATTTTGTACTAGAAATCTTTACCATACAAGCACTTCCTCCAAAATATGAAAAGACATTAATTCAGAATATTTCTGACTTCGTAGCAGATAATGGAAAACTAATTATTATAACTGAAATTCAACAAGAAAAAAGAACTTACAAAAATGGACCTCCATGGCTTTTAAATAATAACTATTTTAAATCCTTTGAAAATCAGGGTTTAAAACAAATTTTTCATTCTAGTAATAGTGAAACAGAATTGGGTGAAGAAATCCATCTTACCATATTTAAAAGATAGCATTAGTAAAATACTAAGGCAATCATGCATAAACCTATTTACTCCTTTGCCCTACAAACTGCTGCGTCTTTAGTTTAAAAAGCACGTTAAACGTAGTCAAACTCCCATAAATACGCGTAATATATTGCTGCAAGTCAATCTTTTCTTGTTCTTCTAAATTACTAGAGTTCACTTTTTGCTCCATAACTCGTAAACGATCTCTAACCATCGTTATCTTATGAAAAAAGCTGTCAATAGGTAATTCTTTACTTTGTAAATTAGTATCTCCTGGTTCTAAGATAAGCTTTCCTCCTTTCCATTTATCAGCAATAGCAACAACTTCAGTAGCATCACTCCACTTTTTTAAAATCTTAACCAAACTACGTTCTACTTCAAAAAAACTAACAGTATCAACATCATCTTCGGCAGCTTCAATAACTTCAAAATCACTATCTAAATCTATAGTTTCTAATCCATTGTCAATAAACGTTACCCAATAGTGTTTAGACGTTACATTGGTAACGACACCTTTTCCAAATTCATTATGATTAATTCTTGAGCCAATTCCTAATAATTTCATATTGTTTGTTTTTAAAAAATCTGTTAACAATTATAAGAAATCTGAAGCAATACTTCACAATAATTTAACAACTAAAATTGTACCTTTGCAACTTTGCTATTCTATGAGTCAATTTGAAGAACATATAGAGGTTAAAGGTGCTAGAGTACATAACCTCAAAAATATTAATGTTACAATTCCGCGTGAAAAACTAGTAGTTATTACTGGGCTTTCTGGTAGCGGAAAATCATCATTGGCTTTTGATACAATTTATGCTGAAGGACAACGTCGTTACATCGAAACGTTTTCGGCTTATGCGAGACAATTTTTAGGCGGATTAGAACGACCAGATGTCGATAAAATTGATGGCCTATCTCCTGTTATTGCCATAGAACAAAAAACAACAAGCAAATCGCCACGATCTACTGTTGGTACAATAACAGAAATTTACGATTTCTTACGATTGCTTTACGCAAGAGCAAGCGATGCTTATAGCTACAATACTGGCGAAAAAATGGTTAGTTATAGCGATGATCAAATTAAACAGCTTATTTCAGAAACATTTAAAGGAAAGCGCATTAACATCCTTGCTCCTGTTATTAGATCACGAAAAGGCCACTACAGAGAATTATTTGAGCAAATAGCAAAGCAAGGCTTTGTAAAAGTAAGAACAGATGGCGAAATTGTCGATTTAGTTAAAGGCATGAAGCTTGATCGTTATAAAACGCATGATATTGAAATTGTAATCGACAGACTCAAAATTGATGATACTGTTGATAATGACAAGCGTTTAACTGAAACTATAAATACTGCCATGTATCATGGTGATGATGTGCTTATGGTTATTGATCAAGACACAAATGAAGCGCGTTATTTTAGTCGTAACCTAATGTGTCCTTCTTCTGGAATTTCATATCCAAATCCAGAACCAAATAATTTTTCGTTTAACTCACCAAAAGGTGCATGTCAAAAATGTAATGGTATTGGAGAGTTATATCAAGTAAATAAACATAAAATAGTTCCAGACGATAAATTATCAATAAAAGCTGGAGCTTTAGCACCTCATGGCCCTCAAAAAAACAGTTGGATTTTTAAGCAGTTTGAAACTATAGCACAACGTTTCGATTTTGATTTAGCTGATGCATATAAGGATATTCCTGAAGACGCCAAACAAATGATTTTATATGGCGGAAACGAAAAATTCTCTGTAGAAAGCAAAACACTTGGTGTTACTCGCGATTATAAAATTGAATTTGAAGGTGTAGCCAATTTTATAGAAAGCCAATATAAAAACTCAGATTCTACCTCTTTAAAGCGTTGGGCAAAAGAGTATATGGATAAAGTACAATGTAACAATTGCGAAGGTTCTCGTTTACGAAAAGAATCCTTGTACTTTAAAGTAAATGCATTAAACATTGCTGAGTTAGCACATAAAGATATTGTTGAACTTGCATCTTGGTTTCAGGATTTAGAAAATCAACTGTCAGAAAAACAATTAAAAATTTCTGAAGAAATAATTAAAGAAATTAAGTCTAGGCTTCAATTTTTACTAGATGTTGGTTTAGACTATTTATCACTAAATCGAAGCTCAAAATCACTTTCTGGTGGTGAAGCGCAACGTATTAGGCTAGCAACTCAAATTGGATCTCAATTGGTTGGCGTATTATACATTTTAGATGAGCCAAGTATTGGTTTGCATCAACGTGATAATGAAAAACTAATCAATTCATTAGTATCACTTAGAGACATAGGCAACTCTGTTATAGTAGTCGAACATGATAAAGACATGATTGAGCGTGCAGATTATGTAATTGATATAGGTCCGAAAGCAGGGAAATATGGTGGCGAAATTATTAGCATAGGAACGCCCGAAGAGCTTTTAACTCATAATACGCTAACTGCCGATTATTTAAACGGAACAAAAGAAATTGAGACACCAAAAAAGCGTCGTAAAGGCAATGGTAAATCAATTGCATTAAAAGGGTGCACAGGTAACAATTTAAAAAATGTATCTATAGATATTCCTCTTGGGAAAATGATTGGTATCACAGGAGTTTCTGGTAGCGGAAAATCGACGCTAATTAACGAAACACTATATCCTATTATGAATGCGCACTATTTTAATGGTGTAAAAAAACCAATGCCATATAAAAGCATAAAGGGTTTAGAACATATAGATAAAGTAATCGATATAAACCAATCACCTATTGGTAGAACACCAAGAAGCAATCCTGCTACTTACACTGGTACATTTAGTGAAATTAGAAGTTTGTTTGCAAAAATTCCTGAAGCAATGATTCGTGGTTACAAACCTGGTCGTTTTAGCTTTAATGTAAAAGGCGGACGTTGTGAAACTTGTCAAGGTGGTGGTTTACGCGTTATTGAAATGAATTTTCTTCCTGATGTTTATGTGGAGTGCGAAACCTGTCAAGGTAAACGTTTTAACAGAGAAACTTTAGAAATTCGTTATAAAGGAAAATCTATTAGTGATGTGCTAAACATGACCATTAATGAATCTGTAAATTTCTTTGAGCATATTCCGAAAATTCACAAAAAATTAAAAACTATTAAAGATGTTGGCTTAGGATATATTACGCTTGGTCAACAAAGCACAACACTGTCTGGTGGTGAGGCTCAACGTATAAAATTAGCAACAGAACTAAGCAAACGAGATACAGGAAACACATTCTACATTTTAGATGAACCCACTACAGGTTTGCATTTTGAAGACATACGTGTTTTAATGCAAGTTTTAAATAAGCTAGTAGATAAAGGCAATACTATTTTAATTATTGAGCATAATCTTGATGTTATTAAAATGGCCGATTACATTATAGATATAGGATATGAAGGCGGAAAAGGTGGTGGTCAAGTTGTTGCAAAAGGCACACCAGAACAAATTATAAAAGATAAAAAAAGTTACACTGCAAAATTCCTTAAAAAAGAATTAAATTAGCAGATTGTAAAAAAGCCAAAAGCCAAAAGCCAAAAGCCAAAAGCCAAAAGCCAAAAGCCAAAAGCCAAAAGCCAAAAGCCAAAAGCTATAAGCTATAAGCTAAAAGCTAAAAGCTAAAAGCTAAAAGCTAAAAATTAAAGAATAAAATATGAGGAAAGAACAAAACCATAAAGGTTGGAATGAAATTAAAACAAACGACTCTTGGGCAATCTTCAAGATTATGGGAGAGTTTGTTAATGGGTATGAAAAACTAAGTAAAATAGGACCATGTGTTTCTATTTTTGGTTCTGCAAGAACAAAACCAGACCACAAATACTACAAATTAGCAACAGAAATAGCAGAAAAAATTGTTAATCATGGTTATGGTGTAATTACTGGTGGTGGACCAGGAATTATGGAAGCAGGTAATAAAGGTGCACATATAGCTGGCGGAACTTCTGTTGGTTTAAATATTGAATTACCTTTTGAACAACACGATAATCCATATATAGATAGCGATAAAAGTTTAGATTTTGACTACTTCTTTGTTCGTAAAGTAATGTTTGTAAAATACTCGCAAGGTTTTGTTGTTATGCCTGGAGGTTTTGGAACTTTAGACGAATTATTTGAAGCTATCACCTTAATACAAACTAATAAAATTGAAAAATTTCCAATTATTCTAGTTGGTACTGATTTTTGGTCAGGATTAATGGATTGGGTAAAAAGCACACTTTTAGAAAAATTTGAAAACATTAGTGCTAAAGATTTAGACTTAATTCACATGGTAGATAATTCAGACGAAGTAATAAGTATTTTAGATAATTTCTATAAAGAATATGGGTTGAGTCCAAACTTCTAACCAAAGTATAACTAATTTAACTCAACTTGTAAAGACTATAACTATAAACCATTCGTTATCTAAAGAAGAAAACCTTTAATTAAGTTTTCAACATAAGGCTTCAAAATAACAATCTTTAAAAATTTATTGTATTACATTGAAATTACGTACTCTTTTTTTAGTTGCTCTATCAACTGTTTATATTCAAATACATGCCCAAAACAGTATTGAGTTAAAAGCAAAATTTGATGTCCCTAATAAGAGCATAAATATTACTCAAAACATAGTATATCAAAATACAAGTAATGATACTTTGTATACCCTATTTTTAAATGATTGGAACAATAGCTATTCGTCAAAAAAAACACCATTAGCAAAACGATTTGCCGAAGAATTTAACAATAAATTTCACTTTGCTAAAGATGAAGAAAGAGGTATAACCTCTATTAATAGTATTAAGGAAAATAACGTTCAGCTATTATTCAACAGAGTTGCCAATCATCCAGATGTAATAAAAGTAGAACTTAAACAGCCGCTGCTTCCGTTAAACTCATATAATATAACTTTAGACTATAATGTTATTTTACCAGACGATACATTTACAGGTTACGGTATAAGCGAAGATGCTAATTTTAATTTAAAATATTGGTACATCACGCCTTCAGTTTATAATGGTAAATGGCATTACTACAGCAATAAAAACCTTGATGACCTTTTTATACCAAAAGCAGATTTATCTTTTGAAATTGAGTTCCCAAAAAATTACGCTTTTGTTTCTGAGTTAAACACTGCTAGTTTAAAACAAAATGACAGTACGCAAACCGTTTTTTTAAACGGAAAGGATAGAGTTAATACAAACTTAATCTTAAATAAATTTTCAGATTATAAATTTGTTCAAACAGATAAATTTACAATAGTTTCTAACCTTAATAATGAAGGTCTTCCTCCAGAAGAACTAGCAATGATTACTGATAAAATAACAAATTTTGTTAGTGAAAATCTAGGTAGCTATCCGCATGAGAGGTTATTAATTACAAAAAGTGATTATAAAAAAGACCCGCTTTACGGTTTAAATCAATTGCCAGATTTTATTAGACCGTTTCCTGACAGTTTTCAATATGAATTAAAACTACTTAAAACAGCACTTTATAATTATTTAAAGAACACACTATTAACAAACCCTAGAAAAGATTATTGGCTTATTGAAGGATTACAAACTTACTTTTTAATGAAGTATGTAGAAACCAACTATCCAGACACCAAGCTTTTAGGAACTTTAGCCAATATTTGGGGTATACGCTCTTTTCATGCTTCAGATTTGCACTATAATGAGCAATACAATTTGTTTTTTATGCAAATGGCTCGAACAAATAGAGATCAGCCTTTAACAACATCTAAAGATTCTCTTTTAAAATTTAATGCCAATATTGCTGGAAAATATAAAGCAGGTATAGGCTTAAAATATTTAGACGACTATATAAACTCAAACATTTTAGAACAAACAATTTCTGAGTTTTTAAGACAAAGTAAGTTAAAGCAAGTAAATTCTATTGCATTCGAAAACTTATTAAAAAGCAAAACCAATAAAAATTTAGATTGGTTTTTTACAGATTATGTTAACTCAAGAAAAAAGATTGACTTTAAAATTAAAGATGTTATAAAAACAGAAGATTCTATAACATTAACTATTAAAAATAAAGAAGATAATAATATGCCAATTTCATTGTTTACACTTAACAATGATTCTATTTTATCTAAATCTTGGATTGAAAACATAGCTAAAGACAAAACAATTACCATACCTAGAGAAGGTGCTAATAAATTGGCCCTAAATTATGATAAAACCATACCTGAATTTAATTTAAGAGATAACTATAAAACATTAAAAGGTTTCTTTTTTAATAATAAACCATTGCAATTTAGATTAGTAAAAGATATTGAAGACCCCAATTACAATCAGATATTTATTATGCCTTTAGTAGAGTTTAACAATATATATGATGGACTAACATTAGGTACTAAATTTTATAACAAAACGTTATTGCGCAAACGTTTAAACTATAAGCTTTCTCCACAATATGCTACTAAATCTAAGTCATTAACTGGTGGCGGTTCAATATCGTATTCTCATAATATAGAAAACAAAAATTTATATCGTATTACTTATGGTGTTGGTCTTGGTTACTCATCATTTGCCGAAGATGCTTTTGTAACCAAACTAACACCAAGCTTATCTTTTTCTTTTAGAAACAATAACGATTTTAGATCAAACAAATGGCAGCATTTAAACTTACGCTTTTTAAGTATTTCAAGAGATATTGGTGACAATGCCATTATTGATGTAGATGAACCAGACTATAGTGTTGTAAATTTAAGATACTCATATGGCAACCCTGGCTTAATTAATTTTTCTAACGCATCCTACGACCTTCAGTTTGGTCAGAAATTTGGTAAAGTATCGGCAAATTATGAATATAGAAAACTCTTTGAGAGTAATAGGCAATTTAGTATTAGGCTTTTTGCAGGTACATTTTTATATAATAAAACAGAATCTTCTTCAGACTACTTTAGTTTTGCATTAGATAGACCAACAGATTATTTATTTGATTACAATTACTTAGGGCGCTCTGAAGCTTCAGGTATTTTTAGTCAACAACTTGTTATTTCTGAAGGTGGCTTTAAATCTAAACTAGATACACCATTTGCAAATCAATGGATGACTACCGCAAATGTAAGTACTTCTATTTGGCGCTATATTCAAGCATATGGTGATTTTGGTTTCTTAAAAAACAAAGGATTAGACCCTAAAATTGTTTATGACTCTGGAATTCGACTAAACTTAGTTCAAGATTATTTTGAATTATATTTTCCAATATATTCAAACTTAGGATGGGAAATTGGTCAAGACAATTATGATCAAAAAATTCGCTTTATTTTTACTGTAGATCCTAAAACATTATTAGGTTTATTTAGAAGAAAATGGTATTAAATAATTCTTAACGAAGTTCCTTTTTTTAAGATTTATTTTATGATACATCAAAAAAAATACGTTTTTTTTATCATATTCTCAATATTATAACACTTTAGCATCTTGCAAAAGATAGTCTAATTTGCTAAATTTGCAACTTATATAACTCTACTATGCAAAGCAATTCTAAAACTATAGACGACATCACTTTCGATGATTTTAAATCAGAAATAATTAATGATTATAAAATTGCTGTAACAAGTAGAGAGTGTAGTTTATTAGGACGTAGAGAAGTACTCACAGGAAAAGCAAAGTTTGGAATTTTTGGTGACGGAAAAGAAGTTCCGCAATTGGCTTGGGCAAAAGTGTTTGAGAATGGTGATTTTCGATCTGGCTATTATCGAGATCAAACATTTATGATGGCTATAAACAAGCTAAGTATTGAGCAATTTTTCGCTGGCTTATACGCGCACACATCTATTGATGCAGACCCAATGAGTGCTGGAAGACAAATGGGTGGTCATTTTGGCACGCATAGTTTAGATGCAAATGGTGATTGGAAAAACCTAACAGAACAAAAAAACTCAAGTGCAGACATCTCTCCTACTGCTGGTCAAATGCCACGTTTACTAGGTTTAGCACAAGCCTCAAAAATATATAGGCATGTAAAAAACATTGACACTAGCAATTTTTCTAAAAAAGGAAATGAAATAGCTTGGGGAACAATTGGTAATGCAAGTACAAGTGAAGGTTTGTTTTTTGAAACTATTAATGCTGCTGGTGTTTTACAAGTACCAATGGTTATTAGTATTTGGGATGATGAATATGGTATTTCTGTTCATGCTAAACACCAAACAACAAAAGAAAGCATCTCAGAAATCTTAAAAGGGTTACAAAGGGACAAAAACAATAAAGGTTACGAAATATTAAAAGTAAACGGTTGGGATTATGCTGCTTTAATAGAAACATATCAAAAAGCATCAAAAATAGCTAGAGAAGAACATGTACCGGTAATGATTCATGTAGTTGAGTTAACACAACCACAAGGTCATTCTACTTCTGGATCGCATGAACGCTATAAAAGCAAAGAGCGTTTAGCTTGGGAAGCCGAGTACGATTGTGTTGTTAAAATGCGTGAGTGGATTATCAATAATAATATTGCCTCACAAGAAGAACTTGATGATTTTGATAAAACTATAAAGAAAGCTGTTAGAGATGGGAAAAAAGCCGCATGGAACGCTTATCTTAAACCAATAAAAGAAGACCAACAAGAAGCGATTACATTATTAACCAATATAGCAAACGTAAGTGCTAATAAGGTTTTTATTAATAAAATTATTTCAGATTTAACTGCTATTACAGAACCTATTAGAAAAGATATTCTATCTGCAGCCAGAAAAGTTCTACGTTATGTAGTTTCTGAAGTTTCTGATGAAAAGGAAATTCTTAAATCTTGGGTAAATAATTATATCAATACAATTCAGCCAAAATACAGCTCACACTTATATAGCGAATCAAACAAATCTGCTCTACACATAAATGAAGTCCTTCCAACTTATGATACTGATGCAAACGACGTAGATGGAAGAGTCATTATAAGAGATAATTTTGATGCCATTTTTAACAATTACCCAGAAACACTAATCTTTGGTGAAGATGCTGGTACGATTGGAGATGTAAATCAAGGTTTAGAAGGTTTGCAAGAAAAATATGGTGAGCTTAGAGTTGCAGATGTAGGTATTAGAGAAGCTACCATACTAGGTCAAGGTATTGGTATGGCTATGCGTGGTTTACGCCCAATAGCAGAAATTCAGTACTTAGATTATATCTTATACGCACTACAAATAATGAGTGACGATTTAGCCTCATTACAATATAGAACAAAAGGAAGACAAAAAGCGCCACTTATTATTCGTACTCGTGGTCATAGATTAGAAGGTATTTGGCACTCAGGATCACAACTTGGTGGTGTTATTAATTTAATACGAGGTATTCATGTTTTAGTTCCTAGAAACATGACTAAAGCTGCTGGTTTTTATAATACACTTCTAAAAAGTGATGAGCCTGCACTAATAATTGAGTGTCTAAATGGTTATAGGTTAAAAGAAAAAATGCCAAATAATATTGGAGAATTTAAAACACCAATTGGAGTTGTTGAAACTGTAAAAGAAGGTTCTGATATTACTTTAGTCTCTTATGGCTCTACATTAAGAATTGTTGAACAAGTTGCAAAAGAACTTATAGAAGTTGGTATTGATGCCGAAGTCATTGATATTCAATCGTTATTACCATTTGATATTAATCATGATATCGTAAAGAGTGTTGCAAAAACAAATCGTTTAATGGTTATTGATGAAGATGTTCCTGGAGGCGCTTCAGCTTATATTTTAAACGAAATTATAAATACACAAAACGCATTTCAATATCTCGATGGCCAACCAAAAACACTCACAGCAAAAGCACATCGTCCAGCTTATGGAACTGATGGTGATTATTTTTCAAAACCATCAGCAGAAGATATTTTTGAAGCTGTTTATGATGTAATGCATGAAGTAAATCCTACAGATTTTCCAAAATTGAGGTAACATAATATTTAACCATATTTTAAATCAAAAAAAGACATTAACAAAGCTCCTACTAATAAGTAAGAGCTTTTTTTCTATATTTATAATCTAACAATTTAATATGCTTTCAAAACAAGATAAAGAACAATTAAGAGGCACTATCTTTAAACATTTAGATGGTATTGCTACTGCAACAACAATATATGCTTTACATAAAAAAGGTGTTTTAGATTATTTATTAGAACATCAAAAAGTAAACCTTAACGATTTAACAAGTCGGTTTAACGCTAATGAAGGTTATCTAAACATAGGTTTACGAATTTTATCATCTCAAGGCTGGCTAATTCAACACATCGATAATGCGAGTGACAATATTGAATATGAAGTTAATGAGAAAAGCAAAACTGTATTTTCTTTAGCACACACATACAAAGATGCTGTAAACTTACTTTCATATTCGGTTAAATTTCCTGAAGAACGTATTGGCTCAGATGCTTTTAGTGCTTTAGAACGTATTTTTAAAGCTTATAAATCTCATTTCGGACTTAACATAGAAAATAGTGCTTCTACAGAGTATCAAATTTTAAAACATATTGAAGGTGTCATCATTGCTCCAATTATTGTTTTATTAGGTATGAATGGGTTTTTTCATAAATACTTTATGGAAGCTTCTTTTAGAGCTCAAGAGTACCACAAAGACCCAGAAAGTTTTAAAAAAATACTAGACTTTTTAACGCATTTAGGTTGGTTTAAAAAGAAAAAAGACACCTATCAATTTACAGATGAAGGGCTGTTTTTTGCGAAACGTGCAAGTGCCTATGGTGTTACAGTATCTTACTTACCAACATTTGTTAAGCTAGATGAACTTATGTTTGGAAATCCATTAGTGTTAAAAACGGATTCTCCAGATGACACAGAAAAACATGTTGATAGAGAAATGAATGTTTGGGGATCTGGTGGCGCGCATTCAACATATTTCAAGGTTATTGACCAAGTCATTATTAAACTATTTAACAAACCTATTGATGAGCAACCTAAAGGTATTTTGGATATGGGTTGTGGTAACGGTGCATTTATTCAGCATATATTTGATGTGATTGAGCATCAAACCAAGAGAGGAAAAATGCTTGACGAACATCCGCTACTTTTAGTTGGAGCAGATTTTAATCAAGCAGCTTTAAAAGTAACAAGAGCTAATTTAATTAAAGCAGATATTTGGGCTAAAGTAATTTGGGGAGATATTGGTAGACCAGATTTATTAGCAAAAGACTTAAAAGAAGATTATAATATAGAGCTAAAAGATTTACTTAATGTACGTACTTTTTTAGATCACAATCGCATCTGGGAAGCTCCTAAAAAAGCAACCAATAGAGTAAGTCAATCGTCTGGAGCCTATACATATCAAGGTAAACGTATTAGTAATAATTTGGTTGAAGATTCTCTATTTGAACATTTACAAAAATGGAAACCTTACGTTGAACGCTTTGGCTTATTAATGATAGAATTACATACTATCAATCCAAAATTTACAGCAAAAAATATTGGTAAAACAGCTGCTACAGCTTATGATGCTACTCATGGCTATAGTGATCAATACATATTAGAGGTTGATGTATTTAATAAAGTCGCTGCAGAATCTGGATTACATCCAGATCCAAATTACTTTACAACTTTCCCAAATAACGAGTTAGCAACAGTAAGTGTAAATCTCCTTAAAGGTAAGTAATGGATAAAGAAACAGCACCTTTAATCATTAGAGATTGGTTAGCAATAGAACGAACAAAACTAGCAAACGAAAGAACCTTTTTGGCATATTTTAGAACCTTTATAGTTTTTTTAGGTACGGGATTTACTATAATGAAATTAGAGATTTTCTCTGAGTTAAAACCTTTTGGAATTGTTTTACTTTGTATATCTCCAATTATATTACTCATTGGTCTAATACGGCTATTTAAAGTTAAACGCACCATAAGAAAACATTATAAAGTTTGAAAGCAGTATCTGTAGTTACCATAAAAAAAGAATTACAACATCGCTCAAGTGATGAGTTAATGCAATTATGTTTACGTCTTTCAAAATTTAAAAAGGAGAACAAAGAGCTCCTTACCTATTTATTGTTTGAGTCTCATGACGAGTCTGGCTATATAGAAACTGTAAAAGTTGAAATAGATGAACAATTTGAAACTATTAATAGAGATAGCTACTTCTATATTAAAAAGAGTGTGCGCAAGATTTTACGTAACATAAAAAAGTATGCACGCTATTCTTTAAAGAAAGAAACCGAAGTAGAACTCCTACTCTATTTTTGTAAAAAACTTAAAAATTTTACGCCATCAATTAACAGAAATGTTACTTTAACAAATATTTACGAGCGACAAATAGCATTAATTAAAAGGATTATAAGTAAGCTGCATGAAGACTTACAGTATGATTATAACATGGCTTTAGAAGAACTAGAAAACTAAACAAAAAAACTTACTTTATCCAGAAAATAAGCCCTGATAAACCTTATATTTATTACCATATAACCAGTTGGCAGCAAGCTAGGAATCTCCTTGCGCATCGAAAATTCCTTCATAAAAAGACAATCTATTTTTTAAATCATCATCCATGTTTTTATCAAAATAAATAACCTTAACTCTAGATTTTGGAACTTCTAACAACTCGAAAGTTGGAATTTCGGTAAATCTAAATCTTGTTTTCCCTGGATTTTTACCAGCTTGTAAAACTCGACTACCATAATGATTTTCTAATTGACCATTAGGCATACAAATTAGATTTATATCTAAAATATTAAGATTTTCATCTTCATAAACTATTGTAATAAAATAAGACAAACATATTTTTTCTGAATCTTTTCCTTTATTGTAAAATGTTGGTAATGCAGGAATATAATCTCGTTGAATAACACCTTGTCTTGTATTGACATTCATTACTCCTTTGTAACTATTTTGATTTTCTCCTACAAAAATACTTCTTGTTATATCACCAATATTACGAGTTTGAACAGTTTTCAAGTCTATATGAATAAAAGCGTCTTTCACTTCAAAAAACATATCAGAACCAACAGGACAAGAATTTGGTTGTTTATCTTACGATTTCTTGTAAAAGAAAAAAACCATCATTTCTATCATTAATAAAATTAATAAGCCATAAATTTTTATTGTAAGTACTTAATTGTTCCTTTATTAGCTCTTCATCAGTTCCATTTTCGCCAGCAATTAAATCAGAATTAATTTTAAACTTAATGCAAAATTCAATAAAAGTATTAACTCTAAATACTCTATTAGGTTTTATTATAGCCATAATTATATTTGATTAAACCAATCTTCATTTATAATAACTTTTTCAATAGTTTCTACATCTACACCCAATTTTAATTTCTTTAGTTTTCTTACAAAATCTACCCCATCAACTAAATCAATATTAGGCGCACCATCTCTTCTTGCTTCAATAATTGCAGATCGAGTAAAAGTGCCAGTTGTTAATACTAAACCTTTATCTGCTCTACCAACCATAGCACCTCTAAAATCTCTGATAACTGATGATGAAACACTTTTATTAAAGCGTTTTGCTTGAAAAACAACATGGAATGATAGTGTCCCATTTATTTTAATAATACCACTTCCATCAATACCGCCGTCTCCAACTTTTCCAGTAACATTAACATCAACAAATCCTAATTCTCTCAACAATCTTTGGCATAATCTCTCAAAAGCATCTGGAGTAATGTTTTTTATTATTTCTAACAAGTCATCTTCCCAGTCCGTTTCTTCAATAATTTCATCTTCAATTATCTTTTTAACATTACCATATTTATTAATTAAATTCTGCTCTTGAACTTTTTTAAAAATAACATTTTCGTCAATAATATCAGTTTTATTTCCTAAATCGGTTAAAGACCAAACCCCAATTGCAGAGTTTTCAATCAACCCAACTTTTTTCAAATAAGTTCTTCCCCAAGCTAAATTATAATTCAATTTAGTTCTCGAGCCTTTATGAATCTTATTAACTTGATTATCAGTAAGGTTTAAATCTGTAATTATTTGCTCTTCAATTTCGCTTATATGAGCAGAACCACCTAATTTTTTTAATGAAACTAAAATAGGATTCAAGAAAGACTTACTTGTTAAAGTAGATTTAGACATAACTTAAGATGCTTTTAAAAGCCTATAATCGACATCATAACCAATTTCTTGAAAATCATTTACAATCATTTCTATTACTTGTCCTTTTTGCATAGAAAGTAATCCTTTTACATTTTCAGCAACAAAGTATTTTGGTTGTTTATCCTTAATAACACGTAACATTTCTTTATATAGAAAATTACGCTCATCTTTCATTGACCTCTTAATATTTGCAATTGAAAAACCTTGACAAGGAAATCCTCCCAAAAGAATATCAAAACCATTTGGAATTTCTGAACTTGAGATTTTGGTAATATCTCCTAAAACTATATGATTGCTAATGTTTTTTTTATATGTTTCTACAGCTTCTTTAAAAAAATCATTTGCCCAAACAACATCAAATCCAGCATTAATAAACCCTAAATCTAATCCTCCACATCCTGAAAAAAGTCCTGCGACTGTATGTTTTTTATTTGTCATAAACACAAAAATATGGAAGTAGATTGAAATTTAACGGAATTCATCACAAAGGATATTAACAAAATAATTAAGAGCAAAAGCCAGTGCCTAACAACGTGTATAATTAATTGCTAGTTATAACCTACTTACGAAAGTCCTCGCAGATATTTGTATTTACTTAACTAAAAAACTCTATATAACGTAGTTACAATAACCTCTTTACAATCATTTACAGTAACAGATAATAATTGTTGTTCTTCTTTTACCTGAAAATTAAATGGTGAAGCCAAAATGTTTAAACCACTTTGCTTTTTAAGCCTAATGCCTTGTCCAGAAATAATATCTTTGTTAGAAACAAAATCACCGCTAGGCAAATGTTCAGTTAGGATAACATATTTATAACGCGTTAGCTTTTGTAGTATGTTTTGTATTTCAGTATTCGATAAATGCTGTAAAACCTGTCTTAATATAGCACAGTCACCAGAAGGCAAATCGTCTACAGCAATATCTAAACATTTAAATTCTAAATGTTCTGCTTTAAAGTTTCTCTTATTATGTTCTATAAGATTTGCTACTATATCTACAGCAACATACTTTTTAGTATGTTTTACCAATTTGTTTCCTACATTAAAATCTCCACAGCCTAAATCACATACCACAAGAGGATTTTTAAATGATGTTAAAAACGATGTTACAATATCTATATATGGTTTTACAATTTCTGGATGATGCGATCCTACACCAGAATAAAAATGAGATTGATTGTCTCCCCAAAGTTTTAGTTCATAAATCTGCTCCATAGCATCTTTAGTTGGCCAAGGCTTCTTTATGTTGTTTGTACTATTTTTTTTATTCACCAGATTATTATTGAAAGCTCTTAACCCAAAATTCTAACCAGTAGTTCTTTTAGCAAATCGCCTTGCGGTACAGCATTAGAGCCAACACCTTTACTTTTTACATCAAACTCGCGTAAGGTTGCAATAACACTACTCACTCTTTTCATAGGATAATTACGAGCTGCCGCAATATATTCGTTTACAAAATAAGGGTTAATTTTAAGTGCAGAAGCTACTGCTCTTGGTGATTTGTCATGTAAACCATGAAAGTGTAATAGTTGAGAAAAGAAATTAAAAAGCAACGATACCGTAACAACCATTGGGTTATCCTTTGGGTTTTCGGCAAAATAGTTTGCAATCTTAAACGCTTTTACTGAATTACGCTCACCAACTGCTTTACGTAATTCAAAATTATTGTAGTCTTTACTAATTCCAATATTTTCTTCAATATGCGTTGGAGATATTTGTGTGCCTTCAGGAAGTATTATTTTTAACTTTTCAAGTTCATTATTAATCTTACTTAAATCTGTTCCTAAAAACTCAACAAGCATTTGTGCGGCTTTTGGCGAAATAGAATAGTTTTGACCAGATAACACACGACGAATCCAGTCTGCAACTTGGTTTTCATACAACCTTTTGCTCTCGTAAACTACACCAGCTTTTTTTATAGCCTTATATAGAGCTTTTCGCTTATCAATTTTTTTGTACTTATAATTTACCACTAAAACTGTTGTTGGCTGCGGATTACTAACATAATCTGCCAATTTTTCAATGGTTCTAGATAAGTCTTGGGCTTCTTTTACAATCACTACTTGGCGTTCTGCCATCATCGGGTAACGCTTTGCATTACCAACAATATCATCAATTGCTACATCACGACCATACAATACCATTTGGTTAAACCCTTTTTCTTCTTCAGCCAGAACATTGTTTTCAATAAAATCTGATATCTTATCTATATAATAAGGCTCTTCACCCATTAAAAAATAAATAGGCTTAAGATTTCCTTTTTTTATATCAGTTACTAGTTGTTTGACTTCGTCCATTGAAAAAAAATCACCAAATTTGTGTAGTGCAAAAGTTAAATTTCCCTACATATTCGTTTCGGTTCAAAAATAGCGAAAATAAAGTTTCTATTTTCGATGAGATTCGCAAAAGATTTATGGTTTTACAACCTGAAGAATGGGTTAGACAACATTGTGTTCAATATTTAATGCATGAGAAAAAGTATCCAAAATCTTTAATTAATGTTGAAAAAGAACTCAAAGTAAATAACTTGAGAAAACGTTATGATATTGTTATTTATAATACTGACGGAAGCATTCATTTAATTGTAGAATGCAAATCGTATAAAATTGCAATCAATCAAAATACCTTTGATCAAATTGCACGTTATAATTTAGAACTCAATGCTACCTACTTAATGGTCACTAACGGAATAAATCACTATTATTGCGCTATGGATTTTAAAGAAGAACGCTATCAGTTTTTAAGAGATATTCCTGCATATAGTAAGTCGTAAGTCGTAAGTCGTAAGTAAAAATAATATTAATGAATTCGTGGAAAAACAAATTAACTTATACCCTTATCAACTTTTAAACTTTTAAACTCAATAATGAAAATTGCTGTTGTCATACTAAATTGGAATGGGAAAGAACTTCTTAAAAAATTCTTACCATCAGTTATTGAGCATTCTCAAGAGGCCACTATTTATATTGCCGATAATGCTTCAACAGATAATTCTATGGCTTTTATTAAAGCCACATATCCTAAAATAAAAATTATTCAGAATAAAAAAAATGGAGGTTATGCAAAAGGTTACAATGATGCTTTAAAACATGTAGACGAAGACATTTTTTGTTTACTCAATAGCGATGTAGAAGTTACACGTAATTGGCTCTCTCCTATTATTACTGAGTTTAAATCTCACAAAGAAACAGCAATAATTCAGCCCAAAATTTTAGATTATAATAATAAATCTCACTTTGAATATGCTGGAGCTGCTGGTGGTTTTATAGATAAATATGCTTATCCATATTGTAGAGGACGTATTTTCGATACTATTGAAAAAGATGAGAGCCAATACAATAATACTACAGAAATTTTTTGGGCATCTGGCGCTTGCTTTTTTATACGAAAAGAAATCTTTGAAACACTTAATGGTTTTGACGAATCGTTTTTTGCACACATGGAAGAAATTGATTTGTGCTGGAGAGCGTTTAACTTAGATTATAAAACAAAATACGTTGGAACCTCAACAGTTTATCATGTTGGTGGAGCAACATTACAAAACACAAACCCTCACAAAACCTATCTTAATTTTAGAAATAGCTTATTTACATTGTTAAAAAATGCAAATGGCAATTTGTTTTTTCTAATCTTAACACGATTACTATTAGATGGTTTAGCAGGTTTTAAATTTTTATTCGAATTTAAGTTTACTCATATTTTAGCCATTATTAAAGCACATTTTAGTTTTTACGCTAATTTATCTAGACTCTTAAAGAATCGAAAAACACTTACAAAGCGTAAAAAATACTACAACAAAACATCTATTGTTTGGCTCTATTTCGTAAATAAAAAGAAGCATTTTAATAGTTTATAAGTTAGTTAGTAAAAGTTTTGTTAATGATTGTTTTTGCGAATCTATTTTACATACTTTTGAAATGTTAAATTTTTAATTATTTAATCAAGTTTATTATGAAAAAATTAATGTTGTTAAGTGTTACTGCTATGCTACTTTTAAGTTCATGCGTTTCTAAAAAAGAATTTACTGCACTTGAAGCAAAACAAAAGAAAACCCAAGATTTATTAAATACCGCAACGGTAAAACTTAATAGTTGTTTATCTGATGCTGCAGCTGCAAATGCGCGAATTGAAGCTATGAAAGAACAATTAGCAGATTTACGTGCCTCAAACCAAGGTTTAATTGAAAGCTCTAAAGACTTAACAGTATTAACAACAAAAGGTGCTGAAAATCTTGAAAAATCACTTGAAAGTTTAAAAGAAAAAGATTTAAAAATATCACGTTTACAAGACGCCTTAACAAAAAAAGATAGTGTTACACTTGCCATTGTTACAAGCTTAAAGAAAGCAGTTGGTATTAACGATCCAGATATTGAAGTAAATGTTGAAAAAGGTGTTGTTTTTATATCTATTGCCGATAAACTTTTATTTAAAAGTGGTAGCTATAATGTAACAAACAAAGCAAAAACGGTTTTAGCTAAGGTTGCAAAAGTAATAAATGACAAACCTGATTTTGAAGCTATGATTGAAGGTCATACAGATAGTAGATCATATAAAAGCGGAGTACTTTTAGACAACTGGGATTTAAGTGTAAAGCGTTCTACATCAATCATTAGAGTGTTACAAGAATTAGGTGTTAATCCAAGCCAATTAATTGCTGCAGGACGTAGCAGTTATGTACCTCTAGCAGAAAATGATACTGCAGAAAACAGAGCAACAAACAGACGTACTCGTGTTGTTGTATTGCCAAAAATTGATCAGTTCTACGAAATGATTGAAGAAGAAATGAAAAACTTATCTGCTGAAGAATAATTTAGCATATACAATAAACTTAAAAGCTCAATCTTATGATTGAGCTTTTTTTTTGTGATTAAAAAATTTCTAAACCACCTTTACCTTCTCTAATTACAACTGGCTCATCATCAGACAAATCTATAACTGTTGATGCTTCATTGTCACCATAACCACCATCAACAACCAAATCGACCAATTTATCCCATTTTTCAAGAATTAATTCTGGGTCGGTTGTATATTCTAATACTTCATCTTCATCATGTATAGATGTTGAAATAATTGGATTACCTAATTGCTCTACAATTTCAAGTGCAATAGCATTATCTGGCACACGAATACCAACTGTTTTACGCTTTTTAAAAGGATGTGGTAAGGTTTTAGCTCCAGGCAAAATAAATGTATAAGGTCCAGGAAGTGCGCGTTTTAATATTTTAAACGTTGTTGTATCTATTTGCTTTACATAATCACTTAAATTACTTAAGTCATGACAAACAAAAGAAAAATTAGACTTTTCTAATTTTACGCCTTTAATTCTTGCTACTTTTTCTAAGGCTTTAATATTAGTAATATCACAGCCTAAGCCATAAACCGTATCTGTTGGATAAATAATTAAACCTCCTTTTTTAAGCACATCAATAACTTTTTTGATGTCTTTAGGATTTGGGTTATCCTTATAAATTTTCACTAACTCAGCCATAATATGTATCTTACAATAGCGTTTACAAAGTAATTAATTATTTTATTATGAAGACTATAAAACTTAGTTTACTCTTTCTTTTTGTTAGCATTAGTTTTATTTCTTGTTCTAGTGACAATAATCAAAACCAGGAAGAACCAACACTTATAGAATACAGAGAGGAATTAAACGTGTCATATGGAAGTGATAACGATCAAAAGTTTGATATTTATCTTCCTGCAAACAGAACTACAGATACTAAGGTTTTGATTTTGGTTCATGGCGGCGGTTGGACCTCTGGAGATAAAAGTGATATGAATGCTTTTAAGGATATTATTCTTTCTGATTTACAGGATATTGCTGTTGTAAATATTAATTACAGACTTGCAGACCAAAACAATCAACCTTACCCAATGCAAATAAATGATATTACATCTGTTGTAAACCATTTAAAAGTTAACCAATCTGAATATGTGATTTCAGATACTTTTGGATTTATAGGTACTAGTGCTGGAGCGCATTTATCATTATTATGGAGCTATGCTTTTGATACTGAAAATGATATAACTATGGTTTGTAGTATTGTTGGTCCAACTAACTTCACAGATCCAGCTTATTTAAATAATACCGATCCTGCTTTACAAGAACTTATAGATTTATATGGTATCAATCCAGCAATAAATTATCTTGAAGAAGTAAGTCCATATCACCAAGCTACTACTACTGCGCCACCAACTATTTTATTTTATGGTGGACAAGACCCTTTAATACCAACTACACAAGGCACAGCCATGAGAGATAAACTTCAAGATTTAGGTGTAACGCATGAATTTACATTATATCCTAATGCTGGTCATGGGTGGATTGGATTAGAACTTATAGATACTTGGCAAAAATTGAAGTTATTTACTGAAACGTATTTGTAATCTTTAGCCTTACCCTAAAACATCTAGTTTAGCAAAACGTAACAATAGTTTTTTAACGCCTCCATTTTCAAAATTTATTTCGGCTTTAGTATCTGCACCTTTACCTTCAATTTTAAGTACTTCACCTTTTCCAAATCGCATGTGCTCTACAATGTTTCCAACAGCAAGTTTACCATCAAAAAGATTTGTTTTTTCAGAACTATTTGATTTAGTAACACGTTTTAAATTTTTTGGAGCAACAAATTTTGGAGGTTTAGCTTCAGATTTCCGTTTAACAGGCTTTTTAAAACGAATATTATTAGGCTCTATATCACCAAAAATATCTGCATTAAGCATTGGGTTTTGCCTTGGCTCATGTACTGGAGTTAAAACATCGAGATACTGATCGTCAATTTCTTCAATAAAACGACTTGGTTCTGCATCAATTAATTTTCCCCAACGGTAACGTGATAACACATAGGTTAAATACGCTTGTTTTTCTGCTCGTGTTAATGCTACATAAAACAGTCTTCGCTCCTCTTCTAACTCACTTCTAGTATTCATGCTCATTGCACTAGGAAACAAATCTTCTTCTAAACCAACAATATACACGTAAGGAAATTCTAAACCTTTAGCCAAGTGGATTGTCATTAGCGCAACATGGTTTGCATCGCCTTTATCGGCATCTAAATCTGTTGCTAAAGCCACATCTTCTAAAAACTCAGCTAGTGATCCTGTTGCATCAGCCAATTCTTTTTGACCTTCAACAAAATCTTTCATACCATTTAAAAGCTCTTCAATATTTTCTAATCGTGTAATGTCTTCAGGCGTTCCGCCTTTATTAAATTCTCTAATAATACCCGAAACCTTTGTTACATGTTCGGCAAGCTCAAACACATCAGCAGTTTGGTTCATGACTTGAAAGCTTTCAATCATAGTCACAAAATTCTGAAGTTTTGTTTTTGTACCAGAATTAATTTTAATATCAATCTTATCTAGGTTTTGCATCACTTCAAAAATTGAACGCTCAAAACCATTTGCAGCAACGACTAGGCGATCAACTGTTGTTTGACCTATACCACGAGCCGGAAAATTAATAACACGCTTAAGCGCTTCTTCATCTGCTGGATTAATTACCAAACGCAAATAAGATAACACATCTTTAATTTCTTTACGTTGATAAAATGATAAACCGCCATAAATACGATACGGAATATCTCGTTTTCTTAATGCATCTTCAATTGCACGAGATTGCGCATTTGTGCGATATAAAACAGCAAAATCACTATTTTTTAATTGGTTTTGCATTCTATTTTCAAAAATGGAACTCGCCACATAACGGCCTTCATCACCATCTGTCATCAAGCGATTAACCTTTACTTTAGCACCTTCATCATTTGCTGTCCAAACGACTTTATCAAGCTTTGTTTGGTTCTTATCTATAATTGAATTGGCAGCATTAACAATATTTTTAGTAGAACGATAGTTTTGCTCAAGCCTAAACACTTTTACATCATCATAATCACGCTGAAAGTTGAGTATATTATTAATATTTGCACCTCTAAACGCATATATACTTTGCGCATCATCACCAACTACACATATGTTTTGAAAACGGTCAGACAATGCCCTAACAATTAAGTATTGCGAATGATTGGTATCCTGATACTCATCTACCAGAATATATCTAAACTTATCTTGATATTTGGCTAATACGTCTGGAAATCGTGTTAATAGCTCATTAGTTTTTAATAGCAAGTCATCAAAGTCCATTGCTCCTGCTTTAAAACAACGGTCTACATAATTTTTATAAATTTCACCAATTTTTGGTCGCCTAGCTGCTGTATCTGCTTCAATAAGCTCAGGGTTTTGAAAATAAGCTTTTACTGTGATTAAACTATTTTTATATGAAGAAATTCTAGAATGTACTTGCTTATATTTATAGATATCTTTATCAAGATTCATTTCTTTTATAATTGAAGAAATTAAACGTTGAGAATCTTGAGTATCATAAATAGTAAAATTACTTGGGTAACCTAATCGATCGGCTTCAAAACGTAAAATCTTAGCAAAAACAGAGTGAAACGTTCCCATCCAAAGATTTTTTGCTTCACTATCACCAACAATAGAAGCAATTCTACCTTTCATCTCCTTAGCTGCCTTATTAGTAAATGTTAAAGCCAAAATATTAAATGAATCTACACCTTGACTCATTAAATACGCAATACGATACGTTAATACACGAGTCTTACCAGAACCCGCTCCAGCAATTACTATCATTGGTCCATCCTTCTGTAAAGTTGGCGCTAATTGCGCATCGTTTAATTGACTTAAATACTTCTCCAATCTATCATTTATTTTAAACCGTGAATTTAACCAAAGCTCACCTTTTAATTGTATGATTTTATGAATAATTATAAACAATCTACACGCTTTATATGTTCTTTTTTTTAAATATATTTACCAATCATTATTCTAATAAATTAGGTCTCGCATGTTAGATTTTTTAGGTCAGGTTTCTTGGTGGATGTGGATTATCATCATACTAGTAATTATTGCTATACGTGATGTTATACAACGTAAACATACTATAAGCCATAATTTTCCTATTGTTGGTCATATTCGCTACTTATTTGAGAGTATTGGCCCTGAGATACGCCAATATTTTGTTGCAAATAACAGAGAAGAACTTCCTTTTAACCGTATTGAACGTGGTTGGATTTATGCATCTGCAAAAAAAGAGAACAATTACGAAGGTTTTGGTACAGACCGCGATATATATGCGCATCAACATATTTTTATCAATAATGCAATGATGCCTTATCAAATAAGTAAAGATCACCCAAACAGCATCGATAAAAGTTTTTTACCATGCGCAAAAGTAATGGGAGCTTATAACAAACGTAAAAGACCATATCGTCCAACATCTATTATAAACATATCAGCAATGAGTTTTGGCTCACTATCTGCAAAAGCTGTGGAATCTTTAAATAAAGGTGTTAAAATGTCTGACGCTTACCATAATACTGGCGAAGGTGGTCTATCTCCATACCATAGTAATGGCGGTGATGTTGTATTTCATTTTGGCACTGGTTATTTTGGCGTAAGAGCAGAAGATGGTGGTTTTTCTATGAAAAAAATGAAACAATTAGTAAAAGACAACCCGTTTATAAGAGCAATAGAAGTTAAACTGTCTCAAGGTGCTAAACCAGGAAAAGGCGGTGTTTTACCAGGTGCCAAGATTACGCCAGAGATAGCAAAAATACGAGGTGTTGAAGTTGGTAAAGACGTATTGTCTCCACCAAATCACAAAGCGTTTTCTAATGTTCCAGAACTTGTTAAATTTATAGAAGACATTGCCAAAGAAACCGGTTTACCAGTAGGAATTAAAGCAGCTATAGGAAAGTTAGAACAATGGGAAGAGCTAGCAAATATTATGAAATCTACTGGTAAAGGCCCAGATTTTATTACAGTAGATGGTGGCGAAGGCGGCACAGGAGCTGCACCTCCAAGTTTTGCAGACCATGTATCATTACCTTGGGTTTATGCTTTTGGAGATTTATACAAACTATTTAAAAGCAAAGGTCTTACAGAACGTATTGTGTTTATTGGAAGCGGCAAACTAGGTTTTCCTGCTAAAGCCGCTATGGCATTTGCTATGGGAGCAGATTGTATTAATGTCGCCAGAGAAGCTATGATGAGTATTGGCTGTATACAAGCTCAAGTATGTCATACTAACAAATGCCCTAGTGGTGTTGCAACTCAAAGCAAATGGCTTCAAAATGGTATAGACCCAACATTAAAATCTGTTAGATTAGCTCAATATTTTAAAACTTTTAGAAAAGAATTTATTGAAATTACACACGCTGCTGGCTACGAGCATCCTTGTCAATTTAAAATGAGTGATATTGAAGTTAATGTAGACGACCATAACTTATCAAAAGAATTAAACAGAACTTATGGTTACGAAAAAGTAAAAGTTCCTTTTACTAATATGCAAGATTTAAAAAATTGCATGCATTTAGGTGGAAAAAACTAAACTATAATTTAAAAACTATTAAGTTTACAACTTAAAATTTAAAGATGGAAAGAGAAATATTTGGGTTATTATTGTATTGTATTCCTGCAATTATAACAGGAGCAATTGCGTTTTTGTTTTTTAGAGAACATGTAGAAAATGAAAACAAACGTCGTAATTTTTTAATACAAAAAGATTTACAAAAAGAGGCATTCCCTTTACGCCTTCAAGCCTATGAACGTATGGCATTACTTTTAGAGCGCATTTCTCCAAACAAATTATTAATACGTGTTGCTCCAAACTCCTCAAATAAAGAAGATTACGAATCATTACTTGTACAAAATATTGAGCAAGAATTTGAGCATAATTTAGCACAACAAATATATGTTTCAGACAAATGCTGGAGCATTATTAACGCTTCAAAAAATGCAACAATTCAACTCATAAGAAAAGCTAGTTTATCTGAAAAAACAGACACAGCCAACAAACTTAGAGAAGTTATTTTAACCGAAATGATGGACAGACAAGCACCAAGCAATGCTGGTTTGTCATATATAAAAGAAGAAGTTTCTAGAATGTTATAATATTGTTTTTTAAGCAACCCTTTATTTTACAACAATATGTTTTTTTTCAGCATAATCATAGCCTTGTTGCCACCACTTAACCATTAATTTTTTACTAAAAATCAATGAGTTTTCGGTTAAACTCTTTGGTGTGTAATACAAATTAAGTTTCACATTTTTATTTTTTGCTGCTAACTTTCCAATGGAGATATCATGTTTTTCAACTTGATCCATTAAGTGACCAAATAGGTTCATCATTAAAGAAAATGGATTTTTACCCAAAACCTTATTATGTTCCATATGTTCAGATTCTAATATTATAGCATCTACTTCAGTCGCACCACGCTGTATAGCTTCTCTTATTGGAACCACACAGCTCAATCCACCATCAGCATACTCATAACCATCAACTTTAGCCAAAGACATAAACGGAATGTAATTACACGAAATCCAAATCCAATTACAAAACTCTTCATAACTACAATCATTTACCGACTTGTACTCAGCTCTATTTTTAGACAGATTAGTAACAGTAACAACTACATCATGCTTGGTTTTTCTTATTACATCAAACTCTTCTCTTGTAAGATTTCGCTTTATATTACGCCTTAAAGCCTTACTTTCGCCAAATGTACGCTTCATCTTAACAAATTGCCATAGCGAGTTAATAAAATCTATAGAAACAAATTCTCTATTTCCTTTTTTTCGTTGCACGAAAGGGCTTACGCTAAATATATCTTGCTGCGTAACACTAGTAAATATGTCGTAAAGCTTAGGAATATTATTAACCGCCAAATGAGGCACAAGCAAACTCCCGGTAGATGTTCCTAAAAACATATCGTATTCGCGCTTTTGACTTTCCATAAGAAATTGCGCAACACCTCCAGCAAATGCGCCTTTACTTCCGCCTCCAGAAATAACTAATGCTTTCATATTAATTTCATGATTAGTAATAGCAAAATATACAAAAAATCAAGTTTCATCTTTAAAATAGAAGAATTATATTCGTTATTATGAATATTAATCTTCAAACACCAATAGACTACTTAAAAGGCGTCGGTCCAAATCGCGCAGACCTACTACGTAAAGAGCTAAATATTCATACATATCAAGACTTAATAAATTTATTTCCAAACAGATACATAGACAAAACACAATATCACAAAATCAGTCAATTACAACGCAATAATGCAGAAGTACAGATTGTTGGGAAAATTACAAAGTTTGAAGAAGTAGCTCAAAAAAACAAAAAACGCCTTGTCGCAACATTTCAAGACGACACAGGAATCATGCAACTCGTATGGTTTAGAGGACAAAAATGGATAAGAGAAAACACAAAATTAAATACACCTTATGTTATTTTTGGAAAAATCAATTGGTTTAACGGTAGATTTAGCCTACCTCATCCTGAGCTAGAACTCGTAAGTGAACATAAAAAAAACCTACGTCTATCTATGCAACCCATATATCCATCAACCGAAAAACTATCAAACAAAGGCATTACAAATCGAGTGCTAGGAAAAATAATGCAACAATTATTTATAGATAGTAAAGGAAAATTCTACGAAACATTGCCAGACACTTTACTCTCAAAACTTAAATTAATATCAAAAAATGAAGCCCTTATTAACGTTCATTTTCCCAAGAATTCTGAGCTACTTTCTAAGGCTCAGTTTAGGCTAAAATTTGAAGAGTTATTTTACATTCAGTTACAACTAATTTTAAAAAATTTAATTCATAAATCAAAAATTAAAGGCTTCCCATTTTCTCAAGTCGGAAATTATTTTAACACTTTTTTTAAAAGCCATTTACCCTTTGAATTAACCAACGCTCAAAAACGTGTTTTAAAAGAAATTAGACATGATTTAGGCAGCAACGCCCAAATGAATCGATTATTACAAGGTGATGTGGGCTCTGGAAAAACCATAGTAGCCTTCATGTCAATGCTCATGGCACTTGACAATGGTTTCCAAGCCTGTTTAATGGCTCCAACTGAAATTTTGTCAGTTCAGCATTATAACGGATTATTGGAGCTATGCAATAATCTAAATATCAGCATAAAACTATTAACAGGCTCAACTAAAACTTTAACAAGAAGAGAAATACACGAAAATCTTGAAAATGGGGAATTACAAATTTTAATTGGTACTCACGCTTTGCTTGAAGACAAGGTGAAATTTAAAAATTTAGGGCTAGCAATTATTGATGAACAACATAGATTTGGAGTTGCACAACGCAGTAAATTATGGAAAAAAAACACTTCTCCTCCTCACATTTTAGTGATGACAGCAACACCAATTCCTAGAACTTTAGCCATGTCTGTTTATGGCGATTTAGACATCTCAATTATTGACGAATTACCACCAGGCAGACAAGCCATAAAAACTGTACATCGTTATGATAAAAATCGGCTTAATGTATTCAAGTTTATAAGAGATGAAATTGCAAAAGGAAGACAGGTTTACATTGTATATCCATTAATTCAAGAAAGCTCAAAAATGGATTATAAAGATTTAATGGATGGCTATGAAAGTATCGTTAGAGATTTTCCGTTACCAGACTATCAAATCTCAATAGTTCACGGCAAAATGAAACCTGCCGACAAAGACTATGAAATGCAACGCTTTATAAAAGGTGAAACACAAATTATGGTAGCCACAACTGTTATAGAAGTTGGCGTTAACGTACCAAATGCCTCTGTAATGATTATTGAAAGTGCCGAACGCTTTGGTTTATCACAACTCCATCAATTAAGAGGTCGTGTTGGTCGTGGTGCAGAACAAAGCTATTGTATTTTAATGACCAGTCATAAATTAAGCAACGATAGTAAGGTGAGATTAGAAACAATGACTAGAACTAGTGATGGTTTTGAAATTGCCGAAGTTGATTTACGATTACGAGGACCTGGCGATATAATGGGAACTCAGCAAAGTGGCATATTAAACCTAAAGATAGCAGATATTATAAAGGACAATGATATTTTACAAAGCGCAAGGTTTTATGCGAAAAAAGTTTTAGAAAAAGACCCATCATTAGCTTTACCAGAGCATCAAGTAATTCTAAATACCTATAGAGAGCTTGGTAAATACAAAAACATTTGGAATTATATAAGTTAACACTATTCTGAATAGAAATCTTAATTACCTTTACTAAAAACCGTAAAACATGCTTCATCTCAAACTTGAAACCGATCCACGTTGGGCAACCATAGCAGAAGATAATATTGAAGAAATTTTAACCGACCATGCTTGGTGTGAACAAAAAGCTGCTACCAATGCCATTACAATTATCACTCACAATTCTCAGTATGTAGATTTGGTTACTGATTTGTTAGAATTAGCAAAAGAAGAACTAGAGCACTTTCAAATGGTACATGAGATTATTAAGAAACGTGGCTACAAACTAGGCAGAGAACGCAAAGACAGCTACGTTAACGAACTCTATAAATTTATGAATAAAGGCGGTAATCATCTTCAAAGTATGGTTGACAGATTGTTATTTTCAGCAATGATAGAAGCTAGAAGTTGTGAGCGTTTTAAACTGTTATCTCAACGCATAAAAGACAAAGAGCTATCACAGTTTTATTACGATTTAATGGTTAGCGAAGCTGGTCATTACACTACATTTATAACATTTGCTAGAAAATACGGTAAAGACATAGATGTAGATAAGCGCTGGAAAGAGCTTGTTGCATTTGAAGGTGAATTGATTAAAAGTTATGGTAAAAGTGAAACCATACATGGTTAAGTTTTCAACCACCTAATAAAAATACTTAATCAGCCTTCATACTTTCATCTCTAATTTTTTTATACTGTGAGTAACGAGACTCTTCACTCCAATTAGGCCATTTACTTGAGTTACCAACCTCTAAGCCTGTTAAAAAATTAAGTTGTGCATCAAACGTAATATTTGCTCCATTAAAACCTTCGTAATACTCGTCTGTTACTTGATGGTAATGCTGCATATAAGCGGCAATTTTTTCAACTTCTTTTTCATCTCCATTTAAAGGCTCATAGTTTCCTACATTCCAAACTGCTGGCACACCTTTTTTCACAAAAGGGTAATGATCTGATCTTTGAAACACATTACCTGGCATTTCTTCACCTTCGGTTTTAACAATTTCTCTTCCCAATTTATCAGCCGCTTTACTAACAAAAGAGTCCATTTCTGAATGACTCTCTATAACATTAATAACCATGCGCATTTTTTCTACAGCAAAACTAGCGTCTGCATTAATCACACAAACTGTTTTATTTAATGGATATAAAGGGTTATTAGCATAATACTCTGCTCCTAAAAGCCCCATTTCTTCGGCAGATGTAAATAAAAAAACTATAGAGCGTTCTGTTTTTTTCTTCATTTTAGAAAATGCTCTAGCAACCTCTAGTTGCATAGCAGTACCCGAAGCATTATCAATTGCGCCATTAAAAATTGAATCGTTTCCTAAATGTGAAGCTCTAGTACCAACATGATCCCAATGCGCAGTATATAAGACATATTCATTTGGTCGTTTGGATCCTTTTACTATTCCAACAACATTTTTAGTTGTAACAAAATCTTTAAAAGTTGAATTAAGTGATAACGATGCTTTTGCCTTTAATGGTAATGGCTTGAAATCTTTTAACAAAGCTTCTTCAACATAATCGTAATTTGAATCTGACAATAAATCTTTCATTATAGATTTAGAAATTAACCCTGAAAACTTCAACCCATCTGAAGCTAAACCTGGCTCACCTTCAACAAAAATTGGCGAATCAACATCATTTTTAACAGCATCCCAATTAATAGCATCATCATGAATCATTATTAGTCCGGCTGCACCACGCTTTGCAGCTTCGCGCTTTTTATGCCTAATTCCTGCATAATAGGTTGGTTGTTCTCCATTAAAAAATTTAGGGTCTTTAGAATAATATCCTGGATCACTAAATAGCACTACCACAATTTTCCCTTTTACATCAACCTCTTTATAATCATCCCAATTATAATCTGAAGCTACAATCCCAAAGCCTACAAAAATCATTTCGGCATTTTCAATAGTAACTTCTTCATTTAGTTTATAAGATGTTTTGGCATAAAAATCTTTTTCGTAGATATATTCCTTTTTTTCTTTACCAGATTCAATAACTAAATTACTACAATTACCATATTGCACTTTTTTAATTTTAAAATCTTGAAAGTAACTTGATGCATTTGCTGGTTCAACATTAAAAAGCTTAAGTTGTTGCTCTATATATTTGGTGGTTTTTTCTTCACCTTTTGTTCCTGGCTTTCTTCCTAAAAATTCATCTGAAGCTAAGGTTTTAATATGCTTAACAACATTTTCTTCTTTTATAAGGTATTCTGGATTTGCATTTTGCGCTTTACAGGACAAGATAAATGAGATAACAATTGTTGCTAATAAGATGTAGTTTTTCATTTTTGTTCGGTTTAAAAACCAAACTTATACAATGTCTGTTTTTAAGAATTGTAAATTTTAGACAAGACGTAAAAAATCACCAACGATTATTTATAATGTTCATATATTCATTTTCAGAATAGCTTAGTTCTTTATTAAAAAATTGTTTTGGTGTTAACGATGTAAACTGCTTAAATTCTTTTATGAGGTGTGACTGATCAAAAAAGCCGTTCACTAATGCTAACTGTGTTAAATTTTCTTCTAAATCAGTATTTTGATAACTATTGATACAGGCATTAAACCTTATAATTCTCATATATACTTTAGGAGTAACTCCTAAATATTTTAAAAACAAACGCTCAATTTTTTTATAGTTAGCTCCAAAACACTCTAATAAGTAATTAAACTTTACATTGCCTTTATGATTATGAATAAAGTCTACAATTGATTCCATGAATTCAAAATCTGAATCAAATTCAACAACTTTCAACCTCTGAGATATGTACTCTTCTACACAATCTATTTTTTGTTTGATTGTATGAGAATCTAATATTTTTTGCTCTAATATTAAGAGATTATCATTGTTTATTGTTGTTATATCTGTAAATATATTTTTTAAATTAAAAACATCTGGTGTAAACAAAAACATCCCATTTGGTTTTATTTTTAAACCAAACACTATAGATTTAACTGCCTTAATATTGTAGTTAACAGCATGGGTTTTCTGTCCAAAAATTGTTGTTTTTTTAAGCGCAAAGCTTTCGCTATTAGTTGATAAAGTTCTACTTATAGCTGCTTGGGTTTGATCTTCAATAAATAACAAACCAAAAGTTCCATCAGGTATAACTAAATCTTCAACATTTATATCGAGAACACTTGTGTCTATTACAAAAAAACAATCGATAAATCTCGAAAAAAAATGTTTAGGTGTGTATCTCTTAAAGTACATTATTGCATTTTACTAATTGTAAACTTATGGTTTATAAAGCTATATTGTAGTTAAATGATAGTTAAACTACATGAAAACAAAAAAGCTCAACCCTAATGGATTGAGCTAAAACTGCACGTGTTTTAATTGATTGATTTTTTATAATGCACCTAACTCTTTCAATAATTTTTCAGAATTTGCCTTTACATTTGCTGGCGGATTTAGTGACAAAGCTTTTTTAAGAGACTTTATAGCATTTGTTTTATCTCCCATAGTTTTATAACATTCTCCCAAACTATCATAAGCATTTGCATTTTCTGGATTATCGGCTACATTCTTCTTAAAGTATTTTAAAGCTCTATCATAATCTTTTGCGCCCAACATTTGATAGCCTAAAGTATTTAGCTGATTAGCATTTGCCATAGCCGAGGCTTCATCCATTAATTCTGCATACTCATTAGTTTTACCTAGTTTGTTTAAAATTTGTCCTTTTATCGCTAGATTATTAAATGTTTTTTGGCTAAAAAATTGCCCAGCAATAGCTTTATCAATCCAAGTTAAGGCTTCATTTAAATCACCACCATTATTTAAAGCATAGTTAGCCATGTTTTCCCAGTTTTGTCTCTGAAAACCAGTTTGACCTATAGATTTTGCTCTAAACTCATCAAGTACAACATTAGTAACATCAACTTCTATAGTAAAAGGAAACTCTTTCTTTTCCCATATTAAAGAAGCTACAGCCGAATTTGTTCCAACAGTATTAAATTCAAAAGTCAATAACTCTTTATGAGAAACCGTTTTTGTTGAGATATCTGCTCTTAGCGCATCATTATTAGCGTCATAAAAGAAACTTCCCCAAGCATTAGTATCGTTAGACAAAATAAGTGTTGCTGTATTGTCTGGTTTAACTTCTATATGCAATCCGTAAGTTCCTGCCTTAATTGGTTTACCTTCAACTTTTGCATCATGAGAAAATGTAATTGTAGTATTTTCATTAGCTCCAGCTCTCCATGGTGCTGCGGTTGCTGTACCAAAGCCTAAGTTATTCATACCGTAAGGCACTAGTTTTCCCCAAACTTCACGCCCATTAACACTTGGTCTTGCATATGTAATACTAATATCTGTAATACCTACACGTTGACTTACTGTAGCTTGCTGACTACCTCGTGGTGTGTTTAATTGTGCTGATGCGCTAAAACTTAGCGCTAGAATCATACACATAAAAATTTTGGTTAGGTTGTTGTTTTTCATCTTGATTATGATTTATTAGTTTGTTCTCACAAGTTATAACCTAATCAAAACCACAGTTGTTAGCATTACGTTAAAATGAATTACTAAACTGTTAATTAACTAATTATTAAGAGTATATTAAAATGAAAGAGAGTCAAATACTTAATACTATTCTTGCAGCAACTCATCAACAAACGTATTAAACTCATTTTTAAACACTGTGTATTTAGTGCCAGTTGCTGGCCCATTAAAGCCAGTATGAATTTTTCTAACCTTTCCCTTTTTATCTATAAAAATAGTAGTTGGGTATGACAGTACATGATTAAGCATTGGCAACTTCTCGCTAGCTTTAATTTTACTAGACGTACCATATTGCGCTAATAAAATTGGATAATTTATGCCAACATCATTTTGCAAACGCTCTATACTTTTAAATGCTTTTTCTTTTGTTTTAGCATACTCAAAAGCTAATGCTACAATCTCAACATCTTTATCTTTATTTGCGTTATAATACTCAGAATAGTATTTACTTTCGTCTAAACAATTTGGACACCATGTTCCCATGATTTGAACCAATACCACTTTATCCTTATATCGTTTATCTGATAATGACACCATTTCTCCTGAAGCATTTGGAAATGAAAACTCAAAAGCATCATAACCTTCTTTTAAAAAAGTTAGTTTATTTTCATCTGGTAATTCGTAATTATCATTTCGTTTTGCTTCAAAAGGTTCTTCCCAATGATTACCAGAATAAAAAGCACCTTTCATCATACTGTCTGTAACTGTTGCTGTAAATAAAAAAGCATGTGCGCCATCAAATGTAGAAAGTTTCATTTGGTCTCCATCTATTACACCTTCAAGATATCTATAATCTCCTGTTGTGGTTCTAAATGTTCCTGTAATTAGGTTTCCTTCTTGATTAAAAATTCCTTTTGCCATATAGCTATCTTCATAAGATTTAGGACTAAATACTGTTTCCCAATTACCAGAAACGTTATAATTTGCTTCAGATGAAAACTCAAAACGATTAACAGTATTAAACTCAGCTTTAAAAGGCACAACTCTATCTAAACTCTCTTTTATAAAGCTTCCCTTTAAACTGTTCTTTGTCATTTTTGCAGCAATATAGCCTTCAAAAACTGGCATTTTAATGTATACCGAATCATTAGAATATCTAATATCATTTACCAAAATAACTTCATCAGCATTAAAAATTTTTATTGCGTTAGGCGATGTAACTTCAAAGTTAAAAGGCAGCTCTAAATTTTCTTTAAGTTGCAATTCTGCTTTCCAAATACCTTCTGTTAAAAAGTTTTGCGGATTATTATTACAAGAAATTAAAGTTATTAAGACAAATAAAATGGGTAGTTTTCGCATTAAATATCAAGTTTAAGTCACTAGTAGTCACAACAAATATAAAATTCTTACAAAGAAAACATAATTTACAATTTATATAACTATTTAGTATTATTATCTTTGCGTGTTTTTTAATTAGATATAATGAAGATTTCATACAATTGGTTACAGCAATTTATAAAGGTAGATTGGACTCCAGAACAAACTGGAGAACTCCTAACAGATTTAGGCTTAGAGGTTGAAGGTATAGACAGTTTTCAGTCTGTAAAAGGTGGCTTAGAAGGTATTGTTGTTGGCGAGGTGTTAACCTGTGAGAAGCACCCAAATGCCGACAAACTTAAAATTACAACTGTAAACATAGGATTAGAAACACCATTACAAATTGTTTGCGGTGCACCAAATGTTGCTGCTGGACAAAAAGTACCTGTTGCCACTATTGGCACTACATTATATACAGAAGAAGGTGAAGCGTGGAAAATTAAAAAAGGAAAAATTCGCGGTGAAGAAAGCCACGGAATGATTTGTGCCGAAGACGAATTAGGCTTAGGTAAATCACATGACGGTATTCTTGTATTAGATAAAAAGGTTAAAGTTGGCACACCAGTTGCAACAATTTTTGATATTGAAAACGACCATGTTTTTGAAATTGGATTAACTCCAAATAGAGCTGATGCCATGAGTCATTATGGAACAGCTCGCGATCTTAAAGCTGGTTTACTTCAAAAAGAAATTAATACCGAATTAATCACACCTTCTGTAAGTGCTTTTCATGTTGAAAATAGAACTCTAAAGATTGATATCGATGTTAAAGATAAAGAACTTGCACCTCGTTATTGTGGTGTAACCATTTCTAGAATTAAGGTTGAAGATTCTCCAACATGGCTACAAAATAGATTAAAAGCTATTGGGTTAAATCCAATAAACAACATTGTAGATGTTACTAATTATGTGCTACACGAACTAGGTCAACCTTTACATGCTTTTGATACTGCAAAAATAAGTGGCAATAAAGTTGTTGTTAAAACATTAGCTAAAGGCACAAAATTTACTACACTTGATGATGTAGAACGTGAGTTACATGAAGAAGACTTAATGATATGTGATGCCGAAAAACCAATGTGTATCGCTGGTGTATTTGGAGGTAATTATTCTGGAGTTACAGAAAACACAACCAGCATCTTTTTAGAAAGCGCATATTTCAATCCTGTGAGTATTAGAAAAACTGCAAAACGACATGCTTTAAATACAGATGCGTCGTTTAGGTTTGAAAGAGGTATTGATCCAAATATAACAGAATATGCATTAAAACGAGCAGCTCTATTAATACAAGAGATTGCTGGTGGCGAAATTACAAGTGATTTAATTGATGTATATCCAAATAAAATTGAAGATTTTCAGGTACGTCTAAGTTTCGATAATGCAAAAAAACTAATTGGCGAAGAAATCCCAAGAGAAACCATAAAAAGTATTCTTACTTCTTTAGACATTAAAGTAAATAATGTTACCGAAACTGGACTTGGACTAACAGTTCCTGCCTATAGAAACGATGTACAACGCGAAGCTGATATTATTGAAGAAATTTTGCGAGTATATGGCTACAATAAAATAAAAACTACCGAGAAATTAAATGCTTCAATCTCTAATACATCGAAGTTTGAAGATTATAAGTTGCAAAACATAATTGGTAATCAGTTAGCAGCTCAAGGCTTTTATGAGATGTTATCTAATTCGTTAACATCACCAAAATACATAGAGCTTAGTGCGCAACTAAAAGAAGACCATAATGTTGAAATGCTTAATCCTCTGAGCAATGACTTAAGTGTTATGCGCCAGAGCTTATTATTTTCTGGTTTAGAATCTGTGAGTTATAATATAAACAGAAAGCGTGATGATTTAAAATTATTTGAATTCGGAAAAACATACCATAATTATAATGACACTCGTGAAGAACAAAAACATCTTTCAGTTTTTGTAACAGGAAACAGAAATGATAAACGTTGGAATATTGCAGATCAAAAAACCGATTTCTTTTATTTAAAAGGAATTATAACATCTATACTAGAACGTTTAGGCTTAAGCAATTTTAAAGTTTCTCCAATAAAAAACGATGTGTTTAGTGAAGGTATAACTTTAGCTCTAGGAAAAACTAAATTGGTAGATTTTGGTCTAATCAATAAAAAAGTATTAAAACATTTTGGAATTTCTCAAAATGTACTTTTTGCAGATTTTAATTGGGACAATGTTATTGATAGGGCAAAACATAACGACATAAAGTTTAAAGATATACCTAAATACCCAGCAGTACGCCGTGATTTTGCTTTACTAATTGATGATGCAGTTACTTTTGAAGCTATAGACACAATTGCAATGCAAACAGAAAAGAAACTTCTTAAAGATGTTGATTTATTTGATGTGTATCAAGGAAAAAACTTACCAAAAGGCAAAAAGAGTTATGCTGTAAGTTTTACAATACAAGATGAACACAAAACATTAACAGATAAGCAAGTTGATAAGATAATGAATAAACTTCAAGCCAATTTTGAAAAACAACTTGGTGCAGAATTGAGGTAATAGAAATTGAACCATTAGTTATCTAAAGAAGACAAAATATTGCTTACTTTTATACTTAATCTTTAATCAAAATTTATGGCTACAGTAACACTAAAAGGTAACAACATAAATACATCAGGAGAACTTCCAAAAACAGGAACAAAAGCAGCAGACTTTAATCTAACTGCAGTAGATTTATCAACAAAATCGTTAAGTGATTTTAAAGGACAAAATATCATTTTAAATGTTTTCCCAAGTGTAGATACAGGCACTTGCGCTCAATCTGTAAGAACTTTTAATAAAGAAGCAAGTAACCTTGAAAATACCAAAGTACTTTGCATTTCTAGAGATTTACCATTTGCATTAGCTCGTTTTTGTGGTGCAGAAGGCTTAGATAATGTTATAAGTTTATCAGATTATAAAGACGGAAGTTTTGGTAAAAGTTATGGTTTAGATTTTATTGATGGTCCATTAGAAGCATTGCATTCTCGATGCATCATTATTATTGATACAAATGGGTTAGTTACTTATACAGAACAAGTAGCTGAGATTGTTGATGAGCCCAATTACAATGCAGCCCTAAAAGCTTTGTCTTAACTTTATGCCAAAGAAAGAATCATTTTTACTAAACAGGCTAAAAAGTGTAGGCTATGCCTACAAAGGTGCTTTGTATCTTATAAAAACCGAAGCTAGTATTAAAATTCAATTTGTTATAGCTATTCTAGTTAGTATTGCTGGTTTTTATTTTAATATTTCTAAAACCGAATGGTTATTTCAAATTGCCTTTATAGGTTTGGTAATGAGTATTGAAGGTGTAAATACTGCTATTGAGTATATTGCAGATTTTATTCACCCAGAACATCACCAAACTATTGGTCGCATAAAAGACATCGCAGCTGGAGCTGTTTTTATAGCTTCAATAGCGGCAACAACAGCAGCTTTAGTCATTTATTTGCCTAAGCTTTTTTAATACTAAATCCGTTAGGATAAACGTTAGTAATTTGTATTTTTGTTTCAATCTAACAAAGTGTTGATGGCGAAGAAGAAGAAAACCAAAACTAAAAACAAAACCACTCCAAAACTTAAAAAACCGAGTTTAAAATTATCTAGCCAACAAAAACTTATTTTTGGAAGCTTATTAATTATTCTTGGTATTTTACTTTTTATTGCTTTTTTATCATTCTTTTTTACCGGTAAAGTAGACCAAAGCACTTTAAATGCCATTGGCTCAAGAGAAATAGAAGCACAAAACTGGCTTAATAAACTTGGTGCTTGGGTTAGCGATTTATTTATCTTAAAAGGCTTTGGTGTTTCCTCATTTATATTTTCTGGTTTATTATTTTTATCAGGGGTTTATGTAACTTTAGATATAAATAAAGTAAAATTAAGAAAACATTGGATCTGGGGAACACTCATAGTAATATGGTTTTCTATATTCTTTGGTTTTTTCTCACATAAGTATGATGCTTTAGGCGGAACTATTGGTTTTGAAATGAATAGTTTTTTTCAAGACTATCTTGGCAAAATTGGCACTTCACTCCTACTTATTTTCGGGTTAATAACATATTTAGCCATTAGATTTAAAATTACAGGACAGAGTTTTGTCAACCTCTTTAAACGTGCTAAAAATGACTTGAAAAAAGAAATTAATCCTACAGAAAAAGACATTGTAGTTCCTTTAGATAATGATTTAACTGCTGAAGCCGAAGACATAAAATCTGCTTTTGAACTTGTTGTTGAAGACAATATTGAACCTACTATTAAAAACCATTCAAAGCCTTTAACTAAAACTGAAACTGAAAAAGAACAATTCAAAATTGAAGTTGCTACAGAAGAAGAACCAGAATTAGATATCGAGATTGAAAAAGTTACTGAAGAAGCTTCAGAAACTAACAACTTATCAGATAAGTTGGTTGAAGATTTTGGTCAATTTGATCCAACACTTGAGTTAAGCAAGTATCAGTTTCCACCTTTAGATTTATTAAAAAAATACGATACTGAAGGCATTACAATCAACCAAGAAGAGCTCGAAGAGTACAAAAATAAAATTGTAGAAACACTCAACAATTATAAAATCGGCATTTCTAGTATTAAAGCTACAATTGGACCAACCGTAACGCTATACGAGATTGTCCCTGATGCTGGAGTGCGAATATCAAAAATAAAAAACCTAGAAGATGATATTGCATTATCTCTTGCAGCATTAGGCATTCGTATTATTGCGCCAATTCCTGGAAAAGGAACCATTGGTATTGAAGTCCCTAACAAAAACTCAACTATAGTATCGATGCGTTCTGTAATTGCATCTCAAAAGTTTCAAAAAACTGAAATGGAATTACCTATTGCATTTGGTAAAACCATTAGTAATGAAACAATGGTTGTTGATCTTGCCAAAATGCCTCACCTTTTAATGGCAGGAGCAACAGGTCAAGGAAAATCTGTAGGACTTAATGCGGTACTAACATCATTACTTTATAAAAAACATCCAGCAGAAGTTAAGTTTGTTTTAGTTGACCCAAAAAAGGTAGAGTTAACTTTATTTAATAAAATTGAACGCCATTATTTGGCTAAACTTCCAGATAGTGAAGATGCAATTATAACAGACAATACTAAGGTTATTAATACACTTAACTCTTTGTGTATTGAGATGGATAATCGTTACGAAATGCTTAAAAACGCTTTATGCCGTAACATTAAAGAATATAACACTAAGTTTAAAGCTCGAAAATTAAATCCAAACGATGGTCATCACTTTCTACCATACATAGTTTTGGTTGTTGATGAGTTTGCAGATTTAATAATGACAGCTGGTAAAGAAGTTGAAACACCAATTGCTCGTTTAGCACAATTAGCACGTGCCATAGGTATTCATTTAATTATTGCAACACAACGACCATCTGTAAATGTAATTACAGGTATAATTAAAGCAAATTTCCCTGCAAGAATTGCTTTTAGAGTAACTTCAAAAATAGATTCTCGTACCATTCTAGATGGCTCTGGTGCTGATCAATTAATAGGTCGCGGAGACATGCTATACACACAAGGTAATGATATTATTCGTATACAATGTGCTTTTGTTGACACGCCAGAAGTAGAAAAGATAACCGAATTTATTGGTGCTCAAAAAGCTTATCCTGAAGCCTTTTTGTTACCAGAATATGTTGGTGAGGAAAGTGGCACAAGTCTTGATATAGATATTTCAGATAGAGATAAATTGTTTAGAGAAGCTGCCGAGATTATTGTTACAGCACAACAAGGCTCAGCTTCTTTATTGCAACGAAAACTAAAATTAGGATATAATAGAGCTGGTCGTATAATCGATCAACTTGAAGCTGCTGGAATTGTTGGCGGTTTTGAAGGTAGTAAAGCTCGTCAAGTATTGGTTCCAGATTTAGTTGCTCTAGATCAATTATTAGCAAATGAAATTTAATACAATGAAAAACTTAATAGTAATATTAGCATTTTTAATTAGTACAATAGGAATTGCTCAAAGTAATGCCAAAGCCTTACTTGATGAAGTGAATGAAAAAGTAAATTCTTATAATAACATCTCAATAGATTTTAAGTATTCATTAAAAAATGTAAGTGAAGACATTAATCAAGAAACACGAGGTAATGTTGTTATTGAAGGTGATAAATACATGCTAAACATTTTAGGTATTACACGAGTTTTTGATGGTAAAACGCTATATACAATTAGTCCAGAAGATGAAGAAGTAACAATTTCATCTGATAATACTGAAGATGAAAACACAATAACACCAAGTAAGATGCTGTCTTTTTACAAAGAAGGATACACCTACGAAATGGATATTACGCAAGACGTAAAAGGGCGTAAAATACAATATGTAAAATTATATCCTATTGATACAAACTCTGAAATAAAACAAGTATTATTAGGTGTAGATGCAAAAACAAAACACATCTACAACCTAATAGAAATAGGAAAAAACGGAACAAGAACAACTTTAACTGTTAATTCTTTTAAAACTAACGAACCAATTTCAAAAACCTTATTTACTTTTGATGCTAATAAGTATAAAGATTATTATATCAACAAACTAGATTAGGCTAACGATCATTCATGAAAATATTAGATAGGTATATATTAACAACCTACTTAAAAACTTTTTTGAGCGTGTTTGTAATACTCATGCTCATTTTTGTTTTACAAGCTGTTTGGCTTTATATAAGTGAGTTGGCTGGTAAAGACTTAGCTCTTTCAGTTATCTTAAAGTTTTTACTTTATGTTACGCCTACACTCATACCTCTAATTTTACCGCTAACAATATTATTAGCGTCTATAATGGTTTTTGGAAGCTTTTCTGAAAACTACGAGTTTGCTGCAATGAAATCTACTGGTATTTCATTACAACGTGCAATGCGCAGTTTAAGTCTATTCATTGTTCTACTAGGTATTCTAACTTTTATTTTTTCAAATAATGTTATTCCTTGGGCAAACTATAATTTTTACAACTTAAGAAAGAATATTGCCAAAGTACAACCAGCAATGGCTATTGCAGAAGGACAATTTAACGAAATTGGCAACTATAATATTAAAGTTGCTAAAAAAAGTGGTGAGCGTGGTGAGTTTTTTGATACTGTAGTTATCCATAAAAAAGCTGCAAAAACACCTGTTAATAGAACCGTTATTGTTTCAAAAACTGGTGAACTCATAAGTAGTGAAAAATCTAATATTTTACAGTTAAAACTTATTGATGGTAATTACTATGATGAAATTTTTAGAAAAGCTCCCAAAGAAAGACAAAAAAAACCTCATGTAAAAAGCTACTTTAAAGAATATGTTATCAACGTAGACTTAGAAGGCTTAAATAAAGTAAGTGATGATAAAAATTATGACAATAGGTTTAATATGCTTGATGTTAACGGTTTAAATTACTCTATAGATTCGCTTTACAATAAAAAGTCAAATGAACTTAAAGACCTTTCAAAAGTATTGTACAATAGAACCTCGTTTAGCATATTAAACACAAATGTTGAATCAAAAACTACAGATTCGGTTTTTAATGGTAGTTTATTAAGTTTGTTTAATGTTAAAACAAATGTTCAACTCCTTAATCTAGCATCAAATACGGTTAATAGTACAAAACAAATATTAACTACTAAAAAGAAGAATGCAAAAATATCTACCAAAACATTAAACAAGCATATTATCTCTTTACACGAAAAGTATGTATTAGGTATTGCATGTATTATATTGTTTTTTGTAGGTGCTCCACTTGGTGCATTAATTAGAAAAGGAGGCATTGGTCTACCTTTAGTAATAGCCATACTTTTGTTTTTAACCTATCATTTTATAGGGATTTTTGCTAAAAACAGTTCTCACGATGGTACATTTAACCCTGTAATTGCGACTTGGCTTTCAACTTTAATTATGCTACCTCTCAGTATTTTTTTAACTAAAAGAGCTACTAAAGATAGAGGTTTATTTGAATTTGACAGCTACCTAGAACCTATTAAAAAATTCCTGAAAATAAAGAAAAAAGGCACTTTGGTTTATAATGATACGATCATAAACCTATCTAACTTAAAAGGCTTTAACAACGACAAATTAGTTAGCATTATTAAAAACCCAAAAGCTTACAATTATCCTGTAGGAATTAAAAATATTGCATACAATATATTATTAAATAGAGAGTTAAACGATGATAATCTTGAAGCTAAAGGATTAGAGATAAATTCAAACTATAAACAATCTAAAATAATTGCTAATGACTTGTTTGATTACTCAAGGTTTTCTTTAATTTTCTTCAGTATTAGTGTAATTTTATTGGTATTACATTTTATTTTTAAAAACAATAAATTACCAGAGCTAGCATCAGCAGTATTAGATTTAAGTTTAATCTCATTGTTTATCTATGTTTGTTATTTTATAACAACATATATAAAAGTAACTTTATTTTACAAAAATTTAAATATAAAAACAAAACCTATTCAGCAAATTTTATTCTTCTTAGGATTCCCTTTTTATGCCATCTCTCATTTTTTTATAAAGAATAAAATCAAAGAAGACTTAGCTTTAAGTTGTGCTGAAAATATAAAATAAGCCATATCTTTGTACTTCAATTCATATTACCATGATAACGACGCTTAAAATGACTTCAGAATCATCAAAAATTAAACTTAACACCATTGAAGAAGCTATTAATGATATTAGGCAAGGAAAAGCAATTATTGTTGTAGATGATGAAGACAGAGAAAATGAAGGTGATTTTGTTGCAGCCTCAGAACTAATAACGCCAGAAATGATAAATTTTATGGCAACTAATGGTCGCGGACTAATTTGTGCACCATTAACAGAAAAACGTTGTAAGGAACTCGACTTGCACATGATGGTAAACAACAATACAGATCCAATGGAAACTGCTTTTACAGTATCTGTAGATCTTAGAGGTAATGGCGTAACGACGGGAATATCTGCTAGTGATAGAGCAAAAACGGTACATGCGTTAATAGATCATGATACCAAAGCTTTTGAATTAGCACGTCCTGGACACATATTTCCTTTAGTAGCAAAAGAAGGTGGTGTTTTAAGACGCACAGGACATACCGAAGCTGCCATAGATTTTGCGCGCTTAGCAGGTTTAAAACCAGCTGGAGTTATTGTTGAAATAATGAATGAAGACGGAAGTATGGCACGCTTACCAGAACTCATAGAAGTTGCAAAAAAATTCGATTTAAAAATTGTTTCTATTGAAGATTTAGTGGCTTACCGTATGGAGCATGACTCTTTAATTGAAAAAAAGGAAGATTTTGACATCGAAACGCGCTTTGGGCAGTTTCGTTTAAGAGCCTATCAACAAACTACAAATAATCAAGTTCATATTGCTTTAACAAAAGGGTCTTGGACTAATGATGAAGAAATTTTAACACGCATAAACTCAACTTTAGTTAACAATGATATTCTTGGTACATTAACTAATAATGCCGACAAGAAGCTGGATAACATGTTTAAAGCTGTTAACGATTCTGGTAAAGGTGCTATCGTTTTTATCAATCAACAAGCACAATCTATGAATTTACTAAATAGGCTATCTACATTAAAAGAAACACAACAACCTAATACCATTACTAAAGCACCTAATATTAAAATGGATTCTAAAGACTTTGGTATTGGCGCTCAAATATTACATGATCTTAGTATTTCTAAATTACGCTTAATGACTAACAGTGAACAAAAACAACGTGTTGGTATGATTGGTTATGGTTTAGAGATTATAGATACGGTTAGCTACTAGTTTTTATCTTTTTACCATACTATAGTCTGATTTTTAAAAATTTAAAAATCGAGCATCATTATTATAATACATATCTTTTGTTTACCAGAAAGCCTGTAGTATTTGAATTAATATTTCTATATAACACCTATATTTAATACTATTCTGTATAACTAATTTTAACGCCTTTTATCCCTTGATTACCCCAAATTTGACCAGAAGGTGGATGTATTAAAATATAATATGAGTAATTTGATAAAATTGGAATAGGTGTTGAGTAAGTTAAAACTTGATTTGAGTTTGAATTATTAGAGGTGAGCGTGAAAAATGTAAATTCAAAATTGGTTGGTAAATATTTCTGTTTAAGTTTAAATTCTAGGTTTGTTACACTATTATCATATAAATAAGCACTTATACTAGTTATTGTAGAACCAACTGGTAAATTTACTGGAGTCATGTAAACACCACTATCTGATACTCCATAAAAAATGCCTTGTGCAAATATATATCGATTTTGTGCTGGTAAATCTGGACCACCTGCTAATTCACTAGGTATTGGTTTATTATTATCATCAGGTTGAAATGATGCTCCAGAAATCATTATCTCTCTAACAATTGGAGTTGCATTTTTAACATATGTATCGTCTGCATATTTTTTTGTTATTACAGATTGATTTCCTGCGTTTACAATATCAGTATTAGTTAGTGAAGGTGCTGTAAGCTCTCCATTTTGATCCAATTTTAATACCGCAGAATTACTTGTTCCTATAATTAAGTCATTACTACTTGTGTACATTCTGGTAATACCTGCGCCACCGCCGCCAGTAGCAATTCCTATTCTAAAATTATGAGAAGCGTTACCTATTCTAAAATCACCAGGATTACCAGCATCTAAGTTCCAATCGCCACCACGAATATCTAATCTTGCCTCTGGATTTGTAATACCAACACCAATATCTCCATTTTTTAAAACAGTTAATGCATTGCTTCTATTTGAAGCGGAAGTTCCGTTACCAATAGTAAACAAACGGTCATTCACATTAAAAGCTGTAGTATTGTTTGGCGTATATTCTTCATTAAATGTTCCAATAGCGGTTTCAGTAAATGAAGGCGCAATTACATTATTACCTAATGCATTAGAAGTTACACCTTGTGCTTTTGATTGTTCTCCAGTAGCAAAAGCATTGTTTCCTGAAGCGGTTGCTTGTTTCCCTAAAGCAATAGCGTTTTCACCTGATGCAATTGAAGTCTGACCTGCTGCTAAAGATTTCTTTCCTGATGCTATTGAAAAAGAGCCCATAGCAGTAGAAGATTCTTCAGATGCAGTGGTATTCTGGCCAGTGGCAAAAGCATAGTTTCCAGATGCCATAGTATTTTGTCCCATGGCAACTGATGATTCTTTGGTTGCTTGTGTTCCATTTCCTGATGCCATAGATCTATCTCCAGATGCTGTGGTTTGAATACCAATAGCTAAAGATTCTAAACCAGAAGCTAATGTTTGACTACCAGCAGCTATAGACCTAAAACCAGTAGCTCCATAATCTTGAGAATTAAGAACAGAAACACTAAAATCGATTGCATCTAAACCTATGTTTCCATAATCTGCTGCATTTCTTTCAATAATTCGGTAACCAATTCCAGAACCTTCATTAATAGCTTCTAAAGCAACATTGTTAGCAGTTTTAGCATTTAGAGCATATGGCACAGCCATAAACTGTGTAGTTCCTAAATCTGTAAAACCATTACCAATATCGACTTTTATGTTTAAAAAATGATTGTCTTTAGACCAATCGATCTCATTAAATGTTCCCGATATTGGTATACCATTTCCAATATTAGTAATTATAATACCATTTTGATCTGTAAGCAATGCTTGTGATTCTTTATAAATGATTGTTGTGTTTTCTAAAATAGAAAACTCAATATCTACATTACCATAAACAATAACATTACCATTATCATCTTTGATAAGGGCTTTATAGTTAATGCCATTTTGAGCTAATACACTAAATGAAATTAGCAATGCAAAAAAAGCTATATATAACGTTTTCATGATTTCTATCCTTGTATTTTATCAAAAACAATTGTGTCACCAATAGCATCTGTAATATTTAAAGTGGTTTCAGAAATACTATTTATGGTTGATACTATTGTATCTGTGCCCAATGTTATTGTTAGTGTTGTTCCATTTAATGTATATGTTGTATTTACGACTCCTTCAGATTCGCAAGTACCAGAGTCATCATCAAAAGATTCTACTTCTACTGTATTATTTGCATTAAATTTAAAAGACGTGTTTTTTTCACAATCATTGAAACCTCCAGGTGTTTTAGATTCTAGATACCATGTACCAGATCTTAATAATTCTGCTGTTGTTGGCGTATTGTTGGATGACGAATCATCATCACTACTACATGAAAAGGTTAGTATTAAGAGTAAAACGATTACAATTGATTTTAAAATGTTACTTAAATTAGTTTTATTACTGATATTGTTTTTGTGGTTTTGTTTAAAAAAGTTCATGATATATATTTTAATTATTAATAGCTTATACTTTAATAAAAAAGGGAAACAACTTATAGTAGAATATAAATTATTCCCCTTTTCGTCACACTGACTAATAGCGTCTTTAATATTATTTAATTATAGTTACCGATTTAATAACTTTATTTTTTAATAAAATTTGTAATTCATATTGTCCATTTTTTAAATGATCAATGTTTAAGTAAATTTTATCGTGCTTTAATTTTTGTGAATTATTAATTTTATCACTCATTAGCTTATCTAGCTTTACAACATGATAAAATTATTGCAAGACCTAAGAAGACTATATAACTAATGTTACAAAGTATAACACAAATGTTACATTAATTAAAAGTTATTGATTTATAGTGATTTAGAATAATCGCTTGGAGTTAAATTATAGGTTTCTTTAAAACATTTAATGTAATACGATGGCGAATTAAAACCAATTTGATAAGCAACCTCAGAAATTGTTGCATCAGATTCTTTTAATAATTGCAACGACAATTTTAAACGTTGTGATCTTATAAACTCTGAAGTACTTAAACCATAAACCGATTTAAGTTTTCTATGCAATTGCGTCCTGCTCATTAATAGTAACTCGCTCATGCGCTCGCTCTTAAATTCAGGATCTGTGATATGAGCATCTAAAACATCTTGAAGTTTTTTTAAAAATTCTGTTTCGGTTGATGTAATTGCTAAATCAGGGTTTATTGTAAACGCTTTACTATAAAGTTCTTTTAAACGCTGCCTACTTTTTATTAATCTATCTACCTCAACTATTAAACGTTTACTATTAAAAGGCTTTGTAATGTAAGCATCTGCTCCAGATTTAAGCCCAATAATTTCATTCTCTGCGCCTACTTTTGCTGTTAATAATATAACTGGTATATGACTAGTAAACTCATTGTGCTTTATTGCATTACAAAGTTCTATACCATCTTTAATAGGCATCATTATATCACTTATAATAAGATCAGGAAGGTTTTTTCTTGTTTTCTCAATGCCTTCTTCTCCATTTTTGGCAGTTATAATTTTATAATCATTTTTGAAAATTGATACTATAAAATTTCTAACATCACTTTGATCTTCTACAATTAAAATTGTATGCTCAGCATTTCCTTTTAATTTAGAATCTATTGGTTGGTGTAATTCTATTTCGTGTTGATCAATTATTTCTGAAGATACAAATGCAGCTTTATGTATTGGCAAGGTTACTGTAAACTGTATTTTATTATCATCAATATTATTAGCAATAATGCTTCCTTTAGATAAAACGATAAGTTCTTTTACTAAAGCCAAACCTACTCCAATGCCTTCTGCAGCAGCATCTTCTTGATAAAAACGTTGGAATAATTTACTCAAATCTTTACGTGCAACTTTATCATATTGATTTACTATTGAAACCACCAATGCCCTTTCTTGAGTTGTAGCATCAAAACTAATGGTACTATTCTCAGGCGAATACTTAATAGCATTAGTTAATAAATTTGAAAACACTTTTTCTATAATATCTTTATCAAAGTAAGCTTCATTAACTTTACTAATATTAGCATTAATATTAATACTTCTTTCTTTAGATTTATACTGAAATGCTTCAACAATTTGATTTAATAGTACGCTTAAATTCCCTTTAGAAACTTTTAATACTAACTGACCAGAATCTACCAACGAGAGGTCAATCATTTGATTTACTAGGTTGAGTAACCTATTAGCATTTTGTTTTACAAGATTTAAATCTTTCTTATCACGCTCTAATAAATCATCACGCTCTAATTGTTTATCTACTGGACCAGAAATAAGTGTTAATGGTGTTCTAAATTCATGCGAAATATTGGTGTACAATTTAGTTTTAAATTCATCTAGTTTTTTTAAACGTTCTGTTTCTGCATGTTCTAATCGCAATTGCGTTTTTACTTCCCAACGAAACTTAAAGTATTGATAAATGCCAAAAATTGTAAGTAAGGTTAATAGCCCATAAATAATCTTAGCCGTATTTGTTGCATACCAAGGTTTTAAAATTGAAAACTTATAGCTTGAAGGTTGTTTACTCCATACGCCATCATAATTACTTGATAATACTTGAAACTCATAATCGTTTGCTGGAAGGTTTGTGTAATGTGCTATATTAGTATTTCCAGACGTTATCCAATCTGCATCATTATTAATCAACCTGTATTTATAATGATTACCTTCTGGGAGTGAAAAATGTAATCCTGAAAATGTAAATGTTATCGTATTTTGGTTATGCTTAAAAGCTCTTTCTGGTATTAAATCTGTTTCTTCATTAAAAATTTCTATTTTAGAGATAATCGTTTTTGGGCTAATAACATTGAATGATAATTGATTAGGATTAAACCAGTTTAAACCTTCTAAACCTCCAAAATACAGGTTGTCATTACTGTCTTTAAAATAAGCTCCTGTATTAAACTCTAAGGCTTGTAAGCCATCATAATTACTATAGTTATCGATTAGTAATTCTCCATTTTTATGTTTTTTAAATTTGGTAATTCCCTTATTAGAGCTTAACCATAGGTTACCTTGGTTATCTGGTAAGATTCCATATATAACATTATTTGAAAGCCCATTGGTTATTGTAAAATTCTCTTGTTCTTTAGTCTCTGGATTATAAGATTTTAGTCCGTTACCATTAGTACCTAGCCATAGCAGATTATCATCATAATACAACGATTTTACTTTGTCTTTAATCTTATTAATCACAGTTATGTTATCATTATTAAGATTTAACCTAAATAATCCTTGTTCTTCAGAACCAACCCATATTTCATTAAAGTTTCCTTTTGCTATTATTCTAATATTATTAGATGTTAATCCTGAATTACTTGAATTAAAACGTTTAACAATGCCTTTGCTTTCATCAAAAAGTAAGAGTCCATCATCTCTTGTTGCTAACCAAAGCATGCCATTTTCATCTTTAAGTATGCTCCAAATTGTTTTGTTTTCTAGTGCTTTAAAATTCTGAAATTTATTATCCTTCAACAGGTTTAATCCAGCGCCTTGATGGCCAATCCATAGTTTATCTTCATCGAACAATAAACTCATTACTCTGTTGCTATTAATTTCTGAATTATTAATAGTAAACGTTTCAAATATGTTTTGCTCAAGATTAATTTTTGTTAAGCCTTTTCCTGAGGTTCCTAGCCAAAAATCATTTTCATTTATAGCAATAGAACGAATTACATCTACATTTACATCTCTAGGTGTTTGATTATTAGTTAACACATTAAACTTTGTTAGATGCTCATCGTAATAACTTAATCCTGATCCATCTGTACCCAACCAAATTGTGCCTGTATAATCTTCATACATACATAAAACATCATTATAATGTAAAGCATAGGGATCAAGTTTATTTGCTTTAAAGTGTTGTATGTCTTGGGTTAAAAAATTGATTACATAAACGCCTTTACCATAAGTTGCTACCCAAAGTCTATTATTTTTATCTACTAGTAGATCTTCTACATTTAAATCTATAGGAAGCTTATTTTTTGAAAACCCACTAAATTGTTTAAAGCCTTCTGATTGATTTGTTTTATAAAACAATCCGTTACCATAACTTCCTGCCCAAATATTACCGTTACTAGATTTTTCGAGAGTGCTAAAATTAATGTTCGATTGTTCTGCAACAATTGAATAAGTGTCGCCTTTAATAAAAAATATGTGGTTTGAAGCTGCAACTAGTATTTCATTAGGGTTGATTTCTAAAAAATCATTTATCGTTAATTTATTATAACGGTTATCTAGTACTTGAATTGTATCTTTAGAACTAGTGACTTTTAATAGTCCAGAATTATAGGTGCCAATAAGAAGTTGAGAATTACTGGATTGAAAAACTGTACTTACATTTGCGACTATATCAATTTTATTAAATACATCTTCAGATTTATTTAATTTTTCTAAAACACCTGAATTAGAAACAATCCAAATATTATTGTCTCTGTCTATATATATTTTTCCTAATCTACTATAGCTTGGTCTAGTAACATCTTCAAATTGTTTATTATAATTTATAAACTCTTTTCCATTGTATTTGTTCAATCCATCTTGTGTGGCAAACCACATATAACCAGTACTATCTTGAGCAATACTTACTACAGAATTTTGAGACAAACCGTCATTTACAGTAAGGTCTCTAAACGACACTTGTTTTTGGTGAGTTTGAGAACACAAACCTATAGTTACAAAAAAGAATAGAAAAATTCTGTAATTCACGTTAATAAAGCTATTTACGTAAAGTTACTAAAAAAGAATTTTAAGTTTTTAAATTAGTGTTCTGGTAATTGTTCTTCTATTTTATAAGTACTCAAATTTAATATACTGTTACCAGGATGCGAGAGTACATTTTGTAAAATAAATGGCGTATCTGGAGCTAAGCCAGAATATTGTGTTGTACCATTTAGATTTACATCATATGTATAATAACCAGAAACTGAATGTGTAGGTAAGTTTAAAACATTACCTATGTCATTAAGCACAAACGATAAAATACTTGGTGAGTCTGGTGTGTCTCCTACATATTGTACAACACCATCATTATTAACATCGCCTGCCCATAATGCCATATCTCCAGAAGTTAATTGTATTTGAGCATTAGTACCAAACGTAGAAAACCCACTATTTTTAAAATCAACTATGGCCACAGAATTACTAGATAAACCTATAGTTGATGCAGACATCACTCCCAAATGATTACGATGTTTTACAACTACATAATAATTTGTTGGTGCAGCATGCATTGTTAAATTAGTTAGACCATCTAAATCTACTACATCACCATCGCGTTGTAATAATGCTGAGCGACCATTAACCATTTTAGTATTATCATTAGCTGCACGTAATTCTACCCAAACCCAATCTACTATATCATCTGAAGTACCGCCAAAACCACTAGTGCCACCATCATTTAAAACTGAAGCATTAATAACGACTAGATCTTGATATGGACTAGTAACTGGAAGCTTATCATCTGATCTTAAGATATCATTCATTAATCCAGGATTACTAGCGTTTAATGATGGTCCTTGTAAAAACACTTTTGGATCAATACTGATTTTTAAATTTGCATTTATAAAGCCTTCAGATACTGAAAAGCTTGGTGTACTATATTCTTGTACATTAACTTCGCCAATAGTGTACAATATTTCTATGCCTCCAACTGTTGTAGATGCGCCTCCAGCATCGATACTGAATTTTTCTATACTTTGAGCATTAACTAGAGATTGTATAAATAATATTACAAGTGTAGAAATGCATATACGTAAGTTCATAACTTAAAACTTTAGTTTAACTACATCAAAACTATTTTATAAAAATAATTTAGGGTATAACTAATGTTACAAAACGTAGAAGCATTGTTACATTATTATATATTAAGTAACTATAATAGGATTAAAAAAACCTTTAAGAAATTAACTTTGTGATACAGTTAACCATTTTTTGAGCACGCAACCTTACTTCTTCTTCTGTCCAAGATAATTTTATTAAGCAAGATATGTTACGAGCAATATAATGGTCTGACTGCTTAAAGGTTATTGTTTGAAGATACTCTAAACCTTTTTTTACTTCTTGAGAAATAGGATACAATGATTTTATGTTTTTTAAATGATCCCATTCTCTAATATAATGCCAGCTGTTATCGTAATAATGAAAACATGCATCTATGCCTTCTTCTTTAAAACTTTTTGAAACGTTTCGGGCACTATCTAAATCTGGTAAAAAGAAACTTAAAAACGAATAACTTTCTTCGCCTCCTTTTGGGACAGTTCTAAAAGTCACTTGAGGAATTTGAGATAAAGCATCTCTTATTATTGTATAGTTTTTCTTTTGAATAGCTACAAAGTCATCTAAACGTCTTAATTGCGCTAATCCTACGGCTGCATGTAATTCTGAAATTCTGAAATTATAACCTAAAAAAGGGTGTGTTTCTGCGCCTCTATCGTTACCAATATGATCATGTCCATGATCACTATAATGATCTGCATGACGATAATAAACTTCATTATTTGTGAGTACTGCTCCACCTTCTCCTGCAGTTATAATCTTTACAAAATCTAGAGACAAGCATCCTAAATCACCAATACTACCTAGTGGTTTGTTTTTATAGGTTGCTCCTGTTGCTTGCGACGAATCTTCAATTAAAACTAGATTATGTGTTTTACATATATCTTGTAAAGCATCAAGGTTTGCCATACTGCCACACATATGAACTGGCATGATTGCTTTTGTTTTAGATGTAATAGCTTCTTTTACTTTTTTTGGGTCTAAAGTTAATGTATCATCAATATCAACTAAAACTGGAATAGCTCCTAACATCATAATAGCCTCAAAACTAGCTACAAATGTAAATGTTGGCATAATCACTTCATCTCCAGAACCAATACCTGCAGACGCTAATGCTACAGAAACTGCTGCTGTACCACTAGAGACTAACTGCGCATGCTTAACTTGTAATTGCTGTTCTAATTCAGATTCTAATTCTCTAGCCTTCCAATGGCCATTACGCATTCCATCAAAACCATAACGCATCAGTACACCATTATCTAATACATCGTTCAACTCGCTGCGTTCTGCATCTCCAAATAACTCAAATCCTGGCATAACAAATTATAGTTTAGTCTTTAAAAATTCTAAATAAGTTTCTATGTTTTTAGAATTGATATCACTCATTAACTCACCAATTTCTATTCCTTTTGGGTTTATCATTAATAAGGCTGGAAACTGCATTTCTTTATTATAAGTACCAATCAAGCGATTACTATATACTTTTTGAAGTTGAGTAAGTTGTTTATTATTTAATGATTCTACTTTTAGTAAAATAATTTTATTTGAAAGTGTTTTAAATGATTGAGCTTTAAAAAAAGTTGATTTTAGCAATTTACTATTCTCTGAAACTTCATCACTAGTAAAATACATTAATATTGGTTTATCTAACGCTTTAGCAGTTTTCAATACTTCCTTATAATCTGTAGACCAGTTTAAATCTTGAGCATAACCTAGAGAAGTAATCATGCATACAATAATGAGAATTATCTTTTTCATAAGTAGATTTTAATTTGAATTAAAACAAATATAATCGATTCATTAAGTTAGCCCAAAAGTTTTATCGTTTACATTTCAATAATTATATCATCAATATTCTTTCTTACCTTTTTAAATGAAGCAAACATATCATCTTTTGCTCTATAACCAATTGGCATAACCAATACAGATTTTAATCCTTTTTCAGTAAGCTTAAGAAGTTCATCATATTTAGTTGGAGTAAACCCTTCCATAGGACAGGAATCAATTTTCTCAACAGCACAAACAGTAAGCAAATTGCCCATAGCTAAATAGGCTTGCTTAGTAGCCCATTTTTCAATACTGTCTTGACTCATTTTTTTAAAATCATCAATAAGAAATGATTTAAAAGGTTCTAAAATTTCATCAGGTGTATTACGGATCTCTTTAATTAAATTAAAGTAAGATTTTACGTATATCTTATCAATAGTTGTTTCAATACAAAAAACCAAAACGTGTGATGCTTGAGCTACTTGCTCTTGATCCATAGAATGTTTTACAAGCTTTTTTTGTAAGGCTTTATTCTTTAATATTAAAAGCTTAATTGGTTGCAATCCGTATGATGTAGCGGTTAAATTAAATACATTTTTAAGAGTTTCTATTTTTTTTTGTTCTAAAATCGCATTACTATCAAATGTTTTTGTTGCGTATCTCCAATGCAAAGCCTCTACTATATCCATGAAAAAGTTTTATAATCCTAAGCAAAAATAATATATCATCTATTGTTACAAACTACAAACATCATTAATTAATTCTATGATGATATTAAATTATTTAAAAATGTTGATTTTTATTTGAAAGAAATAAAAAAGGGTTCTATATTTGCATCCGCATTCAAGCAAATAGCTTGATGAGGCACTCAAGGAGAAATGGCAGAGTGGTCGAATGCGGCAGTCTTGAAAACTGTTGAGGGTCACACCTCCGGGGGTTCGAATCCCTCTTTCTCCGCAAAAAAGCCGAAACTAATGTTTCGGCTTTTATATTTTCATCCTTATTTAAGTATTACTTTAAATAAAACTCACCTGTATTTTCCATGACTAATAATGGAACTTTTAAGTCAAACGCAAAACGTTCTGCTGGATGTGTTATAAACAAGCGTTCTAAAAAAGAATGCTTTCTACTCATCATAGCTAAAAAATCGATTTTATGTGTTGTTATATAATTAGTAACCGAATTAAACAAATCGCCTTGTTCTAACGCAACAAATGAATGGTTAACATTAGAAAAACACGAATCTAGAAAAGCTCTATTATTTTCTTGGTAGTCTGTGATATACTCAGAATCTTTTACATGAATTACATGTACCATATAGTCATGCTTCTCTACTAAATCTATTAATGGTTTTAAATCTTTATAACTATATTGTGTATAATAATTAGATGTAAAAACTACATCCATAATTTGTGAATACTTATAATTATTTGGTATTGCAATTACTGGACAATTAGAATGTTGAATAACTCTTGTTGTATTAGACCCAAAAAGTTTTTCCCCAATCTTGGTAGCTCCTCTTGTTCCCATAATAATTAAGTCTATCTGCTCTACATCTACAAGATTATTAATGGCTTCAATAAAATTATCATAATCTACAATTGATTTAAAATCATGTAATGCGTTTTCATATTCTTGTTGTAGATCTTTAGTTAAGCTTTCTATTTGCTCTTTAACCGAACTAATTAAAGAATTAAATATCGTTGCTGATGGTTGCATAGTCATTAAATCATCTGTTACAAACGATGATGCTTTTTGAACATTTAACAAATAAAACTTACACTGTTCATACTTATAAAACTGCAATGCATAATGAATTGCATTAATAGAATTTTCTGAGAAATCGGTTGGTAACAATATCTTTTTCATGGTAATACTATTTAGTTATACTCTAAGTTACTTATCATACTTCAAAAAAAATATGACAATTATCATCATCACTATAAATTAAAAACATTAATAAAAAATTAGTTTGAAATTGCAAAGCATTGTATTTTCGGCACAATAAATGCAATCAATCTCGTTATACATAACAAATAAATAGATATGCAAAAAGTATTTTTAACATTGAGTCTCTTGTTTTTACTGTCTAGTTTTGCTCAAAACACTACTATTGTTCCTGGCGAAAAACTAACTTTTACAGCATCGTACAACATGTCTGGTATCATGACAGATCTTGCTGAAGTTAAAATGCAAACTAGTGAAGTGAAAACCTCTAAATCTACACTTTTAAGACTTAAATGTACTGCCACAACTTATAGTAAATGGGATTCGTTTTTTAAAATTAGAGACTTATATGAAAGCTATGTGAGTAAAAAAACATTAACTCCATTTTTATACAAAAGAGATATTAACGAAGGTGGTTATTATAAATTTATGCAGTATAAATTTAATCACAAGTCAAAAACTGTTAAGAGTTTAAAACGTAAAAAAAATAAAAAAGGTGGTTTTTGGGATGAAAACAAAACCTTAAAAATTGGTGCATCAACTAAAGATTTGGTAACTACATTATATCATATAAGAAACTTAGATATTCATAAAGCTAGCATTGGAGACAGTCAAGATTTCACTGTTTTGTTTGATAATAAAGAATCATCTGTTAATGTAAAATACATTGGTAAAGAATCTATCAATACAAATATTGGCAGCAAAGAATGTTATAAACTATCTATTTCAATTAATGGTAGCGATATATTAAAAGGGTCTAACAATAATCTCCTTTGGTTAACTGCAGACGCAAACAAAATACCTGTATATGCAACATTTAAAATTGCAATTGGTAGTGGTGAATTAAAAATAAAATCTGCAACAGGTTTAAAAAACTAATAGAGTTATGAGAAAACTACTTATTATTTTAGGGTTTATTACTGCAACTTTAGCTGTAATATTAGCGGTAACGCCATTGTCTAAAATGGCATTTATTCCTGCTATTTTGGCTTTTATTTTTGGTCTTATTGCTTTAAAGTTTTCTAAAGCTAAACAACTATCTAAAAAGTCTATTCAGCTTATCTTTTTATTAACAATCATATCGATAAGTTTAGCGACTTACAAGACTATTTTTCAAACTTCAGAAGTTGGAGATACCCAAGAGTTAGAATTAAGAGATGAAGAATCTGTTGAAGATTCAAAAGAAATCCTTGAAGACTTAGATTTAGATGAACTTGACGACATAGAGTAACAAACATTAAGTAATTCTTCTATATTAACTTTTTTTTATTTTATTTAGCTGAAAAATAGAGATTTAATGACGAAGATGCTTATATATGCCTCAGTGATTTCACTCGTTGGCTCCTGTGCTCATAAACGACATACTGAAAAAATTCAAGATATAAAGGATAGCATTGTATTTGAAGATGTTAATCAAGTTTTAAAATACTCAAAATCAATTACATCTGAAGAATTGAGTAATCACCTATATACGTTTTCTTCAGATGAATTTCAAGGTAGAAAAACTGGAGAAGTCGGGCACAACAAAGCTTCAAAATTTATAAAAGATTACTATATAAATCAGCAAATACCATCACCTTTAGGCGTTGAAAAATACTACCAACACATTCCTAAATCATTTTTTTCAAATGATATTAAAAGTTCTCAAAATATAATTTCATTTATTGAAGGCTCAACATATCCAGATGAAGTTATTATAATCTCTGCACATTCTGATCACGAAGGTTATTCAGATACAGAAGTTTATAATGGTGCTGACGACAATGCCTCTGGTACCGTAGCTATTCTAGAAATAGCTCAAGCATTCAAGCTAGCAAAAGAGCAAGGTCATGGTCCAAAACGAAGTATTGTTTTTATACATTTTACAGGAGAAGAGCTTAATCTTACTGGTTCGAGATATTATGTTAAGCATCCTATATTTCCGCTTACAAAAACAATAGCCAACCTTAATATTGATATGATTGGGCGTGTAGACAATGCGCATTTAGATAACCCAAATTACATTTACCTTATTGGATCTGATAGATTAAGTACCAAATTGCATTATATCTCTGAAAAGGCAAATAGAGAATTTACTAATCTAGAATTAGATTACAAATTAAACTCAGAAAATGACGTAAATAGTTACTACTCAAGATCTGATCATTATAATTTTGCCTCTAAAGGTGTGCCCGTAATTTTTTACTTTAATGGTGAGCATGACGACTATCACAAACCTACAGATACTCCTGAAAAAATAAATTTTCCTTTATTAGAAAAGAGAACCAAACTTATATTTTCTACAGCTTGGTATTTAGTAAACTCAGACGAACCAATTATTGCTGATAAACTACAATAAACTCATTATTTTATTGTACAAAAAAAAGCTTCTCAATATTGAGAAGCTTTTTATTTTTGGGTGGAAGACCGGATTCGAACCGGCGACCCTCGGTACCACAAACCGATGCTCTAACCAACTGAGCTACAACCACCATTTTAATTAGGACTGCAAATGTAATTTATTTCATATTTACTACAAAAGATTTTAAATATTATTTTAAATCAAATAAACTATTTACAGCTGGATAACGTTCAACGGTGTAACCTTCAGCATGTTCAGTTCTAATTAAACGTCCTAAATCTCTTGCTCTATATGCAATACTATCTGTAAAGTTTTTACTAGAAATAGGTGTTTCAATCTCATTACTTTCTGGGTCATAAAACTGTGTCTTGTAAGCGAGTACAGCTTTAATTTTTGTATCCATATAACCAGTTACATCTACTACAATATCTGGTTTTAAATTTTTCCATTGAATATAATGGTATACATACTTTGGTCGCCATTGCTTTTGTATTGCTCCTTCTATTTTTGTTTCAATTTTCACTAATCCACTTAAAAAGCAAGAATCACTTACTAACTTGCTTCCTTTTCCGTGGTCAATATGTCTATCATCAACTGCATTACACAAAACAATTTCTGGTTGATATTTTCGTATCATTTTAATTAGCTCAAGTTGATGTTCTTTATCGTTTATAAAAAACCCATCAGAAAAACCTAAATTCTCTCTAACACTAACGCCCAAAATTTGTGCTGCGTTTTCTGCTTCTGTTTTTCTTGTTTCGGCTGTACCTCGAGTACCAAGTTCGCCTCTAGTTAAATCAATAATACCTACTTTTTTTCCTCTTGCTATTTCTTTAGCTATGGTTGCTCCAGAACCTAACTCAACGTCATCAGGATGTGCGCCGATGGCTAATATGTCTAATTTCATATTCTATTTTTTTATGACTAACAAATTACAAATTATCAATTACACTTTTTTTAATTCCAATTGTTTTGTTCTTCTGTCGTTAAAAATGTCCAAGCAACTACTCTACTAACTTTATTTCCTTGCGCCATTTCTATTGTTTTTATATGAGTTGCTTTTAGTTTTTTTAATGATTTATACATCGATTTTACAAGCTCTTTATTAGACACTAATGTTGTAAACCAAAAACAGTTTGTTTTATATAATGAGCTTTCATATAAATAATTGTGCGTAAAGGCCTTCTCTCCTCCTTTATATGAAAGCTCTTTAGATGTACCACTAAAATTTCTAACTAATGTATCGGTTTTTTGACCTAATCCTTTTATTTTTCTTTTTGTAGATGCTATTGCTTCTTTTTCATTTTTAAAAAATGGCGGATTACACATAGTTGCAGAAATCTTTTCTGAAGGTTTTAAAACATGTTTTAATATATGCTCTGCATTCTCTTGCTGTCTTAATTCAACATGCTGAGACAAATCATTTTTGATTACAATTTGATGTGCATTATTTAATGAATTTTCATCAATATCTGAAGCAATAAAACTCCAACTATATTCTGATACACCAAGCAAAGGATAAATACATGTTGCACCAGTACCAATATCTAAAACTTTAATACTGTCTGTATCAATATTTGAATCTTTTAATAAATCTGCTAAATAATGTATATAGTCTACTCTACCTGGAATTGGAGGACATAGATTTGCATCAGGAAACTCCCAATATTTAATATTGTAATGAGACAACAGCAGTGCTTTATTTAATGTTTTTACAGCTTTAGGGATAGCAAAATCTACAGTACGTGTTCCATACTTATTTTTAAAAACAAAAGGTACTAACTTAGGATAAACAGAGCATAAATTTTCAAAATTATAACCCAAATTATGCTTATTCTTTTTATGAAGATTTGAACTTGTTTTTTTGCCTTTTTTAGACATACTTGCATGTAAATTTTAACTAGGTAAAATTACAAAAAGAATGTGCTATAAAGCTACTTTTAATAATACTAAACATCTATTGTCTTCCATTTTCCTTTTTTAAACCAAATAACACCAATAATTACTATTAATATTTCGGCTAAAGTGATTGCAAAAAACACACCCATTGGACCAAACTCTAAGTTTATTGCCATGTAATAAGCAAACGGCAATTGAAATAACCAAAAGCATATAAAATTGATATATGTTGGCGTTTTTGTATCTCCAGCGCCATTAAATGCGTTTATTACAACCATGCCATAACCATAAAACACATAACCAGCAGCAATAACTCTTAAGCACAAACTTCCATTTTTAATTACCTCGGTTTCTGTAGTAAACAATTGCATTATTTGAGGCGCAAATATTAGATATATTATTGATACAAAACCCATAAAAATTGCACTATACTTGCCTGTTTTCCATACAGATTGCTCCGCTCTATCTGGTTTTTGAGCTCCTAAATTCTGACCTACTAAAGTTGCCGCTGCATTACTCATTCCCCAAGCTGGCATAAGAGTAAACATCATTACACGAATTGCAATAGTATACCCAGCAAGAACCTCACTACCAAACTCACTCATTATTCGCATTAAAAACACCCAAGACGATGTACCAATTAAAAACTGACCTATACCACCAAGTGAGACTTTAATTAGGTTAAACATAACACCAATATTAAGAGCCAAATTTTTAAAAGTAATCTTTATTTTGCCCCAACCATAAAATAAAATACTTAGCTGAAAAACTACTGCAGATCCTCTACCAATTGTAGTAGCAATTGCTGCGCCTTCAACACCATAAGCTGGGATTGGTCCAAAGCCAAAAATAAACATAGGATCAAGAATAATATTTAATCCATTTGAAACTATGAGCGTCCACATAGCTATTGAAGCATCACCAGCTCCTCTAAATATGGCATTAATTAAAAACAAAAGCATAATTGTAATATTCCCTCCTAAAAGCACTCTTGTATAACCATAACCTTCTGCTATTAAATCTGGTTCTCCTCCCATAAGCGCGAGAATTTCTTTTGGATATAGAATTCCGAAAGCACTAATAAACAGAGAAATAAAAACACCTAAAAAGATAACTTGTACTGCGGCTTTGGAAGCGCCTTCTCTATCTTTTTCTCCTATTCTGCGTGCAACAATGGCGGTTGCTGCCATACTCAACCCAATAGCTACAGCATAAACTAATGTAATTACAGACTCTGTTAAACCTATAGTTGCCACAGCGTTTACACTCACTTTTGAAACATAGAAAATATCTACGATTGCAAAAATTGATTCCATGAGCATCTCAAGAATCATTGGAACTGAAAGCATAAAAACTGCTTTGCGTATACTTCCTGAAGTAAACTCTTTTTCTTTGCCTGTTACGGCAATTTTGAAGTATTTAAAAAATTGTTTTATTGAAATTTTATGTGATTGCATTTTGTACTATTTTAAATATTAGATTATCGCTAAACACAACTAGTGATAGCAAATTTTTCGCTTGAAGTTGCGATGTTTTTTTTGAATATTTAAACTTATACAATCATAGGCTTGGCAAATATGAAGAATTAATTTCAGTTTTACAAGAAGTGTGTTAATCTAAATTGTTATTAGATTGTTTTTTTGCTTTTTGCACAATTGCTTTTAAACGCTCTTTACGCAACGCTTCTTCTGTTCTCTTTTTGTTCTTTTTTTGGGCAACTAACCGACTATGCTTCGCCTTATTTTTTGTATTCTTTTCTTGTCCCTTTTTTGCCATAATAAGATAAATTATCAATCATTATCTTTTCAAAATTACACAATTTTAAAGTTTGTGAGTCTCAATACTTTATATATCTTAGTAATACCAAAAACCAACCAATGCTTAAAGCCGTTTTATTTGATATGGATGGTGTTATTGTAGACACTGAACCCTTACATTATAAAGCTTATCACAACATGTTTAAGGATGTTAATATTGAAGTACCTGATGCTTTATACCAATCATTTACTGGCCAATCTACGCTTAATACTTGCAAACAATTAGTGACAAGGTTTAAATTACCTCTTGCTCCTACAACTTTGGTAGACATAAAACGTGACCATTTTAAATACCTCTTTGAACATGACGAAGAACTCTCTCTTATTGATGGTGTTTTAGAGTGTATACAAGAGTATTACAACAAAGGGCTAACTTTAGTTTTAGCATCTTCTGCTTCTATGCCAAATATTGATAGAATTTTTGAACGTTTTAACCTCAACCAATATTTTATTGCTAAACTAAGTGGTGCAGATTTGAAAGCTTCAAAACCACATCCAGAAATTTTTATTAATGCTGCTAAAGCTTCAGGTTTTAAACCTTATGAGTGTTTAGTTATTGAAGATTCAACAAACGGAATTACTGCTGCCAAAGCCGCAAACATATATTGCGTTGGCTACAAAAGTAAACATTCAAAAAATCAAGATTATAATAAGGCAGATATTGTGATTTCTAGCTTCGATGAGATTAAATTTAAAGACGCTAAAAAACTACTTACAAAACAAATTACTTCTTATAATACTTAACATACTTACTGTAAGCAAAAATACCTAATAATGCAACTAAAACACACGTTATAGTTATAATTTGAAAGCTTGCAATTTGTTGTCCAGATTGGTATGAATGTAATCCTGACAAGTAAAAATTAACTCCAAAATAAGTAAATATAATACTTGAAAATGCTATAATTGATGATAAATTAAAACCAAAACGGCCACGAAGTCCAGGTATTAATCGCATATGAATTACAAAAGCATATACCATAATACTTATAAGTGCCCAAGTTTCTTTAGGATCCCAACCCCAATATCTTCCCCAACTTTCATTTGCCCACATACCACCTAAAAAGTTTCCTATTGTTAGCATTACTAAGCCAACCGTTAGTGACATTTCATTAATAATAGTTAGCTCTTTTATATTGAGTAGCATCTTTTCTTTATTCTTCTCTGTAGTAAAAATCATAAGTAATAATACTGTGATTCCTAAAATCATTCCTAGAGTGAATGGTCCATAACTAGCCACAATAACAGCAACATGAATCATAAGCCAGTAACTATCTAAAACTGGTTGTAGATTAGATATTGCTGGATCCATCCAATTCCAATGTGCAACCATTAAAATCATAGCTGTTACAAAAGTTGTTGCTGCTATAGTTAGCATACTTTTTCTTCCAAATGCAAGTCCAAAAAACATGGTCGCCCAAGCGACATAAATCATAGACTCATAAGCATCACTCCAAGGTGCGTGACCAGAAATATACCATCTTACAATTAAGCCTGCCGTGTGCAATAAAAACAAGCCTAAAATAGCAAAACCTAAAACTTTAACTGATATATCGATAAACTTACTTTTATCTCTAAAAATCTGTACAATAAGCAGAATAAATAATAATGTTCCTGTATATAAATACCAGCTAAATAGTTTCTTAAAAATATCATACTTATTGTATACTATTTCAGCCTTTATTTTATCTTCTGAAAGCATAACCTCATGACCTTCTTGTTGTTGATTTTTTTTAAAACCATTAAGTAGCTTATTAGCTGTATCAAAGTTTCCTGTAGATTTTGCTTTGTAGAGTTCAGATAAATAATAGCTAAAACTATTTTCTATAAATTTACCATAAAGTGTATCTTTAATTTTCTTTTGATAGCCATCATCTCTAAATTCTATATGAGATATCCACGTATTATTTTCATCATTTGGAACAGGAAAAATTTTCATTGAGCGTCCTTCAACCGTATTGAATAATAAATTAATACGTTGGTCGGTTTCTTTAAACTCTTTTTGAAAACCATTTGGTACTTGTGCTTTATAAGCATCTTCTAAATAAGGTGCCAATTTATATGTCCCATCATCTTCTAAGAAATTTGAAAGTGACACATACTTTTGATTTTTATCAACACCAATAAGATTACGTATTGAATCGCCTTTACGTTTTGCTAAGTAAATAATAGGCACATTATACCAAAACAATGGACTTTCTTGCATTGATAAGAGTACTTGATTGGCATCAAACTCTTCATATACATCCTTCTTACTTATTTTACGTAAAATCTCTGAAGCAAATGTATTTACAGGCATCATACGTCCGCTATAATCCTGAATAACTAATTTTCCAAATTGATCTGAATGTGTTTTAGGCGTAATATTTGCTCTAATTATAGAATCTATTACAGCTTTTGTAGGCTTGTTTTTTTCTTTATCATGACCCTCATTAGCAGAATGCTGTTGCGAAAAGCCTTGAATACTAAAGCACAATAATAAAACACCTAATAGTTTTGCTTTTTTAACTTTAACTTTTTTTAGCTGGCGTTTTAAATCTGCAAAACGTGTGTTTTTATTAAACAATATTGCTAGCAATCCAAAATACAGTAAGAAATAACCAAAATAGGTAAACCATGTTCCCCATTGATCATGGTTTACAGATAACTTTGTTCCTTTTTCATCTGGATCAAAACTAGCTTGAAAGAAACGGTAGCCTTTATGGTCAAGTATATTATTCATAAAGATTCTATAATCATAATCTTCTTGATTTTTATCTATTACTGTAACTTCACTTGCAAATGCTGAGAAACTATTCTCTGTTCCTGGAAAACGTTCGGCTTCAAAATCATTAAGCTTTATACTAAACGGAAGCTGCATAACTTTTGCGCCATACTTTACAGCAACATCTAAACCACCAACATGTATTTGTTCAAATTGACCATTAATGTATTGGCCGCCAAGTAAATTAACACGTTTTGTTTCTCCGTTTGCTGAAACTTTCATTACTACACCATCTTGGTCTCCTCTTAGCATTTGAGACTTCTTAACTATATCAAAAACACCTTTTATAACTGGCTTAGGAAACACCATAGATAAGTTACCAATTTGGTAACGTGAGCGTAATACTAAAGGTTGTAAGGAATCTTTGGCTAATTTACCAGTAGCTCGAGTTGCCATGGTCATATATTCACCTTCAAAAGGAGATTCTATAAACAATCCATCTTCATTATTAACAATATTTATAGCACCTTTTTTAGGGTTGTTAAGTGTGAACACTATATTATGAACCAGCTGCTCTTGACCGTCTTTAAAATAATGGTTATGTGGCTCACCTCCAGAAGATTCAACCATTTTAAAATAAGGTTCGCCTGCTTCATTTGGGATAATGTCTTTCTCTGCGCCTTTTACAAATTTTTCTATTTCTATTGTAACTGGAGTACCATCATAATCAGCAACAGTTTTAAAACGGTTATTTAAGCGCTCAGAAAAATCTACTTTCTTTTCAACAACTTTTCTTTGGTTGGCTCCATCAATAACCAAATTACCATCTATATAAGCTGTAACATAAATATCACGTGTTAAAAACGTGCTTTCGGTTTCACCTTCTCTAATCGGCATCCAACCTTCATAGCCTATATAACGTGTTATTCCTGCTCCTATAAAAATGAAGATAAAAGCCAAATGCAGTGTTAAGGTTGCCCACTTTTTCTTTTTATATAAACGGTATCTAAAAACATTTCCTATAAAATTAACCGTAAAAAGAACCATTATTAACTCGAACCACCAAGCATTATAAATCCAATGTCTTGTAAAAGCGGTAGGCGATGTATCTTGATTTGCGTCTAAGAATGTACCAGTAATCATTGCTGCGGCAAAAACAAGAAATAAAACACCAGTAAGACGTGTAGAAAAAAGAATATTAGTAAGTTTCTTTAGCATGATAAGAAGGCTTGTTTTTTAGTTGTGCAAAGATAACCATTTTAGTTTGTTTACTATATTGAAGTGCTCTCAATTATCTGTTAAAAATTAGGATCTTAATTGTATGATAAAACCATTGCTTATTTACTGGCTTTTTTGTCTTGCTTCAAAAATCTTGAGATACATAAAAGTTCCCATTTTACGTGCACGGCGTTTAGCATTTTCTGTAACTTCACCTTCAAACAATTCTTCTAATGTTTGATACCATAGGTTTAACCAAATTCCAAAATGTATCTCTGTAATATTATTGTTATATGTTTGATCCACTTCTACATGAGCTTGTAACGGGTTACCATAATATTTATGTTCTAGCTTTTTAGTCATAAACAAACTCGTTTCCCAAAATGAAGTAAGACGTTGTAAATGCGCATCCCAATCTTTAATAGTTTCATTAAAAAAAGGGCCTAAGGTTTCATCTGCTCGTACTTTTTTATAAAAGTTAGATACAAGCAAAAATACATCATCTCTAGTTTCAATATCTTTTTTGTTCATGCTTAACTTAAGCTTATAAGGTTTATAATAATTAATAGCGTATTAATTACAGTAGACATAATTAACAAATTAAAGACAAATTTATAATTTAATTGTGCCAAAACCGAAGCATTATAAAGCATAGATAATATAACGCATAAACTTAGCTCAAAAAAAGGAAAGGAATCTAAAGTACTATTCATTAAAATATACATGGCTGCTATAGAGCCTATACAACTTTGCAGAATTATTGTAAGCGGAATATATATTATATATCTTTCTTTAAAATCTTGTAAGCAGTTTTTGTATAAACTCATAATTTTTAGTGTTTATTATTTATACAAATTACTATAAAGTATCTTTGCTTATTTATGATTCAAATCATAACACTATGATTGCCACTAATATTCTAGAAATCTATGACGTTCAAGTAAAACATTACGTTAAAGAGCAACGCATTTTTAATGAACATGAGTCTGCTAAGTACTATTATCAAATTCAATACGGAAGTGTAAAAATGCTGAACCTTACTGAGGATGGCAAAGAGTTTATACAAGGCATCTTTTATGACGGAAATGCTTTTGGAGAACCTCCTTTATTTGGTGATTTCAAATATCCTGCATCTGCTGTTTGTGTAAATGATTCTTCTGTTTATGTGCTACCAAAAGCTTCATTTTTTGAGCTTTTAAAAACACATCCAGATATTCATCTAAATTTCACAACATTGCTTTGTAAACGTATGTTATATAAAGCAAAAATAATGAAAGAGGTTTCTATACACCCACCAGAACATAGAATACTTACATTGCTAAAACATTTAAAGGAAACTTCGGGAGATTCATCTACTTATGAAGTAAACTTAACACGACAACAAATTTCTGACCTTACTGGTTTAAGAGTTGAAACTGTTATTAGGTCTATAAAAAAATTAGAAAAAATAAATAAATTATCTATCAAGGATAGGAAGGTTTATCTCTAAATATCTCTATTTTAGCAGTATGATTTCAGTAGTTCTTATAGGAGCCGGCAATGTTGCCACACATCTATTTAAAGCTTTTAGCTTATCAAATCAAGCCTCTGTAAACCAATGGTATAGCAGAACTTTAAAATCGATTGAAGCTTATAAAACTCAAGTTGAGATAACAGATAATCTATCTCAACTTAAAGATGCAGATGTATATATAATAGCTGTAAGCGATGATGCTATTTCTGAATTATCTTCAAAACTCCCATTTGAAGATAGATTAGTAGTTCACACCTCTGGAAGTGTTGGTATTTATGATTTAGACAAAAAACTAAAACGTGGTGTTTTTTATCCTTTACAAACATTTACAAAAGGTGCAGATGTTGATTTTTCTACTGTTCCTATCTGCATTGAAACTATTAAAAAAACAGATTATCATATATTAAAGCAACTAGGTCAAGCCATAGGGAGCAAAACACATCGTGTAAATAGTGATCAACGTAGTGCTTTACATTTAGCTGCCGTTTTTGTAAATAATTTTACTAACCAACTGTATAGAGTTGCTCATGAAATTACTGAATCTAAAGGTGCAGAGTTTGATATTCTTAAACCTTTAATTCTAGAAACCGCAAATAAAGTACAAGACTTGTCACCTTATGTAGCACAAACTGGTCCTGCAAAACGAAATGATAAAAAGACCATTAAAAAACATTTAAAGTCATTAGATAGCGAGCATCATAGAACTATTTATGAACTCTTAACCACATCAATAAAAAAAACACATGGTACTTCGACAGGCTCAGCAACCAAAAGAAGTATTACTAAAAATAATTAAATGAAAGAAAAAAGCTATAAAGAATATCTTGAGCATATTACCACATTCATTTTTGATGTAGATGGTGTACTTACAGACGGCACAGTTACTATAATGACAAATGGAGATATGTTAAGACGCATGAATATTAAAGATGGTTATGCTTTAAAAACAGCAATAGATTCTGGATTTAATGTTTGTATTATTTCTGGCGGAAGCAATTTAGGTGTTCAAAAACGCTTAGAAGGTTTGGGTGTTAAAGACATTTATCTTGGTGCGCATAATAAGATTAATCAATACAACGAGTATCTTAATACCAATCACATAAAACCAGAAAACGTATTGTACATGGGAGACGATATTCCTGATGCTCCAGTAATGAAACGTGTAGGTTTACCAACTTGCCCTCAAGATGCTGCTCCAGAAATCAAAAATGTTAGTAAATATATATCTCACAAAAATGGTGGTAAAGGTGCAGTTAGAGATGTAATTGAACAAGTTTTAAAAGTTCAAGACAAATGGGATGGCAATTTTGATGCTAAGTATGATTAATAATAGATTCACCTTTAATTCTTAAAAATAAATGCTTAGCATTTTAAACCTCATTCGCTGGAAAAACTTAATGATGATTGCCTTAGCGCAAATTCTAATTAAATATGCACTGTTTGAATCTTTTAATGTTACAACAACACTTAACTCCTTTGGGTTTTCATTATTAGTTATAGCAACATTATGTATTGCTGCTGCCGGAAATACAATCAATGACATTTATGATGTAGAAACTGACTTAATCAATAAACCAGATAAGGTAATTGTTAGTAAAAGCATATCAGAAAAAAAAGCATTCAACCTATTTATTATATTCAATATTATTGGTGTTGCTATAGGTTTTTATTTATCACACATGGTTGGTAAAAGTGCCTTCTTTTCTTTATTTGTTATTATTTCGGCTACACTTTATGTTTATGCTTCTTTTTTAAAACAAACCATACTTATTGGCAATATTGTGATTTCAACTTTGGTAGCTATGAGCATTTTAATTATTGGTGTATTTGATTTATTACCAGCAATAAATGAGCAAAATAGAGAAACTCAACTTACTTTTTTTAAAATTTTAATCGATTACGCTGTTTTTGCATTCCTAATAAACCTTATTAGAGAAATGATTAAAGATATAGAAGATATAAATGGAGACTATAAAGCACAAATGAACACTTTACCAATAGCTATTGGTAGAGAGCGCGCTAATAAACTTGCATTTATTATTAGTCTACTACCTATAGCTGCAACTATTTATTATATGGTTACGTATTTATATAAACAACAAATAGCCATTGGTTATTTTTTAATATTTATCATTGCTCCATTAATTTATACTACTATAAAGATCTTTAGTGCTAAAACAAAAAAAGATTATAAACACATAAGCAATATATATAAAGTAATAATGTTATTAGGAATGTTATCTTTACTACTCTATCAGTTTATTTTAAAATAATGAAACATTCATAAATGAATTTTCAATGCACAGAAAAATGATTAAATGAATGTTATATATGACTGATAAAAGCTATAAACAGATGAAAGTTTTAAAATCATACTTACCTGAAATATATTTTGCTTTAGCTATTTTGTATTACTGGAGTTTAACGGCTTTGATTATAAATTACATAGCAATTGGCTTATTAATAATTCTTGGTATATTAATACTAACAAAAAACAACACCTTAGGAATTGTAATCAGTTGTATTTTAATACTCCTAAATCTATATTTAGTTTTAGCATTATTATCTGAGTTTTCAGAGTTTGAAACCTTCAATGCAAATGCAAAAAAACTATTAGGCATTGGCGTACTATTTATAGGCTCAAACTTATTCTTTGCTTTTAGATTACTTTTTAAATATTTAAAAGCGCAAGTAAAAAAAGAATCTAAAGTGCTAAAAGTATCAAAAAACCATTAATGCTGAACAAAAATCTATCAAAATATAATATCATTCTAGCTTCAGGTTCTCCAAGAAGACAACATTTTTTTAAAGACTTAAATTTAGATTTCGAAATTAGATTAAAATCTGTAAAGGAAGAATATCCTAATCGTTTAACGCATTTTGAAATACCAGACTATCTAGCCCAATTAAAAGCACTTCCTTTTAAAGAAGAATTAAAACCCAATGATATTTTAATAACTAGCGATACTATAGTTTGGCATAATAACCAAGCCTTAGGAAAACCAAAAGATACTCAAGACGCTTTTAACATTTTAAAATCACTTAGTAATGAAACTCATGAGGTTATAACTTCTGTTTGTTTTACAACGAAAACATTACAAAAAACAGTAAATGCAATCACTAAAGTAACCTTTAAAGCATTATCTAATGACGAAATTAATTACTACATAGATAAATGTAAACCTTTTGATAAAGCTGGTGCTTATGGTATTCAAGAATGGATAGGGCAAATAGGTGTCATACAAATTGAAGGCTCCTATTTTAATGTCATGGGACTTCCTACTCATTTGGTATATAAAACCCTAAATAGTATTATTAATTAGTACATTTAATTTTTTTCTAACTTACCTTTGCATCTGATTTAAAAACACCGACTTATGTCAGATTTTTTTTCTACATATCACAGTGAGATAATAAACTCATTAATAGTATTTGGAATATTTTTCATCATACAATTAACCGCTAGACTTATTATTAGAGTAATTGGAAACACTAAAAATAAACATGTTGGTCGAGCTAAACTTGTTGGTCGATATATAACTGTTAGCTTCCTAATATTAGCATTACTCATTGAAGCATTTATTTTAGGTGTAGAAATAAAAGATCTTACTGTTGTTTTCTCTTCAATATTTGCCATATTAGGCATTACGCTTTTCGCCAATTGGTCTATTTTAAGCAATGTAACTTCTGGCATTATTATGTTCTTTTCTTTCCCATATAAAATTGGAGATAAAATTAAAATTCATGATAAAGATCATGAGATTGAAGCAATTATAGAAGATATCCGTTCATTTCAAATACATTTAAGAGAAGATGATGGTAATTTAGTAACCTACCCAAATAACTTACTACTTCAAAAAGCTGTAACGCTTGTTGAAAAAAATGCTTTTGATAAATAAAAGTTAAAACCTAAACTCATAAGTTAAAGAAAGTCTAAAACGTAAGATTAGGCTATACTACTTTGCTATATTTGGTTTAAGCTAACTAAATACAACCATGCAAAAACCTCTACAATTCTTTTTAGTTTTATTTTTTCTATCTATATATTCTCAAGCTCAAGAACCTAAAAAAATGAGTGCTACAGATATCTACGAATCTGTACAAAAATTAAACTTTTTAGGATCTGTTCTCTATGTTGCTGCACATCCAGATGATGAAAACACACGTTTAATTTCTTATATGTCTAACCAAGTTAAAGCACGTACTGCATATTTATCTTTAACTCGTGGAGATGGCGGACAAAACCTTATTGGTCCAGAAATTAGAGAACTTTTAGGTGTTATGAGAACACAAGAATTATTAGCTGCAAGACGTGTTGATGGTGGCGAACAACTGTTTACTCGTGCTAACGATTTTGGTTTTTCAAAACATCCAGATGAAACCTTAAACATCTGGAACAAAGAAGACGTACTAGGTGATGTGGTTTTAGCCATTAGACAATTTAAACCAGATATTATTATAAATCGTTTTGATCATAGAACGCCAGGAAGAACTCATGGTCATCATACAAGTTCGGCAATGTTAAGTATTGAAGCTTTTGATTTAGCAAACGATAATACAGCATATCCAAATCAACTAAAACAGACTGGTTTATGGCAACCAAAACGTTTGTTTTACAATACAAGTTGGTGGCGCTATGGCAGTCGAGAAGCGTTTGATAAAATAGACAAAAGTAATATGCTAAATTTCGATATTGGCACATACTATCCGCTTAAAGGATTATCAAATAACGAACTTGCTTCCTTAGCAAGCAGTCAGCATTTATGCCAAGGGTTTGGTCGTTTATCTCAACGTGGTTCTAGCAAAGAATACATTGAGTTTTTAAAAGGAGATTTTCCTGAAGATAAAACAGACATCTTTTCAGGTATAGACACTTCTTGGAACAGGATTAAAGGCGGAAAAACCATAGGTGATATTTTATATGCCATCGAAACTAATTTCAACTTTAAAACCCCATCAATTCATATTCCAGAACTTTTAAAAGCCTATCTACTGTTAAAGTCTATTGAGGATGAGCATTGGAAAGTTATTAAAACAAAAGAACTAAAAACAATTATTGAAGCATGTGCTGGTTTATATTTGGAAGCTTCAGCAAGCACACCAACTATAAGCAACGGAAATACCATAGAATTAAATATTGAAGCCTTAAATAGAAGTAACGCAAAAATTGAGCTTGTTTCATTAGGTGTTTCAACTAAAGCTACGGCTATTTCTAAAAACACTAAGTTAAAACCTAATCAAAAGCAAAACTTTACAGAGGCTATAAACATCCCAAGTTCTATGGCTTCAACTGGACCATATTGGCTAAACAAAAAAGGAACTTTAGGCATGTATCATGTTGAAGATAAAAGCTTGATAGGACTTCCAGAAACACCAAGAAGTGTACGTGTAGATTTCAACTTAAAGATTAATGATATTCCGTTTTCAATCACAAAAGATGTAGTCTATAGATACTCCAAACCAGATAAAGGAGAATTATATAGGCCTTTTGAAATTATTCCTGAAGCGTCTGTAAAAGTATCAGAAAGCGTCATCATTTTTGAAAACGACCAACAAAAAGAAATTCAAGTCATTGTAAAAGCTGGTAAAAATAGTATAGAAGGTTTTGTTCAATTAGAACATCCAGATGGTTGGAATGTTTATCCAGCAAAACAAAAAATAGAGATTGCTCATAAAAATGAAGAGCAAATATTAGTATTTACTGTAATTCCGCCAAAAAATCAAAGTGAAGGACAAATAACTCCAAAAGTATTTATTGGCAATAAAGTATTTTCAAAAGAGCTAATAGAAATTGATTACGAACACATTCCGTTTCAAACCGTTTTATTACCTAGTGAAAGCAAGGTTGTTCGATTAAATATTCAGAAAAAAGGAGAAAACATTGCTTATATTGAAGGTGCTGGAGATGTTGTTCCAGAAAGCTTAAAACAAATTGGTTATAATGTTATCACAATTAAACCAGAAGACATAAATGCAGAAACACTTAATCGTTTTGATGCTGTTGTTTTAGGTATTCGTGCATATAATACTGTTGAAGAGTTAAAATACAAGCAACAGTTACTTTTTGATTTTGTAGCTCGAGGCGGAAATATGATTGTGCAGTACAATACAAGTCATCGTGTAAAGGTAGACGAGTTAGCACCATACAACTTAAAGCTATCTAGAGATCGTGTTACTGATGAAAATGCTCAAGTACGTTTTTTAAATCCAGAGCATGAATTACTAAACTTTCCAAATAAAATAACTCAAAAAGATTTTGAAGGCTGGACACAAGAACGTGGTTTGTATTTTCCAAACGAATGGTCAAGTGAGTTCACTCCTATTCTATCAATGAATGACAAAGGAGAAACACCTAAAGATGGAAGTTTACTAATTGCAAAACACGGTAAAGGTTATTATATCTATACTGGATTAAGCTTTTTTAGAGAATTTCCAGAAGGCGTTTCTGGAGCTTATCGCCTATTTGCAAATATGTTAAGTATTGGTAAAGACGATATTAAAAAACAAGACAATCAGATAAAAAACTAACTAATGAAGAATTACAAATGGAATAAAATGTACTCGCTTGTACTTATAGCTAACATCTTATACATCATTGCATTTTTTATTATAACTAAAACATTTTAAAATGCAAACACTAGATTGGATTGTACTTATAAGTACGCTTTTACTTATTGTTGCATACGGAACGTATCAAACCAGAGGCAGCAAAAATGTTCAAGATTATTTAAAAGGTGGTAATACATCAAAATGGTGGACTATTGGCTTGTCTGTTATGGCAACCCAAGCAAGTGCTATAACATTTTTATCAACACCAGGTCAGGCATTTAATGACGGAATGGGGTTTGTTCAGTTTTACTTCGGATTACCAATAGCCATGATTGTTATTTGCATGGTCTTTATTCCGCTTTATCATCGCTTAAAAGTGTATACTGCTTATGAGTTTTTAGAAGACAGGTTCGACCTAAAAACGAGAACACTTACAGCAATATTATTTTTAATACAAAGAGGTTTAGCTGCCGGAATTACCATATTTGCACCAGCAATTATTTTATCTGCTGTTCTAGGTTGGAATTTATTATTGCTAAACATCATCATTGGTATTCTAGTAATTATTTATACAGTTTCTGGCGGAACGAAAGCTGTGAATGTTACACAAAAACATCAAATGGTTGTGATTTTTACAGGTATGGTTATTGCATTTATTTTAATCATAAATAAACTTCCTGAAAATATTACGTTTACTAAAGCTTTAGATATTGCTGGAGCTAGTGGTAAAATGGAGGTTTTAGATTTTTCATTTAGTTTAAACAATCGCTATACCTTTTGGAGCGGTATTATTGGCGGTACATTTTTAATGCTATCTTATTTTGGTACAGACCAAAGTCAAGTGCAACGCTATTTATCTGGGAAATCATTAAGAGAAATGCAATTGGGTTTAGTTTTTAACGGACTCTTAAAAGTACCTATGCAGTTCTTTATTTTATTAGTTGGTGTAATGGTATTTGTATTTTATCAGTTTAATAAACCACCTGTGAATTTTAATCCTACAGCTACAGAGGTTGTTTTAAATTCTGAATATGCCAAAGATTTTGAAGCACTTCAAAAAGAACAACTGCAAATTTTTAATGATAAAAAAACAATCATTTCAAATTATATCAATTCTGAAAGCACTGAAGCAAAAACCTATATAGCATTAGCAAATGAAGCTAATGAAGAAATTAGAGCAGAAGCAAAAACACTTATAGAAAAAGCAGGAATATCTCAAAATGTAAAAGTTGAAAGTAATGATAAAGATTACGTTTTTATTCACTTTATATTAAATAATCTTCCGCGAGGTTTAATTGGTCTATTATTGGCTGTTATTTTAAGTGCAGCAATGTCTAGCACATCAAGTGAGTTAAATGCATTAGCCAGTACTACAACTATAGATTTATACAAAAGGAACATAAAAGAACAAACCGAAAGTCAAATGGTTAAAGCCTCACGATGGTTTACATTAGCTTGGGGAGTTATTGCTATTGGCGTTGCTTGCGTTGCAAATCTTGCAGAAAACTTAATACAACTAGTAAATATTATTGGTTCTATTTTTTACGGTAATGTACTAGGTATCTTTTTACTAGCCTTCTTTTTTAAGTTTGTAAAAGGTCATGCAGTTTTTGTAGCTGCATTAATTACTCAAGTACTAGTAATCGGTTTATTTTTATTAAATGAATATGAGTTTATAAACCTACCTTTTTTATGGCTAAACTTTGTTGGCTGCCTTATTGTAATTACAATAGCGTGTCTGCTACAAACGTTAACTCCAAGCTCAACAAAAGAAACCATCAAAAATATTTGACACTTAAGAGAATTAAAAAAAGCCGAAGCAATATGCTTCGGCTTGTTTATTAAATAGATTATAAATTATAATGCTCCTAATTCTTTTAAAACATCTTCATTCTTCTTTATATAAGGAGCATACTTTGCTTCTTTAGCTAAAGCCAAAGATGCTTTTGCAGCTTTTATAGCTCCTGCTTTATCTCCGCTTTTAGCATGAATTAATGCTTGTTGATGAATATACCAAAACTTAGGTTTATCACTAGTCATTTCTATAGCTTTATCAATCCATTTTACAGCTTTATTAATGTCATTTCCAGACTCTAAATAAAATACAGCCGATGCATAATAATCCTCAGCAGAAGGTCCATTCATTACTTTAGTAATACCTTCATTTACTTTTGTTTCTGTTGGTACCGTAAAAGGAATAGCTACATAAGATTTTTCCCAAATCATATCTAAAGTTCCTCCATCATTGGTAATATTATTAATATCCATTGTAAATGTTTCCACATTAAATGGAACTTCATGAACATCAACTTTAGCTGTAGCAGCAACTTTACTATCATCCCATTCTCTTGGTGTTCCCCAATTATCTGAGTCAGAATATAACATAACATCCCATTGTTTAGCAGAATTTAATTTAGTAAAAACAGCATAAGTTCCAGCTTTTACATCTGTTCCAGCAAATTTAACATCATCACTAAAAGTTATTTTAGTATTAGCATTAGCACCTGTTCTCCAAGTTGTTCCCCAAGGCTCTAAACCTCCAAAAATTGTTCTTCCTTTAACTCCAGGTCGAGAATATTCAATTGTAATATCTGTTAATCCAACTTTCTGTTCTAATTTTGAAAATGGACTAGGTTGTGGTGTTTCTACTTGAGCATTTACGTTCATTGAAACTGCAAATACTAAAGCAATCATAAGTAATTTTTTCATTTTATTTAGATTTAATGATTAGTTTTAATGCTATAAAATTACAAATTCATAAAACGGTTCATTGTTAATAAAACCATAAATTAAGAGACTGTATCTTTGCTAAAAATTAGAACATGAAAAAATATTATGCTGAAATTATTGGTACTTTCTCAATGGTGTTTTGTGATTGCAGTTGGAGGCGTAATTTTATTAGAAGCTATGTTTACTGGCCCAATCACTAAAGCCTCAATGAATCCAATTCGCTCTTTAGCACATGCCATAGTTTCAGGAAATTTACAGCTCCTTTGACTTTACTTAACAGCTGCCTTTATTGGTGTTTTTCTGGCTGTATTTAGCTGTAAATTGGTTAAAGATGATAAGTGTTATGACTCTTAAATTCTACTTTACAACCTAGTTAATTAAGTTAATTTATTAATTGATTTTTAAGAGCTTATAAAAATACCTTATATTTATACCAACTTTATAACTTAACCAAATATGATGAAAAAACTACTTTTTAATGCATTACTGTGTATACCAGTTATTGCTATTTCGCAAACAACCTTTACAAACACAAATAACAAACTAGTAAATTCTGGGCTTAGAAGTGGATGTGCTATTGGTGTTGCTGACATGAATGGAGATGGTCTAGATGATATTGTTAGACTCGATCGTGCTAGGAATCTTCAAATTGAATATCAAAACACTGATGGAAATTTCACACGATTAAACTACGGAAGTATTTCTGGTAGTGGTAGTGAATGGGGAATGGCCATCGCAGATTTAGACCAAAATGGATATAATGACGTTTTAGTTGGAGGTGCTTATAATGGCGTTAAAATACTAACAGCAAATAGTACTGGTACAGACTATAATGAAACTGTTTTAGGAGGACCAAATATTTTTGTGCAAAATGTAAACTTTGCAGATATAGACAATAACGGAACCATAGACATTTTTGCTTGTCATGATGATGGCATGTCATCACCCTATAGTGGAAATGGAAGCGGAACAATGACTTATGATGCTTCACTAATTAGCACGCCTTCTACAATTGCATCAGATAATTCTGGCAATTATGGAACCATTTGGACAGACTATGATAATGATGGCGATATCGATTTATACATTTCTAAATGTAGATTAAGTGCTGGCGGATTACCAATGGATGGTAGACGTGTAAATTTATTGTTTCAAAACGATGGTAGCGGAAACTATACTGATGTTGCTTTAGCAGCTGGATTAAGACCTTATGGTCAATCTTGGGCCTCTAGTTTTGAAGATATTGACAATGATGGCGATATGGATTGTATTGTAGTTAACCATGATATTAGTAGCGTTATCTATGAAAATAATGGTGACGGAACATTTACTGACATTACTGCTGCTTCTGGAATAGCTTCAGAATTACTTGCAATGGGAAGTGGCGGAATTCAAATTATTATGGAAGATTTTGATAATGATATGAATGTTGATCTATTTATTACAGCAAGAAGCGGCTCTCACCGTATGTTTAAAAACAACGGAAACAAAACATTTACAGAAATGGCTTCGCCTTTCACACTTCCTTCTGGACCATCTAGAATTCAAAGTGCAGCTGTTGGTGATTTAAATAACGATGGTTTTATTGACGTCATGGCTGGTTTTGCAACAGGTTATAATAACTACTCAAGCAATCCAGATGTAATTTATTTAAATGATGGTAATGCAAACAACTGGAGTGAAATACGTTTAAATGGTTTAGCTAGTAATATTAATGGTATTGGAGCAAGAATAGAATTAGTAGCTGGAGGTATTACACAAATTAGAGAAGTTAGGTCTGGAGAAAGCTATGGTACAATGAACTCTTTAATGACGCACTTTGGTTTAGGAGCAAATACAACTATTACATCTATTACGGTAAAGTGGCCTTCTGGTACAGTAGACACAATTATAAACCCTAATATAAATGAATCTATCGAAATTACAGAAGGTGATACTTTAGGAAGTCAAGATTTTACTCAATCTATATTTACTATTTTCCCTAACCCAACAAAAGATAGAATAATTATTCAAGGGCTTCAACAATTAGAAAACGCTTCGTTTGAAATTTATGATATTACTGGTAAAATTGTTTTAAATAAAACGCAACTTTCTTTAACTCAAAATCAAATCGACTTAACGCGTTTAAATAGTGGCGTGTATTTTGCTCACTTAAAGACCAATAATACAACTTATATTCATAAAATAATTAAAGAATAATTTTCGCCAAACATATACTTAAAAAGCTTCAGAAACACTGAAGCTTTTTTATTTGCATTTATTAATTGATATAATCATAACATTTTTTTAAGACATCCTTTTTTAGTTTTCATTAACTTTAGTTTCTAATCTTAAAAAATCAATTAATCATGAGTACTAAAGACGTAGCAAATAAATGGTGGAACATGTGTCAACAAGGTAAAAATTTAGAATGTGTAAACGACCTTTACGCTGATAATGTTACTAGTAGAGAAATGCCTGGCATGCCTGATGAAATAGTTTCAGGCAAACAAAATGTTTGGAATAAAAACAAACAATGGTTAGATAATGTTGAAGAATTTCATGCAGGAGAAATTAGTGAGCCTGCTGTAGCTGGAAATCACTTTACAACAAAAATGACTTTTGATGTTACCTTTAAAGATAGAGGAAGACAACAAATGGAAGAAGTTGCTGTCTTTGAAGTTAAAGACGGGAAAATCTCTAATGAACAATTTTTCTATTCTATGGAATAAGCTAATTTAGAAAAACAAAAAAGCCTCGAATTATCGAGGCTTTTTTGTTTTTCTCTTTTTTTAAAGCAAGTTAATTTCCGCTAATACGTGTAATCTTTGCTCCAATTGCTCTTAAACGTTCATCAATATTCTCGTAACCTCTATCTATTTGTTCAATATTATGAATTGTAGATGTTCCCTTTGCAGATAAAGCTGCTATCAATAACGATACTCCAGCTCTAATATCTGGAGATGTCATGGTTGTTGCTTTTAATTGCGATTTAAAATCATGCCCAATTACTGTAGCTCTATGTGGATCGCACAAAATAATTTTTGCGCCCATATCTATCAACTTATCAACAAAAAACAAACGGCTTTCAAACATTTTTTGATGTACTAATGCACTTCCTCTAGCTTGTGTTAAAATCACTAAAACTATACTCAACAAATCTGGAGTAAATCCTGGCCAAGGTGCATCTGCTACAGTTAAAATAGAACCGTCTATATAGCTTTGTATCTCATAACCGTCTGTATGTGCCGGGATATGAATATCATCTCCTTGTCGCTCTACAGTAATGCCAAGTTTTCTAAATACATTTGGTATTTGTCCTAAATCGTCCCAACTTACATTGGTAATTGTAAGTTCACTTTTAGTCATAGCAGCAAGACCTATCCAACTACCAATTTCTATCATATCTGGAAGCATTCTATGTTGAGTTCCTCCTAATTTATCTACACCTTCAATAATTAGCATATTAGAACCTACGCCACTAATCTTAGCTCCCATTCTGTTAAGCATTTTACAAAGCTGTTGTAAATAAGGTTCGCAAGCTGCATTATAAATAGTAGTAGTGCCTTCAGCTAAAACAGCAGCCATAACTATATTTGCTGTTCCTGTTACAGAAGCCTCGTCTAAAAGCATATAAGTTCCTTTTAACCTATCAGCTTCTACGCCATAAAAATAATCTTCTTTATTATATCTAAACTTCGCTCCTAGGTTAATAAAACCTTCAAAATGAGTATCTAAACGTCTACGTCCTATTTTATCACCTCCTGGTTTTGGGATATAACCTTTACCAAAACGTGCCAATAATGGTCCTACAATCATTATAGAACCTCTCAAACCTCGTCCGTCTTCTTTAAACTCTGCAGACTCTAAATATTTTAGGTTAACCTCATCTGCTTTAAAAGTGTAAGATCCTTTAGCAATTTTATTAATCTTTACTCCTAATTTTTTTAATAAAGCAATAAGTTTATTAACATCTACAATATCTGGTATATTGTTAATAGTTATTTCTTCTGCAGTAAGTAATACTGCACAAAGTATTTGTAGAGCTTCGTTTTTTGCACCTTGAGGTTGTATTTTTCCTTTTAATTGGTGACCTCCTTCAATAATAAATGTACCCATGAAGTATTAGTAGCGTTTTCTGTTACGATTAGAGTTATTATTCTTTTTATGGTGCTTCTTATTATTTGAGCTATATTTCTTCTTACTTTTCATCAAGTTAGAAGCTTCAGATAATGCTTCTTTACTTTCTTTAAGATTAATCTTTCCTCCTGATAATTCAAATAAATGATTAAATATTACGTAATCTTCAACTGTATCTTTATTCCAGTTTAAGAAACATTTTTTCATATGATTAGCTATTGTATAAACTAATGCTTCTTTTAGTTCTCCATCTTCCCATGTATTAGCAACATCAATCATGGTTTTTATATTATTACCATAAAAACGATATTTAGGAAAATTTTGAGGATACTTTAAGGGTTCTGGTCTCGAAGTAAGCTCTTCCTTAGATGGTTTCTCATAAGGAGAATCTGCATCAAGGTCAAAATCTGACATGATAAACAATTGATCCCATAACTTGTGCTGAAAATCTGGAACATCACGTAAGTGAGGTTGTAAATTCCCCATAACCGAGATTATTGCTTTCGAAACTTTATTTCGTTCTTCTTTTGTTGGCAGCTCTTTTGCATAATTAATCATCTTTTGCAAATGTCTTCCATATTCAGGAATGATTAAATGCTCACGCTCTGTATTGTATTCTAAATCGTCTATCAAAATAATAAATGTGTAGTATTTGTATCATGTGCATGTAGTGTACTATACACATGTGCAAAATACAAAAAAATAGTTAGTTTTATTATAATTACAAAGAAATAACGCCTTCAACTTTTTCGGCAACTTCTTTGTATTTATCTATTACGGCATCTGGGGTTTTCATTAACAAATTAATAGATACACTTGTATACTTTCCGTTTTTAGATTCGGTAGTATTAATTACAGCCCCAACATTATTAAATAGTGATTCAATTTTTGTAATCTTTTCTACATCTGTTGGTACTATAAATTTGTATAAATATTCTGACGGCCAGCTAGCCGTTTCAAATAATTGTGTTCTTAATTTATTATAAAATTCTTCGGGGTTTTGTTGTTTACTCATTGTTACTTTTATTAACCGTAAAGATACATTTTACTTTACATTTTTTATTAATGAATTTAATTCCGAATTTTACAGCCAAAATCTTGCCAAATTGAATACTAAAAAAATTGTAATTACTGGTGGACCAGGAACTGGAAAATCTTCTATTATAAATGAACTTAAAAAAAGAGCATTTGTTTGTTTTGATGAAGTGTCGAGACAAGTAACCTTAGATGCTAGAAAAAAAGGTATAGAACAGTTATTTTTAACTGAACCGCTTTTGTTTAGCGAAATGCTTTTAAAAGCTCGTACACAGCAATTTCATGATGCTGAAAAAATTGAAAATGAATTTGCATTTTTAGATCGTGGTTTACCTGATGTATTAGCATATATGGATTATGTTAAGAGTGATTATCCAAGTCATTTTATTGAAGTTTGCAAAGCACATATTTATGACCAAGTTTTTGTATTAGCACCTTGGCAAGAAATATTTATAAGTGATAGTGAACGCTACGAAAATTTTGACCAAGCTGTTGAAATTCATGAAAATTTGCTAAAAACTTACAAAACATATAACTATAACCTTATTGATGTTCCGTTTGGAAGTATTGAAAATAGAGCCGACTTTATTTTAGATGCTTTAAATTTATAGTGATGTCACATCCTATTGAAATATTAGAGCGTTATTGGAACCATACTTCTTTTAGACCTTTACAAGAAGATATTATAAATGCCGTTTTAGATAACGAAGATACTTTTGCTTTACTGCCAACTGGAGGCGGAAAATCTATTTGTTTTCAGATTCCTGCGCTTATAAAAGAAGGCATTTGTATTGTTGTTTCACCTTTAGTTGCTTTAATGAAAGATCAAGTAACCCAACTACAGCAAAAGGGCATAAAGGCTATGGCAATTACAAGTGGTATCTCTTATACAGAACTAGATTCGCTTTTAGACAATTGTATTTACGGTAACTACAAATTTTTATACCTTTCTCCAGAACGTTTACAGCAGGATATTGTACAACAGCGCATAAAACAAATGAATGTAAACCTTATAGCTGTTGACGAAGCGCATTGTATAAGTCAATGGGGAAATGATTTTAGACCAGCATACAAAAACATTACAATATTACGTCAGTTACATCCAACCACAAATGTTATAGCACTTACAGCAACTGCTAAGCCTATAGTTGTAGAAGAAGTTATAAAAGAATTAGATTTTATTGCGCCAAAACTGTTTAAAGCATCCTTTAATAGACCCAATATTGCATATCATGTTCTAAGTACTGAAGACAAAAATTACAAAATAGAGCAAATACTCAAAACATATAAAGGTGCTTCTATTATCTACGTTAGAAGTAGAAAAGCCACTATTGAAATACACAACTATCTTGAAGCTAAAGGATTCTCTTCTACTTTTTTTCATGGCGGAATTAATACAAAAGAAAAACAAGACCGTTTATACCAATGGACTAACAACCAGAAAAAAATAATGGTTGCTACAAATGCCTTTGGCATGGGAATTGACAAACCAGATGTAGAGACTATAATTCATATTAATTTACCCGAAAGCTTAGAAAGCTATTATCAAGAAGCTGGCAGAGCTGGTAGAAATAACAGCAAGGCTTATGCAATTTTATTAAAAAACAACGCAGACGAATCACGCTTAAAAAATCAGTTTTTAAACACACTGCCTTCTATAGATTTTATAAAATTAGTTTACAGAAAACTCTGCAACTATTTTCAAATCTCATATGGAGAAGGTGTTTCATCAACACATCAGTTTTATTTTAATGATTTTTGCAAAGTTTATGAGTTTAATACCACAAAAGCATTTAAGGCCTTACAAACTTTAGATAGAAATAGTATTATAAAATTGTCACAACAATTTAACTATCAAACCAAATTACAGTTTATAGTTTCAAATAATACTCTATTAAACTATATAGAAAATAATAAGCAGTTTGAAATAATAGTAAAATCAATCTTAAGAACTTATGGCGGTATTTTTGAGCATCAATTAAAAATAAACCTAACATTAATTGCAACTAAGGCTTCAACAACAGAAAATATTGTTTTAAGCACTTTACAACAACTTAAAAAGGATAATATAATAGAGTTTCATTTTTCTAACACAGACTCAGAGATTACATTTTTACAACCAAGAGAAGATGAAAAAACAATTAACAGAATAGCCTCTGTTGTAGAACAGCAACTCAACCTTAAAAAAGAACAAATAAAAGCTGTAATCAATTATATAAATAACAATACTACTTGCAAAAATATTCAACTTTTAAATTACTTTGGGGAAGATTTTAAGGCTAATTGTGGTAAATGTTCCGTTTGTAGAGATAAAGAAAACACAACTAAAACAGTTAATCTAAAAACAATAGAAAACAATATAGTATTCGCTCTAGAAAAAGCGCAACTTAACTCAAGAGAACTAGTAGAACAATTAAATTATAATGAGGCAGAAGTTTTAAAAGTACTACAACTAATGATTGAGCATCAAATAATAGAGATTACTTTTGCCAATACCTATAAACTAAAACATATTTAAATGAAAAATAAATTACGAATAGTTTTCATGGGAACACCAGATTTTGCAGTAGAAACACTCAAAACACTTATAGAATCAGACTATAATATTGTTGGAGTTATTACAGCTCCAGACAAACCTGCAGGAAGAGGTCGTAAATTAAATGAATCTGCAGTAAAAAAATATGCTTTAACTCAAAAGCTTAATATACTACAACCAACAAACTTAAAAAATGACGCTTTTCTAGAAGAACTGCAAAGCCTTAATGCTAATTTACAAATTATAGTTGCCTTTAGGATGTTACCAGAAGCTGTTTGGAAAATGCCAAAATATGGTACATTTAACCTGCATGCATCCTTATTACCAAACTACAGAGGAGCAGCTCCAATACATTGGGCAATAATTAATGGCGAAACCAAAACTGGTGCAACCACATTTTTTATTGACGAAAAGATTGATACAGGAGCTATTATTGATAGTAGAGAAATTGATATTGAAACAAATGAAACTGTTGGCAGTCTTCATGATAAATTAATGGTTTTAGGAAGCCACCTCGTATTAGATACTGTTTCTTTAATTGAAAATAATGAAGCCAAAGCAACTGTACAACCAAAAAATGAAAATATAAAAACTGCCTACAAACTTAATAAAGACAATTGCAAGATTGATTGGAATGAACCGTTACACCATATATATAATAAAATAAGAGGTTTAAACCCTTTTCCATCTGCTTGGTGCTATTTAAATAATAAAGATGAGACTTTATCTATAAAAATATTTGATATAGAAAAAGAAGAAGTTTGTCATTCTCATTCTATTGGGCAATTAGTTTTTGATAAAAATGATATAAAAGTCGCAGTTAAAGAAGGTTACATAAATATTAAAACAATTCAGCTTCCTGGAAAACGAAAAATGGATACAAAATCATTATTGAACGGTTATAATTTTAATAGCGATGCAAAAATGCTCTAAACCCTTATTATCATTGATATTATAAAAACATCGACAAAATGCACTACGTTTATTAACAAATGTCTAAAGTTATTAACAAATAATCGTATTTCCCTTGCTATTACTTGCACGAATGGATATTCCGTATAAATTTGTAGACGGATTTAACAATAACGTTTAACCCAACTATTTTTTTAATAATTTTAAATACAAATTTTATGAACAAAACAGATTTAATCAATGGAATGGCAGAAAATGCTGGAATTACTAAAGCGGCTGCAAAAAAAGCATTAGATTCATTACTAATTGATATCGAAGGATCTTTACAAAAAGGAAACAGAGTTTCTTTAGTAGGATTTGGATCTTGGTCAGTTTCTAGAAGAGCTGCAAGAGAAGGAAGAAACCCTCAAACAGGTAAAACTATACAAATCAAAGCAAAAAACGTAGTAAAGTTTAAAGCTGGATCTGATTTAGGTAACGCTGTTAACTAATTATATTTTTCAAAATATTAAAAAGCTCACTTAAATAAGTGAGCTTTTTTTATTTATAAAGATGTATTAGTCAGCAAATTTATTGCTTATTAATAAAATATGTTTTAGTTTTAATATCAAATCATTACAAGTATGATTATTGAAAAGCCCAAAAAAGGAAATTTATTAATTGCCGAACCATCAATTATTGGTGATTTGTCTTTTAATAGGTCTGTAATTTTATTAGCAGACTACAATATTGAGGGCTCAATAGGTTTTATACTTAATAAACCTTTAGAGTATACTTTAAAAGATTTAATACCTGAAACCAATGTAGATTTTAAGGTATTTAATGGAGGTCCTGTAGAACAGGATAATCTATACTTTATACATAAAATACCACATTTAATACCTGAAAGTATTGAGATTTCTCACGGCATATTTTGGGGAGGCGATTTTGATATTGTTCTAAAACTTATAAATGATAAGGAAATAGAATGTTCAGACATTCGTTTTTTCTTAGGCTATTCTGGGTGGGAACCAAAACAATTAGAGAACGAATTATCGTCTAACGCATGGATAATTTCAGAAAACATTTATAAAAATGAGCTTATCGAGAAATGTTGCCAATCATTCTGGAAACAAAAAATGTTAGAATTAGGTGGTGAGTATTCGCTTTGGTCTAATGCCCCAGAAAACCCAAGTTATAATTAAGATAGTCTTAACTTTGTATTTACTTTTTGCAATATTAATTTACTAACCACTGCTTTATAATGCTTCTTTCTAAATTTAGATATGGGTTGTAATCCTAAAATTACATTGGTTGTAAATAACTCATCTGCTTTTTGTAGCTCAAAAGGAGAAATTGATATTTCTTGAAATTCTAAACCTTCAATATCTTTAATAGCATTTATAACCTGTTTTCTCATAATACCATTTAAGCATCCATCTGTTAATGGAGGTGTTTTTATAACAGCATCTTTTACTAAAAAAAGGTTTCCATTAAGTGCTTCAACAATATTTTTATTAGTATTAAGCAATAAACAATTATTCAAATTATTTTCTTTTGCATAAATACTTCCTAATACATTTATAACTTTATTATTGGTCTTTAGTGTAGATAATAATCCTGGAGTTACAAAATAATCTTTATATAAATCAATTATATAATCTGTAGTATTTGGTAATGAATAAATACTTGATGTCAAATTTTCTGCTATAATATTATAACTAGTCGCTTTACTATTTGGTAAATACTTACCGCCTTCTCCTCTATCAACATTAAACCTAACGCGAGCTGTATGATTAATAAGACTATTAGCTTCAATCGTTTTTAGAATTTCAGCCTCTAAAAACTCCATGGTAAATTGCATAGGAATTTCCATTCGTAAAATTCTCATAGAAGCCATCAACCTAAAGTAATGATCCTCCCAAAATAAAATTTTACCATTAACAACTTTTAATGTTTCAAAAAGAGCATCACCAAACTTATACCCTCTATTTTCTGAAGAAATAAAATTTTTATCTTCTAATAATGTACCATTATAATTAACCATAAAAAAAGTCTCGATTAAAAATCGAGACAAATATAATCTATATTAGTTGTATCTTTAAGCTGAACCTAAAACTTGTTTCAAATCAGAAATTTGATTATCCCAAAGCATTTTAGCTTCTTCTACTTCATCTTCATCATCAGCAAAATCTGTAACAATAATCGAAACATCTTTGGTAATCTCATCAACCTGTATTCTAATTTCAAAAAAATAAGAAGCACCTTCCTCTTCATCTGTTAGCCATCTAAATTTTATACGCTCGCCACTTTTTTTACTAAGTAACTTAGCCTTTTCTTCACTATCATCCCAAATAAAAGTAAAGTTTTCTCCTCTAGAGTTAACATTATCAGCAAACCACTCAGATAAACCAGATGGTGTTGATATATATTGAAATAAAAGTTGTGGTGAAGCGTGTATTGGGAACTCCATTTCAAACTTAATCTTTTCGTCCATAAAGCGTTTTTATATTATGCGTTCAATATATACATTAATTGTTGACTTTAAAAACTAATTTCTTAAAAATAATTTAAGCATTTAATGTTTGTTGTCAGTAATTTTGTTTTTATATTTGCAGCCGAATTAAAATGGCGAGGTAGCTCAGTTGGTTAGAGCGTCGGATTCATAACCCGGAGGTCACGAGTTCAAATCTCGTTCTCGCTACAGTAGTAAAAGTCTAGTGTAATAGCACTAGACTTTTTTTGTGCTTTACTAAAGCTTGCTTAAATACATATATACAAAAAAAACAAAGCAGCGTTTTGCGTTATAGACTTTTGCTATTGTCATGGCGACCTAAAGAAAATCATCAAAAATCTCGTTCTCACTACAATAATTTAAAAGGACTAAAAATAATTTAGCCCCTTTTTTATATAAATTGCAAACCCTTACTTATCAACATATTACATTAAAATCGAAATTTGAATATTGCTTTTCGTCGATTTTTTTTGCATTTCGTAGATGTTTTTAAAAATAAAGTAATATATTAGCCACGAAATTTTTTAACAAATCCATTAAACCCCAAAATCTAATGAAAAAAATTACACTTATGTTTGTAGTGCTAATACTTACATCATTTAGCATTCATTCACAATCAACAAATCTTCAAAAAGCTCAACAATATATTGAGGCAAAAGGAGAAGTTTGCTTTGTATTTACAGCAAATAACGAAGCGCAAGTTCAAGAAATATCAAGCTTTTTACCTTTAGGACATAAAGTAAATAGAGAAACTTTAGAAATTGAAGCATATGGTAACTCAGAAACTTTTGAACGTTTTTTATCATATGGTTTACCATATGTAGTTAACCAAAGTGATAATGAGGTAGAGTATAGTGACCCTGAATATGATACACTTGCTTGGGATACAACTTGGGATGCTTACCCATCATATTCTGATTATGTAGCAAAAATGAACTATTATGCTACAACGTATCCTTCTATTTGCACGTTAGAAACTATTGGAACTACAGTAAACGGTAGAGCGTTACTAATGCTAAAAATTTCCGACAATGTTTCTACTAATGAAGCTGAACCAGAATTTATGTATACCTCTTCTATGCACGGTGATGAGTTAACCGGATTTCCATTAATGATTCGTTTAATTGACTACCTACTAACCAATTATGGTTCTGATACAGAGGTTGACAACATAATAAACTCAACAGTTCTATACATAAACCCATTAGCAAATCCTGATGGTGCTTATGATGGGGGAAATAGCAACTTAACTGATTCTCCAACAAGAGCCAACGCTAATGGTCAAGACTTAAACAGAAACTATCCAGACAACCAAGAAGTTGGCAGAATAAATTTTGTGCCAGGCACTAACACTAGTAGTAGATTACATTACAGTGAAGTAAATGATGTTTACGAGCCAGAAACTTTAGCATTCATGAACTTTGAAGAATCTCATAATATTGTTTTATCGGCTAACTTTCATGGTGGTACAGAAGTTATGAACTACCCTTATGACAATACATACGATAAACATGCCGATCATAATTATTATGAGCACATTTGTCAAGAATGGGTCGATAATATTAGAGCAACATCTGCTCCAAGCAATTATTTTAATATCGAATATGATTCTCCAGAAAACCCTGCAAGCCCTGGTGTAACTCAAGGGTCAATATGGTACGTCGTATATGGAGGTCGTCAAGATTATATGAACTATTTTAGACATTCTAAAGAAGTTACTGTAGAGATTTCTGATAATAAAAAAGTAAGTGGTTCTCAATTACCAAATCACTGGAACTATAATAAACAAGCCTTTTTAGATTATATCAAGCAAGTTCATTATGGTTTTCAAGGCACTATAACCGATGAGTCTGGAAACCCTATTGCTGCAAAAATATCTATAGCTGGTCACGATGAACTAAACTCATATGTATTCTCTAATGCAGACTTTGGAGATTACTATAGATTAATTGAAGGCGGTACTTACACTGTCACTTTTGAAGCACCTGGTTATGCAACACAAAATATAAGCGTTACTGTTACAGATGATACTAAAACAGTACAAAACGTAACTATGGTAGCTACTACTGCTTTACCAACAGCTAGTAATGTAACAATAGGCGAAAATGAAAGTGCTGCTTTATCCGCATCTGGTACTGGCGTAATAAATTGGTATCAAAACGTAAATGATGCATCTCCACTAGCTACTGGTACGTCATACAATACACCCATTTTAACAACAACAACATCTTACTTTGTAGAAGATGTAATCGCTATGCCTAATGTAGGGTCAACAGAAAGCACATCAAATGGTGGCTTTTTTGGAGGTGGAACAACTGATCGTTACTTAGTATTTAGTGCAACTGAAGCTGTAAAGCTTACGCAAGTAACTATTAATGCTGAGCAGCCTGGAGAAATTGAAGTTCAATTACAAGATAGCTCTGGTAATATGATGGACTCTAGAGTTATACTAGTAGAATCTGCTGGTGTTCAACAAATAGATTTAGATTTCTTTATTCCTGTAGGAACTGATATGAGATTAGCTAGTGCAGAAATGTCTGTTGGCTTTAAAATGTACAGAAACAATTCAGGAGCTAGTTATCCATATACTAACGGAGCTATTTCAATTACAGACAATAATATTGGCAATCCAGCATATTACTATTTCTTTTATGACTGGAAAATTGAAAGCATCAAAAGTGCTAGAAAAGAAGTCATTGTAACTGTTGATGATACTTTAAGTCTTACTGATACTAATCAATTGAGTGATGCTAGCGTGTATCCAAACCCATTTAGTAACTCTATAAACATAAAACTTCCTAGTCAATATACTAGTAATAGTATTTCTGTTCAATTATTAGATGTTAGTGGACGTATAATAGTAAACATGAACAACTTAAATTCTCAAAACGGAATTTATAGACTTAATAGTTTAGACAAACTGTCAACCGGAACTTACTTTGTAAAAATCACTGACAATGAGCAAACTAACACAGTTGTTAAACGATTAATTAAGCAATAAAACATTACTAACCTCAAAAAAGGCTAAAATCTAATGATTTTAGCCTTTTTTATTTACTTAAAAGTCAATAAGTTAAAAATAAATAATGCATTTCGTCGATTTTATTTGCATTTCATAGAGTTGTGATTTACATTTGACACATAAATTAAATTAGTCCCAAACTATAATTTAACCGCTTATGAAAACTTTTACACTTTCATTTAGAAAGTATGTTGCTATATGTAGCCTACTTTTAATAACAAATTTAGCCTTCTCACAAACTTCATACGTAGAAGTATCTGTAACTTGGCCAGCATATTCATCTGAAAACAGAGTAGAAATATATGATCCTATTGGGACATTAATTAGCACAATAGACAATGGATACACTGGAGGCACAAACAATAGTTATTCAACTACTGTCTCTTTAGGTTGTATCGCAGATGCTAATAATTATTATTTTATAATGTATGATACTGCTGATGATGGATGGGATGGAGCAGATAACATAACTATTACATCTGCTGGAACTAATGTAATTAATCAAAATGGAGATTCAGCAAGTTCATCTGGTAGTGCTCCAGTATATTTTAACGTCTCAGGTGGTTGTTCTGGCACATGCTCTTCAACACCTATAAGTTCATTTCCATACAACGAAGGCTTTGAGTCTGGACTTGGAGCTTGGACACAAGATACTGGCGATAATTTTAATTGGTCAAGATTAAGTGGTCTAACAGGGTCTCCTAATACAGGACCTGACCCAGGCGCAAACGGTGGTTCTTATTATTTATATACTGAAGCTTCAGGTAATTATGGTAATACAGCAAATTTAGAAAGCCCATGTTTTGATTTAACAGGAGCTGTTACAGCTCAATTCTCATTTTATTACCATATGTACGCAAATCAAGTTCCAGGTATGGGTGATTTATTTGTTGAAGTCAGTACAAACAATGGATTATCCTATCCTACAATACTTTGGTCTCAAATTGGCAGAGTACAAACTTCTCATACTCAAGCTTGGAATTTGGTAAACATAGACCTTAGTGCATATTTAGGGCAAACAATAATGATACGCTTTAGAGGGCTTACAGGCCCAAATTATAGAAGTGATATCTGTATTGATGATATATCATTAACAGCTTCAACAACACCTCAACCAGAAATAAACATTACAGGTTTAACAAATACTATTTTTAGTGGAGATGCAACACCTATATCTGGAGACAATACGCTTTATGGAAGTACAGGTTCGGGCACTCCAATTTCACATACATTTACAATACAAAATACAGGAACGCTACCACTTACTGTAGGAGCAATAAGCTTTGGAGGTGCTAACCCCTTAGATTTTTCAGTCTCTACATTTCCTGCAGCATCTATAGCTGCTGGCTCAAGCTCTAATTTTGTAGTAGATTTTGACCCAACTGCCAATGGTACTAGAAGCGCGATAATATCAATAGTAAATGGAGATACAACAGGAGGTGAAAACCCATATACATTTACCATACAAGGTACAGGAGTTGTCCCTCTTACAGAAGGACCAGGTGGTGTGACATCAGATTTAGCGCTTTGGCTTAAAGGCACAGATGGTTTAAGTTATACAAGTGGACAATCTGTAAGTTTATGGGCAGATCAAGGGCGTGGTGCAGATGCTACAGTAAATACTGCTGGGCAAGAACCAACCTATTATGATAGCGCAACGCAAAATGTAAACTTTAACCCTGTTGTTGACTTTGATAATCTATCGGATGAGTTCGAAAACAGTTTTGATTATACTGAAATGCCACAACAATATTTAGAAGGCACATCTGGTTATTACACTAATGATATTTTTATGGTAGTAATACCAAATAGAACTATTAACTCTAGCTTTGGTAGTATGGATTTATTTTGCTCAGATCACGATACATCAACTCAAGAGAATGATGGTTCAGGTATTGGTTTTGGAGCATACTCGCAACGTTTTAGTGGCGAAGTAGTATGCTACGCCTATGCTATGTCTAATGGTGTAGATGATGGGTTTGGTGTCTCACAAAATGGTGGGTCACATACTTATGATAACGTAGGGATTATAAATGCACGACATAATAACAATACTACAGCAACGACTCAAGAATTACATTATAATGCAAACAACATAGTAAACAACACGTCTGATATTGGTGCTTTTGGAACTATTTCTGACGAAAAATATTGGATAGGCCGTAGTGAAGGTTGGCGAGGTAGTACTGATGCTCGAATAGCAGAAATTATAACTTACTCGGCAAGAAAAGACGACGCCAATTTAACACAAGAACGCAATAGAATTCAATCGTATTTAGCTATTAAATATGGTATTACACTAGGCACAAATGGAACCTCTCAAGATTATGTAAATAGTGATGGTACGGTTATTTGGGATGTAAATACGGGTACACCTGCTGAAGATGTTTTTAATCATGATATTGCCGGTATTGGGCGTGATGATGCTTCAGATTTACTACAAAAACAATCACGTAGTGTTAACAATGCTATAGATGTTAGTGAAGGCACTAGAGGGCAAGGTGTACTTACTATGGGAATATCTAGTATTTATGACACCAATAATTTAAATCCTAGTACTGCTTTAGAAGATAAAGAATTTTTAATATGGGGAAATGATGGTGTAGACTTAGATAACGCTCCTATAAATGTTGAGATTAATATGAGCGCAAACATTACACCAGCAATACCAACAAGGTTGGGAAGCCATACAGATGGATCTTGGGTCGAGTTTAACGGTATACCAAGAACATGGAAGGTTGTCGAAAACGTTAAAAACCCTTTAACAGACGATATTCCTACAGTTGAAGTCGCTATATTAGAAAACGCCGTAAGAACAGCTGCTCCACCTAACGGAGTGTATTTAATGTTCATTTCTGACACGCCAAATTTTGATCCTACAGCTGACTATAGAATTATGACCACAGACACCAATGAATTAGGTGAAGCTATAGTAAAAACAGATTACGATTTTGATGGTACAAAATACATAACATTTGGATGGGCTCCAGAAAGAGAGTATAAACGATCTATATATTTTAGTGGTGCTCCAATTTTACCAGCTACAACTTCAGATTATATTGATATGGAGGATGCCTTAGACTTAAACCCATCAGAGTTTACTGTATCTGCCTGGATTAAAAGAGAATCTGGTTCAGAAAACACATCCATTTTATCAAAAAGAAATACTATATACACAACAGGATATGATTTAAAAGTTAACCTTACAGGCCATATAGAAATGCATTGGAATGGTGGTTCAGACCTCATTACCTCTAAAACACCAATACCTGTAGATCAATGGCATCAAGTAGCTATTATTTATAGTGGTGGTACTGCTCGATTATATATTGATGGTGTTTTTGATGAAGAAGAAACATCTATGTCTAATCCAACTGCAACTAACGAATCCTTTTACATAGGAGCAGCTGGTAAAGGTAATCCTACGGCTTATTTTAAAGGTAATATTGACGAAGTACGTGTTTGGGATCGTGCACTTAGTGTAGACCAATTACGTTTAATAATGAATCAAGAAATTGAACAAAACTCTGAAACAATACCAAAAGTAAGAGGTACAGTTTTACCAAACTCAATTACTAAAAATCATATAAACTCCATTCCTTGGGATGATTTAATTGGTTATTATCCAATGTCTACATACACATATACAAATACTAAAGATGAGTCAGGTAAAGGAAACCAAGGCGCTTTAAGAAACTTAAGAACTGTAGATAGACAAACTGCCCCATTACCATATCAAACTACACAAAATGGAACTAGCTGGGACACAGCAGCTACATGGAAAAATGGATCTGAACAAACTATTCCTGGCTCTGCCTCTATAGTAGATACAGACATTACTGTAGACTGGAATATTATTAACATTGGTCATGATATAAACATGAGTAATAGCACATTACCAATTGCGAATGCTGAAAACAGAACAGTCTTAGGCTTATTAATTCAAGATACATCATCATATACAGATGCAGTAGACCCAGAAAAAGATGAGCCTGCATATAGTGGCACACTAACAGTTGATGGTGTTACAGACAGAACGACAAGTACATTTACAGGAAATGGATTAACAGTAACGCACTACTTAGATTTAGATGGTGATATTGATTTAGAAGGAGAATCTCAATTAATTCAAACTATTGGTAGTGATTTAGATGTTAACAGTTCTGGTACCCTGGAGAGAGATCAACAAGGCACAGCAGACACATATACCTATAATTATTGGGCGTCACCTGTAGGTATTTCTAACACATTATCAAACAACAATAGTTATACCTTAGCAAACGTTATAACAAATTTAAGTTACAATACATCTGGGTATAATGGTACTGCTGCTCCTTTAACAGTTGCAGATTATTGGATTTGGAAATTTGCAAATCAACCAAATGGCGAGTATTCAGCATGGCAACATGTACGTAGTACAGGATCTTTATATCCTGGTCAAGGATATACAATGAAAGGACCAGGCTCAGGATCTATACTAACTGATCAAAACTATGTTTTTAATGGAAAACCAAATAATGGAAATATTGGTACTAATGGTGATATAAAAGATTTAGACTTAGGCCCTAATAGTGATTATTTAGTCGGTAACCCATATCCTTCAGCTATTGATGCAGTACAGTTTATTTTAGATAATGGACCTATAATTAACTATGATGATCCTGATCACCCAGAAACAAACCCAATAACCGACGGAACACTCTACTTCTGGGAACATTGGGGTGGCGGAAGTCATATCTATGGAGAGTACCAAGGTGGTTATGCAACTTACAACTTATCTGGAGGTGCACCAGCTGCTCATCAAGGAACAACACATCCTGATGTTGCAACAGGTGGAGCGCCTTCTAAAACTCCAGGCAGATATATTCCTGTAGGACAAGGATTCTTTGTTGTTGGTGAAGGAACTGGAGGAAAAATTAATTTTAATAACGGACAACGTGTATTCCAAAAAGAGGCAGCTTCATTAAGTGGTTCTTCTGTTTTCCTTAGAAGCGGAAGCGGAAATAACTCAAATCAATCTGCAACTAACTCAGACAATAGACCAAAAATTAGAATCGGTTTTAACTCTGTTAATACTTTAAGAAGGCAATTATTATTAACCATAGATAATAATGCCACAACAGACATAGATTGGGGTTATGATGGTAAACTAAACGAAGAACAAACTGATGATTTATATTGGCTAATTAATGGTGAAAAACATATTATTCAAGGTAGTAATGAAATTGGAGGACAAACCGTATATCCTTTAGGTATTAAGACCAATACAAGTGGATTAAATACAATTACTATAGATGCCTTAGAAAATGTGCCAAATAATTTAAAAATTCTTGTACATGATATTGAGAATAACACATATCACAATTTAAGAACTAGTGATTTTGAATTCTCATTACCAGCTGGTGAATATTTAGATAAGTTTGAAATAACATTTTTTGAAGACGACGCTTTAAGCCTTGAAGAAAACGAACTAAACAACTTAGAGATATACTACTCTAATGAAATAGAAAGCATTGTTTTATTAAACCCAACAAATAAAGACATAAAATATTTAGAGTTGTTTAATATAGCAGGACAATCTATTGCAACTATTGACGATATTTCAGAACTGGACTATTCTGAATATAAAGTTAAGAACTTAAGCACAGGAACTTATATTATTAAAATACATACTGTAAGCGGTTCAGTATCTAAAAAAGTATTAGTGAAATAACTTATCTTAACTCTTAACTATAAAAGTCCCGAATTTGATTTGGGACTTTTTATTTTTTAACTGTTCATAATAAGTTATAAACTTATGTCAACCTTAACTCATTTCAAGTTCTCATTACAAATGCTTAATTTATTGAATGATGAGATTCCGAAATAAATTCGGAATGACGCTCAGATTATACGTCTGGAAAAAAAGTATCTGTGCATTTTATTTTAATGCAGCTATAAGCTGTTCTAATGATAGGCTTTGCTGCTCACCAGAAGTCATGTTTTTTAATGTATATGTGTTTAAATTCACTTCAGACTCACCAACTAATATCACAAAAGGAATATGACGCTTATTTGCGTAATTCATTTGCTTTTTCATTTTTGCACTATTAGGATATAGCTCTGCACTTACATTATTATTTCTAAGAGCTTTAACCGCTTTTAAACAAAAAAGTGCTTCAGTATCACCAAAATTAATAAAAAGAGCCTCAACAGTATTTGTTATGGTTTTAGGAAACAAATCAAGTTCTTCAAGAACCAAATAGATGCGATCCAAACCAAAACTTATGCCAACACCACTTACATCTTTAAGTCCAAAAATACCCGTAAGGTCATCATAACGACCGCCGCCACCAATGGAGCCCATTTTTACGTTTTTTGGAGCAGCAACTTCATAAATTGCTCCTGTGTAATAGTTTAATCCTCTTGCAAGGGTAACATCTAATTCTAATTTGGCGGTTTGCAAAGCTAATTCTGAAATGCCTTTATCTATAAACTCTAATTCTTCAATTCCTTTTTTACCTTCTTCAGATGAAGACAAAATTGTTTTTAAACTTTCTATTTGAGACTCAAAAGATCCTGAAAGGTTAAACAAAGGCTGTAATTTTTCAATTTCAGATTGTGAAATACCTATGTCAAGCATTTCTTCTTTTACCTTCTCCTCGCCTATTTTATCTAATTTATCTAATGCAACTGTAAAATCTATGAGTTTGTCTTGTGCACCAATAACTTCTGCTATACCAGATAAAATTTTTCTGTTGTTAATTTTTATAGTAACACCTTCTAACTTTAAAGCCGAAAAAACAGCATCATACAATTGTACAAACTCTACTTCTTGCCAAAGCGACCTACTTCCTACAACATCTGCATCACACTGATAAAATTCTCTAAAACGTCCTTTTTGCGGTCTATCTGCTCTCCAAACGGGTTGAATTTGATAACGTTTAAACGGGAATTCTATCTCGTTTTGGTGTTGCACAACGTAACGTGCAAACGGTACAGTTAAATCGTAACGCAATGCTTTTTCTGATATAAATTTAGATAATTTTTTACTATCTCTATCACCATAATCTGCATCACTTATAGCTCCTTTATTAGGGTTTAAATAATCACCAGAATTCAATATTTTAAAAATTAAACGATCGCCTTCATCTCCATACTTTCCCATCAAGGTTTCAGAGTTTTCAAAACTAGGTGTTTCAATAGGTTGAAATCCAAAACGTTCAAATTGCCCTCTAATCGTATTAAAAATATAATTACGTTTAGCAACTTGTTCTGGATTAAAATCTCTGGTTCCTTTTGGTATGCTTGGTTTTTGTGCCATAGTTGTTATCCACAACAGTGGAAATCAAATTTAGTTATTACTAATTTAGAATTAATGAGTTTCTTAAAAAAACACTTCTACTGCGCTCAGTGTGACATTTTTAAGAATTGTAAAAATATTATAATTTTTACTGGCAATTACATCTTATTAAAAAATAATTTGACTGTCTTTTTCTGTCATATTTACAATTTGTCACCCTGAATTTATTTCAGGACCACACCTTATAATGTTGGTTTTCAACCTTATGAGATTCTGAATCAAGTTCAGAATGACGTATTTTTTTTGCTTTATTACACTTTATGAATACTCATAAAAACCAAATAACTCAATAAAGTTATTATTTACTCACTAAGGTCTCGAAGTATTTATATAAATCACCTTTAGTAATCACGCCACCTTGTTGAATAAGTTTAAACTTATCTAATGCTTTATCGTCTGAATATTCTTTTTTAGATGTATAAAACTCTACCTCATCAGACAACAAATTAGTTCTAAACCATTCAAAACCTTCTTTTGTGGTTAAATCTATAGCAGTATTAGTTATTTTTAAAGCAATTAACCGCATTGATTGCTCTGTTAAATGAAATAAATGCATTTGCTGTGACGATATATGCTCGATATAATTAACCTTTGTTAAAACACCTTCCCAAACCAAATCGCTAAACACATCTAGTTCTTGCTCTGCTACTTCTGGTTTATCTTCTTTAATAGCCTTCCATTCTTCTGCTGTGATAGATTGCGTAGCCAAAAAATTAATAAATTCTTGGTGTAACTCTTCAAACTGTTCCTTTGTAAGTCTAGTATATTTCATATTATAATAATAAAAAATGCGCTCTTAAAATTAAGAGCGCAAATTTACTTATTATAAGTTAATTTTCTTAGAAAATATAACGTAATCCAAATTGTGCTTGCCAACGTGATGCAAGACTTGTATCATAATTAAATGTTTCTATTAAGTCTGGATTAAATGTATATGTTGGTACATTGTTAGCATCTATACTATCTATACCAATTGGTTGTACACTATTTGGTTGTTGTACAACACCCCAATCACTATTAAGTAAGTTACCTAAGTTAAGAATATCTACACTAAACTGAATGGTGTTGTATTTATCTTCACCTACTTTAATTTTATAATCTTGTAGTAGCTTAACATCCCAACGACTTCTCCATGGTGCTTTTGCACCATAACGTTCAGCATAGCTTCCTCTGTTATCACTTAAATAATCATCTTGTTGTATATAAGCTTCAAAAGCTTCAGCTTGTCCTGGTGCAGCAAAATTCATTTGTTGTACTTCACTAGTTGTAGGAATATATAATAAGTCGTTAATACCAGAACCATCACCATTAATATCTCCACCATAAGTATAATTAAAACGTCCACCTTGAGCATATTCAAAAAAGCCTGAAATAGTGGTTGACCACTTATCATTACCATAGACCCATCTTTTGCTAGCAACACCAACAACTCTATGTGTATCACCATACTTAGAGTATGATAACACGTCATCATTTACATTACCAGAAATTGGATTACCCGCAAAAGCATCACTAGTAATTTCTGCCTCAATAGAGTTTACATCTTTTGAGTTTAAATAACTATATGCTAAACTCGTAAATAACCCATTATCAAAGTTCTTTTGCGCTTTAATAACGGCGTTAATAGTTCGTCCTTTATCAGAATTTGTAAATACGTAAGCATTATTAATAAGGTCACTTGCTAAATAAATTGGTCTATTATCAACTCCACCTAAAGTTCCTGAAGGTTCTGTTAATCCCCAATTTTGTACGTGAGCACCATTAATATCTTTAGTATACGCTAAATCACCTGTTAAAATAACACCATTTTCAAGTTTATAATCTACACCTAAATTAGTTCGCCATACTTGAGGAAACTTATAATCAGGATCTACTGCTTGTAAGAAAAATACATCTGGATTAGCAATTTGGTTTCCTAACCAAACAAAAGGGAAACGCCCTGTAAATAACCCAGAACCTCCTCGAAGTTGAAATGTTTTGTCACCTCTTACATCATAATTAAATCCTACTCTAGGAGATATTAACCAATCATTACTTGGCATATTTGTATTATCTATTAATACTGTTTCTCCAGTATTAGGATTTACATAAGGAATATCTGGTACAACTACGCCTCTATCAATAACTTCTTGAGCTTTCTCTGCAGAATCGAAAAATAAAGGTTTATCAAAACGCAAACCATAGGTTAACTTAAACTTTTCGTTTACGTTCCATTCATCCTGAATGTAAAATGATAACTGACCTACATTAGTTTCGGCTAATGTCCAACCGCCTGGAGTTCCAGGAGGAACTGCATTATTAGCATTAAATACATTTTGTGCGTTAGCAAATGTGCCTACATAATCATTAGCATTAAAATCAGCGATATCTACACCACCAAAAAGGTCAAAACCATAAGCTGTTAAATTAAAAGAGTTATCAAATTGAAATTTTTCAAATGAAAAGCCAACAGTATAGGTATGATTTCCTTGATAGAAGTTTAAATTATCTGAAAATTGCAATACTTTCTGGTCTAACTTATTATGCACAGAAAAAGGTTCATGACCAGCTATGATATAATTTGACCCATCTTTAGTAATATTAATTGATGGTCCAGGCGTTGAAAACGGATTTCTAAAATCATCAAAATGTGTATATCCAATTTGTAATTTATTTGATGCTGTATTAGATAAGGTTGAGTTTAATTCTATCTGAACAGATTTTAGCTTATTATTAATTTCGTAACCAGAATTTTCAAACTGTAATGTATTCGCATTTGGACCTCTAAATCCTATAGCTGTTGGATGTGCAGGTTTTTCTTTTGATGCGTCTAACCAGTTATAAATTACAGCTAGCCTGTTATTATCATTAATATTCCAATCTAGTTTTATAATCCCTTTTGTAGATTCTGAGCCAAATGTAAAATCTTTATATGCTCCTGGATTATATCCTATATCTAAAAGCGCTTGTTGTACAGCCATTAAATCTGTTTCTAATACTCTAGATTCATTTATTGCACCACTTCCTGTATTAGGCACCCAACCATTACTTCCTAAATCTGTTCGTTCATCTTTTTCAAAATTAGCAAAAAAGAATAATTTGTTTTTTATAATTGGCCCTCCAATACTAACTCCATATTGATTTTGTTCTAGCTTAGGTTTAACAACATCTTCACCTCTAATTTTTCCTCCTGTAAAGCTTTCATTTCTTGTAAAACCATAAACAGTACCATGAAACTCATTTGTTCCACTTTTGGTTACTGCATTTACAGATGCTCCAGTAAAACCAGATTGTGTAACATCGTAAGGTGCTGTTGTTACAGTAATTTGATCAATTGCATCTATAGATATAGGTGAAGAATCTGTTTGTCCGCCAGGCTGTGCAGCATCTAAACCAAATGGGTTATTAAAAATTGCTCCATCTAATGAGAAATTATTGAACTGATCATTTCTACCTCCAAACGAACCACCACTAGCTGTTGGTTCTAATCTTGTAAAATCGTTTGTTGACCTAGATATTGTGGGAAGTCTAGTTAACTCTCGTCTGCCAACTGCTGTCTCAGCTCCTGTTCTATCATTACTAAAAGTACTTGTGCCAGAAGTTGCTGTAATAATTACAGCATCTAGTTGCTCACTATCAGTAACCATAGAAACATTTATATTTTCGGTTTCGCCTAAAGTAAGGTATACATCACTAAATGTTTGGTCTTTGTAACCTACATAACTTATAGTTATTGTATATGGACCACCAACTCTTAAATTGAGTAAATTGTATCTACCATCAAAATTTGTAGCGGCACCAAACTTAGTTCCTGTTGGCGTATGAACTGCCAACACGTTAGCTCCAGGTAAAGGATCGGAGTTTTCATCTAAAACTAGACCTTTAATATTTGATGTAGTGACCTGTGAAAATCCCGCAATTGCAAAAAGCAAAAACAGAATTGATAGAAAAGATTTTTTCATTGGTTATATTTAGATTAATTAATTAGTTCTATAAATATAGATAAAAAAAAAAAGACTGTTCTTTCGAACAGTCTTTTTCTATAAATCTAAGATGTGAGTTTTAAGCTTCTGCTACAACCTCAAAAGGTAAATCAACAGTAACTTCTCTATGAAGTCTAATTACTGCATCATACTTTCCTAAACGTTTTACAGTTCCTCCAGTTACTGCAATAAACTTTTTGTCAATCTCATGACCTTCTTTTTGCAAAGCGTTTGCTAAATCTATATTGTTTACTGAACCAAATAATTTATCTCCAGTTCCAACTTTAGATGCAATCTTAATTTCTAATGTTTTAAGAGCCTCAGCAATTTTAGTTGCTTCATCGACAACTTTCTTTTCTTTAAAAGCTCTTTGCTTTAAAGTTTCTGCTAATACTTTTTTAGCAGAAATTGTAGCCATTACAGCTTGTCCTTGAGGAATTAAAAAATTTCTACCATAACCGTTCTTTACTGTTACAATATCGTCTTTAAATCCTAAGTTTTCAACGTCTTGTTTTAATATAAGTTCCATAGTTATTGGTATTTTATTTTAATAAATCTGCAACATACGGCATCAAAGCTAAATGACGCGCTCTTTTTACTGCTACAGATACCTTTCTTTGATATTTTAATGATGTTCCTGTTAAACGTCTTGGTAAGATTTTACCTTGTTCGTTTACAAAACCTAATAACCAATCTGCATCTTTATAATCAACATACTTGATGCCAGATTTTTTAAAACGACAATATTTTTTTGTTTTGCTAGTGTCTATATTTAATGGAGTAAGATATCTAATCTCTCCATCCTTCTTTCCTTTTGCTTGTTGTTCTATTGAAGACATAATTACGCTTTTTGTTTTAGTTTAGCTCTTCTTCGTTCTGCCCAAGAAATAGCATGTTTATCTAATTTTACAGTTAAGTAACGCATAAAACGCTCATCACGTCTAAACTCTACTTCTAATGGAGTAATTACTTCTCCATCTACTGTGTACTCAAATAAGTGATAAAAACCACTCTTTTTGTTTTGAATTGGGTAAGCTAATTTTTTTAAGCCCCAATCTTCTTTGGCTACCATCTTTGCTCCTTTAGAAACAAGAAAATCTTCGTATTTCTTTACTGTTTCCTTTATCTGATCTTCAGATAAAACGGGATTTAAGATGAAAACAGTTTCATAATGATTCATAAAAATCTATTTTATTGTGTTAAAAATGAGTGCAAAAATAACTATTATTTATATTTCTGACAACATTTTTGCATGTAAAATTCAAGGTTTTTAAAAATGTTAAAGTTTTGTTAAACAAAACACTTTACCGATGTTTTTTGGTTTTTATCCGAATTTTTTGTAGTATTGTCGATATCTTAACCTAAAATATGATAATGTTATGACTTTAAACTGTGTAGTAGTTGATGATTCTGCAATCCAACGCTTATCGATTGTAAAGTTAATTGAGAATCATACCTCACTTAACCTTATTGCAGAATACAGCAGTGCACTTGAAACTAAAAACGGACTTAATACTCATAAAGTAGATTTAATCTTCTTAGATATTGAGATGCCTGTTTTAAACGGTTTTGAACTGCTCGACGTACTCAACAACAAACCCCAAATTATTTTTGTTACTGGTAAAACCGAATATGCATTCAAAGCATTTAATTATGATGCGACTGACTATTTACAAAAACCAATTACGAGAGAACGCTTTAATACGTCTGTAGAAAAAGCATTAGAACAACATAAACTCAAATTAGATTTTAATGAAACAGATGGTGAACATATTTTTGTTAAAAGTAATTTAAAGAAACGTAAGGTTTACATTAAAGATATTAAATGGATTGAAGCACTTGGTGATTATGTAAAATTAGTAACCGAAGAAAACAGCTTGGTCGTTTTATCTACAATGAAAGCTTTTGAACACGAACTACCTGAAGGTAAGTTTTTAAGAATTCATAAATCGTATATCGTAAATCTTGACAAAGTAGATCGATTTAATAGTAAGAATGTTGAAGTTGGTGCTTATGAAATTCCTTTAAGTAGAAATAAGAAAACCCAACTTGTAGATGCATTAAATAATATTTAAATTAATAATTATCGACATTTAATATTACTCTTACTGCCCTAAAATCTTTTATACTAAAGAAGCTGTTATTTATTTTAATAATAGCTTCTTTTGTTTTTGACAACGATTGTTTTTGAGGAATCTTTATCAAAATATTTTTTAAATACTGATTACGTATTCTAGACACAGGAGGAAACTCTGGGCCTAAAACATGTTGTTTAAAAACAGTTCGCAGTGATTTTGCATACCATTCTGCACCAACATCTACTTTTTGATAATCTTTATGTTTTAAAGTAATTTTTATAAGCCTATAAATTGGAGGATATTTATAATCATGGCGTTCATTTAATTGCTCATTAAACATTTGCTCATAATCATTTGTAGATACTTGCTGTAATATTTTATGATATGGATTATACGTTTGTATTAATACTTTACCTCTTTTATCTGTTCGTCCTGCTCTACCAGAAACCTGAGTCATTAATTGATAACTCCGCTCATGCGCTCTAAAATCTGGAAAATTAAGCATGTTATCAGCATTCATAATACCAACAAGCTTTACGTTTCTAAAATCTAAACCTTTAGTAAGCATTTGTGTGCCAACAAGAATATCTATTTCTCCTTGCTCTAAAGCAGTAATAATTTTTTCATAACCATATTTGCCTCGCGTAGTATCTAAATCCATTCGTGCTACATTATGGTCTGGAAACAACAACTTCACTTCCTCTTCTACTTGCTCTGTACCAAACCCTTTATTATCTAGCTCAACACTTCCGCAAGCCTCACAGGTTTTAGGCATTACAGTATTATAACCACAATAATGACAGCGTAATTGATTTTTATACTGATGAAACGTGAGACTCACATCACAATTTGGACACTGAGGTGAATGCCCACATGTGTTACATTCTATAATAGGCGAAAAACCTCTTCTATTTTGAAATAAAATGATTTGATAACCATCTTTTAAGGTTTCAGTCATTTCTTCAATCAAACGGTCACTAAAATGACCATTCATTCGTTTACGCTTGTGCTTATCTTTAATATCTACCAGTTCTATATCTGGCATTAAAACATTATTGAAGCGATGTTTTAACTCTACAAAACCATATTTACCTTGTTTAGCATTATAATAGCTCTCTAAACTAGGCGTTGCAGATCCTAAAAGTGTTTTGGCTTTAAATATACTAGCCAGAACAATTGCAGCATCTCTTGCATGATACCTTGGCGCAGGATCAAATTGCTTAAAAGACGATTCATGCTCTTCGTCAACAATCACCAATCCTAAATTTTGAAACGGCAATAACATACTCGAACGCGCTCCTAATATAATTTGTGCTTTTAGAGAATTACGTAACATATTATTCCAAACCTCAACACGTTCATGAGACGAATATTTAGAATGAAACACAGCCACTTTTTCTCCAAAATAGTTTTGAAGCCTAGATACTAATTGTGTCGTTAATGCAATTTCTGGCAGCAAGTACAAGACTTGTTTTTTTGCTTTGAGTTGTTCCTCAATAAGCTTAACATAAATTTCAGTTTTTCCTGAAGATGTCACGCCATGGATAAGCGTGATATTTTGATTTTTAAATGATTGATTTATCTCATCTAAAGCTTTAGCCTGATATTCATTTAATTGTTTTGAATGCTCATTGTCTTTACCTGAAAACTCAACCCTATCATGTTGAATATGGTATGCTTCAAAAACACCTTTATCAATTAATGTCTTTATAACTGTTGAGGAAGCATCACCATCTTTAATTAAATCTGAAACTTTTACAGGCTTTTTTGTAGTGGCAGAAATAGAAAATAAGGTCATTACAACATGACGTTGTTTTGGTGCTCTACTTAATTCATTTAATAAATCTTGAAGCTTGCTTTCTGATGTATATTGACTATGTAATTTAACATAGCGAACTAATTTAGGCTTATACTTTTGGTAAACGGTTTCTTCTACTGAAATGGCATTTTTATCTAATAAGCGATTAATAACAGGAAGCACATTTTTTTTATCAAGAATGCTCATTAGATCCTGAATCTTTAATGATGATTGATGATGTAAAGCTTCATAAATTAAAAACTCATCATCTTTCAGGTCTTCATCATTAATAACAATCTCATTATTTTTACTAATAACGGTTTCGCTTTCTAAAATAAATCCGCTTGGTAATGCTGCTCGCATCACCTCACCTATAGTACATAAATAGTACTTAGCAATCCATTGCCAATGCTGCAGTTGTTCTTGTGTAACTATTGGCGAATCATCTAATATTTGATGAATTTGTTTGGCGTCATAAACCAAAGGTGCTTCGTTATGTACATTAAAAACAATGGCTGTATATATTTTACTTTTTCCAAAAGGAACAGACACTCGCATACCAGGTTTTAGAAACTCGGCTTCTGCTTGTGTTATAGCATAGGTAAAGCTTTTTTCTAAGGGAATTGGCAGTATGACATTTATGAAGCAATCCATTGCTCAAAGGTAATAGGTTTGAATAAAAAAACCATCGCTATTAGCAATGGTTTTTATGGCTAGAGCAAAAAATTAATTATCAATTTTAAACAATTTTTTGAGTGAGGAAGTATCAGACTTTTTTATAGACTGTTTCTTTTGGTTATTTGTTTTCTTCTTTGCCGTTTTGGTTGTCGTTTTACTTCTAGTTGTTAATCGTCTTCTGCTCTTATTATTAAGGTCTTTTGGCTTAAGATTTTCGTCTTCAAATTTTGGAATATTAGCAATCGTACCTCCATTATTTTTGTCTGCAATAGCTCTTAAAATAGCTACAGTAGAATCAAAAACTCCAAAATAAGCTAAATCATATAAGGAGATTGCTTGTGCATAATCTTTATTTTCTTCATGTATTAGTGCCATTAAAAGCAATTCATGTCTTCTAGATTTTATATTATCTTTATTGGGGTTAACCTCTGCACATTTCTTTAAATCTGCCTCAGCCTCTTTAAAATTACCTAAATTATAATGCAATTGTGCTCTACTAAAATAAGAATATGTATTTGGAGCCATTGCCACAAGTTGATCTTGAGCTTCCAAGTCGCTTTCTTTTGCTTGCTCTCTTGCTATGAGTTTTTTACTTAATTTCTCGCTTTCTAAATGGTCAAAATAAGCTGTACATGTGTAAACTAATTCTGATTGCATAACAACAATTAAATCTCTTCTTGCCAATTGACCCAGCAAGTATTTTTTATTGACGTCTTCTTCTTCTATTTCTGCATCAATTTGAGTTGCATATTTAGGTAAGATTTCTCGAAAACAGGCTTTATAAGCATTTTCTGTAAGGTTTCGTTTTTGACTTTCTAGCGTGAGACAATCACACATATCAGCTCTAAAGGCTAACTTATATGATTGACTAGATGCTGTGTTTCCGAAGAAAATAATACTCAATATAATTATAGTGTTCTTGATTTTCATTTAATAATTGCTTTATTTTTAATCGTCATCTTCGTCTTCATTAGTCCCAATAAAGTAAACCTTCATTGTTTTCATGCAATACTTTAATGCTCTCTTAGACTTATTAAGATTAATGGTTGCTTTGCCTTTAATCATGATGTTAGCATCACCACTTGTCATATCGTCCAAAATGGTTGGTAACACTTGCCATAAGCTATCAATATCTTGTTCTGCACGCTCTAATAACTGATTTTCAATTTCAGCAGGCACTTCAACACCTGCTTTAGTTAAACTATCATATACAAATACTTTATGATACAACTCAAATGAATGGCTTACAAACTGATCTACACTTTCAATTTTAGAAACTCGTTTTGGTGGTTTTAATCGTTTTTTTTGCGAAAAACCATTCTGTGGAATTAAAAATAGAATGACTATTACTACGGAAATGTATTTTTTTAAATTATCAATTGCTTTCATGAGGGTTTGAATTATAAGGTTATTTATTTTTAAGAAACTCTTGACATTTAATAATTAATGGTGCCATTCATTGTTAATATTGCACCAGAATCTGTGTTAATTACTGTAGTATCATCAAACACTATAGTCTTTGAAACTTTATCTACGCTAAAACCTGTTCCGCAATCTGTATTATCTGCAGAACTTGATGGTGGTGTTGAACATACATAGCTAAACTCTTCTCCATCTTTAGCAATAAGCATAGAAATAGCTTTATTAAAAGTTGTATTATCACCAATTGTAAATTGAGCAGCTACAATAACGAAAGCATTTAAAAAATCTGTCGACACTACTTCACCGTTTTCTATAGTTGTGTTTTTATCTAATAGTGTTACAGAACTATTAGTCCCGGTGGTATCCAATCCATCTGGATCAATATTGCCAACAACCAATGTGCTACCAACAATTGCTGTATCTAGCCCTGATAATTGAATCGTACCAAATGTAGTATTGCCAATAGAATTAGAATCATCATCACCAGAACAACCAATGATAAGAAATGTAATGATTATAGCTTTTAATAAATTGAATGTTGTTTTCATGGTTGTATATTTTTAGAATATTTAAATAACCTTCTTTTCTTTTCAAAAAACCACAACAAAATTATTATCGTTGACTTTGAACATATTATCGTTAGCCTTGTAGCTTATTTATGACAATTATTTGCTATTTTTAAGCAGCTATTAATTATATAAAATTCTTTATGAAAAGATTATTATTAACCATCTTTTTCATGACATCATTATTTTGTTTATCCCAAAACAAACTCATTGATTCTCTTGAGAACGTAATTAACAACTACAAAGTAGAAGACACTACTTATGTGAATTTAAGAACAAAATTCACTGCTAGAAAAATGTTTTTAACACCTACAGATTCTAGTTGGATGACTTATAACCTTAAAACTCTAGAGATCTCTAAGAAACTTAATTATGATAAAGGAATGGCTCTTAGCTATAATAGTATAGGGATTATTGAACATTATTTTAAGTCTGATCCACTAAAAGCTCTAGATTATTATCAAAATGCTTATGCAATTATAGAAAACAATTCAAAATTTGAAAAATATGTAGTTGGAGTGCTTACAAATATTGGTCTTATTCATTACGAGCAACAAGATTATGACAAAGCATTGAAGAGCTATAAAACACTATTAAAATACCCACAATACAAAACAAACACTCTTTTTAATATTGGTAACATCTATGGGCATCAAAAAAAAGCCGATTCTTCTATTTATTTTTACAAAGAAGCTATTACTGTAGCTGACCCAGTCAAACATATCATGCACATAGCCAATATAAAAAGTAATTTAGGTTTGGTTCAAACCAATGCTGGATATTTAAGTGATGGGTTGACAAATACCAATGAGAGTTTAAGCCTTGTTGAAAAACACAATTTTGAATTACTAAAAGTGTCTGCGTATGTGAATGCTGCAGAAGTCTATTTAAAGAATAATAATATTGAAAAAGCAGAATATTATGCCACACAAAGTTTAAATCAAAAAGATGCTCCAAACAGCTTAGCAACCCAAAGTAGTGCTTTAGAGACACTTACAAATGTTTATGAAAAAAAAGAAGATTACAAAAAGGCCTTTATTAATTATAAAAAACACATTATATTAAATGATAGTCTAATTAATGCAGATCGAAAACTTGAGATATCAAGAAAGGAAATCCAATATGAAGCCGATAAAAATAATGCTATTGCACAAGTTGAAATAGAACGTCAAAGATCAATTAAAAATGCTTCTATTATTGGTGGCAGCGGACTCATATTAGCTTCATTAATTGGTTTTATTTTATACCGAAGAAAGCAAGAAGCAGTTACTAAAACTAAAGAAGCAGAATTTAACGCTAAGGTATCTGATACTGAACTTAAAGCCCTACGATCCCAAATGAATCCTCATTTTATTTTTAACTCTCTAAACTCAATTGGAGATTATATTTTAAAAAATGATACACAATCTGCAAGTGATTATTTAGGGAAATTTGCTAAATTAATGCGTATGACTTTGGAAAACTCAGAAAAGAGTGAAATTCTCTTATCTGAAGATATTTCACTTTTAAAAACATATTTAGAAATTGAACGTAAGAGGTTTGAATACAAGTTTGATTATACTATTGAAGTAGACAAAACTTTAGATCCAGAAAATATAATGATTCCACCAATGCTTCTTCAACCATTTCTTGAAAACAGTATCATTCATGGACTATCACAAAAGATTAAGAGAGGCAATATAGTAATTGCTTTTAAAGATAACCATGATATGATTATTTGCAGTGTTGACGATAATGGTATTGGTCGTCATAATTCATCTTCAAATAAAACACCTTCAAATCAAAAATCTATGGGAATGACAATAACAAAAAGTAGAATTGATATTATTAATAAGGTCAAAAAAACTAAAGGTAGTGTTAGAATTATTGACAAATCACAAGGTACTCGTATTGAAGTAACACTACCAATCCAACTCGTATACTAAATGATAAAAACTATACTTATTGATGACGAACAACATTGCATCACACGTTTACAAAATTTAATCGAGAGACATCCAAACACCTTTAATATCGTTGCAACATGTTATACAGTTGAAGAAGCACTTGACCTTGTTCCTAAATTACAACCTGATTTAGTGTTTTTGGATATAAAAATCCATGAGAAAACAGGTTTTGATTTTTTAAAAGAGATTGATACTATAAATTTCAAAATCATATTCACTACCGCTTTTGACAATTTTGCAATTAAAGCTTTTAAATTTAGTGCTTTTGATTATTTATTAAAGCCAATTGATAATGATGATTTTAGTGACTCAATAATACGATTAAAAAGTGAACTATCACATCAATCAATTGAAAATCAAATTCAGAGTCTTTTCAATAATTTAAAGCCTAATCAAAATAAAATAATTAGCCTTCCTTCATTAACTGGTTTTGAAACACTTAAAGTAGAAGATATTATTCATTTAGAAGCAGACACTAATATCACACATATATTTACAAAGGATAAGAAAATGGTAGTTTCTAAACCTATAAAATTCTATGAAGACTTATTAGATGATACCATTTTTTTTAAAACCCACAAATCATATTTAATAAATATTAATCACGTTAAAAAATATTATAAAGGGAAGCAAGGCTACGTGATAATGTCAAACAATGCTCAAGTTCCTGTTTCTGTTAGGAAAAAAGATGAGTTTTTGAGGCGGTTTGATTAATTTTCTCTAACCCAATATTGTGTTGCATACAAAAAAGAAACATAACCTCTTACTTGAAGTACATTAGGATCTTCATCTAAGGCTAAACGACATTTGTAGGTCTTACCATCTTGAGGATCAAAAATGGTTCCTTTTTTATAGTACTTACCATCTTTAATCATATTTTTAATAATTACTAAACCTAAAACTGGTGTATCCTTTTCAGCTCCTTCACACTTATTACATAAAGCATCACGATCGTTAGGATTTAAAACCTCAACGATTTTCCCAAACGTCTTTCCGTTTTCTTCATAAATATCAACAATAGATTTAGCTTCACCTGTTTGGTCATCTATAGTTTTCCATTGTCCGTAAATATCTTGTGATAAAACAGAGCATGTTATCAAACAACAAAATAATATGATAATATTTTTCATAATTAACATCGCTTTCTAAGCTTTTTTAATGACACATTAAGTTCAAAACCCAATAGTAATATATTTGCATTTAGCCACAAATAAAACATAAGTATTAATAACGCTCCTATTGAGCCATATAGTTTATTATACTGTGCAAAGTTTTCAATATAAATACCAAACAAATATGATGTTAGCATAAATAGTAATGTAGTAAACAAAGCACCTATTGAAAAAAATCGTGTAGTTCTTCCTTCTTTAGTACCAAAATAATACAAGGTTGCAGTAGCTATATAAACCATGAATACAAAAAACAGATACTTTGATAGTAAGAGCCAAAATACATCTGAGCCAGATTTTGCTAAACCACTGTCTTTTAGGCTTTCATACAAAGGTTCAATAATATAGATTTGAAACATACCTAAACCTGCAACCGTTAAAATAAGTAGTAATGCTAATATAATTGCAATACCCAAAGCATATAAATATTGTCTTACAACATTACGTGTTATTTGTTCATGATATGAGTTTTCAAAACCAGAAAAAACAGCGTTTACGCCATTTGCCATTAATAAAATAGACACTAAAAATACTGAAGAAATCAAACCACCACCTTTTATGTTTTCAAAAATGTTTTCTGAAAAAAACTCAGTTGTTGTAGGTGGCAAAAACGACTCAAGGAAATCTAAAAATTCAACCTGAAAATTATCTATCGGAATATAAGGAATAACAATAATTATAAACAGCAAAAACGGAAACAATGCCATAAAAAAACTATAAGCAATAGCACTTGCTCTAGTACTTACTGCGCCTTTTACAATACCAATGACATAAAGCTCTAATAAATGGTAAAGCGATAAACCTTCTAAACCAGGAAGCTTTATCTTACCCAATAACTTTACAAGTATATTGAGTATAGGGATTTTTTCTAATTTTTCTCTCGTGGCATTTGGCATGCTAGACTGCTTTTAAGCTCAGGTCCATATTATAAACCGAGTGCGTTAAAGCTCCAGACGATATATAATCTACACCACAAAGTGCATAATCTCTAACTGTGTTTTCATTTATTCCTCCAGACGATTCTGTTAAACACTGACTACCAATTAGTTTTACAGCTTCTCGGGTATCTTCATAATTAAAGTTGTCGATTAAAATTCTGTAAACGCCTTCATTTTTTAAAATCTCTTTTATTTCTCCTAAATCTCTTGCTTCCACAATAATTTTTAAATCACGATTAGTATCTTTTAAATACTGTTTTGTTTTATTTATCGCCTTAGTTAAACCACCTGCAAAATCTATATGATTATCTTTTAACATTATCATATCGTACAAAGCGAATCTATGATTTTCTCCACCACCAATTTTTACAGCCCATTTTTCGAGTGCACGAATGCCTGGTGTTGTTTTGCGGGTGTCTAATATTTTTGTTCCTGTACCTTCAAGTAAATCTACAAACTGTCTTGTTTTTGTTGCAATAGCGCTCATGCGTTGCATGGCATTTAATACTAAACGTTCGGCTTTTAATATAGATTGTGATGCGCCTTTTACGTAAAATACAATATCTCCATATTTTACTTGACTTCCATCTTCAATAAGTGTTTCTACTTTCATGTTGTCATCAACATAAGCAAACACCTGTTTAGCAAACTCAACACCTGCAATAATGCCTTCATCTTTAACTAAAAGCTTAGCTTTTCCTTGAGCTGAAGCTGGTATACAAGCCAAAGAACTATGATCACCATCGCCTACATCTTCACGTATTGCATTAGTAATTATTAATTCTATTTCTTTATTAAATTGTTCTTCTGAAATCATAGATAAGATATTTGATGTAAAAATAGTAATTGCATATTAATAAACTTTAAAAAAATATATCTTTGAAATATGACAATTAAACTTCTCGCCATTGGCAAAACAGACAATAAGCAACTACAAGCTTTAATTGACGACTATCAAAAGCGATTAAGTCATTATATAAAGTTTGAATTTGATATTATTCCAGATATAAAAAACGTTAAGAACCTATCTGAAGCTCAACAAAAACAAAAAGAAGGCGAGCTTATTTTGTCTAAAATTTCAAATACTGATGCTTTACTTCTTTTAGATGAAAATGGAAAACAATTTGATTCTGTTGAGTTCTCAAATTATTTACAAAAGCGCATGAATTCTGGCATTAAACGTTTAGTATTTGTAATTGGCGGTCCTTATGGTTTTTCTGAAGACGTTTACAAAAAAATGCAAAGCAAACTATCATTATCCAGAATGACCTTTTCTCATCAAATGATTCGCTTATTTGTAATTGAACAATTATATCGTGGTTTCACAATTTTAAAGAATGAACCTTATCATCACAGATAACTACTAGTAGATATCACTCATTTTATCACGTTGTCATGAATTTCAAAAGATGCTCCTCAACTTCAGCCTTAATTTCATCGTATTTAGTTTGAATGAGCCAATGACCTGTATCTAACTCAACAAATTTATAGTAGCCTTTCATGTATTGATGTGATTGGGCTACACTTACTGCTCCAACAGCTAAATCCTTTTTCCCCCAAATAAACAAGGTTGGTGTTTCAATGACCCCAACATTAGTTTGTTTAAATAGCTTATGATTAGCACGATAATAATTTAAAGCAGCTGTTAATGCATTTTTATTTCTAAAAATCGATAAATAATCATCTACTTCTTCTGCACTACTATGTTTCCATAATTTTCTAAACAATTTAAAATCATTTTTTCTGATGCCCATTTCTGGTAAAAACGGGATTTGAAAATTCTTGATATACCTGCTTTTCTTTTGCTGTTCGGCATCATTAGTAATAGCGTAAGCAAAAGCTTTAATATGAGGTATAGATAATGACGTAAAACTTAAAATTTTGCCTGAATGATTACCTAATGCTTGCCATCCTACTACTGCGCCCCAATCATGCGTAACCAGATGAAATTTTTCTTTACCAATCGCTTTTGCTAAATCAAGAACGTCCTGAACTAATTTATCTATAGTGTAATGCTTTTTCCCTTTTGGTCTTGCAGCTTCACTATAACCTCTCATATTTGGAGCCACACAGTAAAAACCTAAAGCCGAAATATCTTGCATTAGGTTAATCCACATAAAGGAACTTTCTGGAAAGCCATGAAGAAATATCACCAATTCATTATCAGAATTTCCAGAAGTTCTACAATCGAAAATGAAATCGTTAACCTTAATATCTATTCTCTCCATAATTATTCAAAAATTACAGTTTCATCCATTTTAAACCAGTCTTTATAATATGGCTGATGAATTTTTTCAATACTGCTTCGTTTAACTTTTAATGTAGGTGTAGTTAAGCCGTTATCAACCGTCCAGTCTTCTTTCATTATAATCACTTTTTCGACTTTCTCGTGCTTTTTTAGATTTGGATTAGTACTCATTAAAGTTTCAGCTAAACTTTTAGAAAGGCCTTCTTTAGATTTTACTCTACCTAATTCGGACAACGTGATTAACGCTATAGGCTGCGGTATTCCCATACCAACAACACAAATCTGTTCAATATCTGTATTTTTAGTCAACTGTAATTCTATTGGTGCTGGTGAAACGTATTTACCCTTATCGGTTTTAAATTCGTCCTTAGCACGACCCGTAATTGTTAAATAGCCATCGTGATCGTATTCGCCTTTATCTCCTGTTTTAAAATAACCATCTTCTGTAAAAACAGATGCTGTAATATCTGGTGCTTTATAATAGCCTTTCATTAAGCAATTGTTCTTAATACAAATTTCGTCTTCTGGAGTTAGCTTAATTTTTACATTACTAAAAGCCTTTCCCACAGTTCCTATTTTATTTTGTCCATAAAAATTAGCATGAGAAATAATACAATCTTCAGTCATACCATATCCTTGAAAAATAGTAACACCTATTTTATTAAACCATTCCATTAAGTTTACTGATAAAGGTGCTGCTCCAGAAAGAATAAACAGAGCATTTTTAAGCCCTAATTTTTGTTTTAATTTATTTTTTATTATTCCGTTTATAAGTGGGATTTTCAACAAAATATTTAATTTTTTTTGTGGAAGTTTCTCTAATATTTTTTCTTGAAACTTAGACCATATTCTAGGAACAGCAAAGAATAGATGTGGTTGACATTTTTCAAGATCTGAAGCAAATGTCTCTAAAGATTCTGGAAACGAAATCGCTGCACCTATAACCAATCCGTGAGTTGCAATACCAACACGTTCTGCAACGTGAGCTAATGGCAAATACGAAAACAATCTTGGTTGTTTTGGTAAACTAGTAATTGTTGTAATCTTGTTTACACTAACAATAAAATTACCAACAGTATGCATTACTCCTTTTGGTGTTCCTGTAGTTCCAGATGTGTAAATAATAGTATGTAAGTCATCTGGGTTGGGTTTCGGCAATTCTTTAATAGGTGTTTTATTTAAAGTAATATCTTCCCATAATTCGCCTTCAGTTTGGCCATATAACCCAATACTTATTTTGGGGATATCTGGAATACCAGGTTTTTGAGATTCAAAATCATCAAGCTTTCCTATAATAATAGCTTTAGATCCACTATGTTCTAAAATCTGGTTTACAGACGCTGCATTTAACGTAGGATAAATTGGTGTCGACACGTGACCAGACATCATAATAGCTAAATCACTCATAATCCAATGTGCGCAATTTTTTGACAATAATGCTATATGGCTTTTTTCAGGTAGCTTATAGTTTTTTAGTGCAGATGCAATTTTTCGAGCTTCTTCTCCAGCTTCTTTAAATGTATAGGTTATAGTTTTTCCATCAATAGGCTGTTTTAAAAAAATGCGGTTTGGAGTTTCGATTTCCCAATATAAAAAGGCATCAAGTGGTGAATTAAATTTTTCCATAATAAAAGTTTTCTTCAAGTTTACACTTAAAAGTGAATTAAAAATTACTACAATAAAAATGACTTAGGACGAAGTCGTCATTTTCTTTCCCCAAAAGTTCTTAGACTTTATCAAACCACTCAATCATCGTTAAATATTTCATCTATTTGAGCAGTTTCTATCTCATAATTTAACAATCTATAGAGGTATATAAAGTACCATTAAAGATTGAATAATAAAAAAGATGATAAATGGCAGTACTAAATATCCCATAATATCTCTCGATTGTAGTTTAACGCCAGCTCCCATTACAGGTAATACTAACAAGATGAAAAAAGGCTGAAGCATATTGCTTAAACTTTCGCCATAAGCCACAGATAAGGATGCTCTTGATACCATTGCTGTAACTTGTTCTTGAGGTAATCCTGCACCAATGTTTTTAACCGCTTCAATAATGCTTGGTCCTACAACTGCAAACTCGCCTCCAGCTGACGGAATTGCAAAATTCACAACACCACCTGTTAAATATGCAAAAAACGGGTAAGTATCAATAGTCATTATAGATACCAAAGCATCAGCTAATTTCTCTCCAACTCCTGTATAAAGCATGATTCCCATTATACCTGCATAAAAAGGGTATTGAAATAAAATACCAGAAATATTACTACTTGCACGCTTCATTGCAATACTATAACGCATTGGTGTTTTATGTAAAAACAAACCTATCATCAAGAATATAAAAATCATGATATTAAAATTGAGGTCAAATCCGTTAGTATAAAAATGATAAACGATATAAGTAAAACCCATTGCAGCAATAATTAAAGGCAAAACAAATGTATTATTAAGCGTATCTGAAACAGCTTTAACTGGTAATTTAAAACTCTCCGCTTCGTCTTTAATAGTAGCTTCTTTAGGTTGATTTCCTGATTTTAATAAATCTTTTAGTTCTTTACCTTTTGTTTGTTTAGGAATAAAAACCAGAAATAATAGTGGTGCTATAATCACAAACAACACAATCATTGCTATATTTAAAACTGAACCTAAAGTATATGCTGTTGGAATTTTAGAGGATAAAATCTCCGCTTCAATCAAAAAATTATTTTCAGTATTTAACAATAACGGTATTGAGCTTGACAAACCACTAACCCATCCACCAAACGAAAAATAAGCGCAAGCAATTAAAAAAGGATAATTAACACCTTTAACTCGCATAGCCAATTCTCTTGCCAAAACACATGTAATGACAATCCAACCAAAACTAACTAGAGACAAAAGCGACCCAATGAGTATAACAAAAAAGTATACTTGTTTTGGTGTTTTAATGTAAACTGCTAATCTATCAATACCTTTATTAATTGTAGATGATAAAGCAATGCTAAATCCTGTAATTATGATAAGTACTATTTGCATTCCAAAACTCAACAAATCAAAAAAACCATCATACCATGCCGAAATGATTTGTATAGGCGAAGCTTCCATCCACATAAATGCACTAAGTACAGCTATAATTGTTAATAGTAATGCAAAAACAAAAGCACTTGGCATGTATTTTTGAAATACGTCTGTAAACTTTTCTCCTAATTTAGTTAGCATACTATTATGTTTGATTAATCTAATTTAATTTGTTCTCCAGTCTTTTTACCTCGAGAATATGCATTTAAATTTATAAAAAGCACTTCGCCATAAACTCCATTTTTAATACTTGAATCTACTGCAAAAATCTTCTTGTTATACAATTGCAAAACCTGTTCTTGAGAGCAATGTCCCACAACAAAATGATTAGCATCGACTTTTGCTAATACATCGTCAATAACAGACTCTTCTAAATTATCATTAAAATACCCACGATACCAAATAGGTCCAGTTTTACCATAATAACGTTTATAAAATGGTCCAGCTTTCATTTCTTTTTTGTCGCGATCTAGTGATTCACGCATCACTTGATTGGTGTTGTCAATATTAAACGTTTCAGATAAAAAGTCTGGAGACACTCCACCATGAACAAACATATTATCATTAATTTTTATAAGTGTTGCTTTAGATCGTAACCAACGTCCTAAAACAGTTTCGTTATTAAAAAGTTCATTGTAAGGTGTTTTTAATAACTGTGAAGCTTTAGCATATTTATCATGTATATATCTTAAATCATTATGAATAACCATATACTCATGATTACCTAACAGAAAGTGCACTTTACCTCCACTTTTTTCTGCTTGCTTTTCAAGATTATAAATAAACCATAGTGTTTCGGTAACCTTAGGTCCGCGATCAAAAACATCACCAACAATTACAAAATGCCCTTTACCAAAAGACCAGTTTAGATTGTTATCTATAACCTTATTATTCTTTAATATTTCAATTGCCAAATCAAATTGTCCATGAATATCACTTAAAGCAACAATATGTTCTACATCTTTATATACTGAAGCTTCAGCTTTAAATTTAATATCGTAAGCAGTTAAAGGCATAAACTTCTTTGTTACTTTACCACTAACTATACTTTTTTCAATCAAAACTTCATTTTTAATAAACACATAAGGACCATCATTTATCTTTAAACTATCAGGAATTTCTAAATCATTAGTATTCTTTTTTGTAATTCCTTTGTTCTTAACATTTGAGCAAGAAACCAATGCAATTCCTATTAAGCATAAAATAAAAATAAATTTTGTTTTAGTCATCTCGTAAAAGTTTTCACAAACGAAAATAATCTATTTTTTGATTCCTATAATATTCCTAATTTTGAAACTTACTTTATCACATACTTATGCAACTTGTTTTCGCTACAAACAATCTTAATAAACTAAAGGAAGTACAATCTTTAATTCCAGAACACGTACAACTACTAAGTTTAAAAGATATTGGGTGTTTTGAAGATGTACCAGAAACGCAAAACACCATTGAGGGTAATGCCATTCAAAAAGTAGAATACATCAAAGAACATTATGGTTTTGATTGTTTTGCAGATGATACCGGTTTAGAGGTTGAAGCCTTAAATGGCGAACCTGGTGTATTTTCGGCGCGTTATGCTGGCGAGCAACGTAATGCTGATGATAATATGAATAAATTACTCCGCAACCTTAAAGATAAGCCTAATAGAGATGCACAATTTAAAACCGTTATTGCGCTTTACTTAAATAACAAGCTAGAAACTTTTACTGGTATTTGTGAAGGAAAAATAACAACAACTAAACATGGCGAGCAAGGTTTTGGATATGACCCCATTTTTAAGCCAAACCATCATGAACAAACTTTTGCCGAAATGGACTTAGGCTTGAAAAATGATATTGGTCACAGAGGGAAAGCTGTTAAGCAATTGGTGTTTTTTTTAAATTCTATTTAAGATTTCTCAAAACAAACTATCTTCACTTATCGTCAGATATAAATCATAAAATGATTTATTATCTAGTTACTTACCTACAAGTCAAAAAAACATTGAACCAAAATTGCGATTTTTTGGACTAAAAGCATAATTGATTGATTATAAACTATTTTAGTTTTGAAACATTAATAATTAAAACCTTTATAATGAAAACAATCAAATTAGTTTTAGCCCTAATTGTGTTTACTCTCAATTATACACAAGCACAAAAAAAAGAAAATCAACCAACACTTAAAAACAATGACACTATGAAAACCTATGTAATTGAACGTAATATTCCAGGAGCAGGAGACTTAACAGCAGAACAACTTAAAGGAATCTCTCAAACATCATGTTCAGTCTTAAAAGAAATGGGACCAAAAATTGAGTGGCAACACAGCTATGTTACTGGAGATAAAGTGTACTGCGTTTATAAAGCAGAGACTAAAGCATTAATTGAAGAACATGCTAGTAAAGGTGGTTTTCCAGCAAACTCGGTAAGTGAAGTCACAACAGTAATTAGTCCAGCAACAGCAGAACAATAAGAAGTATGAAGCTGTCTATAATAAATAGTCAGCTTCTTATTTTTTTAAATTAGTATCTTACCTAAAAAACTAGAGCATGCCAATATATATGGACTTTCATGATTTGCCAGATGGTGTTACGGCAGCGCATGTTGCTGAAATGCATCAAGCAGATTTAAAAATTGAACACAAATACAACTGTCGTGGTTTAACCTATTGGTGTGATGAACGACGACAAACAGCCTTTTGTTTAATAGAAGCTCCTAATAAAGAAGCCATTAAAGAACTTCATGAAAAATCTCATGGTGCAGTGCCTCAACGTATAATAGAAGTGAATGACACTTTAGTTGAATCGTTTTTAGGTCGTATAGAAGATCCTGAAAAATCACAGAATACGGAACTCAATATTATTAATGATTCGGCTTTTAGAACCTTAATGGTTGTTAAATTAAATAAGAATACATTAAGAACTAAAAATATTGAAACCTTACAGGCTGCCATTCGTGGCTATAGCAAATCGATTATCAATATTGTAAATAAGGAAAAAGGACGTGTTGTTAAACAAGAATTCAATTCATTTTTAATGTCTTTTTCTTGTGTTACTAGTGCTGTAGAAAGTGCTATTAAAATTCAAGAATTACATAATTGTGTTATTACACCAGATTTAGATTTTAAAATTGGCATAAGTGCAGGAATACCTGTCACTAACAAAGAACGCATATTTGAAGATACCATTAATAAAGCCGAGTACTTGACTTATGTTACTAAAGGGAATATCATATTAACACCAGAAGTTAAAGATCTATACGAAAGTGAAAACCAAAATAACCCAATTAATATTAAAGGTGTTAAACCATTAAATAGCACTGAAATGGAATTTGTAATTCGCTTATTTGACTATACTGAAAGTGTATGGACAAACTCAAATATAAGTGCCACAAATTATAATGAGAATTTAGGTTTTAGTAAATCAAAACTATACAGAACTATGATGCCAATTATAGGAAAGTCACCAAACAGTTTTATAAAGGATTTTAGATTGAATAAAGCGCTCGAATTATTAGATAAACAAGCGTCAAACATCTCTGAGATTGCTTATCAAACTGGGTTTAGTAGTCCTTCTTATTTTTCTAAATGTTTTCAGGAAGCCTACGGGATTTTACCATCTAAATATATTAAGTTGTAATTGGCGTAAACAAAATACGCTAGCAGACAAAAGTACTGAGTTAATATCAAGTAATTTTAAGCTAATCTTGAAACAAATTTTTCTTCATCTCCCAAATTTAGCAATAATGTAACGAAATCATACACACAATCGATATGTAGCACTATAATAACACATTTCAAAAAAAAGACTATCTTTGCCGCTTGAAACTCAAAAGATTGAGTTGTAATTTCCTCAGAGTGAGGATGTGTTAGTAGAAGTTTAGGTTTAAGTATGTCGATTCGCTTCTTTTATAACACGAACATAATATAATCGAATACTTATACTCGAAATGAACACATTCCAAGATTTAGGTCTTAATGAAGACCTTTTGCATGCCATTACAGATTTAGGCTTTGAAAAGCCAAGTGATGTCCAAGACAAAGCCATTCCAATTCTTTTAAAAGAAGATTCAGATTTAGTAGCATTAGCTCAAACCGGAACTGGTAAAACAGCAGCCTTTGGTTTTCCAATGCTTCAAAAAATTAATGTAGATAGTAGAACAACACAAGGTTTAATTCTATCTCCAACACGTGAACTTTGTTTACAAATCACAAACGAGCTAAAGCAATATGGTAAATATTGCAAAGGGCTTAACGTTGTTGCTATTTATGGTGGCGCAAGTATTACAGATCAAGCAAGAGCCGTAAAACGTGGTGCCCAGATTATTGTTGCAACACCTGGCCGTATGAAAGATATGATTAGCCGTAACATGGTTGATATTTCTAAAATTGAATATTCAGTTTTAGACGAAGCAGACGAAATGCTAAACATGGGCTTTTATGAAGATATTACCGATATCTTATCACATACACCAGAAGATAAAAACACATGGTTATTTTCTGCAACAATGCCAAAAGAAGTGGCAACTATTGCAAAAAAATTCATGCATAAGCCTATTGAAATAACAGTAGGAAACAAAAATGAAAGTACAAGTCAAGTATCTCATGAGTACTATTTAGTAAACTCTAGAGATCGTTATCAAGCCTTAAAACGTTTGTCTGATGCAAATCCAGATATATTTTCGGTTATCTTTTGTCGTACAAAACGTGATACTCAAAAAGTAGCAGAAAACTTAATTGAAGACGGTTATAGCGCTGGCGCTTTGCATGGTGATTTAAGTCAGAATCAACGTGATTTGGTAATGAAATCATTTAGAAACAAACAAATACAAATGCTTGTTGCTACAGATGTTGCAGCTCGTGGTATTGATGTAGATGATATTACACACGTTATAAATTATCAATTGCCTGACGAAATAGAAACCTACACACATAGATCTGGTCGTACTGGGCGTGCTGGAAAAACAGGTGTTTCTATGGTTATAGTTTCTAAAAGTGAAACTAGAAAAATAAAGAGCATCGAGCGTATCATTAAAAAGCAATTTGAGAAAAAGGAAATTCCTGACGGAATGGAAATTTGCGAAGTGCAATTAATGTCGTTGGCTAATAAAATTCAAAATACTGAAGTAAATCACGAAATTGATAAATACTTAAGTAGCATTAATGAATTATTTGAAGATACTACCAAAGACGAATTAATTAAAAAATTCTTCTCTGTTGAGTTTACACGCTTCTTTAATTACTACCAAAAAACTAAAAACCTAAATGTTTCAGAGTCTGGTTCTGATCGTGATGGCGGACGTGGTTATACAAGCAATTCTAATGATGCAAGGTACTTTATAAATGTTGGTCGTAAAGATGGATTTGACTGGATGAAATTGAAAGATTTCTTAAAAGAAGTTCTTGAATTAGGTCGTGACGACGTCTTTAAAGTAGACGTAAAAGAAAGCTTCTCTTTCTTTAATACTGAAAAAGAATTACAAGAAAAAGTTTTAGCATTCTTTACAGATTTTAAACATGAAGGTCGTTTTGTAAATGTAGAAGTTAGTGAAGATAGAGGTCGCGGCACAAGTAGAAACAAGAGGCGTCGTGATGGTGGAGGCAACAGAAGTGATAGACGTTCAGGAGGCGATAGGCGTTCTGGTGATTTTAAACCAAGAGGCGATAGACGTTCTAGCTCAAGAGGTGATTCTGGAAACAGAAGTGATAGACGCTCAGGTAATAAAAGCGACAGACGTGGCTCAGAAGGCAAGTCTAACTCAAGAAGTGATAGAGACAAATCTGAGTTTAAAACAACGCATTCTAGACCAAGACGATCTAGACGTTAATACTAAAATTTAAGAGGTAGTCTAAAAAAGTGTCATTCTGAATGTAATTGAAGAATCTCTATGAAATTAAATTTTCGATTTGCAGATTATTAAGATTTTTCGACTGTGCTCAAAATGACAACTAAAACACTTTTTAGGTTGCCTCTTTTTTAAACCTTCTTGTTAATATTTAGTCAAATTTGAGACTATTAATATATTAACTGTATTTTGTTTAGTACTTTTATGTCGTAATTTTAACTTATGAGGCACCTACTTTTATTTATTTTCATATTAGGGTTTACCAGTTTTGGTTTTGCTCAAGAAGAAGAAGATACTACCGTTAAAGGAACTGTAATTGATACCAGTACAGATTTACCGTTAGAAAGCGTAAATATTGTTAATCTAAATCAGGTTATAGGTACCTCAACTACAGATAAAGGTGTTTTTGAAATTAAAGCCAAAGTAAACGATACACTTCATTTTTCGTATTTAGGCTACAAATCAATAAAGATTAGAGTAACCAACGACTGGTTAAGGTTTGGAGATACAGAAATTGGAATGACAGAATTGGCATTAGCTCTTGAAGAAGTGGTTGTTAAGCAATTAAAATTAACAGGTTATTTAGAAGTTGATATCAAGCAAGTACCAATAAAAACAAACTACAGATATAGTATTTCTGGTTTATCTAATAAAGGCTACGAAGCTGGTAATAGATCGCCAAGTGCTGTGAGTAAAGTATTAGGCGCAATTTTTAATCCTGCAGATTTTTTGCATAATATGTTTGGAAAAAAACCTAGAGAATTACGCAAGTTAAAACAAATGAAAAAAGATGACGAGATTAGAAGTTTACTTGCTTCTCGTTTTGACAGAGAAATGCTTATGGTTTTACTTGAAGTAGATCGTGTGGATCTTGATGAAATTGTAAACCAATGTAATTACTCTAAAGACTTTATACAAACAGCAAACGATCTTCAAGTACTTGATGCTATTAGCGAATGCTATGAAGAGTATAAGGTTTTAAGCCGAAGTAAACGAAAAATATAGTCTGTTAGTATTAACGTGAATGCAGTGCGATCCTGTTGCCTTCACTATCAATAAAAATTCCCATATAACCAACTTCTGGAGAAATTTGAGTTTTTGGCTGTACCACGTTTCCGCCAGCAGCTTCTACTCTACTTAATTCGTTAGCAACATCTACTGAAGAAAAATAAATTAATACACCTTTTCTATCACTTGGTGAATAGGCTTCTTGTTGTATTAATGAACCTGAAGCGCCTTCTTTTCCTTCAGCATAAGGAAACCATCCCATTAACGTGCCAGCAAACTCCTGTACTTGAATTTCAATATTAAATACAGTATTATAAAATGTTTTTGCTCGTTCCATATTGGTTACAGGAATCTCAAACCAACCTACCATATTATGTTTCATAATTTTACTTATTAATTTTCTAAAATCTCTTTTAAACTCGCTAAGCCTTCTTCAAAATCTTTTCCTACATGCTTATCTACATTATAAAGCATCATAAAAATATTTGCCGGCACTTTATTTTTTCCTAAAAAACCCCAAGTTACTTTAGTCTGATTATTATCAACAGCTTCAACGCTGGTTACAGCATCAGACTCTGATTTCCAAGGTTTAAAAAACCGAAGTCGTGCTTCTACTCTATCATTTTCAACAATTTTAATAATCTCTTGTTCACCTAAACCAACCTCTTTATTGCCATCCCATTTTGCTATAAAACCAACTTCGCCATCGGTACCAACAAATTCTTGTTTCATATTTGGATCTCTCTTTTTCCATGGCGACCAATAATCTTGATTCTTAATATGCTTTAAGTAACTAAAAACTTCAGGTAATGGTTTATTGATAACTATACTTCTATTAACCTCATAGGTTTTAGGTGCAAATAATGCTAGAGCAACTAAAATTACTAGTAGTGCAATAACTATATACAGAATATATATCATAATTTATTTTTTTTAAAGTTTATGCATTTGTATCATGAGGTGTACTCACCATCCATTGTACACCAAACTTATCTATTGTACTACCAAACTTTCCGCCCCAAAACACATTATTAAATGGCATGGTTACTTGACCTTCATGAGCTAAGCCACTAAAAATAGCTTGTCCTTGGTCTTCATCTTCTGCCATAACACTTACATGATATCCATTTCCTTTATTAATAGATATATCCATTCTGTCTGATGCTTTAAGCTCACAACCATTACCAAATGTCATGGTAACATGCATAATTTTATTTTCAATTTCTGGGTTTGAATACTCTGGAGGTCCATCAGAATAACGCATCATTACTTGAATTTCGCCATCAAAAACATCTTGGTAATATGTCATGGCTTCTTCACAATTGCCATCAAAGGTTAGGTATACATCGCATTTCATAATTTAAAGTTTTAAAAAAAGTTAGTCCTTTAAATTACAAAATTATCAGCTTTTATAAAAACGTTCTATAATCTCTTCGTGGCTTTTAATTGTTTTTTTACACCAATCAAATCGTTTTTCTAATTGCTCCTCTAATGTTAATTGCCAGCTTATATCTGTTTGTTTTAATTTTGTAGTTACATGTTGCAAAATGATGGCGGCAGAAACCGATATATTTAAACTTTCTGTAAAGCCTACCATTGGAATTTTTAAAAAGCAATCTGCTTCGTCTAATACGTCTTGTGATAAGCCTTCGGTTTCTCTTCCGAAGAAAAAACAAGATTTTTTAGTGACATCAAATTCATGTAACACTGCATCATTCTCATGAGGTGTTGTAGCAACTATTTGATACCCTTTTTGTTTTAAATCTTTTAAAGCATCTTTAACCGAATGATAACGATTTAAATCTACCCATTTTTGTGCTCCCATGGCAATTTCTCTATCTATACGCTTAGAGTTTCTCTCTTCAATTATGTTAACTTCTTGTATACCAAACACATCACAGCTTCTAATAACTGCACTTGTATTATGAAGTTGATACACATCTTCTGTTGCCACTGTAAAATGTTTAGTGCGCTGTGGTAAAACTGTATTAAAACGTTCTTTTCTATGTTCGGTGAGATATGTTTCTAAATGTTCTAAGAGTTTAATGTCTATCATAATTCAAAATTAGTAATTTTATAATATTAAAACCTATAATGAAAATTTAGTGAATTAATGAAAAAACATATTGTTGTATTATCTGGTGCTGGAATAAGTGCTGAAAGCGGAATTAAAACCTTTAGAGACGCTGATGGTTTATGGGAAGGTCATGATGTAATGGAAGTTGCAACACCTGAAGGATTTGCCGCTAATCCAGAACTTGTTTTAGAATTTTATAACCAAAGACGCCAACAACTACATACTGTTAAACCCAATACAGCTCATACGGATTTAGCAAAACTAGAAGATGATTACAAAGTTACTATCATTACTCAAAATGTAGACGATTTACATGAACGTGCTGGTAGTACAAACGTTATTCATTTGCATGGCGAACTCTTAAAAGCTAGAAGTTCTTTTGATGCTAGTGATATTTATAATTGGAGTTCAGATTTAGTGCTTGGTGATTATTGCTCAAAAGGTCATCAGTTAAGACCACACATCGTTTGGTTTGGAGAAGATGTTCCTATGATTCCTAAAGCAATCGACATTTGTGAAACTGCAGATATACTATTAATTATTGGCACATCAATGCAAGTCTATCCTGCAGCTAGTTTAATACATTATGTGAAGTCAAAAACTCCTATTTACTATATAGATCCAAAACCTGCCATTGATAGTAAAGAAAACTTGACTGTTATTAGTGACAAGGCTACTATTGGCATGAAGCAGTTTATAAGTCTTTTACAAGAAAATTTATAATTTGTAAGATTATTTTTTAGAAGACTTACTATCAATACCTAGCCTTGAAACTCTTTTTATTTCTACTTCAAAATTGAACAACTAGTTCATTACAAATCTATAGCCAACACCTCTAACATTAATAATTTTTAAACTGGAATCTGCCTCTAATTTTTTACGCAATTTTGATATAAATACATCTAGAGTTCTACCAACATAATCACCTTCATCTCCCCAAACAATATTTAAAATATATTCTCTTTCAAGGGTTTTATTTTCATTAGAAAACAGCAAAAACAGCAAATCTGATTCTTTACTTGACAAGCCTATTGATTGTGCTTTTAATGTTAGAATCATTCCTTTTTTATCAAACTGATATTGACCAATGTTAATTAAATCTGGGTTTAATTTTGCACTTCTATTTCTTATGCTGCGATAGAAAATCACACAAATAACTATTATTAAAGCAATAATAACATATATATAATTTAAGCCAGAACTTTTAATACGCTCTTCTGCATATGTGTTTTTATTATTTTCAATCAATGTAAAGTAAAACACATAGCAACTTTTTGGTAATGCTCTCTGGCTACATGCAATCATATTACCATCTATATTTAAACTTGCTTCAAAGCTATGTACCAATTCTTTTGTTTCGCATGTTTCAACTTCAACAATATAACTTTCTATAATTTTTCTTTCTTCTAAAACTTTAAAAACGGCAAAAAGAAGTAAGTCTGGTTCAAAAGAAAACTCTCTTTTAAATCTAACAGCATATCTTCCATCAATCTTTTCAACTGGTAATACACGCGAAGTGCTGTCGTTTATTTGTAATAAAAACTCATGACCTATATTACGAAGAGCAACTTTTATGTGTTGATCTTTAGTTTCTGCTTTAACATTTGGAATTACCAAAACAGTTAATAATAAAACTAATATGTGTCTATTTAATAGATTAAATATCATTTAACAAACTTATTTAAATAAACTCTGAGTAGAAATTGTTTTGAATTAAATTACACAAGATTTACATTAATTTACACTTTTTAAATCTATTTTTTATCGTCTCAATATACTTTTATGGGAGAAATCAAAAAACTCAAACCATGAAAAACCGAACATTTAAAATTCTAATTGTCTTATGCTTAACATCATTTATATCTTGTTCACAAGACAACAATACAGCTAAAAGTAAAGACATTAAAGTATCTAATCAAAAAAAGGAAGTCCAAAAAAATAAAACCATTAAAAGTGAATCTCATAGATATGGTGGTTGGTATTGTCCTGATAATTTAAATGGTTTTCCAGCGGTAGATATAAGTAATTGGAAAGATGTGCCAGTTGTAAATGGAAGAATGCCCACAAAAGAAGAAACTCAAAATGGTACATCATTAATTTTTGTAGACAAAAAAAAATACCCAAATGCAAAAATACTAGACATAACTATGCCAAAACTAGCTAGTTTTTACAATAAATATTCAAAAAGAAATGACCTTATAATTGTTATACAAGCCATTAATGTAGATAATGATTCTATCGTTGGCTTTAGATATTTAAATGGCGGTAATGGTAGTGCTAGATTAAAAGACGTTAAGTTTCTTTATGATAACGAAATTAATATGATTCCTAAATCACGATTTGTTACACATAATATAAAAATAAAAGCCAATCAAGATGTGATTTGGGATGTACTTACAAAACCAGAAAATGCAAAAACTCTTCAGCCAATTTTTGATAAAAATAATACATTAACTAGCAATTGGAGAGCAACATCAAATGTAAACTACCATTATCCATATACAGGAGTTTTAACGTCTTCTTATGATGGCAAATTGTTTGGAAATTTTTACATACAAAATGACTATGCTAATTTACATTACAACGAAAAATTTCTTCTTTTAGAAAATAAAGAAACACAGATTACAGAACTAAAAATTGTTTGTGGTCCATATGGTGATGATTTTGAAAGTCAAAAATTAATACTAAATAACTGGGCTAAAAAAGTGAAAGCGTTAAGCGAAAAAGAATAACAGTTTTTCACCGCTAAATAATAAATTAGTAATTACTTTAATATGTTTAAGTATTGGTAATATGCGTACAAGAATCATTTTCTATTCTTCGCCTCAATCCATTTACTCATAAACTTTGTGCTTTGTAACAAGTGGTGTTGTAATAATTGTCCAGTAAAATTATTAAGGCGATGCTCTTTAAGCATTGTCTTAATATTTGATATACTGTTAATAAAGTCATTTTGATGCAACGCTTTATTAAATCGCTCGTTAATTACTGAAAATCCATTTTTTTGTTTCTCTTTCCAAAGTGATTCATTAATAAACAATGTAACAGCTTTATCTGCAAACTCTTCTGAGGAATCAACAATAAAACCGTTAGGATTAAGATTTCCAAACATACCTTCGGCTGCTATTGTAGACATTATGCATGGAGTGCCATTTTGCATTGCATCTACGAGCTTTCCTTTAAGTCCAGCACCAAATCTAATAGGTGCTACACATACTTTTGCTGCTTTCATTATTTCATTTACATCTTTTGCAAAACCTTTAATTATAAAACCTTCTTTTTGGTTATGCAACTGATTTACTTTTTGAGACGCATATGCTCCATAAACATGCAATTCAGCTTCTGGTAATTGCTTACGAATTAAAGGCCAAATATGCTGTTTTAAAAACAATACGGCATCATAATTTGGTTGATGTAAAAAATTACCTATCGTTACAAAATGTTGTCGCTTTTCAAATTTTGGAAATTTAGCTGTAATCTCAGAAGAAACCTTATCTAAAAGAAAAGGCAAATAGTACAATAATGAATTATCTACCTTAAAATCATTTTTTAATATTTCTATTTCGGCTTCAGAAATTATTAAGCTAAAATCACATCTATAAATACTTGCAATTTCACGCTTTGCTATATCATTAAATAAATAGCTTTTATTAAAACCTGAATTCTCTTTTAAAGCTTGATGCCTACCTTTACGCAAGCAATGCAAATCTTCTGTATCGAGAATTCGCATTGCTTCTGGGCAATGTTCTGCAACACGCCAACCAAATTGCTCTTCGGTTATAAACCGATCAAATAAAACAATATCTGGATTTAATGTTTTTATAAAAACATCAAAACCAGAGTCATTAAGTTCTATTGAAGTTTGTTTAACACCAATAGTTGTTAAATCAAATGCATTGTCTGTTTTTGCACAAGCACTTGCAAAAGTAATATTGTAATCTTGAGATTTAAATGTTTGAATGAGTTGCATCATCCGGCTTCCGGCTGCAGAGCTTTTAGGTTCTGGCCAAACAAAACCAATGATTAACAGTTTTTTATTCATAGAAATTAATGTGCTTCTAAGTTATACTCAGAACGCACTTGTTTTGCCCAATCTAGTACAGATTTAATTTGAGCATCAGTAAGATTAGCTTCTTTATGTGTCCATGTGTATGATGCTAAGGGCATCTCTTTAGTTTCAACCATTTCAATAAGTTCTTCGAGCTTATGGTCTTTCTTTTTTATAGAATATTCATTCCATTTAGAGACATTAAAATGCCCTTTACCGTGTTTTATATGATCTGCTAACCAATAATTTACTGGTGTTATTTTATTATACCAAGGGTAGCGTGTAACACTGCTATGGCAATCAAAACAACTCTCTTTTAATATTTGCTTTACATCTTCTGGAGGATTTGTCTCTGCTAAAAAAGTGCCGATAGAAGCTATATCGCCTTCATTGCTTTCTGGTTCAAAAAACTGAGCAATTAAGAATAGAACAAGCAAGACTAAAAGTATTTTTTTTATGATTTTCATGAGTAAATATTTATTTTTTTTATTAAATCACATAGAACATCAAATCAACTTTATAGTATAATTATGTAAAATTATACACAGATGTTTCATTTTGATTAATTTTAGAACTTAAAAATAATAAAACCTTTTGACTACAGACCAACTCTATAAAGAATTAAATTACGTTAATCATTCTCGAGAAAAAAGATTACACTACGCAAATCTTGTTATCGACAACCCTAACTTGATTCCTAAACTATTAGATATTCTTTTTATGGTAGATGATAAAATTTCGCCTCGTGCTGCTTGGGTATTTGAGTTTATGTGTGGAAAAAACATAGAAGCTGCAATCCCGTATTTAGATACATTTACTAAAAATATGCATCGTGTACATTTAGATTCTGCTGTAAGACCTGTTGCAAAAGTTTGCGAATATTTAGTAACGGCTTACTACGCAAAAACTGATAATAAGATAAAATACGCTTTAACCAAAGCGCATCAAGAAAAAATTGTAGAATCATGCTTTGACTGGATGATAAATGACGAAAAAATTGCACCTAAGGCCTATGCAATGAATTCTTTATATCTTCTCGGCAAAGATTATGATTGGATTCACCCAGAATTAGTCATGATTTTAGAGCGTGACTATCAAATGCAAAGCTCTGGCTTTAAAGCTAGAGCAAGACATATTTTAAAAAAGGTTAAAAGTTAGTTTTCAGTCTCAGTAAAAAGTGAGCTGTTAAATTTCAAAAAAAATCATAAATCAAAAATCGAAAATCGTAAACCAAAACTGTATCTTTGCACCTTTAAAAACAACAACACAACACATGTCATTATCACCATTAAATGCTATTTCTCCTATTGACGGAAGATACAGAGGCAAAGTAAAAACATTAGCACCATATTTTTCTGAAGAAGCACTCATAAAATATCGCGTACAAGTAGAAATTGAATATTTTATTGCCTTATGCGAGCTTCCATTACCTCAACTTAGTGATTTTAATGTTTCACTTTTTGAAGATTTAAGACATATTTATTCTGAATTTTCTTCTGAAGATGCTCTAAAAATTAAAGCTATTGAAAGTGTAACTAATCATGATGTTAAAGCTGTTGAATATTTTATTAAAGAGCAGTTTGATGCTTTAAATATTTCAAAATATAAAGAGTTTATTCATTTTGGATTAACCTCTCAAGACATTAATAATACAGCAATACCATTAAGTATTAAGGAAGCTATGAACGATGTTTATGTTCCTGAATACTTTATAATTCTTGAAAAGCTAAAAGCTTTATCTAAAGATTGGGCAAATATACCAATGCTAGCAAGAACACATGGTCAGCCAGCTTCTCCTACACGATTAGGAAAAGAAATTGAAGTATTTGCAGTTAGACTTGAAGAACAATTTAATTTATTAAACGATATCCCAAGTGCTGCAAAATTTGGTGGAGCTACTGGTAATTTTAATGCCCATAAAGTTGCCTATCCGTCTGTTGATTGGAAAGCTTTTGGAAGCCAATTTGTACAAGAGAAATTAGGTTTACAACATTCGTTTCCAACAACCCAAATTGAACATTACGATCATATGGCTGCACTGTTTGATTGTTTAAAACGTATTAATACTATTATTATAGATTTAAACAGAGATATTTGGACCTACGTCTCAATGGATTATTTTAAGCAAAAAATTAAGGCTGGAGAAGTTGGAAGTAGTGCAATGCCGCATAAAGTAAATCCGATAGATTTTGAAAATTCTGAAGGGAATTTAGGTATTGCTAATGCTATTTTTGAACATTTATCTGCTAAACTTCCTATCTCTAGATTACAACGTGACTTAACAGATAGTACTGTACTACGTAATGTCGGTGTTCCTTTTGGGCATACACTAATTGGTTTTAAATCTACTTTAAAAGGTTTAAATAAATTACTTTTAAACGAAAGTAAATTTGCTGAAGACTTAGAAAACAATTGGGCTGTAGTTGCAGAAGCCATACAAACGATACTACGTCGTGAAGCTTACCCAAATCCTTATGAAGCTCTAAAGGGGTTAACAAGAACTAATGAAAAAATAAATCAAAAATCTATTTCAGATTTTATTGATACCTTAGATGTTTCAGAATCTATAAAAACTGAATTAAAAGCAATAAGCCCAAGTAATTATACAGGTATCTAAAAACTACTTAACCTCATGGCAACAATAAGTAAAAATACTTTAGGTCTTATTTATACAGGAATTATTACGGTTGGTTTTCTAACAGCTGGTATTCTTGATGTACTTGATTACTTTATTGTTAAAGTGCTTTTGTTTACTGGCTTTGCTTTTTTTGGCATATATATGCTTATGATAATTTTAAAAAATACTGAAAACAAAAATCACTCAAAGTAACCTTTAAGTGATTTTCTATTAACAATTTAAATAAGTGTCAGTTTATTTAAAAAAATCTGTAAATTGATTTAATTGCGAATTATCCAAATCTAAGTTTTGAAGCACAGATGATAATTTCATTATTTTATTAACATTCATATCATCACCTAAAACTCTTACTATAACAAAACCACGATTTGCTGCATTACCAAAAAGAATTAACTCATCAATACTATCTTCTTCGCCAATAAATTTAATTACAAACTTACCATCTGTAGCATTGCCTCCTCGCATTAACTCTTGATATTTAGGTGCTTTTAAAATGGTTTTAATTTTAGCTAACTCTACCTTATACTCTGCTTTATTATCTTCTCCAATAACAAAGCCTAGCATGTTTAATTTATCTATAGAATTATAAGCTTCTTTTTGCTCGTCTGTTAATCCTGCTTCGTCTATGTTTAAAAAACTAGTAGGTACATCTAACGATGTAAAACCTGGTAGCAATTCATTATCTACATAATATGTTTGTAATGTTGGACCTTGGTTGCAACTGTGTAGAGTTGCAACCAAAATCAACAACATGATTATTTTATTGATTGATGATGTCATTACACTATTAGTTTTTTGATCCTGCTTTCTCAAGGTGCTTCCCACCTGGAACATTCATTTTATTTGTGATTTTAGATACCTGACGCAAATCTATATCACCTGTAAGCGATAATAAAACGGTTTCAAATTCTCTTTTCTTGCCATTAATAGTAATATCTTGTCCTTTGGTCATTTCTCCTAAACCATTTACTAACATTAATAACTCTTTTACATGATTTTCGTCTTTACCTTCTTTCACATAAAACTTAACTGTTTGTGAGCCATCTTTAAAACGCATTAACTCTTCAAGAGCAGAACTGTTTAAATACTTTGTAACAGTCCCATTCATTTCTTTAGAAATTTTAGCATCTCCAGTTGTAAATACTTTAAGTCCTGTAATTTTTTTAGCCATTTCTAAAAATTCTTGCTCTTCTGGATCGTCAAGATTAATATCAATGCTTGCAAGCATATTAAACATTTTTTGATTCATTACAAAAGATGATACGTCTTCATAATCTTCAAACTTATCAAAAATACTTTGACTAAATGATAACATTGGAGTTATAACTATTGCAACTATTAAAATTAATTTTTTACTCACGAGACTTTTATTGATTAAGTGTTTGTGAAAATTTCTTGAATTTTTCATGATTTTACTATTTAATTTACTTGTTTTTTAAAATTTTGTTTGTTGTTTTTCCGAATTCACCTACGTAATTCATTTGTTCTGCACCTTTATCAAAACTTGATGCTGCAAATTTTAAAGCATTTAAACCAGATGTACCTTCGTTAAAATTTGAAGACAACATTGCCAAAGCTTCTTTGGTTTGAGAATACGCTTCTAATTGTTCTGGAGTTAACTCAGCTAAACTATTTATTTGCGAATCTCTAGGAATAAATATACCTAACATTAGAACTGCTACTGCTGCGACAGAAATCCATTTATACAGATTGTTTCTCTTAGGTTTTAATGGAACGTCTTTAGTATATAGTTCTTGTTTTGTTGTGTTAAAGTATTGAAACATCATTTTATAAGACTCTAAATGAGGCGCTACATCATCTTGTGCAAAATAATCTTTAAGTTTTTGCTCCTCTTTAAGCGATGTTTCACCATTGTCGTATTTTTCTAATAATTTTTCTATACTATTTAATACCATAACGATGTGTATTAGTTAATTTTTCTCTTATTGTTTTTCTTGCTCTAGATAATGCTACTCTAATGGCTGTAGGATTCATATCTACTACTTTTGCTATCTCGTCAAAATCATACTCTTCAATATCTCTGAGCTGTAATATTATTTTTTGTTGTTCTGGTAGCTCCTCAATTATTTTTGAAACCCAATCTACACTATCTTTATTTTCTACTTCTTTTTGTAACGATGTATTATTGTCTTGATAATTACTATGAACAATTTTTAAATTTTGTGCTTGTTTAGATTTTAATCTGTCTAAACAAAAATTCTTTGTCATTGTCATTGAAAACGCTTCTACATTTTTGTATTCGGCAATTTTCTGTTTATTATTCCACAACTTCAATAAAATCTCTTGCGTCGCATCTTCTGCTTCTTCTCTAGAAACTAAAAGTCTTTTTGCTAAACGAAAGACTTTATCCTTAAAAGGCAATACCAATTTTGTAAAATCAGTTTGTGTCATTGTGGTTTGTTAGTTTAAAACAGATGATTATTCTGCTTCATATTATTACGACGATACACTTTTAAATTTGTTACATAAAATTTTTATTTTACAATAATGTAAGTAAATTTATAGTTTACTAGAACAAAGTACTATTGGTTTTGTACATTGAAAAAGAAAAAAACAATTCCCATGAGAATATTAAAGATAAGTCTTTTAGCAATTATTATTTTTAGTTTAACAAGTTGTTTTGAAGATAATGATGATAATACAATATCAGCCGTTGAAATAAGTGATTTTGTTTGGAAAGGTATGAACTCAGTCTATTTATACAAAGCTGATGTTCCAGATTTATTTAATGACAGATTTACTACAAATGATGACTATAATGATTATTTAAATGGTTTTTCTGGACCAGAAGATTTATTTGAAAGCCTTATTTATGAACCTGAAACTGTTGATAGATTTAGTGTTTTAGTACCAGATTATATTGCTTTAGAAAATTTTCTTACTGGCTCTACCAAAACTAATGGTTTACATTTAGAGTTTTATTTTTCTCCAGAAAGCCAAAATAATGTTTTTGGCATTGTGCGTATGGTTTTAAATGGTAGTCCTGCAGACGATTTAGGACTAGAACGCGGACAAGTTTTTGATGCTGTTAATGGTGTAAGCTTAACTAATGACAATTTAAATTCTCTCTTAAATCAAGACACATACACATTAAACCTAGCCAACTACAACAATAATGGAACACCACAAATTGATGATGACACAATAGAATCTTCAGACACAGAAATTACATTAACAAAAGTCCTTTTTACAGAAAACCCTGTGCATAGAACCAAAATCATAGATGTTGATGGTGAAAATGTAGGCTATTTAATGTATAATCGATTTTTATCAGATTTTGATACGCAGCTCAATAATGCTTTTGGTGAGTTTGTTGCTAGTAACATACAACATCTTGTGTTAGATTTAAGATATAATGGTGGAGGTTCTGTAAACACTGCTTCCCTTTTAGGAAGTATGATTGCTGGACAAGAAAACGGCAATGTATTTTCTAAATTAGTTTATAATGAAGATCAACAAGCAAGTAATAGAAACTTTAATTTCACTAACACGTTTAATAACATTGCAATTAATAGTCTTAATAATTTAGAAAAAATTTATGTACTAACATCTGCAAGATCAGCATCTGCAAGTGAACTTATTATTAATAGCTTAAGACCATATATAGAAGTCATACAAATAGGTGACACTACTGTTGGTAAAACTCAAGCATCTATTACAATTTATGATTCTCCTGATTTTGGTCGCGCTAATGCAAACCCAAATCATACGTATGCTTTACAACCCTTAGTTGCTAATTCTATTAATGTTGATGATCTTGAAGTACCACCTACAGGTTTGGTACCAAACATTCAAATTATAGAATCACCATTAAACTATGGCACATTTGGAGATATTAATGAGCCTTTACTTGCTGCGGCAATATTAGATATAATGGGTGCTGGCAGAATGCCATATTATCAAAACTCTAGTTTAATGCCAATAAACTCAAAAATAGATACTAATGGTTTTGAAAACGAAATGTATATTGAAAATGACGAGGAACATCCCTTTTTAAAATTCAATTAAACAATTAAAAAAGCCGCTGTTTAAAAAGTGATTTTATTGAGATTCTTCATTTTCATTCAGAATAACACTTTTTTAAACAACGGCTTTTAGTTTTATAGATTTAAATTAAATCCAATATTTACATTTCGACCTTTACTAGTATAACCAAATAGTTCTTGGTAATCTTCATTTAAGATATTAGATACACTTGCAAAAAGTGTCATTTTATTTTGCAGTACTTTATGACTAAAATACAGATCTAAAAGGCTATAACTTTTTAAAGTAACATCATCATTCATAAAGGTTAAATTATTAAAAACAACATCTCTTCTATCGTCATTAAATTGATACGATAAACTCATAAATGTTTTTAGATTAAACTGGTATTCTAATTGCGCATTTACTTTAAGCTCAGGTATACGCAAGTTTAAATCATCTTCTACTTTAGTATAAGTTGCATTAGCTTTCAATTTTAAGCTTTTCGTAAACTTATAATTTGTAGAAAACTCTATTCCGCTAGCTGTAAACGATTCATCTATATTTTTATACTTAAATACAAAACTACCCGTATCAACAAAATCAATAAAATTAGTCTCATCTCTATTAAAATAGACAACACTAAATGTTGCTTTATCTTTTATATTTACCTCTGCTCCTATCTCTATAGTTGTGTTTTCTTCTGGTTTTAAATCTGCGTTTCCGTAAGTAGGTTCAAACAATTGATACAATGAAGGTGTAATATAAGCGGTACTATAACTCGCTAACCCTTTAATATAACCAAAGTTTACATCTTTTTTAAATGATGGATTTAAGCTATATACTAAATGTGAACCATACTCACTGTGATTATTTAAACGTAATCCAGCATTTACATTAAGTCCAAAATCTGAAACAAAAACTGCATTAGCATAAGGATCAACTATTGTAAATTTTGCATCATCTGGATTTATACTTTGCTCTAATGAAGTACTACCAAAAGGAATTGCAAAACTTTCCATGTCTTGTTCTTGGGCGTTTACACCTAAAACTGTATAAAACGTATCATTAAAATTATAACGATTAAAAATATCTCCAATCATACTCTTAGCTTTAAATTCGCTTGGAAAACTAGACATAATCTTACGTTCTGTATCATTATATGCAGTATTAAGTGTTAGGCTTCCATTTTTATATGCATACTCAGATGTAACACCTATTCTATATTGATTTGTTTTAGAAACATTATCTGCATCAACAAAACCAAAACTATCATCAAAATCAGCTTTAAATTTATCAAAACTTCCGTAAGCATTAACTTTAAAAGCTTTTGAAAATTGATATCCTAATTTTGCAGTTCCATTAATTGAGTTAAATGCATCTTTTTCTATTCCGTTAGAAACTGCAGAAAACCCATTAGTATATTGATTTCCAAAACTTGCTAAATAATTAAACTTGTTAAGAGTTCCATTTACAGAAACACTATTATTAAAGTTTTCAATTGCATAGCTATTATCTTCCTGCGATTGATTAGTCCCAAGTACACTTCTCAAACTTGCAGAAACAACATTCTTTGATGCATGTTTTAATTTTATATTAATTACAGCAGTTGCTGCTCCAGAGCCATACAAAGTACTTGAAGCTCCCTTTAAAATCTCAATGCTTTCAACTTGATTTGCATTTAGTAAACGTAAATCATAATCATTTGCAATTTGCGAAGCATCTGTTAGCGCAATACCATCAATAAGGACCAAAACTTGCCTATTTCTTCCACCTCTAATAAAATAACTTAGATTTTGGCCTGCATTACTTTTTGTACCATTAACCTCAATTCCTGCCTCAGTATTAATAATTTCTGCAATCGTTTTTCCTTGAAGGTTTTGCAGTTCTTTTTGCGTAATTTTAGTAATGACTTTACCAGAATTTTCGCGTTTTAATTTAAATTTAGAATCTGTTACAACAACTTCATCTAATTGCTGCACTTGTGTTGAATCTTTAACTTGCTGAGCAAATCCAAATAATGATATACCAAAACATAGCATACCAAAAACTTGTGTTTTTGTGTTCATTTTTAATGTAATTAATCGAGAATCGCATGGATTATCATACGTAAACTTTTATCCCGAAAGTTTGACTTATTTTTTTTTGAATATGGCAGGTCTCCTGACTTGCGTCTTCATGTTGGTCTTCCCAAAGATTTACTCTTCAGTGACGTGAAGTTTAACATGAAGCTTTATAGCTTACAGTTGCGGGAACAGTTCTGGATTTTAACCAGATTCCCTTTTAATCCATTTAAATAAATTAAATAGAACCAAAATTCGCTGCGAAATTAAACATTTTGTTTAATCTTCTAAGCAAAACATTAAATAATATTACTTTTGATGCATAAAAGAAATAATTTTGAAAAATTATATAACCTTACTTTTATTAATCTTAATCTTCTCCTGTAAAGAAGACAAAGGCTTAAAAAGATTACTACCACCTAAATCAATCGAACATGTTAATTTATCTCATGCAACTGGTTTTTCAATAAGCAAAAACGAAAATTTTTCTATTCTAGAAATTAAAAATCCTTGGCCAAAAGCTGAAAAGACATATCGCTATGCATTAATTACTAAAGAGAAAGCTTCAATAACGTCTTTTCTAAAAGATGATTATGATGGCATTATTACCTTACCTATAGAAAATATTGTTGTAACATCTACAACTCACATTCCTGCTTTAGAGCTTTTAGGTGTCGAACAAACTCTTGTAGGTTTTCCTGGATGTGATTATGTATCATCAGAAAAAACACGCATCAGAATAGATAATGGAAAAGTTAGAGAACTTGGCAAAAATGAAGGCTTAAATACCGAAGTGCTTCTTGAACTCAATCCAGATTTGGTAGTGGGTTTTGGTGTTGATGGCACTAGTAAATCTTTAAATACCATTAAAACATCTGGAATTCCAGTAATTTATAATGGTGATTGGGTTGAGTCTTCACCTTTAGCAAAAGCAGAATGGATTAAGTTTTTTGGCGCACTTTTTAATAAAGAAAAAGAAGCGGATTCTATTTTTAATCACATTGAAAAAGACTATTTAGAAGCAAAACAACTCGCATTAAAAGTAAAAAAACAACCTACTATTTTAAGTGGTGCCATGCATAAAGACATTTGGTATTTGCCAAAAGGAACAAGCTCGGAAGCTCAAATTTTAAAAGATGCCAATACAAATTATCTTTGGAGTACAACCACAGGAAGTGGTAGTTTAGCTTTAAGTTTTGAAACTGTCTTTGATAAAGCCAAGCAAGCAGACTTGTGGTTAAGTCCATCTTATTACCCAAGTTTTGAAGCTTTAGAAAAGGCCAACGCTCATTACACTAAATTTGATGCTTTTAAAAACAAAAACATCTATACGTTTTCTAACACCACAGGAAAAACTGGAGGTGTTTTATATTACGAATTAGGTATAGCAAGACCAGATTTAGTGCTCAAAGATATTATAAAAGTTTGTCACCCAGAATTACTAAAAAATTATCAACCTTACTTTTTTAAACCTTTACAATAGTTGACAAACACAAAAACATATAGAAACTCGTTTATAGCATTAATCATTATTTTGATTGTCTGTTTTATAGGTAATATTAGTTTAGGCTCTGTTTCTATTTCTACAAAAGAAATTTTTAATAGCTTATTTGGTACTGCAGATAACTATATTATTCTAAACTATAGATTACCAAAAGCTGTTACAGCAATTTTAGTTGGCTCAGGTTTAGGTATATCTGGATTATTAATGCAAACCTTATTTAGAAATCCATTAGCTGGTCCATTTGTTTTGGGTATTAGTTCTGGAGCAAGTTTAGGAGTTGCCTTAATTATTTTAGGTTCAGGTCTGTTTGGAGGTGCAATGGCCAGTTTATTTATGTTTAAATGGAGCATAGTTATTGCTGCAAGTTTAGGTAGTTTTTTAGTACTATTAGCTGTAATGCTAGTCTCATCAAAAGTTAGAGATACTATGGCTATTCTAATTATTGGGTTGATGTTTGGGAGCATTACAGCCGCAATTGTAAGTGTGCTCTCCTATTTTAGTTCTGCTGAGCAACTACAACAATACATTTTTTGGGGATTTGGAAGCCTAGGAAACCTATCTTGGAATGAGCTTTTTATTTTCTTTATCATTTATTGTATAGGAATACTAATGACTATAGCATCAATTAAAGCATTAAATACGTTTTTACTTGGTGAAAACTATGCAAAAAGCTTAGGTTTAAATATTAAACAAAGTCGCTTAATTATAATTCTTGCAACTAGTTTACTTGCAGGAACCATTACCGCTTTTGCTGGACCAATAGCCTTTATAGGTTTGGCTATTCCGCATATGACACGTCAAATTTTCAACACCTCAAATCATAAAATATTGCTACCAGCTGTTTTTCTATTTGGTGCAATTATTATGCTTATTTGCGATAGTATTGCGCAATTACCAACTAGTGATTATACGCTTCCAATTAATGCCATTACATCTTTAATTGGAGCTCCAGTAGTTATTTGGCTATTAATTAGAAAACGAAAAATGATGTTTTAATGACTAATAAATCTAATCAACATATCATTTTAAAAACAGATAAACTTTCAATTGGCTATAAAACCAAGAAGAAAGAAACAGTTATTAGTTCAAATATAACTATTGAATTACATAAAGGTGAGCTTATTGGTTTAGTTGGTGCAAATGGTATTGGAAAGTCTACTTTATTAAAAACTATAACCAATGTACAACAAGCTCTAAATGGTGATATCTTTATTAATAAAAAAACTTTAGAAACATACTACGCAAATGAATTAGCTAAAGCCATGAGCTTGGTATTAACAGAGCCTATAGCTTCTAAAAACTTATCAGTGTTTGAAGTCGTGGCTTTAGGGCGACAGCCTTACACAAATTGGGTTGGTAACCTAAGTGAAAACGATTTCTTAATTATAAACCAAGCGTTGCAACAAACTAATATTGACGATTTAAAACATAAAAAGTGTTTCGAACTCAGCGATGGTCAATTACAAAAAGTGATGATCGCTCGCGCTTTAGCCCAAGATACAGATTTGATAATTCTTGATGAGCCAACAACGCATCTAGATATGTATCATAAAGCTTATATCCTAAAGTTGCTACAACGTTTAACAAAAGAAACTGGTAAAACCATTTTGTTTTCCTCACATGAAATAGATTTAGCCATTCAATTATGTGATTCAATGATAGTAATGACTGAAGACGCAGTAGTTTCAAACTCACCAAACAAACTAATAAGCCAAGGTGTTTTTGAAAATCTTTTCCCTGATGATTTAATCTCTTTCGACAAGAATTCTGAAAGCTTTAAGGTTAATAAATGAGAGTTAGAATTTCTTTTTTTCTGTTAAAACTTCTAAGTTTTAGCTTCAGGCTTCAACTAAAAAAATTATCTTTGGTTAAACTTCAATTTTAAATGAACGACAACCTTATTCTCATACTTTCTATATTAATTTCTGCAGCAATTGGTGCTTATTTAGGAATGCTTTTTACTAAACTAAAAAGTAAAAGTGAACAGAGTACACTTCAAGAACGTCAGAATCAAATGGCTTCTAATATTGAATTGCTAAAAGAAAATCTTAATAAAATTGAAAATGAACGCGAAGATATTAGACGAGAAAAGGAGTTTTTAAATGCTGAATTAACTCGGAAAAATACTGAGTATGAAAACCTTCAGCAACAAAATTTAAAACGTGATGAAGAGTTAGAAGTTAGACAAGAGCAACTACGCAAAGACTTTGAGTTATTAGCCACAAAAATCTTAGATGAAAAATCAGAAAAATTCACACTTCAGAATAAAGAAAATATAAAGCAGATTTTAAATCCTTTACAAGAAAAAATTCAAGGTTTTGAGAAAAAGGTTGAAGATTCTCAAAAAGAAAGTATTAGTATGCATTCTGCTTTAAAAGAGCAGCTACTTGGCTTAAAAGACCTCAATCAGCAAATGACCAAAGAAGCTACCAATTTAACTAAAGCCTTAAAAGGCGATAGTAAAATGCAAGGAAATTGGGGTGAATTGGTACTTGAGCGTGTTCTTGAAAAATCTGGATTAGAAAAAGACAGAGAATATTTTGTACAACAGAGTTTTACTTTAGATGATGGTTCTCGTGTGCTTCCAGATGTGGTTTTACATCTTCCAGATAACAAAAAAATGATTATTGACAGTAAAGTGTCATTAACTGATTACGAACGCCTTGTAAATGCCGAAGATGACGATAAACCTACATTTTTAAAAGCACATGTTAATTCTATTAAAAAACATGTTGATCAATTGTCTGATAAAAACTATCAAGATTTATATGATATAGAATCACCAGATTTTGTTTTAATGTTTATCCCAATAGAACCTGCATTTGCTGTTGCTATTAATGATGATAACTCGCTATATAATAAAGCATTCGAGAAAAACATTGTAATTGTTACACCTTCTACGCTTTTAGCAACATTACGCACAATTGATACGATGTGGAATAATGAAAAACAACAGCGTAATGCTATAGAAATAGCACGTCAAGCTGGTGCTTTATATGATAAGTTTCATAATTTAATGAGTGACTTAACTAGTGTAGGAAATGATATGGATAGAGCCAAAAAGAATTATTCTCTAGCAATGAATAAACTCTTTGAAGGCAGAGGAAATCTTATCACAAGTGTTGAGAAGCTTAAAAAAATGGGAGCCAAAGCTAAAAAGGCATTACCTGAAGCTATTGTAAAACGTGCAGAAGACGATGAGTAATTATAAAAATATACGATTCAACACGTATTAGCATATCACAACTTATGCAACCTATACATTCAAATTTTGAGGTAAAAATTCATGGTAGTTATATTTTAAGCATAATGGATGAAATTGCTTTTGCTTGTGCTTCAAAACACTCTGGCACTTATTGTGTTACTGCTTCTGCAAATACAGTATGGCTTTTTAAGCCTTATTAAGGTTGGCAAGCGTAACTATGAAAGCTTCAATAAATTATGTTGATAGCACCTCAATACTCTTTGGTATTCGTGTTGAGATATAAAATACTAAAATAAAAGTGATTAAGCACTGTAATTTTTCTTATGTTCACTACTTAGAAGACTTAAAAAACTATTGTGCAAAAATTTACCTCCTAAAAGATTATAGCTAATTACACTCTACCTGTTCAATATTTCTTAAGTAAGGAACACGTATACATTCCGTTTTAAAGGCATGTATTTGTTTATTCCATAATTATGGCATATATTTGTTTATTCCATAAATAAGGAATAAATGACAAGCGTAATAACTGGAGACATAATTAGGTCTGGGAAATTTACCAACCCAGAAACATGGTTAATGCCTTTAAAAGAAGCATTAACAAAAACTGGTATAGATAAAAAATATTGGGAAATATATCGTGGTGATAGCTTTCAAATTGAAGTTAAAAATAACCAACAAGTCTTTTATATAGTAACATATATTAAAGCATGTATAAAAACAGTAAAAGGATTAGATGTGCGTATGGCAATTGGTGTTGGTGATAAAACTTTTGAAGGAAGTATAGTCACAGAATCTAATGGTGAAGCTTTTCAATTTTCAGGGGAAACTTTAGAGCAGTTGAAAGGAGAAAAAACTAATTTAAAAATAAAGACAAGATATTTAAACTTAAACAAAGAGCTTAATTTATATTTTAGACTAGCTCTTATATCGATGGATAATTGGACTGTCAACTCTTCTGAAGTTATTAAATTATACTTAGAAAACTATGGCGTTTCGCAGTCAGAAATGGCTGAAGCAATAGGCATTAGTCAGGATGCAATTAGTAAACGTTTTAAACGAGCTAATTTTAATGATATAATGGATTTAAATAGATTATACAATGAGAAAATAACTCTATTAGAATTAAATTTAATTAAAGAAAAATGATTTTACTTATAAAACTATTTTTAACACATATAATTGGAGATTTCTTTTTACAACCAGAAAAATGGGTTAAAGAAAAGGAAGTCAAGAAACTTAAATCGCCAAAATTGTATTTGCATATTGCCATTCATGTGGCCCTTTTATTTATTATGCTTTGGGATATTACATTATGGCCAGTAATAGTTATTATTGGTGTGTCACATTTCATTATTGATGCTACAAAACTTTTAATCCAGAAAGAGGAAACAAAAAAAATGTTCTTCTTTATAGACCAGTTGCTACATATATTTATTATCGTCTTGGTCTATTTCTTATTTACAGAACAAACATTTTCTCTCAACGGTTTAATAACAGAACACAATCTTTTACTCCTGAGTTGTGTTTTATTTTTAACAATTCCCGTATCTATTATTATGAAAGCTATTTTTTTAAAATGGGATATTTCAAAACTAACTGAAAATAACGAATCTCTAAAAGACGCTGGCAAATATATTGGTATATTAGAACGAATTCTCGTTTTTACATTTATTATTGCCGACCATTGGGAAGCTGTTGGGTTTTTAATTACTGCCAAATCTGTTTTTAGATTTGGAGATTTAAAAGAATCTAAACATAGAAAATTAACCGAATATATTTTAATAGGAACACTTATAAGTTTTGGTATTGCTATTGCTATTGGCTTATTATATTTATATGCTAAAAATTAACTCTAAAAAAAGCATTGGGTGTTATGCCTAAAGAACTCTGTCTAACTTCATTAATTGCATCATCATTAATTCTAAAAAAATTATTAACCTCATTACTTCTATCTAATACATTCCAGATTGAAATCCCCAAATTTGCATTCGCTTTTTTACCTAATTTAAAATTATAAAGTGCAGACACATCTAATCTTAAATAGCTTTTTAATTTACTTGTATTAGTTGCTTCAAAATTAATCTCATTATCTACTATCTCATGACCATTACTTGGATTTGTTGTTGGTTTCCCCGAATGCCAATTTAATCCGCTAGAAACTTTAAATCTACTAGAAACATAAGCCGTACCAAAGGTTATTGCGTGCGTAATATCATAATTACTAGGAAACGAATTTTCTGGAAGTGAATTAAATGTGTAATCGTTATTCATATAAGAATAACTTAACCATGCGTTAAAATTTTTAATATGTTTCCTTAATAAAACATCTAAACCAAAAACATCATAACTGCCGCTTGTTCTAATAAATTCGTATTGATTTTGGAATCCTTGACTTTGCGTTGTGATACCATCTATAGTCTTAAAATAGCTTTCGGTACTTACTAGCCATCCTTTGCTAGTATAATTAATACCTACAGATATTTGTTTACTCAGTAAAACAGGTATATCATTATCATTAGAGAGTTGCCATCTACGTTTTTCAATGCCTAAAAAATCATTTTGGAAATTAATAATTTGTGAAGTATTTTGATGCTTCATTTCTCCTAAAGCTTCAAATGTAAATGCATCAGAAATCTTATAATTAAAACTAAGCCTTGGTTCTAAAAGATGCTTTCTAAATTTATCTATATAGTTATATCTTAATCCAAAATTAAAGTTAGTTTTCCTATTTAATGATTTAAACTTTAATTGAGAGAAAAGTGCGTGGGTTCTAACAACTTCTGATACTAACTGTCTAAAAACAGGAACATCTACATCATTTAAATTTGTGACTTTTGTTTCAACAAAATGATAACCATTACGTAGTTGCAGCTTATTGTTTAATTTATAATTTGCTTTTAATTTTAGGCTTGTTTCTGAAACAACATTTTCTTGCAAAAACCTTTGATTATCAATTATATTGGCATTAATAGCTTTTAACTTATAATCTGTTTCATAAATCTCGAGTGAAGATTGCCATTTATTATTCCAAATTCTATTATAATTTATGCCTCCTGCAATACTATTTTGAGTTAGATTACTCTGCCTAGATTCTTCAACAGAATTTACCATAGCGTTTTCGTTAAACATAAGCTCATTGTCAACATTAATGAAATTGAGTTGTAGTTTATCTTTATCATTTATTTTATAAATCCATCTTAAAGACACATCATAAAAATCGAATGTTTTATCAGAATTGATGATACTGTTTACATTGGTTTCAACTTCTGTATCTTGCGAAATTCTATCAAACAAATTACTATATGTAGGTGTTTCTAATACATCACTAATTGATTTTCTTGCTGCAAATTGAAGCGAAGAGTTTTCGTTTACAGGAACATCTACAAACCCATTTACATCTATAAAGTTAGCTCCAAAACTGCCTTTAAACTCTTTATTAATTTTTTGCTCTGTTTTCATTGAAATGGTTCCAGAAACGCCATCGGTAAAACTGGTTTCTGTTCCATTTTTTATTAAACTTACTTCTTGCGTTATTTGCGGATTGTACATAGAAATAAGCCCAAAAAAATGTCCAGACTGGTACATTTTAATATCATCCCAAAGTATTAAATTTTGATCATGTGTTCCTCCTCTAATATTTATATTTGAAACCGTTTCATTACTACTTAAAATACCAGGAAATGCTTGAATTGTTTGCAATACATCTGTATCTATAAGGCCTGGAAGAATATCAAAATTTGAAAAATCGACTTGAAAAGACCCATCATTTAATTTATTTATTCCTTTAACCAAATAACTAGATATGACTACTTCTGGAAGTGATTGAAGTTTAAAAAACAACGTTTTATTATTGGCATTAACCAGAATAAAATTATCACTAACGATGAAAAAAGACAAACCTGTTAATTCTTCAATATATTCTAACGCTTTTTTTAAAGATAACTCTAAAGATGGTGGTTTGATTAGTATACCTTCAACACGATCCTCAGCATAGTTAAACTGAACACTATATTGCTGTTCTAAAACCTTAAAAATTTCTACAAGAGGTTTTGCACCAACTTCTTCTTGAGCATTTAAGCTAAAAGAAAAGGCGATAAAAAGTGTCAATACTAATAAAAGCAGCCTACTTTTTATTCCCATTAATGACAACTTGATTGGGTGTACTTATTTTATAGTTTAAGTCCATTGGCTCTGTAATAGACATAAGGGCATTTTCAATATTATTATGAGTAAATCCGCCAGAAAACAAACGTTTTTCATCTGTATTATTAACCTTTACATGAACACCATACTGACGCTCAAATTCTAAAATCACTCTAGAAAAAGGAACCGCTTTAAATGTGCTCACATTTTTTGTCCATTGCGGAACTGTATATGTTATTTTATCTTGAGTAAAAATAGTATTTAAAACACGATACGTATCTCCAGCTAACAACTGTCTTGTAATAGTATCTGAAGTTACGCGCACAATACCTTCAAAGCACTTAACTTCAAAATAATCATTGCGCTGTTTTACATTAAACTCTGTTCCTACTACAGTAACAATCCCATTACTAGTAACAACATCAAAGGTTTTACCTTTTGCTACTTTAAAATATGCTTCGCCATCCAATTCGAGCGTTCGTTTATTTTCCCAATTGCTTTTATTATAAACAAGCTTAGAATCTGCATTTAACGTTACTTGAGAATTATCTGGTAATTGAATTGTTGATTTCTGATTAACTAGGGTTTCTATTTGCGTCAGGTTATTATAAAAGAAAGAAAAATAAATAGCAAAGCCAATAACTAAAACACTTGCCATACGAAGCATTGGCTTAAACCAATCTATTTTTTTTATAGGTGTAGTATCTTGGTATGCCTCTTTAAATGTGTTAAAATCATCAACATCAGAAAAGTTTGATGCTTTAAAATGTTTTGCGTGGTCTAAAACATCAACATGTAATTGATAATCATTTAGCTTTTCAAATGCTTCTTTTTCTGCATCAGTCAACTCATTTTTTAACCACTTTTCTATTAAATAGTCTTTATCCATAAACGGCTTTATTACTTATATAACAACTAAAACATTATTTCTCCTTATTATTTTAATTTAAATCCTTCTAGTTCAGTTTTTAAAATTTTAAAAGCGCTATATATTCTATACTCAACAACTTTTTTTGTTACACCCAAGAGTTCTGCAATTTCACTATGCTTTTTTCCTTCAGCTTTACTTAATAAAAATGCAACGCGCTGATCCTCACTTAAACTAGAAAGTACTTTTTTATATTTTTCGAGAAACTGTTCTTGTTCTAAAATAAACTCAGGCGTCTCTTTTGTATAATGCTTTGGTTTATTTTGCTTGTACTTTAAAACTACCTTTTGATGCTTAATTTCATTAAGCGTTAAGTTATTTGCAACTGTAAACAAAAACGACTTTGCGTTATCTAAACTCACTTGTTTACAATTGTCCCAAAGCTTAATAAATGCTTCTTGCACTTTGTCTTTTGGATTAAATTGAGCACCATATTTATAGTACAAAAAATCGTGTAAATCTTTTGAATGTTGTTTATAAACACGCTCAAAAACTGGTGTTTCGCATACATTGTTAGTGCAATTCTCAGGCAATGGTCTAATAGTTTTGCTTAAAGGTAGATAAATATTTTTTTAATAAAAGTTCAGGAGTTTTAAAAGCCAAGTTGTTATATTATAAATGCGAACACGTTAATAAACGCATTATGACATCTAAACTAAATAAAACTACATATTTAATCATTATAGCTTTCTTGATGTTTTCATCTTGTAGAAAGGAAGAAATGGAGCTCATTCAAGCTCCAGATGAAGATACAGTTGAAGCAAACTCTAACATAGCATCTTTGTTGCAAAGAACAGCTTTAAATGATGGTTCTGAAGACAATATAATAGATTCTGCAAATTGTCTAAACGTAAAACTTCCAACAACTGTAACCGCTAATAATGAAGAACTTATTATAAACTCTAGTAGCGACTATTATAGTATTGAATATATTTTTGATGAAACTGATGACGATGTAGACGTATTAGATATTCAATTTCCTATAACAATAATTCAAGCAGATTTCACTGAAATTGTTATTAATAGTATTACTGCGTTACATAATTATGCTAGTAACTGTAATGGTGAAAACGAAATTGATGATGATATAGAATGTATAGATTTTCAATACCCATTTTCTGCTTCAGTTTTTGATATCAATACAGAATTATTTTCAACTGAAACATTTACAAATGACAATCAGCTATACACTTTTATTACAACTATTAATGATAGTAATATTGTAACTCTAAACTTTCCTATTACGCTTATACATTCAGACCAATCTCAAGTAATTGTAAATACTCTAAATGAGTTAGAAAGCTCTATAGAAAATGCTCAAAACAATTGCAATGAAGATGACGATTATGATTATAATGACGATGATTGTAATACTTGTACACCATCACAAATTGAAGCCATATTAATTAATTGCCCAAATTGGCATGTAGATAAGTTAAAAAGAAATGATACTAATTATGACTCTGCTTATGAGGGTTATGACTTCAACTTTTTTAATGATGGAACACTATCTGTTTTTTGGTCAAGTATTACTGTTTATGGAACATGGATAATTAGCGGAACTGGAAATAACATTACCGTAATAATAGATATACCCAGCTTACCGCTTTGCAACAATAATTGGAGATTACAAGAAGCTGGAGAAAACAATGATGAATCAAGAATAAATTTTGTTGTAGGAGATAATGATAGACTGAGATACAGAAACAATTGTAACTAAATAATGGCTAAAATGAAAAAGAAAAATTTAGCATATCTGTTAAATGCTTTAGCCAAAAAACTGCTTCAGTTAAAGTTCTGAAGCAGTTTTAAAAAAATATAATTATGAAAAAATATATTGCTCTTATTGCTTTAATATTAATTATCATAATTGGTTATAACTATATCTATAAAGACCATAGAGATATACATAAAGAACAACCCAAATTTACCATAAGCTCAAATAATATAAATGCAGAATTTATAAATAATCCTGTATTATCTCAGGAAAAATACTTGAACAAAACTATTGAAATCTCTGGTCAAGTAACAGAAGTAAACTCTAATAATATCACTTTAGATAATAAGGTGTTTTGTTTGTTTACTAACCAAATAATTAAAACAATAAAAAAAGGTGAAAAAGTAAAAATTAAAGGTCGTGTTATAGGATACGACGATTTGCTAGAGCAAATAAAGTTAGATCAATGTTCAATAATCAATTAAAATTAAATACTATGAAAAAAAATTACACAATTAAAGGAATTTTAGCACTAATGCTTATCACATTTATAAGCAATACTACTAATGCGCAAATTAGAATAGTTGAAGTAGATCCAGCAGCAGAAACAGTAAAGATTCATAATTATGGTGGATCAACAGTAAATATTGCAAACTATAGGCTTTGCTCTTTAATAGCTTACAGAACATTAAGCTCGCAAACTACAGTACAAAGCGGATCATTAAACTTAGGACCAAATCAAGATGTTGTTGTATCTATTAATGGCGGTGGTTATTTAAATGATACTGCAGCAGATTTAGGCTTATATCTTGCTACAGGAAGTTTTGGTGATGCAACAAGAATGGTAGACTTTATGCAATGGGGAAGCGGAGGAAATGGAAGAGAAAGTGTAGCTGTAACAAAAGGTATTTGGACAGCTGGTACATTTGTAAATGTTTCGCCACCATATGAGTATACCGGAAATGGAGGTCAAAACGGAGCATCATTTTGGGATACGTTATTAGGCATAGATGATTTCGAGAATTCATCTAGTTTTTCAGTGTACCCAAATCCAACAGATTCTATGCTGAATATTCAATTAAAAAGCGGGATTTCAAATGGAAATCTAGAGGTTTTTGATATACTAGGAAAGCTCGTTTTAAGCCAAGGTTTAAACTCAGAAAACCTATCAGAAATTAATGTTGCTCATCTTAATAGTGGTTTATATTTAATTAAAATTTCTGCTGAAGACAAATCTGAAACACAACGATTTATAAAAAATTAACATATACTAAATAGAGACTGTTTGAAAAGTGATTTTATTGTCATCTTGAGCTAAGTCTAAAAATCTCAACCATCTATAAATTAGAACTTTGATTTTTTAGAGATTCTTCATTTTCATTCAGAATGACACTTTTCAAACAGCCTTTTAAATTCAATATACTAATGAAAGTTTTACTACTGTTTCTATTTACTTTTTTTACTATTTCTGTAATAGCACAAAATGATTTGCTTAGTGAGATAGATACAGATTCAACACAAAATGATTATGTATCTGCAGCATTTAAGGGATTAAAAATCGTGAATTTTGAATCTACAAAACTTGTTGCGAAAAAAGAACTCACTTTTATTGTATCGCACAGATTTGGTAGTATTGAGAATGGATTAGATAATTTTTTTGGTCTAGATGATGCAGTTACAAGACTAAATTTTGTTTATGGAGTTACTGATGGGTTTAATATTGGTGTTTCGAGAAGTTCATTTCAAAAAGTGTATGATATAGCATTAAAATATCGTCTTTGTAGACAAAAGAAAATTGGTTCTCCTTTTACTATTGTAGGTTTTAATTCTATTACAATAAATACTGGTCTTGAAAAAGAAAACTTACCAAAATTGGAGTTTAAGCATCGCTTAAGCTATGTTATGCAATTACTAATTTCAAGAAAACTTAATACAAATTTTTCAGTAGAAATTGCGCCAACTTTCTTTCATGATAACTATGTGTTTTATAATCCACAAGATAATTCTCAATTTGCTCTTGGTATTGGAGGTAGACATAAACTAGGAAAACGTTGGTCAATAAATATGGATTATGGATGGCATTTAAATAGAGCTAGTAATTCTCCATTCAAAAACCCATTATCTATAGGTTTTGATTTAGAAACCGGAGGACACGTCTTTCAAATGCATTTTTCTAACGCTCAAGCCATGAACACAAACAGTTTTTTAGGCCAAGGAACAGGGAATTGGAGTGATGGTAACATCTATTTTGGATTTAATTTAAGTCGTGTATTTTAAACTATAAATCATGAAAAACAGTATTGCAACATTATTAATTTCTAGCTTAATACTATTTAATTGTACTAACGCTAGTGAAAATGATTTGATAGAGACTATACCATTGCCTACAGTTGTAACCTACACTTCTAATATAAAAACGATAATAGATAACAATTGTATAGAGTGTCATAACAATCCTCCAATAAACGATGCACCAATGCCATTATTAACTTATGAAAATGTTAAAGATGCAATTGAAAATAGAGGTTTAATAAATAGAATCTCTTCTGATGATTTAGCATTTTCTATGCCTTTTGGTGGTCCAAAATTACCTCAAAACTTGATAGACCTCGTTATACAATGGGAAGCAGATGGTTTAATAGAATAACACATAACCTAAATGAAACATTTAATTTATATACTCTTACTTATTTCTATTTCTAGCTTTTCTCAAAGCAAATACTATACAAAAGTTGGATTGGTAGCATTTGAAGCTTCTGTTCCTTCTTTTGAAGAAGTGAAAGCAAAGAACACTTCAACAACGGCTATTTTAAATACTGAAAATGGTGAATTTGCAGCTCTACTTCTAGTTAAAGGATTTCGTTTTAAAAATGCTTTAATGGAAGAACATTTTAATGAGAACTATGCTGAATCTGACACGTATCCTAAAGCAATATTTAAAGGTAAAATTGTTGGCTTTTCATCTGAAGAATTAAATCAAAACTCTAAACATTTGAGTTTTAATGGTGAACTGACATTTCACGGTATTTCAAAAAAACTAGAATCAATTAGTATTGATGTTAAAAGAATTGGTAACATAATTTATATCAAAGGACATTTTGAAGCTAATGCATCAGACTATGAAATAAAAATCCCGAAAATTGTAAGAAATAAAGTATCAGAAGCTATTAAAGTGTCTTTTGAATTTGAACTTAATCAGAAATAAAAAACCATCAGCAAAACTGATGGTTTAATAGTATCTTTATAATTGTAATTTGTTATTGTTTCACAAAACGTTTAGTAAGTGTTACATTATCATTAAATACTCTAACTAGATATATCCCACTATTCCATTTAGACACATCTATAGATGATGATAACGTACTAATTTCTCCTCTGTAAACTCTTTTCCCTAATACATCAAACACTGAAACATAAGCATTTTCTATACTTTGTGTTAAATGCAAATTAAGTCTTGAATGTGCTGGATTAGGTGAAATATAAAATTTATTAGGTGTAGCTTCAACACTATCTGTACTTAGAGTAAATGACTGCATAGTTATACCTCTATTCCCGCCATGATAAGCTATAGTATAAGTAAATCCAAACGACCATACTAAATCTAATGAAGCAGCTCCAGCAGAAAATACATAATCGCCATCATGACCTGTATCTGGTAATCTAGTTGCAACAATCTCTCTATTACCTGTTTCTCCATCTATAGTATTAGATACAATTGTCCAATCTTGATTATCATCTACACTAGGCTCAATACCTTGCGCATTGGTTCCTGGCGTCATCCCTTCAAGACCAAAATAACGATCAGATAAGTTGGTACCATCATAAATAACAACATCATTGCCCACTATCATACCTCTTGGTGTTCCACCTAAATCATTAGGATTTCCAAAACCTAAAGCCAAATATTTGCCATCAGGACCACTCAAAGTTAATGTCACAAGTGTAGAAGTAACGTCAATTTTTGCAGAAAAATTATAATCTTCATCACTAAAGAGTTGCATAGACCCTGTAGTATAAGTTTGACTAAATGCTATGTTAGAAAACCCGAACAAGCATAATATGATTAAAGTAATTTTTTTCATAGTCAATTTATTTATTATTAATAAGTTTAAGTATCGCTTCGTTTTGTGTCATTTTCGCATAATCTAAAGCAGAATCTCCTCTTTTATCTTTTAAAGTAGGATTAGCTCCTGCATCAACTAAAAGTTTGATTAATGCTTCATTACGATTAAAAACCGCATAATGTAAAGGGATTTTTCCATTAGCATCTACTTTATTTGGATCTGCTTTAAAGTCTAATAAAGCTTTAACAACTGCTTCTCTATTTTTATAAACAGCAGCCATTAAAGGTGTACCATATTTACTATTGCCATCTATATCCTTAACTTTACTAGCTAAAAAAACAGCTAACTCATCACTACCTTTATAACACGCCAAAGTTAATGGTGAAAACCCATTAGCGTCAACTACATTTATAGTATCAGCATTTATAGACATTAATGCTTTAAGTTCATCTATTGTACCAGAACGCGCCACATCAAATATATTCTTTTGCGAAAAAGAAAGTGTAGACATAAATAACAAAACAACTAAGTAAGCATGTTTAATCATCATTTAGATAAATTTTGAGACAATTTTCAGCTAAAATAATTATTAATAACCAATTACACTAGGTAGTTTATCGAAAATTATTGCTATTTACTCAAGTACATCTTACGTCTAGAGTACAAATTATAAAATTCGTCCTCCTTTAAGCTATCAATAAATAGTATACTTTCACCAGTACTTTTCATTTCTGGTCCTAGCTTTTTATTTACGTTAGGAAACTTATTAAATGAAAATACAGGTTGTTTTATAGCAAAACCTTCTAGTTTTGGATTAAAATTAAAATCTGTAACCTTTTTCTCTCCTAACATGACTTTGGTTGCGTAATTCACATAAGGTTCTCCATAAGCTTTAGCTATAAAAGGTACTGTACGAGAGGCTCTTGGGTTAGCTTCAATGATGTATACCTTATCATCTTTTATAGCAAACTGAATGTTTATTAGGCCTACTGTGTTTAAGGCTAATGCTATTTTTTTAGTATGGTCTTTAATTTGTTGCATTACAAACTCTCCCAAATTAAAAGGTGGTAAAGTAGCGTTACTATCACCAGAATGGATTCCGCAAGGTTCAATATGTTCCATTATACCAATGATATACACATTTTCTCCATCACAAATCGCATCTGCTTCAGCCTCTATGGCACCATCAAGATAATGATCTAATAACAGTTGATTATCAGGCATTTTACGAAGTAAATCTACGACATGCTCTTCTAGTTCTTGCTTGTTAATTACAATTTTCATGCCTTGACCTCCAAGTACATATGATGGTCTCACTAAAATTGGAAAATCTAATACATCTGCAATAGCAGAAGCTTCATCTGCTGTTGTAGCGATATCAAACTCTGGATAAGGAATATTATTCTCCTTTAAAAGATTAGAAAACAAGCCTCTATCTTCAGCTAAATCTAAAGATTGATATGTCGTTCCTAAAATTTTAATTCCGTAACGATCTAGTTTTTCAGCTAGTTTTAATGCTGTCTGTCCGCCTAATTGTACAATAACGCCTTCAGGTTTTTCATGACGAATAATATCATAAATATGTTCCCAAAAAACAGGTTCGAAATACAATTTATCTGCAATATCAAAATCTGTAGATACAGTTTCAGGATTACAGTTAATCATAATAGTTTCGTAGCCACATTCAGAACTAGCTAAAACGCCATGAACACAACAATAATCAAATTCTATACCTTGTCCGATTCGGTTTGGTCCAGATCCTAAAACTATAATTTTCTTTTTATCTGAAACTACACTTTCATTATGAGCATAACGTTCTCCATTTGTAGTTTCAACTTCATTTTCAAACGTAGAATAATAGTATGGTGTTTGTGCTTTAAACTCTGCAGCACAAGTGTCTACTAATTTGTAAACACGATTAATATTTAACTCTACTCTTTTATTATAAACTTGACTTTCTAAACATTTTAGCATGTGCGCTATTTGACGATCACCATAACCTTTTTGTTTAGCTTCTAGTAATAAGTCACGCTCAATAGTTTCAATATTAAATGTAGAAATCTCTTTTTCTAGCATATAAAGTTCTTCATATTGCTTTAAGAACCACATATCTATTTTTGTAATCTCATGTATTCTACTCAATGGAATTCCCATTTGAATGGCATCATAAATGGCAAATACACGATCCCAACTTGCATACGTTAGCTTATCTATAATTTGCTGATAATCTTTATAACCTTTTCCATCTGCTCCTAAACCATTACGCTTAATCTCTAAAGATTGTGTTGCTTTATGTAATGCTTCTTGAAATGAACGGCCAATAGCCATAACCTCACCAACAGCTTTCATTTGAAGTCCTAAAGTACGATCAGAACCTTCAAACTTATCAAAATTCCAACGCGGAATTTTAACTACAACATAATCTAACGTAGGCTCAAATAAAGCAGATGTAGATTTAGTGATTTGGTTATTAAGTTCATCTAAAGTATAACCAACGGCTAATTTAGCAGCAATTTTTGCAATAGGATATCCTGTTGCTTTACTTGCTAATGCAGAAGAACGAGAAACTCTAGGATTGATTTCTATAGCAATTATATCTTCCTTTTCATCAGGACTTACTGCAAACTGTACATTACATCCACCAGCAAAATCACCAATACTGCGCATCATATGTATTGCCATATCACGCATTCTTTGGTATGTAGTATCAGATAATGTCATAGCTGGAGCAACTGTTATAGAATCTCCTGTATGGATACCCATTGGATCCATGTTTTCTATTGTACAGATGATTACAACATTATCATTTTGGTCTCTAAGTAGTTCTAATTCGTATTCTTTCCAGCCGATTAAAGCTTTATCAATCATAACTTCATGAATTGGAGAGACTTCTAATCCACGCGTTAATAATTCATCAAATTGATCTTCAGTATGAACAAAAGAAGCACCTTCTCCACCCAAAGTATAGGATGCTCTAATTACTAAAGGAAACCCAAACTCTTGAGCAATTTCTTTTCCTTTTAAATATGAGTTTGCTGTAGCTTGTGGCGCCATTGGCACTCCTATTTTGAGCATTAATTCTCTAAATTGCTCTCTATCTTCAGTAATATTAATGGCATCAATATCAACACCAATAATATCTACATTAAAATCTTCCCAAATACCTTTTTCATCGGCTTGTATACATAAATTTAAGGCAGTTTGTCCACCCATTGTTGGCAATACAGCATCAATTTGTGGGTGTTCTTTTAGAATCTTTATTATCGATTTTGTTGTTAATGGCAACAAATACACATGGTCAGCCATTGTTGGATCCGTCATTATAGTTGCCGGATTAGAATTTATAAGTATGGTTTCAATACCATCTTCTCGAAGAGAGCGTAATGCTTGTGTCCCAGAATAATCAAATTCACAAGCTTGACCAATGATAATTGGACCAGATCCAATTATTAAAATAGATTTTAATTTTTCGTTTTTAGGCATTCTTTTGTTCTTTTAGAGAGTTCAAAAATAGGTAACGTTTAGGTACAAAAAAAGGTGTTACACCTAAGTAACACCTTTAAAATATTAACAATTGTTAATCATTATCTTTTATGTCTAGTTTCAGTTGATACAGACAATTTCTTTCTTCCTTTAGCTCTTCTACGTGCTAAAACTTTTCTTCCGTTTACAGAAGCCATTCTTTCTCTAAAACCGTGTTTATTTCTTCTTTTTCTCTTTGACGGTTGAAACGTTCTTTTTGGCATTGTCTTATATTTTTAAAAAACTTATATCTTTTTTGTTGTTTCGAGCTGTCCTCAAAAACTGCGTGCAAATATACAAAGAGTTTTTACTTTGCCAAACCAAAAATTAAAATTTTTTCATTTGTTTTTATTAACTTTGCACTCTCAATTTTAAAACATAAAGATGTACAATAAAAATATAAAACTAGTAATCACTTTTTTAATCCTTGCTTATGCTGTATATCAATTTACTGAAGGCTATATTGGTAATGGTATCATGTTTATTTTACTATCATTAATCTTTGTGTTTCTTTACTTTAAAAATGAATTTATTTTACTTGCTTTTTTGAGACTTCGCAAACAGGATTTTGAAGGTGCAACAAAATGGTTAAATAAAATAAAAAACCCATCAAGTGCATTAGTAAAAAAACAAGAAGGTTATTTTAACTACTTGCATGGTGTTATGGTATCACAAACTAATATGAATGCTGCCGAGAAATATTTTAAAAAGGCTATTGGTTTAGGTTTGTCTATGGATCACGATTTAGCTATGGCTAAATTAAACTTAGCTGGTATTGCCTTTAGTAAAAGGCGACCACAAGAAGCTAATAAACTATTAGCTGAAGCCAAAAAATTAGATAAACGTGATATGTTGGCGGATCAAATTAAAATGATGAAACAACAAATGAAAAAAGCTTCTATACCAAACCAGCATTATGGTAATAGAAATATGAGACGTCGTTAATTTTAGGGGTTAACACTGTAAAATCCTTCTTTAGGAATTTCAATCACATATTGTTTTTTCGTTTTATTATTAAGGTGTTTCTCCCTTAACCAAGGATTGTGAATTTTTAATATTTTATAGTTTATACCAAATTGCTTAGCAAATTTTGAAAAATCTGTAACTGCTGAATCTACTTCAATTTTATAAGTAGGAACACTAGTATATAAATCTTTCTCTGTAAAATTAAATCCATACTTTTTAGGATGGTTTAATATTTCTTTAAGTGCTACAATTCTAAATAAATAACGTCCCGTTTCTTCTCCTAAAAGTAAATCGTAATAATTAGCGACACCTTGTTCTTTTAAACGTCTTGACACACCTGCATTACCTGCATTATATGCAGCTGCAGCTAACGTCCAAGACCCCAATTTATCTTTAGCCTTTTTAAGGTATTTACATGCTACTTGAGTTGCCATTTCTAAATGGTAACGTTCATCAACATTAGAGTTTATTTCTAATCCATTTTCACGACCAGTAGTTTTCATGATTTGCCAAACACCTCTTGCACCTGCTGGAGACACAGCATTAGTTAAACCACTTTCAATAACAGCTAGATATTTAAAATCATCTGGGATATTATTAGCTTTTAAAATAGGTTCTATAATAGGGAAATATTTTTCAGCCCTTTTAAACATTAACAAACCATTAGATTGCCAATAAGTATTTACCAATAACTCACGATCCATACGTTCTAATATATCTGGGTTATCTAAAGGCATTGCTTCTCCAGCAAAATCTAAAGCATCTGGAACAGATAATGCATAGATATTGTAATCGTTAATGAGTTTAGCTTCTTTTTCTATAGTATTATCCTGTGGTGCATCAGAAGGCACTTCTTGAGTAGCAAATATAAATAGTCCAGATACACATAATAAGCCTATTGCTGCAAAAATATTTTTTAAAAATTTCATTTTATTCCTTTTTTATAAATGTAAATAATTCCATAATGCTTTCAAAGTTAGCGCACTATAAGTTTTGGTAAGTTTTCGTTAAACCATTTATACTTGTTTAATATCATAATATGTGTTCCGTCTTTAATAGTAATACAATCTTTAATATTTGAGTATGGAAAAACGCCATCTTTATCTCCATGTATATGAATGATGTCAACAATATCTTCTTCTTGATTCCAGCATACCATTTGCTCAATAGCCCAATCTAAGTACCTAATATCATTTACAGATAAGTACTTTTTATAAAGCTCCACTCGTTTTGTTACATTTTTACCAAAAGCATATTTTGCAAAGGTTTCAACATTAGCTAATATTCTTGTTGGTGCTAATTTATAAGCTTTAGTTTTTCTAGCAAGCTTCATACGCTTAGGTAATTCATATCTAGATTTTACACTAGACACAATAATTAGTCTCTTTAAATTTAAAAACTTACTCATTTCTTGCACCAAAACACCACCAAAAGACACACCAAGTAAAACAATATTATCATGTTTAATCTTATCAGTCATTCGCTTTGCATATGACTCTAAAGACTCATTTTCTTTAGGTATCATCCATTCTAACCAATGCATTTTAAATTGATTTTCTGGCAGCTTGATACGTTCAAAAATAATTGGACTTGCTGCCATTCCTGGCATTAAATACACGTGTATGATTTCTTGATTTTCAGGCATTTAATTTTTAAACTTTTGAAACTGCTATATTTTTTTGTAAATTTGCGCTTCTATACTATACAAAATTATAGTTTTTACCCTTACCGACCATCGAATTAAATACAAATTACTATGACTGATGCAGCAGAATTAATTGACAATGATTTTTTACGCCAATTTGAACTTAAGGTGGATGGCAATTTAGCAAAAATTGAATACTCGCTACAAGATCGTAAGATTTTTTTAACAAAACTTATAGTTCCTGATGCTATAGATAATGAAGAGTTTCAAGCAGATTTTTTAAAACTAGTTTTCGCAAATATTGAAGAACGTAATATTAGTGTTGTTCCAACTAGTCCAGAAATAGCTAAATTTATTAGACGTAACAGACGCTATAAAAAAATGCTTCCTGTAGGCATTAGAATATAATAGCTAAGAGAGTTATAATAAAAAAGGCTGAAATTTTAGTTTCAGCCTTTTTTATTATTCAACTAATTCGTTTATAAACTCAAATCTAACCATGCCGTCATCATCAATTTTTGTGAGCTTTATGTTGTGAAGTGTGTTTACTAACTCTGGATTCCAAGGCGTTTTTACTTTTACATAATTTTCAGTAAACCCATGAATGTAACCTTCTTTATTTTCGCTTTCAAACAAAACGGTTCTATCACTATTTAATTGACTTTCGTAAAAAGCACGTCTTTTTTTTACAGATAAACCTCGAAGCATTTTACTGCGTTTTGTTCTTACATTTTTAGGCACAACATTATCCATTTCTGCTGCTACAGTATTATCTCTTTCAGAATATGTAAAAACATGCAAATACGAAATATCTAGTTCATTTAAAAAATTGTATGTCTCTAAAAAATGCCCGTCTGTTTCTCCTGGAAAACCTACAATAGCATCAACTCCTATACAAGCATGTGGCATCACTTTTTTAATCTTATTCACGCGATCTACATACAACTCTTTCATATAGCGACGACGCATCAATTTTAAAATTGTATTGCTTCCACTTTGCAAAGGAATATGAAAATGAGGCACAAATGTTTTACTCTTAGACACAAAATCAATCGTTTCATTTTTAAGTAAATTTGGCTCTATAGACGATATGCGCAAACGCTCTATACCTTCAACATTATCTAACGCCTTTACCAATTCATAAAAGGTATGCTCGTGTTTTTTGTTGCCAAACTCACCTTTACCGTAATCGCCAATATTTACGCCAGTTAAAACTATCTCTTTAATATTTCTTTCAGAAATTTCTTTTGCATTTTTTAGTACATTTTCTAAAGTATCACTTCTAGAAATTCCTCTCGCTAATGGAATTGTACAATAGGTACATTTATAATCACAGCCATCTTGTACTTTTAAAAATGCTCTAGTCCGATCTCCTATTGAGTAACTACCAACATAAAAATCAGCATCTTCTATTTCGCAAGAATGTACTTCTCCAAAATCATTTTTAGATAAGTCATTAATATAATCTGTAATCTTAAATTTTTCTGTGGCTCCAAGAACTAAATCTACACCATTAACATCTGCCAATTCTTGAGGTTTAAGCTGCGCATAACAACCAACAGCAGCAACAAAAGCTTCAGGATTTGTTTTTTGAGCTTGCTTTACAATAGTTTTAAAACGTTTGTCTGCATTTTCTGTTACAGAACAGGTATTGATAACATAAATATCTGCCTCTTCAGAAAAATCTACACGATCAAAACCTTCATCTTTAAAATCTCTAGCAATTGTAGAGGTTTCAGAAAAATTAAGCTTACAACCCAAAGTATAAAATGCGACTTTTTTTCTAGCGTTCATTCTTGTATTTTTACCAAGTTGGCAAATTTACAACTTATATATGATATGGTAAAAAGGTTTTCATTACAACTACCTAAAACATTAATCTGTTTATCAGTGAGTTGTATTGTATTATTTTTGTTTTCTTGCAAAGACCAAACTAATACTAATAAAGACAATCTTGTTTTTAGATATAATGAGCACAAAAACATAGGTTCATTAGATCCTGCTTTCGCAAAAGACAATGCAGATATTTGGGCTATTAACCAACTCTTTAATGGTTTGGTGCAAATGGATGAAAATTTAAACGTACAACCTTGTATAGCTAAAGATTGGTCAGTTTCTGAAGACGCACTCACCTACTCTTTTATATTAAGAGATGATGTGAAATTTCATAAATCTAAACTATTTGGAATAGATTCTACAAGAATAGTAAATGCTCGTGATTTTCAATATAGTTTTAATCGTCTATTAGATAAAAATGTAGCATCTCCTGGACGTTGGGTTTTAAATAAAGTTGATAGTTTTGAAGCTAAAAATGATAGCCTATTTAAAGTACACTTAAAACAACCTTTCCCTGCATTTTTAGGTTTACTTACTATGAAATATTGTTCTGTCGTTCCTAAAGAAATTGTAGAACACTATGGAAGTGATTTTAGATCTCATCCAATTGGCACAGGACCTTTTAAATTTAAGCGTTGGGAAGAAAACATAAAACTTGTTCTAAGAAAGAACAACAATTATTTTGAAACAGATTCTAACGGAAATACGTTACCCTATCTTGAAGCTATAGCCATCACTTTTTTACCTGATAAACAAAGTGAATTTTTACAATTTGCACAAGGTAATATAGATTTTGTTTCTGGTTTAGATGCATCTTACAAAGATGAAATTTTAACTGCTAGCGGAAAACTTAGAGAATCATATTTATTAGATGTAAACATGATTAGAGGACCATATTTAAATACCGAATATTTAGCTTTCTTCATGGATTCTAATGATTCTGAAATACAATCACAATTACTACGTAAAGCAGCAAACTATGGGTTTGACAGAAAAAAGATGATGATATATTTACGTAATGGTGTTGGTATTCCTGCTAATGGAGGTTTTATTCCAAAAGGTTTACCAGGATATGATGACACTATTGGTTACGATTATCAACCTGAAAAAGCAAAAGCTTTAGTTAAACAATATATAGAAGAAACCCAAAACCAAAATCCTGAATTAACAATAACGACAACAAGTAATTACTTAAGTTTTTGCGAATTTATACAAAGGGAACTTCAAAAAATTGGACTACAAATTAATGTAGATGTTATTCCTGCTGCAACGCTTAAAGACGCAAAAGCTAACGGTAAACTAAACATGTTTAGAGCCAGTTGGGTTGCAGACTATCCTGATGCTGAAAATTATCTATCCTTATATTACAGTAAGAACTTCGCTCCAAATGGTCCCAACTATACACATTTTAAAGACGACCAATTTGATACGTGGTATGAACAAGCTTTTACAGAAACTAACATTGTAGAAAGAGAAAAGCTTTATACTAAAATGGATTCTTTAGTAATGCAAAACGCACCTGTTATTAATATGTTTTATGATGAAGTGGTTCGTTTTACTAGAAAAAATGTTTCAGGTTTAGGCATCAATCCCATCAACTTATTAGATTTAAAACGCGTAAAAAAAGAGTAATTATTCACGTCTGTATTTTTTTGTTTCTTCAAAAACATGCTCTAAAATTTGGGCATCTTGTGGTGAAAATTCTATATCTCGTCGAGACATAACAACTTTAGCAACCTCAAAAGCTTTTTTGGTTAAGTAAGTAGTAAAACCAGAATTTCCTCCCCAAGAAAAACTAGGTACAAAATTACGAGGAAAACCACTTCCAAAGATATTAGCACTTACACCAACTACGGTTCCTGTATTAAACATAGTATTAATACCACATTTACTATGGTCTCCCATCATAAGGCCACAAAACTGTAAACCAGTTCTTGCAAAACCTTCGGTTTGATAATCCCAAAGTCTTACCTCAGCATAATTATTTTTAAGATTTGAGTTATTAGTATCTGCTCCTAAATTACACCATTCACCAAGCACAGAATTTCCTAAAAACCCATCATGCCCTTTATTTGAATACCCAAACAAAACTGAATTATTAACCTCACCTCCTACTTTAGAATGTGGCCCAACTGTTGTTGGTCCATAAATTTTTGCTCCTAATTTTACCGTAGCATTATCACACAAAGCAAAAGGACCACGAATAATACTACCTTCCATTATTTCTGTATCTTTACCAATATAAATAGGTCCAGAACTTGCATTTAATGTAGCAAACTCAAGTTTTGCACCTTCTTCTATAAAAATATGTTCAGCAGCAATTATATTATTTGTTTCAGGAATAGACTGTGACTTTCTGTCTTTTGTTAACAGATTAAAATCTGCTTTTATAGCATCTCCATTTTTAGAAAAAATATCCCATGTATGTTCTATTTTAATAACCTCATCTTCAAGTTCTATAGCGTCATACAAATCTAAATTAATAGTGTCTTGAGTGTCTTTTGTGTAAAAAGCGACAACATCTTCTCCTTTAAAAATAGCTTGATTCTCTTTTAAATTCTTAATCAAATCAACCAGACTCTTATTAGGAAGATATGATGAGTTTATCATCACATTTTCATCAAACTCAACCATCGGGTATTTTTCAGATAAATAGGCTTCAGTAACTGTTGTTGTAGTACTTTTTAAATACGTTTCCCATTTTTCGCGAATGGTTAAAATACCAACTCTAATATCTGCAACAGGTCTTGTATAAGTAAATGGTAACAAGTTATTACGTGAAGGTCCATCAAAAAGAATATAATTCATCAGAAAATTTACAGTTATTTATAATCAAATGTAACGCAATTGTAGAAAACAAAAAAGCCTTCGAGATAAATCTTGAAGGCTTTAAATATAAATTGTTGCTTAATTTATTTTTTAAATTTAGCGTATTTGTTTTTGAACTTATCAATACGTCCAGCTGTATCAACCAATTTAGATTTACCTGTATAAAATGGGTGAGATGTTCTAGAAATCTCTAATTTAATTAATGGATACTCAACACCATCAACTTCTAAAGTTTCGTTAGTATCTGCTGTCGACTTAGTTAAAAATACGTCTTCATTCGACATATCTTTAAATGCTACTAGTCTATAATTTTCTGGATGTATACCTTTTTTCATCGCGTTACGATTTATAATCTTTACTTTTTTCGAGCTGCAAATTTAAGTATTTTTTGTAAATTACCAATAATTTATTTTGTTTTTTATTTTAAAATTTCTAATTCGTTTTTTTACTCTTAAAAAAATAAAAATGTAACATTCCACTAATGTTTAATACTAACTAACATATAAACTAACAAATCACAATTATTATGGAAAAATCTTTAAAATCTTCTGCTATCAATTATGGCTTATACTTAGGCCTTTTTCTAGCTTCAGTTACTATACTTGCTTATGCTATACAAATTGAATTGCTAACACAATGGTGGCTAGGTATCATTATGCTAATTGTAATAATAGGCTTTGGTATATTTTCTACTAGTAAGTCTAAAAAAATGCTTAATGGCTTTTTGACCTTTAAAGAAGCTTTTAGCTCTTACTTTATAACGGTAGCTATAGGTGTTTTAATTAGCATGCTAGTAAGTATTATACTTTTTAATTTTATAGATCCAGATGCTGCTATTACTTTAAAAGAAAAAATGATTGAAAAAACTGCAGAAATGATGCAAAATTTTGGTGCTCCTGAAGACGCAATAGCAGATACAATAACAAAAATGGAAGAGCAAGAAGGTCAGTTTGAAATTGTAAGTCAATTAAAATCTAATGCCTTCTATTTAGTATTCCATGCAGTTATTGGACTTATAGTTGCTGCAATTATGAAAAAAGCTAACCCAGATGCTTAAATAATTTCAGTATTTTTGAGGTATCAAATTTTTGAAACTATTTAAATGAATATATCAGTAGTTATACCACTACTTAACGAACAAGAGTCTTTAACAGAATTACATGATTGGATTGCAAATGTTATGCAGTCCAATCATTTTTCTTATGAAATCATTTTTATCGATGATGGAAGTACTGATGACTCATGGCAAACTATTACTCAACTTTCTCAAAAAAATGCTAATGTAAAAGGGATTAGGTTTTTAAAAAACTTTGGCAAATCTCAAGCATTGCATGCTGGTTTTAATAAAGCCAATGGTGATGTTATTATTACTATGGATGCCGATTTACAAGATAGTCCAGACGAAATACCATCTCTATACAATATGATTATTTCTGAAGGTTATGATTTAGTTTCTGGCTGGAAAAAGAAACGTTACGATTCTGTAATAGCAAAAAATTTACCATCAAAACTATTTAATTGGGCTGCTCGTAAAACCTCTGGTGTAAAGCTTAACGATTTTAATTGCGGACTCAAAGCTTACAGTAACGATGTTGTAAAAAACATAGATGTAAACGGCGAAATGCATCGATACATTCCTGTTTTAGCAAAAAATGCAGGCTTTACTAATATTGGAGAAAAAGTTGTAATACATCAAGCCAGAAAATACGGAAGCACCAAGTTTGGGATGAATCGTTTTATATATGGCTTTTTAGACTTAATTACAATTTGGTTTTTATCTCGTTTTGGTAAAAGACCTATGCATTTATTTGGAGCCTTAGGTTTTATAATGTTTGCAATTGGTTTTGCTTTTGCTTTTTATTTAGGGATTGACAAACTCTTTTTAAATCCAACAGGGCGATTAATAACACAACGACCTCAGTTTTATATTGCTTTAGCAACCATGATTATTGGTACACAATTTTTTGTTGCAGGTTTTCTTGGAGAAATTATTCTCAGAACCAAAGAAAGCAAACAACGCTATTTAATTAAAGATGAATTAAATTTATAAGGTTTTCATTCAAATTAACCTAGTATTAGCATTTAACATTTATCTAAATCCTTATTTTTGCACCATATTAAATTGCACATGATTTATATTGAACCTCAACTTTTACAACGAGTAAACACTTGGTTAACACCAACTTTTGATAAAGAAACTCAAGACTATATACAAAATTTAATTGCTACAAACTCTAAACAGTTAGAAGATAGCTTTTATAAAGATTTAGAATTCGGTACTGGCGGAATGCGTGGTATTATGGGAATTGGAACCAACCGAATTAATAAATTTACATTAGGAAAAAACACACAAGGTTTAAGTAATTATCTTAAGCAATCATTTCCTGATGAAGCTCTTAAAGTAGCTATAGCTTTTGATTGCAGGCATAATAGCAAAACATTAGCAAAAGTGGTTGCAGATGTGTTTTCTGCAAATAATATTCAAGTGTATTTATTTGAAGATTTGCGCCCAACACCAGAGCTTTCTTTTGCTTTAAAACATTTGGGATGTCACTGCGGCATTGTACTTACAGCATCTCACAATCCGCCAGAATACAATGGTTACAAAGTATATTGGCAAGATGGTGGACAATTAGTTCCGCCACAAGATACAGCAATTATTGCAGAAATTAATCGCTTAGATTATTCAGAAATTAAATTTGAAGCCAACGAAAGTTTGATTGAATATATAGGCCAAGATGTGGATGATGTATTTATCAATGCTTCAGTAAAAAATGGAAGTTTTAATACATCAGATGAAGCTAAAAATAATTTAAATATTGTTTTCACTTCACTTCATGGTACATCTATTACTACTATTCCAGAAACTTTAAAACGTGCAGGTTATAATAATGTGCATATTGTTGAAGAGCAACGTGAACCTAATGGAGATTTCCCAACAGTAAAATCGCCGAATCCTGAAGAGCCAGAAGCTTTAAAAATGGCTTTAGAGCTTGCAGAAAAAGTAGATGGAGATATTGTTATTGGTACAGATCCAGATAGTGATCGTGTTGGTATTGCCATACGTGACTTAGACGGAAACATGAAATTGCTTAACGGAAACCAAACCATGGTTGTAATGACCGAGTTTTTATTAAAGCAATGGCAAAATGAAGGTAGAATTAAAGGCAAGGAATTCATCGGTTCTACAATTGTTTCTACGCCAATGATGACCCAATTAGCAAATGCTTATAATACCGAATGCAAAATTGGTTTAACTGGTTTTAAATGGATTGCTAAAATGATTAAAGACTTTCCAGAACTTGATTTTATTGGTGGTGGTGAGGAAAGTTTTGGTTTTATGGTTGGTGACTTTGTGCGTGATAAAGATGCAGTAACTGCTACACTTTTAGCTTGTGAAATAGCTGCTCAAGCAAAAGCAAATGGCAGTTCTTTTTACAAAGAATTAATTCAATTATATGTTGAGCATGGCTTTTATAAAGAACGTCTTGTTTCAATGACTAAAAAAGGAATTGAAGGCGCAAGAGAAATTAAGCAAATGATGATTGATGCTAGAGAAAATCCTCTAAAAGAAGTTAATGGTTCTAAGGTTGTTTTAATTGAAGACTATCAACTTTCCAAAGCAAAAAATTTAGTTACAGGAGAAGAAAATAATATTGAGATTCCTAAATCTAATGTTCTTATTTATTATACAGAAGATGGCAGTAAAATTGCACTTAGACCAAGTGGAACAGAACCAAAAATAAAATTCTATATAAGTGTAAATACCACATTAGAATCTGCTGCTCAATTTACTAAGACTGAAAACCAACTCGAATCAAAAATTGATGCGATTATAAACGATTTGAAAATTAACTAATGGATTATTTAAAGAAACTTTCTAGATTTATAATTCCATATAAAAGATATGCGTTTTTAAATATCTTTTTTAATATTCTTTACGCCTTATTTGGTACACTTTCCTTTGTATCATTAATGCCAATGCTTAAAGTTTTATTAAAAACAGCAGAGCCAATAGCTGCTAAGCCTCTAAAAGAAAACTATGATGGCATTTTAGAATATGGTGCTTATTTAGAAGATTCATTAAACTATTTTATCACTCAAAAAATTGAAGCAGATGGCCAATACAGTGTTTTAATTTTAATGATATGCATTGTTCTAACGACTTTCCTTCTTAAAAATGCAGCTGGTTACTTTTCTAATTTCTTTTTAGCTTATTTAAGAAATGGTATTCTAAAAGATATAAGAAACGAACTATACCAAAAAACCGTAGAACTGCCTCTATCCTATTTTTCCGAAAAACGAAAAGGAGATATCATCGCACGTATTTCTGCAGATGTTAATGAAATTCAAAATTCACTATTAGCCATTTTAGAGTTGTTAGTAAGAGAACCACTAACTATTATTTTTACAATAATAGTGATGTTTACTATTAGCTTAAAGCTTACATTATTTGTTTTTATTTTTATTCCTATATCTGGTTTAATTATTTCTTGGGTAGGAAAGAGTTTAAAAAAACACTCTAAAAAAGTACAAGATGAAAATGGTATTTTTCTTTCTGTATTAGATGAAACACTTAACGGACTTAAAGTAATTAAAGGCTTTAATGCAGAGTCTCGTTTTACTTCAACATTTAAAAAATCTACAAATAGACTCTATAATTATGCTAATGGATTAGCGCACAGACAAAACTTAGCTTCGCCAACTAGTGAGTTTCTAGGTATTGGAGTTATAGCAGTAATACTATTATACGGTGGACGAATGGTTTTAGTAGATAAAATATTAACTCCAGATGAGTTTATAACCTACATGGCTCTTGCTTATAATATTTTAACACCAGCAAAAGCAATTAGTAAAGCAAGCTACAGAGTAAAAGCAGGTAATGCTTCAGCCGATCGTGTTCTTGAAATATTACATACAGCTTCACCTTTAATAGATAGTCCTGATGCAATCACAAAAAAAGATTTTACTGAGGCTATCGCTTTAAACAATGTATCATTTAAATATGAAGATGATTTAGTACTCAAAAACTTTTCAATTAAAGTTTCTAAAGGAAAAAGTATCGCATTAGTTGGTCAATCTGGAAGTGGAAAATCTACAATAGCCAATTTGGTCACACGTTTTTATGATGTAAATGAAGGCAGTATAACAGTAGACAATCAAGATATAAGAACATTAACAAAACACTCTCTAAGAGATTTAATGGGCTTAGTAACCCAAGATTCAATACTTTTTAATGATACTGTAAAAAACAACATCTTGCTTGGTAAGGAAGATGCATCAGATGAAGAAGTAATTGAAGCACTTAAAATTGCCAATGCTTGGGAATTTGTTAAAAATTTACCTAACGAAATAAATACAAACATTGGTGATGCTGGAGGAAAACTTTCTGGCGGACAAAAACAACGACTTAGTATTGCTCGAGCAGTATTAAAAAATCCTCCAATTATGATTCTCGATGAAGCAACATCAGCTTTAGATACAGAAAGCGAACGTTTGGTGCAAGTTGCTCTAGAAAACATGATGAAAAATAGAACATCAATAGTTATTGCACATCGCTTATCTACAATACAAAATGCAGACGAAATAATCGTTATGCAAAAAGGCGAAATTGTAGAACAAGGAACTCACAACGAGCTACTTTCTAAAAACGGTGTTTATAGTAAGCTTGTAGATATGCAAAGCTTTGAATAACAACTCAAATATATTTTATAAGAAAAGGACATAACTCTCGTTATGTCCTTTTCGTTCCTATCACCAGGTTTGGGGAAACTGGCAATATAAGTAGGTTTTGGCTGGTGTAAACTTATAATAAATATTTGTACAAACCAAAAAAAATATGTAATTCAGCGATTTATTATGCGTTTAATCGATGTTTTTTTAACCAACTAATTGATTATCAATTTTTTAAAAAATTAAACTTTTTTAATTAAACTTTTACTAATTTCAACAGTCTTAATAAAAAACGTTTTGTGAACAACGATACCGATTTAATACAAAGGTTAAAATCAAGTCAAACTAGAGAACAAGCTTTTAAAGAATTACTTGCGCTTTATAAGGAACGTCTGTATTGGCATATTAGAAAAATAGTCAAATCTCATGATGATGCCGATGATGTGCTACAAAATACATTCATAAAAGTGTATAAAAGTATTCATAACTTTAAAGGAGAAAGTAAATTATTTTCATGGATGTATCGTATAGCAACAAATGAATCTATTACACATTTAAATAAAAATGCAAAACGTTTAAATATTACAAATGAAGAATTACAAGCACATGCTATAAACAATTTAAAATCTGATGTATACTTTGATGGTGATGAGATTCAAATAAAATTACAAAAAGCCATTTCTAGCTTACCACAAAAACAACAATTGGTTTTTAATATGAAATATTTTGACGACATAAAATATAAAGATATGTCAGAAATATTAGACACAAGTGAAGGTGCGCTTAAAGCATCATACCATATAGCAGTTAAAAAAATTGAAACCTATTTAGCATCAAATTAAACCATTTGTGTGTACTTTAGTCAAAGTAGTGAAATGAAAAATAAAAAATTAAATACAATAAACACAACAGGGTTTAAAACACCAGAAGATTATTTTAAATCTTTTGATGAAACCCTTTTTAATAAGCTAAATGACAGCAACCATTTAGACACAATTAAAAATCATGGTTTTAATATGCCTGAAGATTACTTTGTTTCTTTTGACGATAAAGTTTTAAAAGCACTTAATACAGAAAAAGAAACTAAGGTTGTTACACTATTTCCTTGGGAAAAAATAGCTTATGCCTCAGCAGTAGCAGCAGCATTGGTATTAATGTTTAATACTGTTTTTAACACTTCAGAACAGCTAAGTTTTGATACTCTAGAAATAACTACAATAGAAGATTACTTATCTCAAGAAGATTATACAAGTTTAGAATTGGCTTCATTATTTACTGAAAACGAATTAAACTCAAGCAACCTAACACATACAATAATTTCAGATGATTCTTTAGAGGATTATCTATTAGAAAACACGTCTATTGAAGACTTAATTATAGAATAATGAAACGCCCATAATTAATTTTAATCACACAACGGAATGTTAATAAAAGGTGTTCCATGTGACCATAAAAAGATAATGAACATTAACACATGAAACATTCATAATTAAATTTTAAATGCACAAGAAAATGACCAAATGAATGTTACATATGACCGATAAAAGACATTAATTATAAACAGATGAAAAAAATAATTATAACACTACTTTTTTTAGCAATTTCATTTAATAGTTTCTCTCAAAAACAAAAAAGAGGTAAACACATTAAAGCCTTAAAAATTGCATTTATAACTGAACGTTTAGATTTAACAACAGAAGAAGCAGAACAATTCTGGCCAGTTTATAACGCTTTTGAAACACAACGAGAAAGCTTAAGAAAAGAATCTCGAGAGTTAAGAAGAGGTTTAGACATAGAAACCATATCAGACAAAGAAGCTAATGATTTAGTAAATAGTTTAATTAGTTTAGAAAACAAACGTCATAGCATCCAAACAAATCAGATTAAAGATTTATTAAAAGTACTTCCAGCAAAAAAAATAATCTTATTAAAGGCAACAGAAGATGCATTTAATAAAAGAATGTTTGAAGAAATGAAAAAGAGAAAAGAGCAGTTTAGAAAAAATAAGCCTTAAAATTTAAGTTTAAAAAATAAACTAGCTTCCTCTGCTCAAAAATTATTTTTACTAATCAAATTTAGATAAAATTAATTGACCAATTAAGCGTATCTTTGCATGCTTTTATGCTTCGGTAGTTTTAGTCACAGTTGGCAGTTATCAAAATACTAAGATTCACTGAACACTGAACACTGAACACTGAACACTGAACACTGAATATATGCGATTACATAGAAATTTATGCTTTGCTACTGTTGATGGTTTATTACAAATCTTTAACGAAGGAGCTTATGCAGATAAAGTAGTACAACAACTTTTAAAACGTGATAAACGCTGGGGAAGTCGTGATAGAGGTTTTGTTGCAGAAACCACTTATGATATTGTACGTTGGAAACGCCTGTATGCAGAAATTGCAAACGTAAAAGAACCTTTTAGCAGAGATGAGATTTGGAGAATATTTGCAGTTTGGGCAACACTTAAAGGCATAAAACTTCCAGATTGGTCGTATTTTGAAAACACACCTCAACGTAAAATCAAAGGACGTTTTGATGAACTTCTAAAAATTAGAAAATTTCGTGAATCTGTTCCAGATTGGATGGATGATTTATGCGAAAAAGAATTAGGGAATGATTTGTGGTCAAAAGAAATTGCAGCTCTTAACAAACAAGCCGAAGTAGTTTTACGTGTTAATACACTAAAAACAACAAAAGAAAAATTAAAATCAGAATTGTTTGATCTCGATTTAGATACCGAAGAAATCAAAGATTATCCATACGCTTTAAAATTAAAAGAGCGTGCAAATGTATTTGTTACAGATGCTTTCAAAAATGGTGGTTTCGAAGTTCAAGACGCATCTTCACAATTAGTAGCAGACTTTTTAGATGTTAAACCAGGAATGAAAGTTATTGATACTTGCGCAGGAGCTGGAGGAAAAACGCTACACTTAGCATCTTTAATGGAAAATAAAGGGCAAATAATTGCGCTAGATATTTATGCCAATAAGCTAAACGAACTTAAACGTCGCGCAAAACGTGCAGGTGCTTTTAATATAGAAACACGCCCTATTGAATCAACAAAAGTGATTAAGAAATTATACGATAAAGCAGACCGCGTACTTATAGATGCGCCATGCTCTGGTTTAGGTGTTTTAAGACGTAATCCTGACGCTAAATGGAAACTACAACCAGAGTTTATTGAAAACATTAAAAAAACACAGTCAGAGATTTTAAGCACATATTCTAGAATGGTAAAACCTGGAGGAAAATTGGTTTATGCTACTTGCTCTATTTTACCTTCTGAAAACCAAGACCAAGTTAAAAATTTCTTAGACTCAAATAAAGATTTTACTTTTGTAAAAGACAAAAAAGTACTATCACACAAATCTGGGTTTGATGGATTTTATATGGCATTGTTAGAAAAGAAAAATTAAATTATGAAAAACAGTTACTTACTACTTATTTTACTATTTACTATTAACGCATCTGCGCAAATCCCAGCAGGTTATTATGATAGTGCTAATGGGCTTTCTGGTTTTGCTTTAAAAACAGAATTAAGAGATATTACAAGTCAAGGCCACATTTCTAGATCATATGACCAATTATATGATGGCTCAGGTATAAGTGGTTCACAAGGCTATGTAGACACACACTCAGATGTTGATGTTTCTAGTGGACATATTTATGAAAACGATGGTACTGTTTTAGACATGTATTCTGAGAATCCTGAGAATCCTGCTAATGACACTCCTGATGAAGGTATGCCTAACGCTCCTACAAATGATCCTTATAATTTTACACATGTTACAGATTCAGGTGGAAATCAAACAGAAGAAGGTGATTGTTACAATCGTGAACATTTAGTACCTCAATCATCTTTTGGTAGTAATTTTCCAATGCAAAGTGATATACATCATGTAATCCCTACAGACTGTCGTGTAAATAACTTTAGAGGCTCTTTACCTTTTGGAGAAGTAGCATCCGCTAATTGGACATCAATGAATGGATCAAAAAGAGGATCAAGTGACATTAATGGTTATTCTGGAACTATGTTCGAACCTATTGATGAATTTAAAGGAGATATTGCTAGAGCATTACTCTATTTTGCTACACGTTATCAAAATACTGTAGACGGTTATACAAGTTTTGATATGTTTAACGGAACTGAAGATGAAGTGTTTTTCCCTTGGGCTATTGATATGTTACTAGATTGGCATTATAATATAGACCCAGTAGATCAAAGAGAACGTGACAGAAATAATGCTGCATATGCATTTCAAGGCAATGCAAATCCTTTTGTTGATCATCCAGAATATGCAAATATGATTTGGAATCCAACACCAGATACTGAAGCACCAACAGATCCAACAAATTTAATAGCTTCTAGCCCAACAGATTTTACTATAGATTTAAACTGGACAGCTTCTACAGATAACATTGGCGTTGCTTCTTACGATATTTATATTAATTCTATTTTTGCTTTCAATACAACAAATCCATCATCAGCAACAGCTACAGGCTTATTACCAGACACCAATTATTGTTTCACTATAAAAGCAAAAGATACTGCTGGAAACGAGTCTGGTTTTAGTAATCAATCTTGTGAAATGACCACTAACAATGGATCAGGTACTACTGACTGTGCAAATGAAGATTTTACAAATATCCCAACAGATAATCCTTCAGGTTATGCAGACAGAATGTGGACTGGAACCAATGGTACTTGGAATGCAACAAGAGGAAGAGTTGATGAAACCATTACTGGAAAAGCGATTACTATAGATTGTAGAAACTCATCTAACGGAACTCTAACTTCACCAACAGTAGCTGGAGGAATAGGAAATTTAACCGTTACAACACAAAGAAAATTTACTGGATCCGATGGTACATTTGATGTTTTAATAAACACTGTTTTAGTTGGAACCATCCCTTATAATGCAACAGAAGAAACCACAACAATTACTGGAATAAACGTAGAAGGAAATATTAATCTTGTTATTCAAGATAATGACTCAGGAAGTGCTCGTGTTGCTATTGATGATTTATCATGGACATGTTATACAGCATTAAGTACAAACGAGTTTAAATTAGAATCTGTAAAACTTTATCCAAACCCAGTAAAAAACAATTTACATATCGCTTTAAATTCTCAACTAGAAACATCCGTAAACGTTTTTAATATATTAGGCAAAAAAGTAATTTCAAAAACAATTACAAGCTCAGATACTTTAAACACTAGGCAACTAAGTCAAGGTATTTATATCATCAAGCTAACACAAGGTCATAATACTATAACTAGAAAGTTTATAAAAAACTAAACAATAAACATAATAATTATAAAAAGCGGTCTTAGGGTCGCTTTTTTTATAGTTAATAAGGCGTGAATAACTCATAATTTTACAAGTCAAATTTAATATTAAATACAACTAAAAAATGTAAATTTGTGCTTTGTAAAAAACAACACAAACTAAGACATAATGATTCATTTCTTCGGAAACCAAAACAGCAAGGTATTTGCTGTTCAAGCAACAAAAGAATTATCAACTGAAACCATCTCAAAACTGACATGGCTTTTTGGCAACCAACCAAAATTAGAACAAGCATCACTCGATGCTTTTTTTGTTGGTCCTCGCGCAGCAATGATAACACCATGGAGTACTAATGCGGTAGAAATCACCCAGAATATGGGAATTGATAGCATCATTCGTATTGAAGAATTTAAAGTAACTTCTAAAGACTTCAAAGATTATGACCCAATGATTTCTGAAAAGTATAATGGATTACAGCAAGACTCATTTACAATCAATATTGAGCCAAAACCTATTTTAAATATTGAAGACATTGCAGCTTACAACCAACAAGAAGGCTTAGCTTTAAGTAACGAAGAAGTCGCATATCTTGAAGGTGTCTCTAAAAAAATTAATCGACCATTGACGGATTCTGAGGTATTTGGTTTTTCTCAAGTGAATAGTGAACATTGTAGGCATAAGATTTTCAATGGCACTTTTGTTATTGATGGCGAAGAAAAGGAAACATCCCTTTTTAAAATGATTAAGGAAACATCGAAACAAAATCCTAATGATATTGTTTCTGCTTATAAAGACAATGTAGCGTTTATAAAAGGCCCTAAAGTTGAGCAATTTGCGCCAAAACGTGCAGATGTTCCAGATTATTATACAACTGAAGAGTTTGAATCTGTAATTTCTTTAAAAGCAGAAACACATAATTTTCCTACAACTGTTGAGCCTTTTAATGGGGCTGCAACAGGTTCTGGAGGTGAAATTCGGGATAGATTAGCTGGAGGAAAAGGATCATTACCATTGGCTGGAACTGCTGTTTATATGACATCTTATTCGCGACTAGAAAAAGATAGATCATGGGAACAAAAATTTAAAGCTCGTGATTGGCTCTACCAAACACCTATCGATATTTTAATTAAAGCCTCTAACGGTGCTTCAGACTTCGGAAACAAATTTGGGCAACCTCTTATTTGTGGTTCAGTTTTAACTTTTGAACATGAGCAAGATGGTCGACAATTAGGCTATGACAAAGTCATCATGCAAGCCGGAGGCATTGGCTATGGTAAAGCCGACCAAGCACTAAAAGACACTCCAAAAGAAGGCGATAAAGTCGTAATTCTTGGTGGTGAAAATTACCGTATTGGTATGGGAGGCGCAGCAGTTTCCTCTGCTGACACTGGTGAATTTGCTTCAGGTATTGAGTTAAATGCAGTACAACGTTCTAACCCAGAAATGCAAAAACGTGCTGCAAATGCAGTTCGTGGTATGGTTGAGAGCAATGAAAATTTCATTGTTTCTATTCACGATCATGGTGCTGGTGGACATCTAAATTGTTTATCAGAATTGGTTGAAGATACTGGCGGAAAAATAGATTTAGATGCGCTTCCTGTTGGCGATCCAACACTTTCGGCTAAAGAAATAATTGGTAACGAATCTCAAGAACGTATGGGATTAGTAATTGCTGAAAAACATATTGACACCTTAAACAAAATTGCTCAACGCGAACGTTCTCCGATATACACCGTTGGCGATGTTACTGGTGACGACCGATTTACATTTGAGTCTAAAACCAAAGGCGACAAACCTATGGATTTAGCTATGGAAGACATGTTTGGAAGTTCTCCTAAAACCATAATGATCGACAAAACTGTAGAACGTTATTATGGTGGAATCTCCTACAATACAGATAAATTTTACGACTATTTAGACCAAGTCCTTCAATTGGAAGCTGTTGCATGTAAAGACTGGTTAACAAATAAAGTAGACCGTTGTGTAGGTGGCAAAGTAGCCAAGCAACAATGTGTTGGCCCATTACAATTGCCTCTTAATAATGTAGGTGTCATGGCTTTAGATTATAAAGGCAAAGAAGGAATCGCCACGTCAATTGGTCATTCACCTATTTCCGGTTTAATTGACCCAGTTGCTGGTAGTCGCAATTCTATAACAGAAGCGTTAACCAATATTATTTGGGCGCCTCTAAAAGATAATTTAAAAAGCATTTCACTATCCGCCAACTGGATGTGGCCATGTAAAAACGAAGGCGAAGATGCACGTTTATACGAAGCCGTAAAAGCCATTTCGGAGTTTTCAATTGATTTAGGCATCAATGTGCCAACAGGAAAAGACTCCTTGTCAATGAAACAAAAATATCCTGATGGTGATGTTATTTCGCCAGGCACGGTTATTATTTCTGCAGCCGCAAATTGTAATGCTATTTCTAAAGTGGTTGAACCCGTTTTCAAAAAGAATCAAGGAGACATCTATTATATCAATTTGTCTCAAGATGATTTTAAACTAGGCGGCAGTTCGTTTGCACAGATTAATAATAAAATAGGAAGCAACACACCAACAGTTAAATCTGCTGATTATGTAAAAACAGTGTTCAATACCATTCAAGACTTAATTAAAGACGATCAAATTGTAGCAGGACATGATGTGGCTTCTGGCGGATTAATTACAACCTTGCTAGAACTCTGTTTTGCCGATAACAATCTTGGCGCAGAATTAGATATTACTGCATTAAACCAAAAAGATTCTTTTAAGGTATTATTTGCTGAAAATTCAGGAATCGTTTTTCAATCTAAAGACGCTTCAATAGAAACAGCACTTTCTAAAGCTAATATCGATTTCCATAATATCGGAAAAGTTACTTCTTCTGATGTATTGAGTGTCATTAATAATACTGAAGTGTTTACCATGACAGTTTCACGATTGAGAGACATGTGGTACAAAACCTCACTTCTACTAGACCGCAAACAAACTGCAAATGGTTTAGCAGATGTACGTTTTGAAAATTATAAAAAGCAGCCTTTACAATTTACATTCCCAAGTCATTTTACAGGCAAAATAAAAGATGCCACTTCGAGTGATTTTTCGAAAAAAAATAATATCGAGAAGCCAAAAGCAGCAATTATCCGAGAAAAAGGTTCTAATTCTGAACGTGAAATGGCAAACGCCATGTATCTCGCAGGTTTTGATGTAAAAGATGTACACATGACCGATCTAATTTCTGGTCGTGAAACCCTTGAAGATATACAGTTTATTGGAGCTGTTGGTGGTTTTAGTAATTCAGACGTTTTAGGTTCAGCTAAAGGTTGGGCTGGCGCATTTAAATACAATAAAAAAGCAAATATAGCCTTAAAGAAATTCTTTAAAAGAGAAAACACCTTATCTGTTGGTATTTGTAATGGTGCGCAATTGTGGATGGAATTAGGTTTGGTAAATCCTGAACATGAAACACATGGAAAGTTAACGTATAACAATTCTGGCAAACACGAAAGTGCATTTACTTCTGTAAAAATTCAAAAAAATAATTCTGTTATGCTATCAACCTTAGCAGGAACAACTTTAGGTGTTTGGATTTCTCATGGCGAAGGAAAATTTGACTTACCTTATACTGAAGGCAAATATAGTATCTGTGCAAAATACAGTTATGATGGCTATCCTCATAATCCAAATGGTTCAGATTATAACACCGCCATGATGTGTGATAAAACAGGCCGTCATCTAGTAACCATGCCTCATATTGAGCGTTCAACATTCCAATGGAATTGGGCAAACTATCCAACAGGACGACAAGATGAAGTTTCGCCTTGGTTAGAAGCATTTGTAAATGCGAGATTATGGATTGAAAAAAATCAAGATAAAGCACATTAATTATTAGAATTTGTTTTGTTATGCTTGTTAGTTAGAACTATCTATTAAGCTAATATTTAAAAATTTAAAAGAGTTATATTTAGTTATAACTCTTTTTTATGTTCTCACTTTAAAAATCATTCTATTTTCCTTAATTTGCAAGACTACTAACGATACAAATTAATGGCAGAGATAACTAGACTTTTCGAATTCCCTCAATATCAGCTTAAAACTTATAATTTAGAAAAAGCCTTAACAACAAAATATGGCGACAAATGGGTTTCAATTTCAACACAAGAATATATTGATAAAGCCAATGCAATAAGTCGAGGCTTATTAAGGTTGGGTGTACAACCTAATGATAAAATTGCAGTTATTTCTACTACAAATAGAACTGAATGGAATATTATGGATATTGGTATTCTACAAACTGGTGCTCAAAACGTACCTATTTATCCAACCATTTCTAAAGAAGATTATGAGTATGTTTTAAATCATTCGGAATCTACATATTGTTTTGTATCTGATGCATCAATTTTAGAAAAGCTAAATCAAATAAAAGGCAACACCAAACTTAAAAACATATATACTTTTGATGATATTTCAGATGAGAACAATTGGAATGAGGTTTTAGAATTAGGAAAAGACACTTCAAATCAACTAGAAGTAGAGGCAAGAAAAGACGCAGTAAAACCAGATGATTTAGCAACTTTAATTTATACCTCTGGAACTACAGGACGACCAAAAGGTGTGATGCTTTCGCATAAAAATATTGTATCAAATGTTTTAAGTAGTGAAAAACGTGTACCCTTACACAAAGGGCAATCTAAAGGATTAAGCTTTTTACCTATTTGCCATATTTTTGAACGTATGATATTGTATCTATATCAATATTGTGGTGTAGAAATTTATTTTGCCGAAGCTATAGATAAGATTAGTGACAATGCTATTGATATTAAGCCAGATGTCATGACAGCTGTTCCAAGATTATACGAAAAAATTTACGACAAAATTTATGCAAAAGGCGCAGACTTAACTGGTATTAAACATAAGTTATTTTTCTGGGCAATAGACTTAGGTTTAAAATATGAGCCCTATGGAAAAAATGGTTGGTGGTACGAAACACAATTAAAACTGGCTCGAAAACTTATTTTTAGTAAATGGCAAGCTGCATTAGGTGGTAATTTAAAAATTATGGTATCAGGAAGTGCAGCTTTACAACCAAGATTAACACGTGTTTTCGCTGCAGCCGGAATGCCCATTATGGAAGGTTATGGGTTAACAGAAACCTCTCCCGTTATTTCTGTTAATGACCAAAACAATAATGGATTTAGAATAGGGACTGTTGGTAGGATTATTGATGGTGTAGAAGTTAAAATAGCCGAAGACGGTGAGATTTTAGTTAAAGGTCCTAATGTAATGCTAGGCTATTATAAGGATAATGCAAAAACTGAAGAAGTAATAAAAAACGATTATTTTCACACAGGTGATAAAGGTGAAATTTGCCCAGAAGGGTTCTTAAAAATTACTGGTCGTAAAAAAGAAATGTTTAAAACCTCTGGAGGAAAATATGTGATTCCAACGCTAATAGAAAATCAATTAAAACAATCTCGATTTATAGAACAAGTTATGGTTGTTGGCGAAGGCGAAAAAATGCCAGCAGCAATAATTCAACCAAATTTTGAATTTATAATTGATTGGATTAATCGCAAATCTAAAAACGTTGGCACTACAGAAGTAGAAATTGCTAATTCAGACATTATCATAAAACGCATCCAAAAAGAAGTTGATATATGCAACTCAAAATTTGGAAAATGGGAACAAATTAAACGTTTTGAACTTACGCCAGAAGCTTGGACTATAGATGGTGGTCACCTAACTCCTACTATGAAAATGAAGCGTAAAATCATAAGAGAAATATACAAAGATCTTTATGAAAAAATTTATAGAGATTAATCTCTAAGCTTATATCACATTTCTTAATTTTTTAAAAATACTATGCATGCATAGTATTTTTTTGTATATTTGGTTTTCAAAACTTTTTTATGAAGGATAAAACCATAGATTACGTATTAAGAACCACATGGTTAGCCGTTAACAAAATGTACAACGAAGAAGCTGCGCAATTTGGTACCACAATGGCTACAGGCTTTGCTTTATTAAGTATTGATCCAGAAAACGGAACACCTTCAACATCATTAGGACCAAAAATGGGAATGGAAGCCACAAGCTTATCTCGTACCTTAAAAATGATGGAAGAAAAAGGATTAATAGTTCGTAAACCAAATCCAGAAGATGGTCGTGGTGTACTTATATTTCTAACAGATTTTGGTAGAGAAAAAAGAGAATATTCTAGAGACCGTGTATTAACCTTTAATAATACAATTCGCGAAAACATATCTGACGAGAAACTTAATAATTTTTATGAAGTAGCTGAAACCATTAATAATATGATTTCAAATAAAAAAATATACAACCAAAAAGAACATACTTTAAAATAATATGAGCAAACGTAGAATTAAAAAAATAGCCATTATTGGTTCAGGAATTATGGGAAGCGGAATCGCTTGCCATTTTGCCAATATTGGTGTTGATGTTTTATTATTAGACATTGTACCACGAGAACTTAATGATAAAGAGAAAGCAAAAGGCTTAACTCTAGAAGATAAAGTTGTTAGAAACAGGTTAGTAAATGATGCATTAACAGCATCTATAAAATCGAAGCCGGCACCACTCTATCATAATTCGTTTAAAAACAGAATTACCACAGGAAACTTAGAAGATGACATTGCTAAAGTAAAAGATGTCGATTGGATTATGGAAGTTGTTGTAGAACGACTAGACATCAAACAACAAGTTTTTGAAAAACTAGAAAAATATAGAACTCCGGGAACTTTAATTACATCAAATACATCTGGAATTCCTATTAAGTTTATGAGCGAGGGTCGTTCTGAAGATTTTCAGAAACACTTCTGCGGAACACATTTCTTTAATCCTGCACGTTACTTAAAATTATTCGAAATCATTCCAGGACCAAAAACTGATGCTTCAGTTCTTGAATTCTTAAATGGATATGGTGAGCAATTCCTTGGAAAAACATCTGTAGTTGCAAAAGACACTCCTGCATTTATTGGAAATAGAATCGGAATATTTAGCATCATGAGCTTGTTTCATGCTGTAAAAGAGATGGACTTAACTATTGAAGAAGTTGATAAATTATCAGGACCTGTTATTGGTCGTCCAAAATCTGCAACCTTCAGAACAGTTGATGTTGTAGGTCTAGACACTCTAGTTCACGTGGCAAACGGAATTAAAGAGAATTGCCCAGAAGACGAATGTAATGCACTTTTTACACTTCCTGATTTCATCAACACAATGATGGAAAATAAATGGTTAGGAAGTAAAACAGGACAAGGTTTTTATAAAAAACATGTATCTGCAGAAGGCAAAAAAGAAATACTTTCTCTTGACCTTAATACATTAGAATATAGAGAAAAGAAACGTGCAAAATTTGCAACCTTAGAACTCACCAAGACGGTTGATAAAGTAGTAGATCGATTCAAAATTCTAGTCAAAGGAAAAGATAAGGCTGGTGAATTTTATAGAAAGAGTTTTGCTTCATTATTTGCTTATGTTTCAAATAGAATACCTGAAATAACTGACGATTTATATAAGATTGATGATGCCATGAAAGCTGGATTTGGTTGGGAACATGGTCCTTTTCAAATTTGGGATGCTATTGGTGTTGAAGCAGGAATTGAAATGATGAAAACCGAAGGTCTTGAGCCAAATGCTTGGGTTTCTGAAATGTTAGCTTCTGGAAGCACATCTTTCTATACAGTAAAAGATGGTGCAACGTATGCTTACGATATTCCAAAGAAAACACAAGAAAAAATTCCTGGACAAGACAGTTTCATCATACTAGATAATATTAGAAAAACATCTGAAGTATTTAAAAATTCTGGTGTTGTAGTTGAAGATTTAGGAGATGGAATCCTTAATGTAGAATTCCAGTCTAAAATGAATACCATAGGTGGCGATGTTTTAGCTGGACTTAACAAAGCTATTGATTTGGCTGAAAAAGATTATGCAGGATTGGTAGTTGGTAACCAAGCAGCAAATTTCTCTGTAGGTGCAAATATTGGCATGATTTTCATGATGGCTGCCGAACAAGAATATGATGAGCTAAATATGGCTATCAAGTATTTCCAAGATACAATGATGCGCATGCGCTACTCCTCTATTCCAACTATTGCTGCTCCTCATGGCATGGCACTTGGTGGTGGATGTGAGTTATCTATGCATGCTGATAAAGTTGTAGCTGCTGCAGAAACTTATATTGGTTTAGTTGAATTTGGTGTTGGTGTAATTCCTGGTGGTGGAGGTTCTAAAGAAATGACTTTAAGAGCTCAAGATACTTTCAAAAAAGGAGATGTAGAATTAAACACACTTCAAGAATATTTCTTAACAATCGGAATGGCAAAAGTCGCAACATCAGCCTATGAAGCTTTCGATTTAGGAATTCTTCAAAAAGGAAAAGATATTGTTGTTGTAAACAAAGACCGTCAAATTGCTGTAGCTAAACAACATGCTAAATTAATGGCAGAAATGGGATACACGCAACCTGTAAAACGTAAAGACATCAAAGTACTAGGCAAACAAGCATTAAGTATGTTTTTGGTTGGTACAGACTCTATGCAAGCAAGTCATTACATAAGTGAACATGATAAGAAAATTGCTAACAAATTAGCATACGTTATGGCTGGTGGAGATTTATCAGAACCAACATTGGTTACAGAACAATACCTATTGGATTTAGAACGTGAAGCCTTCTTAAGTTTATGTACAGAACGTAAAACCTTAGAACGTATTCAGCACATGTTGACCAAAGGAAAACCATTACGTAATTAAAATTACTAAACTATTTGCCTTTAGCAGTTTGCTATTGGTCATTTTAATAAAACAATTATAGATGCTAGAAGCGAAAAGCTAATAGCCAAAAGCATAAAAAGAATGAAAACAGCATATATAGTAAAAGCATACAGAACCGCAGTTGGTAAAGCACCAAAAGGCGTGTTCCGTTTTAAAAGAACTGACGAGTTAGCTGCTGAAACAATTCAGCATATGATGAAGGAATTACCAAATTTAGACCCTAAACGTATTGACGACGTTATCGTTGGTAACGCAATGCCTGAAGGCTCTCAAGGATTAAATATGGCACGTTTAATCTCGTTAATGGGATTAGAAGTAATTGATGTTCCTGGAGTAACTGTTAATCGTTTTTGCTCTTCTGGAGTAGAAACTATTGGAATGGCAACTGCCAAAATTCAAGCTGGAATGGCAGATTGCATCATTGCAGGTGGAGCAGAAAGTATGAGTAGTGTTCCAATGACTGGCTTTAAACCAGAACTAAATTACGATGCTATTGTAAAAGCTGGTCACGAAGATTATTATTGGGGCATGGGAAATACGGCTGAAGCTGTAGCAAACCAATTCAAGATATCTCGTGAAGATCAAGATGAGTTTGCATACAATTCTCATATGAAAGCCTTAAAAGCACAAGCAGAAAATCGTTTTCAAGATCAAATTGTACCAATTCAAGTAGAACAAACATATATTGATGCTAACGGAAAAAAAGCAACTAAAAAATATACAGTTACAAAAGATGAAGGACCTCGTAAAGAGACTAGTAAAGAAGCTTTAGCAAAACTTAGAGCAGTATTTGCTGCTGGTGGAAGTGTAACTGCAGGAAATTCATCACAAATGAGTGATGGTGCCGCTTTTGTAATGGTTATGAGTGAAGATATGGTTAAAGAATTAAACCTAAAACCTATTGCAAGAATGGTAAACTATGCAGCTGCTGGTGTTGAACCTCGTATTATGGGAATTGGTCCTGTAAAAGCGATTCCAAAAGCTTTAAAACAAGCTGGTCTAAAACAAGATGACTTAAGGTTAATTGAATTGAACGAAGCCTTTGCTTCACAATCTTTAGCGGTAATTCGTGAGTTAAACTTAAACCCAGATATCATTAATGTAAATGGTGGTGCCATTGCACTTGGGCATCCTTTAGGTTGTACAGGCGCAAAACTATCTGTACAATTATTTGATGAAATGCGTAAGCAAAATATGAAAGGAAAATACGGCGCAGTAACCATGTGTGTTGGTACTGGTCAAGGTGCCTGTGGAATATTTGAGTTTCTTAATTAATAAGAATCAAAAGGCTTAGAACCAAGAGACAAAACTAAAAAGTAAAACTATGCATAATTTCAAGAAGCTAAAGATTTGGAATGAAAGTATGGAACTTGTTTCAGGATCTTATAAAATAACCCGAAGTTTTCCTAAGTATGAAACTTATGGATTAATGAGCCAAATGAATAGATATGCTGTTTCAATTCCTTCAAATATATCTGAAGGCTCTAGCAAAAGTTCAAGTAAACACTTTGCAAATTACTTAGAGCATAGTTTAGGTTCTGCATTCGAATGGGAAACACAATTGAATGTGGCTTTTAATGAAAGCTATATTACAGAAGAAAAATTTAAAGAATTAGAAGGCAAAATAAAACAAATACAAAAAATGATTTCAAGTTTCAAATCTGGACTTTAACAGTCTTGATTCTTGGTTCTTGAATCTATTAATCTTAAAAAATGGAAACAACAGAAAAAGACATACTAAGAGGCGGACAATTCCTAGTAAAAGAAACAAAATGCGAAGACGTATTTACTCCTGAAGATTTTTCAGAAGAACAAACGATGATGAAAGAAGCGGTTATGGAATTCAATGACCGTGAAATTATTCCTCATAAAAACAGATTTGAAGCAAAAGATTACGCCTTAACTGAAGAAGTGATGCGTAAAGCAGGTGAGCTTGGATTTTTAGGTGTTGCTGTTCCCGAAGCTTATGGTGGACTAGGAATGGGATTTGTATCTACATGTCTTACATGTGATTATATTTCATCTGGAACTGGTTCATTTAGTACTGCTTTTGGTGCGCATACGGGAATTGGAACCATGCCAATTACCTTATATGGTACTGAAGAGCAAAAACAAAAATATGTCCCAAAATTAGCAACTGGCGAATGGTTTGGGGCCTATTGCTTAACTGAACCTGGAGCAGGTTCTGATGCTAACTCTGGTAAAACAACTGCCGAATTATCTGCAGATGGAAAATCATATAAAATAAATGGGCAAAAAATGTGGATTTCAAACGCAGGCTTCTGTAGTTTAATGATTGTTTTTGCACGTATTGAAGATGATAAAAATATTACTGGGTTTATTGTAGAATATGATGGAGAAAATCCAAATGGCATTACTCTTGGTGAAGAAGAACACAAATTAGGAATTAGAGCTAGTTCTACACGTCAAGTATTTTTTAACGATACTGTTGTTCCTGTAGAAAATATGTTAGCTGGTCGTGGTGAAGGTTTTAAAATTGCCATGAATGCATTAAACGTAGGTCGTATAAAATTAGCTGCTGCTTGTTTAGACTCTCAACGTCGTATACTTACAACTGCAGTAAATTACGCAAACGAACGTAAACAATTTAAAACACCAATTGCAGATTTTGGTGCTATTAAAACCAAATTAGCACAAATGGCAACTAGTGCTTATGCTGGCGAATCGGCAACATACAGAGCTGCAAAAAACATTGAAGATCGTATTGCTATTCGTGAAGCGTCTGGAAACTCTCACCAGGAAGCAGAACTTAAAGGTGTAGAAGAATATGCTATTGAATGTTCTATATTAAAAGTAGCGGTATCAGAAGATGTACAAAATGGGGCAGATGAAGGCATTCAGATTTTTGGAGGTATGGGATTCTCTGAAGAAACGCCTATGGAAGCCGCTTGGAGAGATGCTCGTATTGCTCGTATTTATGAAGGAACCAACGAAATCAACAGAATGCTATCTGTTGGTATGTTAGTTAAAAAAGCTATGAAAGGCCATGTAGACTTATTAAATCCTGCAATGAAAGTACAAGAAGAATTAATGGGAATTCCTTCGTTTGAAACACCTGATTATTCTGAGCTATTTTCTGAAGAAAAGGCGATGATTGCTAAGCTTAAAAAAGTGTTCTTAATGGTAGCTGGAGCTGCTGTTCAAAAATTCGGACAAGAATTAGAAGAACACCAACAATTACTAATTGCTGCTGCAGATATTTTAATTGAAATATATATGGCAGAATCAGCAGTTTTAAGAACCGAAAAGAATGCAAAACGTTATGGCGCAGATTCTCAATCGGTACAAATAGCAATGTCTAAATTGTATTTATATAATGCTATAAATATCATCGAAGATAAAGGTAAAGAAAGCATCATTTCTTTTGCTGAAGGTGATGAACAACGTATGATGCTTATGGGATTAAAACGTTTCACTAAATATCAAAACTATCCAGATATTGTTGATTTAAGAAATGAGATTGCTGAAAAAGTAAAAGCTGAAAACAAATATTGTTTTTAAAGTTAGACTAGCTTCAAATTTTAGAAACAAAAAAAGCCAATTCGAAATACCGAATTGGCTTTTTATATTTATTATCTTTAAAAAATTTAATCACATACTAATACTATGAAATTATATTTTTCAGCTTTATGTTTTCTTTTTTTTGTATTTGGTTTTTCTCAAACCAACACAGAAATTTTTCTTTTTGATTTAGAAAATAACAGTTCCATGATTGAACTGAAAAACGTCAAAAATCTTTCAAATAATGAAGGTTATGATAACCAACCTTCTTTTATAAATGATAGATATATTGTATTTGCCTCAATGAGAAATGGGCAAACAGATATTGCAAAATACGATACACGGTATGATTCAAAATCTTGGGTAAACTTTAGCGAAGGTGGAGAATATACGCCATTAAAAATCCCCCATAAAGATGAAGTTTCTGCAGTACGCTTAGATAAAGATGGTAAACAACGCTTGTATACTTATAATTTACGAAATGGAGAATCTAAAGAACTTATTAATAATTTAGTTGTCGCTTATTACACTTGGTATAATAAACACACTGTGGTTTCTGCCGTGATTGAAAAAGAGCAATTAAACCTATTTGTAAGTAACCTTCTAGATGGAAGCAATATAAAACATGCAACCAATGTCGGGCGCTCATTTCATAGAATACCTAATAGCAATCTAGTAAGTTTTATTTCAAAAGAAAATAAAAATCAATGGCAAATAAAATCACTTAATCCATTAACAGGAAAAACAAAAGTTATTGCAAATACTATACAAGATGTCGAAGATATTTGCTGGTTAGATAGCAAAACATTATTATCTGGAAAAAATAATTTACTATATAAACTAAGACTAAAAACAGATACTAGTTGGAAACAGATAGCCAATTTAGGTTCAGATGGTATTACAAAAATCACACGTTTAATTGTTAATACTGAAGGTAACAAATTGCTCATAGCAGGTGATGTTAGCACTCAAAAAGAAGCAACCAAAGAAACTGAAGATATTTCAGAAGAAAGCTCAGACAATTCAAATACAAATTCTGAAAACACAACTAATGAAACAAATATTGAATCCATAATTCAAAGAAATCTTAATGCTTACAATGCAAGAGACATTAATGCTTTTATGAAAGATTATGCAGATGATGTAAAACTATACCAGTATCCAAACACCCTGCAAACAGAAGGCAAAGAAGCTATGCGAAAAAACTATAACGATTGGTTTAATCGAGTTAAAGATTTAAGAGCGTTTGTTAAAAAGAGAATTATATTTGGCAATAAAGTTATAGATGAAGAGCAAGTCACTGCAAACGGACAAATTTTAAATGTTGTAGCCATTTATGAAGTTAAAAACGGTAAAATTATTAAAGTAACTTTTATGCAATAACTTATGAAAAAATTAGCATTTATATTACTCGTATTAATTGGTACAAATAGTTTTAGCTAAAACAAAATCACATTAGAACCTAAATTAGAAAATTGTGCTTGGATTGCAGGTAACTGAAAAGGTGAAGTCAAACTAAAGAAAAGCAACCCTTAAGGCTGTTTAATGATAGATACCAAAATAAATGTTGATGCAGATATTAAAAATAAAGATACAATTGAAACTGTAAAGTTTAACTATAAAAAATAACACATTGAATTCAGATATTCTAGAACTATACTTTAAAACAGATACCGAATGGCGAAACTGGTTGATAAAAAATCATAACGCCTCAAAAGGTGTATATCTTATCTTCTATAAACTAGAAACAAAAACCCCAACCATGCGCTGGGAAGAAGCTGTTAAAGTTGCTCTTTGCTATGGCTGGATAGATTCTACAGTAAAAAGTTTAGGAAATGGAAAACGAAGACAATACTTTTCACCTCGTAACCCAAAAAGTGTTTGGAGTGCTTTAAACAAAAAATATATTATAGAATTAAGCGCAGCAAATCTTATACATGAAAGCGGGCTAAAGAGTATTGAAATAGGAAAGAAAAATGGAGGATGGACGGCATTAGACGATGTAGATAATGAAGTAATACCAGAGCAACTACAATTAGCCTTTAAAAAATCACCTAAAGCCTACTCTAATTACAAAAACTTCTCACCTTCTTATAGAAAAGGTTACTTATATTGGTTAAATTCAGCGAAGAGAGATACAACTAAACAAAAGCGAATCACAGAAATCATTAAACTTTGTAATGCTAATATTAAGTCTAGAAGTGATTGGTAGATATATTAACACGCTTTTACATCAATCACAATTAATTTTCATTAATTTTAATGCTTTCAAATTCCAATCAAAATTTAAATAAATGAAATGTCCAAATTAATTTTTAACACCAAACAAAAAGTTAATTTGGCATTCCATGTAACCACAAAAAACAATAAATATTAATACATGAAAAAGTTTTTTTCAATTGTAATGCTACTAAGTATTACGTTACTTTCTGCCCAAGAGTTTTCAATGAGTTTAGTAAAAAACATGGCACCAAGAAGTATAGGTCCAGGCGGAATGTCTGGTCGTGTTACTGCCATTGATGTTGTACATAGTAATCCAGATATAATGTACGTTGGCACAGCTTCTGGTGGTTTATGGAAATCTACTTCAGGTGGTGTGACATGGGACCCAATTTTTGAAAAAGAAGCTACAGCATCAATAGGAGCTGTTGCAATTCAGCAATCAAATCCAAGTGTAATTTGGGTTGGTACAGGAGAAGGTAATCCAAGAAATAGTTTAAATGGTGGTTATGGTATTTATCGCACTTTAGATGGAGGAAAAAGCTGGTCTTTAATGGGATTAGAAAACACACGTCATATTCATCGTGTAATAATTGACCCTACAAATCCAGATGTAGTATATGCTGGAGCTATTGGATCGCCTTGGGGAGAACATCCAGAACGTGGTGTTTATAAAACTATTGATGGCGGAAAAACATGGAATAAAATACTATATGCAAATAATAAAACTGGAGCTGCAGATTTAGTTATGGATCCAACAAACCCTAACAAACTAATTGCTGCACTTTGGGAGCACAAGCGTGACCCTTGGTTTTTTAATTCTGGAGGTGAAGGCTCTGGTTTACACATCACTCATGATGGTGGAAAAACTTGGAAAAAACTAACAGAAAAAGATGGTTTACCAAAAGGAAACCTAGGTAGAATTGGTGTTGCTATTGCACCAAGTAAACCTAATATTATCTACGCACTTATTGAAGCTGAAAAAAATGCCCTATATAAAAGTAAAGATGGAGGTTTTAAATGGCATAAAGTAAACGACAAATCTAGCGGAAGAGGTTCTGATGGTATTGGGAATAGACCTTTTTATTATTCAGAGATCTATGTGGATCCACAAAATGAAAACCGTTTATATTCAATTTACACTTATGTAAATGTTAGTGAAGATGGCGGAAAAAGTTTTAAACAGCTAATGCCAGCATATGGCGTAAGTAATGGTATTCACCCAGACCATCATGCTTGGTGGATACATCCAAAAAATGGAAACTTCATGATCGATGGTAATGATGGCGGTATGAATATCACCAAAGATGGTGGAGCATCTTGGCGTTTTATTGGCAACCTTCCAGTGGCTCAATTCTATCATATAAATGTAGATAATGAATACCCTTATAATGTATATGGAGGCATGCAAGATAATGGCTCTTGGAGAGGTCCTGCTTATGTATGGAAAGTTCAAGGTATTCGTAATAGTTATTGGCAAGAATTAAGTTTTGGTGATGGTTTTGATGTGGTTCCTGATAAAGACGATTCGCGTTATGGTTGGTCTATGAGTCAACAAGGCTATGTAAGTCGTTACGATTGGCAAACTGGCAATAATTACTACGTAAGACCAACGCATCCAGAACCAAATGTAGAACTTCGTTTTAACTGGAATTCTGCTATAAGTATAGACCCGTTTGATAATAGTACTATTTACTTCGGAAGTCAATTTGTACATAAATCTACAGATAAAGGTTTAACATGGACCATAATATCTGATGACTTATCTACCAACAACCCAGAAAAACTAAAACAAAATGAAAGTGGTGGTTTAACTATGGATGCTACAGGAGCAGAAAACCACTGTACTATTTTAGTTATAGAACCTTCAGTCTTAGAAAAAGACATGCTTTGGGTTAGTACTGATGATGGTCGCGTACATTATACGCTTAATGGCGGAGCATCATGGACAGATGTAACAAAAAACATTAAAGGATTACCTGCAGGAAGTTGGATTCCGCAAATAAAAGCATCAAATAAAAATAAAGGAGAAGCTTTACTAATTGCTAATGATTACAGACGATTTAATTACACGCCTTATGCTTATAGAACAAAAGATTATGGTAAAACTTGGCAACGCATTGTAGATAGCAATGATGTACAAAGCTATACATTATCTATTGTTGAAGATATTGTTGAACCTAACCTTATGTTTTTAGGAACAGATGATGGTTTATATATATCGCTTAATGCTGGAGAACAATGGACTAAATGGACTGAAGGTTTTCCAACAGTTTCTGTAAAAGATTTAGTAATTCAACCACGTGAACACGATTTAGTTATTGGTACTTTTGGAAGAGCTGCTTGGGTTTTAGATGATATTAGGCCACTTAGAGCTATGGCGAAAAACAAAAGTGTTCTTAGTCAAAAATTAAAATTATTCTCACCTCCTACAGCTTATCAAGCAGCTTACCAACAACCAACAGGAAGTCGTTTTGGTGCTGATGCCATGTTTAGTGGAGAAAATAAAGGTGGCGGTGCTTTATTTAGTTATTATGCTAAAATTGATAAAAAAGCTGACACAAAAAAGGAGAGCAATAAGGATACAGATGATGAATCAGATAAAAAAGAAGATAATGTTGTAAAATGGGATTCATTAACATTAAATATTTATGATAACCAACGTTTAATTAGAACCTTAAAACAAAAAGCGCCTGACTCTACAGGAATTCATAAATGGACATGGTATATGGATGAAGCTGGTGTCTCTGGACCATCAAGAACCATTACCAAACAAACGCGTGAACCAAGTGGTGTACAAGTAAAACCAGGAACTTATAGAGCTGTTCTTAATTTTGGAGATCAAAAATCTGAAACACAAATTACCGTAAAATCAGACCCAAGAGTAGAAAAATCTTTAGCAAGTATTAATGAAGCTTATTCAGTTTCTAAAAAAATTGAGGCGATGACAAAAACTACTGCAGATGCTGTTAAGCAGTTAGTTGAAAGTAAAAATGTTGCCGAAAAATTTCAATCAGATTTAAAAACTTTAGACAAAGAAAAGTATAAAGATGCTATAAAAGATTCTAAAGACATTATTAAAAAAATAAACGAACTTATTGATTTATATCTTGGGAAAGAAGACAAGCGTCAAGGCATTACAAATACATCTGTAGTAACTGTTAATGACCGTATTGGTAATGCTAGTTTTTATGCAAGCACTAGACCAAATGGCATAACAACAACTGAGACTATTTTAATAAAGCATGCCAAAAACGCCATAAATGATGCTTTAGATAAAACCAACACGTTCTTTAATGATGACTGGAAACCTTATCAAATGAAAATGGAAAACGTAAAAACCAATCCGTTTAAAGAATTAAAAACATTTAAATTAGATTAACGTATATAAACAAAGAAGTTTGGTAATCATCAAATAATGATTAATTTTAATACATATAAAACATATATAATAATGAAAAAATCGATTTTTATTGTAGCCATATTAAGCTTAAGTATTATAACAGCTTGTAAAAATGATAAAAAAGAAACTGAGACTGCTACTGAGGTAGTTACAGAACAAACTGAAGATGCTACTAAAAAAAGTAACGAAGTTACAACACCTAAAATAGCTAAAGAACGACCTTCATATTATAATGAAAAGAAAGAATTAAGAGTTCAATTAGACCCTAAAAGCGGTAGTAGTGTAGAAGGAAAAGTACTATTTACTCAAGATAAAGGCATTGTAACTATGGTAGCCTTTTTTAAAGGTTTATCTGAAGGCACACACGCAATTCACTTACATGAAAAAGCAGATTGCTCTTCTGAAGATGGAAAATCTGCAGGAGGTCACTGGAATCCTACTGGACAACCACATGGTAAATGGGGAAGCACAGAAGGCTACCACAAAGGCGATATTGGAAACATAGAGGCAAATGCAAATGGTAGTGGTACACTAACATTCTCAACTAGCGAGTGGTGTATTGGTTGTGGTGATAAAACTAAAGACATAGTAGGCAAAGGCATTATAGTTCATGCTGGAGCAGACGACTATTCACAACCAACTGGAGCAGCTGGTGGACGCATGAGTTGTGGTGGCATCATTCAATAGTTTTAAAAAAGAAAACATATAAAAGAAGCTGTATAAAAAGTGATTTGATTGTCATTTTGAGCGGAGTCGAAAAATCTCAATTATCTATAAATCAAAATTTTGATTTTATTGCGATTCTTCATTTTCATTCAGAATGACATTTTTTATACAGCCTCTTTATTTTTAACCAAAAGCAAACCCTAATGAATCCTTCTGCCAAAGGCTGGATAAAAAAACTCTTAGAAGATGTTTCTAAAAAGGAAACCTACCTTCAACTTTCATTAATAGATTTTTATAATGTATTAAAAACATCTGGTTTCATTTATGGCAACAACGTTTCAATTGTACACAACCTAATAGATAATAAAGATTTAACACATGAAGAATTATGTAAAGCTAACCTCTTTCTTTCTTTTTACTATTTACATAATTGGTCAGGATGCAAAGAAGGATTTATAGACAATATTATTAATTTCTACAATTCTATAAACACTTATACGTCTTCATTTTTTGAAGAGCTTTTGGGAGAGAAAAAATCTTCAAATTTATTAGAAGATATGATTGATAAACGTATTCAAATTGATGATAACGTTATCACTAAAAACTTCAATTATTTTATTACCAATGCCTTACTTTTTGTTGATGTTTTAGCTTATAAAAGATACCTAGTTACTAATTCTATTTCTGAAACGTATTTAAAAAAGTTAGAGTCATCAATAGAAACCATCATATTTACTGTTTTAGATTACAAAAAAGTAAAAACAAAATATGATAAAAGTTTAATTAAACTTTTTGAATCATCACTACGTTACCAAAACAAGAATGAACTCACCTATGATGATGTTATTAAAAACATTGAAAGTCAGCTAGGCAAATATTACATTACAGACTTGGTATGTATGGCTTTTTGGAGTGACAAAATTATTAGTAAAGAAGAGCAAGTCTTTTTAAATCAGTTAGGAGATGATTTAAATTTAGAACACCAAATCATTGAACAATCTGTAGACGACATAAACACTTTCTTCACCATTAACAAGGATAAGATTGCTTTATTGAGTTCAAAAAACATGATGCAGAGTTTTTATAACAACTCAAGCAAAATGGTAAATAAGCTCATAAATAGAAATAGCAAACGTTTATTAAAAGAGCTTAAAGAAAGTAAGGAACTCATGGTTTTAATTAGCCAATCTACAACTAGAAAGCTTACAGACGAAGAACAAAAAAAAGTACAGAATCAATTACTAGATATTTTTAAGTCCATACCAAGTTTGGCCATTTTTATTTTACCAGGAGGCATGTTACTACTTCCGCTTGTTATTAAATTTATTCCTAAACTATTACCTTCATCTTTTGATGAAAACAGAATAGATGATGAATAGCTATTTTTTAATAAATTTTAAAACAGTTTCTATTACATCATGATGTACTTTAATATAATATAACCCAGAAGTTAAATGCTCTGCTTTAATCTCTATGTTAGAAGTAGATAACTTTTTAGATTTAAAAATTAATCGCCCGTTTAAATCAATAATTTCATAAACCACATCATTTAAATTAGTATTAAACTCTAAAGTCAAAATATCATCTACAGGGTTTGGATACAATTGTATTTTATTTTCCTCAATATTTTGAGTAGATAAGGTTATAAAAGCAGAAGACGATGTAGGGCTTATAATTGTATTGGTTAAAGTACCATCGATAGAATAAGCAATAACTTTAAACCAAACGTCATCACCAGTCAGTAATGTTGGATTGGTCCATAGATAAAATGTATCTGTTAAACCTTGAACTACAGGTAAAAAATTAGCTTGATTATCTACACTATATTCTAAATCATAAAACACAGGTCTACCATCATCAGGATTAGTTAAAGTCCAAGAGATAGGCATTGCTGTATCATAGACGCCACCATTTGGGCTAGTTATCGTTACTTCAGGATTTTGGTAATCATGTAGTAGTTCGGCAAAACCAATTCCAGTTACAGGGTTTCCATTAACAGTTCCAGTAATTGTTGTTGCGCCTTCAAAAAAACGAAAAGGCAACTGTACTTCTGTATTGTCATGCTGTGTAGAAATAATTAAATCTAGATTATTGGTTGTAGATGTTAATCGCCATTGCTTAGAATAGCACATCATATCATCTGGCATGCAATTAAAAGCCAAACGTTCTATTTCAAAATCACTACTAGTATATTGTGTGCTTTCATCTACATAAGCAGATAAGATTTTATATTTTTCTGTATCTGGGATTTGTCTAGTTGCTGTAAATATATTCCATAAATTAATATCCATTCCGTTAGACAACTGCATGCTAAACCACTCGTATTTTTCTCCTGTTAACGGATTAAAATCTCCATATTGCCTATCAATCCAACCAGTTCCAATTACAGGCTCACTCACACCAGCAACAGTAATGTTTCCTGTAACATCATTTTTTGTTTGAGAGTAATAGTAAGTATAATTAGCTAAGCCCTGATCTAGATAACCATCATCACCAAGAATTAATGGTCGCTTTAAGGTTACAAATTCTAAATCTAATCCTTCGGTTGCTGAAGCTGCAGATAATTCATACTCAAAAGGAATAGGTACTAACATTCCATCAACTTTATTGCGCCAATATTCTGTACCTCCTAAAAGCACTGTCGCTTCAATATTAAAATCTGTTGTAGACAATGTGGTATATGTTACGGGTTTTACATCTTGATAAAATGTACCGGTATCATCATCTGTAATGTTTAATATCCTAAAGCCGTCATATCCAAATTGTGGGTAATGAAAAAAGGTATACATAAAACTGTAATTCTTACCAGAATTTTGTCCTACAACATGTCCTGCAGAATACCACCATTCTATAGGTTCAGAAGTATGTCGTCCCTCATCTACAGGAAACGCTACTTGACCTGAAGGCTCATAAGGATAGACTTTCCAATCTTGTGCATAAGTAAATGAAGCAACACAAATAATAAAAACTAATAACAGGTTGGTTTTAAGTTTCATGACATTATTATTTAGAAATAAAACTAATGCTTAATTTCTCTGATTACAAATTTTACAGTTTATGTACTATTTTTAATCTATTAAGAGGAATATTTTATAATATTTACTTACAATCGTAACGAAAAATGCCCTTTCACCTCAAAAGCAATATTATCTTTACGCACTTTGGCTAAAAACCAGTAATCTGATGCTGGCATTTGATAACCGTTGTATGTACCATCCCAACCCGGCGAATTATGAGTTAGCGTTTTAAGCAGTTTACCTTGACGATCAAATATGTAAATAATTGTGCCAGGCAAAGTTTCTACACCTGTAATATGCCATGTATCAAAATAAGTATCTCCATTTGGTGTCATAAATTTTGGTGCATCAATCACAACAATATCTTTGGTTACTTCTGCGCATCCATTTAAATCTATAATGGTAATCGTGTGGTAACCTAAACTTACGTTTTCAAACACATTAGACTC
>NZ_RAQJ01000004.1 GCF_003610635.1 Ichthyenterobacterium magnum
AAACCCTTTTCTTTATTCACAACCCTTTTTTTATCTTTTTTTTATTTATTTTTTTACCGCATTCTTACAACCCTTGTAATAAAGACTTTAGAGATCTTAAACACCTTACTTCTTTAATATCTCCCTAGAAAGAAATTATACATATATATGTATTGTATGTAAATATTTATCACAGTATCTTTGTCAACTTAAATTATTACATACTTAATAAATGATTGATATTACTCTACCAGACGGAACAGTAAAAAAATTTGAAAGCGGAATTACTTCATTAGACGTTGCTAAAAGCATCAGTGAGGGTTTTGCTAGAAATGTTATTTCAGCAAACTTTAATAATATCACAATAGAAACATCTACACCATTAACTACTAATGGTTCATTAATATTATATACTTGGAACAATCCTGAAGGTAAAAAAGCGTTCTGGCATTCTTCTGCTCACGTATTAGCTCAGGCTATTGAAGATATTTATCCTAACGCAAAACTTTCAATTGGCCCTGCAATTGAGAATGGCTTCTATTACGATGTAGATTTTGGAGATCAATCAATTTCTGATAAAGATTTTAAAGCAATTGAAACTAAAATGATCGAGATTGCGAGAGGAAAACATGATTTTAAAATGCGTTCCGTTACAAAACAAGATGCTTTATCATTATATAAGTCTCAAAACAACGACTATAAAGTTGAGTTAATTGAAAACCTTGAAGATGGTACTATAACATTCTGTGACCATTCAACATTTACAGATTTATGTAGAGGCGGTCATATTCCAAATACTAGTATTATTAAAGCTGTGAAAATTCTTTCTGTAGCTGGGGCATATTGGAGAGGAGACGAAAATAATAAACAACTAACTAGAATATACGGCATCTCTTTTCCAAAACAAAAAGAGTTAACCGAATACTTAAATTTACTAGAAGAGGCTAAAAAGAGAGACCACAGGAAACTTGGCAAAGAACTTGAGTTATTTACTTTCTCTCAAAAAGTAGGTCAAGGACTTCCTTTATGGCTTCCTAAAGGTGCTGCTCTTCGCGAGCGTTTAGAAAATTTCCTAAAAAAAGCTCAGAAAAAAGCTGGTTACGAAATGGTAGTAACACCTCATATAGGTCAAAAAGAATTATATGTAACTTCTGGACATTATGCTAAATATGGAGAAGATAGCTTTCAACCCATTCATACACCTAAAGCAGATGAAGAGTTTTTATTAAAACCAATGAACTGTCCTCATCATTGCGAGGTATATAATGCCAAACCATTTTCGTACAAAGAACTACCTAAACGATATGCAGAATTTGGCACAGTATATAGATATGAACAAAGCGGCGAACTTCATGGCTTAACTCGTGTTAGAGGTTTTACTCAAGATGACGCACATATATTTTGCACACCAGATCAGTTAGATCAAGAATTTAAAAGCGTAATAGATTTAGTATTATATGTTTTTGGTTCTTTAGGTTTTGAAAACTTTACTGCTCAAGTTTCTTTAAGAGATCCTGAAAATCCGGATAAATATATTGGCGATAATGCATTATGGGAAAAAGCAGAACAAGCCATAATTAATGCTGCAAAAGACAAAAACCTAAATTATGTTATAGAAACTGGTGAAGCAGCTTTTTATGGTCCTAAGTTAGATTTCATGGTAAAAGATGCTTTAGGCAGACAATGGCAATTAGGTACAATTCAGGTAGATTACACCTTACCAGAGCGGTTTGACTTAACCTATAAAGGCAGTGATAATGAGCTTCATAGACCAGTAATGATACATAGAGCTCCATTTGGAAGTATGGAACGTTTTATTGCTATTCTTTTAGAACATACAGGCGGAAATTTCCCATTATGGCTCATGCCAGAACAAGTAATTATCTTGTCATTAAGTGAGAAATATGAAAAATACGCTGAAAAAGTTTTAAATTTGTTAGAAAATCACGAAATTCGCGCCCTCGTAGATAATAGAAATGAAACTATTGGGAAGAAAATCCGTGAAGCGGAAATGAATAAAATCCCATATATGATTATTATTGGCGAGAATGAAGAGAAAGAAAACATGATTTCTGTTCGTCAACATGGAGGAGAAGATTTAGGCATGATTAGTGTAGATGCATTCTCAAAAATTGTTGATGATGAAATTAAAAAAACATTAAAGACATTTTAAAATAGAACATTAAGTTTAACTAAAATATATAAGCCATAGCAATACGTAGAAGAAGTTACTCTAAGCGAGTAGTAAAAGAAGATCAACACAATATTAATTCAAAAATTAGAGCCGAAAAGGTAAGACTTGTAGGTGATAATGTAGAAGTTGGTATTTATTCAACAAGAGAAGCATTATCTATTGCAGATGAGCAGGGTTTAGATCTTGTTGAAATTTCGCCAAAGGCTGATCCTCCTGTATGTAAGGTAATGGACTATAAAAAGTTTCTTTACGAGCAGAAGAAAAGAGACAAGGCATTAAAATCTAAAGCAACTAAAGTAATCGTCAAAGAAATTCGATTTGGTCCAAATACAGATGACCACGATTATGAGTTTAAAAAGAAACATGCTGAAAAATTTTTAAAAGATGGAGCTAAACTTAAAGCCTTTGTGTTTTTTAAAGGACGTTCTATCATTTTTAAAGAGAAAGGCCACATTTTATTATTAAAATTGGCTCAAGATTTAGAAGAGTTTGGTAAAGTAGAACAAATGCCAAAACTTGAGGGAAAGCGAATGATTATGTTCATAGCTCCCAAAAAAGCAAAATAACCGCTGAGTTAAAACTTCAGCAGATAACAATAATAAGCGAAACGTAAATTAAAACTAGGAGAAATAATGCCTAAAATGAAAACTAAATCAAGTGCTAAGAAACGTTTTAAACTAACTGGCACTGGTAAGATTAAAAGAAAGCACGCTTTTAAGAGTCATATATTGACAAAAAAATCTAAAAAGCGTAAGCTAGCTTTAACTCATGACACTTTGGTACACAAAGCAGATGAGGACAATATTAAAACAATGTTACGTTTAAAGTAATAACGTTTTAATCGGTTAAAACAATTTATAAACCCTGGAGTTAGGCAAAAAAATTTAGCAAGTGTCATGTATTGACCGCCTACTACAAAAAACAATTAAGAAATGCCAAGATCAGTAAATTCAGTAGCAAAAAGAGCCAGAAGAAAAAAGGTTCTTAAGCAAGCAAAAGGTTACTTTGGAAGACGTAAAAACGTTTGGACAGTAGCAAAAAATGCGGTTGACAAAGCGATGCAATATTCGTATAGAGATCGTAGAAACAAAAAAAGAACATTCCGTGCATTATGGATTATGCGTATTAATGCAGGTGCAAGATTACATGGAATGAGCTATTCAAGATTTATGGGGAAACTTAAAGCTAACAATATCGAATTAAATCGTAAGGTTCTTGCAGATTTAGCGATGAACAACCCAGAAGCTTTTGAAGCTATAGTAAATAAAGTAAAGTAAGGCGTTCGCCTAAATAATAACAACAATTCGCTTATAAAAATCCGATTCTTAATTGAATCGGATTTTTTTTGTTCAATTTTCAACTCTAAGCTTAGCTAATCATTAACATTTATTTTAGTTAATTATAATTATCTTTCGCTTTCAAAAAATTTATCATAATGAATCCTATAAAACTAACTACACTCCTACTTTTACTTATTTTCTCAAATGCATTTAGTCAAGATAAAGACGATAAAAAAACTTGGAATGTTTCAAACCCAGAAGGCAATTGGAACTTTAAAGAATTAAAACTTTCTACCAACGAAGGCACATGGATGAATCTAGATGTAAGCCCAGACGGTAAATCTATTGTTTTTGATTTGCTAGGCGATATCTATAAATTAGATATTAATGGCGGAAAAGCAAAAGTACTTAGACAAGGATTAGCTTTTGAAATTCAACCTCGTTTTAGTCCAGATGGCAAATCCATATCATTTACTAGTGATGCTGGTGGTGGCGATAATATTTGGATTATGAATAGTGATGGTAGTGATGCAAAACAAGTAACTAAAGAAAACTTTAGATTACTTAACAATGCCATTTGGACCACAGATAGCAACTACCTTATAGCTAGAAAACATTTTACATCAACACGTTCTGCAGGAGCTGGAGAATTATGGATGTATCATAAATCTGGAGGAAGTGGTGTACAACTCACAAAAAAGAAAAACGACCAGCAAGATGTAAACGAACCTAGTTTATCATCTGATGGTAAATATTTATATTATAGTGAAGATATGTATCCTGGAGGATTTTTTCAATATAACAAAAACCCAAACAGTCAAATTTATGTTATAAATAGATATAATATGGAGACTGGCGAAATAGATAGAATTACAGGTGGACCAGGAGGCGCAGCACGACCACAAATCTCTAAAGACGGAAAAAAATTAGCATTTGTAAAACGTGTGCGTACAAAAACAGTGCTCTATATACATGATTTAGAAACTGGCGAAGAATGGCCAATTTACGACCAACTTAATAAAGACCAACAAGAAGCTTGGGCTATTTTTGGTGTATATACTAACTACAATTGGCTACCAAATAATGAGGATATCATTTTTTGGTCTGGCGGAAAAATAAATCGTATTAATATTAACTCATTAAAAGCTACAGAAATTCCTTTTCAAGTTGATGCTACTATTAAAATTGCCGAAGCTATTGAAGTAGATACGCCTGTTGCACCTGAGAAGTTTGATGTTAATGTTATTCGTCATGCGGTAACTTCACCAGATGGAAAGACTTTAGCCTTTAACGCTTTGGGTTATTTATGGACTCAAAAGCTTCCTAATGGAACGCCTAAGCGTTTAACTTCTAGTACAGATTTTGAATTTGAACCTTCTTTTTCTCCAGACGGAAAACATATAGTGTACGTAACATGGAACGACCAAAACCTTGGTGGTATTTATAAAATTTCTGTAAATGGAGGAACTCCAACAAAACTAAACTCTAACAAAGGTATTTTTAGAAATCCTTCTTATTCGCAAAGCGGAAACAAAATCGTTTACAAAAAAGAATCTGGTAATAATGAACAAGGACGAACCTATGCAAAAAAATCAGGATTATATGTAATGAATGCTGACGGCTCTAATACTAAGTTTATAACTAAAGAAGGCGACTTACCAGTTTTTAATGCTAATGACACTAAAATTATTTACCAAAAAGGAGGTTTGTTTTTTGGTGCATTAACTAAAGAACTAAAAAGCGTAGACCTTAATGGTTTTGACGAAAAAATATTAGTAAAATCTAAGCATGGTAACAGGTTAGTTGTTAGTCCTGACGGAAATTGGATTGCCTTTGTACACCTACATAAAGTATACATGGCTCCAATGCCAAAAGCCGGACAAACATTAGATATAACAGATAAAACAAAATTTGTACCTGTTACACAATTATCAAAAGATGCTGGTATAAACTTGCATTGGTCTAAAGACAGCAAAACAATACATTGGACATTAGGCAACCAATACTTTTCTACAAAAGCAGCAGAAGACACCAAACTTGTAGAAACCGGAATTAAAATTAATCTTGAAGCTAAAACTGATAAACCTCAAGGAACTATTGCTTTAAAAGGTGCTCGTATTATCACAATGGAAGGCGACGAAATTATTGAGAATGGTACCATAATAGTTAAAAACAATGTTATTGAATCTATTGGTAAAGCTTCAGATATTACAATTCCTTCAAACGCAAAAGTGTACGATGTATCTGGAAAAACTATTATGCCGGGACTTATAGATGTACATGCGCATATTGGAGGTTTCCGTTATGGATTAACAACACAAAAACATTGGCAATTTTATGCAAATTTAGCTTATGGTGTAACTACGGCTCATGATCCATCTGCACATTCTGAAACAGTTTTTGCACTTTCAGAGCTTCAAAAAAACGGAACTCTTGTAGGACCACGTCTCTACTCTACTGGTTTTATCCTTTATGGTGCAGATGGAGATTTTAAAGCTGTTATTAATAATCTTGATGATGCGCGTTCTTCTATTAGACGAACTAAAGCTTTTGGAGCTTTATCTGTTAAAAGTTATAACCAACCTAGACGTGAACAACGTCAACAAGTATTGCAAGCTGCACGCGAAGAAGGTATTTTTGTAGTACCAGAAGGTGGTTCAAACTTTTACCATAATATTACTATGATTATGGATGGACATACTGGCGTAGAACATAATATTCCTGTTGCTCCTGTTTATAAAGATGTACTAGAACTTTGGGGAAATAGCAATGTTGGCTATACACCTACACTTATTGTAAATTATGGTGGCGTAAATGGTGAATTTTATTGGTATCAAAACAGCAATGTGTGGGAAAATAAAAAGCTATTAAAATACACACCAAGAGGTATTATTGATTCTCGCTCAAGACATCGTACAATGATCCCTGATGAAGAATATACTAATGGTCATATATTGGTTTCTAAAACGGCTAAATCTCTAAGCGATGCTGGTGTAAAAGTAAATCTTGGTGCTCATGGTCAATTACAAGGTCTTGGTGCACATTGGGAGTTATGGCTACTACAACAAGGCGGAATGACAAATCACGAAGCTTTAAAAGCTGCTACAATTAATGGCGCAAATTATATTGGAGCTAGTAATGATATTGGTTCTTTAAAAAAAGGTAAGCTTGCCGATTTAATTATTATGGACAAGAACCCATTAGATGATATTAAAAATTCTGAAAGTATTGTTTACACTATGATTAATGGTCGTTTGTATGACACAGATACTATGAATGAAATTGGCAACGAACCAAAAGAACGTTCAAAATTCTATTGGGAAAACTCAAAATACAACGAAGCTTTTCCTTGGCATGAAGAAAGCCAAAGTTTCATGCAAGAAACTTGTGGTTGTCATATAGGGTCTTCACATTAAAATCAAAAAGTCTATTCAAATTGAATAGGCTTTTTTTATAGAATAAATATTAATCTTAGATTGCTTACCTTTTAAAAGGATCTCTCCAAGATGATTGGTTATAAAAAAACTGTTCAGTTTTATCATATTTAACAGTACTTCAGAAATTAAAAGCGATTCGTTATACACATTACATTCACCTTGAATTCTAGCTGTTGTATTAATCACATCACCATGATAAGCTAATTCCTTTTTTATTAAACCAACTTCTGCAATCATAAGTTTTCCGGCATGTAAACCTGCTTTAAATTCTGGCATAAACTCATAAGTTGCATTATAAAATTGGTTACGTTTTTGTAATTGATTTTGAAATGCAAAAAACAACTCAATACACTTGCTATTTTTAAGTCCGTTTTTATAATTCCAACTTAACACAGCTTCGTCACCAACATATTGATAGACTTCGGCATCAAATTTATTAAGGATTCTATTTAAATCTAAAAAACAGTCTTGAATAAACTGACTGTAAATGGTATGTCCTAAACTTTCGGCAATAGTTGTAGAATCTTTAAGGTCTAAAAACATTAAAATACGCTCTTCTTCTTGTGGTTTTCTATACTTACCAATAAGCATATTAAAAAAAGTGCCTCGTCCAAATTTATCGTTAGCAATCTTAATAAACGAGAACACAATAGAAGCAACTAAAAAGTAGATAACAATATTCCAAAACAATTTGCTTTCTCTCCACCAACCCATATCGTTTGAAAGATTGATATCTAATTGGTCTTCTACAAATATTGAAATTATACTCAACGAAGCAATGATAAAAATAAAATAGATAATAGTTTTAATAATGACATTTAAACCTAATATCAGCCTTTTATTTAAAAATGTCTCAAACAAAAATTCGATTATGGCATAAAAAACACCAATAATCAAACCAATAAGGAGTGCATAATGGTACCAAAAATATGTAGGCAAACTTAAAGGCTCGTCAATAAAAATGGCTAATTCTTCTTTTTGACCATTATACCTTATAAGCGCAAATAATAAAAATGCTAATACCCAAAAAACTAAAGATTGAATTAGTAATACGCCAAATTGCTTTAAGCTAGTTTGCATTAATTATAGGTTATCTAGATTTATCACTTATGTCATCTATTGCAAATTTAAACTCTTCCCAATCTATTAATCCGTCACCATCTTTATCGTAGCCATCAATAAGTCTGTTAGCAACAATACCTCTTATAAAACCACTAATTTTGGCTTGTTTTAAAAGCTTTACAATTTCCTTTTTTGTTAGTTTACCATTACTATTTTTATCAAAAAAACTAAAGGCTTCTTCTGGAGAACCAAAATGGTTAGTAATTAAAATTTGAATTTTGTTAAGTATAATCTCTTTTGTTGCCATAATAAAGCATTGTTATATTATCTAAAATAATAAAAAGAAAATGAACTTAAGAAATCCTATGGGTTTTAGAATACACAGAACTAACAATTAATTATATACGTTGTTGTGCTTTCGTTATTTTTTCAGTTCTGTATTAATTAATTCTATGACATGCTCTGATTTTTTTTTGATATTTTGATAAAGCTCAATCATTCCTTCAGAAGTCCATTTTGCTACAACACATCCATTTTTATATTCAAGACTTTCAAAAAGAGTCTTGAAGTCTTTTTCTGAAATATTTACTTGTTCTGCAGTTTTTTTTCCTAAAAACACAGGCTTCATTCGTTCGATATCAACTAATTTCAAAATTGATTTAGATGTGTTTTCTTCATATTCCGCAGTTTCATGTTCAATATTGAATAAATTTTGTTGATAATGAAGTGATAATTCAAACAAATATATTTTTATTGAATCGTTAGAAATAAGGTTCATATTACCAGAGTTTACTAAATCATTGTATGTAACATTGCTAGGTTGAAACCTTTCCTGGTTTAAAGTGTTTATTACATTATAAGTTGTTTCGTTTAAATCTTGAATAGGTTGTCCGTTTATTTGACGTATTATTTTTTCAATTCCTAATGATTTTTTTTGCCTGAAATCTATACTGTATTCAAGATTTTCAACATCTTTTTTTAAATCAAGCTTAATATTTGTCAGGTATTTAAACTCTCTTTGGGTTTCTATTTTTTTATTATTTGAATTGTTTATTTGAAGTGCAATTAAAATTCCAATAACTACAAGTACAATTTCACCAATAGCATATAACAAATACTTACTGAATTTACTTTCAATCAGCATTTTTTGTCTAATTTTTCTAAAGAATTTTATCATTGGTTAGTTATTTCTCGAAAGTTAGGATAATTATTCTATTCCAATCAAGTTAGAATAATGAAGCACAACTAGTGTATATAAATAAACATTAGATTCTTAAATCACGTTTTCTGCTTCTTCTTTTTAGCTGCAGGAAACAAAACGTTATTAAGTATTAAACGATATCCTGGAGACGTTGGGTGCAAATCGAGTTCGGTTTTGGGATCACCAACTTTATGTGTATAATCTTCTGGATCATGGCCGCCATAAAACGTAAAAAAGCCCTTTCCTTTTATACCATGTATATATTTGGCCTCGTTATTGGTTTTATTTTCTCCCATAACCAATACATTAGATTTAATTTGCTCTCTAGTAAATGATGTGGTTTGTCCCATAAAACCTTTTACTAAAGCTGTATGGTTTTGGCAAAGCATTGATGGAATTGGATCCCATTTTGCAGAAAATTCCATAAGCGAAAAGTAATCTGTAGTTTTAGGGATTCTACGCTTTTGTGTCATATCTATAGACGAAAACTCATATACATTTGGGTTGCGTTCTAAAATATAATCTTTAAATGCAAAGGTTTTAGAGTAGTCTATTTTACTTTGGTAGCTAGGATCACTTCCGTCGCCATCAAACATTGGTTCGCAAATATCTACACCAGAAGCTGATAATGCAATATCAAAACTGTCTGTTGCACTACACATAGCAAACATAAATCCGCCACCAATAACATAATCTCTTATTTTTTGTGCCACGGCTAGTTTTTCTTCAGATACTTTATTATATCCAAGTTTGGTTGCTAAAGCTTCTGCCGCTTTTTTTTCTTCAATATACCAAGCAGCAGATCTAAATGATCTATAAAATTTACCGTATTGTCCTGTAAAATCTTCATGGTGCAAATGCAACCAATCGTATAAAATTAAGGCATCGTTTAAAACTTCTTCGTCATAAACCGTTTCATAAGGAATCTCGGCATAGGTTAATACCATGGTTACGGCATCATCCCAAGGTTGTTGACCATGCGGAGAATACACTGCTATTTTTGGCGCTTTTTCTAGAACAACAGCTTCCATGTTTTGTGAAGGACTACTTATTAACTCTAAAATCTCTTCGGCTTTAGCATTAGAAATCACTTCGAAACTTACACCTCTAATCTGACATTCGCGCTGAATTTCTTCTGCATCTGGTAATAGAAAAGAACCACCTTTATAATTAAGTAGCCATTTTACTTTTAACTGTTTTTCTAGTGTCCAATAGGTTACGCCATATGCTTTTAAATGATTCTGTTGCTCATCAGCATTCATAGGTATTAGAATATAAGATGCATACGTATTTGCAACTATAATCAGGAATATTAATAAAGTTAAGGTCTTCTTCATAATCGAAAGATACTTAAAAATTAACGCTAAACTAAAGGCTTTAATATAGTTTTATAATTTTTTAGCCTAATTACGATTTTATAAGATAAGAGAGAATCCTTATTTTTTTATGGGTTTAATCTTTGGTTCTGGTCCAGAAAGTAGCGATGCAATAACTTTGGTGCTAGGAAACTGCTCTAAAATTATTTTTAAAAACACTGTTATAGGTATTGCCATAATAAGTCCTGGAATTCCCCATATATATCCCCAAAGCATTAACATTATTAAAACTGTAATGACGTTAATAGAAAATGATTTCCCCATAAAAATAGGTTCTAAAATAGCTCCAAATAATACTTGCACTCCTGTAATTGAAAGAATAAAAAAGAATAATGTACTTGTTGGATCTAACTCAACAAAGGCAAAAATTGATAATAATATTACAGAAATAAACGAACCTACCATTTGAACAAAATTAATTAAGAACGCAAATAATCCCCAAAAAATAGGAAAACTTACATCAAAAAATACGCATGCTAAACCTGTACCAATACCTGTAAGTAAACTCACTAAAAACTTAACTTTTATAAAGGTAATTAAATCTTTTTCAATTTTCATGAATGCTTTTATCGATGCATGTCTTTGCTTTAAAATTGTATTATTTAAAACCTTATGCATATTAATAGACTCAGACAACCATAAAATTGTAAAAAAGGTAATCATTAAGATGTTAGTTAAAAACTTTCTAACAAAATCAAAAGTTGATCCAATGGTTTCTTTCTGAAAGAATTGTGCTAAAAAATTACCGTCAGGATTATACTCCATGCCAACCTTATCTTGCATGTAAAGCATTAAATCGTTAATTTTAATTTCAGCCTTACCAAAAAAACCAGTGTCATTTGATAAAATTTGCTTACTCGAAAGTTGCACTAACTCAACACCTATAAAAACACCAATAACAATTAGAGCTACCACGATTATAATACTCAATAACCGAGGTACGTTTCGTTTTCCTAACCAACGCATTAATGGTAAAAACAATAAAGCGATGAACATTGAAGAAATTAATGGGATAAATATAAACGACAGCGTTTTTAATAAATAAAACACTAATGGAACTACAATAAGTAGTAGCAAAATATTAGTAGTACGTCTTTGATTTAACATGAGGCAAGTTTTCTTTTCTATAAGTCAAAGTTAAGCTAAAATGCTTTCACAAATGCTTAAAAAATTTTAAAATGGAACATCATTATCGTCTGGTTCTTCTGGAGCACCAAAAGCATCAGAAGCAGAAGGGAAATTATCTGGTTTAAACGTATCGTCATTTGCAGCTGCATTCATTTTAGAATGAAATTCACCAAATGGCGTATCAAAATCATCTAAATTATCAAACTTACCTAAATGCCCAATAAATTTTAAACGTATGTTTTCTAAGCCTCCATTTCTATGCTTTGCAACAATAAACTCTCCTTGACCTTCGGTTGGTGAACGCTCGTCATCATCCCATTCGTCAATCTTATAATATTCTGGTCTATAAATAAATGATACAATATCTGCATCTTGCTCAATAGCTCCAGATTCACGTAAATCTGATAATAATGGCCTTTTGCTTCCGCCACGAGTTTCTACAGCACGCGATAATTGAGATAAAGCTATTACCGGTACACTTAATTCTTTAGCTAAGGCTTTAAGGTTACGAGAAATCATAGATATTTCTTGCTCTCTGTTTCCTCCTTTTTGACTTCCACCACCAGTCATTAGCTGTAAATAATCAATAATAATCATCTTAATACCATGCTGAGATGCCAAACGCCTCGCTTTTGCTCTTAAATCAAAAATAGATAACGAAGGTGTATCATCAATAAATAATGGTGCTTTTTCTAATGTTTTTACTTTTACATTAAGCTGTTCCCATTCGTGTTTTTCAAGTTTTCCGGTTCTAAGTTTTTCTGAAGACAAACCAGTTTCACTAGAAATTAAACGTGTAATTAATTGTACCGAAGCCATCTCTAAAGAGAAAAAAGCGACAGGTATATTTTGTTCTACAGCAATGTTTCTTGCCATAGTTAGAGTTAATGCAGTTTTACCCATACCTGGACGCGCCGCAACAATAATTAAATCACTCTCTTGCCAACCAGAAGTTAGCTTATCTAATTTTGTAAAACCTGAAGGAATACCACTTAAACCCTCTTTATTAGAAATTTCTTCAATTTTCTTTTTGGCTTGAATTACTAAACTTTGAGCTGTCTCTGTAGATTTCTTAACGTTACCTTGAGTAACTTCATATAGTTTAGCTTCTGCATTGTCTAATAAATCGAAAACATCTTTTGTTTCGTCGTAAGCTTCTTCTATAATTTCGTTTGAAATTTTTATTAAACTACGCTGAATATATTTTTGAAGAATGATACGTGCATGAAATTCAATGTGAGCTGAAGATGAGACGCGTTGGGTAAGCGAAATAAGGTAAAAATCACCTCCTACCAAATCTAACTTAGCGTCCTTTTTAAGTTGACTAGAAACGGTTAATAAGTCGACTGGCTCACTGTTTTCAAATAATTTGAAAATTGCTTCAAAGATATGTTTATGAGATTCTTTATAAAAAGCGTCTGGGCTTAAAATGTCAATTACCTCATCAACCCCTTTTTTATCAATCATCATTGCACCCAACACAACTTCTTCTAAATCAATTGCTTGCGGCGGTATTTTGCCTTTTTCTAAGCTAATAATTGTGCTTTTATCAACTTTATAGCCTTGTATCTGGTTGGGTTGTTTCATAGAATGCGAATGTAAATAAATTGCAAAGAAGAACTTCTTTTTTTAATCTTCTCAATCTCAACAGGTAATGAACAATTTAACTGTTAATAACTTAAATATATTGTTAATAGTGATAAAAAAAACCGAAACATAAAGTTTCAGTTTTTTTAATCCTTTATGTAATAAGGTTTAGCCTTTAAAGACACCCATTTTTGCGTATTTATCCATACGCTGATTTATCAAATCTTTTGGTGATAAGTTTTTAAGTTCGTCATAATTAGCTTCAATTGCTTTTTTTACAGCTAAAAATGTTTTCTCTCTATCTGTATGAGCTCCACCAAGAGGTTCTTTTATAATATCATCAACTAAATGCAGTTTTTTCATATCTGGAGCAGTTAGTTTTAAAGCTTCTGCAGCTTGTTCTTTATATTCCCAACTACGCCACAAAATAGATGAACAAGACTCAGGAGAAATTACTGAATACCATGTGTTCTCTAACATTAACACTTTGTCTCCTACTCCAATACCTAAAGCTCCACCAGAAGCACCTTCGCCAATAATAACAGTAATAATGGGCACTTTTAAACGTGTCATTTCTAGAATATTTCTAGCAATAGCTTCGCCTTGCCCACGTTCTTCTGCTTCTAAACCAGGGTATGCCCCAGGAGTATCTATAAGGGTTACAACAGGAATTCCAAATTTTTCAGCAGACTTCATTAAGCGTAATGCTTTTCTGTAACCTTCTGGGTTAGACATTCCAAAATTTCTGTACTGCCTTGTTTTTGTATTGTATCCTTTTTGTTGACCTATAAACATATAACTTTGGTCTCCAATTTTACCAAGACCGCCAATCATTGCTTTGTCATCTTTTACATTTCTATCACCATGAAGTTCTAAAAATGAATCACCACAAAGTGCAGTAATATGATCTAATGTATAAGGTCTGTTTGGATGACGTGATAACTGTACGCGTTGCCAAGCCGTAAGGTTTTTATAAATATCCTTTTTAGTCTCAACTAGTTTTTTTTCAATCTTCTCACAGGTTTCAGTAACATCTACATCACTTTCTTTTCCTATAACTTGACACTTTTCTAATTGGTCTTGTAATTCTTTTATTGGGAGCTCAAAATCTAAATATTCCATTTAAACTTAAGTTTAGTTTTTAGTTAGTATGCAAACCTACATATTTTTTTTCTCTTATAAGGAACGAAAAACACTAAATATAGGTTCTCTTTATCCATAAAACAAAGGTAATTATTATCAAAGAAAATATAAAACTTTAATTGATTTGGCTTACGTACTCGTTTTCTTTTTCATGTTTTTGTAGTTTTTTAAAATACCATCCAATAACACTGTAACTATAATAAGTATGGCGCCATAATAAAACTGAGAACTCATTGTTTCAGATTTTGGAAATACAATTAAAGCCATTAAAACACCATATATGGGTTCTAAATTATAAGTTAGAATTACTGTATAAGGACTTAAGTACTTCATAACATGCACTGCACCTATAAATGCATAGGCTGTGCATACTGATGCCAAAATTAAAAGCCAAACCCAATCTGATGTAGACAACATAAAAAAATCGGCACTAAACCCATCTTGAAAAAGCAAAAGAAATAGTGTTATAAAAACAACACCACTTATAAACTCATAAAATGAAATTACAGTTGCATTATATTTTTCAATAAACTTACCATTAATTACTGCAAAAAGTGTTGAGAACAAAGCCGATGAAATACCTAATAGTATACCGTTAATGTATTTTATTTCACTTTGTGTTATAAGAACCACGCCTATAATAACAATAATTCCAAAGATGATTTCATACCAAATTATTTGTCTTCTATAGATTAATGGTTCAATAAAGGATGCAAAAAAAGCGCCTATAGAAAACATTGCTAAAGCTATAGATATATTAGATTGATTAATGGATTCAAAAAAAGTAATCCAATGCAAGGCAATAAAAATACCTGCTCCAAAAAATTTGAGCATTGCCTTTATATCTACCTTAATTTTTAGTTTGATAAGCTTGATGTAGCCAAACATTAAAAGCCCAGCAATTAACATTCTATACCATACGAGAGGAATTGATCCAATAGAGATTAGTTTACCAAGAATGGCTGTAAAACCAGCAATAAATACTAAAAAATGAAGATGAAAATAGTTGTTAAGCTTAGCGTTTGGCATTACGTAAAAGGAATAAAGCCAGTATACCAAAAACAACATTTGGAAACCAAACCGCTATTATAGGTGAAAAGTCTGATTGCTCTGCCATCACCCCAAAAACTTTGTCAAAGAATACATAAATCATAGCAATAGTAATCCCTATTGCAAGATTGACTCCCATACCACCACGACGCTTAATTGAAGACACAGCAACAGCAATTATGGTTAGTATAAATACTGAAACCGGAAGACTCCATTTTTTATACTTTACAACTTCATATCTACCAATATTTGAAGATCCTCTTTGTTTTTCTTTTTCTATGAATCTATTTAATTCATTATACTGCAAAGTTTCTGCAATGTATTTTACAGGTGTTAAATCTTCTAAATCAAATGAAAAAACAGTATCAAACCTACGTTGTGATTCAATAATTTCGTCATGGTCTCCAATGGTTCGTTTTACGTAATTAATTAGGTTGTATGTAGAATCTTCTTCAACATATTTAATGGTTGTCGCAGATATTTTGTACTTAAGCTTATTGCCGTCAAAATGTTCTAATGTAAAATTATTTCCTCGCTTAGATCTTGTATCAAAATTACTTACATAGATATAATCATTATCATTAATCTGTCTATATATATTTTGAGTTTGCATAACATCCCGACTACTTTTAAGATACTTATACTTAAATTGATTAAACCCTTTACTAGCTTTTGGGGCTAAATACAAACCAAGCACTAAGGCAAACGCCGCAATTATAGAAGCACCAATCATATATGGTCTCAAAAATCTAGAAAAAGAAACACCTGAACTTAAAAAAGCAACAATCTCTGTATTATTGGCTAGTTTTGAAGTAAACCAAATAACAGATAGAAATAATAAAATTGGAAACAGAAGATTGGCAAAGTTAATTGTGAAATCTAAATAATATTGAGCAACAGCTGGAAAAGGCACTTCTTTTTCAAGAATCTTACCTATTTTTTCAGCTAGGTTTACTGTTATTCCAATTGGTATAAACAAAAGTAACATCATTAAAAATGTAAACAAGTAACGTTTTAATATGTACCAATCTAATATTTTTAACATTATAGACGTTTATCCATTTGTTTAACCATCATATCTTTCCATGTTCTAAAATCTCCTGCTAATATATGCTTTCTTGCTTCTCTTACCAACCACATATAGAATCCTAAATTATGTATGGTAGCAATTTGCTTTCCTAATAATTCATTCACAGAAAATAAATGTTTTAAATACGCTTTACTATATTCTGTATCTACAAAAGTAATTCCCATGTCATCAATAGGAGAGAAATCATCTTTCCATTTTGCATTCTTCATATTTATTGTACCGTGAGCTGTAAATAACATTCCATTTCTAGCATTTCTAGTTGGCATAACACAGTCAAACATATCTACACCTAACGCTATATTTTCTAATATATTGATTGGTGTACCAACGCCCATTAAATAACGTGGTTTGTCTTCTGGTAAAATATCTGTCACAACTTCGGTCATCGCATACATTTCTTCTGCTGGCTCACCAACAGACAAGCCTCCAATGGCATTACCTTGTGCTCCTGCATTTGCAATATATTCTGCAGATTGCTTTCTTAAATCCTTATAAGTACTACCTTGAACTATTGGGAAAAATGTTTGCTCATAATCATACTTAAAAGGGGTTTTATCTAAATGTGTTAGACAACGCTCTAACCAACGATGTGTCATGTGCATAGAACGCTTAGCATAATTATAATCGCAAGGATATGGTGTACATTCATCAAAAGCCATGATAATGTCAGCTCCAATACTTCTTTGGATTTCCATTACATTCTCTGGCGTAAAAGTATGATAACTTCCATCAATATGAGATTTAAATTTAACACCTTCTTCTTTAATTTTTCGATTAGCAGACAAAGAATACACTTGATAGCCTCCAGAATCGGTTAAAATATTTCTGTCCCAGTTCATGAATTTATGCAAACCACCTGCTTGTTCTAAAATTGGTGTTTGCGGCCTTAAATACAAATGATATGTATTGCCCAAAATTATATCAGGATTAATATCGTTTTTAAGTTCACGTTGGTGTACGCCTTTTACAGAAGCAACAGTACCTACAGGCATAAATATAGGTGTCTCTATCTTACCGTGATCTGTAGTAATAACTCCAGCTCTAGCACTGCTTTGTGTATCTTTATTCTTTAATTCGAAAGTCATATTCAAGAAATCATCAGTCGGCAAACCTACACATTTTTTTTATTTTAATTTCTTAGAAATTTCATAAAGGTTCACGAAGTCATTTATAATAAAATAAAAATAACTGAGTAAAGATAAATAACTAAACTGCATTAACTTCTTAATAAAATCGAAATTGTTAGCAAATGACTAAAATTCGTTAATAAGTGCTTTTAATCTCCTTTTGTTTAGCTTGTTTAATATTTTACTTTTGATGCTGAAAACAACTTACAATTTTAACATGCCAAACACACAACAATTAGAAGATTTAACCACTCAAGTAAGAAGAGATATACTTAGAATGGTACATAAAGTAAATTCTGGTCATCCAGGTGGATCACTAGGATGTGCAGAATTTTTTGTAGCACTTTATCAAGAGATAATGAACAGAAATGATTCATTTGATATGGATGGAATTGGCGAAGATCTTTTCTTCTTATCTAATGGCCATATATCTCCAGTTTTTTATAGTGTTCTAGCAAGATCTGGTTATTTTCCTGTTGATGAACTAAATACATTTAGACTTATAAATTCTAGACTACAAGGACACCCAACAACCCATGAAGGTTTACCAGGTGTAAGAGTTGCATCAGGTTCGCTTGGTCAAGGTTTTAGTGTTGCCTTAGGTGCTGCAGCAACCAAGAAACTTAACAATGATAATCACTTGGTATACAGTTTGCATGGTGATGGCGAGTTACAAGAAGGTCAAAACTGGGAAGGCATTATGTATGCTGCTGCAAATAACGTAGATAATATTATTTCTACGATTGATTTAAATGGTCAGCAAATTGATGGCTCTACAGATGATGTTTTAGCCATGGGAAGTATAAGAAGTAAATTTGAAGCTTTTGGTTGGACTGTTGTTGATATTGAAGAAGGAAATAATATGGATGCCATTTTAAAAGGAATGGCTGAAGCAAAATCACTAACAGGAAAAGGTAAACCCGTATGTGTTTTACTAAAAACAGTTATGGGAAATGGTGTTGACTTTATGATGCATACACACGCATGGCACGGTAAAGCTCCTAATGATGAGCAATTAGAAATAGGATTGGCTCAAAATGCAGAAACTTTAGGAGATTATTAATCATCAATCAAGAAAACAATGAAAACATATACAAACACAGGAAATAAAGATACACGCTCAGGTTTTGGAGCTGGATTAACAGAGTTAGGACAAACTAATGAAAATGTTGTTGCACTTTGTGCAGATTTAATTGGCTCATTAAAAATGGATGATTTTAAAAAAAATCATCCTGAACGCTTTTTTCAAGTTGGAATTGCTGAAGCAAATATGATTGGTCTAGCAGCGGGAATGACAATTGGTGGTAAAATTCCATTTACAGGAACTTTTGCTAATTTTTCTACTGGTCGTGTTTATGATCAAATAAGGCAAAGTGTAGCATACTCAGACAAGAATGTGAAAATCTGTGCATCACACGCTGGATTAACATTAGGAGAAGATGGTGCAACACATCAAATTTTAGAAGACATTGGGCTCATGAAAATGTTACCAGGAATGGTAGTTATAAACCCATGTGATTATAATCAAACTAAAGCTGCAACCATTGCAATTGCCGAGCATCATGGTCCAGTTTACTTGCGTTTTGGAAGACCAAAAGTAGCTAATTTCACTCCTGAAAATCAAAAATTTGAGATTGGAAAAGCTCTTCATTTAACAGAAGGAACAGATGTAACTATAGTTGCAACTGGCCATTTAGTTTGGGAAGCGCTTGAAGCTGCTACAACATTAGAAAGTAAAGGAATTTCTGCAGAAGTCATAAATATTCATACTATTAAACCTTTAGATGATAAAGCTATTATCGATTCTGTATCTAAAACTGGATGCATAGTTACTGCAGAAGAGCATAATTATCTTGGTGGTTTAGGAGAAAGTGTAGCTCGCGTTTTAGCACAGCATAAACCAACACCTCAAGAATTTGTTGCAACAAATGATACTTTTGGTGAGTCTGGAACTCCAGCTCAGCTCATGGAAAAATATGGTCTTAATGCAAATGCCATCATTAAAGCTTCAGAAACAGTCATGAAAAGAAAATAAAAGAGCCATAAACCACTAATTTTCAAATAATTTACTATACACCTTTATTAAAAAATAGAGTAAGCTGTAGGAAATAATATCTGTTTGGCAGCGTTTTTGATACTATACATCAAAATCACAAAAAACGAATATTATGAAAATTTTAAAAAAATTTCACGAATACTTATTCAACAAAAATGACGTGAGTAAAAATTTAGTTATTAGTACACTTATACTATCATTATTTTGTGTTAGTATTTATGCTCAAAAAGGAAGCTCTTTTGGAATTAAAGGCGGATTAAACTACAATGCCAATGGAGATTATTTTCAATCTATTGGAGATAATGCGCAAAATCCAGATAGAAATATTGGGTATCATTTAGGCTTTTTTGGAAAGATAGGAAACCAACTCTATTTTAGACCTGAGCTTGTGTATACAAGCACAAAAAGTGATTATAATAATGATGATTTTAATATGAAAAAAATTGATGCACCACTTTTGGTAGGTATTAAGGTTCTGGGTCCTGTAAGCGTGTTTGGTGGTCCATCATTACAATATATATTAGATACAGAATTTGATGGTGTTGATATAAGCAATATAGACAATGATTTTTCTATAGGCTTAAACTTTGGTATTGGTTTAAGTTTAAATAAAATTGGTATCGATTTAAGATATGAGAGAGGCTTTAGTAATAATGAAGCCAACTTTATTGATAATAATTTAGGAACTAGTGTTGTTAGCAGAATTGACACAAGGCCAGACCAACTTATTTTAAGTTTATCTGTTGCCTTATAGACAGAAATAATTAAACTTAAAAATAAAAGCCCACATTTAATAAATGTGGGCTTTTATTTTATATCTAATCTATATATTATTCATCCAATCTAGACTCTGTATTATCTGTATCAAGATAATTTGGTATTCCGTCACCATCTGTATCATCATTGGTTGGGTCTCCATCACCAATATCATTTGTTGGGTCACCATCATTGTTTCTATCTACAAGTAAATCACTGTCAGGTTCTAAATCTTCATTTATAGTTAATGTTCCGTCACCATCATCATCAGCATCTATAAAATTAGATAAATTGTCTCCATCTGTATTATCATCTAGTAAATCACTATTCATGTTTAAGTCTTCTAAATGAGAAAAAACACCATCGTTATCATGATCATTAGCTTCAGTTTGATACAGTTCAAACTTAAAAATAAGGTTAGAATAGGCTGGTATTGAAGATCCAAAAGGAGGAGAAGAAAAATAACCTAACCCCGAAGGTAAAAACATAACACCCAAACCGTAATCATCATATTGTTCTGTTCCGTCTTCATTAATAATAAACGATGTTGCAGTATTAAACTCTGGCATAACTTTATTCCATCCCTCAACTAAACTAAGCAAATCAAAGACTGTAGAATTTATTGTAAAATCAAAAACATCTTCGTCTAATAAACTCCCCTCGTAATTAACCTTAACATCATCTGTAAAGTTAGGTGTGTCACCACCACCTTGATTTAGTTTTAGTATATAATATTCATATTGTACATCAGCAAAAGTTGACGTTTTTATTTCTACAGCATCTATAAGTAAGGTATTATTACTTGGGTCTGGTAAAACACCATCTTCAGGTAACTCGGTAATTATAATATCAGATATTGTATAATTTCCTGGCGTAGAAAAAGTTGAAGCATTATAATAATGAGTTTCTAGATACTCTAATAAATTTGCTTTATCTTCAATTTGCTGTTCTGCTCTATCTCTCTCTGGCACCAAACTAACATTTGAACCATCGTCATCTTTTTTACACGATGTAAAAGACAATATAAATACTAAGAGTAATAGACTAAAATTTTTAATTTTCATTTCAATTCACTTTTTCTTTCATATACACAAAACAATATTTAATTTACAAAGATCAATATTGTCTATTTTTAAGGCGCAAGATACAATAATATAATACTTTTGCACAACACAATTAACGTCAATTTCACAACTTTAATATGCGAATAGATAAATTTCTTTGGTGCATTAGATACTATAAAACTAGGAGCATTGCAACCAATGCATGCAAAAAAGGTCATGTAAAGGTAAATGGTCTAACAGCAAAGCCAAGCAGAGATATTTACATCACTGATAAAATTGAGTTACGTAAAGACCAAATCAACTATAAACTAACAGTCAATGAAATACCACCAAATCGCGTTGGTGCTAAACTTGTTGATATTTATAGAATTGATACGACGCCAAAAGAAGCTTTTGAAACTAAAGAACTTTTAAAATATGCTAAAGATTATTATCGAAAAAAAGGAACTGGTAGACCTACAAAAAAAGATAGAAGAGATATTGATGAATATACAGACGAATCTGAATAATTCTATACAACAAAACAAATAAGTCTTTTTATCTTTGAAAAAACTAATCGTTATGGCTGATACTAAAAATCATATTCTAAACCATCAAGAAATTAACCACAAAATAAAGCGTATTGCATACCAAATTTACGAAAGCAATGTAAATGAAAGTGAAATAATTCTAGCAGGAATAGAAAGCAACGGTTTTATTTTAGCTAAAAAGCTCAAATCTATTTTAGATGAAATTTCAGATTTAAAGTCTGTACTCTGTAAAGTGGTTATTGATAAAAAAAATCCGCTTTCTGAAATTAGTACAAGTTTAGATGCCGAAGATTATAAAAACAAATCTGTTGTTTTAATTGATGATGTACTAAATTCTGGTAGTACACTAATCTATGGCGTCAAGTATTTTTTAGATGTGCCTCTAAAACAATTTAAAACTGCTGTTTTGGTAAATAGAAATCATAAAAAATACCCTGTAAAAGCTGATTTTAAAGGAATTTCTTTGTCAACATCTTTACATGAACATGTAGAAGTTATTTTAAAGGGGAAACAGTTTGAAGCTTATTTAAAGTAATTGAAATAAAATAGCTTCTACAATATCATCAATTGACTTTTCGTCTGTATTAATTAAGATTTTTGATTGATTGTAATAAAACGAACGTTCAAATAAATGCTTTCCTATATATTCACTTAGTTCATCAATTGTTTCAATATGTGAAATTAAAGGGCGTTTTGAAGTTTCTGTAATTAATCTATTAGCTAAATTTTTAATTGATGTTTTTAAATATATGCTGATAACATTATCAGACTGCAAAATCAAGTTCATATTACTACCATAACATGGTGTGCCTCCACCTAAGGCAATTACAGTATTTTCTTTAGTAATAACCTCATTTAAGTATTCATTTTCTTTTTTTCTGAAATAAATCTCACCTTTAGACTTAAAAATATCGGAAACAGACATGTCTTCCTTAATTTCAATATAATTATCTAAATCCAGATGTTCGAAATTCAAAATCTGAGATAATTTATTCGAAATTATCGATTTACCCGAACCCATATAACCCATTAAGACTATAACCATAAAACGCTTACAAATTGATTATTAAAAACATACATAATACACATGCAAAAAAACAAAAATTTATATAAAAAAAGTATTGTTTTTTTAATTAAACATTTTATATTTGCACCCTCGTTAGAGAAACTTATTGACCAGTTAGCTCAGTTGGTAGAGCATCTCCCTTTTAAGGAGAGGGTCCTGGGTTCGAGCCCCAGACTGGTCACAACAAAAAAAGTTAAGCTATATTGCTTAACTTTTTTTATTTTTGATGACTTCATTATTGCGCACGTGGCGGAATTGGTAGACGCGCCAGCTTGAGGGGTTGGTGGACATTAGTTCGTGGAAGTTCGAGTCTTCTCGTGCGCACTTTTAACTTCTATAATGAAATATAACAAATTGAATATCACAAACTATTTTAATAGATAAAACAAAAAACACTATTTTTGTTTACCATTTATTAAAAATGAATGAACAACGTAAAAAATAAGTTCAGTATAAAAGACCTTGAAAACTTAACTGGTATCAAGGCACATACCATAAGGATTTGGGAAAAACGCTATAATCTACTTAAACCCAAACGTACAAACACCAACATTAGGTACTACGATTTATCTAACTTTCAAAAGCTACTTAATGTAAGTTATCTTAATGAAAATGGTTATAAAATATCTAAAATAGCTAAGCTTGAGGAAGTAGAAATTCCAGAATTAGTTAGATCCATAGCCAATCAAAGCAATCTTGAAAACCATGCTATAAACTCTTTTAAGCTATCTATGCTTAATTTTGATCAAGTACTATTTTACAATACTTATAACAGCCTAATTAGAGAAAAACCTTTTAGAGCTATATTTTATGAAGTTTTTATTCCACTAATGTCAGAAATTGGTATGCTATGGCAAACAGATACAATTACGCCTGCTCATGAGCATTTTTTAACAAATTTAATTCGTCAAAAAATACTTATTAATACCGAAAATATTAAGACTACAGCCTCTACAACAAATCGCACATTTGTATTATATCTTCCAGACAATGAAGTGCACGAACTTGGTTTGCTTTTTATTAATTATGAAATTGTAGCTCATGGTCATCATGCTATACTTTTAGGGCAGAGCGTACCTTTAAATAGTTTAGTTGATGTTTTAAATTATTATAACGACATTACTTTTATTTCATATTTTACCGTAAAACCTAATAAAGAAGATTTACCTCAATATTTAAAAGATGTTGAACTAAAAATACTAAATAGCTCAGATTCTAAATTTTGGGTGCTAGGTAAAATGATTCAAAATATAGACACTAAAACTCTTTCTTCTCAATTTAAAGCTTTTAATTCTATTCAAAAACTAGTTGATGAATTATAAAATTAGGTAAATTTTATTTTGTTTAATTTTTTTGTATATTTGTTAAACAAATGAAATATTCTATCTCTATAATTGGCTCTGGTTTTTCGTCTCTAGCAGCATCTTGTTATTTAGCTAAAGCTGGCTATAATGTCTCTGTTTTTGAAAAGAATAACACAATTGGTGGACGTGCAAGGCAATTAAAAAGAGAAGGCTTCACATTTGATATTGGCCCAACATGGTATTGGATGCCAGATGTATTTGAGCGTTTCTTTAATGATTTTGATAAAAGCTCATCAGACTATTATAATTTAGAAAAACTCAATCCTGCATATAGTGTATACTTTGGGAAAAATGATTTTATCACAATAGAAGATACTTTAGATAAAATCTGTATTGCATTTGAAAAAGAAGAAAAAGGAAGCTCTAAAAAATTAAAAAAGTTTATAAACCAAGCACAAAACAATTACAATATCGCTATTAAAGATTTGGTTTATAATCCTGGAGTTTCACCATTAGAGCTGATAACTCTAAAAACGGCAACAAAAATTAATCAGTTTTTTGGTAATATTAAACGTGATGTCCGTAAAGAATTTAAAAATAAACGACTAGCACAAATTTTAGAATTTCCAGTATTGTTTTTAGGTGCAAAGCCTAGTAATACACCTTCTTTCTATAGTTTTATGAATTATGCCGATTTTGGCTTAGGAACATTTCACCCTAAAGGAGGCATGTACCAAGTGATTTTGGCGATGAGAAATTTAGCTGAAGAACTAGGAGTAAGCATAAATACAAACGCTCCTATTGAACAAATACTTGTTAATGATGGCACCGCTACAGGAGTAATCTCAAATGGTAAAACATATTATTCTGACATTGTATTAAGTGGTGCAGATTACCATCATTCTGAAACTCTATTAAATAAAAAATATCGTCAATATTCAAATACCTATTGGGAAAAGAAAACCTTTGCTCCATCTTCTCTACTATTTTATATTGGTTTTGACAAGAAATTAAAGAATGTAAACCATCATACACTCTTTTTTGATGTTGATTTTGATGAACATGCTAAAGCAATTTATGATAATCCAAAGTGGCCAAAAAACCCATTATTCTATGCTAGTTTTCCAAGTACAACAGATAGCAATTTAGCTCCACAAGATAAAGAAGCTGGTATTTTTCTTATACCATTAGCGCCAGGGATAAAAGATACTACAGAAATAAGAGAACGCTATTTTAATATCATCATTGAACGTTTTGAAAAACTAACCTCGCAAAGTGTGAGTTCAAATATTTTATTTAAGGAAAGTTTTTGTATAAATGACTTTATAAAAGACTACAACTCCTATAAAGGAAATGCATATGGTATGGCAAACACTTTAATGCAAACTGCATTTTTAAGACCTAAACTAAGAAGCAAAAAAGTAAAGAATTTATTTTTTACAGGACAACTTACAGTGCCTGGACCAGGAGTTCCTCCATCATTAGTTTCGGGAAAATTGGCCGCTGAACTTATTACTAAACAACTTGCAAATCAAAAGACTAAAGTTACCGTTAATACTTCAAATTAATTTTTATGAAAGTAATTTTTGACTCCGTTTCATATCAATGTTCTAAATCTATTACAAACACTTATAGCACATCTTTTTCTTTAGCAACAAAAATGCTTTCAAAATCAATTAGACAAGATATTTATAACATATATGGATTTGTTAGAGCTGCAGATGAAATTGTAGATTCATTTCATGATTATGATAAAGAAACCTTATTTAATCTATTTGAAGAAGATTTAAAACGTGCTATAGAATATAAAATAAGCTTAAACCCAATTCTTAATGCATTTCAACACACCTTTCATAAATATAATTTAGATATAGCTTATGTAAATGCATTTATGAATAGTATGCGTTTAGATTTACACAAGAAAGAATACCTAACTTCTGAAGAATACAAATTATATATTTATGGTTCAGCTGATGTAGTTGGTCTTATGTGTTTAAAGGTGTTTGTAAAAGGTAATCCAGATAAATTTGAAGAACTTAAAGACACAGCTATGGCTTTGGGTTCTGCCTTTCAAAAGGTAAACTTCCTTAGAGACCTTAAAGCGGATCATGATGATTTAGAGCGCACTTACTTTCCTAACACAGACCTAAACAACCTTGATGAAAATACTAAAGAAGCTATTATAAATGATATTGAAGCTGATTTCACTAAAGGGGTATTAGGAATTAAAAAACTACCTATTGAAGCAAAATTTGGAGTATTCATGGCTTATAGATACTATAGACAACTATTACAAAAACTAAAAAAAACACCTGCTTTAGAAATAAAAAATACGCGTATAAGAATTCCAAATCACAAAAAATTTGAGCTCTTAACGAGAAGTTATGTAAAGTATCAACTTAATTTAATGTAATTTTATAGTATGCGCATAACACTTTGGATATTTATTTTTTTGAGTACATTTTCAATTATGGAATTTATGGCTTGGTTTACTCATAAATATGTTATGCATGGTTTTTTATGGAGTTTGCATAAAGATCATCATCTTAAAGACCACGATAGTTGGTTTGAACGCAATGATGCTTTTTTCTTATTTTATGCAGTGATAAGCATTATTTGTTTTTACCAATGGAACATTAATGATGTTTGGTTTTGCCTACCTATTGGTTTGGGGATTTTTGCTTATGGTTTAGCTTATTTTGTTGTTCATGATATATTCATTCATCAACGTTTTAAGTTTTTCAGAAAGGCTAATAATTGGTATGCAAAAGGTGTAAGACGTGCTCATAAGATTCATCATAAACATTTAGGAAAAACTGAAGGCGAATGCTTTGGAATGCTGTTAGTCCCATTTAAATACTTTAAAAGGTGATTAATTGCTTTTTTTAAACTAATTTCTTTATTTAACTAATAAAAGAAAAAACTACTTCGTAAGTCAGTAAAATGAAAAGCCTTTACTTAATATTAAATTTTGGTTCTTTATTAATTCCTTTTTTGTTTAGCTTTCATCCTAAACTTAAATTTTATAGATACTGGAAAGCTTTGTTTCTTTCAATTATAATAAGTTCCATTCTATTCATTTCTTGGGATATTATTTTTACCCTTAATGGCATTTGGGGTTTTAATAGTGACTATTTTATAGGAACAAAATTATTATCATTACCTATAGAAGAATGGTTGTTTTTTATTTGTATCCCTTACGCTTGTGTATTTACACATTATGCATTACTTCATTATTTTCCAAATCTAGGTTTGCGGCCAAAAAACTCAACAATAATAACCCACATTATAATAGCAATACTACTTTTACTAAGCTTTATATATTATGATAAATGGTATACACTTGTCAATTTTATTGTAACAATAATAACATTGCTATTAGTAAGACTATTTAATAGTTCTATTTTACACAGTTACTATCTTACATTTTTAGTGATGCTTATTCCTTTTTTTATAGTTAATGGTATTTTAACTGGGAGTTTTATAGATAACGAAATTGTATGGTATAACAATAACGAGAATTTGAACCTTCGCTTATTTACAATACCTATTGAGGATACTGTTTATGCTTTTTCACTTATTTTAATAAATTTAGCACTTACAGACTTTTTCTATAAAAGGTTTTCAAAACAGAAGCTTGTCAATTAAGCTTCTAACTTCATCACTATTCCAATTTGCTGCACCATTCTTATCAATTACAATAGTTCCCTCTTTATCAATTAAAAATGTTCTTGGAATACTCGAAATAGTTAATTTTTCTGGATAAATACTAAGTGAAATATAAGTCTCTAGTTCATACCCTTTTCTATCTAAAAACTTCTGAATAGTTTCTCTCTTTTCATTAGATACAATAACAAACTCGACTTTATCATTATAATCATTATACAATTCTTGAATTTGAGGTAACTCTGCAATGCAAGGCGGACACCAAGTTGCCCAAAAATTCAAAAAGACAACCTTGCCTTCTAAGTTTTTAAAATTGATACGTTTTCCATCTAGGCTCTTTAATTCCCAATTAGAAAAAGTGATTTTATCTTTAAGCTCACTTTTTATAGATGGACTAAACATTGCCAATCCTTTATGAATAAAAACCTGAATAGGTAATCGTGTTTGAGGTATTAATAAAAGTGCAATAACTATTAAAAAAATAATATTACTGCGTTTCATTTTTTTTAATTTCATTTTAAATAATTATAGCATAGTTTCTGAGTCGAAACTATGCTATAAATCTAACAAAAAACAAAATTTAATCTATTAGTTATCGAGTTGCTGTACCTGTTGGTAGCGTTCCTGATAAAGAATGTAACGTTGGTGCTGTTGCAGAATTTTCATCTAATGCTTCACCAACTAATGGTTTAAGTAAAAATGGATTTGGACTATTGTCTGGTTCTGGTTCTATAGACACAACAACTCTAGAAATATGGGTTGCTGCTGCTAAATCTACACCATTTGCCATTCCCATAATAAAATCTTCTCCAGGAAAAGGAGGCAACATCGTATTATCTGTACCTGCAAAAGGATTACCGTCTTCATCTGCTCCTGCTGCTGTACTAAAGCGACCTGATGAAACTGGAGTACCATCAATAATTGCCCAGCCTTCATACTTCCAACCAGTAGGTAACATAGGAAGTTCTAAAGTTGCTGCTGGTCCAGCTGTTGGGTCTAAAAACCAAACACCTTTATTATTATCTGTTGTATCATTAGTAGAAGGTGTAACTAAAACATAGTCTCCTGCTATTGTAGAGAAGTCAGCAATAAGATCAGTATTTACACTTGCCGAACCTCCAGCAAAATCACCAGCTAAAATTTTAATTGCACTTGGTAATGGATCTGGATCTACAGCTGGTTCAATAGACAACACAAAAGCTGTTGCAGTATTTAATTGATTTGTATTTACTTGAAATGTTTGCGGAAACGTAATACTAGAAAATGTTCCTGTAGATACAGGAGAACCATCAACAATAATCCATCCTTCATAAACAAAATCACTTCCTAAATCTTCTAAACCACTAAGATTTAATGTCAAACTTGAGGTTGTAGGACCATTATTATCATCGTCACTACTGCAAGACATAGCAAAAACTCCTATTGCTAATACTGCTAAACACATTTTTTTTATCATCACTTATAATTTTAAAATTTCTATACTTCAAAATTATTTAATGATTGACACATTAAATGTTAGCTACCTAACACTAGCCAACTTTTTTCAAAATTCTTATTTCTTTTCTACTAAAATCGATATAACTTTCTTCTTTTAATTCGTTTAAAAGAATATTAAGTGTTGGTCTAGAAGTACCTATTAAAGAAGCAATATCTTTTTGTGTATATGGATGCTTTATAACATGATCTCCTGTGTTTTCACAGTTGTAACCATATTCTTCACACAGCTCATCTAAAAATTCTACAAGACGCGTTTTAGTATCTTTAAATAAAAGTAGTTGAAGTCGTCTTTCTAACTTTTTAAATTTAAGTCCAATAAATTTATATACCTTAAAACTAAAGGTTTGATTATCTCTCATTAGGTCATGCATAGTTTGCACACCAATTGGACATATTGAGGTTTTATCATCAACAGATTGGGCAAACTCATCTCTTTTGCTTTCACCAAGAATGGCTTTCTCCCCAAACAATTCTCCTTTAGTTAAAATCGCCTTAACGACTTCTCCTCCATCTTCAGAGTAGTAACCGATTTTTACTTTACCTTTTTCAATTAAATAAATCTTATTAGATGAGTCTTCTTCAAAGTAGATGTAATCTTTCTTTTTATAGGCATCAAAATCGTGATCTTGCTTATAAGCTTTAAACTTATGAGGGCAAAGCACTTTAAATAAATTGACATCATCAAAAAACCAAAGTGAATTCATTTTTTTATTGTTTTGTTAGATGAATTGATTGTCGTTAAACAAGTTACATCCTTACAAAGAAGCACAAAAAAACTCCTGAATTATTCAGGAGTTTTAGCTTATTAAATAAAAAAATTATGCGTTTTCTTTCTTTATTAGATTTAATGCAGAGCCTTCATTATACCAATCTATCTGTGATTGATTATAAGTATGATTTAACATGATAGTATCTTTGCTTCCATCTGCATGAACAGTTTCTAATGTTAACTGTTTTCCTGGAGCAAACTCATTTAAATCTACAAAGTTGAATGTATCATCTTCTTGTATTAAATCGTAATCACTTTCATTAGCAAAAGTTAATCCTAACATTCCTTGTTTTTTTAGGTTTGTTTCATGTATTCTAGCAAACGATTTTACAATTACAGCTGCTACACCTAAATGTCTTGGTTCCATTGCTGCATGCTCTCTAGACGATCCTTCTCCGTAATTATGATCACCAACAACGACTGTTCTAACGCCTGCAGCTTTATATGCTCTTGCTGTATCTGGAACGCCTCCAAATTCACCTGTTAACTGGTTCTTTACAAAGTTTGTTTTCTTACCAAATGCATTTACGGCTCCAATTAAACAGTTATTAGAAATGTTATCTAAATGTCCTCTAAAACGTAACCATGGACCAGCCATAGAGATATGATCAGTAGTACATTTACCAAAAGCTTTAATTAATAGTTTAGCTCCAGAGATTGTATTTCCAATTGGTTTAAATGGTGTTAAAAGTTGTAATCTTTCTGAAGTTGGGCTTACAGAAACATCAACACCGCTTCCATCTGCAACTGGCTCAATATATCCATTGTCCTTTACATCAAATCCTTTTGGTGGTAATTCCCATCCTGTTGGCTCATCAAACATAACTTCTTGACCATCTTCATTGATTAATTTATCTTTTAAAGGATTAAAATCTAAACGTCCAGCTATTGCTATTGCTGCTGTTATTTCTGGTGAAGCAACAAAAGCATGTGTATTAGGGTTACCATCGGCACGTTTTGCAAAGTTTCTATTAAATGAATGCACTATACTATTTTTTGGTGCATTTTTAGGGTCATTATATCTTGCCCATTGCCCAATACATGGTCCACAAGCATTTGTAAATATTTTTGCATCTAAATTCTCAAACACTTCAAGAATACCATCACGCTCAGCTGTGTATCGTACTTGCTCTGATCCTGGATTAATTCCTAATTCAGCTTTCATTTTCAAACCTTTATCTAAAGCTTGTTGCGCAATAGAAGATGCTCTTGATAAATCTTCGTAAGACGAGTTAGTACATGAACCTATTAATCCCCATTCTACTTGAACAGGCCAATCATTGGTTTTTGCTCTTTCAGTCATTTCACTACCAACTTGTGTTGATAAATCTGGAGTAAAAGGGCCATTTAATAATGGTCCTAATTCTGATAAGTTAATTTCAATAACTTGATCAAAATATTGCTCTGGATTAGCATAAACCTCTGCATCTCCTGTTAAATAATCTTTAACTTGGTTTGCAGCATCTGCAACGTCAGCTCTATCTGTTGCACGTAAGTAACGCTCCATAGATTCATCATAACCAAATGTTGATGTAGTAGCTCCAATTTCTGCTCCCATATTACAGATGGTTCCTTTTCCAGTACATGACATTGCTGTAGCTCCAGGTCCAAAATATTCTACTATGGCTCCAGTTCCTCCTTTAGCAGAAACAATTCCGGCAACTTTTAAAATTACATCTTTTGGTGCAGTCCAACCAGATAACTTACCTGTTAATTTTACACCTATTAGTTTAGGGAATTTTAGTTCCCAAGCCATTCCTGCCATAACATCTACAGCATCTGCGCCACCAACACCTATGGCAACCATTCCTAAACCGCCGGCATTTACTGTATGAGAATCTGTACCAATCATCATTCCTCCAGGGAACGCATAATTTTCTAATACTACTTGATGAATAATTCCTGCTCCTGGTTTCCAGAAACCAATTCCGTATTTATTTGAAACCGATTCTAAAAAATCAAACACTTCGCTACTTACATCGTTTGCACGTTTTAAATCTTGAGAAGCGCCTTGTTTTGCTTGAATTAAGTGATCACAATGTACTGTTGTAGGAACTGCAACTTTGCTTTTTCCTGCTTGCATGAATTGTAATAAAGCCATTTGAGCTGTTGCATCTTGACAAGCAATTCTGTCTGGTGCAAAATCGACATAATCTTTTCCTCGTATAAATGCTTTATTAGGATTTCCATCCCAAAGGTGAGCATATAAAATCTTTTCAGAAAGCGTTAGTGGTTTACCTACAATATCACGTGCTTTATCTACACGTTCTACCATAGTTGAATACACTTTTTTTATCATGTCTATGTCAAAAGCCATATATAAATTGTTTAAGGTTGAATATTAGTTTTTAAAAGTCATGCAAAAGTACAAATTTTACAACATATTTAAAAAATATGTAACGAAAACTAACAAAAACTAAATATAATTCATAAGAATAGCTTTTTTTTAACAATAAAATGAATAATCGTTAATATTTTACATTATAAAATAATAAATTAACAAAACTTATTTAATCAAATTTTTGCTTTATTAGAGATAGATCTCTTAAATCTGTTATTGGTTTTTCAAAAAACCTATTAACCAATATAATCATAATGCATTGTAATAAATACCTCTTAGTTTAAACCAAAAATGCATTTACAATAATCCATTTGCATAAAAAAAGAGTTAATTTTGTTTTAGTAGCTCATCGTTATAATGAAATATAAAGCGTTAAAATATTCATTTTTTACAATACTAATACTTATAATTATTGGTGGTATTTATTATTTTAACCTATCTAACAGACACAAAGCGATAGTTAAAAAACATATTTATCACAAGCTTGCTTTAGTAGATAACACTTGGAACATTTCAACCCAAGATAGTCACATTTCATTAATTTCTCCTACTTTGATAATAGATAATATCTACAAATCTATGGAAGGTCCGCAAGCTATAAGCCCTTTTCAAGTAGATAACTCTAAAGATGAGTTAATATGGCTTACCTCTTTTAAGACTCAAGTTTTAGACACCAATGAAACCAATCAACTTTCCAACGATTTTATTTGTCATACCAATATTAATATTTACGATGGCGAACATTATTCGCGTTGGAATCTTAATCACAGAATTGGTGAACAATACCCAAGATTAACATCTCTAAGTAATGGTCTGGAATCTTTTAAGTTTCCTAATGGGTTTGGATACCCTGTATTTAGTAATGAAAATTTATTTTTAACTACTCAAACCCTAAATCATAATATTAAATCTGACGCATTTTCAGTCAAACACAAAGTAAATATTGGTTTTCAACCACACAATATTTCAATGAAACCATTAATGAGTAAAAACTGTTTTGTGATGTTGCCTTATGATTCTAACAACCCATTTAAAGGTCCTACAGAAGCAAATCCAAATATGTGTTTACCTATTGAAATAAAAAACCATAGTTACAAAAACAGTAATGGTGAAAGCTTATCTGGACATTGGGTAATATTTCCTGGCAAGGCCACATACAGTTCTAATATTACACACCAATTACAACTCAAGGATAGCACAAGCATGCATCAAATTATTACACATTTGCATCCTTTTGCCGAATCGCTAGCTTTTAGAGATAAAACTATAGACTCCACAATATTTATATCTAAAGCAGAAAATCATAAAGACAGAATAGGTTTAAAAAACATTCCTGTGTTTTCAAGTGAAAAAGGTATCATGTTATATGCTAATCATGAATACGAATTGGTGTTAAATACTAACAATACAAGCGGCACGAATCAAGATATGATGGCAAGTATATTTGTGTTTTTATACGACAAAGAAATGGATGAGAAGTTAAATACATATAACGCCAACCTATAAATGAAACGCTTTACATTTTTTCTTTTTGTTCTATTAATTGGTTGTAATAACACCAAAGAACTTCCAATTTTAAGTTATAAGATAAATGACTTGGGCGAAAGAGAAAACTACACAATTACTTATAAGGGTTTTGAAAACCAATTAGGCGAATCATTTTCAACCGAAACAATAAAAGACAAAATATTTATTGCCAATTTCTTTTTTACTAAGTGCCCAAGTATTTGTCCGCCAATGAAAGCACAGCTTGCTGCTATTGCAGATGCATTTAAAAACGATTCAGACTTTGTTATCATCTCTCATACTATCGACCCAAAACATGATACTAGTGTTACACTTAAAGGTTATGCTGAAACTACTGGAATAAAAGCTCAAAAATGGCAGTTTGTTAGGTCGTCTGAAGAAAATACGCGCCTACAAGCCAATCAATTTATGACCAATTTTAAACCCAATGAAGATGGTACCGATTTCTATCATAGCAGTTATGTAGCATTGGTTGACAAAAACCAAATGATAAGAGGTTTTTATAATATTTTAGCAAATGAAGATGTTGCGCGGTTAAAAAGGGATATCTCCAATCTTTTATCGTGAATATTTTTTATCTCTAAACTTTAAAATTGGTTGTTCAAACCATCTGTAAATCAATTCAGAGATCAGTAAAGTCGTTATTAAATATCCAATTAATGCGAAACATTTTTGAAATACAGAAAACTGTTCTATTTCAAAAAAATGCTGAAACGTTAATAGTACCAATGAGTAGTTAACCAAATAAATAGTATAAGAACGCGTGCTTATAAAATACACTAAAGGTTGCCAAATACCTTTGTAATTAAGACTAGAAAAATAAGGAAACATTAGCCCCAAACTTAAAATTAGTACTTGCAAATAAAACAACGTATAGAACATAAGATGTGTTTCAGGCATAATTTTAAACCAAAAAATGGCTATGTGCAAAAGACCAAATAAAGCAATCCCTAATAACAATAAATACGTTTTGCACTTAGCAACCCAGTTAGGGAATTGTTTTGAGACATATATTAGCAAAAAGCCATAGTAAATACTATCTAATCTATAAACTACAACTTTTCTAAATGTTAAACTCCATGTCTTATAACTAGTAACATCAGTAGTTAAACCATAGTATAACTTAAGCCCAAACAAAACTACTATTGTTACAAGTGTTACAATTAAAAACAGTTTTTTGGGTTTTACTTTTTTAAATACGGTAAAACTACAATACATTAAAAATGGTAGTATTAAATATGCATATTCTTCAATAGAAAGACTCCAAGCTTCAGTAAAAAAATCTGGATGTTGTGTCACAAAATTTTGCAAAAAAGGAACATATAACCATATATCGCTAACTAATCCTTTCCCAAGAGCTGATAAGAGTAAAACGTTAAGTATTAAAACCAAAAAATAGTTTGGCAGTGTACGAAGCCATCTACGTTTCCAAAACACAAAAAGGTCTTTAAACTTTGTTTTGTTAGAAGCAATTTGCTTGAGTAATATGCCACCAATTAAATAACCACTAAGTACAAAGAATAAGTCTACACCAACAGCACCAAAAAGGCGTATCACATCTAAAACAATAGAAGTAGTATTAGGAAACAACAAAAAAGTACAATGAGAAATCACGACTAAGCTAATTGCTATTGCGCGCAATAGGTCTAAACCAAATAATCTAGAAAGCTTAGTTGTCATTAATAAAATTCTAAATATGTATTAGGTGCATCAAGATAGCCATTAATATGTTTTTGTATGTTTCTGTATACTCTTTCTTCAGGATATACTAACAAACCTATGGTTCTTCCAGACCATTCATTTAAATCTATATAATATTTACCTTGGTCATTTCTAACGTTATAACGTATATGACTTGGTAAGGCTTCAATATCTTTATTTGCAGAGAAATAAACTTTGCAATACTTGGGTTTACCAGAAAAATAACTAAATGCTAATATGTGATCATATAATCCGAAAAAATTAAAAAAAGGAAAAATTATGGCAATCAAAAAAAACAATACAGCTTTAGGGTGTTTTAAGCTGAATAATTCTTTAGGCGAAAATGATTTGTTATAAAACAAATAGAATAACACAAACACATTAAATAGCGTCATCGGGAATACCACATAGCCATAACCTTCAATAAGGAATGTAGTGAGAATAATAGCATGCATAATAGTTATAAGCCAAATCCCAAATTTTCTTGTTTTGGTAAACACTAAAAAAACACCAAATGAAGCTTCTAAAAATGGTACTGCATACGTAAATGTGAGTCGCATCCATGAAGGCACAAACGGAATACGTTTAGTAAGTCCGTTAGCCCATTTTTCAAAAAACACAGTATTGCACTTATGCATTCCGCTCCAAAAATAAGTACCAACCAATATTAAAAGTATACATTGCTTAGCTACTTTTGGATTTTCTCGAAACATGGTAAGTGCCAAAACCATAAATATAATTTCAAAATAAAAAGGCTGAATTCTGTTTTGGTCTAGCAATACCCAAAACACATATATAAGTACAATTGGTAGCCCAAACTTCCAACTAGGTTTAAATACAAATATTATAAAGCTTACTAAAAAAATTAAAATCAATGCAATATCTACACTTAAACTTGGTATTGGTAAGTTTTCAAAAACGGAAACCAAAGGAAATAATCGCTCAGAAATCCAAACTCTAGGAGAAATAATTAATGGTATTAAAAATGCAAAAAATGCAAAAAGCCTTACCCAAAACAGCTTGTCTCCTTTAAAAGGTTTTAGAGTAACATTAGTATTCATTTAGTGCTTTATGGCTAGTTGTATTGGCTAGGACTAAATTAATAAAAGAAAATGAGTAGTCGACTATAATCAACTATTGATCTTATAGCTAGCAAATTTATTCTTTTAATCTAGAATCTGTAAACTGATAGACTTTAGCATTGGTTTTAAAAGACATCTTTTTGGCTGTAAATCTTACCGTATTCTCATCTAAAACTTTGTACTCATAAATGTCAGTCAAACCACTAGAATAATGCAATTCATAAAATAGATTATTCTCAATCCACCATTCGCCTTTTTCTGCGCCAGTTTCTATATCACAATCACCATTATAAACTGCTAGGAGAATAAACTTTCCATCATCAAATCTATGTTGAATCCATGTAGACTGAACACCTTCAATAATCTGATTTTCTTCAAATCCTTTCCAGCTTCCAAGTAGTCTTTTATCTAATTGTTTAGTTTTAGAATGCTGAATTCTTTTAGAGTTACAACTGGTTGTTAACGTAATAACTAAAAAGGAAACAAGAATATATTTTAATTTCATGTGCAGCTTTAATTATGAACAATATATCTTATAGTTACTTAATAAGTTTAATATTAAGATACTATAAATCTATCCAATTAAAAAAGTAATAAAACAATTAAAACAAACTCTTAATAATTTGCTCATCTGTAACGCCTTCGGCTTCGGCTTTGTAGTTTTTAATAATTCTGTGACGAAGAATACCTTGAGCAACTGCTTGTACATTTTCTATATCTGGAGAAAACTTACCGTGAATTGCTGCATGTGTTTTTGCTGCTAGTATTAAGTTTTGTGATGCTCTTGGTCCTGCGCCCCAATCTACAAACTCTTTTACTAAATCTGAAGCTGTAGATGCTTTTGGTCTCGTTTTACTTACCATAGTAACCGCATACTCTATGACATTATCCGCCACAGGAATACGACGAATTAAGTTTTGAAAATCTATAATCTCTTGTGCAGAAAACAAAGCATTTACAGTGGCTTGTATATCTGTTGTGGTTGCTTTAACAACCTGTACTTCTTCGTCAAATGTTGGATAATCTAAATTTATAGCAAACATAAAACGGTCTAACTGCGCTTCTGGCAAAGGGTATGTTCCTTCTTGCTCAATTGGGTTTTGTGTTGCTAAAACAAAATATGGTAAGCTTAGTTTATAATGATGACCAGAAACAGTAACAGCTCTTTCTTGCATAGCTTCTAACAAAGCTGATTGCGTTTTTGGTGGTGTTCTGTTTATTTCATCTGCTAAAATAATATTAGCAAATATTGGTCCTTTTATAAACTTAAAATGTCTGTTCTCGTCTAATATTTCACTGCCTAAAATATCACTAGGCATTAAATCTGGTGTAAACTGAATGCGTTTAAAATCTAATCCTAAAGCTTGAGCAATGGTGTTTACCATTAAGGTTTTTGCTAAACCTGGCACACCAATAAGTAATGCGTGACCTCCAGAAAATATTGAAATTAGTATTTGATTTACAACATCGTCTTGACCAACTATAACTTTGGCAACTTCCTGCTTTAAGGCATTATATTTTTTTACAAACTGTTCTACAGCAGCAACATCAGACATATTATTTTTGTGTTTTTAACCAGTTACTATTAAACTCACAGTCTCTATAATCTCCGTTAATTTTAATGTAGGTATCATTGATTTTTTCGTTTTGCCACTTTTCAATCACTTTAAGTTGCTTGTCCTGTTCAGTCAAACTTTTAATTTTTAAGTAATCTTTTGCAAAATCTGCCTCGTGTTCATCAATTCTATCAGTAACTGTAAGTAATTTATACTTGATTCTATTTACTCTGTCTTGATCACGTAATACCAAACTTACTTCACCATCTTTTAGCTCTTGAATTTGACCATATAATTCTGGATCCATTTTAGTTAACTCAAAACTATAATCTTGTGTGTAAGGATTAATTAATTGTCCGCCATCATTTCTAGTTTCTTTCTCGTCACTAGATTCCTTAGCAGCATCTGCAAATGAGATTTCACCATTTACAATATGCTCTCTAATTTTATTTATTTTGTCTTTTGCTTCTTGTATAGCCTCTTCACTTAGCTCTGGACGTAATAAAATGTGCCTTACATCATATTCTTGACCTCTAATTTTTTCTAAATACACGATATGGTATCCAAAATCAGTTTCAAAAGGTTCAGATATTTCACCTTCTTGTAATGAAAATGCAACGTCTCTAAACTCTTTTACCATTCTAGGGCGTTTTCTGTTTAAAACATACTTTCCTCCTGTTTTTTTAGATTCTGTATCGTCAGAATAAAACACTGCTTTAGTTGTAAAGCTTGCACCATTTTCTATAACATCGGCTTTAAACTCTTTTAATTTGTTTATTACACGTTGTTTTTCTTCTTCGGATACTTTAGGTATCACAATAATTTGAGCCACTTTTAACTCGGTCCCGAATGTTGGACGTTCGTCTTTTGGTATGTTATTAAAATACTCTCTTACTTCTTCTGGAGTCACTTCTATGTCTTCAACAATTTTACGTTTCATATCCATAGCCAGTTTTTGGTTTTTGTTGATTTCGAACATTTCTTCTCTAAGGCTTTCCTCTGAGTCTTTATTATAAAACTCTAACAACTCTGCCATAGAACCGCCTTTTTGCTCAAGAAAAGCACTAATTTGTTGCTCAATATTTGATCGTATTTCCAACTCATTAACAACAATACTATCTTGTATGGCATGATGCGCATAAAGTTTGTCTTCAAGTAATTTCCCAAATAATTGACATCTGGTAATCTCTGCAGTAGAAACGCCTCTTGCTTGTAATTGAATAAATTCTTTATCTATATCTGAATCTAAAACTACATAGTCTCCAACAACGGCTACTACACCATCAACTTTAACACGGCTATTATCATTTGTTGCATTAGTCTCTGTTTTTGGTTTAGCTTCTTCCTCTTCAATTATTTCTTGAGAATAAGAACTATAAACACCTAGTAGTAAGATAAATAAAAGCGTTGTTTTTTTATTAATTATATATTTCAAATTGATTGTTTTTAATTGCATCTTTGGTAATATCTTTTTCGAGTTGCTTAATTAACTCAAGCTTTCTTTTGTTTATTATAATCTGATTTACTGTAGGTTTAACAAATTCTAGAGGTGCAAAATCGTTTTGAAAAAGCACATCTTTAATTTGCACCAAATATAGGTCTAATGAATCTTTGAGTTGTATAAAATTAGATTTTTTTAACAGTTCTTTCTTATTTTTTGCATTGAGTACTGGAATCTTTTCTATAATCTGAGAAGCTTTAATCCAAATAGAATCATTTAAAGAGTATGTTTTAAATTGAACAGATATAGAATCTAAATACTTTTGGTCTTCTAAATTGAAGTTTTTAAAGTGCTCTTCAATGTCTTTTTTATCTATTGCATTTACTGGTATAGTAATGTATCTAAACTTTACTAACTCTTCATTAAGCTTAAAGGTTTCTCGATTAGCTTCGTACACTTTTTGAGCTTCATCATCTACAACTACTGTGTCGATACTCTTGTTTACTAAGGCTTCTAAATAAGCTGTTGTAAATAAGTCTTTTTTGTATTGGTCTACTAACTTATTAAACTCATCTTGTTTGTCTTCAGATAAATTTCTTTCTGAGCCTTCTACCAAAAGTAATTGTGTAGCCCAACGATTAATAAATCCGTTTGTTATAAGTGTGCTGTCTTCTACAGAAGTACCTTCAGCAATTAAATCTTTTAAATCTTCTTTGTAAAGGTAATTATCATTAACTCTGGCAATAGGAACTCTATCATCTATGGTTTTAAAAAAATCACAAGATGATAAACAAATAGACAGAATTAATATGAAAACCGATTTTTTAATCACCTTTAATTTGCTATTTGAGTTTTAACTTTAGCTAAAACCGCATCGTTTATTTTAACATTATAGCGTTTACCTAATGTATCGAGCCAATTTGTTTCTATACTATTTTGGTAATCGCTAATTACCTTACCTCGAGCTTCATCAAATGTTTTAATACCTTGTGGCATTACTTTACTTACATCTATAACGTGATAGGCATCGTTATAATTATAGATTTTAGAAACACCTTTTTTAAACTCAAATGCTATTGGTAAAGCTCTATGCCCTTTTTCCATAACATCACTTGTTACGATTATGTTTTGCGCTCCATTGGCATTTAAAACTGTAGCTATCTCTTCGGCAGTTTTACCTTTTTCTAATAGTTTTATAGCCTCAGAAACAACTTCCTTTTTTGATGACGAAAATACTTTAGCATCAACTCTATCTTGCCAAACGTAATTGCTTTTATTCTTTTCGTAAAATGCTTCAAGCCCAACGCTATCTTTTGTTGCTGCATTCCAAACCTCTTTTTCCATTAAATCAAAAAGAAGTAAACCATCTCTATATTCTTTTAAAACGTGAGCGAAATCTGGATTTACAAATTCTAAATTTGCCTCGTGATATTTTAAAAGCTCTTTTTCTAAATAGGTTTGATATTCTTTTTCTATAACAACTTCAGGCGCAGTTTTCTTATTAAAGTAATTACGCTGACTATTCATTAAATACTTTGCAAAATCTCCATAAGACAATGATGCTTTATCTATGGCAAGTGCTACTTCTTCTTTATTTAAGTTTTCAGGTATTACCCATGATTTCTTAAAAAACGAATCATCAATAAGTGTTTTAAAATAGTTTATTGCAGTTTCATTATTACTAACGTTGTATTGCGCTTTTAGCTTTTTTGTAAGTGCAGAATTTATAAGTTTTGAACGCGAATCTCTTTTAACTTTATTTTCTAATTCTCCTTTCATATTCTCAAAAGGCTCAACACCTTTTTTGCCAAGTAGCTTAACAATATGCCAACCGTAATTTGTTTTAAATGGTTTTGAAATTTCTCCTTTTTCATTTAAACTAAAAGCAACATTTTCAAACTCTTGAGAGCTTAATTGACCTCCTGTAAATGGAGCTAAAACGCCGCCTTTACTTGCCGAGCTGTTATCGTCTGAAAACTGTTTTGCAAGAGATTCAAATTTTTCGCCTTGTTGTATTTTTTTATAAATCTCATTGATACGCGTTTCTGGATTTAGTAAACTATCTTTTTGTTTATTAGACACCATGATATGCGCAACGTTTACTTGACCTAATGATGGTCTTTTATCAAAAACCTTAACGATGTGATACCCAAAACGCGTTCTAAAAGGCATAGAGATTTCTCCTACTTTAGTATTGTAAGCAACATTTTCAAAGCTATAAACCATTTTAAAACCTGAAAAATAACCTAAGTCTTCAGCAAAAACTGTACTTCCATTATGCACAGCACTCTTTACCTTATCAAAGCCTTCTTTAGCAATTTGATTACGTAACTTTAAAAGTCTATTATAAACAGCTGTAGTATCTTTTTCAGACTCATCTATTCTAATTAATACGTGTGATGCTTTTACATCGTTAGAAACTCTATCATAAGCTTCTTTAACCAATGCGTCTGTAACTTTATTATCAGCCAAAAAATTAGTTGTTAATTGCTTTTTATAATTACCAAACTCTCTAATGTATTTAGCATCTTTATCTAACCCTAAACGTTTAGCTTCTTTTACTTTTAATTGGTAACTAACAAATAGCTTTAAATAGGCATCAATATCTTTTTGTGTTTCGTCTTTTACTAAATCTAAGTTTTTACTATAAACCCTAACAAATTCTGAAGCCATTACTGGTTCATCATCTACGGTAAATAAAACGTCATCATTGTTGGTTTGGGCAAATGCAAGTACAGTAAAACACACGAAGAGTGTGCTCAAAAATAATTTAATCTTCATAACTAATTTAATATTGTCATTTCAGCAAAAATAGTATAATTCAAACATTATACAAGCTAGTTTTTTTGAAACGTAAAAGTTGCATACTTAGTGTTAAAAAAAAAGTTAAATAAAAAAAACTCATTATATTTATTGCATTAAATCCCTTTCATATACAAATGAAGTATACATCAGAAATCATTGTAAAAGTACCTTTGGATGAATTCGTTAAAAAAATGAATAATGCTGAGAATATGAAACACTGGCAAAGAGGACTTATTGCAACCGAGCATATTTCTGGAACACCTGGTGAGTTTGGTGCTAAAATGAAACTTAATTACCAGTTAGGCAAACGCAAAATGGAACTTATAGAAACTGTTACTAAAAGTAATTTCCCTGATGAGTTTCATGCAATTTACAGTACAAAAGGCATGCACAATGCACAAGTCAACTTTTTTACACAAACACCAGAAGGTTATACTAAATGGACATCTAAAGCCGAGTTCACGCCTCTTAACTTCTCTATGAAGGTTATGACGTTTTTAATGCCTCGCGCTTTTAAAAAACAAACTCTTAAATACATGCATGATTTTAAAAACTTTGCAGAAAAAGGAACATCAGTAGCCAATGCGTAAACTCAAACTTATTTGGGACTTTAGAGGTGAAGTCGCCCTAAAAACTGCTCAGCATCATGAGATTCATTTAAAAGAATATATAACAATTCAGAAATCTAACGTTAGCATTACTGGTTTTGAAGCCATTACAGATATGCATGCAATTGCCTTTCTTGTTGTTGATGAAAATGAAATGAAACCTTTAAGAGATGCGCTTAAACCACATCGTGGTCAAATCTATTCAGAATAAAAATTAAATATGAAACATCCTGTAACTGAAATTTTAATCCTTAAAGGATATAATTATAAGGATATTCGATGTGACCTATAAAAAGTAATATACATATACACATGAAAAAACTAACAGTATTATTTGCATTAGTATTGGCTATAACCAATTGTCAAAAAGAAAAAGAAGATATATTGGTTGAATCTTATGTAGAAGAATCACACTCGTATGCACAACCTAATAAAGCAGTAATAAAACATTTAGACCTCAACATTGAAGCAGACTTTGAAGATAAAGTCATTTCTGGAAGTGCTACCTATACCATAGAAAACAATAATGCTACAAAAATCATTTTAGATTCTAAATTTTTAGATATCGAAAAAGCACAAGCAGATGGTAAAGACACACCATTTTCTTTAGGTGAATTTAACGAAATGCTAGGTCAGTCTTTAACAATAGATATAAAAGAAAACACAAAAACCATTACCGTTTTTTATAAAACAACTTCAAAAACTGAAGCTTTACAATGGCTAAATCCTCAACAAACTGCAGACAAAGACCATCCCTTTTTATTTACACAAGGTCAAGCGATTTTAACTAGAACATGGATCCCTATTCAAGATAGTCCGCAAATTCGTATTACTTATAATGCTACGGTTAAAGTACCTAAAGATTTAATGGCCGTTATGAGTGCAGAAAATCCGAAGCAAAAAAGCAAAGATGGCGTATATCATTTTAAAATGAAACAACCCATTTCTCCGTATTTAATTGCTTTAGCTATTGGAGATATAGAGTATAAAAGCATTAGTGAACGCACAGGTGTTTATGCAGAAAAATCGATGATTGACAAGGTTAAGAATGAATTTTCTGATATGGAAAATATGGTTGCAGCAGCAGAAAACCTTTATGGTGATTATGACTGGGATCAATTTGATGTAATTGTCTTGCCTCCTAGTTTTCCTTTTGGTGGTATGGAAAACCCAAGACTAACATTTGCAACGCCTACAGTTATAGCTGGAGATAAAAGTTTGACATCTCTTATTGCTCATGAGTTAGCACACTCTTGGTCTGGTAACTTAGTAACCAATGCGACTTGGAATGACTTTTGGCTTAATGAAGGTTTTACTGTTTATTTTGAAATACGAATTATGGAAGCCCTTTACGGAAAAGATAGAGCTAACATGATTGCTTTAATAGGCAGACAAGATTTAGATGAAGAAATTGAAGCCTTAAAAGCAACACCTGAAGCAACAAAACTAAAACTCGATTTAAAAGGTCATAACCCAGACGATGGTATGAATAGCATTGCATACGATAAAGGCTATTTGTTTTTAAGAACTTTAGAAGAAACTGTTGGTCGTGAAAAGTTTGATGCATTTTTAAAAGGGTATTTTAAAAAGCATGCGTTTTCTACAATAACAACTGGAGATTTTATAGCCTATTTAAATGAAAACTTATTAGACAAAAATCAAGTAACATTTAACACAGAAGAGTGGATTTTTAATCCTGGTGTCCCAAGCAATCAAGCCATTATTACATCTGATAAATTTGAAAATGCTGAAAAAACAATGCTTCAGTTTTTAAAGAATAATAGTGTTGATATTTCACTTACAAAAGATTGGACGACTCAAGAATGGGTTCATTTTATTAGAAACTTTCCAAAAACAATGACTAAAGAGCAAATGGCTTTACTAGATAATGCTTTTGACTTTACAAACGCTACCAACTCACATATTGCAATGGTTTGGTTTGAGCAAGCAATTAATAATGATTATCGTGGTAATAATGTTGATTCTAAAATTGAAGATTTTCTTATTAGCGTAGGTAGACGTTGGTATGTAGAGACATTATTTAAAGCTTATGAGAAAAATGATAAAATAGATGAAGCGCTAGTTATTTATAAAAAATCTAGACCAAATTATCATTCGGTTACAGCTAATACTATTGATGTTTTGTTAGACTATAAACCTTGATAAAACAATAAACATACGTGTTTTTGAGTTAAATATGTAACTAACTTAATAAAAACCAACCTAATGAAAAAGTATTTTCTTTTTTCAATTTGTTTCATTGTAGGTTCATATCAAATTTTAATAGCTCAAACTCCAGAACCTGATGATCAATCTCATGAAAAATGGGAATTTATATTAGAAGACACAGGTGATATACTTCAGCTTGCTTTACCAATTGGAGCTGGATTAACTACAATAATAAAAGGCGATTGGAAAGGCACAAAACAATTTGCCTTATCATATTCAACAAGTTTTATTATAACACACTCACTAAAAAAAATAGTTAAAAAAGAACGTCCTGAAGGCAGAAATTTATTTGATGCATTTCCGTCTGGTCATACAACATCTGCTTTTTCTGGAGCTTCCTTTATACAAAGGCGTTATGGTTGGCAATATGGCAAATGGGCTTACTTACTAGCAGGCATTGTTGGTGTTAGCAGGATGGAAGGTCCAAATGGTTGGCATGACATTTGGGATGTTCTTGCTGGAGCAACTGTTGGAATTGGAAGCACTTATCTTTTTACAGCACCATACGAAAAAAAGAAAATTGATGTTGGCTTTTTTTCTGATGGTAAAGAGACTTATGTTTTAACCTTAAAATATAAATTTTAAATCCAAATTCTATCTCGAATAATTAGGCGCTTCTTTAGTAATGGTAACATCGTGAGGATGACTTTCATTAATTCCTGAAGCTGTAATTTTTACAAACTGACCTTTGTCTTGAAGCGAAACAATATCTTTGGCACCACAATATCCCATTCCTGCACGTAAACCTCCAACAAACTGGTGAATACTTTCAAACAATTCACCTTTATATGGCACACGACCTACAATACCTTCTGGTACTAATTTTTTAATATCATCTTCTACATCTTGAAAGTAACGGTCTTTACTTCCTTGTTTCATGGCTTCTACAGAACCCATTCCGCGATACGACTTAAACTTACGTCCTTCGTAAATAATAGTTTCTCCAGGACTTTCTTTTGTTCCAGCTAATAGAGAACCAAGCATCACACAATCTGCTCCAGCAGCAATAGCTTTAGGTATATCTCCAGTATAGCGTATTCCGCCATCAGCAATCACAGGAACTCCTGAGCCTTTTATAGCTGCTGCTACTTCTAATACCGCAGAAAATTGAGGAAACCCAACTCCTGCAACTACTCTTGTTGTGCATATTGAACCAGGTCCAATTCCAACTTTTACAGCATCAGCTCCAGCTTCAACTAAATATTTAGCAGCGGCTCCAGTAGCAATATTACCAACAATAACTTCTAATTTTGGAAACTGCTGTTTTATAGCTTTTAAAATGGTAACCACACCTTTTGTATGACCATGTGCTGTATCTATAATTACAGCATCAACACCAGATTTTACCAAAGCTTCTGCTCTATCTACAGCATCTGCTGTTACGCCAAGTGCAGCAGCAACACGCAATCTTCCGTAAGTATCTTTATTTGCAATAGGTTTTTGAGTCACCTTAGTTATATCTCTAAAAGTGATTAAACCTTCTAATTTGTAATTATCATCTACAATTAAAAGTTTTTCAATTTTATTTTCTTGAAGAATTGTTTCAGCGTCTTTTAAAGATGTTCCTACAGCAGCAGTTACCAAATTTTCGCTAGTCATAACCTCAACAATTGGTCTGTCATTATTATGTTCAAAACGTAAATCTCTATTCGTTACAATTCCGTTTAAAATTCCGTTTTTATCAACTATAGGAATGCCTCCAATACTATATTCTTTCATGTATTGTTTAGCGTCACTAACTTTAGCTGTTAAAGGTAATGTTACTGGATCTATAATCATTCCGCTTTCTGCACGCTTTACTTTTCTAACTTTAGCTGCTTGCTGCTCAATAGTCATGTTTTTGTGTAATACGCCAATACCACCTTCTCGAGCCATAGCAATTGCCATTTTACTCTCGGTAACAGTATCCATAGCCGCAGAAACAACAGGAATATTAATAGTAATGTTACGTGTAAATTTTGTTTGAATATTTACTTCGCGTGGAAGTACTTCTGAAAAAGCTGGAACTAATAGAACGTCGTCGTAGGTTAAACCTTCTCCAACAATTTTGTTTTCGTGTGCTGTCATGATGCAATTAAGATATAATTGCATGCAAAGATACGACTAAAATTATGAATTTAGTTTTATGCTATCGTTAAATTAATTTTATAAACTCTTGCAATAGTCTCTTAATGTATTTAAAGCATAATTATAGCGTTCTTCTGCTTTAGAAATATCACCTTTAAAACGAATAGCTTTTGGGACTAATAAACCATATAAAAACTTCCCTTTTGCAACGCGCTCTATTTGATTTAAACTTCTTGAATCCATAGTATTATAAATACTTTGTATCCATTTGTACTGTTCTTTTTTTAAAATAGATTTATCCCAAGCAAGTGCCTCGTTTCCTTTTAATATAATTTCAGAATCATATAACTGTTTTAATACATCAAACACATTGTTGAATACAACTTTGCTCCCATTTCTGGTATAATTTTTAAATTGCTTGGTTGTAAAAAGACTATAAGGAAATGCGTCTACTAACCTTAACTTATGCGAGATATATTGCGCCATAGAAAGCCATACAACTTCATGTCCTTTTATTCTTAGCTCAGCATTTAGCCATCTATAAAAATCTCTACGTTGCCTAATGGTTTTATAAGCTTGTACATTATTATTACCAAGGTTATAGGCATTTGCCTTTTGCCAAGTACGTGTGTTGTTTCTTCTATCTGATGACAACCAATCTGAAGGCGATAATAATTTTGTTTGTGTTTCTTTTTGATACGCTCGTAGGCTTTTCCATTCTTTTGCATGAATAGAAATAGAGAAAAGTATTGCAAACAGTAATAAGTAATTTTTCATTTAAGTGTAACAATCATAGCACTTAAATATACAAGAAATAAAACCTTCTATTGTTTTTTATGAAATAATTGAATAAAAATAATAGCTGTTGACGCCAAAAAAGTAATGGTCATTAAACTTCCTGAAAACATTACAATATACTTCACCCATAGCATTCCTTTCCAGAGCAAATAAATTCCTCCAAAAGTTAGTACAACAGATACAAAAGGCTCAATCATTAAAAACAGTTTAAGCTTTCTTTTTAATTTAGTGGTACTTAAAATTAAGCCTACTAAAAAGAAAATAATAGACATAGACAGTATATGATTATGAACCAAAGTGAGCATCTCTTGATTGCTCTTTTTAAACTTCATAACCTCAGCATCTTCATCTGTTTCGTTACCAAGATACTGCTCTTCAATCCCATTAGGATTAGCAGATGATGTTTGGCCTACAAACAACAAACCCGTATAAAAACCTATACTTAATACTATAATAAATGCACCAATGAGTAGTTTTAATTCTTTAGGAAATGTATGAAGTAATCCGTTTATCTGCATTTATAACACTTGTTTTGAATGAAGAATTTTTAGTGACTTTAGTAAATCATTCATTGCATTTGTCATTGACCTAACTGAAATTGTAGCTCCTGAAATGGCAATAATATTATCTTGATATCTTAACTCGTCATTTTGAGTTTTACCAATAAATTGTTTAAGCCAGCGTTTGCTACCAATTTCACCGCCATAATCTTCGCGATACACTAAAACTTTGGCTTTAATAACAATTAAATCTTTATCTAAAAGTACAAGATAATCAAAGTTATCTGTTTTACTTGCTGCTTTAGATATATATGCATAAGCAAGAAAAGTAGAATCAGTTTTTATTTCAAATAAATTATCAAGTCCAAATTTTGAAGGCAAAGTTTTAGCCAGTTCTGAATCTATAACAATAGGATTAAGCGAAAAATGCTCAACTTCAAAAGTAGCTTTTATTTGCTTGTCTACTTTTTTTTGAATGTTTTTTGGTAAGCCAAAAGACAATAAAGCCAAAGCTAGAAGTGTAAAAACTATGTGTTTAAAATTCATGCTGCAAAGATAATTTATTTTAAAATGTTAATACACAATTTAAATGCCAAATAGCTAAAGTGAAAAATAAAGTTTCAGCTTTAGCTATCGGACAATTAAAAACTAATTCAAATCGTTGTATTCATTTTATGTTTTTAGAACCAAACACCTAAACCTACATTTAATTGGTTAGGAGTATCTGCACTTGTTGCATTGTCTTTAATTTGGTAATCTGCTTTTACAACAGCTCCGGGAGCAATTTTGTAGCTTAAACCAAAGGTCCATTCGTTTCTGTTGTAGCTATCATTTTTCATTAAACCGCCATCAACAGATGCGTGAGTATCAAAGTCTTCGTAGCGTGCAAAAGCATAAAGTTGTTGTTCTTTATTTAATGGTAATAAATTATAAGCAGTTTCTAAATACCAACCTTGTAAAGCACTACCTAAATCTGCATTATTGAGCGTATTATAATCTTCAGTATCACTAATACTTGCATGAATAAACTGGCCTCTTGCTGTAAAACGTTTTTTAGCATAACGAGCATCTAAACCAACCATAGATATGCCTACAGAAGTTCCGTCAATCTTTTCAACATCATCTTCAGCTTGCGTACGTCCAAAATATCCTGATAATCCCAAACGTAATCCAGGAACTCCATAATAATCTAACTTAGCAGCTAAATTTGGAGAATCTATAGTAGACTTAATTCCTTTTTGTCTTCCGTTTCTTAATCCATTTTTACCGCCTAAAACTTTAGATCCATTTACAGACTGAAACCCATTAAAGATATACGCTTGGTAACGTAATGAAGCTTCATTAAACTTACCAGACACACCAACACCAATTTCCCTCCATGTTGTAGGCACAATACTTCCGTCAATACTTGGTCTTTCAACACCATTAAATGTTGTTGGTTCATGAAACTCATTTACAATTCCCATTGGCACTAACATTAAACCACCACGAAGATTAACATTATCGTTTAAACTATATTGTATAAAGGCTTGTTCTACAAATACTTCTTCTACATGTTCTAACTCTACTTCTGTTACAAATTGTACTCTATCGTTAAACTTATATCCAAAAAGTAATACTAAACGTTGTACATCTAACTCGCCATTATCACCTTCTGGTTGATTATAAGTTATCTCACCGTAACCACCAACAGTAACTCCTGTATTAATATTACCAGATAAGATACGTTGTGCAGCATTTTGCTGAGTTTGAGGATTAATACTCAATGAATCTGGGACTGTTTGCGCAACAACAAATGATGTTGTTAAAATTGAAATTAGTAAGGTTAATTTTTTCATTTTTATTGATTAATTATTATTCTTATTTAGACTTGATATAAATAAATGTTTATTTGCAGTTGCAAATTTAAAACAGATAATGAATTACACAAAGTTTATTTAGATTAATTTTAAATAAAAAAGAAAAACGATTAATAATTGACTAATAATAAGCTTAATATAAAATTAATTTAAAAGAATAATTAATGATAAGCATTGAAGATTTTTGATGCTTCGTTGTAAGCACTTTCAAAACTCAAGGCGTTTAAATCATTATTTTTATTAGAAGTAAAGTACGATAATAGCTTTTCTGTTGGCATGTTACCTGTTAGCTCATCCTTTGCCATAGGACAACCACCAAAGCCTTGTATTGCACCATCAAAACGCTTGCAACCAGCTTTATAAGCCGCATCAACTTTTTCAAACCATGTATTTGGTGTCGTATGCAGGTGAGCACCAAACTCAATATTTGGGTATTTATGAATTAAGTTAGAAAACAAATAATCAATATTTTCTGGGTTAGAAGTACCTACGGTATCACTTAAAGAAAGTATTTTAATTCCCATTTTACTAAGTCGTTCTGTCCACTCTGCAACTATATCAACATTCCAAGGATCTCCATAAGGGTTACCAAATCCCATAGATATATAAACCACAACTTCTTTATTTGTTTTATTAGCAATCTCTAATATTTCAGAAAGCGTTACTACTGATTGAGCAATTGTTTTATGTGTATTACGCATTTGAAAATTTTCAGAAATAGAAAATGGATAACCTAAATAATTAATTTCTGGATGTTGTGATGCATCTACAGCACCTCTTGTGTTTGCAATAATAGCTAAGAGCTTACTTGTTGTGTTGGATAAATCTAATTGAGATAATACTTGGGCTGTATCGACCATTTGAGGTATCGCTTTAGGAGATACAAAACTCCCAAAGTCAATAGTATCAAAACCTACTCTTAATAAAGATTGAATATACTGAACTTTTTCCGCAGTTGGAATAAAATCTTTTATGCCTTGCATAGCATCTCTAGGGCATTCTATAATCTTAATTTTGGAAGACATTCAGTAAATTATTAAAGGATAAAAGTACTATTATTTTTAATAACGTATTAAGTAGAATTTAATAAAAAAATGAAAAAATTTTGTAAGGAAGTACAAGCATTTATCGACGTAACTATATAAATATGAAAAATATTCAACTATGAAAAACTTTACTTCTCTTTTCTTAAAATATAATTTAGCCGTACTGGTTTTATTATTTTCATTATCTGCTCAAGCTCAATCTACAGCTAATTACAATATTTCTGTAACTACTATTTGGAATAGTATGCAACATTCTTCTGTTCCAGGTAATGCACATTGGTCAAATTTAATTGGAGCTACACATAATACACCAAATGAGTTTGTTAGTTTAGGAACTAATGCAACAACTGGTATTAAAGATGTTGCAGAAAGAGGAAATAACGATGAATTTATAATCGAAATTAACAATGTAATTGATGCAGTTCCACCTCGAGCAGACCAATTACTTCGAGACGATTTTTCGCCATTTGCTGGTAACGATTCAGTAGCAGGTTTTACTAATATTACCGTTAGTGAGGATTTTCCGTTAATTACTTTAGTGTCTATGGTGGCACCAAGTCCAGATTGGTTTATTGCTGTTAATAGTTTAAATCTAAGGTCAGGTGACAACTCTAATAATGGTTGGAAAGAGACATTTACAATGGATGTTTTTGTTTATGATGCAGGAACCGATGGAGGCGCAAATTATGGTTCATCAGATAACCCTATAAGCCCAGTAGCAGTATCCATGCTAAATAGTTCTCCTGTGGGCGGAAATAAAATGGCCGAAATTACGTTTACTCTTAATTCGACTACATTAGGCTTAGAAGATGAATTTTTAGACATTAATAGTTTTCAATTATCTCCAAACCCATCAAAAGGAGTTTTTAATATTGCTACTAGTACAACAAATACAATAAAAGAAGCAGTTGTTTATGATATATTAGGGAAACAGGTTTACGCACTTAGAAATACACAAAAAGAAGAAAACATAACTTTAAACTTAACTGCTCTAAATAAAGGAGTTTATCTTTTAAAAACATTACTTGAAAACAATGTAACTTCGACAAAAAAAATAGTTATAAACTAAATGATGAGCAAAGTAAATTATTTAGCAAATCAACAATTCCTCGATTAAATGCTTATAATTACGATAAATTGTATATTTTTATCGCCTAAATATTAACCTACACTATTATGGTAATAAAAAATACTAGAGTAAAAATTACAAAGTTGTCACTAGTTATATTAGCTTTTTTTAGCTTAAACACACAAGCTCAAGATGTAAGCTGTGGCACTAAAGAATCAGCAGAATCTATTGAGTTTTTTAATGATAATAAAGAACGAATTCTGCAAATAGAACAAACGTTTTTAAACAATGAGTTTCGATCTGCAAATGCTGTAACTTCTGTACCTATTAAAGCACATGTTTTAAGGACGTCTGCAGGTACTGGTGGTTTATCTGTTTCAGATTTAAATAACGCAATGGATGTAATGAATGCATTTTATGCTGGTGCTAATCTTGAGTTTTACCTATGTGATGGGATTAACTATATAGATGATGATACCTATTATGATTATCTAGATGATCAAGAAGCAGCTTTAACTGCTAATAATGTTCCAAACCTTATAAACATATATTTTGCAAATTCGGTAACTCGAGTAGATACTGTAGATGGAAATTATGCTATTTGTGGTTATGCTTATTATCCTGGTGGAGCAGATACTATTTTAATGGATAATTCTTGTGCATTAAATGGTAGTACACTAGCTCACGAAATGGGACACTTTTTCTCTTTACGTCATACACATGGTGGTACCGCAAACGAGTTAGTTGATGGATCTAATTGTACAACAGAAGGAGATTATATTTGTGACACACCAGCAGATCCTAGATTATCTTACAGTAATGTAAACTCATCTTGTGTTTATACTGGAACTGATACTGATGCAAATGGAGATAGTTACGTACCAGACACTAGTAATGTAATGTCTTACTCCAGAAAATCTTGTAGAAACTCTTTTACACCCCAACAGTTAGCTAGAATTTATGCAACGCAACAATTAGCAAGAAACTATTTTGATTGTGCCAGTATTGATGCAGATTTTGTTGCAGACAATACAAGCTCTTGTAGTAACTCTCTTACTGTAAATTTCACCGATAATAGTACAGGAGCAACGTCATGGCAATGGGATGTTGATGGTGATGATATTATTGATTACACATCTCAAAACCCTTCACACACATATGCAACTAGTGGGATTTATGATGTAACATTAACCATATCAAATGCACAAAACACAATTTCTAAATCAAACTTAGAATACATAAAAGTAGGCGCTCAAAAATCTGTTCCCTTAGTTGAAGGATTTGAAGGCTTTTTACAAGCAAGTACAGACGGTTGGACAGCAACTAACGAAGCTGGATCATCTTTTATTTGGTATGCAACTTCTGGACCAACGACATCAACCGATACTGGTCCTTTTAACGACAATACCACAGGAAATACTTCTGGAGTATTTTTATATACTGAGGCTTCAGGTTCTAATCCTGGTGATGTTGCCGAATTCATTTCACCTTGTATAAATATAAATTACACAGATGCTATGTTTGAATTTGCATATCATATGTACGGTAGCACTATGGGAGAACTGCATGTTGATATTGACTCTGGCTCAGGATATACTAACGACGTAACTCAGGCTATTGTTGGGTCTCAACAGTCTAATCAAAGTGATGCTTACTTAACTAGACAAATAGATTTATCTGGTTATGCAGGACAAACCATTAATATACGCTTTAGAGCTATTAGAGGAAGTAATTTTAATAGTGATATAGCAATTGATGATATTAACCTTACGGGTACAACAACATTATCTACCGAAACGTTTACAGCTGATTCAATTCGTATTTATCCTAACCCAGTAAACAATACTATTATTAATGTTAAACTGAAAGAATCTAACGAAAGTTTAACCTATAGAATTGTTAATCTACTAGGTCAAAATATTTTGAACGGAAATTTAAAAAACAACCAAATAGATGTGTCTAATATTGCTTCAGGAAGCTATTTATTAATTCTTGATTCTAATGGACAGAAAGTAATTAAGAAATTTGTAAAACTATAAAAGTTATAGTTTATAAAAAAGTAAAAAAGCGAATTGATATTTCAATTCGCTTTTTTTATTAATGCTTTATTAATGTCTTTAATAAGCTTTGGTCCTTCATAAATAAAACCAGTATAAAGCTGAACTAAATCTGCACCAGCTTCAAATTTTTCTAAAGCCTCTTTAGCTGTATGAATACCTCCTACTCCAATTATAGGAAAAGCTTTTTTGCTTTCTGTTGCTAAAAACCGAATTACTTCTGTAGATCTACTGGTTAATGGTTTTCCACTTAATCCGCCAGTTTCAGATTTATTATTAGATTGTAAACCATCTCTAGAGATAGTTGTATTTGTTGCTATAACACCATCAATTTTTGTTTCAGAAACAATATCAATAATATCTAATAATTGCTCATTAGTTAAGTCTGGAGCAATCTTCAATAAAATTGGTTTTGGGTTATCTTTCTTTGAGTTTTCATTTTTTAATACCTGCAAAAGCTCAGTAAGTGGCTCTTTGTCTTGCAAAGCTCTCAAGTTTGGCGTGTTTGGTGAGCTAACATTAACTACAAAATAGTTTACATAATCATACAATGCATGAAAACAAATTTTATAATCTTCAACAGCTTTTTCATTTGGCGTTACTTTATTTTTTCCAATATTTCCGCCTATAAGAACATCTTTATTTTTCTTTAAACGCTCAATTGCTTCTGTAACTCCTCCATTATTAAACCCCATTCTATTAATAATTGCTGAGTCTTCTTTTAAACGAAATAGTCTCTTTTTTGGATTTCCCGATTGAGGTTTTGGCGTTAAAGTTCCTATCTCTATAAAACCAAATCCAAAGTTACTTAACTCGCTATACAACTTAGCATCTTTATCAAAACCCGCTGCTAACCCAACTGGGTTTTTAAACGTTAAACCAAAAAGTTTGCGTTCTAATCTTTTGTCTTCAATTAGATATAGCTTTCTAAATAAAAATGAAAATCCAGGAATTTTACTTAAATTTCTAATTGCAGAGAATGTAAAATGATGAATCTTTTCTGGGTCAAACAGAAAAAACAATGGTCTTATAATTAACTTGTACATGAAAAAGATATTGAGCTGCAAAAATACTATTCATTTGATTAAAAATGCTAACATTCAATTTAGAAATTAGTGGTATTTTTGAAGTCTAAGTAGTAATATATTCCTTATAGATATTTTAAAAGCATTAAAATGATTTCAAAAGAAGACATAATAAAACGGTTTGTAAGTTACGTGACTGTAGATACAGAATCTGATCCAGAAAGTGATACAACACCAAGTACTGCAAAACAATGGGATTTAGCAAACGCTTTAGTAAACGAGCTAAAAGCTATTGGAATGCAAGATGTGAGCATTGATGAAAATGCATACATTATGGCTACGCTACCAAGCAATGTAGACCATGACGTACCAACCATTGGTTATATTTCTCATTTTGATACAACTCCAGATTTTACAGGCGCTAATGTTAAGCCTCAAATTATTGAGAACTATGATGGAAAAGATATTATTTTAAATGAAGCTGAAAATATTATACTTTCTCCTGATTATTTCGAAGATTTATTACTCTATAAAGGACAAACATTAATTACTACAGATGGCACAACATTACTTGGTGCTGATGATAAAGCAGGAATTTGTGAAATTATTTCGGCAATGGAATATTTAATTCAGCATCCAGAAATTAAACATGGTACTATTCGTGTTGGATTTACTCCTGATGAAGAAATTGGTCGTGGTGCTCATAAATTTGATGTAGAAAGATTTGGTGCAGATTGGGCTTATACTATGGATGGAAGTCAAATTGGCGAGCTAGAATACGAAAACTTTAATGCAGCTGGAGCTAAAGTAAAAATTAAAGGCAAAATTGTACATCCTGGTTATGCCAAAGGAAAAATGGTAAACTCAATGTATATCGCTACAGAGTTTATTAATGCTTTACCAAGAATGGAAACTCCAGAGCACACAGAAGATTACCAAGGGTTCTTCCATTTATATAGTATAGATGGTAAAGTAGACGAAACAACGCTGCAATATATTATTAGAGATCATGACAAAGACCATTTTGAAGCAAGAAAAGAAGTCTTACAAAAACTTACTAATGATATAAACACACAATATGGACGTGAAGTGGTTACTATAGAAATTAGCGACCAATATTTTAATATGAAAGAAAAGGTAGAACCTGTAATGCATATTGTAAATATAGCAGAAGACGCTATGAAACAACTCAATATTACACCGCTTATAAAACCAATTAGAGGTGGCACAGATGGTTCTCAATTATCATATATGGGATTACCTTGTCCAAATATTTTTGCTGGCGGACATAACTTTCATGGGCGTTATGAGTACGTTCCTGTTGAAAGCATGATTAAGGCTACAGAAGTCATTTGTAAAATTGCTGAGCTAACTGCTAAAAAATCTTAAGATGAAAAAAGTCTATTCAGTTGAAGAGTATATAGAAACTAATGCACATTTCGAGGAAGCTTTAACGCTTTTACGTCGTATAATAAATTCAACCGAATTAGAAGAAACTGTCAAATGGAGTGCTCCTGTTTATGCTCTAAATGGTAAAAACGTAGTAGGCCTTGGTGCATTTAAAAACCATTTTGGGATTTGGTTTTTTAATGGTGTCTTTTTAAAAGATGAACAAAACCTTTTAACAAATGCTCAAGAAAAAACAAAAGCGTTACGACAAATGCGTTTTAAATCAATAGATGATATTAATAAATATATTGTATTGTCTTATGTAAAGGAAGCTATTGAGAATCAGAAATTAGGAAGAGAAATAAAACCAACCAGAACAAAAAAGGAAACTATTATTCCTACAGAATTACAAAATGAATTAGAAAGAGATGCGAAGCTAAAAACAAGCTTTGAAGCACTAACGCCATCAAAACAGCGTGAGTATTGCGAGTATATTTCTACCGCTAAACGCGATGCTACAAAACTGGCGAGGTTAGATAAAATTAAACCAATGATTATGCAAGGTGTTGGTTTACATGATAAGTATAAAAACTGCTAGCCATTACTAAAAAACTAGTGTAACTAAAAAAGCTTCAAGTATTAACTTGAAGCTTTTTTAGTTTATATAAAGATTGCTTTATTTAGCAGGAGCATTCATTTTTCTGCTCATTTCCATAGAAATTGCAGAACGGTCAAACTTAATTTTTCCAGCTAATGTTTCAATAACACAACTACTATCTTTATCGTTAAGGTCTACGACTTTACCATGCATACCACTTTTAGTGATAACCTTGTCGCCTCTTTTAAGCTCGCTAGCAAACTTTTTTTCTTGTTTTGCACGTTTCATTTGTGGTGCAATCATAAAAAAGTAAACCACAGCAAACATGGCTACAAATGGTAACATACTTCCTAATCCTTCCATCTAAACTATTTATTGAACTTGTTTAATAACCGGCTTAGCTGGAGTCTTTGCTGGAGCGTTAGGATCTGCCTCTACAAATGATTTAATTTTAACCACTTCAGAACCTTTTTCTGTATTTGTAGTTAATGTAATCGATTTAGTAACCGCTCCTTTTCCTTTACCGTTAAATTTAACTGTAAACTCAGCAGACTCTCCTGGAGCTAAAGGCTCTCTGTTCCAATCTGAAGGCACTGTACATCCACAAGTACTCTTAATGTTACTTACTACTAAAGGAGAATTACCTGTATTTTTATATTTAAACTTAGTTTCAACTGGAGTACCATTTACAATAGTACCAAAATCGTGTTCAGTCTCTTCAAATGTAATTGTTGGGAAATCTCCAGATGTTGCATCTCTCTCAGCTGCTGCAGCTACATTTTCTGAATTAATCTTGCTAGATGCATCTTCTTTACATGATGTAAAAGCTACCATACATAGTGCGCTTAAACCTAAAATCACTTTTTTCATTACTATAAATTTTAATTATTAATTTTTATTTTTCATTCAAGGCGTTAAAAGTACTAATTATTTGTTCTAATTAAAATTTTTTCGATAATTGAACAAAAAATTAACAGTAATACCAACTTCTACTACATTAAGCCTCTTCCTATTTTGTTTAAAGTGCCTTGCGCAGTATATTCTTTCACTATTTTATCTAGAATACCGTTTATAAACATACTACTTTTAGGTGTAGAATATTCTTTAGCTACTTCTAAATATTCATTTATTGTAACTTTGGTAGGTATTGAAGGGAATTTTTGAATTTCGCATATTGCCATTTGCAATAAAATAGAGTCTAAGCTTGCTATTCTTTCTGAATCCCAATTTGTAGTACGTTTTGCTATTTCTTCATTTAATTTTGAACGATTAAGCAGTGTCTTTTTAAACAAATCAACTGCAAAATCTCTGTCTTCGCTATTTTTAAGCAATTTAGGCGTAAAATGAGTTTCTGAAGAATTTGGTTTTACAGCGTTTAATAGTCTTAAGATATTAGTATTAACTACAGGAAGATCATCTAACCAAGTTAATTTTTTGTCTTCAAAATAATCGTATAGCTTATCATTAGGTGCTATAATTTGAGTAAACATGTCTACAACAAACTGTTTATCCTCATTAAAATCTGAAACTTCAGTAGCCATATATGTTTTATAAATATCGCTTTCTAGTAAAGCTTTATATATAATATCAACATACTCAAAATCTAAATACCAAAGGTTTAGTTTTCGTTTTTCAAGTTCATTTTTAAGTACCGTATTATTTCTTAATGAACGTAATACTTCATTATTTATAAACTTTGAATTGGGATTTTTTTCTTCGTGAGTTGCTAAAAACTTCTTCTGCTTCTTTTCTTGTTTGTCTTCGGCTTTTTTATGCACCTCTACAAGTAAAGTTAACATGCTTAAATACAAATCGTACATACTATCTAAACTGTGAAGAAGAAATTTTTCATCCTTCTTAAAATCATCACTTTCAGTCCCCTTAAAGGCATATAAGGTTTGCATGACTTTTATACGTATATGTCTTCTATTTAACATGTAAAGAACTTTTTAATTAAGAAAGCGAAAGTTTAATCACTTTCGCTTTGCAAAAATACTATAATTTTATGAGTACAAAAATAATTTAAGCCGAAGCTTTAACTATTTTAAATTTTCTTTTCGTCTAGTTTCAATACGCTCTTTAGCAATATTTAAAGCTGCAGAATTTGTTGTTATATCGTGAGCTTTAGCATAATCTAATATCTCTAAAGTTGTATTGTATATGTTTTCTGTTTTACGGATAATCTCTTGTTTTCCGTAGTTTTCTAACTCTGCATATACATTGATGATTCCGCCTGCATTAATTAAAAAGTCTGGTGCATAAACGATACCTCTGTCTTGTAATAATTTACCATGAACAGTCTCATCTGCTAATTGATTATTAGCTGCTCCAGCAACAACTTTTGCTTTTAACTTATATACAGTTTCATCATTTATTGTTGCGCCAAGTGCACAAGGTGCATAAATATCCATAGGCTCACTATAAATATCATTACCTTCATAAATGGTAACGCCATACTTAGATTTAATACTTTCTAATCGTTCTTGGTTAATATCTGCAATTGTAACATTTGCGCCTTCATTAACAAGATGCTCTACTAGCGCTTCACCAACATGACCAATACCTTGAACAAATATTGATTTATCTTCTAATACATCACTTCCAAATTTAAAATTTGCAGCGGCTTTCATGCCCATAAACACACCATAAGCAGTAATTGGAGATGGATTACCTGCACCACCTTTATCTTCTGATATACCAGTAACATAAGGTGTTACTTCACGTACTAAATCCATGTCTGCTGTATCCATTCCAACATCTTCAGCAGTTATATAACGACCGCTTAAAGAATGAACAAATTCACCAAACTTTTTCATAAGCTCAGGTGTTTTTTGAGTTTTAGCATCACCAATAATAACAGCTTTTCCTCCACCTAAGTTTAATCCTGTAATTGCAGACTTAAAAGACATACCTCGAGATAAACGCAAAACATCGTTTAAAGCTTCCCATTCGTTATTATATTGCCACATTCTTGTGCCTCCAAGAGCAGGTCCTAAAACTGTGTTATGTATACCAATTATTGCTTTTAAACCAGTATCTTTGTCGTTGCAAAAAACGATTTGTTCGTGATTATCGAATGAATTTTGCCCAAAAACTGGGTCTATTTTAGAAAGTTCTTTTGAACTTATTACGTCTGAAACCATAAAATAAAATTTAATCTGCAGTTTTATTAAATCAGTAAAAACAGCGAGCAAAAATAAATTAATATTAGAGTTTTCGCAAAATTATGATTGTTAAAATAGCAGATTGTTAAAAACTAAATACATAGTATATTTTAAATGAATGCCTTACAACATATAAACAAGTATTTTTATAAATACAGATATCGCCTACTATTTGGAATACTCATTACAATTTGTGCGAAAATATTTGCATTATTTACACCTCGCCTAATAGGTAAGTCTGTTACTGTAATTTCAAAAAGGCTTAATGATGAGATTACCCATGAGGCATTTAAAAATGATTTAAGTTTAAATATTATATATCTAATTGTAGCTGCATTAATTGCTGGTCTTTTTACTTTTTTAATGCGCCAAACTATTATTAATGTATCTAGACATATAGAATATGACTTAAAAAATGAAGTCTATAAACAATACCAAAACCTGTCATTGAGTTTCTATAAATCTAATAGAACTGGAGATTTAATGAACCGAATAAGTGAAGATGTAGGCAAAGTACGAATGTATACAGGACCAGCAATAATGTATACTATAAACATGATAACACTTTTTATTGTTGCCTTAATTTACATGTTAAATATTGCTCCAACATTAACGTTATACGTAATGCTTCCGCTACCAATTCTATCTGTAATTATATATAAACTAAGTACGGTTATTAATAAACGTAGCACTATTGTTCAACAATATTTATCACACCTTTCTACTTATACTCAAGAATCTTTTAGCGGTATTTCTGTTATAAAGTCTTATGGTATTGAAGAAGAAAATATTAATGCTTTTAACTCACTTTCTAATGAGAGTAAACAAAAGCAAATCAATCTCACTAAAGTGCAAGCCTTATTTTTTCCGTCTATGATTTTGTTAATAGGTATAAGTAACATACTAGTAGCTTATGTTGGTGGCATGCAATATATAAATGGAGAAATAAAAGATATTGGTACAATTGCAGAATTTTTAATATACGTAAACATGCTAACATGGCCTGTAGCTACTGTTGGTTGGGTTACAAATTTAGTTCAACAAGCCGAAGCATCTCAGAAACGTATTAATGAGTTTTTAAAACAAGAACCAGATATTAAAAACAATAATAATACGCCATCAATAATAAATGGAAATGTAGATTTTAAAAATGTTTCATTTGCGTATCCTGATACCAATATACAAGCATTAAACAAGGTTAGTTTTTCAATTAAAAAAGGAGAAACTCTAGCCATTTTAGGTAAAACTGGCTCTGGTAAGTCTACAATATTAGATTTAATAGGTAGACTTTATGATGTACAAGAAGGTGTGATTGAAATTGACGGAAAACAGATAGATCAAATACATCTTAACAGCTTAAGAAATAGCATAGGATACGTGCCTCAAGATGCCTTTTTATTTTCAGATAGCATCAAAAACAATATTATGTTTGGTAAAGAAGATGCTACTGAAAATGAAGTCATTAAAGCTGCTAAAAATGCCGATGTTCACAAAAACATCATAGCATTCACTAATGGTTACGATACCAAATTAGGCGAACGTGGTATTACACTTTCTGGTGGCCAAAAACAACGTATTTCTATTGCTAGAGCAATAATTAAATCTCCAGAGATTCTTTTATTTGACGACTGTTTATCTGCAGTAGACACAGAAACCGAAGAAAAAATACTAAAAAACCTCAGACAGGTTTCTAAAGGAAAAACAACAATAATTGTTAGCCATAGAATTTCTTCAGCCAAAGATGCAGATAAAATAATTGTACTTGAAGATGGTAAAATCACACAAAGTGGATCTCATGAAACACTAGTAAATACCGATGGTTATTATAAAGAATTATACAACAAACAACTTAGCCAAAAAGAAATATAGTTATTTGTTGGTTAGTAATCTTTTTTTTTAGATTTTTGGTACAAGAAAACAACACAAAAAAACATTTAATTAGCTATGAGTGACCACGGAATGATGGAGAAAGAGGAAATTTTCTCAAAAGTATTGCGAGCAGGAAGACGAACTTACTTCTTCGACGTAAGAGCAACTAAAGCTGGTGATTATTACCTCACAATTACTGAAAGTAAAAAATTTACTAATGATGATGGTTCTTTTCACTACAAAAAACACAAAATCTATTTATACAAAGAAGATTTTTCTGAGTTTAATGAGATTTTAAGAGAAATGACAGATTATATCATTGACGAAAAAGGCAATGAAGTTATAAGCGAACGTCATCAAAAAGATTTCAAAAAAGAAGACATGTATACTTCAAATAATGAAACTACAGAAACTAATGATACACCTGCATCTCCTGAAAGCTTTACAGATGTAAACTTTGAAGATATATAAATCTAACTTTTGTTAAATTATACAAAACCGTTACATTACAGTAACGGTTTTTTTATTTTTATACCTTAACTAATACTTTATGAGATTAATCTTCCTTATTCTGGTTATAGTAATTACTAACGTAACTGCGCAAACCAAAACAGACTTAAACTATTATCTGCCTCAAAACACAACATACAATCAAAACATTCCTACGCCAGAGTCTGTAATAAGGCATCACGTTGGCGAGTGGCATATTACGCATGACAAACTTGTTCATTATATGTATGCGTTAGCAAATGCTTCAGATAGAATAACTATTGAAGATAGAGGCCACACGTTTGAAGATAGACCTTTGCTTCTACTCACAATAACATCTCCAGAAAATCAAGCTAATATTGATACCATACGAGATAAACATATTACTGCAACTAATAATAGCACTGTAAATAATAGTAACATGCCAATAGTTGTTTACCAAGGGTTTTCAATTCATGGCAACGAAGCTAGTGGATCAAATGCTGCATTATTACTTGCCTATTATTTGGCTGCTGCCGAAAGCTCTGAAGTAAAAAACTTACTTAACAATACTGTAGTTTTATTAGACCCATCATTAAATCCAGACGGTTTACAACGATTTGCATACTGGGCAAACACCAATAAAAGTAAAAACTTAAATCCAGATCCAAACGACAGGGAATATCGTGAGGCTTGGCCAGGTGGTCGCACAAATCACTATTGGTTTGACATGAACAGAGATTGGCTACCAGTACAATTACCAGAATCTAGAGCTCGCATTGCTAGTTTTCATAAATGGTTACCTAATATTTTAACAGACCATCATGAAATGGGAACAAACTCAACCTTTTTCTTTCAACCAGGAATACCATCGAGAACGCATCCATTAACCCCAAAATTAAATCAAAAGCTAACAAAACGCATTGGTGATTTTCATGCTAAAGCTTTTGATAAAATTGGCTCATTATACTATACTGAAGAAAATTTTGATGATTTTTACTACGGAAAAGGCTCTACGTTTCCAGATATAAATGGAAGTATTGGTATTTTATTTGAACAAGGTAGCTCACGTGGTCACATACAAGAAAGTGATAATGGTATTTTAACTTTTCCATTTACAATTCGTAATCAATTTACAGCTGCCTTATCTACTTTAGAAGCTGCTGAGACTATGCGTGAAGACATTTTACAATACCAACATGATTTCTATAAAAATGCTAGAACTGAAGCCGCAAAACAAAACGGTAAAGCTATAGTATTTGGCGATGAAAAAGACGCAGCAAAAGCGTATCATTTAGCAGAAATTTTAGAGCGTCAAAATATTACTATTCATAACATAAAAAATGATTTTAGTGTCAATGGAAAACAGTTTAAGAAAGGCAATAGTTTTATCGTTCCTAAAAATCAAAAGAATACAAGACTAATTGATGCCATGTTTGAGAAACGCACAAAGTTTCAAGACAGCTTATTTTATGATGTATCAGCGTGGACTTTTCCTTTAGCATTTAATTTAGACTATGCAGAAAATGTTTCTACGTCAAATGTAGGAGACAAAATCGAAAACCTTAAACCAAAATCTGGTCATATTACAGGAAAAAGTAATTATGCTTATTTAATAGAATGGCATGAATATTACACACCAAAAGCATTAAACCAAATTTTAAGTAGTGGTTTAAGAGCTAAAGTAGCCATGAAACAGTTCAACTTAAATGGAACAGATTACGATTATGGTACTATTTTAATTCCTGTACAAAATCAAAACAAATCATCAGACAAGTTATATGATTTCCTGCAAAATATCGCTAAAGAAAATCATATAGCAATTAATACAGCAAATACCGGATTAACTCAAGGTATAGACTTAGGAAGTAGTCAATTTAGAGCATTAACATTACCTAAGATTGCTCTTCTTGTAGGTGATGGCATTAGAAGCTATGATGCAGGTGAAATATGGCATTTATTAGACCAACGCTATGACATACTTGTAACAAAATTAGACACTAAATCATTAAATAGAAAAGATTTAAGTCGCTATAATACTATTATTATGCCTAGTGGCTCATTAGCAGCTGATGGTACAAAAAAAATAAAAACTTGGGTTGAAAATGGAGGCACATTAATTGGCTATAGAAGTGCGCTAAATTGGTTAAATAAAAATGAATTTATAAAGATTGATTTTAAAAAAATGGAGCATACTGCCGAAGATATTTCATTTGAACAACGAAGTGATTATCGTGGTGCTCAAGTAATTGGAGGTGCTATTTTTGAAGCCAAACAAGATCGTTCGCATCCAATAAATTTTGGATATAAAAATGATAAAATATCATTATTTAGAAACAATACTATGTTTATGAAAGCAGATAAACAAAGTTATAATAACCCAATTAGGTATACTAAAAACCCTTTACTGAGTGGTTATATCTCTAAACCAAACCTAGATAGTTTGTCATTATCTGTTCCTTTTAAAACAAAAAAATTAAAAGCTGGAAGAGTTATTGCGTTTACAGATAACACCAATTTTAGAGCCTTTTGGTATGGCACAAATAAGTTACTTATGAATGCTATATTTTTTAGAGAAGAGCTATAAAACTAGCTTACAATAGTACCATTTTTTACCTTATTTTCTGGGTTTAAAAGAATTACATCTTTTCCGTTAACTGCGCCAAGAATTAAGCATTCGCTCATAAATTTGGCAATCTGCTTTTTAGGAAAGTTAACCACTGCTACAACTTGCTTGCCAAGTAAGGCGTCTTCAGTATATAAGGTAGTAATTTGAGCTGAGGATTTTTTTATACCTAAATCTCCAAAGTCAATTGTAAGTTGATAAGCTGGATGTCTAGCTTCAGGAAAATCATTAACTTCAATAATAGTTCCTATACGTAAATCTACTTTTGTAAAGTCTTCAAAAGTTATTGTATCGCTCATGCTATAAAAGTACAATTAATTACGATATTTGAAAAAAAGAAAATTAAATGGCACGTACACCTTCAAACATGATTGCTTTAGGGACAAAAGCTCCAGGTTTTAAATTATTAGACACTGTTAGTGATTCTTATTTATCTTTAAATGAACTAAAAGGAGCCAAAGGAACAGTTATAATGTTTATTTGTAATCATTGCCCTTTTGTAAAACATGTAAACGAACAGATTTCACAATTAGCTAAAGATTATTTATCTAAAGGAATAAACTGCATTGCCATTTCTAGTAATGATACAGACAATTATCCGCAAGATGCGCCGCATTTAATGAAACAAAATGCTATTGACGAAGACTTTACATTTCCGTATTTATATGATAAATCTCAAGAAGTAGCCAAAGCCTATGACGCTGCTTGCACACCAGATTTTTATGTGTTTAATGATAATTTGGAACTTATTTATAGAGGTCAACTTGATGATTCTAGACCAGGAAATGGAATACCAGTAACAGGAAAAGACATACGTGATGCACTAGAAGCTTTATTACATAACAAACCTATTAATGCATTACAAAAACCTAGTATAGGCTGTAATATTAAATGGTTGTAAAATCTTAGCAACTTAACATACTTCAGCATACAAATCGAAATCTTCTGCTTCAATAATCTTTACATTTGTAAATTCTCCTGTTTTTAAGTAGGTTTTTGTAGCATCAATAAGCACTTCGTTATCTACATCTGGCGAATCATATTCTGTACGACCAACAAAATAGTTACCTTCTTTTCTATCTATAACTACTTTAAACTCCTGACCTATTTTAGCTTGATTCAACTCCCATGAAATTTGAGATTGAATTTCCATAATTTGATTTGCTCTATCAATCTTTACATCTTCAGGAACATCATCTTCTAAATTATAAGCATGTGTGTTTTCTTCATGAGAATACGTAAAACATCCTAAACGTTCAAAACGCATGTCTTTTACCCAATCTCTAAGTGTTTCAAAATCTTCTTCTGTTTCACCTGGATAACCAACAATTAATGTTGTACGAATGGTCATTTCTGGAACTGCAGCTCTAAATTGTTTAAGCAGTTTTGTCGTTTTTTCTTTAGTTGTTCCGCGACGCATACTTTTAAGAATTGAATCACTAATATGTTGTAACGGAATATCTAAATAATTACAAATTTTTGGTTCTCTATTCATGACATCAAGTACATCCATTGGGAAACCAGTTGGAAATGCATAATGCAAACGAATCCATTCAATACCTTCAACCTTTACTAAAGCTTCAAGTAATTCTGCTAAATTTCTCTTTTTATATAAATCGAGTCCGTAATAAGTTAAATCTTGAGCAATTAAAATCAATTCTTTAACACCATTAGCTGCTAATTTTTCTGCTTCAATAACAACCTCTTCAATTGGAGTAGATTTATGTTTTCCTCGCATTAACGGAATTGCACAAAAACTGCAAGGTCTATCACAACCTTCCGCAATTTTTAAATACGCATAATTTTTAGGTGTTGTTGTTAAACGTTCTCCAATTAATTCATGCTTATAATCTGCCCCTAATGCTTTTAATAAACCTGGAAGTTCTGTTGTACCAAAATAAGCATCGACATTAGGAATCTCTTTTTGTAAGTCTGGTTTATAGCGTTCTGAAAGGCATCCCGTAACAAACACTTTATCAACTTCTCCTGCTTCTTTTTTCTGCATGAATTCTAAAATAGTATTCACACTTTCTTCTTTAGCATTATTAATAAAACCACATGTATTTACAACAACTATATTGCCTTCTTCTTCATGCACAACATCTTTGCCGCTAGCTTTAAGCTGTCCCATTAATACTTCACTGTCGTAAACATTTTTACTACAGCCAAGTGTAACTACATTGATTTTATTCTTTTTAAGTGATTTTGTTCTCATACTAAAATTTCAGGATGCAAAGATACAACCTTATAGCTATGTTTTTGAGTTTAATCTAATTATAATTCACAGGTGCTTTTCTCATTTTTGTAGCTTGCTCATAATTATAAGCCCATTGCAAAAGTTGTTTTTCTGATAGACGTTTTCCTATAAATGTTAATCCCATTGGAGCTCCATTTTCTTTATAACCCATCGGAACAGTAATTGCTGGATATTCTGCTACTGCTGCATAACCAGCGTGATAATTATTTATTGATAATACACCATCTAACTGATTAGTTTTAATAAAATCATCAAAATAGTGCTTTCCGTTTGTTTTAAGTATTTCTTTAATTAAGGTGAACTCTTCATCTGTAGCTTTATCTGCCACAATTCCTTTAAAAAGTGCTTGTCCATAAGGCATTATATGTATTGAATCTTTTAAATTGAAATCTATAACATCTTCAACAGATTTAAGAGCAACCTTATCATCTGCATATTTAGAAAGGTAAATAGGCAAATCCTTTTGCATGTCTAAATTTAAGAGTCTAAGAAAATCTGGTAATTTAATGTCTTCGTTTTCTTCTATCACAACAATTTCAGCACCGCGTTTTTTAAGCTGTTCTATAGCAGAAACATATAATGGTTCTTTTTCAAGCATTTCTTTATAAGCACCAAAACGTTTCCCTTTTAATCCTTCTGAAACTAATTCGTCAACATAAAAACCGTTACCCCAAAGCGCGAAAATAGATTTAGAATCTGATTTATCTTCTCCAAAAATTGCATCTAAAAGAATTGCATTATCTATAACATTTTTTGTTATTGGTCCTGCAGTATCTAAAGTTGATGAAATTGGTATAATACCACTTCTACTTACCAAACCAATGGTTGGTTTTAGTCCAACTACAGAATTCTGGCTAGCTGGAGATAATATTGAACCAGAAGTTTCACTACCAATTGAAGCTGCACAAAAATTAGCTGATGTGGCTACACCACTACCAGAACTAGAACCACCTGTATCTATAATCTTGCGACCATATGGATTAAGCGTTTGGCCTCCAATTGCAGAATAGCCACTTGGACATTCACCACAAAAGAAATAAGCCCATTCGCTCAAATTAGCTTTTCCTAAAATAAGAGCGCCTTGTTTTTTTAGTTGTTTTACAATAAATGCATCTTCTGCATTATTATCTTGTAACGCAACTGCTCCTGCTGTTGTAGGCATATCTGATGCATTGACATTATCTTTGAGAAGAATTGGCATTCCAAAAATTGGATGCTTCATTTTTTTATTCAAAAACTCTTTATCTTTTTGCCTAGCTTGTTGAATCACATTAGGATTAAGTGCAATAACTGAATTTAATGAAAGATTATTTGCTCTATCAAACTTTCTTATGCGGTAGAGATAGAATTTTGTTAGCTTTTCATAGGATAGTTCCCCAGAAGTGATATGTTTCTGCAACGTAGGAATATCTTGTTCTAAAACAAACGGCTTTAAATTATTGTATATACTTTTCAAGGTCTTTATTAAAAGGCTTCCAAAAATTATCTACGTTAATGTATTTAGAATCTAGCACTTTAAACTCTGTAAAGTCTTTAGTAGAAATCGCGCTAATATCTGTATTAGAAGAATCAACTTCAACAGCTTTATCTTCTATATCTGAAGTTGTTGTTTTTTGAGTTTCCTTTTTACAAGAAAAAACAAATACTATAATTAATAAATAGTAAAAATATTTCATGTGTAGTGTTTATTATCTTTTAACGGTCACATGTTGTTCGCAATTAATTATTCCGAAAAAAACAATATTTTAAACATGCTCGGTTCATGGTTAGTATTTTTACTAAAAATACTAATAAAAACACTTTACTTAAAAATTATGACGTTTTACTTAAAGAACGAATCTACAAATTCAAATTTGTTGAAGACTTGTAGGTCTTCAATGCCTTCGCCAACACCAATATATTTAACAGGAATTTGAAATTGATCAGAAATACCAATAACAACGCCTCCTTTTGCTGTGCCATCTAATTTAGTAACAGCTAACGAAGTTACCTCTGTAGCTGCAGTAAATTGTTTGGCTTGTTCAAAAGCATTCTGTCCAGTAGAACCATCTAAAACTAACAACACATCATGCGGTGAGTTATCGACCACTTTTTGCATCACACGTTTTACTTTAGTTAACTCATTCATTAAGTTAACCTTATTATGTAAACGTCCTGCAGTATCTATTATAACAACATCTGCATTACTCGTTACAGCACTTTCTAAAGTATCAAAAGCAACAGAAGCTGGATCACTTCCCATAGATTGTTTAACAATAGGAATATCTACACGATCTGCCCAAACTTGTAATTGATCTATTGCTGCTGCTCTAAATGTATCTGCAGCGCCTAAAACAACGTTTAAACCTTGCTTTTTAAATTGATATGCTAATTTACCTATAGTTGTTGTTTTACCAACACCATTAACGCCAACAACCATAATAACATGTGGTTTATGAGTTTTAGGAATGCTAAACTCTGTATCTTCTCCACTATTTGTTTCAGACAATAAACCGGCTATCTCTTCGCGAAGAATTCTATTTAACTCAGAAGTGCCTAAATATTTATCATTAGAGACACGCTCTTCAATACGTTCAATAACTTTTAATGTTGTATTTACACCAACATCACTAGTAACTAATATTTCTTCAAGATTATCTAAAACTTCATCATCAACTTTAGATTTACCTGCAACAGCTTTATTTAATTTTGTAAAAAAAGAAGTTTTAGATTTCTCTAAACCTTTGTCTAAGGTTTCCTTTTTTTCTGAAGAAAATATTTTTTTAAAAAAACTCATTTGTAATCCTTATTTTGAATAACTAAGTCAAATGTCGAGCCGAAAATTTTAACTGTAATTTTGTCATAGTTTTGCCCAAATATAGACATAAAAAAACTGCTTTCAAATTGAAAGCAGTTGTAATTAAATATGATAATTTAATTTATTTTTTGTTTAAAAAATCATTGACAAACTCTGGTGCCATTACTGACTCAACAAACATGTAAGCTCCTGTTTTTGGTGATTTTACCATTTTAATAGCTTTAGTAAGTCTTTTAGATCCTGTTTGTAATGATGCTACTGATTTCTTTGCCATGACTCAAATGTGTTTATTTGAGACTTTCTTACGAAAATCTCTAATTATTTAATTTCTTTATGAACTGTCATACGCTTAAGAATTGGATTAAATTTTTTAATCTCCATTCTGTCTGGCGTATTCTTTTTGTTTTTTGTTGTGATGTAACGAGAAGTTCCTGGTTGTCCAGATTCTTTATGCTCAGTACATTCTAATATAACTTGTATTCTATTACCTTTCTTTGCCATTGTACGTATCTTTAAGCGTTACGCTATTATTTTAAAAATCCTTTAGATTTTGCTTCTTTGATTGCTGCAGAAATTCCAATTTTGTTAATCGTTTTTAATGCAGATGTAGAAACTTTTAAAGTTACCCAATTATCTTCTTCAGGAATATAAAAACGCTTTTTGATTAAATTCGCATTGAATTTACGTTTTGTTTTATTCATCGCGTGAGATACGTTGTTTCCAACCATCGCTTTCTTTCCAGTAAGTTCACAAACTCTTGACATTCTTCTTAACTTTAATTATGTTATTTCTTTCTGATAATTCCTATTGTTTTTCAATGTCAGAAAGAATATCCTAAATTGCAATTCTTCTTTAATTTTAAAAACCAAACATAGATATTTCAAAACAGGCTGCAAATTTAGTAAAACTTTACAATACCTACAAACTAAAATTACTACTTTTTTAAAATTTCTTTTTGTAGCATTATTAAGGCTTTATTTGTTGCCTTATTTATAACTTTTATTCGATGGTTACCAAGGCTAAATTTTTCTGAAAAAACTCCAAATTTACTAGCAATAGCAATGTAAACTATGCCAACATCTTCTGCTGTATCATCCTTTGTTGGTCCTGCATTACCTGTTGTAGCAATTGCATAATCTGAATTAAACTTTTGCAAAACTGAAACCGCCATTGCTTCTGCTACTTGAGAACTAACTACAGAATGCTTATTAATTAACTCTTCTGGCACATTAAGAAGTTCTTGCTTTGCTTCTCTAGTATAGCTAACAATACTTCCTTTAAAATACTTGGATGCGCCTGCATTTGCTGTAAACGACTCTGCAATCTTTCCTCCTGTACAACTTTCTGCTGTTGCTATTGTTTTTCCTAAAGTTGTTAATTGTTTTCCTAAAACAGCTTCAATAGATATATCATCTTCAAACCCAACAAATATATCTTCAATTTGTGGTAATAACTTTTGTATTTGCTGTTCTATTTCTGTTTTTACTATTTGTTTGTTTTCATGCTTGGCAGATAGCCTTAATCGCACTCTACCCAAATTAGGTAAGTAAGCCAATTTCACAAAATCTGGTAATGCATCTTCCCAAGCTTCAATTCTTGCTGCAAGTGCACTTTCTCCTAAACCGTAAGTCAATATTGTTTTGTGTTGAATATAAGGAAAATTAAATGTTGCTCTTAACTTAGGTATTACTTCATTTTCAATTAGTGCTTTCATTTCAAAAGGCACGCCTGGAAGAGATACAAATACTTTATTGTTTTTTTCTAACCACATACCTGGAGCACTACCAACGCTATTCATCAAAACTTGGGCTTTAGATGGTATCAAAGCTTGATCAATATTAACTTGTGTTAACTCTTGCTTGATATACTTCTGCCAAAGAAATTTAATGTTTTTAAGTACGGCCTCACTTTGCACTAAAGTATCATTAAAATATTCTGCAATAGTTTTTTTTGTAATATCGTCTTTTGTAGGACCTAAACCTCCAGTAACAATAATAATATCCACATTATTTTCGGCTTCTTTTAGAGCTTTTAAAATATGCGCTTTATCATCTTGAATTGAAGTGATTTGATATACAGAAACACCAATTTTATTTAGTGCTTTACTTATAAATGCAGAATTAGTATCTACAATTTGACCAATGAGAATCTCATCACCTATTGTAATTATTTCTGCCTGCATTACAACTAAAGGTTGAAATCGTTTTTAAGTTCTGCTGTAGCATTTTCGACAGCGGTAAGAACAAGTTCTAATTGGCTAGAAACATCTTCTCCTGCTTTTTCAAATTTACCCCAATCTTGAACGACGATTAAATCTTGCAAAACACCCAACTCAAACAAATCGATTGTAGGTTTCATTTTATGTGCAGCTTGATATGTGTTATAATAGTCTGTTTCTGCAACAGCTTTTTTTAGTCGCTCAGCATCAACTGGTACTTCTTCTAAAAATGCTGCTGCTAATGCTGCAATGAAGTCTTCGTCGTTGTCTGCTAACTCTCTTACTCTATGTAGTTTATAATGTTGTTCCATTTATTTTACTGTAACTGAAAACAATTGTTTGTCTTCTATGTATCCATTTAATTTATCATTAGCAAGTACCTTGCCAACTCCTGATGGCGTTCCTGTAAATATAATATCTCCAATCTTTAAAGTAAAATATTTTGAAACATATTCTATCAATTCATCAATTTTCCAGAGCATTAAATTTGTATTTCCCTGTTGCACAAGGCTTCCGTTTTTTTCTAAAGAGAAATTAATTTCATTTATATTTTCAAAATCAGACTTTGGTAACCATTTACCAATTACTGCTGCGCCATCAAAAGCTTTCGCTTTTTCCCATGGTAAGCTTTTGGCTTTTAATTGGGATTGCAAATCGCGAGCTGTAAAATCTATACCTAATCCTATTTCGTCATAATATTTATGAGCAAACTTTTTAGCGATATGCTTTCCTACTTTATTAATCTTCACCAAAACCTCAACTTCATGGTGCACATCATCTGAAAAATCTGGAATAAAAAACGGTTGTTTTTTCAACAAAATAGATGTGTCTGGTTTTAAAAACACAACTGGATCTGTTGGCTTATCATTTTCTAACTCTTTAATATGATCTGTATAGTTACGACCAATGCAGATTAATTTCATATTCATTTCCTGAAAAGACAGGAATCTTTATTAATTAAACATTTTAATTTCTTAGTGGATTCCTGCCTTCGCAGGAATGACAATTATGATAACTTATTATTAAAGGCTCTTAGCTTAATAGCTGTTAGCACTTTTTTAGTATATAAAGGAAAGTCTGCATTAAGCAACCAGCCAAAATAACCAGGTTCTTTTTCTAAAACTTCGGTCACTAATTTACCTTTATGCTTACCAAAAGAAAAACATTCTACACCTTCTTTATTATAACTAATAAAACCTGCAAAATCTGCAAACTTTTTACGTGAACTAAATTCTGCTAAAAACTTGGTGTCATTTTCTAAGTCGTCATACTTTTCTATTTGTGCTTTTAAAACTTCGTAGGTTGCATTTGTATCTGCTTCTGCACTATGCGCTCCTTCTAAATCTTTATCACAATAAAACTTATATGCTGCACTTAATGTACGCTGTTCCATTTTATGAAAAATAGTTTGTACATCTACTGCATGTCTGTTTTTTATATCAAAATCTACATCTGCACGCAGCATTTCTTCAGCTAATAAAGGAATATCGAATCGGTTGGAATTAAAACCACCTAAATCTGAATCTTTAATTAAGTTATGAACCTCTTTTGCAAGCTCTCTAAATGTTGGTTTGCCTGCAACATCTGCATCAGATATACCATGTATTGCTGTTACTTCGGTAGGAATTGGCATTTCTGGATTTACTTTCCATGTATGTCGTTCTTCTTTGCCTGACGGAAATACTTTTAAGATTGAAATTTCTACGATTCGGTCTTTTGAAATATTAATTCCTGTAGTTTCTAAATCAAAAAAACAGATGGGCTTTGTAAGGTTGAGATTCATTTATAATATATTTTACACAAAGATATAAGAATAAAAAAAGCCTTAATAAAAATTAAGGCTTTTAATATTATATAATTGTTAGTTAAATCTCCCTATTAGAATCCCAAGCTTCTAAATAATCTTTAACCGCTTTTACAAATTGACCTCCCAAAGCACCATTAACAACTCTATGATCGTAAGAATGTGACATAAACATTCTGTAACGAATACCAATAAAATCTCCTTCTGGTGTTTCTACTACAGCCGGCACTTTACGTATGGCGCCTAAAGCTAAAATACCGACCTGAGGCTGGTTAATTATTGGTGTTCCCATGATACTACCAAATGTACCAACATTGGTAACGGTATATGTTCCGCCTTGTATATCGTCTGGTTTTAGTTTGTTTTCGCGAGCACGACTAGCTAAATCATTAACTTTTTTAGTCATACCAACAAGGTTTAATTGGTCTGCATCTTTAATTACTGGAACGATTAAATTACCATCTCCTAAAGCTGCTGCCATACCAAGATTAATATGTTTCTTTTTAATAATTTTATCGCCTTGAACAGAGATATTCATCATAGGATAGTCGCGTAATGCTTTTGCAACGGCTTCCATAAATATTGGCGTAAAGGTTAAGTTTTCACCTTCACGTTGTGCAAACTCTTTCTTAACTTTATTTCTCCAATTCCATATTTTAGTAACATCTGCTTCAATAAAACTCTGTACATGAGCAGACGTTTGAACAGACTCTACCATATGATGTGCTATGAGTTTCCCCATTCTAGACATCTCTATAATTTCATCATCACCAGAAGCTACAACTGGAGCAGATTCTTTTGCTGTTCCGTTTGATTGTGCTGGAGCAACTTTTGGTGCTTCTTGAGTTTTAGTTGCTTCAACATTAGATTGAGAGCCTCTATTTTCTATATAAGATAAAATATCATGTTTAGTAACGCGTCCTTCTTTTCCTGTTCCTGGAACAGTATCTAATTCTGCTTGCTGAATACCTTCTTGTTTTGCAATATTTTTAACTAAAGGCGAGTAAAAACGTTCACCAGAGTTGATTACTGGAGCTGCTACTTGCTGTTTAGCAACCTCAACTGTTTGAGCAATTTGTACTACTTCTGGAGAGGCTGCTACGTCTTGCTTAACTGGTTCTGCAACTGGTGTTGATGCACTTGACGCAACATCTGCTTCTGTTTCAATAACAGCAATAGTTTGTCCTACTTGAACAACATCATCAACATTAAAAAGTATTTCTGTTAAAACACCGTCTACTTCACTAGGCACTTCACTATCAACTTTATCTGTAGCAATTTCTAAAACAGCTTCGTCTGCTTCAATAGTATCGCCTACATTTTTTAACCAAGATGTAATTGTTGCTTCTGCAACACTTTCTCCCATTTTAGGAAGTTTTAGTTCAAATTTTGCCATATTCTTAGTGCAAAAGGTTTTTTTGATTTTATGATTGCAAAATTAAAGAAAAAACATCTAATTTATTGCAGTTTTATTAATTAATTCTTTTTAGAAATTTATTACTTCTCCTCTACTTTTTGAAGAATTACTACCAATAATAAAATTAGAATTATTAGGCAGAATTTTGAAAGATGTATTACTGTTATTTTCTGAAGCTTCAATTATGTTTACAATTGACTTGAAACTTAAATAATTAGCATCAAAAACAAGCTGAGTATTTGGTAACATTTTAGATAACTTAGATACTCTTTGAACGTTTTTGCCTAGTTTTTTTTCTAATGCTGGATAGCTCTTATGAGATATTAATATACTCTGTTTAATTGGTTTTATTTTAGTTAACTCTTTAACACTAGCCCATTTTGCAAACTGAATACCTAGCCAAACTAAGACATCAAATATTATATTAGACTTAAAATGCTTGTCGTAAAATACCTGCATCGCTCCATAAAAACGTTTAGCATAGGTTTTGTCTTTTAAAGTACTTTCGCCTTTATAATGAATTATTGTAGTTTTTCCATAATATGTATTATCATAACCAGCTTTACGTATTTTGTATGATAAGTCTATATCTTCTCCATACATAAAATAGGCTTCATCAAAACCTTTAACTTCATTATATATTGATCGCTTTATAAGCATAAATGCTCCAACAAAAACATCTACTTTACCTACTTCATTTTTATCTAAATGATTTGCATAGTATGATTTAGAAAATCCTAAAATCTTTTTTATTGCTACAGCTGGTTTTGGAATATTACGTTTGCTTTCTGGCAAGAAGTTGCCTTGACCATCAATTAACTTACAGCTTAAAATTCCTAAATTATTTAGTCCTTCGGCATAACTTAACAAGGTTACAAATGTATCTTCTGTTACAACAGTATCTGGATTTAATATGCATACATACTCACCTTTTGCAATAGATACGCCTTGATTATTAGCTTTAGAAAAACCTAAATTTTCTTTGTTTTCAATTAAAACAACATTTGGAAATAAGCGTTTAACCATTTCGCAACTATCGTCATTAGAATTATTATCAACCACTATAATTTCTGCTTCTAAATTACTAGTAGCAGCTGCGACACTTTTAAGACACAACTCTAAGAAGTAGCGCACATTATAGTTTAATATGATAACAGATAGCTTCAAAATAGTGTTAAGATTTTAATGATATTTCAAACGGAATTCTATTAATAATACTTCGACCAAGAGTAACCTCATCTGTATACTCTAGTTCATTTCCTACTGAAATACCTCTTGAGATTGTTGACGTAACTACATCAAAATCTTGTATTTGCTTATAAATATAGAAATTGGTTGTATCGCCTTCCATGGTAGAACCTAAGGCAAAAATGATTTCTTTTATTTTTCCTTGTTCAACTTTATCTACTAACGATTGGATATTTAACTCGTTTGGTCCAACACCATCCATAGGTGATATTTTTCCTCCTAACACATGATACAAGCCTCTAAATGAGCTTGTATTTTCTATTGCCATAACATCTCTTATATCTTCTACTACACAAATAAGACTATCTGTTCTGTGTGGATTAATACATATTTCACAAAGGTCATTATCACTTATATTATGACAACTTTTACAAAATTTAATATCGCTCCGCATTGTACTTAATGCTTTTGCTAGATTTAGTGTTTGTTCTTTTGGTTGACGCAATAAATTTAATACTAGACGTAATGCAGTACGTTTACCAATCCCTGGCAATTGTGACATTTCATTAACTGCATTTTCTAATAATTTTGAAGAAAATTCCATAGTTGCGAATTTAGTATAATTTACTAACTATTTATAGTATAAAAAAGTCCAAAACTGAAATGTCAATTTTGGACTCCTATGTATTTTAAATGTATAATCTAATCAATAATTAGTTTTTTGGTAATAACACCATTTATATTATTGATTTTTACAAAATATAATCCTGAAGCATAATTAGAGATATCAACACTCATAGTATTGATTAAACTCTTATTCTTAACAAAATACATCAGTTTACCTATAGCATTATAAATTCTAATTGATACTTGTTCACTTTTATTCCATGATAAATTAATTTCTTTTGATGCTGGATTAGGATATAACACAAGTGAATTTAATTCAAACTCATTTACACTTAAGCTAGAATCATATACATTAGACCTCCACAAACCACGACCATAAGTTCCAGCATAAATTTGGTTAGTAACTGTATTAATCTCTAACTCATTAATACTAACATTTGGCAAATTATTACTGAAAGGTTGCCATGTATTATTGGTTGTGTTGTCTATATAGAAAACGCCATAATTCATGCCTAAATACAGCCCATCATTTCCGTTATCATGCCATGCTAAAGCTCTGGCACTAAAGTTTGGCAAGTTAAACCTGTACGGAGCCCAAGTGTTTCCTGCATCAGATGACACATAAACTTTAGAGCTACTTGTTGTTGCTATTGCTAACTTATTAGGATTAGTTGGATGTACTGCAATGTAATTTATGAATCCTGCATAATCTGTTGAAATCGCTGGATTAGAAGGCGATAAGTTTGTCCAATTTGTCAATCCTCCATTTGTTGTTCTGTAAAGGTTACCTCCAACAGATGCATACATCACACTATTATTAGATGGTGCAATTTTAAGTTCATCTAAATTATTTCCGAAATTTTGAGATATTACTGACCAAGTATTTCCGCCGTCTATAGATTTATTCACTTGGGTATAACCTGCATAAATAACATTTTGAAGTATTGGGTCTTGCTCAAAAGGTGTTATCCAATTTCCAGATTTTGGTTCGCCTAAGTTATCTAAAGGTGTTATTACTGAAACATTTTGACCGCTATCAAAGGATTTAACTAGCCATCCGTTTTGTGCAGTACCATAAATAATGTTACTGTTATTTTTATCAATAAAAGACTCCATGCCATCGGCTCCATACCAATCTGTCCAATCTCCATTAGTGTCCATTATTGATGTTCCGTTATCTTGAGAACCACCTGTAACTATTGATGGGTTTGTTTGGCTTATCCCAATTCTATAAAACTGACGTATTCCTAAACCTGACGTTAAATCGGTATAATAATTACTATTTACATTTAATGGATTATTTGCTACATACACACCGCCATCTGTTGCTGCATATAATTTTCCGTCTAGATATTCTAGAAAATCAACATCGGCATGGCAATACCCAATGTTTTCAAAAGCTGCATCATCTGGTGTCCATTGTGATGTTATATTAAAATTAGCACCGCCATCTGTTGAGCGCCAAGTATTTATTCCAGCAATATGCACATCATCAGCATCATTTGGATTCACAGCAACATCCATATCTCTAGGTGCTTGTCCTCTAGCATCATCGGCAGCAGATTCATACCCAAAATAGTTATCATTACCATGATTAAATTTTGTAAATGTTTCTCCGCTATCTGTAGATTTGTGTAAGCCTCCATATGTTCCTCCAGACTCTTCTACAACATAGATAACGGAGTCATCATCTGCAGATACACCCATCATTTTAGCACCACTACCAAATGCATTTGGAGTGCTTTCAAAACCATCTTGAAATAGTGTTCCTAGTGTTGTATCTTCAACTGAAACGTCATCAAGTGTGGTTCCTCTTCCATAATGATTTAGTCCTTCAAAGGCAATATAATAAGTTGAGGATGGATTAGGTAAATTCAACGTAATATCTGTCCATGTTGTAATTTCGTTAGAATAATCTGCTAATTCAAGCCAAGTTCCATTTAAAGACGTTTTATAATATACTTTTAATTGGTCTAAATCTCCAAACCAATTAACTTGAGTGTAAGAGAATTTTAGTTGTGGATTACTAGCCCCAGAAAGATTTAATTCTGGAGAGACCAACTTAGTGATAGGATTTGATGGTGAATCTATAAATAAGATAGCCATTGAGTTTCCTGTTTTTGGGGTTACAGATCCGTTTTCATTTACGCTTGCAGTTGACCAATCTGTTGTGCCACTAACATATTCTTGAGTCCACAATGGTAAACTGTTTGGGACATTAAATGTTGCTCCTCCATCTATTGATTTAAAAAACTGATTACCTGATGCATAAATTACATTTGTATCTCCAGGTTTAAACTCTATATCAAATCCATTGGTAGCACTTGCGTGAATACGAGTCCAATTTACTCCTGCATTAGTGGATTTATAAATCCCTCCGTTTTCAGCACTACAATACATTTTTTGTGTATTGTTTGGGTCTATTAAAATTTTGTTGACACTACCGTTTCCTATATCTGCTAATATATTCCACGTAGCTCCAGCATCAGTTGATTTAAAAATTGTTCCGCTAGAAGATCCCCAAAAATAGGCTTGAGAATTTGTTGGATCTATGGCTAAAGACCAAACAACCAAATTTGACAAATTATCTGTAAGTACTTGCCAATTTGTTCCTCCATCTGTAGTTTTCCATACACCACCTGTTCTTGCTCCAACAATCATATGATCTGTATTTCCGTTTTCAAAAGCAATAGAGGTTACTCTACCAACTCCTGGATTATAGCCAGAGGTTGCATTCCAATAGGTTGGCCCTAACTCTTCCCAAGTACCAACTGTGGTTCTTGCTAAGACATTGCTTTGATTTAAGTAACCATTGTAATTTTGAAGTTCATTATAATAAAACTCAGGTGTTTTTAGCATTCCGTTATCATCCATATTACGCAAAGCTTGGTATTCCCAACGTTTGTATTGCTTATAACCGAGACCGCGTCCGCGCCCTACAATGTCAAAGTGCGCTTCAGCTGATGCTTGTATTTGTTGTACTGTATAAGTACCTGTAGAAATCATTCGTTTATACTCTTGTGACCAAGAATACATAACAAATAATGATAGAACGAGTGTGATGTAAAAATTTTTCATTTTTGATAGCTATTAATCGTTTGGGGTTAAATACACAGTTTTTTTAGTTGAATAAAAACAAACTGTTTATTTAATTTTTATTTACTTAATATTGTTATAACAACGCTAAAATACTATTTTACAAAATAATACCATTAATATTTAAGTTTTATGTCTCCAACATCCATCATTCTGTTAATTGCAGCATACTTTGTTATTCTTATATTAATATCTTATTTAACCGGTAAGGATGATAGTAATGCTGTGTTTTTTAAAGCAAAAAAACAATCGCCTTGGTATATTGTGGCATTTGGAATGATTGGTGCTTCACTCTCTGGAGTAACTTTTATTTCTGTACCAGGAATGATTGGTGGTCAACAATTTGCATACATGCAAGGCGTTTTTGGTTTTTTTATAGGTTATCTATTTATTCTATTTATATTATTACCAATATACTATCGTCTCAATGTAACATCAATATATCAGTATTTAGAACAGCGTTTTGGTAAAGTAAGTTATAAAACAGGAGCTTTTTTCTTTTTACTGTCTAGAGTTACTGGTGCTTCCTTTCGTTTGTTTTTAGTTGCTCTTGCTATGCAATATATTGTTTTTGAGCAAATAGGAATTCCGTTTTGGGCAACAGTAGTCATTTCTATTTTATTAATTTGGGTGTATACTTTTAGAGGCGGTATTAAAACTATTGTATGGACAGACACATTGCAAACCCTAGCTATGCTAACTGCTGTAGGCGTTGCTATATATTTAATCAATCAAAAACTAGATTGGTCATATATGGAGTTTATAAATTCTAATGAATTTACTGAAAAAGGACAGATTTTCTTTTTTGATGATCCAAATTCCACAACCTATTTTTGGAAATATTTTATTGGAGGTGTTTTTATAACAATTGCTATGACAGGTTTAGATCAGGATATGATGCAAAAAAATCTAACTTGTAAAAACCAAAATGATGCGCAGAAAAACATGTTTACTATGGCTACATTATTAGTGATTGTAAATTTTGTGTTTTTATCTTTAGGCGCTTTATTATTTATCTATGCTGAAAAAATTGGAATTGAAATCCCAACAGTAGATGGCAGAACAAGAACAGACTTATTATTCCCAGAAATTGCAATGAATCAAGGCCTCGGAAAACCATTAGCCATTGTATTTATTATTGGTTTAATTGCTGCTGCTTACTCAAGTGCCGACAGTGCTTTAACCTCATTAACCACTTCGTTTTCGGTAGATTTTTTAAACATAGAAAAAAAGCCTAAAGAAGATCAAAAACCGCTTCGCAAAAAAGTACATGTTGCGGTTTCTATTTTACTAATATTTGTTGTGATACTCTTTAATAGTCTTGACGGAAATGTTGTTGGAAACCTATTTAAATTTGCCACGTTTACTTATGGTCCTTTATTAGGGTTATTTGCTTTTGGTATTTTAACTAAACGTTCTATAAAAGATAACTATGCTTGGATTGTTGCATTGGTAGCATTACTTATAAGTTTTGGCATTACATATTTACCAGAAAGTGTAATTGGAAAATACCAATTTCATTGGGAAATACTACCATTAAACGGTCTAATCACTTTTATTGGATTGTTACTTATTTCAAAAAAGAACCTTAATACTGATTTGTAGACAGCAAAACTAAAGTACAGGCAACCTCAAATTCGATATTATTTTTGTTTAACATTCTATAAAACTCTGGGTTTTCTGTTCCAGGATTAAAAATCACACGCTTAGGTTTTAAGCCAATAATGTAATTATAGTACTCTTTTTGATTTTCTGGATTAAGATATAATGTTACTGTATCAATATTTTTATAAAACTTTAGTTCTACATCTATACCTACATTGGCAATTATCCCTTGTTTTAATCCGTAAGCTACAACTTCACTTCCAAAGGTAACCAGTCTGCGTATTGCCAAATTAGAATAGCTATTTGGCTTTAATGAAGCTCCAAAAACAAGTGTCTTTTTAGTCATATGTTATTTTTAAGTTAATTGGCAAAATGTTATAACAATCTGTTTATAATTTTACCCTAGTTTATTACAAGTGTTAAAAAGGTGTTAACTAATGTTAAAATAAGTAACACAAATTAAAAGTAAGCGTCTATGTAATAACAACCTATTAAAAACATCAATTAATCAATCAAAAAAATGAACAAATTTATTTATTTGTATGTGATGCTATTTTCTGCATTTATGTACGCAAACCCAACTGCAGACACAAGCTCTAAAGAAGGAACCGTTTCTGGAAGAGTTATTGATACGGCGCTAAACCAGCCACTTCCGTATGTTACAATTGTAATTAAAGATGCTACAAATACAACCATAACTGGTGGTATTACGGGAGATGACGGCACATTTGAAATTAAAAAAATTCCACAAGGTTCGTCAACCGTAAGCATTCAATACATTGGATATAAAACGGTTAACAAAACCATCTCTATTGGTAAAGGCAATTATAAAATTAAACTTGGGGATATTAAATTAGAAGAAGATATTGAAAGTTTAGATGAAGTAACGGTTGTTGCAGAAGTCACTACAATTCAACAAAAAATTGACCGTAAAGTTATTAATGTTGGAAAAGATTTAACCACTGCTGGAGCTACAGCTAGTGATATAATGAACAACATACCATCTGTTAATGTAGACCAACAAACAGGAAACATTAGTCTTCGTGGTAATGAAAATGTTCGTGTAATGGTAGATGGAAAACTCTCTAATGTACCAATTGCTCAATTATTAAAGCAGATTCCTTCTACTTCAATAAAACAAATTGAGTTAATCACCAATCCATCTGCAAAATACAATCCAGAAGGCATGAGTGGTATTATAAACATCAAGCTTCATAAAAATACTAAGCTTGGTTTTAACGGAAATATTAATCTTGGTTTAACTAAAGAGATTTTCGCCAAATTTAATAGTTCAGTAGATATGAACTACCGTAACGGTAAATTTAATTTTTATGGTAACTACGGAAACAATATTGGTAAATATGACAATTTTGGAAACATCAATAGATTAGATGATGATTCAAGACAAGATTTTAAATTTGGAAACAATAATAAATCACACCTAATAAAAGCTGGTGTTGATTTCTATATGAATGATACAAACACCATTTCGTTTTTCACAAACCAAAACATATTTGAAGGTGACGGTTTTGGTAATACGCGTGTAAGTTTTCCTAACAGATCAGCACAATGGCAACTTTTCAGTAATGACTCTAAGAATAACTCATCTCAATATAATTTAGCATATAAACATAACTTTACTAAAGAAGATGAAACCTTAGATGTAGAAATAGATTACAACACCTTTAATCAAGATGAAGACGCAAATTTCAACTTTGTTAATTTTAGTTTTCCTCCAAACTATAGAGATTTGGTAGATACAGAAAGAGACCAAACCACTATAAATGTTGATTATGTAAACCCATTAGATGAAAAAACTAAGCTAGAAGTTGGTTTTGAAGCACGTTTATTTAATACAGTAGTAGATTATAACTCAACAGGTTTTACTTTTGATAGTGATGCAAATATAATTCCAACACCAAGTACAGATTTTGATTATAATAGAGATATTTACTCAGCCTATGCAACTTATGGTAAAAAGCTAGATAAGTGGAGTTACCAATTTGGAGCACGTTTTGAGCAAGTTAATGTAAAAGCAGATGCGCTTAAAACTAGTGCTACTGAAACTGAATTAATTCCTTTTGAAAATGATTACTTTCAAGTTTATCCTTCAGCTTTTTTAACATATAATCCTTCAGATAAAAATTCGTACCAATTAAGTTTTAGTCGTCGTGTAGACAGACCTGGTTTACAACAAGTAAATCCTATTAGAGAATGGAGCACACCAAGAGTATCGTCTTTTGGAAATTCAGAATTAAAACCTCAATTCACTAATTCTATTGAAACAAACTATACGAGACAATTAGGAAAAGGAAGCTTAACTGCTGGCGTATTTTATAGATTAGTTGAAGATAATATCAGTAGAGTTGTGTTTATCGATCGCACAGATGTATCTGCCGCAAATGCTATTTTATCTTATGATAACTTTGATAATACTACTGCTTATGGTATAGAATTATCTAGTAACTACAGACCAACAAAATGGTGGAGTTTTAATGCAAGTTTTGACTTATACTCACAAACTCAAACAGGAATCACAGAATTTATTGATGCTGTAGACCCTCAAAACGCAACTGTTGCAGATATTAGAACAAGTAAAAGCGAAGTAGAAAATGTGGTTTGGAACTTTAGAGTATTTAACAATTTTAAAGCTTCAAAAAAACTAAGTTTTTCTGTATTTGCAATGTATCGTGGCGAAGAACAAGGTATTCAATTTAAAAGAAAACCTATGTACTTTGTAAATACAGGAATGCGTTATAGTTTCTTAGAAGATAATAGAGCTACATTTAGTTTTAACTATAGTGACATTTTTAACACTATGAAATTTGAATTTAATGGCATATCGCCTTATCCATCTGTTGGTGAGTTTAACTGGGAAAGTAATTCGTGGAACGTTAATTTATCTTACCGTTTTGGTGGCGGCAAATACCGAGCTTTAAAGCGTAAAAACAGAGATAAAAATGAAAAATCTGGAAGCGGCGGATTCATTTAAAATAAAGTTTAATAGCCCTTCATAAATAGTTGATGGTTAGTGTTAATGTTTGGTTATTAAATAAGAAAGCCCGAAGCAATTATGTTTTGGGCTTTTATTTTATTAAAAACTGTTAAAGTTTGATAATCAATGTAATGTGTTTATTTTAAGTACGACTTAATAAGTCCATAACAATTTTGTTATTTGAATTAGCCATCAACTTTAGCAAAATATTTAGGAAATTGATTAATAGCATAAAGCTCAAAGTTTCTACTTTGGGTTATTTATTTAAATGTTAATTGATAGTTAAAACTATGTGTTGATGAAATAAAAAACAACTTTTTACGTCTATATATAGTGATAAGTTTAAAGTTAATCACCTATAGAGATTCACTCTTTTATAGTTTTAGTGTTAGTTAAAGGTTGATTAATAGCAGAAAAAATCCGGAGCATTTTTTGTTTCGGGTTTTTTTTATGTACGAAAATAGTCTTTACAATAGACAAACTCCACAACCCCAATTAGATACCTTATCTTTTTTTGTTTTTAACCATAAAAAGAAAAACAGAAAGAAGTAGCATTATAAAAACAATGATTTATCAGGTAGTTTCAATAAATTTTATTTTCTAATATTTTAATGTGTCCTTAAATTATTTAGGCTACCATTTAATAATAGCACTTGCCCAAGTAAACCCACTACCAAAAGCAGCTAACACAACAGTATCATCTTCTTTAATTTTTTGTTCTTCCCATGCTTCTGTAAGTGCAATAATAACCGAAGCGGCAGTTGTATTACCATAAGTCATTATGTTATTAAATACTTGATCATCTCTTAAAGCAAACTTTTTCTGAATAAATTGTGCAATACGCAAATTAGCCTGATGTGGTATGAGCATGTCTATATCGTCTTTTTCAAGTCCATTTTTCAACAAACCTTCCATAATCACTTCACTAAAACGAACAACCGCATTTTTAAACACAAACTGACCATCCATATATGGGAAATAAGACAAATCTTCTTCTCCTCCTTCTAAAATTTCAGGAACCCAATGTTTAATACTAGGTGATTCTACAATTAACTTATCTGCATATTTACCTTGACTATGCAAGTGTGTAGATAAAACGCCCTTTTTAGTATCTTCTTCTCTCGATAATACGCAAGCACCTGCGCCATCACCAAAAATAACGGTAACGCCACGTCCTCTTGTTGTTTTATCAAGTCCGTTACTATGGTATTCTGCACCAACTACCAGTACATTTTTATACATTCCTGTTTTAATAAATTGGTCTGCAACAGAAAGCGCGTACACAAAACCAGAACATTGGTTTCTAATATCAATAGCTCCAATTGTTGGCATGTCTAACATATCTTGAATTTGAACACCGCAACCAGGGAAATAATAATCTGGTGTCATGGTTGCAAATACAATAAAATCTATATCATCTTTAGTTAATCCGGCTCTTTCAATTGCTATACGTGAAGCTTTTGCTCCCATTACCGCAGAAGTATCATCTGTGCCGTCTTTAATCCAACGACGCTCTTTTATTCCTGTTCGTTCTTGAATCCACTCGTCATTAGTATCCATAAACTTAGACAAATCGTCATTGGTAACCACATTATCAGGAACATACTTTCCTAAGCCTATTATTTTTGAATTGTACATAGTTTTATTTTAAAAAGAAAGATAAAATTACAAATTATAGTTTTAATAAAATGTCAGTTTGTCACATTTTAACTCTTGGTACTTTTTTTGTCTTAAATCCATCATTATAACAATCATAATAAAACACATATATCATGACAAAAGGAAATATTAATGTATCGGTAGAGAATATCTTTCCTCTCATTAAAAAATTCTTATATAGCGATCACGAAATCTTTTTACGTGAGTTAATTAGTAACGGAACTGATGCTACTTTAAAACTAAAACATTTAACCAATATTGGAGAATCTAAAGCAGATTACGGTAATCCGCAAATAGAAGTTAAGATTGATAAAGAAGGGAAAAAACTTCATATTATAGATCAAGGTTTAGGAATGACAGCTGACGAAGTTGAAAAATACATCAATCAAGTGGCATTTTCTGGAGCTGAAGAGTTTTTAGACAAATACAAAGATTCTGCAAAAGACTCTGGCATTATTGGTCATTTTGGTCTTGGTTTTTACTCTGCATTTATGGTTGCAGAAAAAGTTGAGATTATTACTAAGTCTCATAAAGATGAACCAGCTGCACATTGGACCTGTGATGGCTCACCAGAATTTACTTTAGAGGCTTCTAATAAAACAGATAGAGGCACAGAAATTATTCTTCATATAGCTGAAGACTCTACAGAGTTTCTAGAAGACGCAAGAATACGCGAATTACTATTAAAGTATAACAAGTTTATGCCTGTACCAATTAAGTTTGGTACTAAAGACGTAAACGATCCAGATTTTACCCCAGAAACAACTACAGATAAAGATGGTAAAGAAACTACTGAGCCTCACAAACAAATTACTGTAGATAATATCATAAATAATCCAAATCCAGCTTGGACTAAACAACCAGCAGATTTAGAAGATCAAAACTATAAAGACTTCTATAGAGAACTGTATCCTACGCAATTTGAAGAGCCTTTATTCAACATACATTTAAATGTAGATTATCCGTTCAACTTAACAGGGATTTTATATTTCCCAAAAATGACGAATGATTTAAACATTCAAAAAGATAAAATTCAACTTTACCAAAACCAAGTGTTTGTAACAGATAATGTAGAAGGTATTGTTCCTGAGTTTTTAACAATGTTACGTGGTGTTATTGACTCGCCAGACATTCCTTTAAATGTATCTCGTTCATATCTTCAAGCTGATGGCGCTGTTAAAAAGATTTCATCTTACATCACACGTAAAGTAGCAGATAAATTAAAATCATTATTCAATAATAACAGAGAAGATTTTGAAGCAAAATGGGATGATATAAAAATCGTGATTGAATATGGTATGTTATCTGAAGAAAAATTCTTCGAAAAAGCAGATGCTTTTGCATTATATCCAACAGTAGATGGTAAGTATTATACCTACGAAGAGCTATTTAATAAAATAAAAGCAAACCAAACCGATAAAGACGATAAATTAGTAATTCTTTATGCATCTAATAAAGATGAACAACACTCTTACATAGAATCTGCAAAAGCTAAAGGTTACGAGGTTTTATTATTAGATTCTCCTATTGTATCGCATTTAATTCAAAAATTAGAAACCACTAAAGAAAATATCACGTTTGCTCGTGTAGATGGTGATCATATTGATAATTTAATTAAGAAAGACGAAACAACGATTTCTAAATTAGATGAAGACCAAAAGAAATCTTTAGATGAATTATTGAAAGACGTTGTACCTTCAGATAAATTTATGGTACAATTAGAAGCGATGGATAGTGAAGCTTCTCCATTTATTATTACACAACCAGAGTTTATGCGCCGTATGAAAGAGATGCAACAAACTGGCGGCGGCGGAATGTTTGGAATGGGTAACATGCCAGAAATGTATAACCTTATTGTAAACACAAACTCCGAATTGGTTGGTGAAATTTTAAACACAAAAACAAAGAAAAAACAGGAACGTTTAATAAACCAAAGTCTAGATTTAGCACGACTTTCTCAAGGTTTATTAAAAGGTGAAGAGCTAACAAACTTTATTAAGCGTAGCTACGAAATGATAAAGTAAACAAGCTATGACAAAAATGAAAAAACCAAATCATAACGCGGATATAAAAAATCCAAATATTGGAACATCTGGAGTTAATAAAACTTTTAAGAAAGCTCAAGAAAACAAGAAAAATCAAAGTAAGAGTAATTCAAAATCTAAAGTAGAATTAACAGCTGAAGACGATATGGATTTTGAAGCCTATTACGCTTTTAGTGGAGATTAAACTTAGGCATCTGTTTTAATTAATAAAAAACCACTTTGTTAATTCAAGGTGGTTTTTTATTAATTAAAACAGATTATCTAATTTTTAAAGAGAATACCGATTGTAACATGCTCATTTAAATAGTTTTATGTAATTTAAGAAAATCAATCTAAATTAAAGTGCAATCAGATAATTCTATAATCAAAGAAATTTTTAAAGGTCTTTCATTCTCTAATGAAGAAATTAAAATTATTGAGTCTGTTTTCTTCAAAGAAGTTTATAAAAAAGGAACTGTATTACTTAAAGCAGGAGATTATGTTGACAAACAATATTATATACTAGAAGGCTGTTTAAGGTCCTACCATATTGATAACCATGGGCGAGAATACACAGTTCAATTTGGTATTAAAGATTGGTGGATGAGTGATTACACTGCATTCTTCTCTACTTCAAAAGCTATTATGAATATTGAAGTTCTAAAAAATGCAACTTTATATAGATTAACTAAAGAACATAAAGAGTATTTGTACACCAAAATTCCAAGAATAGAATCTTTTTTTAGAAAAAAACTAGAGCGTGCTTTTGCTGCTTTTCAAGAAAGAATTTTATCAAGTCTATCTCAACCAGCATCAAAACGTTATATCAATTTTATTAAAACGTATCCTAACATTGAGAAATCTATAAAAAATTATCATATTGCTTCTTACTTAGGAATCACTACAGAAAGTTTAAGCAGAATTAGAAAAGAATTGTCTATTAACTAAATTTATTATCATACATCAATTTTTTAAAAACACATCCTATCTATCTTTGTGTTATCACTGAGATAAGTAAAATACTATTATAATCCCTTTGATTAATAGCTTAAAAGCGCATGTTTTACAACATGCGCTTTTTTTTGTTTATAAAAACCACCTCTGACATATTATGTCACTAGCTCAAATATCTTTGCACTAAGTTTAACAATAAAATCAATTAAAATGAAAAACGCAGTCAACTGGTTTGAGATTCCAGTAAACAACTACAACAGAGCAAAACAATTTTATGAAACTGTTATGGGTACAAAAATAAAAGACCATCATATGCCTGAACAAAACACAAAATATGGAATGTTTTCTTATGATGAAGACAATAACGGAGTTGGTGGTGCTATTATTGAAGCCGAAGGACAAAACCCAACTACAGATGGCGCTACCATTTATTTAAATGGAGGCGAAAACCTAAATACAGCTTTAAATAAAGTTGAACCTCAAGGCGGTAAAATTATTATGCCAAAAACTGATATTGGTGAGTTTGGTTATATAGCTCAATTCATTGATACTGAAGGCAACCGTATTGCTTTACATTCTTATATGTAATAATATCAATCAAAAAATGATAAGATAGCGAATTACAATGCTGTTCGCTATCTTTGTTTTATGTCACAATTATCAAGGCTCATATCAATACTAACGCTATTAAAATCTAAGCGCCTTATAACTGCTAACGAGTTAGCTAGTAAGTTTAATGTTAGTGTAAGAACCATATATAGGGATATTAGAAAATTAGAAGATGCAGGAGTTCCTGTAACCACAATTGAAGGTAGAGGTTATTCTCTAATGGATGGCTACACTATTGCTCCTATTCAATTTACTGAAAAACAAGCAAATGCATTAATCACGGCACAGCATTTAGTAAAACAAACCAATGATATGTCTTTTTTAAAAGACTTTAAAGAAGCACTCACTAAAATTAAGTCGGTATTTAGAACCTCAATTCAAGAGAAAAGTGAATTGTTAGATAAAAATATTCATGTTTTTGATTATCATTATGAAAATCTTTCAAGTAATATACTTTCAGAAATACAACTTGCAATTACCAACTTTAGTTATGTTGAAATCAATTATCAAAAAGTAGATGACTCTAAAGCTATTTACAGAAAGATAGAGCCTTATGCTTTATACTCTACACAAAAAAAATGGATTTTAATTGCATGGTGTCATTTACGAAATGATTACAGAGCATTTAGAATTGATAGAATTAGGCATTTTAAAATTTTAATTGAAAAATTCGAAAACCGAAAGTTTAACCTTCAAACTTATTTTCAGTCTTGTCACTATAATGTAACGTAAAGAGATTTAGTTTATTTTTACTTTATGAAAATTCTTTCCACAAACATCGCAACTAAGCCAACTTCTTTTTTATGGAATGGAAAAAAAGTTACTACTGGCATAAATAAAGAACCAACAAACAAGCCAATTTATTTAGATAAAGAAAACGTAAAAGGTGATGAAGTTTCAGACAGAAAAGTACATGGCGGCATTTATAAAGCATGCTATTTGTTTTCTGCAGACCAATATCCGTATTGGAAAAATTTATATCCAAACCTAGATTGGCATTATGGAATGTTTGGCGAAAACCTCACAATATCTGGTTTAGACGAAACACAAATTTATATTGGAGACATATACAAATTGGGTAATGCTCTGGTTCAGATTACGCAGCCTAGAGAACCATGTTTTAAATTTGGGGTTAAGTTTGGCTCACAAGAGGTTTTAAGTCAATTTATAGCACATGGCTATCCAGGAACCTATGTTCGTGTTTTAAAAGAAGGTTTAGTTTCTAAAGGAGATACCATAACCCTTATTGAACGTGCCAATAATAGTATAACAACCTGGGAATTTTTTAATTTACTTTACGCAAAAAATAAAAATAACAACTTACTAAAATTAGTCCTAAAAAATGAAGCCTTGCCACTTAAAAAAAGAGAGAAGTTAGCAAAGTTTCTTTAAAAAACTAAAGTTTTATTAATTCCATACTTCTTCTTCTAACCAAGATGAAGCACTTAGTAAGTATGGCACATAATTACACGGTTCAAGATGACCCAAGCCTGTCGCGGTGACAAACTCTATATTAGAACCCGCTGCATTTGAATCATTTACATAGCCTTCGGTTGTAGCAATTGGAAACAACGCATCGTCAGACCCATGAATAACACGCATTGGTATTGTTATTTGTTGCACAACTCCAACATTATTTATAGGGTTATACGAGCTAGCCATTGGTATAGATGCAGAGAATAAACTAGGGTAAAATTGAGCAAAAAACCAGCTTCCATTTCCTCCATCGCTATATCCAGTAATAGCAATTTTATTTGTATCAACAGATAAATAACTACTCGCTAAATCGACTAATGCCAAAATTTGATTTTGATTTGGTGCATCAAACCAAAGAAATCCTTTACTACTCGGACTTATAATATATGCTCCTAATCCGTCTAATCCAGGTTCTGCTAAACAAGCAGTCGCTTTATAGGCTTCAGACACTGTAGTTGCATCACCATGCAAACTTATTATTAAAGGCCTTTTATTTGTAGAACTTGCACCTACTGGCGCTATTATTCTAAAATCCCAAAAAAAGTTTTCATTATTTGATTCTAAAGTAAAATCATTAATTCCAGTATTAACTACTAAATTTTGAAAATCGACTCTTACATCTGCTTCAGTTCGCCCTGGATTGATAGGTGTTCCTCCATCATCATCACTACCACTACAATTAAAAAATAAAACTGCTATAAATAAAACACCAAAGTACTTGTAAGATTTTTTCATGACATAAATTTTTATATAAATTTATGTTTAAAAAGTATATCTTCAAAATCTCGTCTGTTAAAATGATTAGTAATTCATTAAAATTGGAGAGATTTTAAGTCTTAAATTCAAAAAAGCTATCTATTTAATGAGAATTGGTTTTTTAAAACACTCTTAAAAATACTTAGCATTTGTTCTAAAATAATACACGCTAAATCTATCTGATAATTATAATACTAAACTCAACTTTTAATTTGAAAATTTATTGGTATACTATACGGAACGTTAACAGGTTTACCGCGTTGTTTTCCAGGTATCATTTTAGGCAATAGTTTTATAATGCGTTCTGCTTCTTTTTCTAATACTTTATCTGGTCCTCTAGATTTTATTCTTGAAACCACTCCATTACTATCTATTAGAAATAACACATATACCTTACCATAAATTCCCATCTCTAATGCCGATTCTGGGTAGTTAAAATTTTTGGCAACATGCTCTTGTATCTTTTGCTGAAAGCATTTTTTAACCTCTGTTTTTGTACCGCCTTCACATCCAGGAAAAATTGGCACACTCTCAAGTGCTGCAAACGGAATTTCAACATATTCCTCGACTTCTTCTACTTCTACTTCTTCTACTTTTGCAATATATTCTTCAATAGCTTCATCTTGACCAGTTTCGCTACTTTCTATAATTGTTTCTTCAACATCTTCAAGATCCTCAACAATAACAATAGTTTGCACAACAACTGGAGATGGTGGCGGTGGTGGCGGTGCTTCAAAGTTTACTATCGGAATATCATCTTCAATAATTTTATTAATATTTAAAGTCTCTAAAGCAACTTCTTTTTTGTTGTAAGTTTTATACTCCAACATTTGCCAAGTAAATAACAACATTAAATTTAAGCCAATTGCAAAATAAAGGCTGCTATTTCTACCAATATCCATATTTGGGTTCTTTTTTAATTCCATGATAATTAAGCGTTTATTACCTTAAATTAGAATAAACATTAAACTATTCCTATGATAATTATCATTTTAAAATCTGCTAATAATCGCTATATTATAGATTGTCTAGCTGATTATCTTTACCGTCTTCGCTAATAGTCCAAAAGAACCCTACAAAGAAAAATTGATCTGCTGCAGGTTGCAAGGTTTGTCTAGCAAAATTACCATTTATATCTGGCGAATTTGCATACTGATAACCATTTATATTTTTAAACCCTAAAACATTATTTACAGATAGGTATAGAATTTTTTGAGGACTTAATAAATAAGCCCAATTAAGACTAATACTATTATAACTTTTTGTTTTTTCGTTTAAAAAACCAGTTGTATTGGGGTTAGTATAAGAACGTCCGGATGCAAAGTTATAGCTAAACCCGACTTGGCTTTTCCAGTCATCTATCCAATACTTTGCAACGGCAGAAAAATTATGTGTATTAGCAAAATTTGGTCTTGCTTTTTCTGGATAATTTCTATAATCACGTTCGGTATCTAAATATGAATAGCTTAACCAATAATCGGTATTTTTAATGCTCTTATTATCTCTCCAAAACAAATCTAAACCTTGAGAATATCCATCTCCATTATTTGTGTAGTTAGCATCAAAACTTTCAAAGTCTGAATCAAACTTAACTAAGTTATCATAGTTTTTCTTATATACTTCTGCTCTAAATAATCTACCATTATTGACATACTGATAGTTCATAATATAATGTGATGTACTTTGCGCTTCAACCTCTGAATTAAACTTTAATGTTGTATTAGGTGCATTCTGATAAAAGTTACCATATGCTAATGATAGCTGCCCATTTTTTGAAGTTTTATACGCAACTGAAACTCTAGGTGCAATTTTAAAGTCGCTAGATAAATTATAATAATCAGATCTTAGACCTACTTTAAAAGCTAGTTTTTTACTAAATATTAAATCTGACTCTACAAATGCTGCACTTATAGAGTTTGCAAAACCATAAGACACATCCAAATTATCTTCAGTAAAATTTTCATCAAACTTAGTTGTAAAATGTTCGGCTCCAAAATTAAGTTTAAATCTACTACTGAATCTCTTTTTAAGCTTTAACTTAACATGTGCAGAGTTTTCTTTATCCTTAACATTGCTTTCATCAAATCCAACTTTAGTATTTGCTATTGTATAACTCAAACCTGTTTGCAACGCCCAATTGTTATTTAAAACACCTTGGTAAGATGTATTTGCATAAAAGTTACTGTTATTTAACTTAAAATGTGCGCCATTAGGGTCATTAATATCTTCTTGAGTAAGTTCAAAATCTCCTGAATCAAAAGCTGCATAAAATTTAAGCATTCCAGAATTCAACTTCTGTCTAAATACAGCTTCACCTTGAGCACCTCTATATGGTGTCTCCCAATCGTTTCTATCAGGAAACAAAGCATTATAAGGTGCTAAGTTTATATATGATGCATTAACACTTAATGAGGTTTTATTCCATTTTTCTGTATGACCTAAACTTCCTCCAACAGTCATTATTCCTATATCTGTTTTTTCTTGTGTTGGTTCATCAATTGTATTTAAAAGTAACACACTAGATAAAGCATTACCATACTCAGCAGAGTAACCTCCAGTTGAGAACGTAATTCCATCAAATAAAAATGGTGAATAGCGACCTCGTGTTGGTGTGTTGTTTGCTGTTGGTGCATAAGGTGTAAATACTCGAATGCCATCAATAAAGATTTGTGTTTCATCAGCAGCGCCACCTCTTACAAATAAACGCCCATCTTCTGCTACTGTTGATGTACCAGGAAGTGTTTGCAATGCGCCAACAAAATCGCCTAAAGCACTTGCTGTGGTTACCACATCTAAAGGTTTTAAAACTGAGACTTTACTATTATCATTTGCTTCAAATGTACCTGCAGAAATTACAACAGTATCTAATGCATCTACATCTTCTCTTAACTTAATTTGCAAATTTGTTAACTGCGAAACATCATTTGTAATCGTTTTAGTTTCATATGACAAAAAAGAAATCACTAATGCTTGCGTACCTACTTCTTCTGTTGAGAATAAAAACTCACCTAAATCGTTTGTTGTTGCGCCATCGTAAGTACCATCTAAGTATACATTTGCGCCTACCAATGGTTGGTTTTGCGCATCGACTACTTTTCCGTTAATAGATGTTTGTGCAATGGATGTTGTAACTATAGATAAGATTAAAAAGGATAATAAATTTTTCATTTGGCTAGTAATTTAAAACTGTTGTTTTTGATACTGAAACAAGTTCAGCACATGTTGATAGCGCAAATTTGACTTAGAAAACCTTTTAAATAAATTCTATTTAACCGAATTGTTAAAAATGACTGACGAATTGAATATATTTGATACATTATGCACAATTAGTATTATTTCTATGTCAATAAAACACATAAAACCCTTTAGTATTATTTTCTTTTTAATCGTTTTAGCTGAACTAATTTTTGATAGCAGTACTAACCTCTCACAACTACATTATATTACTAAACCCGCAATAGTTGTTTCGTTACTTATATTTTTTTGGAAACAAAGCCAACATTTAAATAACAGATTACGATTGACAACAGCTTTGGCTTTAATTTTCTCTGTAATTGGCGATATTCTGTTAATGTTTGTTGAGCATTCTCCCAACTATTTTATGCTTGGTTTGGTATCCTTTTTAATTGCGCATCTTATGTATGCATTTGTGTTTTTAAAACATAGAAACAAAAATAAAAACCCAATAGGTTTTGTTGGCTTGTTACTCATTTATGCTGCTGGGCTATTTTATTTACTAAAAGACGGTTTAGGAGATATGCTCATTCCTGTTATTGTGTATATGATTATTATTTTATCTATGGCAACTACTGCCTTTTTAAGAAAAAGTGAAGTAAATACTTCAAGCTATAATTTTGTGTTTTTAGGAGCCGTTTTATTTATGATGTCTGATAGTCTTTTAGCTTTAAATAAATTCTACCAATCTTTAGCTTATAGCAATATTACTATTATGCTAACTTATGCTTTGGCTCAATATTTTATTGTTATTGGAATTTTGAAACTTAGTGAATCTCCGCGTTAAGGATGGAAATGGCATCCTTTTTAATTGTCTCTTTGAGCATTATCGAGCTCAAAATATATTTTGTAAGAAGATAGCTTGCTGAGCAAAACGAAAAGTTTTTAATTAAAAAGATATAATGAACAGCCTGACCTTGAGTGCAACGAGAGGTAACGCCAAAACTACTTTTTAAAAGGTCTAATAATGAGTCGAGCTGCTTTATCGAAATTTATATAATTGTAGGTCCAATTAAATAATACAATCACCCGATTTCTAAAACCTACCAAAGACATAAGGTGAATAAACATCCAAATAAACCAAGCAAAAAAACCACCAAATTTATAATGTTTTAAGTCTACAACAGCTTTATTACGACCAATAGTTGCCATAGAGCCTTTATCATAATATGTAAAAGGTTTTAATGCTTTGCCCTTAATAAGTTTAATTAAGTTTTTACCTAAAAGTTGCCCTTGCTGAATTGCAGGTTGTGCTACTTGTGGATGTCCTTTAGGATACTTTTCTGTTTCCATTAATGCAATGTCTCCAAGCGCAAATATATTATCATAACCTTCAATTTGGTTAAAACGATTTACTTTATAACGATTTGCTTGTGCTATTAAAGCATTTGCTTGCAGACCTTTTACAGGAGCTCCAGTAACGCCTGCCGCCCAAATTAAAGTTTCAGATTGCATTACTAAACTAGAATTTGTAGCTACTATTTTTCCATCATAATCCTTAACAAAAGTATTACAATGTACTTGCACACCTAAAGCTTTTAAAAACTCTTCAGCTTTTTTTGAAGCATGTTCACTCATTGGAGGCAATACTCGGTTATTGCCTTCTAACAAATGAATTTGCATATCATCTGGGTTTAAATCATGATAATCTCTAGGCAATATATGGTTTTTTAATTCTGCTATTGCACCAGCTAACTCTACACCTGTTGGACCGCCACCAACTATCACGAAGTTTAAATAAGAGTTACGTTCTTCTTTTGTTTTTGCTATTGCAGCTTTTTCAAAATTCTGAAGTATTAAACTTCTAATATTTAATGCCTGCGGAACACTTTTCATTGGCATACTATTATTCTCGATAGCAGAATTACCAAAATAATTAGTTTTTGTTCCTGTTGCTATTACGAGGTAATCATATCTTAAATTACCAATACTCGTTTTTATTTCATTTGTTTCAGGATTGATTTGCTCAACTTCTGCTAAACGAAAAAAAGAATTTTTATGCTTTTTAATTATTTTTCTAAGTGGGTAAGCAATTGAGTCTGGTTCTAAACCTGAGCTAGATACTTGATATAATAAGGGTTGAAATGTATGATAGTTATGTTTATCTAACATAACGACTTGTACATCTTTATTTGCTAATGTTTTTGCAAGATTAACACCAGCAAATCCACCACCAACAATAACAACTCTAGGAAATTTTGATTCAGGAATATTCATAAGAAAAGTCTCTTAAAATAACACTTACAAAGATACAATTTAAGCGCCTGAAAACACTATTTTTGAATTAATGTTTAACACATATGTAACATTTTAAATTAATAAACTACATATAGGTAACTAACCCATCACAATTGAATAAAGAATTAGAACATAGTTTTGTTGAATTGCTCGAAAAGCATCAAAACATTGTGCATAAAGTATGTCGATTATATACCAATAATCAAGATGCGCATAATGATTTGTTTCAAGAGATAACAATACAATTATGGAAAGCGTACCCTAAGTTTCGTGGCGAAGCAAAGTTTAGTACCTGGATGTATCGTGTTGGTTTAAATACTGCTATTACCTTATATCGAAAATCAAAACGAACTATTAATACGCAAGAATTTGAAAGTGTACAATTTAAAATTAAAGCTGTAGAATATGATGATACTGAAGAACAGCAATTAAAATTAATGTATAAAGCAGTACACCAATTAAATGATATTGAAAAAGCTTTGGTTTTTTTATATCTAGAAGATAAAAATTATAGCGAAATAAGTGAAACCCTTGGTATAACTGAAGTAAATGCTAGAGTGAAAATGAATAGGGTAAAAACAAAATTAAGAACAATATTAAATCCGTGATACTATGGATGAATTAGAATTATTAAAAAAAGATTGGCAGAAAAAAGAAGTGCATTTTCCTGTCCTTTCTTACAACGAAATTTATAAGATGATACATGCAAAATCATCTAGCATTGTAAAATGGATTTTTATAATAAGTGTTATTGAATTAAGCTTAGGTTTAATTTTAGCGCTTATAAACCCAAGTATAGAATCCCAAGTTGTGTTTCCGCAATGGGTAAATATTTTGGTTTATGCTACGTATCCCATAATTATATTTTTTATTTATAGATTTTATACCAACTACAAAACTATATCTGCTACAGATAGTGTAAAATCTCTAATAGCCAATATTATAAAAACACGTAAAACTGTAAAGTATTATGTAATTTTTAACCTCTTTTTTGCTGCTATAATTTTTGCAACAGGTTTATACATTGCCTTTACTACAATACCAGGTGGTATTGATTTTAGCGGCGAAGTATCAACCAAACAATACGCAGTTTTAATTGGAGCTATTATTTTAGCTACTGCTCTTTTTATAGGATTTATACTTGGCATCTATTATTTACTTTATGGCCTTTTATTAAAGCGCCTTAATAGAAATTATAAAGAGCTTAAAAAACTTGAAGCATAAATAATAGCTGTTAGCTGTTTGCAAAAAAAAATCTTAGCTTACAAATTTACCACTCACGTTTTTTGTTCAACGCTTCTTTTTCTTCTAATTCTTTTTGAGGAATTACTTTAAGAAATGATGGATGTTGCTCAATAGCATATTCGATTTTTTCAACTATTTCTGCTATCGATTCGTTTTCATAATCAATTTGTAAAGGTTCTTTTATTTCAAAAGATTGATATACGTTTTTCTTTTTAACACGCAATCCTTTTTTATCAAAAGATCGTCTAAAGCCATCAATAACAATTGGTACCACTACAGGTTTATAGCGTTTAATAATATGTGCTGTTCCTTTTCTAATAGGCTTAAAAGGTGTTGTTGTACCTTGCGGAAACGTAACAACCCAACCATCATCTAATGCCTTACCAATATTAGAAATATCACTCATTTTCACCTGGCGATTAACATCTTTACCTTCTGCTCTCCATGTGCGCTCAATACTTACCGAACCAACATAAGCTAGAATTTTTGGCAACAACCCAGATTTCATAGTTTCTTTAGCAGCAACATAATACATATTAAGTTTTGGATTCCATAGGTAGCCAACATTTTTAATATTATCTAAACGCCCACTTAAACTAGCATTAAACACATGAAACATAGCTATCACATCAGCAAAATACGTTTGATGATTAGATATAAATAATACATGTGTATCTGGCAGGTTTTTAATTACATCTGAGCCTTCAATCTGCAATTCATTAAAACCTCTAAAACGTCTGTGTGTAAGTGCACCTAGAATTCTGATGAGCCATTTTTTTATAAAAAGTATATGTCCAAAAGGGTTTCTTTTAAATAATCCCATTCACTTTTAATTTTTTGAGAGAACAACAAAACTACAAAAATCAACGACTTACAACACTGTTTTTAACAAGTCTTTTAATTCACTAAGCATCATAGCTGTTGCTCCCCAAACTATATGATTATTGAGTTTAAATGCTGGTACATCAACCTTTACTTTATAAGACGTTGCTACAGAAGTACTCACCACATTATTTTCTTCTAAAAAATGAGATAACGAAACTTCAATTAAATCTTCAACCTCTTCATCCTGTTTTACAAAATTTGGTGTTGTATGTGTAACGCCCAAAAAAGGATTTACTGTAAAGTTACTTGGCGGAATATACATTGGTGTCATTGCCTTCAAAACCTTCATCATTTTTATAGGCACACCAACTTCTTCATAGGTTTCGCGAAGTGCAGCAAATTCTAATGATGAATCGTCTGTTTCTAACTTCCCACCTGGAAAACCTACTTGTGCAGAATGCACGCCTTTATAGGTTTTTCTTAAAATTAATATTAAATACGTTTCATTAGTAACACTCGGATAAAACAAAGCCATAACACCAGCCATTCTTGCTGTTTTCATTGCTTCTCTATTTCGCTCCATAAGTTCTAAACGATATGGAGGCGACATTTTAATTTGAGAAGCCTCTCCAGGAAGATCTAGATTTTCTATTTTTGATATTGATTTTAAAAACGTATCAAAATTCATTTATGAGAGCCTTTATATTAATTTGTCTTTGTTGTTTTATTCTTAATTGTGAAGATAAACAATCTCAAAAGAAAACCAATACTATAGCTATAGATTCAGCAGCTATTAAAAAAGAGCAACAAAAACAAGAAGAAACACGTGCAGAGTCTCAACGTAAATACCCATATTTAACAGATAAAAATGCTGTTGAATTTTTTCAAGAGTATGAAAAAGAAAATAAAGAAAATAAGGTTCGTATTACCACAAATTATGGCGACATAGATATTTTACTCTACAACAAAACAAAATACCATCGTGCAAATTTTGTGTTTTTAACTAAGCAAAAGTATTTTGATGGTGCACAGTTTCATCGTGTGGTTAAAAACTTTATAATTCAAGGTGGTAACAGTGACGAACGCAAAATTGCTAACAAACGTAAACAAATAGGGCGTTACTTATTGCCAAACGATACAAGACAAGGTTACACGCATAAACGCGGTGTTATTAGTATGCCAAGTAGTGAAAATGAAAATCCACATAAACTAGCGTCTCCTTATGAGTTTTTTATCACACAAAGCAATCAACCTCATTTAGATGGTGATTACACCATTTTTGGTAAAGTTATAAAAGGCATGAACGTTGTTGATAAAATTGCATCTCAAGAAACAGATAATGCTGAGTGGCCGTTACATAACATCTATATTAAAAAGGTAGAAATTATAAATTAATTAAGATATTCTTTTATAGAATTTTAATACCTTGAGACCTTTCAAATTAAAACTAAAAACACTAATGAAAACACTCTATGTTTCAAAACACGTAGCCAGCTTAAGCTTATGTGCTTTGATAGCGTTTACAAGCTGTAAACAAGACGAAAAAAAAGATGACGTAGCAATGACAACAGACAATGTATTACTACAAGAATGGACTGGTCCTTATGAAGGTCTTCCTGCTTTTGATAAAATGCAAGCTTCAGATATTAAAGAAGCTGTAGAAAAAGGAATGGAACTAGGATTAGCTGATATTGAAAAAATAGCTAACAATACAGATGATCCAACTTTTGAAAACACTATTGTTGCTATGGAAAGTTCTGGTAAAGAACTTGATAGAGTTTTTACATATTATGGTATTTTAAGTAGTAATATGTCATCTCAAGAGTTTAGAGATATTAGAACAGAATTATCTCCTAAATTATCAGATTATAGTTCAAAAATTTCTCAAAACGAAAAACTATTCAAACGTATTAAAACTGTTTATGATGCATCACAAATAAAACCTTTAGAAGCCGACCAACAACGTGTTTTAGATTTAGTTTATAAACGTTTTGAGATGAATGGTGCTAATCTTGACGCCGAAAAGAAAAAGCGTTATGCAGAAATTAACAAAGAACTATCTAGCTTATACAACGATTTTTCTGCAAATGTTTTACATGATGAAGAAAACTATGTTACCTATTTAACAAAAGACCAATTAGGTGGTTTATCTGAAGGATTTATAAAATCTGCGGCTAAAATTGCTACAGATAAAGGTCATGATGGTAAATATGCTATTACTAATACGCGCTCGTCTATGGATCCTTTTTTAAAGTATTCTACCGAAAGAGAATTACGTAAAAAAGTATGGAGTAATTATTACTCTAGAGGAGATAATGGTGATGAGTATGATAACAATGAGCTAATTGCAAAAATATTAAAACTTCGTAAGGAGCGTGTTGCCCTTTTAGGATACGATAATTATGCCGATTGGAGATTACAAGATCGTATGGCTAAAAACCCTAAAAACGCTATGGATTTAATGATGGCAGTTTGGCCAGCAGCTATAGGTCGTGTGGCAGAAGAAGTTGCAGATATGCAAACAGTTGCAGACGAAAATGGCGACAAAATTACTATAGAACCATGGGATTATAGATTTTATGCTGAAAAAGTACGTAAAAAGAAATACGATTTAGATAGCGAAGAAGTAAAACAGTATTTACAATTAGATAAATTAACTGATGCTTTATTCTATACAGCAGGACGCTTATTCAATTATAAATTTACACCAATTGAAGAAGGTAAAGTTCCTGTATTTCATGAAGATGTTAAGGTTTGGGAAGTTACAGACAAAGACACAGGAAAACATATTGGTTTATGGTATTTAGACCCTTTTGCAAGAGAAGGAAAACGTTCTGGAGCTTGGGCAACAACTTACAGAAGTTACACCTCTTTTGAAGGCGAAAAAAATGTACTAGCTTCTAACAATTCAAACTTTGTAAAACCAGCTCCTGGTGAGCCTGTATTAGTATCTTGGGATGATGCAAACACATTTTTCCATGAGTTTGGTCATGCATTACACTTCTTTTCTGCAAATGTAAAATACCCAACATTAAATGGAGGCGTTCGTGATTATACAGAGTTTCAATCGCAGTTATTAGAGCGTTGGTTATCTACAGACGAAGTTATTAATCAATTTTTAGTTCATAATAAAACTGGAGAACCAATACCAGAAGATTTAGTAGAAAAAATTAAAAAAGCATCTACATTTAATCAAGGTTTTGGAACGACTGAATATTTAGCATCTGCTTTAATGGATATGAAATTACACCTTGCAGATCCAACAGATATCGATATTGATAAATTTGAACGTGAAACTTTAGCAGAATTAAAAATGCCTGCAGCATTACCAATGCGTCACAGAACGCCTCACTTTGGACATGTGTTTTCTGGTGAAGGTTATGCAACTGCATACTATGGTTATATGTGGGCAGATGTATTAACTGCAGATGCAGCAGAAGCATTTGCTGAAGCTCCTGACGGATTTTATGATAAAGCTGTTGCTGATAAATTAGTGAAGTATTTATTTGCTCCAAGAAACTCAATGGATCCAGCTAAAGCTTATAAACTATTTAGAGGTCGTGATGCTAAAATTGAAGCATTAATGAGAGACAGAGGATTCCCAATTCCTAAGGAATAAATAAAAATAATATTATATTTAAAAAGCCTCGTGATAAACGAGGCTTTTTTATTTCAACTTTTAGTATTCTTTTTTTGCAATGTTTGTTAATTGAAACACATTTACTAGGATAGCAAGACAAAATATACGTAGAACTACGTATTGTTTAGCATTATTATAATACTTTACTTTGAGAAAGAATAATTGTGTTAAATTTAAACCAGTAAGTGACTATGAGAAAACACCATTTCAAAAACTATATCAAACTAGGTATTTTACTCTTTGGAGTTATTGTTTTTTTTTACTAACTGTGAAAAAGAAAATATTAATACTAGTAACTCTTCAACAGTTTTAAGCAGTTCACCAAGTTTTACACTTAAGCGTATTGATAATCCTCCAATTTCTGAAAATAAAGCACTCTCAGATAAAATTAAATCAATCGTTCGTCAACCTATGTCCTTTGATTCAAATATACAACTAAGAGAAGTCTATAACCCAGAGCTTGATTTCACTATTGACACTGATGTAGCTAATTATATTGAATATGGGGCCTATCATTCATATACTTTTTTGGTAAACAGAGCTGAAGAAAATGGACTAACAGAGAATGTACTATTAAGTTTACAAAATGATGGCACTTATTTAGCCTACTTAGTTGCATATGATATTACTGAAGAAGAAAAAACACAAATACAAAATAATGAACTTATTAATTTAGATGATAAAGTTACTTACACCATTTTGCAAGATCAAGATTGGGCAAATACAATTTTTCAACGCCTAGGTGATAATGGTGTTTGTCACGAATGGGTAACTATTACACCAACATGTCCATATAGTGGCGAACATACTGCAAAAGATATTGAGAATGGTGCAAATTGTAGTTTTGATAATCAAGGGTACACTGTTCCTCAGCCTTATCTAGTGTCAAGTTTTATCGAGTGTCCAGAAGATGGTGGTGGAGGATTTAATCCTACTGACCCAGCTGGACAAATATATGACGATTATGGCAACCCTATTGGAGGTGGTGGCAGTAGTGACGGAAGCTCAACCAACCCAAACACCAATCCAGATGATAATGGTAATAATGACAACCCTAATGATGGTTCGCAAGCAGAGAATGAAGATTGCTTGCAATTAGATGCTACTGGCAGTTGTGTTGGTGATATGGGCGGAATCCTTATTAAAGGTGGCACAAATGATAACGAGCCAGATTGCCAAGAAAACATACCTGGTTTGACCGAAATTGCCAACACGCCAGAAATAAAAACTGAATTAGACCGTTTAAAAAACAATATGGGCTTTGCTACAGAAGAAGATGGTAAACGTTTTATTTATACAGGTGCAAACATAAACGACCCAAATACTTATAACGATGCTAATTTTGATGAACAATTGCCAATTGATGCTGACGATAGTAATTTAGATTTCCCTCCATTACAAAACAACACATTGGTTGGTGCACATTTTCATCCTGCAGCTGATATTAATGGTAAACCAATTCGTAAAGTACCAAGTGGTACAGATATTGCTGAGCATATTAATATGATAAAAAAAGTATATGCCACAAATCCAGTAGCAGCAACCCAAGTTACTAATTTTATTATTTCTGGAGGCTCTGGAGGCATTACATACGTTTTACGAGCTAATAATGTGTTTAATATTGTTAATAATACTAAAAACTATAATAGAAAAAAGAATAGAACAACAATATGGGAGAAAGTAATTGAGATTCTTAAACCAATTAATGCACTCGATTATACTGGACATGAAACCGCTATAACAAATTTTTTGACAGATGAATTTCCTTATTTAGATTTATTAAAAGCCGAATACGATAGTGATGGAAACATTACTAAATTTTGTAAACTTAAAAAACAAGAATAAAATGAAACACTATATAATAATCACACTCCTTTTAATTAGTACTATTTGTAATGCACAAATAAAACCTATTGAAACAGAATGGGACCAATCAAACATTTCTGAGCGGAACACCTATTTTAAAGACGTAAATAACGTGCTTAATAAATTTTTAGGAACTTGGAAATACGAAGATACATCTAACAATTTAGTCTTTGAAATTACATTTAGTAAATTAATAAATCAAGAACAAATTTTTGATAATTATGCCGATGAGCTTTCTGCCCAATTCAAATTAATAATTAATGGTGTCGAGCAATATAACACATATAATACTCTTTGTAATGATTGTTTTATACCCAAAGGGTTTTGCTCTTACGAAGAAGGTTTTGAAAATGATGAATTTGTTTATACAGAACCAAACGTAAATATGTATGTCGCTAATTTTGCCGAGCCTAATATTGAGAGATATGTGCTCTCATCAGACTTAAAATTAGAATATCAATTTAGCTTAGGGAGTCCAGCGCAATTAATTTGGACGAATAAAACAGGGACAGTAAAAAGAATAGCTACAGGACAACATATGAATGTATACCAAATGCCAATGAATATGGTATTAATTAAACAATAGCCTGAAACGCTATATTTTCATATTATCAATACTATTTTTCTTTGATTTTTTAGGATTTGGACAAACCATTAAACCAATAGAAACTGAATGGGATCAGTCAAATATTTCTGAACGAGACACCTATTTTAAAGACGTAAATAACGTGTTAAATAAATTTTTAGGGACTTGGAAATACGAAGATGCATCTAACAATTTAGTCTTTGAAATTACATTTAGTAAATTAATAAATCAAGAACAAATTTTTGATAATTATGCCGATGAGCTTTCTGCCCAATTCAAATTAATAATTAATGGTATTGAGCAATACAATACCTATACCACAATATGTGAAGACTGTTTTATACCTGGTGGATTTAATAGCTACGAAGAAGGTTTCGAAAATGATGAATTTATTTATACAGAATCAAACGTAAATATGTATATAGCCAGTTTTGCTGAGCCTAATATTGAAGATGATGTATTGGCATCAGACTTAAAATTAGAATATCAATTTAGCTTAGGGAGTCCTGCGCAATTAATTTGGACGAATAAAGTAAGTGAAGTACTTGATTATATTACAAATATTAGAGTTAACAACTATCAATTACCAATGAATATGGTATTAATAAAGCAATAATTTTTTTTATAAATGAAAATCAAGATTTTTTGTTTCTATTTGCTGTTCTTGACTTTTAAGTATCCATATGCTCAAAGCGAAAGACCAGATATTGAAGTTGCTTTTGAAGAATATTCTAATTCAATTATTGAAATGGATTTAGATGAATATTTATATTTAATTCATCCTAGGCTTTTTAAAGGAAAAAACAGAAAAGAAATATCAAGAACCTATTTAAAAGGGCTAAAAAAGTATAGAAAAGAAACATCTACAAAGAGCTTCATGGTAGCAAAAAACATTTCTAAGTTAGGTAAGCTAAAAAATATGCACTACCGCTTTATTGACTATTTAATGGTTCGTGAGATAAAGTTAGATTTAAACTCTAAAAATATTACAACCAATGAAGGTTACTATAGAAAAAAACATTTTAAAAAATACAATAGGAAACAAAGCTTTCAATCAAGAATAGCTTCTTATGATTCCATTAATAAAATAGCTACAATAGTTTCGTATGATAGAGTTTTAGCATTAAAAGATTCAAATAATTTATGGAAATTTATTCCTAGAAGAAAAGAGATGTTATTTGGTTTAGGAACAAATTATGAAAACATTTTACATGAATTTTTATCAAAACGAATAATTAAGAAATTAAAAACTATACGAATTTAATATAGATTAAAATTCGTGCTTTGTTTTTACTATAATCCCAACATATTTACTTAAAAAAAGGCTGTCTAAAAAGTGATTTTATTGTCATTTTGAGCGAAGTCGAAAAATCTCAAATATCTAAAAATTAGAAATTTGATTTTATAGAGATTCTTCATTTTCATTCAGAATGACACTTTTTAGACAGCTTTTTTTATTCTTTATACAAACTTGGCAAACTAATTTTAAATCTCACAACAATTAGTCTTACTATAATCACCACAGCACCAGCAATAACAAATACCCAATTATTTAAAATTGGAAGCTCTCGCAAACCAAAATAAGTTAAGCCACCTAAAATACACGCTGTAGCATAAATTTCTTTTCTAAAAATCACAGGAATTTCGTTACATAAAATATCACGAATAACGCCACCAAAACATGCAGTCATGGTTCCTAATGCAATACAAATTATAGGATGCAATTCAGCAACTAATCCTTTTTCTATACCAACAACAGTATATAAACCAATACCAATGGTATCAAATAAAAACAAAGATTTACGTAGGTAATTTATTTTATTGCGAAAAACAACCGCAAAAACTGTAGCCGCAAAAATAACATAAACATAGGTCATATTTGTCATCCATGACACTGGTGTTTGCCCTATTAAAACATCTCGTAATGTTCCTCCACCAACAGCAGTTACAAAAGCAATGATTAAAACGCCAAATGGATCCATCTTTTTATCTAGCGCAACTAAAACACCAGAAATTGCAAATGCAATAGTACCAAGTATGTCTATAATTTGAAAAAACATAATTTTAAATCGTATTGTATAATTAATATTTAAAAGATACTTCTACTGTGCTCAGCATAAGTGATTCACCCATTTTTTCGATTTAAAAATTGGTTCTCTTATTAAGTATGGTAAATATCTATAAATACTTCGACAAGCTCAGTATAAGTGACTCACTCAATTTTGCCGCACAAAATTGGTTCTCTACTTACATGTTTTGTGTATAATAATTATAGTCTTTAATTACTGTATCTACAAAATCTATTGGTTTCTGCAATGGTTCAACCTGCATGACTTCTATCATTTTATTATGTAAAGATACAATGATATTATGTTGTCCTTTACGTCTAGCATCATCATACAGGTTTTTAATCATCTGCATTTCATCATCTTTAAAAAGCGTAACCTGACTATAAGTTGGTTTATAATCTTGTGGAATCTGCTTTAAAATGGTATCTTGAAACGACACCTTTAACCTTTCACTAATAACTGTTGTACCAGCAGCAATATCTCCAACACGTTGTCCATTACCTTTAATTAAAATAGATAATACCGCAACGCCACCACTTGTTAAAACAACATCCACAATTCTTAAAAGCCAACGCACAAAATAATTAGCAAAACTAGGTTTAGAACCATCAAGCTTTACCACTCTAGTTTTTAAAGCAAATTTCCCTACTGTTTTTCCATTCCAAAATGTTTCTAGTAATACATAATATAAAAATGCAGGTAAAGAGAGTAGTAAATATATCGCCCAAGAGTCTCCTGGATCAAAGTCAAGTGAAATTAATAATAAGAATGAAATAAATATATATACTATAATAATGAGGCTATCTAATAGATAGGCCAACATTCTGTCACCAAGGTTAGCAACGTTTTGTTGAATGCCTACATTTTGAGCGGTTTCTATTTGAAATTCTTGCATATTTTCTTTTCTTTGAAAGCAAATAGTTCTACCCAATGCGTGAAGCTGCTTTCGTGAAGCAAAATAAAGATAAATGGTTAAGATTTGAAAGCGTTCTTTCAAATAATACTACAATAGATCCAGATGAATTATCAGATCTTTATATTGAAATTACAGATCATTTAAGTTTTGCTAAAACATTTTACGCAAAAAGTAATACAGAACATTATCTTAATCAGTTAGCATCTCAAGCACACCAAAAAATATATAAAACAAAAAAAGAATCAAAAAACAGACTTATTTCGTTTTTTAAAACAGAGTTTCCGTTGCTATTTTACTACCACCAACGTGAGTTATTGGTTTCATTTTTAGTATTTTCTCTATTTGTAATTGTTGGTGCTTATTCTGCTGCTACCGAAGTTGATTTTGTGCGCTCAATTCTTGGTGATGCCTATGTAAATATGACTTTAGAAAACATTGAAAATAACGATCCAATGGCTGTTTATAAAAAAATGGGAGAGTTTAATATGTTTTTAGGAATTACAATCAACAACATAAAAGTTGCACTTATGGCATTTGCTTATGGCATTTTATGTGGCATTGGTTCTCTTTTTATAATGCTACAAAACGGAATTATGCTTGGCAGCTTTCAATACTTCTTTTACGAAAAAGGATTGTTATGGGAATCTGTTAGAACTATTTGGATTCATGGTACTTTTGAAATTTCGGTAATTATTATTGCTGGATGTTCTGGTTTAGTTTTAGGTAATGGCATGCTATTTACAGGAACCTATACTAGATTAGAATCTTTTAAACGTGGCGTGATTAATGGTTTAAAAATTTTAATAAGCACAATACCTTTTTTTATTATTGCAGGCTTTTTAGAAGGCTTTGTAACACGTCATACAGAAATGCCAGATTGGTTAGCTATACTTATAATAGCAGGTTCACTATCTATAATTATTTTTTACTATGTAATTTATCCTAGACAATTGCATAAAAAGCAGAACTTAATCTCAAATAAATCAAATTAAAAGCCAAATACAATTGATATGAAAAAATTTATAGAATTAAAAAAACAGCGCGAATTTGGAGACATACTAGCAGATACTTTTGCGTTTTTGAGAAGTGAGTTTAAGCCGCTTTTAAAAACCATAACTAATATAGCTGGACCATACATTGTACTGTTTTTAATTGCTTTAGTATTTTACATTTACATTGTAGGCGATCAATTTTCTTTTGATTTAAACTCAGACGTATTTCCTTATCAAAACCCATTAGCAATGGTTGCAGCATACTTACTTTATTTAGTTGCAGCTATATTAGCTTATACCTTTACTACATCTGCTACACTGTTTTACATAAAGTCGTATACTGACAACCAAGGTCAGGTTGATGTAAATGAAATAAAGCAGAATGTAAACAAAACCTTTTGGAGTTTTTTAGGACTTTCATTTTTAAAAGGTCTAACACTTTTTGTTGCAGTGCTTATTTGTTGTTTACCTGTGTTTTATGCTATAGTGCCAATGGCAATTGTATTACCAATATTAGTATTTAAAAGTATGAATGCTACAGATGCTTATAGTGAAGGTTTTACACTAATAAAAGACGAGTTCTGGATTACTTTAGCAACCCTAATTGTACTGTATATTATAATAAGTGTTATTGGAAGTATTATTGCTGTACCAACAGTAATTTATACTTGGCTAAAAATGGGTGTTTTTAGTGGCGAAGTAGATCCGTCAAATTTAGACTCATTGGTAGATCCCGTTTATATATTTTTAAATGTTTTAAGTTCGTTTTTTCAATATGCATTAAATATTGTTGTTGTTGTTGGTTCTGCTTTTATCTATTTTAATTTAAATGAAAGAAAACACTTTTCTGGAACTTTAGAAAGAATAAATACATTAGGTAATTCTGATAACTAAATGCATTTACTAAAAATTGTTTTTGCTGTTTTTTTATTTACAACGTTGTCTTTTGCACAACAAGATGCTCTTGTGGTACACTACGACGAATCTAAATTAGAAAAACATGACATAAGTGAAGATGATTTATCAAGCTACAAAGAAAATCCTGAATTTAATTATACCGAAGTTGAAACAGAAGAATCTATTTTTTCAAGAATTAAACGTTGGTTAGCAAACATTTTAACTAAAATATTTGAAGCCATTTTTGGTGTTGGAAAAGCTGGTGGCATTTTATACTTTATATTTAATATTTTGCCGTACCTACTACTCGCTTTTTTAATCTTTTTACTCATTAAGTTTTTCTTAAAAGTAAATTCAAAATCTATTATTTCTGGGCAGCAAAACCCGGGAACTGTTCAATTTACTGAGGACGAACAAATCATAAAAAATGAAGACATTAATAAGCTTATTAATGATGCTATAAAGCAGAAAAACTTCAGATTAGCCATTCGCTATTATTATTTACAATCCTTAAAGTTTTTAGCAGAAAAACAACACATTAATTGGGAACAACAAAAAACCAATGTCGATTATATTTCAGAAATTAAAAAAGACACTATAAAAACAGGCTTCAAAACAATTACTAGAATTTACGATTATGTTTGGTATGGCGAGTTTAGTATTGATGAGCTAAAATTTGAGACTTTAAAATCGTCTTTCGAAACCTTAAACACAACAATTAAAACGCAGTGAGTAAACGCGGAAAACTATATATTATATTAACTGCACTTGCAATTTTAGGAATTGTTGCCTTAGAGTACTCAAAACCTAAAGATATTAATTGGTTTCCCTCTTATGTAAAGCAACATAAAATTCCGTTTGGCTCACTTGTTTTTTACGAACAATTAAAACGTATATTTTCTAAAGAAAACATTATTAACCTAGAACGTCCACCATATGAGGCTTTAAATGAAGGTACTATACATGAAGGGACTTACATTTTTATTAACGATAATATTGCTTTTGGAGAACAGGAATTAGAATCACTTTTAGATTGGACATCTAACGGAAATACACTCTTAATAGCTTCAGCAGATTTTGAAGACCAACTTTTAGATACATTGCATCTTGATACTTCTGTTATAAGTACTTTAGATAATTTTAATAATCACTATCAGTTTCAACTTAAAAACAAGAATCTAGACACTACAATTGTAGATTTTGATAAGGCCAGATATCTATATCATTTCAAAAAAATAGATACACTAAACACTTCTATTGTAAGTACAGTTGGTAATTTTAATGGTGACACTTTTTTTGATGAAGAATTTGTAAATGTCATCAAACAACCTTTTGGTGATGGTCAAATTATACTAAGCACGTTTCCGCAGGCATTTACTAACTATTTTATTTTAAATAGCCCAAATCAAAATTATACTTCTGGGCTTTTATCATACATAGACAGCACAAAACCAATTTACTTAGATGCACATTATAAATCTGGAAAATCATATTACACTTCACCTTTATATATTTTACTTAACACTAAAGAGCTAAAATGGGCATATTACATTATGCTTATTGGTGTTGCTGTTTATATTTTATTTGAAGGAAAACGTAAACAACGTGCAATTCCTATTGTAAAACCATTACGCAATCAAACTGTAGATTTTACAAGAACTGTAGCAAATATGTATTATGAAAAAGGACAACACCATGAAATTGCACAGCATAAAATTCAGCATTTTCTAGATTATATTAGAACTCAGCTTCATTTAAGTACTAATACTATAAATGATGAGTTTATTAAAAATCTAGCTGCAAGAAGTAATAATACTATAGAGGACACAAAACAGTTGTTTACAACTATAGAACAGCTTAGCAAAAAACAAAACCTTAATATCACAGAGCTTGAGCGTTTAAACACACGCATTGAAGCTTATAAAAATAATAACGCATAATATATTACTATGGACGAGCAAAAAGAGAACCAAGATTTAGATTTTAATAACAGAATACCATTAGACGATTTAAAAACCGCGGTAGAAAACATTAAATCAGAATTACAAAAAGTAATTGTTGGTCAAGACAAGTTTGTAGAATTACTTATTGTAGCTTTATTAGCCGATGGCCATGTTTTAATAGAAGGTGTTCCAGGAATTGCAAAAACAATTACTGCAAAACTATTTGCAAAGGTTTTAAAAACAGATTTTAGTCGTATACAGTTTACACCAGATTTAATGCCAAGTGATGTTTTAGGGACTTCTATTTTAAATATGAAAGCCTCTGAATTTGAGTTTAAAAAAGGGCCTATTTTTTCAAACATAGTTTTAATTGATGAAATTAATAGAGCTCCTGCAAAAACACAAGCGGCGTTATTTGAAACTATGGAAGAACGTCAGGCTACAATTGATGGAACAACCTATAAATTTGAAGCACCTTTTATGGTGTTGGCAACTCAAAACCCAATAGAACAAGAAGGAACTTATGCATTGCCAGAAGCACAATTAGACAGATTTATTTTTAAAATAAAAGTTGATTATCCAACACTTGAAGATGAAATTAAAATTATTGAAACGCATCATCAACGCAAAGGAAAATTACCTCAAACACTCATAAACCCGATATTAGATGCTAGCAAATTAGCTGAGTTTAAAGACAAAACACAATCTATTTTAGTTGAAGAAAAAATCATAAAATACATTGCTGAGATTGTCTCTAAAACACGAAATCATCCTCATTTATATTTAGGTGGTTCGCCAAGAGCGTCTATTGCAATATTAAATACATCAAAAGCTTTTGCTGCTATTAGTGGTCGTGATTTTGTAATCCCTGAAGATGTAAAAAAATCTGTTGCTCCAGTTTTAAACCACAGAATTATACTAACTCCAGAACGTGAAATGGAAGGTATGAGTACAGAAAATGTTATTAATATGATTGTTCAATCTGTTGAAGTGCCGCGATAGCTGTTGGCTGTTGGCTGTTGGCTGTTGGCTGTTGGCTGTTGGCTGTTGGCAAAATAAAAAAACATCATAAACTCATAAACTCATAAACTCATAAACTCATAAACTCATAAAGTGAAATTTATTAAATCGTTATATATACACAAACAATTTTACATCTACTTGGCTGTAGCATCTGTATGCTTTCTTATGTCATTTTGGATAAAGTTGTTATATCCAATTGCTTGGATTTTAACCTTAACGATTGGTGTTTTATTTATAGTTGATTTACTTCTACTCTATCGTTTTAAAAATGCGGTAAAAGGAAGAAGAATACTTCCTGAAAAATTTTCAAATAGTGATGAAAACCCAGTTCCTATAACTTTATCAAATAATTATCCTTTTAAAACACATATTGATATCATTGACGAACTACCAATTCAGTTTCAAAAACGTGACTTTTCATATAAAACAATATTAGAACCTAACGAAACTCACAATTTCACTTATGATGTTCGTCCAGTAGAGCGAGGCGAATACTATTTTGGAAATCTTAATATTTATGCCTCATCAATATTACGAATTGTAAAACGTAAATATCAGTTTCAAAACAGACAAATGGTTGCTGTATATCCATCTTTTATTCAAATGCAGAAATATGATTTTCTAGCTATTGGTAACCATCTAACTGAGATAGGTCTCAAAAAAATTAGACGTATTGGTCATACTACAGAATTTGAACAAATAAAAGATTATGTCGTTGGAGACGATATTAGAACAGTAAATTGGAAAGCTACTGCCAAACGTGCACAATTAATGGTAAACCAATATCAGGATGAAAAATCTCAACCCATTTACTCTATTATTGATACAGGTCGTGTAATGAAAATGCCTTTTAATGGTTTAAAGCTATTAGATTATGCTATAAATTCTACACTTGCTTTTAGCAATGTAGCTTTAAAAAAACATGATAAAGTTGGTATGGTTACGTTTTCAAAAACCATAGAAACATTTTTACCAGCAATTCATAAACTCACGTATTTAAATAGAATTTTAGAAACTCTTTTTAATATCAATACACAATTTAGTGATAGTGATTACGGCTTATTATACGCTCAAGTAAAACGTAAAATTACGCACCGAAGCTTATTACTTTTATACACAAACTTTGAACATATTAGCGCGTTAAAAAGGCAACTACCATACTTACAAGCGCTTTCAAAAAAACACATGTTAGTTGTTATTCTTTTTGAAAACACTGAATTAGATACATTAATTACAACTGATGCTCAAGACTTACAAACTATTTACCATAAAACTATTGCCGAAAAGTTTGCTTTTGAAAAACGCCTTATGGTAAAAGAACTTCAGAAGCATGGCATACAAAGTATACTTACATCTCCTGAAGAACTTACTATTAATACTATTAATAAATACCTAGAAATTAAAGCTAGAGGTCTTCTTTAAGTTAGATAGTTTCTCCCAACCAAGCTTTCATCATCCAAACCGTTTTTTCTTGTTCAGTAATAAAATCACTCATCATAGAGTTAGTGCCTTCATCATTAGCATCACCAGCTTTATCTAATAACTCTCGCTCAATTTTTAGTAATTCAGAAATTGAATCGACTATTAATTGCACAGCCTTTTCGTCTTCAGAAATATTTTTACCAACAGGCACTTTAGCTTGTTTATTAAAATCTTCAAACGTGTGCAAAGGTGTTTCTCCTAAGGTTAAAATACGTTCAGCAATTTCGTCAACCTTTATATTAGCATCATTATATAGTTCTTCAAACTTAACATGAAGGTCAAAAAAACGTTTCCCTTTAATATTCCAATGAATACCTCTTAAATTTTGGTAATAAACTTGAAAATTGGATAATAAATGATTTAAATCATTTGCAATTAACTTTGTTTTTTGAGAATCTAATCCTATACTATTTAATATCATAACGTTGTATTTATATTTGTTATGCAAATATATTTTTTAATTAACATTATAAATAATAGTTTTTATAAATAGTTTTTATATTTTTATAGCTTAAATGAATAATCATGACAATAACACAGTTACACTACGTTCTTGCCATAGCAGAACATAAAAATTTTACAAAAGCAGCAGAAAAATGCTTTGTAACACAACCAACATTAAGTACACAAATTCAAAAATTAGAAGACGAATTAGATATATTAATTTTTGACAGAGGCAAAAAGCCAATAGAATTAACAGATGTAGGTCGAAAAATTGTACTTCAAGCAAAAAATATTGTTAATGAGTCTGATCGCATTCAAGATATTGTAGATCAACAAAAAGGATTTATTGGAGGTGAATTTAAAATTGGAATTATACCTACCATAATGCCTACACTTTTACCAATGTTTTTAAAAGCCTTTATTAAGAAATACCCAAAAGTAAAACTAAAAATTGAAGAGTTAACCACAGAAGAAATTATAACAAGGATTGCAGATGGCCACTTAGATGCAGCAATAGCCGCAACACCACTTGAAAGCGAAAACATAAAAGAACGCGTATTATTTTATGAGCCTTTTGTAGGCTATATCCCAAATGACCATCGCTTACACGAAAAGAAAAAAATTGAAGTTTCAGATTTAGAAATTAATGATATGCTTTTACTTGAAGATGGTCATTGCTTTAGAGATGGTGTTATAAATCTATGCAAAGTCTTTAAAAACCATACAGATGATAAGTTTCAGCTAGAAAGTGGCAGTATTGAAACCTTAATTAAACTCTCAAACGAAGGTTTAGGCATGACGCTTTTACCATATTTACATACGCTAGATTTAAACGAAAAATCTAAAGCAAATTTACATCATTTTAACGAGCCTTCACCTGCTCGTGAAGTAAGTATTATATATCATAAAAGCGAATTAAAAATGCAAATTATAGATGCATTACATAACGTAATCTCTGGTATTATTAGAGGAGCAATAGCTTTTCAAAATGTAGAAATCATTAGTCCTTTAGCCAAAACAAGTGCCTAATAAAAAAAGCGACCAAATGGTCGCTTTTTTTATGTTTTTAAATAGATTAAACATTTGTCTAATTCTGGGTTCTGTAATATTAAAGATTTAATATAAATCTTAAGCTCTTCAATTTCATAAGGTAATAATCGTTGAAGTGCTTTTTCTAACTCTTTACAGAACAAGTTTGTATCAAAACTAACTTTGCTAAGTACAGTTTTAGTGTACTCAAACATTGCTCTTGCCATATTAATTTTTAGGTTTTAGGTTTAAAAAAAGTAGATTTTTGTATAGGCTATATTTGTTTTTAGTTTTCTAAATGTAATAAAAAAAACAATCCCTTTATTTTTTTAGGCAAAATTTTAACAGAAAAATTCCTATTTAAAATCGGTTATCACCATCTAATAAATCGCCTAATCCGCCAAGTATACTACCTTCTCCTTTACTATTACCACCTCGAGGTAATGCAGATAGCACACGACCAGCTAATCTACTAAATGGCAACGATTGTACATAGACAACTCCAGGACCTTCAAGTCGAGCAAAAAATAAACCTTCACCTCCAAAAATTGTATTTTTTATACCACCAACAAACTCGATGTCATAATCTATATCTTGAGTAAAACCAACAATGCATCCTGTATCTACACGCAAGGTTTCTCCTGCTTGCAATACCTTTCTTGCCATGGTTCCGCCAGCATGCACAAAAGACATACCATCACCTTCAAGCTTTTGCATAATAAAACCTTCACCTCCAAATAAACCTCTACCCAATTTTTTTGAAAACTCAATACCAATACTAACTCCTTTAGCTGCGCATAAAAATGCATCCTTTTGGCATATAAATTTTCCGTTATATTCTGTTAAATCTATCGGAATAATTTTTCCTGGATAAGGCGATGCAAAAGACACATTACGTTTACCACTAAGGTTATTATAAAAAGCAGTCATAAATAAACTTTCTCCAGTAAGTATACGCTTTCCTGCTCCAAATATCTTTCCTAAAAATCCAGAATCTTTTTGTGAGCCATCACCAAAAATGGTTTCCATTTTAATACCATCATCCATCATCATAAAACTTCCAGACTCTGCAACTACACCTTCTTGAGGATCTAGTTCAATCTCAACGTATTGCATTTCTTCTCCATATATTCTGTAATCTATTTCGTGTGCTGTCATTTTATATATATTTTGTTGTTTCGTTTATATGTTGATTTGTTTATGGTTTTGTTACAATTTTTTGTTTGTTGTTTAACTGTTTGCTGTTAAGTTGCAAATCAAATAAACGACTTTACAGCAAACGACTTACCCCTTCACCTTTACACTCCATTCAAAATTAAAAGTTGAAACTACAATGCCATCTTTATTGGTTCCTACAGATTTCATCCAAATGGTTTGTCCTTCGCCTGTTTCAATGGTTTTTTGCAACGCTTTATCTATTAACTCGCCATCGTTACAAACAAATGTTATTCTGCCTGTTGCCTTTTTAGTAAATGTTGCATTATTTGTTGTTACCAACATAGAGATTTTTTTACCGCTTTCATTAATTTTAGCCATTACTAAAGCTCCTGTTGTAAGTTCTGCAGCCATACCTTGTACAGCCCAAAACAGTGATTTGAATGGGTTTTGATTTATCCATTTATGTTTTACTGAAACCTTACATGATGAATTTGTAATTGATTTTACCCTAACACCCATTAAAAAAACTGCTGGCAGTTTAAAAATGTTGAATGTGTTAATTTTACTAGGTGTTAACTTCATTTTAAAATTAATTTAATCAAAGCTATCGAAAAAAATTGACATTTCAATTTGTTAAAATTTTGTTAATTTCAAGTACTATGCGTTACATAATACCTTTTTTTAGACATATATTTGTATAAGAAACTATTATATGTTTTAAAATCATGCTAAACAATCATCAAAAAAACATCGCTACATTTATTCATTTATCAACCTTTAGCAGGTTTATTATTCCATTAGGAAACTTTATTGGACCAATTATCCTTTGGATTACCAATAAGGAAAAATCTGAGTTTATAGATACCCACGGTAAACAAGCCATTAATTTTCAATTAAGTGTTTTGCTATATACTATAATATTAGGAACGTTATCTGTACCCTTTTTTATTTTTAAAGTCTTTAATGGTATTGATTTTATAGATTTTCATGGGTTTGGTGATTTTCATATCAATATTGGAGAACCATCTCCACTACTCTACATCACTGGTGGATTAGGTTTTTTAGCTGTTATTGGTTTTATATTAGAACTAGTTTTTATAGTCATTGCAAGCTTAAAAGCTCGTGACGGAGAGTTATACAAATACCCATTAACAATCAATTTTTTAAAATAACATCTACTGAACTTGTTTCAGTATAACACTCATCAATCAAATCAATCAAAAATGAACAGTTTATTAAAATTTAATCTCATTAAAATATGAAGATAGAAAACACAAAAGCTCAAATGCGCAAAGGTGTATTAGAATACTGCATATTATCCGTCTTGAAAGACGACGATGCATATGTTGCAGAAATTTTAAATACACTAAAAGACGCAAAACTGCTTGTGGTAGAAGGTACAATTTATCCGCTACTTACAAGGCTTAAAAATGCGGGACTTCTCAATTATAGATGGGAAGAATCTACATCTGGACCACCAAGAAAATATTATGGTCTTACAGAAACAGGAAAGTTATTCCTTAAAGAATTAACCACGACTTGGAGTGAGTTACAAAATGCAGTAAATATCGTAACCGAACAAAAAACAACATCAAAATGAATAAAACAGTCAACATAAATTTAGCAGGTATATTCTTCCATATAGACGAAGATGCATACTTAAAATTGCAACGCTATCTTGAGGCTATAAAACGTTCATTTACAGACTCTCAAGGCCGTTCAGAAATTATTTCTGATATAGAAGCACGTATTGCAGAATTATTTAACGAGCGCGTACAAAACGACAAGCAAGTTATTAGATTAAAAGAAGTTGACGATGTAATATCTATTATGGGTCAACCTGAAGATTACTTAGTCGATGATGAAATTTTTGAAGATGAGCCTCAAAAAACACATTACAAAAAAACATCATCTAAAAAACTATTTAGAGATACAGACAGTTCTTACGTTGGTGGTGTCGCTTCTGGTCTTGCTCATTATTTAGGTATAGATTCTGTTTGGATGCGTTTACTTTGGATAATTTTAGCCATTGGATCTGGAGGAACATTTATATTTATTTATATTCTATTCTGGATTTTAATGCCAGCTGCAGAAACTACATCAGATAAACTGGCAATGTCGGGAAAGCCTATTAACATTACTAATATTGAAGAGAAGGTAAAAGAAGGAATTGGTAATGTTAAAGATAGTATTGACGAAGTTACAGATAAAGTAAAAAATGGTGATTACAGCAAAGTTGGAAACAAAGTAAAATCATCATCAAAAACATTTTTTGATACTTTAGGTGATGTTGGCATGTTCTTTCTAAAAATAATTGCAAAATTTATTGGTGTTATATTAATGATAGTTGGAGCTTCAACACTAATAGCTTTATTTATTAGTATGTTCTCTCTAGGAACCTCATCGTTTTTTAGCCCTTGGTGGATGGATTATGCACATATGGCAAATACGTCAGGCAGCCCAATTTGGCTAATAGCATTAATTACATTTTTTGCTGTAGGTGTACCTTTCTTTTTTATTTTCTACTTAGGATTAAAAATATTGGTAAACAATTTAAAATCTATTGGTAGTGTTGCAAAATTTACATTATTAGGCTTATGGTTAATGTCAATTATTTCAATTGCTGTTATTGGTATTGGTCAATTAGGTGAACATGCTTTTGATGCTAGTGTCACTGAAAAGAAACAGTTAAACATTAGATCTAATGATACATTGCGTTTAAGCATGGCAAAAAATACCATGTATAGCAAACAACTTAGAAGACATAGCGATATTTTTAGACCAGTATATGATGAAAACGACAACAAAGTTTTATACAATTCTGACATTAGACTTATAGTACGATCAACAAAAGATTCTTTAGCTTCAATAAGCATAGAAAAAAATGCAGAAGGCAAAAATTACCAATTAGCAAAAGAACGTGCTCAAAAAATAAATTACGGCTATACTTTTTTAGATAACACACTAAAGTTAAACGGTTATTTAACTACAGGTTTTGAAAATAAATTTAGAAATCAAGAGGTGGAAGTAATTCTATATTTACCAGAAGGAACTATTTTATATGCAGATGAAAACACCTATTCATTCCACAGAAACTCAAGTTATTACAATGATATTTTAGACAATGGTATGGAAGAACATTATTTAGAAATAATTGATGATGATGTAAAATGCTTAGACTGTGAAGACGATAACTTTAAAGTAGATGTCGATGTTGAAAATGAAACCTCAGGATTAAAAATTGATGAAGACGGTTTGGAGGTAAAAACCGAAAATAATTCTCTTAAAATAGATGAGAATGGTGTAAAAGCAAAATCTGAAGACGTAAAAGTTAGTATAGATGAAGATGGTATAGAAGTCAAATCAGAAAACTACTAACGGTTCGTCATTAAAAAACAACAATTCAGATAGTTAAGTTTTAAACCATCATAACTATCATAGATATTTGTAACATAAATCAATCAAAAAACGAGCAATTATGACAACACTAACAAAACTAATAGTAGCTACAGTAATTAGCTTACTACTATTTTCTTGCAACTTCGATTTTAACTTTGGAGTTAAAGGAAACGGAAACGTAAAAACTATTGAGAGAACATTAGAAGGTAACTTCTCTCAAATTGAAGTAAGCAGAGGCATTGACGTCTATCTTACACAAAGCGATACACAAAGTTTAGAAGTACAAGCAGACGAAAATTTACACGAAATTATTATCACTGAAATAGAAAATGACGTACTTAAAATCTATGCAGAAGACAATATTAGTTATGCATCTGCAAGAAAAGTGATGTTAAGCTTTAAAAACGTAACACACATAACATCTACAAGTGGTAGTGATGTGTATTCAACAAATACCATTGTTGCAGATAAATTAACATTAAATACTACTAGCGGAAGCGATATGGAATTAGATATTAATACAAATATTGTAGATTGTAAATCTACAAGTGGTAGTGACTTAAAATTATCTGGCAAAACAAATACCATTTTTGCAGAAGCAACTAGTGGAAGCGATTTAAAAGCTGGAAACCTTAAAGCAAATATCTGTAATGCTAGTGCAACAAGTGGCGCAGATATTACCGTAAACACAAAAGAAAAGCTACACGCTAGAGCTTCAAGTGGAGGCGATATTAGATATTATGGTAATCCAACAAGTGTATCAAAAAAAGATAGTTCTTCGGGTACTATAAAGCAGCAATAACATAACTAAACAACCAATTAATCAACTTGTTTTTAAGCCATTTCAAACTCAATTTCGAGTTTGGGATGGTTTTTGTTTTATATTTGTTATAACAAATACTAAACAAATAAAATGAATAAACTCATTTTCTCGTTACTCACTATGTTATTTTTTAACAATTCTATTTCTGCTCAAGATTTAGAAAAAGTAAAAGGAGACAGAAATGTAACTATTAAACAAACCTATGTCGACGCTTTTAATACTATAGTTATAGGCGAAGATTTTAATGTTGAAATTTTTTATAACAAAAAGCCATCAATAGAAATAGAAACTGATGATAACCTTCACGAATTTATAAATTTTAAAGTAAAAGATAGTGTCTTAACTTTTAGTACATCTAAAAAAATTACAACAAGAAGAAAGCTAGCTATTAAAATAAATTATGGAGACGGTTTTGCGCATATTGAGACTAAAGATGATGCAGAAATTAGATCACTTACATCATTAGAGCTTAAAAATGCAAGTCTAAAAACTTCTGGCTCATCTAGAGCCTATTTAAATATTAAAGCTTCAAATTTTGATTATACGGGTTTAGATAAAGCCAAAGTAAAACTCAATTTAACAGCAAATACTTCAAAAATAGAACTAAGTGGTAGTAATAAATTAGACGCACTTATAAATTCACCTCAATTAACAGTAGATCTATATCAGCGTGCAAATGCAAACATAGAAGGTACAAGTGACACCATTAAACTTAGAGCAGATAATAACTCGCAGTTTAATGGTAAAAACTTTACTACTAATACATGTGAGCTTGTTTCAGAAATAGCAAGTGATGTTTATATAGAAGTAACAGAAGCTATTAGCATAGAAGCTTCAGGAAGTAGTGAAATTTATTTATATAACAATCCAAAAATCACAATAAGCAAGTTTTTAGATACTGTAAAACTTCAAAAGAAAACTAAATAACAACCCTAATAATTTTTTAATGAAAAAACTAATCGTATTACTTACTGTTCTTTTTTTAGCAAACGCTTGTAAAAAAGAAAATGAAACTAATGATGCTTTTAAAGCTGAAGCTCAAACCTTTTTAGACGAATACACAAAAACCTATACAAAACTATATAACGATGCTTCTCTAGCAGAATGGGATGCAAATACAAAAATTGTTGCAGGTGATACTATGAACGCATATAATGTGCAAAAAGCTGGTGAAGCCTATGCAAAGTTTACTGGTAGCACAGAGGTTATAGATAAGACAAGACAATTTTTAGAAGGCAAAGACAAGCTAGATACAGTACAGGTAAGGCAACTAAACACTATACTATATGCAGCTGCAAATAACCCAGAAATAGCTTCAGATTTAGTAAAAGAACGAATTGCTGCAGAAAACGCACAAAACGAAGCTCTTTTTGGTTATGATTTTCAAGTTGCCGGTAAGTCTGTAACAACTGGAGATATTGATAAGGTTTTAAGAGAATCAAATAATGAAGCAGAACGATTAGCAAATTGGGAAGCTTCAAAAGGTGTTGGTAAAAACTTAAAAGATGGCTTAGAAAATCTTCGTAAACTACGTAACGAAACTGTTGGTGCATTAGGCTATGATGACTATTTCTCATACCAAGTTTCTAGCTACGGAATGACACGTCAAGAAATGCTCGACGAAATGAATAAAATGGTAAAAGAAGTTTGGCCGCTTTATAGAGAGTTACATACCTGGGCACGTTATGAATTAGCAAAAAAGTATAACGCTAAAGTACCTGATTATCTGCCTGCACACTGGTTACCAAATCGTTGGGGACAAGATTGGAGTGCCTTAGTAAATGTAGAAGGTTTAGATATAGATGCCGCTTTAAAAGACAAAGATCCAGAATGGATAGTAAAAGAAGGAGAAAACTTTTATAAGAGTATTGGTTTTGATGCATTACCAGTTAGTTTTTATGAAAAATCAAGTATGTATCCGCTACCAGCTGATGCTGACTACAAAAAGAACAATCATGCTTCTGCTTGGCATATGGATTTAGAAAACGATTTACGTTGTTTAATGAGTGTTGAACCAACAGCAGATTATTATGAAACTATTCATCATGAGTTAGGACATATATATTACTATCAAGCATACACAAATCCAAATGTGCCGCCATTACTTCGAGAAGGCGCTAATAGAGGTTACCATGAAGCTATAGGAAGTTTATTGGGCTTTGCGGCAATGCAAAAGCCTTTTCTTGCAGGAAAAGGATTAGTAGATGCAGATGCTAAAATAGACGAAACTCAAAACCTTTTAAAAGAAGCCTTAAGTAATATTGTCTTTTTACCGTTTTCGGCTGGAGTAATGACAGAATTTGAAAATGCATTATATGCAGAAAATTTACCAAAAGAGCAATACAACAAAAAATGGTGGGAATTAGCTAAAAAGTATCAAGGTATGGTTCCTCCTTCAAAAAGAGGTGAAGAATTTTGCGATGCCGCTTCTAAAACACATATCAATAATGATGCAGCTCAATATTATGATTATGCTGTATCTTATATTCTATTGTTTCAATTCCACGATCATATAGCAAAAAACATATTAAAGCAAGATCCTCATGCAACTAATTACTTTGGCAGTAAAGATGTAGGAACCTTTATTAGAGGTATTCTTGAGACTGGTGCAAATAATGATTGGAGAGAACTACTTAAAGAAAGTGTTGGCAGCGAAATGAGTGCTAAACCAATGCTAGAATATTTTGAACCTTTAATGAAATACTTAAAAGAACAAAATAAAGATAAAAAATACACTTTACCGAAAACTCTTTAAGTTTATAGAATTAAATAAAAAAACCGAAGTGATATACTTCGGTTTTTTTATATTTACAATATAAGTTATAGTGTTAAACTTGACTAAAACAAGTGCCTAGTAACATATTACAAATGACTTATGAAAAATATTTACTATGAACAAAATTGTCTACACCCTACTCACTTTTCTAATAATAAGCTCTTGTGCTGAAAACAAAAAGGAAAATTTAATTACTAAAAGCAAAGAAGATGCTAAGCTATTTAGTCTAATAAAACCTACACAAAGTAACATAACCTTTTCAAATAATTTAAAAGAGACTTATGAGTTTAACTTTCTTGTATATCCGTATATCTATATTGGCGGAGGTGTTGCGGTAGGTGATATAAATAATGATGGGTTACAGGACATTTATTTTACATCTAACCAAAATTCAAACAAACTATATTTAAACAAAGGTGATTTAAAATTTGATGACATCACAATAGCATCTAATACTAGTGATAGCGATGGTTGGAGTACAGGAACTTCAATGATTGATATAAATAATGACGGTTACTTAGATATTTATGTTTGTAAATCAGCATCCTTGAAAAATAAGGAAGCCAGAAGGAATAAGCTATATATAAATCAAAAAGACAATAGCTTTAAAGAAAGTGCAAAATCATATGGTTTAGATCATCCTGGATTCTCAACGCAATCATACTTTTTTGATTACGATAAAGATGGTGATTTAGATATGTATTTAGTAAATCACAGACCAGATTTTAAAAATAACACAAAGATATCTTCAGAAATACAAAGTAAAATTTATGATGAAAGTTCTGATCATTTATTTCGAAACGATGGAAATACTTTTACAAAAGTATCGGCATCTGCGGGTATAATCAACAAAGCTTGGGGACTAAGCGCTTCTATTGGAGATTTTAATAATGATAATTGGCCAGATATTTATGTAGCAAATGATTATTTAGAACCAGATATGTTATATATAAATAACAAAAATGGATCCTTTAAAAATGAAATACTAGATAGAGTCAAGCATATTTCATTTAATTCAATGGGATCTGATTTTGCTGATATTAATAACGACTTACTTCCAGACCTTATAACTTTAGATATGCTAGCCGAAGACCATAGTAGGGGAAAAGAAAATATGGCAACTATGAGTACTGAAAATTTCAACAACATTGTAAAAGTTGGTTATCATCATCAGTACATGGCAAATACTATGCAATTAAATAATGGTAATGGAAGCTTTAGTGATATTGGGCAACTATCTGGTATTTCTAAAACCGATTGGAGTTGGGCGCCATTAATTGCTGATTTTGATAATGACGGACTAAAAGATGTCTTCATAACTAACGGAATTGAAAAAGATTTTGCTAATCAAGATTTTAGAAGAAACATAAAAAAGCTAAATCAACAAAATAAAGCTATGAAACTTGAAGATGTTTTAAACATGCTTCCTGCTGCAAAATTAGCTAACTATATTTTCAAAAATAATGGTGATTTAACTTTTTCTAACCAACAAAAAAATTGGGGCTTAGACCAGAAGGTTAATTCTAATGGGGCAGCCTATGCAGATTTTGACAACGATGGTGATTTAGACTTAATCGTTAATAATGAAAATGCTATAGCATCACTATATCAAAATAATTCAACAAATAATTACTTAAACATTAAACTTAACGGAAATGACAAAAATAAATTTGCTATAGGAACAACTGTTAAAATCACTACCAATAAAGGACAACAATTACAACAATTATATACTAACAGAGGTTTTCAATCATCAGTTACTAATATTCTAAATTTTGGGATAGGCAATCAAAAAAGCATTAAATCATTAGAGGTTATTTGGCCAGATGGTAAAATTAGCAATTTAAACAATATTGATGCTAATCAATTGGTTGAGATAGATTATACTTCTGCTAAAAACAAAAACACAGCTAACAGTAAAAGTAATAATAACCTTTTTGCAGCTATTAATTCATCAACATTGAGCATCAATTATAAGCATGATGAAAATTTGTTTGATGACTACTCTAAGCAATTACTTTTACCAAATAAACAATCCACTCAAGGACCTTGTTTAAGTGTAGCAGATGTAAATGGTGATGGTTTAGATGATTTTTATGTAGGAGGTGCACACAAACAAAGTGCCCAATTATACATTCAATCTCAAGATAAGACTTTTAAACTTACAAATAATAGCGCCCTTATAAAAGACAAAAACTACGAAGATGTAGAATCTTTATTTTTTGACTCAGACAATGATGGTGATTTAGATTTATATGTTTGTAGCAGTGGTTATGAATTGAATGAAAACGACAGTTTACTCCAAGATCGCTTATACCTTAACGATGGTAAAGGTAATTTAACGCGAAGCAATAAGCTTCCAAAAATGTTATCAAGTACAAAAGCAGTTAAACCTATAGATTATGATGATGATGGTGATTTAGATTTAATTGTTGGAGGAAGAGTTATTCCTGGTAAATATCCATTAGCTCCTCAATCATATATACTTAAAAACGATAATGGTACATTTAGTGATGTAACTAATGTTATTGCTCCTGATTTTAAAACCATAGGAATGGTAACAGATATTGAAATCACAGATTATAATAATGATAAAAATTTAGATGTGATAATTGTTGGGCAATGGATGCCTATAACCCTATTTTCAATTGAAAATAACAAATTTATTAAACAAAATATTAAAGCATTTGAAAAAACAGAAGGTTGGTACAATTCTATCTCTGCTTCAGATTTTGACAATGATGGTGACATAGACTACATAATTGGTAATTTAGGAAGTAATAATAAGTTTCACCCAACTTTAGAAAAACCTTTACATATTTTTAGTTCAAATTTTGATAACAACCAAAGTTATGATATTGCACTAAGCAAATATTACAAAGGTCAATTAGTACCGGTAAGAGGCAAACAATGTTCATCTGAACAAACACCTTTTTTAAATGAAAAAATAGGATCATATAAAGAATTTGCATCTTTAAATATTGAAGGTGTTTATGGTAGTGATGCTATAGCAGATTCAAATCATATGATAGCTTATAATTTTAAAACTCTTTATTTAAAAAATGAAGCTGGTAATTTTAGCATTTCATATTTGCCAAATGTTGCTCAAATAAGTCCTACTCAAGATTTTGAAATATTAGATCTAAACAATGACGGCTTTTTAGATATTGTTGGTATAGGCAACTTATACGATGCTGAAGTAGAAACCATTAGGTATGATGCTTCACATGGCTATGCGCTGTTAAATGACGGGAAAGGTCATTTTAATGCATTAAAGAATAGCGGCTTATTTTGTGATAAAGATATGCGTCAAGTTTCAAAAATAAAAATTGACAACACTCCTCATATTATTATTGCTAGCAACAATGATTCATTATCGATTTTTAAATTAAAATAAAAAAGCCGAAGTAAAGTTCCCTCGGCTTTTTCAATTAAATAGTACTCTTAATTGTAAGTAGAAGTACTTACTTCAAAAACAGAATCTTTTGCTGCTAAATAACGTTCAGCATCAAGAGCTGCCATGCATCCAGTACCAGCAGCTGTAACTGCTTGTCTATACACATGATCTGCTGCATCACCACTTACAAATACTCCATCTATGTTTGTTTTAGAAGTTCCTGGCACATTAATAATATAACCTGTTTCATCTAAATCTAAAAAGCCTTTAAAAATATCTGTATTAGGTTTATGACCAATAGCAACAAAAAATCCAGTAGCAGGAATTTCATGCTTTTTGTTTGTTTTATTATTAAAAACTCTAACACCAGTTACCACTTGACCATCACCTAAAACCTCATCAGTTTCGGTATTGAATAGTATTTCAATATTTTCAGTATTCTTCACTCTTGCTGCCATTATTTTAGACGCTCTAAACTCATCACGTCTAACCAACATAGTAACTTTTTTACAAAGCTTAGATAAATAATGCGCCTCTTCACAAGCACTATCTCCTGCTCCAACAATTACGACTTCCTGATTTCTGTAAAAGAAACCATCACAAACAGCACAAGCAGAAACACCTCCTCCAAGCTTCAAGTATTTTTGCTCAGACTCTAAACCTAAATATTTAGCCGATGCTCCTGTTGAAATAATTACAGTTTCACAATGAATTTCTTTTGTGTCATTAACCCAAACTTTATGGATATCACCAGAAAAATCAACCTTAGTAATCCAACCATCTCGAACATCAGTTCCAAAACGCTCAGCTTGTTTTTGAAGTTCAATCATCATTTCTGGTCCAGTAATTCCATCTGGATATCCTGGAAAATTCTCCACATCATTTGTTGTTGTTAATTGTCCACCTGGCTGAGTCCCTTGATATAATACTGGAAACATATTTGCTCTTGAAGCATAAATTGCAGCTGTATATCCTGCAGGTCCAGAGCCTATTATTAGGCATTTAACTTTTTCAATTGTATCTGACATTTAGTTATATTTTTATTAAACAAAAGTAGGTTTTTTGATAGAAAACTTACAGCTAAGTTATCAACAGTTATTATCAAAATATAAAATAAACTTATAAAAAAAGCTCAACATAAGTTGAGCTTAAAAAGTCGGGGTGGCAGGATGATAACTAAACCACCACTATGCAGTAAAATCAATACTTTCAGAAGTAGACTAAAACAGTGTGAACCGAATTGTAGACCTATCTGTTAGTTTGAAATAGTATTATTTATCTGAACGTCTTACTACAAATTTACAATTTTAACTCCATTAAAACCAGTCAATTTGTGTCAAATATTATGATTAATCCATTAAATATTTGTCGACAATTTCCTCTTCTATTCCACTGTATTCAACGAATTCTTTAATTGTAACAAATTGGTGAGATTCCTTTCCAAAGTAGTTTCTAATATCATTTAAAAGCTTACGACCATAGCGTTCACTACGTCCTGTTATACGCTGAATATCCTTTGGGTATATGCAAGCTCTTTTTGGGGTCATGATACTTTATCTATGCTTTATCCATACTTAAACCATACTACATGGATTTATGATGGTGGTGGTGATGCGTTGTTAAAATGTTGGAAACCCGAAAGGGTTTTCAATATTTTAATGACGTTTTTGGTTTTATCGGAATGGATGACCAAAAACGGAATATTCTTTTTTATTGCAAGCTATAAAGTTACGTGATTTGAAATATTAAATCAAAAAACGAATTATTATGGCAAAACAAACTGGTATTATTAAACTAAAAGGAACTATCGGTGGTATTTCCTTTTATAAAACTAGTGATGGACATCTAGCACGCGAAAAAGGTGGTGTTGATGCCAATCGTATTGCGAATGACCCAGCGTTTCAGAGAACGCGCGAAAATGGGTCTGAATTTGGACGTGCTGGCAAAGGTGGTAAAGTATTACGAAATGCTATTCGTATTCTTTTGCAGAATGCAAAAGATAAACGTGTAGTTTCTCGTTTAACCAAGGACCTATTGGCTATCATAAAAACTGATACTACCAATGAGAGAGGTTTAAGGACTCTAACTGATGGTGATATGAACCTTTTATTAGGATTTGAGTTTAACCTCAACGGTAAATTAGGAACTACCCTATTTGCTCCATTTGTGAATGCATTTGACCGTGTATCTGGTGATGCTACTTTAAATCTTGACCCCTTTTCTCCTACTTTAAGAATTGCTGCTCCAACAGGAACTACGCATTTTAAAGTGGTTATGGGTGCAGCAGAATTGGATTTCGCCAATGAAGCCTCTGTTTTTGAAAGTGACGAAACTGCCATTCTTCCTTACACAGCTGCAGATACTGCTGCTATTGCTTTAACTGCTTCAATTACTGCAAACTCTACTGTTGACGTTATTCAAGTATTGGGTATTGAGTTTTATCAAGAGGTAAACGGACAAATGTACGAGCTTAAGAACGGTGCTTACAACGCTTTAGCTGTTGTTACTGTTGACACTCCATAATCATGGAATTAGTATTGCATAGAGCTTATTTTGAAGAGGGTACCAATGGTACTCTCTTTAATTCTAACAAGTTCCTTTGTTATACCATCGAATTGCCCTGGAACAATAACAAACGTAATATTTCTTGTGTTTCTGAAGGTTGCTATGAAATTGAACCTCGCTTTTCAAAACGATTTAAGCATCATTTGATTTTGAAGGATGTTAAAGGTAGAAGTTTTATTCTTTTTCATCCTGCAAACAATGCTCAAAAAGAACTTGAAGGTTGTATTGCTCCAGTAACATATTTAAGTGGTATAGGAAAAGGCGTTTACTCTAAAAATGCTATGCAAAAACTACTGTCTTTGGTGTATCAAGCTAAAGACCGAAAGGAAACAATTTTATTAACTATTAAATCTCAAAATCATGAACATTGTAGAACGTTATAAAAAACCAACTCCGAAGTTTTTCAAAACTTTACGAAACATTGGCATCGCTTTGGCAACAGCTGGTGGTGCTATTATAGCTGCTCCTGTTAGTATGCCTGCCATTGTAGTCACTATTGCTACTTATATGACTGTTGCCGGAACTGTAGCCACAGCTGTAAGTCAAGCCGTTGTAAAAGATGAAGATAATACAGAAACTGATGAGGCTAACAATGGATAGCAATACCAAATCTGCCATTATTGGTGGTACTTTCTTTTCATCAATTATGAATATTGGTGTTGAAGATTTAATTACTACTATTGTTTTGGCTGTTGTTGGTGCTATCGTTAGTTTCTTCGTTTCATTACTTCTTAAAAAGGTTATCACTTTTCTCGGGGCAAAGTGTCGTAGGTGGAAGTGATTATTGATGTTAAGCGGTTGGAAAGATAAATAAAGGGCATTTTCAGAAAAATGCTCTTTTTTTATGCGCAGTGTTGAGGTGGGTAAGTGAAAAGAGTGATTCCCTGATAAGGGATTGAACGAATGGAATGCACCCTACCGCAGACAAAAGGCGAACATTAATAATTGCTGTAACCTACACCGTTGAAATGGGTGGTGGGGAAAAGATGGAAAAATTGTGGGCTCTAAATTTCAATGTCAGTTCTGAATTGAGCGTGGGGAATGTCGGATATTTAGTTCGCCACGTTTCTATTGTTTTAGAAGTGCTCATGAATATCGGCTGTTAAATTTTAGCACCTATTTGAGGGCAAAGGCTAGCCGATATTTTACATAATGGCGTTATAGTACAGAAAGTGAATGAATGCTACTATAACTGCGCATTATGTAAATATAGCGGGATAGCGTTTAAATTATTTGCTTTTGGCATTGTGCAGCTCTTTGCAGTTGTGTAATGAGGCACGAATGAAACAAGCTGTAATGTGCTGCAAAAGTGTGGCAATTTAAACGCTATAAAGGGATGGCGAGGGGAACAAACTAAAAGACAGAGGATTTTGAGGAACGAAAAAACTGGGTTTTAGTTTGTGGGGGTTATAACATCTATAACTTATTATCAGTAATGTTATACTTGTTAAGTAAAAATTTATTGATCGCGCTTTTTCTTTTCAAATTCATAAAATATGTTTTTTCAGAAGTAGTAAATTCAGGAATACTAAAATTTTTAATATAATTTTTTGCTAAAGCATAATAGTTACTTGAATATGGCTTACTTGTATGCTTTATATAATACCAAAATACTTCTGTTTTAAGTATTTTTTGAATAAATTTCAAATCATCTTCAGAATCAGATACTATAGCATAACCATTGTAAAACAATAAGTCTTCATTATTAGTAAAAACAAAATATGGCTTATCAGATATATACGGGAAAAGTAGTTTAAGACCAGGAATATTCAAAGCTTGACTCCTACCATAAGCAAACCATGTTTCATAATCTCTTTGACCTTTGTCTCTTTTAGATAACTCTTCTCTACAAGTATTTAAGTAGTTATATGCATTTGGAAAATTACGTTCAAAAATACCAGGATCAAGCACACGAATCAATCGATTAGATTGTTGTTCAAATAAATCGTCATTGGTCTGTTCTATAACTTGATAAGGAAAAATGAGTTTTTCATTAAATACTTCCAAGTCTGTTTCGTCTTTTAAAATGTTAGGTTTAATTGCATTTCTACAAATTGCCCTTTCAACTTTAAACCTTTTTGAATCTTTTTCAAGATAATAGAAATGTTCATCTTCATCAATTGGTTTAAATAAATATATTTTATTTCGAAGCGTTGCAAAGCCATTCCTAATATTAAACAAGTCTCCTAATTTTTTTCCAGAATTTTCTAGCCTCTTCAAAGCTAGCTGCGTTTGTGCATCATCTAATTGCCAACCATCAAAATCATTTAGACTTGAATACTCAAAATCTATAAAATCTGAATTAGTTAATTTATCTATTTTATGGGGCGTAGAACTTGTATAAGATAGGTTACCTGTTGACTTTGTGATTTGACAGATACAAGTATATGTTAATCTAGATTTGAATACTTGTTCACTTCCGAAGTCTATGAGTTTAAATTTAAAACTATTACTAGAAAAATAACTCCTTAACGCCCTTCCATTCAAACTTCTATAAAAATTATTTACAGTAATATAACCTAAAACTCCTTCTTCTTTTAACCATTTTAAGCCAATCTCAAAAAAAGGAATGTATAAATCCAATTTTCCTGTAGATGTCACAGACCAATTTTTCATTAAGCTTTTTGTGTTTTCATCTAAATTCGATGAACCCACATAAGGTGGATTACTGAACACAAAGTCAAAACCTTCGTTGTTTCGTATTACTTGTGAGTTTTCAAACCAATCAAACTCAAGAGAATCACCTTTAAAGAGATTAAAATTAATATATTCGGGATCTTCTCCATTATATAAAGCTAGTAGTGATAATAATATTCTTGTTCTTTCTATGCTATATTCTGTAATATCAATTCCATATAGATTTTCTTCAATAATTTGAGCGAAACCTTTATTTGTTAACTCATGAACCTTTAAGGCGTATTCAAATAAAAAACCACCACATCCACAAGCTACATCACATACAGTTTTTAAATCTATATCATCTGCTAAAATGATTGAATTTGAGACTATAAAATCCCTAATATATTTAGGTGTATAGACAGCACCATTAACAATTTTATCACTTGGTGATATCACAAACTCAAACAACTCAATCAAACATTCAAAATCAAAGGTTTGATTGTTCTCTCTAAAAAGTTTAGCAAAATTATTCAATGCTAAATAATCAGAATCTTCTTCCCCTATAAGCATTTCTAACAATAGTCTATTATTATTAACTACTAAAGAATTTTCATTACAAAAGGTAGTAACAATAAAACTATTTATTTTTTCAACTTTAAATGAACTTGTTTCTAAAAACGAAAGTATTTTTTTATCTATGCTCATTAATTATTATATGATTTGAGGGCAAATTGAAATAGGGTTCCAATTAATTTGTGAGCCATTTAAAACTCTCCTATCCCAATGACTAGCAAAATTAATTGCATAAGGTTTTAAAAAAAGTCCTTGATATTTTTCTACTATAGCATTATACTCATCATTATTCTGCGTTAAGTTCCTCCAATTTAAAGGCAAGAAATTAGACAATAAGAAATCTATACCTAAAATTAAATCCATTGGATAGTGGGAAATTCTTGGAGGATTCAAAAAAAGTATTCCACCAGAATCAATTTCTTTTCCATGTTCATCAATCATTTTCTTTCCTCCAAATTGAAAGTGATAGCAAGGGTGTGCTTCTAGTGATTCATTATCACCTTCTTTGTAAATATGTCTATCTAGATGATATGATGTCAGCATTTTTTTTTCTTTATGTTCTGCTTTTATAATTACATCAAAAGCGAGACTCTCTAGAGGATCATTAAAAGTCTGTAAGTGTTCTGTTTTACCTCTTATTTGAATTGTAAATAATAATTCAACGCTTTTGAGAGGGTGTGGTTTCGATTTTTCTGGCATTTTGGGAAACCTGAAAAGCACATCTGGAGCATCATATCCCCAAATATCTGGATCTGTAGGTTTATCATAAACTTGAGGTATGTATTTAGCATTATATAAGTCTGAAATTGCTGATTGTATACCAGAAAAATTACTGTTTGGTAATTCTATAGATATAATTTGTAAAAAATTGCTAATATCTTTAGCTAATTCTTTTCTCTTTTTAAAAACTGCTTTCGGTATAACCATAATTAATAGCCCTCTTTAAGATCATTGACCCTGTCTATCTCTGATGGATGAATTGAAATCTTTTTTCCTTTATAATCTCTCTCTAAAATTGATTCTAAAGAAATATACATTTTATCATGCCAAGGTTCTGAATCTAACATCTCTATTAAAATTCCATCTCTTACATCTAAAGGTTTGTTATAAACTTTACAGACAGTCCAAAACTTACTACCACTTGCTTTTTCAATAGGCGTAGCAGGTTTTAATTCTGGTAGATTATATTGTTTCTTTATAATTTCAACTCTTTCTGTAGCATTCAAACTAATTAAAGGAGGGGATTTTGGAAAAACTTCTCTCCAATAGCTAACAAGTTTATGACTCCACCACCGATTCCAAACTTGAGAATAAATACCATCATATTTAATATGCTTAAAAAAAACCTTAAGTTGTTCCCAATCTTGGGAAGCTTCAATATCTACCCCTAATCTAGCAGCTAGAACCTCCTCGGAAATTAAAATGCCTTGTCTTAATACAATCTTTTTCAATACAAATTTTGATATGTCGTAAACTGAAGCAGAGTCTGAATCATAAAACTTTGAGGGTAAGTTTACATTAATTAAACCACTTAAATCAACCTTCAAAATAGAATTCATTTTTTTTCCCTCTTCTTTAATTGTTTTATAAGCATCTAATATTGAAATTATCTTTTGAGGATAATTATTAACTTCTCCGAGTTTTTGTTTAAAAAAAAGAAAATCAAACAAATCATGACTTGTTAAATCATACTTATAATACTTCTCTAAATTATCTTGTGATGTCAAAAGAAAAATTGGAAATTCATTTTTGAAATTATTCTCCACAATTTTAGATCTTATTGCAGTAGCTAAACTCGGTGCTGTATAGTCAGCTGTATTTTCTTCATATTTTACTCCATCCAGTTTTAAATCCAGAATAACTCCATCTAATTCTTGATTACTAAAAATGAGATCGCGTGTTTCTCCCAAATTAGATGGAGAATATGATTTTATCTCTAAATCAGAATTATCTGTTAAACTATCGGCAAAAGCATCACGCTTACCAATTTCGTCATCTATATATATTAAATTATAAGCCATATTCGTTAATTTCTTCATCTGTTGCTACTGGTAATTCAATTATAAAATTAGTTGAATAGTCGTCTATTTCATTGCCAAGAGAGATATCTCCATTATAACTTCCAAGTATATCACTCAAAATTTTAAGTCCTAATCCCGTACCAGATAATTCATTTTTCATATTAGTTTTATGCCCTTTAGGTGAAGAGGTAGTAAAAAATGCTGTAAAAATTTTATCACGATTTTCAGCAGGAATACCATCTCCATTATCTTGAAATTCTAAATATACTTTTTCTTCATCTTTATAAGCTTTAATAAAAATTTTGCCAACTTTGTTTGATCTCTTGATTGCCTTTTTTGCGTTACTATATAGGTTAAACAGAATAGAACTCCATTCTGAAACATGCATTTTACATGTAAATAAATCATAACCTTTATAATCCGTCTCTAGTGTTATATTATTCCTTTTTAGATCTGGACCTACTGATTTCACAAAGGGTTTAATAACATCTCTCAATTCTATCGGTTTTAATTCTCTATTGACATTTTGTGAGATTGTTTCATCAAAATATGACGTATAGACTTCAAAAGAAGAAAAAGTTTCTTTAAGACGTACTGCTCTTTTGTACTCTTCTGTTGACTTTTTTAGATTGTCAATTAAAAATTTAGAATCTATTTTAAAAGCAGATAAGTATTGCATTATTTCATGGGTAAACTCTCCAATAATTAAACCAAGACCAGCTAAAACGCGAAGCATATTAAATTCTTCAATTCTCTCAACTGCATCCCTAATACTTTTGGCTTTGTCTCTAATTTTTTTTGCCTTTTCTTTTTGTTTGGCATTTTCTTCTTCTTTTTTCTTGTTTTTAGAATCATCTTGATTATCAGACTCATCTTTAGTATCTTCAGTACTATCAGCAATTTCGTCTAAATCGTCTGCTAATTTTTCTAAATCATCTGCTGCATCTAATAATGCTTCTTTAGGATTTCTAGAGTATTTAGCATCCCAATCCTTTTGGTCTGTAGTTATTTTAACACCTCTTTCTCTACCTACTCTAATTATTGCAGCAATCAACACTTTATATGAAAAGTCAATTAACTCATCATAAGCTTCATTTCGAAATAAGCCTTCTCTACTTGAAAGCTCTTGGAAGTTTTTATTTTTATCTTCAATCTGAATGAAACCAAAAAAGTTATTGTTACCATGAACAGGTAGGACTTTCCTTTTTCTTACTGACTCATCTAGTCCAAGCCAATCATTTTGCTTTTCTCCATAAGGAAGCACTCTAAACCCATTTCTATACAGACGAATACCACCCTGTTCATCAGTTGCACTTCTTATATAACTCTCTATTTGTTTCGGGATTAAGTTCACATTAAAAACAAAATAAAATGCTTTAAGTTGAATTCCCTTTAAATACACATATTTTTGAGCGTGATTATCATTATCATCAAATATGATTTGAGGTTTTTTTGTCTCTACATCATCTAGCTTACTATTGTTTATTTCCCAAAAAGCGTGACCATTATCATCAACATAACCATAAATTTCAGCCAATGCATGTTCAAAAAACATTGATTTTTCGTTAGCAATAACATTATTATTTTTTTTACAAATGATTTTAAATCCTGAATCTGCTATTTTGTTATCAATAATTTTCTTTTTTGAAATTGGGAAAGGTTGTATTACATCTAAAGCGTACCTATATACTCTTTTTATCATAGCTTCAGACCACCAATCTCTTAAGTTTTCTATTATTAACGTCGTACCGCTAACAATGTCTTTGTTTTTTGGGATTTCAATGATTTTATTTTGAATTAAAAATAACTCCTCATCCATTGCATATTTATTCCAATCTACAACAACTTTAAGTGCGTTTTTGTAATTAGATGTTTGAGTAACTATGGTCAATTTGTCTCCCAATCTTTGGGCTGAAAAACGACCAATTCCTTTTTTACCAGCTCTTTTACGCTTATATACTGGTGAAACCGGCTCGTGAATTTTATCAGATGAAGAAATTCGCATAAAACCATTCACAAGTTGATTTCGTGACATTCCATTTCCGTTGTCTTCAACAGTTAAAGTTCCTCCAATACTATCAACATTTGCGAAATTTAATGTAGCCACTGTAGCATCGGCATCATAAGAATTTTTTATTAGTTCAGAAACAGCTGTTTCGTGTCTTGCAACTAGTTCTTTTCCTAATCTATCTATAACACCAGCGTCTACAGAAAAACGTACATTATCTTTATCCAAACTAGCAAGTTTATTTGTTAGCTTAAGGATTTTGTTAATATTATTAGGTTCGTCTGAAACTGCCTTCTGTAATTGTTCTTGTATTTCTTCTTTAGTGCTCATAATATTTTAATCAATCGTTACACTATTCTTGTTTTATTATTGCATTTCTTAACCTAAATAAAGGTTCCAAAATTACTTGTTTATTACCTATAGCTTGTTCTTGGGATAAGCCAGTATATTTATAATCGTCTATAAATGTTATATTCTCGTTAACAACTTTCAACATTAGTTCTACTTCTTCATCGCTATAACTTATAAAGCTATCATTGCTTTTCAATTTGTCTTTTATATCCAATAAGGAATCCTCACCTGAATAACTTCCTTCCCTACCTCTATAATGGTCAATAGCTACAATAAGTGCTTTCGATTCTTGATTTGTAAGTACCAAATTGGTCCTAATAAATATTGAAACTGTAATATACCAATAGAAAAACGCTTCTGGATTGCTTTTCTTTAGCTTATTCAATTTATTGAACTGTTGGTTTTCAATCACCCAATCTTTTACCTGTTCTGGATGGCTATATTTTTCTAGACTTACAATTTTCTCGTTTTTTAAAACTTCAGAAAGATAGGCTGTTTTTGAAGCTGCAGTTATAGCTTCATCAATATTGAACCGTGAAATTGTGAAGTTTGTAAAATTGCTAATTCCTAATTGTAAATGTTTAAACTCTTCTGAATTCCTATCTCTTGTAGCTAATACATAACAGGCTTCTTGAGTGTCTTCTAATACCTGATTAGCAGAAACCTCTAATTTTCTGAATTTTATTTCTTCGTCAACTACTTTACTATAACTCTTCCTTACTACATTTAATTCTGACATATTATCCATTAAAAAGGATACATCAAATAACTGTTTAATGATTTCAACTGGTCTGTTTTTACTATATAGAATTCCAGTTGTTTTTGGGGCAAAAGCCGTTAGCTTATCTCCTAGTATAGCGTCAAATGTTGGTATTGGAACTGTTGTAATTGTTCCTGTTGTTTGAATCCAATCATGTGCTATTGGTATTTCCATTAATTCCGGATATGGATTAGGGGTATATAATATATCCAACAATATTGGTTCTATGCTACCATCAACATTACTTGAGTAGTACATTTTAAAATGTCCTATTGGTGCATCTGGTGTATGTTTTCTATCATTGTCATCTTCCCAATGTGTAAATACACTTTCTTTACTTATTTTTTCTAAAATAGCTTCTATTTCTTTTTGGGATTGCTCTGTGATTATATCAATATCTATTGAAAAGCGTTTCGGTTCTTTTGTAGCCAATAATAGTGCTGTTCCTCCCTTAAAAATAAAATCCAATCCATTTAATTTTAATTGCTCCAGAAACACTAATGCATAAATTACCTTCTCAATTAATTTAGGGTCAAACTTCTTTTTCCCTAAATTTCTTTTGATTTCATAAATCCATTCTGGATGGTATGTTGTTGACTCTATCATTAGTAATTAAGTTTTGGCAAATTATTCAATTTTTGCCAAAGTTAAATTAGTTAAATTTCCTACTTCATTTTCTCTATTGCGTCTATATGCGTAGCGCTTCATTTTATTTTTATTTACTTCATACTTCTCAAACACATTGAGATAAATAGAATTAATTTCTCCTTGTTGTGCTGCATATACTTTAGCATCAATAGTCATATCGACCAATAATTTCTCCAGTGTGGGCACGGTTATTTTGTCTATTTCTTGAAGTGGTGCTTCAGATATTAAATGTTTTAAAATAATTACATCTTCGCTATTGCTGATATACAAATTGAATATTTCGGCATCAGGCTCTATGTAAACTTGCTTTCCTTGTTCTTTTAGTGCATGAAATACCGATTCTGTAACATCTTTATCCAACTCTAAAATGGTATAGAATTTAAATGGTTGATGTCTCATAAATTCGTTTAACCACTTTGTGTCCCAAACACAAAACTCTGCAAATGGGTATTCTTTTTTTATTTTATTATGTAAACGCTTTAACTTATTATCAATGGTAGGATGATATGTTTTTTTTCCTTTTAGCGCATAAATTCCTCTTGATGGATTATTAATAATTCCCTCTTTTTTTAACCGAGATAAATATACATTTATAGTACTTTCCTTGAGTTCTGGAAAATCTGAAGTAATACAATCAACTAATTTAGCTTTTGAAATTGTTGATTGCTCTTCTAAATATGAAATTATTTTATCTTTTAAGAAAGTATCCACTGTTTTATACTGATTAAACTTTGGCAAATTACATAATTTTTGCCAAAGTTTAATTTGTTTTAATGTATTTATTTTCTCTTATCAACACTTTCTTTATCAAATGCAATCAAATTAAAGAGTTGACGCATTCTGGAACGTACTCTGTTTCCGTATATTTCTTCCAGTTCTTGAGCATTGAGATTAGTGGTTGCGTGTGTTTTGACCCCTCGACTGCGCTCGGGGTGACTGGTTCTTACAAATAAATCGTAACGTGATAAAAGGATTTCACCCATGACATTACAGTCTTTACCAAAATGTCTTCCGGTTGTTTCTACACCTAAATCGTCAAAACAATAGAAGCTGCTGTTTCCATATTCTTGAATAGTTTTATAACCAATGTTATTAAAAGCAAACGTGATGTTTCTTGCTGGAATTAATTCGTAAGATTTTTGATGCGGTACAATGTGCCTTAAAAGCTTCATTAAACTGGTTTTGCCACAACCTACAGGACCAGATAACAGAACTCCTTTGTTTGGATCGATATTTAGTTTTTCGCAAGCTTCAAAATCGCGAATAAAATAGATGCACAGCTTGTAAAGCACCACCTCATCTTCTTCATAAATCTTGAAGTTTTTGCCAAATAGCAACTTTCCTTTAGCGTCGAGATAAATCAGCATCTTATTGAAATCATACAGGATGTGATTGTCTTTAAGCTCGCCTAGGTGAAATTGGACGCCTTTTTCTATGATTATGTGAGGTTGATTTGTATTCATGTTTCTATTGATGAGAATCCTGCCTTCGCAGGAATGACAAAACTCTTTATAGAGGTTCGTTGTAATTTTTGTTTTTAGTTGTTTTTAGGTTGTTCGCATTTGGGGCACTGCTATTTCGTTTTGAATTGTTTTCAAAATCATTAAAATCTGAATTTTTATAATTTCCCTGTTTATTAATGTTTTTGTTTTCTATAGTTTGTATATGTTTATATATAGGTACCAATGCTTGTCCATTGCTTGTATCATTTTTGGGACTGTTATGTACCAATGCTTGTCCAGTACTTGTCTCGAATTTGAGCATCTTAATTTTACTGCCTTTATAAGGGTTGTGTGATGGTAAATATATAATATAATTCCAGTGACTCAATTCTTTGATGCATCTGTGATAAGTAGATTTTGAGCCTATTTTGGAATACTTCATAACTTCTTCTCTGTTGATGTAAAATTCTTCCGGAAAGCGGTTGGTATTCCATAATTGGAATAATGCGACATAGAGACTTATGTGTGTTGGATTTAGTCTAGTGTCTTTTGAGAACTGTAAAAAGGCACCGTTTAGGTGTTTGATGTAATTAATAGCTTGCATAATGATGAGATTGCCACGTCGCTTCGCTTCTCGCAATGACAACTAAAACTTATTATGAATACGGTTATCTTCCATTACTTTTAAGATTTCTTCATAATCATAATAGATAACGCCACCAACTTTAGTATATGGTAATGTGCCATTGATGCGAAGATTTTGTAATGTTCCTGGTGAAATACTTAAAAGCTCGCGAACTTCTGGTGATTTGAGCCATTTTTTAGGCGCAAAACCTGATTGATGGTTAATGATTGCTTTGATGTCTTCTAATAATTCTAATTTGAATTCTCGAAGATCTTCTGTAGTGATAATTGTTGCTGCCATATTTAACGATGTTAGGTTAAAATAGCTACCATATCAAACTTTCGTTATCAATGGCAGCTATTAATTTGATTTGACTTTCGTTTGGCAAATATGTGGTAGTTTATCTGGTATTCTTCAATAGACAGCACCACCTTGGGTGATTTTAGTTACTCATTTTTAATAGGTTACATTAATTCAATTTGGGTCACTACTTTTTAATAGAGCAATCAAAGCACAACAAATATTATTATAAACTTCATTTGTATTAGATTTCCCAAGTTGGGTACATCTATGGTATTATTCGTCTGACTCTTCCATGCGTTTAAGTAAGGATTCTTTAAGCTTATCTATAAATTTTGTGCTATTCGTTTTACGAGCCCTTATTTCAATAAATGTGTGATAATAGTTACCTAATTCAATATTAAATACTTGCTCACACATTGATGCAACTTCCTTAATATCAGCTGTGCCACTATTAATTACTCCACTACTATGAAGTGCGTAAATAAGTTCGATTAAATCTGTTTTGTTACCTGTCCAAAATAATTTGGATTGATTTTGAAATGGATTAATTGTTGTTTCCATATTATTGCTATTAATTAATTTATCAATTTCTTTCTTCAAATGAATTATAAGCATATCATAAGCAAGTATGGTAGCCACAGTTGTATCATGACTTGTAGAAAATTGAGGATCTGTAAAAAAGTGAAATGTATCTGGATGCAAACGAATATCTGCCTTTCCTCTTAAAAAATATTGCTCATCTAGAAACGTTGCACTTGTGCGATAATAATGATAGAACTCTAAATTATCATTAAAAAACACTTGTAGCTTGTTAATATAATTGTTGAGGTATTTGATTTGAGATTTACTGCTCCCACGAGGTCTTTTGCTTTCAACATTAAACAATTTGACATTATAAATAAGCCTACTATATATTTTAGGTTTGACATTTTTAAAAAAATAGATTTCATGTTCCTTATTCTTAAACTTAACATCCGCTACTAGATTTCTAATTTCTTGCAACGTTGAAATAACTATCTTAATTCCTTTTTCTGATTTAAGAAGTATATCATCAATTTCTATTTCAAGATTATCTAATGTATTATCTAATTTTGACAGAATCTGTTTGTATTTTTCAAGATGCTAATGTTGTAGGTTAAATAATGGTGGATGGCAAAAATTATTACACACCCACCAAAGCATAATCAATTACTAGGGAATTAATTTAATTGACGTAATTAGGGGATAAATTGATTTAATTATTAATTCAAAACATATATAAATTTTATAAAGTTTTATGCCCAATTAAATACATAATCTTACCACCTCTGCCATTATCTTTTTTACCAAATTCCCATTTATAATTTCCAATAATTATATCTGAAGTTAATTCTTCTAAATCTTTAGGATTATAAAGTTTTAATAGCGCTATACAGCCATCTATCATTATAACGAATGGTAAGATTGGAATTAAATAAGTAAACAGTATTCTTGACCAACGAAAAGGTTTTACAAAAGGAGACATTATTAAGACTGATAATGGAACAAAAAATGTCATACCAACAATTTGCCATAAACTATCATTATTCCCTTCTAAAATGACTACTGGGTTTTGGCTTATTGCTATTTGAGTTAACACCTGTTTTGCTTCTTCCTGGTTCAATTGATGAAAGCTGTTAATACATGTGTATAAACCATTCTTTTCAGTATTAAATTTTTTAATTTTAAGGTTTTCAGTACTTAATTCTGCATCTAAAAATGGGGTTACCGTTTTAATGCCAGCTCCAAGGTTAAAATCTATATTAACAATATTCTTGTTTTTAGTATAACTTAAGCCTTCTTCAATAATGGGTATGAATGGTTTTGTTGCATTCACTTTTAAAACAAACCAATCTAAAAACTCACGAATATTGCTTTTTAGAAAAGATGGGAACCACTTTGTATTTATAAACTGTTTCACTTGTTTTCGTCTCATGATTATTCTCTCGTTAGTTTGTATTTCATTCCACTTTGTTTAAAATCCATTTGATTTTTTTGTGGGTAAAATTGAAAAACAGCTCCAGCCTGATCAAACTTAAACACATGGTTATCAAAAGCTACAAGTGGAAGTTGAGATTGTCCTGTAGCTTGAACCATTAGCGTATTATCTGATTTTGTAATACTGAATTTTATAGGTAATTCATTACAAGAATATGTTCCTACATATTTATCCAAATCTTCTGATGTTAATTCAACAGTTTTGAAAGAAGGTATATCAAAAGCTTTATTGAAAATACTATTTAATAATGTGATTATGATTTCATTAGTCTCATAATTTAATCCGTTTGAGGTTAATGCGAACCCAATATTTTCTTCTGGAAAATAGCCAAATGAAGAATTAAACCCATCAATCATTCCGTTATGTCCATAAGAGATATGATCATAGAATGGGATCTTGATTAATCCAAATCCGTAGCCTTTATTTATAGTTGTCATTGTATTAAGGCTTTCCTTTGATACAATTTCCTCTTTAAATAGCGCATCAATAAAAGTTGCTAAATCTGTTGAAGTTGACACAATACTTCCCGCTCCCATTGGGATTGATGTATCTGTTTCATTTTGTATTTGCCAATCTCCAAGATAGCGATAGGAGTAATTCTCATCATTTGCTAGATTAATTGTACTACCAAAATAAGTGTCCTTTAAATGCAGTGGCTTTGTGATTTTTTGATATAGAATCTCGCCAAAGCTTTGATTGTAAACCTTCTGTAAAATATAGGATAAGAGCACATAATTAGTGTTGCTATACGCCGATTTAGTATTGGGTTCAAAATCACTTTCCATGTCGCTAAATAGCTCTAGCATTTCGGCTTCACTTTTTTTAGTCATGTAGTATTGCACATAATTTTTTTCTGTTGTGAAATTATGGATACCACTACTATGATTTAACAAGTTTTCAACTGTAATCTTATCTGCATTTTTAATTTTTGAAAAAAACGCATCTATAGTTTGGTTCAAACTCAATACATCGTCTTCTACTGCTTTCATGATTAATGTTGACGTAAAGGTTTTTGATATGGAGCCTACTCTATATTTAGTTTTATCAGTATTCGTTTTATTGGCCTCTACATTTGAGAATCCAACAGAATTTTGATAAATTATTTCACCATTTTTAATAATGGCAATACTTCCCATAAATTTGTTATTCTCTTCTAAAACTTGAAAGTATTCATTGAGCTTTTCACTGTGTATTGTTTGAGACTGTCCACTTTGTATCGCTAGAATGACACAGATTATTATAAAAATTAGAGGTTTCATTTTATTGGTTTAAATGGTTAAACTAAAGATCTTTAATTAGTTTGCTAACTGTATTAATTTCGATTCAATAACTTCTAATCTAGATTCTAAATCGGCCATATCTTTCGATTGTCTATTATTTCTTTTTTGTTGTGAGTCAATAATAATTTGTTGCTCTTGAATGGCCTTAATTAACACAGGAATTAGTTCCGTATAACTTACACCATACTTGTCTTGCTTTTCATCATAAGTCACTACATTTTTAATGACTTCATTTACTTCTTGAGCAATAAGACCCAATGATTTATTTTCTTGAGTTCTTTCTTTCCAAAAGTATTCAGTTGGGCGTAATTGCAGTACCTCATTTAATCCATAAGAAATATCATTAATATCTCTTTTTAAACGTTTGTCTGATGCATGAACCACAGCATTACCAACATACACATCGCCTCCGTTTTGTTGCAGAAATAAAATTGAAGCAGATCCATTACTTCTGGCTTGAATTTCATTTTTATCCATAATAAGATTATCACCATTTACGGTTCCTAATAACAATTGACCAGAGTTCGCACTTAAATCAGCATCTGTTCCATCTACCACATTTAAAGGCGCTTCTGGGTTCTGTGTACCAATACCCACTTTTGCATTAAATCCTAATAAATTACTCATAAAATCACCATAAATTAGTGGTGTTTGAGTTGTACTATTATGAATATATAGTTTATGACTTCCCATCTCTTGAGCTCCAGCTCCATTTCCTAAAAACACATTTCTTGTACCATTTACATTTTGCCACCCTGCATTAGCTCCAATAACGACGTTTGACCCTGCCGAATTATTATTCATAAGAGCACCTTTACCTATTGCAACATTAGTGATACCAGAAGTGTTAGTCATTAAAGCATCTTTTCCAAGAGCTATATTTGAAAAACCAGTATTAACACTATTCAATGCATTATCTCCTATAGCAATGTTATGCGAACCTGTAGAATTATTAAATAAAGTTCCTTTTCCAATTGCCACATTATTTTCTCCGGATATATTACTATATATAGCATTCAAACCTAAAGCTATATTATTAACCCCTTCGAGGTTGTGATATAAGGCATCTGCACCAATTGCAACATTTGAAACGCCTACAGTGTTTTTATTCAACGCTCCAGACCCAAAACCTATATTTGCTCTAATGCCAGTTAAGTCTTCATTGAAACCTGCATTTTGACCAATATAAATAGATCCTGCTGTACCAATTGGTGTCAACCCATTTTTATCTGCTTGAAACTTGCCTATGGAAAGAGTATAAGGTACACTTGTAAACTGCGTGGTTCCAACTTCTGTTCCATTTAACCAAACGTTTAAAAAATGACTTCCTGCAGGCCAATAAACAAAATTGAATGTATTAAACGTTGGTGTTCCTTGCCCAATAACTAATGAAAAAACACCATGTGCATCTGTTGTAATGTTATGCGTTTCTGAATATCTAGTTTCTCCATCGGGTGTTTCTTCATTGATGTTAATGTCTATTGTAATTTCTGTATCGACAATTAAGTCACCATTTGCGTCTCTAGCTACACCTTGGTAATTGATGCCTTCTTGTGCAAATATTGACACAGTTAGCATTAAAAGAATTGCAGTAATTGCTGTTTTAAATGATACGTTTATTATTGTTTTCATAATGATTGTTTTTAGTATTCAATTATTTTGAAGTTTTTAGTGTATTAACTTCAGCTTTAAGCTCACTAATAATGTCTTGTTGGTTTTTCTGATTAGATTGAAGATGCTCAATAATTTCTTGTTGTTCTTGTAAAGCTTTGATTAATACAGGAATTAACTCGGTGTAACTTACACCGTATTTATCCTGCTTTTCATCATACGTCACTACATTTTTAATGACTTGATCTACTTCTTGAGCAATAAGACCTAATGATTTATGTTCTTGAGTTCTTTCTTTCCAAAAGTATTCAGTTGGGCGTAGTTGTAGAATCTCATTTAAGCCATAAGAGATATCATTAATATCTCTTTTTAAACGTCTGTCTGATGCATGAACCACAGCATTACCAACATACACATCACCTCCATTTTGTTGCAGAAACAAAATTGAAGCAGCTCCATTACTTCGCGCTTGAATTTCGTTTTTATCAAGAACAAGATTGTCACTATCAACTTCTCCTAATAGTAATTGACCAGAGTAATTACTCAAGTTAGCATCTGTGCCATTAACCACATGCAATGGTGCTTTAGGGAAACGTGTTCCTACTGCTACTTTTGCATTAAAATTTAATATAGCATCATCAAATTCACCATATATTAAAGGCGTATGTCCTTCTGACACATAACTTCCAATATATAATTTATTGCTACTTGTTTCACTCCATCCTGCAAATGATCCTAAAAACACATTATTATTTCCAGACACATTATTAGCACCTGCATTTCTACCTATTGCTATATTATTATCTCCAGTTTGAACATCTGATAGCGTATTTAGCCCTAAAGCGATATTTAGAATTCCGTTAGACACGCTCTCTAGCGTAGATTTCCCTATCGCAATATTATAACTCCCTTCAGTATTAATTGCCAAAGCACTACGTCCTAAAGCGATATTGTATTCACCAATAGTATTCCCATAAAGCGCATATGCACCGTTGGCAATATTATTATTTCCTGTCGTATTGTGCAGTAATGCCTGATATCCAAAAGCGGTATTATATTCTCCTTCTGTGTTAGAATACAAAGATTGATAACCCGTAGCTATATTATAACTTCCAGTTGTATTATAATACAATGTTTCGTGACCATAAGCATGATTTAGAAGTCCAGTAGAATTACTATACAAAGATTTATAACCCATTGCGATATTGTGATTTCCAGTTCCACTTTCACGCATTGCTTTATTCCCTATAGCTATATTATTGGAACCTGAAGAATTATTTTCCATGGTTTGTTCACCTATTGCTATATTTCTAATACCTTCAGAACTAAATTTTAAGGCCTCTTTACCTAAAGCAATATTGCTTTCTCCTGTAGTATTCCTCATTATGGCATTCTTACCAATTCCTATATTATGGTTATCAGTGAAGTCGTCTAATTCACCTGCACTTTCACCTATGTAAATAGAACCACCTGTTGATTTTGAAGTTACTCCATTTTTATGTGCTTGCCACTTACCTACAGCTTGCGAATAAGGTACTGAAGAGAATTGAGTCGTTCCTATTTCTTCGCCATCTAACCAGACATTTAAAAAATGTTGATCTTCAGCCCAATTAATGTCTTCAAAAAGATTTAGACTTGGTGTACCTTGACCAATGACCAATGAGAACACACCGTTAGCATCTGTAAAAAGATTATGCGTTTCGGAATACACGGTTTCTCCATCTGCACTGATTTTATTGATGTTTATGTCTAATGTAATTTCGGTGTCTAAAATTAATTCGCCTTCTGCATTTCTAGCAACGCCTTGATAATTGATGCCTTCTTGAGCAAAACTAAATGCTCCTAACAGTATGAATAATACCGTTATGTTCAATTTAATAAAAAGTAATAACTGTTTCATGATATTTATTTTTTAATGATTTTAAATGATTGTTTATAATTTGAAGATTTTTCCTTTAGCACCAATAGGTACATTCCTCCTGGCAAATGGCTTATATCCATTTTAGTTTCGTTACCAATAGCGTGTTCTTTAATATGGTATAACTGTTTCCCAGTTATATCATAAAGTGTTGTTTGAAAATTATTAGCGTTTTCATTGTAACTAACTTTAATAAAGCTCGTAGCAGGGTTAGGAAATACACTTATCTGATTTGTGTTTGATAAAGGTGTTTCAATACCTAGAGTGGTTTCCTCTGACATATTTGCCCAAAATCCTTGATGAATAGCTTCATCACTCTGTATTAATCCTACAATTGTTTCACCAACAGTAAAATTTATTGTGTGTGTGCCATTCGATATGACTAATCCGGAACTTCCAATAACTTGTTTAGAAATTGACTGCGCATTTGTAATATATGTTGCGATAAATAGCAACAAAAGGCTTAATAATAGTTTTTTCATAACGTATATATTTGTTTTTATACGCCAAAACTACTGTTGCAATACCTACTAAAAAATAGTGTTTTGATAGATGGTAGTGAATCTTTGATAAATGGTTATAGTCAAGGAAATCCGTTATCTACAAGTGGATTATGAATTTAAAATAGGGTTCTGCTGCAAAACATCAAACTTATAATACCATTCATCAAAAGCATCTTTTAATAATGCCTCCTTGGTTATACGTTTGTCCCAACAAATTTTAAAAAATAATAAAATTATGAAACCATTGAACAAACATTTAGAACAACCTATTCTTGAAAAAAACAATTTCAGACATAAAATAGGTTATTATGCCATGTGTGCGGCTGTTGTGTCTTATATAGCTTTAGCATTGTTTACTCTCTCAAGTTGTAGTAGTGATGATGACTCATCAACCTCAAATCCTACAATTCAACAACCTTCTTTATCGTTACTTTCCGGTGATACAGGATTACATCAAGGCGTTATAGGAAGTCCTGAATCAGGATCTTTGCAGTATTCTGTAAAAGCTATTGCACCTGAAGGCTTTAATCAATTAGTTATCCAAAAAGTTGTTGACGGTATTGCTACAGAATACGAAACTATTAATGTTAATCATCCAAACTACATAGCAGGTAGTAATACTTTTACATACAATTTAAATTACATATTGAATATAAATGATGTTGATAAAGATTTAAGCTTTAAAGCAATAGTTACTGATGCCAACGATAATACAACATCATTAGATTTTGCTGAAGCTGAAGTAAAGCAATCTTTACAATTTGTGGAATCGCTTTTTATTCAAACAAAATTACCAATTGAGCCATTTAATGTTAACGTAAATCATTTTTTGCGAGTAGATGGAGATACCGTTGAAAATGCAAACTTGGGTGATGTTGTAAACCTTCAAATTAACGAAAAAGTTGCAGCTGTTTTTAGCCTTAATGACGCTTATGGTTATTATTTATCTTCACCAAACGCTGTAATAGAAACTGATTTTGTTATCGAAATCCAGGATAAAGCAACTACGAAATTTAAAGAGATAGATTCAGAATCGGTAAACTTTGATGAGTTGAACATTTATGACACCTATGAAATTGAGACAATTTATAATAATGCTTCATTTAATACACATCAGCAAAGAGCAACACAATTAGAACAAGGAAAACTATTTAGCATGCTCACCGATGATGGGAAAATAGCATTATTTAAAATCACATATTTTAATGTAGAAGGAGGAAATGTTTATGCTGGATTAGAAATGTACATCTCAAAATTACCAACCGATTAATTAATCCAATAAAGCACCTTTGTAAATTTTACGCAAAGGTGTTTTGCTATTAACTGATTAAAACCAAACAAACAATAAAACTAATTTTGCAACAAAGCATACCACATACAGCGTTTAACAATGAAGAGTTTGAAAACACCCTCATTTACTTCTCCAAATCCTTATTAGGTAAGGATAGTGAAGATGATATTTTATGGGATTTAGCACAGAACTGTATTGCCAAATTAGGCTTTGAAGATTGTGTTATCTATTTAATAAACCATAAAACTAACTCATTAATTCAAAAAGCTGCATTTGGACCAAAAAACAAAAAAAACGAGCATATTTATAAACCTGTTAGTGTTAAACTAGGTGAAGGAATTTCTGGGTATGTAGCACAATCCGGAGTTGCTGAAATTGTTAACAATACGTCTGAAGATTCTAGATATATTGTTGATGATGCTATTAGATTATCTGAAATAGCAGTCCCTATCTCTTCTTCTGATTATATCTATGGTGTGATAGACTGCGAACATCCACACAAAAATTATTTCACAAAACAGCATTTACGCATTTTATCTGCAGTAGCCTCAATTTGTGCTATTAAAATAAAAAACATTAGAAACCAAAAGACTGTTTTAGAAAAACATAAAAAGGTATTACAACTAAAAGAAGAGCTTGTTGATTTAAAACTAAAAGCGTTAAGTTCACAACTAAATCCTCATTTTGTTTTTAACGCACTCAATAGTATTCAGTATTTTATAACTTCGGAGCAAAAAAAGTTAGCCGTTGTTTATTTATCCACTTTTAGCAAACTAATACGCTTCCATTTAAAGTATTTAGGAAAAGATGCCGTTTGTCTTAAAGAAGAAATAAATATGATTCATTGGTATCTATCATTACAGCGTTTGCGATATAGTAATCAATTTACGTTCGATATAAATGCACCAGCCAATAAACATTTTGAAAACGCCAAAATCCCTTCGTTTATATTACAAACCTTATTAGAAAATAGTGTAGAGCATTCTATTTTTAATCAACATAAAAATCAGACAATTGATATAAAATTCTTGGCAAACGATGACTATATAAATATTCATATTACCTATCTTCACGATGCCAATTGTCCTTCAAAAACTCAATATACTCCAGAGTATAGAAAGAGTATTATGGATTGGCAGGATCAAATAAAATTACTGAATTCCGTAAAAAATTATGATATTAAGAAAAAAATAACTTTCATTAAAAAGAGTGATAAAACCAATGGAAGTATTGTAAATTTAAAACTGCCAAATTTAACAAGTCTTTGATATTTAAATTAAAACATACTGTATTACTCGCTTTTACTTTTATTGTTGGCTTCACTTCGTATACTCAAAACACCTCTGTAATTGATGATTACAAAGTTGTTCCTTTTACTATTCACATTACAAATAACCCAAACACTTCTATTGATTCAATTGCAAATTCGAAAACTATTTTTAAACAGCCTGACACCTTTGCAAGAAATACACATCCAAATGAAACGTATTGGTTAAGAATTGATTTTATAAATGAGTTTAGTATTATTAAAAAAGATAGCATCTGGCAATTGCAATTCAGAAATTTTGAGCTTGCCTCTTTATTTAGCGAGCAGAATGGTAGGATTGTAGAAAAAAAGTTTGGGCGATTTAATATTAATAAAGAAAAACATTCAATAGTACAACGTTATGATGTAGAATTTAATAGTAATAACTTAATAGATAATAGATATTTATACCTTAAGTTAAAACATGTAACGGCTCTTGATTATATATCTAGATGGTATATCACTTATGGAAATTCATCTTATAACAATTCAAATAAAACTCTTTATACCTATGAAGATATAAAGACTTTAATTCCTTTATATATTTTTTCAGGAATAAGCCTCGTAGTTTTCTTGATAACCATTACATTTTTTTTCTATTCTAAAAGAAGAGAATACCTATTCTATGCGACTTATGTATTATTTATTTTCCTGTTCTTAACCACAGATAATTTTGGTTTATTAGATATTCTTATAGACCAATTTGGTGTAAATAACTATGCTATAATTCAAATAATAACAGTATTGGCTAATATTTTTTATACCCTTTTTATTTTATTCTATTTAAATACAAAATTGGAGTATCCAAAATTGTATAAAGGGTTGAAATTATTAGTTTATATTAACTGTATTATATTTATTATAGATGTTTTTTTTATACTATTTGACTTTTATTATCAACATATATACATATTATTATTTCAACGACTTATAACATCTAGCTTTTGTGTTATAGGGATGATTTATTTACTATTTACAACCAAAACAAAGTTAAGTTATTTTGTAATTATTGGTACATTTTTCTATTTAGTTGGAGCTTTCTCGCTGTTCTTTTTTAACAACGAATTAGGAATGATTACAGGTGCTTGTTTTGAATTATTAGTATTCTCTTATGGATTAACTTATAAACGACAATTAGAATACAACGAGAAAATTAAGTTCCAAAAAGAATCTTTCAGTAATAAAAACAAAGCCTTAAGAGCGCAAATGAATCCTCATTTTATTTTTAATTCACTCAACTCCATTCAGTATTTAATTACAAAAAAAGATAATACTTCGGCATTAAAGTATTTATCAAAATTTAGTCGCTTTACACGTAATATATTAGAAAGCTCTATTGAAACTGATATTTTACTTTCAGAAGAAATTGCCATGCTTAAAGATTATTTAGAATTAGAATCGCTGCGTTTTAAAGATGTATTTTCATATACCATTAACGTGTCTGATGATATAGATCCTGACGCCATTGAAATTCCTCTTTTAGTTATTCAACCCTTTGTAGAAAATGCAATTCTTCATGGCTTTATAAACAAAAAAATTGGGGCAAATAGTTTGGATATCAACTTTTACAAAAGAGACGGTTTTCTAATATGTGAGATTGATGATAATGGCATTGGTAGAGAAAACTCTAAAAGTATTAAATCTATCCGCAAAAAAAGATCTCGAGGTTTAGAAGTTACAAAAGAGCGTTTATATCTATTTAATCAATTAAATAACGAAACCAATAATATTACTATTGTTGACAAGAAAAATGATGATGGAGACTCATTAGGAACTAAAGTGATTATAAAAATTCTTATTCATTAAAAAAAAAGACTATGGATTTAAGAGCTGTAATAATTGAAGATGAAGAAAATAGCAGAAAGATTCTGAAGAATATTTTAGAAGAATTTTGCATTAACATAACTGTTGTTGGTATGGCAGATGAAGTCCAGGAAGCAGTATCAGTAATATCAAAGGAGAAACCAGATGTTGTGTTTTTAGATATTGAAATAAAATCCGGTACTGGTTTTGATGTTTTAAACTTATTACCAAATTTTAACTTTGAAGTTATCTTTACAACAGCATTTGACCAATATGCCATTAAAGCGATGAAATTTAGCTCGCTTGATTATTTGCTTAAGCCTATAGATTTAGATGAATTACATAACGCTATTGAAAAAGCTAGAAAGCGAAAAAATCAAGAACTTTATAGAAAACAGCTAGAGAATTTAATGTATAATCTCAAGCAAGAAAAACCAAAACTAAATAAAATATGCCTATCTACTTCTGACGGTTTAGATTTTATTGAAGTGGACACTATACTTTATTGTAAAGCTAGCGGCTCGTATACTTCTTTTGTATTGGAGAATAAAAAGGAAATTCTTGTTAGCAGACATCTAAAGGAATACGTTAATCTATTTATCGATCATGATTTTATGCGCGTGCATAATAGTTTTTTGGTTAACCTAAAAAACATTGACAAATTTGTTCGTAATGATGGTGGTTATATTATTATGAAAAATGGTGATCGTGTTAATATATCCAGATCTAAAAAAGATGAATTTGTACAAGCTATGAATTTATTGATAGGGAACTAATTTTTACATCTTCCAATTAATGAGACGACTACATTATTTGCTTTTATTAAAAGATATTCTGTATTCCCCAAAGATTAGTTCCATGTATTAATACAGAAGGTATCATAGATTTGAATTTTTCTGTAAGGTAACCCCAAAATAAACCCAATGGAAAAATACCAATGGCACTTATAAAAGCACCTAAATAATCCTGTGTTTGATTACTGAATATAAAAATATGCCCCATGGCCCAAATAAAAGACGCTATAAACCATCCTAGACCTCTATTTGAAAGCACTTTCCCTAAACGCGTTTGAAATAACAATCTTGTAAATTCTTCAGGAATAGCAGCTGTTAAAAAACCTAAAGTTATAAGAGAAAGCACACCTTTCTCCTCTATTATATCACCAAATTGAATTTTATCTGGCATTATTCCAAACGCTACTATGGCGAACATAATTATTATAGGAAAGGCAACCCAAAAGCATTTCCAATTTCCAAATCCGATTTCTTTTAGTTTATAATTTTTTAATCTTAAAAAATAAAAAGCTAAAAAAACAGGGTAGATAAATAACCCAACAAAAACCATAAGTGCAATTTTTATTGATTTATCTGTGGCTTGAAAATCATCAATAACAAGAAACCGTATGGCCAAAATACAGTATGAAATAAATATGCAAAACATGACCATTATATTTTCTTGCCGGGCTTTTTTAATTAGCCATTCTTTCTTTATAGGTCTTATAAACGTATAAAATTCAATAAGTAAAACGCATAATAATAAAACTCCTAAATAAGCTGTTGAATTAGTAACATTGCCATTGTAAAAGGATAACATCTCAATTGTTAACCCTAATATTAGGATCAGAAGGAATGTAATTTTATTGTTAGAAACCTTAATATAAAGATGCTTAAGGAAGAGTTTATAATCGCTTAACATGTTAACCAAATTTTTAATTTATGTAAAACTATTCACTTTTTAACTGAATTCAATTGTTCTTTTGATGAATGGCAGAGATTATTTGATAGCTGACACCATTCTGAAAATATTTTAAATAACATGACTTTTTGTTAAATCTTCTTTACCATTGGATAATTGCATTTTTAATGCTTTCATATCATCACTCACTTTTCTTTCAATCACCCTAGCATAAATTTGAGTCGTAACAATTTTGGTATGCCCCAAAAGTTTCGATACCGTTTCTATTGGTACACCATTACTCAATGTTATTGTCGTAGCAAATGTATGTCTGGCAATATGAAAGGTCAGATTCTTTTTAATACCACATAAATCAGCAATTTCTTTTAGATATGAATTTAGTTTTTGATTTGAAATATTCGGAAACAAAGTCTTTGTTTTCTTGGTTTTGATATGTCCTTTATATTTTTCAATAAGTTCTTCAGCTATAGGAAGTATTGGAATTTTTACTTTATTATTTGTTTTTTGTCTGTTAGTGATAATCCAACGACCACCATCAATGCCAAAAGTGATATTGTCTTCGTTGAGGCTCATAACATCTATATATGATAAGCCAGTATAGCAACTGAATACAAATAAATCTTTAACCAAAGTCAATCTATCTATTTCAAATTCTTTTTCGATAATACTTTGTAATTCATCTTCTCTTAAAAACTCTCGTTCATTTTTAATATAAGTGGGCTTGAATTTAATGAAAGGATCTTTATCTATCCATTCCATTTTATATGCCAATGTGACCATTTTTCGAAGCCGTTGAATGTGCTTCATTACCGTATTGTTTTCCATTTTTTTCTGATGGTCCTCCGGAACATAGGAGCGCAAAAACTTTTCAAAGTCCACTAAAAACCGAAACGTCAATTGAGATAAATAAATGTCTTGTGCTTTCTTTTTGGTTAGAAATAGCTTGATATATTTTTGAGTAGTGAAATAATTTTTTAAAGTACCATAGGTTAATGATTCACTCATTTGTGTATTATGATAATCTACTAATGTTAATAAAGAATACTCTTCGCTGTCTTCGCCTAAAAAGCGAGCTTTTATAGATTGGGCACAAATAAAAGTTTTCTCTTTTACAAGCTCATCGTGAGCTTCATAAATTCTATTTTTAACCAGGTCTAAATATCTGTTGAGTAAACGTGATTCTTGTTTGTTACCTCTTGCTTTTCCTTTTTTGGAATCCCATTCGGATAAAACTACTTTTCGTTTTAAACTGATATTTGCTCGTTTACCATTTACAGTTACTCTTGCGAAAACTGAAACTAGATTATTTTTTACTCGTGTGGCATTAACCCAAAATGATAGGGTAAAGGTGGTTTGTGATTGCATAGTTGTCGTCTTTTAGTTAAACATTCATCTAGACGAAAGTCAAATCAACTATTTCAATTACAGAGTTTTAAGTATCAATTCGGTTCACACTTTTTGTGTTTTAAAACTGTGAACCGAATTGTGAACCGAATTAAACCATATTAATTCAATTCTTATGATAACCCAAAAACCATAAAACCTTGTAAATCATACGATTTACAAGGTTTTAGTTTCTATTAGTATTAATTTTTGTCGGGGTGGCAGGATTCGAACCTGCGGCCTCCACGTCCCAAACGTGGCGCGATAACCGGGCTACGCTACACCCCGAATTAGTTATCTAATTAAATTTCACGAAAACTCATGAAATTCGAGGTGCAAATATATAGCTTTTCTTTATAATTTAAGTGTTTTTATTTCTAAATTTAAAGACTAAAGGTATATTAAAAATGAAAACCAAAAATCTACTTCTTTCTTATATAATTTTACTAAGTTTTTTTGCATGTGCGCAAGATAAAAACCCAGTAAACAAAAAGCATTCTTATGAGCTTGTTGTTTCAGATTTAAACAATCCTTGGGGTTTCACTTTTTTACCTGACAATTCTATTTTAATAACTGAAAAAGCTGGACAGCTAATCCATTTTAAGAATAACACAAAAACTAATATCAAAGGATTACCAGAAATTGAAGTTTTAGGTCAAGGCGGTTTAATGGATATTGAATTACATCCAAACTACAAAACTAATGGATGGATATACATATCATATGCATCACCTGAAGGTGAAGAAAAAGGTGCTCATACTGCCATAATGCGTTGTAAACTACAAAACAATACTTTAGTAAATAAAGAAATATTATATAAAGCATCACCAAATACTAGTGCTGGCCAACATTTTGGTTCTCGTATTGTTTTAGACAATGAAAATTACTTATTTTTCACCATTGGTGATCGAGGAGAAAGAGATATAAACCCTCAAGATATCACTCGTGATGGTGGGAAAATTTATCGCTTACATGACAATGGTAAAATCCCTAAAGACAATCCTTTTGCAAACAACCCAAATGCAAAAAAAGCGATATACTCTTATGGACATCGTAATCCTCAAGGCATGGTTATTCACCCAAAAACTGGTGATATTTGGATCCATGAACATGGCCCAAGAGGAGGCGACGAAATTAATATCATTAAATCTGGAAAAAACTATGGCTGGCCAGTAATAACTTATGGCATTAACTATCACGGCACAAAAATCACCAACAAAACACACTTACCAGGAATGGAACAACCATTACATTATTGGGTTCCATCTATTGCGCCTAGTGGAATGGCATTTATTACAAGTGATAAATATCCAGATTGGAAAGGAAACCTTTTAGTAGGCTCATTAAAATTTAGCTATGTAGATAATTGTTATCTTAAAGACAATAACGTTGAAAAAGAAGAACGTTTATTAGATGGATTAGGTCGTGCTCGCTCTATTAAACAAAGTCCAGATGGCTATATTTATGTTGGTATAGAAAATTTAGGAATTGTTAAAATTATTCCGAAGAAATAATCTTAAATTTGTCACATCAAATTAAATAAAAAATATGCTTATAATAGGAATTGCTGGAGGAACTGGTTGCGGTAAAACTACAGTTGTTAATCAAATTTTAAACGAACTTCCAGAAGGTGAAGTTGGTGTTATTTCTCAAGATTCTTATTATACAGACACATCACATTTAAGTTATGATGAGAGAGTTGCCATTAATTTTGATCATCCAAGGTCTATAGATTTTGAATTATTAGAACAACACCTAAAAGAACTTAAAAAAGGGAATACTATCGAGCAACCTGTGTATTCTTTTGTTAAGCACAACAGAACAGGAGATACTATTTTAACCAAGCCTCGAAAAGTTATGATTGTTGAAGGTATTTTAATTCTTACCAATCCTGAATTGAGAGATATGTTTGATATTAAAATATTTGTACATGCAGATAGTGATGAGCGTTTAATTAGACGATTAAAGCGAGATATTACAGAACGCGGTAGAGATATAGACGAGGTTTTAAATCGTTATCAAAATACGCTTAAACCTATGCATCAGCAGTTTATTGAACCAATGAAAGAGTATGCAGATATTATTATACCAAACAACAAATACAATACTGTTGCAGTTGATATAGTTAAAACTATAATTAACCAACGTTTATAATATGCCCAAAAGCAAAACAAAATATTTAAAACCTTTTAAAAATCTATTTGTAATTATACTAATAGTCTTTGCAGTATGGATGCTTTTTTTTGATGCAAATTCATGGCTAATTCATCATGAACTAAATACAGATATTGAAGATTTAGAAAACGAAAAAGACTATTATAAAAAGGAAATTAAAAAAGATAAAAAAGAAATTAAAGAATTAAGCACAAACGATGGTATTGAAAAATTAGCAAGAGAAAAATACTATATGAAAAAAGACAACGAAGATATTTACATTATTGAATACCAAGACAGTATTCCTAAAAAGAAAGAAGATGAGTAAACCGTTGTTTAATGAATTTGAAAGTGTTTCATCTAAAGAATGGAAACAGAAAATACAAGTCGACTTAAAAGGCGCAGACTATAACGACACACTAATTTGGAAAACTAATGAAGACATTGATGTAAAACCCTTTTATCATCAAGACGACTTTAAATCATTACCAGAACAATCTGATTCTAAAGCAACTGAATGGAAAATTTGTCAATCCATTTTTGTTGCCAATGTCGAAAAATCTAATGCAAAAGCAATAGATGCTTTACAAAGAGGAGCAGAAAGCATACAATTTATTATTCCTTCAGAGGATATTTCAATACAAAATTTGCTAAGTAATATTGACAACTCTACTACTCCAATCTATTTTAAATTACAATTTTTATCACCAAATTATGTAGGGCAAATCTTATCAGTAAATAAACAAGCTCAAATTTTTATAGATATAATAGGCAACCTTACAAAATCTGGCAATTGGTTTTCGTCACTAAAAAGTGATCATAAAAACTTTGAAACTATTATAAAAAAGACCAATGCTTTTAGTATAGATTTGTCTTTATATCAAAATGCTGGAGCAACAAATAGTCAACAATTAGCTTACGGATTAGCACATGCAAATGAATATTTAAACCATTTAGATTCTATCATTTCAAGCGAAGCAAAACAAACACTTAGCATTACTTTTAAAGTCTCTGTTGGTACGAATTACTTTTTTGAGATTGCAAAACTTAGAGCCTTACGTATACTTTGGAAAACTTTAGCTTCAGAATATAATATTAATACAAAATGCCACATTGTTGCTACTCCAACAAAGCGTAATAAAACGATTTATGATTATAACACCAATATGCTTCGTACAACAACAGAATGTATGAGTGCTGTACTTGGTGGAGCAAATACAATTTGCAATTTACCTTATGATGCTATTTATCATAAAGACAATGAATTTGGAGAGCGTATTTCTAGAAATCAATTACTCGTTTTAAAGCATGAAAGCTATTTTGACAAAGTAGACAATCCTTCAGATGGCGCATATTACATAGAAGATTTAACACAACAGCTTTCAGAAAAAGCATTAAACCTTTTTAAAGAGATAGAAACTAATGGCGGTTTTTTAAAACAGCTTAAAGAAGGAACTATACAACGAAAAATTAAAGAAAGCGCAAATAAAGAACAAGAGCAATTTAATGCAAATGAGGAGATATTATTAGGAACTAACAAACATCCAAACCCTAATGATAAAATGAAAGATAGTTTAGAGCTTTATCCTTTTGTAAAAACGAATTCAATAAAAACATTAATAGAACCAATAATAGAAAAGCGTCTAGCTGAAACTTTAGAACAAAATAGATTAAAAACCGAATAAACATATAACACATGAAATCAACAATCATCAAAATCTCTTTAGCAATTTTAATGCTAAATACATTAAGTTGTAACAAACAAACAACAACATTTAATGACTTTAAGTTTGCAAGTGAAACTCCAATTATTAATTGTGGTGTAGAAAATGATAAACTTTTAAGTGAAGCTGTTCTTTCGTTTGAAAATGATATAACAAATCATTATGATGCTACTAATAAAAATTTATCTAGAGCCTATAATGTCTTTATTAGAGATGCTTTTGCAAAAAGAGTATCAAACACAGATATTGTTTCAGATCATACTATCAAAGTACTTAATGCTTTAAAAAACACTGATATATTTAAAGACAACAAATTAGATTATAATTCGGCAGTCGTTAAATGTCTTGCGCAGAATATGAATGATAGTGGTATGAAAACAACATTTAATGCGCTACTATCTACCAACAGTATGAAAAAGAAAACCTTTGGTTCACCTTTGCGATCTTCAGTAATGCAAATAACTAAAGACAAATACTTATCAACTTATGTTGCCCTAGATTATTTTTACTCAGAGCTATTAAACATAGACTTAAATAATGTTAAGCCAAAAGAAGCAATTAAAAAAGAAGACCCAAAAATACAACCACTTGTAAAGCCTGTTGCAAAAGAAAAAGATCCTCATGCTGGACATAATCATTAATAGCTAACATAAAACAACTTATACCGTTTAATGCGAAAAATTCTCCAACATATATCATTAAAATCACAAGCCAAAAGCCAAAAACTCGAAGCTGAAAAGATTTTTACTACTGCCGAGAATATTGATGTAAAATCGTCATACTCAAAAACAGATATCAAAAATCTTGAGCATATAAATTTTGCTGCAGGTATATCTCCAAATCTTCGTGGCCCATACTCAACAATGTATGTGCGTCGACCTTGGACCATACGTCAATATGCTGGATTTTCGACCGCTGAAGAAAGTAATGCCTTTTACAGACGTAATCTTGCTGCTGGCCAAAAAGGACTTTCTGTGGCATTTGATTTAGCAACACATCGCGGTTATGATTCTGACCACGAACGCGTTGTAGGTGATGTTGGTAAAGCTGGTGTAGCTATAGATAGTGTAGAAGATATGAAGGTGCTCTTCGACCAAATTCCTTTAGATAAAATGTCGGTATCTATGACCATGAATGGTGCTGTACTTCCAATTATGGCATTTTATATTGTTGCTGCAGAAGAACAAGGTGTAAAACCTGAGCAACTTGCAGGAACCATCCAAAATGATATCCTTAAGGAATTTATGGTACGTAACACGTACATCTATCCGCCTACGCCATCAATGAAAATTATTTCAGATATTTTCCAGTACACTAGTAAAAACATGCCAAAATTTAATAGCATTAGTATTTCTGGCTACCACATGCAAGAAGCTGGAGCTACTTGTGATATTGAGCTCGCATACACTCTTGCAGATGGTCTAGAATATATACGTAAAGGCTTAGCTGCCGGAATGGATATAGACACCTTTGCGCCTCGCCTATCGTTCTTTTGGGCCATAGGTATGAATCATTTTATGGAAATTGCCAAAATGAGAGCAGCCAGAATGCTTTGGGCAAAACTGGTAAAACAATTTAATCCAAAAAACCCAAAATCATTAGCATTACGTACACATTGCCAAACCTCAGGATGGAGTTTAACAGAGCAAGATCCTTTTAACAATGTAGCAAGAACAACTATTGAAGCTGCTGCTGCTGCTTTTGGCGGCACACAATCGCTGCATACCAATGCTTTAGATGAAGCTATTGCCTTACCAACAGATTTTTCTGCCCGTATTGCTAGAAATACACAGATTTATTTACAAGAAGAAACTAAGATTACAAAAACAGTAGATCCTTGGGCTGGAAGTTATTATGTAGAAAAACTAACACACGGTATTGCTCAAAAAGCTTGGCAACTTATTGAAGAAGTTGAAGAACTTGGCGGAATGACTAAAGCCATTGAAGCTGGTATCCCAAAAATTAGAATTGAAGAAGCTGCGGCTCGTAAGCAAGCACGCATTGATTCTGGTCAAGATATAATTGTTGGTGTTAATAAATATAGATTAGATCAAGAAGATCCAATACAAACTCTAGAGGTCGATAACCAAACAGTAAGAAACCAGCAAATAGAAAGTTTAAATACCATTAAAGCCCAAAGGAATACAGAAAAAGTTAATGTTGCGCTTTCAAATTTAACTGAAGCTGCACGCTCAGGAAACGAAAATTTATTAGCTTTAGCAGTTCAAGCAGCTAGAGAACGCGCTACATTAGGTGAAATTAGTGATGCTCTTGAAGCAGAATTTGGACGTTATAAAGCACAAATAAAATCATTTTCAGGCGTGTATAGTAAAGAAATTAAAGACGATAAATCCTTTAAAAAAGCTAGAGAATTAGCAGATCAATTTGCAGAACAAGATGGTCGTAGACCACGTATTATGATTGCAAAAATGGGGCAAGATGGCCATGATCGTGGTGCAAAAGTTGTGGCTACTGGTTATGCCGATGTTGGTTTTGATGTCGATATTGGCCCATTATTTCAAACACCACAAGAAGCTGCAAAACAAGCTGTAGAAAACGATGTACATATACTTGGCGTATCATCACTTGCCGCAGGACACAAAACCTTAGTACCACAAGTTATCGAGGAACTTAAAAACTATGGTCGCGAAGATATTATGGTTATTGTTGGTGGTGTAATCCCAAAACAAGACTACCAATATTTATTTGATGCAGGTGCTGTAGCTGTATTTGGCCCAGGCACAAAAATTAGTGATGCCGCAATTAAAATCTTGGAGATTCTAATTGATTAATAATATACTATTAAACAATAGCTGCGCAACATTAACAAAAACCTCAAATGACAAATAAAATTACATTTTTTAGATTTTCTAACTCAAAATCTTACTTCGACCACGAATTAAGAAATGAACAAATTAAAGAAAAAGAAAGTCTAGAAGACCTACAAAACTATTTAGATAGTCACCCAAATAGAAAATATAGAACATTAAACGAAGACGAAAACCTAGCTCTAAATAAATATAATCAAGTAAAAAATGAGTTTAAAACTCAATTATCATTAAAAGATAAAAACATTCTAGACATTAATAATATTGACAAACGATTATTAAAGTCGGAATTAAACAATAACTCGATAAAACAACGTCTTCACATTAAAATTGCTTCAGAATTTAATCTAGAAGAACTTAACGAGTTAATCTTGCAAAAAGAATACAACTATTGTTTTAAGAGATATGAAAAAAGTAAAAAACTAGTCGAACAAACCAATTTACATGAAAGAATAGAAATAGATGACTTGAACGAACTCAATAGTATAATTTCTGACATGAATAATAATGGCTGGTCTATAAAACAAATAGAAGGAATACAATCTGGAAGTTCTTATATTTCATGTGGAATGCATGAAGTTGGCGGTGGTGGCTATGGATATGGATTTACGCAAGGAATTATGATAGTTTGGGAAAATAATATTATACAAAAACATGTCTAATTAATTGCTAGTAATTGTCTACTTACGAAAATCCTCACAGACTTTCTATCTATTGCTTATTTGCTAAATTTAGTACTTAACCATACAACAAAACCCATACACAATCACGTAAGCACTATATTAGATAAAAACAAAATATAACATATTTTCAAACCACGAATGAATCCTATACCTAATCTAATCGAAAAAATAAATGCTCAAAAGCTATGGGATAAAAAACTAGAGCTAAAAAGAAATGAATATTTAAAAGTAAAAGGTACTATAGACACTAACCTTTACTTAATACTCAATGGTAGCCTGAGAATTTTTGTTGTAGACCAATATGAAGAACACACTATTAGATTTGGTTATAGAGATAATTTAATTGCAGCTCTCGATTCTTTTTTAAGTGACCAACCATCAGAATTATACATTCAAGCACTAAAAAAAACTACATTAAAGGTAATAAGCAAATCTGCTTATAAAGCATTTATAGCGTCTACAGATGAAAACAGAAAACTGTGGGAAACCATTTTAGAAAGCTTCGCTTTACAACAAATGGAACGTGAAAGAGACATATTAACCACATCACCTTTAGAGCGTTATAATAGAGTGTTAAAGCGTAGTCCGCAATTATTTCAAGAAATACCAAATAAATACATTGCCTCTTATTTACGAATGACACCAGAAACACTTTCGAGAATTAAAAAATCTTAATTTCAATCAATGTTTTAAAATGAAAAAACATTGACTTTTGTAAAAAGCAAATAGATATGACATCAAAAGATTTAATTCAAGATTTATTAGAGGCAACAAGAAAAAACATCAACCAGGTTGAAGCCTACAACCAATTATCACTAGAGATACTAAATTGGAAATCTACCCCTGAAAGTTGGAGTGTTTTAGAATGTATAGAACATTTAAATAGATATAGTGATTTTTATATTCCTGAAATAGAAAAACAAATTGATGCATCAAAACATAAAGCTTCAGAAGTTTTTAAAAGCGGATGGTTAGGCAACTATTTTGCAAAAAACATGCTGCCAAAAGAAAAGTTGAATACTATGAAAACGTTTAAATCAATGAATCCTTTAGGTAGTAACTTAAGCAAAGGTGTTTTAACTAAGTTTATAGATCAGCAACATAAACTTCTTAATTTATTAGATAAATCAAAAAAAGTAAATCTTACCAAAACAAAAACAGCTATTTCAATTTCTAAATTAATTAAGCTAAGATTAGGAGATACGTTTAGGGTTGTTATCTATCACAACCAAAGACATATTGTTCAAGCAGAAAAAAACATTTTAAAAGCTAAACTTTAAAAATAGATACAATCCTTTTTGCTAACTTAGTCCAATTCAAAAAATAAAATAGTACTAAAAACTAACTTTATGGACATAGCAATAAAAACAGTAATTGGATTGGTAGCTTTTATTCACTGTTACATTTTATGGTTCGAGATGTTTGCATGGGAAACTCGAGGACCAAAAGTATTTAGACATTTCCCTAAAGATTTATTTGCCCCAACCAAAAACCTAGCTGCTAATCAAGGTCTTTATAATGGGTTTCTTGCTGCAGGTTTAATCTGGACTTTCTTTATTGAAAATAGCGAATGGCAAACCAACGTGGCACTTTTCTTTTTAGGCTGTGTTGCTGTTGCTGGTATCTACGGTACGTTAACCGCTTCAAAAAAAATATTTTTTGTACAAGCCTTACCAGCAATCATTGGTATACTCTTAGTTATAATAAAGTAATTATTTTCAAACAAAACATTTAATCTAACTTTTAAAATACATATGAATTATTCAGCAAAAATGCTTCGTGATGATGCGCTAAAAGGAAAAACTATAGTAGTAACTGGTGGCGGAAGTGGTCTTGGAAAAGCCATGAGTAAGTATTTTTTAGAGCTTGGTGCAAACGTTGCTATTACATCAAGAAATTTAGAGAAACTTAAAAATACAGCTCAAGAGCTAGAAACAGAAACTGGAGGCACTTGTCTCCCACTTCAATGCGATGTACGTCATTATGATGAGGTAGAAAAAATGCATCAAGCAGTTATTGATAAATTTGGTCAAGTAGATGTATTATTAAATAATGCTGCTGGGAATTTCATTTCTCCAACCGAACGCTTATCAGCAAACGCATTTGATACCATTATAGATATAGTGCTTAAAGGCACAAAAAACTGTACGCTAGCTTTTGGGAAACATTGGATAGATACAAAACAAACTAATACTACTGTTTTAAATATTGTAACTACATATTCATGGACAGGTTCTGCATATGTTGTACCAAGTGCTGCAGCAAAAGCTGGTGTTTTGGCTATGACTAGAAGTTTAGCTGTTGAATGGGCAAAATATGGTATGCGTTTTAATGCCATTGCTCCAGGTCCATTTCCTACAAAAGGTGCTTGGGATCGGTTATTGCCTGGCGATTTAAAAGATAAGTTTGATATGGCCAAAAAAGTACCTTTAAAACGTGTAGGTGTACACCAAGAATTAGCAAATTTAGCCGCTTATTTAGTATCTGATTTTTCAGCTTATGTTAATGGAGAAGTTATTACCATAGATGGTGGCGAATGGCTAAAAGGTGCTGGAGAATTTAATCTCTTAGAAGACATTCCTCAAAACATGTGGAATCAATTAGAAGCTATGATTCGTTCAAAGAAAAGTAAAAAATAACGAAATCAACGCTCTAAAAATCAAATATTTGAACATTTTTTTTTAAGAAAAATATTACATTTATACAATATCCAACTAAAAATTTAGTTATTTTTGTTGTTAACAACAATTATAAATCAAAAACAACTTTAAACATTATGCTAAAAACATTAAAACTAATGTTCTTTGCACTTACTTTCGTAACTACAAGTTATGCACAAGAAGTCCTCGAACAAAAAACTACAATTGCTCCCGAAGAAAAAATTCCATTTAATCCTGAAGTAAAGATTGGGAAACTAAGTAATGGTCTCACCTACTACATTAAAAATAACGGAAAACCAGAAAACAAAGTCGAACTAAGACTTGTTATAAATGCTGGTTCAATTCTTGAAGATGACGACCAAGTAGGTCTTGCCCATTTCATGGAACACATGTGTTTTAATGGTACCAAAAACTTCAAAAAAAATGAGCTTGTAGATTACCTTCAAGGTATAGGCGTAAAATTTGGAGCCCACTTAAATGCTTATACAAGTTTTGATGAAACGGTTTATATACTTCCAATTCCTAGTGATGACCCAGAAAAATTAGAGCAAGGATTTCAAATTATAGAAGATTGGGCGCACAATGCACTTTTAACGGATGAAGAAATTGATAACGAACGTGGTGTAGTACTTGAAGAATACCGTTTAGGTAAAGGTGCTAATGAACGTATGATGCAAAAATATTTACCAAAAATCTTATATGGTTCTAAATATGCAGAACGTTTACCAATTGGTACAAAAGAGAACTTAGAAACGTTTGATTACGAAAGTATTAAACGTTATTATAAAGATTGGTACAGACCAGATTTAATGGCAGTTATGGCTGTTGGTGATATTGATATTGCAACTTTAGAAGCAAAAATAAAGTCGCACTTCGGAAGTATTCCTGCTGCAAAAAACCCAAGACCAAGACCTGTTTTTGAATTACCCAACCACAAAGAAACTTTAATTGCAATTGAGTCTGACAAAGAAGCTTCATTCTCTAATGTGCAGATAATGTTTAAAGATACTGATAACGCAAAAGCTGATGTGACTGTTGAAGATTACAGAAAATCTATTGTAGAATCGCTTTTCTCTCAAATGATAAACAACCGTTTAGACGAACTTAGAAATGGAGAAAATCCTCCTTTTGTTTATGGCTATAGTTTTCATGGAGGCACTTGGGCAAGAACTAAAAATGCATACCAATCATTTGCTATGACTAGCGAAACTGGTCAATTAAATGCTTTAAAAATACTACTTGAAGAAAATGAACGTGTAAAGAAATATGGTTTTTATGAAGGTGAATTTGACCGAGCAAAAAAAGACATTCTAGCGCGTATGGAAAAGTCTTTTAAAGATAAAGACAAAACCGAATCTAATAGAATAATTGGTGAATATGTAAGACATTTTTTAGAAAATGAATCTATGCCTGGAATTGAATGGGAATATAACTATTACAAACAAGAATTACCAAAAATCACATTAGACGAAATAAACAGTTTAATCTCAAACTATATTAGAGAAGATAACAGAGTTGTTGTAATTACTGGTCCAGAAAAAGAAGGTGTTACTAAAGTTACAGAAGATGAGGTAAAAACACTTTTAGAAACTGTAAAAAATGCTGATTTAAAACCATATGAAGATAAAGCAGTAGCAGCTTCTTTAATGAGTGATTTACCAGAAATGGGTAGCATTGTCGATTATAAAAAAGATGATGTATTAGGCACAACGAAATTAACACTTAGTAATAATGCAACAGTGACCTATAAAGTAACCGATTTTAAAAACGATGAGATTTTATTTGATGCCTTTAGTTATGGAGGAAACTCATTATACACCGATGAAGAATATAAAGCAACAACTTTCGCAAATGGAGGCTTAGCAGAAGCTGGTGTAAATAATTTTAATAAAGTTGAATTAAGTAAGATTCTTTCTGGTAAAATTGTGAGTGTTAGACCAAGTATTGGCACCTATAGTGAAGGACTCTCTGGTAACACAACACCAAAAGATTTTGAAGAGCTTTTTCAATTAATTCATTTATATTTTACATCATTAAATAAAGATCAAAAAGCATTCAATTCCTTTAAAGAAAAACAAAAAGCTTTTGTTGGTAACCTAATGGCTAGTCCTCAATTTTACTTTCAAAACGAAATGGGTAAATTTATATATGGTGACAATCCAAGATATATGGGCTTCCCAACTGCTGAAGCTATGGACAAAGCAGATTACGATTTAGCTTACCAAAAATACCAAGAACGTTTTGCAGATGCAAGTGACTTTAAGTTTTACTTTGTAGGTAATATTGAAGAGAAAATGTTATTAAAATATGTAATGACATACATTGCTAGTTTACCTTCAAGTAACTCAAGAGAAGATTATAAAGTATCAAATTTTAGACCAAGAACAGGAAGCCATACTAAAATAATTGAGAAAGGTGAAGATGAAAAAAGTGCAGTAAGAATAACGTATCAAGGTGCAACAGCATATAATAAAAAAGAAGCGCATGCTTTTAAAAGCTTAGCAGAAGTATTATCAATTAAGCTTATAGAAAAACTTAGAGAAGAAGAAGGTGGTGTTTATGGTGCTGGAGCAAGAGCAAGTATAAGAAAAATGCCTTATGGATGGTATTCCTTTAATATAAACTTTCCTTGTGGACCAGAAAATGTTGAAAAACTAAAAACAGCAGCTTTAGCAGAAGTTGATAAGCTAATAGCTAACGGACCAACAGATAAAGATTTAGCTAAAATTAAAGAAGCTCAAATTTTAGAGTATAAAGAGAACATGAAAAAGAATAGGTTTTGGTTAAGAACTTTAAAAAATGCTGATTACCAAAACAAAGATGCTTCAAAGATTTTTGAATTCGAAAAGAGTGTTAATAGCCTTACAAAAGAAGATTTACAAAACGTGGCTAAAAAATATTTAACTAAAGGATTCATCTTAGGAATTCATAATCCTGAAAAATAAATATTATAAAATATTGTTTACTAAAGAGCAGCTATAAAAGGCTGCTCTTTTACTATATATTGTTAACAACTTACGTTTTCTAAACTCGTAAATAATTGTATTTTTACGCGTATTAAAACCAAATCATTTAATGGGTAAAATCATTGCAATAGCTAATCAAAAAGGAGGTGTAGGTAAAACGACCACATCTGTAAATTTAGCTGCTTCTTTAGGTGTTCTAGAAAAAAAAGTATTATTAATTGATGCCGATCCTCAAGCTAACGCAACTTCTGGATTAGGTCTTATTGTAGAACAAGTTGAAGTAGGTACCTATCAATTATTAGAGCATACTGTATCTGCAGAAGAGTCTATTGTAAAAACAGATTCCCCAAATGTAGATATTATTCCTGCACATATAGACTTAGTAGCAATTGAGATTGAATTAGTAGACAAAGATGAACGTGAGTATATGTTAAAAAATGCAATAGCTCACTTAAAATCATCTTACGACTATATTTTAATTGATTGTGCGCCTTCATTAGGTTTATTAACATTAAATGCATTAACAGCTTCTGATGCTGTAATCATTCCTATACAATGTGAGTATTTTGCACTTGAAGGTCTTGGTAAATTGTTAAACACCGTAAAGAGTGTACAGAAAATTCATAACCAAGAGTTAGACATTGAAGGCTTACTTTTAACAATGTATGATTCTCGTTTACGATTATCTAATCAAGTGGTAGAAGAAGTACAAAAGCATTTTAGTGATATGGTTTTTGAAACTATTATACAACGAAATGTTAGACTTGGTGAAGCACCTAGTTATGGAGAAAGTATTATTAAGTATGATGTAAGCAGTAAAGGCGCATCAAACTATTTAAGTCTAGCTGAAGAAATTATTAAAAAGAATATCTAATGGCTAAAGCAACAAAAAAACAAGCATTAGGAAGAGGCTTATCTGCACTTTTAAAAGATCCTGCAAATGATATCGCTTCGGTTCAAGATAAAAATGCCGATAAGGTTATTGGTAGTATTGTAGAATTAGATATTAATACAATAGAAATCAATCCGTTTCAACCACGAACAAGTTTTAACGAAGAAGCTTTAAGAGAACTAGCTTCTTCAATAAAAGAACTAGGTGTTATACAACCCATTACTGTTAGAAAATTAGATTTTAATAAATTTCAATTAGTCTCTGGTGAACGTCGTTTTAGAGCTTCCAAATTAATTGGGCTAACTACAATTCCGTCATATATAAGAATTGCTAATGACCAAGAGTCTCTAGAAATGGCTTTGGTCGAAAATATTCAACGTCAAGATTTAGACCCAATTGAGATTGCATTATCTTATCAACGATTAATTGACGAAATTGCTCTTACACAAGAGCAAATGAGTGAGCGTGTTGGCAAAAAACGGTCTACAATTGCAAACTACTTACGTTTATTAAAGCTTGATCCAATTATTCAAACCGGAATGCGAGATGGTTTTATTTCTATGGGTCATGGTAGAGCAATTATAAATATTGAAGATCAAAATATTCAACTAGATATTTACGAAAAAATTATTACTAATAAACTATCTGTTAGAGCAACAGAAGCTTTGGTTAAAAATTATCATACAGACAAAACAGTTTCTGTTCCAAAACCTAAAGAACTTCCTAAGTACATAAAAAAAGGTGTTAAAGAATTTTCAGAATACTTTGGACACAAAATTAGCGTTAAAGTATCTAAAAATGGGAAAGGAAATATTACCATTCCTTTTCATTCTGAAGAAGATTTTAATCGTATAAAAAAACTTGTTAAGAGTGCCAAATAAATATTTTCATACTATCCTTTTTACTTTACTATTTGCATGTCTTGGGTTTTCACAAGTAGATGACACTTTAAAAGAAGTGAATACAGATTTAATGGTCGTAAAAGACTCTATCTCTATGAAGAGAGAGCCTATTAATCTTTTAGCACCATCAAGAGCAGCATTTTACTCTGCTGTTTTACCAGGCTTAGGACAAGCACACAATAAAAAGTACTGGAAAATTCCTTTAGTTTATGCAGCTATCGGTATTCCTGTGTATTTCTATATTGATAATAATAATGAGTTTAAGCGCTACAGAAATGCTTACAAAAGACGTCTTGCTGGTTTTAAAGATGATGAGTTCTTTGGTACAGTCTCAGATGAAGGACTTATAAATGCTCAAGAATCATTAAGGCGCAATAAAGAACTTTCATTGTTAATAGCTATTGGTGCTTATGCTTTAAATATTATAGATGCCAATGTTGATGCGCATTTATTACAATATAATGTCGATGAAAATCTAGCCATAAAACCCCATTTTAAATATAACGAGCGAGAAAACTCTTCTGATTTAGGACTTACGTTAAACTTTAAATTTTAAAGCATGAAAATAGCTTTACTTGGCTACGGAAAAATGGGTAAAGCCATTGAAACTATTGCATTACAAAGAGGGCATTCTATTGAATTAAAAGTAACTAGTAAAACTTCTAATTTTAATCTTGATAATATAGATTTAGCTATTGATTTTAGTTTACCATCAACTGCTGTTAGTAATATCACTTCTTGTATCAACCATCAAGTTCCGGTTATTTCAGGCACTACAGGTTGGCTAAAATCTTATGAAGAAATTACTGCTTTATGTAACGAAAAAAATGGTACGTTTTTATATGCATCTAACTTTAGTTTAGGAGTAAACATTTTTTTTGAAGTTAATAGAAATCTTGCAAAACTAATGAAAGCCTTACCAGAATACAAAGCGTCTATTAAAGAAATTCATCATACGCAAAAATTAGATGCGCCAAGTGGGACAGCAATTACATTAGCAGAAGACATTATAAAAGAATCTAAGTATAAAAACTGGACTTTAAACACTCCAGAACAAGACGAAATAAAAATTAATGCAGAACGTATAGAAAATGTACCTGGAACGCATGAAATAACTTATAAATCTAACGTAGATACATTACAAATTAAACATGCAGCACATAACAGACAAGGCTTTGCTTTAGGTGCCATAATTGCCGCAGAATGGATACAACACAAAAAAGGTGTCTTTTCTATGAAAGATGTGTTAAACATAGGTTAATTTAGCATTTTTGATGTAACGTTTAAAAAAGAACTTCTACTCACAACAAAGACAAAAATTATGACAATACAACAGTGGTTATTATTTTTCTTAATCATACAAGTAATTCACGGACTTGGTACATGGAAATTATATGTAAAAGCTGGTAGACAAGCTTGGGAAGCATTCGTACCTGTATACAATGCAGTAGTTTTAATGAAAATAATTAATCGGCCTTGGTGGTGGACTATTTTATTATTTGTTCCTATAGTTAATCTTATTATGTTTCCTGTAGTTTGGGTAGAAACAGCAAGAAGCTTTGGCAAGAATAGCAATATAGACACTTTTCTAGCACTTATAACATTAGGGTTTTATAACTATTATTTAAACTATGCTACTGATGTAGCTCATGTAGAAAACAGAGATTTACATCCAAAAACTGCTTTAGGCGATTGGGTAAGTTCAATTTTATTTGCCATTGTTGCTGCCACTTTAGTCCATACTTATTTTATTCAACCTTATACCATACCTACATCATCACTAGAAAAAACACTTCTTGTTGGTGATTTTTTGTTTGTTAGCAAGTTTCATTATGGAGCAAGAACACCAATAACAACTGTTGCAGCACCAATGGTACATGACACCATTCCGGTTGCAAAAGTAAAATCTTATCTACCAAAATTTGAATTACCTTACTTTAGGCTTCCTGGTTTTGAAAACATTGAACGTAATGATATTGTTGTTTTTAATTGGCCAGTAGATACCTTATACAATATGTATAAACCTGCCGATAAAAAACACTATAAACCAATTGATAAAAGAACAAATTATGTAAAACGTTGTGTTGGTATACCAGGAGATTCTTTAGAGGTTAGAAATGGTTATGTTTACATTAATGGAAAACAAAATGAGCTACCAGAAAGAGCTAAACTGCAGTTTTTCTATACCATACAAACTAAAAATCAGATTAGCCAAGAATTTCTAGACAAATACGGAATTACAGAATATACTGGCGTTTATGCTTTACCAACAAATGTTTGGGAAGATACTAGAATTCAAGAGTATTTAAGAAAAAACAATATAAACCTTCAAGCTGTATCTAAAGATTCTTTAACGGTTGAACTTTCAGGAAATCTTTCTGAAAAAGCATACAAACAATTAAAATTTGAATCCTCGGTTAAGTTAAATGTGAATCTTACAGATGAGTTAGCAAATAAAATGAAAACAGACCCAAATATTGTTTCAATACAAAAACAAGAAGCAACTTCTTGGGATCCAAGCATTTTTCCTAGAGATCCTTCTTATGCATGGAACAACGATAATTTTGGACCTATCTATATGCCAGAAGCAGGAAAAACAATCCAACTAAATATTGATGTTTTACCTATCTATAAACGTATTATCACAGAATATGAAGGTCATAAACTTTCAGTAAACGGCAATCAAATTAGTATTGACGGTAAACCTGCAGATACTTATACCTTTGATCAAGATTATTATTGGATGATGGGAGATAATCGCCATAACTCACTAGATGCAAGGTCTTGGGGATTTGTTCCTTTTGACCACGTAGTTGGTAAACCTGTTTTTGTTTGGATGAGTTGGGATACAAGAGGTGAAGGTTTCTTTAATAAAATACGTTGGGAACGTCTTTTCACTACTGTTGGTGGATCGGGAAAACCTACGTCTTATTTTATTCCGTTTTTAGTACTTCTTTTTGGTTGGTTTGGATTTAATGCTTGGCGAAAACGAAAGAAAGCTAAATAATTTAATTTTAGCTAAATGAACGTTTTATTACATCCAACTTACTGTCCTAGCATTGCTAGTTTTGTAGCAATTGCAAATGCAAAGGTAGTTACTTATGAAGGCTGTGATAACTATCAAAAACAAACCTATAGAAACAGAACATATATCTATGGAGCAAATGGGAAGCTACTACTTAACATACCTGTAGTCCATTCTCAAAAAAACAGACAACTTTACAAAGATATTATTATTGCTAATGAAACCAATTGGCAAGATTTACATTGGAAATCTATACAATCTGCATATAGTGGTTCTCCTTTTTTTGAGTTTTACGAAGATGACTTTAGACCGCTTTTTAAAACACCTTTCACGCATCTTTTTGATTTTAATATAAAGTGTTTAGAAGTGATTTATGATTGTTTAGAATTACCTTTTAAATTTAAAATGTCTGAAGGTTTTGAAAAAACAAAAAAAGACCAAACAGACTATAGAATATTAGTAAACAGTAAAAAGGAGCAACCACAAAATCTTAAAAAATACGTTCAAGTTTTCGATGATAAACATGGTTTTATTCCTAATTTAAGTATTATAGATTTAATTTTTAATGAAGGTCCAAATGCTTTAATGTATCTCGAAGCTCATCAATTAAAACTCTAATGTTACAGCCTATACTTCATTATTCTATACACATAGGTTTACCACTTGTTGTCGCTTTACTGTTTTTTAAATCTAATTGGAAAACTGCTTTTTTAATTATGATTGCGACTATGGCTATAGATTTAGACCACCTGATTGCAAATCCGATTTTTGACCCAAATAGATGCAGTATAAATTTTCATCCGCTACATACTTACTACGCCATGGTTGTATACGCACTTTTGTTATGCTTTAAAAAAACTAGAATTGTAGGTATTGGTTTATGTATTCACATGCTTGCAGATGCAACAGATTGCTTACTTATGTAGTTTTACTTTAGCAAGTATTGGATAATGATCTGATAACTTAACATCATAAGTTTTAAAACTATTAATTTTAAAATCTTTATCTGCTAAAATGAAATCAATTCTCACAGGAAAAAACTTAAAATCAAACGTACGTCCAAAACCATTACCTGCTTCTTCAAAAGCATCTTGTAAATCACCTTTTATTTCTTTATAAACATAAGAATAAGCTGTGTTATTAAAATCGCCAGCAACAATCATTTTATAAGGACATTGCTTTTTATGCATCATAAACAGTTCTGTTTGAAATTGCTGCATTTTAAAAGTCTTACTTACGCGTTTAAAAAGATTTTCAGACGTTTCTGTAGATAACTTTTCTACAGTTGGATCTATTCCTGAAGACTGTAAATGCACATTATAAATTCTTATAGTATCACTTCCTTTAACCATATCTGCATAAATGGCATTATTTGAAGTATTAGGAAACTCGATTGAACCCGACTTAATTATAGGAAACTTTGAAAAAATAGCTTGACCATTTTTCACTTTCTTTCCTGACAATTCTTCGTATTTATAATACGATTTTAATTGAATGGCTCCATCTGGTCTGTATTCTTGAATACATAAAATGTCTGGCTTTTCTTCAGAAATAAAACTAACTATATTTTCATTTACAGATTCATCTTCAATCCAACCAAATACATTAAACAAACGCACATTATAATTCATAACAGAGATATTCTCACTATCATCAATATCTTTTGAAGATGAAAACTTATACAATGATGATAAGTAAGAATAACCAATAATCAGTACTATTAAAGATATTAGCAACTGCTTTTTAACTCTTAACAGCCAATACACAACAAATAGGATATTAACTATAATTAAAAACGGAACAGCTAAACTTAAAACTGAAAGAAATGCAAATTTTTTAGGTTCTATATAAGGTAATATGTAAGACAAAAGCAAGGCAAATGCCACCAAAGAATTGATGAAAACAATTAATTTATCTAGAAGATTAAGTTTCTTCATACGTATTAATCCTTTCCTGCTTTAAACAGAAATGCTTTTTCTTCTTTGGTTAAACTCTCGTAACCACTTTTACTAATTTTATCTAAAATAAGGTCTATTCGTTTTTGCTTATTAAACTCACTAAAATCAGTTTTAGTATGACCCGCAAAGGTTTTCTTTTTGTTTTTGTGTACTGTTTTTAAAGGTGAATTTCTTTTAAAAATACTAGATATTGAATCCATAAAACGTTCAAACCCTTTACCAATATCTTTTCCTTTTAATAGTTGTGTCGCATAAAGATAACCCAATAAACTTCCGCCCAAATGCGCTACATTTCCACCTTGATTCCCACCTAATAAACCTAAAATATCTATAGCAACAATGGCAGCTCCAATATACCAAAGCTTAATTTTAAAAGTCAATAGACTTACATCTCTATTAGGCATATACGCACATAAAAAGATTAACAAAGCTCTAATACCAGCAGATGCTCCAACAAGTGAACCTATAGCTTTTGTACTCTCATTTGGCAAAATATTATATACTAGCAAATAAGATAAAGCACCAGCCAAAATCCCTAAAAAATAGATATTAAGCGCTTGTTTTACATTAAAGAGATTTAAAATAATTCTAGATATAAAATAAAGCCATAAGAGATTAAAGAGAATATGTATAAAATCATAATGCGCAAAACCATAGGTAAAAATTGACCAAGGTTTAACAAGAACATCAAAAAAATCTTTAGGTAATTCTAACCAACTAAGACTTGTGCCTTTAGGCAGGTTTTGAGTTATTCGGAGTATAAAACCAATAGCATATATAATAATATTGACACCAATAATTTTTTCAAAAACATTGAGGTTTTTTAATTTCTCTTGTATGTCATAATTGAGTGATGTCATTTTTAATCCCAACGATTTTTATTGAATTGCGTTTTTTTCCAATACCACATAATAATAAAACCAGTAAGCGCGCCACCAACGTGAGCCATATAAGCTGTATTACTTGGGCTGAAAAATGATTGACCACTTACAGCAGATATAATATCTAAAAGGATAATACCAGGAATAAAATATTTAGCTTTAATAGGGATAGGAAGAAATATTAACATCAGTTTTGCTTCTGGGTTCATCATACCAAAAGCGGCTAAAACACCCATAATGCAACCTGAAGCTCCTACCATAGAGGCATTATAAACTTGAAAAGCATCATTTAACTGTGCTTCTTGCAAATCTGTAGTTTGAAAGTTCCAGCGTCCAGTTTTCATAATATCAATAATTGCTTCACTCGATAAACCCGAAGCTTGCAATTCTGAAAACGTAGGTAAATATTGAAAGTAATAGTATCCTAACTGAAATAATACCGCGCCAAGACCAGCAGATATATAAATAAATAAAAACTTTTTTGCGCCTAGTTGTTGTTCTACGGCTGTACCAAACATCCATAAAGCAAACATGTTAAATCCAATATGCATCAAACTTAGATTCTGTAAATTAGCTCCTCCATGCATAAACATATGCGTAAAAATTTGCCAAGGTTGAAACAGTTCATTCTTTGGAAAATATAACGCAAACCATTCATAAAACAATTGTCCTTGTCCAATGAACAAAGTTCCTATAAACATTATCACATTTATAATAATTAAATGCTTAACCGTATCTGTAATTCCTCTCATCATATCTTCTAATTACATAAATTGTTTATCTATATCATCAACACTCATTGTAATAAATGTAGCTCTATTAGTTGGAGATATAGAAGGCTCTTTACAAGCAAACAAACTATTTACTAAATGTTCTTGCTCTAATCTTGTTAATGATTGTCCTGTTTTTATTGCTAAACTTTTAGCCATAGATTTAGCTAATAAGTCTGTTGCACTAAAATTACTATCTGGCACTTCTTGTTGCACATCACTTATAAGTTGCTCTAATATAATTGATACTTCACTTTCTTGAACATTTACCGGAACTCCAGTAATCTCTAAAGTTTCATCATTAAAACCAGAAAACACAAAACCTGTATGTTCTAAATCTTCTTTTAATTGCGAAATTATAGGCATTTCATTTGACGAAAACTGCAACTTTAAAGGAAACAAGAGTTGTTGACTTATCGTTTCTTTAAGCGTCATATTTTTTAACAAGCCTTCATACAACACACGTTGATGCGCTCTATGTTGATCTATCATTAACATACCAGACTTAATAGTACTTACAATATATTTATTTTGAAACTGATATGTAGAATGTGTATCTTCTACATGCTTATCGTCTTTAAATAAAGATGCTGTTTGTTCTTCACTTTCAAACTCTAGAGCACTAAAATCATGCTCGGTTTTTGTGCCTTTAGATTCTAATCCAACATACAAACCTTCCCAACTTTGAGCAGGTTCTTTTTTATAACTCACAGATGAAAACCCTTTAGATGATTTCTCTTCTGTAAAAGGATTAAATAGTCGATCTACTTCAACTATTGGTGCAGAAGCTTGGCTTTTGTCTTTATAATTATAAGGTGTATCTAAATTTTTATCGTGTTCAAAATCTAAAACTGGCGCAATATTGAATTGCCCTAAACTATGCTTTACAGATGAACGTAAAATTGCATATAACGTATGCTCATCATCAAACTTAATTTCTGTTTTTGTTGGATGTATATTTATATCTATAGATTTAGGGTCTACAGTAAGGTTTAAAAAATAACTTGGATGACTACCTTCTTTTACTAAGCCTTCAAATGCTGAATTTATAGCATGATTAAGGTATGGGCTTTTTATAAATCTATTATTTACAAAGAAAAACTGCTCTGTTTTTGTTCGTTTAGCAAATTCAGGTTTACCTACAAATCCTGATATTTTTAAAATTTCTGTTTCTTCTTCTACAGGCACTAACTTTTCGTTAGTTTTTCCTCCAAAAATATTAACAACACGTTGTCTGTAATTGCTATTAGGCAGATTAAATGTTTCGCTTCCGTTATGGTACATTGCAAAAGCAATATCTGGATGCGCTAAAGCAACACGATGAAACTCATCAATAATATGCCTTAGTTCGACATTGTTCGATTTTAAAAAATTACGTCGCGCAGGAATATTAAAAAACAAGTGTTTAACTGCAATTGAAGTTCCTTTAGGTGTCACAACAATATCTTGAGTTATTACTTCACTACCTTCTAAAGTAATTTGAGTTCCTAACTCGTCATTATCTCGTTTCGTTTTTAACTCTACATGTGCAATGGCTGCAATACTTGCCAAAGCTTCTCCTCTAAATCCTTTGGTGTGAAGATCAAATAAATCTTCGGCAGAACGTATTTTTGATGTGGCATGACGTTCAAAACTTAAACGTGCATCTGTAGCGCTCATTCCTTTGCCATCATCGATAACTTGAATGAGTGTTTTACCTGCATCTTTTATAATTAACTTTATTGAAGTAGCATTTGCATCAATAGCATTTTCCATTAACTCTTTAACCACTGATGCTGGTCTTTGCACAACTTCTCCAGCTGCAATTTGATTAGCAACATGATCTGGTAATAATTGAATAATGTCTGTCATTAGCGTTTTGGAAAGAAAATAGACAAGTCGAAATCTATTAAAAATAAAAACAGGACTATTAAAACACCAACAATTATTAAAACACGCTTATTAGCTCCACCTCTATCTGGATTGTGTTTATAATCATCAACAGCTTTTACAAACTTTGTTTTTATGCCTTTGTTATTACCTACAGTCGAACGAAAATCGTCAAACTTATGTTTTATTTCATAAGGACTTTTTTCACCTTTATAATAACGAGGTGTGTATTCAAATTTTTTGTTTTTTCGTGTTCCAAAGGCTCCCATAATTTCTTAAGATTCATAGTTACTTAACACATACCAAAGTACAATTATCATACCTAAAATTAAAAGCAGTATCGGTAATGTAATTATCTTTTTACCACGAGATTTCCCTGTTTGTCTTAAGAGTTCCCATTGCGCTTGTAACTTTTCGTCGCTTTGGTTTTGTTCTTTTCTAAGATGTCTAGGTGTATAATTAAAGTGCTTGTTTTTTCGCTGCTTAAATAAACTCACTATAAAAGGTCTCTTTGATATGCTTCAAATGTACTTAATTTACTAACAAAAAGAGCCTGTGAAGTGCTAAAAATTGTTAACAAAACTCAGGTTAATAATTAATGAAAGATTTTAAGAATTCTTTCTTAGCTGTGCCATTTTTATAGCTGCAACTGCTGCTTCAACACCTTTGTTACCATGTTTTCCTCCAGAACGGTCAACGGCTTGCTGCATATTGTTATCTGTAAGCACACAAAAAATAACTGGTGTATCTGTAGTTACATTTAAATCTTTTATGCCTTGAGAAACAGCTTCACAAACAAAATCAAAATGTTTAGTTTCACCTTGTATAACACTACCAATAGCAATAACGGCATCAAGCTTTTGTTCAATCATTTTTTTTGAACCATAAATAAGTTCGTAACTACCAGGAACTTGCCAGTGTATAATATTGCTTGCTAAAGTGCCATGCTCAATTAATGTATCATAGGCGCCTTTAAACAGACCATCTGTTACATTAGCATTCCACTCAGAAACAACAATCCCAAACCGAAAATCTTTCGCGTTTGGGATTGTGTTTTTATCGTAATCTGATAGGTTATTATTTACTGTTGCCATAATTACATTCCTGCTTCAGCTTTTCCTATAAATACGTCTATATTATTTGCTTCAGAAGATGAAGAAAATTCGTTTTTAATACGTTTAAAATAGTTTAATGCTTTAGCTCCATCACCTAATTTTAAAGCAATATTAGCTGCTTTAAACAAATACATTGGCGTTGTAAATTCGTTTTTAGAAACTGCTAAAGCTTTTTCGTAATACTCTAAAGCGTCTTCTGGCTGATTTAATTGTACAAAAGCATCTCCAATACCACCTTTTGCAATTGGAGCCAACATTTCGTCATTACTAGAAAAGTTTCCTAAATGCTTAACAGCATTAGTATAATCTTTAGTATTTAAGTAAGCCATTCCTGCATAGTAGCTTGCTAAATTTGCAGCAGGCGTTCCGCTATATTCTTCAATGATATCTAACATTCCAAATTTACCTTCACCTCCATTAAGCGCTAAAGTATATAATGAATCTTTTGCTGTACCTGTTACTGCTTCATCAAAATATTTTTGAGCTGTGAACATTTCGTTCATTGCCTCGTCAGCTTTTGGTTCTGCTATAAATTTATTATAACCTAAATACCCTAAAACAATTGCTGCAGCTAAACCTACAATTACAAAAATGTATTTTTGGTTTTTAACTGCCCACTCTTCAGTTTTAGAAGCCGATTCATCTAAGGTATTAAAAACCTCAGCTGTTGTTGAGTTATCTTCAATAGCTTCAACCTTTTCAGCTTTTGTTTTTGGTTTATATCCTCTTTTCTTATAAGTTGCCATATATTCTCTATTTGTGCGCCGCAAAAATAAAATTTTTATTGGGATTTAAAAGGTAAATTATTTGTTATTTTTCAATATTTTGCACATCCTTTTGCTTTATTAACAACTAAAGCAAGTATCTCTTAAGTAGTTTTATGGTTTTAAATACACTATCGTTAATCAATTATAAAAATTTTGAAAGTCAATCTTATACATTTGACAACAAGATTAATTGCTTTGTAGGATCTAATGGTGTAGGAAAAACGAATGTGTTAGATGCGATCTATCATTTATCGTTTGGGAAGAGTTATTTTAATCCTGTAGCGACTCAAAACATTAAACATAACGAAGATTTTTTTGTTATTGATGGGTTGTTTGAACGAAACGAACGTTCAGAAAAAATTATAGTTTCTTTAAAACGTGGTCAGAAAAAAATTATAAAACGCAACGGAAAAGCATATGAAAAATTTAGTGACCATATTGGTTTTTTACCGCTTGTCATAATTTCTCCTGCAGATAGAAACTTAATTATTGAAGGTAGCGATACAAGAAGAAAATTTATTGATAGTGTTATCTCGCAAAGCGATAAAATGTATCTCAATAACCTAATTAGCTACAATAAAGTTTTATCGCAACGCAACGCATTACTTAAATATTTTGCGCTTAACAATACTTTTAATGCTCAAACACTTGAAGTTTATAATGAACAACTACAAAGGTATGGAGCAGATATCTTTAAAATCCGTGAAGCTTTTTTAAATGCATTTATACCCATTTTTAAATCACGATATAATGCCATTAGCAATAATAATGAAACGGTTAACTTAAGTTATAAAAGTGATTTATTTGAAAATGACCTTAACACGTTATTAAATAAAAACATCAATAAAGATAAAGCCTTACAATATACGAGTGTTGGAATACATAAAGATGATTTAAATTTTGAAATTGAAAATTACCCTATAAAAAAGTTTGGTAGCCAAGGACAACAAAAATCGTTTTTAGTTGCTTTAAAATTAGCTCAATTCGATTTTATAAAACAAGAAAGTGGCGTTGCTCCTATTTTATTGCTAGATGATATTTTTGATAAATTAGATGAACAACGTGTTGCACAAATTATAAGCTTGGTAGACAATGAAGATTTTGGGCAATTATTTATTAGCGATACACATGCTGAAAGAACCGAAAATGTAATAAAACAAATTCACCAATCTTATAAAATATTTAAATTATGAAGCGGTTACTATTTTTACTTACCTCTTTACTTTTTATAAACTGTTCTAAAAACCCAGAAACATTTATTAAACATTTAAATGGTTATTGGGAAATAGAAGAGGTTACACTTAATGATGGTTCAAAAAAGCAATACAACTATAACGATACTATAGATTATATAAATGTTACAGACAGTTTATCTGGTATTCGAAAAAAGCTCAAACCAAATTTTGAAGGCACTTATAAGACTTCAAATAATGCAGAAAACTTTAAAATCGTAATTGAGAATGATAGTTTAAATTTATACTATTCAACCCCTTTTACCAAATGGAAAGAAACCATTTTAAATGCAAGCCAAGATCAGCTTTTAGTTATCAACTCCAATAAAGATATGTATCTTTACAAACGTTACCAACCTATAATTATTGAGTAATGGCAAAACGTAATAGTGAACATCAACCCATAAGTGACATCCTAAAAGAATTTGTAGATGCTAACAAATTACAAAAAGGTTTAGATAAAGTAAACGTACGTGAAGCTTGGTCTACTATGATGGGAAATGGTGTTAACAACTATACAACAAATATTCAGTTAGAGCGAGAAACTTTATATGTACAACTAAGTTCAAGTGTGCTGCGTGAAGAATTAAGTTACGGAAAAGATAAAATTATAGCCATGTTAAATGAAGCTATTGGTAAGGAAGTTATTAAAAAATTAGTATTACGCTAATTACTTAAGTTTAAAGCAATGTAATTTATGGCATGCTAATTGCCTTATACATACTAATTAATTTAATATTTAAACAATGAATACAGGAACAGTAAAATTCTTCAATGACACCAAAGGTTTTGGTTTTATTACTGAAGAAGGTTCAGACAAAGAACATTTTGTACACATCTCAGGATTAATCGACGAAATTCGTGAAGGAGATCAAGTAGAGTTCGATTTAACTGAAGGTAAAAAAGGATTAAACGCAGTAAACGTAAAAGTAATTTCATAGATACTCAACTTTTTTAAAACAAAAACCCACAACATAATGTTGTGGGTTTTTTATTTGATAAAATTATTAAGCCTATTGTTTTACTAGCTTTAAAGTTTCTTTTGTGTTTTTAGTAGCAATCTCAATAAAATAAATTCCAGAAGCAACATTTGTTAAATCTATTTCTTTATTCAATTGCATTTTAGAAAGATTAACACCTTTAATAAATCGTCCGTTAATATCATAAATTTTCGCATCCTCTAAACTAATATTAGAAGCTTTTTGTAAAGTGAACAATCCTTGAGATGGATTTGGAAAAATCTTAATACTATTTTTTATACTAAACTCGTCTGTAGATAAAACTTCAGCTGAACAGTTATAAACCACTATGTCATCTACATACCAACCTATTCTCCCATTACAACCATCTGTACCAAACTCCCATCTAAATTGAATTTCAGAATTGGCAACAACTCCCAAAGCAGATAAATTTACAACACTCGTTCCCCAACTTCCTAATAAAGAACCTTCATCAAATCCCGTAAATGCGTCTTCACCCTGCATTGGGTTATTATTTCCTTCTCCTGTTGTATTTAAGCTTCTATTATATGCGTTCACTAAAAATGCAGATGCAGGAACTAAAAGCCACTCACCTCCATCTACACTAAACTTTATGTTTCCTCCATCCCAATCTGTTTCAGTTGCTACATAATGGTCAAATGCCAAATCAAAAGTCCCAACTACTATATTAGGCATTGTAATTATTGGGCTTTCTAAACGCATGATACCATTTTCTAAATCAGTATTGCAATTTCCTATAACTGGATCTACTGCAAATATGGCACTTCCAACTCTACTATCTGGTAATTGAGTATCAAGCACCCAATCTCTAGACGACCAAGTAGCAGCATTTGTTGGTAATTGACTAAAAGACCAACCATCTGTACCAGATTCCCAATCTTCATAAAAAATTCTTCCCGTAGTTGCAGCAGCACATAATGGGTCTGAAACTCCTAAAACTGGAGTAAAGCCACAGGCATCTGGATCTAATCTCATTTCTACAGCTAATATTGCTTTTGCTACTTGCAAACAATCGGCAGTGTTAATAACTTCACCTGAAGGTCCAGAAGCAACACTTGTTGTCGATAACCCTTCTAGGTTAATGCCTATTAAATCATTACATGAAGCTTCTAACGCATCAGCTAGAACAGCAAAATCACTTGTTGATGTTAAGTAGGCACTTTGGGCTCTCCAAAAAATATGAGCTGCTTTGGTAAAACCAATGGCATTAATTATTTGTCCGTTATAAGTTCCACCATCTACAAGAAGTGCGTAAGCATGATTAGGTATTCCTGAGTTAGAATGCACACCACCATTATCATTAAAAGCAAAATCACAAGCATATTGCACGTCTGTTACTTTCCCTGGATCTCCATTACACGTTGGATCCCACATATCTCTAATTGGGTTTCCAAAAGCATTGGCATCTTCACCCATTCTCCAACGAACAGAACTGGAGCAACCCGTTCTTAACGATAAATCTTCACCTAAATCTTCATAGTTATTTAAGAGATCTACTGTTTCTCCCCAAATATCTGAATACGATTCATTAATTGCGCCAGACTGATATGCATAAACTAAACCGCTAGTATATTGCGTATAAGCATGTCCCCATTCATGTGCAACCACATCATCTGAAGCTGTGCCAGTACAATAGTTAGCTGTAACACCATTCCAGCTTGCATTAGGACAATTTATATTTGGATTATTATTTATAGTTCTCATTATTGCATCTGCTCCATCATAAGATGCATAATTAAAAGTATTGTTAAATAAATTATACATATGTGCAGAAGCTTCAATTTCATTCTGTTGCCATTGGTCTAGTGCGCCAGGAAATTGATTTCCTTCTTGCCAAATTAAATTAGATGTATCGTTTTCATAAAGCTCTCTACTTAAAGCATGGGCTATACCAGTAAACTGTTCAACCAAATTACCTGTATGCGCATCTATAAATAAAAACTCCCTTACATCAATATTGTTTCTTACTTCAACTTCATAAACTAAATGTTTTGATTCTACATAACCCTGAGCTAAACCTTTTGGAAACACATAAAGTTTTGTACTATAAACTTCAATTTGAGTACCAGAATTATTAATATTTTGATTATTAACATAATTCAAGGCTTTATTGCTTGCTTCTACACTATTTATTTGAGGCACTGAATTGAGTTTTATATTATCTATAAAATTTCCATTTACTGCTGTTAGTTTATTTTCTAAATTAAAATGAAATTTTAACTCAGCATCAAAAACTGCAACACCATTATATTTTTGCTTTAAGGTTAATTGCTTAAAACCATAATTATCGGTCTTAATTTTATCAAAAAATAAATCCTCTTTAATAGAAGAAACATTATAAATACTTTTATATAGCTCTAAAAAATAAATCGCTTTTTCTTCAAGTGAATTACCAGCTATTTCTAAAGGGTTATTAAAAGGAAATTTCACAAACTCTACTAAACCTGAGTTTTGATTAATAGTAATGTTAGCTTTTGTTTCGCTTTTTAATTGAGCTATAACTTTATTATGGTCTTGTGCTGTACTAGTAAAACTTATTAATATAAAGCTAACAACTAGCCAAATAGGGTTTTTCATAGAATTGTAGGTTTTGTCAAAAATAGTGATAATTATTTAAGGTATTAGTTTTATTAAATTTTGTCGTGAAGTGATACAATTCTTATCATATATTTATATAAATAATAAAACCTGCAACACAATGCTACAGGTTTTATTATAATTTATAAAAAATTGGGTTTAAAACATCTCTCTTCCTGAAAAATGAAAAGCACCTTCTATAGCAGCATTTTCATCACTATCACTACCATGAACAGCATTTTCTCCAATAGATGCAGCATACAACTTACGTATTGTACCTTCTGCAGCTTCAGCAGGATTTGTAGCTCCTATTAATGTTCTAAAGTCTTCTACTGCATTGTCTTTTTCTAAAATTGCAGCCACAATTGGTCCACGTGTCATGTACTCAACTAGTTCTCCAAAAAATGGACGCTCATTATGCACAGCATAAAATGCTTGAGCATCTGCAGTGGTCATTTGAGTTAACTTCATAGCTACGATTCTAAATCCAGAAGCTGTAATTTTTTCTAAAATTGCACCAATATTCCCTTTTTCAACAGAATCTGGCTTAAGCATTGTAAATGTTCTATTTGTTGCCATTTGTATATTATTAATTTTGCGCAAAAGTAACCTATTTCTTATTAAAAACAATAGAAACCAATATTAAAAAATTGTATATTCGCCATCTATGACAAAAGACAATATTAACAACATAAAAGAGCTTTTAAGTACTCCAAAAAAAATTGTAATTGTACCTCATAAAAACCCAGATGGTGATGCTATTGGTTCTACATTAGCTTTATATCATTATTTAAAACTTCTAAATCATGATGCAGTTGTTATTGCTCCAAATGATTATCCAGACTTTTTAAAATGGATTCCAGGAGAAGGCACTATAGTAAAATATGATAGTCAAGAAGAGGAAAGCAATGTTTTAATTGAAAAAGCTGATATTATTTTCACCTTAGATTTTAATGCTTTGCATAGAGCTGGAAACATGGAACATGACCTAAAGCATTCTGAGGCAATTAAAATTATGATAGACCATCATCAACAACCTGATGATTATGCGTTATATATATACTCAGATGTAAAAATGTCTTCTACATGCGAAATGGTTTATAATTTTATTGAAATGCTAAATGACGTAGATAAAATAAATGCTGAAATAGCAACTTGTTTGTATGTTGGTATTATGACAGATACAGGTTCTTTCAGGTTTAAGTCTACAACTAGTGCTACTCATAAAATTATTGGTGATTTAATAGACAAAGGGGCAGATAATTCGCAGATTCATAACAATATCTATGATACAAATAGCTATAATAGATTACAACTTTTGGGACAATCTTTAAGCAATTTAAAAGTTTTACCAGAATACAACACAGCATACATTACATTATCTCAAGACGAACTTAATCACTTTGATTATAAAAAAGGTGATACAGAAGGTGTTGTAAATTATGCGCTCTCATTAAAAGGAATTGTTTTCGCTGTTATCTTTATTGAAAATCAAAAAGAAAACATTATAAAAATGTCATTGAGAAGCAAAGGTGATTTCTCTGTAAACGAATTCTCAAGATTACATTTTAGTGGTGGTGGTCATAACAATGCTGCTGGAGGCAAAAGTGATTTAAATTTAAAAGATACAGTTGACAGATTTATTAGTATATTACCAAGCTATAAAAACACCCTAAACCATGAATAAAGTTGTATTTTTTCTTCTTTTAGTATGTTTAGTAGCTGGTTGTAAATCTCCTGAAGCCAGACGCCCAATTACTGTTAAATCGGGTTCTTTTATAAAAGAATCTGCAGAACGCAATAAAAAGCTATACGAGAAAGAACAACAAAAAATTCAAAACATTATAAATGCAAATCCTCAAACTAACTATTTGGCATCAGAAAGCGGGTTTTGGTATTTTTATAATGTAAAAGTTGAACAAGATACCATTACACCAAAATTTGGAGACATCGTAAACTTCAATTATAGTACTAAAGATTTTAACGGAAATAGCATTTATTCATTAGCAGAAAATAAAACGCGAAATTATGCTATGGATCAAGAAGAACTTTTTACGGGTTTACGTGAAGGTTTAAAACTAATGAAACCAGGCGAAACAATAACCTTTTTATTTCCTTCACAAAAAGCGTATGGATATTATGGCGATTCTAATAAAATTGGAACCAACACACCATTAGTATGTGAAGTAACAGTTAACACAATAATTCAAAACCAAAATTAAATAATTACCTATGAAATTGATTAGCAAAACACTACTCTTATTTATGCTGTTTATATTAGTAACAGCTGCATCTTGTAAAGAAGAATACCCAGATTTAGATGATGGTCTTTATGCAGAAATTGTAACTTCTAAAGATACCATGATAGCTAAATTGTTTTTTAAAAAAGTACCCGTAACTGTTGCCAACTTTGTTGCATTAGCAGAAGGAACTCATCCAATGGTTGCCGAAGAGTTTAAAGGCAAGCCTTTTTACGACAGTTTAACGTTTCATCGTGTTATGGATAAGTTTATGATTCAAGGTGGTGATCATACAGGCACAGGCGCTGGAAATGCAGGTTATAAATTTGGAGATGAATTTCATCCTGACTTAAAACATGACAAACCTGGTATACTATCTATGGCCAATTCAGGACCAGGAACAAACGGAAGTCAATTCTTTATCACTGAAGTTCCATACCCAAGTTTAGATAATAGACATGCAGTTTTTGGTGAATTAGTGAAAGGATTAGATGTTCAAGATTCTATTTCTAACGTAAAAGTCGGCCCAAGAAATAAACCTATTGATGATGTTATTATTTTGAAATTAAATATACTAAGAAAAGGTTCAGATGCAAAATCTTTTAATGCTTCTAAAGTATATATTGAAGGATTACCTAAGCTCAAAGAAAAACAAGAAGCTGCTCGTGAAGAAGCCCTTAAAAAAGCGGAAGAAGAGAAAAAAGCTAAAGAAGCTAAAATTGCAGAAGCCGCCAAAACATTTAAACCAATTTTAGAGGATTATAATGCAAAAGCTAAAACATTACCTTCTGGTTTAAAAATGCATTTAATTACTGAAGGTAATGGTCCTAAACCAAAAGAAGGTGCTAATGTAAAAGTGAATTACGAAGGTTATTTTACAGATGGTCGTTTATTTGACAGTAACGTGAAAGAAGTAGAAGAAAAATACGGTATGCTTAACCCAATGAAAGTTCAACGTAAAATGTATGCACCAATGCCGATGCAAATTACGCCTAATGCACAAATGATACCTGGGTTTAGAGAAGCTGCTGCATCTTTAAAAGTTGGAGATAAAGCATTTTTCTATATTCCGTCGCACTTAGCATATGGTGAACGCGGTAGAGGCGCAATAAAACCAAATACAGATTTAACTTTTATACTAGAAATGGTAGAGATTGTTGAATAACCCTTAATGATTTGAAATAAAAAAAGCCTTTCAATATGAAAGGCTTTTTTTATTGCAGTAAATTTATTTTATCTCTTTGGAATCTGCTTTAAAATTTCTAATACAAACTTCCAGTATTTTTGTGCTGAAGAAATTTGAGCACGCTCATCTGGAGAATGCGCTCCTTTAATATTTGGTCCAAAACTAATCATATCCATATCTGGATAATTAGTACCAAGAATTCCACATTCTAAACCTGCATGACAAGCAGCAACATGTGGTTCTTCTCCATTGTTTAACGATTTATAAATAGGAACCATTAATTTTAAAATATCAGAATCCATATTAGGTTTCCAACCCGGATAATCTCCACCAAACTCAACCTCACATCCTGTTAATTCAAATGCGCTTCTTAAAGTATTTGCTAAGTCCCATTTTGAACTCTCTACAGAACTTCTAGTTAAGCATCCTATTTTAATATTTCCATCTTTTACTATAACTCTAGCGATATTATTAGATGTTTCAACCAAATCAGGAATATCAGGACTCATTCTAAACACACCATTACAAGCGGCATAAATTGCTCTTGTTAAACCTTCTTGCACACCTAAATCCATAATACTTTCTGGTGTTTCAGATTTAGAAACTTCAATCACCATATCAGGTTCCATGGTTTTTAACTCAGTCTTAATTTCACTTGCTAAGCTTTTCATTTCGCTTATAAATGCATCTTCATGAATAGCATCAATAACCACTATTGCATTACTTTCTCTTGGAATTGCATTACGTAAACTTCCACCATCAATTTCAGAAATTCGAAGTCCGAAATTTTCAAAACCATCAAACAGTAAACGGTTCATGATTTTGTTAGCATTACCTAAACCTTCATGAATTTGCATTCCTGAGTGACCACCTTGTAAGCCTTTAACAGTAATTTTAAAACCAATTTTAAATTCTGGTGTTTCTTCAACTTCATAAGTTCTTGTTGCAGTAACATCTACGCCACCTGCACAACCAACACCTATCTCATCATCTTCTTCTGTATCAAGATTTAATAATATTTCACCATCAAGCATTCCGCCTTGTAATCCCATTGCTCCGGTCATACCTGTTTCTTCATCAATAGTAAACAAAGCTTCAATTGCAGGATGCTCAATATCTTTACTTTCTAAAATAGCCATGATAGTTGCAACTCCTAATCCATTATCTGCTCCTAAAGTTGTTCCTTTTGCTCTAACCCAATCTCCATCAACATACATCTCGATACCTTGTGTATCAAAATCAAAATTAGTTTCGTTATTTTTTTGATGCACCATATCTAAATGCGACTGCATTACAATGGTTTTTCTATCTTCCATACCAGCACTTGCTGGTTTTTTTATAATTACATTTCCAACATGATCTTCAATAGTTTCTAAACCAAGTTTAGCTCCAAAATCTTTCATAAACGCAATTACACGTTCTTCCTTTTTTGAAGGCCTAGGTACTGCGTTAAGGTCTGCAAATTTATTCCAAAGTTGTTTTGGTTCTAATTCTCTTATTTCTGCGCTCATGTAATTTATTTTTTAGTTTCGCAAAGGTACATCTTTTTAGTATTTTTGAGTCATGCAGAACTACAAAAAAAGTTTTATTGCTTTCTCTATCTTTCCTCAAATTTTGCTTCTGAAGATTTTAGCAAACTACCCATCATTTGTTGAGTCTGTCTACAGCAATGGTATTTATAAGTTGATTTCTAAATTAATGCATTACGCTTTTGGCTGGCTTCCATTTTCTATTGGAGATATCTTCTATACAATAGCTGTTATTTATATTTTGAGATGGTTAGTTATAAATAGAAAGCGCATTATAAAAGATACTAAACAATGGCTTCTTGATGTTTTAACAGTTATCTCAATTGGTTATTTTGCATTTCATGTACTATGGGCTTTTAATTATTACAGATTACCGCTGCATAAATCTTTAAATATTAAACATAAGTATACAACAGAGCAATTAATTAATACTACCGCACAATTAATTACTAAAGCTAATACTATACATGCCTCGCTTTCAAAAAATGACACTTTAAAGATTAGTTTCCCTTACACAAAAAATGAATTATTACAACTCACGCCAAAGGGATACAATAATCTCTCAAAAAAATATCCGCATTTAGCTTATCAACCCAAGAGCTTAAAAAAGTCAATTTATAGTTTACCTCTTACATATATGGGGTTTTCTGGTTATCTAAATCCGTTTACTAATGAGGCTCAAATTGATGGGTTAATTCCTAAATTTAAATATCCAACAACTGCTAGTCACGAAATTGCACATCAATTAGGTTATGCAGCAGAAAACGAAGCTAACTTTATTGGGTTTATGGCTGCTATGCATCATGAAGATATCTATTTTAATTATTCAGCCTATACTTTTGCGCTTCGTCATTGTTTACACGAAGTTTACAAACGCAACCCAGAACAGTATGACGATTTAGTTTCTAAAGTAAATAAAGGCATTTTAAAAAATTATCAAGAAGTACAAAACTTTTGGAACTCGTATAAAAACCCAACAGAACCTTTATTTAAAACAACCTATAATAACTTTTTAAAAGCCAACAATCAATCTGGTGGTATGAAAAGTTATAGTTATGTTGTAGCGCTTTTAGTAAACTACTTTGAAGCGAACCCATTATAAAAAGACGTTAAAAAAAGCTGAATTACTTATTTCTACATTCTTAATTTCTATCTTTAGCTTTTAAATTTAACCAACATCACAAAATGATTAAAAAGTATTTAAGCCTCTTAGTGCTTTTGTGTAGTATTTCATCATTAACTGCTCAAGAGTATTTCCCTAAAAATAATGGCGTAGTTGCAACAAACACAAATTTTACAGCCATAACAAATGCAAAAATTTACGTTACTCCAAATCAAATTATAGAAAACGGAACATTACTAATTAAAGATGGTAAAGTTGTTGCTTCTGGAGCATCAATTAGTATTCCTAAAAACTCAAATATTATTGATATTTCAGGTAAAAGTGTGTATCCTTCTTTTATTGATATCTATTCAGATTTTGGTGTTGAAAAACCAAAACGAGCATCAGGAAGTGGCAGAAGTCCACAATTTGATGCTGGCAGAACTGGTTTTTATTGGAATGATCACATTATGCCAGAAAATAAAGCTATTGATAAACTTAACTACGATACTAAAAAAGCAACAGATTTATTAAAAGCTGGTTTTGGTGTAGTAAATACACATATACATGATGGTATTGTAAGAGGAAGCGGAACATTAGTTGCATTAAATAATTATGAAGGCAACGAATCTAGAATTTTAGATCAAAATTCTGCTCAATACTTATCTTTTAGAAAAAGTGTTACTTCAAGACAGTCGTACCCAACATCTACTATGGGAGCAATGGCCTTATTAAGACAGTTATATGTTGATGCAGATTGGTATGCAAAAGGTAATATTAAAACTAAAGATCTTTCAATTGAAGCGTTAAATAAAAACAAGTCATTGGTTCAAATTTTTGACGCTGGTAGTAGAGCAAATGTATTACGAGCAGATAAGGTTGGTGATGAAAACGGTATACAATACACCATACTTGGTGGTGGAGATGAGTATGAACGTATTAATGAAATAAAGGCAACTAATGCTTCATTAATTATTCCTATAAACTTCCCAAAGGCTTATGATGTAGAAAACGTGTATCTAACATCATCATTAGCTCTAAGCGATATGAGAGCTTGGAATCAAAAGCCAACAAACCCAAAAATTCTTGAAGATAATAACATAAATTTTGCTTTAACAACACACGATTTAAAATCTACAAAAGATTTTAAATCCAATCTTTTAAATGCTATAAAACATGGTCTTTCTAAAGAAAAAGCTTTAGAAGCATTAACTACTGCGCCTGCAAAAATTTTAGGAAAATCAAATCTTATTGGCTCACTTCAAAATGGGAGTTTTGCAAATTTCTTAATTACATCTGGTGATGTCTTTGATAAAGAAACAACTCTTTACGAAAACTGGGTTCAAGGCAAACAAACCATTTTTGAAAATTTAAACACCAAAGATATAAGAGGTGATTATAAGTTTTCTCTAAATGGAGAACAATATACAATGTCTATTAAAGGTGAGTTAAGCAAACCTAAGTCTGAAATTAAAACAAACAAAGACACTTACGGTTCGACAATCACATATAATGATGATTGGGTAAATGTTGCATTTACTACTAAAGACTCTACAAAACAAGAGTTTATTAGAATAGCTGCCAACGTTGACGCAAATAAAAACCTTAACGGAAAAACTATCATGCCAAATGGTAGCGAGCGTACTTTTTATGCTACATATTCTAAAAAAGAAGACGTAAAGAAAAAGGATAAAGACAAAGAAACTACTACTGAAAAAACATATCCTCTTTCATATCCAAATAGTGCATATGGTTTTAAAACGCAGCCAAAGCAAGAAACCCTATTATTTAAAAACGCTACAGTATGGACTAATGAAAAAGAGGGTGTTTTACAACATACAGATGTATTAATTAAAAACGGTAAGATTGCTAAAATTGGTCAAAACCTATCTGATGGTAGTGCGACAGTAATTGATGCTAAAGGCAAACATTTAACTGCTGGTATCATTGATGAACACTCACATATAGCTGCGGCATCAATTAATGAAGCTGGACAAAACTCATCGGCAGAAGTTACCATTGAAGATGTTGTAGATGACACAGATATAAGCATCTATCGTAATCTTGCTGGAGGCGTTACATCTATTCAAATTCTTCATGGTTCTGCAAATCCAATTGGAGGTCGCTCTGCACTTTTAAAATTAAAATGGGGACAACCAGCAGACCAATTAATCTATAAAAACAGTCCAAAATTCATAAAGTTTGCTTTAGGTGAAAACGTAAAACAATCTAACTGGCAAAGTTTTGAACGCTTCCCACAAACCAGAATGGGCGTTGAACAGTTATATGTGGATTACTTTAATAGAGCAAAAGAATATGAAGCTTTAAAGAAAAGTGGCAAACCATATAGAAAAGATTATGAGTTAGAGACGCTTTTAGAAATTTTAAATAAAGAGCGTTTTATTTCATGTCATTCTTACGTGCAAAGTGAAATTAATATGCTTATGAAAGTTGCAGAACGTTTTAACTTTAACATAAATACATTCACGCATATTTTAGAAGGTTATAAAGTTGCAGATAAAATGAAAGCTCATGGTGTTGGCGGATCGACCTTTAGTGATTGGTGGGCTTATAAATATGAAGTAAATGATGCCATACCATATAATGCAGCAATTATGCATAATCAAGGTATTGTGGTTGCTATTAATAGTGATGATGGTGAAATGTCTAGACGTTTAAACCAAGAAGCTGCAAAGTCTATAAAATATGGTGGTATTAGCGAAGAAGACGCTTGGAAATTTGTTACACTTAATCCTGCAAAATTATTACATATAGACAACCGTGTAGGAAGCATTAAAGTAGGTAAAGATGCAGATGTTGTTTTATGGTCTGACAATCCGCTTTCAATATATGCTAAAGCTGAAAAAACAATTATAGAAGGTGTTACTTATTTTGACATAAAACGTGATGAAGCAATGCGTTATGCAATCAAAAAAGAAAAGAGCGAGCTTATCAATCTTATGATGCAAGCCAAAAACAAAGGCTTAAAAACGCAACCTATCAAGAAAAAAGAAAAAGAAGATTTACACTGTGATTCTGTAGATCATGAACAACACTAAACTAATAATAATGAGATATATTAAAACCAAAATAGTTGCGCTAATACTATTATGCTCAACCATAACTTTTGCGCAACAAACACCAGCAAAAAAGCAAACTAAAACTATAGCTATTACTGGAGCTACAGCTCATATTGGCAATGGTAATGTTATAGACCATAGCCTTATTATTTTTGAGAATGGCAAAATTACCACTGTTGTAGATGCTACAGTTGCAAAAATAGATCTTACAGGAATGGATATTATTGATGCCAAAGGCAAACATGTGTATCCAGGTTTCATCATACCAAATACGGCTTTAGGATTGGTTGAAATTGATGCAGTAAGAGCTACAGATGACGATAGAGAAGTTGGAGATTATAATCCTCACATTAGAAGTGTAATTGCTTATAATACCGAATCTAAAGTTGTAGAATCTATGAGACCTAATGGTGTTCTTATAGGTCAAATAACACCTCGTGGTAGTCGTATTGCTGGATCTTCTTCAATTGTACAATTTGACGCATGGAATTGGGAAGATGCCATTATAAAAGCTGATGACGGAATTCATATGAATTGGCCAAATAACTTTTCTAGAGGTCGTTGGTGGCTTGGTGAAGATCCCGGATTAAAACCAAATAAAAAATACACTAAACAAGTTACCGAGCTTCAAGATTATATTAACCAAAGTAAGGCATATAACAACGGTAATAAATCAATTAAAAACCTACCTTTAGAAGCTATGCAAGGTCTTTTTAATGGTTCAAAAAGGCTTTACATAAATGTTGATGATGAAAAAGGAATTACAGACGCCATCAATTTTTGTAAAGAAAATACTATAAAAAGCATGGTAATTGTTGGTGGTCGCGAAGCTTATAAAATTGCAAAGTTTGTAAAACAGAATAATGTTCCTGTACTATTACAACGCGTTCATTTAAGACCAAGTAATACTGATGATGATTATGACTTACCATTTAAATTAGCTAAAATCTTGGTAGATGAAGGTGTGTTAGTTGCTTTAGAAGGCACAGGACAAATGGAGCGCATGAATGCTCGAAACCTTCCTTTTTATGCGGGAACAACAGTAGCATATGGTCTTACAAAAGAGCAAGCATTACAGCTTATTACTTTAAATACAGCAAAAATATTAGGCATCGATGCTAAGTACGGAAGTTTAACAGAAGGCAAAAATGCTACATTATTTATTAGTGAAGGTGACGCTTTAGATATGAGAACAAATATTCTAACACATGCTTTTATTGATGGGCGAGAAATAAGTTTAGAATCACACCAAACAAAACTTTGGAAACGTTATTCTGAAAAATATAAAACTCAAGACTAATAAAGACTAACTAAAAAGTAATTTTATTGTCATTTTGAGTGGAGTCGAAAAATTTTAATTATTTATATTTTAATTTTGCTGAGATTCTTCATTTTCCATTCAGAATGACACTTTTTTGACAGCTTTTTTTTATTCAATTATTAAAGCACTATCAGGTTTAGTAAATGCTTCAGGTTTTATTTTTTGTTTAGACAAAATAATGTTAGTAAACTTTAAATCATTTCGTTTTGTTGTTGGCTTATTATCTTCATAATTATACCATGTTAAAGTTTCTGGTAAAAGCAATCCATCAACAGTTTGCCAATCGCTATAGTTTATAAAATGAAACTCCTTACTCTTTTCTTTAGAAAAATAAGTTACCGTATAACCTAGCCAAACCATTCTGTAAGTTTCTTCATCATAATATAAAATGTACTCATCATCTGGTGACTCTCCTACTCCGCTTTCGTAAGAAATTTTAATTCCAGGATAAGAATTACCTTCAAAATCCAATGGTTCAACATCAGTATATACAATTCCGTCATCAGCTAAAATAAAAGGCATAGCATAGAAATAGAACATTAAGTTATAGTAAAACTTCGGGTTGCCTCTATAAGATGTTGTGTCTTTTTTATGCATCCAAACATTGCTACCATTAAAACCAATAGTATGTTTTGGCATATCTATTAAAGATTCTCTAGACTTTAAATTTGTTGTTGTTATTTCATTTCCATCTTCACTAGGCATTGTAAAAATTAGCGATTGCATTTCGTTCCATTTATCTAAACCACCATGAGCATCAAATACTCTATTTATATTTTCTGGATAAACACTTGTTGTTATATCTAAATTTTCTTCTGAATAATTTACAGTTTCTACAACTTTGTCTTTACATGAAAAAACAACGAGCAATACTAAAATTAAGCTTTTAAATTTCATCTTTAATAGTTTTGAATTATAGGGTTTGACGAAGTTAAGTTGAAATAATTACATAAAAAAAGCTTCAGAAATAATCTGAAGCTTTTTTTATTCTAAATACATTATTATCCTTTTATCAACTTTCTAGTAGTTTCTAGTCTATTGTTTTTAAGCTTAATAAAGTACATTCCACTTTCAAAATCAGACACATTTAATTGTATGTTATCAGTTTCAGAAAACAATTGTGTAGTTATTAATTTTCCTTGAATATCATAAATAGAAACATTTAAATTTCCGCTTATTATCGAGCTAAACCTAATGTTTACAATGTCTTTAGCAGGATTAGGCTGCAATTGAAGATTATTAAACGCAAATTCAGAAACTGAAAGCGCATTTTCTACAAACTCTGTATCAAACCTATTGGTAATAACTGGTGCATTAAAATCGAAATAAATAGCAGCTGTATTTGGTATAATATCGCCAATTGCATAACCTGCTTTTGGTTTAATTTTAAAATACACATAACCTTGACTTCCTGATGCATCATCTTGTTCTGCTGGCAAATTAATATTATCAAACTGCCACGTTAATTGGTTATCTACTCGAGTAACTACGTAATCATGTTTAGAGCTTAACATCTGAAATGTTGTTTCGTCTAATTGGCTATCTAAAGCATCTTCAATTCTAACAGTAATAGCATCTGCTGTTCCTAAATTTTGGAACCTTATGGTGTAATATAAATACTCATCTGAAGCTGTAAAATCATCATAAACAACTTTAGGCCCATGAGATTCTAACTTATCATTTGGATCCCAAGAACCAACAACTACTTCTGATAAAGTAGAATAATTATTTCCTGCATAATTATCATTAGCATCAGTAAGATAGGTAGTTGTATTAGTAACGATATCCCCCAAATTAACTGTTGCAGGACAAGTTAAAGAGATATAAATATACTCAGACGTTCCTGGCAATAGATCAACGAAATCTACTGTAAAACCTGTAGCTGTATTTGTTATAGTATAATTAGGGTTGGTAGACGACGCATTATTAAACACTAATAAATTATCAGTAACAAACTCTACTGTACCTGATGTAATAGTTGACAAACCATAGTTTTCTAAAACTAGATAGTTACTATGTGTAAATCCTGGCCTTGGTGGCGCAGAATAATTAATAAGGTAAACAGCTAAGTCTTCACAAGACTGCTGCTCTACAACTGGAAACTCTACATCAACTGTATTTCCTGCCGTTACGCTTATAGCATTAAATGTACTTGTTGCAATAGTATAACAACTACTATACTCATCATACAGGTAATAGTTTATAGTATAACTGTCTGTATCATTAGTACTAATAATATTGAAATTTCCTGTAGAAGATGAAACAGTATTAACTACACCGTCATTATTAACTTCGTAAGTAAAATAACCATTAGTATAATTAAACTCATTGGCATCAAAAACTGAATTTGTATTACCATCTATAAAAGCATCTACATTAATAATACCTACAGAATCTGAACAAAATACATCAAAATCTAAAGGCGTATAATTACCACCATCACATGCAATAATATTATCTGAATCAACATATATCGTTATTGAACTCCCTGTAGTTTCAAAAGACAAACCTGAAACATCGCCGTTATTACCATAAGGATTATCTATATTAAGGTTAGTTCCGTCAGAATCTAATACAATCAATGCATCATAATCCTCTTCAACTTGACCTGCATTAAATACAACTAATAATGGTAATCCATCACTACTTGTAAAATTAAATTGTGTTGTATCTTCACTTGAATAACAGTAATTAGTATTATATGGTTGAGCATCTGCACAATTTATAATCACATTTGGATCATCTCGTGTTGTAAAACTTTCTTCTGTACAATTAATTGCATCTCCATTGTCATTATATGGCGTAATGGTTACATAATACGTAGTAGCATAATCTAATGTACCAACATCGTGGCTTAGAACTCCACCAACATCTTCGGCATCTAAAACTTCGGTTCCTCCAGGAGTTATACCAAGAGACACTTTGTATCCTGCAACTAAAACAGTTGCACTTGTCCATGTAAGTTCTACATTTTCATCTACTTCTGTATCTCCATCAAGTGGTGTTACTAAAACAGAATCACAATTAGGTACTTCAGTTACATCTATACAACTAATTGTATAATCTAAAGGTGTATAATTATTCTCGTTACAGTTAATACTTCCGTCTGAATCAACATATATGGTTAATGTCCCAGCAGATGCAAAAGATAAACCTGAAACATCGCCATTATTACCATAAGGGTTGTCTGCATTTAAGTTAATTCCATTAGAGTCTAATACAATAAGTGCATCATAATTTACTTCAACTTGACCTGCATTAAATACGACACTTATTGGGCTACCATCTACACTTGCATAAATAAATTGATTAGTGTCATCATCTTCATAACAATAATTAAAATTAATTGGAGCTTCACCACAATCAAACTCTGTTGGGCAATCTTCAAAATTCAAATTAAAGTCTACCAAATTGTAGCAACCAGACATTAAACTACTAACTCTTGCATATATTGTTTGAGGGTTTATACTTGTATAACTTTCAGGGTTTACTATAGAATTAATACCACTATCTGCTTCTTGTAAAGATGTATAAAAAGTTAACTGAACAGTATTTGGATCAATACCACTCAAAATTTCAGCCGAAGTACTTGTTAAATCAAAAACTGAATTCCCATTACAATTTGTTAAATCTGCTGGACTAAAAGCATTTATAGCAGTTTCATCTACCGTGAAAGTCATTGTAGATGTACAACCAGATTGCTCTATAACAACAACATAATCACCTCCAAAATTAACAACAATTTCTGGTGTAAACTCACCTGTATTCCATTGATATGTTGCATTTGGGTTATTTATATTTGTACTTAAAACAAGTGACTCACCATTACAAATTGAATGGTTTTCTGTTGTATCTATTGTTAAATACACATTAAGTGTTAGTGTAGCAACCGCATAGTCATTAGTTGCATTTTCAGTAACCCTTACATATGTAATTTGAGGATTAAAGTTATTTGTAAAATCTGTAGGATTACTTATTTCATTAACGCCTCCATCTGCATCTAGATAAGTTTCATAATACGATACAGTAAAATCTGTTGCACTTTGTCCGTTTAGTATAACCGTTTCTTGAGATGTTAAATCAAAATTACCTACATAATTAGGGTCGCTTGAACACACATCAATTGCAGATGGTATAGCTTGAATACATGATGCATCTACAACCAAATCTAAAGTAACTGAAGCATTATAACAATCTCCAATAAAATCAGTTACTCTTACATATAAGGTTTGAAAATTAGTAACTACATTAGTATATGGAGAAGCTATCGCATTTACTCCGTTATCGGCATCTGCTTGGGTTTCATGATAAGAAACATAAGCGTTATTAGGATCATTACCATCTATTATTTCTGCGTTCTTAGATTCTAAATTAAATTCAGCAAAGCCATCACCATCATCATCACAAACTACTAAAGGTGTTGGATTATTAGGAATTGGCATATTTATTACATTAAGATACAGCGATGTAAAACCAACACAACCTGTATTAAGATTCTCAACACGAACAAAAAGCACTTGATTATATTGATTTGTATTTGTATAAGGTGATGTTAAAACATTAGTCGTTTGTAAAGCATCTGCCTCAGATTCATAATAGCTAACACTAACATTAGGATTGAAATTTGATACTAATCCATCATAGTCTGAAAGATAAAACTCTGCAAAACCGTCATTATCAAAATCACAAACTAGCGCTTCAGAATCATTTGTGTTTACTCCAACTTCATTAACACTTATATCAAAATTGGTTACTGAAAAGCAACCTGTTACAGAATTTTCTACTCGTGCAAAAACAGTTTGTGGGTTACTTGTGTTTTGATAAAGTGATGGATTGCTGATAACATTAGTTTCAATTATAGCAAAATCTTCACTTGTATAATAACTTACCGTTAAGCCCACTTCTCCGTTTACTATTGCTGCCTCATTTACTGTTAAATCAAACACACTTATACCATCACTGTTATCATCACAAACTTGTAAATCAGGAACATTTACTGATGGTGTAGGATTAGGGTTTACACGTACTGTTAAGGTTGAAAAGTCATGACATAAGGTTGGAGGATCTTCTACTCTTACAAAAAGTGTTTGAGGGTTTTCTGTATTTACAAATGATGATGCATTAACAGGATTGGTATGATTTTGAGCATCTATTTGAGTAAGATAATATGAAGTTACAAAATTTGGATCTCCAGAAAACCAAATATCATTTTGTGTTAAATCAAACACTGCAATTTCATCTTGGTTTCCATCATCACAAACTTCTTGTATTCTCGGAGCACCAACATCTGGTATATTACCGGTATTTATATAAAAATCTGTGGTATCAAAATCGCCAGATAATGTATCTGTTAGTCTAACAAAAATTTGCTGATTTAAAAAAACATTGGTATAAGGGCTTGTTAGCGGGTTGATACCTGTATTTGCATCTGCTTGACTAAAATGATAGGTAACTACAAGATTAGTTGGGTCTTGGTTTCCTATAACCTCAGCAGTTTTGGATTCCAAATCAAATTCGGCATAACCATCACTATTATATTCACAAAAGGTATAAAACGATGGTGTATTAGCTACAATCTGCGCATTTGAATAATTAAAAAATAAAATACCAAAAAATAAAAAAAGTAATTTTTGCCTCATAAGAACTACGTTTAAAGTAAACTATTTAGTTATAGTTAGTTGTCATAATTAATAGAACAAGTTAAGTAAAAAAAGTCCTACCTAAAAATAAATAAAAATCGCTCAATATTGAAAATAGAAAATCATCGTCTTTTTTTGATTTATATTAATGTAAATTTGTTTTTCAAAAAGCAAAAAAGTGACTTAGCTTAATGGCAACTAAACAGATAAACAGTATACAAAATCCATTGATAAAACACATTGTTTTATTAAAGGAAAAATCTAGAGAGCGCAAAAAAAGCGGCTTGTTTGTTATTGAAGGTCAACGTGAATTATCACTGGCCCTAAAAGGAAATTATCAAATTGAAACGCTATTGTTTTATCCAGAGTTGTGTTCAGAAAATGAACTAAGCAAGCTAACAACTCCTCAAACTAATACTATAGAAATCTCTAAAGATGTGTTTCAAAAACTAGCACATCGTAGCACAACAGAAGGCATTATTGCAGTTGCCAAAAGCAAAACACAGGCAATAACAAACTTAACTTTTAAAACAAAAACGCCTTTAATTTTAATTGCTGAAGCACCTGAAAAACCTGGTAATATTGGAGCCTTACTCAGAACCGCAGATGCTGCAAATGTAGATGCTTTTATTATTGCAAACCCAAAAACAGATATATACAACCCAAATATTATACGCTCAAGTGTTGGTTGTGTATTTACTAACCAAATTGCTACAGGAACGACTTCAGAAATTATTCAATTTTTAAAAGACAATACTATTAATACGTACTGTGCAGCTTTACAAGCATCAACAAGTTACACAACTCAAAATTTCACATCACCAACAGCTATTGTTGTTGGTACAGAAGCTACAGGATTAAGTGATACATGGTTAGCGCACTCAACCCAAAATATTAGTATTCCTATGCAAGGCGAAATAGATTCTATGAATGTTTCTGTAGCTGCAGGAATACTCATTTTTGAAGCCAAAAGACAACGTGATTTTAAATAAATACACTTTATGAATTCCACTACGCTTTTCTACATAATTATAGCAATAATTTGCATCAATTTTATCCTCGATAAAGTATTAAGTGCTTTAAATGCTAAGCACTATAATGATGCTGTTCCAGCAGAACTCGACGACGTTTATGATGAGACAGAATACAAAAAATCACAAGCCTATAAAGCCACTAATTATAAATTCGGGATTTGGAGCTCACTATTTTCACTTGTACTAACATTAGGCTTTTTACTATTTGATGGTTTTGAGTATGTCGATACTGTTGCCAGAAGTTATAGTGAAAACCCAATACTAATTGCTTTAATATTTTTTGGTATCATCATGTTAGGTAGTGATATTATATCTACACCTTTTAGTTATTACAAAACCTTTGTTATCGAAGAACAATTTGGGTTTAACAAAACCACAAAAAAAACCTTTATACTAGACAAGATTAAAGGCTTGTTGATGACCACAATTCTTGGCGGCGGAATATTAGCACTTATCATCTGGTTTTACCAACAAACACAAAATCAATTTTGGCTATACACTTGGGGCATCATTACTGTTTTTACGGTGTTTATGAATATGTTTTACTCCAAGCTTATTGTGCCATTATTTAACAAACAAACACCTTTAGAAGACGGAAGCTTGCGCGATAAAATTTCAGACTATGCCAAGTCTGTAGGTTTTAACCTCAACAAAATTTTTATTATCGATGGATCAAAACGAAGCACAAAAGCTAATGCTTATTTTTCAGGATTTGGAAGCGAAAAGCGTGTTACTTTATACGATACTTTAGTTAACGATTTAGAAGAAGAAGAAATTGTTGCAGTGCTTGCTCACGAGGTTGGTCATTATAAAAAAAAGCACATCATCTTTAATTTAATCGCTTCAATACTACTTACAGGTTTAACCTTATATATACTATCTATATTTATTTCAAACCCATTATTATCAAATGCTTTAGGCGTTGAGATTGCTAGTTTTCATGTTGGGCTTATTGCTTTCGGACTACTCTACTCGCCTATTTCAGAAATTACAGGATTGGTAATGAATCATTTCTCACGCAAATTTGAATACCAAGCCGATGATTATGCAAAAAACACTTATAAAGCTGAACCTTTAATTACATCACTTAAAAAATTATCTAAAAATGGTTTAAGTAATTTAACACCACATCCAGCTTATGTATGGATGCATTATTCACATCCAACATTATTACAACGTGTTAAAAATTTACGTAATACTTAACATTAGTTTTGTAATTATTTTTAGAACTTCGCCAATGGCAAATATAAGTCTGTTACTAAGTTATGTTGAAACATTAAAACCGACATATACGCTATTAAAACAAATCTAATTAATATATATTTTCGCCTACATAAGGTTAAATTATGAAAGACAATAAAACACTCAATTATATAAAAGATGTATTAGAAAACATGCCAAGCGACTGGCTAAACCTAACAACACATCGGCTAGATATTTATAACGAAGAATTGGCTAAAGTTCAATTTTTAGAACAATTTGAAGCATTGTATAATAGTAATAATTCTGATGCATCAGTATTAAATGAATTACCAACGGCTTTCGATTATATTAGATTAGGTCATCCGTTATCTTGTGTATTAGAATGGGTTATTGCCAAATCACATGATCTAAACCCAAATAATGTTATCAGTTTTTCGTCAAAAACAATTCCTGTTTTGGCTATTCTAAGAAAGAACTTACTAGATCATAAAAACACTCAAATTTTATATACAGGTGAATTACCAAAGTCTTTTAATACAGAATTACTAAAAACCGTTTACGGTTATCAATTTGAGTTAAAACAAGTTGAAAAGTTAGAGAAAAACACCACATTTAATGGTAGTACAATTTTCATTTCTCAACAAGAAAATATTTGCGATTTCGACCTATCGACTAATATCGATTTTTATATCAATGGTAACACAAACTTAGGAAGCGTTTTAGTGGTAAATGGCGAACAAAACCAATCTTATATTTCAGAAATACAACACGTTAGACGAAGAGAAACTATTGCAATAACACCAGCAAATGCGCTTATTGCTTTAAAAAAGCTAACGGAAACAACTACAAATACTAACAAAACAAACACAAGCGTAGAGCCAAATAAAACAAGCGTTTTAAATTTAATTGCAGACATTACTGGCTCAAATACAAAAGCACTTGTTGGCTCTAGCGGATTGTCTATTCAATATGCCATTTTAATGGGCCTTATTCATGATGCTATAGAAAACCACAACCAAAAAGCCATCAAAATTGTAGTACCACCAAATTGTTATGGCGGAACAAACGACCAAGCAAGACGTGTTGCCGCGTGTTTAGATAATGTTGAAGTGGTAGACTTACCAGTAGATGGCGATAACGATATGGTTAAAAGTATCGATACCGTTTTAACTAAAATTGCTATCGATGATGCAATACCATACATCATTGCAGAAATACCTACAAACCCAAGAGTTGAAGTTCCAGACCTTATGCAATTAAAAGCTGTTTTAAGTCAAGAACGTAAAACAGCATCTGGTGAGATTGCTATCGATCCTGTTTTTATTTTAGATCAAACATTTTGCCCTAATGCGCACTTTTTAGGTGATAAGGCTATACTCTCAACTATTAGAACCATTTCATTTGCTAGTGGATCCAAATTCCCAAGTGGCGGACAATGTACTGCTGGCTATTGTGTAGGTAACAAAAAAACAGAGGCCTTGATGAACAAGATAGAAACACATCTAAACCTTTGTGATAATGAAGCAACAGCGCTTCAATATAACATTCTGGCAAAGCAAATGCCATCCATGCTACAAAGAATTAAAGATGCCTATACCAATACACGTGAGTTTGTAAACTTTATCAATGCTACATTGCCTGAAGCAAAAATTAATTTTGTATCAGAGGAGTTAGCACAACAAGGCTTTACACCATCTGTATTTTCTTTAGATCTTCCAACAAAAGGAACTACAGACCAAGAAAGAGAAACTTACAAAAGGGCACTTAATCTTAAGTTAATTAATTTAATGATTACAGAAATCCCTAATGAGAGTAAGTACTGTGTAAGTTATGGGCAACTAAAAGGCTGTTATTGGACCATACCAGCAACATCTACGCAAGGCACAACCAAAGAAGGCGATAAAGATTATATTGCACGTGTGGCACTATCTCCTAATATGGATATGGCCTTGCATAAAAACGTGTTTTTAAAATTTGTTGAAGCCATTTAACAGCTCCTCTAATATTACTATTGCATCTTAAAAATTACGTAGTTCTACGTATTGATTTTATGATTTAATTTGTCGTACTTCGCACCAAATATATCAACTCAAACTATTAAAAAAATGAAAAAACATTCTCTTATTTTAATTATTATTGTTTTTACTCTTTTAATAATTTCTTGTACTTCAGAAAATGAGATTAACGCAGGTGTTAATAAACCTCAAAAAACAACAAATAATTTAGAACAAAATTACAAACAATTACCAAGCGACACACTATTCTTTCAAATAGCAAAAAACAATTATTTAATAACTCATTCTTCCAAACTAAATAAAGGCTCAGTAACTAGTAGTTTGACAGTTAAAAAATATAATGATAATCTTTTTAGCATTTCATATAACTTTGACACCAACAAAGAACATTGGAAGTTATTTCAGTCTAATAAAGTTATTGAAAAATCTACAGAATTAAAAAATGAAAACATCTCAATCCAAAATTTAACTGAAGTCAACAATTTAATAGAAGATTATATAGCATATATTTTTAGTGAGATTATGGATAAAAAAAACAAAAAAATAGTCTCTACAATTAATTACCATAAATCAATAATTAACACGACCATAAGATCCATTGAAAATGAAGATACTTGTAATTGTACAGTACATCCCGAATTTTTAATTGATAAATCCTTTTTTAATTGTCAAGAAGACCACTTTTACAACACTTCAGCTTTAAAAAGTGCCTTAAATCAATATACTTCTGAGAACTCAGATATTGATTCTTCAACAAATAATCTTATTACCTTTTTATCTACTTACGAAGAACAAACTATTAGCTACAATAAATACTACTCATTTTATGTAACCAATGAAGATTTTCAAATTTTCATTAATTATCAAACAGCTAGTAGTTCTGGCAATTGTGCTTGGTGGTGCCCATTAGGCGGTGGATCTGACCATGGCTGCTGTGGTAATTATTCAGGTTGTTGTTTGTATTGGCATGCTGCATGCTATATACATGATAAAATGTGTAGTGACTGTAAGCCTTCGTGGTTTTGTTTACCTGGCTGTGTTCCAGACGCTCAGCAACCTCCAAATAACACATTAACTCTTTACTAATTAAGTTAATATGGAAAGCTCTTATTCAACACAAAAAATCTTACTATACCTAAGCTTATTTAGTTTAGTATATTTTATACTAATTGTTTATTGGTCATATAGTCCGCCAAATTCAACAAATACCATAAGATTTATAGGCGAATTATTGACAATTCCTATGCTAATGTTAATAATTTTTAATTTTATTTATGCTTTGTTTCAAATCCTAAAAAAAAGAAAGACCAAGATTTTTATAACCATACTTGCTTTAAATTTAGTTTCAATAGTATTCTTAATCATTGTTACTATTAATCAATTAAACAGCTAAAAAAACAACAAATATTATATTGCACGTGTATGATTATCTCTAAATATGGATATGCATTACACAAAAGCATGTTTTTAAAATTTGTTGAAGGCATTTAATAGCTCTTCTAAGATTACTATTACATCTTAAAATTACGTAGAACTACGTATTGATTTTACGGTTTAATTTGTCGTACTTCGTTAATTGATGATATAAGTCTGTTGCTGAGCTTTGCCGAAGTATTAAAACGGACGCATATTATCGCATTGCACTCATGCTTAAGTCATCCTAGAATTAAGCATTCACATAACATTAACAACAAAAATTCACTTATAAGTGAAATTATTTATTATATTTGTCGACTAATGAACGGAATAGTTAGTTTAAAACACATTGAAGATTACAAAAAAGTATGTTACTATTCGGTTTGTATTAAAGATGAATCTGAATTTAATGATAGTTCAGAGTCTCTGTTTGAAGCATTTATTAGAGAACAGGAAAAAACAGAAAATGAAAAACTTAATCATATACTGGCTTGGGTTAAAGAAATTGGTGACCAATATGGAGCCAAAGAACGCTTTTTTCGACATGAACAAAATCAGGGCGAGGCAATGGGACTACCACCAAATAAAATTGGAAGTGAACCTGTCTACACTGAAGACGGTGAAATTTCGCCGAACAATCTTAGATTATATTGTCATCGATTAAATGACAATGTAGTAATCTTATTCTCAGGCGGATTAAAAACCGCAGATACTCCTCAAGAATGTCCAAATGTAAAACCTCACTTTAAATTGGCTAATAAATTAACCGTCATAATTGATGAGGCCTTTAAAAATAAAGATATTTTTTGGGTAGATGAATTTAATGACATTGATTATTCTGATGATTTAACCTTATATCTATAATTATGAAAAAAAACAATATAATTAGCAATTGGCTAAAAGAAAATGGCAATATAGAGACAGAAATGTTGGTTAAAAGAAACCTTGCTATTGCTAACAAAGTAAGAAATATTCTTAATGACAGGAATTTAAATGATGGAGATTTTGCCGAACTCTTAGAAAAAACAAGATCTGAAGTATCAAAATGGCTTAGTGGAAGTCATAATCTTACCCAAAAGTCAATTATTAAAATGGAAATTGCTCTTGGAGTAAAACTTATTTATATAGAGCAAGTTCATAAGTATGTGTACTTAGGAAAGATTGAAGGCTCGTTAAAAGAAGAAGCTAAAAAATATTCAGAAGGTGATTACAAAAAAACAATGCCAGCATACGCAAGCTAATGGAAAACAATAAAAACATTATTGACCCAGAAAAAATACATTTAGAATTTATAGAAGAAATCTCTGTAAGCATGGGCAATATTATTGATAAGAATATTGCAAATTTATCTATTTCAACAGATATCGCTCATATAAGTGGATATAATATGGCTGATAAAAAATATCTATTAGGTCTTAAAGTTGTTTTTACAATTAATCATAAGGATAAACCAATTGAATTTAAATTTCGATATAATTTCCATTATAGAATAGATAACTATGATGAAATGTATTCATTAAAAGAAGATGGAACTCCATTCTTCTCTAAAATATTTGTAGCAACTCTTGCTGGAATTTCTTATTCTACTTTAAGAGGAATAATCTTTGAAAAAACCTCAAATAGTAGCTGGGTCACTTTGACCCTTCCTGTTATTAATCCTTCCTTAGTACTTGATAGTTGGATTGATCAAAACTAAACCCTTCAATTTATTCTCAAACAAACCGTAAAAACTCATTGCATATTAAAATTACTTAGATCTAGGTATACATCTTTTTGATTATTTAATTACACTTCTAAAATAATACTCGTTTTAGAAGTACCATATTCTCCAATTTTTTCAAGAAAAGAAATAAGATGCTTATTGTTTCTAAAATAACCTAAGACGCATAAACAATCATCACCAGTAATTCGATCACAACTTTGTACTTCTTCCATTGCTTGTATTCGTTTTTGTACGCCAGGTGTTGCTCTTTGTTCTCGGTGTATTACTAATGTTATATACGCTTTAGTCTCAATCCCTAATTTTTCATGATTCACTTTTAAAGCATAACCTTCAATGATGCCTTCGTCTTCCATTTGCCTAACACGCTTGCCTATGGCAGGAGCAGACAACCCAACTTCTTTCCCGATAGTAGCAAAGCTTTCTCTGGCGTTAATTTTTAGCATGTCAAGTATCTTTTTATCTAATACATCCATTTGTAATCAAAATTTAATTAATAACTATTCGATATAATCGAATGTAAATATACAATTATAAATTCGATTATAAAGCAAAACTTAAATTTTACATTCTATATTTACATTATTGTTTTTAAGCTAAATAAATACCAGCTTTATTATTTAAATAACAAAAAGATAAACTATGAGTCCATTTTTAATTGATTGTATTGGTTACGGAGGTTTAGTGATAAACTTATATTCCATGTCTACCAAAGGCGAATATAAACTAAGGCTAATCTCACTAATCGCAAATATAGTTTACATTTTATACGGCGCATTAATTAGCGCGACTCCAATAATTGTAGGATGCACAATTGCAGTGCTTTTACATGGCTATCATATAAGAAGATTAAGAATTAAAAAAAGTAGTAATGGTTAAAATAATAGTAGCAAAAAATACAGATGCTAAACTTTTAGCACTTTTAAGTAGACAAACGTATATTGAATCTCATGGTCATTTTATCGCCGACAAAAACGATCTAAAAGCATATACTAAAAAAACGTTTTCAGTGTCTAAAACGGAAGAAGATATAAGCAACACAAAAAACCTTTTTTACATTGTTTATGTTAATGATTTACCTGTTGGTTATGCCAAATTAATACTAAACACGTCTAACAAAAATATTGCATCACAAAACAATTGCAGATTAGAACGCATCTACATATTAAGTGACTTTATACCATTAAAAATTGGGCAACAACTACTTACTTTTGTTGTAGAGAAAGCTAAAGCTTTACAATTTGATACCATTTGGCTTTCTGTTTATATAAAAAATAATAGAGCCATTAGATTCTATGAAAAAAATGAATTTATAAACGTTGGAGAATTAAATTTTCTTGTCAATGGAAAAGTATATGAAAATATAGTGTTCTCAAAAAAAATTTAGAAACAGAAGAAAAACTACGATTAACAACGTACATAATTAATTGCATTTAAATTTCCTTAAACAAACCGCAAAAACCCATTGCACATTAAAATTCTTATTGTTATTTTAGTTTAATGACAGAAGAAGCCATCGAGAAAGAAAATGCAGAGATTGCAAAAGCCTACAAACGCTTACTTAAGGTAAGTTACCAAACCCTCACAGCAACAGACAAAAAGCTAATTCGTGAGGCCTTTGAGGTTGCTGTAGATGCGCATAAAGAACAACGCAGAAAATCTGGAGAGGCTTATATTTTTCATCCTATTGCTGTGGCAACTATCGTTGCTTCAGAGATTGGTCTTGATGCTACCTCAATTGCTGCGGCATTACTTCATGATGTGGTTGAAGATAATCCAGACTATACCATCTCTGATATAGAACGTCTTTTTGGTGCAACCATAGCACGTATTGTAGATGGTTTAACCAAAATATCATCACTAAATAAAGATGCCGATGTCTCTACACAAGCAGAGAATTTTCGTAAAATGCTACTCACACTTAATGATGATGTACGTGTTATCATTATAAAAATTGCAGACAGACTCCATAATATGCAAACTATGGATGCTATGCGACCAGATAAGCAGGAAAAAATTGCTTCAGAAACCTTATACATTTATGCACCTTTAGCACATCGTATTGGGCTTTATAACATAAAAACCGAGCTCGAAGATTTAGGTTTAAAATATACCGAACCAGAAGTTTACAACGATATCTTTAACAAGATTCAAGAAAGCAAAGAAGAGCAAGATGCATATATTAACACCTTTTCTAAAGTTATTGTAGACTCACTAGACAAAGAAGGTTTAGACTACGAAATAAAAGGACGACCAAAATCTATTTATTCTATTAGAAGAAAAATGGTAAAGCAAGGCGTTTCTTTTGATGAAGTCTACGATAAGTTTGCGGTTAGAATTATTTATAAGTCAGATTTAGCAAACGAAAAGTTTTTCTCTTGGAAAATTTACTCGATAGTTACAGATCATTTTACACCAAACCCAAAACGATTACGTGATTGGATTTCTTCGCCTAAATCTACAGGTTATGAAGCTTTACACATTACTGTAATGGGACCAAAAGGTCGATGGGTAGAAGTACAAATACGCAGTGAGCGCATGAATGAAATTGCCGAAAAAGGTTATGCTGCGCACTACAAATACAAGCAAGGCAATACAGAAGATGCGCTTGATACTTGGATTGACAAATTACAAGAAGCTTTAGAAACCAACGAAACCAATGCTGTAGATTTTGTTGAGCAGTTTAAACTCAACCTCTACTCAAAAGAAATATATGTGTTCTCGCCTAAAGGTGATTTAAAATCTTTACCTAAAGGTGCAACACCAATAGATTTTGCATTTAGTGTACATACGCAAGTAGGCATGAAAACCAGAGGTGCAAAAGTAAACGGTAAACTTGTACCGCTTAGTCATGAGTTGCAAAGTGGTGATCAAGTAGAAATATTAACGTCTGAAAATGCAAAACCTAATACCAACTGGTTAGATTATGCAACTACATCTAGAGCACGAAGTAAAATAAAATCGTCACTTAAAGATGAGAAAAAAGGAATTGCACTCGATGGTAAAGAAATTTTAAGACGTAAACTTAAACAGCTTAAAATAAGCTTAGACGAAAAATCTATTAACGAAATGGTTACCCATTTTAAACTCAAAACGAGTCTCGACTTATTTTATCGTGTTGGTATTGGTACTATAGATAATAAAATGCTCAAAGAATATGCTGCATCTCGTAGCAACATGTTTATGAGTTATATTAAAAATAGAATTAGAAAACCAACGGTTGCACCAGATTTAGACAAAGATGAAATTACAGCAAAATACGATTTACTCGTATTTGGTAAAGAAGAAGAAAAGCTAGATTACAAATTATCTGCATGTTGTAATCCTATTCCTGGTGACAAAGTGTTTGGGTTTTTAACCATTAATGAAGGCATAAAAGTACATAAAAAAAACTGCCCAAATGCGCTTAGTTTACAATCTAATTATGCTTACAGAATTATTCAAGCAAAGTGGATTGATTCATCTCAACAAGAATTTTCTGCACTCATTAACTTGTCTGGTATTGATAATCTTGGTTTAGTAAATAACATCACCCAAGTTATTTCAGCTAACATGCATGTAAATATGAAGAGCATCAGTTTTCAAAGTGATGACGGCATTTTTTCAGGAAAAATCAATGTTGTAGTAACCAATAAAAACATGCTAAAAAAGCTTATGGATAACCTTAAAAAAATTAATGGAATAGATAAGGTAACTAGAGTATAAAATTGTGTAAATTTGCAACTTAATTTATGAGTGTAAAACCCGAACAATCAAATCAAGACATTGTAAAAAATGTCTTCACTAAATTCTTAGAAGATAAAGGCCATAGAAAAACGCCTGAGCGCTATGCTATTCTTCAAGAAATATACGATAGCGAAGAGCATTTTGATATTGAATCTTTATATATTAAAATGAAAAACAAAAACTATCGTGTAAGTCGTGCTACACTTTATAATACCATAGAAATTCTTTTAGAATGTGCTTTAGTTAGAAAGCATCAGTTTGGTCAAAACCAAGCGCATTACGAGAAATCATATTTCGACAAACAACATGACCATGTAATCTTAACAGATACTGGTGAGGTTATAGAATTTTGTGATCCACGAATTCAAACCATAAAAAAAACTATCGAAGAAGTTTTTGATATTAAAATCAATAACCATTCACTCTACTTTTACGGAACAAAAAACAAACAACCAAACTAATATTTAAAATGGCAGTAGATTTACTACTAGGACTACAATGGGGAGACGAAGGCAAAGGAAAAATTGTTGATGTGTTAACCTCCAACTACAATATTATTGCACGTTTTCAAGGCGGGCCAAATGCAGGACACACTTTAGAATTTGATGGCATTAAACATGTTTTAAGAACCATTCCTTCAGGGATTTTTCATAAAGAATCAATTAATGTCATTGGTAATGGTGTCGTTATTGATCCTGTTGTTTTTGTTCAAGAGTTAGATGGCTTAGACCAATTTAATCTCGATTATAAATCTAACCTTATCATTTCTAGAAAAGCGCATGTTATTTTACCAACACATCGTTTATTAGATGCTGCGTCTGAAACCTCAAAAGGAAAAGCAAAAATAGGCTCTACCTTAAAAGGAATTGGTCCAACGTACATGGACAAAACTGGTCGTAACGGCATTAGAATTGGAGATTTAGAATTAAACAATTGGAAAGATAAATACAGAGCTTTGGCAAATAAACACCAAGCAATGATTAACTTTTACAATGTTGATATTCAATATGATTTAAAAGAAATGGAAACTGAGTTTTTTGAAGCCGTTGAACGCCTAAAAGAATTACAGTTTATAGATAGTGAAGAGTATTTAAACCAAGCCTTAAAAAGCGGAAAACCAATTTTAGCGGAAGGCGCTCAAGGTTCATTATTAGATATCGATTTTGGAACCTATCCATTTGTAACATCATCAAATACTACAGCATCTGGAGCCTGTACTGGTTTAGGCGTTGCACCAAATAAAATTGGCGAAGTATTTGGTATTTTTAAAGCCTACACTACACGTGTTGGTTCTGGACCTTTTCCAACAGAATTATTTGATCAAGTTGGTGATGACATGGCAAGAATTGGTCATGAGTTTGGAGCTGTTACTGGACGTCCAAGACGTTGTGGTTGGTTAGATCTTGTTGCTTTACGTTATGCATGTCAAGTAAATGGTGTAACACAGTTAAACATGATGAAAGGTGATGTATTATCAGGATTTAAAACCTTAAAAGTATGTACCGCTTATAAATACAAAGGTGAAGTTATAAAGCATTTACCTTATAATATAGAAGAAGAAAACATAACACCTATTTATACAGAGTTTGAAGGTTGGACAGAAGATTTAACTAAAATGACTGAAGCGTCTCAACTTCCAAAACAATTAAATGATTATATAGATTTCTTAGAAAAAGAACTAGAAATTCCTATCACAATTGTTTCGGTTGGGCCAGACAGAACGCAAACAATAAATAGATAATAGTTAAGAAAAGATAAAAAAAGACCTGCTACATATTTTATTTGGCAGGTCTTTTGTGTTAAAAAATCTGTTAAGGCATACTAAACCCTTTAGATTATGGTTATTTTTGAAGCAAATTAAAAAGCAATTTGAAAGCACTGTATTACATATTAATTTTATTTTTTTGCGCACTTGTCTCTACAACAACTCTAGCTCAAGAAAACAAAAAAATTAAAATAGAATATTTTGGATTCACCATTAAAGACTCTTTAAGTCCTAAAGGTGCTACAACCTTTGTTAGAGATAACAGTCAACAAATTCATGTCGTTCATGAAGGTATAAACATTTGGTGTGACAAAGCTATTTATTATCAAAAAGACAATTTTATTGAAGCCTTTAGTAATGTAAAAATGAAACAAGGTGACACCATTAATATGAATGCAAAATATGCAGAATATAGTGGTAAAACTCAAATAGCTTTTGCAAGTGGAGATGTTATTTTAACAGAGCCACAGTCAACCTTAACTACAGACACCTTATATTTTGACAGAACAAAACAACAAGCCTACTATAAAAGTAAAGGGAAAGTTGTTAGAGATTCATCAGGAACAATCACAAGTCAAATTGGACGTTATTACATGAATGCTAAAAAGTATCAATTTGTTAAAGATGTCGTTTTAGTAAACCCAGAATATACACTTAATACCAATCAACTCGATTTTTATACAGAAACTGGTAATGCCTATATGTTTGGACCTTCAACTATTGTTGGCGAAACAAGCAAAATATATTGCGAACGTGGTTTTTATGATACTAATAATGATATTGGTTACTTTATTAAAAACTCAAAAATAAATTACGATAATAGAATTGTTGAAGGCGACAGTTTATATTTTGATAGAAACAAAAGTTTCGCTTCAGCTACCAACAATATAAAAGTTACAGATACTATAAACAATAGTATTATTAAAGGTCATTATGCCGAAGTTTTTAGAGCAAAAGACTCTGTTTTTATAACCAAAAGAGCTTTAGCAATAACGGTTCAAGAAAAAGATTCGGTATATCTGCATAGCGATAAAATTATGGTTACTGGCAAACCTGAGCATCGTATAACTAGAGCTTATTATAATGCAAAACTCTACAAGAGTGATATTAGTGGTAAGGCAGATTCTATTCATGCAGACCATAAAACAGGAATTACCAAGCTTATTAATTTAGCACGCTTATCTTCTACCGATATTTTTGCAACAAAGCGAAAACCTATTCTTTGGAATTTAGGCAACCAAATGTCTGGAGATACAATTCATTTAATTTCTAATACTAAAACAGAAGAGCTAGACTCGCTAAAAGTATTCTACGATGCATTTTTAATTAGCAAAGACACTTTAGGCGATGGTTATAATCAAGTAAAAGGAAGAGAACTTATAGGTTTATTCAAAAATAATGAATTGTATAATGTCGACATTATTAAAAATGCCGAAGTCATATATTTTTCTAGAGATGATAAACAAGAATTGGTTGGTATCAACAAATCAAAATCTGGAAGTATAAACCTTAAAATATTTGAAAATAATATTGATGAAATTAGACTCATCAATCAAGTAGATGGTAATTTATATCCAGAATCAAAATTTCCAAAAAACGTAAGAAAGTTTAAAGGTTTTGATTGGCGAGAAGAAGAACGACCAAAAAGTGTTGAAGACTTATTTAATGATGATCCACCTCTAAATTTACCTGTAATAAAAGGACTTGCAGATTATGTACCGCAAGAAGAGTTTTTTGATGATGAATTATTAGATCGCGTAGAAGCTGCTGGTGACAAAACTTCTAAAGAAGAAAATAAAGCTGCTCGCAATATTCCACAAAAAATAAAAGACACCAAAAAGAAAAAAGACGCAGCCAGAAAATCTAAAATAACTAAGAAACTAATTAAGCCTCTTAAAAAAGAGAATTAATGATTAAAGATTTCTTTACATACCAAGCGCAAACAACAACGCATCCTTTGGCAATGCCAATATCTCATTCAGAAGGCTCGTATATATACGATACTAATCAAAAAGCATATTTAGATTTTGTAGCAGGAGTTTCTGCTTGCAGTTTAGGACATAGACACCCAAAAGTTGTTTCAGCAATAAAAAATCAGCTAGACAAATATTTGCATGTTATGGTATATGGCGAGTATATACAAGAGCCAGCAGTTGCATTAGCAAAATTATTAGCCAAACACTTACCAAAACCATTAGAAACAACATACCTTACCAATTCTGGTACAGAAGCAATAGAAGGCGCACTAAAATTAGCAAAACGCGTTACAGGACGAAGTGAAATTATTGCTGCCCATAAAGCTTATCATGGTAATACAATGGGTGCAATGAGTGTTATGGGGTTTGAAGAACGTAAACAAGCATTTAGACCATTATTACCGAACATATCATTTATTGAGTTTAACTCAGTTAATGATTTAAGTAGAATCACATCTAAAACAGCTGCTGTTATTTTAGAAACTATTCAAGGAGGCGCAGGTTTTATTGAACCAATAAATGGTTATTTAGAAAAAGTAAGAGCAAAATGCAATGAAACAGGAACCTTACTCATTTTAGATGAAATCCAACCAGGATTTGGCCGCACCGGAAAGCTATTTGGTTTCGAACATTATAATTGTATTCCAGACATATTAGTAACAGGAAAAGGTTTAGGTGGCGGAATGCCAATTGGAGCATTTACAACATCAAAAACTATAATGAGCCAATTACAAGACAATCCAAAACTAGGTCATATTACTACATTTGGAGGTCATCCAGTAATTGCTGCTGCTGCATTAGCAACGGTAAAAGAAATTACCGAAACAACACTTATTAAAGATACATTAGAGAAAGAACAACTTATAAGAAAACATTTAGTACATCCACTAATAAAAAACATAAGAGGTCATGGTTTAATGCTAGCAGCTTTAACGCCTTCTATAGAGATTACCAATCAGGTAATTTTAAAATGTCAAGACCAAGGTTTAATCCTTTTTTGGTTACTTTTTGAGCCTAAGGCAATTAGAATAACGCCTCCTTTAACAATTACAAACGAAGAAATCATCAAAGGTTGTCGTATTATAACTAAAGTTTTAGATACAATTAAGCCCTAAACCAATACTACAATTATTTTATCTAACAGATTAATTATCATTATTTCACCTTGTTTTATATCAAGTTAAAATATAACTGTTAATTACTTTGTTGAAAACATTAAACTCAAAAACCTCAAAATCTTCAATAGAACTGTAAATTTATTTCAACGAACAATAACATCTGCTTATGGAGTTTAGTCAGCCCGACGACAACAACAATTATTCGCTTACAAAATTTGAATCAATGCTTAAAACTAACAATGTTTTATTCTTCGATTCAAATGAATTTGAAAACATCATCCACCACTATTTAGAAAACGGAAAAGTGGCTTTAGCAAAAAAAGCCATAAAAATGGGATTAGAGCAACATCCTACATCTGTAAATCTAAAATTATTTCAAACCGAAATTTATGTGCTAGAAGACAAGTTAGAAGAAGCAGATAAGTTGTTAAATACCTTATACATTGTTGAACCATTAAACGAAGAAATTTATATTCAAAAAGCAAATGTGCTTTCTAAAAGAGGAGAACATCAAAAAGCAATTAACACCTTAACAATAGCATTAGACTTAAGCATAGATGATACCTCTGGAAGCTCAGATTTGTATTCTCTTATTGGTATGGAATATTTATTTTTAGATCAATTTGAAAACGCTAGAGAAAACTTTTCTAAATGTCTAGAAATAGATATGCATGACTATTCTGCATTATATAATATTATTTATTGCTATGATTTTTTAAGTCAAAACAATGAAGCAATAAACTTCCTTAATAATTACTTAGATGGAAATCCTTATTGTGAAGTCGCTTGGCATCAATTAGGAAGACAGTATTTTTCAATAAAAGATTATGACAAAGCATTGGCTGCTTTTGATTTTGCCATTATTTCTGACGATAGATTTGTTGGAGCTTACCTTGAAAAAGGCAAGGTTTTAGAAAAGCAAAAGCAATATGAATTGGCAATAGACAACTATAAAATCACCTTAGCCTTAGATGAACCAACGTCTTTTGCTTTACTAAGAATTGGCCATTGCTATGACAAATTAGACAAAGATGATTTGGCTGTTCAATATTTTTATAAAACAGTGCATGAAGATCCTCTTTTAGATAAAGGATGGATAGCTATCACAAAATTCTATAATAAAAAACATAATTTCCAAAAGGCATTATATTACATTAATAAAGCCATAAATATTGATGGTGATAATGTTGTCTACTGGAAACTTTATGCGCAAATTAATCAGCGCTTAAACTTTTTAGAAGAAGCAGAAAGAGGCTATAAAAGAACATTAGATTTAGGTAATTACGAATTGCAAACATGGCTGTCTAGAACCGATATTTTAATTGCTCTTGGTGAATTTGAAGCCGCAGTTCTTAATCTAATTCAAGCTGCAGAATTTTATCCAGAAACAGCAGAAATAGAATTTCGTTTAGCTGGTTTATACATATCACTTCATGAGTCTCAAAAAGCACGTTATCACCTAAAAAACGGCTTATTATTAAATGAAGACTATGCATTTATTATTGAAGAATTATTTCCAAAAATTTTAAATAAACCTTCTTTTAAACAAATGCTTTTAGATTTAAAAAAAAGCATCTAAATAAGAGCTTCCATCAACATCATTAATAAAGCCATTTATAGCATAAAATAGCTCTTGTCGATTTTTTCTTGTTATTAAAAATTAATCCTAGATGTTTCTTACCTTTATCGTTCTTATTTAAAAATAAAAATGCAAAGACGATTTTTAGATTACCTTATCATTAGCTTTAAAGGAATCGCTATGGGAGCAGCAGATGCAGTTCCAGGTGTATCTGGCGGTACAATTGCTTTTATTTCTGGAATTTATGAAGAATTACTTACCTCTATTAGTAATGTTAATATTTCATTATTTACAACGTTAAAGAATAAAGGTTTTAAACTTTTTTGGAAAGAGTTAAATGGAAACTTTATACTAGCTCTAATGACTGGTATTATAATTAGTTTTATTTCTTTTATGAGGCTTGCTAAATATTTAATTGAGTATCATCCAATTTTAATTTGGTCTTTCTTTTTTGGACTTATTGTCGCCAGTATTTTCTTTGTTGGAAAACAAGTTGCTAAATGGAATATCAAAACTATTATTGCTTTTATATTTGGTAGTTTTATCGCATATTACATTACAACATTACCTTCTTTAGCAAGTAATGACAACTCTTTTTTCTTATTTTTTGCAGGTGCAATTGCCATCTGTGCAATGATATTACCTGGTATTTCTGGTTCTTTTATATTAGTTATTTTAGGTGCTTACAAAACCTTAAGTGATGCATTTCATGATTTTAACTTAAAAAAAATTGCTTTATTTACCGGTGGAGCTGTAATTGGGCTATTGAGTTTTAGTAGAATTTTAAAGTGGCTCTTTAAACACTATCATAATATAACATTAGCTTTGTTAACTGGCTTTATTTTTGGATCTTTAAATAAAATCTGGCCTTGGAAAACAACTTTAAATGTCTTAGAAAAATCATCTGGTAAAATCATACCTTTTTCTGACGTATCAGATTTAGGAACACTGTCTATTTACCAAAAACAAATTGCTAATTTTGATACTTTTAAAATGGTCACTGAAAAAAGCATTTCTCCACTTCAATATACTCAAATTAACAATAACATAGATGCACAAACATTTGCAGCTATTATCTTAATATTGATTGGATTTTCAACTATATTTATTTTGGAAAAATTAGGTTCTAAAACACAATAATGTGGAAGCAACCAGAACATTAAAAGATAAAATTTTCCTAATCATAAAAGGCTTAGGCATGGGAGCCGCTAATAAAGTTCCTGGCGTATCTGGTGGTGTAGTAGCTTTTGTTGCTGGCTTTTATGAAGAGTTTATCTTTTCATTACAACGTGTAAACAAAACAGCTTTTAAGCTTCTTTTTAATGGGCGATTTAAAAGTTTTTTTAAGTACATAAATGGCAGGTTTTTAGCATTACTACTTTCAGGAATGCTAATAAGTTACTTTAGTGTTTCTAAGATTCTCGATTACTTTTTAGTGCATTATGAACTCTATGTATGGAGCCTATTCTTTGGCATGATTATCGGTTCTATATATTATATCAATAGAGACTTTACAGACTGGAGTTTTAAAACTATTGTATCGTTAGTAATTGGTATTTCATTAGGTATAAGTATTAGCTTTCTTGATCCAGCTATGGAAAATGATAACCTTATTTTCGTGTTTTTCTGCGGAATTATTAGTGTTTCTGGCATGACATTACCAGGGTTTTCTGGATCGTTTATTCTTATTCTATTAGGAAACTATGTTCTACTTCTTGTAGATGCTGTAAATGCACTTTATGATACATTTTCAGATATTTTTATAGGTGATTTTAGTTTTACTAGCAACTTAGAAAGAATTAGAATGCTCAAAGTTTTAGCTTCATTTACGCTTGGCTCTGTAGTTGGCTTGGTTACATTTTCGCATGTTTTAAGTTACATCCTAAAACATTATAAAAGCATTACTACTGCAACAATTATAGGATTTATAGTTGGTTCTCTTGGTGTAGTATGGCCATGGAAAAAAACAATCTTTAAAGTTACCGAAGATGGAACTTACATCTTAGATTCTGCAGGCAATAAAATTGTATCTAATTATAAACGATTTCTACCAGAATTAAATAACGAAACTTATATTGCTTTACTTTGTATTGTTATTGGAATATTAATTGTTTTAGCCTTAGAATGGTATGGACAAAAAACTAAAAAAGCGAATGCCTGAATTAGGTCTTTTAGGAAAAAACATTTCATACTCATTTTCTAGAGCACACTTCACTGCTAAATTTGAAAATGAAAACCTGCCTTATTCATACGTCAATTTTGATATTGATGAAATTTCAAAACTAAAAGATATACTTAAAAACAACTCAAATTTAAAAGGTTTTAATGTTACAATTCCGTATAAAGAGCAAATCATTCCCTTTCTAGATGACATTAACAAAAAAGCTAGAAAAATAGGTGCAGTAAACACCGTTACTATATCAAAAACAGGAAGATTAAAAGGCTACAATACCGATTATTATGGGTTTAAAAAATCTATTCAACCCTATTTAAAACCACATCACAAAAATGCCTTAATATTAGGAACCGGAGGCGCATCAAAAGCCATTGCTTATGCATTAAAAAAACTAAAAATTGATTTTGATTATGTTTCTAGGTCACAAAATACAATGGCTAAATTTTTGTATTCAGATTTAACTCCAGAAATTATTGCTTCGTATACAATAATCATAAACTGCACGCCTATCGGAACACACCCAAATGTAAATGAATGCCCAGACATTCCTTATGATGGCATTACAGATAAGCATATTTTGTACGATTTAATATACAATCCGTCACACACCAAATTTTTAATTTGCGGTGAAATTAAAGGTGCTGCAACATGCAATGGACTAGAAATGTTAGAACTGCAAGCCGAAAAAGCATGGAAAATCTGGAAGTTATCTTAAAAAACATCCAAAATAGAGTTTCTCTTTTGTAAATCAGTCGCTTGTTACTATATTAGCTTTTTAACATAAACACATTGTAACGATGTCTGAGAAAGATAACCTGCAAAATGCAGATGGAAACGTAGAATTACACAAAGAGGAAATTAAAACTACAGAAGAAAATAACACTTCAAATATTAGTGAAAATGTCGACGCTGAAGCTTCAAAAGTTGAAGAAAAAGTAGACACAATTACAGAAGATGTTGTAGAAGCAGAAGTCACTACTGAAAACGAAACAGAAAGTGAAGCAAAAGTTGAAGATGAAGTTGTAGAAACTACAAACGAAAGCACTGATACACATGTAGAAGAGATTGAAGAATCAAATGCTGAAGATGCAGAAGATGAAAGCAATAGCGAGCGTCATAGTCTAGAAACAAAAGATTATCATGCCATGACTATGGATCAATTGGCAGATGAGTTTGAAAGTTTAGTAAAACATCAAAAAATACAAACTATAAAATCTCATGTAGATGAGATAAAATCTGAATTTAATTCAAAATTCGGAGAGCTTTTAGAGCAAAAGAAAGAAGAGTTTATTAATGAAGGCGGAAACGAAATTGACTTCTACTACTCTACACCTTTAAAAAAACGCTTCAATTCTATATATAAAGATTATAAAACAAGTTTAAGTGCTTACTATAAAGATTTAGAGTCTAATTTAAAATCTAATTTAGATAATCGTTTACATATCATTGAAGAAATTAAAGGGCTTATAAATGTTGAAGAAAACATAAATACAACCTATAAACACTTTAAAGATTTACAAGAACAATGGCGAAATGCTGGTCCAATACCAAGAGATAAGTACAATAATGCTTGGAACACTTACCATCACCATGTAGAGATTTTTTACGATTTTTTACACCTTAATCGCGATTTACGTGATATGGATTTTAAACACAATCTAGATCAAAAACTTAAAATTATAGAGCGTGCCGAAGAATTAGCTAAAGATGATAACGTAAATAGAACTTTTAGAGAATTACAGGTTTTACATAAACTTTGGAAAGAAGATTTAGGTCCAGTTGCTAAAGAACACAGAGACGATATTTGGAATCGTTTTAGTAGCGCTACAAAAACAATTCATGATAAGCGTCAAGCCTATTATGCCGATTTAGATAAAGCTTACGAGGTTAATTTAGCCCGTAAAGAAGACATTATAAGCAAAATAGACGCTATAACTCAAGATAACGGAAACTCACATCAAGCTTGGCAAAAAAAGATTAAATCTATTGAAGCTTTAAGAGAAGCGTTTTTTAATGCCGGTAAAGTTCCTATTAAAGTAAACGAGGCAACTTGGGCAAAATTTAAAACTTCAGTAAGAGCTTTTAATAAAAATAAAAATGCTTTTTATAAAGGTCTAAAAAAAGACCAGTTCTCGAATTTACAAAAGAAATTAGAGCTTATAAAAATTGCCGAAGACAATAAGGATAATGACGATTTTTCTACAGTAACACCTTTGATGAAAAAAATTCAAAGTGATTGGAAAAAAATTGGTCATGTACCAAGAAAAGACAGTGACAAGGTTTGGAAACAATTCAAATCTGCATGCAATCATTATTTTGATAAGCTTCATGCCAAAAGAAATGCTGCAAACAAAGAACAAATTGAAGCTTACGAACAAAAAGTAAAACTTTTAGACCAAGTAAAAGCTATTGAGTTGTCTGGCAAGCCAGAAGCAGACATACAAGTTATTAAAGATAATATTAAAGCCTGGAAAGCCATTGGTCACATTCCTTCAAACAAACGTTATATAGATCAAAAATTCAATAAAGTTCTAGACGGTTTGTTTGGAAAATTAGACATGGACAAAGCTAAATTGGAGATGCTTAAGTTTGAAAATAAATTAGAAAACTTATCTCAACCAAACGATACACGTCTTTTAGATAACGAACATAATTATATTAGAAAAAAGATTGATGAAGTTAAAGGTAACATCAATCAACTAGAAAACAACCTTCAGTTTTTCTCAAATGTTGATGAAAACAACCCTTTAGTTAAAGATGTTTTAAAGAATATCGAAAACCATAAAAGTAGCTTAACTGTTTGGGAACAAAAACTAAGAAAGATTAAGGATATGTATTAATATTTTATCCTTTACAAATACTACTACATACAAAATCCTATCTGAATACACAGATAGGATTTTGTCCCTAACTAAACTAAATTTGTGTCTTAACTATATTTTATAAATGATTGATTAAGACAACCTACTTATGATAATGAAACTATTTTCAAGTTTCTTTATAAAATATATACGTATTATCTTACAGGTTTGGATTACGAGGTAGTAAAAACATTTTCTAATTACTTATTATGGCAATTGCTTCGCTTCTTCCCAAAATACATCCATTTCAGTGAGTGACATATCTGCTAATTGCTTATTTAACGATTTTGCTTTTTGTTCTAAATACTGAAATCGTTTAGTAAACTTTTTATTTGTACGCTCTAAAGCATTTTCTGGGTTAATATTTAAAAATCGTGCATAGTTAATCATTGAAAATAAAACATCTCCAAATTCATTCTCTATGTTATCTTGATTACCATTTTTAATCTCAACCTTTAGTTCCTGTAACTCTTCTTCAACTTTCTCAAAAACTTGCTCTGGTTGTTCCCAATCAAAACCAACACCAGATACTTTATCTTGTATTCTATTTGCTTTTACCATTGCTGGTAGACTTTTAGGAACGCCTTGCAGCACACTTGTTTTTCCGCCTTCTTTAAGTTTTATCTGTTCCCAATTACGTTTTACATCATCTTCGTTTTCAACCTTTACATCGCCATAAATATGTGGATGACGTTCTACTAACTTATCACAAATACTATGGCAAACATCTGCTATATCAAAATTATTGGTTTCACTTCCAATTTTAGAATAAAACACTATATGAAGTAATACATCACCAAGCTCTTTTTTAACTTCATCTAAATCATTATCTAAAATAGCATCACCAAGCTCATACACTTCTTCTATAGTTAAATGGCGCAGTGTTTCCATGGTTTGTTTTTTATCCCAAGGACATTGCTCTCGCAATTCATCCATGATGATAAGCAAACGTTCAAATGCTTTTAATTGCTGTGTTTTATCTGTCATAGTTCATATTTTGAATATCAAAAATACGACTATATAGATAGGTAAAAAGTTTTATAAGACCTTTCTATGAACAATATATTAACGATGTAAAATGACTTACTCTTCTTCTTCAGAAGCTACTTCTTCTAAATCTTCTAGAGCATCAAGCATATCATGTTTTTGAAGTAAATTATACCATTGTATAATTTTTTTGATATCACTTGGGTACACACGATCTTCATCATAATCTGGTAATACCTCAAAGAAATACTCTTCTAATGTATCTTTAGAATCTTTATGACTTATTGATGTTGGTTGCGCGTTTTCTTTATCTTTAACTTTCTTTAAAACGTCTTTAAGCGGTAATTCTTCACTAAGTGTGTATACCGCTATTTCGCTTAGTACACTTATATTATTATGTATATTTACTGTAATTTTTCTTTTATCTATTAAAGATTCTGCAACAAAGCCTCCTCTAGTTTGCGTAATGATTTTGTATAACCCTGGTTTTCCAGAAATGGATAATATTTTATCTAAGCTCATAAATTAATTCGTCTTATTTTAAAAGTAGGCAAATATATATTTTTGCCTTAATAGTATATTGTTATTTAACGTTTCTTTTTCATTGCAGGAAAACGCATTTTATAATCTACTCTAATCTTTCCTTTTGAAATATTAGACAGCTTTCCTTTTATTAAACGTTTTTTTAATGATGATAGTTTATCTGTAAATAGAATACCTTCAATATGATCATATTCATGTTGAATAACACGAGCTATAAGACCATCAAATTCTTCTATATGTGTTTCAAAATTCTCGTCTTGATACTGTATTTTAATTCTAGGTTGTCTAAATACATCTTCTCTTACATCTGGTATACTTAAACAGCCTTCGTTAAATGCCCACTCATCGCCTTCTTCTTCTAAAATTTCTGCATTAATAAACGTACGTTTAAAGTTTTTAAACTGTTCTTGCTCTTCTTCGGTAAAGTCTTTATCCTCTGCAAATGGCTCAGTATCTACCAAAAACAGACGTATTGGCAATCCTATTTGAGGCGCAGCTAAACCAACACCAAAAGCACCATACATGGTCTCGTACATATTATCTAAAAGCAAATCTAACTTAGGATAATCTTTAGTAATGTTTTTTGCTTTTTTTCTTAAAACTGGGTCACCATAAGCGACTATAGGTAAAATCATGTGTTGCTATTTTTCGGATGCAAAAATACAATACTTATTGTGATTTTTAAATTTTACGCTTTATTATATAAATAACTTTGTAGTATAATGGTTGCGCTTATTTCATCAACCAATGCTTTATTTTTTCGCTGGTTCTTTTTTAATCCGCTATCAATCATTGTTTGAAAAGCCATTTTAGAGGTAAAACGTTCATCAACCCTAACAACAGGAATACTCGGAATTGCTTTAGCTAATTTTTCTAAAAATGGAATAATGGCTACTTCACTTTGAGATGCTTGGTTATTTAATTGTTTTGGCTCACCTACAACAAACAGTTCAACATTTTCTTCACTTGTATATTGTTTTAAAAAGTTTAGCAACTCTTTAGTGTCTACGGTGGTTAATCCAGAAGCTATAATCTGAAGCTCGTCTGTAACCGCAATTCCTGTACGTTTGGTCCCAAAATCTATTGCTAAAAGTCTTCCCATAGTTTACAAAGTTAATACAATAAAAAAAACTCTTCTTTGTAGGTCAAAGAAGAGTTTTAAAATAATCATCTATTAATAAAATCCATGATAGTATTTACCCTCTACTTAAATATATCATGTTATATATTAATAAGACACACTACTTATAAAAAAGTCACAAAAAAATAAAACTCCCCTAATAATAAGGAGAGTTTTACAATTAGCTATTAATTATTAAAGTTCTCAGTATGATTATAAAACCTACTAAACTTGAAATAATCTATAATTAAGACACTATCATTTTTGGTAAGTCACATAATTAGAGAATAATTTATTTCTTGAAGATTTATTAAATGGATTATAGCATTATCTTTGTAAAAAATTTTATAAACTTAACATGAAAGACTTACAACAAATTATAGAAAATGCTTGGAATAATAGAGACTTATTAAAAGAAACTGAAACCATACAAGCAATTAGAAAAGTTGTAGCTCTTTTAGACGAAGGTACTTTGCGTGTTGCAGAGCCAACACAAAATGGATGGCAAGTAAATGAATGGGTAAAGAAAGCTGTTGTATTGTATTTTCCTATTCAAAAAATGGAAACTTTTGAGGTTGGTATTTTTGAGTATCATGATAAAATTCCGTTAAAAACTGGTTACCAAGACAAAGGCATTCGAGTTGTACCTCATGCTGTTGCCAGACATGGTGCATATATTTCTTCAGGAACCATTTTAATGCCTAGTTATGTTAATATTGGAGCTTATGTAGACGAAGGTACCATGGTAGATACTTGGGCTACTGTTGGTAGCTGTGCACAAATTGGTAAAAATGTACATCTTTCTGGTGGTGTTGGTATTGGTGGTGTTTTAGAACCTTTACAAGCTGCTCCAGTAATTATTGAAGACGGTGCTTTTATAGGATCGCGTTGTATTGTTGTTGAAGGTGTTCGTGTAGAAAAGGAAGCCGTTTTAGGCGCAAATGTGGTATTAACGATGAGTACCAAAATTATTGATGTTACTGGCGATAAGCCTGTTGAAATGAAAGGTGTTGTTCCCGAACGCTCTGTAGTAATTCCTGGCAGTTACACTAAAAAATTCCCTGCAGGAGACTATAATGTACCTTGTGCTTTAATAATTGGAAAACGAAAAGAAAGCACTAATAAGAAAACGTCTCTTAATGATGCTTTACGTGAATATGACGTTGCTGTTTAAGATTTAAATTTTATTTTTCTACCAGAACGTCTTAACTTTTTACTATTGATTTTTCTTTGGAAACCTCTGCTATGTTTTAACATTAGCTGATGTACTTGATCATAAGTTTTATTATAAAGTTTGGCATAAGTTACAGACATAATCTTTACCATTGTTTTTGACAACCATAAACGTCTAAAATTATGCATACGCTTATCAAAACTCATCGTCTCAAAAGTCATTCTATTTAGATCAATTAAATAAAAATCGTAGTTGTTATTCTCTTTTTTAACAATTAATGTATTACCTGGTGAGTGGTCTAAAAAATTTATATTGTTTTCATGAAGCTTAAAAGTAAAGCGCGTAAACTGATGTAAAATATTAATTCTATCCTTAAACTTTGGTTGATGTATTAAATCTCTAAAATCAAAATCATAATCAACATGTTTGCTTATATAATAACTGTTCTTAAGTCCAAAACTTGTAAACTCTTCAATATAAGCAATTGGAAAAGGCGTTAATATATTACACGAAATAAGCCTTTCTGCATATTTAAAAGAACGCTTTGCCTTAGATTCTCTAACAAACTTATATACAAACGCATTAAATACGCTAGGCATCTTAAACGATTTTATATTAATTTTTTCGCCATTAATATTAAAACTTTTAATTTCGTTTCTATCTCCTTTTAAAATAGTGGTTCCACTGTTGCTAAAATCTTGTATACATTTTAATATATCAGACTCTATTGATTGATAATTAGAATGTACATGTACAACTTGTTTTGGTTTACTCATATTTTTCAAAGATATATGAAATGAAATTTTAATAAAAGTAGAAATTATAATACTTTGCAGTTACTTAAAATTAAATTGAAAATTCCTTCTCTCTATAGGAAATGAATATGAAAAAAATACTTGTAATACAGAATAAACGTATTGGTGATGTTTTAATTAGTTCGGTTATTGCCAATAATATAAAACAAGTATTTCCAGATAGTAAAATAGACTATTTTGTTTACGATTATACAGCTTCAGTTTTAACAAACAATCCAAATATTGATTTTGTTATCGAAGCAAATGATAAGAGTCTAAAAAATATTTTTAATCTTTTTAAAGCCATTCGTAAGGTAAAAAAACAGAATTATGATATTATTTTTGATCCTTATGCAAAATTTCAAAGTCGCTTAATGTGCTTGTTTTCAAAGGCAAAATATCGTATTGGTTTAAAACGAAAACACAAAACTTTAAAACTTCCTTTTTACACACATCCTATTAGTTTTTTAGATCATAAAACAAAGATTTGCGGAAAAGCAATTGAAGACAGAATTAATCTTATTTCTTCAGTTTTTGATTTAAAAACACCTGATTATAATCCAAAATTATTTTTAACTGAAGAAGAAAAAGCATACAATAAATTAGCATCATACAACAAACCAGTAATAATGTTTGGTGTACTTGGAAGCACGCCTCAAAAATCTATGCCTTATGAGTATATTGCTGAACTTATAGATTATGTTGCTAGTAAATACAGTGTAAATATACTTTTTAACTATGCGCCTCATCAAAAAGAAGAAGCCCTAAAAATATATGATTTATGCCATGAAAAAACAGCAATCATTTTAGATATTTATGAAAAAGATTTTAGAGATTTTATTTGTTTAATGAATGCATGTGATATGCTAATTGCAAATGAAGGTGGAATTGTGCACATTGCTAAGGCCTTAAACAAACCTACGTTTACAATATTTTCTCCTTATGTAAATAAGGATCACTGGGCTAGTTTTGAAGATGGCAAATTTCATGTCTCAACACATCTATTAGAAGAAAAACCAAATCTATTTAATGAATTCACTTTTGAAGAACGTAAAAAAATTGAAGAAAATCCGCATGAATTATACAAACAACTAACACCAGAAATGATATTAAAAAAGTTAACCCCTTTTTTAGAAAATCACTTAAACGCATAGTAAATGAATATTATAGATAAGTTTCACAATTGGAGACGTAAGTTACGATGGAATAAACAATATAAAAGTGGACGTTGGGACAATTTAAAAAGCCACACTGAAGCTGTTCGTTACAAGCAAATTATTAGTTTTATAAAAACTTACGGAAAAGCAAATCCGTCAATTATGGATCTTGGTGCTGGTGAAGGCGTTTTAAACGAAAAAATTATTGATTTAGAGTATAGTTACTTTTTAGGTATGGATTTCTCAAGTGTTTCTATTAAAAAAGCTAATAAAAAAAAGTTTCAAAATTCAGAATTTATAGTTGCCGATTTACACACGTTTAAACCTATAAAGCAATTTGATATTATTGTTTTCAATGAAGCTTTTTACTATATCCATAATACAGAAAAGGAGAATGTTTTAAAAACAATGATTAATAGTTTAAATCCTGACGGAATTCTAATAACATCAATTTATAGAGAAGGTACAGGCTGTTGGGAATATTTTGAAAGAGATACTCTAAAGCAATTAGATTTTGTAACTGTAAAAACAAATGATGAAAAAACATATTGGAAAATTGGAGTTTATAAAAAACTATAATCAAGCTTTTAAGATTCCGTAATCTGTCCACGTTTTTTTAAGTCTTTTTGTATCTAATCTTATTTTCTTATTATTTATCAAGCTTTCATCATTTATATAACTTCTACTATGCTCTAAGTGCAAACAAATTGCGCTATAGCGTATTTGTACTGCCTTAATTTTATTATTCATTAAACGCTCACCTAGCTCACGGTCTTCGCCACCATATTGCATGCGTTCATCAAAACCATTAACAGCAAGAATATTTTCTTTCCATCCCGATGCATTCATTCCATCCCAAGTTGCCTTAGTTGGTGTCACTGTATTTAGAAACCATTCTTTAAATCCAGAAGCTGTTAACTTATTTAGTTTAAAAGTCTTTTTTAAGCCTTTGTTAAGTAACCACTCTTTATTAAAACAATCTTGACTTACTATATCATTTTTAGTAATACTATTAGAAATTGATTTAGGCAGTTTAAAATATCCTCCAGATAAAAAGTGGTTTTTTCTTCTTAAACTTAAATGCTTTTCAATAAAATCTTGTCGCGGAATACAATCGCCATCTGTAAAAATTAAATAGTCAGATTGTGAAGCTAGTATCGATGTATTTAAAATCTTTGTTTTCTGAAAACCATTATCTTCATGCCAAACGTGGTTAATTTTTAAATGTGATTGCTTTTTAAATTTTTCTATTAGCGTTTTAGTTTCACTTGTAGAACCATCATCTGCAATAATAATTTCAAAAGAGTCAATAGATTGCTGCTCATAACCAAACAACACTTTTTCTAACCATTGTGGCTGATTGTATGTACTAATTATTACTGAAACATTAAAACTCATAAACAGAACTGTTTACTTTTTAAGAATACCAAAATCTGTCCATTTTTTATTTTGCGTTTTAGTTTCGCTTCTAATCTTCAGATTTTTATCAATAGATTCTTGATTCTTATAACCACGAGGATGATCTAAATGCACACAAACAGCTGTATATCTAAATTGTTTACTTTTTATACCATAATTAAATAAGCGTTCTCCCAACTCTCTATCTTGTCCGCCATATTGCATACGTTCATCAAAACCATTAATTGCAACAATATCCTTTTTCCAACCAGAAGCATTATGCCCATTCCAACTTGCATTAGTTGGCGTTACTGTATTTAACAGCCATGACATAAATCCTTTTGTTCTTAATTTATTGTTTTTAAATGACATTTTTAGGCCATTGGCTTTTAGCCAACTTACATCAAAACAATATCCGTTATAAATATCTTCTTTTGTAATCGCTTCAGAAATATTCATAGGCAACATAAAATAGCCTCCAGATAAAAAATAACCTTCTTCTCTATACTTTACGTGTTGCTCTACAAAGTCCATTCTTGGTATACAATCACCATCAGACATAATAATATAAGGTGTACTACATTTTACTGTAGCTTTATTTAAAATTTGCGATTTCTGAAACCCATTATCTTCATGCCATACATGAACGATATTATAAAAAACCTCTTTTCTTAATTTATCAATTAAATCAAAAGTTTCTTGTTTAGAGCCATCATCTGCAATAACAATTTCAAATTGCCTATAAGTCTGATTATTGTATCCATAAAGCACTTTTTCTAACCATTTAGGTGAGTTATACGTGCTTATTATAATTGAAGTATCTATTGTCATACAATAAGCAAATATAAAGTTATTTTATTAATTTTACGCTTTATATAATTTATGCCAAAGCTAACTGTAATCATACCAACTTATAATGAAGAGCACTATCTTGAAGACGCATTATATTCGGTAAAATTTGCTGATGAAATTATAGTTGTAGACTCTTTTAGTTTAGACAACACGTTGCAAATTGCTAAACAATTTAATTGCATCATTACACAACGAAAATTTGATGATTTTTCAAGCCAAAAAAATCATGCATTAACCTTTGCTACTAATGAGTGGGTTTTATTTTTAGATGCAGATGAACGTATTACTAACACCTTACAAATTGAAATTTTAAATACTATAAATAACCCTAAACATTCTGGTTATAAATTAAACTTTCCTCATTTTTATATGAATCGTTTCTTGTATCATCACGATAATGATGTAACGCGATTAGTAAAACGAGAGTTGTGTCATTTTGAAGGCGATGTTCATGAAAAATTAATTGTAAAAGGTACTATTGGAAAGTTAAAAAATCCTGTGTTGCATTTTACATATAAAGGCTTATCAAATTATATAGGCAAAAAAGATAGTTACGCATGGTTTCAAGCCAATCAACTATTTAAAAAAAACAAAAAGGCTACTTGTTTTCATTTAGCATTTAAACCGTTTTATCGCTTTTTTAGTAGTTATATAATTAAAGGTGGTTTTTTAGATGGTATTCCTGGATTGGCTGTTGCTAGTGTTAATGCGTATGGCGTATTTTCTAGATATGCAAAACTTATTTTGCAGCAAAAAGGATTAAAATAGCCTTAACTTACCATAACGAAGTTTAAGTTTAAATTTAGCTAAAGTATCTTCCCCTTTTATATCTATGCGTTGTATTTGGTAATTGTTTTTAAACGGAAACTGATTAACTCTATTTCCTATACGCAAACCATAAGCAATATTAAAGTTATTTAGAGTATTAAAAAACGTGAATTTCTCAGGATTTTTCCTAGGAAATTTTCCATACGGATATGCTAAAACATTATGAACTTCTAATTTATGCTCATAAATAAATTGCTGACAAGATTCAAAATCTTGGATCACCTCTTCATTAGATAATTCATTATATTTTTTATGTTTAAATGAATGCAAACCTAATTCTACAACCTCAGAATTTAATGATTTTAACTGTTCAACAGACATGATGTTCTCTAAATTTGTGTTCCACAAATCCATTCCATTTACATAAGCAAACGGAATAAAAAAGCTCGCTTTTAAACCATATTTTTCTAGTAAAGGATAGGCAAATTCTAGTTGATTAACATAAACATCATCAAAAGTAATGATAGCACTTTTTTTAGGTAAAGACTTATTTTTTTTTAGTGCCTCTAATTCAGAAAAATGAAACGTTTTATAATCATTATCTGCCAAAAACTTAAAATGTTGCTCAAGAGTTTCTACTGCTATTGTTAGGTTTTTAGCAGATGATAAATCAGCACAAACATTATGATACATTAATATTGGTAAACGAGACATCAAAATTAATTTTGTAGAAGCAAAATGATTACTTTTGCTCACAAATATAACGTCTTAATTACTATTATTCTAATAAATGATAAGTGCGCTTGCCATTACATATAATGAAGAAGAAAACATAGAGAGCTTTATAAAAAGCTTATCTTTTGCAGATGAAATTATCATTGTAGATTCTGGTAGTACTGACAAAACTCTTGAATTAGCTCGGCAATATGAAGTGAAAATTGTAAATCGATCCTTTGATAATTTTTCAGCTCAAAAAAACTTTGCTTTACAACAAGCAAAACATGATTGGATTGTATTTTTTGATTTAGACGAAGTTATTTCTAAAGAACTCGCTGAAGAAATAAAGCAAAAAACGTTATTTGCCTCAAACACTAAAGCCTATAAAGTAAAGCGTAATTTTCATTTTATGGGCAAACGCATTAAATACAGTGGCTTTCAAAATGATTCGGTTGTTAGGTTATTTAAAAAAGAAGCTTGTAGTTATAATACAAACTTAGTACATGAAACATTAGATGTTAATGGCACTACAGAAACTCTAAAATGCAGGAGCGACCATTTCACGTATAAAAGTTTTGATTTATATAATCAAAAACTAACACAGTATAGCAAGTTACAAGCAAAAATGCTATATCAAAAAAATCTAAGACCATCTCTATATCATTTTTTAGTAAGGCCATGGTTTCGCTTTTTTCATCAATACGTAATTAAGCTTGGAATACTTGATGGAAAAGAAGGTTTTATTTTAGCCTACTTAAGTGCTTTTTCTGTATTTAAACGCTATCTTTATTTATGGACTATGTATAGAAAAATTGAATAAATGAACACCGTTTTTTTAGAATCTCATAACATTAAAAATCTACATTTTGGTTTTGGTCAGTTTAATTATCATTTAATAAAAGGACTTTACAATGCAAAAATTGATGATTTTAAAATGACGCTTCATGCTAAAGATTTAAAACCTCTGCAGTCTGAATTTGACAATTATTTTGATTATAAAAAATACCACTCGTTTAGACGACATCGCTTACTTCAAATTAAAAAAAAGTATAATGTTTGGCATTGTTTAAATCAGAATATTAAGATTGAACCTTATCATAATATTCCTTATATTTTAACAGTACATGATGTTAATTTTATTGATGAAGTCTCAAACAATTTAAAACATGAAGTTAATGTTAGGTTTCAAAATAAGCTTAATAGAAGTCATGCTATAACTTACATTTCTGAATACGCAAAACAATCTACACATAAATACTTCAAGATTCCAAATGTAGCTGAGTTTGTAATCCATAATGGGAACCCAATAAAAAGTATTACTTTACCAGAATCTCATAAACCCAACCTAACAAGCACTAAGCCATATTTATTTAGTATTGGCGAATTTACTGAGCGAAAAAATTTTCATGTTTTGGTAGAAATGCTAAACCATCTTCCTGATTTTAATTTAGTTCTTTCTGGCAACAATAATACATCTTATGCAGAAGGCAAACTTAAAACTACAATTGAACAATTAGGTCTAAAAAACCGAGTGCTAATTACTGGAAAGATTAACGATTTAGACAAACAATATTATTTACAAAATTGTGATGCTTTTGTATTTCCTTCATTACGTGAAGGTTTTGGTATTCCTCCAATAGAAGCCATGCGTTTTGGCAAACCTGTATTTTTATCAAACAATACATCGTTGCCAGAAATAGGTGGAAAAAACGCTTTTTTCTGGAATCATTATGATCCAGAATATATGGCCAAAACTGTAACAGAAGGCTTAACTACTTATAATAACAATAAAAAAGAACTATCAAAAGCATACATAACTCACGCTAAAAGCTTTAATTGGGATAATGCTGCAAAAAAGTACGCAGAAGTTTATAGGAGTTTACTTAAGGGTTAAAAATAGCTTTCACCCAATGTTCAATTTTATATTTAGTTAGTATAGAATCTTCAATTTCAACATAAGGTGAATTAACAAATTCATCAGGAATTTTAATATCATGCTCATCTACAACTAAAATATTTTGTGGGCTATAAAAATCATAATTTACAATATCCTTATTAGTTGTAATCAGTTTTTTACGATGACCAAGGGCTTCAAAAATTCTAAATGATAATCCTACCTGCTCTGTACGCTGTATTTCTACAATAATTTTTGATGCCTTTATTAATTCTGAAACCTCAGTAATTGACTTTTGAGTCGTTATTATCTTCACATGTTCTGCAGGCATATCACTACCATTGTAAACTTGAATATTATAACTCCAGTTTTTTCTTTTAAAATATCCAGCTAAAGTTTCAATAAGAGGAAAGCGATAATCGTTAGTAGAAATATTAAAAAACAAATACTTTGGGCTTTTGTTTTTGCTTTCATCAAAAATATAATTTGTTAAAAACTCAAAGCTGTAAGTATTAACATCTAATTTATCGTAGCTATAGATAGTATCAAAAAAAGGGATTATATCTACCTTTCTAGGAAATCGCCTAGTACTATCGTAGTAGTAGGCAATGAATTTTTCTGTTTTATTTTTTAAAAACTTTAATGTATCATCATTCAATAAATCTGGACGAATGACAAAGATAATATTTTGCTTTGCTAAGGCAGAAACATCTTTTTTTACACGATCGAAAACAAAGGTTTTCTTTAGGTTTTTTCCAAAGATTTTAGAAATAAAGTTTCTAGCTTTATGGAAGTTGTTTCGATACTCAAAAGAAGGTTTATCTAAATAAAGTATGTTTGCTTCAATATTAGCAAATTTATCTAATGCGTTTTTAATATGCGCTGTATAACCAAATGCAAATGGTGCAACAATAAGCACCTTTTGAGAGTTTCTGTTATTCATACTTTTAAACTATAATTCCCAATCCATTGTGATATGGATAATTATATACATTTTTACCTGTAGCTTTGGCTATATCTATTACAGCTCGCCTTACTTCTGGAAAACTTTCTGTATCATGAAAAACAGTGCACTTACTATGCTGAGCAGCCCACAAACCGCACTCAAAAGTTTCTTTATAATTATGAACAATATCTACATGAGAAAAATCGTAGTTGCGTGTATCTTCTTTTATCCAATCTCTATAATCAGACTTTACCAATTTTATATTTTCGAATTTAGATAATGATGCTTTGGTTTTCTCATAATGATCACCCTTATGATCTGTATGCTCATCACCGATAAAAATATCTACACCAACAACTTCTTTAAAGTAGTTAGAAAATACAACTGATGAATACCCAAACTCAACACCAAACTCTATACATGAATCGTTTCCTATACTAAATCTATCTATTATATCTTCAATAATTAGCTCTAAACCTTCCCAAGCTGTAACAATCTCAATCATTTTAGAAGGCTTTGTTTTTCTATTAGGAATATAAGTTTCAATTGGTAATCTCTTGTGCAGGAAGTATTTTTTTAGTTTAGATCTTAGTCCCATTTTAAAAATTATGAATTTATGTAAAAATAAAAAAACAATATAAATTTATGTAGTTTTGTTTAATTAAAACCATCATGAAAGATATCTCTGTAATCATCATAAATTATAATACAGCAAGCTATACATTAGATTGCATAAAATCGGTGATTGCATTTACAGATAAAGTCTTAAATTTTGAGATTATTGTAATCGATAATAACTCAAAAAAAGATGATTATATACATTTAAAAAACAATTTACCAAAAGCAGATAATATATTACTACACAGAAGTCCAATTAATACTGGATTTGGTGGTGGTAATATGTTAGGTATTCAGTTTGCAAATGCAACCTATTTATTATTTTTAAATAACGATGCGTTTTTACAAAACGATTGCTTATCGATACTTTTTAAATATATGCAGTCACATCTTGATGTTGGTGTGTCTACAGCTCAAAACTATGATGAACATGGTAAACATGTTATTTCTTTTGATCATAACAAGGGCCTAAGAAAATTAATTTTTGGACGTAGTTTTTTAGAGAAAAACTTTTCTAAAAACCATCCGAAACGCAAAAAACACTACACCAATCCTATTACTGTTAATTTTGTAAATGGTGCTTTCATGTTTTTTAGAAGTGATATTTTTGCAAAAGTTGGAGGGTTTGACACGAACACCTTTTTATATTTTGAAGAAATGGATATTTGCTATAGAATGCGAAAGTTTAACTTTAAAAGTGTACTCGTACCTGAAGCAAAAATCACACATTATCAAGGTGCTAGCACAGGAACATCAAAACCAATTAGTAAGGAAGGTTTACTATCATATATGTACGTGATTAAAAAAAATTACTCATATATAAAATACCTGCTTATTAGAATTTATTATTGTTTAACCTTTATTTTAAAACCAAAAAAATGGTATCTATTATCTACCATTTTAAAAGGTGCTCATATATCTGAATCCTTAAAACAAAATCAAAAAATTTCATTTTAGATACTATTATTTTCTCTTATCCTTTTTCTTTTTCTTTCGCTTCCTTTTATTCATTCTATAATTCTGGTACCAACTTGCGAATACTAATTTTACAGCTCCTCTTTTTTTAGTTACAGATGATGCATAGCTTAAAATTTTGTCTGTTTGCAAATCAATATTAAATTCTTTTAATGCTAATTCTCTTAATAAATCGCCATCTTCTTTTTTATACTTCTTTAATTCTAACATTAAATCTTGAGTAGATAATTCTAATTGCGAATAACGACCTGAACAATTTTTTTCTACACACTTATAAACTAATTCTGGAGTCATGTAACCATCTGCAAATGATTTAAAATATGGGCGTTCATCAAAAACTAAAACTGTCCTTCCGCAAGCCATAGCTTCATAAGCCGATCGTCCTAAACCAATAACCAAATCGGCTTTGTTAATCATATTTTCTACATGCCATATTGGATTTTCATTTTTGTTCAATTTTGAAAATTGCAAGCCTAAAGCATCACAAGCAATCTTAATTTTATCATTAGCAATTTCTGATTGGCTTAAACTTAAAACATTTTTTAATTTAGGATTAATTGAATTAATAACTTTATATCTGTCACAATTAATTCCGTTTACAACAATCTCAGAATCAAAGCCTAATCCTTTTAAATGATCTTTTACCTCTTTAGATATACTAATGTAACCATCGGCATAAGCAGAAGGCTGTTCTTCTTTTGGAAAAATACCATGGCATGTTTGTATTATTTTACCTCTTCTACTTAAATAATTTACGCAAGTATTATGATTTGCTAGAATCAAATCATACTTAGATTTAGACATAAATTTCACATTTAAATCTTTTTCTATTCTTTTAGATACTGCGCCTTTAAAAAAAGTAAAATATTCTACATTATACCCTTTTTTAATTAATACATTAATTAATGCATAAGTATAAGTTTCTGAGCCACCAACTCTCTTAAGATGGTTATTGGCTACTAAGATGGTCATGTCTGGTTATAAGTGTTAATGAAGTAAAAGTACGCATATCAATTAAAATAAATTAATTTTGCAGTATAATAATTGCTAATGCAAGAAGATATTACTCAAACTTTAAATATTTTAAGCTCTGGTAAGCTTATCCTCTATCCTACAGATACGGTTTGGGGAATAGGTTGTGATGCTACTAATATTGATGCGGTAAAAAAAATATACCAATTAAAACAACGAGAAAACTCTAAAGCTTTAATTTGTTTGGTTGCAAATGATGCTATGCTTAAAAAACATATACCTGAAATCCATAATACTGCTTTAGATATAATTAAATTAGCAGTTAAACCAACAACAATAATCTATAATAATCCAAAAGGGTTAGCAAGTAATTTAATTGCTAAAGACAACTCTGTAGCAATCAGAATCCCTAAAAATGAATTTTGCCTAGAACTCATCCGTCAATTTGGTAAACCTATCGTTTCTACATCAGCAAATATTTCTGGAGAACCAACACCAAAATCATTTAAAGAAATAAGCAAAGAGATTTTAAAAGGTGTTGACTATGTCGTAAATTTGCCAGACGAAAAAAACGAAGCAAAACCATCTTCGATTATTAAAATAAGTAATGATGGAAATGTAAAAGTTATTCGTGAATAAAATCCAATAAAATTGGAATTTAAACATGAACTATAAACAAGCCTTACAACATAATATTTTTAAAATAATATCTCAATCTGCAAAAGCATTACATGTAGATTGTTATGTTATTGGTGGTTTTGTTAGAGATCACATTTTACAAAGAGGAGTAGCAAAAGACATAGATATTGTTGCCATTGGCAATGGTATAGAACTAGCCAAAGAAGTTGCAAAAAACTTACCTAACAACCCAAAAGTTCAAGTTTTTAAAACTTACGGAACTGCTATGTTACGCTATGACAATATAGAAATTGAATTTGTAGGTGCTCGCAAAGAGAGTTACAACGAAAGCAGTAGAAACCCTGTTGTAGAAAACGGAACACTTCAAGATGACCAAAACAGAAGAGACTTTTCAATTAATGCATTAGCTTTAGATTTAAACGACGAAAACTTTGGTGATTTATTAGACCCATTTAATGGTATTCAGGATTTAGATAAGAAAATCATTCGTACCCCTTTAAATCCTGATATTACATATAGTGATGATCCATTGCGTATGATGAGAGCAATTCGGTTTGCTTCACAATTAAATTTTAAAATTGAAAGTGAATCTCTAGAAGCTATATCAAGAAATAATGAACGCATAAAAATTATAACTAAAGAACGTATAGTTGTCGAGCTTAATAAAATATTAGAAAGTCCTAAACCATCTATTGGTTTCTTATTACTAGAACAAACTGGTTTATTGCAATATATTTTGCCAGAGCTAACAGCTCTAAAAGGTATAGATGAAGTAGATGGACAAAAACACAAAGATAATTTCTATCATACTCTAGAAGTTGTCGATAACATCTCTAAACACACCAATAATCTTTGGTTACGTTGGGCTGCATTATTACATGATATTGGTAAAGCGCCAACAAAAAAGTTTAGTAAAAAAGTTGGCTGGACATTTCATGCTCACGAGTTTGAAGGATCAAAAATGGTATATCGTCTTTTTAAAAGACTTAAAATGCCGCTTAATGATAAAATGAAATTTGTACAAAAAATGGTGTTTATGAGCTCTAGACCAATAGTGCTTGCTCAAGACATTGTTACAGATTCAGCTGTTCGCCGTTTAGTTTTTGATGCTGGAGATTATGTTGATGATTTAATGACTTTATGTGAGGCAGATATCACAACCAAGAACCCTAAAAAATTCAACAAATACCACAACAACTTTAAGATTGTAAGGCAAAAAATAATTGAAGTAGAAGAACGTGATCACGTGCGCAACTTTCAACCTCCAGTTTCTGGTGAAGAAATCATGAAAGCTTTTAACTTAAAACCATCAAAAGAAATTGGTATCATTAAAGAACACATTAAAGAAGCTATTTTAGAAGGTGATATACCTAATGAATATGATGCAGCTTATCAATTAATGCTAGAAAAAGGGAAACAATTAGGACTTACAGTTAATTAGTAATTAAAATGATAGAACTAATTAAAACAGATTCAAATAATTTAGGTTTTATAAATTTAGTAAAACAATTAGATGCTTATTTAAAAACTACTGATGGCAATGAACACGATTTTTACCATCAGTTTAATAACATTGATGTTTTAAATCATGTAATTATTGCTCGTTATAATAACAAAACTGTAGGTTGTGGTGCTTTTAAGGAATTTGATAAAGATAGTGTTGAAATTAAACGTATGTACACACTACCAGAAAAAAGAGGAAAAGGTGTAGCTTCAAAAATTTTGTTTGAACTAGAACTTTGGTCTAAAAATTTAGGTTACAAAAATTGTTTTTTAGAAACAGGTAAGCGACAAGTTGAAGCTGTTCAGTTTTACAAAAAAAATAATTATAAACGTATCCCAAATTATGGTCAATATATAGACATGGAAAATAGCCTTTGCTTTAAAAAAGAATTAAATAAATGAAAAAAGACAATAAAAAAGTTATCTACTGGCTATTATTAGGTTGCTTACTTATTTTTATTATGGTTGTTGTTGGCGGCATTACTAGATTAACACATTCTGGTTTATCTATTTCTAATTACAAGCTTATTTCTGGAACCATACCGCCTATAAATGAGGTTGAATGGCAAGAGGCTTTTGATTTATATAAGCAATATCCAGAGTATAACAAATTAAACACCCATTTTACGCTTCAAGATTTTAAAGACATTTATTTTTGGGAATGGCTTCATCGTGTAATTGGTCGTTTTATAGGTGTCGTTTTTATACTTCCATTTTTATTCTTTCTTGCCACAAAACAACTAACAAAGTCAACCATAAAAAAATCTATTATTCTTTTAATCCTTGGTGGTTTTCAAGGTTTTTTAGGATGGTATATGGTAAAAAGTGGTTTAGTAGATAATCCAGACGTAAGTCATTATAGATTAGCAGCGCACTTAACAACAGCTTTTATAACATTTGCTTACACCTTTTGGGTGGCGTTAGATTTAATGTTCCCAAATAAAAAACAAATTAATAAACGCTTTAGAAATTTAGTAAGAATTGGCTTAGGAGTTTTATTACTTCAAATTATTTATGGCGCGTTTGTAGCAGGTTTAGATGCAGGATTTATACATAACCATTGGCCAATGATGAGCGAAAACAAATGGATTCATGAAACTGTTTATATCGAACAAAATCCACTATATAAAAACTTTATAGAAGGCAAAAGTGGTGTGCAATTTATTCATAGAATGCTAGCTTACATTGTTGTACTATTTATAATGATTATTTGGTATAAAGCAAAGCAAATGCCACTAAATAACAACCAAACAAAAGGAGTTAATGCCTTATTTATAATGGTTGGTGTACAATTTTTACTTGGCGTACTTACACTTATATTTCAGGTACCTGTCTGGCTTGGTGTTGCCCATCAAATTGGTGCTTTTATATTATTATCTGCCATGACATTTACCTTACATCGCTTTAGCAAATAATCTAAAAATAATTATCTTTGCAGCATGATTTACAGATTCAGAGTTATACTCGATAATGATACCGAAGATGATATTTTTCGTGATTTAGAAATTCGCGAAACTGATACATTAGAAGACTTGCATAACATTATTACTCAATCTTTTGGGTTTGATGGATTAGAAATGGCATCGTTTTATTTAAGCAACGACGCTTGGGAACAAGGTGAAGAAATATCTATGTTTGATGTAAGCGAAGGCAATAATAGTGTTCGTTTAATGAATGAAACAAGCATTAATAGTGTAGTTCATGAAGCTCAAACAAAACTTATTTATGTTTACGATTTTTTAAACATGTGGACATTTTTAGTAGAATTAGCTGAAATTGTTGAGGAAACTTCTAGTACTGATTACCCTAATCTAATGTTTGTAAATGGACAAGTACCTACTGAAGCACCAGAAAAATCTTTTGAAGCCGAAGACCCATTAGGTAGTTATAATGAGTTTGATGACGAATTGGATATTGATGATTACGACAATCTTGATTTTGATGAAAATTGGAATTAAAATATTAGACAAACACTAGTAAAAGTGCTTGTCTAATATCTCAAAACTATTATATATAATATCTTTTACTAATCTTTAGTATTAAAGTAGATTCCAAATATGTTCTTTCTTATCAAATTACCAATATAAAACACAAAAACTCCAATAACATAATAGATAGCGTATTGATAAAATGACTTAAGATTTAATGTCTTTATAAAATACTCCCCAATGATTGATAAAAGAGGCATAATAAAGATAATAAAATAATCTGTAAACTTATATTTATCTTTCATAATTCACTTTTTTAACCAAAAATCATACAACCAAGCCAACCTAATATATACCCCTTAGTAAAGCCAGCTAGACCTCCTACAACTGCTCCAATAACAGCACCAGCACCTCCAGCTGGAATAGACCCAATACCAAGACCCAACACTACACCTGTGAGCCCACCACCTATAGCACCGCTAATCATACCAAAAACTCCAGACATAATTCCTGCAACTAATCCCACTTGATTACAGTCTGACCCTCTCAATAATAATATTAAATCTGGCTCCGCTACTTCAATTAGAGCTATACCCAAATTAAACAGTTCTAATTCAGGATAGTGCTTAACATCTTTCTTAAATTGATTTTTAATACTAATTAATTCATCAATATCATTTTGATTTGCAGCATTTAATAAGTTTACTGCATAACTTTTTTGAATTGCTGTTAAAAACTCTGCATTATTTATTTTTTGTTCATTAACAACTATTTCATTAAATTGATTAAAATCTTCTTTAACAATATCAACTTCCAACCTTAGCCTTTCACTAGTATTAGTAAGTATTTCGTTATTTTCTATCCAAAACTTATCTTCTAATTCTGACTCGTTTGTAGATTCAACATCAATTGACTCATCAAAAAACATATTTGAAGCATCAATTAATTGATTAGAAATAAACAAGGCATCAGAATACGAAAGATAATAATTGGAAGCTCTTCTATATAGCTCTTGATTTTCCACAACATTATTTTCAATTTCATTAGTCACAACCTCTTCTGTATTACATGAAACAATAAAAAGAGAACAACTAAATACTATAAACATTGACACAAAAAACTCTTGCTACTTTTTCAGTAGCTCCATAAACTTTATCTATTTTCATTTTTTTAAATTTAAATATTAAACTTATTCTAATAAGAAGCATTAGTTTCTAGAAGTAAAATATTGAAGTATTATAAAAATAAACTGGCACCAGTTTTGATTAATCATCTGTTAATTTCATCTTATGACTAATACTTCTAAACAAATCATAATCAGCAATTAACACAACTAATATATATATATATATATATATATATCTAAAAATCAAGACGTATTTTTAATTATTGTTATAAACAGTGTAATGTTAAAAAAAATAACCACTCAATAAAGCTAGACATGTGTTAGATAGTACGGAAAAACCGTAACTAAAATGATTATTAAAATAATATTTTAACAAACTCATTAACAGTTTGTTATAAAAATATTTTGTAAATCTATTAAAAATAATTAGTATGTTATAGTTTCTAAATTAAGTTTATCTTTCTTACTTAAAACCTCATATGTAACAAAAATTAAAATCTATCGTCTTACTTTTAACTAATCAATCATAAATTACTTTGGAATCAATTTTAACAATCAATAACCTTACAAAGAAGTTTGGTTACTTAACAGCAGTAAAAGACTTAAGCTTTACTATAAACAAAGGAAATGTTTATGGTATTCTTGGACCAAACGGAAGTGGAAAATCTACAACCTTAGGTGTAGTTTTAAATGTCGTTAATAAAACGCAGGGTGATTTTCATTGGTTTGATGGTAATACCTCAACTCATGATGCACTTAAAAAAGTTGGAGCTATAATCGAGCGACCAAACTTTTATCCATATATGACTGCTTATCAAAACTTAAAACTAGTATGTAAGATTAAGGGCGTCGATTATAGTAAAATTCAAGAAAAGCTTGAAATAGTTGGTTTAGATGACCGAAAAGATCATAAATTTAGAACCTATTCTTTAGGGATGAAACAACGTTTAGCTATTGCTTCTGCACTTTTAAACGACCCTGAAATTTTAATTCTAGATGAGCCAACTAATGGTTTAGACCCACAAGGAATTCACCAAATAAGGCAAATCATAAAAGATATAGCTAGTAACGGAACAACAATACTTTTAGCATCTCATTTGCTAGATGAAGTAGAAAAGGTTTGTTCTCACGTTGTTGTACTTCGTAAAGGAAAAAAATTGTATTCTGGTCGTGTTGACGAAATGATTTCCAGCCATGGTTTTTTTGAATTGAAATCTGAAAATCAAGAAGAGTTAATAAAGTTTCTAGAAGGTAATTCTTCCTTTAAATCAATTAAAACAGAAGATAATCTCATCACTGCATTTTTAAATGAACCTATGGATTCTTCAACATTTAATAGACTATTATTTGATAAAGGCATTGTGCTGTCTCATTTGGTGCAACGAAAGGAAAGTCTTGAAGAACAGTTTTTACAGTTAACAGACAACAACTAACCATTATCAATCAAACAATCAACCACACATGTTACGACTTATAAATTTAGAATTACAAAAACTACTCTTAAACAGAGCTAGTAAAGTATTAATTTTTATATCCTTTATTTTACCCTTTACGGTTTTAGTACTATCGTCAATTAAAATCAATTTTTTTGGTTTTTTTACACTGGAATTGGGAGAATTAGGAATTTTTAATTTTCCAATTATTTGGCACATCACTACTTTTTTTGCTGCTCAATTTAAATTTTTCTTTGCCATTGTTGTAGTAAGTATGATTGGTAATGAATACAGTAACAAAACGATAAAGCAGAATCTTATTGATGGTTTAAGTAAAAAAGAATTCATTTTATCTAAATTTTACACAATTGTATTCTTTTCTCTTTTAGCAACTATTTTAATTGGAGTCGCTACTTTTTTAATTGGGATGTACTATTCTAGTTATACTGAAGCTACTATAGTGTTTAGAGAAATTGAATTTTTATTAGCATACTTTATTAAGCTCGTTGGTTTTTTTAGTCTATGTTTATTTTTAGGCATGTTGGTTAAACGTTCTGCTTTTGCATTAGCCTTCTTGTTTGTGCTATTTATAGTTGAATGGATAATTTTAGGATTAATAACTTGGCAGGCAAACTTTAATATAGCAGAAAAGATTCAAAACTTTTTTCCTTTAAAATCAATGCATAAGCTTATAGACCAGCCTTTTCAACGTATCATGATGACTAAATTTCCAGAAAAAACAGAAATAGCTTATGATTACGCAGTACATTGGTATGAAATAGTTATTGTTTTAGGTTGGACAGCACTTTTTGTCTTTTTATCATACAGATTATTAAAGAAGCGAGATTTATAATATCTTTATTTGCATGTTTGGGATTCGCAACCTTTCTATAATTTAATTAGGATTTTCTTAGTATAGAATGTTATATAATTGTTATCCCTCAATGCGGTATTGCATATTATATGAAAAAGAAAATAGTTTTTATAACTACTTTATTGTTTTGCTTGTGCTTAAGTTATGCACAACAAGAAGCTTCTTTTTGGTATTTTGGGCAAAATGCCGGACTTCAATTTAATTCGGTAACTGGTACGGTTACAACATTAACAGATGGACAATTAAACACACTTGAAGGTTGTACGTCAATTTCTGATACTAATGGTAATTTACTTTTTTATTCAGATGGGAGAACCATTTGGAATAGTAACCACAATCCAATGCCTAATGCGAGTGAAGCTTTTGGAACAGGCTTAAAAGGTGACGATTCTAGTACGTCTTCAGGGTTATTTGTACCCAAACCACAAGATCCAGACTTATACTATATTTTCACTGTAGATGAACCTCATCATGATAATCCATCAGCTCCAACTCCAAATGATGATGGTTTAAATAATGGATTAATGTACTCACTTGTTGATCTTACATTAGATTCTGGTTTAGGAGATGTTGATCCTCTTGAAAAAAATGTACCATTAATTACTTATGACACAAATGACCCTAATCAAGTAAATTTTAAATGTTCAGAGAAAATAACAGCTGTAAAAGCAGATGACTGTTCTTCTTTTTGGGTGATAACACATTTTATAGATAGTTTCTACAGTTTTAAAGTAAGTGTTAATGGTGTAGAAACTACACCTGTAATTTCAACAGTTGGACCAACAGTTCCAATTTCTGGATATAGAAGAAACTCTTTGGGCTATCTAAAAGCATCTCCTAATGGGACAAAGTTAGCCGTAGCTCATTTTGGGTTTTCTACTACATTGGGTCAAGATGCTGCAGGTGGAGTTTATCTTTTTGATTTTGATAACGATACTGGAATTGTTTCTAACTCGGTTGAATTATATGGTCCACAAAATGGAGATAGCCCTTATGGTATAGAGTTTTCTGCCGAGAACAAAAAAATATATGCAACGATTGGTGTTGGATTTGGTGGTAATGGCCCAAGTAATTTAGCTCAATGGGATTTAGAAAGTGTAGATATTCCAAATTCTATGCAAATAATTCATTCTTCTAATAGTATAGCAGCTGGAGCTTTACAATTAGGTTTAGATAAACGTATATATAGAGCTCAAGTTAGTTTCGCAAACCTTAATACATCAGGAAGGTTTCTAGGTGTTATTAATAACCCTGAAGCTACTGGAGTAAATGCTAACTATAACGAAAATGGTATTTTGCTAGATATAAATAACAATTTTCAAAATTTAAGTAGAATTGGCTTGCCTCCATTTATTCAATCGTTATTTAATTCTCAAATAGATATTATTCAAAACGGAATTAGTACTACAGAACTCAAATTATGTACTGGAGATAGTTATACCTTAATAGCCGAAGATGTTGTTGGCGCCACATATAGTTGGAGCAAAGATGGAAATTCATTACCAGAAACAACCTTTGAGCTTTTTATTGATACACCTGGTTTTTACGAAGTGTTTATAGAACCCAATAACGGAGAATGTCCAATTGAAGGCGAAGCTGTTGTTGGAGTTTTTGACATTCCATTTGCCGACCAACCTTCTAATATGTTTTCTTGTGATTTCTTCCCAACCTCTACTTTTGATTTTACAACACAAGACACACAAATACTTGGCACCCAAGACCCATTAAATTATACAGTGCATTACTATACAACCCAACAAGACGCAGACGATAATACAAATGAAATTTTAGGTGTATTTACTAATACCGAAAACCCACAAACAATCTTTGCAAGAGTAGATAATAATGAAAACCCAAACTGCTATGATACCACTTCTTTTGTAATAGAAGTAAATATAACACCAGTTGTTGCCATGTTAGATGATTTAACAGTATGTGATGAAGATTTTAATGGTGATAGTGCAGATGGTTTTGTAACTCTTAATTTACGTGATTTTGATGCTGGTATTTTAATTCAGCAAGATGCAAACTTAAATACTATTACATATCATCCAACACAGCAAGATGCAGATAATAAAACTAATAACTTACCAGATGTTTATACAAATACAAATGCTTATACTGAAGAGATTTTTGTGAGAATTGAAAATAATATAAATACCGAATGTTATTCTACAGATTCATTTATGCTTACTGTAAATGATGCTCCTGAAGCAATAGACACAATTTTAATACAATGTGATGAAGATGGTATACCTGAAGGCTTTACAACTTTTAACTTAAACCAAGTAATAAATGATATAACTAATGAAGCAACTAACAGAACTGTAAATTATTACACATCGCTTTTAGACTTGTCAAATAATGAAAATGAAATTAGCGCTGAAGCATTTAATAACTATTTTAGTCCTCAAACAATCTATGCGCTAGTAACACATACGGAAACAGGCTGCTCAAATATTGCTGAGTTAACACTAGAAATTAGTTCTACTTCATCAAATAATACTACTTTAGAAGCTTGTGATGATGATGGCATTGAGGATGGTTTTGCTAATTTTAATTTATCTGATGCTGACTTTAATGTTTTGTTTTCATTACCATCAAATGTTGGCATTTCGTATTACGAAACATACGAAAATGCACTTCTAGAGGTTAATCCACTAGCTACTAACTTTACAAACACAACTCCATACAATCAAACCATTTACGCTCGAGTAGAAAATGCTAATGCCTGTTTTGGTATTAGCGAAGTACAACTTACAGTTTTAGAACTTCCTAATATTGAAACCGAGCATCAAACCATATATTGTCTTAATACATTTCCTAAATTGTTAACGCTTACTGGAGGCATAATTGATGATTTGCCAAGTAACTATTATTACAATTGGTCTACAGGAGAAACAACCTCTGAAATTTTAATTAACCAACCAGGTACATATACTGTAAGAGTTACAAATACTGATGGATGTTTTAAAGACAGAACCATAACGGTATTACCCTCAAACATTGCTACTTTTACTAATATAGAAGTTACAGATGCATCAAGTAATAATACCATTACAGTTTTTGTAACGGGAGAAGGCATTTATCAATATGCAATTGACAATCCCAATGGTCCATATCAAGACAGTAATCTATTTGAAAATGTGTCTTATGGGTTTCACACAATATACGTGAGAGATATTAAAAATGATTGTGGTACAGTAGACACTCAAGTTTCTGTTATTGGGTTTCCAAAGTTTTTTACACCAAATGGAGATGATGTAAACGAACATTGGCAGGTTAAAGGTATTTCATCTCAATTTCAACCTAATACAGACATTTTTATTTTTGACAGGTTTGGTAAACTCATAGCTCAATTAGATCCATTAGGAGCTGGTTGGGACGGCACTTTAAACGGTTATCCTTTACCTGCTAACGACTATTGGTTTGCTGTTACTTTACAAGATGGTAGAATTTTTAAAAGTCACTTCGCGCTTAAAAGATAACTTTATTTAGCATTAAAATCTATTTAGTTTCAATGAATTGCAACTTAATTTAACATTTCTTAGCATAATCAAATGTTAAATTAACTGTATATTTGATAGTTCAGATTCGGCTATGAATTATGAAAAAATTATTTTATTTATTATTATTCTTATTGAGTCAAAATACGATTGCTCAAAGTGAAGCTTCAAATTGGTATTTTGGAAATGGTGCTGGTATACAATTTAATCAAGATTTAGGAACTGTAACTAATGATTTTGGAAGTATTGATACTTTTGAAGGTTGTGCATCAATATCTGATGAAGATGGTAATTTATTGTTTTCAACTGATGGCATAAAAGTATATGGTAGCAATCACCAATTAATGCCAAATGGTGATGATTTGTATGGCGATCCTTCAAGTTCTCAATCTGCTATAATAATACCTAAACCAGACCACCCAAATATTTATTATGTCTTTACTGTTGGTACATTAAATAATACGGAAGGTAATCCTAACTTAGGGCTTAATTATTCTGAAGTAGACATGACACTTAATAACGGACTTGGTGATGTTACTGTTAAAAATGTGAATTTATTAAGATACTGTTCAGAAAAAATAAGCGCAGTTTCTAAAGACTGTACTACAAACTCTATCTGGGTTGTTGCTTTAGCAAGTCGTTCTCGCTTAACTACTACTGGTAATGGGTTAGATACATTTCATGCATTTGAAGTAACTAACCAAGGAGTAAACCCAGAATCCGTAAGAACTAGGTTCATAAACCCAAATGTATTGGATCCGAGAGGGTATTTAAAGCTATCTCCCGATGGTAGTAAACTAGCTTCGGCAAATATTACTGAAGGTTTATTTCTTTATGATTTTGATAAGGAAACTGGAGAGCTTTCTAACGAGCAAGAACTACTTATTTACTCAGCAAATGACTCTCCTTATGGTATAGAGTTTTCACCAAATAGCCAGTTTCTTTATGTACATGCTTATAATAATGTAAATGTGCAAGGAGAAGATGATGTTCCTGAAAATCATTTTTCGTCATTAGTTCAATATGACCTGTCTGTTCCTTCTATTGAAATTAATGAAACTCAAGTTACAATTGATGAAAGACAACTATACAGAGGTGCATTACAGTTAGGTCCTGATGGTAGAATTTATAGAGCACTTAGTGCAACTTACAATGAAGGGCTTCCACACCTTGGCGTTATAAAAAATCCAAACTTAGCAGGTCTAGCCTGTAATTATACCCATAATGCTGTTGACCTTGAAATTGCACAATCTACTCAAGGATTACCTCCATTTATCTCATCATTTTTCTATACTCAAATTGATATTATTAGAAATGGTATTAGTGACATAAACCTATCTCTTTGTAGTAACGATACCTACACCCTTATAGGAGAAGACATACCTGGAGCTACTTATACATGGTCTTTAGATGATATTCCTTTAGCAGAAAACGATTTCGATTTAGACATTACCCAAGGAGGACATTATAAATTATTAATCGATCCTAATAATGGTGAGTGCCTAATTGAAGGAGAAGCATTCGTTGCTTATTTCGATACACCAGTCGCTAATCAACCTAATAATATTGAAGTCTGTGATAATGACAATGATAGTATTTATAGTTTTGATTTAACTTCTCAAGATGATTCTATATTAGGAATACAAGATGCAATGATTTACAATGTTCATTATTTTGAATCTCAACAGGATGCCATAGATAATGTAAATGAAATTAACGGCTTATATAATAACATCTCTAATCCTCAAGAAATTTTTGTTAGAATCGATTTAGAACGTAATACTGATTGCTATGATACTACTTCATTTTTTATAGAAGTATTTAACACACCAATTGCAAATTTAATATCTGATTTTTCTATTTGTGAAAATGATATAAATAATACAGATGGTCAAACAAATATAGATTTGTCAAGTCTTAACTTAACAGTATTAAATGGTCAAAATAGCTTAAATAACACTATTACTTATCATTCAAGTCAAGACGATGCTAGTAATGGGGTTAATCCTTTACCTTATAATTATTTTAATGTAACCCCGTTTGAAGAAACAATTTTTGTTAGAATTGAAAACAATTTAAAAACCGACTGTTTTAACACTACTTCTTTTACAGTAACAATCAACCCTATTCCTCAAGTTTTTGATGCTTCTTTAATTCAATGTGACGAAGATGGTGATTCTGATGGGATAACCGTGTTCAATCTCAATCAAGTTTCTAACACAATATCAGGTAATGAGCCTGACAAAACTGTTATCTACTATTTGTCATACAATGATGCTAATAATAACATAAATCCAATAAATTCTAGTTACTATACTAATGTTTCTAACCCTCAAACAATTTATACTCGTGTTGTAGACAATTTAACAGGTTGTATAAGTAGTAATATTTCAGAACTAACTCTAGAAGTAAGCACAACTTCTGTAAGAGACATATCTATAGTCATTTGTGATGATGATGGAGTATCAGATGGAACATACAACTTTAACCTTAATGATATAAGTGTAGATATTTTAAATAATTTACCTTTAAACCTAGGCTTAGTTTTTTACGAAACATACGAAAATGCACTTCTAGAGGTTAATCCACTAGCTACTAACTTTACAAACACAACTCCATACAATCAAACCATTTACGCTCGAGTAGAAAATGCTAATGCCTGTTTTGGTATTAGCGAAGTACAACTTACAGTTTTAGAGCTTCCTAATATTGAAACCGAGCATCAAACCATATATTGTCTTAATACATTTCCTGAATTGTTAACACTTACTGGAGGCATAATTGATGATTTGCCAAGTAACTATTATTACAATTGGTCTACAGGAGAAACAACCTCTGAAATTTTAATTAACCAACCAGGTACATATACTGTAAGAGTTACAAATACTGATGGATGTTTTAAAGACAGAACCATAACGGTATTACCTTCAAATATTGCTACTTTTACTAATATAGAAGTTACAGATGCATCAAGTAATAATACCATTACAGTTTTTGTAACTGGAGAAGGCATTTATCAATATGCAATTGACAATCCCAATGGTCCATATCAAGACAGTAATCTATTTGAAAATGTGTCTTATGGGTTTCACACAATATACGTGAGAGATATTAAAAATGATTGTGGTACAGTAGACACTCAAGTTTCTGTTATTGGGTTTCCAAAGTTTTTTACACCAAATGGAGATGATGTAAACGAACATTGGCAGGTTAAAGGTATTTCATCTCAATTTCAACCTAATACAGACATTTTTATTTTTGACAGGTTTGGTAAACTCATAGCTCAATTAGATCCATTAGGAGCTGGTTGGGACGGCACTTTAAACGGTTATCCTTTACCTGCTAACGACTATTGGTTTGCTGTTACTTTACAAGATGGTAGAATTTTTAAAAGTCACTTCGCGCTTAAAAGATAACTGAATAATTTGCGTAAATTGTAGCTTAAAAATTGCATCAAAATGAGGCTAATTAAGTTTATAATTTTATTACTTATACTGGTTTTACCAAATCTCTCTTTTGGGCAAGATATTCAATTATATCAGCAGTTTAATGGCAGGTATGATTATACAGCAATTGGCAATACTTTAAACCAATTTGAAAACAACTTAGACCAGAGTTTTTGTAGCATATTAGAGTCTTCTCAAGCAACGCTAAACCTTTCGAGTGACTCAACAATTATTGCAGCTTATTTATATTGGGCAGGTTCTGGTATTGGAGATGAAAATGTCACATTAAATGGGGTTTCTATTGATGCTCAAACAACTTATAACGTAACAGGAACTTTACGAAATCTTGCTTATTTTTCATGTTTTGCAGACATCACCGATTTTGTAATTTCTGAAGGTAATACAGATTATCTATTAGAAGATTTAGATATTTCTGAAACACTGACTTCAAATATTTGGTATTGTGAAAATCGAACAAATTTTGCTGGTTGGAGTATTCATGTTATATATGAAGATGAAAGCCTACCTCTTAATCAATTAAGTGTATTTCAAGGTCTAGAAATAATTGATAGAAATGTACAAGAAAAGACAATTGTTTTAGATAATCTTAATGTACTAGATAATGTAGGTGCCAAAATTGGGTTTTTAGCTTGGGAAGGCGACAATGCCTTAAATTTTGGAGAAAGCCTTTCTATCAATGGTAATATCTTATCTAATCCACCCTTAAATTTGAGTAATAATGCTTTTAATGGTACTAATACATTTACAAACTCAAATACATTTTATAATTGTGATTTAGATGTTTATAATATACAAGACAATATTTCTATTGGCGATACCTCTGCAACAATAAGGCTTACAACAGGAGAGTTAGTAAATGGAGTTATGCAAGCTGATCTTATTATTTTAAATACTGTTGTAACCGTCTTTAATAGTCAATTACCTGATGCAACTATCACTATTGATGATTATATTTTAAATTGCAATTCACGTGAAGTTGAAATTAATTACACCGTTTATAACGTAAATAGCACAGATGTTTTACCAGCTAATACACCCATTGCATTTTATACAAATGGCGTATTAATTACGCAAAGTAGTACTCAAAATGAATTACCCATTAGTGCTTCAGAAAATAATACTATCACAATAACACTCCCTAATAGTACAGTAGAAAATTATATTTTTACAGCATCTGTTGATGATGATGGCACAAATAACGGAATTATTACTGAAATAAATGAAGATAATAATATTGATAATGAATCTTTAGAATTACTAACTACACCTCCAATAGAGATACTTCCAAATCACCTAAAATGTAATGAAGGTTCAAACTCAGCAGTTTTTAATCTGATAGATAATTTTAGCACTTCTACTAATATCTCTTTTGGTTTAATCCAATTTTACAATAACCTTTCTGATTTAGAAGCTGGTGAAAATGAAATTTTAATCCCAGATTCCTATTCAAATATTACTAATCCACAGACTATTTATATTAAAGTTAAAAATTCGCCTTGTTATGAAGTTTATCAGTTTGATATTTTAGTTGAAAACTGTCCGCCTCATATTCCACAAGGGTTTTCACCAAATAATGACACAATAAACGATTGGTTTAATATCCAAAACTTATATGGCTTTTTTGATAATCATGAACTAAAGATATTTAACCGCTACGGAACTCTAATTTTTGAAGGTAATGATGACAAACCTTGGTACGGGCTAATCAACAGAGGTATAAATAACCATGGTAATTTAGTACCAGTAGGGACTTACTTTTATATTCTAAATTTAAATGATCCTAACTATAAACCAATGGTTGGTTGGGTGTATGTAAACTACTAATAGTATAATTGTATTGTTTTTCAAACAACTTTTTAGAATCTTATTCTTTTATCTAAATGTTAATATTTTATGCATTTCGTCGTGTTAATTTGCATTTCATCTAAATTAGGTTTACATTTCAAACTTATATAAAAATATAAATTCTAAGAAGCCCCAAATCTTCTAGTTTTTATACCCTAAACTTAACCGCTTTAGAATGAAAACGTTCCTATTTTCCCTCCTTGTATATTTATGCTTGTTGTGCAACTTTGCATTCTCACAACAGATAATAATAGATAACTCATTTACTGAGCAACAACTTGTAGAAAACGACCTTATCCAAGGCTGTGTAGAAACATCAAATATAAGTTCGCAAGTCAATGGATCTATTAATGGTTTTAATAGCTTTGGTTATTTTGAACGTGGATCTTCAAACTTTCCTTTTGAAAACGGGATTATGCTTTCTACGGGTAATGCAAGCTCTGGAGGAAATGTTGTTAATTCAGCAATTTTAAATGAAGGCGAAAACAACTGGACAACAGATTCTGACCTTGAAACTGCTTTAGGAATTACCGGAACATTAAATGCTACATCAATTGAGTTTGATTTTGTTTCTGTGGCAAACCAAATTCAGTTTAATTATATTTTAGCGTCAGAAGAGTATTTTGGAAACTTCCCATGTCAATACTCAGACGGATTTGCATTTTTAATTAGACAGTCAGGAACTAATGACCCATATACTAATATTGCAGTAATACCAGGAACTACAACTCCTGTAAATACAAATACAATTCATGATGAAATTGTTGGATTTTGCGATGCTTCTAATCAGCAATATTTTCAAGGATTTAACTTGGGTGACACCAATTATAATGGTCGTACAAGTGTAATGACAGCTACAGCTACAATTATACCTAATGTACAGTATCATATTAAACTAGTAATTGCAGATCAAACAGACGAAAATTATGATTCGGCAGTTTTTATTCAAGGAAATAGCTTTAATGCTTCAGTAGATTTAGGAGATGATATTACAACTTGTGCTGATGTAATTACTTTAGATGGTAATATAGATAACCCATTAGCTACTTATACATGGTTGTTAGATAATAATCCAATTAATGGAGAAATACAACCAACTTTAAATGTAAATCAGTCAGGTAATTACCGAGTTGTAATTGATATTCCACTATCAAACTCTACATGTGTAATTGATGATGATGTAAATGTAAGTTTAAGTTCTACACAATCTGCTAATCCTGTTTCAGATTACGAACTATGTGATGACTCTAGTGGCAATCAAGTAGAAACTTTTGATTTATCTAATAAAGATACAGAAGTTATAGCTTCTGTTCCAGTTTCTAGTTATAATATTTCTTATCATGCATCAGCTAATGATGCGCAAGACAATATAAATGCAATAACAGCTCCAATTCAAAATATTTCAAATCCTCAAACAATTTTTGTTAGAATTGAAGATACAATTAATGGGTGTTTGGCATTTTCAAATTTTAACTTAATAGTAAACGCATTGCCAACTATAGTAAATCCTTCACCTCTATTTGTATGTGATGATACTACAGCAGATGGCTTTACAACTATAGATTTATCTCAAAAAGACAATGAGATTACAAATGGACAAAATAATCTCATTGTTACATATCATTATACACAAACAGATGCAACTAATGGTGTAAATAGCATTCCGTTGCCATATGTAAATACTAATCCAACAGAACAATTATTTGTAAATGTTACAAATTCCCAAACAGGATGCTCAACGACAACAAGTTTAGATGTTGAAGTTTTAAATAATCCTGTAATAAATACCGATAATCATTATATCGATGCTTGTGATCCTGAGCATGATGGTTTTGCAACTTTTGATTTAACATCAATTATTAATGATGTTTTAGAAGGGTTAACTGGAGTCACTGTAACTTTTCACGAAACCCAAGATGATGCAAACTTAGGCGTTAACGCAATAGTAAATGACACTAGTTATGATAATATTGTTTTTGAAGAACAAGTAGTATTTATAAGAGTTGAAGACAATATAACAGGTTGTGCGTCTACTACACCAATTGAGATTCATGCAAACTTATTATTAACAGCAACAAATATTAGAGACTTTTCTTTATGTGATGTAGATAATGATGGTGTTCAAGAATTCGATTTAATTAATGTAACAGGTTCTATTGTAAATGATTTAGAAGATATTACAATTGTATTTTATGAAACAGAATCAGATAGAGATAACCAAATTAATCCTATAGATACTTTAGTTCCTTTTTCGCCAGTAACAAACCCACAAACACTATATATAACTTTAAGTAGTCCTACATGTGATGAAGTAGAAGATATAGACTTAATATTAAACCCAGTAATAGAATTTAACTCTATTGGTTCTGTTCCAATTTGTGATACAGATCAAGATGGATTTACTCCAATAGATCTAACAAGTTTTGACACTCAAATTACTAATGGTCAATCTGGTTTTACAGTAAGTTATTTTGAAACAGAAAGCGATGCAAATTCTAATACAAACGAATTGCCTTCGCTATATACAAACACTTCTAATCCACAAACTTTATATACTAGAATTCGCTCTACGCAAACAGGATGCTCAGATATAAATTCTTTTGAAATAGAGGTTTTACCAGCACCAATATCTAGTACACCATCAGATATTATTATTTGTGATAATGACCAAGATGGTATTTCAGTTATAAATCTAGACTTAAAAATTTCAGAACTCGTTACAGACACAAATGAACGCGTTATAACATTTCATAATTCCCAATCAGATGCTAACACTACTACTAATCCGATTTCTAGTCAGACGACCTATCCAGCAACTACAGAAACGATTTATGCGAGAATTGAAAACACCATCACAGGTTGTCACTCAACAGAAAATTTTGAAGTCATAGTAAATACGCTTCCGGTGTTTATTCCAATAAGCAACTACAAAATTTGTGAAGATTCTAGCGATGGAATTGGTGATTTTTTATTTTCAACAAAAGACACCGAAATTTTAAACAATCAAACAGGAAAGCAAGTATTGTATTTTGAAAATCAGCAAGATGCTGAGAATAGAACAAATAGTATAGATAAAAATAATGCTTATCCCAATACATCTAATCCTCAAACTATTTATGTTCGTGTTGAAAACGATACAGATGTAGATTGCTTTGGCACTTCATCATTTATAATTGAGGTTGGAACAAATCCACAATTTAATCAGCCTACTGATATATTTTTATGTGATGATGCTTCAGATGATGGTATAACTACCTTTAATTTAGCATCGAAAATCACAGAAATCTCTCAAGGAATAAATGATACTTTAGACATTTCATTTTATACATCTCAAGCTAATGCTGAAAATCAAACCAATCCGATAGCATTACAATTTGAAAACACAGTAAATCCACAAACTATATATGCAGTTATTGATAACGGAACCATCTGTAATTCTATTGCAACTTTTGGACTTAATGTTATACAATCACCAGATGTTAATCCAGCTTTACCAATAACATTATGCGATGACAACTATGATGGGTTTGTAACTTTTGATTTAACAGATTCTGAACTTGATATTTTAGATGTAAGACAAGATGATATTGTTGTGACCTATTTTGAAACTATGTCTGATTTAGATGCAGACATTAATGCTATACAAAACCCAAATAATTATACAAACATTAGCAATCCTCAAACCGTTTTTATTCGTGTAACAAATACTGTATCCAACTGTTATTTATCGGTACCACTCGATATAGATATTAATTTACCACCAGCAATAAATCCGTTTAACACATTTGAAGTTTGTAATAACGAAGACAATACTGTAGATTTA
>NZ_RAQJ01000005.1 GCF_003610635.1 Ichthyenterobacterium magnum
AACAAGTGATTACTGGTTTGTAGTAGAATATAATGAACCTAATACAGGTGATAAAAAAGAATTTAAAGCCCATTTTACCCTGAAAAGATAAATTGATATGAATTTAAAAAAGTATTGTTTAATAGCAATTTTAACATTATTTACACAAATTGGAACTGCCCAAGAAGGCTTACCAATTTATTCAGATTATTTAACAGATAATTATTACTTAATCCATCCATCAATGGCTGGTGTAGCAAATTGTGCAAAAGTAAGATTGACAGCTAGACAACAATGGTTTGGACAAGAAGAAGCTCCAAATCTTCAAACCTTAAGTATTAATGGTCGTATTGGAGATTCTCAATCTGCAGTAGGAGGCATTGTTTATAATGACAAAAATGGATATCATTCACAAACAGGCGCTTATTTAACATATGCACATCATTTAATGTTTTCTCGTAATGAGATTGATTTAAATATGTTATCTTTTGGATTAAGCGCAGGTTTTATTCAATATAAATTAGATGAAACAGAGTTTTTAGCAGATGGATTTGATCCTATTATTGCTGGGGTAGAGCAAAGCGCAACTAATTTCAATGTTGACTTTGGTTTTTCTTACCACTTTATTGATTTCTATGCGCACGCAACAATAAAGAATGTACTTAAAAATGATGGTGTTAACTTTAATGAACAAGGATTAAGTTATAATAACTTAAGAACATATTTACTGTCAGCAGGGCAAACTTTTAATAAGTTTAGAAGTGATTGGAGTTATGAGCCTTCAATAATGTATATGTATAGAGATGCAACTAAAGAATCTTCAATAGATATTAATGCTAAAGTGTATAAAAAAATGGATTTTGGTAAAGTTTGGGGAGGATTATCTTATAGAAGAAGCTTTGATGGTGCAGAATTTTTAGATGGTTCTGGAGTAAGTAGCCAAAAATTACAATACTTTACACCTTTTGTTGGTGTAGATTATAATAGTTTTGTTTTTGCTTATACATATTCATATCAAGCAAATTCAATTGTATTTAATAATGGTGGTTTTCATCAATTAACTCTTGGTTATAACTTTAATTGTAGACGAGAGAAATATGAATGTGATTGTCCTAATGTAAATTAACAAAAAAAGCCTCGATATTTATCGAGGCTTTTTTTATTACTAGTTAAAATATTTACCATTTATATTTTTTCTTCTGTGCTTGAGTTTTGATAGCTTTTATCATAGCACTTTCTAATCCGTTTTCTCCTTTCTTTTGTTGCTTTAAGATATAATCTTTACGCTTTAAATTTAATTGTTGAATTTCTTCTTGAATAGCAACCCGTTCTGCACGTTTTTTTGTTATGTAGCTTTTTATTTCAGCTTTGCTTTTTCCTTTTAAAACTTCAGGTAGATCTGAATCTTTTAAGTCTTCATATTTAAATTCCTTTTCAGCTTCGGCATCAACTAAATCCCAAGTTGAATTTTTATATAAATGAGAGCTCTTACTTACTGTTCTGCTAACAGCATTAGCACTACTATAACCTCGTGCATTTGTGTCTTGTTCAGCTTGTAGTTGCATTTTTTGCGAACCAATAGATCCATAAGCAACATATGTTCTGTTAAGTTTTTTATTTAAGTTTAAAATCTTATCATCATACGGTGAAGCAACATAAGTTGTTGCTTGATTGTGGTTTATTGCCATATAATTACCATGTGCTAAGTCTGCACCTTCTTTCCAATAACTTGAGATGCCTTGATTGTAATCTCCGCAAAAAATAGTATTTACAGTAACGCCATTGTTGTGTGCAAGTTTTGTAGCTGTTTTGTAGTTGACATTACCTTGAGTAAAGGGTTCATTTCCTGCAATAAAAATGAGTTTTAAATCATCTTTATTTGTTCCCCATTTTAATTGATTGAGAGATGTTTTTATAACATGTCCGCAATACTCATTACCACCATTTGTAGTTAATGAAAATAGTTGCTTTGAAATTTCATCTAAATCATCACTAAAAGCTAAGACTTGACGAATGTAACCTTCATCACTATTTAATCGGTCATTACCATACTCATACAAGGCAATCTGCAAATTGGGCTTAGCATCATCACATTTAGCGTAAGATAATTCATTTACAATCTCCCATAGTTGAGCTTTTGCTTGGTCTATTAAACCATCCATACTATTACTGGTATCTAATAAAAGCGCAACTTTAATAAATTGTTTGCTAGCAGTATGTTTTGTGGTTTTAACTAAAGCTAAATCTTTTTCAAGCTTAGCTTTATTGTTTGCATTACAGGACAAAAACCCAATAAAGCATAAACTTAGTGCTGTAGTTTTTAAAAACGTTTTCATATTTTTTACATGTTTTTTTGATTAATACAGTAAACTTATAAGCATCTTTTTTTAATAAAAAGCAGTAATGCGTAACTCATAGTTTTGGATGAGTGAAAAGGCTTAATTAATGAGTGAAGCCATCATTTTGGACTTATAATTAGTGCTTTGTAAAATCTTTAGATTTTAATTAACCAATTAAAGTATGTATGTTTATTCTTTAGAAGTAGATATGAGATTTATAATTAAATATATAATCATTTTTTTTGTAAGCTTGTCGTTTCAGCAAGCCACATCTCAAGCACAAAACAAAAAAGTTGAGAATCTTACTTTTACAATTAGAGGTTTGGTACGAGAAAGCGATACGTATGAACCAATTTCTAAGGTGAATATAGAAGTAAATGGAGGTGCTTACACAATGACAGATGATGATGGCACTTTTAGAATTAAAGCTAAAAAAGGAGACGAACTTATTGTGCGTCATAAAGATTTTGAAACTGTTTATTATACTATAAAAGATGATAATAGGGTTACAATTGAAGTAGAACCAAACATACCTTCATCTAATCAAAGATTATATAAATCAAGATCTGATAGTAAGACCTTTAATTCGTTAGTGGATTCTGCAGCAACGTATTTAAAAAAAGATGCAGAAAAGAGCATTCAGTTTGTTGCAGATGCGTTGCCACTAAGTGGTTCTGTTAAACAAAATGCTGAGGCTTACGAAGTACTAGCAGATGTTTATTTTCAATGGAAACAATATGATTTAGCAGTTACTAATTATAGAATTAGTCTTCAGAATTATGAAACTAATGAAGTTAAATTAAAACTTGCTAAAGCGTACCAAAGTAATAAAAACTACCAGGAAAGTATAGAGACTTATAATGCAATTAAAAAGAAAGATTTATCAAATTATCAACTAACAACATTATATGAAGGTCTTGGTGATACGTATTCAAGTATAAAAGATTTTAAGGCTTCTATTAACTCCTATTTAATGGGATTAGATATTGCGCAAAAGCATTTAATTACACCTAAAATCACAGATTTAAATTCAAAAATTGCTCAAGCCTATAATGCTGCTGGACAAACAACAAAAGCTGAAGGTTTTTTTTCTAATTCTTTGAGTTTAGCAGAACAAGAAAATAAAACACGAGCTGTAAAAGAGAAAGTTACGGTTGCAGAGTTTAATAATTTAAATCAAAACTATGAAGAAGAAATTAAACTTCGTAAAGAGTCGTTAGATGATATAAAAGATATAGAAACAGATTCTGTAATTGATAATGCAAGTGCAATAACACCACAAAAGCAAAACTATAAAATTGGTACAGCGTATTTTTTGCAAAAGGATTTTGATAGTGCGATTCCATATCTTGAAAAAAGTATTGAAGAAGCAGATTTAAAAGAAGATTTAATTGTAAAAAAAGATGCTACACGAAAGCTCTCAGATGTTTATGTAGATGCCGGAGATTATAAAAAAGCTTTATCCACATATAAAGAATATACAGCTACAGTTGATGAGTTATATATTAAAAGAGAACAAGAACTCTCACAGGCTGATCGTTTTAGAAGAAATTTAAACGAAAAACAAAACCGTATTACAAGTTTAGAAAGTGATAGAGAACTTTCTGAAAGTAAGTACCAATTAACTTCTGAGCGTAACAAAAGCCAACAGCTTATTATTTATTCACTTATTGGAGGCGTTATTCTTTTATTGGTAACAGCTTATTTTATGTTTAAATATATTAAGCAGCAAAAATTTGCAAATAATTTATTGGCATTAAAATCTTTGAGAAGCCAAATGAATCCTCATTTTATTTTCAATGCTTTAAATTCTGTAAATAGTTTTATAGCATCAAATGATGAACGAACAGCAAATAAATACTTGTCTGATTTTTCATATTTAATGCGTGCGGTTCTCGAAAATAGCGAAGAGGATTTTATCCCGCTTCAAAAGGAAATAGACTTATTGGAGTTATATACCAAATTAGAGCATTTTCGTTTTAAAGACAAGTTTGAGTATAGCATAGTTGTAGAAGATGCTATTAATGTAAACGAGTTTCAAATTCCGCCTATGCTATTACAGCCTTATATAGAAAATGCGGTCTGGCATGGTTTGCGTTATAAAACAGTAAAAGGGCATTTAAATATTGCTATTGCTCAAAAAAGCAAAACCGAGTTAACCATAACTATTACAGATGATGGTATTGGTCGTAAACGTTCAAAAGCACTTAAGACAGAAAATCAACAGAAGCAAAACTCTAAAGGCATGGGCAATATTAAAAAACGTGTTGCCATTTTAAATGAAATGTATAAGGATAAAGTCGATGTTTTTATTGACGATTTTCATGATGCAGAAGATACAGGAACTAAAGTAGTTGTAACGCTTAAAAAAGATTAAAATGAAACTAAAGTCCATCATCGTTGAAGACGAAGAAACAAGCAGAGCTATTTTAAGAAATTATCTTAAAAAATACTGCCCAAATGTAGACGTATTGGGTGAAGCTTCTAATGTAGAAGAAGCTTTAATTCTTATTAGAAACCATGATTTAGATGTAGTATTTCTAGATGTAGAAATGCCTTATGGTAATGCATTTGATTTGTTAGATAAAGTTGGTGATGTAGATTTCGAAACTATTTTTGTAACAGCTTACAATCATTACGCAATTGAAGCTTTAAATGCACACGCATCATATTATTTAATGAAGCCAATCTCTATAGATGAACTTATAAAAGCTGTAGATTATGTTACCGAAATTAAAACCAAAGAAGATGCGCTTCAAGATCAAGTACTAGTGCCAAAAACAAACTCAGTTAGTGGTAAAATTACAATTCCGCAACAAGACGGTTTTGAGGTTATAAATACATCAGATATATTGTATTGCAAAGCAGACGATAATTATACAGAGATTTATTTAAACACTAATAAAAAGAAACTGGTAAGTAAAACTTTAAAATATTTTGAAGAAGCTTTAAGCAGTAGTAGCTTTGCAAGAGTTCATAAATCTTATTTAGTAAACGTTAATGAAATTACTAAATACATAAAAGGAAAAGGAGGAAGCGTGATGCTAAGTAATGGGAAACAGATTATGGTCTCGGCTTCTAAAAAATCAGATTTATTATCATATTTTAAATAGTAACACATGCCAATTATAAAACCAGTAAACGGAAAATCTCCTCTAATACCAAGTGATTGCTATATCGCAGAAAACGCAACTATAGTTGGAGAAGTAACCATAGGCAAGCAATGTAGTATTTGGTTTAATGCAGTAATTAGAGGCGATGTGCATTTTATTAAAATAGGAGACAAGGTTAATGTGCAAGATGGTGCAGTAATTCATGCTACCTATCAAAAATCTCCAACAACTATTGGTAATAATGTATCAATAGGTCATAACGCGATAGTGCATGGCTGTACAATTAAAGACAATGTGCTTATTGGTATGGGAAGTATTGTAATGGATGATTGTATTATAGAAAGTAATAGTATAATTGCTGCTGGAGCTGTAGTTACTAAAAATACAGTTGTAGAAAGCGGAAGCATATATGCAGGCGTTCCTGCTAAAAAAGTAAAAGATATTAGTGCAGAACTTATTAATGGTGAAATTAAGCGGATTGCAGATAATTATGTAGAATATTCAAGCTGGTTTAAGTAACCTTTTTGTGTTTCTCTTTTCTTTTAACAAGCTTTAGCACTTCTTTATACTTCGTAGCTTTACTCGTTTTACGTTTACTAAAAATTTAAATAGGAAACATTAAAATTATGCTCTAAAATTGCATCTAAAATTGCAACATTACCATTGGTGTAAAATAAATTAGTAGCATCTAGAACTTCAGTATTTAATAAATTGTTTTGTTCTAGAATGTTTTTAGTTTGTTTAGCTACTGCTAATCCAGAATCAATAATCTTTACATGCTTTGGTAACATATCTTTTAACAACGGAATTAAATATGGATAATGTGTACAACCTAAAACAATATGGTCAATATCTGAAGCAATCATTGGCTTAAGATAAACTCCTAAAAGCGTTTTCATTTCTTCAGAATTTGTTTTTCCTGTTTCAATTAACGGCACAATGCCATCTCCAGTTTGTTCAATTACATTTATACCATTGCTAAATAAATCTGTAGTTTTATAGAATAGTTCACTCGATAGCGTGCCTTTAGTTGCCAAAATACCAACAGATTTAGTTTTAGATTGTAGAGAAGCAGGTTTTATTGCGGGCTCAATGCCTATAAAAGGGACATCATACGCTTCTCTAAGTGTTTTTATAGCATTTGTCGTTGCTGTATTACAAGCAACAACTATGAGCTTGCAACCTTTGTTTAAAAGAAGTTCTGTATTTTTTTTACAGAGCTCTAGTATTTGCGCTTTGTCTTTTGGGCCATAAGGTGCATTTTTACTATCTGCTAAATAAATAGTATGCTCGTAAGGTAAAAGTGCTTTTATCTCTTTAAAAATAGATGTGCCTCCAATACCAGAATCAAATATGCCAATAGGTTTTATACTCATATTACAAAAATAAAAAAGCCACTTAGGTAAAGTGGCTTTTTTAATAGTTATTTCGTGTAAATGTTTTTTTAGAATCCTAATTCTTTTTTAACATCTGCTAAAAGGTCTTTCCCGTCTGCTACTAAAACACCACCACCTTGAGTAGAATCTAGTACATATTGAAATCCTTGAGCTTTAGATACTTTATCGATAGCAGCTTTAGCTTTTTCAAAAATTGGCTTTAGTAAATCTGCTTCTTTCTTTTGAAGATCTTGTTGCGCTTGACCTTGGTACTGACGAATACTTTGTTCCATCGTTTGTACTTCTTGACCTCTAGCAGCATTTTCTTCTTCTGTTTTAGTGTCTACTTCTGCTTGGTATTGCTTTACTTTGTTTTGAAGCTCAGTTGCCATAGTCTTAATGTCTGCTTCATAAGTTTTAGTTAGTTTTTCTATCTCCGCTTTAGCAGCTTTCATCTCTGGCATTGCCTCAACTAACTGAGTTGTATTTATATGCGCAATTTTACTTTGTGCTACTGAAAAACTTGTTGCTCCAATAAAAAGTACTGCGGCAAATAAAAGGGTTTTAAACTGTTTCATTTTTAAAAAATTTGTATTACGTGTTATATTAATTGTTTTTAGTTATTATCGTCTGGAACGGAATCATTTTTTTTATTGTTTGCTTCTCGTTCTTCTTTAGCTTTTTTTCTATCTGCTAATATTTTATTTCTTCTATCTTCTAAAGCTTTTTGTCTAGCTTCTCTATCTTTTAATTTTTGTCGTTTCTTATCTTCAGCTATTTGAGCTGGAGTTTTTGTACTACCATCTTCATTTTTAGTACTAGTAACATTTGCTTTTATACTATCTCTAGCAGCTTTTGCTTTAGCTCTCTCATCTAGTATCTTTTGGCGACGTTCTGCTGCTGCATTTTTTAAAGAGTCTCGTCTTGCTTTCTGTTTCTCTATACGTTCTGCAACTGCAGCTTCACGAGCTGCTTTTTTATCATCAGCTATTTTTTGACGTTCTTCTAGTTCTTTGTTTATTACAGGTACAACTTCTTCTTTGTCTGCAGCTTTGCGTTCTGCTTTTGTTTTAGCCTGAGTTCTTTTAGATGCTCTAGTAATACTACGTATAACTAATTCACTAATGTCAAAACGTTCTGCTGAGTAAAGCATAACTACATCTGCAGATTTGTCAAATATAAAATCATATTTTTTATTTCCTGCAATTTCTTGAACTGCTGCAAATATTTGATCTTGTATGGGTTGAATTAATTGTTGCTTTTGAATCATTAAATCACCATTTGGACCAAAACGTTTTTGTTGATAATCTAAAATTTCTGCTTCTTCATAAGAAATATCTTCAAGACGTTCTGCATACAACTCTTTAGTTAATAAAACACTTTCGCTATTTAGTTGTTTTTTCTTTTGATCAATAACGCTTAGTCGTTTCTCAATTTCAGTTTTCCATTTCTGGACTTTACTTTCTAATTGAGAAGAAGCTTGTTGATATTCTGGAACATTTTCTAAAATATACTCAGTATCTATATAACCTATTCTAACACCACGTTGTGCATTAGAAACAAAGCTCATTAGACCTATAATTGTCAATAAAAAAAGAACTTTATTTTTCATCTGTTTGTATTTTATGATTTATTGATATTCTCTATAAAACTTTAAAATGACAGATTTTAATTGCGATTCTATCATTTGTGTTTCTATTTCCCAAATTAACGAAATATATTCTGAAAAATTTTAACACTAAGGCTAAATCGTTATTGTGTTATTAGAAAATATCATGCCAAAGTTAAAATTGTTGTCCAATTATAAAGTGGGTTTCCCATCCATTTTTCATTGTTTGCCCAGGAAGCGCATCGAATCCGTGACCAAAATCAATTCCTAATAAACCAAAAGCTGGCATAAATATTCTAATCCCTAAACCTGCAGAGCGACTTATGTCAAATGGGTTATAGTCTCTAAAATTATCAAATGATGCACCACCTTCTAAAAACCCTAAAGCATAAATTTTTGCTTGAGCACCTAGTGTAATTGGGTAACGTAACTCTAATGAGAATTTGTTGTAAATAGTACCACCATCTTGAGACGATAATGATTGATTTGGATAACCACGTAATTGAATAACTTCTCTACCATCTAGAGAATAGTTTCCTAAACCATCACCACCTATAAAGAAACGCTCGAAAGGAATTATACCTCTATCATTATTATAAGCACCTAAAAATCCAAATTCAACACCAGATTTAATGATTAAGTTTTCTACAATTTTTGTGTACCAATCACCTTTAAATTTTACTTTGTAAAACTCTAACCAATTGTAACGCTCTTGGTCTATTTCTCCAATTCGAGTAAAATCATCTGTATCTCTTGGGTCTAAACTTTCTCTTTCTTCTTTTAACGCTTTGTAATCTACGTTGTTAAATAATGAATATGGGAAAGACATTTTTGCACTAATAGAAAAACTAGATCCGCCAGTTGGATATATTGGGTCTGTGTATGTGTTACTTCGACTTAAACCAACAGTATATGATAAATTGTTTGAGTAGCCATTACCAAATGTAAATAGACCTGTATTATAATTTTTTAAATCATAATGTTGAAAACTTACAGATTGCGATAAAGTAAAATAATCATCCGGTACAGATAAACGTTTTGCTAACCCAACTGAGATTCCAGTAATATTAAAACGTCTGTCTTTGTCTGCATTTCTGCTTACTGGGTCATATAAAAATTGTTTAGTATGTGATAAAGAAGTTGATAATTGTACTGGGCGTTTGCCTCCTAACCAAGGTTCTGAAAATGAAAAACTATATGTTTGAAAAAATCTTGATGCTTGAAGTCTTAATGCAAGTTTTTGACCGTCACCAGAAGGGATTGGCTTATAGGCTTCTTTTTTAAAGATATCTTTAATAGAAAAATTATTAAATGATAAACCTAATGTACCAATAAAACCACCACCGCCATAACCACCTTGTAGTTCTATTTGACTTGCACCACGCTCAACAACAGAGTACTCCATGTCAACAGTACCTTCATTAGGGTTAAAGTTTTTAAAATCTGGTGTAATTTGTTGAGCATCAAAAAAGCCAAGTTGACCAAGCTCTCTAACCGTTCTAATTACATTACTCTTTCTGTATAGTTGACCTGGTTTTGTTCTTAATTCTCTATAGATAACATGGTCATTTGTTTTGTCATTTCCTTTTACAGTAACGTTGTTAAAGTATGCCGGTTTACCTTCAGAAATTCTAATTTCCATGTCAATTACATTACCGTCTGCGCTAACTTCAACAGGATTAATAGTAGAAAACAGATATCCAGTATCTTGGTACATGTTAGTAAGATCTACAGCATCTGGTTTAGAATCGTCAGCAATTCTTTTTCTTAATTCTACACCATTATAAGTAGCGCCTTCTTTGATTCTTAAAACACTATGTAATTGCTGATCTGTATAAACGCTATTACCAACAAAAGTTATTTTACCAAATTTATATTGTTCTCCTTCTTCTAAATTAATATTTAAGGTAATGGTCTTGTCATCTTTTTTAATAATAGTATCAGATATAATTCTAGCATCTCTATAGCCATTCTCTTTATACTTATCTATGATGCTTACTAAATCTTCTTTAAAGTCGTTTCTTATATATTTAGAGCGTTTTAAAATACGAATAGGGTTTTTTTGCTTTGTGTTTTTCATGGCTTTTCTAAGTTTTTTATCTGAAAGCTTTTCGTTGCCATTAAATACTATTTTATCAATTTTTACTTTTTCGCCTTTGTCTATGTAAACTAACATGTTTACTCTACTTTTTTCAATAGAATCATTAGTTACCTCAGAAGTGTTAACTGTTACTTTAGAGTTAAGATAACCTTCTTTTTTATATTTATTTGTAAGGTAGTTTCTTGTTGTTGTAATTAGGTTTTCTGTTACTTTCGCTCCTTTGTCTAGCTTATTTTCTTTGATTAAAATTTCTTTTTTAGATTTTTTTATACCCTCAATAGTAACGTTGTTTAATTCAGGAAGATCAATTAAATTAATTTCTAAGAAAGCTTTACCATCTTCGGCTTTAGTTAAGTATATGTCAATACTGCTAAATAAATTTGAGTTCCATAGCTTTTTTATGGCATTACTAACTTTTTCACCAGGTATTACAACAGTTTGTCCTTTCTTTAAACCAGAATATGTTATAACGGTTTGTGAACTAAATGAAGTGTTGCCTGTTACTGTGATATCCTCAATAACGTAAGATTTCCCATTATTAAATTTTGTTTCTTGAGCAATTAAGATGTTAGAAAAAATAAAAATTAATGCAAAAAGTAGGGAGTTAATGTATGTTTTCAAAAGTATGTTGTTAGCTAAGTTGTTCACTTGTTTTTCCAAATCGTCGTTCTCTATTTTGATAAGCTATCAAAGCTTTATATAAGTCCTGTTTTTTAAAATCAGGCCATAAAATATCTGTAAAATATAATTCGGCATAAGCAATTTGCCATAAAAGAAAATTACTTATACGTTTTTCACCACTAGTTCTTATTAATAAATCAACATCTGGTAAATTTCGCGTGTAAAGATGCTTATTTATAATTGATTCGTCAATGTTTTCTACAGAAATTATATTATTTTTAACTTTATTAGTTAATTCTTTTATAACGTTAACTATTTCTTCCCTAGAACCATAGCTTAGAGCAAGAGTTAGCGTCATATGTGTGTTGTTTTTTGTTTTATCTATAACCTCAAGTAGCTCTACTTGTGCTTTTTTTGGTAGGTCATTAAGATTGCCAATAGCATTTAGCTTTATATTGTTGTCTTGAAGTGTTTTAATTTCTTTTTTTAGGGACTTTACTAAAAGTTTCATTAACGTTTGAACTTCTAATTTAGGTCTATTCCAGTTTTCTGTAGAAAACGCATAAAGTGTTAAGTGTTTTATGCCAATTTCTGCACAAGCCTCAACAGTGTCTCTAACAGATTTAGTTCCGTTTTCATGACCAATTGCTCTGAGCATTCCTTTTTGTTTTGCCCAACGACCATTACCATCCATTATAATTGCTAAATGAACTGGTAATCTGTCTTTTTGTATTTGGTCTTTTATATTCATTTTAAAAATTACAATAACATGGCTTTTTACCAAATGTATAGGTTAATGTAAAGCCAGAAAACACATACCAATCATTACTATTGGTGTTACCAAAGCTTAAAGATTCTCTAAACTCAGCATCTGGAACACTGCCATCAATCTCATCTGAAAATGTATAGCGAGCACCAATTTCTGCTCCTAAAATAATATGGTTAGTAATTGTGGTTTTAAAGCCTAATACCATTGGAATGCCAAATGCCCAACTGTTAGTGTCTTCTGAAGTATATCTACCTGTTGAACTAAAGAAATAATTATCATGTTTAGCTGCAGTAATGCCAGTATATAAATAAGGTGTTGACTTATTGCCATTGCCGTGTAAGTTAAAATCGAAGAATGTAAATTCCATTCCAGCAGATATTTCTAGTAAACTAGTATCGAAACTATAACCTCTTTCTACTCGTCTTGGATCATCTGATTTACTATCTTTTCCTTCTAAATCGGCATATATTATAGAGACTCTCCAAGAATGTCTTGGACTTCTATTCCATTTTAAAATTAGACCTAAAGCAGGACTGTTAGGCGAAATGTAATTTGTGGCACCTACATCACCAATAAAATTGCTTCCACCAGCAAAACCACCAATTTCATAGATTTGAGATTGAGCAGTTTGTGATAAAACCATACTAAATAAAAATAAGATTAAATACCTCATAAATTTTTAAAAGTTTGCAAATATAATAAATATGATTTGCCTATTATAATTTGAGGCAAATTGTATTACAGATAAACAGTATTTATAGGGTTTTATTGTCTAATTGCGTCTGTCTTCGCCCCAAAGCATTTTTTTACGGAGCGTGTCGATAAAACTTTCGTGAGTTAATTCAATCATTTTTATATTAAAATCTGCTTTTTTAATTGTTACAATGGTTGAGTTGTGCAAAGTGGCAATTCTTGAATCTAAGGAAATTAAATAGTGCTCTTCACGACCATCAATTTTTAGACGGATTTCTGTATCATCTGGTATAACAAAAGGTCTTGCATTAAGATTATGAGGAGCAATAGGCGTAATAACAAAATTGTTGGCATCTGGAGTAATAACTGGGCCACCACAACTTAAAGAGTATCCTGTAGATCCTGTTGGAGTAGAAATAATTAAGCCATCTGCCCAATATGAAGTAAGGTATTCGTTATTTAAATGTGTTTCAACCGTAATCATTGAGGTTGTATTCTTTCTGCTTACTGCAATTTCGTTAAGTGCAAAATTAGTTTCTAATAGGTCTTCATTTTCAGGCTGAGTTTCTACACATAAAAGTGTCCGTTCAGTAGTTTTGTAGTCGCCATTTAAAATATCATCTATAGCGGCTTCAATTTGATTATTCTGTATAGTTGCTAAAAACCCTAAGCGTCCTGTATTAATTCCTACTATTGGTATTGATAAATCTCTAACATGTGTTATTGCTCTTAAAATGGTTCCGTCGCCACCGATGCTAATTAATAAATCGTAGGTATTATCTAAAGTTTTAAATGTTTTAAATGGTGTGTTAGTTATAGAAATACTTGATTTGTTTTTAACCATATTGAAAAAATCATTTTCAATGTAAACACTAACATTTTTAGATGCTAAAAAGTTAAGAAGAGTATCAATGCTCGATTGTGTATTGTTGTGGTAATATTGTCCGTAGATAGCTATTTTCATGTTACATATTAAGGTATTTTCTTAAATACTCAGAGCGATCTTTAAGGTTTTCAATGTAAGTATCTTCTTCATGTCCAGAAACAATATTATAGCTATAACGTCTAAAAGTTTGTATGACATCATTTAAACCAGTGTTGCCAATTTTTAGTGTTATTTGTACCACATCACTTTCAATTTTTGAAATAAAAGCACCTAAAAATTTAGCGTCGTTAGATTCTACAATCTGACTTATCTCACTAAATGAATAATCTTGTAATCCTTTTTCAACAATTAAAATACCACCAGGTTCTGAGAAAAATGGTGTTTGATTAAATAAACCAATAATATCATTAAGCTCATAATAGCCTAAATATGTATTCTTACTACTTAAAACAGGCATTATATTGGTTGAGTTTTGAGCAAAAGCTTCTAAGACATCCAACCAATTTGTGTTGGATCTAACAAAAAAATCTTCAATAGCATAATTGCATTCAGCTATAGAAATATTATTATCAAAACAATGTGCATCAGTTTCTGATACACAACCTAAATACATACCATCTTTTTTGATAGGAATATGAGAATAAGTCAATTCATTAAAAAGTAATTTTAACTCACTTATTTTATCGTCAATTGTAAGTGGTTTTATATCGTTTATTATAAAATGTTGTAATGGCATAATACTTCTATATCTCTTGCAAATTAATTAAAAATAACTACAAAATGCATCTTCTACTTTGTATTTTTGTACTTTAAAAAATGCTATATGTCTAAGTTAAGTGTAAATATCAATAAGATTGCAACGTTAAGAAATTCTAGAGGAGGCAATGTTCCAAATTTAATTCAATTTGCAAGAGATATTCAAAATTTTGGTGCTCAAGGTGTAACGATTCATCCAAGACCAGACGAGAGACATATTCGCTATCAAGATGTTTACGATTTAAAACCTGTTGTGCATACCGAGTATAATATAGAAGGTAATCCAATACAACAATTTATAGATATGGTTTTAGAAGTAAAACCTACGCAAGTAACTTTGGTGCCAGATGCAGAAGACGCTATAACAAGCAATGCAGGTTGGGATACTATAAAACATAAGGATTATTTGATTGATGTTATTAAAGCTTTTAAACAAAACGGAATTAGAACCTCAATATTTGTAGATCCAGAGGTTAAGCAAATTGAAGGAGCGAAAGCTACCGGAACTGATCGTATTGAACTATATACAGAAGCTTTTGCGCATCAATATGGCTTGGGAAATAAAGACGCTATAGTACCTTATACAAAATGTGCGGAATTAGCCAATGAACTTGAACTAGGAATTAATGCAGGACACGATTTGTCTTTAGAAAACATTAAGTTTTTTAAAGACCATATTCCAGGATTATTGGAGGTTTCAATAGGTCACGCTTTAATTTCTGAAAGTTTATACTTAGGTATCGAAAATGTAATTCAAATGTATCTTCATAAATTAAAATAATGCATTTACATTCAAATATATTTGGAGAAGGTCAGGCTTTTGTAATTCTTCATGGGTTTTTAGGCATGAGTGATAATTGGAAAACACTTGGTAAAAAGTTTAGCGAACAAAACCTAGAAGTGCATTTAATAGATCAGCGTAATCATGGGCGTAGTTTTCATGACCAAACCTTTAACTATGAGGTTTTAGTAGAGGATTTAAAAACGTATTGTAATGAGCATAGTTTAAAAGACATCATTCTTCTTGGACATTCTATGGGAGGAAAAACTGCAATGTTGTTTGCTACAGAATATCCAGAATTAGTTTCAAAATTAATTGTCGCAGATATTTCTCCACGATTTTATCCAATACATCATGATGCTATATTAGAAGGCTTAAGCGCATTAGATTTTAATGTATTAAAAAGTAGAGGAGAAGCAGACAAAGTGTTGTCAAATTATGTTTCTGAAGTTGGGACACGTATGTTTTTACTTAAAAATTTATATTGGATAGAGAAAGGGCAATTAGCATTACGTATTAATCTAGATGTGCTAAAAGATAATGTTGCAGAAGTTGGTGAAGCCTTGCCAATACATGCAAAATTTAACAAGCCAACATTGTTTTTAAGAGGTGATAAGTCTGAGTATATTGCAGTAAGTGACGAAATACTTATAAACCGTCATTTTGCAAACTCAAGCATTAAAACTATCAGTAATGCAGGCCATTGGTTGCATGCAGAAAACCCTGCTGATTTTTTCAATGAAGTTTTACATTTCATTACAGAATAGTATCTTTAGATATAAATTTTATTATTATGAAGCTAATAATTAGACTTTTATTAAATGCAGTTGCGGTTGTTGTTCTCTCTAAATTGTTAGATGGTATTTATGTAGACAGCTATACCACTGCAATAATAGTAGCTGTTGTATTATCTATATTAAATCTTTTAGTAAAACCAGTTTTAGTAATTTTAACACTACCAATTACTATTGTAACGCTAGGTTTATTTATGCTAGTTATAAATGCTCTTATTGTTTTATTAGCCGATAAACTAATTGATGGATTTTCTGTAAGCAGTATATGGATGGCAATGCTGTTTAGTATATTATTATGTGTACTCCAATCCATATTATATTCAGTTTTAAAAGCAGATAAGAAATAGACTAATATTCACCAATTTAAAACCTTGTTGGGTTGCAAAAAAAGTTGTATTTTTGCAGCCCAATTTTTATCGGTTCGTTTTATTTTTAATAGCGGTCAGATAGAATTCGTTAAATAGCCTTTTAGTTTAAAGGGAAATTATAGGAAACTCATTTCATAGTATAGAATAATGAATATTACAAGAGAAAACATTGATGCATTAAATGCAGTTGTAAAAGTAGATATCGCTAAAGAAGATTATAGCGATAAAGTAGAGCAAATATTAACAGATTACCGTAAATCTGCAAATATTCCAGGTTTTAGAAAAGGTCATGTACCAATGTCTATGGTGAAGAAGCAATACGGAAAAGCCGTATTGGTAGATGAGGTTAATAAACTTTTGCAAGAAGCGTTAAACAAATATTTAACCGAAGAAAAGCTAGATGTTTTAGGTAATCCATTACCAAAACCACAAGATGATTTAGATTGGGATGCCGATGCGTTTTCATTTGAGTTCGAATTAGGATTAGCTCCTGAGTTTGAAGTAAACTTAAAAAGCAAAAAAGCAATCACACAATATAATATTGTTGCAGATGATAAAATGCTAGACAATCAAGTAGAGCATATCAGAAAACAATATGGTAAAATTGTTTCTGAAACTGTAGTAGCAAAAGATTCAGAAATTACTGGTGTTTTTGAAAATGCAGAAAAAGAGATTAACAATTCAACGATGATTACGCTAGATAAGTTTAAAGGTAAAACTACCCAGAAACAATTTATTGGTGCTAAAGTTGGAGACGTTGTAACTTTAAAAACTAAAAAATTATTTAACGATGATCATGATTTAATGACCTTTTTAAAAGTGTCTCATGATGATGCTCATGGATTAGATATAGAAGTTAATTTTACAATAAACGAAATTAACTCAAGAGAATTAGCAGACTTAGATCAAGAATTATTCGATAAGTTATTCGGAAAAGGAACTGTAACTTCTGTTACTGAGCTTAAAGAAAAAATTAAAGAAGATTCAGAAAAACAATTTGCACAACAAGGTGATCAAAAGTTATTAAATGATGTAACTGAGAGTTTGGTTGAAAACACAAAATTCGACTTACCAGCTTCATTTTTACAAAAATGGATGCAAACAGCAGGCGAAGAAGTTATTGATGCAGATCAAGCTAAAGAAGAATATGAAAAGTCTGAAAAAAGTATGCGTTACCAATTAATTGAAGGTAAATTAATTGAAAAACATGGTCTTCAAGTATCGTTTGACGATTTAAAAGCTCATGCTAGAGAAATGATAAAAGTACAAATGGCGCAGTTTGGTCAAATGAATTCTTCAGATGAAGAATTAGATGGCATTGCCTCAAGAATTTTATCGAATAAAGACGAAGTAAAACGTTTGTCTGAGCAGTTAATGAGTCAAAAATTATTAGACTTGTATAAAAAAGAAGCAAACTTGAAAGTAAAAGAGATTACTTACGACGATTTTGTTAAAGAGTTTTACAGTTAATACCAGTTGCTATTTAGCTTTGCTGTAAAGGAAAATGATGATTTTTATTTTATATGAAATATAAAAATAAAGCATAGCCTTAGTTACGGTTTCTTTTTCTATTGAAATAGAAAGTGAAAAGTGCGTTTTATTACTGTAAGCTTAAAGAGCAACTGGTATCGTCATTACATAATAAATTAGTATATTTAGAGCGTAAAACTGTACAGTTTTACGCTTTTTATTTAATATTAAATCATTCAAAAAAATATATGGATTACGGAAAAGAATTTGAAAAATTTGCAATAAAAGACCAAGGGATAAGCAGTACATATTATAATAAAATAATGAGTAGTATGTATCCACAAAGTTTAACGCCAAACATTATTGAAGAGCGTCAAATGAATATTGCAATTTTTGATGTGTTTTCTAGATTAATGATGGATCGTATCATTTTTATGGGAACAGCAATTAATGATCAAGTTGCAAATATTATTCAAGCACAATTATTGTTTTTAGAAAGTACAGATGCATCAAAAGATATTCAAATATATATCAATTCGCCAGGAGGAAGTGTTTATGCTGGATTGGGTATTTATGATACAATGCAATTTATTAAACCAGATGTAGCAACAATTTGTACAGGAATGGCGGCTTCAATGGGAGCAGTTTTATTGTGCGCTGGAGCAAAAGGAAAACGTAGCGGATTAACACATTCTCGTGTCATGATTCACCAACCTTTAGGAGGTGCCCAAGGCCAAGCTAGTGATATTGAAATTACTGCTAGAGAGATTTTAACATTAAAAGAAGAACTTTATAAAATAATTAGTAAACATTCAGGGCAATCATACGACAAAGTTTATGAAGATAGTGATCGTGATTACTGGATGAAAGCAGATAAAGCGCTTGAGTATGGTATGATTGATGAAGTACTAGCTCGTAACTAGAAAAATAAAAAAGTAGTGATTTAAGTTAAAAGGGATATACCAAGAGTTTTCCTATAAACTTATCGCTTTTAACTTTTCACTTTTAACTAAAGAGAATGGCAAAGGAAGAATTAGAATGTTCGTTTTGTGGTAGAAAAAAACCAGAAACCAATTTGTTAATTGCAGGTTTAGATGCACATATTTGTGATCGCTGCATTGAGCAAGCACATGGTATTGTTATTGAGGAATCTAAACAAAGTGGAAACACTGAGTTGTCTTCAGAACTAATGCTAAGAAAACCACTGCAAATAAAAACGTTTTTAGACGAATATATAATTGGTCAAGAATATACCAAAAAAGTGATGTCTGTTGCTGTATATAATCATTACAAACGTTTATTGCAGCCACCAACAGATGATGATATTGAAATACAAAAGAGTAACATCATAATGGTTGGGCAAACAGGAACAGGTAAAACCTTAATGGCAAAAACGGTTGCAAAAATGTTAAATGTTCCTTTAGCTATTGTAGATGCAACAGTATTAACTGAGGCTGGATATGTTGGAGAAGATGTAGAAAGTATACTAACACGTTTATTACAAGCTGCAGATTATAATTTAGAAAAGGCAGAAAAGGGTATCGTTTTTATTGATGAGATAGATAAAATTGCGCGTAAGAGTGACAATCCATCAATAACGCGTGATGTGTCTGGTGAAGGCGTACAACAAGCATTATTAAAGTTATTAGAAGGAACTGTTGTTAATGTGCCGCCAAAAGGTGGTCGTAAGCATCCAGACCAAAAGTTTATAGAAGTAAATACCGAGCATATTTTATTTATTGCTGGTGGTGCATTTGATGGTATAGAGCGCGTTATTTCAAAACGATTAAATATGCAAGCGGTTGGTTATAGTGCTTCAAAAATAGATGAGGCAGTAGATAACGATAATATCTTACAATACATTATTCCAAAAGATTTAAAAGATTTTGGTTTAATACCAGAAATTATAGGAAGACTTCCTGTATTAACGCATATGGATCCGTTAGATGCAAATACATTAAGAGCTATTTTAACTGAGCCTAAAAATGCAATTATTAAACAATACAAGAAGTTATTCTTAATGGATGAAATAGAATTCACTATTACCGAAGGTGCTTTAGATTTTATTGTTAAAAAGGCTATTGAGTATAAATTAGGCGCAAGAGGTTTACGTTCACTTTGCGAAGAGATTCTAACAGACGCCATGTTTGAGATGCCTAGTGCAGATGAAAAGAAACTTAATGTTACTAAATCATATGCAGAAACTAAGCTTACAAAAACAACACTTAAAAAGCTTAAGGCTGTGTCTTAGACTTAAAATATAATTTGCTAATAGAAAAAATAAAACCACTCTTTTTGAGTGGTTTTTATTTATTCGGATTTAAATTAATATTGCAAAACAATTTTGTAAACTAATATTGTATGCTGTTATCTTTAAAATTTTAATAACTCCAAAGACATTATTTTATTGGGATTACTTCTGTAAATATAGTAGCATTTATGTAAGAATAAAACGACTAAACTTAGTTTTGGACGAACACTCGTAAATACTCGTTATGTGGTAGTTTTACAATGTAGTTCATCGATATTATAAAAAACAGACATTATTTTTTAGTAATTACTGAGCTAGTTTCAGACAATTTATGAATCTCTTTATATGTTTTTTGTTCATGTTGATTTGCAGAAAATACAAATTCAGAATTTTCAAAACCACTTTTTAGTATTTTTAACGAGTAATTTTCAAAAGCTTTTATTTTAAAGTTATAATATGCATCAATTCCTGTGGTTTGTCGTTCTATCTCATTACCTTCTTCATCAAGCAATAATATTGTAGCGTTAGATATTGGCTGGTCTACATCATTTACAATAATACCTTCTATATTTTGATAAATGGTATTAGCTTTAAATCGGTACAAATCAAAACTACCTTGTGCATTATTTTTATTAGATGAGAAAAAACCTTTGTCTTCATTTATAAAAAGAAAAGCAACTTCATCATCACTAGAGTTTACTCCGGTTCCTAAATTTCGAGGTGATTTATAAGTGTTAAATACAATATTGCTAACAAAAACATCAAAGCCTCCAATAGTATTATGCCCTTTAGATGAGAAAAATAATTTTTTTCCATCTTTAGAAAGATGTGGAAATTTATCATCTAAACTCGTATTTATCATCTCTCCTAAATTTTTTGGCTCACCTAATAAACCATCTTCATTTATATCTGAAACATAAAGATCGTAACCTCCATAAGAACCTGGCATATTAGAAGAAAAATAGAGTTGCTTTCCATCTGCTGTAATATGGGGGTTTTCTATTGAGTAATTAGCACTACTTATATAAAGTTCTTGCTCGTTAATCCATTTTCCGTTAGAATCTTTTTCTAAAACAGTTTTATATAATTGATAATTTTTTGAGTTGTCTCTTGAGCTTCTTGTAAAATACATAGTTCGTTCATCTGGAGAAAAAGCAATTTGACCTTCGTTTCCTTTTGTATTTATAATTCTAGAAAATAGTAGAGGATTTGATACAGTACCATAACTGTTTAGGTCTAGGCAAAACAATTCGGTAAACGGTTCATTTGTGTTTTTGTCAATGCCGCTACCAAGACCACCTATTTTTTTTGAAGACACTAAAATGAGTTTGTTTCTAAAAACAGTTGATGCTAATTCGGTATATTTTGTGTTTACATCTGAGTTGTGAACATAAAATTTTAGACCACTTTCATTTAGCTGATCGGTATTTGTAGAAGAGTTGTTTGTCGAATTGGTTTTGTTATTAGATACAGATAATACAACAAATAAAAGTAGAGTTGTAAACATACTGAGGGCTGCAGTTTTCATATTTGAGGGATTTAGGATTAAAGATTTTTAAATTTAGAACCTAAATGTTTAGATGAAGAATTTTAGTGTTTTTTTTAGATAAAAGTTTACTAATACTCGGCAAAAGATTGAAAAGGATAAAAAATCAGTTAAAAATCATGAATTTAGATGTAATAGTTCATCAATATATTCGCGGTTATTAGACAAACGAGGTATTTTATGTTGGCCACCAAGTTTGTTATGATGCTTTAACCAATCGTAAAATAAACGCTCTCTAGCAATATGTACTTTAGGCATATTTAACGTGATATTATTAAAGCGTTTAGCTTCGTAATCTGAGTTTAATGATTTTAATGCAGTGTCTAATAATTGATTAAAATGATTAATGTCTTGCGGTGGCTTTTTAAACTCAATTAACCACTCATGAGCGCCTTTTTCTTTTCCACTCATAAAAATTGGTGCAGCAGTATAGTCTACAATTTCAGACTGGGTTTTTTGACATACATTTTTTAATGCATTTTCGGCATTTTCAATAATAAGCTCTTCCCCAAAAGCATTAATGTGATGTTTTGTTCTTCCAGATACTTTTATACGATATGGTTTTATTGATGTAAAACGAATAGTGTCTCCAATTTTATAACGCCATAGACCAGCATTGGTCGTAATAATAACAGCGTAGTTTTTGTTGATTTTTACTTCGCTTAAAGGAATTACTTTTTCAGACTCACTTCCGTATGTATTCATAGGAATAAACTCATAAAAAATGCCGTAGTCTAACATCAATAATAATTCACTCGAACTATTTTGATCTTGTATTGCAAAGAATCCTTCAGAAGCATTGTAGATTTCGTAGTATCTAAAATCAGGTTTAGGTAAAATGGCTTTGTATTGATCTACATAAGGCACAAAACTTACACCGCCATGAAAATACACTTCAAGATTAGGCCAAATGTCAAATACACTGTTTTTACCTGTAGTTTCTAAAACATTATTAAGTAATACGAGCATCCAAGACGGAACACCAGCAAGACTAGTAACGTTTTCATTTATGGTTTCGTTAACAATAGCTTGCATTTTATGCTCCCAATCACTCATTAGAGATACTTTACTACTAGGCGTACTACTAAATTCTGCCCAAAATGGCATGTTGTCTATAAGTATAGCTGAGAGGTCGCCAAATACAGTTCCGTTTTCTTCATATAACTCCTTGCTTCCACCAAGGCGCAAACTTTTGCCAGTAAAAAGTTGAGAATCTTCATTATTGTTTAGGTACATGCAAAGCAAATCTTTACTTGCTGCGTAATGACAATCTTCTAAAGACTCACTGCTTACAGGGATAAATTTACTTTTAGCATTTGTGGTTCCGCTAGATTTTGCAAACCATTTTATAGGTTGCGGCCAAAAAATATTATGCTCACCTCTTCGAGAACGTTCTATAACATCTTGATAGTCTTCATAAGAAGAAACAGGAACACGCTCGGCAAAGGTTTTATAATCTTTTATAGAACTAAACTCATATTGTTTACCAATCTCAGTATCCTTAGCTGTAGAGATTAGATCTAAAAGTAATTCGTTTTGCACTTCATTAGGATACTTTAAAAACAATTCTATTTGATGAAATCGCTTTTTTAAGAACCATGAAGCAATAGAATTTACTAAGGGAATCGGCATATTTATAGTATCTTTAAAAACTAAAAATAACACTTTTTTTTATGACCTACCAAGGCGTTTTAACAAAAATGGAAACTGAGTTTGCAGAACCAATTCAATACTACTTAGTGTTTGAAAATGATTTTTTAAATATAAATCAGCTTATTGGTAAAACTATAGGTATTCAATTTGTTAAGTATCAATGTTTAAACTGTGGTTTAGATAAACCAATTTATAGACAAGGTTTTGATAAACAATGTTTTTATGATATACCTCAAGCAGCAGATTGGATTATGCGACCAGAATTAAGCACAGCGCATTTAGATAAAGAGGATAGAGATTTAGCCTATGAGAAGAAAGTGCAACTGCAACCTCATATCGTTTACCTTGCAAATTCTAGTAATGTAAAAGTTGGTGTTACTAGAAAAAGCCAAGTGCCAACGCGTTGGATTGATCAAGGTGCTCATGAAGCTATTGAAATTGTTGAAGTGCCAAACAGATATCTTGCTGGTATTACAGAAGTGGCTCTTAAAAATTATGTAGCAGATAAAACCAATTGGCGAAAAATGCTTAAAAATGATATTGAAGATGAGAATTTAATAGCATGGAGAGAGCGACTAAAATCTTATATACCAGAAGAAGCTAAAGACTATTTTATAGAAACTAATACAGAAACGCATATAGAGTTTCCTGTAAATCAATATCCAGAAAAGCCTAAAAGTTTAAATTTAAAAAAGACACCTAGCTATACCGGAAAACTTGTTGGCATAAAAGGGCAGTATTTAATTTTTGAAGACCAAACAGTGTTTAATATTAGAGCTAATGAAGGTTTGGTGGTTGATATTACTATCTCATAATGTTAGCATAAACCTTTTGTAGTAATAAGTGAAAAAGCTTACAACGAATTATATAAAAACAAAAAGTCATATCTAAAAATTAGATATGACTTTAATATACGGTTGAGAAAAAGCTACTAGATATTCTCTTGGTCTCTTAACCCTTGAATATAATTTGCTTTTTGAATCTCACGTCTTCTTTTTACAGAAGGTTTTGTGAAAAACTGATTTTCTCTAAGGTTTTGCATTACTTTAATGTTACGGTGTTTTCTCTTGTAACGTTTTAAAGCACGTTCTATATTTTCGCCTTCTTTAATGATAATTTTAAGCATATATATGTTTTAAATAATGTTCTGTTTGATAAAGGTTTCCCTTAATGCATTTAAAAAATGTGGCACAAAGGTAATATAACTATTTGAGATAGCACTACTAAACCTTAAAAATTAATTGCTTAATCGGTAAATAGTATAAATATTTTAGTTTTAATGAAGCCACTTTTTATTTCGCTAACAGCTAACAGCTAACAGCTAACAGCTAACAGCTAACAGCTAACAGCTAACAGCTAATCAATACTATCTTTTTTCTTTTTCTTACCACCAAGCAAACCTCCTAATATATTTTTAACACCTGTTTTTATTGGGTCTGTTTGGGTGTTTGTTTTTGTTGAATCTGTTTTGGTAGTATTTGATTTGCTTCCTAATAAGTCGCCTAGTAAATCTTTAACCTTACCTGTACCTTGATTGATTAATTTTTGCTTTTGAATTTCAATAAGCTGGTTTGTTAAATTAGAAATACCACTAGTTAAATCTGTTTGTACTTTAGGGCTTGTATAGCTTCCTGTAATATTTGCAGTTACAGGTATTGTAATTTTACTAACCTCGGCATCATCAATTTTTCCAATAAGTTGATTTACTTCACTTCCTAAATATTTTGCTGGCACATTAAAAACAGCATTGTAAGCGAGTGATTTATCAAAACCATGTGAACCGGAAACTTCAATAGCAATATCTTCGTATTTAAGCTGAAAAGGCTTAACATTAACCTTACCATTTGCAAATTGTAATTTTGTTTTAAGGTCTTTTAAGTTTAGTTTATCAAAATCTATAAAACTTAATGCGCCTTCAAGTTTATTAAACAATTCGCCTTTGTTTGCATTAATTTGTGTGGTCAACAATTCTGCTAAAGCATCACCAGAAACCGAACTTAAATTAGGTGAAAATTCTTCATCTAAAGTTCCGGTTAAATGTATAGTGGTATTAAGTTTTCCTTGAAACAATTTTGCTATTGGAGCCAAGTTTTGTAAAAGATCTAAACCTTTAAACGATTTAGAAATATCAAAGTTATCTGCACCAAGATTTAAGTCAAACGTTGGTGTGTCTGTTTTTGTAGATACATTTCCTGTAATAGCTAAAACACCATCAAATATACTTGAGGTCATATTTTTAAGGGTAGCTTGTTGATCTTTTATTAAGAGTACACCTTTTACATCTTTTAAATTTAAATTATCATAGACAACTGTTTTTGCATTGGCATTGATTGTACAATCTAAAAAATCTGGAATTTTTAGAGATTCAGTGTCTGATGTCGTTTTATTATTTGTTGAAGCAGTTTCGTCTTCAACCATAAAATCACTTACAAGAAAGTTATTAGAGTCAACATTAAAATTACCTTGAAGTTTGCTATCACTTAATAAAAACCCAAGTAGATTATTGATGGTTCCTGTAGCTTTAAAATCACTAGTTCCTGTTTTGGCATCAAAGTGATTTAGAGTAACCACTTTTGGTTTAAAAGTCATGTCTGCCTTACTAATATGTATAGGATTTACAATGTCTTCAGATGAGAATATAAAATTATCAACACTAATGTTACCACTATTTTTTATGCGTTCGTAAGCATTGGTTTCAATGGCATTCATATCAAAAGATGTATTCAGTTTTCCTTTTAATATACCACTGAGTTCTTTGTCTAATTCTATAGGATATGCTTTTGTAATGTTTCCTAAGTTTAGTGTGCCATCAACATTAGCATTAACCAACATGTTTTTGGTTAGATTTTTTATAGTTGCCGAAGATTTAAAAACATCTTGGTCTATTTTAAAATCTAATGTTTTTATATCAACAAAGGTATCATCAGCTTTACCTGTAGTGTTTTTTATAGAGGTATTAATCGAAATGTTTTCTACACGTTTTGGTAAATCTGGATATTTAAATGAAGCATTATTTGATATTACATTAATATCTAAAGTCGGAATTGTTTCATCTGAAACCAATCCTTTTATGATGCCATTAACTTTAAAGTCGCCAGAAGTTTCTACATCTTCAATATTTTTTGAATAGCTTTCAGGAATTACTGCTAGAAAATCTTTAAATGACGATTCTGGGTTTTCAAAAGTAATGTCTATATCTTGTCCGTTTTCTAATTGCTGAACATAGCCTTTAAACTCTAGAGGCAATTGATTTATGTAGCCTTTGTTGTCTTTAAAGCTATATTTCTGGTTGTTTAGATCGAGACCAATTAAGGCGTCAAGTTTAATAGTGTTATTATTTAGATATGTAGTACTATCAATACGCATACTTACATTGGCGCTTGTTTTTGTATTTAACTCAGATGTTGCACCACCAAAGGTTCCTTTTCCAGAATGGTTGAGTTCAGAAATATAAATCTGAGTTTTTGAGCTATCGTCTAAATAAGTTAGTGCGCTATCATAGATACTATAGTCTTCAATACTAAATGAGAAACCAGGATTTTCGCTTTGGCTTGCATCAGTATTTGGTTTTTCTTTAGTGATATCGTAATTATTATTTCCTAAAGTGTTTGTTTTAAGTGTAAGTAAAGCTTCGTCTATAGCTATAGAATTTACAATTATAGGCTCATCACTCGATGTTTTAAATAACTCGTTTACAGACATCGTAAAAGCAATGCTTTTTGCAGTAGCTAAAGTTTCGCCTTCAAAAGGTTTAAAGTTTGTAATTACCAAATCATCAACTGCAACATGTGCTTTTGGGAAACTACGAATTAGACTTAAACTCACATCACTAAATTCAACATTAGCATTAAGATTTTCATTAATAAAAGTCTTGACCATGTTTTTTATTTGCGATTGAAATGCAAACGGAATTGCTAAGAGTAAAAAGAATATAATGAGTATAGAGATGCCAATTATCTTTAGTGCTTTCTTCATTGAGTTATTTTATTTTTCATTGCCACGAAAGTGGTAATCATATAGTTGTGTAAATATATACGTACAAAATATAGTTATAGTCTACTAACCATAAAAATTAGTAAAACTTTAGTAGTTTTTAAATGAGGTCAATTTCTTCATTGACCTTAAGATTGAAACGTTTTCTGAATAGAAAAACACCTAAATATAAAAATGGCGTGTCAAATGCAGCAACTAAAACTTTAAATAAAAATCCAGCAATGAGCAATCCGCTAAATTTATTCCAAGCAATTATTTCAAAAGAACAAAGCAGCAATAAAATAGTTAAGGTATCTACAAATTGAGACAACCATGTCGAAAAATTATTCCTTAACCAAAGATGTTTTCCTTTAGTTAAACGTTTCCAAAAATGATAAATTTGTATGTCTACAAATTGAGCTAGCAAATAAGCCATCATGCTTGCAAAAACAGCAATTGCTGAGTTGCCAAAAACGGTCGAAAACATATCATCTTTAACAGGCGACCAACTCGTGGCTGGTACATTATCTGCTACCAAAATAATAAGCAAAGAAAATAGAGATGCAAAAATACCAGCAACTACAACTTGGTTTGCTCGTTTTTTGCCATAGATTTCACTAATTAAATCTGTAATTAAAAAAGTGATTGGATAAGGTAAAATACCAACAGAAATTTCGAAAAGCTTTGTTCCAAAAATTTCAATGTCTAAAGGATACCAATAAAAAAACTTCTGAAAAATTAAATTAGAAACAACCAGAGATGTAATAAAAAGCGCAGCTAAAAAGAGATAGATACGTTGTGCAGCAAGTTTGTCTTTTAGTGTCATTTAAAATTGTGAATAAATAGGTAAAGTAAATATAAACTATTAAAATTTCTTTTCTTTATTTTGGCATTGATTATGAACCAACCTAACCACGTTTACGTATCTCTAGGCAGCAATAAAGGTGACAGATTAAAACATCTGCAAGATGCTGTAGATTTAATATTTTATGAAATAGGTAAAGTGCAAATCATTTCTAAAGTTTATAATACACCAGCTTTAGGGTTTGATGGCGACGATTTTTTAAACACCTGTATTCATCTTGAAACCGAATACAGTGCTCAAGACGTGCTTGAAAAGTTATTAAGTCTTGAAGTGCGTTTGGGTCGTGAGCGAACAAACTCAAAAGCATACGAGGCAAGAACAATAGATTTAGATATTCTGTTTTTTAACGACGAGGTTATAAAAACGAAATCACTTCAGGTACCACATCCAGAATTACATAAACGCAAGTTTGTTTTACAGCCATTGTATGATATTGCTTCAAAGTTTGAACATTCAAAATTTGGTAAATCTGTAGCCGAGCTTTTAGCTGAATGTGATGATAAAAGTGAAGTAGAACCTATTAAGATTTGGTTGAAAAACCCAAGTAAGCAATTTAGTTTTTCAAACTATAATTATATTGCTATTGAAGGTAATATTGGCGCAGGAAAAACCAGCCTGTCAAATAAAATTGCACAAGACTTTAATGCTAAATTAATTTTAGAACGTTTTGCAGATAATCCTTTTTTACCAAAGTTTTATGATGAGCCACAGCGTTACGCCTTTACGCTAGAAATGTCTTTTCTGGCGGATCGCTATCAGCAAATTACAGACGATTTATCCCAACTCGATTTATTTAAAGACTTTATTGTAAGCGATTATGATATTTATAAATCGCTGATTTTTTCTAAAATCACATTACAAGAAGATGAGTTTAAACTTTACAGAAAGCTTTTTTATTTAATGTATAAGGATATTGCAAAACCAGAATTGTATGTGTATTTATACCAGAATACAGAGCGTTTGCAAGAGAACATTAAAAAAAGAGGTAGAGATTATGAGCAAAATATTGAAAGCGAATATCTAGAAAAAATCAATTCTGGGTATTTAGATTTTTTAAAAAATCAAACTGAGCTTAATGTTAAGATTATAGATATCTCAGATCGTGATTTTGTAAAAAACCGTAAAGACTATCTTTGGTTGTTAGGCGAAATTTGTAGTTAAATAAATTTGTCATTCCGTACTTGATACGGAATCCATTAAGCATTATAAATCTACATACAAAATGATAGTTTAAGCTATAACATTATGAAACATAGAATTGAACATATACTAGATATTAAAGTTATAGGCATGCACGATATGATGCCGTTTATAACTATTGGTCCAAAAACTGGAGCATTAGCAAGACAATTTATGCCAAGGCGACATGAGGTTGTATCTCGTATTGGGAAACATGTATTTTCTATTCAAAATTATAATGAACGCATTACTGCAATGACACCTAATTTAGACTTTCAAAAATGGGTTGGTGTTGAGGTAACTAATTTTAATGATGTGCCAGAAGACATGGATACGTTTACTATTAAAGGCGGAACATATGCTGTCTTTACCTATAAAGGCTCTGTACAAGACTTCTCTAAAAGCAGACAATATATTTTTGAAGACTGGCTACCAAATTCAAACTACGAATTAGATACTAGAGCACATTTTGAAATTTTAAATGAAAATTATAGTAAAGACCTACAAAACATTGAAGAAGATGTTTGGGTGTCTGTAAAGTGATTTTTGGTTTTTTACAATAAAAACTAGTGTTACGCTTGTCGGTCTCTTATAACCGTCAGTTACGGATTTTAAGTTATTATTTTTCGGTTTAGCACAGACGTTAGCAATTCTGAGTGGATTTGGGCGTAGTCGAATCCGTCGTAATTGCGGTTATACATTGTTAGCAATAGTTTTTAGAATGAGATTGCTATTCCGTAATTCATTTGTTCAGTATAGTCTATTTTGAAGCCTACTTTTATTTTGTTTTCTTTTTTACCGTTATTAAATGTATTTATAAAATTATAATAATCTTTCTTTTTGGGTTTTATTATCCAATTAATAATTCCTCCAAGTGCTGCAACTCCAAGTCCTGTGAAAAGAGTACTAGATTTCATTTGTTCTCCATCATCAACACTTAAGGCTTCACTAATCATAATTCCAGCACCAGCACCAAAACCACCATAAAAAGCTATATCAGAGATAGTTTTATTTGTTTTGATTTTATTAGCCTGATTAAGCAAATCATTTTTTAGATTATTCGACATTTCAACTTCATTTATGAATTTTTTTAATCCTTTTGGGCTTGCATCGTAGTAATTGTCTTGATATTTGAACCCAATAATTACGTTTTCAGAATTCCCTCTATGGAAATAATAAAATTGTGAGAATGAATAATTTGAAATTAGAATAAATAAGATAAAAATTCCTTTTTTAATTGTAGGTATTTGTTTCATTATAATTTTGTTTAAATTATTGTCAACTTTATTGATATGGACTTTTTTAATTGTCTATATCTTGCGATAAGCGAAGTTATATTTTTTAAGGTTTAGAATCAAGTTAGATTACATTTTCAACTTTGAGAATATATCCCAAACTACCACGCCACAACTCACCGAAATATTAAGCGAATGTTTAGTGCCAAACTGTGGAATTTCTATAACCAAATCGCTAGCACTCACAGCATCTTGAGCAACGCCTTTTACTTCGTTGCCAAATATTAAGGCATATGTTGTATTCGCTTCAGGTTTAAAACTATTGAGCATGATGGCATTTTCGGCTTGTTCTATTGCAGCTATTTTTACGTTTTTAGCTTGGAGTTTAGTAATAAGATCTAATGTGTTTTTGGCGTATTCCCAATTTACAGTGTCTGTACTTCCTAAAGCAGTTTTATGAATGTCTTTATGAGGTGGTGTTGCAGTGATACCGCAGAGGTAAATTTTTTCAACCAAAAACGCATCACTCGTTCTAAATACCGATCCAATATTATTTAAACTTCTAATATTATCAAGTATAATAATTAGCGGTGTTTTTTGAGAGCTTTTAAAGTCATCAACACTTAATCGTTCTAATTCGCTGTTTTTTAGTTTACGCATACTGTGTTTAATATAATGTCATTCTGAATGTAATGAAGAATCTCTAATTTAGATACTTCGACTGCGCTCAGTATGACAGATGGTTATTAAAAATTGTAGATAACTTGTGAGTTATGTGTTTTATAAAACATCAAATAATAGTTACATTAGCAACCCTTATTGAGTAGACAAAAATAATATTTAAAAACCACATTAACATTGGCTAAAAAAGTAAAAAAAGAAACCCCTTTAATGAAGCAGTATAATGCTATTAAGGTCAAGTATCCTGATGCATTATTATTATTTAGAGTTGGTGATTTTTACGAAACCTTTGGCTTTGATGCTATAAAGACATCAAAAATTTTAGGTATTATTTTAACCAAACGTGGTGCAGGAAGTGAAACAGAAACTGAGTTGGCAGGTTTCCCACATCATTCATTAAACACGTATTTGCCTAAACTAGTTAGAGCTGGTGAGCGTGTTGCTATTTGTGATCAATTAGAAGATCCAAAACAAACAAAAACGATAGTAAAACGAGGCGTAACAGAACTTGTAACGCCTGGTGTTGCTTTAAATGATGATATATTACATTCAAAAACCAACAACTTTTTAGCTTCAGTTTATTTTGGTACTTCGGCAGGCTCAGTATTCAATAATATTGGAGTATCTTTTTTAGATGTATCAACAGGTGAGTTTTTTATGTCTCAAGGCAATGCAGAGTATGTCGATAAACTGCTTCAAAATTTTAGACCTAGTGAAGTTTTAATTGCAAAACCTAAACGTCTAGAATTTGAAAAAACTTTCGGAATAAATTTTCATACATTTTATCTCGAAGATTGGGTATTTCAAGATGATTATGCTAACGAAACTTTACTCAAGCATTTTAAAACCAAATCTTTAAAAGGTTTTGGGGTTGATGATTTATTTGAAGGTATTGTAGCTTCAGGGTCTATTTTACATTATTTAAGCGAAACGCAACATCATAAACTTCAGCATATAACATCAATACAACGTGTAACAAAAAATGAGCATGTTTGGATGGACCGTTTTACTATTAAAAACCTAGAGTTATATCAGTCAACCAATCAAAATGCTGTCACTTTGATAGATGTTATTGATAAAACTATCTCTCCAATGGGAGGACGTTTACTTAAACGATGGTTGGCTTTGCCTTTAGTCGATTTAAATAAAATACACCAACGACATGATGTTGTAGAATATCTTTTAGATGATGCAGTTGTATTGCAAAGAATTCAAAATCATATCAATAAAATAGGTGATATAGAGCGCTTAATTTCTAAAGTGGCTACTGCTAAAATTAGTCCGAGAGAAGTTATACAATTAAAAAATGCTTTAGAAGCAATTGAACCTATAAAAGCATTAACAACACAAACTAAAAACCCTGCATTGCAGCACATTGGTGATGCCTTAGCGTTATGTGAAGACTTGCGAGAACGAATTAAAGCGACGCTTAATGAAGATGCACCAGTTAATATTTTAAAAGGAAATACAATTTCTTCAGATTATTCTTCTGAGTTAAAAGAATTAAGAGCTTTGGCTTTTTCTGGAAAAGATTATCTCGATAAAATGTTAGAACGTGAGAGTGAGCGTACAGGAATTACATCGCTTAAGATCGCATCTAACAACGTATTTGGCTATTATATAGAAGTTAGAAATACACATAAAGATAAAGTGCCTCAAGAATGGATTCGTAAGCAAACCTTGGTAAATGCTGAGCGTTATATTACTGAAGAACTTAAAGAGTATGAAGCAAAAATTCTTGGAGCCGAAGAGCGTATTTCTATTATTGAGCAACAACTGTTTACAGAGTTGGTTAATTGGATGCTTCAATTTATAAAACCAGTACAAAAAAATGCGGCTTTAATTGGCGAGTTAGATTGTTTGTGTGGTTTTACACAATTGGCTTCAGAAAACAAATATTCAAGACCAAATATTGATGATTCGTTTGTTTTAGATATTAAAAACGGAAGACATCCAGTTATAGAAAAACAATTGCCTCATGGTGAACCCTATATCGCTAATGATGTTTGTTTAGATCGTGATCAGCAACAAATCATAATGATTACTGGTCCAAATATGTCTGGTAAATCTGCCATTTTACGCCAAACAGCATTAATTGTTTTATTAGCTCAAATGGGGAGTTTTGTTCCTGCAGATTCAGCGCATTTAGGTCTTACAGATAAAATTTTTACTAGAGTAGGAGCAAGTGATAATATTTCTATGGGAGAATCGACCTTTATGGTTGAAATGAATGAAACGGCTTCGATACTTAATAATATTTCTGAACGAAGTTTAGTCTTATTAGATGAAATTGGAAGAGGAACAAGTACCTATGATGGTATTTCTATTGCTTGGGCAATTAGCGAATATTTGCATGAGCATCCTAGTAAGGCAAAAACATTATTTGCTACGCATTATCATGAACTTAATGAAATGACTGAAACGTTTAGTCGTATTAAAAACTTCAATGTTTCAGTAAAGGAATTAAAAAATAATGTGTTGTTTTTACGTAAGCTAGTTGAAGGTGGAAGCGAACATAGTTTTGGTATTCATGTTGCAAAAATGGCAGGAATGCCGCAACAAGTAATTCATCGTGCAAATAAAATTTTAAAGCAACTTGAGAAATCACATTCTAGTGAAGAATTAACAGATAAGGTTAAGCACTTAAATGATGAAATGCAGTTGAGTTTCTTTAATTTAGATGACCCTTTATTAGAACAAATAAAAGACGAAATAGTAAATACAGATATAAACACATTAACACCAGTTGAAGCGCTTATGAAACTAAATGAAATTAAGCGTATGTTATTGAAAAAGAAACGCGCATAAAAAAAGTTTCATTTTTTTATAAAAAGGCTTTGGTTTTCTAAGAAAAGTCTTAAATTTGCCCTCGCAATTACAACAAACGTTCATTTAAATAATTGCTATAATGCGAAAGTAGCTCAGGGGTAGAGCATCACCTTGCCAAGGTGAGGGTCGCGGGTTCAAATCCCGTCTTTCGCTCTAAACCTAGTAAAAATATACCAATGGATTGCAAAATGCAATCTAACTAAGCTGAAGTGGTGGAATTGGTAGACACGTTGGACTTAAAATCCAATGTCCCTTGGGACGTACGGGTTCAAGTCCCGTCTTCAGTACAATAGAAATCCGTAACATAGTTGTTAGTCAATTATTTACGGATTTTTTGTTTCTAATCTAGTCAGCATTTAGTCAGCCTTTTAAAAAAGAGTGTGTTTTTTATATGTAGATTACAGTATTCAAAACATTAATCCTTTTGTAAATTTTTGATATGGTAATTTTAATAATTTTCTTTCTTTTTATTGGTGGTGGTTGGTTAATTGGTAAGACAATAGGAAATATTTTATTTCCGAAATCTAACGATGAGGTTTTTTATAGTTCAAGTTCAGGAACTCATAAAACGATTATCAATAATTTTACTACTGAAAATCATTTGCATATTTCTAATAAGGATTTGAAGTCTATATTAAAAGAATAACTTTTACCCTTGCCGTTAACTTGCCGTAACTTTGGCTTTTACCCTTGACTATTCTTGATATTTTTATAAGTTTGACCTTACCCTAAACTTACCGTTTTATCCTTGCTGTAACCTTGTTGTTAATTAATATTCCCTCGTTGTAACCTCGCCCTTTTATCCTTTTGGTAACCTTGGGGTTATTCCCTTGTACTAACCTTGTACTAATCTTATACTAACCTTGACATTATTTTGCTTTTTATGGACTCCAAAAACTCTAATTTTTATACACGTGCGAACAGATGGTAACGAAGTTTTAAATTTTACTTACCGAACTTTACCGAATACCTACCAAACTTTACTTAATGTTTACTAAACTTTACTAAAATAATTGTTTTTGGTTTGAGTTGTAAATTAGTTTATTTCTTATTTTAAGATTACTATGTTTATTTCTAATGTTGTGCGCAATCTCTTTTATCTGGATTTGATAATCTGAATTAATCCAATTTGTAGAAAGGTATTTATTTTTAATTCGGTCGAATGTGAAACGTTCCGTTTTGTAATAGTATTTTAGTCCAGTATGTGAAAGCAAAATACTATCACTTCGTTGCATCGATATATTTAATCCAGTTACTAAACATCGATTAAATAAATGTGTGCCTATTTCATCTTTATATAAGGTTAAAACGGCACACTTTTTTTGTTTTGTGTAGGGTGTTAAAACGGCACACTTTTTTAGTGCTTGCAGTTTATCAAATATTAGTTTTCTAACTTCTTTTTTAAGATGAGTTTCACACGTATTTAAAGTATCATAATACAACTTAAAATTTTTTCTAAATACGTTTTTACTTTTGTTTAATAGTTTGTGCCAATAAATAGGGTTTAACTTCTTGTTATGGTTATCTAGTTTGGTTTTAGAAAGTCCTGGTCGTGCTTGGTCGTCTATTATTAAAATCTTGTCAAACTCCTCTAAAATGATGTTTTCTAATGTTTGGTAAGTGCTAGGTTCTAGTAAGTCGTTGAGGTTTTTAATTCCTAAACTTTCTATGTAATTTTTACGATTACTCTTAACTTCAAATCTAAACGTATTTAAGTCGGTATATTCAGGAAATTGTATGCCTTTAGCATAACATTTAATAATCTTATAAACGTTTGTTTTGCCATTGCAGTTTGTGGTGGTGCTGTATTTACAAAATGAATATTTACTATCTGTATAAAACTGGTTTTGTCCGTGGTAGGTTAAAAGAGTTAGAAAGTCCTTAACACAAATTAGACTTTTAGGAATAACAATATTTAACCCAAACTCAATATTTATTATCTGTAATTCTTTAGCATCTACTTTAAACGTATCTGTGAACTCTCGAAGTGTATTGATGCAGTTTAAGACGTTAAAATCGTTTGCGTTGTGTAAGTTGTTATTAAAATGGTAGTGAGGTTTAAAATAGATATATAATGCGTGTTTAGTGAACTCAAATAAAATGCCGTTGTATTGCTTTTTGCGTTTGGTGTGTATGGTTTCATTATCAAATAAAAGTATCTCACTATCTGAATGAAAGTATAAAAGAGGATGCGACCAAAAATATTGCTTCAGGTCGTTGTTACTTACTTTTATTTTAATAAAGTCGGTTGTCAATTAGAATTTAGTATCTTTGGGTTGTGGATATGCGTTGCCGTATAACCTCAACATTTGAACAAATAAAGCAAGGTTTTTGAACGCCTTGCTTTTTTTTGTGCTATTGGTTTGTAAGGGTTGAAGTTTCTTTAATGGATGCGTTTACAAGACTTAATACTGAATGTAAATCTTTGGTGTAATAATCTTTAAAGTAATACACTATCATATAATCGTAGTTATCAAAAAATTTAACGATTATTAGATGTTTTTTATCCATTGCATCGCCTTTATAAGTGTCTTTGTAAGGCGTTTTAAATAATCCTGTTAGTCTAGGTTTAACCCATTTTTTACCGTTGTGAGTTTGCACCCAAAATAAGGGCGAAGATTTGGCACACATTCGGTCTTTACTAACATTTAGTAAGTGTGAAAGTAAAGGCGTGCCGTTTAAGGTTCTTTGTAGTTCGTAATGTTTAACGCTCTTATATTTCCCTGCGTTAATTTCTTTGTAAACGTGGGTTACTGGTTGAGGTGTTTGCGTTGCCATACAATTAGTTTTTAAGTTTAACTATTGCATTTTCAACGTCAGTACGAAGATAAAATACACGACCACCAATTTGATGCGCTGTTAATATGCCTTTTTTAGTCCAGTTGTGAACGGTTGACAAATCGACTGAAAGCATTTTAGCGACTTCTTGCCTTGAAAGATATTCTTTAGGTTGCTTTGGCTCGAAGTTCTTTTTTAAGTCTTCTAATCGTTTTTTTACTGTTTCATCGATGAGGTCGATTAGTGCGTTTGGCGTTGTGCCAATAAATTGAATTTGTTGCATAATATTTCTGTTTTGTTTGCAACAAATGTCAATCGGTTTCTATTCCGATTTTAAGTAGTTTTTTCCGATTTTTAGGAAGTCGTTTTAAATATATCGTTTACTATTAAATTGTAGTTGTTTATTCTTTGTGCTGAATTATACTTTTTACTGAATGTGGTTTTTCCCAATAACAAATCAAAAACTTTCTCTGTTATGTAGTTGTTTTTTTTTAACCATTCCATAAAATATAAATGTTTAATATTATGCAAACGGTTTTCTTCTTTCATCTTTTGAAACAGGAAACTAAAATCAGAATACCAATCAATTATATGATTTTCTGTGTATGCTTCAAAAACTAAAAAATTTTTATTGTCATTGCCTTTAAAAATATCAGAATAGGGGTTTTCTGTTTCCTTTGCTAGACTAGGATAAAAGTTTAATATTACTGCTCTAATATTGTCGCATTTTTTCGCAAAGTCATGCAAAGTATAATTATTAAAAGGGCGTTTGTTTAAATGTGTATGCCTTTGGTTATCTGTGTTATTAGGTAAATTTCTAATCTCGTTTTCATTAATTAAAATCATTCTAAAATCATAAATCGTATAACCTGCTCTAAACTCACTTTCATAAACAAACTTCTTTTCAAATTTCTTAATAATTGCATTGTCAAATCCGTTGTATAGTTCAATAAATTTTTCTGTTCTAAATACTATTTCATCTAAATAGTTGAGTTTGGCAAAACTTGTAACTGTTAAGAAGTTTTTTAATGTACTCCAATCGAAAATTTTACTTTTAGTTTCGTTTACATAATAATCGTTAATAACCGAACCGTTACTAATATCACGCTCCAGTAATCTTGTTATAAATTGTAATTGAGTGTCAATTTGGTTTAAAATTGTGGTTTCCATTTGAACATTAAATTTATGCGTTGCCTTTACTATTTTATTAAAACTCTTTTAAAATGGGTTTTAATCATTCTTATCATTCAAAATTAACGTGTTTTTAGGCTCGTTAAATCCAGTATAAAAACAATAATTATTATCTTTTAGTAAAGCATCTAACAAGTCGTTTAATGTGTTTAATTTTGGCAACAATACATTCTTTAACTCTGGACTGTTTGTGTATAATTCAAATAAGAAAGTTCTTATATCTTTTAGGTTGTGGATATGATTAATAATATCGACCTCATCGTTAAACATTTTGTTTGTATGTTTCATAGTGTGAATTATTAGTAAAAAATTGTTATTGATTTGATGCGTTTTTAATTACGTTAAATTGTGGTTCTTTTTTCTCTTTTTGAGCCTGTAAGGTGTAGAAGTCTGCTATTTGTTGAGCATAGTCTAAAGAGTTTTTTCCTATGTAGTTTAAAAACATCTTTTCGGTGCTGTGTGCTGTTATCTGCATTATTAAAGGCGTTGGTAGTATTCCGTATTGATTTGTAGCAAAAGAACGTCTGCAAACGTGTGAGGTTATTAATTCGTGCTTTGGATATGTACCGTTAGTTTTTCTTTTGTGCTTATTGCCCTCGCCTTTTTTGGTTACTTCAATAATGCCACCTTTAGTCATTTCGTCAATTTCAGCAAGTTTGCATACTTCTTTAATATGCTCGTTTAATTTCTGAATAGATATTTTATAAGGCAATCCAGTTTCTAAAATATCTTTAGTGGTTTGTAATACTGGAATGGTTATATTTTTGCCTGTCTTTTGTTGCTTCAGTTCTATAACTTCGTAACCATTACGAATTACAAAATTATTCTCGTTGAGGTTTAGCAAGTCGCCACCTCTTTGCCCTATGTTACAACCTAACAACAACCATTTGCGAGCGTTTTGTAATGCTTCGGTTGTTATATCTGCATTGGCTATTTTTTCAAGTTCTAAAGGCGTTAAATAAATGATAGTTTCATTTTTACTTTTAGTGCTATCAATTTTTTTTAATTGTGGGTGCGTTTTTATTCCCTCGGTTTCAGCATCAAAACAAACCGTTTTTAAATCTGCTATTTTTTTAAGTGCGTAACTCTTTGAATACTTTTTATCGTTAATAAGATATTTTAGAAAATCGTTTGCAAACTTTACATTTACGTCTTTAACCTTGTAACTGTTTTCCTTTTGGTAGTCAGTAAATATGTTTTTAAGTGAAGTGTAAGCATTTTTTCTGCTTTTTGATAGTCCAATACCACCTTTAGCATTTTTACGAAAGTCAGCGTTATTAATTAGGTTTTGTATTGCATCTACAATTAACTCACTTTGTTTGTTTTCTGTGATGCGTTCAAAATGTAAATCAATGTTATGTTTTAGCCAGTCGCCTGTAACCTCATCGTTTTTTTTGTTTGCATCGTTAACCTTATCCAGTACAAAATCTTTTAACTTTCTTAAATCTGAAGTTAGATTTTTTTCATCTGCATAATTTTGTTTTGGTAGTCCTGTATCGGTACTCCAGTTTTTAGGATTGAAGTTTAACCCTGTTTTTCGTTTTAGAGTTTTTGACTTGCTTAATGATAGTCTTAAATAGATAGGTGCATTATCTGACTTACTTTGAAGTATAAATTTAATCGTTGCCATAATTTTGAACTTTTGAACATTCAAATATAACTATAATTTTTCATCTAGTCAGCGTTTAGTCAGCATTTAGTCAGCCGTTTTAAATTTCATTCAATTTCATTACATTTTTAACAATTACAGTAATAACGGTACTTATATTGTTTTTGTTAGTGGTTTGTAGGTTTTAAAGGGGTTTCAGAAAGTGTTAAAAAGTGGGGTTTCTTGTCCCGTCTTCAGTACAAAAGCCTTACAGAACTGTAAGGCTTTTTTGTTTTGTGATTTTTAAAATTTAAGCAAAAAAAAGGTCTAGTTAATACTAGACCTTTTTTATTTGATAAATATATGTTTAAGGATTAGTTATCCTTTTTTAATTTATCTGCAGCTTTGTTTAATTCGTCAGCTCCTTTTTCTTTTGCAGCATCAACGGCATCTGTAGCTGCTTTTTTAGTAGCATCAACAGCATCACCTGCAGCGTCTTTTACAGCATCAGCACCATCTTTGATTGCATTTCCAGCAGCATCAACAGCATCTTCAGCACCATCTTTTACAGCTTCACCTGCATCTTTAATTGCTTCTCCTGCATCATTAGCAGCGTCTTTTACAGCTTCTCCAGTTGCTTCTGCAGCATTTTCAATTGCGTCTTCAGCAGTATCAGCTTTTTTTGTGTCTCTACAAGATGTAAATGACAATCCTAATGCCAATACTAGTAATAAAATTAAATTTTTCATTGTAATAGTTTTAGTGTTAATTATTTAATACACGAAATTAATAACTTAAAATGAAATATCATCAAAAAAATTAACATTTGTTAACATTGTTTGTTTAATAATTCAAATCTTAGCTTTATATACGTATATAGTTGGCAATTTGGATTACAGCGCCTTTATTTTGAGTAATAAAAGCTTCATTTAAGTCTCCTAAAGTTCCTCTTTCTTTTTTTGATGTAAGTAAGTTCTCTAATTCATTATTTAACTCAGAGTTGTTTTTAACCGAAACTACACCACCGTTTTTAATCATATCAGAAGCTTCAGGGAACTTGCTATAGTTTTTTCCAATTATAATAGGAATTCCAAATATTGCCGGCTCTAATATATTATGCAGTCCAGTTAATCCCATGGCTCCACCAACATAAGCAATATCTGCTGCTGCATAAATCTTACTTAATAAACCTATGGTGTCAATTATAAATACGTTATAATTTGATAAGTCTTTTCCTTCTTTTTCTGAGTATAAAATGGTTGAAAGCTTAAGTTGAGAACTTAAATTTTTAATCTGATTTTCTTTAATATTATGAGGTGCAAAAATGTATTTTACATTTTTAATTGACGTTGAGTTTATGAAATTAATTAGTAATTCTTCATCTTCTGGCCATGAACTACCAATAACAATACAAAGTTGACCTGCTTTAAATTCTGAAACAAAATCAAGCGTATTGTTTTGTTGTAGTTGATTAGAAACGCGGTCAAACCTAGTGTCGCCACTTACAGTAACTTCTAAAAAATTAATACTACTTAATAACTGTTTAGATTGTTCATTCTGAACAAAAATATGTTCGAAAGCAAATAGTTTTTCTCGCATTTTAAAACCATACCACTTAAAAAAGGGTTGATTTTTTCTAAAAGCAGCCGAAATTAGAATGGCTCTATGTTTTCGATGTTTTAATTCGGTTAAAAAATTCGGCCAAAAATCATATTTCACAAAAATCACTAAATCAGGATGTACTAAATCTAGAAATCGTTTTGCATTTTTTTTTGTGTCTAACGGAAGATAAACCACAACATCAGCAATAGGTGAGTTTTTTCGTATTTCAAAACCAGATGGTGAAAAGAAAGAAAGTACAATCTTGTGTGTTTTGTGTCGTTCTCTTAGAATTTCAAACACAGGAAGACCTTGTTCATACTCGCCCAAAGACGCACAATGAAACCAAAATGTTTTGTCTTTTGGTGTTAAATTACCTTCTAGTACTTTAAATGTTTGCTTACGACCATCAATACCAAGCTTTATTTTATCATTAAATAAAGCAATGATTTTTAGAAAAAAACTAGTAATGTATATTCCTATAGTATACAATAAGATAAAAGGTTTTGTTTGTGCTAAAATACAGTTCTTTGAAATAAATTCATTGGTTAGCGTTAATGATTTTTGTAAATTCGCTACTTTGTGAAACCTAATGGTTTACATGTTCTACTTAACTTTATTTTAATTTCCGAATGAAAAAAATTCAAATGGTTGATCTTAAAGGTCAATATAATACAATAAAAGATGCGGTTGATAAATCTGTTCTAGAAGTTTTGGATTCAACAGCATATATTAATGGACCAAAAGTTCATGAATTTCAAAAAAACTTAGAAAACTATTTAGATGTAAAACATGTTATACCATGTGCAAATGGAACCGATGCTTTGCAAATTGCAATGATGGGCTTAGGGTTAAAACCAGGCGACGAGGTTATTACTGCAGATTTTACATTTGCTGCAACAGTAGAGGTTATTGCTTTACTTCAATTAACACCAGTTTTGGTTGATGTAGATCCTAATAGTTTTAATATAGAGGTTGATGCTATTAAAAAAGCTATTACACCAAAAACAAAAGCTATCGTTCCTGTTCATTTATTTGGGCAATGTGCAAATATGGAAGCCATTATGGAACTAGCTAAAGAGCACAACTTATTTGTTATTGAAGATAATGCGCAAGCAATTGGCGCTAACTATACCTATAGTAATGGTAAAAAAGCTAAAGCTGGAACAATTGGGCATGTGGCTTCTACATCATTCTTTCCTTCTAAAAACTTAGGCTGTTATGGAGATGGAGGCGCGATTTTTACTAATGATGACGATTTAGCACATACTATAAGAGGAATTGTGAATCATGGTATGTATGTTAGATATCATCATGATGTTGTAGGAGTTAATTCTAGATTAGATTCCATACAAGCAGCAATATTAGATATTAAATTAAAGCGATTAGATGCTTTTAATAAAGCTAGACAAAAAGCGGCAAATGCTTATGATAAAGCTTTTGAAACACATACAGATATAATCACACCATTTAGAGAAGGAAGTGAAGATAATCACGTGTTTCATCAATATACATTACGTGTTTTAAATACAGATAGAGATGCTTTAGCAAAACATTTAAATGATAACGGAATTCCTTGTGGCGTTTATTACCCTATTCCGCTACACCTTCAAAAAGCATATCAAGATTCAAGATATAATGAAGCAGATTTTACAGTAACAAATCAATTGGTAAAAGAAGTGATTTCTCTACCAATGCATACAGAGTTAGATGATAATCAAATAGAATTTATCACCTCTACAGTTATTAATTTTGTAAATTCTTAAAATTAAGATGGCAAAAATCCTTGTTACAGGAGGCTTAGGTTTTATAGGTTCTCATACTGTTGTAGAATTGCAAAATGAAGGTTTTGAAGTTGTTATTATTGACGATTTATCAAATTCTTCAATAGATGTGTTAGATGGAATAATAGCAATTACAGGAAAAACTCCAATTTTCGAGAAACTAGATTTAAAAGAAAAAGATGCTGTTGAAGTTTTTTTTTCAAAACACGATGATATTTCTGGTGTCATTCATTTTGCAGCCAGTAAAGCTGTTGGCGAAAGTGTTGAGCAACCATTAAAGTATTATGAAAACAATATTAATACATTGGTTTATGTGTTGAAGTCTATTCTGAAACTAAAGACTTCTAATTTTATTTTTAGTTCTTCATGCACAGTTTACGGTCAAGCAGATACAATGCCTATAACTGAAAATGCGCCTGTAAAACCAGCAGAATCACCTTATGGAAACACAAAACAAATTGGAGAAGAAGTTATTTTTGATGTATGTAAAGTGCATTCAGATTTTAATGCCATTGCACTACGATATTTTAATCCAATTGGAGCACACAAAAGTGCAAAAATAGGAGAATTACCAATTGGAGTGCCACAAAATTTAGTGCCATTTATAACGCAAACAGCTGTAGGTTTACGAGAACAATTATCGGTTTTCGGAAATGACTATGCTACACCAGATGGTACTTGCATTAGAGATTATATTCACGTAGTTGATCTTGCTAAAGCTCATGTTGTTGCTTTACAAAGACTTTTAGATAAAAAGAATAAAAGTAATTATGAAACTTTTAATTTAGGAACTGGAGTAGGTAGTTCTGTTTTAGAGGTTATTAAATCTTTTGAAAAAGTCTCAGGTAAATCCCTCAATTATAAAATAGCACCAAGACGAGAAGGTGATATAGCTAGCGCTTATGCAAATACAGAAAAAGCGAATAAAGTTTTAGGATGGGAAGCAAAGTCTACACTTGATGAAGCAATGCTTTCTGCTTGGGATTGGGAAAAGAATATTAGAAACATTTAAAACACTTAAAAATGAAATCATTCATTTATGTAGTAATCCTTTTAGTATCATTTTTAGTAACTGGACAGAACACATATTTACATTGCGGAAAATTAATAGATACTAAAACAGGAGATGTTTTAAATGATAAAACAATTGTTGTTTCAGGAAAAACTATACTTTCAGTAGAGAATGGATTTGTACAACCAAAATCTAAAGAGGATATTGTTATTGATTTAAAGTCGAAAACAGTGATGCCTGGATTGATAGACATGCATGTGCATTTAGAGTTTGAATTTAATCCTAAAACATATTCTCAAAAATTTACGTTAAACGATGCTGATGTCGCGTTTGGTTCTACCAAATTTGCTAAATCAACTTTATTATCTGGTTTTACAACAGTAAGAGATTTAGGCGGAAGTGGTGTAAATATTGCTTTAAGAAATGCAATTAATGCTGGAAAAATAGAGGGACCAAGAATTTATACGGCTGGTAAATCTCTAGCAACTACTGGTGGTCATGCTGATCCTACAAATGGTTATAAAAAAGCACTCATTGGTAATCCAGGACCTAAAGAAGGTGTGGTAAATAGTGTTGATGATGCTAAAAAGGCAGTAAGACAACGTTATAAAAATGGAGCAGATTTAATTAAAATTACAGCAACTGGAGGTGTTTTAAGTGTTGCTAAAAGTGGAGATAATCCACAGTTTACTATTGAAGAAATTAAAGCTATTTGTGATACAGCTAAAGATTATGGTTTTCATGTAGCGGCTCATGCTCATGGAGATGAAGGTATGCAGCGTGCCATACTTGGAGGCGTAAAAACAATTGAGCATGGTACTTATATGAGTGATGAAACTATGGAACTCATGAAAAAACATGATGCTTATTTAGTGCCTACTATTACTGCAGGAAAAGAAGTAGAATCAAAAGCAAAAGTTAAAGGATTTTATCCAGATATAGTTGTACCTAAGGCATTAGCTGTTGGACCACAAATACAAAGTACTTTTGAGAAAGCCTATAAAAAAGGGGTTGGCATAGCATTTGGAACAGATGCTGGCGTTTTTAAGCATGGTAATAGCGGAAAAGAGTTTGGTTATATGGTAGAAGTTGGTATGCCAGCAATTGAGGCCATACAAAGTGCTACGATTACGAACGCATTGATCTTAAAAATGGAGAATGAATTAGGTCAGATAAAATCAGGTTACATTGCAGATATTATTGCAGTTAACGAGGATCCAACTAAAAACATTTCTACTATGGAAAATGTTGTGTTTGTAATGAAAGATGGTAAAGTTTATAAGGAGTAATCTTATGACTCTTTTTTCTTTTTAGAGAAAAAATTTCCTAATAGAAGAGCAATCATACCAAATGTTACAGACATATCTGCAACATTAAAAATGCCTGTTCTAAAAACACCACCAAAATCAAGATGTAAAAAATCGGTTACTGAGCCATAAGCAATTCTATCATAAACATTAGCGATTCCTCCACCAGCTATACAAGACAATGCGATGAGGCTAAGCTTGTCTAAAGCTTTAGTTTTTAAAATATAATAGATAAGATATGCTAAAACTAATGTGGGTAAAATAAGTAATAGAATAAGTCTCAATGTTGGATTAATATCACTTCCCATTCCTAAAAAAGCACCTTCGTTTTCAACATTCATCAAACGAAAAGTATCTCCGATTACAGAAATGATTTCTCCCTTTTCAATAGTAGCTCTTACAATAACTTTTGAAATTTGATCAATAGCAATATTGAGCACTATAATCAGAATTACGCCTGCAGTTCTTGATATTTTCATGTGAAATTAAGCGTTAGTTTCTAGAGTAGCAGAAGCTGTTTGTGATTCTCTATTAATTTTTTTAACTAAACCTTGTAATACTTTACCTGGACCAACTTCAGTAAATAACGTTGCACCATCAGTAACCATTTGTTGTACAGATTGAGTCCAACGTACAGGAGCTGTTAATTGAGAAATTAAATTGGCTTTAATCTCATTTTCATCAAGTATTGCAGAAGCAGTAACATTTTGATATATAGGACAGTTTGGTTTATTAAATGTTGTGTTTTCTATTGCAGCAGCTAATTCTTCACGAGCTGGTTCCATTAAAGGTGAGTGAAAAGCACCACCAACAGGAAGTACTAATGCACGGCGAGCACCTTCTTCTTTTAATGTTTCACAGGCTTTATTAATAGCATCAATTTCTCCAGAAATCACTAATTGTCCTGGACAGTTATAATTTGCAGCCACTACAATACCTTCAGTTGTAGCACATATTTTTTCTACAATGTCATCATCTAAACCTAAAACGGCGGCCATTGTACTTGGTTGTATTTCGCAAGCTTTTTGCATGGCTAAAGCTCGTTGAGACACTAATTTTAAACCATCCTCAAAGGTTAACGCTCCAGCGGCAACTAATGCGGAAAATTCCCCTAATGAGTGACCTGCAACCATATCTGGTTTAAAACTTTCACCTAAAGTTTTTGCTAAAATTACAGAGTGTAAAAAAATAGCTGGTTGTGTAACTTTAGTTTCTTTTAGGTCTTCTGCAGAACCTTCAAACATAATGTCTGTAATAGGAAACCCAAGAATATCATTGGCGTTTTCAAATAACTCTTGAGCTAAAGGCGAGTTCTCGTATAAGTCTAAACCCATTCCTGAGAATTGCGCTCCTTGACCCGGAAATATATATGCGTTCATGTGTTTTAATTTTATGCTGCAAAAATAGGAATAATATCGCAATCAGTCTGCAGTATTCAGTCGCAGTTTGCAGTTACAAACTTAGAATCTGTATTTTCTAGTTTAGAATAATTGTACCAAATTTAAAATAAGTATTATTGAGTTTCAATTTAGTACATTATTTCTGAAAACTGAAACTAAATACTTAATTACGAGCAAGCTGCTTCTGCACAACGTTCACCATCCATAGCTGCAGAAATAATTCCGCCAGCATAACCACCACCTTCACCACATGGGAATAAATTAGAAATTTCAGTATGTGATAATGATTCGTTTCGTGGAATTTTTATTGGAGAAGAGGTTCTAGATTCTACACCAATAACATTAGCTTCAGAGGTATAATAACCTTTCATCTTTTCACCAAAGGCTTTAAATCCTTTTCTGAGTGAGCCACCAATTAATTTTGGTAGTAACGAATGCATTGGTGATGATTTTAAACCTGGTTGGTATGATGTAGGATTTAAATCATTAGAGAGTTTACCTTCAACAAAATCTGTTAGTCGCTGCGCAGGAGCAGCTTGAGTTCTTCCGCCAGAAGTAAATGCTAATCGTTCTAAGTTTTTCTGATATTCTAAACCTTTTAAAGCTCCAAAATGTTCGTACTTATGTAAGTCTTTTTCAGAATTAATTTCAACAACAATTCCTGAGTTTGCAAATTCATTATTTCGTTTTGAAGGCGACATACCATTAACTACAACCTCGCCATTTGCTGTTGCAGCTGGAACAATAAAGCCACCAGGACACATGCAAAAAGAATAGACACCGCGATTATTTACTTGCTGTACTAAACTATATGCGGCTGCAGGTAACAACTGATCGCGTTCATTTTTACAGTGATATTGAATGCTATCTATAATATGTTGTGGATGTTCAACACGAATGCCCATAGCAAATGATTTTGCTTCTAATGCAATCTCTTTGTTATTAAGTAAATAAAAAATATCTCGTGCAGAATGCCCAGTTGCTAAAATAACTCTGTCAACAGTTAGTTCATTTCCGTTTTGAAGCTGAATTGCAACAATTTTATTATCCTTTAATGTGAAATCTGTTACACGACTTTCGAAATGAACCTCACCACCATACTTTATAATAGTTTCCCTAATGTTTTGAACCACTTTAGGTAATTTATTTGTACCAATATGCGGATGTGCATCAACTAAAATTTGATCTGTTGCACCATGAAAGACAAGGTTTTCAAAAATCTTACGTACATCACCACGTTTTAAACTTCGCGTATATAATTTGCCATCACTATAAGTTCCTGCACCACCTTCGCCAAAGCAATAATTAGAATCTTCGTTTACAAAATGGTCTTGATTTATGGCTTTTAAATCGCGACGTCTATCTTGTACATTTTTGCCACGTTCTAAAACTATAGGTTTGTAGCCAAGCTCAATACAACGTAAAGCGGCATACATGCCTGCAGGTCCAAAACCAATAATGTGAATGGGTTTGGCTTTAGATACATCATTATAATGAAATGTGTATTCTGAACTTTCAGGAAACGGTTCGTTAATATAAACAGAAACTTTATAGTTAAACATGATACGTGATTTTCGTGCATCGATTGATTTGCGCAATACTTTAATGCCAGAAATACTATTTGGTTTGATGTCTAAAACTTCGGAAACTTTTAGTAATAAAATTGAATCACTTTCTTTTTCTTCTTGAAGTGAAATACGAAGCTGCAGTTCTTTTACCATAAAACAAAATTAGTTATATTTAATAAGTTTAATAGATTAATAAAGATAAAGATGGAGTTTACATTAAAAACGAATATAAAAGCGACTGCTAAACAAATTTATAAGTCTTGGTTAAGTACACAAGGACATACTAAAATGACTGGAGGAACTGCTTTTGTTTCAGATAAAATTGGTGATTCTTTTACTGTTTGGGATGGTTATATTAAAGGTGAAAATCTAGAATTAGAACCCTATCATAAAATTGTACAATCATGGCGAAGTACAAATTTTGAAGCACAAGAAGAAGATTCTAAAATTGAAATTATTTTTAATGAAAAAGATGGTGAAACAGAATTAACACTAACACATTCTAATGTTCCAGAAAGTGGAGAGCATTATATTAAAGGTTGGGATGAGCATTATTTTACACCAATGAAATCTTATTTTGAGTTTTTAAAATAGTTATGTTTTATGTAATTAAAAAACAGTTTTAATGTTGATAGCAATGATCTCCATTTTTTACTTTTCGTTTGCAATAGCCTCCAGACTTTGTTCTTGCTCCACACGTAGAAGCTGTAGTTTTGGTTGTAGACGAATATGAGTTTGAAGAGCTATTTTGCTTTGTGTGTTGGTAACAATAACCATTAGCTAAACTGGTTTTGTGTTTGCATCTGATTCCTTTTTTTGTTTTTCCTTTACATTGAACTGTATTAGAAATACCTACAGCTTTGTTGGCTTTAGAGAAACTATTAGTAATACTTTTTACAATTGGAGGTTTACAAATTTTACATGGAGTTAGACCATATTTTGATATATCATTATCTGAAAGTTTTTTTGAAACATTTTCAACCATTCTACAGCTACTCAAATGGTATTTTTCCCCTGAAGGAGTTTTGTAAAAACTCTGAGCATTTACTTTTGATGAAACTACAAGCAGAAAAAATAGTGCTAAACAATAACTTAATTTATGGTTTGGACTCATGTTAGGTGTTATTTACGTTCATAGGTTAAAAACGAAAACGAATACACATGCTTTTCATCTTTATCATGAAAAGTATTAGCAGTTTCTTTCCAAATTGCAGTATCTATTTCAGGGAAAAACGTGTCGGCACCTTCAAAACTATGATGTACGCGAGTGATTTCAAGTTTGTCTGTTAAGTTCATAGATTGTTTGTAGATTTCTCCACCACCAATAATAAATGGTTGTTTGTCATGTCTAGCGGCATCAAGGGCATCTTCTATATTATTAACAACAATAACACCATCAGGAACTTTGTAGTTATCTTGTCTTGTAATAACAATATGAGTTCTGTTTGGTAGTGGTTTTGGAAAACTCTCAAAGGTTTTACGACCCATAATAATATGATGACCGTTTGTAAGCGACTTAAAACGTTTTAAATCATCACTTAAATGCCAAATTAAATCATTGTCCTTACCAATAGCATTGTTTTCTCCAGCTGCAACAATAATAGTAAGTTCAGTATTTTTTTTAGGCTTTATTTTTTTTACTGTTTCTATAGGATACTCTTTGTCTACCTGCTGTTGTAGTTTTTTAATGCGTTCTTTTTGTTTTGCAACTAAGCTTTCTAGCTGTTTGTCTTCCCAATCTTTATCTATAAAATTATGAGTAACAAATACATTAAATAAATGGTAGCAAAATAAAAATAGCCAAGCTAAAATGGCAAAAACAAACCATTCTTTACCAAAAAAGGTTACATCCTTGCCAATACCTAATACTGTATTTGCTATGATGAGAAATAGAGCGCCTAATAAAAAAATTACAAAATGAGCATAAAGGCGTTTTTTTTGTTTAATACGCTTTTGAGCATTTTTTATTAATTCTAATTGCTCTTTATCTATTTGAGGTGTTTGTCTTTTTTTACCGAACATACTTAACTAAAATATATTATAAAGGTAATTGTTTTCTGTAAACTTAAACAGCAACAATACCTTTAATATGCGGATGCGGATTGTAATCTACCAAAGTAAAATCTTCAAAAGTAAAATCGAAAATGTTTTTCACTTCTGGGTTTAGTATCATCTTTGGTAATGGTCTTGGGTCTCTAGATAGTTGCAGTTCTAGTTGCTCCATATGATTGTTGTAGATATGTGCATCTCCAAATGTGTGAATAAAATCACCAGCTTCATAACCACAAACTTGAGCCATCATCATGGTAAATAAGGCATAAGAACCAATATTAAAAGGAACACCTAAAAATATGTCTGCACTACGTTGGTAGAGTTGACAAGATAATTTTCCGTCAGCAACATAAAACTGAAAAAAAGCATGACAAGGCGGTAAAGCTGCTTTACCATTAGCAACATTTTCACTAAACGATTTAGAAGTATCTGGTAATACTGAAGGATTCCACGCAGAAACTAGCATTCTACGACTATTAGGATTATTTTTTAATGTATCAATAACTTCTTTAATCTGGTCAACTTCATCGCTATTCCAGTTACGCCATTGGTGGCCATAAACTGGTCCTAAGTCTCCGTTTTCATCAGCCCATTCGTTCCAAATACGAACACCATTTTCTGTTAAGTAGTTAATATTTGTGTCTCCTTTTAAAAACCAAAGGAGTTCATATATAATTGATTTTAAGTGTAATTTTTTTGTAGTAACCATAGGGAAACCTTCACTTAAGTCAAAACGCATTTGGTATCCAAAAATACTCTTTGTTCCTGTTCCTGTTCGATCGCCTTTTTCGTTGCCATGTTCTAAAACATGCTTTACTAAATCGTGGTATTGTTTCATGCTCACTTCCCGTAAAACGGGAATCTTTTTAATTAAACTTAAATATTTTGGAATGAGATGCTGAAACAAGTTCAGCATGACGCTAAGCTAAAATATAAAAAAGCTTCAATCAGTATTGCTTGAAGCTTTTAATTATATTAAAAGTTATTAACTAAATTACCCTATTATCATTCCAGCAATTGTAGCTGATATTAATGATGCAATTGTACCGCCAATTAATGCTTTCATCCCAAATTGTGATAAGGTTTTTCTTTGTCCTGGCGCTAAAGATCCAATACCTCCAATTTGTATGCCTATAGAAGCAAAATTTGCAAAACCACATAGCATATAAGTAGCCATGATGATAGACTTCTGATAATTTAAATGTGTAGCACTTGCAACATTTTTTAAATCTGCTAATTGTATATAACCTACAAATTCGCTAGCCGCTAATTTTATTCCTAAAAGTTGTCCCATTAATGCCATATCTTCTTTAGCTACACCAATTAGCCACATTAGTGGTGCGAATAGGTAACCTAAAATAAGTTCTAGAGATAAACTCTGATAAGGTGTGTTATTAATAACCCAGTTGTTTAATGTTGTAATGTCTCCAACCCAACCTAAAATTCCGTTTATCATTGCAATAAATGCAACAAATACTAAAAGCATTGCACCAACATTTACTGCTAATCTCAAGCCTTCTGTTGTTCCGTTTGCAATGGCATCTAATAAGTTTGAACCTATTTTTTCTTGAGATACACTTACGTCTGTATTTATTTTTTCTGTTTGGGGATATAATATTTTTGAAATGACAATAGCTCCTGGAGCTGCCATCACAGATGCTGCTAATAAATGCTTAGCATAGAACAATCTTAGTTCTGGGTCGTCTCCTCCTAAAAATCCAATATATGCTGCAAGAACAGCTCCTGCAACTGTTGCCATACCGCCAATCATGACTAAGAGCATTTCGGACTTATTCATTTTTTCTAAATACGCCTTAATAAGTAGAGGTGCTTCAGTTTGACCTAAGAAAATATTACCAGCAACACTTAAACTTTCTGCGCCAGATATTTTTAAAACTTTTGAAAGCAACCAAGCTAATGCTTTAACCACTTTTTGAATAATACCTAAATAGAATAAAACAGATGTTAGCGCAGAGAAAAATAAAATAGTTGGTAATACTTGAAAGGCGAAAATAAATCCAAATGTGTCCATGTCAACAACTAAGCCTTCAAATAAGAACCTACTACCTGCTCTTGTAAACTCTAGTACTTGAACAAATAAACCACCAATAAATTCAAAAATTGTTTTTACAAATCCTACTTTTAAAACTCCAATGGCTATTAATAATTGAAAAGCCAAACCAATACCTACCGTTTTCCAGTTAATAGCTTTACGATTGCTACTGAATAGAAAAGCTATGAAAATAAGTGTTATCATTCCTAAAACACCTCGCCATAAACTGTTTATAGAGAATCCCTCACTAGGAATTATAGTGTCTGCTGTTGTTGTTGCAACTGCAGTAGTTGCTACATTTGTATTTGGTGTTTTAAATTTATAAGTCGTATTTTTTTCAGTGATAACTAAAGTAGAGTCAGTCAGTTCTGAAATTTTATACCTTCGAATTGTATCTGTTGGTTTGTTGTAGTAAAATACGAGTAGATTATTTTGATGAATATAATCACCGGAAGCTTGTAGATTGTTTTTTGACTTAAGGGAATATGAAAATTCTCCATTTTTAAGATTAAGCGCATCTGTATCTGAAATGTCTATTAAAGCACCATACGCATTTTCAATAACATCAAACTGCCATTCTTTTTCTAAGTCTTGAGCTAAAGTTGTTGTAATTCCAAAAAAAATAGTTGCAATAGCTAGAAAAAAATGTTTCATGAGTTTATTTTTATTGTTTCTTATTGGTCACATGCGACATTCATTTAATCATTTTTTTTCATTATGATTTAGTTATGAATGTTTCATGATAGAAATGTATTAACGTTTGGAAATTTCGTCTCTTATTTTGGCCGCTTTTTCATAATCTTCATTAGTAACAGCTTCGTCTAAAAGGGTATTTAATTCTTGTAATGTCTTGTCTTTATAGTTATCTTGAATGCTAGCTTCAATCTCTTCAACAACAAGGTCATCTACTAAGATACTATCTTGTTCTTCACCTTCTTTTTTAGGATTTACTTTAAGGTAAATACCAGCTTTATCTAAGATGTTTTTATAAGTAAATATTGGCGCTTGAAAACGTAAAGCTAATGCAATAGCATCACTTGTACGTGCATCAATTATTTCTTCAATTTTATCACGTTCGCAAATAAGACTAGAATAAAACACACCATCTACAAGTTTATGAATAATGACTTGCTTAACCACTACATCAAACCTATCTGCAAAATTTTTAAACAAATCGTGAGTAAGTGGTCGAGGTGGTCTAATCTCTTTTTCGAGAGCAATAGCTATAGATTGCGCTTCAAAAGCTCCAATAACTATTGGTAGTTTTCTGTCGCCATCAACTTCATTCAGAATTAAAGCATATGCACCATTTTGAGTTTGGCTATATGAAATTCCTTTTATGTTTAATCTTACTAAACTCATAATTTATAAAACGCAAAGAACTGTTTAAATTAGGACTTTACCAACTGGATAAACCAGATTTAGCAATTATACGTAATTTAAACAGTCCTTAGGTAATTACAATTTATAAAAAAATATTTATTGTTGTGCTTTAAAGGTCTTTAATTTTTCTATAAGTGTTGGTACAACTTCAAAAGCGTCACCAACAACTCCATAATCTGCAGCTTTAAAGAAAGGTGCTTCTGGATCTGTGTTGATTACTACTTTTACTTTAGAGGCATTAATACCTGCTAAATGCTGAATTGCACCCGAAATACCAATAGCAATATATAAGTTTGAAGCAACAGGCTTACCTGTTTGCCCAACGTGTTCGCTATGGGGTCTCCATCCTAAATCTGATACAGGTTTTGAACATGCTGTTGCAGCACCAAGAACTTCTGCTAGTTCTTCAACCATTCCCCAGTTTTCAGGACCTTTAAGACCTCTTCCTGCTGAAACTACTATTTCTGCATCAGCAATACTTACTTTATCACTTGCTTTGTCTACAGACTCAACAGTAACGCCTAATTCTGGAACTGAAACTGAAAATTCTTCAACCGTTGCATTTCCGTTAGACGCTACTAAACCAAATGAATTATTTGAAACAGCAACTAACTTAACATCTGTGTTAATTGTTGTCATGTTAAATGCTTTGTTTGTAAACGCAGTACGTTTAACTGTAAACGGTGATGTGCTTGATGGTGCTTCAACTACATTTGAAGCAAATCCTGCATTAAGTTGTACAGCTAATAGTGGTGCTAAATATTTACTATCTGCACTAGAACTAACAATAACAACTTTTGCCTCTTCTTTTTCTGCAGCTGCTTTAATAGCACTTGCATAAGCGTTTGCATTAAATGTGTCTAGTTGGGTGTTGCTTACGTTTAAAACTTTATCAACACCATAGTTACCCAATTCACTAGCGTTACTTGTGTTTATAGTAATTGCTGTAACTGAAGTGCCTAATTGATCTGCTACTGCTTTTGCGTAAGATGCTACTTCAAAAGCTATTTTTTTTAAATTTCCGTTATCGGATTCTGTATATACTAAAACTGACATGTTTTTTCTTTTTTAATTAAATCACTTTAGCTTCGTTGTGAAGTAAACTTACTAATTCATCTATATTATCTGCGTCAACTAATTTTACTGCACCTTTAGGTGCTGGTTTTTCAAACTTAACTGAAGCTGTTTCAGTGTTAGCATTAGTTGATTCTAAAACTGTTAAAGGTTTTTTACGAGCCATCATGATACCTCTCATGTTTGGAATACGTAAATCACTTTCTTCAACTAATCCTTTTTGGCCACCAATAACTAAAGGAAGAGAAGTAGCAACAGTTTCTTTACCACCATCAATTTCTCTTGTTGCTTTAGCATTGTTTCCTTCAACCTCTAAATTGATACAGTTATTTACAAAATTAGCATTGGTTAATCCAGCTATCATACCAGGCACCATTCCGCCATTGTAATCAATAGATTCACGACCAGCGATTACTAAATCGTAACCACCATTGTTAATAACGTTAGTTAATTCTTTAGCAACAGCAAATCCATCTGTAGCTTGGGCGTTTACTCTAATTGCTGCATCTGCACCAATGGCTAAAGCTTTACGTAATGTTGGTTCAGTTTCTGGTCCTCCAACATTTACTACAGTAACATTTGCGCCTTGCTTTTCTTTAAACCACATAGCGCGCGTTAAACCAAACTCGTCATTAGGATTGATTACGAATTGTACACCATTAGTATCAAACTTTGTATCTCCATCTGTGAAATTAATCTTTGAAGTTGTATCAGGAACATGACTAATACATACTAATATTTTCATATCTCTATAAGTATTAAATAAGTATAATTTTTTGAGGTTACGAAGATAATTATTTTATTCTGAATAAGTACTATGCATGCATAGTAAATTTTATTAAAACTATAATTTATCTTTTTAAGAATTTAAATACTTTTTGTTGGTTATTGGAATTTGAGAGTTTAATGAAATAAAGTCCGTTTGAATAATTTGAAATATTAATAGTATTATTTTTAAATCGTGTTGTATTAACTATTTTTTGTCCAGAAACGTTATAAATTTCAATATTAATTATTTGGCTTTCGGAGCTGGAAACCTGTAAGTATGGATTTCCCATTATTTGAAAAGGTTTCATTCTTTCTAATGAGTTTTCTTGAACTGATAATGTGAATTCTTCAAAAGTAGCTGTATGATATCCGAAAACCATGTTATTTCTATATAAAAAAAGGGTGTTGTTTATTGTGTCTATCGTTGGGGTCAAATCACCATAATTCTGGTTAATACAAGAAATATCTAACATACTATATAGATGCTCTTCGATAAAATGGCAGGTGTTTGTTTGGTAATCGGTTTCAGTACTTATTCCTGGAGTAGATTCCCATAATTGTAAAGTATCATTAGTTGTTCCTCCTTTCAAGGCAATTGAAAAATAATTTCCGCAAGGGGTTTCATTTTGACTTTCGAGAATTAATAAGTCATTACTATTGTCATAAGTAAATGAAATTAATATATCGAGGTTATCTGGTACTGTTTCTTCTGGGCAAGGTTCTCCAATATTATCAGCTATACTACAATAGTTTCTAAGTCGAAATGTTTTATTGTCTAAAAAATTAATAAGTTCAGAACTAATACTAGTATTTACATAATTAGAACTAAATAAAAATACTTCTGGAGGAACTGATGCTTGTAATTCATTAATCAAATCTTTATTTTGGAAAAATAGAGTGTAATATTGTGATAAAGGTTCAGTATCAATCGAGGGATAGGATCTTACAAAATCATAAATTACATGATCATCAAAAATATTAGTGATATTTTGGTCTTGATGAGTTAAAGTAATTGTTCCATCTCCATTATCAGATACTGTAGGGATATTGTCTGTGTTTTCAATTTTTATATTATCTTTTTGCAAACTGCATAAAATAGAGTTTTGAGCAAACGAAATACTTATGTATAACGAAACAAATATAGCAATTAAGTAGTTTTTCATCATGTTATGATATTTAGAAACTTAAAGGTAAATAAAACTTATTAAGTTTAGTCTCATATCAATTTTAAATTGATTATAGTTTATAATCAATAATTCTTATTTTTGCTATTCGATTTAAAACAACATAAATGAAGACAATTCAATTTAGAGAAGCCATTGCTGAAGCCATGAGTGAAGAAATGCGTAGAGATGGAAGCATTTATTTAATGGGAGAAGAAGTTGCTGAATATAATGGTGCTTATAAGGCTTCAAAAGGGATGTTAGATGAGTTTGGTGCTAAACGTGTTATAGATACGCCTATTGCTGAGCTTGGTTTTGCTGGTGTGGCTATTGGGTCTACTATGACTGGTAATAGACCAATTGTAGAATATATGACTTTTAATTTTTCTCTTGTTGGAATTGATCAAATAATAAATAATGCCGCAAAAATTAGACAAATGTCTGGCGGACAATTTAAATGCCCGATTGTTTTTCGTGGCCCAACTGCTTCTGCTGGTCAGTTAGCTGCAACGCATTCTCAAGCGTTTGAAAGCTGGTTTGCAAATACACCAGGTTTAAAAGTTGTAGTACCATCAAATGTATATGATGCTAAAGGATTATTAAAATCGGCTATTAGAGATGATGATCCAGTGATTTTTATGGAAAGTGAGCAAATGTATGGTGATAAAGGCGAAGTACCTGAAGGCGAATACACAATTCCGTTAGGTGTTGCAGATATCAAACGAGAGGGAACAGATGTAACTATTGTCTCCTTTGGTAAGATTATTAAAGAAGCCTATAAAGCAGCAGACGAATTAGAGAAAGAAGGTATTTCATGTGAGATTATTGATTTGCGTACAGTTCGTCCTTTAGACAAAGAAGCAATTTTAAAATCTGTTAAAAAAACAAACCGATTGGTAATACTTGAAGAGGCTTGGCCTTTTGGTAATGTGTCTACAGAAATAACATACATTATCCAGTCTGAAGCTTTCGATTATTTAGATGCTCCAATTATAAAAATTAATACAGCAGATACACCTGCACCTTACTCACCAGTATTGTTAGAGCAATGGCTGCCAAATAAAGACGAGGTAATAAAAGCTGTAAATAAAGTAATGTATAAATAAATTACAATTTTTTGCGTTATATAAACTTCATTAACACTATTTTGCACGATTGTTGATGAAGTTTTTTTAATATGAAGAAATATCTACTTATCATAGTATTCCTATTCTTAGGAATTGTCTCAGCGGTGTCCCAAACAAAAGTTAGTGGTTATGTTATGGATGAAAATAACGATCCAGTTGCATTTGCCAATGTGTTGTTTAAAGGAACTACAGAAGGCACCATAACTAATGAAGATGGTCGTTTTTATTTAGAATCTGAAAATACTTGGGAGACTTTAATCATATCTTTTTTAGGTTATGAAGCTCAAGAAATGACGCTTGATAAAAAGGTAAACTACGATTTAAAGTTTGTTTTAAAAGAAGAAGCTGCAGCCTTAAATCAAGTCGTTATCGTTGCAGGAAAGCAATCTAAAAAAGCAGAAGAAAATCCTGCTATTGCTATTCTAAAAAAGATTTGGGAGCGTAAACGTTTAAACGGATTAAAACAATTTAAACAGTACGAGTATGACAAATACGAAAAAGTAGAGTTTGATCTTAACACTATTGATAGTGCTTTAATAAAAAGTAAACTCTTTAGAGGTATGGAGTTTGTTTTTGAAGAGGTTGATACATCCAGAGTAACAGGTAAAACATATTTGCCAATCTTTATAAATGAAGCTGTAAGTAAAGTTTATGGTGATAATATTATAAATAAAGAAAAGACCGATTTAAGAGGAAATAAAAACTCAGGATTTAGCAACAATCAAGTTATTATAGATTTTGTTGACGATTTGTATTCAGATTATAATGTATACGATAACTACTTAAAGTTTTTCGATAAAAGTTTTGTAAGCCCATTATCAAAAACAGGCGTTAATACTTATAATTATGTGTTGTCTGATAGTGCGATGATTGATAATAAATGGTGTTACAATATTATTTATTATCCGAGGCGAAAAAACGAGCTCACATTTAAAGGCGATTTTTGGGTTAATGACTCCACATATGCAGTAAAAGAAATTAATTTGCAAGCATCAAAAAGTGCTAATATAAACTGGGTAAAAGAAATTTATATTGAGCAAGAATTTGAAGTGCTTAACGATTCCTTATTCTTAATAAAGAGAGATTATATGCTTTCTGATTTTGCTTTAAATAAAAAGGAAAAATCTCGTGGTGTTTATGGTAAACGAACTACACTTTATGAGAACTATGAATTTGATAAACCTAAAGACGAAAAGTTTTATGATGAAGAGGTTTATAATTATGATAAAGATGTCTATAATAGAGACGATTCATTTTGGGAACAAAACAGATTAGAGTCTTTAAATAAAGATGAAAGAGGTGTTTACAAGATGCTTGATACATTAAAGACCGTTAAAAAGTTTAAGCGTTTATATAGTTTAGGAAGCATTTTAGCTTCAGGTTATGTTGAGTTTTCAAGCATTAACTTCGATTATGGACCAATATTCTCTACATTTGGATTTAATGAAGTAGAAGGTTTACGCATACGCACAGGAGGAAGAACCTATTTTGGACCTAACGACCTTTGGAGACTTGAAGGTTATACAGCTTATGGCTTTAGAGATAATAAATTTAAATACGGTTTGTCTGGTAAATGGCTACTAGATAAAAAGAACCGACTTATAATTTCTGGAGGTAATAGGCGAGATGTAGAGCAAATAGGAGCGAGTTTAACCACATCAACAGATGTGTTAGGGCGTAGTTTAGCATCATCATCTGTAGTAGGAACGAGTACCAATGATAAGCTTACTAATATTAATCTTTCAACTTTAGCTCTAGAAATAGAACCCATAAGAAATTTAGTATTTCGCTTAAGCGGAAGCTATCGTACACTTGAATCTGCTTCAAAAACATTTAGCTTAGATTACCTAGATCCAGAATCACTTTCTGGTGTAGCTTCAGAGATTAAACAATTTGAGTCTGCTTTATCAATATCGTATTTCCCTAAACGAAAAATGACAGGTTTTGGGGTAGAACGCAAAAATGCAAATGATAATTATGCACGCTTATTTGCACAAATATCACGTGGAGATAAAAGTATCATGAATAGTGATTTTGATTATACTAAATTGCAGTTTTCGTATATACAACCATGGCAAGTAGGTGGTTTTGGACGATTAACAACTACTATAGAATCTGGTAAAACATTTGGAGATGTACCTTTAGGACTTTTAAGTGTAGTTCCAGGGAATCAATCGTATTTTTCTATTTACAATACCTTCTCACAACTTGATTTTTATGAGTTTGTAACAGATACATATACCTCTTTGCATTTAGAACATAATTTTAATGGGCGTTTGTTTTCACGTATCCCTTTTCTTAAAAAGTATAATTTAAGAGCTATTGTTGGTGTTAGAGGTGTTTGGGGAGAATTATCTCAAAGCAATATTGATTTAAGTACAACAGGAAATCCAAACGAAATACCTTTAATTGCGCCTAGCGAAGACATATATTACGAGTACAGTGTTGGAGTTGGTAATATTTTTAAAATACTACGTATAGACTTTAATTTTAGAGGTAACTATTTAAGCAATCCAGATGCACGTAAATTTGGTGTTACAGGTAGTTTTGGGTTTTACTTTTAGAAGATTCGTTTAACGTGTTCGTGTATGGTTTGTTGCTTGGACTTAAAGATAGCAAAAAAGCAAGAACCCATTATTCAGCAGCGAGGAAAGTTCCGCAGGAAATTTCAGAAGCAATGAATTATACACGTTGTTGGCATTAGTATTTTATTTCACTCTGTCTTTTACAACTTTTGTTTTTGATAGGTAATCGTGCAATCCATTCTTAACAAATAAGTATGATATACCATCAAAAGGAATAAGTCGACATATGGTTCTTGCTATTATTTCTGAAACATTTGGTTTTGAACCATCAAATCTTACAACTTTAGTTTTAGTTATAAATTTCGCAACTGTTTTTTGAAACTTTATTTCCATTATTGCATAATATGCCAAGAAAGTTCCGAGAACTGTTATAAGAGTAAATAAACCACCAACAAAGCTGTTCGAAGTCGGGTTTATAAAAAGTCCTAGAATTATAAATATTACTAAAATCAATAAATAGGCAATGATAAAGTCAATTATGCAGTTTAAAAATCTTATTCCTGAACTAACAACATTTGAGTCAACTTTTTGTTTTTGTTCTATTTCTATAGTTGCTCGTTCTTTTATTTTTTCAAATTCGCTTTTATCGATATTCCGTTTTTCAATTTCCGCATCAGCAGCTTTGATTACAGTTGGATTATATCTTGTTCTTTCTGCTGTTACAATCTTTATTAGCTCTTCGTCTGTCCTTTCGGACATAACTTTCGCAAATTCGTTTTCCATTAGTTTGATGGTAGGTTTATATTAATGCCAATTTAATGATATGAGTCCGTTTCAATGACTTATATCAAACGTTAAACGAAGGTCGTCTATTTTTCTTATAAAGTCAAGTTAGTTTTAGTTGCTCAAACATAAACTCTTATGTATCTTTGCACTCCTTAAAAAATAGAGAAGATTATGAGTCCAAAAGGAAAATTAACTTTTGATGTTTTAATAGAAATACCAAAAGGAAGCCGTAATAAATATGAGTACGATTTTGAGTTAAATAAAATACGTTTTGATCGTATGTTGTTTTCTTCAATGATGTATCCAGGAGATTATGGATTTATTCCAGAAACATTAGCATTAGATGGTGATCCATTAGATGTATTGGTTATGGGTACAGAACCAACATTTCCAATGTGTGTGATGGAAGTAAAACCAATTGGAGTGTTCCATATGGCAGACGAAAAAGGTCCTGATGAAAAATTAATATGTGTACCAGTTACAGATCCAATCTGGAACTCTTACAATGATTTATCAGATTTAAATCCGCACCGTAAAAAAGAAATTACACATTTCTTTCAAGTGTATAAAGATTTAGAAGAAAAGAAAGTAGATGTTGGTGGTTGGGGAAATGCTGAAGAAGCTTATGATATTTTAAATAAATGTATCGAACGTTACGAAACTAGCGAGCATAAAACGAATGGTGATTTCACTATTTAAGAGTTAAAGAACTAACATATTGTTAAAAACCCTTTTGGATTACATTCAGAAGGGTTTTTTAATGTACGACGATTTTGTTACATTAGCGACCGTTAAAAACTAATCAAACAAACATAATATGGAGTCAATGATTTACATGCCAATAGTTTTGGCAGTTATAGGTTTAATTTACATGTGGATTAAACAGTCGTGGGTAATGAAACAAGATGCTGGAGATGGCAAAATGAAAGAAATTTCTGATCATATTTACGAAGGTGCTTTAGCGTTTTTAAGTGCAGAATATAGATTACTTACAATATTTGTGGTAATAGTAAGTGTAGCTTTAGCAGCTGTTTCGTTTATTGTTCCTACAACACATGTTTTAATAGTAGTTGCATTTATTTTTGGAGCTGTTTTTTCTGCTTTAGCAGGAAACATAGGCATGAAAATAGCAACAAAAACCAACGTTAGAACTACACAAGCTGCGCGTACAAGTTTACCAAAAGCCTTAAACATTTCTTTTGGAGGTGGAACAGTAATGGGGCTTGGTGTTGCTGGTTTAGCCGTTTTAGGTCTAACAGCTTTCTTTATCTTTTTCTTTCATTTTTTCATGGGCGGAGAATGGACAAATACAATGGATATGACTATTGTTCTTGAAACATTAGCTGGTTTTTCTTTAGGTGCAGAATCTATTGCATTATTTGCTAGAGTTGGTGGAGGAATCTACACAAAAGCAGCCGATGTTGGTGCCGATTTAGTTGGTAAAGTAGAAGCTGGTATCCCAGAAGATGATCCTCGTAACCCTGCAACAATTGCAGATAACGTAGGTGATAATGTAGGTGATGTTGCAGGTATGGGAGCCGATTTATTTGGATCGTATGTAGCAACAGTTTTAGCTGCAATGGTTTTAGGAAACTACGTAATTAAAGATATGGGAGGAAGCATTACTGATAATTTTGGAGGCATTGGACCAATCTTATTACCAATGGCAATTGCTGGTGTTGGAATTATCATTTCTATTATAGGAACAATGTTAGTAAGAATTAGCAACAATGATGCTAAAGAAGCTCAAGTAATGGGAGCTTTAAATAAAGGAAATATTACATCTATAGTTTTAGTTGCTTTAGCTTGTTTTGGTCTCGTAAAATGGATGTTGCCAGAGACTATGCAAATGGAATTCTTTGGAGAAGGTTTACAAGAAATTTCTTCTATGAGAGTTTTTTGGGCTACCATTGTTGGTTTAGTGGTAGGTGGAGTTATCTCTGCTGTAACTGAATATTATACTGGATTAGGAAAACCACCAATTTTAAAGATAGTACAACAATCATCTACTGGAGCAGGAACTAACATTATTGCTGGTTTAGCAACAGGTATGATATCTACTTTCCCTTCAGTATTGTTATTTGCTGGAGCAATTTGGGCATCGTATGCATTCGCAGGATTTTACGGCGTTGCATTAGCAGCTTCAGCTATGATGGCAACAACAGCTATGCAATTAGCAATTGATGCTTTTGGGCCAATCTCTGATAATGCAGGTGGTATTGCCGAAATGAGTGAGCAAGACCCAATAGTAAGAGAACGTACAGATATATTAGATTCTGTTGGTAATACAACAGCTGCAACAGGTAAAGGTTTTGCAATTGCTTCTGCTGCATTAACATCATTAGCACTTTTTGCCGCTTATGTAACCTTTACAGGAATTGACGGAATTAACATTTTTAAAGCACCTGTTTTAGCCATGTTATTTGTTGGCGGAATGGTACCAGTAGTATTTTCTGCTTTAGCTATGAATGCTGTAGGGAAAGCTGCTATGGAAATGGTACAAGAAGTACGTCGTCAGTTTAGAGATATTCCTGGAATTATGGAAGGTACAGGGAAACCAGAATACGATAAGTGTGTCGCTATTTCTACTAAAGCATCTTTAAAAGAAATGATGTTGCCAGGTTTATTAACTATAGGTTTTCCATTAATAATTGCTTTTGTTCCTATGATTTTTGGAATGGATCATATGGCTATTGCAGAAATGTTAGGTGGTTATATGGCTGGAGTTACTGTTTCTGGTGTGCTTTGGGCAATCTTCCAAAACAATGCTGGTGGTGCTTGGGATAATGCTAAAAAATCTTTTGAAGCTGGTGTTGAGATTAATGGTGAAATGACGTACAAAGGATCAGATGCCCATAAAGCAGCTGTAACTGGAGATACGGTTGGTGATCCTTTTAAAGATACGTCTGGACCATCAATGAATATCTTAATTAAATTAACTTGTCTTATTGGGTTGGTAGTTGCACCTATCTTAGGAGGTCATGCTTCAGATCATACCGAAATGGCAATTATAGATAATAATGTACAAACTGAAATGAAGGCAGATGTTTCTGGAGACATATTAGAGGTTGTTGTTATTTATAAATCTGTTAAAGAAGGTCAAGAAGTTATAGAGAAAAAACTTTTTAAAGGCTATAAAGCTGATATTAAAAAAGAGATTAATACGTTTGAAGCGCTTTTAGAAAAAGCTGGAAATTCAGTTGTAGAGATTAAAGAACTTAACTAGTTTAAAAAAAATATAATAAAAAAACCACATCATTTGATGTGGTTTTTTTATTATATAAATTGAGTGTTTTAAAATAATCCGTTTATTTGAGCATCAATTTTAGTGATGATTCCACCTAAATCTTCAGGGTTAGCAACAAAGTCTAAATTATCTACATCAATAATAAGTAAGTTACCTTTGTTATATTTACTAATCCAAGCTTCGTAACGCTCGTTTAAGCGGCTTAAATAATCAATACTAATTGAGTTTTCGTAATCACGACCACGCTTGTGTATTTGCGCTACTAAATTTTGTATAGAACTACGTAAATAAATAAGTAAATCTGGTCCTTCTACAAACGATTCCATAAGATCAAAAAGTGATTTATAGTTTTCATAATCACGATTGGTCATTAAGCCCATAGCATGCAAGTTTGGTGCAAATATATGAGCATCTTCATAGATGGTTCTATCTTGAATAATATCTTTACCACTTTTACGAATTTGAGCCACTTGACGAAACCTACTATTTAAAAAATACACCTGCAAATTAAAACTCCAGCGTTCCATTTGATTGTAGAAATCATCTAAATATGGGTTGTCTACAACATCTTCTAATTGTGGTTCCCAGTTGTAATGTTTAGCGAGTAGTTTTGTGAGTGTGGTTTTACCAGCACCAATATTTCCTGCGACTGCAAAATGCATATATTAGTTAGTTTTTAATTGGAATTCTTGAAGGATTTCATTGTCGTAAATATACAAGCTTTCGTTGGTTAGTAAAAACTGATTTATTAACAATTTAGGTGTTTTAATAGGAATAATCTCTTGAGTATTTTTAGATAAATAAGACAGTGTATTTTCAGCTTTTAAAACAAGATTTCCGTTATTTAAAACCATAGAAGTAAAGCTGTTGTTTTTTAGTTTAGAGATTAAACTCCCAAAATAATTGTACTGGTATAAATAGTCTTTAGTAAGCACCCAGCAATAGTTGTAGTCACTTTTTAAATCGATAACGTTTGACTGTATTGGTAGAGCAGAAACTCTAGTTTTATTGGCTTTATAGTCGTAAAGTTCTAACTGCTGATTATCTTGATTAAAAACCCAAAGGGTATTATCATAACCTGTTGATGTGTGTGATACATTTTTATATAACGGACTTGTATTAAAATCTACTTTAAAAATTTCTGCTAAACGATTGTCTAAAATAATTATAGTATTAAAATCTTTATAAAAGAGATTAACTTTTAAAGGGTTAAAAGCATTTGCCGAAGTAATAGTATTAAGTTGAATATTGCTGTAGCTTAACGTTTTAGTATCACTTTTTTTATAGAGTGTGTTCTTATTGAGGTAATAAATAGTTCCAAAATTGTCTATATCTACAATAGATTGAGCTTTAAGCTCGGTTTTTTTAATAAATGTAGTTTCAATGTTTTCTTGCGAAAAGAGTGTTACCGAAACAAATAGTAGTAATAATTGTATTGATTTCATACTAAACGGAAAAGTACAAAAATCAAATCATATTTTTAACAAATAAGTTTATAACCAAAACCACGAACATTTATAATTTGAATGTTTTCATCTGCTTTAAGTTTTTTTCGAAGCTTTGTAATAAAAACATCCATGCTCCTAGCAGAAAAGAAATCATCATTTCCCCATAATTTATTAAGAATTACAGAACGATCTAAAACCTGATTCTTGTTTTTTATAAGATGAAATAATAAATGTGCTTCTCTATGTGTAAGTTGCATACAGCTATCGTCTTTATATTGTAGTATTTGCTTAGGGAAATCAAACGTGAAATTACCAAATTGTAACACTTCAGATGTTTTTTGAAACTTAGTTCTGTTTAGAAGATTATGTATTCTTACAATAAGCTCTTCTATACTAAAAGGCTTTTTTAAATAATCATTTCCTCCAATAGAAAAACCTTCTACAACGTCTTGAGTTTGAGATTTAGCTGTTAAAAAAATAATAGGAATTGTATCATTAGCTTTTCTAACTTCTTTTGCTAATGTAAAGCCATCTTTTTTAGGCATCATAACATCTAAAACCAATAATTCTGGTTGCTGAGATGTATAGACACCGTATGCTTTCTCACCATTATCACAAAGCAAAACATTAAAGTTTCTAGTCTCTAAACTTTCTTTTATAATTTGCCCTAAAGCTGGCTCATCTTCTGCTAAAAGTATGGTCGTTTTTTTATCCATTAGGAAGCGTGATTTTAAAAGTTGTGAGATTGTTACTTAAGTCTAAATAAATGTTTCCTTCATGTTTTTCTACAATAGTTTTGGTATAATATAAGCCAATTCCAAAGCCTTTTATGTCATGTGTATTTCCTTTTGGAATGCGATAAAATTTTTCAAAAATTTTGTCTTTATTAGCTTTTGTAATATTATTTCCATTATCAGAAATTGAGACAGTAAATGCAAATGGGTTTTGCTCTAAAGACACTGTAATTTCATTTCCACCATATTTAATGGCGTTATCAATAATATTATTTGCAGCATTTTCAAAATGAAATTCATCAACATGTGCTATAACAGTATTTTGTGGAGGATTATATTTAATAGATTTATTGTTTGCTTGTATGTTGTGTTTCTCTATAATAAGGTTTAGTAAATCGCTTATATTACAATCTTGCTTTTGTAGTTTTAAGTTATCGCTATCTAATGTTGCGGTTTCTAGTAATTTTTCAACCATTAAATTAAGTTTGGATAGTTGGTTGTTAGACATGTCTAAATAACGCTTGGTTTTTTCTTTATCATCAATGATATTAAAATCTTTTATGCTTTCTAAAGCAACACCAATAGTTGCAATTGGCGTTTTAAATTCGTGAGTTATATTGCTAATAAGGTCATTTTTAACTTCAGATAGTTGTTTTTGACGTGTGATAATTTTAAGCAAATAAAATAAGCAGCTAATGACTGTAAGTATTAATAAAGTAGAAAGCGATATACCAAGCAAACTACGTTTAAAAGTTTCTGTAACGGGATCTTTAAAACTAAGTGAAATACGCTCGTCTGATTTTAAATAGGTAGCTTTAGCTTCTCGTTTTAAATGAAACTGAGGTTGGTTTTCCTTTTTTGAAGAATAAATTAAATCACCATTTTTATAATGACTTACGTAAAAATCATTCAATACACCTTTGTTATTTAATTCGGTAACAACAATTGAGTCTAATTTCTTGTAATCTAAAGAATCCTGTTGCATAGCGATAAAAACAGTAGAAAGTCCTTTAATAAGTTTTAAACTATCGCTTGCTTTTTTACCCCAAAACACTTTATTTGTAGTAACCGTTAGAGAATCTTTGTCAAAAGTAAGTCCGTTTTTTTTGTTTTTAGAAAGTTGTGTAAATCGTTTAGATTTTATGCTTTTTTTAGAACCTAACTTTTTATTAAGTAGTTCATCATTCTTGTCAAAAACCTCATTAAATAACACGCTATTTATACTGTCAAATTCAGATGCGTCATCAGTTGAAATATCAATAGATGTGATGCTTATCTTTTGCTCTGGCTTATGTGTTAGTTTTAAGCTATCGTGATTAAATGGGTTTAGTAAAGTGTCCCAAGCAACATGGCTAAAATTAAAGCCTATGTTATCTTCGGTATGTGTAGAGTTCACTATTGCTAAGAAATTCTCTTTAGAGATTTCGGTATAATAAGTTTCTACAGCGTTATCTAAACTCCATTGAATATCATTAAATACCTGTTGTTTATTTGTTTGGTAGTTTTTGTAATTCCAGAATACTTGTATTGCAATTGTACTTGCTATTACAAAAACAATAGTATATAAAATCCACTGATAACGCTTATCGTTCATAACTCAAAAGTAAATGTTAAAATAATTTAAAACTAATTGCTTAACACACGTTAACACTAGTTAACTATAAAATTATGTTAGAGTTGTAATCTTTGTGATGTAGAAAACAATAAAACAATTTATTATGACAAGTTTAGCAAGACTATTAATTATACCATTGATGCTCTTAGTATGTAACAACACTTACGCACAAGAATTTCAAGGTGAAGCAACGTATAAATCTCACAGGAAAGTAGATTTAAAGATGGGTGAAGACGAGATGAGCTCTGATATGAAAAAAAGTATAGCAGAGCAGCTTAAGCAGCAATTTCAGCAGACCTATACATTAAAGTTTACAAAAAACGAATCTTTTTATAAGAAGGAAGAAAAACTATCTAAGCCAAACCCAATGGCTGGAGGAATTAAGATAGAAATTTCTGATGGTACAGATTTGCTTTATAAAAACATAAAAGAAAATAGATATGCTATAGAAACAGAAATCTATGGGAAAGCATTTTTAATAAAAGACACAATAGAAAATTTAAAATGGGAATTAGGCAGTGAAACAAAAAATATTGGAGAGTATACATGTTATAAAGCAACTTATAAAGATTCTATTACTACACGAACAATAAACTCTGAAGGTGGTTTTGAAACAATAAAAAAAGAACAAGTTACAATAGCTTGGTATACACCTCAAATACCAACAGCAAACGGGCCATCAAATTTTGGAGGTTTACCAGGTTTAATTTTAGAAATTAATGATGGTGACCTCACGTTAATTTGTAGCAAAATTGTAATGAATCCTAAAGAACATTTTACAATTAAAGAACCAAAAAAAGGTAAAGAGGTCTCTCAAAAAGAGTTTGATGAAATTCAAGAAAAAAAGTCTGAAGAAATGATGGAACGTTTTCGTTCAAACAGATCTAAAGACGGAAATAGCAAAACATTTATTATTAGTTCTGGAGGATAATAGTTAAAATTAATTTTCAGAATTAAACTTTGCGTGTTTTTCATAGTCTTACTGTTGCTAAAACAGTATTTTTATAACTGATAATAAATGTTTAAATCTATGAAATTACACACAATAAAATTAAGTATAACCTTTTTGTTTTTAATAACGGCTTCAGTTTTTGCACAAGACTTTCAGGGTAAAGCCGTCTATCATTCTAAAACCACAATGGATTTAGATAGTTGGGGAAGAGGCCAAATGAGCGAAGAACAGAAAAAACGTATTGCAGACAGAATGAAAAGTATGTTCGAAAAAACATATGTATTAACCTTTAATCGATTTGAATCTACATATAAAGAAGAAGAGCGATTAGAAGCTCCAGGTCAAGGCGGTTTTGGAAGAATGATGATGGGTAATTTTACAGGAGGACCACAATACAAAAATGTTAAAGAAGCGCAGTTATTACAAGAGCAAGAGTTTTTTGGAAAGCAGTTTTTAGTTAAAGATGAGCTTCAAAAGTTAGAATGGAAAATGGATGGTGAGACTAAACAAATTGGTCAATACACATGCTTTAAAGCTACAGCAACTAAAAAAGTTGATGATATGGATTTTATGAGTATGCGAAGAAAAAGCAGAAAGAATGATGAGAAAAAAGAAGGAGAAGAAGTTAAAGATTCGGTAAAATCTGATGACCCAATGGATGAGCTAGAAGTCCCAAAAGAAATGCTTGTTACTGCGTGGTATACATTACAGGTCCCAGTAAATCAAGGCCCAGGAGAATATTGGGGACTTCCCGGATTAATATTAGAAGTTAATGCAGGTCGTACAACAATTTTATGTTCTAAAATAACACTTAATCCAGAAGAAAAGGAAGACATTAAAGCACCTACTAAAGGAAAAGAGGTAACACGTCAAGAATACAATGCTATTATGAAACAAAAAATTAAAGAGATGCGAGAAATGTATGGCGGACGTAGAGGTGGCAATTTTCATAGACGAAACTAAAACAACGAAGTTAATCTTATCAATCAAAAGACATAAGTCTTGTAAACAGGCTTCAATCAAAAAATAATCATGAAAAAAATAATAGGCATAATGCTACTTATAGTAGCTGGGCAAACCTTTGCTCAAATTAAGGTAGAAGGCATTGTAAAAGATAGCGTTGGTTCGCCTTTAGAATTGGCAAATGTTATAGCAATTAACCAAAGCACAAAAATACTTGAGTCGTATGGTGTAACTAATGATAAAGGAAAATATAAACTGTCATTAGAAAAAAATACAACCTATAAACTACAGGTGAGTTACATAGGGATGAAGACTTTTGAAGAAGTTATTACAACAAAAGAGCTTAATATAGCTAAAGACTTTTCTTTAAAATCTGATAATGCACTTGATGCTGTAGAGCTTACTTATGAGATGCCAGTAACTATAAGCGGTGATACATTAACATATAACGCAGACTCCTTTAAAAATGGAACAGAACGTAAATTAGAAGATGTTCTTAAAAAACTACCAGGTGTAGAAGTTAATGATGATGGAGAGATAGAAGTAGAAGGTAAAACCGTAAGTAAAGTTATGGTTGATGGGAAAGATTTTTTTGATGGCGACTCAAAATTAGCAACAAAAAATATTCCCGCTAACGCAGTAGATAAAGTGCAGGTTTTAAAAAATCATTCTGAAATAAGTCAACTAAGTGGCGTTACTAATAATCAAGATAATATTGCGATTAATATTAAGCTTAAAGAAGGGAAGAAGAATTTTTGGTTTGGTAATGTTACAGCTGGAGCTGGAGTGGCAGACGACGAAGGATTATATTTGGTACAACCAAAATTATTTTATTATAGCCCAAAGTATAGTGTAAACATTATTGGAGATTTAAATAATATAGGCGAAGTCGCTTTTACAAGACGTGACTATTTTAATTTTTCTGGCGGATTTAATATGCCTAGCAGACAAAGTGGCACAAATTTAAATTTAGGAAATAATAACCTTGGGTTTTTAACACTTCAAAATAATAGAGCTAAAGATATTAACACCAAATTTGGAGCAGCAAATTTTAGTTACTCACCTAATAAGGCTCTAGATATTTCTGGATTTGGAATTTTTACAAGTAGCAGAATAGATTTACAAGAAAATAGAGCAGTTCAATATACAGATCCAGATTTAGGAATTCCTAACGAAGATACACAAAGTAATACAGAACAAAAGAGTGATTTAGGGATGCTTAAATTGAGCGCAAAGTATAAACCAAACGCCAATAATCAATTAGATTATGAAGTATTAGGAAGAACCTCTAAAGAAACACAAAACCAAAATTTTGTATCCTCAGTTACAGGTAATATTGATCAGGTTGAAGAAACAAGTCCTTTTAGTTTAAATCAAAGCTTAAACTACTATTATACGCTCAATGATAATAACATTTTTGCATTAGAAGCACATCACCTTATTCAAGATGAAGACCCATTTTATAATGCGCTTTTAGAAAATGATGCAACAAATAATGAAGAAAATAACCCAGAAGATAGAGATGCATTTGATGACACAGCATCAGGGCTTGGTTTAGACCAAACTTTAGACAACTATAATATCGCGCAAGACAAACGTATTAAATCTAATCAATTAGATGCTAAATTAGATTATTGGAATATTTTAAACCTAAAGAGTAACATTAATTTTACACTAGGTACCATTCTAAGTAAACAAAATTTTGATAGCAATATCTTTCAGTATTTAGATAATAATACTGTGTTTAATCCAACACCAGACTTTAATGATGGGTTAGACACAAATGATACTGAGTATAATTTTAGCGACATTTATTTAGGAGTACATTATAGACTAAAAAGTGGGATATTTACCTTTACACCAGGGTTTTCAACACATGCGTATAGTTCTAAAAACACACAATTTGGCACAGAGTTTAAAGACAATTTCTTTAGAGTTTTACCAGATTTTAATATGCGTATGCAATTAAAAAAGAGCGAGCAAATTGTATTAAACTATACTATGCAAACTCAGTTTACAGATGTTACGCAATTAGCACGAGGTTTAGTAATGAATAATTACAATTCATATTATTTAGGAAACCAAGAACTACAAAATGCAACATCACATAATATAAATTTAGGGTACTACAGTTTTAATATGTTTAACTATACCAATGTTAGAGCGTATTTAAACTATAGCAAACGTATTAATCAAATTAGAAGCTTATCAAATTTTGAAAATGTGATTAGAACGAGTTCGCCTTTTAATTCAGGGTTTGCAGACGAAACCTTTACAGCCTTTGGGCAATTTCAACGAAGTTTTAATAAAATAAGAGCAACAATTAGCGGAAATTTAAATTACTCAAAATTTAATCAGTTTATTCAAAACAGACAATCGGTAAATGAAAATTACACGCAATCCTATAGAGCACAATTACGTACCAATTTTAGAGAAGCACCAAATGTAGAACTATCGTATCGTCATACCATACAAGATAATGATCAAGGTACAAGCAGAACTAAATTTTATACCAAAGCACCATCAATAGAGTTTGATGCTTACATCTGGAAAACAATTACATTTAGAACCGACTTCTCGTACACTAACGTAAGTGATGACAACGGAGCTTTAAATGACTATGAATTTTGGAACGCATCATTATCGTACAGAAAAGACAAAGACGCTAAGCTGGAGTATGAGCTTAAGGCAACAAATTTATTAGATACAAAATCGCAAATAAATACTAGCTCAGGAAACTTCTCAGTAAGTACTACAGAGTATTTTATACAACCCCGATTTTTAACCTTTAGGTTGCGCTATGAGTTGTAATAATTTGGCGTTCTGTTTTAGACTCTAAAACAGCAGGCTATTCGCTATATCTTTTTTGTAAAATCAAAAAAGGATGCCGCTACTATCCTTAACGCAAAATAAAAATGCTCTCACATATTGTGAGAGCATTTTTATTTGAGTCAATACGTATTAATAATCTCTTATTACATGAATTATTCCTGTAATTGTATGAGAGTTTCCGTTAAAATCTTCATAGCTACCACTAAAGTTAATGTCAATATACTCACCAACATTTCCAATGCTAGTAAGATTATATATAATATTATTATTCGTGTTAGACATACTTAAACACTCTACAATGTTAAGCCCAGTATCATTGACGTTATTCCAGTCTAGATGATTATAAGTGCCAACATAAGGAGCATCGTTTAGATTGCCTGTTAAATAAAAACAATTGACATCACTTTGAGCGCTAATGTTAAGGTCAAAATTTCCAGTTTGTCCCGTGCCAGAGTAAAAATTTGCTTCAATAAAATCAAAGATAAATACTGTTTCAGTATCATCAATGGTATATTGAATAAACTCAGTAATACTATTACAAGACGTAATGGCTCCAATATTTGTTGATGGTGTTGTAAATGTATAACTAATACTATCTGTAGATTGTAAGTTTATATAGTCACTACCTTTTATTTTAAATGTATTATCATTTGCACAACGAATGAGGTTGATTTCAAAACTACCATCTGTAACCACGTCTGTAAAGGTTTGGTTGGCATAAGTTAATTGCACATAGCCGCCAGTTACAGGGTTACCATTGCAAGTATTGAAAACTCCTGTAACCGTTTCTGTAATTATATCTGGACTATCTAATACTATAATAGAAATATTAGAGTCCTCATTAAATGGACCAATAGATGATGTGTAAATTGCAGTATTTCCGCAAATATCATAATTATAAACATTAAGTTCTAAAGTTTCACCACTTGGTACTAAACCACAAACTTCACCATTTTCATTTGTATATCCTCCTCGTGTTCCATAAGTAGAACTTGCTATACTAACATTCAAATTGTTTATAGTATTTCCAAATTCATCATTTACAGTTACGCATAGGTTAGCAGTTTCAGCAGGTATGTCACAATTCCAAAAAGAAAAATGCGTTACAGTACCAATATACGTGTTGCCAACTAAAGTAGCTTGTCCATCCTCTATCCAATAGCCATTAACTTCATCAAAATACCATAAAGGTATTGTAGTAGGTGCATTTGTTATTAATGACGCATCTAAAGGGACTTTAATTTCGGCAGCAGAACCTTCAGCTAAATTTAAATCTTCGCCACTATCACCTCTAAGTTCAATAGCAAGCATCCCAAAGGTTTGCAGCATGCGTTCTTCGTTTTGACTATTTGCAGCATATAGCATTCCAGGCATCTGTGCATTCATATTTTCATTAACCGGATCTAAATGATGCATAATAACATTAACGTTACCAGAATAAACTGTTCCATTTTCTTTTATATAATCACCTTCTAAACTTACAGAAGCACCATTAGGTAATGCAATAGTTTCAGGAGTGCCACTTGATGTTGTTCCAGCAACAATTTCCTCTAATAACATTATAGAGACTTTATTAATTCCTGTACTTGGCACAAGAGCTCTTGATCCATGAATGTATCCAACTTTTTCAGCTTTCACATAAGCAAAACGTTGATTCACTGAGGCATTGTTAATAATAAAAATACCATTAGTATCTGTTGTAGCTATTGAGTTTCCAATTGTAATGGTTACATTTTCAATTGGGTTATGATTACTGTCAATTACAGTTCCTAAAAAGTTACGATTTATGTTACTTCCAAAATTTTGAGCAAAAGCTGTAGGGTTTGGTTCTTGGTTGTTGTTTTCGTTTGTGGGGCTGTCATCATTATTACATGAAGAAAGTGTTAAGGTTAAAAACAAAAAAATAAAAAATGCTTTGGTAAATCTTTGATTTGGGTTCATAGAATTTGAGTTTATTAATAGTTGTGTTTTTATATAAAACAGCTTAAAGTTTAAAAATCCTACCGATGGGGTTATTGTATTTAGATGATTAAATAATAAAAACAAAAAAACCTACAACTCTTGAGACTTGTAGGTTTTGCAATAATAATTTATATGTTATATGTTAAAAGCAGCTTTAACTTTCTCTACATAATCTAATTTTTCCCAAGTAAACAATTCTACATCTGTAGTTAAAGAGTTGCCATTTGGTTGTTCGAAAGTTTTAGAAACGATTTCGTTTTGTCTTCCCATATGGCCATATGCAGCAGTTTCGCTATACATAGGTTGGCGTAATTTTAAACGTGCTTCAATTGATGCTGGTCGCATGTCAAAAATAGCTTTTACTTTTTCAGCAATCTCACCATCAGTCATATTAAATGGGCAAGTACCATAAGTATCTACAAAAATTGAAGTAGGTTCTACTACACCAATAGCATAACTAACCTGTACTAAAATTTCGTCACAAACTCCAGCAGCAACTAAGTTTTTTGCAATATGGCGTGTAGCATAAGCTGCACTACGATCTACTTTACTTGGGTCTTTACCAGAAAAAGCACCGCCTCCATGAGCACCTTTGCCACCATAGGTGTCTACAATAATTTTACGTCCGGTTAATCCGGTATCTCCATGAGGCCCACCAATAACAAATTTTCCTGTTGGATTTATATGGTAAGTAATCTCATCATTAAATAATACTTGTATGTGTTGAGGTAATTTAGCAACAACTCGTGGTATTAAAATGCCAACAATATCCTTTCGGATTTTTGCTAACATGGTTTCATCATTATCGAAATCATCATGTTGTGTAGAGACAACAATGGCGTCAATACGTTGAGGTAAGTTATCATCACTATATTCAATGGTAACCTGACTTTTAGAATCTGGTCTTAGGTAAGTGATGTCCTTGTTTTCACGTCTTAAAGCTGCTAATTCTTTTAAAATTAAATGCGATAAGTCTAAAGCTAAAGGCATGAAATTTTCGGTTTCACGAGTTGCATAACCAAACATCATTCCTTGGTCACCAGCACCTTGCTCTTCTTTGCTCGCTCTATCTACACCTCTGTTAATATCATCAGACTGTTCATGAATTGCAGAAAACACACCACAAGAATTACCATCAAACATATATTCACTTTTGGTATAGCCAATATTATTTATAGTCTCTCTTGCAATTTTTTGAACATCTAAATAGGTGTTAGATTTTACTTCACCAGCTAAAACAACTTGACCAGTAGTTACTAAAGTCTCACAAGCTACTTTAGAGTCTTTATCAAAAGCTAAAAAGTTATCAATTAAAGCATCACTAATTTGGTCTGCTACTTTATCTGGGTGTCCTTCAGATACACTTTCTGAAGTGAATAAATATGCCATAAATCTCTTTAAATTATAAGTGTTATGAAAAAATAATCGAGATTGCTTTGTCGCTAGAGGAGTTGAAAAATAACTGCTTTAGCATTTTTTTATGAGGTTGCAATCAGAACAAATTTTCCTCTAAAATTTGGCAACAAAAATACACATAATATTATAACTATAAAACAACTACCAAAGTTAAAGTTATGACAATTGTTTAATAATAATCTAACACCTTTAAAGAATAATTATATGTTAAACCAGATATATTTTAGTTTTCAGTTAAGTTTTGTTTACTTTGAATTAAAATAAAACATATGAGAATAGCTATAATTGGAGTTGGAAATCTAGGTTTATCTATAGCCAAAGGGTTATTGTCAAATGACATGCTTACGTCGCTGTATTTAACTAAACGACATATTAACGAATTAGAAGTGTTAAAAGCTGATAAAAAAGTTATTATTACAAGTGATAATGGCTTAGCGATTGAAAATTCTGATGTCATCATTTTTGCTGTACAACCTAATCATTTATCAGCAGTTCTACGAAAAAACACACAATACTTAAAACCAAAACACACTTTAATTTCTACTATTACAGGATTTTCTATTGAAAAAATTGAAGCTATTATTGGAGATAAGCATTCTGTTATTAGAGCCATGCCAAATACAGCAATTGCAGTAGGAAAATCGATGACTTGTATTTGTAGTAATGAGAAAGCACAACTAAAACTCAATATAGCTAGAAAAATATTTGATACACTAGGAGCAACTTTAGTAATACCAGAAAAACAAATGCAAGCTGCAACTGTGGTTTGTGCAAGCGGTGTTGCTTTTTGGATGCGTTTAATTAGAGCAACAACACAAGCGGCTATTCAATTAGGGTTTGATGCTAAAGAAGCACAAGAATTAGCAATGCATACTTGTGAAGGTGCAGCAAGCTTATTAATTACTACAGGCAATCATCCTGAACAAGAAATAGACAAAGTTACAACGCCAAAAGGATGTACCATTGAAGGCCTAAATGAAATGGAGCATAAAGGACTAAGTTCTTCTTTAATACAAGGTATGGTTAGGTCGTTTAATAAAATAAATAGTATTAAAAATGAGCAACTTTAATAAGTTAATTTCATAATCTTGATTGAAATTTCTTGAGTTAAAATTATTCAACTTTTATTATTAAAAATGTTTAAAGTTGTTAAGAATGTTAGAGAAGATTTATTTGAGAGACTATAAATGCAAAAGTATTAGCCTGACATAAACTTAACAATTTCTTTGAATTGAGTTTAAGTTGAAAGCAACTAAAAACAGGAAATTAGCGTATATCAATTCGATGTGTATTTAAATTAAATTATGAGGAAGTATAAATTAGAAATACGATTTATTTTACAAGTATTTCTATTAGCGCTTACAGCTTTATGTGTAGCCTATTTTAGAACACAATAGCGTAGTAATTAAAAGAATTTCTGTTTTCAGAATAGTGTGAATGTAAAGAAATTATTAATGGCTTGTCGTTACTAGATTATAACTATAGTATATAAGTGATATTTATTAATAATAGGCTTGTATTAAATTAAGTGTAATCTTCTGTCAAATTACTGCTGGATATATCTTATTTTTGCAGAAATTTTAAGACCAACAATTAGCATTATAATTTCATGAAAACATCAACATTAGCAGAAGGTTTAAAAGGGTCAGAAATCATTAAAATTGCTGGAGAAGTAAATGCTTTAAAAGCGCAAGGAGAAGTTGTTTACAACCAAACTATTGGTGATTTTGATTCTAGTATTTTTCCTATTCCAAAAGAATTAAAAAGTGCTATAGTAGATGCGTATAATGATGATCAAACTAATTATCCTCAAGCTAACGGAATGCAGCCACTTAGAGAAAGCGTATCTAATTATCTTTCTCGAAGGTTAGGATTAGACTATGCTTCAGATGAAATTTTAATTTCTGGTGGTGCTCGCCCTTTAATTTATGCAATCTACCAAACAGTTTTAGATGTTAATGACAAAGTGTTGTATCCTGTTCCGTCATGGAATAATGATGCGTATACCTATTTGGCAAGAAATAGAGCTGTAGTTGTTGAAACTAAGGCAGAAAACAAATTTATGCCAACAGCAGATGATATTAAGCCTCATATACAAGATGTAAATTTAATTGCATTGTGCTCGCCTTTAAATCCAACAGGAACCACATTTACAAAAAACGGATTATTAGAGGTTTGTGAGTTGGTTGTTAAAGAAAATAAACGTAGAGCTTCGTTAGATTTAAAACCGTTATACGTGCTATATGATCAAATTTATTGGCAACTTACATATAATGAAACCAAACATTATAATCCTGTAGAGTTATTGGCTGAAATGCGTGATTATACAATTTTTGTTGATGGTATTTCTAAAGTGTTTGCAGCTACAGGAGTTAGAGTTGGTTGGGCTTTTGGACCTAAACATGTTATTGATAAAATGAAAGCGATGCTTAGCCATATTGGTGCTTGGTCTCCAAAAGCTGAGCAAATGGCAACTGCTAAATATTTAAAAAATGATGTAGCAGTATCTACATATCTAACACATATTAAATCAGAATTAAGTTTTAGGTTGGTTGAGTTTTATAAAGGGTTCACTAGTTTAAAGGCTAAAGGTTATAATGTTAATGCCATTGAGCCAGAAGCGGCTTTGTATTTAACAGTTCAGTTTGATTTAATAGGAAAAAAGACGCCATCAAGAGAAGAGCTAACAACAATAAAAGAAGTAACAAGCTATCTTTTAAATGAAGCTAAATTAGCAATAGTTCCTTTTTATGCTTTTGGGACATCTAGAGATTCTAACTGGTTTAGATTATCGGTTGGAACATCAAAAAAAGAAGAGATTTCTACAATTTTTGAATTGTTAGAAAACGCATTGCGTAAGTTGTCGTAATTTCATTTCAATTATTCCAGTACATTTGCCTCACATTTATAGTTAATGAAATACAAGTTAATTTTCTTTTTTTGCTTATGTTTTGGTTTTTCTTTTTCGCAAGAAGAAGCAAAAAACCAATTTACAATTGACGCCAATTTTTTCTATGGTTCAGTATTAGAGCATAACTCAGATATTTCTCATCTTATAACAGAACATCCTTCTGGTCTAATATTAAGTTATAACCGTAAAACTTTCGGATTTAAAAACTGGGAAAGCAGGTATAATTATCCAGATTGGGGTTTTTCGTTTATCTATCAGGATATGAAAAATCAAAGTTTAGGAGAAAACTATAGTGTTTATGCGCATTACAATTTTTACTTTTTAAAACGAAATTTAATGTTTAGAGTAGGTCAAGGTTTGGCTTATACCACTAATCCATATGATAAAGAAACCAATTTTTTAAACAACGCTTATGGTTCAGATTTGTTAAGTACAACCTATGCAATGCTTAATTATAAAAAGGAAAATATATTTAAAGGTTTTGGAGTACAAGCAGGTATTTCTATTATACATTATTCTAATGCCAATTTTAGAGCTCCAAATACATCAACTAATACATTTGCATTTAATGTAGGTGCAAATTACAATTTAGATTATGAGGCGCAACCAGAGTATATTGCTTCTACAGAAGATAAGACGTTTAAAGAAAAAATAAAATACAATTTTGCGTTTAGAAGTGGCGTGAATGAAAGCGATGTTATAGGTGTTGGTCAATATCCTTTTTATATTGTTTCGGCTTATGCAGATAAACGTTTAAATAGAAAAAGTGCCGTTCAAGTAGGAACAGATGTGTTTTTCTCAAAATTTTTAGAAGAGTTAATTTATTATTATTCTGTTGCTTTTCCTGAGTTCGATGTAAACGGAAATGAAGATTGGAAACGCGTTGGTATTTTTGTTGGGCACGAGTTATTTATTAATAAAATGTCTGTTATAACTCAGTTGGGTTATTATGTGTATTATCCTTACGATTTTGAAGGACGTGTTTATAATAGAGTTGGACTAAAACGTTATTTTGGTGATACGTTTTTTGGAGCTGTGACGTTAAAATCTCATGGAGCAAAAGCTGAAGCTGTTGAATTTGGAATTGGAGTTAGATTATGAAGAAACTACTATATATAGTTATAACTGTTGTTTTGCTGTCTTGTAACGGTGAAAATGTGCCAGATTGTTTTCAAAATGCAGGTGATATTGTTCAAAAAGAATTTACTGTTGAAGCTTTTGATAAGATAACAGTTTTTGAACGTGTTGAACTTATTATTACAGAAGCAGCAACTCAAAAAATTATTGTTGAAACAGGTGAATTTTTATTAGATGATATAGAGGTTAACGTTGAAAACGGAAGACTTAAACTTAAAAATAATAATGCCTGTAATTTAACAAGAGATTATGGCATTACTAAAGTATATGTAAGTTCCCCCAATCTTACTGAAATAAGAAATAGTTCAAATTTAACAGTAAGTAGTAGAGGTGTTTTAAATTACGATACGCTAAAGTTGGTTTCAGAAGATTTTAATTCTGAAGAAGTTACACATACAGACGGAAGCTTTAACCTAGAAGTGAATTCAACTACAATAAATGTTGCATTTAATAATTTATCAAATGTATTTATTAGCGGTCAAGTAGAAGATGTTTTTATTGGATTTTATTCTGGTAATTCACGCTTTGAAGGCGAAAATTTAATCGCACAAAATATCGAAATTTTTCAACGAAGCAGTAATGATATGATTATTAATCCGCAAGTATCATTAACTGGAGAGATTAGAAGCACAGGAGATGTAATTTCTTTAAACGAGCCACCAACTGTAGATGTTGAGGTGTTTTATACTGGGCAACTTATTTTTGCAGATTAATTCGAGGTTAACTCTCTAAATAAACTTTCTAAACTTGCATTTTTCTGATTTAGCTGAAGGATTTTTAGTTGATTATCATGAGCGAAATCAAAAACATAAGAACGCATATCTTCACTAGTTGCAAATGTAATTTCATAAACAAAATCATGCGTATTTTTTACAGACGCTACATTAGGAAGTTTTAATAAAAAAGCATCTTCAACCCGATAATCAAATTCAACAATAACTGTTTGCGCTTGACCTTTACGCAATTCGTTTAAATACTTGTCTGCAACTATTTGGCCTTTATTAATAATTATAACTCTATCACACATTGCTTCAACTTCCTGCATAATATGTGTAGAAAGAAAAACGGTTTTGTCTTTACCTATATTCTTTATTAAATGTCTAATATCTACAAGTTGGTTGGGATCTAAACCAGTTGTGGGTTCGTCAAGAATTAAAACATCAGGATTGTGCAATAAAGCATTAGCTAAGCCAACACGTTGTCTATAACCTTTAGATAATTGACTTATTTTTTTGTTTGCCTCAGGTGCTAATCCTGTTAGCGTAACAACTTCATTAATTTTTTCTTTAGAAATCTTATAAATCCCAGCATTAAAACTCAAGTACTCTTTAACATACATGTCTAAATACAAGGGATTATGTTCTGGTAAATAACCAACACTTTTTTGTACCTGCTGAGTTTTGTCTAACACATTATAACCGTTTACTTTTGCGCTACCTTCAGAGGCATTTATGTAAGTGGTTAAAATTTTCATCATTGTAGATTTTCCAGCACCATTTGGACCTAGAAAACCAACAATTTCACCTTTATTGATTGTAAAAGAAATATTGTATAAAGCATTTTGCTCGCCATAAACTTTAGATAGATTTTCAACTTCAATAGACATACTTAATTGGGTTTGTTCAAAAATAGTAATGATTACTATTAATTCTTTAAAAATGAAACGCTAATTTCAAAAAAATAGTTTTACAATTTTGATTTCTTAAAATAATAATTACATTAGCAATTCAATAGATATAATGAAAACAACAAATTATACATATTACAATTGGTTTTATTTCTTTTTTAGCGATAAGAGCGAGATATTGTATGTATAATTTATAAGTAATAAATTTAATATGAGTCTCGATGAAAATCGGGATTTTTTTTTATGATAAAGTCAGTAGCTATACAAGGTGTTAAAGGGTCTTTTCATCATATTGTGTCTCAACAATATTTTGATGAAGACATTACTGTGAAAGAATGTTTGTCTTTTGATAATGCTGTACATAGCCTATTACATAATAAATGTGATGCCGTTATTATGGCCATAGAAAACTCTATTGCCGGTTCTATAATTCCTAATTATGCGTTAATAGATGACTACCAATTGCATATTATTGGAGAGCATTATTTAGATATTCAGCATCATTTAATGGCATTGCCAAATCAATCTATCGAAGATATAAAAGAAGTGCATTCACATCCTATGGCATTGTTGCAGTGTAAAGCATTTTTTAAAAAGCATCCTCATATTAAACTTATAGAAGATAAAGACACAGCTGAGGTTGCTCAACGTATTAGTAAAGAAAGAACTAAAAGTATAGCAGCAATAGCAAGTACCTTGGCTTCTGAGTTATTTCAATTAGAAGTTTTAGCAGAAAGTATACAAACGATTAAGCATAACGAAACGCGATTTGTCATTGTAAAAACTTCAAATTCAGAAATTCCTAAAGAGGCTATTAATAAAGCATCAATTAAATTTGAATTAGACCATAAAAGAGGAAGTTTAGCGAGTATTTTAAATGTTTTAAGTGATTGTAAGTTAAATTTAACTAAAATACAATCATTACCTAAAATTGAAACCCCTTGGAAATATGCTTTCTTTGTAGATGTAACTTTTGATGCTTATAAAGACTATCAAAAAGCAAAATCGATTATGCAAATTATGGCTCAGGAGTTTAAGGTTTTAGGCGAATATAAAAATACAGTTAGATGATACAGTTTTCTAAAAGACTTCAAGATGTTGAAGAATACTACTTCTCAAAAAAGCTTAAAGAAGTAAACTTACTTAAAGACCAAGGAAAACCTATAATTAATTTAGGTATTGGTAGTCCAGATTTAGATCCTCCGCAAAGAGTTTTAAACGCGCTGGTAGAGAGTTTTGAAGACCCGTTGGCTCATAAGTATCAAAGTTACCAAGGTATACTAGAGCTTAGAGAAACTATAGCTGGTTTTTATAAAGAACATTTTAATGTCATACTTAGCCCAATTACAGAGGTTTTACCTCTTATGGGAAGTAAAGAAGGAATCATGCATATCTCCATGGCATTTTTAAACGAAGGCGATCAGGTTTTAATTCCTAATCCTGGTTATCCAACATATAGTTCGGTAACCAAATTAGTTGGAGCAAAGCCAATGTATTATGATTTAACAGAAGATAATAACTGGCATCCAGATTTAACAGCTTTAGAGCAATCAGATTTAAGTAATGTAAAATTAATGTGGGTAAATTATCCACATATGCCAACAGGAGCTGTAGCTACAAATAAGTTATTTGATGATTTAATTGCATTTGCAAAACGTAATGATATTTTAATTGTAAATGATAATCCATATAGCTTTGTTTTAAACCCATACCAGCGCAGTATTTTAAAGTACAATGGCGCAAAAGATGTCTGCTTAGAATTAAATTCATTAAGCAAAACATTTAATATGGCTGGTTGGCGAGTAGGAATGGTTTTAGGAAAACCAGAATTCATAAACGCAATTTTAAAAGTAAAAAGTAATATGGATTCAGGTATGTTTTTAGGCATACAAAGAGGTGCAATAGAGGCTTTGCAATGTTCTAAAATGTGGTACATGAGTTTAAATAGCGTGTATGAGCAACGACGAAAAATTGTATGGCAAATTGCAGAGGCATTAAACTGTACTTATGATAGTAGAGCAACAGGTTTATTTGTTTGGGCAAAACTGCCTGAGTATTTAAAAGCTGAAGAATATATAGATTTAATATTAAAAGAAAAGTCAATTTTTATAGCTCCAGGTACCATATTTGGTAGTAATGGAGATGATTATATACGTATTTCATTATGCGCATCAGTTGAAGATTTAGAAGAAGCCTTAGCACGAGTAAAATGAAAAACATATATATAATTGGGGTAGGATTAATAGGCGGAAGCTTAGCTATAGATATAAAAAATAAAACTAATAATGTTTTTGGTATAGACACTAATGAAAATCATCTAGAGGAAGCTATCAATTTAAATATTATTGATGCTAAAGCAAGTTATTCAGATTTACAAAATGCCGATCTTGTTGTCTTAGCAATTCCAGTAGATAAAGCAGTAGTAGAGTTGCCAAAAGTATTAGATGCAGTGTCTGATTTTGCATTAGTTATAGATGTAGGTTCAACTAAATTTCCAATATGTAAAGCAGTAGAACATCATGCTAAGCGTAGAAATTTTTTAGCAACACATCCTATTGCAGGAACAGAGTTTTCAGGGCCTAAAGCAGCAATTCAAAAGCTATTTCAAAATAAAACCAATATCATTTGTGAGGTTGAAAAAACAGCATTCAAGTTACAAGAGAAAGCTTTGCAGTTATTTTCAGACTTAGGGATGAGAATTCGTTATATGAATGCCGAAGCACACGACAAGCATATTGCATACGTATCTCATTTGTCACATATAAGTTCATTTATGCTAGGTAAAACGGTAATTGAAAAAGAAAAGAACGAACGTGATATTTTTGATATGGCAGGAAGTGGATTTGAAAGTACAGTGCGTTTAGCTAAGAGTTCGCCAAAAATGTGGACACCAATATTTAAACAAAACAAAGAAAATGTTGTAGAAACACTTGATGAATACATAAACAATCTTAAACAATTTAAGGCGTTAATGGAAGCTGATAATTTTGACGCTATTTATCACGAAATGGAAGACACAAATCATATTAAAGATATTTTAAAAGGAATTATTTAAGCTAGAAGTAAATTATAGATTAGAAGAAAATTAATGTTATGGAGAATAAAAAAGAATTGAGAACATGGTTAGATGATATGCAACTTAATCATCCATTAGTAATTGCAGGACCATGTAGTGCAGAAACAGAAGCGCAAGTTTTAAAAATTGCTCATGAGCTTAAAAATACAGATGTAAATTACTATCGAGCTGGTATTTGGAAACCAAGAACACGACCAGGAAATTTTGAAGGCGTTGGCGCTTTAGGTTTAAAATGGCTGCAGAAAGTAAAAGAAGAAACAGGTTTAAAAACAGCAACAGAAGTTGCAAATAGAGCTCATGTAGAACTAGCTTTAGAACACGATATAGATTTATTATGGATTGGAGCACGTTCAACTGTAAGTCCATTTATAGTACAAGAAATTGCAGATGCTTTAAAAGGAACAGATAAAGTAATATTAGTAAAAAATCCAGTAAATCCAGATTTACCATTGTGGTTAGGTGCTATTGAGAGACTAGCTACCTCAGATATTAAAAAGCTAGGAGTGATTCACAGAGGTTTTTCTACATACGAAAAAACAAAATATCGCAATAATCCTGAATGGCAATTAGCTATTGAGTTACAAACTAAGTTTCCAGATTTACCTTTAATTAATGATCCTTCTCATATTACAGGCAATAGAGATATGATTCTCGATATTTCACAAACGGCTTTAGATTTAAATTTTGATGGATTAATGATAGAAACTCATGTAGATCCAGATAATGCATGGAGTGATGCAGCGCAACAAGTAACTCCAAAGGCTTTGGTACAAATTATGAAGGATTTAAAAATTCGTAAAGAAACAGATCCAGAAGCAGAATATAATAATGAGCTAAACAATTTAAGAGCTCAAATAGATGTGGTTGATAATCAAATAATTGATTTGTTAGGCAAACGTATGAAAGTTGCTGATGGCATTGGAACACTTAAAAAGAAGAAAAATGTTGCTGTGTTACAAAGTAAACGTTGGAACGAGATTCTAGGTAAAATGGTGTTAGAAGGCGAAACCAAAGGTCTAAGCGAAGAATTTATACTCAGGATGTTTAAAGCCATTCACCAAGAGTCAATTAATCATCAAGAGAAAATTTTAAAATCTAAATAACAAAAAGCCTCACAAGTGTGAGGCTTTTTTTACCGTATTAATGGTTTATTTGTTTCTTTTAAAGATGTAACGTGTTATAAAAATACCTTTTCCATCTCCTTTTCCGCCTTCACTTTCAACGGCACTAGTTACAAAGGCTAGCTCCCAACCTTCTTCAATCATAGTATTAATTTTTGAAGTAATTACTGCATCATTAGCTGCAATATTTTGAAAGCGAATTCCTCCTAAGTTATAGAAGTTTAAAAGTTTTGTTTCTTCAAAGTTTTTAACTCTTATTTCGCTTCTGTCAGATTTGTTTCTTTTGTCCTCTTTTTTATCACCGCTTCTTTGAGATGTAAATTCTTTATAATCTCTATCCTCACTTGCAGATACTATTCTAGACCGACCTAAACCATTTGGCACAATAGACTCAACACTTGTAATAACTTTATATTCTACCTGTGCATTTGAGTCAATAAAAGAAATAAATAAAAGCGCAATAATTAATACTAATTTTTTCATGTTGTTGTTGATTTTTTTTAAAATTAAGTAGCGAATATACACATTTCATAAATTAAAAAGTTGTTATTTTGTTTGTAATAAAAAAGAATGACAGGGCTAGTTTATAAATCTACAGGGAGTTGGTATACAGTAAGTACAGAGCTTGGTGCAATCTACCAATGTAGAATAAAAGGCAAGTTTAGAATAAAAGGCATAAAAAGCACAAACCCAATTGCTGTTGGTGACGTTGTAGATTTTGAGTTAGAAACTAATAATGACGAAACTACAGGAGTCATTCATAAAATTCATGATCGAAAAAATTATATTGTCAGAAAATCTGTAAACCTATCAAAGCAAACACATGTTATTGCTTCAAATATAGACTTGGTTTTTTTGCTAATTACTATTGATAATCCGCCAACATTCACAAGTTTTATAGATCGTTTTTTAGTTACAGCAGAAGCCTATTCAATTAAAACTGTTTTATTATTTAATAAAGTTGACACATATAGTGATGACACTCTAGATGAGGTTAAATACTTGGCTCATGTGTATAGAAAAATAGGCTATGAATGTATTGGTATTTCTGCCGCAACAGGAAAAAATATAGATAAAGTAAAAACTTTAATGACAAATAAGGTTAGTATGTTTGCTGGTCATTCAGGTGTTGGTAAATCTACATTAGTTAATGCCATAGAGCCTAATTTAGATTTAAAGACAAAAGCCATTTCTACTCAGCATATGCAAGGTCAACATACAACTACATTTGCTGAAATGTTTGATATTGGGTTTGCAAAAATTATTGATACTCCAGGTATTAAAGGATTTGGGATTGTTGATATGGATAAAGAAGAAGTAAGTGATTATTTTCCAGAATTTTTTGAGTTAAAACAAGATTGTAAGTTTAACAATTGCCTACATATTGAAGAACCAAAATGCGCAGTAAAAGAAGCACTTGATAAAGATGAAATTTCCTATTCGCGTTACAGAAGCTATGTGCAAATTCTAGAAGGCGAAGATGAACATTACAGAACCGATAATTGGAATGCTGAATAAATTATAGAAGTAATGAAAGCAGTAATTCAAAGAGTTTCAAAAGCCAGTGTAACTATTGAAGAAAAAAAAGTAGCTTCAATTCAAAACGGATTATTAATACTTCTTGGTATTGTAGATGAAGACACTCTAGATGATATAAAATGGTTGTCAAATAAAATTATAAACCTTCGTATTTTTGGTGATGAGCAAGACGTTATGAATAAGTCGTTATTAGACATAAATGAAGATGTAATAGTGGTAAGCCAGTTTACACTACATGCCAATACAAAAAAAGGAAACAGACCAAGCTATATTAAAGCTGCAAAACCAGATGTTGCAATACCAATGTATGAGGCTTTTGTGAAACAAGTTGAAGCAGATTTAGGAAAACCAGTACAAACTGGACAATTTGGAGCAGACATGAAAGTAGAATTGTTAAATGATGGTCCTGTAACTATTATTATTGATACAAAAAACAAAGGATAATTACACTGTTTTTTCTAAAAGGATTTTTTATAAAAAAAATGAAAATTATTGAATTTAAAACGAAATAAAATTCATATAATTACAGCTTATTTAACTCTTATTTTTTTAAGATAAATATATAATTCCCAAATTATGAAATGCTTACGCTTAAGTGTTTTGCTATTTGTATATAATTGCATACAAATAGTAGCACAAAATAATTTATACTCAACAATTACAATTTCAAATGATTTAAAAGCCAGTGCTAATGCTGTTGTTAGGTTGCATGAAACAACTATAGATTTAAAATCATCTACCAAGATGGTTAAACGAGTAAAACGCATAATTTCAGTTTTAAATAAACAAGGAAATAGAAATGTTAATGCTGTTGTTCATTATGACGACGGATTGAAAATTAACAACCTACAGGTTTTGGTTTTTGATGCCTTTGGTGAGGAAATTAAAAAGGTAAAGAAAAAAGATTTTAAAGACGTAAGTGCTGTAGATGGAGGAACATTATATTCAGATTCTAGAGTTAAGTATTTAGAGTATACACCTATAGCTTACCCTTATACTATTGAGTTGACTTATGAAACTGAAACTGAAAACACAGCTTTTTTACCATCATTTTACCCAATCAGTTCCTATTATGTAAGTGTTGAACAAAGTGTTTTTGCTTTAAATAATCCTTCAGAAATTTCAATTCGTAAAAAAGAAATGAATTTTGAGAGTATTGAAGTTGAAAAAACTGAAACTAATCAAGGTTATAGTTATAAGGTTAAAAACTTAAATGCTTACAAACCAGAAGATCATAGTCCAACTTTAATAGAGATGGTTCCAAAAGTTATGTTTGCTGCTAACGATTTTAGTTTAGAAGGTGTTTTTGGCTCTGTTAAAAACTGGGATGATTTTGGTAAGTGGATGTATAAAGACTTGATTGCTGGTACTCAAAACCTTCCAGAAACTACTATAAGAGAGATTAATGAATTAGTGAAAGATGAAGTTAATGCTCTAGATAAAGCCAAGAAAATATATAAGTACGTACAAGATAAAACAAGATATATAAGTGTTCAAGTAGGCATTGGAGGCTGGAAGCCATTTAATGCATCAGAAGTTGATAAACTAAGTTATGGTGATTGTAAAGGTTTAACAAATTATACAATGTCATTACTAACTGCTGTTGGTGTTAAGTCTAATTATACTGTGGTTTTCTCTGGTAGTTCACAAAGAAATTTAGAGTCAGATTTTGCATCTATTCAAGGAAATCATGTGATATTAAATATACCTCAAGAAAATAAAGAAGATATATGGTTAGAGTGTACAAGCCAAAAATTACCGTTTGGTTTTATAGGTGATTTTACTGATGATAGAGATGTGTTGGTTGTTTCAAATAAAGGAGGTAAAATAAAACATACTAAAAAGTATGTGACAGAAGAAAATATTCAACAGATAAATAGTAGTTATAGTATTTTAGAAGATGGAAGTATAAATGTTGATTTAGAAATGATTTCTAAGGGAATACAATATGATAATAGATATTGGTTAGAAACACTTACTCAAATAGATTTAGATGAGCGCTATAAAAATCATTGGGATTATGTAAATAATATCGATATAAAGTCAATGGAAATCGATAATGATAAAGAAAAAATAGCTTTTAAAGAGAAAATAAGTTTTAATGCTGCTAATTATGGCAATATGGTTGGGCAAAGAATGCTTGTAGTATTAAACCCAATAAATAGAAATACATATGTACCAGACAGGTACAGAAATAGAAAATTGTCTTTAAAAATTAATAGAGGTTATAAAGATGTTGATGAAATAGAAATACATTTACCAAAAGGCTATAAAATTGAAGCTTTACCAAATAATCAAAACATTACAAATAAATTTGGGAGATATTCTTTAGAAATTCAACCAAAAGATAAAAGTACACTAATTTATAAAAGAGAGTTTATAACTAATGATGGTGAATTCCCTAAAGAAGATTATAAAGAATTTAGAAATTTTTATAAAGAAGTAGCAAAATTAGACAACTCAAAACTATCATTAATAAAAGAATAAATAATACATGAAAAAAATAATATACATCATAGCATTTTTAGTAAGCTATTTAGGGTTTTCTCAAAACTATAAGTTTGGTAAAGTAAGTAAAGAAGAATTGCAAGAACAATTTAACCCTTTAGATTCTTCTGCAAATGCAACGTATTTGTATAAGTATCGAAAAACACATTTTGAATATCAACAAGGAGAAGGTTTTTATTTGATTACTGAAATACGTGAGCGAATAAAAATTTATAATCAAGAGGGATTTGATTATGCTACTCGAACTATTAATACGCATAAGAGTGGTGGTGTAAAAGAGCAAATAATAGGTTTAAAAGCCTATACATACAACTTAGAGCAAGGTAAGGTTGAAGACACAAAATTAAAAAACGATGGTGTTTTTGAGACAGAGTTATACAAATATACTAATCAAACTAAATTTACAATGCCTAATCTAAAACAAGGTTCAGTAATTGAGTATGAATTTAAAATCAAATCACCATTCATTTATAATGTAGATGAGTTTGTGTTTCAAGAGGATATTCCAACAAAAAAATTAGAAGCAATTTTTGAAGCACCAGAATATTATACGTTTAAAACTAATACTAAAGGGTTTTTAAACATTAGGCCAAAAGTTGAGAATAGCGATGACAGAATTACATTTAATAGTAAAAGTAGAAGATTTGGAGGCACAAAATTTAATTCCTCCGATTTAGAATTCAAGAAAAGTGTGTCAACATATGACCTGTCTGATATTCCTGCTTTAAAAGACGAGCCTTATGTAAATAGTATTTACAATTACCGTTCAGCAGTTAAATATGAGTTGTCATATAGTAAATTACCTAATAGTTTTACTAAGTATTATACTACAACTTGGGATGATGTTGTAAAAACAATTTATAAAAGTGAGAGTTTAGGTCTGGAGCTTAAAAAAACTAATTATTTCGAAGAAGATATAGATGCTTTAATTAGTGGTGTTAATGACCAAGCTAAGAGAGCAGGACTTATTTTTAACTTTGTGAAATCCAACGTTAAGTGGAATGGGTATTATAGTAAATACACGAATGAAGGTGTTAAAAAAGCATATAAGAATCATGTGGGTAATGTTGCAGAGATTAATTTAATGTTAACTGCAATGTTACGCTATGCAGGGTTAAATGCTAACCCAGTTTTAGTAAGTACACGAAATAATGGAGTGCCTATATTCCCAACTCGAGAAGGTTATAATTATATCATATCTGTTATAGAGTTACAGGGTAATGTAGTTTTGCTAGATGCAACCTCTAAATTTGGTTCACCCAATATTTTACCATATCGAACTTTAAATTGGCAAGGGCGTGTTGTGAGGGATGATGGTAGTTCAACTTTAGTTAATTTGTACCCAACCACTAAAGCAAAAAGCACCTATTATATGAATGTTGAGCTAAATGATAATGGAGATGTAACAGGTAAGGTTAGAAATGCATTAACCAATCATGATGCCATGAGGTTTAGAGAATCTTACGTTCAGAGAAACAAAGAGGAATATTTAGAGGCGTTAGAGGCTAGATATAAGGGTATTGAAATTACAGATTTTGATGTTAAAAATGAATTGGATTTATCAAAACCAGTGATGTCAAGTTTTGAATTTTTGGCTGAGGACCAACTTGAAGTTATTGGAGGTAAAATGTTTGTTAAGCCATTATTTTTTCTAACAGAAGATGAAAACCCATTTAAATCAGAGAATCGAGAGTTCCCAATTGATTTTGGCTACCCTTCTGGACGTAAATACAATATAAGTATTGCTATACCTGAAGGATATAAAATAGAAGCAATCCCAGAACCTGCTGTTTTAATGTTGCCAGATGGATTAGGCTCATTTAAATATAATGTAACAGCTAAAGACACTTCAATACAATTGGTAATAAGTTATGATAATAATTCTGCTATAGTATCTCAACAATATTATGATGCCTTGAAAGAATATTTTAAGCAATTTATTGAAAAAGAAAATGAAAGAATTGTTTTAACAAAAATATAATTATGGAACTTCAAAATGCACAAAAAGTAGTTGATAATTGGATCAAAGAACATGGTGTTCGTTATTTTAATGAGCTAACAAACATGGCTCAATTAACCGAAGAGGTTGGAGAGGTAGCGCGTATTATTGCAAGACGTTACGGAGAGCAAAGTGAAAAAGAAAGCGATAAGAATAAAGATTTAGGCGAAGAGCTAGCTGATGTTGTTTTTGTGGTATTGTGTTTGGCCAACCAAACAGGAGTTGATTTGCAAGAAGCTTTCGATAAAAAGATGGATGTAAAAACTAAGCGTGATCACGACAGGCATCATAATAATGAAAAACTAAAGTGAATATAAAACTTCATAAATCAGCACTAAAAAATAATTGTTCTATAACAATAACAGGTTCAAAAAGTGAATCAAATAGGCTATTGTTATTACAAGCCTTATATCCAGAGATTTGTGTTGACAATATATCAAATTCTGATGATTCTAAAGTAATGCAGAATGCTTTACAAACAGAGTCAGGAGTTATTGACGTCCATCATGCAGGAACAGCAATGCGCTTTCTAACAGCTTATTTTGCAATACAAAAAGGCAGAGACATTCTTTTAACAGGTTCAAGTAGAATGCAAGAACGTCCCATAAAAGTGTTAGTAGATGCATTAAATCAATTAGGTGCAGATATTTCCTATTCAAAAAAAGAAGGTTGTCCACCAATTAAAATTAAAGGGGAAGAATTAGTTGAACATAAAGTTACTTTAAAAGCAAATGTAAGTAGCCAATATATATCTGCGCTATTACTTATTGCTCCAAAACTTAAAAACGGATTACAATTAACCTTAGATGGTGACATTACCTCGATTCCATATATTGAGATGACACTTAGTTTGTTAAATCAAATAGGCGTTGATACTCAATTTAAAGATAATATAATTGTAGTTAAACCTTTTGCTGATAAATTAGAACCAAAAACAATTGTAGTAGAATCAGATTGGTCTTCGGCTTCATACTTTTTTAGTATTATAGCTTTAAGTGAAGTAGGAACTCAAATTACGTTAACCGCTTATAAGCAAGACTCATTACAAGGTGATTCTGCTTTGGTGAAAATCTATAAAAACTTTGGTGTCGAGACAGTTTATAAAGATAATGCTATTACAATTAAAAAAGTAGACAATAGCCAGCCAACAACGATTAATTTTGATTTAAAAGATTCACCAGATATTGCTCAAACAATAGCAGTAACTTGTTTTGGTATGGGTATTGCCTGTAACTTAAAAGGGCTTCATACTCTAAAAATAAAAGAAACAGATCGTCTTGAAGCTTTAAAAAATGAATTAGAAAAATTAGGAGCTAAAGTTGAAGTTACCAATGATTCATTGTATCTACATACTTCAAAAAAGATAAATGAGAACATCTCTATTGCAACTTATAATGATCACAGAATGGCAATGGCATTTGCGCCTTTAGCATTAAAAATGACATTGCAAATAGAAGATGCCAATGTGGTTTCAAAGTCTTACCCAACATTTTGGAATAACTTAGAAGCTCTTGATTTTGAAATATCTCGATAATAATCCAGCTTTTACTTGACAACGCCTACTTTGAGATTGTATATTTGCAACTTTGTAAAAATTATTAGCTACATAATTAAAACAGTATTATGAATTTAGTGTAGCTATAAAAACCACTAAACACAAGTACATGAAATTATCACACTTCCAATTTGATTTGCCAGAAGAATTATTAGCAGAGCGACCTTCAGATTTAAGAGACGAAGCAAGACTAATGGTTTTAGATAGAAAAAATCAAACTATAGAACATAAATTGTTTAAAGACCTTATCGATTATTTTGAAGAAGATGATGTCATGATTTTAAACAATACAAAAGTATTTCCTGCTCGTTTATATGGTAACAAAGAAAAAACAGGAGCAAGAATAGAAGTGTTTTTATTGAGAGAATTAAACGAAGACCAACGTCTTTGGGATGTATTAGTAGATCCAGCTCGTAAAATAAGAATAGGAAACAAGCTTTACTTTGGTGAAGATGATACTTTGGTTGCTGAGGTTATAGATAATACAACGTCAAGAGGAAGAACATTACGCTTTTTATATGATGGGTCTTATACAGAATTTCGTCGTAAATTAACAGAGTTAGGAGAAACACCACTTCCAAAATATATAAAAAGAGATGTAGAGCCAGAAGATGAAGAACGCTACCAAACAATCTTTGCAAAAAATGAAGGCGCAGTAGCAGCTCCAACGGCAGGATTACATTTTTCTAAACATTTACTAAAACGCTTAGAGATTAAAGGTGTTCACCTTCCAGAAGTAACTTTACATGTTGGATTAGGAACCTTTAACCCAGTAGAAGTAGAAGATCTTTCTAAGCATAAAATGGATAGTGAAGAAGCTTTTATTGAGCAGCATGCAGCAGATATTATTAATAACGGTATTAATAATAAAAAACGTGTTTGTGCTGTTGGTACAACCGCAATGCGAGCTATAGAAAGCTCTGTGTCATCTAACGGTAGATTAAATGAATACTCAGGCTGGACTAATAAATTTATTTTTCCCCCTTACGAGTTTAGTATTGCAAACTGTATGATTACAAATTTCCACACACCAAAATCAACATTGTTAATGATGGTTTCAGCTTTTGCAGGACATGATTTTATGAAAAAAGCTTATGAAGAAGCTGTAAAAGAAAAGTATCGTTTTTACACTTATGGTGACGCCATGTTAATTATATAGTTGCTTAATACATAGATATTAAAAGCCTTGTTTTTACAAGGCTTTTTTATTTTTGGCATTACCCTTAAGGGTCGTGCTATCCACTATATCTTTTGCAGGAATACTGCAAAAGGATGCCGTTACTATCACTAATGCGATATAAAACTGTAAGATGAATATCGAAAATCGATATTCCTTTCATTACTTTTGCACCATCTATGGATATTAAAAAGAAAGACATACGCGCACTAACAAAAGAACAGTTAAGAGATTTTTTTGTAAAAGAAGGCGATAAAGCATTTAGAGGCAATCAGGTTTATGAGTGGCTTTGGAGTAAGAGCGCACATACCTTTGAAGATATGACAAATATCTCGAAAGAAACGCGCCAAATGCTTCAAGATAATTTTGTAATCAATCATATTAAAGTTGATCAAATGCAACGTAGTTCTGACGGGACTATAAAAAATGCAGTTCGCTTACACGATGGTCTTATAGTAGAGTCAGTTTTAATTCCAGCAAAAAATAGAACAACAGCTTGTGTATCAAGTCAAGTTGGTTGTAGCTTAGATTGTAGATTCTGTGCAACAGCAAGATTAAAACGAATGCGTAATTTAAACCCTGATGAAATTTATGATCAAGTTGTTGCCATAGACAAAGAAAGCAGATTGTATCATAACAGGCCTTTAAGTAATATCGTTTTTATGGGTATGGGAGAACCACTCATGAATTATAACAATGTACTTAAAGCAATAGATAAAATTACATCACCAGAAGGCTTAGCAATGTCACCTAAGCGAATAGTTGTTTCTACGTCAGGAGTTCCAAAGATGATAAAGAAAATGGCAGATGACGATGTAAAGTTTAAACTTGCTGTATCGTTGCATTCTGCTATTGATGAAATTAGGACTTCGATCATGCCATTTAATGCAACATTTCCTTTAGCCGATTTAAGAACTGCATTAGAGTATTGGTACGCTAAAACAAAAAACAGAATCACTTATGAGTATGTGGTTTGGGATGGTATTAACGACACAAAAAAAGATATAGATGCACTTGTAAAGTTTTGCAAGTTTGCACCCAGTAAAGTTAACTTAATAGAATATAATCCAATAGATGATGGTGAGTTCCAACAAGCCAATTCAAAAGCAATTGACATGTATGTTTCAATATTAGAAAAAAATAACATTACAGTTACAGTAAGACGTTCACGAGGTAAAGATATTGATGCAGCTTGCGGTCAACTAGCTAATAAATCATAAACAAAAAAAGAGCTGCAATTTGCAGCTCTTTTTTTATTATAATACAGTTTTTTTACTGTTTTAAGATTTTAATTGTTTGAGTTCTACCAGCAATAGATACTTTTGCTAAGTAAATACCATCATTAAGGTTTGATAAGTTAATAACCTCACTTGTTTGCGACAATGATTTACGCATAGCACTTTGCCCAAGAATATTAAATAACTCAACATTATCAAAAGCTAAATTTGATGAGTTTAAAGTTAAGTCATTTGTACTCTTATTGTAAAAATGAGTAAAAGTATTTGATTCAAATTCACTAAGACCTAAGGTCTCGTCAACACTTAAGTTAAAAAGAAAAAGAATACCACTAGTAGCCATTGGAGTAGTAGCGTGAATACCAACATAAAAGTCCCCATCTGTAGTAGGTGTGTATGTTGCTGTGTCAGAATAAGCTTGAGTGATAGGGTCATTACCAGTATTGTCCCCAAATGTTCCTACTGCAGTAATACCAGAGTATGACCCAATAATATTTTGACTTGCAGCAGTAGATGAAGGAGCATCTAAAATAACAATATCAAAAGACTCGTTTGCAACAACTGGGTTGTTAAGTGCATTGTAAACAGCTGTAATTGCATAATCTGCGTTGGCAATACCATTAAATACTGGTAAAAACAACCAATCGTCTTTTGCAACTGTAGGATTTGGAGGAAATATAAGTCCTACACTGTCATTTGAGCCATCTCCGTCTAAATCATTTCCGTTATTTATACCCCAAGTTGCAGCATCAGTATTTGTGTTTTCTATTGTATAACATGCAATTAAAGTATCTATAGATCCAAAGTCGTATGAGTAAGGATAAGTCGCAGTCGTACAGTCTATAGCAGTTTCTGTAAGTGTAAAGTCAAAACCAGTCGCTAACCAACGATCATCCCAAAGAATATAATAAGAAGTTCCAGCTTCAACCGCAAAAGTTAATGTTGTAAGATAGTTGGTATCGCTAACATCATCACCTGCCGAGTGACATTCTAAAGCAGCACAAGTACCTGTGTAAATACTCACTCGAGTATCATCGCTATTTGTTATTCCGTCATTTTGAGGTAAATCGGTTGAAACGGTAGCTATACCATTAACTCCAGCGGTGTAAATGTACCATTCGCCTGCTGTTCCAGGTGTACCCCAAGCACATGTATTGTCAGCGGTGCCATCAATCATTCCGACTGTTGTTGTTGAACCAGCTGTAACAACCAAAGCATTGGCGCAATCATTTTGACCAAAGCCAAATTGAAAAGTTGTAATAGCTAAAATAAGTAAAGTAATTTTTTTCATATTGTTTGTTTTTTTTGGATTAAGAGATTAAATATACAAAAATTGCCATAATATTGATTTTTTATAAAGTTAATTTCGTCAATTAACATCATTTTCTAGATTAAAACTTAAGTTTATTAGTAATTTTACAAATTGAAAGTATAATTTACTTAAAGTATTGAAAATCACTGAACAAATAAAACAGCCTATTGTTTACGAAATGGAACTTTTTGAACAAAAGTTCTTACTCTCTATGTCTAGTAAGGTGGCTTTGTTAAATAGGATAACCCATTACATTGTTAATCGTAAAGGAAAACAAATGCGACCTATGTTTGTGTTTTTGGTTGCAAAGATGGTTGATAACGGTCAAGTTAGTGAACGTACTTATAGAGGAGCATCAGTAATTGAGTTAATACATACTGCTACTTTAGTTCATGATGATGTTGTAGACGATAGCAATAGACGTCGTGGTTTTTTTTCAATTAATGCGCTATGGAAAAATAAGATAGCGGTACTGATAGGTGATTATTTGTTGTCTAAAGGATTATTACTATCTATCGATAATAATGATTTTGATCTACTTAAAATTATTTCTGTAGCCGTTAGAGAAATGAGTGAAGGCGAATTGCTTCAAATAGAAAAGGCACGCCAGTTAGATATTACAGAGTCTGTTTATTATGACATTATACGGCAAAAAACAGCAACGCTTATTGCAGCTTGTTGTAGTCTTGGCGCGGCATCTGTCAAGCCGAACTCTTTAGATGTAGAAGCAATGCGTAAATTTGGAGAACTAATTGGTATGGCGTTTCAAATTAAAGATGACTTGTTTGATTATGGAGATGAAGCTATTGGTAAACCAACTGGAATAGATATTAAAGAGCAAAAAATGACACTTCCTTTAATTCATGTTTTAAATAAATGCTCCAAAAAGCAAAAAGCTTGGTTAATCAATTCTATTAAGAACCATAATAAAGATAAAAAGCGTGTCAAAGAAGTAATTGCTTTTGTGAAAAACAATGGAGGATTAAATTATGCTATTACTAAAATGAAAGAATTTCAAGCCGAAGCACTTCAAATGCTTAACAAATATCCAGGCTCAGAATATAAAAACGCTTTAGAGATGATGGTAAATTATGTGATTGAAAGAAAAAAATAATTTCGATTTCAATTCGCTGATATTTAGTTTTTTTTAAAAAATTAGATATCAAAATACTTCAAGAACTGTATAAGAATTTATGCCTCAGATTTCATTTATGGGCTTAGTGAGCTTATATTGGAATAGATGATGCAAGTTTATATATTAAATATGATTTAAATACTATATTTAAGAATCAAGCAGTAGATTAAAATAATGTATCACTTGGTTTGCGTTTTGATATAGATTAAATTTACAATCTTTTTTATAGACATTTTTTTTGATATCAAAATCCACCATAGAACAAGTATTTGAAACCGCTCGTGTAGAAGAGGTTATTGGTGATTTTGTACAACTCAAAAAAGCAGGAAGTAATTTTAAAGGGCTAAGCCCTTTTAGTGATGAGCGTTCACCAAGTTTTATGGTCTCACCAGTAAAACAGATTTGGAAAGATTTTTCAAGTGGTAAAGGCGGTAATGCTGTAACTTTTTTAATGGAGCATGAGCATTTTACTTACCCAGAAGCTATAAAGTATTTAGCTAAAAAATACAATATTGAAATTGAAGAAACTGAGCAAACAAACGAGCAAAAAGAAGAAGCAAATGAGCGTGAAAGCTTGTATTTGGTTAATGAGTTTGCTAACGATTATTTTCAGAGAATACTTTATAAAACAGACAAAGGTCAGGCAATAGGCTTAAGTTATTTTAAAGAGCGAGGTTTTACAGATGAAACCATTAAAAAGTTTAACCTAGGTTATTCTCTTGATGAATGGCAAGCGTTTACAGACGAAGCATTAAAGAAGGCTTATCAATTAGAATTTTTAGAAAAAACAGGACTAACTATAGTTAAAGAAGAAAAACGTTTTGATCGTTTTAAAGGTCGTGTAATGTTTCCTATTCATAGTATGAGTGGTCGTGTTTTAGGCTTTGGAGGACGTATTCTTGCTCAGGATAAAAAAGCTGCTAAATACCTTAATTCGCCAGAAAGCGAAGTCTATCATAAAAGTAAAATTTTGTATGGGATTTATCATGCAAAGCAAAGTATAGCAAAAGAGGATAATTGTTATCTGGTTGAAGGTTATACAGATGTAATTCAGTTTCATCAAACCGGAATTAAAAATGTAGTCGCATCATCAGGTACCGCTTTAACAGCAGAACAAATAAGATTGGTTAATCGGTTAACAAAAAATATAACTGTTCTTTTTGATGGTGATGCGGCTGGTATAAGAGCTTCAATTAGAGGTATAGATTTAATTTTAGAACAAGGCATGAATGTTAAGGTCTGCACATTTCCTGAAGGTGAAGATCCAGACAGTTTCTCAAAACAAAATACTTTAGAAGAGTTAACGGCATATCTTAACGAAAATGCTAAAGATTTTATTCAGTTTAAAGCCTCTTTATTAATTAAAGAAGCTAATAATGACCCAATAAAAAAAGCTGAAACCATAAGGGAAATAGTAAATAGTATTTCTAAGATTCCAGATCAGATAAAAAAAGAGATATACATACAAGAATGTTCTCGCATAATGGATATTAGTGAAGACGTACTCTTTACTACTTTGGCACAAATTGATAAAAAAGATTATCAAGAAGCTAATAAAAAATATAAAACGCAACAAAAAGCATTTGATGTGGTTAAGCCTGAAGCTAAAGCTCCAAAGGTTGATGTACAATATGTGTTAGAAAAAAAGATAATAGAAATATTATTGCTTTATGGAACAGAAACTGAAGATTTTGAAGATTTAATCTTAAAAGAAGACAAAGATGGAGAACTAAAATTAGAGCCTGTAACACATCAAGCTAAGGTTTTTGAGAAAATTTATTTAGATTTACAGGAAGATGAGATGCAATTTTCTGACCCTAATTTTAAGTCGCTTTATTATACTATTATAGATGCTTTGCATCAAGACTCAGAGTTTTCTACAACTAATTTTGTTAATAGATTAAACCAAGACTTAGCTAGTGATGTCACAACAATTTTAATGAATGATGAACGCTATAAACTAGATGATTGGGAAAGAAATCATATCATCCCAAAAGAAAAGAAAGAAAGTATCGCACAATATGTAAATCAAACAATCTTAACATTAAGGTGTTTTTTAATAGATAAAAAAGTGTTAGAATATCAAAACGATACGCTTAAAGAAACCACTAATTCTAGAAATATTTTAGAAGATGTTAAAGATTATCTAGGCTTAAAAATGTTATTATCTAGAAAATTAGGAAAAGTTGTAGGTAGTAAAATCTAAGTTAACTCTAAGTGTTGCCCTTGGTGTACAAGGTCTACTAGGTTAGTGACATTTAATTTTTTATATAATCGTGCTTTATACGTACTAACCGTTTTTTCATTAATACTTAACTCTAAAGCAATTTCTTTGTTCTTTTTACCAGAAGATAGTAGTTTTAAAACTTCAACTTCTCTGGTAGATAATCGTTTGTAAAGTTTACTCGCAGATTTTTTTGTGTCATTAAAGTTTAAATGCTTAGCCATTTTTGGGCTTAGGTAAATTTCGCCAGCACTTGCTTTTTTAATAGCGTTTTCAATTGTGCTTATATCTTCTGCTTTAGATACATAACCAGAAGCTCCAGCTTTTATAGTGCTAATCGCGTAAATTTCTTCAGGATGGTAACTAAACATAATGACCTTTAAATCACTATGCTCTTTTTTTATGGCTCTTAAGGCAGTAATACCATTAAGTTCTGGTAAGTCTATTTCAGATACTATAACGTCAACATCGTGACGTCTAACAAATTCAAAAATCTCTACACCACTTCCTACACTACCAATTACATTGATTTCAGAATTGTTCTCAAAAAGTAATTTAAGACCAGTTCTTATAATGGGATGGTTGTCAACTACCAATACCTTTATCATGATATTAATTTTTAAATTCTAAATATTGAGCGTCCGAACTTAAGTTGTTTAAATTCAATAATGTGGAGATTTGCCATGCAAAATTAGTGAAAAAAGCAATAACTTCACTGTTTTTATAGTTAAAATAACAATTTTATTTTAAATTTTTAGGAATTTCGCAAATAGGGATTGGAATCATTTTGTGCTTATTTGAGGAGTTGTACCTCGTAAATATTTGAAATACATCACGTTGTCTGCCACTAAAATCATCAATTGTTTTTCCTTCATCTTTCATTTGCATTGCCCATTCTAATTCAGGGTAAGAAGCACCAATTTGATCTTCATCACTCCTTGCATCACCAAATAAACCATCACTTGGAGCTGCATTCATAATTGACTCAGGAACATCTAAATATTTTCCAATAGTATAAACTTCAGATTTCATCAAGTCTGCAATGGGGCTTAAATCAACACCGCCATCACCATATTTTGTATAAAAACCAACACCAAAATCTTCAACTTTATTTCCAGTCCCAGCAACTAAAAACCCTAGCAATCCAGCATGATAATATAAAGTAGTCATTCTTAAGCGAGCTCTAGTGTTTGCTAAAGCCATGTCTACAGTGCTTTGTTTGCCTTCAAGCGAAACTTCTGTTTTAAATTCTTCAAAAACAGGAGTTAAGTCTACTCTAATGTCTTTTACATTGGCAAAGCGTTCTTTTAATTGACTTATATGTTCTTGAGCTCTACTTACATGACTTTCTGCCTGATGTATTGGCATTTCAATACATAATAAATCTAATCCTGTTTTAGCACATAAGGTTGAAGTAACTGCAGAATCAATTCCACCAGAAATCCCAATAACAAAACCATTTACTCTTGCATTTGTTGCATAATCTTTTAACCAATTTACAATGTGATCGACAATCTTATCTGTTTGCATTTTAATAAAAATTTAAAGCAAAGAATAGTACCTTTGCATAACAAAAATAAACCAATAGCATAATTAATAAAAATTAAACACGTTTAGTTTTTGTAAAAATATAAGATGAAAAGAATAGGAGTTTTATTGGTATTAATAATTGTTTTAGCTTCATGTAAAACAGATAGTCAACTAGAAAAAGATATTTCAAAGATTGATATTGATTTTACGGTTGAACGTTTTGATAAAGCTTTTTCAAAAGCTAAGCCTGAAGATTTAAAAAATCTTAAAAAAACCTTCCCTTTTTTGTTTTCTAAACGTGTGCCAGATTCTGTTTGGATTGAGAGAATGAATGACACTTTACAACAGCAATTAGCTTCAGAAGTAGATAAAGGTTTTGGTAACCTTAAAGATGTAGAAGAAGAAATAAATGATTTATTTCAACACATAAAATACTATGATAAAGCATTTAGAGTACCAAGAATTGTTACATTAACATCTGATGTAGATTACCGTAATAAAGTAATAGTTACAGATACAATAGTTTTAATTGCATTAGATACATATTTAGGAACAGATCATGAGTTTTATTCTAGATTCCCACAATTTGTTTCACAAAATATGAAGTCGTCTCAAATCGTTTCAGACTTAGCTTCAGAGTATTCTAAAAGATATATTTACCAAACTCAAAAGAAAACCTTTTTAGATGAAATGATTTATTTTGGAAAGCAACTTTATTTTAAGGATAAAGTAATTCCTTTTAAATCTAACGAAGAAAAAATGGGCTATACAAAAGAGCAGTTAGAGTTTGCTTTGGCAAACGAAAGCTATGTTTGGCGACATTTTATAGAAAACGAAATGCTATATAGTACAGATACTGGATTGCCGGCTAGGTTTATTGCTCCAGCTCCTTTTTCTAAATTTTATTTAGAATTAGATGCACAATCTCCAGGTCGATTAGGTCAATATATTGGTTGGCAAATTGTAAAATCATATATGAATAATAACAATGTATCACTTATGAACATGCTTCAAGAAGACGCAATAGAAATTTTTAATAAATCAAAATATAAACCTCAAAGATAATGGCTAATACTAATAAGTCTACAATAGAATTAAATGTAGAATTAGATGAGAATCGAGTGCCAGAAAAATTAAAATGGTCAGCTCAAGATGGTGGCATAAAGGATGAAGAAGCAAAAGCAATGATGCTTTCTGTTTGGGATAGTAAAGCTCAAGAAACTTTACGTATTGATCTTTGGACTAAAGATATGCCTGTTGATGAGATGAAATTATTTTTTCATCAAACATTGGTAGAAATGAGTAACACATTTCATAGAGCAACCCAAGATGAGAGAATGACAGCCACAATGAAAGATTTCTGTGATTATTTTGCTGAAAAATTGGAGCTAAAAAAATAGGTTGTAATTTTAGATATGCGTAAAATTTCATTTGGAGTCATTATTACATTAATCATTTTATTCACATTTAAATACTGTGGTGATAAAAAAAATGATGAAGTTGTACTTAAAGAGAACACTGCGCTAATACAACAGGAGTTAAAAAATGTTGGTAAACTTATCGTTACAGAAGGTCACTTTAGTCAAGTTTTCGATTATAAAAATTCTAAAGCTTTATTTGGAAACTTAATGTCTTCAGAAAAAAAAGCATTAGTAATTGCCAATGCAGATGTGACAATTAGTTATGATTTAAGTAAAATAAAATACGAATTAGATAACACTAATAAAATTTTAAAACTTATTTCAATACCAGAACCTGAAATTAAAATTCACCCAGAATTAGAGTTTTATGATTTGCAGCAAGATTTTTTTAACCCTTTTGAATCTGATGATTATAATAAAATAAATGAAACAGTAAAAAACTCACTTAATAAAAAAATAGAAGCGTCTAATTTAAAATCTAACGCAAAAAATAGATTAATTAGCGAATTGTCTAAATTTTATATACTTACAAATTCTTTAGGTTGGACTTTGCAGTATAATGAAACGCCAATTTCAAAATTAGAAGAACTACAGATTTTAAAATTGTAGATGAAACAAGAAACGCGCAAAGAAGAGATTATTAGTACGGCTGCTAAACTATTTAAAGAGAAAGGTTATAGTGCTGTTACTATGCGTGATTTGGCTTCTGCAATGGGAATTAAGGCAGCAAGTCTTTACAACCATATAAGCTCTAAACAAGATATTTTAAAAGTTATAATCATTTCTTTGGCCGAAAGTTTTACAGAAGGTATGGCTGTTATTCAATCTTCAAATGATTTATGCTTAGATAAATTAAGGCAAATTGTAAAACTTCATATCACTATTTCTAGCCAAAATGTTTATGGTATGGCATCATTAAATAATGATTGGATGCATTTAGAAGAGCAATTAGAATATTATTTAAAACTACGCCATGATTACGAAAACGACTTTCGAAATATTCTTAAACAAGGCATAGATTCTAATGAAGTAATTGATAAAAATCTTGACGTGATGCTGTTTTCAATGTTGTCTACATTACGCTCATTATATCTTTGGATACCTAAAAAAGAAGACCTTAACCTTGAAGAATTAGCTGCAAATTTGAGTAATGTTTTAATAAACGGAATTAACAAATAATTAAAAAGAGATTCCTCAATGTGTAACATTGTGGTGCCATATTAAAAATGTCATTCTCGTGAATACGGGAATCAAGAAATTTTTGTAAATTTGTAAGCTAAACTAACAAGCGTTAGTTTAATATTTAAGTAGTACATATGGCAGAATTTCATAGCTTAAAAATTGCAGATATTTACAAGGAAACTGAAGATACTTCAGTAGTAACTTTCGAAGTTCCATTAGCATTGCGAGATGCATTTAAATTTAGACAAGGTCAACATTTAACTTTAAAAGCAGATATAAATGATGAAGATGTGCGTCGCTCATATTCGTTATGTTCTTGCCCAACTGAAAATAAATGGCAAGTTGCTGTGAAGCAAATTCCTGGCGGGAAATTCTCGACTTATATTAATGAATCTGTACAACCTGGAGACCAACTTGAAGTCTTGGCGCCAAGCGGTACATTTGGTGTTTCTGTGAAACCAGAAGCATCCAAAAACTATTTGTTTTTTGCAGCTGGAAGCGGAATTACGCCTGTGCTATCTATGATTAAAGCACATTTAAAATCAGAACCAAATTCTACTTGCAAACTGTTTTATGTAAATAAAACCGCAAAATCTATTATCTTTAAAGAAGAGCTAGAACAATTAAGAAATACATATTTCGGAAGATTAGAAATTTATTATTTCTTGACTAAAGAACGTCGTGATATCGAATTGTTTAATGGGCGTTTTGACGATGATAAAATGAAAGTACTCACAAAGACTTTTATCGATATTCCAGATACTAGTGAAGTGTTTCTATGCGGTCCAGAAAATATGGTAAACTATGTAAGTGAGTATCTAATTAATGCAGGATTATCTAAAGAACTTGTTCATTTTGAATTGTTTGTAACAGGACTTTCAGAAGAAGATATAAAACGAGCAGAACGCTTAGCACAGCAAAATGTTGAAGGTACAGAAGTTACTATTGTAGATGGAGGAAAGGAATTCGCCTTCACCATGACAAAAGAATACGATAACATACTAGATGCCGCTTTAGGAGCTGGAGCCGATTTGCCTTTTGCGTGTAAAGGTGGTGTTTGCAGTACCTGTAAATGCAAGGTGAAAGAAGGTTCGGTCGAAATGAAAATTAACTATGCCTTAGATGATAAAGAGGTGTCGCAAAATTTAGTTTTAAGCTGTCAAGCAGTACCAACATCAGATAAAGTTGTCGTTGATTTCGATGTCTAAATGATTACTGTTAAGCGTCATTCTGAACTTGTTTCAGAATCACATAATTTAGATAAATGTCATTCCGAGGATTGTCGAGGAATCTTAAAATAAATTGAAAAAGAAAAGTTAAAGTTCAATCTGCCAGAGGCTAACAGCCAAAAGCGAATAGCTTAAAAAAATGAGTGAAGAACAAATAAAAAATCTAGAAGAACAATTTGAAGCACGTATCGCACGTGATGAAAAAATTGAACCTAAAGATTGGATGCCAGAAAAATATCGTAAAACGCATATCAGGCAAATGTCGCAACACGCACATTCAGAGATTATAGGTATGCTGCCAGAAGGTAATTGGATTACAAGAGCACCTTCATTAAGGCGTAAAGTTGCATTGCTTGCAAAAGTACAAGACGAAGCAGGACATGGATTGTATCTATATTCTGCAACAGAAACTCTGGGGATTTCTCGAGACGAAATGTACGAGCAATTGCATTCAGGTAAGGCTAAATATTCAAGTATTTTTAATTACCCAACAATCACTTGGGCAGATATGGGAGCAATTGGTTGGTTAGTAGATGGTGCGGCCATTATTAATCAGGTGCCTTTGTGTAATACCTCTTATGGTCCTTATGCAAGAGCAATGATTCGTGTGTGTAAAGAAGAAAGTTTTCATCAGCGTCAAGGTTATGAAATCATGATAAAATTGGCTAACGGAACACCAGAGCAAAAAGAGATGGCTCAAGATGCACTCAACCGTTGGTGGTGGCCAAGTCTTATGATGTTGGGGCCAACAGATGATGTGTCTGTTCATACAGCACAATCTATGAAATGGAAATTAAAACGTAAATCAAACGACGATTTACGTCAGCAATTTATAGACCAAACAGTTCCGCAAGCAGAATTGATTGGATTGACCATTCCTGACCCAGATTTAAAATGGAATGAAGAAAAAGGATGCTATGATTTTGGAGAAATAAATTGGGACGAATTTTGGCAAGTTGTTAAAGGTCACGGTCCAATGAATAAAGAACGCATGAAAGCTAGAGTTGGTGCATGGGAACGTGGCGAATGGGTTCGTGATGCAGCGATGGTGCATGCCGAAAAGAAACAAGAAAGAAAACAAAAACAAGCAGTTTAAACTGTTTATCACCTTGAGCGCAGTCGAAAGGTCTTCAAACAAATAAAAATAAAGTTATGGCAACAAAAAACTGGCCACTTTGGGAAATCTTCGTAAGAAGTAAAAATGGATTAGAACATAGACATTGTGGAAGTCTTCATGCTTCTGATGCTGAAATGGCACTGGAAAATGCAAGAGACGTGTATACAAGGCGTAATGAAGGTGTGAGTATTTGGGTAGTTGAATCTAAACATATTACAGCCTCAAATCCAGAAAATAATGGCGAACTATTTGAGCCTGCTCAAGATAAGGTATATCGCCATCCAACATTTTATGATTTACCAGACGAAGTAAAGCATATGTAATAATTGTCATTCCTGCGAAATCGAAGATTCACGAATTCAATAAAAAAAATGAGAATCAATGAGTAAAGCAAAAATCTCACGAATTGAATCTAAATGTCATGCTGAGCCTGTCGAAGCATCTCAATAAAGAAACATGAAAAACAAAAACTTATACAATTACATACTCGGAATAGCAGACAATTCTTTAATTCTTGGCCAAAGAATGGGAGAACTGTGTGGACATGGACCAAGTTTAGAAACAGATATTGCATGTACTAATATCTCTTTAGATTTATTCGGTCAAGTACGTAGTTATTTCCAATATGCGGCAAAAATTGCTGGAGATGGAAGAACTGAAGACGATATTGCTATGCTTCGCAAAGAACGTGAGTATAAAAATGTGCTGCTTGTCGAACAACCTAATACAGATTTTGCATTTACACTAGGTCGTCAATTTTTATTCGACGTGTATCATTTGGCTTTTCTTTCTGAATTGCAGAAAAGTTCAGACTTAACATTATCAGCCATTGCTAATAAATGTATTAAAGAGGTAAGTTATCATGAGCGCTTTTCTTCAGATTGGGTAAAACGTTTAGGAGATGGAACCGAAGAGAGCAAGCAGAAGATGCAAGACGCTATCAACAGTTTATGGACGTACACAGATGAATTATTTCATCAAACAGAAGTAGATAAAGCCATGGTTGAAGAGGGTATTGGCGTAGATGTAACACAACTAAAAGAGGAGTATTATAAAAAAGTTAGTCAACTTTTAGAAGAAGCTACGCTTGATATTCCAGAATCTAAATGGTTTCAAAAAGGTGGAAAAGAAGGAATTCATACAGAACATTTAGGATACCTATTAAGCGATCTGCAATATATGCAGCGCACGTATCCAAACATGGAATGGTAAACAAAATGTCATTCTTAGTGTCACACTGAGCGCAGTCGAAGTGTAAACGAAGAATTTTATTAAATATATGACAACAACAGAACAACATATCGACCAAATTCTAATGCCAATATTGGAGCAAGTTTCTGATCCAGAAATTCCAGTATTGTCTATTATGGATATGGGTGTTGTGCGTTCTGCAATTATTGAGAATGGTATTGTAAAAGTCGAAATCACACCAACCTATAGTGGTTGTCCAGCAATGGATGTGATTGGCGATGATATAAAAAAAGCATTACAAGATGCAGGTTATAAATCTGAAATAGATTTAATTCTGCATCCAGCTTGGACAACCGATTGGATTACACCAAGAGGGCGACAAGCTTTAGAAGATTATGGTATAGCAGCACCTTTAAATGCTGAGGCAGATAAAGAGGTATTGTTAAATGGTAAACGAATTGTTAAGTGTACCAATTGCGGTTCTAAAAACACACGATTGGTAAGTCAGTTTGGTTCAACAGCATGCAAAGCGCAGTTTCAATGTGCCGATTGTCAAGAACCGTTTGATTACTTCAAATGTTTGAAGTAATCAATTCCCATGAAAATGGGAATCTTAAAAAAAAGTAACGAGATGTCACCTTGAGCGCAGTCGAAAGGTCTCAAAATAGAAACAGAATATGAATGAAAGCATTCAGCTTAAAATTGAAAACAAGGTCGCGTATATAACGCTCAATAGACCAGAAGTCTTTAATAGTTTCAATCGTGAAATGGCTTTAAGTTTACAATCTATATTAGATGATTGTGAAACCAATGAAGAGGTTAGAGCCATTGTCCTTACAGGAAATGGAAAAGCATTTTGTGCTGGTCAAGATTTAAAAGAAGTTACAGATCCAGATTTAAATCCAGGATTTAAAAAAATTCTCGAAGAACATTACAATCCAATCATTACTAGAATACGTTCAATAAAAAAACCAATTATTGCAGCGGTTAATGGGGTTGCAGCTGGAGCAGGAGCAAATATTGTATTAGCTTGTGATATCGTTGTTGCTCATGAAAAGGTAAGTTTTATTCAAGCCTTTAGTTTAATAGGTTTAGTTCCAGATAGTGCAGGAACCTTCTTTTTACCACGATTAATTGGTTTTCAAAAAGCACAAGCTTTAGCGATGCTAGGCGATAAAATTGGAGCTGAGGAAGCCGACAAAATGGGAATGATTTACAAATGTGTAGCTTTAGATGAATTTGATGATACAATTAACAAACTTGCTCTAAAATTGGCAAATATGCCTACTAAAGCTTTAGGATTTATAAAGGAATTGTTTAACCAATCCATGACTAATACATTAGATGAGCAATTAGCATTAGAATCTAAATTGCAAATTGAAGCTGCAAATAGTGAAGATTATAGAGAAGGTGTTGCTGCATTTATAGAAAAACGTAAACCAGAATTTAAAGGAAGATAAAGAATATTAGAAATTAGACCGCTTCGCTTCTAGATTTAAGATTAAATCAATACGAAGCATTGAAATAAATGTTGAAATGCAGAATATAAAAATCAAATCGTTAAGAATTTCTGAAGCCTTGGAAGAAATTTAGATTTTATTTTTTGGTTTTCAAGCTCAATAAGAGATTGAAAAATTCCTCACTTTCAACTTGAATTTTTGGCTCGTTTTGTTTCAAGACAAAATGAACATAAAAACAAAAAAAAATGAATATAGGAATTATAGGTAGTGGAACAATGGGAAGTGGTATCGCACAAGTTGCTGCTACTGCTGGTTGTCATGTGAAATTATACGACACTAATCAAGCTGCTTTAGATAAAGCAAAAGCTACTTTAGAAAAAATATTAAATCGTTTAATTGAAAAAGGACGCATTGACGCTGACGAGAAAAATAGAATTCAAACCAACATTTCATATGTTGATAGTTTGAAATCGTTAGCAGATTCAAATTTAACAATTGAAGCCATTATTGAAAACCTAGATATTAAGCAAAAAGTGTTTTCAGAATTAGAAAGCTATGTGGCAGACGATTGTATCATCGCATCAAATACGTCTAGTTTATCAATAGCATCAATTGCAGCATCATTACAAAAACCAGAACGTTGTGTTGGGATTCATTTTTTCAATCCAGCACCATTAATGAAATTGGTTGAAGTGATTCCTGCAATTCAAACATCAAACACTGTTTTAGATGCTTCAATTAAAATCATTTCAGATTGGAAAAAAGTAGTAGCCGTAGCAAAAGATACACCTGGTTTTATTGTGAATCGCGTAGCTAGACCTTTTTACGGAGAATCATTACGAATCTACGAAGAAGGAATAGCAAATTTCTCAACTATAGATAATAGTTTAAAAACACTTGGAGGTTTCAGAATGGGACCATTTGAGTTGATGGATTTTATTGGTAACGATGTTAATTATACTGTTACTGAAACTGTATTTACAGCCTTTTATTACGACCCAAGATATAAACCAGCGTTCACTCAAAAACGTTTTGCAGAAGCAGGTTATTTAGGGCGTAAATCTGGAAAAGGCTATTATGATTATAATGAAAACGGCAAGAAAATTGAAAGTTCCAATGTCACTCTGAGCGCAGTCGAAGAGTCTCTAAAAGAACAAATATTCAACAGAGTATTAGTAATGCTAATCAACGAAGCCGCAGATGCCTTGTTTTTAAATATTGCTTCTGCAGAAGATATTGATAACGCCATGACCAAAGGGGTTAACTATCCAAAAGGATTATTAGCTTGGGCAGATGAAAAAGGAATCGATTGGTGCGTTTCAAAATTAGACGAATTATATAATGAATACCACGAAGATAGATACCGTTGTAGCCCATTATTGCGTAAATTGAATAGAGAAAACAAAACGTTTTTTTAATTAGAATATAAATATAAACGAGATGTCACCTTGAGCGCAGTCGAAAGGTCTCTCTGAAAATAAGATTCCCACTTTCGTGGGAAGTGAACATGAAAGGAGAACAAATTCCATACAAGATGTTAAGTCAAGATGCATACAGCACTTGGCTAGGAATAGAAATTCTAGAATGCGAAATAGGTCGCTGTAAAGTAGCTATGACCATTAGAAAAGACATGCTTAATAGTATGAATAAAGCACATGGCGGAATTAGTTATTCATTAGCAGATACAGCATTCGGCTTTGCTGCAAACACACATGGGAAGTTTGCGGTTTCAATTGAAACAAGCATTAATCATATTGAAGCATTAGACGAAGGCGATTATCTGGTGGCAGAATCGGTGATTGAAAAAGTAAATAACAAATTAGGGTTTAATATCATTGAAGTAAAGCGAGGTGACGAATTAGTTGCACTTTTTAAAGGTGTGGTATATAGAACTCAAAAAGATTGGGAAGAATAAATTTGAAGAATGAAAGAAGCATATATTATAGATGGAGTAAGAACTCCAATAGGAAATTACAAAGGCACATTATCAGCCGTTAGAACAGACGATTTAGGAGCTTTGGTAATAGAAGAAGTTGTAAAACGAAATCCAAGCATTCCAAAAGAAGCTTATGATGATGTCATTATGGGTTGTGCTAATCAAGCAGGTGAAGATAATCGTAATGTTGCAAGAATGTCGTCCTTATTAGCTGGATTACCATTTACTGTGCCAGGTGAAACAGTGAATAGATTATGTAGCTCTGGATTGTCAGCAATTATTCATGCCAATCGTGCAATTAAGGCTGGAGATGGAGATGTATTTATTTCAGGTGGTGTTGAGAACATGACGCGTGGGCCATACGTCATTGCAAAACCATCAACAGCATTTGGAGGAGATTCAAAAATGTACGATTCCACTTTTGGATGGCGTTTTATCAATTCAAAAATGCAAAAAATGTATGGCACAGACGGCATGGGAAACACGGCTGAAAACTTGGTTGAGAAATATAATATCTCTAGAGAAGACCAAGATAAGTTTGCGTATTGGAGCCAAATGAAAGCAGCTAAAGCGCAAGAAAATGGTCGATTATCCAAAGAGATTGTTACTGTAGAGATTCCACAACGTAAAAAGGATCCAATACAATTTTCTAAAGATGAATTTGTAAAGCCAACCACTTCTTTAGAAGTTTTAGGAAAATTAAGAGCTGCTTTCAAAAAAGAAGGCGGAAGTGTAACAGCTGGGAACTCTTCTGGATTAAACGATGGTGCAGCAGCAACTATAATTGCTTCAGAAGATGCCGTTAAAAAATATAATTTAAAACCATTAGCTAGGATTGTTAGCTCTGCAGTTGTTGGTGTAGAACCAAGAATAATGGGAATTGGTCCAGTGCAAGCATCTAATAAAGCAATAGAAAAAGCAGGATTAACTATGGATGATATGGATGTTATAGAACTTAACGAAGCTTTTGCTGCGCAAGCCTTAGCATGTACTAGAGCTTGGGGTTTAGCAGATGATGATCCTAGATTAAATCCCAATGGAGGTGCTATTGCTATTGGTCATCCATTAGGTGTTACAGGAGCAAGAGTTACGTATTCAGCAGCGTTGGAATTAAATGAACAAAATAAAAGATATGCATTAATTACCATGTGTATTGGTGTCGGACAAGGTTATGCGTGTGTGATTGAAAATGTGAATGTTTAAAAGAATTTGGGCGTTCCCTAAAGGTCAGGCTTTCGGCAGTCGCTTTTTTTGAGAAAACAAAAAAGAGCTTCAACAAAGCCTCAATCCTTAACGCACTTATCAGTTAAGATTAGTGATTAATCTAAGTTTTGGTAAATAGTAATGATTTGTCATTCCTCGTAGGTAGGAATCTACTATAAAATAATAAGTATGAATAAAATACAACATTACGTTCAAGGAAATTGGACAACAGGAAAAGAAGAAGGAACACCAATTTTAGATGCAATTACAGGTGAAGCATTCACTAGCGTTGCGGTAGAAGGCTTAGATATTCCTGACATTCTTCAATATGGAAGAACAAAAGGAGGTGAAGTGCTTCGTAAAATGACCTTTCAAGAGCGTGGAAACATGCTCAAAAAGCTGGCTATGTATCTTACCAAAAGAAAAGATGCGTTTTACGAGTTAAGTTATAGAACAGGAGCAACTAAAGTAGATAGCTGGATAGATATTGAAGGCGGATTTGGAAACCTTTTTGCCAACGCTTCGCTACGAAAGTTATTCCCAAACCAACCCTATCATGTGGAAGGCGACCCAGTAGATTTATCTCGTGGCGGACGCTTTATGGCGCATCATATTATGGTGCCTAAAAAAGGAGTAGCTGTGCATATTAATGCTTTTAATTTTCCAGTTTGGGGTATGTTAGAAAAGTGTGCTGTCAATTGGATGGCTGGAGTTCCTGCGGTAGTTTTGCCTGCTCCTTCTTCATCATATTTAGCTGAAGCAGTAGCGAGAACAATAATCGATTCTGGAATTTTGCCAGAAGGTGCATTACAAATTATAAACGGAACGGTTAAAACCATTTTAGATACTGTTGAATCACAAGACGTAGTAACGTTTACAGGTTCAGCGGCAACAGGACGCTTATTAAAAGCACATCCTAGATTAATTCAAGAATCTGTACCATTTACAATGGAGGCCGATTCTCTAAACGCTTCTATTTTAGGTGAAGATGCCGTTCCTGGAACACCAGAATTTGATTTGTTTATCAAAGAGGCTAGAAAAGAAATGACTGTTAAAGCTGGACAAAAATGTACAGCCATTAGACGAATTATAGTTCCAGAAAACTTAGTTGAAGATGTTCAAATATCTTTAGGAAAGGCTTTAGATAAAGTAACAATTGGTGACCCAAGACTTAAAGAAGTTCGAATGGGGTCATTGGTAAGTCGTCAACAAGTTCAAGCGGTAAGAGATTCTGTCAATGATTTAGCCAAAGAAGCACAAATTGTATATGGTGATTTAGATACAATAGAAACGATAGGAGCTGATGCTAAAAAAGGCGCATTTATTAGTCCAATTTTATTACGTGCTGACCATCCGTTCCAAAATACGGTGATTCATGAACGTGAAGCCTTTGGTCCCGTAAGTACCATCATGCCTTATAAAAACTTAGATGAAGCGATTACGCTCGCCCAAATGGGAAAAGGCTCATTAGTATCTTCAATTGCTACTAATGATGATAAAATTGCTAAAGAGTATGTGATTAATGCAGCATCTCATCACGGAAGAATATTAGTTCTTAACAGAGAAAGTGCAAAAGAAAGTACAGGTCATGGTTCGCCATTACCTTACTTGGTTCATGGTGGTCCAGGTCGTGCTGGAGGTGGCGAAGAAATGGGAGGCATGCGTGGTATTAAACATTATTTACAACGAACTGCAATTCAAGGGTCGCCCACAACTATTACTGAAATCACAGGGATTTACCAGCAAAACGCAAAATATAAGGAAGCAGAACAGCATCCATTTAAATATCATTGGGAAGATATCCAACCAGGAATGTCTCTCAAGACCCATAGGCGTACATTTACCGATACAGATATTATCAACTTTGCGAATTTAACTTGGGATCATTTTTATGCACATACAGATATCACCTCTTTAGATGGAAGTATTTTTGAAAAAAGAACGGCTCATGGCTATTTCATTATTTCAGCAGCAGCTGGATTATTTGTGTATCCAAACAAAGGTCCTGTAGCTGCCAATTATGGTTTAGATAGCATTCGATTTTTGCGACCATTGTATCATAACGATACGATTAATGTGCGATTAACATGTAAGGAAAAAGTAGATAGAGATGTCGCTTCGGCGGAGCATCCAAGCGGTATCGTAAAATGGCATGTAGAAGTGTTCGATGCTAATTTTGAGAGTAGACCAGAAAGTCAAAAAAACGATAAAGACAGTCCTTTAGTTGCTGTTGCAACAATTTTAACCATGGTTCAGAAAAAGCAAGAAACCTTTGTTGAAATGACTGATGAACAGATTGAAGAATGTTTGTCAAAACTTTCAGAAGATATCAAACCTAAATGGGGAATCATGACAGCACAACACATGATAGAGCATTTAGAATATACGTATAAGATTGCAGCAGGAGAAATTCAGGATTTTGAAATTTCAACGCCTGAAAAGATTTTAGAAAAGGTTAAAAATAGCTTGTATAACTATAAAAAGTTTCCACAAAACTCTCAATTTCCTCTACTAGAAAAAGATACGCTTGATGACTTGAAACATGAAAATTTATCAATAGCAATTGAAAAATTTAAGGCACAGCGTGAAGCCTATTTAGAATATTTTAAAGAAAACCCAGAAGCTACATTAAGTAATATGGTTTTTGGAGAATTAAATAAATACGAGTGGTACTTAATAGAGCGTAAGCATTTAAATCACCACTTTGAACAATTTGGATTAATTTAAAAAGATAATAGACCACTTCACTGTCAGAGATTAAAACAGAGAAAGCAGGTGGTTACCCGTTGAAATGCAGAATATAAAAATCAAATCGTCAAGAATTTCTGAAGCCTTGGAAGAAATTTAGATTTTATTTTTGGTTTTAAAACTGTGAAACAAGTTTTAAAAATTCCTCATTTCAACTTGAATTTTTGGTTCGTTTTGTTTCAAGACAAAATGAACATAAGAAATAATAAAGGACAATAATTAAAATAGTTTCCTGCCTTCGCAGGAATGACAAAAAATATGAGTGATCCATACGTAAAACAAACTATCGAAAACGAAGTAGGATATATAGAGTTTTTTCATCCTGCTCATAATTCCTTGCCTGGAGATGTATTGGCGAAACTGGCAAATACCATTACTGAAGCTGGACAAAATGATGCTATCAAAGTTATCGTTTTAAAAAGTGGAGGCGACCGTACATTTTGTGCAGGAGCTAGCTTTAAAGAACTCATTAATATTAATGATGCAGCAACAGGAAAAGTATTCTTTTCAGGGTTTGCCAATGTGATTAATGCCATGCGCAAATGCCCTAAGTTTATTATTGGACGCATACAAGGAAAAACAGTTGGAGGAGGCGTTGGTTTAGCCGCTTCAACCGATTATTGTATGGCAACAAAATTTGCAGCTATCAAATTAAGTGAGCTTAATATTGGTATTGGACCATTTGTCGTTGGGCCAGCGATTGAACGTAAAATGGGATTAAGTGCCATGTCTCAAATTGCTATTGATGCCAATTCATTTTATCCTGCAGAATGGGCAAAACAAAAAGGTTTGTTTACTCATGTGTATGAAAGCACAGAAGCATTAGATGAAGCTGTAAAAACAACGGCAGAACATTTATGCACCTACAATACAGAAGCCATGACAGAAATGAAAAAAGTATTCTGGAAAGGAACTGATGATTGGGATGAACTGCTAGCAGAACGAGCACAAACGAGCGGACGTTTGGTACTTTCAGAATTCACAAAAGAGAAATTAAAAGGGTTTAAATAAGATGGTTTACGAATTCCAAGGATACATACCAGTTATACACGAAACAAGTTTTGTGCATCCTTTGGCTGCTGTAACAGGTAACGTCATTATTGGTGAAAACTGTTATATAGGTCCAGGTGCTGCAATTCGTGGAGATTGGGGACAAATCATTTTAGAAGATGGTGTAAATGTTCAGGAAAATTGTACAGTACATATGTTTCCTGGGAAATCGATTACACTTAAAGAAAGTGCCCATGTTGGTCATGGCGCCATAATTCATGGCGCTAATTTGGGAAGGAATTGTTTGATAGGAATGAATACAGTCATCATGGACGATGCCGAAATTGGTGATGAATCTATAGTAGGAGCCATGGCATTTGTAAAAGCAGAAACTAAAGTTCCGAAACGAAGTTTAGTCGTCGGTAATCCAGCAAAAGTGATTAAAGAAGTAAGTGATGATATGATTGCTTGGAAAACAAAAGGCACACAATTATATCAGCAATTACCAAAAGATTGCCATGAAAGTTTAAAAGAAGTAGAGCCTCTACGTGAGGTTCCAGAACATATGAAAATTCAGGAAGGTGTTTATGACACGTTAAGGGATTTTATGAAAAAATAAATATGAGTTTTGAATTTAAAATGCCCAAATTGGGTGAAAGTATTACAGAAGCGGCTATTATAACATGGTTCAAAAATGTAGGTGATACTATTGAAGAAGATGAGATGCTACTTGAAGTTGCTACAGATAAGGTAGATTCTGAAGTGCCTTCAACTGTTTCAGGTGTTATTGAAGAAATTCTATATGAGGCAAATGCCGTCATTAAAATAGGAGAAACAATTGCAATTATTAAAACGGATGGTAAAGTTTCAACTTCAAAAAAGAAATCAAAAGAGTCTACTGTAATTCAGAGCGATAGCGAAGAATCTCAAAAAAATAAAAACAGAAAAAAGAAGCGAACTGTTATTCCGAGCATCGTTGAAGAATCTCATTCAGCTTCATTTTCGGTTTCAAATTCAAATCAATTCTTTTCACCATTAGTTATTGAAATTGCTAAAACGCATCATATCAGCTTTGAAGAACTAGCAAGAATACCTGCTACAGGACACGAAGGGCGATTACGTAAGAGTGATGTGTTTCAGTATATAGAAGATGGTAGGCCTTATAAGTTTGCACAACCTGTTGCTCAACAAGACCCAACCGCTTATCGTATTCCGCAATTAAACTTTGACAAAGGCAAAGGAAAAGTGATTGAAATGGATAGAATGCGTCAGATGATTGCTGACCATATGGTGTATTCAAAACACACATCGCCACATGTTACCGCTTATGTTGAAGCCGATTTAACAAATATGGTGAATTGGAGAAATGCAAATAAAGTTGCCTTTCAAGAAAAACATGGAGAACGTTTAACCTTTACGCCATTATTTGTTGAAACTGTAGCCAAAGCTGTTAAAGATTTTCCAAATATTAATGCATCTGTAGATGGTAAAAATATCATTGTAAAAGAAGACATTAATATAGGTATGGCAACAGCTCTACCAAGTGGAAATTTAATTGTTCCAGTAGTGAAGCATGCTGATACTAAAGATTTAAAAGCATTAGCCTCTAATGTTAATGAATTAGCCAATAAAGCTAGAGAGAATAACTTAAAAGCTGATGATATTCAAGGGAGCACCTTTACAATTTCAAATGTAGGAACCTTTGGAAGCGTTATGGGAACACCAATAATTAATCAGCCAGAAGTAGCCATTCTTGCTTTAGGAATTATTAAAAAACGACCTGAAGTCATCACGACTGAAAAAGGTGATGAAATTGCGATTAGAAGTATGATGTACTTGTCGCTTTCATTTGACCATAGAGTTGTTGATGGGTTTCTGGGAGGAAGTTTTGTGCGACGTGTTGCGGATTATTTTGAGCAATTTAATGTGAATAGAAAAATATAAACAAACTGTCATTCCGTACTTGATACGGAATCCACATATAAACAGATTCTTGCTTTTGCAGGAATGAATTAAAATAGATACCTGCTTTCGCAGGCACTTAATATGAATAAAGACATACTAAAAAAAGGATTTTCAAACTTGTGTACTGCCAAAGCAATGGCAGAATTGTACGAAGCTAATTTTAAGCAAGTTTCTAAATACGTTCACGCCACATCTAGAGGTCACGAAGCGATTCAAACCGCTTTAGGAATGCAATTATTGCCTCAAGATTATGCATTTCCATATTATAGAGACGATGCCATGTTATTGTCATTTGGGTTGCAACCGTATGATTTGATGTTGCAATTATTAGCTAAAAAAGAAGACCCTTTTTCTGGTGGAAGAACTTACTATTCGCATCCAAGTTTAAAGGATGATGATAAACCAAAAATTCCGCATCAATCCTCTGCTACAGGAATGCAAGCTATTCCAGCAACTGGTGTTGCTATGGGAATGCAGTACATTGAAAAACAAGGTATAATGAATTCAAATGTCGCCCTGAGCGCAGTCGAAGGGCCTCATGAAAACCCAATTACAGTTTGCTCTTTAGGAGATGCATCTGTAACCGAAGGTGAAATAGCTGAAGCCTTTCAAATGGCAGCTTTAAAACAAATGCCAATTCTGTATTTGGTACAAGATAATGGTTGGGATATTTCGGCTAACGCAGCAGAAACTAGAGCACAAAATGCTTATGAATATGCACAAGGATTTCATGGCTTAGATGCCATTTCTATTGATGGCGCAAATTTTATTGAAAGTTACGAAGCAGTTGAAAAGGTTATTAAAACTATCCGAAAAGAAAGACGTCCATTTTTAGTCCATGCTAAAGTACCGTTACTGAACCATCACACATCTGGTGTGCGTATGGAATGGTATCGTGATGATTTAGACGAAGCACGTTCTCGAGACCCTTATCCAGTAATAAAGCAACAATTATTAGATAACGGTTTTTCTTCAGACGAAGTAGAAGCTATAGAAAATTCCGCGAAAGCGAAAGTTGAAAGCGATTTTAAGAAAGCACTACTAGCTGAAGACCCGAAGCCCAAAGATTTATTTACGCATGATTTTGCGCCAACACCAATTACTGAAGAACAAGGAGAACGCTCACCAGAAGGCGCAGATAAAGTAGTGATGGTCGATTGCGCCTTATTTGCAGTTGAAGAACTCATGAATCAACACAAAGAGTGTTTGTTATACGGACAAGATGTTGGTGGACGACTTGGAGGTGTATTTAGAGAAGCAGCAACATTAGCTCAAAAATTTGGTGATGACCGCGTGTTTAATACACCTATTCAAGAAGCTTTTATTGTGGGTTCAACCGTTGGTATGTCAGCCGTTGGATTAAAGCCTATTGTTGAGGTTCAGTTTGCAGATTACATTTGGCCAGGCCTTAATCAGTTGTTTACAGAAGTAAGTAGAAGCTGTTATTTAAGTAATGGAAAATGGCCTGTAAGTATGATTTTGCGTGTGCCAATTGGTGCTTACGGCAGTGGTGGACCTTATCATTCATCTTCTGTTGAAAGTGTGATTACTAATATTCGAGGTATTAAAATAGCCTACCCAAGCAATGGTGCCGATTTAAAAGGTTTGATGAAAGCTGCCTATTATGACCCAAATCCTGTGGTAATTTTAGAGCATAAAGGTTTGTATTGGTCAAAAGTGCCAGGGACTTTAACAGCAACATCTGTAGAGCCAAGTGAAGATTATGTATTACCATTTGGTAAAGCGTGGGTACTTCAAGAAATCTGGAAGCAAGACGATTTAGAAACACTGACTATCGTTACTTACGGAATGGGAGTGCATTGGGCATATAATGCTTCAAGAGAATTAGGAATACGTGATCAGATTGAGATTATAGATTTAAGAACCTTATTTCCTTTAGATGAAGATACTATTATGACATCGGTTAAGAAAACAGGGAAGTGTTTAGTGGTTACAGAAGAGCCAAGCAATAATAGTTTTGCAAGAGCATTGGCTGGGAAAATACAAGAAGAATGTTTCAAATATTTAGATGCACCAGTAATGACGATTGGAAGTGAGAATATGCCAGCAATACCTTTAAATTCTACTTTAGAACAAACGATGATTCCTTCAACAGAAAAAATAAAGGATAAAATTGAAGACTTGTTAAATTATTAGCTTTTTGTATCTTACTATACTCTAAACTAATTTTATGTATACAAGACGCATATTTCCTGTAGGAGGTGTAATAAAATGGACACGTCGACATATTTTTTTGTTCCTTATTCTTGCTACTATTCCAGTTTTATTATTTGATTTATTTGGATTTAAATGGTTGCATGTGCCATGGTTACCACTTGGTGTTTTAGGTACTGCCGTAGCATTTGTTGTCAGTTTTAAAAATAATGCCTCTTATGATCGATTGTGGGAAGCTCGAAAAATTTGGGGTGGCATTGTTAATGCATCTCGAACGTGGACTATTATGGTCAAGGATTTTATTAATAATGACCATAGTAAAGAGAAGCTCTCTAAAGATGAACTATTTAAAATTCATAGAGAACTAGTACATCGTCATGTGGCTTGGTTAACTGCTTTGAGATATCAATTAAGAGCCGATAAACCATGGGAGCAACATTTAAAATCTGGCAAATCTAATAGAGAATTTAGAGAGAATTATTTTTTGGTATGTGAAGACACTATACCCATAGAAGATGCCATCAAAGGCTATATGTTAGAAGATGAATTTAAAGAAGTATTTGCTAAAGGAAATAGAGCCTCTCAACTTTTAGGTGTGCAATCTCGACGCTTAAAAGAATTAATGCAACAAGGGTTTATTGAAGATTTTAGGCATATGGAACTGGCTAATATGCTCAAAGAGTTCTATACGCTTCAAGGAAAAAGTGAACGTATTAAAAACTTTCCTTACCCAAGACAATTTGCTACTTTGAACTACTTATTTGTATGGATTTTCATCATTCTTTTACCTTTTGGAATTATGGAAGGTTTTGAGTCCATTGGAGAGCACATTATAGAGGATTTAGCAAATCACGAATCACATTCATCAACTTTACATAAGATTCAGGAATTTATTGCGCAACATTTTGTTTGGTTTTCAATTCCGTTTAGTACCATGTTAGCTTGGGTGTTTCACACTATGGAAGCTATTGGAGAGAATACAGAAAACCCATTTGAAGGCGGACCAAATGATGTGCCAATTACTGATATGAGTAGAGGTATTGAAATAGATATTAGACAATTAATTGATGATACCGATATTCCTGAACCATACAAATGGAAGAACGATATAGTGATGTAGTTATTCAATAATAGTCCTGAATGTTAAATTAATTCTGGGCTTAGTTGTAAGTTTAGTAGGAGGTAAACGATGGAGCCAATATGTTTGAGTTTCACCTTTCATGACTAACAAACTTCCGTGTTCTAATGTAAGGCTAGTTTTTTCTTTAGTTGATTTGTGCTTAAAAGCAAACTTGCGTTCCGCACCAAAACTTAGTGATGCAATGGCTCCGTTTTTCTTTAAATCTTTTTCGTCATCACTATGCCACGCCATACCTTCACTTCCTTCATGATATAAGTTTAGCAAGCAAGAATTGTATGTGTGTTCCGTTTTTTCTTCCGTAAGTTGTTTTAATATTAAAAGTGTTTTAGTCCAAGGTAAGGCCAGTTTTGTAGTATTGGAATATGAGTACTCAAAAGGTTTTTCACCATACCAAGCAACTTTCCGTTTGGTGATTATACGCTTTCCAAACATAATAGCTTCATCGTTTTTCCATGCAATCGCATTTAGTAAGTCATCATAATAACGATTAGCCTGAGTTAACGATAATAGTTTCCCGTAATAAAGAACTGTGCCATCTTTGTGGAGTAAGTTTCTTGGCTCATTATTATCTGGGTGAAATAAATCTATAACGAAAGAGCATTTAAAATAGGTTCGTATTCTTTGAAACGATGCGCTCTAATTGGTCTTATATAAGGTTCAGTATTAAAGTAGAGTAAAAGGCAAGGTGAAATTTTCTTATACTTATTAACGTATTCAAACTTAATAAGTTCGTTGTTTTTAATACGCTGTTTTATTTTGTTATGATATGGATACATGGCAATTTTAATATTCTATAAAGATAATAAACTGCATCTCTTTTTTACATACTATATTCTGAAAGTGGTTTAGTAAACTTTTCTGGATCTGCAGCTAAATGATATCTTGGATCATCAATGTCTTCAATAATGACTTCCTTAAACTTAGGATTAGCTTTATACATTAAAATTTTACAGTCTTTACTTAAATGTTTTAGTTTAATGCTTTTGCCTTCGGCTTCATATTTAGTTACCAAATTAGAAATGGCTTCTAAGGCAGAGTGATCACTTACGCGAGATTCAACAAAATCAATTTCTACATTTTGAGGATCGTTTTTAACATCAAATTTTGCATTGAAGTTTTGAATAGATCCAAAAAATAAAGGTCCCCAAATTTCATATGTTTTTGTACCATTTGCTTGAATACGTTTACGTGCTCTAATCATTGTAGCGTTTTTCCATGCAAATACAAGCGCAGAAATTATAACACCAGCAATAACTGCAACTGCAAGGTCTTTCCAAACAGTAATTGCAGAAACTGCAATTAGAACTAATGCATCAGATAACGGTATTTTTCTTAAAATTCTAAAGCTTGACCAAGCAAACGTGCCAATCACAACCATAAACATTACACCCACTAAGGCAGCAATAGGAATTTGCTCTATTAAAGGCGCACCAAACAGTACAAAACAAAGTAAAGCAACTGCAGCAACTGCTCCAGATAATCGTCCACGACCTCCAGAATCTACATTGATGATGGATTGCCCAATCATTGCACAACCGCCCATACCTCCAAAAAGTCCATTTAAGATATTTGCGCCACCTTGTGCGATACATTCTCTGTTTCCGTTTCCTCTAGTTTCTGTCATTTCATCTATAAGATTCAATGTCATTAGTGATTCAATAAGCCCAACAGCGGCTAAAATAAATGCAGTTGGCAGTATTGTACTTAAGAAATTACCTTCTAAGGTTCCAAATAAACCAAAGATTTGGTCTTGAAATGTTGGTAATCCACCTTTTAAACCAGAACCGCCACCATCAGAGATAAAAGATCCTACGGTGCTAACATCTAATTTCCCTAAAATAGTAATAGCCGCAACAACGATTATTGCTGTTAAAGCTGCAGGAATTTTTTTAGTTAATTTAGGTAAGCCAAACATAATAGCCATAGTTAATGCTACTAAACCTAACATTGTCCATAGCGCATTGCCAGACATGAAAACCTGTTCGCCGTTAATATTTTCTTTAAATAAGCCTAATTGAGATAAAAAAATAACAATGGCTAAACCATTAACAAATCCCATCATTACTGGATGCGGAATAAGTCGTACAAACTTTCCTAGTTTAAAAACACCAGCTAGTATTTGAATACCACCAACAAAAAGTAAAGTTATAAATAACCATTGTAGACCAAGGTTATCGATTGGAGTGTCTAAATTTATACCAACCTCATTTCCTTTTTGTATAAGGTGAACCATAACAACTGCCATAGCACCTGTTGCGCCAGAAATCATTCCTGGACGGCCACCAAATAGAGCGGTTATGATTCCCATCATAAAGGCACCATATAGACCTACCAAGGGATCAATACCAGCAACAAATGCAAATGCTACTGCTTCTGGAACTAAAGCTAGTGCTACAGTTAGACCAGAAAGAATATCATTTTTCGGGTTTTGAGTAAAGTTTTTTCGAGTTTTTTGACCTAATATCATAATACTTACGCTTAAAAGTCGGCAAAGATAAGCTTTTAAAAATGAAGTTAAAGGCTGATTTGGTTTTATAAAAAAAGCACCAATCAATTAGATTGGTGCTTTTTTAGCTATTAATCGTTGTATTTGTTATTGAGCTTGAGGCGGATATTTTTCCATTATTTTAGATACGAATTCTTTAATTCGTTCTTCTTTTTTATTCATGCTCTTGGTAAGGTAACCAGTTCCCATACCTTGCCAAACCAATTCTTTTTTGTTGGCATCAATAAGATCTATATACAGTGTGCCTTCTGTTGAAGAGGAAACAGTTCTATAGTTATTCCAATACCAAGGGTTCCAACCCCAACCATATCCATAAGGACCAAAACCATTGTCGTAAACATTTATTCTTTCTCTTGATTTTGTGAATATACTGACTAGCATATCTGGGTTTTGAGATTTGGTAAAGCCTTTGGCTAATAAGTCGGTTTCAATTGCACGTAAAATTCTGCGCTTGTCTAAATCACTTATTTCTGCTTTATCAATTCCAGTTTTAAAAAACGCAAAAGTTTTATAGCTGTTAAAGTTTGCGTCTTTATCATAATCTGCTGCAACCCTTACAGAGCTGCATGATGTTACTGCAATTAAAAGCAGTATTATTGGTAGTGTTTTTAAAATTCTTTTCATTGCTTTTTTATATAATGGTTATAACGAGTTTAATAAATCATTATCAACGTTGTTTGGAAGCGTAATTGTTAAATTAGGTTCTGCTTTCATGGCACGTTTGATTGCAAAGACAGCTTCTTCATTTCTTGCCCAACTACGTCTTGCAATTCCGTTATTAACATCCCAAAAAAGCATTGACTTTAAGCGTCTTTCTGCATCATTACTACCATCAAGAACCATACCAAATCCACCATTAATAACTTCGCCCCAACCAACACCACCACCATTGTGAATGCTTACCCAAGTGGCTCCTCTAAAACTATCTCCAATAACATTGTGTATTGCCATATCTGCTGTAAAACGTGATCCATCATAGATGTTTGAAGTTTCGCGATATGGTGAATCTGTTCCAGAAACATCATGGTGATCACGACCTAAAACTACAGTGCCAATTTTATTTTCTGCAATAGCATCGTTAAAAGCTTTAGCAATTTTCATACGTCCTTCTGCATCTGCATAGAGAATCCTGGCTTGTGAACCAACTACCAATTTGTTTTCTTGAGCGCCTTTTATCCATTGAATATTATCAGCCATTTGTTGCTGAATTTCTTTAGGGGAATTTCTCTTTATAGTTTCTAATACTTCACATGCGATAGCATCTGTTTTAGCTAAATCTTTGGGCTTTCCTGAAGCGCAAACCCATCTAAAAGGACCAAAACCATAGTCAAAACACATTGGTCCCATAATATCTTGTACATAACTAGGATATTTAAATTCTTTGCCTAATGTTGGGTTATCAGACATAACATCTGCGCCAGCACGAGATGCTTCTAATAAAAAGGCATTTCCGTAATCAAAAAAGTAAGTGCCTTTTGCGGTGTGTTTATTAATTGCTTTGGCATGACGTTTAAGAGTCTCTTGTACTTTTTCTTTAAACAATTCAGGCTTATTAGCCATCATATCATTAGCATCTTCAAAAGAAATATCTACAGGATAATAACCGCCAGCCCAGGGATTATGAAGAGACGTTTGATCACTACCTAAATCGATATGAATATTAGCTTCGTCAAATTTCTCCCATACTTCTACAACGTTTCCTAGGTAGGCTATAGAAATCGTTTCTTGTTCTGCTTTTGCTTTGTTAACTCGATTTACTAGCTGATTTAAATCTGTTATTTTTTCATCAATCCAGCCTTGATCTAATCGAACTTGAGTGATTTTAGGGTTTACTTCTGCACAAACTGTTATACAACCTGCAATGTTTCCTGCTTTAGGTTGCGCTCCAGACATGCCTCCTAAACCAGATGTAACAAATAGATTTCCTTTTGGTTCTTTTTTAATTTTTCTAAAGCCGTTTAAAACAGTTATGGTTGTGCCATGAACGATCCCTTGTGGCCCTATATACATGTAGCTTCCAGCTGTCATTTGTCCGTATTGCGTAACACCAAGAGCATTAAATTTTTCCCAATCGTCAGGTTTAGAATAGTTTGGAATCATCATTCCGTTTGTAACAACTACACGCGGTGCATCTTTATGTGAAGGAAATAATCCCATTGGGTGACCAGAATACATAACGAGTGTTTGGTCATCGTTCATTTCAGCCAAGTATTTCATGGTCAATCTATATTGTGCCCAATTTGAAAATACGGCTCCATTACCTCCATACGTAATTAATTCATGTGGGTGCTGCGCCACTGCATAGTCTAAATTATTTTGAATCATCAACATTATTGCTGCTGCTTGCTTAGATTGTGCAGGGTATTCATCTATAGGTCTTGCATACATTCTGTAATCTGGACGCAAACGATACATATAAATACGGCCATAAGTGTCTAACTCATTTTTAAATTCTGAAAGTAATTCTGTATGATGTTTTTTATCAAAATAACGCAAGGCATTTTGTATGGCTAGTTTTTTTTCTTCAGAAGAAAGACTGTCTTTTCTTTTTGGAGCATGATTGATGTCTTTTTCATAAGGTTTTGGTGCTGGTAATATATTTGGAATGCCTTCTAGTACTTGTTCTTGAAATGTCATACGATTTACTGAAATTACTTTTTTTTTACTGAATTTATTTTTTTATCAAAACCATAGGGGCAATGTCTACAACCACTCTCACAACAATAGCCTCGTTTTAAGTGATATTGCTCGGTAAAACAACGATAACCTTCTGGAGTAAGATAATAATCTCCTTCTTCTACAGGAATTTTGCTCTTCATTTTACAAAGATAATGTAAATTGGATTGATTTTTGAAAGGTATAGATTATGATTTTGATTTCGAAATATCTAGTGCCAAAAGGCTATATAGGAATTACTTTATTTCCTTTTGTTGTTTTAAAATCGAGTGTTTTAAAGTTTAATAAAACATTGCTGAACCATGAGAAGATTCATCTAAGACAACAATTAGAGTTGCTTGTGATTCCTTTTTATTTGTTTTATGCTATTGAATTTATTGTGCGTTTATTTCAATTTAAAAACTGGCATAAAGCCTATAAGAATATTTCGTTTGAAAAGGAAGCTTATAAAAATGAAAACGACCTTAATTATTTAAAATCAAGACCGTTTTTGGCGTTTTTTATTTATTTGTAACTAATACTTTAAAATTACTTTTTGAGTTTTTTGTTTACCATTATATAATGTAGCTTTTACTATATAAGTTCCACTTGGTAAAGTTCTTTTGTTAAGAGTTAATTCAGTTATATTAATATCTTTTCTGTCTATTAAAGTACGTCCTAAAATATCATAAACCATAATGCTATTTAAGGGTTCATTTTTAGATGTTACTTTAATGTAATTACCTTGTGGGGCAATGATGGTAATTAGATTATTAGAAAACTCACTTACTCCTAAAGTGTCATCTGTGTATTTTAAAATAAACCTATCGTTGAATCTACCAGCATCTGATGAGAAACTATAAGGATTCAGTTTTAAATCATGAACAATTCCTGTATAGGTGTCTTCTAAATAAATTGGCTGAGTTTCAAAAAAAGCATCTAAATGATCAATACCTATAGTGTAAGAATTTTGACCAGTAGCAACAAAACCTAAAGGTACTTCGTCTGTTTCTGTAAAAGGAAGTGGTCGTCCTTGAATAGCAAGAATTTTATCAGGTATTACTGAGTAAAATGTAACTGCATTACCACCAAAAGCTAGACCGTCTAGTCCTCGGTCCCAATCTAAAGAAGCGCCTTGAGCATAACCGATTAATATTTGACTAAACCCACCATTATTATTGCTTAAATTTAACCATAACCGATGCTTTTCAAAGCTAACACTACTAGTGCTGTTTTGTGAAGTATTAGAACTTCTTTGTCTAAAAAAGTTATCATTATTGCTAGTAACTCGCATATCATTATTAAACACAGCAGTTCCGTTATTGGTTGCGAGTATAAAAAAGCCTTGACCAGAAGCTATAAACTGGGTTGGGAATTGACCACCAGATAAAGCTTGGTCATAAGTGGTAGTAGCTCCCATATAGTTTATCTTAGCATAATCATCTGAGGTATAATTAATCCCATAATTACCATAAAAATAATCAGGATATGCAGCATCAGGTTCACTGTTATGCGTCCATAAATAAATTGTACCATCAAGAATTGCAGTATTGTCAATTGAAGGATTATTTGGGTCTATATAAGAAAGGAAATCTGTAATATCTATAGCTGACGGATAAGGGTTTGCAATTAAATTCCATTGATCATCCTCTGCAACAACTAATGGGCCACCAGGAAATACAGAAGTACCTATATTAGCATCAGTTCCCATTGTGATATTTACATTAACAGTTCCGTTTTCTGGAGTACCTACAAATTCAGCAGGATAAACAACGGGGTTTGAATTGTCATTTGTATGATTGCCAGGAGCTAAAACAGCATAGCCAACACCTGGTTTCATGTCTGTAGTTGTTGGATTCATCCACAGCCAATCTCCAGCTCCACCAGAGTTAATTGTTGGTCTCCAAGTAAAAAAACGATCAGTTGGTGTGAGAGGCGATAAATCATTTAACTTATAGTTTGAAGATTCGGTCACAGGTGAGCCCCAATATGTGTAGTCTAACCTTGTTATTGGTTGTGTGTCTCTTTTTATTTTTGCAATCCCTGTATTACTAAAGTTTTCTATTTGTAGTAAACTAGCGTTGTCTTGAATGTCAAAAACACCATTGTTATCAATGTTTATTGCTTCTTTAACTATTAAGTTTTGAGTAGTGAGTAGCTCTAAATTTCCAGTTGATTTTATAGTTAGGTTTTTTGCATAAGCATTATAATTTATTGATGGAGGTAAAGGAGGACCATTAGGTATTTTACAATTAGAAGGTATGATAACACAATTATCTATAGTTGGTATGCCGCTAGGAGCCCAATTATTTGCATTATTCCAATCTAATGATCCATTACGATTACCAATCCAAACTTTAGTTTTATTTTGAATAATAATTTTTTCACTTGTTAAGCACCCATTTGCAAGGGTTGCTTGAGCGGTAAACTCAAATTCGTCATCTTCTAATTGACCAGAATTATAATCAGGTTTTACATATATAGGACCAGCTATAGGAGTGTTAGGTGTATATGAGATGGTTGCTGCCAAATCTGTAAATACATCAACAGGAATATTACTTGTCCAATTAAATGCCGTAGTTGTAAGTGGTCTGTTTCCAAATATTTTAATGTTGTCAACTGCAGCTCCATCTACGTAGCTTCCATAGTAACGAATTCTAACTCTTATATTAGTTTCAGCTGGGTTATCTATATAGTTAGATAAATCAAAAGTTTGTTTTTCGAAGCGTGTACCAATACCGATGTCTGTTACATATCTGTTTAACTCAGTCCAATTATTTCCAGCAGCATTAGTGGCAACTTGCACAGAAACATAGTCATCACCAACATTTACGTTATCAATTTCATATCTAGAATAATATAAATCAAAGGTTAAGGTTAAATCTAAGAAATCTGCAGTTGAAGGATTTGTAGATGATGTTAATGAATTATGATGAGTGCCACTAATATCATATATAGCTAAAGCAAAATTATTATTATTTATACCTGATGAAATTGCAGGAAGCCAAATATCTGCATATGGACCAGCTACAGGGAATTGAAGTGTACTCTGCCTATTCGTCCAATTTGTAGCATTATTGCTAGCATTGTTCTCTATGTTAACAAATGAGCCTAATCCTGAGCCTTCAAAATCTTCATTTATTAGATAGACAAGTTCGCTATTTCCAGATGCAGAAACTTCAATAACATTATCTTCTCCACAAACTTCAGGAGATGTTGGTGTAAACTCTAAATCGGTTATTGGGCTTATAGTAGCAATTACAGGCTGTCTAACTAATGATTCACAACTATTTGTTGATACAGCTGCTACATAATATGTAGTTGTCGCAATAATATTTGGCGTTAAAAATGTATTTGAATGTTGAGCTGGATCAGCTGTACCACCTGTTTCTGTGGTATACCAATTGTAAGATGCTGTGTTAGCTGATCCACTAGCAGAAAGTGAGACTTGGCCAGGACCACAATTTTCACCATCTGTAACACTAGTTATAATTGCATTACAACTAGGAACAACAGTAAATATATAGTCTTCTGTTTCACTTCTAGATAAATAGCCACATGGACCAGGGTTTGCACCATATTTTATTCTAATACGAATTCTATAATCTCCCACAGCTTGACCAGCAGGGATAACAAATCCAAAAGTAGTAGATAAAATATTTGTACCTCCAGAACTATAAACTAATTCTCCAGGATTATCAAAAACTCCATTTCTATCCCAATCTACCCAAGCTCTAAAGCGACCTCTGTAGTTTTGGTCTCTAGCTTCTACAAAAACATTAATACCTTCCCCTTGGGCTTGTTCACATTTTGGAGAACGGTTGGTATAATCACCATAACCATTTGTTGCACGACCAGAATTAAGGTGTTCGGCTTCTTGTAATGTGCCTAAAAAACGAACATTATTAATATAGTAATTTGTATTGTTTGCAGACGGAGTGCAATATGTGTTATTTGTAGTAGTAGTACTAGCATTTAATGGGTTTGCGGTATTGTATAAAGGACCTCCAGTACAGTTAGAATTATATGAAAACACATAAAAATAATAAGTTGTATTTGTAGTTAATCCTGCAGCAGTAAATATATTATCATCATCTGTGTCTATAACTATATTACCAGCACCTACAGTATTGTTTCCGGGATTAGGAAATGATGTGTAAGTCGTTCCATTATTTGGTGTAGGTTGAACACCAGAAGTATTCATAACTACTAAATAATTATCTACAGCTGGATTAGAGTACGTAAAAGTACCGCTTATTGATGTTCCGGTAGCTGTTAAACTAAGAGGGGCTTGTGGTTGTACCGTTGGTGCAGAACAAGGAAGTGTGGGTGTAACGTTGATGCTGTAATCTTCAGCTTGACCAAAACTTCCTGATTGACAGGATCCGGTAACATAACTGTTAAATTTCATAATAACTCGCATTCTAGTTAAACCTAGTGTAGCGGTTAAAGGGGCAGTAATTGAATTGTTAAGAGTTACATTGTCTATACCTGTTGAATTTGTTATAGTTCCTATGTCATAGCGTTCTGTAGCGTTGTTTTCATAGATGCTATTCTGATTCCAATCTATAAAAACAGTAACGAAATAAGTGTTGTTTCCGTTAGTTCTACCTTTAACAGAGATAGGTGTTGTAGAACCTTGTTGAACTGTTGCTAAATCGCAAAATGATTCTAATGATGAACCACCAAGAGTATTTGTTGTTGTGTTATTAATATTATCAAATGTGACATTGGTTATTGGTCTATTACCAGTAAAAGATGGTTGACAATAGGTGTCGTTAGTAGTATATGTAAATCGTATTTGTCCATTACCTCCATCACCTCCATTTTCTGCAACAGTAAAAATTATAAGAAAAGTAGTAGCCTCTGCGCCACCACCGCCACCGCCAGGTGTTGTGCCATTAAAACCACTTCCATTGTGTACGCCGTTACCTCCAATTCCTCCATTTGGATTTGCCCCATTACCGCCATTACCACCAATACTTCCATTGCCATCTTGGCCATTTGTTCCGTCTGTATTTGTGTTTCCTCCACTCGAACCACCACCAGCACCACCATTACCACCTGGAGGAATGCCTCTATTACCACCATTACCACCATTAGCCGTAAGGGTTAAAATATTAGTGTCGCCACCATCTTGACCATTACCAGTGCCTCCAATTCCACCAGCACCAATAGTATAGTTTATAGCTTGGCCAGGCGTTACAGTAAAAACATCTGTAGTGTAACCGCCACCGCCACCGCCACCGCCATGACGACCGTTTCTATTACTACCTCCACCAGCTCCACCAGCTCCCCAAGCTTCTATTGTAATAGAAGTTACGTCACAAGGGACGTAAAATGTGCCAGCTCCAGGAGTAGAAATAGTTTGAGTAGTTTGTGCAAAAGAGCAAAAGCTTATTAATATCACGCTTAATATCGAAAAAAGTGTTTTTTTTGTCATAATTCTTTAAATTTAAATGACTTGCAAGAATATTTTTGCAACGTGGGGAAAGCTATATGCTAATTAAATTTAGGTAAAAATATTGTTATTATAAAAAATAATAAACCATTAGCTTAATTACTCGTTGAAGTGTCTTAAAATCAAGATAAAATCTTTTTTTATACTTGATAATCAGTTGTTTGAAAAGGATTTGGTGCTTTTAAAATTATTAGTTTGAATCAAGAAATTTATATAATAACTAAAATCTAACTAATATTTTAAAATTACTTTTTGAGTTTTTTGTTTACCACTATATAATGTAGCTTTTACTATATAGGTTCCTTGAGAAAGTGCCTTATTATTAATTGTGAATTCTCCTATATTAATGTCTGTTTTGTTAATTAAAGCACGTCCTAAGACATCATAAACTGTTATGTTGTTTATTGGTTGGTTTTTAGAAGTTACTTTAATATAATTACCTTGTGGCGCGATAATAGTAATTGTATTGTTATAAAACTCATTTACTCCTAAAGAATCATCTGTATATTTTAAAATGAACCTATCGTTGAATGTGCCATTTTCTATGGTGAATGAATAAGGAGATAGTCTCAAATCATGAGTTATTCCTATTGAAGTATCTTCTAAGAAGATATTTTGATTAGTGTTTTCAAATAAACCATCAATAGTATTGATTGCAATTGAGTAGCTTCCTCCTTGTGAAATACGAATTCCTAACGGAACTCTGTCGCTATCTACAAATGGAAGCGTTCTTCCTTGAATAGCCATTTTGTCTTCATTAATTAAGGAGTAAAAACTAATTGGGGAATAGCCTAACTCATCACCATCAAATAATCGGTCTTTTTCATTTGTTGCACCTTCAATATAACCTACTAAAATTGAAGTTGCTTCGTTGTTTACAGTCATTAGGTCTAACCAGATTCTATGACGTTCTATAGTAGATGTGTCTTCATTTTCGTTAGGGCTACTTGCTCTATAAAATTGACTATTATTGTTTTGGGTTGTGTTACGCATAGTATTATTAAAAACAATATCTTCAGTTGTTCCAGTAGGTATGCCAGAAACATCATCACGCATTAAAACAAAAAACGCTTGACCAGCAGCAATATAGCCATTGAAACCTGGAGGATTTGGTCCTGTGAAGTTATTGTCTATATAATCATCACCATAATTTAAAGCAAAACTTTCATAAAAAGGACTAGGGAATGAACCTGGCGCATTTTGATGTGTCCATAAATGTATTGTGGCATTAATATTATTGTTTGCAGCAATAAAATCATCATAAAAAATAGCTGATGGATATGGGTTTCCTACTAGATTCCAATTATCATCATTGAACGTAGCACTATTTATTATGCCACTGTCTCCTGTGTAAGGTGAAATATCTGTTGATAAGTGTGTGCCACGTGAAATAGGTTGTGTGATTACACCATTGTTTGGTCTGCCTACAAATTCTGTGTTGCTGCCTGTTAAAGCAGGCGTTTCTGGAGTAAGTGCAGCACCAGAAAGATTCCTTACTATATAACCTAACCCAACATCCATAGGTTCGTTTACGGTTGCGTTTCTCCAATCTCCATGATGTCCAATTCCTCCATCTATTGGTTGAGTTGGTAGCCATTTCCAAATTAAACTCAATGGTGTATTTGGTGATATTGATTGCACATTAAAGTTTTCGACTGGAGATGACCAATACACATAGTCTAAAGAGCTTAGATTTGGAACTCTACGTTGCATATTAATGTTACCTAAATTAGTATTTGTATTTGGGTTTAAAGCATTTTCTGTAATTTGTACTAAACTAGCACTGTCTCTTAATAATAACATGCCATTGGTGTCTACATTAACCCAATCTGTTACTTCTAAAAATGTGTTAGACTTTATTTCTAAGAAACCATTAGCTTCAATAGTTAAGTTTTTTGCAAAAGCTGGAGTTGGAGGTAGTGGAATCCCAAGTAGGTAATTAACATTCGCATTAGGAGAATTATTATTACTAAATGTAGGGTTTGGAATTACAACACAATTGCTACTGGTAGGAACTCCTGAAGGTGTCCAATTTGATGCAATGTACCAATTTGTTCCATCTGCAACATTGGATCCATTCCATATTTTTTTATTGTGAGTTACCGTAACTGTATCTGTACAACTATTTTGGTCTGTTGCTGTATAAGTTTGTACGCCATTTGGGGCAGCATAAACCGTATCTGTAAAACCACCAGTATAAGATGTTGTTAGACTAGTATCTGTATATAGTCCGGTTGTTGGTGACCAGGTAATTTGAGGTGTAATAGGTGTACCATTTGCAGTAATAGCAACGTTGTCTATTGACCACGTTAATATTCCGAATGATTCTCCTGTAAATCTGAATCTAACATATAAATTAGTATTGCCATCATGACTAGAAAGATCATGGTTCATTGCAGTTGAAGGGACATCAGCAGATACATTAATTATCGAATTTCGAATAGTCCAATTTGTATTATCTGTTGAGGTTTCTACATATACTGAGTATGAATATGTTGTACTCCAGTGATTTAATGCTTGTCTATAATCTAGTTCTAAGCCAGATTCTCCTGTGATATTAATTTGTGGAGATGATAAAGTCCATGTTCCGTTATCAAATGCTGAATCCCAATCTAATACGGCTTCATTAGCATTGCCTCCTGCATTTGTAGAGCCAGCAATTCCCCATGTTGTGTTAGTAGTTGCATTAACGATATTCCAACCTGTAGGTAAACCTACATTATTAAAATTTTCAGAAAAAATAGTAGTACGACTAGATGTTGGTCCGCCAGTTGTTGCGACTAATTCTGTATAGTCCAAAGAACAATCATCAGCACCTAATGGAGAGACTGTATCTGTAATACTTAAATTACAAGTACTTACACATGTAATATCAGCTGCCCAACCACTAGATTGTAATGAAAAATCACTGTCAAATACAAAAGTCAATGCTCCAGAAGGGTCAGTTGAAGTAAAGGAGCCTGGGTTCGCTGTGCCAGCAAATGTGCCTATTAATGGGTAAGTAGCATCAGGTCCATCATAAATTGATAATTCATCACAACAAGATTCTGTATCAAATGCAGTGAAAGTTACAGTAATGGTATCGCCAGGATTATCAGGAGTAAAAGTTGTGGTTTGTAGTTCATTAGCAGAATAATTGCCACTAGCTCCACCGCTATCATAAAAAATAGAGCCACAAACTGGTTGTGGAGAGCAAGTTACATTGGCTTGCCAACCTGCAGCTACTCCTGTTGAATTACTTGTAAATACAAATGTTAATGCACCAGAAATGTCGGTAGAGATAAATGTTGATGGAGCTGTTGTGACGTTTCCTAGGTTGTTGGAAGCTATGCTTGGTCCATCATAAACTGTTAATATGTCACCTGTAGCAAGGTTAAAGGTTGTAAAGTCAACCTCAACGCGTTCACCTATTATTGTTGGATAAATAGTAGTTGTTTGATTTTCGTTATCAGAATAATCTCCACTTATTCCTCCACTATCAAAAAAGGTGTCACCACAAGATATGTTAAGCCCACATGTAATGTTTGCCGCCCAGCCACTATCTTGAAATGAGCTGTCACTACTAAATACAAATGTTAAGGTTCCTGAAGAATCTGTTGATGTAAAAGGACCTGGGATTGTGTTTCCTGCAAAAACTCCTAATAACGGATATGTTGAATTAGGTCCATCAAAAACATATAAATCATCACAACATGACTCAGTGTTAAAAGCAGTAAAATTTGCAGTAACTACATCACCTGGGTTGTCTGGGTAAAAGGTTGTTGTTTGAAATTCATTACTTGAATAATCACCACCAGAGCCACCACTATCATAAAATATTGTTCCACAAGTTGAAGGTGATGGCGGCGATTCGCATGTAATATCGGCTACCCAGCCAGTTCCAACATTACTATCATTATCCGAATTAAATTCGAAAGTTATAGCTCCTGTTGGGTTACCAGTTGTTGTAGAATTGAATGTTGCTGGCAAGCTAGTAATTGTTCCTATAATTGGGAACGTATTATTTGGACCATTATAAACAGTGAAAGTATCGCCAGTATCTGGAATATCAATACTTGTAAAGTTAACGGTAACGGTTCCGCCTGTAAAATATGGATAAATTGTTGTAGACTCATCTGTTGAATAAGGACCTGCTATGCCTCCTTGGTCAAAGTATTGACTGCCACAAACAGGAACACTTCCGCATGTGGTTGTACCATTACCTCCAGTTTGCTGGAAGTTGATAGTACCTTGGTCTCCATCATAATTAGTTATTAGTACGACATAAATTTCTCCTTGTAGAGCATTTAAGATACTCATGGTTTCATAAGGTGCGGCATCAAAACTACAATCTGAAATGTTATCTGTAGTGTATGGATAAAAGCTAGGGTTTTCTGTGTTATTTGGACAAGTGGGACAATCGGTATATGCTATATTTGCATTAGCATCTGCGAGATCTGTAAATGGACCCCATGCAATAAAATCAACATCAATAGGTGTATTGCCAGTATCTTGTTGATTGATTGTAAAAATTAGATCACCTGATTGATCTATCTGTAAATAGAAATATGCTGCATTAGGTATAGATCCTAAGCATCCAACCTGAGTATTATCTGTTCCTCCAAAAATATTGTTAAATGTAAGCTGTGAGGTTCCTGAGCAAAATTGTTCTGCACCAGTGATGTTTAAACCTTGAGCATTGCTTTGTATGGTAAATAGAATTAATAGATTGTATAGTATAATTTTTTTCATAAAAACTTGTGGTTATAAATCATAAAAAACTAGAAAACTGCCATTTTGTAAAACTTGTACAGTTGCTAGAAGTGTCGGTGATTTTTGCTCTCCACTTTAAGCATTTAGAGTTTAAGTCTCTATAGGTTAAATTTAAGTTTCCAGTATTACTTCGATAAAAATTATCAATTGATTTAATGATTTTCTTTGATCTATTAGTTCCCTCTAATGCTTTCCAACAACTGTTTAAAGGCTGAATTTCTATAGATAAACTTAAAGTGTTTTTGTTCGATACTTCTGAAAAATCCCATGATATATTAATATCTTTTGTTATTGAGTTTTTAATATCTATGACATCTGTTTTAAAAATGTAATTTTCAGTACAATTAGAAATAGTTTGAGAGCTTATACTATTAATGCTCAAAAAAAAGACAAATACAACTAAGAGTAAGGAATGTGAGTTTTTTATCATAGCCTTAAAAATTAGCCATAACATTAATTACATTTTTGTAGTGTGTAAAATAATATATTACCTTATCGGTAGATGAGAGGAGTAAGACTTCTAATTTAGAAAAATAAATCTATTTTTAAAAATAAATTAAGGTATTAATATAATAACTCGATAAAGTGTTAAAAAATCAAAATAAAGTATCCTTTAGAATTGATAACCATCTATTTTTAAAACCTGAATATTTAAATCACCAACTCATTTCTGGTAATAAATATAGAAAGCTAAAGTATAATTTAACCGAAGCAAAACGTTTAAAAAAAAATAAGTTATTAACTTTTGGAGGCGCTTACTCTAATCATATTTCTGCTGTTGCTGCAGTAGGGAAAGAGTTTGGTTTTAAAACAGTTGGTGTTATTAGAGGTGAGGAGTTAGAAAATAAAATTAAAGATAATACAACACTTTCTTTTGCTAAAGCATGTGGTATGAAGTTTAAGTTTGTTAGTAGAAATGAATACAAAAAGAAAACATTTGATGATTTTATTGAAAAACTAAAAGATGAATTTGATGATTTCTATTTAATCCCTGAAGGTGGTACAAATCATTTAGCTATAAAAGGATGCGAAGAAATTTTAAATAACACAGATAAAGAGTTTGATTATGTGTGTTGCCCAGTAGGAACTGGCGGAACAATTTCGGGAATAATAAACTCTAGTCATTCTAATCAAAAAATTCTTGGATTTCCAGCACTAAAAGGTGACTTTTTACGAGAAGATATTAGTAAATTTGTAGCGAAACAAAATTGGAATCTAATTACAGATTATCATTTTGGAGGTTATGCTAAAATAAATAAAGAATTAATTAGTTTTATTAATCAGTTTAAAGAGGATTATAACATTCCGTTAGATCCAATTTATACAGGAAAAATGGTGTTTGGTGTTTTGGATTTAAAGCAAAAAGGATATTTCCCAAAAAACTCAAAAATTTTAATCATTCATACTGGTGGACTGCAAGGTATTGACGGAATGAATAGTGTATTACAAAAAAAGCAAATGCCTTTAATTGTTTAAAAATATATGAAACGAGCATGCTAAAAAGTTTATCGCCTAAGAGAGTGATTAAAAGCGAACAGCATGTGACCGTTAAAGAATAATATATATAACACATGAAAAGAATACTTGTTATTTTAGTTTTTGGATTGCTACTTATAGGTTGTAAATCAAAAAAACGTATTGTAACCAAAAAGAAACCGAATAAGCCTGAAACCGAACAAGTTTCTACTAAATCTGAGAGTTCAAACACTAACGAGGTAGTTGCCTCATCTCCAGTTAAAAACTCTAAATTAAACGCTACCGAAACGTATATAGCAAATTATAAAACAATTGCTATGATAGAAATGCGTAAATACAAAATTCCAGCAAGTATAACTTTAGCTCAAGGAATTTTAGAATCTGGGTCTGGTAAAGGGCGATTAGCAGTAAAAGCTAATAATCATTTTGGGATAAAATGTCATGGATGGAAAGGAAAAAAAATATATCATGATGATGATGCGTCTCAAGAATGTTTCAGAAAGTATAATCATGCCAAATCTTCTTTTGAAGATCATTCAAAATTTTTAACTACTCGCAGACGTTATTCAAAATTATTTCAATTTAAACAAGACGATTATAAATCTTGGGCAAAAGGCTTGCGAGCAGCAGGATATGCTACGGATCGTAAATACCCTCAAAAATTAATTAGTTTAATAGAACGCTATAAGCTTTATGAATATGATGCTAATGTTTTAGGAAAACCTTCTGAACGTATTCCTGTTAAAAAGAATAAACATCAAGTTGTAAAAGGGGATACATTATATTCCTTATCTAAACGATATAATATTTCAGTAGAAGATTTAAAGCGACTTAATAAATTAAAAAATAACGATTTAAACATCGGACAAACACTCATTATAAAATCTAATTAATTCCATGTTATATAAACGTAGTAGTGCTTTATTTAAGCAAGCAGAACAAGTTATTCCTGGAGGCGTAAATTCACCAGTTAGAGCATTTAAAGGTGTTGGAGGCACGCCAATTTTTGCTAAATCAGCAAAAGGAGCTTATGTATTTGATGAAGATGAAAACAGATATATAGATTACATTAATTCTTGGGGGCCAATGATTTTAGGTCATGCTTTCGACCCAGTTGTAGATGCTGTTATTGAAAAAGCTAAGCAAGGAACATCATTTGGTATGCCTACAGAGATTGAAACTAAAATTGCAGAATTAGCAGTTTCTATGGTTCCAAATATAGATAAAATACGTTTTGTAAATTCTGGAACAGAAGCATGTATGAGTGCAGTGCGTTTGGCAAGAGGTTTTACAAAAAAGGATAAAATTATAAAGTTTGCTGGTTGCTACCATGGGCATAGTGATGCCTTTTTAATTCAAGCAGGAAGCGGAGCAATTACTTTTGGAACTCCAAATAGTCCTGGTGTAACTCAAGGTACAGCAAAGGATACATTGTTGGCTAGATACAATGATATTGAACATGTAAAACAACTTATTGAAACTAATAAAGCAGAAATTGCTTGTATTATTATAGAACCCGTTGCTGGTAATATGGGTTGTATTCCTCCAAAGAATGATTTTTTAAAAGCATTGCGAGAGTTGTGTGATATGCATAATATACTTCTTGTTTTTGATGAAGTTATGACTGGATTTAGGTTAGCTAAAGGAGGCGCGCAACAGTTGTTTGATATTAATGCAGATATTGTTTGTTTTGGTAAGGTAATTGGAGGCGGTTTGCCTGTTGGTGCTTTTGCTGCTCGTAATGAAATTATGAGCCATTTAGCACCACTTGGCCCTGTATATCAAGCAGGAACTTTAAGTGGTAATCCGTTAGCAATGGCAGCAGGATTAGCAATGTTAACAACACTTAATAATGATACAGAGGTTTTTGAACGATTAGCTAAAAAAACTGAATACTTACACAAAGGATGTGCAGAAACCTTAAAAAAGAATAATATTGAACACACTATAAATAGAGTTGGGTCAATGATATCTATTCATTTTACTGCTGATGAAGTTGTAGATTTTGAAACGTCGGCAAAAGGGAATAATGATACTTTTAAAGCTTTTTTTCATGGGATGCTAAATGAAGGTGTGTATATCGCGCCAAGCGCCTTTGAAACATGGTTTATTAGCGATGCTTTGTCTTATGATGATTTAGATAAGACTATTGCAGCAGTAAATAAAGTAACACAAAACTTATAAAATAAAAAAGCGGCTTTAAGCCGCTTTTTTATTTTATACTATAATAGCTATTTATAAGCCTCTGCTCTAAACGCTTTTAAATAAAAGCTAAATTGTTCTTTTGATAATAATTCCTTTAAAGTGTTGTCTAAATCTGAATCTAATTTTTGCATTGCTTCAGCATTAGTTTGTGTTTCTCTATTGATATTATATGTAGCCTTTAAGTAAACTCTATAAGCTTCATATATGCCGTCTAATTTGCTTTTTTCTAAACCAATGTTTTGAGCTTTAAAAGCACTTTTTATTGTTTTGGTTTTTTCAATCGCAGTTTGGTTAATCTGAGAAGGACTTTGTGCGTTTACTTCTTGCACATTAATTAGCATAGTTATAGCAAAGAAGCAAAGGGTAATTAATTTTTTCATCATCTAAATTGTTAAATAATTTTGAATGACTAAATTAATGATTTTTTGTTAAATAGAAGCAATAAAAAAAGCACCGATTTTTAAATCAATGCTTTTTGCTAACAAAAACTAAATCAACCAACCAAAATTAATGTCTTTTGTTATGTGCTTTCATATGTTTCTTTTTCCCTTTTTGCGAATGACGTTTGCTTTGCATTTTTTCAAATTTTTCAAATTGTTCAGCATTTAATATTGTTTTCATTTTTTGTTTTGTAGCAATTTGATGATCTAATCGCTCGTTCATCATTTTAAGCTTTTCATCTTTTGATGGTTTTTGCATTTCTTTGCCTTCCATCTTTTTTTCTCTTTCTGCCATTTTAACCTTTTTTGCTTTAGCTTGTTCTAAATTTAAGGCGTGAATCTCTTTTTGTTGTGCTTTAGTTAGATCTAAATGTAAAGTCATTTTTTTTGTTTTAAGTGTAGCTATTTCTTCGGCAGAGAAATCTTTTAGCATTTCTTTTCTTTCATGCTTGTCTCCTTTTTGATGATCTCTTTTTTTGTCTTGAGCAGAAACTTGTAATGTTACTAAAGCGATTGCTATTAGGATTAATTTTTTCATTATATAACTGTTTTTATGTTTGTTGCTTCTTTGACTTTTTTAAACAACTAAGGTTTAATTAGTTTGTTAGTTTTAACGCCTTATTAACGTTTTTACTTTTTTTAATTAAGTTTAAGGTTGTTGTATATAATGGTTTGTTTTCCATTTTACTTTTTAGCCAAGCATAGAAACTCATAACAAATATGTCTTCACGGTTGGCTTCAATCCATTTAAAAGACTGTTTGACTTTATCTTTAAATTCTATGGAAGTGACATCTTGAGGTTGCTTGTAGTAAGACTCAACTAAGTTTAAATAGGTAATGACGCGTTTTTGATTAATTTGTTTTAAATATTTGTAATAATTACGTTTGAAGCTTAAAAGACGAGATTCTACCAAGTCAATATTTTGTAATTCTATATGTAGTATGATTTCGATAAGATTTTTTTTAATAACCCATTCTTTTCCTGCCTTTTCTGTGTACCATTTGTCTGTGTGATAAAATTTAGAAAAAATACCTTGTGCTTTTTTGTATTCTTTTTTTTGAATGTAAAACATGACTAAGCTTAAGTAAATGTCTAATAAAGATTCGGTATCTGCATGTTTAGGTATTTTAAACAATTCAAGCAGTTCTATAGCTTTGTCTTGCTGGTTACTATAGTTAAGATTTAAGCCTTGTAGCAAATTGTATTTAAGTTTAAAGCTGTTATAGTTTTTTTTTTGTTTTGTTTGCATTTGCTGGTGCATCTCATGTAAATATAGCATTGAGGCTTTAAATTTTTTATTCCTAAATAAAGTATTAGCAATCATATATAATACCTCTATGTGATAGAACAGCTGCTTGTCAATACTTTTGTGGTTTTTGATAGATTTGTAGGTGTTAATCAAAAAGGGTTCAATCTTTAAATAGTCGTTAGTTACAAAAGCAGAAATGCTAACAATAGTCATTAGTTGGTATAGTGACTTAAACGACATAGATTCAGTAATGTTAATGTTGTGTTCTTTTAAAGTGTTGTTTAAAAGTATTTCAAAATCGATAACCTCACCTTTATAAGTAATGTCATTAAGTGTTTGTCTAATCTTTGCATAAACAATATTAAGTTGGTCTTCTAGAAAGTGGTTTTTTTGATTGGCTTTAAAAGCGTTTATAAGTTCATCTATATTTATAGATGGATTTGTGTAAGCGTATTGAATTTTTGTGTGATATATTTCATTTAAGATAGGGAATAGGTGGTGTTCCTTTGCTAAGGTTTCAGCTTTGTCTAGAATTTTATATGCTACTATTGGTTTTTTGTGTAATAAGAATGTGCGCGAAGCCAAAATGTATTTTATAATCTGCATATCTATAGAATTCTCCTCTTCCAAATTTATATTAGCAATAAAATCAATGAGTGATTGGTAAAGTCTTTTACGAAGCGCATGATAGGCTCCTTTTTTATTGTTTTTGTAAAGTTTTTGACAGATAGCTGTAGATGACAATTCTTCTTTTGTTAAGAGTTTAAATAGCTGAATGTTTTTAGTGTCATTTCGTTTGTTTTTTTTCTCCAAGTAAGATATGAAACGCTGTTGCTCTTCATTTGAAAAAGTGGAAATAATAGCTTCTATATTCATTATTTAATCGTCAGTATAAATTCAGTTATGATATTAAATATAGTAATTAATACTAATAATTATAAGTATATATCGTCAGTTTTTAATTAAAAGTGTGTTTGGCTTATGCTTGAATAGTTGCAGATTTGCCTTGTAATCATCAAAACAAAACAAAATGAAACAGTTTATTAAAGTCACATTATTTATAGTCGCTCTTAGTAGTATTGTAATCTATTCTAAAACCATTTCTAATGAAATCATTAAAAGCTATAACCAATGTGTTTCATACATGGCAAATAATACGGTTAATAGTTCTACAGTATTAGGGATTTAATATGAGACTCAAGCAAGTAAATATGGCATTTATTGTCACTATAGCAATTTCGGTTGTTGTATTTATGTATTTTGTGTTTTTAGGGTACGACGAAATAAAAACGTTTAAAGATGTGATTAAAATAATAGCATCTATTTTGTTTCCGCTACCAATGTTATTTTTTGTTCGTTTTATTTTAATTGAACATTTTTTACCAAAAAACACAGATGAGTATAAATTAAAAAACCAACAGCCAGCAACTATTTTATTGGTGTTGGCGGTAGTAATAGGAGTTGCTATTATGCAACTGATAGAGTATCTCACAAATCAAAAGTTAGAAGACAATCTCATATTTGCTCATCTCATTAATTCAACCACAATTAGTAGCTATGTGCTTAACTATATTATATATAACAATTTAAGAGTTAACGGAATTTTAAGCGGAGTTTTATTGGCATTAGCAACGCATGTATTCTTTTTATCCACATAATTAATATAAAGTTTAATCATCAAAAATTAAAATTATGAATCCAATTATTCAACATTCAAAACCAAAAAGTAATTCTAGTAAAAGAGAGTTGTTGTTTACGTTTCAATCTATTATTGTAACTGGTTTATTAGCTTTTACAACTATTGCATTTTTTTTCTATAATGATTTGTCGATAGTAAAAGGGATTAAAGTCATTTTTGCTCCTTTTTTATCAGTTGTTCCTTTGTTGTTTATTCTCTCCATTCTTAGAGATTTAAGAAAAGGATTTGTTGAAGGCAATTATAGTAAGAATCAAATTATTAAGTTCTGTTTAATTACAGTTGGAATTACTATTGCTTTTACAGGAATTACTTTTTTACTATCAAAAATTGGCGCGTTAGAAATTTTATTAGCGGCCATTATTGCAATATTGAGCACCGTTTTCTTCTTAAAAAGCAAGATTAAAGATATTTTAGGAATGAGTATTGTTACAGGAATTGCTGAAGGTATCATCGTTTATATGATTTTTTTGTTTTGATGATTGGTTAGTTAACCCAAAACCTCGTGGTTTTTTTTGAATTGCGAGGTTTTAAATTTATTGCGAGGTCTAAATAAAAACATAGAACCTTGTATTAATGTTCAAATTAGCTAACTTTGAAACAAATCAAAACACAAAATTTCTAATGAAAAAAGTAATAGTATTATTTATGATTTCTGTATTTGTTTTGTCTTGTAAAGAAGAGAAAAAAGAAATTGTAGAACCTGTAGTTGAATCGCAAACTGAAATGGAAAAAAACTTAAGTAAATATGTTACTGTAAAACTCACATCAGATTTAAGTAAGATTACAGATAAAGAGCGTGAAATGCTTCCAATTCTTATCAAAGCAGCAAATAAAATGAATAATCTGTTTTGGTATGAGTCTTATGGTGATAAAACAGAATTATTAAATTCTATTTCTGATGCAGATACAAAAGCTTACGTTAAAATTAATTATGGTCCTTGGGATCGTTTAAATGGTAATGCTTCATTTGTAGAAGGCATTGGTGCAAAACCATTAGGAGCAAACTACTATCCAAAAGATATGACAAAGGAAGAGTTTGAAGCTGCAGACCTTGAAAATAAATCTAGTATTTACAATTTTGTACGTCGCGATGAAAACGGAAAACTATTTACAATTCCTTTTCATAAACAATTTGAAAACGAAGTTAAAGAAGTTTCTGTATTGTTACTTGAAGCTTCAAAACTAGCAGAAGATGCAGGACTCAAAAAATATCTTGAGTTGAGAGCACAAGCATTACTAGATGATAATTACCAACCTAGTGATTTAGCGTGGATGGATATGAAAACAAACACACTAGACATTGTAATTGGTCCAATAGAAACTTACGAAGATCAACTATTTGGTAATAAAGCAGCTCACGAAGGTTATGTGTTAATTAAAGATCAAGAATGGAGTAAGCGATTAGCAAAATTTAGTGCGTATTTGCCAGAGCTACAAGTAGGCTTGCCAGTTGACGAAAAGTATAAAAAAGAAACACCAGGTACAGATAGTGATCTTAATGCATACGACGTAGTGTTTTATGCTGGTGATTGTAATTCTGGAAGCAAAACTATTGCTATTAACTTACCAAATGATGAAGAAGTACAGTTGCAAAAAGGAACACGTAGACTTCAGCTTAAAAATGCAATGCAAGCTAAATTTGATAAGATTTTAGTGCCAATATCTGAGGTTTTAATTGAAGAAAGTCAACGTAAGCATATTACATTTGATGCGTTTTTTGCTAATACAATGTTTCATGAAGTAGCTCACGGACTTGGTATAAAAAACACAATTAACGGAAAAGGAACAGTAAGAACCGCACTTAAAGAGCACTCAAGCGCTTTAGAAGAAGGTAAGGCTGATATTCTTGGTTTATACATGATACAACAGCTAAATGCAAAAGGTGAGTTAAAAGAAGATCTAAAAGATAACATGGTTACATTTATGGCAGGAATTTTCCGATCTGTACGTTTTGGAGCATCATCTGCGCATGGTAAAGCCAATATGATTCGTTTTAATTTCTTTAAAGAAAAAGGCGCTTTTACAAGAAACCAAGATGGAACTTACAAAGTAAATTTTGATAAAATGGAAGACGCTATGGAAGAGTTATCTAATGTTATTTTAACACTTCAAGGTAATGGAGATTATAATGGTGTTGCTTTATTAGTTAAAGAAAAAGGAGTTATTTCACCAGAACTTCAAGCAGATTTAGATCGTTTAAGTGAAGCTAATATTCCTGTTGATGTTATTTTTGATCAAGGTGTAAAAGCTTTAGGTCTATAATCACTATATGATATTTTTATAAAAAGGCTTTGGTTTTTACTAAAGCCTTTTTTAGTTTTAATTTTATATCTTGTTACAGTAAACCTTTTTTAATGGCTTATTGGATATCCACTATAGTTACCATCTTAATTATCTATATAGCAATAAGTATAGCATTATATTATTTGCAAGATTACATGTTGTTTAAGCCAGAAAAACTACCTAAAGATTTTCAGTTTGATTACGAAAACCAAGTTACCAAAGAATATAATTTAGAAACTAGAGATGGCGCCATTATAAACGGCTTGCGTTTTTTTCCGAAAGGAGAAAGTAAAGGTGTTGTGTTATATTTAAAAGGAAACTCTAAGAGTATTAAAGGTTGGGGAAAATTTGCTGTAGACTTTACAAGACATGGTTATAATGTATTTATGGTAGATTATAGAGGCTTTGGTAAAAGTACAGGGCGGCGTTCTCAAAAAGCAATAAAAAGAGATTTGCAAGTTGTTTATAATAAAATAAAGGAGAAAACAAGCGAAAATCACATCATACTTTATGGGCGTTCATTAGGCTCTGGATTTGCTACAAAATTAGCGTCAACCAATCATCCAAAGATGCTTATTCTTGATGCGCCTTATTATAGTTTAACCAAAGTAACAGCACGTTATATGCCTTTTATGCCTTTATCGTTGCTCATTAAATATCCTTTGCCAACCTATAAATGGTTAAAGTATGTACAGTGTCCAATTCATATCATTCATGGTACTGATGATAAGTTGATTCCTTTTAAAAGTAGTGTCAAATTATCACAAATAAATCCTAAGCTTACCAAACTACATTCAGTTATTGGTGGCGGACATAAAAATTTAAATAACTACGAGTCGTATCATAAAATGTTAGATGATATACTCAATAGAGAACCAAAAACAATAGATTTAGAAAGCACAAGTATTAATGTTATACACTCTTCAAAAAAAACTAAAAAAAAGACTTAAAAAAGTACTAGCAATTCTTTTAGGGTTATACATTATGATTGGAACGTCACTCTATTTTTTACAAGAAAAACTATTGTTTTTGCCTACGGTTTTAGAGCAAGATTATGTCTATAATTTTTCACATCCATTTGAAGAATTATTTTTAAAAACAGATAGTGATGCAGTTATAAATGCAATCCATTTTAAAGTTGAAAATCCTAAAGGTGTTATTCTTTATTTTCATGGAAATGCAGGAGATTTAAGTCGTTGGGGAAAAATTACAGAGCATTTTGTTGCTAAGCAATATGATGTTTTGGTGATGGATTATAGAACTTACGGAAAAAGTATTGGTAAATTAAACGAAGCAGTTTTTTATAAAGATGCACAGTTTTGTTATAACTATTTAAAAGCACGTTATAATGAAAATGAAATTTCTGTTTATGGACGTTCTTTAGGAACAGGAATAGCTGCATTTATTGCTTCAAAAAATAAACCAAAGCAATTAATTTTGGAAACACCTTATTATAGTATTGTAGATGTAGCTAAACATCGTTTCCCTATATTTCCAGTAGCGCAATTATTAAAATATAGATTTCCTTCTAACGAATTTATTAAGGAAGTAAACTGCCCAATTTATATATTTCATGGTACAGATGATGCTGTTGTACCATATAGTTCTGGCGAAAAATTATTTAATACTATTCCTAAAGCGCAAGTAGAGTTTATAACTATTGATGGTGGTAGTCATAATAATTTAAATGCGTATGACGCTTATCACGAAACAATTAATGAGATATTAAAATAGGAAGTTTAAAATATGCCTGCTATTATAATGTATCTAGGTATTCTTCAATAAGAGAAACGCCTTCATCATGAATTATAGTTGTGCCAATAAATGGCATGCTAAACCCAGGAATTACATTAGCTATTCTAGCAGAAATTTGAAAACGTTGACTATAAATGTTAGAATCATCAAACGATGTTTCGTAGCCTAATCTTAAGCTAGATTGCAATTCGCAATAACCACCTTCAATATGGCAATGGGCACAATTAATATCTAAATACGCTCTTGTGCGTTCTTCTAAGGTATAGTTTGTGTCGTTGGTCCAATCTGGTAAAACGCTTACAGTATTTGGATCGGTAACACCATCTAGTAAATCGCTATCAATTAAGGCTTGTAATTGGTTAGTACCATTAACACTAAAGTTTAGAGTTCTTAGCTTAGGGCCAATTGGCGTTGCATTTCCGTTAATTTGATGACACGTAAAGCAGTCTGTACTTGATGGGATTTTGTAGGTAATAGTATTAGTATCACCATCTGAGTCTATCCATGTAGTAGGAACATCGCCTCCATCTGTATCTAAAACGGCATCTGTTTGACTTTCGTTCCATTTATAATTACCGAGTTCCCAATTGCCATCTTGTTTTATAAGAATTCTTGTTTCTATTATTTTTTTTCCAAGAGATTCATCTCTTTCATCTATATTATAATAAAATGTTTTAGCAATTAAAGTATTTTCAGGAAACAATGGTAAGCCATCACCATCATAAGTTAATTTTTCTCCTAAAGGAAGGACTATAAAGCGTTGTTTATGCGCATAGTCTGAAAACAGTCTTGAGTTTAAGTCATATTCAAAAGCATAAATACTAGGATTTAAATCAGCCAAATCTCCAGTAAAAAGATTCAATTCAGATAAATTAGTTCTATACTCAGCAATTACAGGATTTGGTAATGTTGTAAAGCTAAACACATCAGAACTCAAGCTTACATTACTCGCACTACAAACAACTTGTACATACACATCGTAAGTTGTGTTTGCTACTAGATTACTAAGTGTAGCTGTAGTTTCAATATCTAAAATAACAGTGCCAGTACCTAAGGCAAAACCAGAAATGCCGTATTCTAAAATATATGACGATGCATTATTAGCATCTTCCCAAGTTATATTTGCTGTTGTGTCTGTAATATCACTTGATGATATATTTGTTGCCTTTTCACATAATGCAATGGTATCATCATCGTCATTAAAACATCCAACAAGAAATATGGAAAGAATAAATATTAGGCTGAGTTTTTTCATGGTTTGGGGTTAATATAATCTTATTAATAGCGAAACGAAAGTAATAAAAAAGTTGATTTATAACATATTAAATCGATATGAAGTCTCTTTTTTGCTATAAAATTAAGCTAAACGCTCTTATTAATGAGTTTTTTTTTAAGTATACTACTAATTTAATGAATATTAATGAAGTGACGAACCTATAATTTTTTTTGTATTAATACCTGTTACAAGATGCCAGAAAAAAAGGATTTACACAACTGTAAATCCTTTATCTATATTATATGGTTTTATTTTTAACCTACAACCTCTACAATTAAGGCATCATCTGTTTTTGTTACTTTGCTAAGGCCATGTTTTGCTAAGCCTTTAATCCCTTTGTCCCAAGCTTTATTGCTTAATCCAGATTGTGCTTTAAGGTCACTTAGGTTCATGCTTTTTTGAGTTTTTAAAATCTCAAAAATGGCTTTTTCATTGTCACTCATTTCAATCTGTTTTTTCTCTGGTCGCATTTGAGGGAAAAACAATACCTCTTGAATACTCTGATTATTGGTTAAAAACATAATTAAGCGGTCCATGCCAATTCCCATTCCTGATGTAGGAGGCATTCCGTATTCTAAGGCTCTTAAAAAATCGTAATCAATAAACTCTGTAGCTTCATCGTCACCTTTAGCTGCTAATTTTAATTGGTGCTCAAAACGTTCGCGCTGATCTATTGGGTCGTTTAACTCAGAGTAGGCATTGGCTATTTCTTTTCCGCAAACCATAAGCTCAAAACGCTCAGTTAATTCTGGATTATCACGGTGCTCTTTACATAAAGGGCTCATTTCTTTTGGGTAATCTGTAATAAATGTAGGTTGTATATAATTACCTTCACATTTTTCGCCAAAAATCTCATCTATAAGTTTTCCTTTACCCATAGTATCATCAACCTCAATATGCATGTCTTTAGCTGCTTGACGAATTTCATCTTCGGTTTTATTGGTGATGTCAAATCCTGTAAAATGCTTTATAGAATCTGCCATGGTCACACGAGCATAAGGTGCTTTAAAGTCGATATTATGTTTTCCAAATGTTGCTTTTGTACTTCCGTTTACAGCCATTGCACAATGCTCTAATAGTTGCTCACAAAAAGCCATCATCCAATTGTAATCTTTGTAAGACACATAGATTTCCATAGCTGTAAACTCAGGATTGTGAGTTCTGTCCATGCCTTCATTTCTGAAGTTTTTAGAGAACTCATAAACGCCATCAAAACCACCAACGATTAATCGCTTTAAGTACAACTCATTTGCAATTCGCATATACAATGGAATATCTAAACTATTGTGATGTGTAATAAATGGTCGTGCAGCTGCGCCACCAGGAATAGGCTGTAAAATAGGTGTTTCTACTTCAAAATAGCCAGCATCATTAAAAAACTGACGCATAGCATTAAACAGTTTTGTACGTTTTATAAATACGTCTTTAACATGAGAGTTTACAACTAAATCTGCATAACGTTGTCTGTATCGTTGTTCTGGATCTGTAAAGGCATCATGGACATTGCCATCAGCATCAATTCTTGGTTGAGGTAAAGGTTTTAAAGCTTTACTAAGTAGTGTAAAATCTTTAACTTTCACTGTTTTTTCACCAACTTTAGTTGTAAATAATTCACCTTCAATACCTATAAAATCTCCTATATCAAGGAGTTTTTTATAAACATCATTATATTTACTTTTATTGTCTCCAGTACAAATTTCATCTCTATTAAAATACACCTGAATTCTACCTTCACTATCTTGTAGTTCGGCAAAACTTGCAGATCCTTGAATACGACGTGACATTAAACGTCCAGCTATAATAACCTTTTTATCGTCTTTATAATCATCTTTCACCTGTTTTGAGGTGTGATTTACTGGATAAAGATTTGCTGGATAAGGATTGATTCCTAAATCACGTAACTTACTAAGTTTGTCTCGTCTTACTAATTCTTGTTCTGAAAGCTGCATTCTAATAAATTTATTGAACTGCAAAATTACATTATTTGCTAAAATTAGAGGGCAAATTTATTGAGAATAATTGCATTGCTTATGTTGTGCTAAATAAGCTATAGAAAGCAGGTTAGATATTTTTTGAGAATTATATGTGCATTTAATATTTAAGACTTTCAATTTCTTTTACAACATCAGACAGATATGCTTTGTAACCAGCATTTATATTGAGATTACGATTTATATCTTCAAATTTTGAAAGCGCTTTGTTAAATTGAATTTTTGCTTCCTCAATATTTGATAAATTTTTATAGGCTAAACCTAAAAAGTAATAAGTGTCTGCCATGTTTCCGTTTACTTCTAGCTGCTTTATAAAGGCTTCTGTTGCTTTGTTGTATTCTTTATTATGGAAGTGTATAATACCAAGTGAATAATAATCTGATAAACCAGCATCGCTATCAGATTCATAGCTATTAAGGCAACTATTTATAATTTCAACCCCTTTTTTATAATTGCCTGTTTTGGCATAAGCCAATGCTAAAATAATTCGCATATCTTTTTCTCCACCAGGTGTAAACTGTATATATGCTTTAGGTAATGCGTAGTAAGTTTCTAAATCTTGTATACAAAGCTCATAATTTTTGTATTGCCAATACCAATATGCTCTATAGCATAAGTATTCTATGGGTTCTAACTCAATTGCTTTATTTAAAATTTGTAGACCTTCATATAGAAACCCTCTTTTAAAATAGGGTACAGATTTTTCATAATACGCCCAAGCAAATTTTGGACCTATAGCTATTGCAGAATCAAACAAAATCTGTGATTCTCTACTTCCTTGTTTGTGTTCTATAGCCTTATAACTTAATTCGCATGCTTTTCGTTCTCCACTTCCTTCTGGATAAATGAAACAATTTGTTTGAGCAAAAGAGAAAGTTATGTTAACTATAAATGTGATTAGAATTACTTTTTTCATGATTTTTGAACTTTACCATTAATTAGTTTTATACTTATAAAGCGATAACAATCATAATCTTTGCCTTCTAGTACAGCATGATTCCAGTGTTTTAGTTCTTTTGTGATAGCGAGAATGTGTTCTTCTAATTCTTTTGGACATTCTGTAAGAGAAAAGTTAGAATCAAGAATTTGCATTCTAAATCGACCGGTTTCATTTTTACAGTTAACAGCAAAACGTATAATAAAATAACCATTAAAGGATTTGTATTCTGGTTTAAATTTAAACCGTTTTAAAAGTTCACTTTCAAGTGCGCGCTCTCCGCCGGTATATGATATGCGTGATCTATTGTGTAAGACTTTTGTAGAATCGCAAAATTTAAATTTAGGATTATCTAAGTTTGGATTAAATGATGTGTCTCCTATTTGATTTTTATATTCTTTTTTTGTCTCTATAGTTTCGTTACAGTTAAATAAAAATGTAACTAGCATTAGTAAAAGTATGTTTCTCATTTGTTAGCCTATTTTAAATTTAGTTTTATTCATATTCTCGTTTCTTTTTATTCCGTTTTTCAATACTACCTTTACTAAAACGGTACGAAAAAGCTAAATGTATTGCTCTAGAACTCGGTTTTGAACTGGTGAAACGCTCAAATTCTTCGCCAAATTCTCGACCTCGATATGCTCTTGTGTTAAAAATATCTGTAACTCTAAGGCTAAGATTACCGTCATTATTAAACAGTGCATATCTTAACCCAAAATCTAAATTTTGCAACTCGCTTCTTCTTTGGTAAAGACCAACACTTGAGCCTTGATATCTCCATGAGAGGTTAGTTTTTAGCTTTTCATTAATACCAAAATCATTTCTGAAAGTAAACTGGTAGCTTCGAGAAAAATCACTAGAAAAATCTACGCTTGAGGCATTAAGACTTTCATAATTCCAATTAAAATTAAACTTACTATCTAACCACTTTATAGGCTTGTAAGTAAGTGCAATTTCTAATCCGTAAGCGTTACTGCCACTATAATTATCATAAGAGAATACTTGTACACCTGTTGGCGAGATTCGTAGATTTCTATAAATACTATTTTCCTTTTTTTGGTAAGACAAGGTAGGTGAGAACGAAAACGTATTGTTTTTATATTGATATGAAACATCTATGTTGTTGGAAAACTCAGATTCTAAATTTGGATTTCCTTCTCTAAATGTAAACTCATTGCTTTGCTGAGAAATAGGATTAATTTGATATATGCTTGGTCTTGATGTTCTTCTATTAAATCCGAGTCCAAATGTATGCGCATCGTTTTCTGAATATTTAAAATGAAGAGAAGGAAAAAGGTTAATGAAATTAGAATTAACATTTATATTCTCGGTAACAAACTTAGCATTACGATTAAAAAGTTCTAATCGTAAACCGGTTTGTACTTCAAAATGGTTTAGTTTAAAATGTGTTAAAGCATAAAATGCGTGGGTTGCATATTTATAGTTATAATTATCTTCAGAAGTTTCAGCATCAATTAACTGTCTTTGATTATCCAGTTTACGGGTATGCCAAAGATAACCCGTTTCTAATTTTATAGTTTCATTGAGTTGATTAACATTATCTAAGGCTAAATCTGTTGTTTGTATTTTGTTTTTAGTAATATTATCTATAGCATTAATATTCGGAAAGAAAAGCCCAGTTAGGGTGTTTTTGTTATTAGTTATTTGCGCGTCTATTTCAAAGAAATTACCTTCTTTTTCAAAATTATGCCTGTAGTTTCCGTTAGCTCTGAACGTACGATGTATATGCTTGTTAAATATATTTTGTTGTAAAGTTGAATTAATATCTGTAATAAATCCTTCAATATCTGAGCTATGCGTGTTGTCTGAATACTGAGCAGCCCAAGATAGTTCATTATGCTTATTTAGAAACCAATCTAAACCTGCGTTAATACGGTAAACATCACCTTTATAATCACTTTTACTTTTTTCTAAATACGGGAAAGTACCAAATCGCTGTCTTTCATATTTTGAGTTTGATTTATTTTTTCTATAGCTAACTCCTAAAATATAACTAACTTTTTTCTTTCCATAGCCTAGAGATGAGCTTCCAGAAAAAGCACCCAAAGAATTTACTGCTAAATTATTTGATATGGTAATACCAGTTTTTAATTTCTTTTTAGTAATAATATTTAATATTCCTGTTAATCCATCACTTCTGTATTTAGCAGATGGAGAAGTAATAATCTCTATAGTTTTTATTTCGCTAGCAGAAATTTGTGTTAATAGTTCTGCATTGCCTAATGGAGATGGCTTTCCGTTAACAAGTATTTGCACATTTTCATTTCCACGAAGTGAAATACTACCATTTTCATCAGCATTTATTTCTGAGAGCTGACTTAAAACTGTTGCGGCGCTTCCTCCACTAGATAAAATATCTTTGCCTACATTAATTATTTTCTTGTCTATTAACTGTTGTACAGAAGTTTTTTCGGCAATAACAGTTACTTCATCAAGTTGTAATTCGTCAGTAAGAAGTGTAATGTTTTTGGTTAAATCTTTATTTAAGTCAATAGGATTTGTATATGTTTTATAGCCAATAAAATTAACTTGAAGTATATAATTTCCTTTTTCTGAGTTTAATTCATAAAAGCCATTTTCATTAGTGCTTACTCCAGTAATAAAAGCATCTTCAGAATTTTTTAAAATTATAGTTGCATAAGGTATTGGTCTATCTGTATGTTCATCATATACAAATCCATCAAGTTTGACTTGTGCATAAATAGGACTTATTAATAATACGCATACAATAATCTTAAAAACCTTTTTTTGTTTTAGATTTCTCATAAAAATATTGATGAATTTTGATGTGATTATTACTTTAAGCTTAGTGAAGCCAAAAATTTAGTTGTTGATATGTCGGTTTTTGAATTATAGCGAGAATTTAATTAGATTTTATTGCTGTTAGATTCTCTTTAAGGTCTTCGTTTTCTGGAAACTTTTTAATAGCTTTTTTCATCACTTTAATAGCTTTTCCTTTTTTACCATTAACACCTAAAGTATTAGCTAAGCTTATGTAAGTTCTTGGGTTGTCAGGAAACAGCTTAGTATTTAGTTTAAAAACTTCAATGGCTTCATTGTTTCTATTAGTTGAATAAAGTATACGGCCATAGGTGTTTAACTCAAACATGTTTTTTGTTTTTCCTTTAAAGTTTTCTACCAAAAGTTTACTTTGTTTTTTTAATCCTTTTATACCTTTGTTTTCTAATATTGAATTGACTTTAGCAACAATTTGATAGTTAGATTTATAGCTGTTTATAGTTAAAATGTTTAAGATGTCTTTTTCAAGAGTTTCAACAGGTTCTTCTACAATTCGGTTAACTTCTTTTCCGTCTTTATAAAAAATAAATGTTGGCACACGATGAATGTTTAGACCAGCTTCTTCATGGTTTGGGCTTTGCTTGTACATATTTGACTTTCTACTCAAAGCTATAGCTGTAATCTGGTCTACTGGAAAGTTTGAAGCTTCTAATATTTTGTAAAATCTTGGGACTTCTCGCTTGCTATCTCCACACCAAGTGCCCATAAATAGTTTGATTTTAAAATCGCCTATTAAAGGAGTAATGCTTTTAATATTGGCTTCATCTAGTTTGTAAGCATCATGATTTTTAAAAAACCATGATTTATAATTGTTAGATGTTAACCCATTTTTATCAATCTTACCTAATAAAAATGGCTTTTCTCCTTCTGTTGCTATCTCAGTATTTATGGATTGTGCTTGACTAAATATGGAGCAACACAAAACAAGACATAATAATGCTAAATGTTTCATGACTGATTTATTTTGTAGTGTTTTTAGCTAAGACTTTACCTTTTATTTTAAGCACTTTTTTGCTTTCAAAGGCATTTGACATAACAGTAATTGATTTAGTAAAAGGACCAACTCTATTTGTAGCGTATTTAATTTTAATCTCACCAGATTGCCCAGGAAGAATAGGTTGTTTAGGGTAGGTCGGGACAGTACAACCACATGTGGTTTTAACTTTAGAAATTACGATTGGTGCTCTTCCACGATTTTCGAACTTAAATACACGTTCGCCATTTGCATTTTGGGCTATTGTTCCATAATTAATTTCTTCTTCTTCAAAAGAAAATACACCAACATCAGTAGTATTGGCTAGGTCTTGAGCATAAATAAAACTCGAAATAAAAATAAAAGCAATACATAGTACAACCTCGTTTAATGAGTTGTTTTTGATTTGATTTGTAAATTGATACATAATGTTTGTTTTTTGATTAATGAGATTACAAACATGATGATAACAGCTTAAAAACCTAGGCTATTTAGGGTTGGAAATGAGTACTAGTACTTAGGTTGAATTTTTTAACTATTTGTTAAACAGCGATTTAACTTCGTCTCTAGATTGCACGTTTAACTTTTTGTAGATGTTGTTAACGTGTGTTTTTACTGTGCTAACACTTACAAAAAGTGCCTCGGCAATGTCTTTATTGGTTTTGCTGTCAAGTAAAAGGTTAAGAATATTTTGTTCTTGTTTGGTAAGTTGCTCTTTTACAACACTAAGTTTTTTAGATTTTTGCTTTTTAATAGATAACCAAAAATAGAGATTGCCTAAAACAGAAAGTACTAAAAGCAAAATAAGTACATAATGCCAAGGTATATTAGCGTCTTTAGTAGTTGTTGAAATAATATATTTATCTGAGGTTAATTCTGCCTCGTATTGCTTTGTATATAAAGCATCAGGATATGTTTCTTTTAATCTAATAAGAAGGTTGTTGTAATAAGGATTATTTTTTAAATCCTCTAAATAGTATTCGTGTAAACTATTGCTGCGATCAGACAAAAACGAATATATATAAAGCTCTGCAATAGGTTCATTGAGATTCTTGCCATAATCCTGAAGTGTTTTAAACCATTTTTTATTATTTAGCTTACGATTTGCTTCACTTCGGTATTCACTATATGCAAACCTCATGTCTTCTTTAAGCGAGTCTATTTTTATAAATGCCGAAGTTTTTGGGTTGGTAGATTGAATGCTGCAAAACATTTCGTCTTCAAAAGATAAAGGGAATTGAATAGAGTCGTTTCCTTTTGCAATAAACAAGATTTCCTTACTGTCATTACAATGACCTTCAAAATGATTTGAACCCTGACTATATGTAGAGCAGTTGTCTACATGGATTTTGTAAATTTTGTTAGTAGGATTTAATTGATTTCCAGAAAATTGAAAAAAACCAGTAGAGTCGGTAGAAACTTTAGAGATAATTTGTTCATCATAAATGCTAGATATCTTTCTGTAATCTTCAATTACAGATAGATAAACTTCATTCTGCCAACGATCATTATCGATATTGCCATTAAATACATGCTGAGCATTTAGCGTGTTAGATAGTAGTACTAAACTAAATATGAGAGTAATTATTCGCATTGCACTAAACTACTATAATTTCTTTTAATAGAAAATAGATTTTATACTGTGGTAAATGTAACAAAAGCGTATTAATCACGTCGAACAGTTACAACTTCCCGATTTCTCGGGAATGACAGCCTAAAAGGTTTTCAAAAGCAAAGCTTTTTAAGTTTTTTTTAATCAATCATTAAATTAATCGCCATGAGTTTTTGGAGAGTTTTATTAGCCATCTTTTTTCCGCCACTATCAGTAATAGGTAAAGGTTGCGGCTCTATTTTAATCGTCTTTTTATTGTGGCTTTGTGGCTGGGTTCCTGGTGTAATTGCTGCTTTAGTTATCCTCAACAATCCTGAGAGATAAATTGTATCTTTGTATCTTAATTTTAAATATTTAAAATGAAAAAATTTGTTTTTTTACTTGTTACAGCATGCTTTTTTATGAGCTGTAACTTTACTGAAGAAATTACTTTTAATGAAGATGGCTCTGGAGAGTTTGTTATGACTTATGATTTATCTGAAGTGATGACAAAGATGAAAGAAATGGGAATGGATAACTCAAAAGAAGATAAAGAGCCTCAAAAGATGGACAGCATTCTGTATTTTAAAGATCTTTTAAGAGAAAAAGCAGATAGTATTTCAACACTTCCTAAAGAAGAGCAAGAACGATTAAAATCTCTTGAAGCACTTGTGATGAAAATGCGTATGGATGAAGAAACAGGTGTGTTTGATTTAGGTATTGGATCGTCATTTAATAGTTTAGAAGAATTACCAGAAGTATTAGCAAAGCTTGATGAAGCTAAAAAAATAAACTCTAAAGATAGTCCGCAGTTTTCTAAAATGGATGATAGTGCTATTTCTAGAGCAACTGAGAATGCTCTAGAAATGGTAGATTTTAAGTTTGACGGAAAAATATTTTCTAGACAGCTAACTAAAAATATAGAACGCTCTGAAGAAGATTTAAAAGCTTTAAACGAAGAAATGTCTCAAATGGGTGAAGCTAAAGATATGTTTCAAACTATGAGTTATACATTGGTTTACAAATTTCCTAAAGCAATAAAATCGGTTTCTAATAAAAATGCTGAAATTAGTAAAGATGGAAAAACAGTTAAGTTAAAAATGAACTTAATAGATATGGTGAAATCACCTGAGTTAATGAATTTAGATGTTGTTTTAGAAGATTGAATTACACGTGAATAAAACTGTAAACGTTAGAGATTTAGGGCTTAAAGACTATAAAGATACTTGGGATTATCAAGAGCAAGTCTTTAAAAGTATTGTAGACACTAAAATCAAGAATAGGAGAGAAGATGCTAATTTAGATACGTCTAATTATTTTTTCTTTGTTGAACATCCACACGTCTATACTTTAGGTAAAAGTGGCGATATGTCTAATTTATTGCTTAATGAAGACCAGCTGACTCAAAAAGGAGCAACATTTTATAAAGTTAATAGAGGTGGAGATATCACTTATCACGGACCAGGACAAATTGTAGGCTATCCAATATTAGATTTAGATAATTTTTTTACAGACATTCATAAGTACCTTCGTTTATTAGAAGAAATGATTATTCTCACTTTAGCCGAGTATGGTTTAAAAACGGAGCGTAGCTCAGGAGAAACAGGTGTTTGGTTAGATGTAGGCACACCATTTGCACGTAAGATTTGTGCAATGGGCGTTAGAGCAAGTCGTTGGGTCACTATGCATGGATTTGCACTTAATGTAAATGCAGATTTAGGATATTTTGATAACATGATTCCTTGTGGTATACGCGGTAAAGCTGTAACATCTCTAAACGTAGAATTAGGAATAGATAAGGTAGACGAAGCCGAAGTAAAGTCTAAATTGCTCAAGCATTTTAAAGTGCTTTTTGAAGCAGAACTAAGTAAGTCTTAGTTACTGCTTTTCTAGTACTAGTGTTTTCTTTTCGCCTGATGCTTTTAAAAGTACAAGGTTTAAAGTATTTTGGGATTTAAAAATTGATGGTCTATTTATTAAATGACAAAGATTTGTGTCTGTATAATCAACGCCATTAATTTCAATAATTTGGTCGCCATAACTCATATCTTTTTTTAGTTCTTCGTCCCAAACAATACCTACGGCAAGCTTATTATCGATTAAGGTAGGATTAAATCCATATTGTTTTTCTTGTAAATCTACTGCTTTATAAAAAGGCTCGTAAAAAAAACGCTTATTCTTAAAATCTATAGTCATGTTTCCGTGGTTTAAAAGCTCGGTTCCAATTCTTGAATTTTTAGAATTTGTAGTTTCTACTGTAGCATTTTTAAATAAAAAGTTATTAATAGTTACCTCAGGAATTTTAACTCTATGGTATTTGCTTTTTTCTTCAGATCCAAAGAGTCCAGTTCCCATGCTTCCTTGGCCTTCTGTACTCTCACTAATTACATTTTTGGTTTTAAAGATATTAAAATTTGTATTAGATAAGTCGTAAAAACCTTTCATTCCGGTGTCAATTAAAACATGCTCTTTTGCATTTTTTTTGCCATCAATATGTATCCAAATAAAAGGCTTGCCTTGATTGCCAATAAGGGTAAGTTTACTCGAATGTTTCTTGTTTAATTCTAGCTTTCTTTTACTGTTAGTTAACTTTATTATTTTTTGTTTTGGTAGGATTTGAAGTATAGAATTACGAAGCATATTACTACCAATAAAACCATCAATTTTAAAGCAATCAAAAACAATATTTGGTGCGTTTTTATTTACTAGAGTAGGCGTATTTTTAAAAGAAACACCACCAATTTTTAATAGAGGAAGTTCAACCAGGTCAAGCTTTTGTTTTTTGCCATTTGCATCACCAACATTTATTGAAGTTTTGCGTTTTGTTTTAATGGTTTCTCGCAGTTGACCAGAAATAATATTAGGCGCTCCAGTATCTAATAAAAAACGATAGGTTTTGTTTTCAATTTCTACAGGAATAATAATTTTATCGTTTACATATTCGTAAGCAATTTCGGTATAATAATTTTTATCTGAAGTGCCTTTACTTAGTTTTTGACTAAAACCTGTTACTGAAGAAAAAAGGAAAGTTATGAGGATTAAAAGCCTATATGAATTATTCATTGTATAGTAATTTTACACAAGCTAAATTCGACTATTTATTTGATAAACTCAAATTAGCCTTCTTCATTAAAAAATACTTTGTAGTAATGCATTTTCTTTTCTTCGTCGTAACCACGTTCTAGATACTCAGCAGAAGCATCTGGCGCATCAACATCTAGTTTTATTTGAATGTTTGTATCTAGTTTTATTTCGGTTTTAATTTTTTGTTTTTGCTTTTTTAATACTAATTCTGATACATCAAATTGGTTTCTAATAACGATGTTGTGGTCATTCTCGTAGGTTTTTTTATAGTCTTCAAATAATTGTATGGTATCTTCTTTCTCAAAGATTTCTTCCTTAAAGGTTTCTACATTTACAATTTCATTTTCTTTAAAAAAGTCTACAGTTTTAGCTAAGAAATTGCTTTGCTCTTGACCACCAAATTGCGGTTGCATTACTTCTTTTGAGAACTCTCTGCACATCTCAATATAGTTCTTGGTATGTTGGTTTGAGTCGTCTGGATATTTTACATTTAAAAAGCTTTTAATCCAATATTGTGCATCATAGTTATTATGGTCTACACTCAATACAATTTTACCTTCGCCATCTGCCGCATTTAAAATTAGACAGCCTTTATCTACCTTTTTTGTAGCTATTCCTTTTTGTGTAATAATATCGTAACTATTGTTTTCTAAATAGGTTTGAAAAAAATGTGATTTATTTTCAATTTTAAAAATCCCAATAGCATCTGTAGAATAGTCTTCGTATTGTATATCATGAAATATGCAGATAATAACATCGCCTGTTTTTATTTGAGCCGAATTTGATTGTTCAAATAAGTGATTCACGATGTGTTTTGAAATGTCTACAAATTGAGAGTCATCATCGAGTAATTGAGTTGCGTAACTGTTAATTTCGTTGAGTTCTATATTTGCATGATGATTAAATCTATAGTTTTCGGCAACGCTACCAAATGGTCTAAGCAAATATGGTAGCATGAGATCATAACTAGCTTCATCAAAGTCTAAAGCTTGCTCAGAAAAAGCGTTTTTAGTGCTATTAAATTTGTTTCCTACTTTATGTAATATGCATTTAGAAATGGATGCTTTTGTACGTTTAATCATGCTATAAATTTTGAGATGCAATACTACTGAAATTTTTAATGAAGCGTAAACAAAAACGCCAAAGAAAACTTTGGCGCTTCATAAAAGACTGAGGACTTTCGATTTGGTTATCGTTATATTTTAATAAACTCTACGCGTCTGTTTTGCGCTTTGCCATTAGATGTTGCATTGTCACCAACAGGAACGCTTTCTCCTTTTCCATCGGTTTGTAATCTGTCACCAGAAATTTTATAAACATTAATTAAGGCTTGCTTAACAGCTTCGGCTCTTGATTTTGAAAGTTTCATATTAGCATCATCAGAACCATCTGAATCTGTATGACCAACTATGTTAAGCTTTATGTTTTCATCTTGCATTAACACTTGAGAAATCTGGCGAATAATACCATAAGATTGTGGTTTAATGTTTGCTGAGCCAGAATCAAATAAAATACCGTTGGTTGAGATTCTACCGTCAGTAATTAATTTGCGTCTTAAGTCTAAACCACCTTCAGCTATTTTAAGGTTACGTATAAAAATGCGGTCTTTACCATCTTTAAGTCCATAGAGATTAAATTTAAGATGTGTTATAGCTTTATTTGGAGCTATTAGTTGCGGAATGTCGATATACTTGGTTTGATTTACCCAAAGCCTAAAACGACGCTTATTGACAGCAATAGAAATATGTGGTTTGTTAATAACATCATTTCTAATATCTGATTGTAGTTGACTATTAATTATAACTGCTCCATTAACTTTGTTTGAGATGCCAATAGCAAAGGCACCATACTGCCCAAATGGTAAAGAAGCGGTTGCAGAATTTGCTCCAGCTCTAAAAGTGTCGTTCTCATCTAATACAATATTTAATCTTGCAGTAGATGATGTTTTTTTATCGAGCCCAGAAGTAAGTATATCAAACTCTATTGTATAGTCTTCAGGTAAGGCTTCAGCTAAAAGAGGAATATATTGAATGTTATAACCAGCTTTCATTTCAAACCATTTGCCATCAACTGTATTCATTTTTACAACTTCACCAGCACCATTGGTATTCCATTTACTTGGGAAATCACCAATAAAATCTTGAGAGAAATCATCAAAATATAGTAGTTTGTCTCCAGGAACAAAATCAAATTTGCTATAAACTTCTAAATCATCAGAAACGTTAGAGTCTTCAACTTCATTAGCCTGATTGTTGTCGTCATTGCCTGATGAAGAACTATCTGTACTTTCAGAAGAGTCTGATTCATCTTCTTTGTCTTTATCGTGCTCACGTTGACCAAGTAGTAACTCTTTTGCAGTTTTAATACTGTATTTAAGTGCTTTTTTTGCTTTGTTAATTTGTAGTGTTGCTTTGCCTTGTTTTAAAATGCTTACGCCTTCTAAATCTGCAAGAATATCTGGAGCACTTTCACTTATAATGGTTAGCTCATCAAGCACGTCTTCAAGCACATCTATGTCTTCGTCGTCTAAAGGTGTTCCTGCTGCTGCATAACCATCATATTTATATACTTTGTCATATAAATCAAAAGATTCTCGAACAAAATTATCGACGCTAGAAATCCCAACGGTGCTTTTTGGTCTTTTAATTTTTTTAGTTTGAGCTTGGGTTTTTGTTGAAGTTAGAATAAAAAAGGAGCAAAATAGTAGGAGTAGCGTATTGCTTTTAGATAATTTCATTTTAATGTAAAGTGTTGATTAATAGCATTCTTAAATATAAGAATTTGTATTGAGTTAAAAAAAACATTTGTATAACTAGTTGCTCTTTTTGTGTAAATAGAAACAAAAAGTAAACATCTTTAAATCAACCTTTAATTAATTTGATAGATTATAATAGTATTAGAATCACCTTTGGTTACGAGTTCTAAACTTTGATCTCTGTCTATATTGTTGAGATCAATTGAAGAATTACCATAAATTGGAAAGTTTGCAATGGGTTTAGCTTGGCTATCAAAAAGGTGTATTTTTTTAGATTGTAAATCTGTTGTAGACACATAGATTTTATCATTAAGATAAAATATTTTGGGTGCTGTGTAGTCGCCAAAATCTAGTTCAATTGTTTTAGACCGTATTGAAAGTTTATTGTCTGAAAGCGAAGCGAGTGTTTTGCTCGTTGTGCTAATATTGTGCTTGTCGTTTAGGTATAAATTGGACTTGCTAACCTGACCTTTTTGATTTACCTGTATAAGGTTGCCTTTAGTATCTGTAGTTGTAAATCTATTTTTATATAAATAGATGTCATTACCTGAAAAATTAATAGCCTCTTTTACATTAACTCGTGTTTTACCAATACGATCTAAAATTTCAAGTTTAGTGCCTTGAGTAAAAACGATAAAGTCTTTTTTGCCTATTCTAAAATGTTTTGGTTGGGATGTGATAGTGTTAGCTGCTTTTTTATATGTAAAACCTTTTACGATTTTTCCTTTACTATCATACATTAGTAGCGATTTGCCTTGTGTTACTAACAAACGATATTTTTTCTTTTTGTCATAATCAAAAACAGAAAGTGGCTGTGTAATAGCATCATTAAATTTTAGAGGAAAAGGCGTAACATCTTTACCGTTTCTATCTAAAATGTACACGCGTTTAGGCGTTGCGAATGCAAGTTGTAGTCTCCCATTTTTATAAAAATCGACCTGCTCAATGTCTCCTAATATTTTTCCGTTTAATTTCTTTTTCCAAAACACTTTTCCTTGGTTAGAAATAAGATATAAGTTATTGTTTATGTCTTGAACAGCAATATCTTTTTGTTTTGTTTTATGGTTAGTTAAAAACTGAGGTTCTAATAGATCATTATCAAGAGAGATATTTAATTCTTCAGAAACAGTATTGGTAGAAGCTCTTTTTTTATGTTTTTTTATAATACCGTTTATATGTGCAAAATCTGTATCATAAATAAATTGTAGTGCCGAAGCATTATAACCTTTTAAGTTAAAGGAAATGTTTTCAGAGAAATTTGTATTGAATATAGTGTTTAAACTAGATGCATTATAATATGTAAATAATGATGACTCATCACTTAAATTGAGCATCATGTTTTTAAAAGCATTGCTTTCTGATAATGTAGTATTGTTTTGAGTATTAGAAATGATGTCTTTTAACAACTCTAAATCATTTGAAAAAATTAAGTAGTCATTAATGGCAATAAAGTTGGATGCTTGGTCGAAACTTATTAAAGGATAAAATGTTTCTTTAAATATTGTAGGATTATCAAAACTATAAATTGATACGTCTCTGTAAGTTTCTATACTGTTTTGTGAGTTGATGGCATCTTGCGTAGATGTTAAGTCGATAGAGTTTAAGAAAATGGCTTTTTTATTATTTTTATAAATAAGTCCAACTTCATTAATATTGTCAAAAATGTTTGTGACTGTTGCAATCGAATCTTCTTTTTTAAACTGTAATAACTGCTCATTAAAAGTTTTAAAATTATTAAATGTAAAACTCAATAAGTAATCAGTGTCTGGAGGACTCACTTTGCTTATTTGATTTTCTTGAGGTATTGTTTGTTTAAAAACATTAATTAAGCTTTTAGTAGAATCTGTAGCTTTGGTAATTCCGTTTAATAAAACCGCATCTTGAGCAATATTTGCATCCAATAAAATATAATTAGAAAATGTAGTGCTATTTAAATTAGTATTTTTAAAAAACGATGGGTTGGTATTAGCTTCATTTAAATTAAGCAGAACAGAAACTGAACTGCTTGTGTTTGCAGTGTTGTAAATTTTCTCTAATTCTTTTGGCTTTTCTTTTTTGTTGAAAGCATTTTCAACAAAAGCAAGACGATTAGAAACAAAAAACACACTATCAATAATACTAGAGTATAGTGTTTGATTGTTTATTGATATTTTATTGATAGATTTTTTTTTAGTAGAAAAAGATTCAACACTTATATTAGATATAGAGTCTAAATTAAAAACACTTTTATGATATTTTGTGATTAAGCTAAATTCTAAGCTGTCATTTTTATCTTCAGAAAGACAAATTAAAACATCATTGGTTGTACTAATATATTTTGTGTAATCTAATTGTTGCTTTAAATTATCAATTTTAGCATATTTAGAAATAGAACTAATTAAACTATTGTCTTCTATACTCGACAATACGTCAGGATATGAATTTGATTTAAGTATTACTGAAGTGTTTTCAGGAATGAAGTTAAAAATATTTGATGCTTCACTTTTGTTTTTCTCACAACTTGTAATTAAAATAAGTGAAATTAGTATAAATAGGATTTGCTTCATTAAGAGGGTTTTTGCAAATGTAAAAATTACAAGTCTAATTTAAACTGTTCGGGTAATAATCTAAAAGTTTTTCTGTGATATTTTGTTATTCCGTATTTTTTAATGGCTTCACGATGTTCTTTAGTTGGGTAGCCTTTGTTTTGTTTCCAATTATACATCGGGAATTCTTCATGAATTTTTTCCATATAAATATCACGTTGTGTTTTAGCTAAAATAGAAGCAGCGGCTATAGACAAATATTTACTATCGCCCTTAATTATTGTTTTATATGGGATATTATTTAAAGGCTTAAACTTGTTGCCATCAACAATAATGAATTCTGGAGTAAGATTTAATTGTTTAATAGATTTATGCATAGCTAAAATAGAAGCATTTAAAATATTTACAGTGTCAATTTCTTCAGGCCATATATGTGAAAAGGCAAAAGAGACAGCTTCAGATTCTATAATTGGTTTTAATAGGTTTCTTTTTTTTTCTGAAAGTAATTTAGAGTCATTTAGAATTGTGTTTTTAAATGATTTTGGTAAAATAACAGCAGCAGCAGTTACCGGACCAGCCAAACAACCTCTTCCAGCTTCGTCTGTACCACATTCTAAATTAAAAGTTGAAAAGTTTGATTTAAGGCTCAAAATGTTAAAATTTAAACAAAGTTAAAATTTTAACGCAACCATTTTAAGTTTTGAGCATCTATCTGTTAGTGCATTATAGTTTTTTTTGCTTTAATCTTGTTCTGTTGTTGTACATGTCATTTTGTTAACACTTTTTTAGTGATAATCTTTGGTTATTTAAGATATTATTAAGAAGTTTGCGCTTGACTAACTCAAATAATTGTTTTATGAAATTAAAATTAACAGGTTTAATGGCGCTATTTATGGTGTTAGTGATGCAATTTTCTTTTGCACAAGAGAAAACAATCACAGGAACAGTTACATCCATTGGTGATGGTTTGCCCTTACCAGGAGTAAATGTAATTGTTAAAGGAACTTCAAGAGGAGTTCAAACAGATTTTGATGGAAATTATGCTATTAAAGCTAGTAATGGAGAGACGCTTGTTTTTTCTTTTATTGGTTTAAAAGATAATGAAATTAAGATAGGTTCAAGTAATATTATTAATGTTCAAATGCAAGAAGATATAGCTTCACTTGATGAAGTTGTGGTTGTTGCTTATGGAGACACGTCGTCTCTTAGAACCAGTCCAGCATCAATAGGTACCGTGAAGGCAGAAGTGCTTGAAGATAGGGCAAATGCATCAGCTATTCAAAACCTGCAAGGTCAAATAGCTGGTTTAAATATATCTACTGGTACAGGTCAGCCTGGAGCTGATAGTACAATTATTTTAAGAGGACCAGGCTCGATTAATGGTAATATTGAGCCGCTTTTTGTTGTAGATGGTATTCCAGTTGATGAAGATAACTTTAGGAGTATAAATCCAAATGATATTGAGACTTATTCAGTACTGAAGGATGCTGCTGCTGCTAATATTTATGGTAACAGAGCTGCGAATGGTGCTATTGTAATTACAACTAAAAGAGGTAAGTATAATCAAGCTTTGAAGTTTAGATATAGCACTTCATATGGTTATAATGAGCTTCAAGACCAACCATTTGAGCTTATGAATTCAAGAGAAATACTTAATTGGCAAAGGTCAAATGGAGCTGGTTTAGGTTTTGGGATGACTGATTCTGAAATTGCAGCGATATCTAATCAGGTTAACACAAACTGGGCAGATGTTTTCTTTAGAAGAGGTACTACATTATCTCACGATTTGTCAATTTCTTCTGGAGGGGAAACTTCAAATAATTTCACTTCCTTACAATACTTTGAACAAGATGGTATATTTATTGGGTCAAAGTTTAAACGTTTTTCTGTGAGAAATAATTTTAGCGGAAGAAGTTCTGATGATAAATTTAGTTATAATTTGAATCTTTCATTAGGTTTTTCTAAGACTGATGAAGTAGGTGATAGTGCTGGTAGTGGTTCTACTTTTTTCAACCCATTTAGTGCTGCACTACAAGGCTTGCCATACTTGAGCCCTTATGATCCTGATGGTTCAATAACTACAGATGGAGGGATTTCTCCAGGTGATATTAATGCTATATTAGGTAGAGGTGCTTCGAATTTTCCTTATGTATTATTGAATAGTCTTTCATTGAATACTGATAGAGAAGAAGAAATTAAAATTTTAACATCCTTTAATGCTAATTGGAATTTTGCTAAGAATCTTACTGCTGGTATACAAGTAGGTATGGATTTATCTACAGAAAGTAGATTAGAAATTTTGCACCCAAATAGTATTCTTGGTCCATTTCAAGATCGTGTAGGTAATAATCCAGCGACTATATTTGGTGGTATTCAAGAAGAAACCTATACTAGAGACTTTAGATTTAATACAATATCGTCATTAAATTATTCTAATACATTTGCAGATAAGCATCAATTAGATGTTACTGCTTATTTCGAGTATTTAAAAGGTCATTTAGATGGTTTTGATTATGACCAATTTGGACTTGATCCGCGATTGATAGGTGATGGTTCTGCGTTCGTTCCAGGTACAACTACAGAGGTTCTTGGGGGAGCTACCGTAAACCCATATATTGATACTCTTAATTCATTTACTACAACTGTAGGTAATATATCTGTTTTTGGAGCATTAGACTATGAGTATGATGGTAAATATGGTTTTTCTGCAGGTGTAAGAAGAGATAATTCATTTAGATTTATCGATGATAATGCTTGGGGAACATTTTGGTCTATCGCTGGTCGTTGGAACATAGATCAAGAGGCATTTATGTCAGATTCAGCATTTGATTTATTAAAATTAAGAGCATCTCATGGTTTATCTGGTAATGATAGAATTAGAGGAGGTTATTATGGAGCTACTAATGAAACCAGAAATTTATATACAGCAGGTACTGGGTATAATGGTACAGTTTCGACAGTGCCAGGACAAGTTGCAAATACTTCATTAAGATGGGAAGAAACAACTCAATCTAATATTGGTGTTGATTTTTCAGTTTTTAATAGAAAATTAAGTGGATCAATTGATGTATATGAAAAAACAACGGATGATTTATTTCAAAATAATAATATTTCATTACTGAATGCAACAGGTGGTACTATTGAGTCAAATCTAGGTACTATGGTTAATAAAGGAATTGAATTACAATTGCGATATAACATTTATGATGATAGTGATTGGAAAATTTCTGTAAATGCTAACGGTTCTTATAATAAAAATGAAATTGAGGCTTTACCGCCTTCTTCAAATGGTTTAGTTAATCTTGGAGGCTCAACAGCTTTGGGTGAAGGTGAGTCTTTAGGGTCATTCTACTTAGTTGAATATGCTGGAGTTAATCCTTCTAATGGTAATCCGTTGTTTGTTAAAGCAGATGGAACTTTAACTGAAACCTTATTAGATGCTGATAGAGTGTTTTCTGATAGATCTATTTACCCTGTATGGCAAGGAGGTTTTGGTTCGGATATTAAGTACAAAGGTTTTGAGTTTACTACACAATGGTCTTTTGTTGCTGATGTTTACAGAAATAACTTAGATTTTGCAAGCCTGCAAGATGTTTCTGTAGGCTCTGTAGAAAATGGTAGAAATAGATCTGTGACTTTGTTTAATGCGTGGCAAAATGTTGGAGATATTACTGAAGTGCCTCGGGTAGGTTCTTCATTAGGGGGTGTTGATTATATTAATCAAACTGATAGATATCTTGAGGATGCTTCATTCTTAAGGCTAAGGAACGTAACTCTTGCCTATTCCCTTCCTGATAGTGTACTAGAACAACTACCTATTTCAGGAATGAGACTATATATACAAGGTGAAAATTTATTAACTTTTAGTAAATATAGAGGATGGGATCCTGAGTCTAATTTTAGAACAACAGATAGAGGTCAGTTCCCAACACCTAAGATTTATACTTTTGGTGCAACAATTAATTTTTAATAACAAATTAAAATGAAAAAAGATATTTTTAAAATAATAACCTTAATCTTATTAACTCTGTCATTTTCTTGTGAAGATGCTACAGAATTAATACAAGAAGGTGAGCTTACAGAAGATCAGGCATTTAGAACGCTAGCTGATATTCAAACGGGTTTATTAGGAGTTTATGCAGCTTACGATCCTGACGCTGGCGGGAATGGGACAGGTAATTCATTATATGCTAATGCAATTTTAACCGATAATGTGAAATCAGGATTGGCTAGTAATGGACAAGGCGCACAAGATTACGATTACCTTGTAAGTTTTACAACTGGTAGTATTCCAGATAATATTTGGAATGATAGATATGTAACTATCAATTTTGCAAATCGAGTTCTAAGGGCTATGGGTAATCTAACTTTTACAGGTGATGAATTAGTTGAGGCGAATCACATTAAAGCACAATTGTTAGCGATTAGAGCTTTGTGTCATTTTGAAGTACTTCAATATTTTGCTACAGATTATCAAGACCCTAATGCTTTAGGTGCTATTAATATTAATTATGTACCAGAAATTGATGAAGAGTTTCAAAGGAATACTGTAGCGGAAAACTTAGCTTTTATTAAATCAGATTTAGACGCAGCTAATAGCTTGTTTGATACTAATAACCCTACGGTTTCTAATCCTATATGGATAAATCAAGACTTTGTAAAAGTATTGAGATTAAGAATAGCTCTTACTGAAGGTGATTACAGTACTAATCATATCACACTTGCTAATGAGTTATTGGCTAGTTACCCTTTAGCTAATTTTGGACAATATGTTGGCATGTTTTTAGATGTTGATAATACTGAGGTAATTTTTAAATTAGAAAGAACAGTTGGTGATGGAAGTGTTGTACGATTGTTTTACTTTAATTTTGTTGGACCTGGTGATGGATTTTTAGAGATGTCTAATGAGTTATATAATTTATTAAGTGAAAATCCTGGTGATGCTCGTTTATTAGCATATGTAAATAATCAGAGTACTATTGTAGGAGTAAATGATTCTAGTAATGAAATACTTATTAACAAATACCCTGGTTCAGCTGATGGAGTACAGCTAAATGATATTAAATTAATGAGAGCTTCTGAGGTACAGTTAATTAAAGCAGAATTGCAAGCCAGAAACAATATGCTTACTGATGCAGCTTCATCTGTACAAGTGTTAAGAGATGCGAGAGGAGCTGGGTCTACACCTACATATAATACGTTGAATGAAGCTTTGACTGATATAATGAAAGAACGTCGTAAAGAGTTATGTTTTGAAGGTCATCGTTGGTTAGATATTAAGCGTATTGGGAATGAATTAGGTACTGGTGTAAGTAGATTATCAGTAGATTGTAGTTCTTTTGAAGCTGTTTGTGATGTTTCATCAAATGATTTTAGATTTACAATGGCTATTCCTCAAGATGAGTTAAATGGAAATTCTATTATTTCCCAAAACCCTGGATATTAATTCAGATTAATTAAAAAAATCAAATATTATGAAAAACATATTTAAGATATCTTTTGTATTATCATTGATGATGATTGTTCTTTCCTGTGATGAATCAGTTGAAGAAGTTATCTACAATGGTAATCCCAATGAAAATAGAACGTTCATATCTTTTCCAGCAAATGTTTATAACTTACCTGTAACTATTGATGATACTGGAAGCTTAGATATTATTCTAAATTCTAGTACTCTATCGTCTAGTGACAGAACTTTTAATGTAACATTAAACACAGATCCTGAGATTACAACTGCAGATCCTGCTACTTATACATTACCTAGTACAGTAACAATACCTGCTAATTCTTATCAAGGAACTTTGACGATTAGTGGTGCGGATAATGGGTTAGTTGATGCAACTATAAAACAGATTGTATTTAATTTGACTGGGTTATCTGATAGAGATGATATAGATAATGATGAGGTTATAGTGAATGTCTTTGAAGTTTGTCCTGTTCCTGACACTTATTTAGTTGGAGAGTACGATCTTGTTGATAGTAATGGTAATTTTCCTACAGAACAAGTAACTGTTAGTGTAGGATCAACGTCTACAGAGAGAGTTTTTAATACAACTTTTTTACCTGGATCTGGTGTTGATACTGTATTGCCAGTAACTATAAGTCTTGCTTGTAATGTATTTAATTTAACACCAGATATTGATATTACAGTTTCTTGTACTGGAGGTAATCCACCTTATTATATTTTAACAAGTGCAGGAGCGAGTAACAGTACTTACTCTTTGGCTTCTGATACTGTCCATACTATAAATTATACAGAAGATCCAAATGCATCCTGTGGAGGGACATCAATTCAAAATTTCACATTAACTAAAATTTAATTTCTAGATATGAAAAATATTTTTAAAATAATTCCTATACTATATATCATGTCATTAACTTTAAATAGTTGTGATAATAGTGAAGGTGAAAATGAAGGAAAATTTGATGCCAATAATGAAAGTGGTTGGGTGCAATTTCAAACCAATGCAATTCAAATAAGTCTTGGAACATATGATTTTGATAATCTTTTAAAAATCCCTGTTGAAGTGAATGTACCTGTGGTTCTAAATGATCTTGAAATTAGTTATACAATGGAGAGTGTTTCTGGGGCAAATCCTAATACAGTTTTTTCTAATTCTGGATTATTAGTAAACCCTGCAGGCACTTCTAGCCATTTTGATTTGAATTTTCCAGAAATTGAATTTAATATTACCGAGGCACTAAATGCTAATATCACTGAAACAATGGTTTTTGATGTTGTTTTAGATGCGACGGATAATTCTAATGTATCTATTGGAATAAATGGTACAGAAGTAACAAGACCAACAACTTATCGAGTTACTATATGCCCAATATTAGATACAGCAATGGCACCATTATTGGCGAGTAGTGATTTTTTTATTGGAGATTATAACCTTACTGTAACTTCAGGCGGAAGCTTGTTTGGAGGTGATGTATTTGCAGATCAAGTAATCACATTGTCAGAAGGAGCTAATGGTTCTCTTAGCAGAGAGTTTACTGTAGCTTATGAGCCAGGTGGATCGACAAATGATATGACGGTTTCGTTTTCATTTGAAACCAACGGACAAATTACGGTTGATGATGGATTGTCTACTAATATAGGATGTAATAGTCTCCTATTACTAGGAGGAGATTCAACGAATATATTTACTTTTGATTCATGCACAGTTTCAAGCACTGACACTTTAACATTAAATATGTTAGATTTTCAAGGTGGATCTGGTGGTTGTGGCGTTGGTGATATTACTTTAACTGTAGTATTAACTAAGGTGTAATCTATATTGCTAATAATATAAATGATAAAAAAGCCGCTATAGCGGCTTTTTTATCATTTATATTAAGTAGTTTCACTATTTTTTGTTTAGAAAACAAATAACTATTTTAGTAAAAAATATTAATATGAAAAAAACAATAATTTGTTTGGGTTTAATTATTGGTTTACTCTCTTATACTAATAGAGGGTTTAGCCAAAATAGAACTTCATTTTGGAGTAAATCAGATGGAGCATCTTTAAACTCAGAAAAATGGAAAAGGTCTTTTATGCCGACAGAATATTTAGTCTTTGATTTAGATATTAATAATCTATTAGTTCAATTGCAAAATGCACCAAATAGAAAAACTTCTAAATTTGAATCTGGTGTGATAGTAAGCTTTCCATCTATTGATGGTAGATTTGAGGATTATGAAGTTTATGAAGCTCCAGTTTTGGATTTTCAACTTCAATCAAATCATTTAGACATTCGTTCATTTGTTGGGAAGTCCTTAAAGGATAAAAGCAAAATAATAAGATTCAGTGTTTCACTTTTTGGTTTTAAAGCATTGATTTTAAATGCAAAAGAAGGTACCCAGTATATTGATTGTTTAACTAAGGATAGACTTTCTTATATTATGTATTTAAAACAACATGTATCTGCAGATCAGTACAGTATAGAATGTCTTACTGACGATAGCGAAGCAGTTTTAGATAATCTTAATAGAATCGCAGAGCCAAATGATTTATATAGAAACGCAAATGATGGAAAATTAAGAGAGTTTAAGTTGGCACTTGCTTGTACTGAAGAGTATGCAACATATCATGTAAATGAAGCTGGGCTTGGAATGGCTACTGAGGCGATAAAAAAAGATGCTGTGCTAGCTGTAATGAATGATGTTATGACTAGAGTAAATGCTGTATATGAGAATGAATTGGCACTTACTATGACAATAGTAAATAATAATAGAAATGTTATTTTTATAACAGATACTTTTTTAGATAATGATAATATAGGAACCTTAATAGACGAAAGTCAATTTTTTATTGATGCATTCATTGGAGAACCATATGATATAGGGCATATGTTAAGTACTTCTGGAAGTGGATTAGCACAATTATTTTCACCTTGCACTAGTAATAAATCAAGAGCAGTTAGTGGAGGTCTTGGTGGAGCACCTATTGGAATTGTTTTTGAAAATACTTTATTGCATGAGATGGGGCATCAATATGGAGCTTTCCATACATGGAGCGCTCCAGGGTGCTTTGGTACTTATTCGGCTTCTTCTGCTTATGAACCAGGTGGAGGAACTACAATAATGTCTTATGCTGGTATATGTGGTGCAAGTGCAAATATCCAACAATTTGCTGATACATATTTTCACCAAAATAGTTTGCAACAAATGTGGAATAATATTGCTTTTGGAGTCAGTACTTGCGCACAACAAACAGATACAGGTAATAGTGTTCCAACAGCTAATGCTGGTAATGATTATACTATACCTTTTGGAACACCATTTAAGTTAGTTGGAGTGGGAACGGATGATGGTAGTTCATTAACTTATTGTTGGGAACAATTTGATGCGAATGGACCTGAAGCAATACCAGGAGAATTTACTGTTGATGGACCTGTGATTAGGTCTTTTCCTCCAGAAACAATTAATACGAGATACATACCACGATTAGAAGATTATGTAAGTAGTGTTAATACTTCTACATCCTGGGAGAAATTAGTTTTAGTGAATAGAGATTTAAATTTTAGATTTACAGTTAGAGATAATGACCTTTCTGGTGGGCAAACAGCTACAGATGGAATGGTTGTAACTGTAACTAATACTTCTGGACCATTTATAGTTACATCTCAGAATACAGACGGAATAGTATACGAAGGAAATAGTTTGCAGACAATTACTTGGAATAAAGCAAATACTGATATAGGTCTTGTTAGCGCTTCAAACGTTGATATTCTTTTATCAACTGATGGAGGATTAAATTTTGATACAGTATTGATTTCTAATACACCAAATGATGGAAGTGAAGACGTAACATTAGCTAATGTCGATTCTGCTTCTTGTAGAATAATGGTAGTTGCATCTAACAATATTTTTTATAATATTAATTCCAAAGATTTCCAAATTAATCAATCTTTAAGTTTAGAAGATGAATCTTTTGCTGAAAATTTATCTATTTATCCAAACCCAAACTCTGGAGAGTTTCATATTAATTTTATTACAAAATCTATTGATGCTGTTAATGTTTTTATTTATGATATAAGAGGTAGGGTGATTTTTATGAACACCTATAGTCAAACTATAGAATTTGACGAGTCAATTAAGCTAAATAATATCCACTCAGGGTTGTATTTAATTAATATTACTAGTGGAAACAGTAAAGTTACTAAGAAGATAGTTGTTAATTAGGTTTCCTAATTTTTTAAAAATTAAAAGAAGATGTATTTTTACATCTTCTTTTTTTATACAACAATATTTGAAATTGATTAATGTTATAACTAGTGATGATTAATAAGGTATCTATAATAGTTCTGTTTTTTATTTTGTGTCAAACTGTTTTTTCTCAAAAATTAAAGAAAAAGCAAAATTTGAGTATACTTGACAGCTCTAGCGTTGCCTCTAGGCGAACTTCAAATAACAAAACCCAAAACACAAAAGCAACAATTGACCTTTATAAGATTATTTCTCATGAGAGAGACACAACAATTGTTGATACAACTCTATCAATAAAAAAAGAGTATAAGTTTAATTATTTACGAAAAGATAATTTTGGTTTGATGCCTTTTGCAAATATGGGGCAAACATATAATACACTTAGTTATAATATAAGAGATAATAATCTTATGCCAAGTATTGGCGCAAAGGCTAAGCATTTTAACTATATGGAAGTTGAAGACATTAATTATTATCAAGTCCCTACACCTTTAACAGAATTGTTTTATAAATCTGCTTTTCAACAAGGTCAGGTTCTAGATGCTTTTTTTACAGTAAATACATCAAAACAGTTTAATTTTTCAATAGCTTATAAAGGTATGAGGTCCCTTGGGAAATATCAACACATATTAGCTAGCACAGGTAATTTTAGAATAACTACAAGTTTTAAATCTAAAAATGAAAGATATGTAGCAAATGCGCATATGGTAACTCAAGATATATTAAATCAAGAAAATGGAGGACTAACAGATGAGAATGTTGAGTTTTTTGAATCTGGCGAAGAATCTTTTTTAGATAGAGGTGTATTAGAAGTGAGTTTTCAAGATGCCGAAAATTTATTAAAAGGGAAGCGTTTTTATTTAAACCATTCTTATGATATAATAACTAAGACAGATTCAACTTCCAATAATAAGCTTAAAATAGAACATGTAGTAAATCTTGATGATAAGTTTTACCAGTTTGACCAATCTACTAGTAATACGTTTTTTGGAGATGCTTTTAAAAGTACAAATTTGAGAGATAAATCAACGCTAGAAAATTTTTATAATCAATTGAAGCTTAACTACAGTAATAATGTTGTAGGTAATGTTCAGTTTAATGTTAGTCATAATAATTATAATTATGGATACGATAAGTTGGTTTTTATTGATGGAAATGAAATAACCAATAGATTAAAAGGGAATATTTTTTCTTTAGGAGGAAAGTACAAAAAACAAATTAATAAATTTTTAGTAATAGGAGAGTTTGGTATAAATGTTTCAGGAGACTTTGAAGGAAACTTCATCAATGCTGAAGCTTCATATGTATTAAATAAAGATATAGAAGCGCAATTTCAAGTAAACAAATCATCCAAAGCACCAAATTATAATACATTATTGTATCAGAGTAATTATACAAACTACAACTGGCAAAACAACTTTAACAATATTGAAACATTCCAATTTGGATTAAAAGTAAAATCTAATAAGTATCTAAATTTAGATATAGACTTCTCAACAATTGACGATTACATCTATTTTTCAAAAGATGATGTAACCAGTACGGTTAAGCCATTTCAGAATAACAATGAATCAATATCGTATTTAAGGGTGAAAATAGGTAAATCAATTACGTATAAGAAGTTTACTCTAGTAAATAATATAATGTATCAAAATTCATCAGACCAAAATAGTGTGTTTAATGTTCCTGAATTTATTACGCGTAACACATTATATTATTCTAATCATTTATTTAAAAAAGCAATGTTTTTACAAACGGGTATTACACTTAATTATTTTACAGAGTATAATATGAATGCGTATGACCCTCTTCTGGCTGAATTTTATGTTCAGAATGAAACTAAGTTTGGAGGATTTCCAATGCTAGATTTTTTTATCAATGCAAAAATTCGTCAAACACGCATCTTTTTGAAAGCAGAACATTTTAATTCTTCATTTACTGGTTACAATTACTATTCTGCGCCTAATCATCCTTATAGAGACTTTACGGTTCGTTTTGGTATTGTTTGGAATTTCTTTTTGTAGCTTTCATATACTATTGTAAATAGTCTTTATTATAATTAAGACATACTTAGTTGGAAATTTTAGATATTAGTTACTGCACTAAACAAATGTTTTAAGTCAAGTTTATATGAAAATTTTAAAAGCTCTTTCATCTCTAAAGTCTTTATTACAAGGGTTGTAAGAATGCGGTAAAAAAATAAATAAAAAAAAGATAAAAAAAGGGTTGTGAATAAAGAAAAGGGTTT
>NZ_RAQJ01000006.1 GCF_003610635.1 Ichthyenterobacterium magnum
TGAGTTAAATAATAACTCACTGAATAATCCGGATTGTTCCCCGTTATCTCTAAATTCTTTAACGTTAAATCTATACTCGTCAACCCATCTGGTACTCCATCATCACATACCTCTAATGCGGTTGGTGGGATTGCAATTACTGCTGGATGAACAGTTACAGACTGCATACTTGTTGAAGGACAAGCTCCATTAGTTGTATATTCTAAAGTATATACTGCATCAGAAGTTCCACCTGTAATTACTCCTGTAAGTGGGTTAACAGCAGCGGTATCACCAGGTAATGGATTAAATGCAAAAGTACCTCCTGAAAGACCAGTAACTGTTGAAATTCCTCCATCACAAGTTGGTGCTATTGTAAACGAAGCATCATCAGCAAGAAAAACATTAAAAGTTTCAGTACTTACTTCGGAACATACACCTGGAGTTGTATATTCTATTGTATAACTAGCACCTGAAGTGCCTCCAGTAACAGTTCCTGTAATTGGATTTATAGCAGCATCCGTTGGGACAGGGTTTAAAGCAAATGTTCCGCCTAAAGTCCCTGTAATATTAACTGTAGCTCCATCACATGTTGGTGTAACTGTAAATGATGCATCATCAGCAGCAGAAACAGTAACATTTTGAGTTGAATTTTCTGAACAAGACCCCAAAGTTGTATAAACAACTGTATATGTTACTCCTGATGTACCTCCAATTATAGTACCTGTGCTAGCATCTATAGTAACTGGTAATCCTGGATCTGGGTTTAATGTAAAAACTCCTCCAGTATCTCCAGTAATTGTTGCTAAACCTCCATCACATGTTGAAGTCATTGTAAAACTAGCATCTTCAGCTGGTAAAACTGTAACATTTTGAGTAGTTGTTGAAGGACAAATTCCTACTGTAGTATACTCAACTGTATATGTAGCACTTGGTGTTGCTCCAGTAATAGTTCCTGTCAACGGATTAATAACCGCTGTATCTAAAGGTATTGGGTTAAAAACAAATGTCCCTCCAATTACACCAGTAATGTTAGCTGTTGCGCCATCACAAGTTGGCGTTAATGTAAATGATGAATCATCTTCTGGTAAAACAGTTAATGTTTGAGTTGAAGTTGCTGGGCACGTTCCAGGAACTGTATACTCAATAGTATATGAAGCTCCTGAAGTTGCTCCAGTAACTGTACCTGTTGTTGAATTAATAACTGCTGTATCTGTTGGAATTGGATTAAAAGCAAAAGTTCCACCAACATCTCCTGTAATAGTAGCTGTTCCACCATCACATGTGGCAGTCATAGTAAACGATGCATCATTAGCTGGATTAACAATTAAATTAAAAAGCGGTGTAACTGACACATTATTACAAGCTGAATCACCAATAACTTGTACACGTACAAATATTGGTTGCGGACTACCTACATTATTATAAGGGCTTGTTAAAGCACCAACATTCATGTCTGCATCATTAAACGATGTATGATATGTTACTATAAAAGTAGTATCAGACTGTGCACCAAGAATAGTTGCAGATTGCGACTCTAAGTTAAAAGGTTCTGTTCCATCATTAGATGAATCATCACAAACAACCATATCTCCAACAGGATTAATTGTTGGTTGAGACGTAATATTTAATGTAAATGTTTCAGACTCATAACATCCCGATGTTAAGTATTCTACTCTCACATAAATTATTTGACCATCAGTTCCTGTATAATTATCAGGATTTGGAATTGGATTGACATCTCCATCTGCATCTGCTTGAGTTTCATGATAGGTTACATTTAAATCTCCAGCATTTGGTGATGGCGTTAAAATAATTGGTGTGTTTTCTGTTAAATCAAAAATATATGGTGGTGCACCAGGATTACATAAAAACAAATCACTTGGTGTATCGTTTATAATTTCTGGTAAAACTTCTACATCAACATCATATGTATATTCACAACCAAAATCGTCTGTTACTCTATACGTATACGTATGTGTTCCAGCAGTAGGTGGTGCGACAGTAATTGTATTACCTGTAGTATTTGTTATTGTCGCATCTGTATCCCATGCTTCAGATGTAATGGTTGGTGTAAATGATAATTCTGGTGGCTGTAAAGCTGGGTCAAACTCTATTCCCCAAGAAAAAACATGTCCATTATCAGCAGAGATATTATCTACGATTCTAATCGTCCAATTCCCATTTAAAGGCGACCCTAAAAGACCACTTAACGGGTTAAGTGAACTATATGTTCCCGCAGGCACAAAACTATCTGTATAAGTTCCAGGTCCATCGCCATTAGTAAATGTTCCTCCGTTTTGTATTCCTCCAACTAAAGTAGGGTTTCCTGTATTGGGTTCAAAACAATAATCATAACCAACTCCCGGAGTTGTATTATTACTTTGCCCATCTACGGTTCCAGTAGCCCATGGTTCACCCAAATTAGCTGAACCACTTCCTTGTTGGTCATGTATTCTTACAACTTGTCCATTAGGAGAAATTATTTCAATATCTAAATCCCCTAAATAAGAATGCTCCATATTAATACAAATATTGACTAATTGACCTATATTATCTAATGTTTGCGAAGAATCATAACAATCTACAGTGATAGACGTTTCATAAACAGCACCACTCCCATCTGGCAAAAACGTAATACCACTTACAGGAGGTGTACAATCATTTAAAAACTCAACAGGGTTAACAACACCATCTATTGTTGTAGTATCACCAAAACATAATGTAGGGTTAGCAGCCTGTGTTCCAGTAAAATCAGGTTCTGTTGCTACTTGTATCACTTGATTTATAAGATTATTATTTGTACATCCCAAAGGGTCTGTACCTGTATTAGTATCTCTTATATTTAGATTTACAATATAAACACCAGGAGTAGCATAAGAAAACGTAGCTGTTTGTCCTGTTATTGTATTACCATCTCCTAAGTCCCACTCATAGGTTGCTCCTGTACCATCTAAAGAAAACACGCCGCTACCTGTAAGTGTAACATCCTCGTTAGGGCAAACCCAAATATAGCCATCTCCATTAGGAGCAGGCGTAGCAGTATCTATTTGAGAGTTTATGGTTTGGCATGGCAAAAAACAAGAAATAGTTGCAGCCCATCCAGAAAACGTTCCAGAAGCATCAGAAGTAAACTCAACTGTTATACAACCAGATCCGTTATCTGACGTTGCTCTTACAGAAGGTGGTAACGTATTACCATCAAAAGTTCCAAAAGCTGGTGCTGCTGTACTATCTCCATTATAAATAGTCATTGAATCTGCTCCAGCTTGGATATTAAAATCAGTAAAATCTAGCTGCGAAAGTTCTCCTGGATTTTCAGGACAAATAGTAAACACTAGACTTTCACCACTAGAGTAATTTGCAAATTCTCCTCCAGAATCGTATAGTACACCAGAACATTGCGTTGCTGTTCCATTTTGCATTAAGATGTCTTGTGCAAATGTTACTGCAGAAGACATTAAAAAAAATATAAGTATAGCTTTTTTCATCGTTAAAGTTTGATGTTATTATTTTATAACTGTTGTGTTTTTATTATAATAAAATAGTTTGTGTTATCAGCACGATACATATGAGGCCCTCCAGAGAAAAATTTAAACATATATTTAAGAGGATTAAAATTTCTAGGATTAAAAGAAGCATCTCTTTTTAAGTCTTTAACATAATTATCAAATAATGGTACTTGGGATAATAATGTACATTGCTTTTGATTCTTAGAATCTGAAACTAATTTAATTTCTATTCTGTTTCTTAATAGATGTTTAATATCTTTTAAACGTTGTGGTTTACTTAAAACATTATTTTGTAACTGGTTTCCATAAACCTCTTTAAGCATTTTCATTTCATTAGATGTTAAAGGCGCTTTAACATTATCTGGATAATTTATGACTTTTGCAAGTTGGCTGTTGCTTATTGATTGTGTATAACCTTGACTTATAGCCAATAAAGCAAACACAAAGACTAAAGGGAGAAATAATTTTTTATTCATAGCGTTTTTACTCGATTTTAAAGACGTGAAAATTAAGAAAATTTTAATAAATAAACTGTTAATCTAACAACAGAATTAAACTGTCTATCTATTTTATAGATATAACATTTTAAGTTAAAAAACTCCTACCTATGTCTTTGACTTTTTTTAATTGCTTATCTTTGCATTTGATTAAAGCCAAATACTTTTAAAGTATAATTTAAAGAGATTTCCGCTTTGACGGAAAATAAGTATGAAAATAGAAAAAGATATAAAAGATTTTGAATCTTTAGGAGATAACCACATAGGAACATCGGCAGAAACTCCTATGCGAAATGATGCCTTTAAGCTTAGCAATGATGAGAAAATTGACATTATTAAAGATGATGTACGTCATATTATGGAGACTTTAGGTTTAGATTTAAGTGACGACAGCCTTAAAGGAACGCCAAACAGAGTTGCAAAAATGTTTGTTAAAGAAATATTTGGTGGCTTAAATCCAAAGAAAAAACCAAGTGCTTCTACCTTTGACAATAAGTACAAATATGGCGAAATGCTTGTTGAAAAAAACATAACAGTTTACTCAACATGTGAGCATCATTTATTACCGATAGTAGGAAAAGCCCATGTTGCTTATATCTCTAACGGAACAGTTGTTGGTCTTTCTAAAATGAATCGCATTGTAGATTATTATGCTAAACGTCCTCAAGTACAAGAGCGTTTAACGATTCAAATAGTAAAAGAACTACAAGAAGTTTTAAACACTAAAGATGTTGCTTGTGTTATTGACGCAAAACATTTATGTGTTAACTCAAGAGGTATTAGAGATGTAGATAGTAGCACTGTTACTTCAGAGTTTGGAGGAAAATTTAAAGAAAAAGAAACTAAACGAGAATTTTTAGACTACATTAAATTAGATACAACGTTTTAAAATGTTAGATGTGTAGTTGTTTAGTTGTAAAGCCGTATTAAACAATCAGCATTACAACTAAACAAATCAACAACAAACCATTATGCATTTATATTCATTTGAAAAATTGGAAGTTTGGGAAGAAGCGAAGAAATTAGCTATTAATGTTTACAAAATAACAAGAGAATTTCCCAATGAGGAAAAATATGGTCTTAAATCGCAAATGAGAAGATGTTCAATTTCTATACCTTCAAATATTGCTGAAGGTACAGCTAGATTAACTAATAAAGACAAGGCTCATTTTATGACTGTAGCATATAGTTCTGCTATAGAACTGCTAAATCAAACAATTATTTCAAAAGAATTAAATTTTATTTCCGAAAAAAACTATAAAAATATTAGATTAGAAGTTGAATCTATTACTAATAAAATAAATTCATTACGTAATTATTTTTTAAAACCTTAACAGCAGACAAATTAACAACTAACACTATTAGCCCATGCATTTGTACCAAGAGCAAAAGATTCAAATTTATAATACGCTTAGCGGAAAAAAAGAAGCTTTTAAACCCATTGTAGATGGCTATGTTGGTATGTATGTTTGCGGACCTACAGTATATAGCAATGTGCATTTAGGAAACGTAAGAACTTTTATGTCTTTCGATATGGTGTTTCGTTATTTAAAGCATTTAGGCTACAAAGTACGTTACGTAAGAAATATTACAGATGCAGGACACTTAGAAAACGATGCCGATGCTGGTGAAGATAAAATTACTAAAAAAGCACGTTTAGAAGCTATAGAACCTATGGAAGTAGTGCAACGTTATACTGTAGATTTTCATAACATTTTAAACACACTTAATTTTCTTCCTCCTAGTATTGAGCCAACGGCTACTGGACATATTATCGAACAAATTGAATTAATCAAAAAAATTATAGATAATGGTTTTGCTTATGTCGTAAATGGGTCAGTCTATTTTGATGTACATAAATTTAATGAAACCAATGATTACGGAATTTTAAGTAAGCGTAAGCTTGAAGATTTAATACACAATACAAGAACTCTTGATGGACAGAGTGATAAAAAGAATCCACAAGATTTTGCGCTTTGGAAAAAAGCAGAACCTCAACATATTATGCGCTGGCCATCACCTTGGAGTGACGGATTTCCTGGTTGGCATCTAGAGTGTACAGCTATGAGCACAAAATATTTAGGCGATAATTTTGATATTCATGGTGGTGGAATGGACTTGAAGTTCCCACATCACGAATGTGAAATTGCGCAAAGCGAAGCTGCAATCGGGCAAGCACCTGTAAACTATTGGATGCATGCGAATATGCTAAACCTTAATGGTCAACGCATGTCAAAATCAACAGGAAACACAGTAAATCCTGACGAATTACTTTCAGGAAATAATGCATTTTTTAGTAAAGCATATGCACCAAGTGTTATTCGTTTTTTTAATGCACAATCATCTTACAGAAGTATTTTAGACCTTACAGACGATGGTTTATTAGCTAGTGAAAAAGGGTTTTACAGATTAATGGATGCCATTAATTTGTTAGACGATTTAAAACCAGAAAGCTCATCAACATTTAATGTTACCGACTGGAAACAAAAATGTTATGATGCAATGAATGATGATTTTAATTCACCAATATTAATTGCACATCTTTTTGAGGCCGCAAAACAAGTCAACCAAATTAAAGATGGTAAAGCATCATTAACTTCTGAAGATTTAGAACTACTCAAAAACACAATGAATGCATTTACATTTGATGTTTTAGGTTTAGTTAATGTTTTAAAAGCAGATACTGGCACAGATAAACTTTCTGGAGCTGTTGAATTATTAATACAATTACGTCAAGATGCAAGAGCCAATAAAGACTTCGCTTTATCAGATAAGATTCGTGATGATTTAGCTTCAGCTGGCATACAATTAAACGATGGTAAAGATGGCACAACATTTACCACCAACTAGTTTATCATGTCATTCTGCAGCAGATGCGGAATTCACTTATAAAACTTTAAAATAGATTCCTGCTTTCGCAGGAATAATAAACATTGAAAAAAATACTTACATACCCTTTTTTGTTTTTAATTAAAGTATATCAAACTTTAATCTCACCATTAACGCCTGCTAGTTGTAGATTTCAACCAACATGTTCTCATTATACTAAAGAAGCATTAGAAAAACATGGGTTATTAAAAGGCGGACAATTAGCAATACGACGTATTTTTAGTTGTCATCCTTGGGGACGAAGTGGATATGACCCTGTTCCAAAAAAGGATGACAACTAAAAATTTGCCAGCGCGATAACTCGCATGTCGCTAAAAATGTACACTGTACATTTTCTTTTTCGCTTCATCGCCTTGGGGACGAAGTGGATATGACCCTGTTCCAAAAAAGGATGACAACTAAAAATTTGCCAGCGCGATAACTCGCATGTCGCTAAAAATGTACACTGTACATTTTCTTTTTCGCTTCATCGCCTTGGGGACGAAGTGGATATGACCCTGTTCCAAAAAAGGATGACAACTAAAAATTTGCCAGCGCGATAACTCGCATGTCGCTAAAAATGTACACTGTACATTTTCTTTTTCGCTTCATCGCCTTGGGGACGAAGTGGATATGACCCTGTTCCAGAAAAGGAAGATTAAAACTATCTTAAGATGCTTATTTAATTTGAGCATAAACAGTATATTTACCCAACAAAATAAATACCTATGCATGCATTAGAAATTGTTTGGAATCCTTCAAAAGGAATTGACCTTGGTTTTTTCACAATTCACTATTATAGTTTAATGTGGATTGTTGCCTTTTTATTAGGTTTTCAAATCATGAAACGCATTTATAAAAATGAAAATCAAACCGACGAATCTTTAGATTCTTTATTTATCTATTCTGTTATTGGTATTATGCTTGGCGCAAGATTAGGTCACGTTATATTTTACCAGTCAGAATTAATTACTCAAGATTTCTTTAGTATTTTTCTTCCGTTTCGATTTAATCCAGAGTTTGAATTTACCGGATTTCAAGGTCTTGCCAGTCATGGCGCAGCTATAGGTATGATTCTCTCAATGTACTTATACAATAAAAAAGTACTTAAAAAAAGTGTGATTTGGATTTTAGATCGTGTTGTCATTCCTGTTGCTCTTGGTGCCATTTTTGTTAGAATAGGAAACTTTATAAACTCTGAAATTATAGGAAAACCTACAGGTTCAGATTTTGGTGTTGTGTTTTCAAAATTAGGGGAAGATTTTGCAAGACATCCTGCTCAACTTTATGAAGCTACATGTTATGTTTTTGTGTTTTTAATTCTATTCTTTATTTACTGGAAAACAAAAAAGAGAGAACAACAAGGCTTTTTATTTGGCTTGTTTTTAGTTTTACTTTGGACCGTTCGTTTCTTTGTAGAGTTTGTAAAAGAAGCTCAAAATATTGAACGAGCAGAATGGTCTTTAAACACAGGTCAACTATTAAGTATTCCGTTTATACTTATAGGCTTGTATTTTATGTTTGTGTACAAACCAAAACACAAATTAAGTTAACCATAAAATGAAAAACATAACACTTAAAGTTATTGCCTTATCAATAACTAGTTTATGTTTTGCAAGCATTACATCTTGTAAAAAAGACAAGAAGGATTCAACTGTAAAACCTGTTGTAATTGTATTTAAAAAAGAAGGCTCGCTTCTGTTAAAAAAAGCAGCTACAGGTTCTATAATTTCAACTTTAGATATTGAAATTGCTGATGATGCATACCAAACTCAAACTGGGTTAATGTATCGTGATAGCATGAAAGATAATCAAGGTATGTTATTTATATTTCCAAATTCTGATTATAGAAGCTTTTATATGAAAAACACTAGAATACCTTTAGATATCATATACATTGATGAGGCATTAACCATTGTAAGTATTCAAAAAGATGCCAAACCTTTTAATGAAACTTCTTTACCATCTGAAGCTCCTGCAAAATATGTATTAGAAGTCAATGCTGGGCTAGCTGACCTATGGCGTTTAGGAAAAGGTGATGTGATAGAATTCTCAAAGAACAACTAACAAAAAAGTTAACTAATACACTTAAAAAACAAAAAGCCATTTCTATTTCGAAATGGCTTTTTGTTTTCAATAAAGAATGGTTTTTAGTCTTCAGTTTCCTCTTTTGGAGGCGCAATCCCTTTATTCTTTAATGTATCATACATAATTGGAGTTGCAATAAATACAGATGAATATGTACCAACTACCACACCAACAATTAATGCAAATAATAAGCCTCTTAATGAATCAGCACCAAAAATAAACATTGCTAAAAGCACCACTAAAGTTGTTAATGACGTATTTAATGTTCTACTTAATGTACTATTGATTGCCGAGTTAATATTTACACCACCTTTAAATCCTGCACGTTCTGCAAGTACTTCTCTAATTCTATCAAATACAACCACGGTATCATTTAACGAGTAACCAATTACAGTTAATATAGCCGCAATAAATGCTTGATCAATCTCCATACTAAATGGCATAAACTTGTATGTTAATGAGAATACACCTAATACAATAATAACATCATGGAAAACCGCTGCAACTGCGCCAGTTGAGAATTGCCATCTTTTAAAACGTATTAAGATATATAAGAATACTACAACTAAAGATCCTAAAATTGCCCAGAATGATGATTGTTTAATATCATCGGCAATTGTTGGACTTACTTTACTTGAGAGCATTTTACCAATCTTAGCATCACCAGAACCATCAACAAAAGCTTCGTAAGTCATTCCTGCTGGTAAGTAAGATTTTAAACCTTCAAATAACATAGTTTGAACTTCTTCATCTGCTTCTGCTGAGTTTTCGTCAACTTTATATTTTGTAGATATTTTTAATTGATTTGCATTACCAATAGTTTTGGCTTCTGCGCTTCCAAACACAGCTGTTAAGTCTTTAGTAATATCTTCTGGACTAACGGCTTTATCAAAACGCACTTGATATGTTCTTCCTCCAACAAAATCAATACCTTGATCTAATTTATTAGTAAATAAAGAAATTAAACTCACTACAACTAAAGCAGCAGAAACTACATAAGCAACTTTACGTTTACTAATAAAGTTAATTTTCATATTCTTAAATAAGCCTTTAGTAAGTGATGTTGAGAAATCTAATTTATTTCCTTTATTAACATACCAATCTACCAATAATCTTGTAATAAAGATTGCAGTAAATAGTGATGTTAAAATACCTATTAATAAGGTTGTAGCAAATCCTTTAATTGGTCCTGTACCAAATACAAATAATATAATTGCAGTTAAACCTGTTGTAATATTTGCATCTAAAATAGAAGATAATGCATTTGCAAAACCATCTTTTACAGCTTCTTTTTGCGATTTGCCTTTTCCTAATTCTTCTCTAATACGCTCAAAAATAAGAACGTTGGCATCTACCGACATGCCTATTGTTAACACAATACCAGCAAGGCCAGGAAGTGTTAGTACAGCACCTAAACCAGATAAAACTCCAAATATTAATAAGATGTTTAATAATAACGCTATATCTGCAAAGATACCACCTTTACCATAGTAGAGAATCATCCAAATTAATACTAATGCTAATGCAATTAAAAATGATTTTGTACCACTTTCTATTGCTTCTTGACCTAATGAAGGTCCAATTTCATCTGCTTGAACAATATCTGCAGAAGCTGGTAATTTACCTGCTCTTAAAACGTTAGCTAAATCGGTAGCTTCGTTAACAGTAAATGTTCCAGAAATTTCTGAATTTCCTCCTGCAATTGGTCCTGATGTAACTCCAGGTGCAGAGTATACAATATCATCTAGTACAATAGCAATCTGACTTTGCTGCGTATATGCTTTTCCAGTCATCGCTTCCCAAATCTTAGCACCTTTTCCGTTCATTTGCATGCTAACAGATGGTTCACTTCTTTGGTTATATGATTGTCTTGCATCTGTAATTACAGCACCACTTAATTGTGGTTCGTTATCTCTGTTTCCTACAAGCGCATAAACATCAACTAATTCAGTTCCTAATTGGTCATTTGCTACTGGCAAACCAAAAGCAAACTTTGTATAACGTAACTCTACTGGTAAATTAGCAATTACTTGAGGCATTTTTAAATATGATGCCATCTTATCTTTATCTTCAACTTTAATAGCAAATAAAGCTGAAGGACTATTTTGACCAACTATTAAATCGAATAAAGGATTTACTTGAGTTGGTTGAATAGAGTCTGTTGATGTTTCTCCTAGAAGGTCATCAATAGTACTATTATCTGAATCTGTAGCAGAAGAATCTGCAGCTTCTACAACTTCATTCACTACTTCTTCTATACCAAGAACATCTTTTAAGGTTTCGTTAGTTTTCAAGAAGAAGTCTCCTAATTCTTGTCCTTTTTGAACATCCCAAAACTCTAATTGTGCAGTACTCTGTAATAATTTTTTAATACGTTCTACATCTTTAGCTCCTGGTAATTCTACCAAGATACGTCCTGAGTTTCCTAACCTTTGAATGTTTGGAGATGTTACACCAAACTTATCAATACGCTTACGTAATACCTCGAAAGCAGATACGATAGACTCATCAACTTTTTTCTCAATTTCTGTTTTAACAGCATCATCAGACATTGAAATATCAATAACATCATCTAAAGTTCTGTTTGCAAAAATATCTGGAGAGGCTAATTTTTGATCACCTTTTATAGCATCAAACGCTCTATAAAAAGACTCTAAGTAAGATTCTTGTGCATCTTTTTGGAGTTCTTCAGCATCAGCTAATGCTTTATTAAATAATGGGTCTTTAGTATTATTTGCTAATCCTGCTAAAATATCTTTAACAGAGATTTCTAAAATAACATTAATACCACCTTTAAGGTCAAGACCAAGGTTCATTGCTTTTTGTTTTACTTCATCGTAAGTAAACTTTGCAACACCTATATTATAAACCTCTTTATTAGAAATAGAATCTAGGTAACGAATTTCATCTATTTTTTGTTCGTCAACATTTTGAAATTTACTAATAGCAATCTCTTTTGCTGTATCTTCAACTTGGTTGGCTTTGAATGTAAATGATAATTGATAAATACTTACCAATCCAAATAACACCGCAAACAACTTTACTAATCCTTTGTTTTGCATTACTTTATTTTTTAGTCAAATTTTTAAAAACGAGCAAATATAGAATTTACCGTAAGATTTGACAATTATTTTTTATGATTATATATGTGATTTTTTATAGCTGGATAGCTATATATTACTTTCAAAAAAACAACATATATGTATCTCTGAAAGTACTTTATAATAAGTTAGTTTAGCTAAGAACTGGTCCAGCTCTAACCTCTGGAATCTTATATGAAGTATTATCTATTGCTATTGCAATATCTCTACGTAACTTGTAGGCTACTTTTATTATGCTTTCGTCTTCCTTATCATCTGTCTCTTTAATAGACATAAATGTATTAGGATTGAAAAATCTATCGTTTCCTGTTTTTGACTCTAAGGCAAGTTTTCCTGATAAACCTGAAGCAATATCAGACCCATTATGAATTTCAAATACATCAAGATTATAAGAAACCGATTTGTTTTCTGAAGGAATTTTAGCTGGACTTTCTTCCTGATGCTTAGTAGCATCATCAAATGCCAAGGTTTTATCTTTAGAAAATATCTTTTTTATACTAGAAATATCAGCATCACTATAGTAGGTAATTTTTAATTGCCCTTGTTCTAAATCTAGTATTTGAATATTATCAACTCCAATAGCTTCTAATTGCTCTTTAACTATTGTAATTGTATTTTGAGCTTCGTTTGATGTAACCTCATCATCATTAAACTGAAGTACTATTTCCTGATTAGGGACAGATGTTTGCTGTTGACTAGCAATTCCTCCTAATAAGGCAAGTATAATGATTAAAGTACTAAAGTACCATTTCGAGTTCATGCGCCAAATATAGAAAAAAAATAAAGACTGCATTTCTACAGTCTTTATTTTAATATTTATATCAAAATCGTTGAGTTTACTGTTTTTTCAAGAATAACGATTTTATTCGAAACATCGAGACTATATCTCAATAAATTCTTTTTAAATTATAGCTCTAATAAACCATTGGTTTTTTTAACGCCTTCTGCACTTTCTTGCATGTGAGCTTTTTCAGCATCGCTTAATTTAATATCAACAATACTTTCAATTCCGTTACGACCTAAAACAACTGGTACTCCAATACATAAGTCGTTTAAACCATATTCTCCATCTAATAACGTTGAGCAAGGGAATATTTTCTTTTGGTCACAAGCAATGGCTTGCACTAATCCGCTTACAGCTGCTCCTGGAGCATACCAAGCAGAAGTGCCTAATAATTTTGTAAGCGTAGCTCCACCAACTTTAGTATCTTCTTTAACTTGATTTAATCTATCATCTGAGATAAATTGTGATACTGGAACAGAGTTTCTTGTTGCCAAACGTGTTAAAGGCACCATTCCTTTATCGCTATGTCCACCAATTACCATTCCGTCTACATCACTAATTGGAGCTCCTAAAGCTTCAGCTAATCTATATTTAAAACGAGCAGAATCTAAAGCGCCTCCCATACCAATAACTCTGTTTTTTGGTAGGCCAGTTGTTTTATGAACTAAATAGGTCATTGTATCCATAGGATTACTAACAACTATTATAATTGTGTTTGGAGAGTGTTCTATTAAACTAGACGATACCATTTTTACAATACCTGCATTAATACCAATTAACTCTTCACGAGTCATTCCTGGCTTACGAGGAATACCTGAAGTAATCACACAAATATCACTATCTGCTGTTTTTGAATAATCGTTAGTTGTTCCTGTAATTTTAGTATCAAAACCGTTTAATGAAGCTGTTTGCATTAAATCCATTGCTTTACCTTCGGCAAAACCTTCTTTAATATCTAAGATAACGACTTCTGAAGCAAAATCTTTAATTGCAATATACTCAGCGCAACTTGCACCTACTGCTCCTGCTCCAACTACTGTTACTTTCATAATATTTATAATTTTATGTGTTGTTTTTAAGACCGCAAAATTACGAATTAATATGCTTTTAATAAAAAAAAGCGCAAGATTAAATCTTGCACTTTTTTTTATCTACATTGTTTATTTCTACTATCTAAAGCTAAATGCAATTCCAGCAGATGCTGTGTTATACTCTTGCAATGTATAATCTGCAAATATTTTAAAGAAACCTAAATTTAAACGCGTACCTATGGTAGCTCTCACACCATTAGCCTCAAAATCTAAGTTAATTGGATTACTAATTGTTTCACGTACAGATGGACCAGAAGGGTTTCCATTTTCATCTTCTACATCATATGTTAAGGTATAATCACCTTTCATTTTTGCTGTGGTTTTACCATTATTGTAGCCTAAACTTCCGTAAAGTGTAATAATTTTAAAGTCTAATGAAGCTATAGCTTGTAGTGTCCATGTGTTCATTTTAAATTCTGCTTCGCCATTATTAACTTCAACATCATCAGTTGCGCTTTCGTCTTCTATTGCATAAGTGACATTCATATTAGTAAATGCGGCTAATACTGAAACATTAAGAGGTAGTTTTTCTAGTGGTCCAAAATATTGCATTAAATCATGTTGCAGACCAAAACCTATAAGGCTAGCTTCTACATTATCATCAAAATCTAGCTTTGGCACTAGCCTTAACTTAATATCTGTTTTATATGGCAAACCAAAACCTAGTTGAATCATTGGTGTTGGTACAGCATTTACTGGCAAATCTTCTGTTATACCACCTGGCATATTAAAACTTGCAACTTTAAAAGTACCATCTTCTCTTGGAATAGATATATCTACTGTAGTTTCTGTATCGTTTTCACTCATCACTGTAGGTAATGAGGTTTCTCCATTTGGTAAATTTAAAAACATATAATCACTATCTATAAAAGAAAACATCTGTTCTTTATCTGGAACAAAAGATGCATTTGCATTTATTGTAATATCAAATCCAAACTTTTTATGTGTTTTTGCTGTAGTATACCAACCACCATTCATACTATACATTAGTCCTTTCATTGCTGGATTAAGGTAGTTCTCGGTTAATTTGCTAGCATCATCTGCAGCTAATAAAATTGTTTCTAGTTCTTGAGCTTGCGATAATTGGAATGTCAAAAAGAATGACATTATAATCCATGATTTTTTCATAATGTGTAAGTTAAGGTTAGTGTAAAACTATATAAAAAATTTAAAAAAACAACATTTAATCGATAAAAATTGCATTTTACCGATGTATTTATCTTTAAACTCTAATTTATTAGAAGTTACGGAATAAAAAAATACCCAATTTTGGGTATTTTTTTAATGATTACAATGTAATTGTATTTGAAAATCTTACGCATCAATGTTTGCATAAATAGCATTCTTTTCAATAAATTCTCTACGGGGTGGAACTTCGTCTCCCATTAACATAGAGAAAATACGGTCGGCTTCACTTCCGTTATCTATTTGTACTAATCGCATGGTTCTAAATTCAGGATTCATAGTGGTGTCCCAAAGTTGCTCAGCGTTCATTTCTCCTAAACCTTTGTAGCGCTGAATTTTTGAACTCTCACCAAATTCTGCTACAATTTCGTCTCGCTCTTTATCAGACCAGGCATATTGTTTTTTGGCTCCTTTTTTAACTAAATATAATGGTGGAGTTGCTATATAAATGTGTCCATTTTCAATGAGTTCTTTCATATATCTAAAGAAGAAGGTCAAAATTAAAGTTGCAATATGACTACCATCAATATCGGCATCACACATAATCACTACTTTATGATATCTTAATTTAGATAAATTTAAAGCTTTACTATCTTCTTCTGTACCAATAGTAACACCAAGTGCTGTAAAGATATTTTTAATTTCTTCATTTTCAAACACTTTATGTGTCATTGCTTTTTCGACATTCAATATTTTTCCTCGCAATGGAAGAATTGCTTGAAACGCTCTGTCACGTCCTTGTTTTGCTGTTCCACCTGCCGAATCTCCCTCAACAAGAAATACTTCACATTTTTCAGGGTCTTGTTCTGAACAATCACTTAATTTTCCTGGCAATCCACCAATACTCATAACGGTTTTACGCTGCACCATATCACGTGCTTTTTGAGCAGCATGACGTGCTTGTGCGGCAAGTATTACTTTCTGAACAATGGTTTTAGCATCATCTGGATGCTCTTCAAGATAATCTGTAAGCATTTCAGAAACTGCCTGACTTACAGAAGCCGAGACTTCTCTATTACCTAGTTTTGTTTTGGTTTGACCTTCAAATTGAGGCTCTTGAACTTTTACAGATATAATGGCTGTTAACCCTTCACGAAAATCATCACCAGCAATATCAAACTTAAGTTTGTCTAACATTCCTGAGCTATCAGCATATTTCTTTAAGGTATGTGTTAAACCTCGTCTAAAACCAGATAGGTGTGTTCCACCTTCATGCGTATTAATGTTGTTTACATACGAGTGTAGATTTTCGGCATAAGAGGTATTATATATCATAGCAACCTCAACTGGAACGCCATTTTTTTCTCCTTCAAATGAAATGACATCTTTCATTAAAGGCTCTCTGTTTCCGTCTAAAAACTTTATAAACTCTTTTAAACCTTCTTCAGAATGGAATGTTTCACCCTCAAAAGAGCCATCTTCCTTTTTATGTCTTTTATCTACTAAATGAACCGTAATTCCTTTATTTAAATAGGCTAATTCACGTAAGCGGCTTGCTAAGGTATCGTAGCTATATTCTAACGTTTGTGTGAAAATTGTTGGATCTGGTTTAAAGGTAACTGTTGTACCTCGTTTGTCTGTATCACCAACTTGCTTAACAGGATACATTGCTTTACCACGCTCATACTCCTGCTCATAAATTTTTCCTTCTCTAAACACTGTAGCTTTTAAGTGTTCAGAAAGTGCATTCACACAACTTACACCAACACCATGCAGTCCGCCAGAAACCTTATATGAATCTTTATCAAACTTACCACCAGCACCAATTTTAGTCATAACGACTTCTAATGCAGAAACGCCTTCTTTTTTGTGAAGACCTACAGGAATACCACGACCATCATCTTCGGTAGTGATAGAATTGTCTTCGTTAATAGTTACTGTGATATTATCACAATGTCCAGCTAAAGCTTCATCTATAGAGTTGTCTACAACTTCATATACTAAATGATGCAGACCACGAGTACCAACATCTCCAATATACATAGAAGGACGCATACGCACATGCTCCATACCTTCTAAGGCTTGAATACTATCTGCCGAATAATTATGTTTGTTAAACTCTTCTTTTTTATCGCTCATAAATTTTAATTTATTTTGAAATATCTAGTTAATTCACTTTAGTATAATTTTGAATTATACGCCACATAAAAAAAGACGCTTAATAGCATCTTAGAACACTAACAAAGATACGAAATTACAGAGCCTTTTAAAAGCATTTCATAGAATGAAAGCGATATTTATCAACATTTGTTAATTACTAAAAAAAGCTCTTAAATCGCTTAAAAATAGTCTTAAATTAAATTTGATGTATATTTTATACAGCTTGTAAAACATTTTTTTATAAAAGTCTTTTAAAAGCTATAATTTGAAGCAGCACTAGTTTAATTCTTTATCAATTTTTAACTTATTTCTTCTATAATATTCTGTAAGTATTATTGCAATTATTAAAACAAAAAGCTGCATAAACAAACCAATATTTTCTGTTTGAGTTCTTAATGATGGAGTAATATCTGTAGGAAATTCTAAATTCCATATAGCATGCCTCTCATCTTTTTGTCCAACTAATGCAAGTATAACATTTATAGCCATATGCAACCCTGTTGGTAGTGCTATTCCTTTAGACCAGATTGCTGCAATTCCATAAATAAATGCCCAAATCCCTGGACCTAGTAATTGATTTAAAAAAGAAGCTCCTGTAAAATCATGATACCAAGTAAAAAGAAGAGCTAGTAAAATTTGAGCTGGCCAAATGCCAAATTTATTATTGATTTTTGTAAAAGCATAACCTCTAAAAATAATTTCTTCCATGTATGCTAGTGGGAAAAATGCCAATAACCATAATAATACTGTTTGAATACTGGATTTTGAATTATAAGAAATTTCAAGGCTTGAAAAGCTAATTGATAATGCAAGCATTAAAGCAGTAATAACAAAACCAATGAGAAACCCAATAATAAATCGAGAAGGTGTTTTTCTGTCTAATTGAAATCCTATTTTTTTGAATGTTGTTTTATCTCTTATTACAGTAATATATGTTAACAAAAGTGCGATTACAGTCATCAGTAATCCACCAAGACCATATTTACTTATAGACGTTATTGGCACTGCATTTAAAATAATTAATATTATTATAAAAGAAATAGGTAAAATTAGGGCAGCAAGTATCTGCATGAATTTAGTTTTCATAATGATAAAATTTTAAAATTTAATATAGAATTAACTCGTTTTCAGCTTCAAAAACGGAATCGATAAAGGATAATAATAGGTTTGAGAACTTAACGCAGACATTAAATTTTTAATACTAAAAATTAACCCAAATAGTACAATTGCTCCTGTGACAAAAAAGTTAAATCCAGGGAATAAAAAAAATGTCAATAGTGAAACTACAAATAGCAATGTAATAGTGCAATGAAAATTTATTACAGCTCTACCATGAGCATCATAAACCTTATGGTCTTCAGCCTTATGAATCCATAGAAATAATGGAAATAATATATTAGCAAACGGAATTATTAAACCTAAAAAAGGAGAACCATGTAGCAACAACATCCACTTGCGTTTTATAACCTCCTCATTTGGATTATCAAGAACTAGTAAGTTATCAACTTCTATATCTAAACCAACAGCTAATAATTTTACAGTTTGTAAATGTGGTTGTACATCTCCTTTTTCAATTCGTTGAATGGTACGTACTCCAACTGTAGTTTTATCTGCAAGATCTTCTTGAGTATACCCCTTTAACTTTCGTTGATACACTAAATTTTCGCTTAAAGATTTTTTATTCATGACTATGATTTTTGTTGGTACAAATCTATAACGATATCTTGGTTTTTAACACGCCATTTAAATGTCACATATCTGTCACTTACAGTGTTTACAAGTTTTTTTTTAAGTGATTCATCAAATATATTGTAAAAACAGAGAGATACAAAAAAGACCAATTATAATAATTGGTCTTTATTCTACTCATTAAATTTCAAATTGCTAATACGCATCATCATGTACATGAGCAATAGCTCTACCAGAAGGTTCATTCATGTTTTTAAATGCTTCGTCCCATTCTAATGCTGTAGCTGTACTACATGCTACACTTGCTTCTTGAGGTACACTTAAAGCAGCTGTATCGCTTGGAAAGTGCGCTTCGAAAATTGACCTATAATAATACTCTTCTTTATTTTGAGGTGTTTGGATTGGAAACCTAAACTTAGCATTTGCTAGTTGTTCATCTGTCACTTCTTTTTCTACGATATCTTTTAACGTATCAATCCAACTATAACCAACACCATCACTAAATTGTTCTTTTTGTCTCCATGCTACACTTTCTGGCAGCATATCTTCAAAAGCTTTTCTAATGACCCATTTTTCCATGCGCTCTCCATTAATCATTTTATCTTTTGGGTTAATTCGCATTGCTACATCTATAAACTCTTTGTCTAAAAATGGTACACGACCTTCAATTCCCCAAGCCATTAAACTTTTGTTAGCACGCAAGCAGTCGTACATGTGCAGCTTGTCTAACTTACGAACTGTTTCTTCATGAAACTCTTGCGCATTTGGTGCTTTATGAAAGTATAAATAGCCACCAAAGATTTCATCTGCGCCTTCACCAGACAAGACCATTTTAATTCCCATAGACTTAATAACACGAGCCATTAAATACATTGGTGTAGACGAACGAATTGTAGTAATATCATACGTTTCAATATTATAAATAACATCTTTAATGGCATCTAATCCTTCTTGAATAGTAAACTTAATCTCATGATGAATCGTACCAATATGATCTGCCACTTTTTTAGCTGCTACTAAATCTGGAGAACCTTCCAATCCTACTGAAAAACTATGCAACTGTGGCCACCAAGCTTGTTCTTTATCATCAGCTTCAATACGTCTTTGTGAATATTTTTTAGCAATGGCAGATGTTACTGAAGAGTCTAAGCCACCAGACAATAACACTCCATAAGGCACATCGCTCATTAGTTGTCTATGCACAGCATCTTCTAGAGCTTGCTTCACTTCTTCAATACTAGTTTGGTTTTCTTTTACAGCATCATAATCTTCCCAATCTCGCTTATACCATTTTACAAATTTTCCATCACGGCTACTCATATAATGTCCAGGAGGAAACAATTCAATTTTAGTACAAATACCTTCTAATACTTTTAACTCTGATGCTACATAAAAAGTACCATGTTGATCCCAACCTATGTACAATGGGATAATTCCCATGTGATCACGTGCTATGAAATATTCATCTTTTTCTACATCATATAATGCAAATCCAAAAATACCATTCATATCGTCAACAAAACCAAGTCCTTTTTCTTTGTATAAAGCCAAAATAACTTCACAATCACTCTGTGTTTGAAATTGGTATTTGCCTTTAAATTGTTGACGTAATTCACGATGATTATATATTTCTCCATTAGCTGCTAACACCAATTTTTTATCTTCACTAAACAAAGGTTGCTTTCCAGAAGCTGGATCTACAATTGCTAATCTTTCATGAGCCATTACAGCTTTTTCAGTACTATAGACGCCACTCCAATCTGGACCACGATGGCGAATCTTTTTTGCCATCTCTAATATTTGTGGTCTTAAAGTCTCACTCTTTTGTTTTAAATCAAACGCACATACAATTCCGCACATAACTTTATATTTTTAATATTTTTACTACTAATTACATGACAAATATGAATTTAAAGTTTCATAATTAAAACATAAAAACATTAATTAGTTATAATTTATAACTAAAAAACACATGTTTGATATTAAATAAAACTAATAGAATTAAAAATAGAATTTTAACTTAGTAAAGTGAAAGTAAAAAGTAATTTAATGAAACTTATAAAGCTAGTATTAATCTTATCATACTTAAATTTATTTGCACAGCCAACTTGGCAAGTAACTCCTAATATAATTTCAAACCCAAACAACCAACGCTTTGATGATGTTTTCTTTTTAAATGAAAATTTAGGTTGGGCAGCCAATGGCTATTATGCATCTGTTTACAAAACTACAGATGGTGGATTAAATTGGACAGAACAAGTAAACGAAGCTAGCCTTGGTGGTAGTTTTTATTTTAGAAATATTGAGTTTTTAAATCAGAATGTTGGTTTTTTAGGAACTTTAAATGGCAAGTTTTTTAAAACCATTGATGGCGGCAGCAATTGGGTTGAAGTTACTAACATTTCACCAAATCCAACAGCAATTTGTGGGTTAGACACTGTTGGCAGTTCAACAATTTATGGTTGTGGTGCCTATTTTACACCTGCACATATTATAAAATCTACAGATAGCGGAAACACTTGGTCGTTTATAGATATGTCTAGTTATGCTAATGCTTTAGTTGAAGTTTTATTTTTAGATGAAACGACAGGATTTGTTTCTGGAAGAAACAATACTGGTGGATTAATATTAAAAACTACAGATGGTGGATCTTCTTGGACCGAAATATACAACACAAATAATCCTGGAGATTATGTATGGAAACTTCAAACTTTAGAAGGAAATAATAACATTATGTTTGGATCAATTGAAGCAGCAGGTCTCAATACCGGAAAATTAATTAAATCAACAGATGGCGGTGTTAATTGGAATAGCTATGATGCCCCTGAAAGAGTTATACAAGCGGTTGGTTTTATTACCGAAAACCATGGATGGATGGGCGGACACACTACTGGATTTTACGAAACATTAGATGGCGGACAAACATGGAACAATCTAAACATTGGGCATAACCTAAATAGAATTTTTATTATTAACTCAACTACAGCTTATGCTTCTGGAACTACAGTTTACAAATACACTAATGAAACTTTAAATATAGAAACCGTTAAAAACACAGATAAAACTCACTTAGATATAAAGATTCTTGAAAACCCAATAAAAGAGTATCTAGAGTTTACAATTAACTATAAAAGTGATGACAATATTCTTATAGAATTATACGATGTAACTGGCAAATTTATAAAGCAATTAACCCGAGATATCATTCCTCAAAACATAGTGAAAGCATATGCGTTTGACGTTAGTGAGTTATCGTCTGGTAGTTATATTATAGATTTTCATAATAATTCTGGTAGATCAATAAAACGATTTATTAAAGAATAATACTTTTCAATACTGAATACTGAATACTGAATACTGAATACTGAATACTGAATACTGAATACTGAATACTGAATTTAAGGTATATTTAAATACTTATGTGTTTGTAATGATACTTTCCATTTAGGATTTGCCATCACATAATCTACAATCTCAGGAACCACTTTATCACGCTTACTCCATTCTGGTTGTAAATATAAAATACAGTCCTTGTTTACTTTTGCAGCTTGCTCTTCAGCAAAACGAAAATCATCTTTATTATAGATAATACATTTTAGTTCGTGAGCTTCAGCATATACATCTTCTTTAGGTAATTTCATCTTCTTAGGTGATAAACAAATCCAATCCCAAGTACCAGATAAAGAATAAGCTCCCGACGTTTCAATATGTGTTTGAACCCCTTTTGCTTTTAACTGCTCAGTTAATGGTCCCATATCCCAAGTTAATGGTTCGCCGCCAGTAACAACAATTGTATGACTATACCTTACAGCATTTTCAACAATTTTTTCTGTTTCAGTAGGTGGATGCAATTCTGCTAACCAACTTTCTTTAACATCACACCAATGGCAACCAACATCGCAACCACCAATTCTTACAAAGTAAGCAGCAGTTCCTTTATGAAAACCTTCACCTTGAATTGTATAAAACTCCTCCATTAGAGGCAACAACAACCCCTTATCTAATAACTCTTGTCTTTCACTTCTTGTCATAGGCGGCAAAGATAGTTGACAGATTTAAGTTTCTTATTAAAATGTTGAAAAGATTTCCAGTGGATTAGCACAAGATTAGTATTTTTATACAAAATTTTAATTCATGAATAGAAGCGAAGATTTTTTCAATCATATTAAAGAAGGCAATACAAACAAAGGAGACTATATAACCTTAGGTTCTGCAATGTTAGATGGAGAAACAATAAAAGATGCCTATGTAAATGTGCCTTTAAAAACTATGAATAGACATGGTTTAATTGCTGGTGCTACAGGAACCGGAAAAACCAAAACACTTCAAGTTTTAGCAGAAAATTTAAGTGAAAAAGGCGTGCCTGTAATACTCATGGATATTAAAGGTGATTTAAGTGGACTGGCACAACCTAGTTCTGGACATGAAAAAATAGACGAGCGCCATGAGAAAATAGGACTACCATTTAATCCAAAATCCTTTCCTGTTGAAGTTTTAACGCTTTCTGAACAAGATGGTGTGCGCTTACGTGCTACAGTTAGTGAATTTGGACCTGTGCTTATCTCTAGAATTTTAGATTTATCTGAAACTCAGTCTGGTGTTGTTGCTGTTATATTTAAATATTGTGACGACAACAAATTACCCTTATTAGATTTAAAAGATTTTAAAAAGGTTTTGCAATACGCAACACAAGAAGGCAAAAAAGAATTCACTGAAGCTTATGGTAGAATCTCAACCGCTTCAACTGGAGCAATCTTACGTAAAATTGTAGAATTAGAGCAACAAGGTGCTGCTCTATTTTTTGGAGAGACATCTTTTGAAGTTGATGACTTACTACGTGTTGATGATAACGGAAGAGGTTATATAAACATTATTAGATTAACAGATATTCAAGATAGACCAAAACTATTTTCAACGTTTATGCTGAGTTTGTTAGCAGAAATATATTCTACTTTTCCTGAGCAAGGTGATAGCGGAAGACCAGAACTTATTATGTTTATTGATGAAGCGCATTTAATATTTAACGAAGCTTCTAAAGCACTTCTTAATCAAATAGAAAGCATTGTTAAACTAATTAGAAGTAAAGGTGTTGGCTTGTATTTTGTAACTCAAAACCCAACAGATGTGCCAGAAAATGTTTTAGGTCAATTGGGATTAAAAGTACAACACGCACTACGTGCCTTTACTGCCAAAGACAGGAAAGCAATAAAACTTACAGCTCAAAACTATCCAGATACAGAGTATTATGATACTGCAGATGTATTAACCTCTTTAGGTATTGGAGAAGCTTTAGTCTCTGCATTAAATGAAAAAGGAAAACCAACACCATTGGCAGCTACAATGATGAGAGCACCAATGAGTAGAATGGATATTTTAACCGAGTCTGAACTTGGCAGCTTACTTTCAAAATCTAAACTTGTTAGAAAATACAATCAAGAAATTGACAGAGAAAGTGCTTATGAATTACTCAACAAAAAAATAGATGTTGCAGAAGCTGAAGAAGCAAAAGAAAAAGCTCGCAAAGAAAAAGAAGCACTCAAAAAAGCAGAAACTAAACAACGTACTCGAAGAGCAAGCACTAGACAAAATCCAATTATAAAAGTATTAAGTAGCCCAACAGTAATACGAAGTGTTTTAGGCATTTTAACTAAAATGCTTAAATAAACATTTAACAGCTCTCATAATCTAAAATTATTACAACAAAAATGAACAAATCTATATTAAGCCTTATTACTCTTGCATTATTGATTGCAAGTTGTACTTCAGAAAAAAAACAAGACCCTTTTCAAGTTACCAAACATAATATTGGTTTACTTACAGATTCTACACAAGTAAAAGATTTAAATACTATTTACAACAATGATTCAATAGTAAAATCTATTAAAGGAGATGAATTTATTAGTAACGCTAATCAAATAGACATCTTTGATACAACTGGAAAAAAACTACTAGTACTTACACCAAGCCAAGCTTTAGATTCTACTTCGGTTATAGAAAGTGTTCAAATTATAGATCCGCGTTATAAAACAGATAAAAACATAACCAAACTTAGTGTTTTTAAAGACATTCAAGATAATTATACAATCTCAAGAATTGATAATCTAATTAATTCTGTTGTAATTTCTGTAAACGAAATTAATGCTTCGTTTACAATCGATAAAAAAGAATTACCAGCAAATTTACGCTTTGATATGAATTTAAATATTGACGCAGTTCAAATTCCAGATGGAGCAAAGATTAAGTATTTTATGCTGCATTGGTAATAATACAAACACTAAAAGTATGTCACAAGAAAACAAAAAATACACAATACAAAATTCTCCTTTTATTGTTCCTACTACAGACGGAAAAGTTATAAAAGAGCATTTTGGCATGGCAACAGATGGTAATTCTAAAGTAAGTATTGCTCATATGATTGCTCCTTCTGGTTGGAGCGAACCTTTTCAAACTCCAGAATTTGACGAATATACTTTTATTATTAGTGGCAAAAAACAATTTATTATTGAAGGTGACACAGTAGTTCTTGAAGCTGGTCAATCTATTAAAATAAAAAAAAACACAAGAGTACAATACTCTAATCCATTTTCTGAAGCTTGCGAATATATAGCTATTTGCAAACCAGCCTTTTCTATAGACTTAGTTAACAGAGAAGATTAATAGTACATATGATTCCAAAAATTATTGGTTTTTTTATAAACGCCATAGGCGTGTGCTTTCCTAAAATTTCAGCTAGAATGGCAATCAAGTTGTTTTCTACGCCAAGAGAAGGCAAACCAACCAAACTTGAAGACAACTACTTAAATACTGCCTCAAAAAAGCGATTGAGCTATGAAAATGTTTCAATCATGACTTATCTTTGGGAAGGCAAAAAAGACACTATTTTATTAGCTCATGGCTGGGAAAGTAATTCATTTCGATGGAAAGATTTAATTGAACATTTAAAGCCATTTAATTATAATATAATTGCACTAGATGCACCTGCACATGGAAACTCAAGCGGAAAACTATTTAATGCATTATTGTATTCTGAATGTATCAATGTTGTTGCTAAAAGCTTTAAAGTAGATACAATTATTGGTCACTCGGTAGGCGGAATGGCTACTGTTTTCTTTCAGCATAAATATAAAATACCAACTATAAAAAAATTAGTATTACTTGGCGCGCCTTCAAATTTTTATGGTGTACTATATAGGTACAAGCAAATGATGAGTTACAGCAACAGAGTTTCAAAACATATAGATAAGCTGGTTTTAAAACGCTTTAATCATAAACCAAACCATTTTGATGCTGCTAAGTTTTCAGAAAACATAAAAACTAAAGGCTTAATTATCCATGATAAAAAAGATATGATAATTCCTTTTAAAGATGCTTTAAACTTTAATGAAAAATACATCAATTCAAAGTTAATTACAACAAGTGGATACAATCATTCTTTAAGGTCTCTAGAAGTAAATCAGCATATTTTAGACTTTATAAATGATTAGTTTATTGTACTTTTGAAGTTATGGCACAGAATTTAAAACGAATTAATAAATTTTTAAGCGAAGTAGGTTATTGCTCACGTAGAGAGGCAGACAGACTTATAGATGCAGGTCGTGTAACTATAAATGGAGTCGTGCCAGAAATGGGAACTAAAATTGCGCCAAACGATGAAGTTCATGTTGATGGACAACTTATAAAAAACACTAAAGAAAGCTTTGTATATCTAGCTTTTAACAAACCTATTGGTATTGTTTGCACGACAGATACGCGTGTTGAAAAAGACAATATTATTGATTTTATTAATTACCCTAAACGTATTTTTCCTATAGGTAGATTAGATAAACCTAGTGAAGGTCTTATACTTTTAACTGATGATGGAGATATTGTAAACAAAATATTGCGAGCTAGTAACAATCACGAAAAAGAATATATTGTTACTGTAGACAAACCAATATCCCAAACGTTTATTGAGCGCATGGCTGGCGGAATTTATATAGAAGACTTAGATAGAACAACTAAAAAATGTGAAGTTAAAAAGTTAGGAACTTATGAGTTTAAAATAATTTTAACTCAAGGTCTCAATAGGCAAATTCGTCGTATGTGCGAATATTTAAACTACGAGGTACAAACCTTAAAACGTGTTAGAATTATGAATATAAAACTAGACGTGCCTATTGGCGAATACCGTGAATTAACAAACGATGAATTAAAATCGCTCCAGGTTTTAATTGAAGATTCTGTAAAAAATTATATTCCAAAACCATCTAAAAAATAAAGAACACTTATTGAATAATGTTTAAGCTCTTTAAAAGCATATCAAATTCAAAGCAAAGCATTATCATCATTGCTTTAGTGTTAACTATTGCAATTATTTTTGAAACATTTCAGCAACTGTATTACATCAAAAGGTTTACTATAGCAGATGATGTTACTTTCTTTTCCATTTTAAAGAACCAATCTTATAGATGGATTATTTGGATGCTCTTATCTTTTCCTCTTATTTGGTATATAAAATCTATGGCAACAAAAATTGTTTCTTTAGTCAGACTATCAAAGCTTTTATTAGTCATTTTTGGTCTTGTCTTTATAAATATTATAATAATTTCAATAAGCCAAATATATACTTCAGGTGATTCTTTTTCTTTATTAAGTTTATTTTTAGATTATGCTCCATTTTTTATGTATCAAAAAGCACCTATTTATACGCTTGGCTATATTGCTATTGCCATAATTTCATATTTGTTTTTTATAAATGAAAAATTACAAATTGAAGTACAAGAACTTGCAGAATTAAAATTAACTAACAAAAAATTGTACACGCAATTAAGCTCAAACATAAACGATGAAGCAAAAATTTTGAATATTAAAATAGGAAACAAACGTAAAATAATTCCTGTTGAAAACATTTGCTGGATTGAAGCTGACGATTATTGTGTAAAAGTACACACTACTACAAATGAAACTTATACAATGCGAAGCTCACTAAAAGCTCTTGACGAAAAACTGAGTCATCATTTTTTAAGAGTACATAGAAAAGCTATCGTTAACATGAAACTAGCCAAAGAGTTAAACTTAGCCAGCACTCCAAATCTTATTCTTAAAAATAACACACAAATACAAGTCTCTAAAAGTAATCTCAAAACTGTAAAAGACTTTCTAAACTAAAATATTTGGTTTTCTTTAACCAAGCTTACTGCAAATAAAACTGTACTCTCTGCAATTATCTAGCATTATGTGTAGCTTTTATGTTGATTTGAATTCAACTTAAAACTATATATTATGAAAAGTTTACTCTTATGTTTTGCCTTAACAATGTCTTCGTTTGTATTTGCTCAATATAATTACGATGCCTCAGAACAACTACCATTTGGAAAAGCAAATCCAAAAGCACCTGAACAAATAAAAGATTACCAAGCTCTAATTGGTTTGTGCGAGTGTAAATCAACAACTCGAAAACAAGATGGTACATGGAATGACCCTATTGATATGATTTGGCGATGGAAATATATTATGAACGGAATGGCTATACAAGACGAAACACTTAAAGCAGATGGAACACATTCAGGTAGTATTAGACAATTTAATACAGATAGTAGCAAATGGTATGTTCACTTTTTTTCTAGCAAAGGCATACCTAATACACTTCCTACTTGGACAGGCAACAAAAAGGATGGAAAAATCATTCTATATAAAGACCAAAAAGCTCCTAACGGTACTGAAGGTTTTTTTAGATTAACATTTTATGATATAAGTAAATCAGGCTACAAATGGATTGGTGAATGGGTAGATAAAACTGAAACTATTGTTTATCCTACTTGGAAAATTGATTGTAAAAGAAAATAAGCTAAACCATTATGCACACAAGAAGCATTATTACCATAAGTATAGCCGTAATTTTCACATAAGTTTTCGCTATTTACACTATAACAAAGAAAAAAGATTAAAAGAAAATATTATAATAAACAACACCTTTAACCAAATGGTTAAAGGTGTTGAAAACTGCTATTAAATCAATGATTTTACATTTATTTATCTAATACAACTTTCTTAATTACAGTTCCGTTATCAGTTACTATTTTAACATAATACAACTGGCTAGGGAATTTAGAAAAATTAATTTTCAATTCTTCGCCATTAAAATCTGAGTAATCTTTATTATACATTACTCTACCCATTAAATTGTATACCTGAACATTCATTTTAGCATTAATCTCATGATTAAACTTAATGTTTAAAACATCTCTTACTGGGTTTGGATATACAGTTAAAGAGCTTTGTTTAAATTGAGCTTGAGTGTTAGAGCCATCAATAGGAGAAAAATCAAAAAATGATGAACTAGAGGTTCTTACTGATTTCTTCTTACATCCTGAATCAACTTGAATTGTGCATTCTGAAATACATCCATTATCATCAACTATTGTTACCTTAAATATTGCAGTTCCTAACCCTGGTTTAAAATAAACTATAGATTCTGTTTCATCTGATGTAATTGACCATGAATTACTCAAAGCAAACAATTCCCATAAATAAGTTACATTTCCATTTCCTCCATTAAATAATGCTGTTAAATATGTTTCTGATGTTTCTACACATTCTAAATCACTCATATTAAAATTAGCATCAATTAAGCAAGTCAGTTCTGCTGGTTCTGAAATAGTTACTATTCTTGTTTTACTACAAGGTGTAACAGCTCTTAACTGGTAGCCGTTAGCTATAATTGTTTCAGATTCTGGATCTGGTAACGTTGCTTCAATAATATAAGTTCCAGGGCTCAAATCTTGCCCATTTAAATTTGGTCCTAAGCCATTTAACTTTATTGTTAATTCAGCACCTTCACTTAAATTAGTTACTGTTATTGAACCGTCATTTGCTCCATAACACGTTATATCTGTATAAGAGAAATCAAAACCTACTTGTACTGGCTCTTCAATGGTAATCGTTCTTTCAATAATACATCTATCGTCTGTATTCTCTTTAAATTGAGCAATAATAGTATAAACACCTGGTCCATAAGAATAACTATCAGTAAACTCATCATATGTCACGCCATTTATAGTTATAATAGCTCCAGGAGTTACATAGTTAATAACTATGCTTCCGTCATTCTCACCATAACACGACACATCTGTATATGTAAAATCTAATTCAATACATATGCAATTTGGCGCTTCTACTAATATTGTGCTCATACAACCAACTGCTGTTGTTGCCTTGATATTAATTGGCGTATCTACTGGAATCTCACTTATTGTCCAAGTTCCATTATTATTATTTGTAGCTACTGCTTCTATTATATCAGTTGTTACATTACCTTCTGATACATTAACAACTACAGAGTATGTTCCAAAAATTTCATCACATACTGGAGCTTCAGCTTCTACCTCTGGTAAATCATTTACAAATATGATTTGTGTTTGCGTATCTGATGCATTACCACAACTATCTACAGCTGTCCATTCTCTAACAATATTGTAACCATTTTCTAAGTTAACTATTTCCTGTGTAGGACTAACTATTATCTCTCCATCGCAATTATCAAATGCTGTTAAATTTTCCTGAGCAGGAATTGCATCATTAGCACAAATACTCAAGCTTCCTGGAGCAGATGGTATAAGCGGTGCTGTTTTATCTGTATCATACGAGAAAGTCGACGTACATGATACTCCATTTGGATTACATGCATCATAAGCCGTTAAGGTAAATGATAAATCTACATCTACTCTACACTCATAAGCTGGAAGTGCTGGTATATCTGCAATATTTGATGTTGGATTATCGCCATCATTTACACCAAAGCCTGATTTCCATGTATTATATGCTAACAAAATATCTGCCGCACTTGTACATGCTGGTAAATCAACATTTGTTGGACATGCTACTGTTAATCCTGTTACGCCTGGTACAACAAATGTTGAACTACAGGTTACCCCATTTGGATTACACCTATCTGTTGCTATATAATCAAAACTAATGTTCACTCCTGTTCCACAATCATACGAAGGTAATGGTGGAATAGAACCTATATTATCATCTACTTCACAGCCTCCTGTATACTCAAAGCTATCCTTCCATAAATTATAAGACGCTAATATCTCTGCTTCTGATGATGACGAATCTAACAACACACCTGTTGGACAACTCACCTCTAATACTGGTGATGGTACTATTTCAAAACTCGCTAATTCTTCTTGAGTTTCACATAAATCTGTAACGGTATACTTAACATTTACGGTTCCGCCTGTACATAAGTCTGGCGCCAAATATTGTGACTCAAATCCTTCTGTTGCATCACAACCTCCTGTGTATCCAAACTTATCTAAGAAATCTTGGAATGCTGCATCTAATTCAATCTGTGATGCATAATCACATGATGGATACGATTCTGGAGCTACTTCATCTAAAACTAAAGTAGATTCAAATGCTCTAACTGTAAAACTACATGTTGTTACTGAGGTCTCTCCACAATCATCAGTTGCTTTAACATCTATCGACACTACTTGATCCACAGCACCACATTGTGTTGGTGCTTGTAACGCATCTACATCTGTTATATATTCTACATCTGCATTACAACCGCCTGATGCACTAAAGCTAGATAACACTGCTGTTCTCCATATATCAAATGCTATTCCTATCTCTACGTTGGTAGAACAACCATCTACTTCATTGTCTGTTGGACAATCTCCTACTAGTGCTAAATCATTTGTGTAAGCTGGAACTGTAAAGGTTGCTGTTACTGGTAAAGTCTCACCACAATCGTCTACTGCCTTTATATCTACTGTCACTACTTGAGGGGACGTATTACAATACCCTAAAACTGAAAGTGTTGTTAAATCTACTGAATACTCAACATCGGCATTACAACCGCCTGATGCTGTCATATTTTCTAGTGCAAGTATCCATGCTGCAAACTCATCTGCTGGATTTACACAAGCATCCGTTATTACATCGTCTGGCTTTGTACTTAATGCTAATGCATCTGCTGCTCCTACTTTAAACGTTGATGTACAACTTACTCCATTTGGATTACATGCATCATAAGCCGTTAAGGTAAATGATAAATCTACATCTACTCTACACTCATAAGCTGGAAGTGCTGGTATATCTGCAATATTTGATGTTGGATTATCGCCATCATTTACACCAAAGCCTGATTTCCATGTATTATATGCTAACAAAATATCTGCCGCACTTGTACATGCTGGTAAATCAACATTTGTTGGACATGCTACTGTTAATCCTGTTACGCCTGGTACAACAAATGTTGAACTACAGGTTACCCCATTTGGATTACACCTATCTGTTGCTATATAATCAAAACTAATGTTCACTCCTGTTCCACAATCATACGAAGGTAATGGTGGAATAGAACCTATATTATCATCTACTTCACAGCCTCCTGTATACTCAAAGCTATCCTTCCATAAATTATAAGATGCTAATATCTCTGCTTCTGATGATGACGAATCTAACAACACACCTGTTGGACAACTCACCTCTAATACTGGTGATGGTATAAGCGTGAATGTTGCCAAATCATCTTGGCTTCCGCAATCATCTGTAACTGTATAAGTAACTGACACAGAATTACCACCATCTGAAGGTGCTTCTAGCGTTTGTCCTGAGTTTAAACTTCCTGGGCTTTCTGCTGATGGTCCTGACCATGCAAAATCTGCTCCTGCACTTCCAGTTCCTGTTTTTTGTAAACTCTCTCCTTCTGGTGTCGATCCAGGCTCTGTAACACCTATATCTGTTGATGACATACCATTTGCATTTCCGCTAGTAGCCATAAATGAACCCTCATAACTTATAAATTCTATTACTGAATTATCTGGAGCAATTAAAGCCATGCCATCTGGTGCTCCATTTTGTATACCTGCTCTTAAAAACGATAACGCTCCAAAACCTGAAGCTTCATCATCTATAATTCCAGTAAGAGCTAATGTTGGTGTATATAATGCGCCTCCATTTCCATTGTAAAACTCTACTGAATAACCAGTTAAATCTAAACCTGCAGTTCCAGCAATCTCAACAAACTCTCCTGTATCACCTCCATCGTCATCATAATGAAGTTCATTAATCCAAACTTGTGTTGCTGGTGTTGAGCTATCACTTGGGCATAAGCTTGGTGCTGTTAAGCCTTCTAAACCTGTTGCTTGTGGATTACAGCCTCCTATATATCCAAAACCTTGTAACCATAACGCAAATGCATCATCTAATTCTTGCTGTGTCTCATAAAGACATGCATCTACATCTGTACTTTGTACATCACTCACACTCAATGGTGTTGATGCTGCTACCTTAAAGCTTGAACTACATGTTAATGGTGTTGTATTACAATCGTCTGTTGCACTTAACTCAAAACTAAAGTCTAATCCACCACCACATACAAATGCTGGTAAAGATGGTAACTGTGCTAAATTTGAATCTGCATTACAACCACCGTTAACTGTAAAACCTGCTGCCCATGTTGCATAAGCATTTGCTATTTCTTGCTCTGTACTACATGCTGGTAAGTCTACATTGTTTGTTGGACAGCTCACACTCAATGGTGTTGCTGCTGCTACTTTAAAGCTTGAACTACATGTTAATGGTGTTGTGTTACAATCGTCTGTTGCACTTAACTCAAAACTAAAGTCTAATCCACCACCACATACAAATGCTGGTAAAGATGGTAACTGTGCTAAATTTGAATCTGCATTACAACCACCGTTAACTGTAAAACCTGCTGCCCATGTTGCATAAGCATTTGCTATTTCTTGCTCTGTACTACATGCTGGTAAGTCTACATTGTTTGTTGGACAGCTCACACTCAATGGTGTTGCATTGAAAACAAAATTTCTTGGACATTCTGCTATATTTTGTCCATCATCTGTTAAATAATATGTTCTTGTAATTGTAGCTCCTGAAGCACAAATATCACCTGAAGAGTTAGAATCTAAATGTGTAATTCCTGGGGTTCCACAGGTTGTTACACCTGAGAATATATCTGCGATTTCTGCATCTGTGTTTCCTGCATCATATTCTGAAGGAATCGTTGCTAAGCAACTCTCAATTAGTACATCTGCTAAACTATTACACGTAGCTTCTGGGTTACACAATGACTCTGTTACCTCAGCTGAACTACTATCACTTAAAGGAGCACCTCCTGGAGTTTCTCCTGTTACATTTGCCGTATTATTGAAAGGGAATATTTGATTTACTGGTAATGTAGTTGGATAATAATATGTTTTTGTTTGACCAGAAGTCATCGTAGTTAAAAATGGTCCGTTTAATAAATTATTTTCATCTATATTAATATCTAAATCACTAAAATCTATATTGCTAATGGTTTGCTGACCAGCATTTGTAATTGTAAAGCAATAGGTTACTTTAGAATCGTTAGGATTAGGAATTGTTTTTAACCCATTACATCCAGAGCCATCTCCATCATGGCCAGCATATACTGTTTTATCTAATTGTAAATCGTTATTACAAGAGTTTTGTGCTATATCTAAAAAACAAGCTGTTAAATCACCAGAAGAAATTAACCCATAATCTGCTGTTAATGGTGTTTCTGTTGGATCACCTGGTCCATCATCAAGAATTGGTCCTGTAACTGCTATAAGATTATTAGTATTAATATTTGCTCCAACACCTAAAGCGAATAAATGTGCTCCAGATTGTTTTAAAGTACAAGCTTCATCTACAGCATCAAGAACGTGATCTCCTGAAGTAGTAGGATCACCACTACCATTGACAGATCTATTAGGATTTCCATCAGTCATAAATAACACAATATCTGCTGTCATTGTATTGTTAAGCGTGACTGCTTTTCTTAAGGCATCTTCCCAATTAGTAAATTCACCTGTTGTATTAGAGCGATCTCCAAAACTAGCTACGATACCTGTTGAAGGATGGTTTAGACCATCTATATATGCTTGGTTCACTAAATTATAACCTGTAAAGCCACCATAAGTTGGTATATCTGCGGATGTTGCAAATTCTACAAAAGCTAATTGTGCTCCTGTATCTTTTAAAGCATTAGCTAAAGCTAATGCAGCGGCTTCTACATCTCCTTGAGCACTATCAATTGAACCCGATTCATCTAAAACTACAATAACTTTAAATGCATTACAAGAAGGCGACTCATTTATTGGATTGGCACAATCATTTTCTAAAATATTAAGTGAGTAGTCTTCAACCTCACCATCAAAATCAGTATCACAAGCGTCTGGATTAGTATTATATCTTGTAGAAATTCTCATTCTAGTTGACCCAAGAGCTGCATTATTGGGTACAGTTATAGACAAAGGCACTAATGAAACAGGTTCATTCCCATTATTATCATCAGCAAATCCGAGGTCGTACGTTTCTCCTGAGTCATTGAAATCTCCATCTTGATTCCAATCTATCCAAGCAAAAGAATGAACAGTAAAATCACCGTCTGTATTTACATTAACCGTTAATTCATATGTAGCTGATTGTGAAACATCTGTTGACATTCCTGTATAATCAGAATAATCGTTATCTACATTAGGAGAAGGATTATTAATGGTATTAAATTGAACCAGTCTAGTTAATGTAAAATACCCATCAGTAGCATCTCCAAAAGAATTACAGTACTGAGCGTTAACATAAGACCCAAATAAAAACAAAAAAGTCAAAAAGAACAGTAACTGTTTTTTGACTTGAATTAAGGATACAAAAGAATTTGTACAACATTTTAATAAGTTTTGACATGAAGTAATAGCAAAGTTGTTCATAATGATTGGATTTAATTAATAAAACCAAACATAATACGGTTACATTGTTAGTGTAAACTTGGGTTGATATAGCTATTAATCAACCAAATAAAATGCTATTATATAAAATACTTAAGGGAATGCAAATTGTACTTTACAGTTTTAAAGTTACATAAAAAAAATAGATGAAATTATTGTTTTAGCTCATTCACAAAAATTTAAGTTGAAGAGATTTTAGTCGTAGTACTAATCCTACTTTTTTAATTTCATAGAATTTTAATCATTTATAATTCAACTAACTAGAGTAATTCAGGTTTTAATGCAATTTACTCTGCTTTTTAAAGATATAAAATGGCAAATAAATAAGCATAAAAAGTGGAATTACAATAATTTGCACTACAATTATATAATATGGCCAATCGCCAAAATAATCTAATAACGACGCCGATTCCGGCTTTTTATTTAAGTAAAAATAATTAGCATCTAACATATAATTGGTAGCTATTATAATAAGCACATAAAATTGAAGTACAAAAAATGATTTAAAGACACTTTTAAACTTTGGTTTCATTTTAAAAACGAAAATCGCATAAAAAATGATGATTAGAAGTCCTAAGTGGACTACCCAATATCTAAAATAATCGAAACTAGGAAAGCCTTCTGGAATATCTGGTGTTATGACACCTTGTAAAGTCCCTGAAATTATTAAGAATACTAAAACCTCAAACATCCAATACTTTCTATAGTATGTAAAAAGAGGAATCAGTAATGCTAACAGACTACATAAATATAAAGGTAAATCTGTTTTTACATTATAATTGGTATTAAAGATTTGATACAAATGAAAACATACAACAGTTAGAGATACACCTATTGCAAACCAATGTAAATTTTTTTGTTGCTGGTCTAAGCTTTGAAGTTTTTTAGCTCTCCTAATAAACCAAATTGAGAATAAGGCTGCAACAATTATTGGTGTCAGATGTTCTAAACTACCAATGCTTACTCTTTGTAATAGAAAAAATCTAGAAATTGCTATCATCTGCATATTGCAATATAGCTATTTATAAAAGATTACATTCTTTGCTCACGTGCAAGTAATGTGTTTTTAAGTAGCATAGCAATAGTCATTGGTCCAACGCCACCTGGTACTGGAGTTATATAGCTTGCTTTTTTACTTACAGCATCAAAATCTACGTCTCCAGTAATAATATATCCTTTAGGAGATGTTTCGTCTGGAACTCTCGTAATACCAACATCTATAATTATAACATCATCTTTTACCATTTCTGCTTTTAAGAAATTTGGTACTCCAAGAGCCGAAATTATGATATCTGCTTGCGACGTAATTTGAGTAATATTTTTTGTGTGACTATGGGTTAAAGTGACTGTTGAATTTCCCGGAAACCCTTTTCTTCCCATTAAAATACTCATTGGTCGTCCAACGATGTGGCTTCTTCCTATAACTACTGTATGTTTTCCTTTGGTTTCCACACCATAACGATCTAAAAGTTCTAAAATACCAAAAGGTGTAGCAGGAATAAATGTACTCATATCTAATGCCATTTTTCCGAAGTTTTCAGGGTGAAAACCATCTACATCTTTACTTGGGTCTACAGCCATTAATACTTTTTGCGTATTTATTTGTGGTGGCAATGGTAACTGAATGATAAATCCGTCTATATTATCATCTACATTTAATTCTTCAATTTTATCTAACAATTCTATCTCACTAGTTGTATTAGACAAACGCACCATTGTAGACTCAAAACCAACGCGTTCGCAAGCACGTACTTTACTAGCAACATAGGTTAAACTTGCACCATCATTACCAACAATTACTGCAGCAAGATGTGGCACTTTTTCGCCTTTAGCTTTCATTTTTTTGACTTGTTCGGTAATTTCATCTTTAATGTCATTACTTACTTTTTTTCCGTCTAAAATTGTCATGGTTTTGTATTGTGTTGTTAGTATAAATAAAAAAGCATGAGATTTTATCTCATGCCTTTCATAGCTTGCATCATTGCTTTTCCTTTTCCGCCTTGCATCATCTTCATCATTTTGCTCATTTGGTTAAATTGTTTTAGAAGTTGATTTACTTCTTGAACCGAAGTTCCTGAACCTTTACCAATTCGCTTTTTTCTGCTTGCGTTTATAATTGAAGGATTTGTTCTTTCTGAAGGTGTCATTGAATGAATAATTGCTTCAATACCTTTAAAAGCATCGTCATCTATATCGACATCTTTTAACATTTTTCCAGCTCCAGGAATCATGCCCATAAGGTCTTTCATGTTTCCCATTTTCTTGATTTGTTGAATCTGTTTTAAAAAATCATCAAATCCAAACTGGTTTTTGGCTATCTTTTTTTGAAGCTTTCTAGCTTCTTCTTCATCAAACTGTTCTTGAGCTCTTTCTACAAGAGATACAACATCTCCCATCCCAAGAATACGATCTGCCATACGTGACGGATAAAAGACATCTATTGCCTCCATCTTTTCACCAGTACCAATAAATTTAATTGGTTTATTTACAACAGATTTAATTGAGATTGCTGCTCCACCACGTGTATCACCATCTAATTTTGTTAAAATAACACCATCAAAATTTAAGATATCATTAAAGGCTTTTGCTGTATTTACAGCATCTTGACCTGTCATAGAATCCACAACAAATAATGTTTCTTGTGGTTGAATTGCTTTATGAACGTTAGATATTTCGTCCATCATGGCTTGATCAACAGCTAAACGACCTGCTGTATCAATAATCACTACATTATGACCATTAGCTTTTGCGTGAGCAATACCAGCTTGTGCAATAGCTACAGGATCATTATTACCTTTATCACTATAAACCTCGACATTAATTTGTTCTCCAACAATATGCAATTGATCAATTGCTGCAGGACGATACACATCACAGGCAACTAATAAAGGTTTTTTTGTTTTTTTATTTTTAAGATAATTAGCAAGTTTACCAGAAAAGGTTGTTTTACCAGAACCTTGCAAACCTGACATTAATATGACACTTGGTGTACCAGAAAGATTAATGCCTTCTGCATCTCCTCCCATAAGCTCTGTAAGTTCGTCTTTAACAATCTTAACCATTAATTGTCCTGGCTGTAAGGTTGTTAATACGTTTTGACCAAGTGCTTTTTCTTTTACTTTATTAGTAAACTGCTTGGCAATTTTAAAGTTAACATCGGCATCTAAAAGCGCTCTACGTACTTCTTTTAAAGTTTCTGCAACATTAACTTCTGTTATGCTACCATGTCCTTTTAATACATGTAGGGCTTTATCTAACTTATCACTTAAATTATTAAACATATTTTAATTTAAATTTTGAAAGTTGCAAAGTTAAAGAATTGTGATGTATTTATAAAGTTAAGTCTCATAAATTAAAGCATAAAAAAAGGGTTGCTATGGCAAAGCAACCCTTTTTTAACCAACTAAAAACTAAAACTAAAACTAGCGGTTCAGTTTTAATGAATTAATTACAATCTCTCTCTAAGACCATGATATCATTATTTCTGTGTAATTCAAATCTATCTTCTTCGCATTCTACAACTAACCAATTACCTGTTATAGCTTGTATGTTTGCACCTGCTACATTTGAAAACTCTACAATAACACCATCATTAGATTGTGATGTAGACCAAAATGCATCAATTGTTTCTGTAGCTGTATAAATTACGACGATACCTGAATTGGTTTCGAAATCTAAATTATACATTATAAAATCATCACTTCCGTTGTAGTTTACAATATTCCAAATGCAATCGTATAAAAAGGCGTCAACATCTGTTTCACTACAACTTGTGTTACAATTTTCTGCTATTAATTGTATTTCAAAAATTCCAACTGCATCACCTATTTCAACTCTTACATAAATAGTTTGAGGGTTTGTAGTATTTGTATATGCTTCTGGATTAGGTATTGGATTTACATAAATTTGAGCATCTTGCAATGTTTCATAATAGGTTACAACATCTGCTTCAGGTGTACAATTAGCATAAGCTACAGTAAGATTAAATAGGGCATGACCATCGTTATTATCGCTACAAGCAACTAGTTCTGCGTTAAAACTTTCAAAGCATTCAAAAGGGTTTGTTGTAACTTCTACTTCACATTCGCAATTTGCATTAATAACACCTTGTTGATTTTCGACATAACAAACATCGCCTATATTAGCTTGTAAGTTTTCACAATCATACATAGCAACATTACAATCTCTTTCAAAAACCAAATGGTTAGCTTCGTTATGCATTTCTATTCTATCTTCTCTACACTCAACAACCAACCAATCTAATGAAATTACATTATAAGGTTCTGGTAGATCTAGGGCAACAAAAACACCTGATCCTGTTAAAATTACTGACCATGTTCCTGTTAATTGTTCGCTTGATTGAGGATTAGTAATAACGACAATACCATCTTGAGTAAACTCAAAAGTATCTGCTATTATATTATCATATAAGTTTGTACCTGCATACCAAATACATTCTTGTAAATACGCGCTAATTTCTTGTGCGCTACAATCGATATCGTCTTCACACTCTTTTTCTAATACAATTGTAGTTGTGTTTCCTTCAGTTTCTCTAATAAGTTCAAATCTATCATCATCACATTCAACTACAATCCAACTTCCTTCTAAATCTTCAGAAAAAGCAGTTAAGTTACTAATTACCAATTCTGGATAACCGTTGGCACTTAAAGATGTTTCCCAGTTTCCGCCTATAGCAACTGTTGTATCACCATTGATGATTTGAAAAGTTCCGTTTTCATTAAAATGGAATTCATACTCTAAATAATTATCATCTCCATTAAAAGAAACTAAGCTCCAAAAACACTCTTGCAAATACATTGAAAGCTCATCTTCAGTACAATCATTTTCTTGTATTTCGCAATCGTCTTCTGCTTCATTAATAGCAGTTTCAAGCTCTTGATTATTATTTACTTCTAATGTTTCTCCATTTGCATAAACTAATGTTACTGGAAAGTTTAAACTTGCTAATACTACGCCATCATTATCATCATCTAATCCGTTTAAAAAAGTATATAAGGCTTCGTCATTTTCAATAGTGATTGTATCAATAATTTGAAATTCAGAATCGTAAATAGAAAATGAAATTGGATACTGAAAATCGACACATTCTATCACTTCTACTTCTTCTGAGCAATCTTCAATAAAAACGTTTAATTGCTCTTCATTTTCAATAACAACTTCTGTATAGTCATTTAAAATTATAGTAATAGGAAACAAAAATTCTAGAGTATCTACATCATTTTCAAATTCATTATATAATGCTTCAATAAGTTGTAAGTCTTCTAGTGTACTAATTGTAATTGTTATACCATTAACGACTATGGTTACTGGTAAGTTAATTGCTAAACAATTAGCATTGTCTAATACATCATCAAGTGAACCATCGTTTGCAGATGCATAAAGCATTAGTTCTGTTAATGCAGAGTTAGCAACAATAATTTCTTGCTCGTTTGGATTATCGTTAAATACAGCTTCATCTTCACACGAAGTAAAAATAAAAAGGGCAAAAAAGGTAAGTAGGTAAATTAATTTCGTTTTCATAATATTTGGGTTGTCAATTTATTAATGAAACAATCAGAAATAAAAAACTCCTACCTTAGCCTCTAATTTTTTAACTTAGCCCCAAGTATTAAAACATGTCAAAACCTATAAAAGATAATATATGTGAAGAACGGTTATTTTCATCGTTGTTTAACAAATACTCTAAAGATTTGCATGACTTTTTACATTATAAATTTGGAAGTCATTTAAATCCAAAAGACAAAGTTCAAGAAGCATTTGTAAAACTTTGGCAAAACTGCAAAAAGATACCGCCAAATAAAGCAAAAAGTTTCTTGTTTACTGCAGCAAACAATCTAATGCTTAATGAGATAGCACATCAAAAAGTAGTCTATAGACATCAACAAACAAAACCTAAATCTTATACTAATGAAACACCTGAGTTTGTTTTACAAGAAAAGGAATACATGCAAAAACTAGAAAATGCTATAGCAAATCTAACCGAAGCACAGCGCGTTGCTTTTTTAATGAATCGTGTTGAAGGGAAACGCTTTAAGGAAATTGCTCAGCTTTTAGATATCTCTACAAAAGCAGTAGAAAAACGTATTTATGGCGCCTTAAAAAAGCTTAGAAAAGATATAGAAAATCTATAAGGGTAGGAATTATCACGTATTAACTGTTATATAGATGTAATACATAAAATGAAAAGAGAAGAACTCATACAAAAATGGTTAGACCATAGCTTAAATGCTGAGGAATTGGATGCTTTTAAAAAGCTTGAAGATTATGATGCGTTAACCAAACTAGACACTAACTTAAAACATTTTAAAGCTTCAGACTATAACACAGAAGAAGCTTTAAGTAAGGTATTACATACTATAAAAACGCCACAAAAAGCATCTAATAATTGGATGCAAGCTGCAATTAAAATTGCTGCAATTTTTGTACTTTGTTTTGGTGCATATTATTATACAACAACCTTAGACACATCGGTACAAACTTTAGTAGCTCAAAAACAAGTTATTGAATTACCAGATGCTTCTAGTGTAAACTTAAATGCTTTATCCACACTAACCTTTAATAAAAGTAGTTGGGATAAAAACAGAGAAGTTACACTTGATGGCGAAGCCTTTTTTAAAGTTGCTAAAGGCTCAAAATTTGATGTAAAAACAGAAACAGGCACAGTAACCGTTTTAGGAACTCAGTTTAACATAAAACAACGTGACAACTATTTTGAAGTAATTTGCTACGAAGGTCTTGTTGGCGTTTTATATAAAAACAAACAAACCAAATTACATCCAGGAGACACCTTTTTAATAATAGATGGGAAATACATTGCAACAGAAAAAGAAAATCAATTAAACCCTTCTTGGTTAAATAATCTAAGTCGTTTTAAAAGTTTGCCTTACAAAGAAGTTCTTAAAGAATTTGAGAGACAATACAATGTCTCAATTAAAATGCAAGGCATTGATGATTCACAATTATTTACAGGAAGTTTTACGCATAATAATATAGAAACTGCGTTAAAATCTATTACTTTACCTTTACATTTATCGTATAATAAAACGGACCATACCATTACACTAAAGAGTGAGTAAAAAAGGTGTCTTATATCTTTTTGTTTTTTTATTTTTTTGTAATGTTTGTAGTGTTATCGCTCAAAACATTTCTAAAGAAAAACAACCTCTTGCCAAAATATTAAACTACATAGAAGGTAAATACAAAGTCAATTTCACCTATGTTGATCAAACCATAAAAGATAAAGAGTTACAGCTTCCTAAAGAATTTTTAACCCTTGCTGAATTAATTACTTTTTTAAAAAAAGAAACCAATTTAGATTTTATTCTTTTAGAAGACAATAACATCGTTATATCAAAACGTATAAACCCATTAAGTAGTTTTATTACTCAAAAGCTGGAAGAAATAATAATTACTAATTATTTAACCAAAGGTATTTTTAAAAAGAGTGATGGGAAAATTGTTATTGAAACTGAAAAGTTTGGAATTTTACCTGGTCTTATAGAACCAGATATTTTACAAACCATACAAGCGCTTCCTGGTATTTTGAGTGTTGATGAAACCGTATCAAATATTAATGTTAGAGGCGGAACACATGATCAAAATTTAATTCTTTGGGACGGAATTAAAATGCATCAATCTGGACACTTTTTTGGCCTAGTATCTGCATTTAATCCTTATCTAACAAAATCTGTTAATGTATCTAAAAACGGAACTAGTGTTAAATACGGTGATGGTGTTTCTAGTGTTATAGATATTCAACAATCCAATAACTTAGACCAAGAAGCTAAAGCAGGAGCTGGTTTTAATCTAATTCATGCAGACGGATTTGCAAAAATTCCCTTAAACAATAAAACAGAACTGCAAGTTTCTGCTAGACGTTCTATTACAGACTTTATATTTACACCAACATACGATCAGTATTTACAACGCGTGTTTCAAGACTCAGATTTTTCTAACAATCAACAAAGTACTAATAATATTGTTTCAAGCAACGAAGAGTTTTATTTTTACGATATAGCTACAAAATTTTTGTACGATATAACAGATACAGACCAATTGCGTTTTAATTTTTTAACCATAAATAACAATCTGAGTTACGACCAAAAATCGATTGAGAACAATACAGATAATGTTTTTAAAAATAAATTAATTCAAAACAATTTGGTCTCATCAATAGAATATTTAAAATACTGGAATAGCACTCTCACCACAACAGCTCAAGTCTATCTTTCTAATTACGATTTAAATGCTACAAATTTTGATGTAATTAATGCGCAACGTTTAAATCAAGAAAACGAAGTAAAAGATTTAGGTATAAAAATTAATGCTACAAACCATGTAGACGAAAACCTAAAACTGCATGGTGGTTATCAATTTAACGAAGTTATTGTAAGCAATATTGAAGATGTAAATACACCTAGTTTTAGAAGTGTTGTAAAAGAAGTTAATAGAACCCATTCTATTTATGGTGAAGCCGAGTTTACATCTGCTAACAAAAACACTTATGCAAGAATTGGTATTAGAACAAATTATATTGAAAAATTTTCTGAATTTTTTACAGAGCCAAGATTATCTGTTAGCCATAAATTAGACAACAATTTTAGACTAGAGTTTTTGGCTGAATTTAAAAGTCAAACAACGTCTCAAATTATTGATTTACAAAATGATTTTTTAGGTATAGAAAAACGCCGTTGGATACTCTCAAATAACGATGATGATGTTCCTATTATAAAAAGCCAACAAGGTGCAGTTGGTATTCATTACAACAAAAACAAGTTATTAATTAGTGCCGAAGCTTTTATTAAAAATGTAGAAGGCATCACAACCAGAAGTCAAGGCTTTCAAAATCAGTTTCAATTTGTAAATGCTATAGGTAAGTATCAAGTAAAAGGAATTGATTTTTTAATTAATAAACAATTCAAAACCATAAGTACGTGGTTAAGTTATTCTTTCAGTAAAAACGATTACAAATTTGATAACTTAAACAATGGTAATTCTTTTGCAAATAACTTAGATATACGTCATGCACTAACCTTTGCAGGCACGTATACTTTAGATGATTTAAAATTAGCTCTTGGTGTAAATTGGCACTCTGGGAAACCAACTACAACGCCTTTAGAAAACCAAAACACTACAACTAATCTCATTGAATACAACACTCCAAATAACGAACGTTTAAAAGATTATTTAAGAACCGATTTATCTGCTACTTACGAACTACAGTTTAGTAAAACTGTTGATGCTTCAATTGGAGTTTCAATATGGAATCTTTTAGACAAAAAAAATAGTATCAATACTTACTATGTAACTGATGATGACAATACCATTAATAAGGTTGAAAATCGCTCTTTAGGTATTACTCCAAATGTTAGTTTTAGAGTGAAATTTTAAAATCAAAATGCTTTTGCGCTATATTTGTAAAAATCAATCTTTGTACTGACTACCAAACATTTCATACTAAAGCATGTGTTTTTGTTATTTCTATGTTTTATAGAAATGCATACATATTGTCAAGAAAAAGAAACTACAGCTTTCTTTATTACTTCAGAAATTTTAATAGGAGAAACTCTTGAAGCCAATACAAATTTTCCAGAAACAAACTTACAAAAGGCTTTTGTTTTAAACCTTGGTAAATATCATTTTAGTAATGAAAAAGAATGGTATTATAGATTAAAATATCCTAAAACAGGAATTTCTCTAGCCATAATAGATTTTGGTAATACTCAAAAAATAGGCAAAGCATATACTATAATGCCATTTATTGAATTTGGTCTATTTAGAAAAAAAAGTCAACGTTGGAACTTATTTTTGGGTGCTGGTGGATCCTATATGGACACTCAATTTGATGCTACCACAAATGCAAACAACCAAGCCATAACCACAAAGTTAAATTGGTCTTTTAGATCATTTATGTATTATGATATTTATAAAAACAAAAAAATTAATTGGCGATTAGGTTTAGGTTACTTTCATCATTCAAATGGGCATACTCGTTTACCAAACCAAGGGCTTAATTCGATATTAGCAAGTGTTTCAGCTCAGATTAACACAAAACCAAAGACAAATAAAACTCTTGAAAATCCTATAAAAATTAAAACACACCAAACCTACTTTTCTATAAGAGCTGGTGTTGGTCAGAATGTATTGTCAGAAACTTTTAACGCTAAGAGAGAAGTATTTTCTGTAGCTATTTCAGCAGGTAAAATAATAAATAAAACCTTTAAACTTGGTGGCGGTTTATATTACCGATATTATGAAAACTATTATGACTATATAAAAAAAAGCGAATACTTAATTGAAGAACAAGTACCACATTTTAGAGATAACCCTTATAAATATGCAACAAATTATGGTATTTTTGGTTCAGCAGAGTTATTACTAGATCACTTTGGTTTTGAATTTGATATTGGTATTAGTTTTTATAAACCTTTTTATAAAATTGACTGGCAACTTAATCAAGGATATTCTTTTCAAAATGCAAATGGAGAAACCATTGAAGTACTAGGAGAACTTAATTCTTATTATAAATTAAAAAAAACAGTGCCAATAAGAGCTGGTCTCAAATATTATTTGTTTTCAAACAATACATGTCCAAAACATAACTTATATATTGCTGCACATATAAATGCAAATCTAGGTCAAGCAGATTTTACCGAGTTAAGCTTAGGTTATGTATATAGATTAAATCTTAAAAATAAAGAATGATAACTGATAAATTGTATGCTCTTAAATTTCCGATAGGTGAATTTAAAACTCCAGAAATTATTACTAGTAATCAAATAGAAACTTGGATTGAAGATATTGAGCGTTTTCCAGAAGAAGTAGAAAACACAACAAAAAAATTAAGCCAAGAAGAGTTAAACTGGGTTTATAGACCTAATGGCTGGAATATAAAACAGGTAGTACATCATTGTGCAGATAGTCACATGAATAGCATTATTAGATTTAAACTAGCTTTAACTGAAGACTCACCAACTATTAGACCTTATTTTGAAGACCGTTGGGCAATGTTAGTTGATAATAATGATAATGATTTATCAAGTACTTTGTTGCTCTTAAAAGGGCTTCACGCAAAACTAGGCAAGCTATTAAGAAGCATTAAAGAGAGTGAATTGTCAAGCGAATTTATACACCCAGAATACGGCAAACGTTTTAGACTAGATGAAACTATAGGTGTTTATGCATGGCACGGCAATCATCATTTAGCTCACATTAAACAAGCTTTAAAATATAAAGGTAAATTTATATAACTTTACCATATGCAATTTTTAAATAAAAAATACACATTAATAGCTACGCTAGTATTAGTGGCAAGCCTTATTTCTTTTTCAGGTTTTGCAAATACACCAACTACATCAATAATAAAAACCGAATTAGTTGTATCTACTTTTAAAAATGATAAAAAAGCGATTAATTATTTTGATGCTTTAAAGTCAAACAAAGCACAACCTTTTAATCATTTCTATTCTTTAAGTTTTAAATCTGCATTAATCAATTATCAAAAACTTAAAACCAAAAGCTACTCTATTTTAAAAGTAAATTTTTTGACTTATAAATCTAAAATTGAATTAACAGTTTTAGGCTTTTCTTCATTCAAAAAAGATAATCAATCATTCTCCATCAGATAATCACTTCTATCTATTTACAAAACCTTTATTAATGGTGAACATCATATTAAATGATGCTTCACAAAATTGATTATTCATGAAAATAAAAAAAGTATTAAGGCTCATTGCCTTAGTCTTCTTTATTGCTATTGCTTCAATAATACCTGTTCCTATAACATTTTATAAAAAAGATAATTTACCAAAACATCTTATTGAGCAATTAGAAACAAAGGAAGAAGATTCTGAAGAAGACAATATAAAAGAGTTGTTTTGACATGCGTATAAAAACAATTACCTTAGTTAACTCATTTTTTTTACAAATTACAGATGACAGATAAATTTTTACAAGCAGCCATAGACGAAGCAAAAAAGGGTTATAATGAAGGTGGCATCCCAATTGGCTCTGTAATCGTTTATAAAAACAAAATTATTGGTCGCGGTCACAATAAACGCGTACAAAATGGGTCTGCAATTTTACATGGCGAAATGGATGCTCTAGAAAACACTGGCAGACTAAAGGCATCTGTTTATAAAGAATGTACATTATACACAACGCTATCACCTTGCTCAATGTGTTCTGGCACAATCTTACTCTATGGTATCCCTAAAGTTGTTATTGGTGAAAACAAAACTTTTATGGGCGAAGAAACACTTTTAAAATCAAGAGGTGTAGAACTCATTATTGCCAACAATCAAGAATGCCAAGATTTGATGACAAAATTTATTGCTGAAAAACCAGATTTATGGAATGAGGATATTGGTGAATAAATAATCTTTAAAACTTACATGCGCTCAGGAACGTTAATTCCTAACAAGCCAAATGCATTTTTTATAATGTTTGCTACTGTACTTGACAACTGAACTCTAAATACTTTTTCATTAACATTATCTGCACCAAGTATAGATACATTTTGATAAAATGAATTAAACTCTTTTACCAAATCATAAGTATAGTTTGCAATTAATGCAGGACTATAATGCTCTGCAGCGTTTTTTATTACTTCAGGAAACAATTGTATTTGTTTTAAAAGTTCTTTCTCTTTTGTATGAAGTGATAGATCTGAAGCATTAAATGTTGCCTCTAGATCTGCTTTGCGTAAAATAGATTGTATTCTTGCGTAAGTATATTGAATAAAAGGGCCTGTATTACCTTGAAAATCTACAGACTCTTTTGGGTCAAATAAAATTCGTTTTCTAGGGTCAACTTTTAATATATAATATTTTAATGCGCCTAAACCAATGGTTTTATATAACTCCAGCTTTTCAGCATCAGAATAACCATCAAGCTTACCAAGTTCTTTAGAAATCTCTCCAGCTGTGTTAGCCATTTCGTCAATTAAATCATCGGCATCAACAACAGTTCCCTCTCTACTCTTCATTTTTCCTGAAGGCAAATCAACCATTCCGTAACTTAAATGATATAAGTTTTCTGCCCAATCAAAACCAAGTTTTTTAATAATTAAAAACAACACTTTAAAATGATATTCTTGCTCATTACCAACAGTATAAACCATACCGCCAACATCAGGAAAATCTTTAACACGCTGTATAGCTGTACCAATATCTTGCGTCATGTATACTGCAGTTCCGTCAGAACGCAATACAATTTTCTCATCCAAACCATCTTCAGTTAAATCACACCAAACCGAACCATCTTCTTTCTTAAAAAACACACCAGACTTTAAGCCTTCTGCAACAAACTCTTTTCCTAATAAATAGGTTTCACTTTCGTAATATAAAGTATCAAAATCTACTCCTAAGTTTTTATAAGTGATATCAAAACCATCATAAACCCATTGATTCATCGTTTTCCAAAGCGATACAACTTCATCATCTCCAGCTTCCCATTTTAAAAGCATCTGCTGAGCTTCTAATAAAATTGGAGCTTGTTTTTTTGCGTCTTCTTCAGTACGACCCTGAGCAATTAACTCTTGAATTTCCTTTTTATATTCTTGGTCAAACTTTACATAATAATTACCTACAAGCTTATCACCTTTTAGTCCTGTACTTTCTGGAGTTTCGTTATTCCCAAAACGTTTCCAAGCCAACATACTTTTACAAATATGAATACCTCTATCGTTTATAATTTGTGTTTTATAAACATTCTTACCAGAGGCTTTTAAAATCTCTGAAACACTATAACCTAACAAGTTATTTCTAACATGCCCAAGATGTAAAGGCTTGTTTGTGTTTGGTGAAGAATACTCTACCATTACTGACTTATCATCAGCATTTGGCACTACAAAACCATACGATTTATTATCTTTTATTTCATTAAAAAAGTCAAGATAATAAGCATCAATAATTTCTATATTTAAAAACCCTTTTACAACATTAAAGGCTTTTACAGCTTCTGCATTAGCAACCAAATATTGTCCAATTTGCTCTCCTATTTGCACAGGGTTTCCTTTAACAACACGTAACATAGGAAACACAACAACTGTTATATCTCCTGCAAACTCTCTACGAGTCGCTTGAAACTCTACAGTTTCTAATTCAGCATTAAAAATTGCTTTTACAGCTTGTTTTACGTGATGTGCTAAAGTCTCTTGGAGATTCATTAAGTGTATAATTTAAGTGTGCAAAGATAAGATTTTTATTCTTTTTTTGTAATCAAAATACAATCTCATAATTATCTTATTAAAAAACATAAGATACTGAAAACAAGTGTTTTAATTGCTACATGCATTTCATCGACAAAAGTGTAGTTTTTCTATGTTTTTTACCTTTTATCGATATAGCATTTTTTTTATCGAATTCATCTATCACTTTATCTAATTTTTAGGTAATAAAACCTATAAATTAGCTTTTCATGAGTCTTTTATTGATTTTTGGTAAGCTATTAATCAAAGTCCCAAACGTTGATGATACTTAATATTCAACCTTTAACAGGATTGTTATTGTATTTTGCATTCTTGCTTATCCTCTCCCTCAAGGTAAGTTTGCGTTCAAACGGCATTACAATTTGTAACATAACTAAAGAACTATGAAACAGTTAATTACTTTAGCTGTTTTATGTTCTGCTCTTTTTTGTTTTTCGCAAACAAACGAGATAGATAGTCTTGCCATACAATTAGCATATCAAAAACAAGATTCTACCAAAGTAGATACGTCTTTGCATTTGATAAAAGCTTTGTATAAAGCAAACGATTTCACAAAAGCACTATTGTACATTAACCAAACCGAACGTCTTTCAAAATCTTTAAACTACACTCAAGGTATTGCAGACGTAAACTACCACAAAGCTTTAATATACTCACAAAGAGACGATTACTACAATGCTATAGATGGTTATAATAAATCACGAAAATATTACAAACAGCTAAAAGACACTTTAGGGATTGCTAAGGTTAATAATAGCATTGGTCTTATAGAAATTAAACGCGGTAATTATAGTGTTGGTTTAGAGCATTCACTTTCTGCCATTCAAACTTTTGAAAACAGAAACCTTCAAGACGAACTCAGCTCTGCCTATAACAACTTAGCCGAAGCTTATTACAATACACATCAAATTGATAAAGCTTTAGAGTTTAATTTTAAAGCACTAAACGTAAGAGAACATTTAAGAGATAGTGCCGCAATAAAAACCTCAACAAAAAATATTGCTTTACTTTATTCTGAAAGAAAAGAACACAGAAAAGCTATTGAGTACTACGAAAAAGTACTCGACTTATTAAACCCAGAAAAAGACCAAGTTTTAAAAGGTGAAATATTACCACGAATTGGTGATGAACATCTACAATTTAAAGACTACAATAAAGCTTCAATGTATTTGCTTGAAGGCTTAAAGTTTAATAGAGATACTAAAAATGAAGATGGTATATTAAGATCATTAAATTCTATTGGAAATTTAAACTTGCAACTAAAGAAAGTTAGGCTTGCAGAATTTCAACTAAATGAAGCTTATGCTTTGGCAAAAAAAATAAATAACAGAACGGAGTTATTAAAAAGCTACAGATTACATAAAGAGCTCGATTCTACAAATGGAAGGTTTCAAAACGCATTTTTCTGGCAAAGCAAATACTACGACTTAAAAAACGAAATTGACGCAGAAAACCAACCAAAAATTCCAGTAAAGACAACCTCAATAAAAAATGAGCAAACTAATGACACAAAAGAGGATTTAGATAAAATAAACCAAGAAAAAGAAACACTTAAAAATAATCAGCTTAAAAAATTAAAACTAATATCTTATATACTAGTTGGTGCCTTTATTGCTGTATTAACCATTTTATTATTAATTTATTTAAAACGAAAAAGCACACTTAAATATAATGAGGAGCTTGAAAGAAGAAATCAAGAAATTCAACTTCAAAATGAGATATTCTCAAAGCAAACTCATGATTTAGAAGAAACCAATAAGGTAAAAGACAGGTTGTTCTCTATTGTGTCTCACGATTTAAAAGATTCTATTTCTTCAATAAAAGGTTTTATTGATCTTTTAAGAGAAGATAGTATTTCTCGTGAAGAGTTTTATGATTTAGTCCCTGAGTTAAGTGAAAATGCAGATAATGCTTCTTCTCTTCTCTTTAACCTATTAAATTGGTCTAAATCGCAAATGCAAAACCTAAAACCTAAACCAGAATTATTCAATATTCAGGATGTGTTTCATAATAAAATGTCTCTGGTTGAGCAAAAAGTAGAGCAAAAGCGTATTGTTTTAATAGATGAGTCTCATCGTGATTTTGTTTATGCAGATAAAAGCATGACAGAAATCGTTGTACAAAACCTACTAACCAATGCTGTAAAATTTAGTCGTGTTGGTGATATAATTACAATCTCAAATAGAGATTATAATGGTAAATCTTTAATTTGTGTAGAAGATACAGGTGTTGGTATTTCTAAAGACAATATTGACAAACTTTTTAACAACGGTACCTTCACAACAATAGGTACAAAAAACGAGAAAGGCACTGGCTTAGGACTTTCTATTTGTAAAGAATTAGTAGAACTAAACAATGGTCGTATTTGGGTAGAAAGTACTCTAAACGAAGGCAGTAAGTTTTATGTAGAACTTCCAAAAATTAAGCCAGCTGAGTAATTTTGATTTAAGCTTTAGGCAAAAACACTTCAGCCATCATACAACGTGCACTTCCGCCACCACAAGCTTCAATTGTATCTAACGAGCTAGACAAAATCTCACAATGACTTTCAATAATCTTAATTTGTGCCTCGCTTAAACTATCATATGCAGCTTGACTCATAATTAAATATAGTTTATCATCTTTTCCTTTTACTTGTAACATATTACCAGCAAAATTATTGACTTGCTTTTCGTTTATAATAATGACTTGCTTACCATCTTCTTCAAGATGTTTAATCACATTTTTACGTTCTTTTTTATCATCAATACATTCTAAACAAATTACAGCAAAAGTTTCACCAAGACACATCATAACATTTGTATGGTATATGGCTTTACGTTTTCCATCAACAGTTTGATTGGCCGTAAAAACAACTGGCGTATACTCAAAATCTTCACAAAACTCAATAAACAAATCTTCGTCTGCTCTTGGTGATAATGCGCAATATGCCTTTCTGTTTACACGGTCTAAAAGCAAACTCCCTGTTCCTTCAAGAAAAATAGATTCATCTTCGGCGCTTGTATAATCAACAATATTATTAATCTTAAAACCAAGTTCTTCTAACTTAAATAAAACATCTTCGCGACGTTCATGTCTTCTATTTTCTGCAAACATTGGATACAAGCCAACATTACCATTCTCGTGAAACGAAATCCAGTTATTAGGAAAAATAGAATCTGGCGTATCATACTCTTTAGTGTCGTCTACAACTACAACATTCACGCCAATATTTCGCAATTTTTCTACATAAGCATCAAACTCTTGTTGTGCTTTTACATTTACAGTTTCTGGCAATAAATTATCAATTACTTTTTGATAATAATTATTTACAGCGGTTTGTTCATTCATCCTAAATCCTATAGGACGAATCATTAAAATTGTATTTGTAGTTTGTTGCATTTTATATGTATTGAATTGCAAAATTAAGATTTTTAAAAAAGATGTTTAATAGTTAGTCGAATAATTATTTATTATAATTTAATTAAGTTTGATGTATAATCATTTCATCATGAAAAAACTCGTTATTCTTTTACTATTAATCTCATCTTGTACTTCTGACAAAAATAAAGAACCATACAACTTTACTATAGCATTTGAAGACAGTAAAGGTACAGAAACTGCTACTTATGAAGAGGTTATAACATTCTACACAAATTTAGCCGATGCCTACTCAGAAGTTAACATAGAAACTATTGGTGAAACAGATTCTGGTAAACCGCTACATATGGTCACTCTTAATCCAGATTTAAAATTTGACTATAACAAGATTAGAGAAAACAAACGCATCATTTTAATTAACAATGGTATTCATCCTGGTGAATCTGATGGTATTGATGCTACTATGATGCTTTACAGAGATATAGTTCAAGAAAAAATTGAAACCCCAAAAAATACTATATTAGTTACTATTCCTGTCTATAATATTGGAGGTAGTTTAAATAGAAATTCTACAACTAGAGCAAATCAAAATGGACCAAAAGAATATGGTTTTAGAGGTAATGCTCGCAACTACGATCTTAACAGAGACTTTATTAAATGTGATACTAAAAATGCGAGGACTTTTACTAAAATTTTTCATATAATTCAACCAGATGTATTTATTGACAACCACGTAAGCAATGGAGCAGATTATCAATATGCACTTACCCATTTATTCACACAACATAATAAACTTGGTGGTGATTTAGGTAGTTATTTACATACTGAAATGATGCCAAAATTAGAGCAAAAACTAGCGACAAAAAATTGGGACATTACGCCTTATGTAAATGTTTTTAATCAAGTTCCAGAAAAAGGGTTTTCACAATTTATGGATTACCCAAGATATTCAACAGGCTACACAACACTATTTAACACACTAGGCATGATGGTAGAAACACATATGCTTAAGCCTTACAAGCAGCGTGTTGAAGGTACTTATGAGTTAATGAAAAGTATGATTACTATTGTAGATGAAGATACTAATGCCATAAAAACTCTTCGTGAAAATTCATTCAATTTAAACCCAGGCGAACTATATCCTCTAGACTGGAAAATAGATTCTACAAAAACTACAGTCTTAAATTTTAAAGGTTATGAAGGTTCTTTTATCCCTAGTGAAATTACAGGAGCACAACGCTTAAAATATGATAGAACCAAACCTTTTACAAAAAAAGTAACGTATCAAAACTATTTTAAGCCTAGCAAAAGTATTGTTATTCCTCAAGCTTATATTATTCCTCAAAGCTTATGGAATGTTATAGACTTATTAAAACTCAATAATGTAGAAATGACTCAGTTTAAAAAAGACACAATCATAACAGTTGAGTCATACAAAATTAAAGACTATGAAACCCGAGCACAAGCTTACGAAGGTCATTATCAACATTACAACACCAATGTATCTACAAACATTAAAGCATTAAAATTTATTGAAGGTGATTATTTAATTAAAACAAATCAAAAAGCAATACGCTATCTTATAGAAACTTTAGAACCTCAGGCACCAGATTCATTTTTTAATTGGAATTTTTTTGATACTATTTTACAGCAAAAAGAATACTTTTCACCTTATGTTTTTGAAGAGACAGCAAAAAAGATTCTCGCAACAAATCCTGAACTTAAAAAAGAATTCGATTTAAAAAAATCTCAAGACGCTACCTTTAAAACTAATTGGTACGTGCAACTAGATTGGATTTATAAACACTCCAGTAATTATGAAAAAGCACATTTGCAATATCCTATTTATAGAATAGAGTAAGCCATAATGGATTTGAAATCTGTAGTTTTGAAAAAGATTTCTAAAAAAATAAGTATCTGTCATTCCTGCGAAGGCAGGAATCTATTAATAAAATCAAAGGTGTATTCCGCATCAAGTACGGAATGACAAAATATCCTACAAGGTTCAACCTTTAATTTAAAAATAAATAGAAATTAAACTAATAATTTAATATTGGCGTAGCTATTCTCTAAAGCTTTTTGGCTTTGAGTTTCATTTAGCCATTCAACTTTAGTAATACCTTCATCTAACTGAGGCCATAAATTGCCAGCAAACTCTGTTTTCATTTCAAACCAATAAGTAATTTTTATTTTATACTTACCATTACGCTTAAAAATATGATATGTAGTCTCTAAAGGTTTAGTGATTTCAAGTCCGTTAACACCTGTTTCTTCAGAAACCTCTCTAATTGCTGTAGCTTCTATAGATTCGTTACCTTCAACTTTTCCTTTAGGTAAATCCCATTTATCATTTCTATAAATAAACAGAACGTCACCTTTTACATTATATACTTTTCCACCACCAGCTACAACATTGGGTAGTTTTTTAAGAAATTTTTTAAGAAGCTTATCTTCTTGCTTACCAATAAGTCTAACTTCATTTAAAGACGTGGTATTTAAATCTTTAATAATCTTACCTATATTAACCGAATCTAACAGATAATTTTTAAAATTAATCTCCTCAGAAATTTTAGTAGTTAACACTATAGGCTTATCATTAACAAAAACGTAATACATGTTAGGCTATATAAGTTTTGAATGGTAAAAATATCATTTTTTGATTCATATTATGAGTTTTTAAAATTTAATTGCAACAAAAATGTGTAATTTTGCAGCATGATTTTTGACAAACAAACCGCAAAGAAAACTGCCGAGGTTTTATTAGAAGTAAATGCTATAAAACTTCAGCCAAAAAACCCTTTTACTTGGGCATCAGGATGGAAATCTCCAATATATTGTGATAATAGAATAATACTATCGTTTCCTCACATTAGAAAGTATATTAAAGAAACAATGGCAAACCATATTGTATCTCATTACGGAAAACCAGACGTTATTGCTGGAGTAGCTACTGGCGCAATTGGTATTGGTATTTTAGTGGCAGAATACTTAGACCTACCTTTTATTTATGTTAGACCAGAAGCTAAAGGTCATGGTCGCCAAAACCAAATTGAAGGTTATATAGAAAAAGGTCAAAATGTGGTTGTGGTAGAAGATTTAATAAGTACAGGAAAAAGTAGTTTAAACGCTGTAAAAGCTTTGCGAAAAGCCGAAGTAGATGTAAAAGGAATGGTTGCTATTTTCTCTTATGGATTTGAAGTTGCTTCAAGTAATTTTAAAGACAAAGCTGTTAATTTAAACACTTTAGGAAACTATGAAAGTTTATTAGAACAAGCTTTAGATACTAACTACATCACATCAAAAGAACAAGACATTTTAGCACGCTGGAATGCCAATCCAAGTGAATGGAACGCAAATTGATATAATCACGTTAATATGTTTAGTTATGATTGTTATCACTTTCATTACCTCTAAACAAATAACAACAAATAAATAAATTTTTATAATGAATTTAGAATCTCCAAAAGTAACCGTAAATAAATCACCTCAAGATACTTTTAATTTTTTATCTGATGTCAAAAACTTCGAGCAATTAATGCCAGAAAACATTAGCAAGTTTGAAGTATTAGAAGACGACAAATTTTTATTTGCGCTTAAAGGAATGCCAGAAATAATTTTGAAGAAAAAAGAAGCTATAGCGCCTAACAAAATTGTACTTGGTGCTGCTGGCGGAAAATTAGATTTTTCTTTAACAGGTAATATTACTGAAATAAATGCTAACACTAGCGAAGTGCAACTTGCTTTTGATGGTGAGTTTAACACCATGATGGCAATGATGATTAAAGGCCCAATTGGTAAATTTATTGAAACATTAGCAACAAATATGACTACTGCTGTTTAGTATAGTAATGTCACTTCTTTTAAATCAAATTCTTTTATAATATCATCTTCAAGACGTATTTGAAGATTCCCTGAATTTGAAACACCTTCAATAAACCCAGAAAACAAAACACCTTCAGTATTTTTAAATGTTGAAGGTTTGTTTTTTCTAAACAAGTGGTCTTGGTACGTTGATATTAAAATATCAAATTCACCTTCTTTCAATAAAAAAAAGTAGTATTTCATTTTACTTAAAACTAAATGCAATACCTCATCTAAATCAAACAACTTACCAGATATAAGATGTAATGACGATGCGTTTGGTAAATTGGTAAATTCTTTTTGGTTTACGTTTATACCAAACCCAATAATAGAGCCTTGCATTTGGTTTTGTTTAATGACATTTTCAATTAAAACACCTGCAATTTTTTTGTCTTCTGACAAAATGTCGTTAGGCCATTTAACTTTTAATTTTTTAATATTAAAGCTTTTTAAAGTATCATATATAGAAAGTGACACAACAATACTTATGTAAAAATGATAATCTACATCTAAAAATGAAACATCTTTAAACACACTAACCATAAGATTTTTAGAGTCTTGAGATTGCCAATGCGTTCCCATTTGACCTCTACCATTGGTTTGGTGTTTAGCCACTACAACAGTATAATCATCTAACGGCACATTAGTACTCAAAGCTCTTAAATAAGAGTTGGTAGAGTCAATGGCATTAAGTTTGATTATATGCATATAAATGGCAAATATTAATTTATAAATTTCTTAAGAGAAATAAGACTCTAAAGAACTAAAAAAATAATAACTTTGCACAAAATTAAATCAATTTAATGGCGAAAAAAAATACGAATGCTGACCAACTAATTACTACTGTATTAGCTGGTATTGAAGATGTAAAAGGAAAAGAGATTACAATTCTAGATTTAAGAGACATAGAAAATACAGTTTGTGATTATTTTATTATATGCGAAGGTACTTCTAACACACAAGTAAATGCCATTGTAAATTCAATTCAAAAAAAGGTAAGTAAAGAACTCAAAGATAATCCTTGGCATGTTGAAGGAAGTGATAATGCAGAATGGGTTTTAATTGATTATGTTAATGTTGTTGTACATGTGTTTCAAAAACATGTAAGAGAATATTATGATATAGAAAGCCTTTGGGGAGATGCTAAAACAACTACTATAGAAACTAGTTACTAAAAAAACATTAATGGCAAAAGACAACAAAAACATAAATAAAAAACCTAAGTTTAGTCCGTATTGGATTTACGGAATAATAATAGCTGCTTTTTTAGCAATACAACTATTTTCAGGACTTGGAAGCCAAGCATCTGGAAAAACAACACCTACAGAATTTTTTACTTTTTTAAGAGATGGTGATGTCGATAAACTTCAAATAATAAATAATAGAGAAGCAAGAGTTTTTTTAACTAAAGAAGCGCTCGAAAAAGAAATACATAAAAAAACAAAGCCAAATAATATTTTACCTTCTGTTAGCCCTCAAGCCAACTATACTTTTGAGTTTGGTGACTTAAAATTATTTCAAGAAAAATTAGCTAATGTTGAAGCAGAAAATAATTTAAACGTTCCTGTTTCCTTTAATACTGAGGAAAACCTTTGGGGCAATTTTATATTTTCATTACTCCCTTTTATACTAATTATTGGTGTATGGATTTTTATTATGAGACGTATGTCTGGAGGTGCTGGTGGTGGTGCTGGCGGACAAATTTTTAATATCGGAAAATCTAAAGCAAAGCTTTTTGACGAGAAAACAGATATTAAGACTTCATTTCGTGACGTAGCAGGATTAGAAGGTGCAAAAGAAGAAGTACAAGAGATTGTTGATTTCCTAAAAAATCCAGAAAAATACACCTCACTTGGTGGTAAAATACCAAAAGGCGCATTATTAGTTGGACAACCAGGAACAGGAAAAACATTACTAGCTAAAGCCGTTGCAGGTGAAGCAAAAGTACCTTTCTTTTCTTTATCTGGCTCAGATTTTGTTGAAATGTTTGTTGGTGTTGGAGCATCAAGAGTGAGAGATTTATTTAAACAAGCAAAAGAAAAATCACCAGCTATTATTTTTATAGATGAAATTGACGCTATAGGTAGAGCTCGTGGTAAGAGCAATTTTTCAGGCTCAAATGACGAACGTGAAAATACACTTAATCAACTTTTAACAGAGATGGATGGGTTTGGTACAAATACTAATGTTATTGTACTAGCTGCTACAAATAGAGCAGATGTTTTAGATAAGGCACTTATGCGTGCAGGACGTTTTGATCGTCAAATTTATGTTGACCTTCCAGATGTTAGAGAGCGTAAAGAGATTTTTGAAGTTCATTTAAGACCAATTAAACAATCAGAAAAATTAGATGTAGATTTTCTAGCCAAACAAACGCCAGGCTTCTCTGGTGCTGATATAGCCAATGTTTGTAACGAAGCTGCATTAATTGCTGCTCGTAATGGTAAAAAAGCTGTAGATAAGCAAGATTTTCTTGACGCAGTAGATAGAATAGTTGGTGGTTTAGAAAAGAAAAATAAAATTATTACACCAGAAGAAAAACGTGCAGTTGCTTTTCACGAAGCTGGTCATGCAACTATAAGCTGGATGCTTGAACATGCTGCACCTTTAGTTAAAGTAACTATTGTGCCTAGAGGACAGTCTCTTGGTGCAGCTTGGTATTTACCAGAAGAACGTCTTATTGTTCGTCCAGAACAAATGCTAGACGAGATGTGTGCTGCACTTGGTGGTAGAGCTGCTGAAAAAGTAATTTTCGATAAAATATCTACTGGAGCTTTAAGTGATTTAGAAAAAGTAACTAAACAAGCAAGAGCTATGGTTACTATTTATGGCTTAAGTGATAAAGTTGGAAACTTAACGTATTATGACTCTTCTGGTCAGTCTGAGTATGGCTTCACAAAACCTTATAGTGAGCAAACTGCTGAGTTGATTGACAAAGAAATTTCAGATATTATAGAAAAGCAATATCAGAGAGCCATTCAATTATTAGAAAAGAATAAAGATAAGCTTACAGAATTAGCAGAAGTACTTCTCGAAAAAGAAGTGATTTTTAAAGACAATTTAGAAAAGATTTTTGGAAAGCGTCCTTTTGGTAAAGACGAAGAAGAATAAATAATTTTCTATCAACAATCTTATAAAAAACTTAAATTAACTAATCATTAATTTAAGTTTTTTTATATTTGATAAATACTATAATTAATATAGGTTAATAGCTATTCCTTAAATGAGTCTATTTCGTAAAATCTTTGGTCTTAAAGACAGTACAGAAGATAACATAAAAAGCGAAGAGAGAGGCAAGTATATGCCTGATATCAAGTTACCTATAGACGAACGTTTTACAATAAACTTTAAAGCAAATGGTGGTAAATTTTTGTATTGTGAAAATATACAAGAAATTTATAATAGCTTAAAAGAGATTTTAAAAGAAAATCAATGGCAAAATAATCAAGCATTAATTTTTGATGAACGCTTAAATGAGCTTTTTAAAGATTTTAATTTAAAAGCAACAAAACAAATTTCAGAAAGCACCTATTTTTTATCCACTTGCGAATATTTAATTTCTAATGACGGTTCTCTTTTAATATCATCTAACCAAATTGCTGAAAAAAAACTTAAAGAATTACCTACAAACTTTATTATATACGCAACCACAAGTCAGTTTGTAGAAAATATTGGTGAAGGCTTAAGAGGTATTAAAGGAAAAAACAGAGATAAGATTCCTACTAACATTACAACCATAAAGCACTTTAAAACTGCCGAAGATAAAGACTTCCTTACTTACGGAAGTAGTTCAAAAAACTTATATTTGCTTCTTTTAGAAGATTTATAGATGAAAGAACTTGGTACACGAGCACTATCAGGATTATTATACATTGCATTATTAATTGGTTCGTTATATTCTAAATATGCTGTAATCGCTCTTTTTTTTGTGTTCGGTATTATCTGTATGGCTGAATTTAAAAAACTCATTCAATTAAAAAGCTTTTTTCCGTATGTTGCTTTTACTATTCTTTATCTAGGATTTGCTTATTGGTCTATCCTTTCTCCAGTAAACACTGGAGTTAATGAAGCACTTCAAATTTTATTAGTCATCACTATTTTTGTTCAGCTATTTTTAATAAAAGATTTATTTTCAGAGAAAACCATTCCTTTATTCAGTTCAAAACGATTTATTGTAACTACATTCTATCTTACAACTGCATTTATATTTTTAATATCAATTGCAAATTTTGACAATACATTTACGCCATTACTTTTACTAGGCGCTTTTATTTTAGTTTGGATAAACGATACTGGCGCATATTTAGTTGGCAAAAATTTTGGAAAACAAAAGCTATTTCCAAGTGTATCACCAAAAAAGACTGTTGAAGGCTTTCTTGGAGGCTTATTTTTTTCGTGCTTAGCTAGTTATTTTATTACTCATTTTACTGGCACATTAGACTTTACAAATTGGTTAATATTAAGTATTATTGTAAGTGTATTTGGTACACTTGGCGATTTAATAGAGTCTAAGTTTAAAAGGCAAGCAAATGTAAAAGATAGCGGTGTTATTATGCCAGGACACGGTGGTTTGTTTGACCGCTTAGATAGCGTTATTTTTGCTGCACCATTTATTTATTTATTTTTAAGACTAACAACCTATGTTTCATAAAGAAGGCCATAAAATAATTTTTATAACACTAGTAATTGTAGTGCTTTCAGTATTTTTAATTGACTATTTTGTACAATTATCATGGTTACGCACACTGTTAATGCTTACAATGGTTGTATTTTTGGTGTTAATTCTTCAGTTTTTTCGAAACCCTAAACGACATACTCAAACAAATCCTAATAATGTAGTTTCTCCTGTTGATGGTAAGGTTGTTGTTATTGAAGAAGTTTTTGAAAAAGAATTTTTCAACGATAAACGTCTACAAGTTTCAGTATTTATGTCTCCATTAAACGTACATGTAACACGCTACCCTATTGCTGGAAATGTAGTTTTTAGTAAATATCACCCAGGAAAATATTTAGTTGCATGGCACCCTAAAGCTAGTGAAGAGAATGAGAGAACAACTGTAGTTGTAGAAAATTCAACTTTTGGTCAAGTACTCTATAGACAAATTGCTGGAGCTTTAGCAAAGCGTATAGTTAATTATGCTAAGGTAGACGATAAAACAATACAAGGAGCAGACTCTGGATTTATAAAATTTGGATCTCGTGTGGATTTGTTTTTACCACTAGATGCAAACATTAAAGTAACTCTTAATCAAAAAGTAAAAGGAGGCGAAAGTATTATTGCTACTAAATCATGACACCCGAGGAGTTAGACATAGAATTTAAAGATGCTGTAAAGCGAATTAATGGACTTGAAGGACCTTTTCCAGCAGATTTCCTGCTACGCCTTTATGCCTATTATAAAAAAGCAAGTGATGATTATGGAAGACCAAGTAGTAGCAAACCTATTATTAATGCGTTTAAAACCAACGCGCTTTTTCAAGTAAAAAATGTTTCTCAAGATGAGGCCAAACGTATTTATATTGATTTAGTTAACAACTACTTTTTATATCGCAAATAATCCCATCTCAAATTAAAAATATAAAATCTTATTTTTGCCATCAAAATAAATTAACTGAATCATGAAACACCTACTTCTTAATGCAATTCTATTAGTGTTTTTTACAACAAGTTTTACTACTAGTGGTCAAACTTATAAAGCTTTTTATGGTGACATTGTAAGTAATGTATCGTCTACTAATATTCTAAATGACTTAACAACATTTGAAAATTTTGGAATTAAAGATGTTGGATCTACAGCACTTACAAATGCAGAAAATTGGATTATATCTCGATACCAAACTTTAGGGTATACAAATGTTGCTACACAATCTTTTACATATTCTGCTGGTACAAGTAATAATATTATTGTTACTAAAACTGGTACGCTATACCCAAACACTTATGTGATTATTGATGCACATTATGATACTATAAATGGTCCAGGAACCAATGACAATGGAAGCGGTACTGTGTTACTTATGGAAATAGCACGTTTACTTAAAGATGTCGATACAGAATATTCTATTAAATTCATTCATTTTAGTGGTGAAGAAGATGGACTTATAGGAAGCAACTATTATGTAAATAATACTGTAAATCCTCAAAACCTAGACATTAAAGTCGTTTTTAACATTGATGAAGTTGGAGGTATTAGCGGACAAACTAATGACACAATAGTTTGTGAAGAAGATAGAAGCAATCCGCCTGCTAACAACTCTCAATCGTCGACCATGACTGCAATATTGGCTACAACAATTGGGTTATATTCTAACTTAAATACAGAAATTTCTTTTGCCTATGCATCAGATTATATTCCTTTTGAAAATAATGGCGAAATTATCACAGGTCTTTATGAAAAAAACGAAACGCCATATGCTCATACGGCAAATGATTTGTTAGTAAATATGGATCCTAATTATGTGTTTGAAGTGACTAAAGGTTCTTTAGGAGCATTAATGGAATTTGCAGGTGCATTTGATACTTTAGGAATCGATGCTCAAACTTTAGAATCTGAAATCTCAATGTATCCAAATCCATCAAACGGAAATATAAATATTGCATTTAAGTCAAATTTTGACGGCAATACTACTCTTTTCACACTTTATGATGTTCTAGGTAAACAAGTATTTCAGCAAAACCTAATACAACAGAATACATCAGTTAATTTACAGGCTCTAAATAAAGGCATGTATATGGCTGTTTTTCAATCTGGACATACAAAAACTGTAAAGAAATTAGTGCTAAACTAATCTCTAATTAGTGGCATAGTAGAACAGCGTAATAAACCTTCTTGTTTAGCGATTTCTGCATATGGGACTTCTTCAACTGTAAAGCCTTGTTCACGTAACCATGTGTTTAAACGTGTGAAATTTTGTTCTGAAATAATGACGTCTTCAGCAATAGAAAACACGTTACTATTCATATTATACATTTCATCTTTGGTGATTTCAAAAACGTTTTCTTTTCCGAAGAAATTAAGCAACCATTCATATTCGCTTTCTACTAAAAAACCGTTTTTATGAAGTATAGCCTTATTAGTGCCTATAGGTTGAAAACAACAATCTAAATGTAACGCATTATTTTTTGGTTCTGTATTAGATTTTCTAAGTTCAAAAGATTTTACAATTTTATCAGGAAATAATTCTTGAATAGCAATTACAGCATCTGTATTTGTTCGCGCTGTAATATAATCTGGATAATCTTTACCTGAGTATGTACCAATAAAAATATAATCATTCCAAGGCATTACATCACCACCTTCTACATGACATTTTTCTGGAAGTTGAATTACATTATCACTTTTAATTTGTTCTATTACATGTTTAATTGCTTCATACTCACGTTCGCGATCTGGCAAAATATTAGCTTTAATAAGCTTGTTTTCAATTACAAAAGCAATATCTCTTGAAAATATTTGATTATAGTCTTTAATTACTTCTGGTCTATAAACCTTTACATCATATTTTTTAAATACTTTTGCTACAGCTTCCATCTCTTTAACCATATCTGCTTCAACTGGATATGTTCCTGCTTTTATATGCTCAATAGATTTTGGATCGTAAGCCTCTTCAATAGAAGGTGTTGGCCCATTGCTTTCTGCTGTTCCTAAAACAACAGCGCGAAGCCTTCCTGTTTCATTTTTAATGTTGAGTTCTAACATAGTGTTTAAAAATATAAAAAGCTCCATAACTATGTATGAAGCTTTTCTATAAGGATGATAAGTTTATCTTTTATTAATATCTACAAAAGGTCTGTGGTTTTCCCCAACATAAACTTGTCTAGGTCGTCCAATTGGTTCTTTACGTAAACGCATTTCACGCCATTGAGAAATCCAACCTGGTAAACGCCCCAAAGCAAACATTACTGTAAACATTTCTGTTGGTATTCCCATACCTCTGTAAATGATTCCTGAATAGAAATCGACATTTGGATATAGTTTTCGCTTTACAAAGTAGTCATCATTTAAAGCTTCTTGTTCTAACCCTTTTGCGATTTCTAAAATTGGGTCTTCTATTCCTAAATCACCAAGCACTTCATCTGCTGCTACCTTTATTATTTTTGCTCTAGGATCAAAATTTTTATAAACACGATGTCCAAAACCCATTAAACGGAAAGGGTCTTCTTTATCTTTAGCTTTGCCCATGTACTTTTTAGTATCTCCTCCATCTTCTTTAATTGCTTCAAGCATTTCTAGAACAGCTTGGTTTGCACCACCATGTAATGGTCCCCAAAGCGCAGATATTCCTGCAGATAATGAAGCAAATAAACCTGCGTGTGACGAACCTACTATTCTTACTGTTGATGTAGAACAGTTTTGCTCGTGATCTGCATGAAGAATTAATAATTTATCTAAAGCATTAACCAAAATTGGGTTTTGTGTATATTCTTCATTTGGTTGTTTAAACATCATTTTTAAAATGTTCTCAACATAACCTAAAGAGCTATCCCCATAATCTAATGGTAAGCCTTTAACTTTACGCATTGTCCAAGCTACTAAAACTGGAAATTTACCTAAAATTCTAACAATAGCATTATACATTTCTTCTTCAGAATCTACATTAACTGATGTAGGATTAAATGCTGTTAGCGCACTTGTTAATGAAGATAAAACACCCATTGGATGAGCCGTTTTAGGAAATGCATCTAATATCTTTTTCACATCGTCATCAACAACCGCATGCTTTTTTATATCTGAATGAAACGTATCTAGTTGTTCAGTAGTTGGTAACTCACCAAAAATTAATAAGTATGCCACTTCAAGAAAATCTGCTTTTTCAGCTAACTCTTCAATAGAGTAACCTCTATACCTAAGTATTCCTTTTTCTCCATCTAAAAACGTTATACCACTTTCACAAGATCCCGTGTTTTTATATCCTGGATCAATTGTTGTAACACCACCTGTTACGCCTCTTAACGCTTTTATATCTATTGCAACTTCATTTTCTGTTCCTGTAATTAAAGGAAACTCATGCTTTTGTCCATTAATTTCTAATGTAGCTTTATCTGACATATATCTTGAAAATTTATTTTTATTTTGCGGAATGCTAATTTACAAAATATCTAAGGATTTATAAAGTCTATTTTTAAAGGATTTATTAATTCTAATATTGATATAATTGATAGGCATTAAACACAAATTGTACTCTTTGATCACTTAAAAATTTTAATGCTTCTATTCTTGATTTACGCTTTTAATACTATTATTTTTGACTAATAATTAACCATTATGCTTAAGAAGTTTTTCGTCTTGTTTTTTGTTTGTTCATTTAGTAATGCACAAGTTATCAATATAGAATCACTTAGAAAGCCAAGTGATTCTACTAAATGGTCTGGATCTGCTAGCTTAGATATAGGTTTGATTAAAAATGTAAATAGTATTTTTAGAATTGCTAATAAAGTGCATATACAATACACTAATAAGAAAAATTTATGGCTATTTATAAATGATTTAAACTTTCAAAAATTAGAAGGTAATTCGTTTGTAAACAGAGGAACTCAACACTTACGTTATAATTATAAACTAGCAAAAAAGTTAAAATTAGAAGCTTTTACGCAGGCTCAATATGATGCCATTTCTCAAATTGATTTTAGAGGTTTAATAGGTATTGGTCCAAGATATAAGTTGAGCTCTAATGATAATTATAGGTTTTACGTAGGCACTTTAATTATGTATGAGTATGAAAAACCTTCAAATGATGTTATAGATAAATTACAAAAAGATATTAGAGGCAGTGCTTATTTATCATTTAGCTTATATCCAACAAAAACTTTATCAATTATTAGCACATCGTACTACCAACCAAAATTAAAAGCATTTAAAGACTATAGATTTTCTAGTGATACCTCAATACTCTTTAAAATTTATAAAGACTTGGCTTTTAAAACAAATTTTAATTATCGCTACGATAGGTTTCCAATTACTGGTATTACAAAAGCCCAATACGAACTAACGAATGGGCTTTTATATACGTTTTAAAATAAATATTATTATCTCACTTTAAATGCTTTTTCTTGTGGAAAGTATGCAACAACATTTAACTCTTCTTCTATACGCAGTAATTGATTGTATTTAGCCATACGATCACTACGTGAAGCAGAACCTGTTTTAATTTGCCCACAGTTTAAAGCAACAGCTAAATCTGCAATAGTATTATCTTCTGTTTCTCCAGAACGATGTGACATTACAGAAGTATAACCTGCATTATGTGCCATATTTACTGCCGCAATAGTTTCTGTTAACGTACCAATCTGATTTACTTTTATTAATATAGAGTTTGCAATACCATTATTTATACCACGAGATAAGCGTTCTACATTTGTCACAAATAAGTCATCACCAACTAACTGTACTTTATCACCAATTCTATCGGTTAAGTATTTCCAGCCTTCCCAATCGTTTTCATCCATTCCATCTTCTATAGAAATAATTGGATATTTATGAACCAATTCTGCTAAATAATCTGCTTGCTCTTGACTTGTTCTTACAACACCTGATTCTCCTTCAAAAATTGTGTAGTCATATTTTCCGTCTTTGTAGAATTCAGCAGCAGCACAATCTAAAGCAATCATAACATCATCGCCAAGAGTATATCCTGCATTAGCTACTGCTTTAGCAATCGTTTCTAAAGCATCTTCTGTTCCGCCTTCTAAGTTTGGTGCAAAACCTCCTTCATCACCAACTGCTGTACTTAAATCTCTATCGTGCAATACTTTTTTAAGGTTATGAAAAATTTCAGTCCCCATTTGCATAGCATGAGTGAAATTTTTTGCTTTTACAGGCATTACCATAAACTCTTGAAATGCAATTGGCGCATCACTATGTGAACCTCCATTAATGATGTTCATCATTGGTACAGGAAGTGTATTAGCAGAAACACCACCAACATAACGATATAATGGCATTCCTAACTCAGCAGCTGCTGCTTTTGCGACTGCCAAAGACACACCTAAAATAGCATTAGCGCCAAGTTTAGATTTATTTGGCGTACCATCTAATTCACACATAAATGTGTCTATATGATTTTGCTCAAACACTGATGTTCCTAATAGCTCTTGAGCAATAATTTTATTTACATTTTTCACAGCTTTTGTAACGCCTTTTCCCATGTATGCATCATCACCATCACGTAGCTCAACTGCTTCATGTTCTCCTGTTGAAGCACCAGAAGGAACAGCGGCTCTACCAATAAATCCGTTTTCGGTTTCCACATCAACTTCTACTGTTGGGTTTCCTCTAGAATCAAAAATCTGTCTCGCATGAATATTTATTATAATGCTCATTAAATTGTGTTTTTAAATCGTTAAAAAGTTTCGAATGCAAAATTACAAAATAGTTAGACCAATTAATTATTAGGATTTAACTATTACATTAAAATTACCTATAATATTTTCGTAATTAAAAAATGACAGCAAATATTAGTTTCTGCAGTCATTTCTCTAATGTTATTTTTTTAGATTTTCTATAAACTCATCAAATAGATATGATGAATCGTGTGGTCCTGGACTTGCTTCTGGATGGTATTGAACTGAAAAGCAATTTTTACTTTTCATTTTAATACCTGCAACTGTATTATCATTTAAATGTACATGAGTTATTTCTATATCTGGATGCTGTTCGGCATCTTCTCTACTTATTGCAAAACCATGATTTTGAGACGTAATTTCTCCTTTTCCGGTTAATAAATTTTTAACTGGGTGATTAATACCTCGATGGCCATTATGCATTTTATAGGTTGAAATTCCGTTAGCTAATGCAATAACTTGATGACCTAAACATATACCGAATAAAGGTAGGTTTCTATCTATAATTTCTTTAGCTACCGCTTGTGCTTCAACTAAAGGTTCTGGATCTCCTGGACCATTTGATAAAAAATAACCATCTGGTTTAAATGCTTCTAAGTCTTCAAATTTTGAATTATAAGGGAACACTTTAATATAGGTGTCTCTTTTTGCTAGATTACGAAGAATATTAGTTTTAATCCCAATATCTAAAGCAGCCACTTTATAAGTTGCATTCTCATCTCCATAATAATAAGGTTCCTTAGTTGACACTCGTGATGCTAACTCTAAACCGTTCATATTTGGCACTTTACTTAGTTGCTCTTTTAAGTCTTGTATATTATCTACATCAGTAGAGATAACAGCATTCATTGCTCCATGATCTCTTATGTAACTTACAAGTGCTCTTGTATCTACATCAGATATTGCTAAAAGATTATTTTTTTCGAAAAAACTATCTAGAGATTCTATAGCATCTTCTCTTGAATAATTAAAACTAAAGTTTTTACAAATTAATCCAGAGATTTTAATTGTATCAGACTCTACTTCATCTTGATGTGCTCCATAATTACCAATATGTGCATTGGTAGCAACCATTAGTTGCCCAAAATAAGATGGATCTGTGAAAATTTCTTGATAACCGGTTGTTCCTGTATTAAAGCAGACTTCTCCAAAGGCAGTGCCTTCTTTTCCTATAGATTTACCATGAAAAATTGTTCCGTCTGAAAGAAGGATTAAGGCTTTTTTACGTTTTTGATATTTCATTTAAAAAAAAGGTTTTACAAAATTGCATAAAAAAAAGGATAAACTAAAATAGTTTATCCTTTATATTATTAATGCTTATTAACATTTATTCTTCCTCGTTAGTTGCTTTAGTATCAACTGGTGGAGTTGCAGGTTTAGAACCTCCTCTTCTACTTCTACGAGTTGTTTTCTTTTCTGTTTTACCAGCATTATAGATTTCGTTGTAATCAACTAATTCTATCATTGCCATATCTGCATTATCACCAAGTCTATTTCCTAGTTTGATAATTCTTGTATAACCACCTGGACGGTCTCCAACTTTTACAGCAACATCTCTGAATAATTCTGTAACTGCATCTTTTTGTCTTAATCTAGACATTACGATACGTCTGTTGTGTGTTGTATCTTCCTTTGATTTTGTGATCATTGGCTCTACAAATTGCTTTAAAGCTTTTGCTTTTGCAACTGTAGTGTTGATACGCTTATGCTCGATTAACGAACATGCCATATTAGCTAACATTGCTTTTCTATGAGCAGTTTGTCTTCCTAAATGGTTAAATTTCTTTCCGTGTCTCATGACTTTTTAATTTATCATCTTGCTTCCAAACTCAATATTTTGAGGAGCAAAATATGATTATTATAATTTAAAATTAATCTTTATCTAATTTGTATTTTGCTAAGTCCATTCCAAAATTAAGACCTTTAACGTTTACAAGCTCTTCAAGCTCTGTTAAAGATTTTTTACCAAAGTTACGGAACTTCATTAAGTCATTTTTATTGAATGATACTAAGTCTCCTAATGTATCAACTTCTGCCGCTTTTAAACAATTTAATGCACGTACTGAAAGATCCATATCAACTAATTTAGTTTTTAATAGTTGTCTCATATGAAGTGATTCTTCATCATAAGTTTCTGTCTGTGCAATTTCATCAGCTTCTAGTGTGATACGCTCATCAGAGAATAACATGAAGTGGTGAATTAATATTTTAGCAGCTTCTGTTAAAGCATCTTTTGGGTGTATTGAACCGTCTGTAAGAATTTCAAAAACAAGTTTTTCGTAATCTGTTTTTTGTTCTACACGAAAGTTTTCAATACTATACTTAACATTTTTTATTGGCGTATAAATTGAATCTGTAAAGATTGTTCCGATTGGTGCAGTAGCTTTCTTATTTTCTTCTGCAGGAACATAACCTCTTCCTTTTTCAATAGTAATTTCCATGTTAATATTTACTTTTGGATCCAAGTTACAAATCACTAAGTCTTTGTTTAATACTTGAAAACCTGAAATAAATTTTTGGAAATCCCCAGCTGTAATTTGATCTTGCCCAGAAATTGAGATAGAAACAGATTCGTTATCTATTTCGTCTATTTGACGCTTAAAGTTTACTTGCTTTAAGTTTAATATCATTTCTGTAACATCTTCAACTACACCAGCTATTGTAGAAAACTCGTGATCTACACCTTCTATTCTAACTGATGTTATTGCAAATCCTTCTAAAGAAGATAATAAAACTCTTCTTAAAGCATTACCTACTGTTAATCCGTACCCTGGTTCTAAAGGTCTAAATTCAAATTTACCTTCAAACTCAGTCGAATCAATCATGATTACTTTGTCTGGTTTTTGAAAATTTAATATTGCCATATGTGTCTTCGTTTTAATTGTTATTTGGTTGCGCGATTTATAAGTTTGAAGACCACTAATAAATCCTTTGGCCAAATACCAATAAGATTATTTATTATTTAGAGTATAATTCGACGATGAATTGCTCGTTGATGTTTTCTGGAATTTGAATTCTAGCAGGAATTGAAACATATGTTCCTTCCTTTTTATCATTATTCCAAGTAATCCATTCGTAAACATTGCTAGAGTTAGCTAATGCATTTTGAATAGTTTCTAGAGATTTAGATTTCTCTCTAACTGCAACTACATCCCCTGCTTTTAATTGGTAAGATGGTATATTTACAATCTCTCCATTTACAGTAATATGTCTATGAGAAACTAATTGTCTAGCTCCACTACGTGAAGTAGATAATCCCATTCTATAAGCAACGTTATCTAACCTTGACTCACAAAGTTGTAACAATACTTCACCAGTAATCCCTTGTGCAGCAGTTGCTTTTTTAAACATGTTTCTAAATTGCTTTTCTAATATACCGTAAGTATATTTAGCTTTTTGCTTTTCTGCTAATTGTATAGCGTACTCAGATTTTTTTCCACGACGCTTGTTTGCACCATGTTGACCAGGAGGATAATTTCTTTTCTCGAAAGCTTTATCGTCTCCAAAAATAGCTTCTCCAAATTTACGAGCTATTTTAGTTTTAGGACCAGTATATCTTGCCATTTTAATTGTTGTTTTTGAGAGTGATTATGAATTAAGGTCTTAATCTTATCCTTCGAAAATCGTTGATCTCTCGTTGATACTTGTTTGTTATTTTTCAGTTTGCAAATTTACATATAAAAAATTAATATCAACCATAAAAACGATTGATATTAATTCTCTAAAAATATAAATTATACTCTTCTTCTTTTTGGAGGTCTACAACCATTATGCGGCAATGGAGTAACATCGATAATTTCTGTTACTTCTATACCTGCATTGTGAATTGATCTAATAGCAGATTCTCTACCATTTCCAGGACCTTTTACGTAAACTTTTACTTTCTTAAGTCCAGCTTCTTTAGCAACTCCTGCAGCATCTTCTGCAGCTAATTGAGCAGCATATGGTGTGTTCTTTTTAGAACCTCTAAATCCCATTTTACCAGCTGATGACCATGAAATAACATCTCCTTTTTTATTTGTTAAAGAGATGATGATGTTGTTAAAAGATGCAGCTACGTGAGCTTCTCCAACAGCATCTACAATAACTTTACGTTTTTTTGTACTTGACTTTGCCATATTATTCAGTTTCTAGTTGTTAGTTTTTTTGTTTTTAGAATCCTAAACATTTCTATTTCGAACAGATTCCTCTAACGGTTAAAACTAATGACTAATGTCTATTTATTATTTAGTTGCTTTTTTCTTGTTAGCAACAGTTTTTCTTCTACCTTTTCTTGTTCTAGAGTTGTTTTTAGTACGTTGACCTCTTAATGGAAGTCCAGCTCTATGACGAATACCTCTGTAACATCCAATATCCATTAAACGTTTAATGTTTAATTGTGTTTCAGAACGTAATTCACCTTCAATAGTATAAGTTCCAACTGCGTCACGGATTGCTCCAATTTGCTCATCAGTCCAATCTTGTACTTTGATGCTTTCGTCTACTTTAGCTGTAGCTAAAATCTCTACTGCTCTACTTCTACCTACTCCGTAGATATAAGTTAAAGAGATAACTCCTCTTTTTTGTTTTGGTATATCAACACCTGCAATTCTTGCCATAATTACCCTTGTCTTTGTTTGAATCTAGGATTCTTTTTGTTAATGACGTAAAGTCTACCTTTTCTGCGCACTAATTTACAGTCTGCGCTTCTTTTTTTAACTGATGCTCTTACTTTCATCTGTACTTTATTATTATCTTAAATCTGTCAGATGGAACCTTACGGTTTCATCGTATTAGTATCTATAAGTTATTCTTGCCTTAGATAAATCGTAAGGACTCATTTCTAATTTAACTTTATCTCCTGGTAATAACTTAATGTAATGCATACGCATTTTACCTGAGATATGTGCTGTCACAATGTGACCGTTTTCTAATTCAACACGAAACATTGCATTTGATAATGCTTCAATTATTGATCCGTCTTGTTCTATTGCTGCTTGTTTTGCCATAGTTATATATTAAGCTACTGCCTTTCTATTTTTACCAGTTTTCATCAAGCCATCATAATGCTTATTCAACAAATATGAATTTACTTGTTGCATAGTATCTATTGCAACTCCAACCATAATTAATAGTGATGTACCACCAAAGAATAATGCCCAACCAGCTTGTACATCCATAAGTTTAACAATAATTGCAGGGAACACAGCAATAAGTGCTAAAAATATAGAACCTGGTAATGTAATTTGCGACATTATTTTATCTAAATATTCTGATGTTTCTGTTCCTGGTCTAATCCCTGGAATAAAACCGCCACTACGTTTTAAATCATCAGCCATTTTGTTTGTTGGAACCGTAATTGCTGTATAGAAATATGTAAATATGATTATTAACAATGCAAATACAAGGTTATACCAAAACCCAAAGATATCTGAGAATTGTGCTTGCATCCATGCTCCTGCAGTAGAATCTTTTAAAAGTGATGATCCACCAATTAAACTAGGCACAAACATTATTGCTTGAGCAAAAATTATTGGCATTACTCCAGATGCATTTAATTTTAATGGTAAAAATTGTCTAGATCCAAATACATTTTTTTCATATCCGCCAGAAGCAGTACGTCTTGCGTATTGAACAGCTATTTTACGAACTGCCATTACTAGCATAACAGATCCCATAATAATAACAAACCAAATAACCATTTCTATTAATATCATCATTAAACCACCATTTCCTCCTCCATCTAAACGAGATGCAGCATTTTGTATAAACGATTGTGGCAAGGTTGCAATAATACCAACCATAATTAATAATGAAATACCATTACCAATACCTTTATCTGTAATTTTCTCTCCTAACCACATTGCAAATACACATCCTGTTACTAAAATGATAACAGATGACACGTAAAACAATGGTCCAGTTCCTAATAAAAATGCAGATTGAGGAATACCGAATGCTGTTGGTAAACTTGCTAAATAACCTGGTGCTTGCACCAAACAGATAGCTATGGTTAACCAACGTGTTATTTGTGTAATTTTCTTTTGTCCACTTGCGCCTTCTTTTTGTAGCTTTTGTAAATAAGGAATTGCAATCCCCATTAACTGAACAACAATAGAAGCAGAAATGTAAGGCATAATACCAAGTGCAAAAACTGAAGCATTAGCAAAGGCACCACCTGTAAACATATTAAGTAATCCTAATATACCTTCACCAGTACCATCTCTTAATCCTCCTAATTGACTTGCATCAATACCTGGAAGTACAACTTGAGCACCAAAACGGTACACTAAAAGTAAACCAAGTGTTAGCATGATTCTGTCTTTTAGTTCAGTTATCTTCCAAACATTTTTTAAAGTTTCTATAAATTTCATACGTTAAGTTGTCTTATAAAGTTACCGCTTCTCCACCTGCAGCTTCTATAGCAGCTTTTGCTGAAGCAGTAAATTTATGAGCAGTTACTGTTAATTTTGATTTTAATTCACCACGACCAAGAATTTTTACTAATTCATTCTTTCCCGCCAAACCTAAATCTACTAAGGTTTGAAAATCAACTGCATCCTTTATTTTCTTATTGTCTACTAACTCTTGTAATTTATCTAAGTTTACACCTTGATATTCTACTCTGTTAATATTTGTAAATCCAAATTTTGGTACACGTCTTTGAAGTGGCATTTGCCCACCTTCAAAACCAAGTTTTTTAGAATAACCTGAACGAGATTTAGCTCCTTTGTGACCACGTGTAGCAGTACCTCCTTTTCCAGAACCTTGTCCTCTACCTATTCTTTTGCCTTGATTCTTTACAGAACCTTCTGCTGGTTTTAAATTACTTAAGTCCATCTTATATTGTTATTTTGTTTCTTCAACAGAAACTAAATGTGAAACTTTACTTACCATTCCAAGAACACTTGGAGATGCATCGTGCTCAACTGTTTGACCAATTTTTTTTAACCCAAGAGCTTCTAAAGTTCTCTTTTGGTTTTTAGTACGATTAATTGCACTTTTTACTTTTGTTACTTTAATCTTTGCCATCGTCCTATTTAATTAACCGTTAAATACTTTTTCAAGTGAAATACCTCTATCTCTTGCGACAGTTTTTGCATCACGTAATTGTAATAAAGCATCGAAAGTTGCTTTTACAACATTGTGAGGGTTTGAAGACCCTTGAGATTTAGATAATACATCGTGTATACCTACAGCCTCAAGAACAGTTCTTACAGCTCCACCAGCAATTACACCTGTACCAGGAGCAGCAGGAATAATATTTACTCTTGCTCCACCATACTTACCTTTTTGTTCGTGTGGTAAAGTTCCTTTAATAATAGGAATTCTAACTAGGTTTTTCTTAGCATCTTCTACAGCTTTTGCTATTGCAGTTGCTACATCTTTAGATTTTCCTAAACCATGACCTACAACACCAGCTTCATCTCCAACTACTACTATAGCTGAAAAACCAAATGCTCTACCTCCTTTTGTTACTTTAGTAACTCTTTGTACACCAACCAAACGATCTTTAAGATCAATTCCACTTGGTTTTACTAATTCTGCGTTTTTATATTTTTGATACATAATGTCTTAGAATTTAAGTCCTGCTTCTCTAGCACCTTCTGCTAATGATTTTACTCTTCCGTGATATAAATATCCACCTCTATCAAAAGAAATGGTTTCTACACCTGCTTTAAGTGCTTTTTCAGCAACAGATTTACCTACTAATGCAGCTATTTCTGTTTTTGTTCCTTTTGCAGAATTAATGTCTTTATCTCTTGAAGATGCAGCGCTAATAGTTTTACCAGTCACATCATCTACAACTTGAGCATAAATTTCTTTATTACTTCTAAAAACAGCTAAACGCGGTCTTGCTTCTGTACCAGAAACAACTTTACGTATTCTGTTTTTTATTCTTAGTCTTCTTTCGTTCTTTGTTAATGCCATAACTAATTTATTAAGCTGATTTACCTGCTTTTCTTCTTAATTCTTCACCAACAAACTTAACACCTTTTCCTTTGTAAGGTTCTGGTTTTCTAAATCCGCGAATTTTCGCAGCAACTTGTCCTACCAATTGTTTATCGTGAGATGTTAATTTTACTATTGGGTTTTTTCCTTTTTCTGAAATTGTTTCAATTTTTACTTCTGGAGCAACGTTTAAAACAATATTGTGAGAAAACCCTAATGCTAAATCTAATTTTTGTCCTTGATTAGATGCTCTATATCCTACACCAACCAATTCTAATTCTTTAGTCCATCCTTTAGATACACCTTCAATCATGTTATTGATTAAAGATCTGTAAAGACCATGCTTTGCTCTTTGGTCTTTTTTATCTGACGAACGAGAAACGCTAACGTTTCCGTCTTCTACTTTTATCTCAACACCAGAATACTCTTGTGTTAATTCTCCAAGTTTACCTTTTACAGTTATTACGTTTTCTTTAACGTCTACTGTTACGCCTTCTGGAATTCCTACTGGGTTATTACCTATTCTTGACATATCTTTCTAATTTAGTAAACGTAACATAATACTTCACCACCAACGTTTTCTCTTTGCGCTTGTTTTCCTGTAATCACTCCATGAGAAGTAGAAACAATTGCAATTCCAAGACCGTTTAAGATTCTTGGCATTTCGTTAGCACTTGCATATTTACGTAAACCTGGTTTACTTATTCTTTGAATTTTTCTGATGACAGATTCTTTAGTCTCTTTATTGTACTTAAGGGCAATTTTAATTGTTCCTTGTACTGTCGAGTCATCAAATTTATAACTTAAAATATATCCTTGATCGAATAATATTTTAGTCATTTCTTTCTTTAAATTAGATGCAGGAATCTCAACCACTCTGTGATTTGCTTTTACTGCATTTCTAATTCTTGTTAGGTAATCCGCTATTGGATCTGTATTCATATCTATTAATTTGCGGTAACGGTTTTCGATATTATTATCAAACCTGTAACCAATTTATAATTCTACCAACTTGCTTTTTTAACTCCTGGTATTAAACCTTGGTTAGCCATTTCACGGAATGTTACACGTGAAATACCAAATGTTCTCATATACCCTTTTGGTCTACCTGTTAATTTACATCTATTATGCATACGAATAGGAGATGCGTTTTTTGGTAATTTTTGTAATGCTTCATAATCTCCAGCTTCTTTTAAAGCTTTACGTTTTTCTGCATATTTAGCAACTGTTTTTGCTCTTTTTACCTCACGGGCTTTCATTGATTCTTTAGCCATAATCTTAGTTCTTTTTAAAAGGTAAACCTAATTCTTTTAATAATGATTGTGCTTCTTTATCTGTATCTGCAGATGTCACAAATGTAATATCCATACCAGATATTTTATTGATTTTATCAATATCAATCTCTGGGAATATAATTTGCTCAGTAACGCCTAAGTTGTAGTTACCTCTACCATCAAATCCAGTAGCTTTAATTCCTCCAAAATCTCTTACACGTGGTAAAGCTGAAGTAATTAAACGATCTAAAAACTCATACATTTGCTCTCCTCTTAAAGTTACTCTAACGCCTATTGGCATTCCTTTACGTAATTTAAAAGATGCAACATCTTTTTTAGATAATGTAGCTACTGCTTTTTGACCAGAAATTTTAGTCATTTCATCAATAGCATGATCAATTAATTTTTTATCTGCAACTGCAGCTCCAACTCCTTTAGATATTACTATCTTTTTAAGTACTGGTACTTGCATTACATTTTTATAACCGAATTCTTCTGTAAGAGCAGAAACTACTTTGTCCTTATACTCTTGTTTTAATCTTGGAATGTAAGTCATAACTATATTACTTCATTAGATTTTTTAGAAAATCTTACTTTTTTATCACCTTCCATTTTATACCCAACTCTAGTTGTTTCTCCTTTAGAAGTTAACAATGATAAGTTTGATATATTAATGAATGCTTCTTTCTCTACAATGCCTCCTTGAGGGCTTTGTGCACTTGGTTTAGTATGTTTCTTAACCATGTTCACACCTTCAACGATAGCTTTGTTTTTTGCTATCTCTACTTTAAGCACTTTACCTTCTAATCCTTTATGATCTCCAGCAATTACTTTAACAGTATCTCCAGTTTTAATTTTAAGCTTTGTCATCTTTTTAGTCATTAAAGCACTTCAGGTGCTAATGATACAATTTTCATGAATTGTTTATCACGAAGTTCTCTAGCTACTGGTCCAAAAACACGTGTTCCTCTCATTTCTCCTGTTGGATTTAAAAGTACACAAGCGTTATCATCAAATCTAATATAAGATCCGTCTGGACGTCTCACTTCTTTTTTAGTACGAACAACTACTGCTGTTGATACTGCTCCTTTTTTAATGTTTCCATTAGGAGTAGCATCTTTTACTGAGACAACAATTTTATCTCCAATAGAAGCGTATCTTCTTTTTGTACCACCAAGAACACGGATAGTTAAAACTTCCTTTGCTCCAGTGTTATCAGCTACTTTTAATCTTGATTCTTGTTGTACCATAATTACTTCGCTCTTTCAATTATTTCTACTAATCTCCAACATTTAGATTTACTTAAAGGTCGTGTTTCCATGATCTTTACTGTATCACCAATGTTACAGTCGTTTGTTTCGTCGTGAGCAACATATTTCTTTGTTTTCAAAACGAATTTTCCATACATAGGATGTTTTACTTTTTTTACTTCGGCAACTACAATTGATTTTTGCATTTTGTTGCTAGTAACTACTCCTATACGTTCTTTTCTTAAGTTTCTTTTTTCCATCTTTCAGCCAGAATACAATTATTGTATTTCTCTTTTAGTTAATTCTGTTGCAATTCTTGCTACTGAACGTCTTACGTTACGTAACTGAATTGGATTTTCTAAAGGAGATATTGCATGAGCCATTTTTAGGTCTGCATAACTCTTCTTTGTTTCGCCAAGTTTTTCTTGTAACTCAGCTACTGTTAGCTGCTTAATTTCTGTTTGCTTCATAATATTATTTTATTAAGCTTCGTAATCTCGAGCTATAAGGAACTTCGTTTTTACTGGTAGCTTTTGTGCTGCTAAACGTAAAGCTTCTTTTGCTACGTCTACAGGTACTCCTGCTATCTCAAATAATACTCTTCCTGGTTTAACAACTGCCACCCAATACTCAACAGCACCTTTACCTTTACCCATACGTACTTCAAGAGGTTTCTTTGTAATAGGCTTGTCTGGAAATACTTTAATCCATAATTGCCCTTCTCTTTTCATATAACGTGTAGCAGCAATACGTGCAGCTTCAATTTGACGAGATGTTATAAACTTTGAGTCTAATGATTTTATACCAAACATTCCGTTTGAAAGCTGATGCCCTCTTCCAGAATTGCCTTTCATACGACCTTTTTGTTGCTTACGAAATTTTGTTCTTTTCGGTTGTAACATGTTTTCTTTTCTTTAAAAAATTACTTTCTACGACGAGATTGATTCTTGTTTCCTCGTCCACCTTTTCCTTGCTTTTTGGATAAACCAACTAGCGGAGAAAGTTCTCTTTTACCATATACTTCACCTTTCATGATCCATACTTTAACACCTAATCTACCATAAGTAGTATGTGCTTCAACTAAAGCATAATCAATATCAGCTCTAAATGTTGATAAAGGAATACGTCCTTCTTTGTAGTGTTCGCTACGTGCCATTTCAGCTCCATTTAAACGGCCACTAATTTGGATTTTAATTCCTTCAGCATTCATACGCATAGCAGCAGCAATAGCCATTTTTATTGCACGTCTATATGAGATACGATTCTCAATTTGACGAGCAACACTAGATCCTACTAAAAATGCGTCAAGTTCAGGTCTTTTAATTTCAAAGATGTTTAACTGAACTTCTTTTCCAGTAATTTTCTTAAGTTCTTCTTTTAACTTGTCTACCTCTTGACCACCTTTACCGATAATAATACCAGGTCTAGCAGTAGTGATAGTAACGGTTACAAGTTTAAGCGTACGCTCAATAATAACTCTAGATACACTAGCTTTTGATAAACGAGCATGGATATACTTTCTGATTTTATCGTCTTCAGCAAGTTTATCACCATAATCATTTCCACCATACCAGTTAGATTCCCATCCTCTGATAATTCCTAAACGATTTCCGATTGGATTTGTCTTTTGTCCCATATCTCTATTTAAGCTTGTGTGTTATTTTTAGCTCCAATCACAACTGTTACGTGATTAGATCTTTTTCTAATTCTGTGTGCACGACCTTGAGGTGCTGGACGTAATCTTTTTAACATTGATCCACCATCAACTCTAATTTCTTGCACAAATAAATCTGCATCTTCTATACTTGCATCTTCGTTTTTAGCTTGCCAATTAGCAATTGCTGATAATAACAATTTCTCTAAACGACGTGATGCTTCTTTAGAACTAAATCTTAATATTTGAAGTGCTTTTTCAGCTTTTTCACCTCTTACTAAATCTGCAACTAAACGCATTTTTCTTGGTGATGTAGGACAGTTATTAAGCTTTGCAAATGCAACTTTCTTTCTGTCTTCCTTAATAGCGTCTGCCATTTGTTTTTTACGACTTCCCATAGCTTACTATTTTTTACCTTTATTTTTTGCACCTGCATGACCTCTAAACGATCTTGTTGGTGAAAATTCTCCTAATTTATGACCTACCATATTTTCAGTAACATAAACTGGTACGAATTGACGACCATTGTGTACTGCAATTGTTTGACCAACAAAATCTGGAGTAATCATCGAGGCTCTAGACCAAGTTTTGATTACTGTTTTTTTGTTTGAAGCAACATTTTCTGCTACTTTTTTGTCTAATTTATAATGGATGTAAGGTCCTTTTTTTAATGAACGTGCCATATTATCTCAATTATTTCTTTCTACGTTCTACAATATATTTATTACTCGCTTTTGTCTTAGAACGGGTTCTATAACCTTTAGCAGGAATACCATTTCTAGAACGTGGATGTCCACCAGAAGATTTACCTTCTCCACCACCCATTGGGTGATCAACAGGATTCATTACTACTGGTCTTGTACGTGGACGTCTTCCTAACCATCTTGTTCTACCAGCTTTACCTGACACTAACAACTGATGATCTGAGTTAGACACTACTCCAATAGTAGCCATACAATCTACAAGTATTAAACGTGTTTCTCCTGAAGGCAATTTAACTGTTGCAAATTTACCATCTCTTGCCATTAACTGAGCAAATGCTCCTGCACTTCTTGCCATTACTGCTCCTTGTCCAGGACGCAATTCGATACAAGAAATAATTGTTCCTAATGGAATTTCGCTAAGCGGCATTGCATTTCCAATTTCTGGAGCTATACTACTAGTTCCTGAAACCACATTTTGCCCAACTTGTAAACCATTTTGAGCAATGATGTAACGCTTTTCACCATCTTGGTAGTTTAATAAAGCGATAAATGCTGTTCTGTTTGGATCGTACTCTATAGACTTAACTTCTGCTGGAACTCCAGTTTTGTTACGTTTAAAATCGATAATACGATACTTTCTCTTATGACCTCCACCTATATAGCGCATGGTCATTTTTCCTTGACTGTTTCTACCACCAGATCTTTTGTTCGGAACGAGTAAACTCTTTTCCGGCTTGTCAGTAGTAATGGCGTCAAATCCATTAACTACTCTAAATCGCTGACCTGCTGTGATTGGTTTTAATTTTCTTACTGACATTTTTGTCTAATTACATGTTACTGTATAAATCAATAGTCTCACCTTCCGCCAGTTGTACAATTGCTTTTTTAACAGCATTTGTTTTACCATGTTGAATACCAGTTTTTGTGAACTTAGTACTTCTATCTGGACGGACATTTATAGTACGAACTTTTTCAACAGAAACGCCATAAGCAGCTTCAACTGCTTTTTTGATTTCTACCTTGTTCGCCTTGGTATTCACTTGAAAGCTAAAACAGTTGTTTAACTCACTGTTTATAGTTGCTTTTTCTGTGATTATAGGTTTAATTAAGATACTCATGACTTTCTTATTTACTTAAATTCGATTCAATTTCTTCTAAAGAACTCTCTAAAAGAACTAGTTTATTTGCGTTCATAATTTTATAAGTGCTTAATTCTGAGTTAATTACAACGTCAGACCCTTTAAAATTACGTGATGACAAATATACATTATTATTTGAAGCACCCAACACAAACAATGATTTTTTGTCTTGGATATCTAAAGCTTTTAGTACTGCTGTAAAGTTTTTAGTCTTTGGCGCATCAAAATTAAAGTCTTCTAATACAACAATTGCCTTGTCATTTGCCTTCATAGTTAAGGCAGATTTACGTGCTAAACGCTTAAGGTTTTTGTTTAATTTGAAGTTATAATTTCTTGGTCTTGGGCCGAACATACGTCCACCACCTTTAAATACACCAGACTTGATACTACCAGCTCTTGCTGTACCAGTACCTTTTTGCTTTTTAATTTTACGTGTACTTCCTGTAATTTCTGCTCTTTCTTTAGCCTTATGTGTTCCTTGACGTTGGTTAGCAAGATATTGCTTAACATCTAAGTATACTGCATGATTATTAGGCTCAATAGCAAACACATCTTTAGAAAGGTCTACCTGTCTACCTGTGTCTTTTCCGTTTATATCTAAAACTGCTACTTTCATTACTTCTGAATAATTACATAAGAGTTTTTGTGTCCTGGAACACATCCTTTAACTACAAGTAAATTCTTTTCTGGAACTACTTTATATACTCTTAAATTTTCAACATTCACTCTTTCGCCACCCATTCTTCCGGCCATTTTCATTCCTTTAAATACTCTTGCAGGATATGAAGCAGCACCAATAGAACCTGGAGCTCTTAAACGGTTGTGTTGACCATGCGTTGCTTGACCTACACCACCAAATCCATGACGTTTTACAACACCTTGGAAACCTTTACCTTTTGAAGTTCCAGCAATATCTACATACTCACCTTCTATAAAGTGCTCTACTGTTATTGCATCTCCTAATTTGTAATCTCCTTCAAATCCTTGAAATTCCGCGACTTTTGTTTTAACAGAAGTACCAGCTTTCTTGGCATGACCAATTTCAGCTTTTGTAGCACTTTTCTCTGTCTTGTCATCGAAACCAAGTTGAAGGGCACTGTACCCGTCTACCTCTTCGGTTCTGACTTGGGTAACGATACATGGTCCAGCTTCGATTACTGTACATGGAATATTCTTTCCATTTTCATCGAAAATGCTGGTCATACCGATTTTTCTTCCTATTAACCCAGACATAATTATTAATTTATTTATTGTTACTATTTATTAAAAATTCAAGGTCGAAAATACATTCGACCTTGAATTGTATTTTTACCGTTTTTCCTTAACCGATCGTTAAGGACATGTAACGAAAGTTATTTACTTTCGATAGTACGTCGTCTTACTTGCTTACACCTTAATCTCTACTTCAACTCCACTAGGTAATTCTAATTTCATTAAAGCGTCAATTGTTTTTGAAGATGAAGAGTAAATATCTAATAATCTCTTATAAGAGCTTAATTGAAATTGTTCTCTTGACTTCTTATTTACGTGAGGTGAACGTAATACAGTGAAAATTTTCTTGTGTGTTGGTAATGGAATTGGACCCGTTACAACAGCACCTGTGCTTTTTACTGTTTTTACAATCTTATCTGCAGACTTATCTACTAAGCTATGATCGTAAGACTTTAATTTTATTCTGATTTTTTGACTCATTTTCTTAAATTTTAAGCTTCAACACCTTTAGCTGCCTTAATTACTTCTTCAGATATATTTGAAGGTGTTTCAGCATAATGTGAAAATTCCATAGTTGATGTCGCACGACCTGATGACAATGTTCTTAATGTTGTTACATATCCAAACATTTCTGATAATGGTACAGTTGCTTTTACAGTTTTTGCTCCAGCTCTGTCTCCCATATCACTAACTTGACCACGACGACGATTTAAATCACCTACGATATCACCCATGTTTTCTTCTGGAGTGATTACTTCAAGCTTCATGATTGGCTCCATGATTACCGCTTTTGCAGCTTTTGCTGAATTTTTAAATCCGAGTTTCGCTGCTAATTCAAACGATAATTGATCAGAATCTACATCATGATAAGATCCATCGGTTAACGTTACTTTCATAGCATCAACTTCGTAGCCTGCTAATGGTCCGTTAACCATTGCCATTTTGAATCCTTTTTCAATTGAAGGGATAAATTCTTTAGGAACGTTACCTCCTTTAATTTCAGAAACGAATTCTAATCCTACTTTACCTTCTTCTGCTGGCTCTAATGTAAATACGATATCAGCAAATTTACCACGCCCACCAGATTGTTTCTTATAAACTTCTCTGTGTTCTGCACGTTGTGTAATGGCTTCTTTGTACTCTACTTGTGGTTGGCCTTGATTTACTTCAACCTTAAACTCACGCTTTAAACGATCAACAATAATATCTAAGTGAAGCTCACCCATTCCAGAAATAATAGTCTGTCCTGAAGCCTCATCAGTTCTTGCAGTAAATGTTGGATCTTCTTCAGATAATTTTGATAAAGCCATACCTAATTTATCAACATCGGCTTTTGTCTTAGGCTCAACCGCAATACCAATTACTGGATCTGGGAAGTCCATAGATTCTAAAACAATTGGATGTTTTTCATCAGACATAGTATCACCAGTCTTAATATCTTTAAATCCAACTGCTGCTCCAATATCTCCTGCTTCGATAAAATCGATAGCATTTTGTTTGTTTGAGTGCATTTGATAGATACGAGAAATACGCTCTTTTTTACCTGAACGGTTGTTCAAGATATAAGACCCAGCATCTAAACGACCTGAATAGGCGCGGAAAAATGCTAAACGACCTACAAAAGGGTCTGTAGCAATTTTAAATGCTAATGCAGCAAAAGGCTCTTTTACATCTGGTTTACGAATTTCTTCTTGATCTGTATTTGGGTTAGTTCCTACAATACCTTCTTTATCTGTTGGAGAAGGCAAATAACGACAAACAGCATCTAACAAAAACTGTACCCCTTTATTTTTAAACGCAGAACCGCAAATCATTGGAATGATAGCCATATCCATAACAGCAGCTCTAAGTGCAGCATGCACTTCTTCTTCTGTAATAGAATCTTCATCTTCCATGAATTTTTCAAGAAGGTTCTCATCATATGTTGCAACTTCTTCAATTAAAAGTGCTCTATATTTACGAGCTTCTTCTTTTAATTCTTCTGGAATATCGACAACATCAAAAGTTGCCCCTTGAGTTTCATCATGCCAAACGATAGCTCTGTTTTTTACTAAGTCGACGATACCCTTAAAATCTGCTTCGTCACCAATGTTTAAAACAATTGGCACAGCGTTAGATTTCAACATATCTTTCACTTGTTGACAAACAGCCATAAAGTTAGAACCTTGACGATCCATTTTGTTAACAAATCCAATTCTTGGCACTTTATAGTTATCTGCTAACCTCCAGTTTGTTTCAGATTGCGGCTCAACACCATCAACGGCACTAAACAAGAATACTAAACCATCAAGTACACGTAATGAACGATTAACCTCTACGGTAAAATCTACGTGACCTGGAGTATCAATAATGTTGAAGTGATATCCTTTTGTATCTGGAGTTGGATTTCCGTTTTCAATTGGAAACTGCCATGTACAAGTTGTAGCTGCAGATGTAATGGTAATACCTCTTTCCTGCTCTTGCTCCATCCAATCCATAGTTGCAGCACCATCATGTACCTCTCCAATTTTGTGAGACACACCTGTATAATACAGAATACGTTCTGTAGTTGTAGTTTTTCCTGCATCTATATGTGCAGCAATACCTATATTTCTTGTGAATTTTAAATCTCTTGCCATCTTAAATTAAAATCTAAAGTGTGAGAATGCCTTGTTTGCTTCTGCCATTTTGTGAGTATCAACTCTCTTTTTAACAGCTGCTCCTTCTTCTTTAGCTGCTGCTAAAATTTCTGCTGCTAATTTTTGAGGCATAGATTTTTCATTTCTTTTACGTGCATAACCGATAAGCCATTTCATTGCTGTTGAAACTTTACGATCTGGACGAATTTGCATTGGAATTTGGAATGTTGCTCCACCAACTCTACGACTACGTACTTCTACGTGAGGCATAACGTTAGATAATGCATCTTTCCATGTTTCTAATGCTGTTTTTTCTTCATCAGTCTTTTTTGATTCTACAATATCAATTGCATCATAGAATACTTTAAACGCTACAGACTTCTTTCCGTCCCACATCATCATGTTTACAAAACGAGTCACTAACTGATCGTTAAAACGAGGGTCTGGTAAAAGCGGTCTTTTTTTCGCTGCTCTTTTTCTCATGTCTTCTTCTTAAAGTTTTAAATTACTTCTTAGGGCGTTTTGCACCATACTTAGATCTACGTTGCGTTCTACCTGAAACACCTGCTGTGTCTAAAGCACCACGTACAATGTGATATCTAACTCCTGGCAAATCTTTTACCCTTCCACCTCTAACTAATACTATCGAGTGCTCTTGCAAGTTATGTCCTTCACCACCGATGTATGCATTAACCTCGTTTCCGTTTGTTAAACGAACCCTTGCTACCTTACGCATTGCTGAGTTAGGTTTTTTAGGTGTCGTTGTATAAACACGAGTACACACACCACGTCTTTGTGGACACGAATCTAAAGCAGCCGATTTGCTCTTCTTAGTTATTTTGGCTCTTCCTTTTCGTACTAATTGTGAAATTGTTGGCATATATTTCTATATAAATTTTATTAAACCCTCTCTTTTGAGGGCTGCAAAGGTAGAAATAAATTTGAATTTTTCAAACGGAAAACAATTAATTTCCAAAAGTTTAATAAATTATTTTCGCTTACATATATTTTTAGTTAGCAAAATCCGTTAGTTTTGAAAATTATATTCATTTTTATGTCAATAAAATTTCCAGTTTTACAACTACTTTTTCTTTTCATCTGCTCTAATTGTTTATTAGCGCAATCTTTAAACCTGTCTGTAGTCGGGAAAAATGAAATTGAAACGAAGATTATTGACTCTATATCTTATACCAAATCTCATAAAGATTATCTATCTCTTGATTCTGAAATAAAAAGACTTAAAAAAAAATATAATTCATCTGGCTATTTAGAAAGCATACTTTTAGAATTAAAGAAAGAAAATGACTCTACTTTTACTGCTAAATTTAATTTAAGAAATCGTTACAATGTTATACATATATATTATAATGGTATAATAGACAAAAGCATGCTTGATTTAATTTCAGAAAATATAACGGATAGTTATTTTGAGATTGAAGTCAAAAAACTTGAAAACACTCTACAGCTTTTAAATTCTGAAATCGCAAATAATGGCGACCCTTTTTCTACTTTACAATTAGCCAATATTAGAAAAAAAGATGATACTGCTTTAGTAGCAGACTTATCAGTTTCTAAACAATCCAAAAGACTAATTGATAAGATTGTTGTTAAAGGCTATGAGAAATTTCCTAAATCTTATCTTAACCATTATTTAAAAATAAAACCAAAGCAAAATTTCAACTTAAAAAAAGTAAAAGAAAAAACTTTAAGCTTAAACAATCTACAATTTGCAAATAAGATTAAAGATTCTGAAGTTTTATTTAGTAAAGATTCTACCATATTGTATATGTATGTAGAAAAAACAAAAAGTAATGCCTTTGATGGGTTTTTAGGTTTTGGAACAAATGAACAAACTGGTAAAATAGAGTTTGATGGTTATTTAAATCTAAACTTAACAAATAATCTGAATTTTGGTGAATCTATAAAACTACTTTATAAGAGTGATGAGAACGAACAGAAAACATTTGATGTTAAAATAGACATGCCGTATTTGTTTGGCTCACCAATAGGTCTTGGACTAGAATTAAATATATTTAAAAAAGACTCAACTTTTGTTACCTCATCACAAACAGCAAAGATTAATTATCAAATTAATCCTAGCAATAGTATTTCAGTAGGAATTACTTCAACAACTTCAACAGACCTTTTAGATATCAACTCTTTTTCAATAAATGATTACAAATCAAATCAGTACTTTTTAAATTACACACATGTTAAACGACAAAATTATGATTTACTATTCCCAACTAATTTCTTGTTTGACATATCAGCTGGTATAGGTAATCGGAAAACTAATAATAAAAACTTCAACCAATCCAAATTCACTATAAATTCATTTAAAATATTTAATTTAAATAGAAAAAACAACATCTACCTCAGACTCAATGGCGCGATTTTAAATTCTGATACCTATTTAGAAAATGAACTACTTCGTTTTGGCGGCATTAATTCTATTAGAGGATTTGAAGAAAACAGCTTAACAGCAGATTTATATGCTGTTTTAAATACGGAATACAGATATAAACTAAACAACAGTCTTTATGTACACTCTGTAATTGATGCTTCCTATTTTGAAAATCAAAGTTCAAATGCTAAAGAGAAGCTTTTCGGTTTTGGTTTTGGGTTTGGATTACTCACTAAAGCTGGTCTATTTAAATTTAATTATACAAGCGCAAAAACTGAAAATCAGAAGTTTAAATTCTCCGATTCTAAAGTGCATTTAAGCTTAACTACTAGCTTCTAAAACAGTAAACATGTAGTTTTTTTGAAATTTTAAGTAAAATTTATTGTTTAATTAACTTTTTATTATGACTTTTGGCTCAGGCTAATTCAAATTAATTTAAATATGAAAACAAAGTTTAGTGGAATTCTAACGCTATTACTAGCGTTTGTTGTGCAAATGACCTTTGCGCAAGAAAAAACAATTTCAGGAACGGTATCAGATGATTCTGGTTTACCATTACCTGGAGCAACCGTTTTGGTTAAAGGCACATCAACAGGTGCTTCTACCGATTTTGACGGAAAGTATAACATCAAAGCAAATACTGGTAGTACACTTGTGTTTAGTTTTGTTGGTTATGCTACACAAGAAGTCTCTGTAGGAGCTTCAAATACTATAAACGTTCAACTAGCAGAAGACACAGAAGCTCTTGAAGAAGTTGTGGTTACAGCATTTGGTAAGAAAAAACAAAAAAGGTCATTAGGTTATGCGGCGACTGCAGTTTCTGGTGAAAAACTAACTGAAGTAGCAACACTTAACCCTTTTGAAAGTTTATCTGGTAAAGTTGCAGGAGTTGATATCTCTGCTCCTAATCAACCAGGGGCTTCAACTAAAATAGTTTTAAGAGGGTATGGTTCATTAAATGGAAGTGGTCCTCTTTATGTTATAGATGGAACACCTATTTCATCTGCATCTAACAGTAGTAGTCTTAGTGGTTTAACTACGGATGTTAATAGATCATTTGATGGTGGAACAAATATTAATGATTTAGATGCTAATTCTATTGCTAGTATAAATATTCTTAAAGGTGGAGCAGCAACTGCATTATATGGGAGTAGAGCAAATGGTGGTGCTATTATTATTACAACTAAAAAAGGACGTTCTGGACAAAAATTAAAAGTAGAGTTAAATAGTTCTATTGACTTTTTAGAAGTAGCAAGAATACCACATTTACAGCAACGTTGGGGACAAGGTTGGAATGGTGTAGATTTTTCTGGTCTTCCAAATGGTGGTCAAGGCGCAACTAATGAAAATGGGTCTTGGGGGCCATTATTTAATGGAAACCTTCGTGTATGGGGGCAAATCGTAAATGCTTCTCAGCAAATTAAACCTTATGAAAATCTTGAAGATAATATCAAAGACTTTTATGATATAGGTAATACATTCACTAACTCTTTACGTTTAAGTGGTGGTAGCGATAAAGCAGATTTTTCTCTTATTTATACTAGAGTAGATACAGATGGAATTATCCCTACAGATGCAGATGCGCTTAATAGAAACACACTAAGTTTAAATAGCGGTATAGCAGGAGATAAATTTAGATTACGTGTAAATGCTAATTATGCTCAAACAAGGCAAAATGCAGTAAATACAGGTCAAGGAGACAATGCTGGTGAGGGTGAAAGTTTTATGCAAGAATTAATACAAATACCAAGAGGTGTTAGTGTTTTAGATTTAGCGGATTACACCAATAATCCTTTTAATAATAATGATAATTTTTACACACCTTATTCACGTAATCCTTATTGGGTGCTTAATGAGAATGAAACCACTTTAGATAGAGAGCGCTTTTATGGTAATATAAATATGTCTTATGATTTAGCAACGAATTTAGTAGGTACATTACAAATTGGTGCTGATATTTCAAATGGTACACGTCATAGTCATGGTGCAGTAATTAATTATACTCCTGGCTCACCACAAGCTTTATTAGGTGGTACAACTAATGCTGGTGGTGTAACTGAGTACACAGATCAAAGAAGACAGTATGAAACATTTTTGAGCTTTGACTACAATAAATCATTGAGTGAAGATTTTGGATTAGAAGCCTCTTTAGGTGCTTCTATGAACAACAGATATTTTAATAGTTTACAGGTTTCAATTACTAATTTAGATATTCCAAATTTTTATGAAATATCTAACTCAGCTGTATTGCCTATTACAACTCAAAACAACAGTCAACTTAAAGGATATTCAGCTTTTGGAGCAGCAACTCTATCATATAAAGAGCGTATCTATTTAAATGTTACAGGAAGAAATGAGTGGACTTCTACTCTAGCTATAGGAAGTAATTCATTTTTCTATCCATCGGTAAACCTAAGTGGTATTGCCATAGATAATGGTGAGCATTTCTTAAAACTTCGTGCAGGTTATGCTTCTCTAGCAAATAGTGCGCCTATTTACTTAACAGAGAGTTCAGCTTTACAAGCAAGTGCTGTTGCATATTTTGGAAACATAAATTTCCCATTTGCAGGTTTAAATTCATTTGAAATTGCAAGAACACTAGGAAATTTAGATATTGAACCAGAATTTACAGATGAATATGAAATAGGATTTGAAGGTCGATTTTTTAATAATAGAGTAACTGCCGATGTTGCGTATTACAAAAAAACAACAGATGGTTCAATTACATCTCTTTTATTACCTAACTCAACGGGTTATAACCGTATTTTTGGTAACTTTATGGATATAGAAAATAAAGGTATTGAAGTTGCTCTTGGTTTAGTTCCAGTTAGAACAGATGATTTTTCTTGGAATATTGACTATACATTTACAAAAAACGAAAATAAAGTAACTAAGCTCCCTGAAGGATTAGATAAACTTTTAATTAATAGTGCTTTTGGTGTCAATTTTTATGCTATTGAAGGTCAACCTTTAGGAGAATTCCAAGCACGTGTTCCTCTTCTTAATGAAGATGGTCAAGTTGTTGTAGATCCGAATACTGGAATACCTCAGCAATCTACTGAAGAACAAAAAATAGGTAATTCTCAAAGAGATTTTGTAATGGGTCTTCAAAATACCTTTAAATACAAAAACTGGAGACTTTCTTTTGGAATAGACTGGAAAGAAGGTGGAGAAATGTATTCTTACACTTCTAGATTACTTAATTTTACTGGAAATGCACTTTCTACAACTTACAATGATAGAAATACATTTATTGTTCCTAATTCTGTTGTAGACAATGGAGATGGTACATATTCTGAAAATGTTACTCCAATTACTTTTGGTGCCGTAACTGGTTATTATAGTGCTAGTAACAACCCAAGTACTGAAGCTGTAAATCATGTAATAGACAAAACTTTTATTAGATTACGTGATATGTCAATTTCTTATAATTTTCCAGAAAAAATTATTGGAAATACTGGATTAAGTAGTTTATCTCTAAGTTTATATGGTAGAAATCTAGCATTATGGACTCCAGATGAAAACCCTTATGTAGATCCAGAGGTGACAACTTTTGGTGGTAATGATATAGTTACTGAATTTGGAGAATTTGCAGGAAACCCTGCTCAAAGAACTTATGGTTTCGCAATTAAAATGTCATTTTAATAAATAAAAAATTAGACAATGAAAAAAATAATATTTGCATTAATAGGAATAGGGATAATATTTGCTTGCGATTCGCAACTGGATATTAATAGAGATCCCGATAATTTAACTCCAGATGACTTAGCATTTCCAGTAGAACTACCTGGAAGTATTACAGGTGTAGCTGGTGTACAAGGAGCAAGTTGGGCCATAATTGGTGGTATTTGGTCACAAATGTGGGCACAAAGTCCTGGGTCAAGTCAATATAGAGTAGTAGATAGTTATACATTAGGAACTACTGATGCTATTGCTGAGACTGGTTGGCGTAATGCTTATGATGCGCTTTTAGATATAAGAAATATTAAAAGAAGAGCTTTAGCTCAAGAGAATTGGAATTATTATCTTATCTCAACGGTATTGGAAACATACACTTCTCAAATGTTAGTTGATTGGTATGGTGACATTCCTTATACTGAAGCTAATAATCCGGCTATATTTCAACCAAATTTTAATACAGGACAAGATGTTTATGATTTATTGATAGCAGATCTTAATGATGCTTTAAGTCGTAACTTAGATGAATCTATTGGTGATATACCTTTAGGTGATGACCTAATTTTTGGTGGTGATATGTCTGGTTGGGTAAAGTTTGCTAACACTTTAAAACTTAGAATTTATTTACGTCAAACAGAAGCAAGACCTGCTGTTGCAGATGCAGGAATTACTGCATTGTTGAATTCTGGCGCACCATTTTTAGATATAGATGCTATGCTTACAGGGTTTACTGATGCTCCAAATGTTAGTAATCCTTTATATGAATCAGATAAAAGACAATTAAATACATCTTTGAATTTAAGAGCAAGTACAACTATGCATTCGTATTTAACTGACAATTTAGATTCAAGATTACCTTTATTTTATACTACAGGTAATCCACTAGACCAAGGAGATTTTAATAGTACAGTAAGTCCTAACTCAGTAGCGGTATCAATATTACATCCTGAAACTCCAGTATATTTTATAAGCTTGGAAGAAAGTTTGCTTATGCAAGCAGAAGCTAGAGAACGTTATAATGGAGGTTCTGGAGCAAAAGTACTATATGATGCTGCAGTAATGGAAAATTTCAATAAATGGGGACTAGATGGTTCATCTTATATTGCATCAGGAGGAGTTTATGAATATACAGGTGCTAATTTTGATGACAGATTAACATCTATAATCACTCAAAAATGGATAGCTAGCTATCCTGGAAATGGGGCTGAATCTTACTTTGAACAACATAGAACTGGTATACCAGCTATTTCCCCTGTCCCTGCAAGTGATCCGGCTTATGTTCCTGGAGAATTTACATATTCTATTACAGGTGTAACTGGAGGTGTTTTCCCTCAGCGTTTATTATATCCTGCTGAAGAAACTGGTAGAAATGCAAATGCACCAGCCGTTGTACCAATTACTACACCTATCTGGTGGAACAATTAATATAAAAACGATACGAATTATGAAAAATAATATAATAAAAAGTCTCTTATGCCTTGTAGTGCTTATTTTTAGCTCTTGTGATACTGAGAGCACAGATAATGTAAGTGATACTACAGATTATGCTGTATTAGAAATTATTGGTGATACAGAACTAATCATACCACAAGGTGATGCTTGGGTTGATCCAGGAGCAGATGTAACTCTTGCTGGAGCACCTTACCCATATACTACTAGTTTAGTTGTCGACACAAATGTACCAGGTGTTTATTATATAACATATGAAGCTGTTAACGATTTAGGTTTTACAGCGTCAGCAACAAGAACAGTTGTTGTAATGTCAACGACACCTAGCATTTATACTTTAGCTGGTAGTTGGGCTAGATCTAATGGTAGTCCAGGTACTTGTGTACAAATTTCTGATAGAGAATATACATATGATAACGCAGGTGGTGTTACAGGTGCAAATCAACTTATGATTACATTTTTTAATGTAAATGATGATGAAATCTACATTCCATTTCAAGAAAATGCTTCAGCTAGCGGTTTGTCTGTAAGAAGTTTTTTACCTGGTCATATAGATGACAATGATCATTTTAGATGGCAATTATCAGCAAGTGGATTCTACGGAACTTTTGAAAGAACATTCTCTAGACAATAATTAAAAAAATAAATTAAAGAATTATGAAAAACATAAATATAATTAAAACCTTTGTTTTATTATTTGCACTTAGTCTATTTACAGTTTCTTGTGATGAAGGTGGAGATCAAGATCCAGGAGGAACAAGTGTACAAGCAATTGCAGGAGACTGGTGGGCTGTAGCTCTTAATCCAGATGGTTTATCATCTGCTTTTGGTGGAGATTTTGTACAGTTTAGTACATACAATACTGCTGCAAATGATAATACATTTTGGGTTGATGACCACGACAATTGGATGCAACTTAAATCAAAATGTACAGTAAACCTTTCTGATTTGACATTTTCAAGTGAACCAAACACACCAGAATTATACGCTGATGAAACAGTAACTATAACAAATGGTCGTATCACAAGAGGTACATACACTACTACTAGTGGTACAGTTGTAGATCAAATTTTCTTTGACTGCGAATTTAGCTGGGATCCTGGTACTGTGTATAAATATGAAGGTCACTGGAGAACAGGTTTTTTAGAAGATGAAAACCCACATTGGTCAGCTCCTTGATAAATAATAAAATCAATACTAAAAAAACCATTCTTTAAAAGAATGGTTTTTTTTTACCTTTACACCATGGAAAAAGAAACTACTATTTTTGGTATTAGAGCTGTTATAGAAGCCATTAAATCTGGTGAAAATATTGACAAAATATTTCTTCAAAAAGGCTTAAGAGGAGAACTATTTACAGAACTAGAACACCTTTTAAAAAAGGAGCGACTAAATTCTTCTTATGTTCCTGTTGAAAAATTAAATAGACTTTCAAAAAAAAACCACCAAGGCGTTATTGCTCAAATAGCTCCTATAACATTTTATGATATTGAAGATCTAGTAATTAATGTTACCGAATCTGGTAAAACTCCATTATTCCTTCTATTAGATCAATTAAGTGATGTACGTAATTTTGGAGCAATAGTTAGAACTGCTGAGTGCACAGGTGTTTCTGGAATTATTATTCAGAAAAAAGGTGGAGCACCAGTAAATGGTGATGCCATAAAAACAAGTGCTGGTGCCATATTTAAAATTCCTATTTGTAAAGTAGACCACATTAAAGATGCTGTTTTTTATATGCAGGCTTCAGGGATTAAAGTTATTGCTGCAACAGAAAAAACAGACAATACTATATATGATGTTTCTTTTAAAGAACCTTGCGCAATTATCATGGGATCAGAAGGCAAAGGCATCAACCCATCTGTTTTAAAAGTATCTGATGAAAAAGCTAAACTTCCTATATTAGGCAACATTGAATCTTTAAATGTTTCTGTAGCTTGTGGTGCTTTTTTATACGAAGCTGTAAGACAACGCCTTTAATTGTCTTTATTTTCTTTAAAAATATAAGTAACTTTAGGTGGCGATTCTAGTTCTACAATTTCATCAATTTCAGGCTCAAGATTTTCAATGAAATTTCCATTTTCATCAAAATGCTTTAAAAAGGGGTCATCCTCTTCATTATAATCTGGTTGTTGCCAAACATACTGCTTAGGTTTGGCTATAGATTTTCTAAAAATTAAAGCAAATACAAACCCTGTAATTAATCCGCCTAAATGACCTTCCCACGAAATACCTTCTTTTACAGGAAATACATACCAAATCATACTTCCGTATAAAAATATAACCATTAAAGACAGTGCTATAAGCCTATAATGCTTGGCAAAAATGCCTTTAAAGAATATAAAACTAACTAATACATATATTAAGCCACTGGCTCCTATATGGTTTGCTGGTCTACCAATACACCAAGTAATAAAGCCAGACAACAAAATACCATATATTAAAACTTTCCAAGAAATCTTTCGATAGAAATAAAACAATGCTGTTGATAAAACAAAAAGAGGAATTGTATTATGATATAAATGTTGAATATCTCCATGAATAAATGGGCTAAAAATAATTCCGCTCAAGCCTTCAAGTTTTTGAGGGTAAATCCCGAAGCTTTTAATTGAATGAAAAAACCGAACTTGCATCCAAAATACAATCCAAATTATCATTACAAAAGCTATAGGATATGCAATAACTCCAGTTGAATATTTAAAATGTTGTGAATTGCTCATAGCTAAATTTATAATATTATACTCAAATAGTTAACCATTTATAGTTTTAATGAAATATTGTCACGTTCTATTTTGTAATTTTACATTATGAATGAACCTTTAGCAGAACGTTTAAGACCAAAACAGTTAAAAGATTATCTAAGCCAAACACATTTGGTTGGTGAGCAAGGTGTGCTAACACAACAGCTTAAACAAGGCGTTATTGCGTCTATGGTTTTTTGGGGACCACCAGGAACTGGAAAAACAACACTCGCAAATATTATTGCCAACGAGTCTGAAAGGCCTTTTTACACTTTAAGCGCTATTAATTCTGGCGTGAAAGACATACGAGATGTTATAGATAAAGCAAAACAAAGTGGTGGTTTGTTTACAACAAAAAACCCCATCTTATTTATTGACGAAATTCATAGATTCAGTAAATCTCAACAAGACTCGTTATTACAAGCGGTAGAAAAAGGTTGGGTGACGTTAATAGGAGCTACAACAGAAAATCCGAGTTTTGAAGTGATTCCTGCCCTACTCTCACGTTGTCAGGTTTATATTCTTAATTCCTTTAGTAAAGACGATTTAGAATCTTTACTAAAAAGAGCGATTAATGAAGATGGTCAACTTTCAAAACGACAAATTAAGCTCAAAGAAACCGAAGCTTTAATTCGGTTATCTGGTGGTGATGCAAGAAAGCTTTTAAATATTTTCGAACTCATCATTACCTCATATGATGAAAATGAAAAAATTATAATCACTAATGATATAGTGTCACAAAAAGTACAAAGTAATACAGTACGTTATGATAAAACTGGCGAACAACATTTTGATATTATTTCTGCATTTATAAAGTCTATTCGAGGTAGTGATCCAAATGCTGCTGTGTATTGGTTAGCTCGTATGATTGAAGGTGGTGAAGATGTAAAGTTTATTGCTAGACGCTTATTAATTCTTGCTAGTGAAGATATAGGTAATGCTAATCCAACAGCTTTGGTTATAGCAAATAATACGTTTCAAGCTGTATCAATAATTGGTTATCCAGAATCCCGAATTATTTTAAGTCAGTGTACTACATATTTAGCCACATCTCCAAAAAGTAATGCTTCATATGAAGCAATTGGTAAAGCGCAACAACTTGTTAAAGAAACTGGAGATTTATCTGTTCCTCTTTCTATTAGAAATGCACCAACGAAACTGATGAAAGAATTAGGGTATGGTGATAATTACCAATATGCTCATAAGTATGAAAACAACTTTGCTTTGCATGAGTTTTTACCAGACGAAATAAAAAACACAACACTATACAAACCTGGTAATAATGCTAGAGAAAATGCTCAACGTGATTTTTTAAAACAACGTTGGAAAGATAAATATGATTATTAAAACTTGATATTTAATGTTTCAGATTTTAAGTTGCTTCCTGTATTCTCTGAATAAATCCAAAGCGTCCCTTTTTTATAGACAATTGCATCTTTACCTTTTACTATAAACGTATTTGGCACTCCAGAGTTTAGTAAAATCATCACTTTTTTAGGTTCAGTATCTATCACTTGAAAACCATTTTTTATTGGCTGTGCATAAAGTAAATTGCCATCTTCTGTAACTATCACAGATTCATTAATAATCTCTTTCTCTGTAGTTACTTCTTGAGGCTTAGTTTTAACCACTTTTTCTTTAGCTTTTAACGCTTCTACTTCTTTCTTTAAACGTTCAATCTCTTCTTTTGCTTTGACGTCTCCTTTATCTACTATTTCTATTCTTTTTGAGCCTTTAGATATAATATCTTCATTTGGTTTATATACATAGGAAAACTCTTGAAATGTTTTAAAAGCATCTCTTAAAGCCAAATTATAAGCTTTACTATACTCTTTCTCTCTAGACTCTCCTATTTTAGATGAAATCACTAATTTAGTATCACAATTAAATAAATCAAACCTAACCTTAGTTTTTAAGAGACCTCCTTTAGCCTTTATTAATTCTGCTGTAAGAGCTAAACATCTATTATTGCGTAAATCTTCAGGGAAATCTTCGTTTTCTAAAAAAGCAGTATATCCATATTTATTAAACAAAAATTTAGTTAATGAGTTTAACTGAAATTTATCCTTTTTCCCCAAAAACTCATAGCTTGTTGGCACAATAATATATTTGTAATCATTAAGTTGTTCTTGAGAAAATGAGTTAAATTGACTCATAATTGCAATACATAATATAAAGAAAGCTTTATTCATTTTAATTAAAATTATATTTGTTCTTAGCTGTAAAGATACGTTTTGTACTTAATAAATATTTCTAATTTCTTATAAATCATAAGTATTTTTTAACATCTATAAGCGCATCAATTAACTTAATATCTTCATCTGGTTCTTCATTGTGATAATTAAAATATAAAACATCAAGTCCAACATTTATAGCTCCTAAAATATCTGCTTCATAATTATCTCCAATCATAATACTTTCTTCTGGTTTAGCATTTGCAACTTTTAATGCAAGGTTAAAAATAATTGGATTTGGTTTTTTCACACCTGCCATTTCAGAATTAGTAATCGTTTTAAAATAGCTTGTGATTTTTGAAGCGTTCATTTTTTTAAGTTGTGCTTCTTCAAATCCGTTCGTAATTATGTGTAAATCATAATGCAACTTTAAATATTCTAACACATCTATTGTGCCTTCAAAAAGGTGATTAAACGTTGTTAAATACGTTATATAATCTTCAGATAATTGATTAATTAATGCATCTGAAACATCATAATCTAAACTATCAAAAGTATCTTTTAATCTTCCATAGCGCAAGCTTGTTTTATCTACTTGTTCTTCTCTATAGAGTTTCCAATAATTTAAATTAATAGGTTCATAAACCTCAGCAAAGGTTTTTAAATCGACATCAACATTATGAAGTTCAAATATTTTTTTGAATGCTAATGCTGAATTTTTATCGAAATCCCAAAGTGTATGGTCTAAATCAAAAAAAACGTGCTTAATGCCTTTAATTTTCATGTGCTTATTTCTATTTTATTGAATATGTCACATGGAACATCCTAAATAATCATTTCCTTCAGCGTGAAACGCTTTATCTTATGAATGTTTCATCTGTTGAATTTAATATATCTGTAAACAATTCTCTAAAACCTTCCCATCGCTCATCATCACTAAAACTATAGTTGTGAAATACTGGGACAAAGGTTCCGTTAACTTGTTTTATACGATCTATAATACGTTGTACTTCTTCTTTTTTATCTAATAACGATTGTTTTTTAAGTAATGCGTAATCTATACAATGAAACGAATTTATTTGCAATGGTGTTTGTATCTCATAATCTAGATCATAAAACTGGAAAGGCGTACATGTTCCTGCTCTAAAACCTATATGATTTAGATAACCCATTGTAAAATCTTGATTAATTTCTAACTCTATCAAATTTCTATATGACTCTGGCAAGTTTAATTTAGAAAAAGAATGTCTTGTAGCTTCTAATGAATAGTTAGTTATGCTTTCAATTTTTTTCTTTTCTTTCTTTAAAACATTAATATTATCTAAAGCAAAGTACGAAGCTTTTAAACCAACATTACAATAATCTGAAACCGATTTTATAAGCGATACAAATTGCTTTTTATTGATGTTAATATTTTTATCGAATGTGGAATAATCGCCTATTAAAAAGAAAACTTTAAACTTAAATTTAGTTTGCTTTTGCTTATTTATAATCCACTTAAATGTATCGTATGGATCGCGTTTAAAACCAGTTAACACTAAATATCGTTGATAAAACTGTCTGAACTTAAGTCTAAAAATATCATTAAGCGTTCCTCCAATAATACGCATAATGCCTTTTTGCTTAAAGTAAAAAGCCATTGGCACATCAATAACTGGCTGAACACTATACTTTTTTTGAGGAAAAATAAAATCTTCAAATTTAGATTGCAGAATAGCTTTAAATTTATAAGCCCAAATATCTATAACTGGTTGGTGCAAAAAGTTGTTTTTAAACGCTAAGCTTTCTTCGGCTGTAAAACGTCCATATTCATCTTTTACATGAGGTAAATATTCTTCATACCTACTTAATAAATAAAACGAGGCCGCGAAAATATCAAATGGCAAACTGCTCTTATCACTTGTTGAAAAAAAACATTTTGTTTTGTCCCAATTTTGAACATTAATATCAACATCTTCAAGGCCTTGCTCAAATAATAAATCGTGACTTCTTATAAAAATCTCATTACTTAAAGGCTGTCTTGTATACGACATCTTCATACTATCATGAGCTATGAAATCCTCAATAGTTGTTGTAAAACTTACAGGAACACCTAAAACTCTTACACATATATGCTTAAATACATATTTTAATCGTGGTGTTATTTTATGCGTATAAACTAGTAGCATTTACAATAAATTTTCGTCTGCAAAGCTAAAGTATGCTTTTTCTGTTATGATAAGATGATCTAATACTTTTATATCTAAATTCTCTCCTGCATTTTTTAACTTATTAGTAATTTGTTTATCTGCTGCACTTGGTTTTAATGTTCCAGAAGGATGATTATGAGCAAGTATTAAGCCTGTTGCTCCAACTTCTAAAGCATTTTTAAGCACTAAACGTACATCAACTAAAGTTCCTGTTATACCACCTTTACTCAATTGATTTTTTTGAATCACTTTATTAGAATTATTTAAATAGATAATCCAAAATTCTTCATGTGGCAACTCGCCTATTATAGGTTGCATTAATTCAAAAACAGATGTACTAGATGTGATTTTACTTTTCTTTAATGCTTCTTCTCCTCTTCGTCTACGACCTAACTCCATAGCAGCAGTGATTGATATGGCTTTTGCTTCGCCTATACCTTTAAATGCCATTAATTGCTTAATAGATAGCTTGCCTAATTCATTTAAATTATTGTCTACACTAGCTAAAATTCGTTTGCTTAAAGCTACAGCGCTTTCTTGTCTATTACCAGAACCAATAAGTATGGCTATTAACTCAGCATCACTTAAAGTCGCCTTTCCTTTATCTCGTAATTTTTCTCTTGGTTGATCGTCTTGTGACCAGTTTTTTATAGAAAATGAAGATGGCTTTTCTGACATGCAATAAAGATATAAATTGTAAATTTATAAACAGACATTTTAAAAAACTAAAAAACCATTGCAATACCCACCAAAACATCATCAAGATGATACTATTAGTCATATGATAGAAGTTATTAAAACATATCCTCTGGCTACAATTATATCTGTAAAAGACAATAATCCATTTATAACTCATCTCCCTTTAATATATCATGAAAGTGGCAAACTTATTGGCCATATCGACAAATACAATCCGCAAGCTGAATTATTAAACAACAATAAAGAGATAACTGTTATATTTTCTGGTCCTCAATGTTATATTTCGCCAAGTGTTTATACTACTACCCAATTACCAACTTGGAACTACATAAAAGTGCACCTCAAAGGAAATGTAACTGCTATTACAAATGAAAACATTATAAAACACAGCTTGGTAGATATGACTCGCTTTTTAGAACAACCAGATAATAAATACCAACTCTCAATAGACAACTCAAGAATGCATGGTTTAATTAACTACATTGTTGGCTTTGAAATTGAAATCACACATTGGGAAGGTAAATTTAAGCTCTCACAAGACAAAAAACCAAATGATGTTGCAAATGCAAGAGCTGAATTATTAAGAGCAAATCAAGACTCTATTAAAGCGTTTTTAGATAAGGTATTTTAGTTAATCAACCCTTTTACCTCGTCAAAATCAAGACCTCCATAATTACCAGAACTCATTAGTAATAGAGCTTTATTCTCAAAAGTTTGAGAAAACAAAAAGTCTTTAAAATCTTTTGGGTTGGTATAAATGATTAAATCATCTCGTTCAAAGGCAGTAGCAATTTGCTCGTGTGTAACTTCTTCTAGTTTTTTAATTTCTACAGCATGTGGTGAGTAAAACACAACAGCAACATCTGCAGCATCTAAAGCACCTTTATACTCCTTTAAAAACTCAGCATTTAGGCTAGAATACGTATGCAACTCTAAACAAGCGACTAAAGTTCTATTTTTGTATTGCTCTTTTACGGCTTTGGTTGTTGCTTCAACCTTACTTGGTGAATGCGCAAAATCTTTATAAGCAACACTTGTTTTACTTTCGGCAATCTTTTCTAAACGTTTACTTGCTCCTTTAAATGTTGCAATGGCTTCGAAAAAATCGTCTTCATCAATTCCCATATGTTGACAAATCCACTTTGCTCCTGCTAGATTATTTAAATTATGAGCACCAAAAACTTCAATTGGCAAAGGGCCTTCAGGAGTTTCTAATAAGGTTTGTCCGTTTTTAACTGTATATTCTGGAGTTTTATATGCAAGCTTTCTTATTGTATTTCCTGAAGCTTCTACTACGCGTTTTACTTCTAAATCTTCTTCGTTATAAGTAATGCTTCCACCATTAACAATAGAGTCTACAAAAATGCTAAACTGCTCTACATAATTTTCATAGGTAGGAAACACATTAATATGATCCCAAGCAATTCCACTTATTAATGCTATATTGGGTTGGTATAAATGAAACTTTGGTCGTCTATCTATTGGCGAACTTAAATACTCATCGCCTTCAAGAACTATAAAATCATTATCTTCTGTAAGCTTTACCATAACATCAAAACCTTCTAATTGAGCGCCAACCATATAATCTACATCACGGTCATGATAATGCATTACATGCAATATCATAGACGTAATCGTTGTTTTACCATGACTTCCTCCTATTACAACACGCGTTTTGTGTTTAGATTGCTCATATAAAAACTCTGGATAACTATATATTTTTAAACCTAAGTCTTGTGCTTTTATAAGCTCTGGGTTATCAGCTTTTGCATGCATCCCTAAAACAATAGCATCTAAATTTGAAGTAATTTTTTCTGGGAACCAACCAAACGTTTCAGGCAATAAACCTTTAGCATCTAATCTAGATTTTGAAGGCTCAAAAATAGTGTCGTCACTACCTGTTACTTTATATCCTTTATTATGCAATGCTAAAGCTAGATTGTGCATTGCAGATCCACCAATAGCTATAAAATGTACGTTCATAAACTTAGTTTAAAAATGTAAATATAAGCATTGAAGTTGTAAGAAATACTATTGAAATTAGAAGTTTGTATAGCTTTTATAATTTCAAAATTTTATCTTTTTCTGATGCGAAAGTTTTGATTTTTGGCAACTCAGTTATTGCCAAATCAATATGCTTTAATGCTTCTGTTTTATTACCTCTATGTTTATAAATTTGAGCTAATCTATAATTAGCCCAAGCTTTTGGCACACCATCTGCTGCCGAATAATTTTTAAGATATATATGCAAGCACTGTTCTCCTTTTTGAAGCTCAACATTATATTCTGCTGCCACCTTTCCTATTTGGTAATGTAACGCATTGCGTTTATGTTTTTGATGCGCATTTTCAATATTTGCTATAGCTTTTTCTGGTTGATTTTGAGTTTGGTAAAACGCAGTAAGTTTCTCAAAACAGGTTAACGAACCACCTTCTTCAATACCTAACTTATAAAACTTCTCTGCTAGTTTGGGTTCATCATCATACTCATAAATATAACCTTTGGCTAAATACCCATCTACCTTAGAGAGCTGCTCCAACTCATTAGCGTATTTAAAAGATTTCTTTTTGCTTCCTCCAATAATGCCTGGTAATTGCATATATAATTCCACTAAAGCCCAACGTGTATCGATATGATTTGAATCTAATTCGGCAGCTTTTAAAAATGCGTTTTTTACATCACCAATAATGCCTAAAGCTTTTATTTTACTAACAGACAAGGCTTTCATACCCAAAGCACCTCCATATTTATAATGGTAATTCGCTGTATTTGGTTGTCTTTTCACTAGCAACTTATATTGCTCAATGGCTTTATCCCATTTTTTTTGATGCCCATATGTATCGCCCAATAATTCAATACCTTTTAAATTATCTGGATGTTCATCTACAAAATTTTGCATAAATAATTCAGCCTTTGCAAAATGTTTGTCAAAAATAAGTTGTTCTGCCTTTTTTAAATCTGATTGGCTAAAAACAACCATTGGAACCATTAAAAAGAAAACTAATACCTTCATTTATATTCTGTCGAAAGCGTAAAAATAAACTTTCATTAGCAAAACCACTGTTTTTTTTAAAGGTCACATATCAATTTTCATTTATTAGATAATTTCAAATTATTATTAAAAACAGACTTCCTTTTAACTATTTAATTGGCTAACTTCACTCATTGAAAAGTACCTATTACTCAATAGCTGTTTTTTTGGAACAGCTTTTGAAGTTATCATTGTGATAATTATATAATATGAAACATTCTTAACCAAGGCTTAATCACTCTATAAAATGGTTAAATGAATGTTCCATGTGACTATTGAAAACAATAAATAACAACACATGAAAAACATACTGTCTATACTAATGATTATTCTTTTTGCAAACCTCTCACAAGCTCAAAACAGCAATTACACTAAATTGTGGAAATCTGTTGAACAACTTGAACAAGAAGGTTTACCTAAATCTGCTTTAAAAATTGTAGAGCAAATTAGTCTGCAAGCAAAAAAAGACAGCAATACACCTCAACATATTAAGAGTTTACTTTATAAAAGCAAATATGCTTTAACACTAGAAAAAGATGCGCAGTTAAAAATCATCAACGATTTTAAATCTGAAATCTCACAAAGCGAAGCTCCTACAAAAAACATATTAGAAAACCTACTAGCCAACTTGTACTGGCAATATTTTAATCAAAATAGATACAAATTTTATAATCGTACAAAAACTGAAAATAAAATAGATACTGAAGATTTTAGAACTTGGGATTTACAAACATTGTTTGATGAAATTAATATTCATTTTCAAAACTCATTAAATAACGGTTTAATTCTTAAACAAACATCATTAAACGATTATAAAGCTATTATTAGTGAACAAAAAGACTCAAAACTTTATAGACCTACTTTGTTCGACTTATTAAGTTACAATGCTTTAGATTTTTATAAAACAGACGAAAATAGCATTACAAAACCTGCTTATAAATTTGAAATTGATGACCCTAAGTTTTTAAGTGATTATAATACATTTTCAAATTTAAGCATTGAATCTAAAGACAGTACATCGTTACAATTACGGGCTTTAAAAATTTATCAAAATTTAATTAAGTTTCATTTAAAGGATAAAACTAAAAAAGCCTTAGTAGATGCTGACATTAAACGTTTAAAATTTGTTTTGCAACATGCTACATTTAGCGACAAGGAATCGCTTTTATTACAAACATTAAAAAATGAAAGTGACCTCTTTAACGGAAATTCACTATCTACTCTATATGATTTTGAAATTGCTAATATTTACTATCAACAAGGTTCTGCTTATAATCCAAAAACTAAAACTGATGTCCGTTGGAAAATAAAAGATGCTTTAGAGCTTTGTGAAACAGTAATAAAACAATTCCCAAAAAGTAAAGGCGCAGAAAAATGTGCTGCTTTAAAGTCTCAAATCTTACAATATAGCGTCAATATTGTTTCAGAAAACATAATTCCAATTCAAGATTATAGTCGGCTATTAATTAATTATAAAAATATTGACGAGTTAAACTTTAAACTCTTTAAGGTTAATACAAATGAGATTAACAAGTTTAATAAGGCTTATAGGTCTGACCAAAAACTAGACTTTTTTAAAAATAAAAGACCTGTTGATCAATGGAGTTCGACACTTAAAAACGAAAGTGATTACCAAAGGCATAGTACAGAGATTATAGTACCAAAACTAAACAATGGTAGTTATATTATTTTGGCGCAGGTCAATACAGACCATAATATTTTTGCAACGCAAATTATACAAGTCACTAATCTGGCCATTGTAGAAAAAACTACAGACGACAAACTTGCATATCAGGTTATTGATAGAAATAACGGAAAACCTGTTTTTGGTGCTTCGGTAACCATAAAGTTTCAAAATAAGTATAACGGAAGTTTCATTTCTAAAAACCTAACATCAAACAAACAAGGTGAAGTTGGTTTAGCAAAAACCGAAAAAAGATACATTAACCTAACAATTAATGTTTCGTATGAAGGAGACAAGGCTTACTTCGGAAAATACCACGTCAACAATTATGGCAGACATGATTTAGATGAAGACAAAGAAACACATCAAAACTTTCTTTTTACAGACAGAAGCATTTACAGACCAGGACAAACGGTTTACTTTAAAGGCATAGCAATGACTACTAAAGATGATAAATCTGAAGTGTTTGCTAATAAAGGCACAAAGGTTAGACTATTTAATGCAAATGGAGAAACTATAAACGAAATCTTATTAAAAACGAATGAATTTGGCTCAGTAGCAGGAGAATTTATACTACCAAATGATGGTTTAAATGGTCAGTATTATATTGATTTTTTTGCAGGCAGATATTCGTATGCATATTTTTCTGTTGAAGAATATAAACGTCCAAAATTTGAAACCAAATTTGATCCAATAACTGAAACCTTTAAAATTAACGACTCTATAACCGTTAAAGGACAAGCATTAGCATACGCAGGAAGTAATATTACAGATGCCAAAGTTGTATATCGTGTAAAACGAAACGTACAATATCCTCAATGGTATTATTGGTACAGACCTTGGTTTAATAGCGAGCCTCAAGAAATCACACATGGCGAAAGCATTACCAATGAAAAAGGTGAATTTGAAATTACTTTTAAAGCCATTCCTGATGAAAGTGTTGACAAAAGCAGCTTGCCTGTTTTCAATTATGAAATTACAGCAGATGTTACCGATTTAAATGGTGAAACTAGAAGCGCAACAACCATTGTTAATGTTGGTTATCATGCACTAATAGCAACTGTAACTATAAACAGTAAACTTGATAAGGCTAAAAAAGATAACCTATTAAAAATTGATACTAAAAACTTAAATGGTGAATTTGTTCCTGCAAAAGGAACACTTAAAATTTACAAATTAGAAGCGCCAACAAAGGTGTTTCGCCCAAGACCTTGGAACGCTCCAGACTACCAAGTAATTACAAAGGATGAATTCAATTCTAAGTTTCCTCATGACAGCTACTCAGATGCATCTGATAGTAATTCATGGGAAAAAGGAGAACTTGTTCTTTACGAAACTTTTGATACAGAAATTTCAAAAGAAGTAAAACTAGGCAACATTAAAAAATGGAATTCTGGTCAATATGTTATTCTTTTAGAGAGCAAAGACAAATTTGGTCAAACCGTTAAAGATGAAGCAAAAACCACATTATATAGTGATAATGATAAAACAATTGCAGATAATCAATTATTTAGCGTTACCACAGATAAAGATTCGTATGCTGCTAACCAAAATGTTTTGGTTACAGTAGCTTCTGCTGCCAAAGATGTAACTGTGACTTTAGATATTGAGAAAGACCACAAGATAATTAAAACTTATATCATTCCGTTAAGTAATAACAAAAAGACAATTGCTATTCCTGTGACTAAAGAAGATATTGGTGGCTTTGCAGTACATTATAGTTTTGCTACTTTTAATAGCTTTCAAAGTTCATCAATACCAGTTGTTGTGCCTTATCCAAAATCTGATTTAGAGATAGAAACTTTAACCTTTAGAGATAAGTTACAACCAGGGCAAGATGAGACTTGGAACTTTAAAATTAAAGGCCCAAAAGGTGATAAAGTAAGTGCAGAGTTATTGGCAAGTATGTATGATGCTTCTTTAGACCAATTTAAACTACATGCTTGGACTTTTAATCCAATACAGCAACCAAACTATTACTCGTATAACCATAGAAATGCAGCACATAGTTTTGGCACAAAAAGCTTTAGAGTTTTTAACTTAAAAAACATATATAAAAATTATGAGCAACAAGCTTATGACCACATTAACTGGTTTGGTTTTTATTTTGGAAATGGAAATAGATACCTAATGAGAAGTAAAGCTGCTAGTGTTGTTCAAATAGTGGAAGAATCTGAAGCTTTAAATGATGAAGTTGTTGAGGCTCTTCAAGGGCAAGTAGCAGGCTTAAATATAACTACAGGTTCAGGCCAACCAGAAGCAGATTCTACTATAATTTTAAGAGGAACTGGGGCAATTAATGGTAATATTGAGCCTTTGTTTGTTATTGATGGTGTTTTGGTTGACCAAACCACCTTTAAAAATATAAACCCAGATGATATTGTTGAATATAAAATCTTAAAAAATAGTGAAGCTACTACTCTTTATGGTAAAAAAGGAAAGAATGGAGTTATTATTATAACGACAAAGAATAATCAAAATAAACTATCACAAATTAAGCTAAGAAAAAACCTTCAAGAAACATCATTTTTCTTTCCGCAATTACAAACAGATGCAGAAGGCAATGTAAGCTTTAGTTTTACAACACCTGAAGCATTAACCAGATGGAAGCTACAACTTTTAGCGCATACAAAAACTTTAGAAAGTGCTGTTACGAGTTTAGAAACTGTTACGCAAAAAGAATTAATGGTTATCCCAAATGCACCTCGTTTTTTACGTCAAGGTGATATCATTAGCCTTAGTACGAAAATTGCAAACTTAACAGATACAGCATTATCTGGAGAAGCAAAATTAATACTTACAGATGCTGTTTCTGGTGAAGACATTACTCAAAAATTAGAAGTGCTACCAACAACTGAGCACGCAAAATTTACAGTTAATGCCAAAGGCAATACACAAGTATCATGGACATTAAAAATTCCAGATAATGTAAATGCTGTTCAATACAAAGTTATTGCAAAAGCAGGAGATTTTAGTGATGGTGAGCAAAACGCAATGCCAGTACTTACCAACAGAATGTTGGTTACCGAGACGCTTCCTATGTGGATTAAAAGTAATGAAATAAGAACATTTACGTTAGACAAATTGGCTTCGACAGGCTCAGCCAACGCTTCAAAAACCTTAAAACATCATAAGTTAACACTTGAGATGACCTCTAATCCCGCTTGGTATGCTGTACAGGCTTTACCATACTTAATGGAGTATCCTTATGATTGTAATGAACAAACTTTTTCTCGTTATTATGCCAATGCATTAGCTAGTCATATTACAAATAGTAATCCAAGAATTCAAGAGGTGTTTAATCAATGGAAATCTCAAGATACTTCGACAGGCTCAGCAACAGCACTTATTTCTAACTTAGAAAAAAATGAAGAATTAAAATCAATCTTAATTCAAGAAACACCTTGGTTACGTGATGCTCAAAGTGAAACAGAGCAGAAAAAACGAATTGCTTTATTATTTGATTTAAACAAAATGAATAACGAATTGAAATCTGCGAAACAAAAACTCAAAAGCAATCAGATGGCTAATGGTGCTTGGGCTTGGTTTAAAGGTGGTCGAGAAAACCGTTACATCACACAACACATTATTACAGGTTTTGGACATCTTAAACAACTTAATGTTTCTTCAAACGAAACAGAATCGCTAATGATACATAAAGCAATCTATTATCTAGACGCTCAATTTGTACAAGAGTATAAAAACATTAAAAAATATAATAAAGATGCAGATTTAAATAAAGACCATTTAAGCTACACACAATTGCATTATTTATATATGAGAAGCTTCTTTCCAGAACTTAAAAAATCTAAAGAAGTAGAACTAATTACAAAGTATTATCACACTCAAATTCAGAAGTATTGGTTAAGTCGTTCGCTATATGCAAAAGGGTTAATGGCATTGGTGACTAATAGAATAGATGATAATAAAACAGCTTCAAAAATTTTAAACTCTTTACGAGAAAACAGTATCACTAATGAAGAATTAGGTATGTATTGGAAATCTAATTCCGCATCATGGTATTGGTATCAAGCACCTATTGAAACCCAAGCATTACTTATAGAAGCATTTGCTGAAATTGAAAATGATACAGAAACGATTGATAATTTAAAGATTTGGTTACTAAAGAACAAGCAAACCAATCGTTGGAAAACGACCAAGGCTACTACTGAAGCTGTGTATGCATTATTACTTCAAGGAAGTGATTGGTTAAGTGTTACAGAAATGGTTGATGTTGTTTTAGGAGGAAAAACTATTTCTCCAAATACATTAGAACATGTAAAAGCTGAAGCAGGAACTGGTTATTACAAAACCTCTTGGAATGCTCAAGAAATACAACCTGAAATGGCTGAAGTAACACTTACTAAAAAAGGAAAAGGCATCGCTTGGGGAAGTTTATATTGGCAATATTTTGAAGATTTAGATAAAATAACTTCGGCAGAAACACCTTTACAGTTAAAGAAGAAACTATTCTTAAAAACCAATACAGGTACTGGTGAAGAGCTTTCTGAAATCACATCTGAAACTCATTTAAAAATTGGTGATTTAGTTAGAGTACGCATAGAATTACAAAGTGACAGAAATATGGAGTTTATACATATGAAAGATATGCGAGCTGCAGGACTAGAACCTATTAATGTAATTTCTAAATACAAATGGCAAGATGGTTTGGGCTATTATGAAAGTACCAAAGATGCATCAACAAATTTCTTTTTCGATAATTTACCAAAAGGTGTTTATGTGTTTGAATATGACTTAAGAGTGAATAATGCTGGAGATATGAGCAATGGCATAACTACCATTCAAAGCATGTATGCGCCAGAATTTAGTAGTCATAGCGAAGGTGTAAGAATTAATGTAGACTAAATAATTGTTAGTAAGTCGTTTATAATCAATTTAAAACTTTAAAATTGAAGTATACTAATTTCTTAATTTAGGATTCTAACTAATACATATAACATTATGAATTCAAAAGTTTTTATGATTGTAAGAATCCTTCTTGGAGTTTTTGTTCTCTTTTTTGGTTTAAATAAATTTTTCCATTTTATGGATATGGGCGAAATGTCTGAAGCGGCAGGAAATTATTTTGGTGCCTTAACTGCTACCAAAACTATAACTATGGTTGCTATTGTTGAAATAATTGCTGGTTTAGCTTTAATATTAAACAAATATGGTGCTTTACTAGCATTAATTTTAATGAGCATCTCTGTAAATGCTGTATTATTTCATGCTACTCTAGAGCCAGGAAGTATAGCTGGAGCAGCTATTTTACTAATTTTAAATATTGTTGTTCTTTATGGCTATAAAGACAAATACAAAAGTTTACTTAGTTAACTTTTTAAGAAGAGTTATATAAAAATATGATAGCTGTCATTTTGAGCTTGGCTGAAAAATCTTAAACATCTATAAATAAAAAAAATCATTTATTTAAAATTCTTCACTTTCGTTCAGAATGACATTTATTAAAACTCCTTTTATTTCTATTTTGGAGGATATTTTGATAAGACTTTTTCTACTAAAGCCATAAAAACTGCTTCACGTTTTTCTGGTGTGGCATTTGGATTATACGAGTTTTCACTTACAGCTTGCCAGAACAAACTATTTTTGTTTTCGTCAACAAAATCGATAATAATCTGACGACTGTGTTTAGATTGCCCTATAGGAATACCTACAGAAATTCCTCCGCCAATAGTTCTACCTCCACCACCAAGGCCAACTCCAACAGTATTTCTTTGATTATTTTGAAATTCACTACTCTTTATATCTATTAAAAAATCTGGCGTTTCAGATAAACTAAATCCCTTTTGCTTAAGATTAGCGTTAAGCACATTAAATAATCGTTTTGTATCTAACTCACTCATACCAGTATTCATATCTGTATAATAATTATACGTTTTGTACTGTGTAAAATCTGTACCCTTTTCGTAATCGTAATTAACGGTTGCACCGCATGACATTAGTAAAAGAGCAATAATGGTGATTTTTAAAATTTTCATTTTTTAAGTAATTTTAAATTTATAAGTATCAAAAATCATTCCTCATTATCAATAGAGCGTGATAGTGCTGAAGAAATAATACCTGTTGGTATAGCAACAATGCCCAAACCAATCATTAATATAAAAAAGGTAAACACTCGACCACCAACTGTTATTGGGTACACATCACCATAACCAACAGTGGTAAGCGTTATGATTGCCCACCATAAACTATCAAAAACCGAAGAGAAATGTTCGGGTTGAGCTTCGTGTTCAAAATAATAAATGCCAACTGCAGCAAAATAAATGAGCATTAGCGTTATAAATAAAAAGAGCATAATTTCTTCTTTTGCAGAGGAAATAGCTCTTGTAAAATGTTTCATGGCTCGGTTATAACGAGCCAATTTTAAAATTCTAAACAAGCGTAGAAAACGTAATGCTCTTAAAGATGCTAAACCTAAGCCTAGTGATAAATAAAATGGTAAAATTGCTACTAAATCAATAATTCCAAAAAAACTAAAAATGAATTTAGGCTTACTATCTGCCACATATATTCTTAGCAGATATTCTAAGGTAAAAATCGCTACGCAAATTATTTCAATGGTATGTAAGAGCGTTTTTGTTTCTGGTTTTAAATCAGGAACTGTCTCAAATGCAAAGCTTACTATAGTTAGCAAAATCAATGCCTGAATAAACATCGAAAAAAAACGACTGGCTTTGTTGTCATTTAGTTCTACTATACTTTTAATAGTTTCTCGCATCATATTTAGGTTGGTTATTGCTAAGTTATGACGTTAAACAGAGAATTGCAATTATTCCTTAAAAAGAGGTTTTCTGCAAACTGCAAACTAATTAAGCATCTTCCACAATGCATCCTTAAGTTCTGTAATCCCTTGTTGCGCTACAGACGATATAAACATATATGGTATTGGTAGTTTTTCATCTAGCTCAACCTTAAGTTCAGTCTTTAGTTCATCATCTAACATATCACATTTAGAAATGGCAACGATGCGTTCTTTATCTAGCATTTCTGGATTATAACGCCTAAGCTCATCTAATAATATTTGATATTGTTTTTCAATATCATCTGCATCAGCAGGAATTAAAAACAATAAAATTGAATTACGCTCAATATGACGTAAAAAATAATGCCCTAAACCTTTTCCTTCTGCTGCGCCTTCAATAATACCAGGAATATCAGCCATTACAAAAGTTTTAAAATCACGGTATTTTACAATTCCTAAATTTGGCTTTAGAGTTGTAAACTCATAATCTGCAATTTTTGGTTTTGCTGATGTAACGACAGATAGTAATGTAGATTTTCCTGCATTTGGAAAACCAACTAATCCCACATCTGCAAGAACTTTAAGCTCCAAGGTAATATCCTTTTCTTCTAACGGAATACCAGGTTGTGCATAACGTGGCGTTTGGTTGGTTGAGCTTTTAAAATGCCAATTACCGCGTCCTCCCATTCCACCTTCGGCAATAATTCGCTCTTCTTGATCTTCAGTAATTTCTAAGATAATTTTATTGGTTTCAGTATCTCTAATTACTGTACCTAAAGGCACATCAATGTAGACATCTTCACCATCTGCACCTGTGCTTCTACCTTTACTTCCATTTCCACCATGACCAGCTTTTATATGGCGTTTAAATTTTAAATGTAAAAGTGTCCAAAGATTAGAATTTCCTCGTAAAATAACGTGGCCTCCTCGTCCGCCATCTCCACCGTCAGGACCTCCTTTTGCGATGTATTTTTCGCGATGTAAATGCGTAGAACCTTTACCTCCTTTTCCAGAAGCAACATGCATTTTTACATAATCTACGAAGTTTCCTTCTGTCATATCTTAAATTAAATTAAATGCTGAAAAATTAAGAGATAAAACTTTTAATTTTTCAGCTATATCATTTTCCGCAAAAAGCGAAAGTCTTTATTTTTATTGATTATAATTTATCAATAACACTATTTAATCGTGTAGTAATCTCTTCTATACTACCAACACCATCAACGCCAAAGTATTTATCTTGATTTGAGTAAAAATCTTTTAAAATAGCGGTTTCGTTATAATAGATTTTTATTCTGTTTCTAATCACAGCTTCATTAGCATCATCTGGTCTTCCACTGGTTTTACCACGTTCTAATAAACGTTGTACTAAAATGGCATCGTCAACTTCTAATGCAACCATAGCATTTACTTTAGAGTCTTTTTCTTCCAAAATTTTATCTAGCGCATCTGCCTGAATTGTATTACGAGGGAAACCATCAAAAATAAACCCATTTGCATCAGCATTTTTATTTACTTCTGCATGCAGCATATCTATAGTTACTTGGTCAGGAACCAATTCGCCTTTATCCATAAAAGATTTGGCTAAAACACCTAATGCCGTTTCATTTTTTATATTGAATCTGAAAACATCTCCTGTTGAGATATGAACCAAATTATATGTCTCTTTTAAAAAATTGGCTTGAGTACCTTTTCCGGCTCCTGGAGGTCCAAATAGGACTAAATTAATCATGTGTTGTGTTGTTTTTAATTGATATATTTCTGGTAAATCGCGTCCCAATCCATCATAGTCTAATCCATAACCAACTATAAATTTGTTTGGGATTTCAATACCAACATAATGTAGTTTGTAATCTTTTTTATAAGCTTCTGGCTTGTAAAACAATGTAGCTATCTTAAGTTCGTCTACATTTTCTCTTTCAAAAATTCGATGTACTTCTTCAAGCGTGTTTCCAGAATCTATAATATCTTCTAGAATTACAACTTTGCGTCCGGATAAATCTTGAGTTAGACCTATAAGGCGCTGTATATCTTCTGATGATTTAACGCCTTCATACGATGCTAGTTTTATAAATGTAACCTCGCAAGGTTTTGGGTATTTTTTAACAAAATCACTAACAAACATAAAAGACCCATTAAGTATGCCAACAAATACAGGAATTTCATCTTGCAAGTCATTAGCAACATCATCAACCATACGTTGTACAATTGCATCTATCTCTGGTTCAGAAATAAACGGTTTAAAATATAAATCGTGAAGCTTAATCACTTGTTTTTAATTTTAGAAATGCAAAGATAATCAATAGATTGACCAATTACGATTTTTGATTTATGATTTTAGAAGTGAATATGATATTTAAGTGTATTTTTGCATATAATATGTCATTTTTTAGCACGAAACATGAATTATTTTTCTTCAGATTTTAAACTTGGTATTCTTGGTGGTGGTCAATTAGGCAAAATGTTGCTTAACAATACTCGAAAGTTTGATATTTACACGTCTGTCTTAGATGCTAGTGAAGAAGCTCCTAGTAAAATTGCATGCAATGAATTTCATTTAGGCGATTTAATGGACTATCAAAGTGTATATAATTTTGGTAAGCATGTTGATGTTTTAACCATCGAAATTGAAAATGTAAATGTTGATGCATTAGAAGCTTTAGAAAAAGAAGGGAAAAAAGTGTTTCCGTCATCTAAAACCTTACGAGCAATACAGAACAAAGCAACACAAAAATTGTTTTATAGAGACAACAACATTCCTACTGCAAATTTTATGCGTTTTGCTTATGCATCAGAAATTAAAGATGCCATTGAAAATGAAAGTTTGGCGTTTCCTTTTGTATGGAAGAGCGCACAGTTTGGTTATGATGGTAATGGTGTGAAAATTATTAGAAGTATTAACGACTTAAACGATTTACCTAAAGGCGAATGTATTGCTGAAGATATGATTCCTTTTAAAAATGAGCTGGCTGTTATCGTTGCTAGAAATGAAAATGGAGCGATTGCAACTTATCCAGTTGTTGAAATGGAGTTTCATCCTGAAGCCAACCAAGTTGAGTACGTAATTTGCCCTGCAAGAATTAATAATGAAATAGCAACAAAAGCAACAGAAGTAGCTTTAAAAGTTTCTAAAGCATTTAATCATGTTGGCTTATTAGCTGTTGAATTATTTCTGACACAAACCGATGAAATTTTAGTTAACGAAGTTGCTCCCAGACCACACAACTCTGGTCATCACACTATTGAATCTAGTTATACATCACAGTTTGAGCAACACATAAGAGCCATTTTAAATTTACCTTTAGGAAACACTAACACTAAAGCTGCTGGCGTTATGGTAAATTTAGTAGGCGCAGAAAATCATACTGGTAATGTACATTACCAAAATATAGAAACCATAATGAAATTTGAAGGTGTAACACCTCATATTTATGGCAAAAAACAAACACGCCCTTTTCGTAAAATGGGTCATGTAACTATAGTAAATAAAGACATAAACAAAGCACGTGAGATTGCTGAAGAAGTAAAAAACACAATTAAAGTAATAAGTAATTAATTATGAATAAAGTAGGAATTATTATGGGAAGCAAAAGCGACCTTCCCGTAATGCAAGATGCTATAGATATTTTAAAAAGCTTTGAAATTGATATTGAAGTTGATATTGTTTCTGCACACAGAACTCCAGAAAAATTATTCGATTACAGTAAAAATGCGCATACTAGAGGTATTTCTGTAATTATTGCAGGAGCTGGAGGCGCAGCACATTTACCAGGTATGGTAGCTTCATTATCTCCACTTCCAGTTATTGGTGTTCCTGTAAAAAGTAGCAACTCAATAGATGGTTGGGATTCTATTTTATCTATTTTACAAATGCCAGGTGGCGTTCCTGTTGCAACAGTAGCTTTAAATGGTGCAAAAAACGCAGGTATTTTAGCGGCACAAATTATTGGAGCCTCTAATGAGGTTGTACTAAATAAAGTAATTGCTTATAAAGAAGAATTAAAAATAAAAGTTTTTAAATCATCAGAAGATTTAAAATAAAAAAACCTCGATTTTATACGAGGTTTTAGAGCTATTAATCAATTATTTTTAAGAGTTATTAACTCTCATAAAAATACTTAATGGCAAAACTAACAATATATTTTATTATCAATACCAAAAAAACCACTAGTAATTAACAATTTAATAAACAATAAGTGTTTTAGGTAAGGTTATTATTACAAATAGGGATTTTTACTACATAATTCATAAATTTTAACATGAATATTTTAAATAAAAAATTTGATACAGCACCTTTTTCAAAAATAAAAGATGATCATTTTCTTCCAGCAATTAAAAATGCTATTAAAAGTGCAAGAGTAGAAATAGATGCTATAACAAATAATACAGAAACTCCAACGTTTAAAAACACAATTGAAGCTTTAGATTTTTCAGGAGAACAGTTAGATCGTATTACAAGTATCTTTTTTAATCTTAATTCTGCAGAGACTAATGATACAATTCAAAAAATAGCTCAAGAAGTTTCACCTTTATTATCTGAGTTTGGCAACGACATTACTTTAAATGAAAATTTATTTAAACGTGTAAAAAACGTTTACAACCAAAAGCCTGAGTTAAAACTAACTACAGAACAACAGACACTACTTGACAAAAAATACAAAGGGTTTTCACGAAATGGTGCAAATTTACCAGATAACAAAAAGCAACAACTTAGAGATATAGACAAGCAATTAAGTCAATTAAAACTAAAGTTTGGTGAAAATGTTTTAGCTGAAACCAATGCATTTGAAATGCTAATCACTAATGAAGATGATTTATCTGGCCTACCAGAAGGTGCAAAAGAAGCAGCACAACAATTAGCAGAATCTAAAGGTAAAAAAGGTTGGTTAGTCACTTTAGACTACCCAAGCTATATTCCGTTCATGACTTATGCTGATAATCGTGAGTTACGAAAAAAATTAGCTATTGCAGCTGGATCAAAAGCATTTAAAGACGACGCTTTAGACAACCAAGATAATGTTATTCAAATCGCAAAATTACGTCATCAACGTGCAAATTTATTAGGTTATAAAACTCATGCGCATTTTGTACTAGAAGAGCGTATGGCAAAAACCCCAGAAACAGTAACTCATTTTTTAAATGAACTCCTTGAAAAAGCAAAACCAGCTGCCGAACGTGAATTTAAAGCACTCCAAAATTTTGCTAAAGATTTAGACGGCATTGATAAGCTAGAAAAATGGGATTCTGCTTATTATTCTGAAAAGCTAAAACAAAAACTATTTAATTTAGATGATGAGCTTCTAAAACCTTATTTTAAATTAGAAAGTGTTATTAATGGTGCTTTTACAGTAGCAGAAAAATTATTCGATTTACAATTTGAAGCTATAGATACTATCGATAAATATCACAAGGATGTTTTAACCTATAAAGTAACAAATAAAGATGGTGATTTAGTTTCAATTTTTTATGCAGATTTTTTCCCAAGAGCAGGAAAACGAAATGGTGCATGGATGACATCTTATAAACCTCAGGCGTTTAAAAACGATGCTAATGAAAGACCTCACGTTTCTATTGTTTGCAACTTTACAAAGCCAACAAAAAGCAAACCTTCGTTACTAACCTTTAATGAAGTAACAACATTGTTTCATGAGTTTGGTCACGCACTTCATGGCATGTTAGCAAATACTACATACCCAAGTTTATCTGGCACTAGTGTGTTTTGGGATTTTGTTGAGCTACCAAGCCAGGTTTTAGAAAACTGGTGTTATCAAAAAGAAGCTTTAAAACTATTTGCTACACATTATAAAACTGGAGAGGTAATCCCAATGGAATTAGTTGAAAAAATAAAAGAATCTTCAACCTTTCATGAAGGTATGCAAACACTGCGTCAAATTAGTTTTGGTCTATTAGACATGTCTTGGCACGGTCAAGACCCAACACATATAACTAATGTAAAAGCTCATGAGTTAGAAGCTTTTAAAAACACTAAGCTTTTTCCTGATGTAGCAAACAATTGTATGAGTACATCATTCTCACATATTTTTCAAGGTGGTTACTCGTCTGGATATTACAGTTATAAATGGGCTGAAGTATTAGATGCAGATGCATTTGAGTATTTCTTAGAAAAAGGTGTTTTTAATAAAAATGTTGCAAATAAATTCAAAGACAATGTTTTATCTAAAGGAGGAACAGAAAACCCAATGACACTTTATAAGCGTTTTAGAGGACAAGAACCAAAACCAGACGCTTTATTAAAGCGTGCTGGATTAATTAAATAATTATTGCCTATTTTTGAGTCGAAAAAATTGTTTCAATGCCTAAACATCAAATAGATCCAAATAAGTGGATTAACGCTTACTCAGATTATTTATTCAACTATACCATTACACGAGTAAATGATAGAGAAATAGCCAAAGATTTGGTGCAAGACACTTTTTTTGCTGGCTTAAAATCGATGAAAAACTTTAAAGGCGAAGCAAGTGAACGTACATGGCTAATTTCAATACTCAAGCGAAAAATTATTGACCATTATCGTAAGATAAATTCAAACAAAGGAAAGGCAGAAGTTAGAATGAGCTATTCTAATAATGAAAGTGAAGGTGATTGGCTTGAAGAACGTGTAGCAGATCCATTTGATAAAACTGCCGAAGACGATATAGAAAACACAGAATTAGGTTTAGCAATACATGACTGTTTATCAAAGCTTCCAGAAAAACAAGCTAAAGTATTTAAGTTAAAAACAATATTGGGCTATGAAACTGAAGCTATTTGTAATGAATTAGATATCACAGCGTCTAACCTATGGGTTATAATCCATAGAGCACGTGTTGCCATGGCAAGCTGTATGGAAAAAACCTGGTTTTAAATTAAAAGTTCTCCTGCTTTCTCAGGAATATATTATGAAAAAAAGTATCTTATTTATATCATGTGAAGAAGCACATCATATTTGTGATAAATCGCAATATGGCGAAGCTAGTATATGGGAAAAATTTAAATTAAATCTTCGCCTATCTTGGTGTAGAATATCACGCGCTTACACGAAAAAAAATAGGGCTTTAACTAAAGCTGTAAATAATTCAGATGTAGATTGCCTTAAAGATAATGAGCGTAATGATTTAAAGACAAAATTTGATAGTCAACTACATAATCAAAATTAATACCAGCCATATTATAGGGATACTTTCTACCCAAAAACTACTATAATATTGTCCTTGGTTTTTTCTTGCTAATAGTAAAAGCATAAGTGTTATTAATGTTATTATAAAGTGAATAATAACACGTTTAGAATCAATATCATCTTTTAAAAATTCTAAAAATAAAAATATTGCTAATAGCAAAACACCTATTGTTTTTGTTCGTTTTACACCAATACTCTGCGGAATTGTAGATAACTTCAAACTATCATACTTCAAGTCTCTTATTTCAAAAGGAAACATTAAAACTATTACAAATAGAAAACGCTGCAATGCAGTAATAACAACATCTACATCAAATATATAGTCGTTATTTAGCAAAGGGAGACAAACTGTAACTCCAGACCATACTAAGCCTATTACATAAATTTTTAAACCACTAATGCTTCTTAAGTTTTGCTGACTATCCAAAAATATTCTTTTTGGTAAAAAAGGAATAGCATATAAAAAAGTAATTACTCCAAACAACACTATAGTTAGTAAAGTATTTGTCTCTAATTTAATTGCATAATAGCAGAGCATCACAAAACATAATAAAGAAAATATTTGAATAACTTTTAACCAATCTGCTAAGCTTCTATGATGAAATTTTGCCAGTCCAAAATACTTAACAAAATTATAACCAGTAATGGTTGCATAAAAAATAAAGTAGAGCACATTTTCATCATACATTATATCAAGCTCAATAAGTGTAATCCACGATAATGCATATACAGACAAAGCCACATGAACACTACTATTGATATAAAAATTAAAAACATGCTTCAACACCTTCATATTACAAAAATAATCAAAGTGTTAATAACCTAAGTTTTTGGTTAAAAACTTTGAATAATAGAGCTTAAAAAACTTTTACAAATGCTTATTTTTGCGAGACAAAACACAACACAATTTTTAATGAATACAAATGCTTTTGCAATTCGTCATATAGGTCCAAGAGAAGAAGACCAAAATCAAATGCTAAAAACTATTGGCATTGATAGTTTAGACCAACTCATCTACGAAACTGTACCAGATGATATTCGCCTAAAAAATGGGCTTAATTTAGACAAACCAATGTCTGAATTTGAATATAGTTCTCACATTCATGAATTATCTAAGCAAAATAAAATATACAAAACCTACATTGGTTTAGGTTACCATCCAACTATATTGCCTGCAGTTATTCAACGTAACATATTAGAAAATCCAGGATGGTATACTGCTTATACACCTTATCAAGCAGAAATTGCTCAAGGGCGTTTAGAAGCCTTATTAAATTTTCAAACCATGGTCACAGACCTTACAGGAATGGAAATTGCTAACGCATCACTTTTAGACGAAAGTACTGCAGCTGCTGAAGCAATGAGTTTATTATTTGCAGTAAGAGAACGTCCACAAAAGAAAGCAGGTATTAACAAATTTTTTGTTTCAGAAAACACTTTACCACAAACACTTTCTTTATTACAAACTAGAGCCATCCCAATTGGTATTGAATTAGTTATTGGAAATGAAGATGCATTTGATTTTTCATCAGAATATTTTGGAGCATTACTTCAATACCCTGGAAAAAATGGTCAAATTACAGATATCAAAGCATTCATTGAAAAAGCAAAAACAGCTCAAATAAAAGTTGCTGTTGCAGCCGATATACTAAGTTTAGTAAAACTTGAAGCTCCAGGTAAATTTGGTGCTGATGTTGTTGTTGGTACTACACAACGTTTCGGAATTCCAATGGGTTATGGTGGCCCTCATGCAGCATATTTTGCAACTAAAGATGCTTACAAAAGAGATATTCCTGGTCGTATTATTGGAGTTACTAAAGACTTAAATGGCAACAGAGCCTTACGTATGGCATTACAGACGCGTGAGCAACACATTAAGCGTGATAGAGCAACATCAAACATTTGCACAGCTCAAGTTTTATTAGCTGTAATGGCAGGAATGTACGCTGTATATCATGGCCCAAAAGGCTTAAAGTTTATTGCAAATAAAGTTCATAATACAACCTCTAGCTTAGCAAGTACTTTACAAGAATTAGGATATACTCAAACTAACACTTCCTTTTTTGATACGCTAGAAATAAAAGCCAATGCAAAAAAGGTAAAGGAAATAGCTGAAGCAAATGAGGTTAACTTCTTTTATCCAAATACCGAAACAGTTACAATTTCAATTAATGAAACAACATCATTAAACGATATTAATACTATTGTTTCAATATTTGCTAAAGCTATAAATAAAGACACTATTGAAATAAACACTATTTCAGAAAGCAATAATATTTCTGAAACGCATCAACGTCAATCAAATTTTTTAACCTTAGACGTATTTAATTCGCATCATTCTGAAACTGAATTAATGCGTTACATAAAATCTTTAGAACGTAAAGATTTATCATTAAATCATTCAATGATTTCTCTAGGTTCTTGTACCATGAAGCTAAATGCAGCTTCAGAAATGCTACCATTAAGCTCTCCAAACTGGGGAAACTTACACCCTTTTGTTCCTATAAATCAAGCAAAAGGTTATCTAACCGTTTTAAAAGCATTAGAAGACCAACTTACAGAAATAACAGGATTTGCTGCAACATCACTACAACCAAACTCTGGTGCTCAAGGTGAATTTGCAGGTCTTATGGTAATTAAAGCTTATCACGAATCTCGTAATGACCAACATAGAAATATTTGCTTAATTCCTTCTTCTGCACACGGTACAAATCCAGCAAGTGCAGTGATGGCAGGAATGAAAGTGGTCGTAACTAAATCTACTGAAGAAGGTAATATTGATGTTAATGATTTACGTGAAAAAGCAGAATTACACAAAGATAATTTAGCTGCTTTAATGGTAACTTATCCATCTACACATGGTGTATATGAAGCATCAATAAAAGAAATTACAAAAATCATCCATGATAATGGTGGTCAAGTGTATATGGATGGCGCAAATATGAATGCTCAAGTTGGATTAACTAATCCTGGAAATATTGGTGCTGATGTGTGTCACCTCAATCTGCATAAAACATTTGCAATTCCTCATGGAGGTGGCGGACCAGGAGTTGGACCAATTTGTGTTGCCAAGCAACTCGTTCCATTTTTACCAGGAAACCCAATTATAAAAACTGGAGGAGAAAACGCTATAACAGCAATATCTTCTGCACCTTATGGATCTGCTTTAGCATGTTTAATTTCTTATGGTTATATAAAAATGTTAGGCGCAAATGGCTTAACATGGTCAACAAAAATTGCCATTTTAAATGCCAACTATATCAAACAACGTCTTGAAGGCAGTTTTGATACACTATATTCTGGTGAACGAGGTCGTGCAGCTCACGAAATGATTGTAGATTGTAGACCTTTTAAAGCAAACGGTATTGAAGTTACAGATATTGCCAAACGATTAATGGATTATGGTTTTCATGCACCAACAGTATCATTTCCTGTTGCTGGTACGCTTATGATAGAACCAACAGAAAGCGAAAGCAAAGCTGAAATGGACCGCTTTTGTGATGCCATGATTTCCATTAGAAAAGAAATTGATAATGCTTCAAAAGAAGACACCAACAATGTACTCAAAAATGCACCTCACACATTAGCGATGCTAACTGCTAATGAATGGGATTTTAATTATTCTAGAGAAACCGCAGCTTTTCCATTAAACTATGTAAAAGACAATAAATTCTGGCCATCTGTAAGACGTGTAGACGACGCTTACGGCGATCGCAATCTAATTTGTACTTGTGCTCCTATTGAAGATTATATAGAAGCTTAACATTAAATATCTAAACAAAAAAGCTCTCAGTCTGAGGGCTTTTTTTTAATAAATATTTAGTTTAATAGCTGTTTTTTATGAATATGCTAAAAATCAATAATTTATTACTAAAATAAACATATCTAATTGCATTTTAATTACCTTAGTAGTTACGCATTAACAATACATAGCAAATGGCTATCAAAATAACAGGAACAGGAAGTTTTATTCCTAGTCAAATTGAAAAAAACGAAGATTTTTATAAGCATGAATTTTTAAATGCAGATGGATCTTCTATTAATAACTCTAATGAAGTTATTGTTAAAAAATTTAAAGCTATAACAGGTATTGGAGAACGACGTTATATTAAACCTTCCTTAACCAATTCTGATATTGCTTACTATGCGGCTCAAAAAGCCATAGAAGATGCAAAAATCAACCAAGAAGAATTAGATTATATTATAGTTGCTCATAACTACGGAGATGTAAAACACAATACCGAACAAAGTGACACAGTACCAAGTATTGGATCAAGAGTAAAACATCTTTTAGGAATTAAAAACCCTAAATGTGTAGCTTACGATGTCCTTTTCGGCTGTCCAGGTTGGGTTGAAGCTGTTATACAAGCTAATGCATTTATAAAAGCTGGCATTGCAAAAAAATGCTTAGTCATTGGATCTGAAACCTTATCTCGTGTTATCGATAAACACGATAGAGACTCTATGATATATAGTGATGGTGCTGGCGCTACTATTATTGAAAATACAGTGCATGAAGGCGGCATTATTAATCACGAAAGTGCAACTTACGCTTTAGATGAAGCTCATTTTATATACTTTGGAGAAACAAACAATCTTGAAGTTACAGATAAGCGTAGGTATATTAAAATGTATGGCAGAAAAATCTACGAGTTTGCTTTAAACAATGTTCCTGCGGCAATGAAATCTTGCTTAGACGGAAGTGGAATTGACATTAGAGACATAAAGAAAATACTAATTCATCAAGCTAATGAAAAAATGGATGAAGCTATTGTAGAACGTTTCTATAAATTATACAATATGGATATGCCTGAAGGCATCATGCCAATGACTATAAACAAATTAGGAAATTCTAGTGTTGCAACTGTACCAACGTTATTTGATATGATTTTAAAAAATAATCTAGAAGGTCATTCTATAAATGAAGGCGATCTAATTATGTTTGCAAGTGTTGGAGCAGGCATGAATATAAACGCTATTATTTATAAACATTAAGTAATGTACGAAAATAGTTATCCTAACAAACGTTTTAAGCACACCATACATTTTTTAAAAAAACACATTGACACATCATCTTCTATTTTAGATTTAGGTGTCGAAAATCCATTTAGCAAAATCATGAAACAAGAAGGTTTTGTGGTGTCAAATACTAAAGGTGAAGATTTAGATGTTGATGTTTCTGCAATTACAAACTCAACAGAAAAAGTAGTAACTGCTTTTGAAATTTTTGAGCATTTACTTTCTCCTTTTACAGTTTTAAAGAGCATTAAGGCAAGTCAACTTGTCGCTAGTGTCCCACTAAAACTATGGTTTGCTTCAGCTTATCGAAGTAAAACAGATATGCGCGACAGACACTATCATGAATTTGAAGATTGGCAATTTGATTGGTTATTAGAAAAATCTGGTTGGAAAATTATTGCTACAGAAAAATGGACAAACCCAACTAAAAAAATAGGCTTTAGACCTTTACTAAGATGGTTTACACCTAGATACTATATAGTTTATGCAGAAAGAGTTTAACTTTGCTTATTAAACAGTAATTTTTTGAATTTTTACATCATCATTCCTGCACATAACGAAGAAGATTCAATTGGGTTTACCTTAGAGTCTTTGGCATTACAAACGCTTTTACCAAAAAAGGTTGTTGTTGTAAATGACAATTCAAATGATAGCACACAAAAAATCATTACAGATTATGCTTCAAAATTTTCATGGATTAATTTAGTAAACACAACATCTTCTAACACACATCTTCCTGGCTCAAAAATCATTAATGCCTTTAATAAAGGTCTTGAAACACTAGATAACAACTATGACGTGCTTTGTAAGTTTGATGCCGATTTAATTTTTCCTGAAAACTATTTAGAAGAATTATCAAATCATTATAAGCAAAACGGAAAACTAGGTATGGTTTCTGGTTTTTGTTATATCGAAAAAAACAAGCAATGGGTTTTAGAAAACCTAACACGTAAAGATCATATTCGTGGTGCTTTAAAAGCCTACAGAAAACAATGTTTCTTAGATATTGGTAAACTCAAAGCATCTATGGGTTGGGACACAGTTGACGAGTTATTAGCAAAATATTATGGTTGGGAACTGCTTACCGATGACACATTACATGTAAAACATTTAAAACCTACAGGAATAAGCTACAACAAAGCTTCAAAATACCTGCAAGGTGAAGCAATGTACAAAATGCGATACGGTTTTATTATTACTTTAATTTCTGCTTTAAAACTCGCTTATAAAAAACAAAGTTTTTCGCTATTTAAAGATTATATAACTGGTTATTTCAAAGCTAAAAAAAATAAAGTTGATTACTTAGTAACTACTGAGCAAGGCAAATTTATTAGAAAATTACGATGGAAAGGCATGCTTAACAAACTTAGTTAATGCTTTGTCTTTCTAAATAAAATGAAGAATCTAATAAGCAAGATGCTTCAACTACATTCAGCATAACAGCTCTTATTTTAATTAAAACTCCATTCTTTGTAGCTTTTTGATGCTTCTAGTTTGTTTTCAATAGCATCTTCAAGCTCAGGAAAGAAATCTATTCCAGTAAGTTTTTCTACCTCATCAACAGAAACTACAAATTCATATAAAGGTTTATTTGAATTTTTATGAGGCATTATAAAAGCAATCATTTTAGTCTTACCAGAATTATTATCTATTAAAACCTTATAAAACAGATTTGGCACAGATACTTTTTCGTCTCCTATAGTTTTCATATTCCCTTTTAAAACGCCACCGGTAACTACAAAAACACCATCATATTTACGTGCCCAATACCTGACTTTTTGTTCTAAAGTATTCCAAATTCCTGAATTAAAATTATGCTTTTGAGGAGATATATTACTCGTTAAAAACGTTTCATCATGTGCTTCTTTACTAAATCGACGATCTCCAGCTGGACATAAATGTCCACGATCATAACCAGATTTTTTATAATTACGCCAATGAGCAGCTCCAGTTTTTACGGCTTTATCAATTTGAAAGTAAGGACGTTTAAAATTAATATTAGATAGATGTGATTTTTTAAGTTCGTAAGCAACCCATTCTGCTTGTTCATGCGGTTCGCTATATGATAACGAATAACCATCATGATGAACAATTTGATTTGTTGTACTTGTAGGTAAAAAATACGCGTTAGTATCCATTTTAACGGTTTCACCTTCAAGTATAATTTCTACCTTTTCTTCTTCAACTAAAAAATGTTCGTAGCCATATATTCCTATAATAATTAGTATGGCTATTACTGAATAAAGTGTGCGTTTGTTCAAACTAATTAATCTAAAACAAATTCTAATGGCTGACCAATTGCTGCATTTGGAAAACTAATTCCTAAAAGTGACGATACTGTTGGCGCAATGTCTGTAATATTAGTATTCTGTAAAGTTTCTCCATGTTTAATCCCTTTTCCAAAAAACAACAATGGCACATGTGTATCATAACTAAAACCTGTTCCATGATCTGTACCTTGCCTATTCCAAAAAGTATCTTTAAACACACTTGGGTCTGTCACCAATAATATATCACCAGACCGCTTTTGATTGTATCCATTATTTAATAAATCTTCAATTTGCGCACTATTGCCATTACTATGGTTTTTAACTTCAGAATCTAAGTACACTTTATCTATTAGCTTATATGCTAAGATTTTCTTTACTAATACGTTTTTAATTGCTTCTAAGTTGAGGTTTTCAGCATTAATTTTATCGTGGTCAAGAAATATCTGATTATTTATTGTGCTTAATATCAAACTCGACACACCATATTTAACTTCAAGTAGAGTATTCAAATCAGCTTTCATTTTATTTAAATCAAATAAGCCAGCTGGCACTTTTACAGACAATAAGTAATCTGGAACGTAAGGCGCGCCATGATCTGCAGTTAAAAACACAGTATATTCTCCTACCCCAACTTTAGCATCTAAAGCTTTAAAGAAGCGCTCTAAATCTTTATCTAGGCGTAAATATGTATCTTCTATTTCTTTAGAAATTACGCCAAAATTATGCCCTACATAATCGGTTGCCGAGAAACTTAGCGTAAGTACATCTGTAATATTATCTTTACCTAACTGTTCCCCATCTAAAGCAGCTAAAGCAAAATCTGTTGTTAGCGAGTTTCCATATGCAGTTGATTTTAAAATATCATAACCTCTATTTTCGCTATTTATTTCATTTAAATCATAAGGAAATGTTGGAGTGTCTTTCCCTTTAAAACCTTCCTCAAAAGTGGATAAATCTTTTCCGCTTTCAGCATATGTATTAATATCATATAATGTGTTCCAAACTTTTAAATAAGATTTCGTTATTCCTGAAGCATTAAAATCATTAACCCATTTTGGTAAAGCGTTCATATAAAAACTACTTGTAATCCAATTGCCCTCATCTCTTCCATGAAACCAATATGCTGCATTTGCAGTATGTCCTGCAGGTAAAATCGCGCCGCGATCTTTAATAGATACACCAATGGTCTTACCGCGCATTTGAGTAAACAACCTATTCTCGTCAGCAAAAGTGGTTACTTTCATTCTATGCGGAGACATTTTACCATACTTACTTGTAGTGCCTATAGATTGCATCATTTCATCACCTGTGCAATACACAATTTTCTTAAGTTCTTTATCAAACCAATCATTGCCAATTACACCATGATACTTTGGCGTAGTCCCAGTAAAAATCGATGCATGACCAGCTGCAGTTTTTGTTGGTATATAATTAAAATGATTGTTTTTACAATTAAACCCTTCATTTATCATGCGTTTAAAACCACCTTCTCCAAATCTATCATAGAAACGCGTTAAATAATCATAACGCATTTGATCTACAACAATACCAACAACTAACTTTGGGTTAGTAGTAGCTGTAACAGTATTAGTCGCTTTTTTATCATTAACAACATCTTGCGATTTACAAGACAGCGACAAAAAAAGAATTAAAAGAAGTGAAGTTATGTTTTTCATCTTAGTATTATATTTTTGGACGTCTAAAATACAGATTTTAAAACATCAAAATTTAAAATTAAGGTTAAATACGTGTAACTTTTTTTTACATTAGCAGTTACAAATTTTACTATGTCATACCTAAATAATATTGGTGCCTATTTTTTAATGATTGCAGAAATGTTTCGCAAGCCAACCAAATGGTCTGTGATGAAAAATTTAATCTTAAAAGATATTGACGATTTAGTAATTGGTTCTCTTGGTATTGTTGCCTTTATCTCGTTTTTTGTTGGTGGTGTTATTACCATTCAAACGGCTTTAAATATAAGTAATCCACTGATTCCAAAATACCTTGTAGGTTTTGCAACACGTCAATCTGTTATTTTAGAGTTTGCGCCTACATTTATTTCTATTATTATGGCTGGTAAAGTTGGGTCGTTTATAACCTCTAGTATTGGAACAATGAGAGTTACTGAGCAAATAGATGCTTTAGAAGTTATGGGAATAAACGCTTTAAACTATTTAGTGTTTCCAAAAACAGTTGCCTTAATGCTATATCCTTTTATTATTGCTATTGGTATGTTTTTAGGGCTTATTGGCGGAATGGCAGCATGCGTTTTTGGTGGCTATACTAGTTTAGAAGATTATATTATCGGGTTACAAACAGACTTTGATACGTTTCATATGATCTATGCTTTTATTAAGACTTTTATTTTTGCTTTTGTATTAGCAACTATTCCGTCGTTTCATGGGTTTTATATGAAAGGTGGTGCTTTAGAAGTTGGTAAGGCAAGTACAACCTCGTTTGTTTGGACTGCTGTTGTTATTATTTTATTGAATTATATATTAACCGATATGATGCTAGGCTAATGATAGAAGTAAAAAATTTACATAAATCGTTTGGAGACGTTCATATATTAAAAGGAATTGATACCACTTTTGAAAAAGGAAAAACCAGTCTTGTTATTGGGCAAAGTGGTTCTGGTAAAACCGTATTTTTAAAATGCCTTTTGGGCTTATTTGATTATGAAGAAGGTTCAATTTCTTACGACGGGAAAATATATAAGCAATTAAACGAAGACGAAAGACGTAATCTTCGTGCAGAAATTGGCATGGTTTTTCAAGGCAGTGCGCTTTTTGATTCTATGACTATTGCAGAAAATGTAATGTTTCCATTACAAATGTTTACTAAGCAAAGTAAAAGCGAAATGGAAGAACGCGTCAATTTTGTTTTAAAGCGTGTAAACTTAGATAATGCACATAATAAAATGCCAAGTGAAGCTTCTGGTGGTATGCAAAAACGTGTGGCTATAGCTAGAGCGATTGTAAACAACCCTAAGTATTTATTTTGTGACGAACCCAATTCTGGTTTAGATCCTAAAACTGCTATTGTTATTGATAACTTAATTCAGGAAATTACAGACGAATATAATATTACAACAGTGATCAACTCGCATGATATGAATTCTGTAATGGAAATTGGTGAAAAGATTGTGTTCTTAAAAGATGGTCATAAAGCTTGGGAAGGCTCACATAAAACCATTTTTAAAACCGACAACGAAGTAGTTACAGACTTTGTGTATTCTTCAAACTTATTTAAGAAAGTACGTAAGATGTACTTAGAAGAAAATCAATAATCTACTTCAACTGCTTTACAACCAAGGTATCTAGTTTAAACTTCAGCTTCAACCATTTTTCGAGTTTCACAATATCTTTTGAACGTGATTCTTCAGTTGACAGCGAATCATTCCATTTTACTGTAAACACAGACAATGTATCAATCTTTGAAAAGTTTGAACGCAACTCATTAGAATATGACAGTTGATCTAAATTTTCATAATTAATTTTTACTTCTTTAGTCAACTCTTCAAAAGGAATATGTTCAATTTCAAACTTAGACAGTGCTTTTACTTTATCTTCTAAAAAAGTAATTTTTTGTTGTTGTGTCATTAAATCTAAAGAATCACGTGTACGTAATTCTTCCATATACTCTAAATTATTAACTACTCTATTTTTGGTTTGATTAACAACAAGCTTTGTATTGTCTAAATTACTATAATCAGAAAAACGCTGTTCTAAAACAGCTTTTGTAGCTTCAGGAATTACATCTGCGCCAAAGGTTGTTAATTCTATAGTAGATACTCCATCAGGCTTATAATCTGGAGTTGCATACTTTTCAATATACTTTGCATTAGGCAATGCTTTAAGTTCTTTAGCGATAAACTGTTTTGCTTGCGCTTCCCATTGGCTCTTTTTTAAAACCGTTAAAAAAGTCATCACAGCAGGAATCATAACAAGTATCGCAACTAAAGAAGCGATTCTTGCTGTACGCTTACGTTTAGCCGAATTTGCATATTTAAGCATAGGGAAGCGTAATAACTTCAAGACTAAAAACGTTGCTAAAGCAATAAAAATAGTGTTGATTGTAAACAAATACATCGCACCTTTAGCAAAATTCAATCCTTTTACTGCATCATCTGATACTGCAACGGCAAGCCCATAACCAACAGTACATAAAGGTGGCATTAACGCTGTAGCAATTGCCACACCAAAAATTACCGATGCAATTGTTCCTTTTTTTGTTCGTGCAATAATTAAAGCTAAACCACCAAAAAAGGCAATAAGAACGTCACGAATATCTGGTGCTGTTCTTCCGAGAAGCTCAGAAGTTTCAGCACTTAATGGAAATAGCCAGAAAAACAAAAAAGCAGTTATTAAACTCAATACAATCATGGTTGCAAGGTTTATTAACGACTTACGTAATGTATCAATATCATTAATAGCAATCGACATACCGATACCAAGAATTGGCCCCATTAATGGCGAAATTAACATGGCTCCAATAACAACTGCTGTTGAGTTAGCATTCAATCCGACTGAAGCGACAAAAATGGAGCAAATTAAAATCCAAGCAGTTGCACCTTTAAATGGAATATCACCTTTTATAGCATCAATAGTAGCATCACGATCGGTATCGTATCTAAAATCTAATAGCTCAACAAAAAAGGTCTTTAAACTTACCCAAAGTCCCTTTGCATCTTGTTTTACAGCTTCCTTACTTTGCTCTACAGCTGCTTCTTTTTTTATGTCTTCTTCAGAAAAATCGAATTTACTCTCTTCACTCATATATTAACCATAATGCTCTCCAAACTTAGCTTTCACCTTTTGGAGTACTGTTTTAATGTCTTGTTCTTTTGTTTTCGGAAAGATAAGCAAAACTTCGTCTTTATCTACAATGATATAATCTTGCAAACCATCTACAACTACAACCTTATCACTTTTGGTTCTAATCATATTTCCTGATGCATCTTCAGTTAAAGTTTTTGCATTAACTACTGCGTTATTACTTTCATCCTTATCTAGTTTATCATATAAACTTCCCCAAGTTCCGAGGTCATTCCAATCGAAAGTTGCAGGAATAACGTAGACGTTTTTAGACTTTTCCATAATGGCATAATCCACAGAAATATTTTCGGACTTGCTGTAATTATCTCTTATAAAATCGTCTTCAAAATCTGTATTATAAACATCTATTCCTTGCTCAAACAGTTGAAACAATTTGGGTTGATTAGTTGTAAATGCAGCGACAACACTTTTGGCGCTCCACATAAAAATCCCTGCATTCCATAAAAAATTACCTTGTGCGATAAACTCTTTAGCTGTTTGGTAATCTGGCTTTTCTCTAAACTGATTTACTTTCTTAATACTTTGATTGCGCTCAGTAACCATATTAGAGTTATCATACTCAATATAACCGTAACCTGTATTTGGAAACGTTGGTGTAATACCAAGCGTCATTAAGGCATCGTTTTGTGAGCAAAAATCAAATGCTTGTTGTACATTTTGAGTAAAAGCATTTTCGTCTTCAATCCAGTGATCACTTGGTGCTACAATCATTACAGCATCTTCATTTTCTTTCTGAATTTTTAAAGCAGCATACAAAATACAAGGTGCAGTATTACGCATTGCAGGTTCTAAAACCACCTGACGTTTAGTAACATCTGGTAACTGTTCAAATACCAAATCGTTATAACGCTCATTGGTTAAAATAAAAATATTTTCTTTAGGAATTAGGTTAGCAAGGCGATTAAATGTTTTCTGGATAAGCGTATCTCCTGTACCTAACATATCATGAAATTGCTTTGGAAAATCTCCTGTACTTACTGGCCAAAACCTTGAGCCAACACCACCAGCCATTAAAATTGCGTAATAATTTTTGTTCATTTTTTTATTTTTGTTTCCGTGACAACGGAAATGGTATTAACTTTATTTTTTTGTCTTTCTGAACGAAGCGAAGCATCTTTTAATAATAAAGACACTTCGACAAGCTCAGTGTGACATTCAATTTATAATAATTTCACCTTAGCACATTAGGGTTGAAAAGATACAACTTTCCTGTTTTGCTTCGACAAGCTCAGCAATCAAATACTTACTTCATTTTTATCCATCAACTCTACTTCTGCATTGGGATTAAACAAATATAGCTTTCCTGTTTTTAGTTCTACACATTCAAAACGTTTTGTACGTTTGTTTCCTCTTTTAAAGATTCTACCATTATACAATTTAAAATCGCTACCAAAAGGCACTTCAAAAATATAAGTTTTATCGTTAGGTTCGTCAAACTGTTTTAAAGCCAAGGCAAGCGTAGCATCTGTATCGCTACTTGCTTTAGGGTTTTTAAAGTGTTTTGCTAATAAAGGCAATAATGCCTCAGGGAAAACTGCAGGATTTAAAAAGGGTAACATTAAATGCTGAAACGTACGTTTCCACTCAATACCATGAGGTTTTATAAATTTGCCATAGGTTTTATAGGCTTCAAAATGTGCAATCTCATGAATTAGCGTAATTAAAAACCTGTAGGTATTTAGATTAGAGTTTACCGTAATTTGATGCTTGCCATTTGGTAAACGCTTATAATCTCCATGACGTGTTTTGCGCTCATTTTTTACTTTAACCACCAAATACTCATGCTCTAATAATTTTAAAACAGAAGCTATTGCTGGTTGCGGAATGTAATTTTGAAGTGTGCTTTGCATTAGCACAAAAGTAAAACAAATATTTTCAGTAATTCGTGTAAAGCACTAGACAAGATTGCTTCTATTATAAAAAACTGAATCCGTAATTGTTTTAATTGTTCTCTTGTTTTTCATCCAAGTATTTTATGCTTTTAGTTAAAAAAAGCATAAGCTTTTTATAAAGCTTAACTATAAAAAAGATAAAAAGCACTGATATAATAAAGCTGATGATTTGCCATATTACAAGACTTGGTTCAAAAATATCTAAAGTTGTTTTGTTTTGCATAAGTATTATTGTTGAGTAATTAAAATTATTGTCCAGCATCTGTATTTACATTCATTGGATAATGAACTACACATATAAATACAATACCAATACCCTCAAAAATATATTATAATTTAATTATGGCATTCTATTTCAAGCAAAATAGTTTCTTCAATATGATTATTATTGATTTCATCAAAATTTTCATATTAGGTTTTACTAAAAAGAATAGAAGCAATCATAAAAAATTGCTTCTATTAATAAAAACCGATTAATTATTCAATAACATTGGTCTTGATTCATTCTCTTTTTTTGTTAACCCATAAAAGAAAGAAACAATTTTATCATTCTTTATAATAATTGGCGTTATAATTTTATTTTCGACAATTACATAATAAACTTTAGAATAATCATTATATATTAAATTAGAAGTAATGCCTTTCTCAATTGCTTCTTTATTAGAAAGTATTATATAGTTCAACTCATTTTTATCAATCTTTTGTTTAATATCTATAATATTATCGTCCATTAAACTGATAAAAAAATCTTTTTTATTTTTATCCTCTAAAGTTTCTTTATCAATATCTAAATAATACTCTAAATCAGAGGAATCATAGTTAGAATTTAAAACTATATTATTAATAAATTTTATTATTGTTTCTTTATTTTTATCTTGAGATTGGCAAGAAAAAATTGCAATGCAAAAAAAGATTATAAATATTTTTTTCATTTCTTTGTTATTTAAAATTAGCATCCTTTATTTGTAGCTGGTGCAGTACCTCCATTCGTATTTATTATTGTATTATTCGTTGTAGTCGCACTTCTTATATACATCCCCAAAGTACCAGGATTAGAGCCATTTCCTCCTAACCAAACACCATTTGAGGCAGGCAAGTTCAATCCTCCTAAATTTCCTGCATCAATAGCAAAATCTGTACAATTATATGTATTTAAATTATAGGTTGCAGTATGATTAATAGAATGATTAATAATTTGCTCTAATTGATTAGCCGTTATTGTTGTAGAAATACTTGCAGAAAAATGTTCTAATCCATTCCCATCATCACCTAAAACAGCAATGCTAGATTCATTTATAACTGGATAAATATTAGTTTCGTCTGGATAATACCCATAGGTACTCGTATTAACACCTTGAGATATTGAAATAAAAGTATGACCAACAAAACCTCCTTGATGTGTTTGCCCAGACCCAGGGTTAGGTTCCTCAACATAGATTGTTAATACTGCATCTTGAGTTACATCAAAACATTCAAGAAAGTCCTGAACATCAATTATGGGTAAATCTGGTCTAATAACTACTAGTATATTTTCCTCTTCAACTATATTTTCAATACTATGGTTACTAGCTCCCCCATAACTTGAGTCACCACTTACGTGATGATGATATGTATATGAACTAGTTCCTGCTCCTACATAAACGTATTCATATGTAGTAGAGTTATACACTGAATGTGTATAATACAAAGTTGAACCTCCTTCTATATTTGCATACCAATCTGTATAATTTGTCACAGTAATCCATTGGTATCCACCTGAGCCGCCTCCATCTTCATTTTCTGGTGGATCTTCTCGCTCAGGGTTTCTAAAAAGTAAATCTCCATTTGATAATTCGTTTATTAACTCTCCGTTTTCATAGCCTTTATTTTTAATGGCTTCCCATTTAAATCATAATGATATAATGTGCCAGAAAAAGATGTAGGAGAAAATGATGAAACATTACTTAACGTTTTAGCATTTTTTGTTAAAAATTTTATTAACTCTATACTCCAATTTTTATCAACATCTTTAAATGCAAGCACCTTATATTTGTAGTCTAGAGCTTCTTTTTCATTTTCCAATCTACTTTTAGTTTTTAAAGATGTATTGAATTCGTACATAAAAGTAGAATTTTTCATATTATCATTTTTAATAAAATCGTTCCAATTAACTTCCAAGTTCTCCTTTATAAAAGATTTTTCAAAATCCTTAAGAGAAAATTTATTTTGTATTTGCTGTATATCTTCATACGGATTAGTTTCAATAATTTCATTTTCGCAATTATACATTATAAGAGTTAAAAATAAAAAGGTAATCTTTAAAAGGTGTTTCATAAGTTATTCTGTTTAAATTAAATTCATGAAGCAATATTAAATAAATGATAAAAGAATAGAGTTCTATATATTAACATCATTCATTATTTCGGACTCTTTTTTATATTGATTAGGTGTTTTATTGGTGAATTTTTTAAATGCTGAATAAAAACTAGTCTTTGAGTTAAAACCAGACTCTAAACCAATAGCTAAAATTGTATAATCATTATATACTTTATCATTCAACATTGTTTTTGCTTCTTCAACCCGTAAAGTGTTAATGTAATCGTTAAAATTTAATTCGCTATTAAAACTTATCAATCTAGAAAGATATCCTTTACTTATATTAAAGGTATTAGCTATTATGGAAACATTTAAATCAGGATTTAAATACAATTTATTTTTTTCTATATATGAAAAAATTTCATTAAACAAATTTACATTAGAATACTTTATCTTCTTATCACCTCCAATTTGTTGTATATTCTTAGGAAGAATAGAATTTCTTATATGAATACGTTGGTTAAAAACATATGTCTGAAAAATTGAACCATATGCAATCCAATATATTAAAATAGAAATTCCTATCCATAAAGGGTAATATTGATAATAACCTTCTTTAGAAAATGACTCAAAAAAGCTTACAGACAAAAACCATAGAACACATAATATTAAACCTATAAGCAAAACTTTTTTAAGCCATTTAGTATTCATTTTAATTTTAGAAGAATGATATTTTATATTTTCTTTTTCATAAACAATAATACATCTAAACACTAAAACAATTATCACTATTGAAAAAGTCATTGATACATACTCTATAATTAAGTTTATAATATCAATGATTTTAGGATAAACAAAATAACTATTAATAATTATTTGGTATATAATAACTAAAACAAAAGGGGTGAATAAAATAATACTCTTATAAATAATTATTTTTTTATTCAAGTAGCTTCTTACAAAAAAATAAAAAAATGGTAACATTAAAAACTCAAAAGGAATAAATAGGTTTAAACCGAAATTCAATGAAAGCCCAACATCTTTTAACCAATATTGTAAATTACTAAATACTAATGTCAAAACCGTAAATGCGAGAAATAGGTTAGTTTTTGAATTTAATTTTCTATTAAAAAAAATTATAAAACTAAAGATGACTCCATGGATAATCCCTACTAAAATGAGAACATTATATATATTAAAATTTAATTCGTCCATTAAGTAAATATAAAATTATTTGCGCTTTTTTGATTTTAAGTTTGAATGCAAGTGAAATTTCATATCGTGATTATTCCATAATCTAATACTATAATTCAATACTCCACAATCTCAAACTCGCTACGTCTGTTAAGTTGGTGTTCTTCTTCTGTACAGTCTAACATTGGGCAATCTACTTTTGGAGACAGCTCACCAAAGCCTTGAAATTTCATGCGCCTGGCATTTATATAAGCTTCTAATGCTAGATAGTTTCGTGTAGATTCTGCACGTCGCTCAGACAAGATTTGGTTATACCTAACTGTACCTCTACTATCTGTATGTGAGCTAATTTTTAAATGAATGTCTGGATAGCGTTCTAGCTTTTTAGCCAAAGCATCTAAAATGAGTTTTGAGTCTGCACGAATGTTCCACATATCAAAATCGAAATAAATAGGTTCGAGCTCAAAAAACAGCTTTCCGTCTTTTTCTACAATTGGTGGACCTTCAACATCTGTTAGCATTTCAAAACGCTTTGGGTCTTCTTCTTTTAAGTTTTTATCTATTCCTTTTTCTGCTATAATTACCTCAATTGGGTCTGGTGGCTCAACAGGTTCTGGTGGCGGCGGAGGCGGCAGCTTTTTTAAATACAAGACATGCTTTTGGTCTTGTTTTTCTAAAACTGTTACATTAATGACTCCAGGAATATACGCTTCGTTAGAAGCCTTAAATTCATAACTTGACGCTAGTAGGTTTTTATTAAAATTGGCAATAGAATCTAAAGTGTTGCTGTAAATTTCGTTTCCTCTTTTATCTGATAATGTTACCTCAGCATTTGGTATGTAAGCTTTAGTATCTTGATCACGTACTTCAAACTGGTTAATGTACTCTCTTATAAAAATCTCTCCTGTTTGCTTAAAACTATAAATGTTGTCGTCTATTCTATTTCGGTTAGATGCAAAAAAGCCTTCGTTATCGTTATAATAATTAAGATTAAAATCGTCGTACTGCGAGTTAATTGGCACACCTAAATTTACTGGCGTTGTAAATTTGCCTTCGACATACTCAGACACGAAATTGTCTAACATCCCAAGTCCTAAATGACCATTAGACGCAAAAAACAAATGACCTTCGTTAGAGATAAACGGGAAATGTTCTCTGTTTTTTGTATTAATAGTTGACCCTAAATTAATAGGTTGACCGTAAGTTAAATCGACATTAACAGCTACATAATACAAATCGAAACTTCCTAGGCTATCTTCTCGGTTTGATGAGAAATACAACTTCTTACCATCTGGACTCAAAGCTGGATGTTGGTAGGAATAGTTCTTAGTATTAAAAGGGAGTTTTTCTAATTCAGACCATTTACCGCCACTAAACGTTGACGCATATAAATGGATATTGTTATTAGCGTTATCGTCAAACTCCTTTTTGCCATCATTGAAGTTACTTCGTGATACATATAAGGTTGTTCCGTCATTACTGAAACAGAAATTTCCTTCGTGAAGTTTTGAGTTAATGGTTTCTGGCAATGGTTTTACGCCACCAACAACAAGGCCTTCATCATTTACTTTTACAGCATAGATATCTAAAAAAGGTTGATGTGTCCACTTGTATTTTTTTGACAATAGTTGTTTGTTGTCTCTATCTGATGTAAAATAAATACTGTCGTTAAACTTTACAGCTCCAAAATCTGAAGCTTCAGAATTGAACGCTGCTCTTTCTACAGTATAATCTGGATTTTTTAATTTAAACTCTTCAATGGTTTCAATGGCATCTTGCTTTTCTAAGGAAGCTGATAGGTTTTCTTTATATAATATATAATAATCTAAACCCGTTTCATAATCACCTAAAGCCGATAAGACTTGGTATAATTTAAAATTGAATTCGTTATCGTAAGTTTTATCTTTCTCGGCGTAATTTCCTTTTATAAGTTGCTTTATATAACGTGATGCTTCTCTATATTTAAATGTATTATAATAGGAAATTGCTATATTCTCTAAGTCTTTTTTATGCTGTTTTTTTTCTAAATCTTCTTCGTAATATTTAGCTGCATTGATATAATCTCCTTTTTCGAAAAAACGATCAGCTCTCGATTTCTTTTGCGAAAACAATGTTTGTGTAACACACAACAACACTAATACTATGACTATTTTTTTTAGCATATTAATAGAATCTTGGAGATGAATATTTTTTACTTAAACCAAGTACATCAAATCTATAGGTTAGTATAAACTCGTGACTTCCGCTATTAAAATCATTTAAAACACTTGTATTAAAATCATAAGCATAACCAACTCTTAAATCTGGTAAAACCTCGATACCAACCATGGCTGTAACTGCATCTTGATAACGATACGAAACGCCTAGCTCAAACTTTTCTTGATACAATACATTTGTAGAAATATCGAAAGATAAAGGCGCTCCCATAGTTTGTTTAACTACTGTTGAAGGCTTTAATTTAAAATCGTCATTAATATCAAAAACATAACCACCAATTAAAAAGAGATGCGCAGCATTTTGATATAGAATATCATTATTAACATCTAAATCATTAGGAAGTAAATTTGGAGATGATAAGCCTACATAATATTTCTCTTTAAATAAAAACACACCTGCTCCAATATTTAGCACTGTTTTTTTAGCATTATTAAACAATGGGTCTCCGCTTACGTTACTTTGATGTGAGTTTGTACTTAAATGATCAAAGCCAACTTTCATCCCGAAAGACAAGTTTAGAGTCTCGTTAAGTCTAATTTTATATGCTGCATCAATATTAAGTACATTTTCGGTTTGTTTAATGTTTCCTCCTATTTCATCATTTAAATAATTAAGACTTATTTCTATTCTATCACTTAATGGAATGTTAGCAAATGCATTTCCTGTTTTTGGCGCACCATCAATACCAACCCATTGTGTGCGATATAATGTACCAACCTCAACAAGTCCTGGTTCGTTAATCATATACGCAGGATTTATAATACTCATATTATACATATACTGTGTGTAATGTGGTTCTTGTTGCGCAAAAGCACAACAGCCAACAAACATGAATAGTATATAAATCTTTATCTTCATTCTATATCAATTATCTACTTAAATACACATCACCTTGAAAAGGTGCTATAACACCATCATTAGGATTAAACACATAAAAATATACTCCAGATGGCAACCTATCTCCTATGGTTAATGAGACATTAGATGTACCATCAAAAAGAGGTGTGTTCTTATTGCCTTTAAACACAATAGTTCCGTATCTATTAAAAATTTCAATTTCAAAATCTGGGAAAATAAGTGGTAGATTACAAAGATCTAAGAATTCGTTTTCGCCATCGTCATTATCTGAAATTCCATCGTTTATTTCACAGTCATCGCAAGTGTCATCATTAAGTGGTAATAATGTTACTATAATTTGTGTTCTACTAGACTCGCATCCATCTCCATTAACTGCTGAAACAAAATAGTCTTCTCCATTTGCTAACAACAAACTTGTTGTTAATAAATCTGTTGATGTTGCTGTATCGTACCAATTAAAGCTTACTGCGTTGCTAGTAATTTGCAAATCTGAAATTGTAGCAGCATCTATTAAACAAAAGGTTTGGTTTTGTGCAACTGGCGGATCTTCATCTAAAACGGTTAGCGTTAGTATTGCTGTTGACAAAGTACATAAAGGACTCGCTTGTACTTGGTATTCAAAATCATAATCTCCAGTAGCCAACTGAGATACATCTACGATGCCTCCTGTTAATAGGTTTGTATTGTCTGTATCTATAAATATTCCGCCAGCATCTGCTAGTGGATCTAATAAACTATTTAAATCTACTTGTAAATCTGACACGCAAGCCATGCCTAACATATCACTTCCTGCATTTAAGTTTTGAGCTATAGTAACAGTAATAGTAGCTTGATTACCAGGACACATCACATCTGCTCCATTTCCGTTATCCGGAACTATATAAGTATAAACTCCAGCATCAAATGTAGCAGGATCAAAAAAGACATCGCTAACAGCAGAAGTAAAACCATTTGGTCCTTCCCATGTTCCGTTAGTATTTGGGTTTCCTCCTAAAGATTCAAATAAATTAAACGCGGTATCATCATCACAAACATCTATAACATTACTAATACCAGATTGATACTCTTCATAAATAGTAAATGTTAAACTTGCTCTGTCAAAACAATTCTCAGCTGTGTTTGTATTGTAGGTAAAATTAAATGTTTGCTGATCAATAATTTCTGGTAAAACAAATGGATTTGTAACCAAAGCTCCAGTATTTAAATCGAACCAATTACCAAGTGGACCAACATAAATAGGATCAACGCCATTAGTTGTTAATAGCGTAATTAAATCTGTTGGATTAGCAAAGTTAGACTCACAAAAATCTAAATTACCTGTATTTTCACCAGCATAATTACTTGGGTTTATAATTATAGTTACTTCAGCAAATTCGGGTTGGCATGGATGATTTACATCTGTAGTTTGTGTGCAGCCATCTGGAACCGAATTAATAACTTCAGGGTTTATAGCTTCACAATTATATTCTGGTGAAACATAATATTGAAATGTATATGTTCCAGCATCTGCATTTGTAATATTAGCTAAACTTATTGTACCGTCTGATGAATAAGAAGAATCAAAAGCACAGATGTCTCCAGAATGACTCATCAATCCTAAGCTTGAAGGTCCTGACATTAAAGTCCAATTTGTACATGAATTATTTGGATAATCATACAACACACCATTTTCTGTTGTAAACATCAATAAATCGTAAAGATTTAGTGTAGACAAATTAGGATCTCCAACACAAAACTCAGGAATTGGATTTACTTGTGAAAAAGGTCGTAAGGCTTCAAAAATTGTAAATGTTACTGTACTTGATTTATCGGTACAAACTGCAGAACGACTTTCAACAAAATAAGTAAAATCATAAGTCTCACAGCCAAAACGTTGATTGCTTTGGTATAAATCTGTATATATCTGACCTAAATCTATAACAGAATCTCCAGGTCCAGTTACTTGACCAGTTGGATCTAAAGCATCTAACCAAATACCTTCTATATCTTCATTAACCAAATAGGCATCATCTCTTAAATCTAAAACACCAAAACTTCCAGCAATCATTTCGGTTTCACAAATATTAAATTGATTTGCTGCTCCAGAAAAAACTTCTCTAATTACAGACACTTTAACTCGTGTTTCTACCGAAGGACTACAAGGTGAGATTCCAGGCACTGTATACACAAGTTCGAATGTTTCTTCGTCTACTAATGGCATTCCTGGTTGGTAAGGTACATCGGCAACAAAGAAACTATCGTCAGCTATTTCTATAAAATTTGTGCTAGAGCCTTCGTAAGTCCAAATACCATTTGAATGCGCGCTTGGTACTGATAGTAATGTTTGATTTAAATCGAAAAAAGTAGAAGAACCGCAAGGATCAACACCAATATCACAGATTTCAACATTTACATCATTCCCATTTATTGTTGGTACAGCAAACCCTGAAAATGGTCCTAAAACCAAATTTATGGTTAATGCGATGTCAGTTCCGCAATTAGCATTTGATAACTCAAATTGATAATCGGTTGTAGTTTCTGATGAATTATCTAAATCCCATAAAAACACATCTCCTGTAGTTTCATCTAAAGCAAAATTAAACCCTGGATCAAACCATGTTCCTGCTTGAATTGTATTTCCTGTAAGGTTTGTATACTCTGTATATAAATTTATAACGCCATCAAAAGTGCCATCATTATCACCATCAATTTGGGTCATATCACAAATAATGATGGTTTCTTCTAAATTACATTGGGCTTGAATTCTTGTTAATGAAAAACATGCAATAACAAAAATTAAAAACTTAGTTTTATTCAATAGTCAATGGTTTCTAAATTGAAAGATAATTATTACAAACAGATAAATACAGTCTTAATTTTTAAATTGTCAACATCATATTAACAACACTTAACATTTCTCTTTTAAGGTGTAGAGTTTGAAACTTGTAATACTTTACCGTTGTAATATTTGTTTCCGTTAAGTGAAAACTCATAAATATATTGTGCCATTTCTAAAGCTGTTGTTGGTGCTTGATAATCTGGAAACGCTTCTTTAAGCATTTCGGTTTGAACAGCACCTAAAGCCAATACATTAAATTGTGGTCCAGATTCTTTATGTTCTTCGGCTAGTAACTCTGTAAGTGTAATTACGGCGCCTTTACTAGAACTGTATGCTGCTAAACCTGGGAATTTAACACTACCTTGGATGCCTCCCATCGAGCTAATTGTCACTACGTGACTATTGCTCTTCATAAACGGAAGTATAACTCTTGTCATTTCTGCTACGCCAAAAACATTGGTTTTATAAACTTGCTCAAAATCTTGCATTGTAGTTTCTGTAAAAGGCTTATTGAGTAATGTTCCCGCATTATTAATTAATACATCTACATGTTTCCACTCATTAATCACAAATGTTTCAACCTTTTTATAGTCATCTTGATTACATAAATCAAAAGCCATCGATGTAATGTTATCAAAATGCAAATTATTTACTGGTTGCGCATTTCGTGATAATGCTAATACATTGTAACCTTGGCTAGCAAATAAATGCACAAGCTCAAAACCAATACCTCTACTTGTTCCTGTTATAATTATATTTTTACTCATGGTTTTTATTAGGTTTCATTACAATTTCTCTTGTTGGTGTATTAGTCATTTTTTCAATTGCTAAACTTGTATTATTCATTAAATTTGCCATAAACTCATAGTCCATTAACTCAGTTTCATCATCAACATGATGATAATAGTCATAGTTAGATAAATCACAGCTCGAAATTGTTTGGCAAGGTGTTTTAAACTGCTCGTAGAATGGATAATTATCAGACTGCTTAAACAGATTATATTTTTTAGATACCTCAGAAAAGCCTATAAATTTTGAACCATTATATTCATTAAGTTTTGAAGCCATGTTAGACAAATCGTAACCAGATACAAATGCTAAATAATCTCTGCCTTTAAGAGGCACGCCTATCATCTCGAAATTTACCATTGTATACAAGTTAACTTGCTTTGCTTTTAATTTCTCTGACAGATGTTTAGACCCAAACAATCCCCATTCTTCTGCTGAAAATAAGGCAAATATAATACTGCGCTTATTGCTTTTTTTAGTTGCAAAATAATTGGCCAACGTTAATACTGCACTTACACCAGTTGCATTATCATTAGCACCATTTGAAATGGAATCTTTTTTTACCAATCTACCACCATATTTTTTAATGTTTTGTCCAAACCCAATATGGTCATAATGCGCTCCTATAATAATAACTTCTTCTTTTAATTTTGAATCGCTGCCTTCAATATATCCAACGACATTAAAAGCATTAATACTATCCTGTATTTTAAAATTATCACGATAGCTATCAAAGTAAGGATTTACTCCATAGGATTTGAATTGATTCTCAATGTACGTTGCAGCTTTATCAATTCCTACACTTCCAGCTAAACGCCCTTGCAATTCATCTGAAGCCAAATAAGATACAATCTCTTTTAATTGATTACTTGTGATTTGAAGCGTTTCTGAATCTTTCTTAATTGTAGACTTACAACCAAACAAAAGCGCAATACATACTAAAGCAAATATATTTTTCATTGACCAATTTATTATGGTTTAAAGATAAAAAAACCTGTTACAAATTCATGAAACAGGTTTTTTTATAATACGATTAAGGAAAACTTATAATAACATCGTTATTGGGTTTTCGATATATCCTTTTAAAGTTTGCAAAAATTGAGCGCCTGTTGCACCATCAACTGTTCTATGATCACATGCCATAGTTAGTTTCATAGTATTTCCTGCAACCACTTGTCCGTCTTTAACCACTGGCTTTGCAACAATAGCTCCTACAGATAAGATTGCAGAATTTGGCTGATTAATAATTGATGTAAAGCTTTCTATACCAAACATTCCTAAATTAGAAATTGTAAATGTACTGCCTTCCATCTCGTCTAGTGATAGCTTTTTATTTCTAGCTCTACCAGCATAATCTTTTACAGCAGCTCCAATTTGTGGTAAACTTTGCTCATTTGCAAAACGCACTACAGGAACAACCAATCCATCTGGTACAGCAACTGCTACTCCAATATGCACATGATTATTTAACTGCATTCTATCATCAAACCAACGTGAGTTAACTTGTGGATGCTGTTTTAGAGCTAAAGCACATGCTTTAACAATCATATCATTATATGATATTTTTGTATCTGGCATCGAGTTGTACTGTGCACGGAAAGCCATAGCATTTTCCATATCAAACTCTACGTTTAAATAATAGTGAGGTGCTGTAAATTTAGACTTAGCTAAATTTTTAGCAATTGCTTTACGCATATTTGAATTAGGAATCTCATCAAAATCTTCTTGACCTGTAGGCACAAATTTACCTACTGATGCAGATTGGGCTGCAGGCGTAAAGTTTTCAATATCACGTTTTACAATACGTCCGTTTTCTCCAGATCCATTAACTTGTGATAAGTTAATTCCTTTTTCCTCAGCCATTTTCTTTGCTAATGGTGATACATATAATCTTCCGTTAGAAGAATGTGCAGCAACAACCTCAGCTTTTTTAGCTTCTACTTTTGGAGCTTCTTTTTTAGGAGTCTCCATTTTATGTTCATGCTTAGCTTCTACTTGTTCTGAAACTCCAGAATCAACTTTAAAATTCTTTGCAATATCTGACACATTTGTTCCTGCTGGACCAATAATTGCTAATAAAGCATCAACCTTAGCAGATTCTCCTTCGTTTAAACCAACATGCAGTAAAGTACCTGATTGAAAAGACTCAAATTCCATTGTAGCTTTATCTGTTTCTATTTCAGCTAAAATATCACCTTCTTCAACAGTATCTCCAACTTTTTTAAGCCAAGTTGCTACTGTTCCTTCTTCCATAGTATCACTTAAACGTGGCATTGTAACGACAATAACACCTTCAGGAATTTCTGTAGTTTGAGTATTTTCATTTGAAGACTCTTCGACTGCGCTCAGAGTAACATCTGCTTCTTTTTCTTCTGAAGCACTTCCATTTAACAACTCAGAAATATCTTCGCCTTCTTCACCTATTATAGCTAAAAGCGTATCTACTTTAGTTGTTTCTCCTTCTTTAACACCAATATAAAGTAAAACACCTTCATTAAATGACTCAAACTCCATTGTAGCTTTGTCTGTTTCTATTTCAGCTAAAATATCACCTTCTTCAATCTTATCGCCTACTTTTTTTAACCATGAAGCGACAGTTCCTTCTTCCATTGTATCGCTCAAACGAGGCATGTTAATTACTTCAGCCATAGCTTATATTTTATGTTGTATAAATGGATAATCTTCTTGCTCGTACACAGCATCGTACATCACATTCTTTTCAGGATATGGAGATTCTTCTGCAAACTTTTCACATTCAGATACTAAATCTTTTACACGCTTGTCAATGACTTTAATATCATCTTCTGTAGCATATTTTTCATCAAGAAGAATATCTTTTACTTGTTTAATAGGGTCTATTTTTTTGTATTCCTCAACTTCTTCTTTAGTTCTATAATGCTGTGCATCACTCATTGAGTGTCCTCTATAACGATACGTTTTTACTTCTAAAAATGTTGGCCCATCACCACGTCTTGCACGTTGAATTGCTTCATCAAAGGCTTCAGCAACTTTTATAGGGTTCATCCCATCAACAGGTCCACAAGGCATTTCATAACCTAAACCTAACTTCCATATATCTGTATGATTGGCAGTACGTTCTACAGATGTTCCCATTGCATAGCCATTATTTTCACAAACAAAAATTACTGGCAACTTCCATAGCATAGCTAAATTAAACGTTTCATGCAGCGATCCTTGTCGAGCAGCACCATCACCAAAACAGCATAAGGTAACAGCATCACTATCGTGATACTTGTCTCCAAAAGCAATTCCAGCTCCTAAAGGAATTTGACCTCCAACAATACCATGACCTCCATAAAAACGGTGCTCTTTAGAAAAAATATGCATTGAACCTCCAAGACCTTGCGATGTCCCAGTTGCTTTTCCATATAATTCTGCCATAACCCGTTTTGGATCTACACCCATGCCAATTGGCTGAACGTGATTACGATATGCTGTTATCATTTTATCTTTAGTCAAATCCATTGCATGCAAAGCTCCTGCTAACACTGCTTCTTGACCATTATATAAGTGAAGAAATCCTCTTACTTTTTGCTGAATGTAAACTGCAGCTAGTTTGTCTTCAAACTTTCTCCAGAATAACATATCTTCATACCATTTTAGGTATACTTCTTTTGTTATTTTTTGCATTGGTTACGCTTTTTAAGAAACGAATAACAAAAGTAACACTTTAGTTAGTAATAAAAAAGACTGGAAATTGTAAAGTTTTTCGAAATCGTTATAGGGCAGATTTATCAAAAACAAATGGAAGCAAATTCGCTAGTGAATCTGATTTTGCTACTCTACCTGTTTCTCCCATAAAATAAATTTCTATAGCAGTCTCTTGTTTAACTTCATATTCTGCAATTGCCTGTCTGCACGCCCCACAAGGAGGAATAGGTGACGTGGTTTTTTGATTTTGAGATGCTGCTGTAATTGCCATTGTAACAACTTTAGCTTTTGGGTATTTTGCACCTGCGTAATATATTGCTGTACGCTCTGCACATAAACCAGAAGGATACGATGCATTTTCTTGATTACTTCCTGTAATTATTTCTCCATTGTCTAATAGCAAAGCTGTACCAACATGAAATTTAGAATAAGGCGCGTAAGCTTTCTCTCTAGCCTGAATAGCATCATTCATTAAAGATTGTATCTCTTTAGATAATTCATCTATTGATTCATAAACAAAAAGTGTTGATTCTATTTTAACTTCCTTCATTCTGAATTGATTTTAGACAAAAAAACTATTGCTTTTAAAAAACAATAGTTTAAATCTTTTTAATTATATGGTTATTCTAATATTCGTCATATGTGCCATCACCAAAATTAAATGTTAGTGAAAAACGCAGTGTATTTTCTAAAGGGCTCTGCACTTTAGATGCTGAGAATAAATATGATAAATCTATATTAATTGTTGTGTATTTAAATCCTGCTCCTAATGCAAAAAACTTTCTTGCTCCTTTTTCTTCGCTTTCGTTAAAATATCCTGCTCTAAATGCAAAAGAATCTTGATACATATACTCAGCTCCTAAAGACCAAGTAAACTCTTTTAACTCTTCGCTAAAACCTCCTGGTGCATCACCAAATGATTGAAAGATACCTTTACTAAAACTCACATTATTATCTTGGCCAGCTATTATTACATTATCATTAACAACAGCTCCTAAATCTCCATCTTCTTCCTCGTTATATACACCATTTCCATCAACATCTGTATACTCATACTCTGTTCCTGTAATTGGTGGTGTTGGTACTAAAAGCTTAGCTACCTCAGCTGTTACAGATAGCTTATTATACTGATCAAAAATAAAATCGAAACCTCCTCCAAGTCTTAGTGTTGTTGGTATAAAATTTTCTCTACCAGCATCATCATATTTAATTTTTGGTCCTAAATTTTGAATGGCAAATCCACCTCTCCATCGTCCATTAAAACTATCATAAGCCTCTTCTTCACTTTGGTAATAACCAGCAATATCTACAGCAAATGTACTTGCTGCTTTTGCATTAGCATCTACAGCTTGAATTCTTAAATCTGAACGTAAGTAGCGTAATGCTACTGCCATAGAAAATTGTTCTGCTAATCTTAGCGAATAAGACACATCAAAAGTTAACTCATTAGGTTTTTCAATTTGTGGCTCAGAGAATTCATCTTGCACCAACTCAATTTCACCAAGGCTAAAATATTTAAAACTTGCTGCAAATGCGCTTCCTTCACTTAACCTATTAAAATACGTTACATGACCAATAGCTATATCTTTTACCAATTTACTTAAATATGGTGTGTAATTTACACCTATACCTGATTTTGATAACGAAAATGCATACTTTGCAGGGTTCCATTGTTGCGAATTAGCATCGGCAGATGTAGCAACTCCTATATCTCCCATACCAGCAGCGCGAGCATCTGGAGCAATTAATAAAAATGGAATTCCTGTAGTAATTACTCTTGTATCTTGATCTGGTACTACAGTAGTAGTTTGAGCATTTGAAAAATTAAATACTACAATTGTAAAAAGGGCTAAAATGTATTTTTTCATGTGTTTAATATTGTAGCTAGCACTTTTACCATGCTAAACCATTAGGCAAATATAAATTTTTATTATAGGATTACAAGTTTTTGTATTTTTTCTACTTGTTTGTTTAGTTGGTTTGATTTCACTTTAAGTTTATAAATATAGACTCCTTTCCCTATTTTTTCTCCAAAATCGTCTCTTCCGTCCCAAACAATGTCTTTAGACAATGAACTTGTAACTTTACTTCCTCCAGTGGTTTGACCATTAATTGTTCTAACCAATTTACCCGAGACAGTAAATATCTGTACTGAAACGTCTAAAACATCAGAACTATTGTGATTAAACCAAAATTCTGTATAATCAATAAATGGGTTTGGATAATTTAAAACGTTAGTAATTACTAATTCTTCATCTTTATCATGCACAATAAATTCAATTTCTGCTATTGATGAGTTGTTATAAACATCCCAAGCTTTTAAAGAAAGTGTATGTAAACCTGGTTCTAAATCTCTTAAAGGATAGGATAACTCTCCATTTTGAAAATCATCAACATTTGCTTGGTAATAGTCATTTAACACATATGGATTTGTTTCGTCACCATCTATGATTGCAACAATATCATGACCAACACCACTAGCCGTATTGATACCATTATCATCTTGTAGTTTTGCTAACAAAGTTGGCTCTTCGTTAGTTATACCACCTGAAACAAAATTTTCATCATTCATAAAAAGGTTAATTACTGGCCCAATATTATCTTCTTCTGCATTTTCATTTATACCTCCAATTTGAATATCGAAATTTGCACCTGCTTGATCTTGCAAGGGCACTTCAGTTTTAGCGTAAAAACTAACTTTACCATTACCTATCGGAATACCAATATCTCTTGGTACAATAAATTCAAAATCAAACAAACCATTAGTTATTGTTGCTTGGCCTTTAAATATTATTTCTCCTAAGGTTTTAAAATCTAACAGTATAAGATTACTATTGAGGTTAGTTCCATCGTTTGCTAAAGTTTGTCTATCTATTTCTTTATCAAATACAGTGGCTGTTAGTGTACCGTTATAATTTGACAATACATTGCCAGATTCATCAACAACCTCTCCAGATAATTTGGCTCTACTTAAAGCTTTTAAGACATCTGTTTCTTGATCAATCGTTACATCGTTTATTTTAGTAAGTCTTATGTTAGGCTTTGGAAATGCTAATTTCATAGCTGGGTCTCCAATAAAAAAGACCAATCGTCTTTGGGTAATCCCACCAAAATTTGGATTTATTTTGGTTAATCTAAGTGCTTCTGCCATGCTTGGATACTCATTAGAGTTAAACGCAAATAAGTATTCTTCTAAAATAGTATTAAATGAAACACCTACTGTAACAAAAATTTGTCTTGTTGTTGTAATTAAACCTATGGCACCTCCTTCTTTATTCCAATATGTATACTCTCCAGCTGTTGGTCTTTGTGGGTTATCAAACTTTGTAAACTCGCAGGTGACAGTTACAAATAGATTAAACTTACATATATTTTTTACATCTTGGGCATCAACTTTAGTGAAAACACGTTCGGCTGCAAGCCCATCTTCACCACCATGACCAAAATAATTTACTACTAAAGCACCTACTTCAATTCCATCTCTAATCACCTGATTAACTCGCGGATAACGTTCTCCACTTGCTGTTGATTCTTGCAAATAAGAATCACCTATTATTTTAATAGCATTAATAAAAGGTTTGTTTTCTGTAACCGTATTTGCTATATCATTAGTAGTTTCTTGTAAAATACCTTCCCAAGACTTATCTACATCGTCTGCAATTGCAATAAAATTATTTCTCCAACTACCATAAGAACCACTTTGATAATACGTTTCAACTTTATCAACCATTTCTTTAGCACGTTGAGGACTTTCTGCTAAAATTCTACCAACAGCAATATCTAGTTTATTAAAAGCATTGAAGTTTCCATCCATATTTCCTTCGTTTTCATTCATCATACCATAAAAATCATCTGAAACAAAAGAACTCGTTAAACTAAAACTATCTAGCGATTGCCATGATGGTACTATATTAGTATTGTTAGTTATTCTATTTTTATAATCGTAAGAAGCATCTCCAAAAAGACAAACATACTTAACTCTATTTTCTGGTGTACTTGCATTATTATAGACATACCTAATCATATTTCTTATGGCTGAAACATCTTGATTTCCAGAACTAAACTCAGTGTATATTTCATTTAAAGTTAAAACCTTGACATTTAGTCCATATCTATTTCTATTAATATCTGCCAAACGCTCTGCTTGTGATACAAGATTATTATGGGAAACAATTATATAGTCAACATCTTGAAATTCGCCTTGAGCATTTTGAAAAATCGTTCCTTTTATATTTTGGTTACTAACTGAAGTATTATTGTCTCTTAAAGGTTCAAAATAACCTTGAGAATTAACTGTAACATAATTTCTTAATTCTCCAGAAGATGTTTTAAAACTAAAATTAGCTTCGTTATTAGAATTAGCTACACTTGTAACATTATACTTGTCTGTAATATCCCAAATTTCTACTATTGATGTTGCATTAGAAATACTATATTCTGCTATACCTGGTACAGTTTCTACACTATAATTTTTAAATATTAATTGCTCGCCTTGATAGGCTAAATCTCTAGTAGCTTCAATAGAAATATAATTTAGGTAAGCATAAGACACTGGGCTTCCGTTATTATTATAATTTAAATTAATTGTTATTTCGGGTGATGAGACCATAACATTCCCATTAAAAGAGTCTACAGAAGCTAATGTTGGATCATCAATAGGCAAAAAAGATAATGTGTTTTCTAAATTGCCATTTACTTTTACTTGCATGGTTGTAGAACCGCTTCCTTCATGAACACCAGCTGCTTTAACAATAACTTTTGTTGGCTCTGTAGTTATTAAGTTTGGAAAATTAAATGTAAACTCTTTTTCATTCTCTACATCAAATCGTTCTCCAAACCATTGCCTTCCCAATTTTCCAATATTAAACTCATCTAGTTCATGAAATTGATAATCTTGAAATGTATTAATAACAATATCTGCATTTCCTTGAGGTTGAATCATGTTTTGAATTCGTTTACCAAAACCATTTCCTCCGCCTGTGTTTACAAAATAGTATGATTTATTGGTATACACATTAATGTTAGTATTATTTTCTTCACTAAATCCAGTAGGACCTTCAGCATAGAATAAAATATAATCATTGTCATTAAATACGCCATCTTCCTCTCCTATAAACTTTACTGCGTTCTCAGTTAAATCTATTGGGTAGTTTGCATCATTTTCTAATGGAAGCATTGCGCCTCCATTACCGTATATTTTAATAGTTCTTGGGTCCACATTAGTATTAACTCCAATTTGATTTAAAAAACTTTTACTTAATCTAAAAACTCCTGTTTTATCTACGTAAAAACGGTGCCAACTTCCAGTACTTAAAACTGAGTTAGTAACTGCTTGCGCATCTTGAGCGCTTCTATTAGCTATCGAACTATAATTTATTGTAAAAGCTGTGATTTTTTTATAAACTCCATTTTCTTTAATAATTGGAGAAATTGTCAAGCTTGCAAATTGCTTATCTCTTGCTGTAGTATTCTTTAAAACAACTAATGGAGCAGAAGGTATAAATTTTGTTTGTAAATCTTTTAACTCTCCTCTTGAAATTGGACTATAATTAATTGCACTAACAACAACTGAGGCTTCATTAATAAAAGTGTTGTTATTCCACTGTGCAAAAAAGGTAAGACCAGAAGAATAACTATAACTAAAATTTTCTTTTTGAAATGATGGCACTTCTATTTTAGAATTTTCTGTTTCTAAAATTCTTGTACCATTCCATTTTATTTCAAACCTCTTTTGCTGAGAATGCCCAAAAACAAAAGAAAATACAAAAAGAATTAGTAAATATTTTTTCATAGCTAAATAACGCATAATTATACGTGTTATTATTATAATTCAATTTTTATTCAAAATTACAACAATAATTGATTTATACTACCGTTATTTAAAAACAAATTACATCGGTAAAATGAGCAAAAATCCGTTATTATGTATAAAAAACAGGATGAAATGCATGTTTTTTTAATCTATTTTATAAAAAAACCTTGTTATTTTACCTTTAATTACTATATTGCGTCTCTAAAATTAATTAGCTTACTTAAAAAGTATGGATATGAAAAACATCTTAAGTCTAAGGATTCTATTAGCCCTAATGATTTCCTTAACAATTGTTGGTTGTAAAAGATCGTCTTCTTCAAAAAATAGCTCACGAGCTACTGGTTGGAATATTAATGATAAAAATGGTGGTTTTCAATACAACACCAAGTTTCAAGAACAAGAAACTGCTCCTGGATTAGTATTTATTGAAGGAGGTACATTTACTATGGGTAAGGTACAAGATGATGTGATGCATGATTGGAATAACACACCAAATCAGCAACATGTACAATCATTTTATATGGATGAAACAGAAGTAACTAATATGATGTATTTAGAGTACTTAGATTGGTTAAAAAGAACATATCCGCCAGACGACCCAAATTTTAAATTAATATACCAAGGCGCTTTGCCAGATACTCTTGTTTGGAGAAATCGTTTAGGTTATGCAGAAATGATGACAGAAAATTACTTACGCCACCCTGGTTATGCAGAATATCCAGTTGTTGGAGTAAGTTGGATTCAAGCGGTTGAGTTTGCTAATTGGAGAACAGACAGAGTTGCAGAAATAGAATTACAAAATGCTGGATATTTAGAAAGAGATACTCATTTATCTGCAACCGCAGAAAGCAATTTTAATACAGATACTTACATTAATGCACCTACAAAAACTTTTGCAGGTAATGACAGTATTATAAAACCTGAAAAATCTAGAAAACGTGTTCAAGTGAATGCAGCTACAGGAGATACAATTAATCAATTTGCTAGAAGAGAATCTGGTTTAATTTCGCCTAAATACAGATTGCCATCTGAAGTAGAATGGGAATATGCTGCTCTTGGTTTAAGTGAATTAAGAAGTTATAATGTATATAGAGGTAGAAAAAAATATCCATGGGACGGTCAATACACGCGTTCTGGAAAAAGAAAATCTAGAGGAGATCAGTTAGCTAACTTTAAGCAAGGAAAAGGTGATTATGGCGGAATTGCTGGTTGGTCAGATGATGGAGCAGACATTACTAATCAAGTAATGTCTTATGAACCAAATGATTTTGGACTATATGATATGGCTGGTAATGTTGCAGAATGGGTTGCAGATGTTTACAGACCTATTGTTGATGATGAGTTTAGTGATTTTAACTATTATAGAGGTAACGTATATACAAAAAATGCAATCAATGATGATGGTACTGTAAAAATAGTTACTACAGATGAAATCGTTTATGACACACTTTCTAATGGAAAGATAGTCGCAAGAAATTTACCAGGTGAAATATTAAAAGTTTCTGTAGATGAAAATGAAACCTACCTAAGAACAAATTTTGACACTAGTGATAATAGAAATTATCGTGACGGTGATAAAAGATCTTCACGTCAATATGGAGACAGCTTTGATGAAGATGAAGAAAATGAAAACAGCTCAACAAGAAAAATGTACAACTCACCTAATCACAACATCAAAAAAGACTCTACTGGGGTTATGATTAAAGAGTATGATCAATCTAATGATAGAACGTCTTTAATTAATGATGAAGTTAGAGTTTACAAAGGAGGTTCTTGGAAAGATAGAGCTTATTGGATTGATCCAGCGCAACGACGTTATTTCCCACAAGATATGGCTACAGACTATATTGGGTTTAGATGTGCTATGTCTAGAGTAGGTTCTAAATCTAAAGGAGGAAATAAAAAGAGAAATTAATTCGATTTTAATAAAATAAAAAAGTCCTAGCATACATACGCTAGGACTTTTTTATTACATTTATTTCATGACAATAAAAGACATATACAAGCACTTTGTTAAATGTAATGGCACCATAAGTACTGATACAAGAAACATTGAAAAAAACTCTATCTTTTTTGCATTAAAAGGAACCCATTTTAATGGTAATAAATTTGCAAAATCAGCATTAGAAAAAGGAGCCTCTTTTAGTATTATAGATGAAAAAGAATATGCAATAAACGAACAATACATTCTTGTTAAAAATGTTCTAGAAACATTACAACAACTTTCAACATATCATAGAAAAAAATTAAATATCCCAATAATCGCTTTAACTGGAAGTAACGGAAAGACAACCACTAAAGAACTCATCAATGCAGTACTATCTACAACTTATAAAACTTCAGCTACAATAGGCAATTTAAACAACCATATAGGCGTACCCTTAACACTTTTACAAATGTCTAAAGAAACAGAAATAGGCATAGTAGAAATGGGCGCAAACCATTTAAACGAAATAGAATTTCTTTCAAATATAGCATTACCAGATTATGGATTAATTACAAATTTTGGTAAAGCACATTTAGAAGGTTTTGGTTCTATTGAAGGTGTTATAAAAGGAAAATCTGAACTTTATAATTACCTGAAAACTCACAATAAAACTATTTTCATTAATAAAAATGATATCACACAAATAAAGCAAGCTGATAATTATAAGAGCATTGTAGAATTTGGAGCAGATAGCCAAAATAAAATTCAAATTGAACTTGAAAACTCTCAATCGTATGTTTCAGTAAAATATGATAATAAAATAATAAAGAGTAATTTAATTGGTGCATATAATTTCAACAATATTTCAGTTGCAATAGCTATTGGCAAGTATTTTAATGTAAGCACTAAAAACATTACTTCAGCCATTGAGAATTATACACCTACTAATAATAGGTCACAAATAATTAATAAAGGAAGTAATACTATTGTTTTAGATGCTTACAATGCTAACCCAACAAGCATGATTGCTGCACTAGAAAATTTTAAAAATTTAGAAGCAACAAATAAGTCATTATTTCTTGGCGATATGTTTGAGCTTGGTAAAAAAGCAAAGCAAGAACATCAAGATATAGTTAATTTTATTGAAAGTAATTTCTCTGAATCTGTGTACTTAATAGGTGAGCATTTTTACAACACAAAAACTGACAAAACATTTATAAATAGATTTAAAACTTTTGAAGAATTAAAACTACATATTAAAAAAGCTCCTATTAATGATAAATCTATTCTTATAAAAGGCTCAAGAGTAATGGCCTTAGAGCGTATTTTAGATTTAATATAATTCAATTTACACAAATAAAAAAGTTCATACTTTTTAGCATGAACTTTTTTGTAGTGGGCGCGAAGGGATTCGAACCCCTGACCCCTTGGGTGTAAACCAAGTGCTCTGAACCAACTGAGCTACGCGCCCTAAATATTGGACTGCAAATATAGTCTAGATTTTTAATTAGCAAAAGCTTTTTTGAAAAAAAATTAAATTATTTCTGCCACAACAAAAGTACTACCTCCAACATATATTAAATCATCATCTTTTGCTTGTTCTTTTGCATCTTTAAATGCCTCATTTACACTATTATAAGCTTTCCCTTTAATTCCTTTTGAGCTAAACATTTTTTGCAATTCTATCACACCTAATCCTCTATTAATATTTGCTTTACAAAAGTAATACTTAGCTTCACTTGGAAACAAGCTTAACAAATCCTCTAAATTTTTATCGTTCACAAATCCAATTACAATATGTAATTCATTATATACTTGCTCTTTTAACTGATGCATAGTATATAAAAGCCCTTCTTTATTATGAGCTGTGTCACAAATAACTTTTGGATTGTTGTGAAGAATTTGCCAACGTCCTTTTAATCCAGTATTTTTTGAAACAGAAGTTAAACCTTCTATTATATGATGCTTTAAAACTTTAAACCCTTTTTTATTAAGAACTTTAATAGTTTGAACTGCCGTTTTGCTATTGTTTTTTTGATAACCACCTTTTAAATCACTTTTGTAATCTTTCGTAATTAATTGATCAGCAAAATATATTTGAGATACATTCTCTTTAGCTAGGTTTTTAAAAATGGCTTCTGTTTCTTTTTGAGTTTCTCCAATAACAACTGGAATGCTTTTTTTTATAATTCCGCCCTTTTCATAAGCAATTGCCTTTAAGGTATTGCCTAAAAACTGAGTATGATCTAAGCCAATATTAGTTATCACTGAAACTTCTGGAGAAATAATATTTGTAGAATCTAAACGTCCACCTAAGCCAACTTCTATAATAGCTATATCTACTTTTTTCTTAGAAAAATAGTCGAAAGCCATACCAACTGTCATTTCAAAAAAAGATAGTGAATGTGACTCAAAAAAAGTCTTATGTTTTTTTATGAAACCCATTACAAATTGCTTACTAACTTCTTTACCATTGATTTTAATTCGTTCTCTAAAATCTTTTAAATGTGGAGATGTGTATAAACCAACCTTATAACCTACTTCTTGTAATATAGAAGCTAACATATGGCTAGTAGAACCTTTACCATTTGTTCCAGCTACATGAATACTTTTAAAAGTGTTTTCAGGGTTTTTAAGATAATTAGCTAAAAGAAGTGTATTAGATAAGTCTTTTTTATAAGCCGTTTTACCTTGGTTTTGATACATTGGTAACTGCTTAAACATCCAGTTGATAGTATCTTGATAATTCATTTATTGACTTAGACTAAAATCAATTACTATAAATCCGATTTGTTGACTAGGTGCTTTTGAGTCTTCTGGCCATTTATAAGATAATGCTGTTTTCTTTGCTGGACTCAATAAACATGAAGCGCTATTTGTAGTACCTCTAACACCTGGCTCAGCACTAATAACTTTTCCGCTTCTATCAACAGTAATTTTAACAACTACACGTCCTTCTTCATTACAGTCTTGTTTCACAACTCTTTTAGAAGGTTTTCCTCTTCCATTTAACCCGTAACCATTGCCTCCAGAGCCATTACCTGGTTGCCCAAAATAACTAGGCGCATAAGGATCACCATCTAATTGTCCTTTATCTCCAGCTTGGTTATCTGGACCTTCGCCACCAGTTTGAGCTCCTTCAGAATTACTAACACCTCCAATTAAGGCATCTAGCTCTTTCCTTTTCTGCTCTTCTTCTAAACGTTTCTTTTCTTCTGCTTCTCGTATTTCTCTCTCTGCACGCTCTGTCTCAGCTTTAGCTTTTGCTTCAGCTTCTTTTTTCTTTCTTATTGCAATAGACTCAGCAGATTCTTGTGTAATTACATCTTCAGCTTTACTATTAGCTTCAGAAGATTCTGTTGGTTTAACATCTTCTGGTTCAACATTTTCAACAACTTCTCTTGGTTTGGATTTAATTGGTTCTGTTGGCTGAACTTTACCACTGCCAAAATCTGTAGTTCCAAAATTAACAGCAACACCATATTCTAGCGGAGGATCTAAATAAGGCGGACCAACAACAAATAAAAGCAGCAATAGAATTACAACTATTAAAGCTGTAATTTTAGCTGAATTACGTTCGTGTTTGGTCTCTAAATATTTCATCAGTAAATTTCTAAATTCTACTATTATTAAATGTTATATAACACTTAATACAAGATCTATTCCGAAAAAAATAAAAGTCTTAATTTGGTTTAACAGCTAGAATAACCTTAAATTTATTTCTATTAGCAATATCCATCACTTTTACTACATTTTCTACAGGAACAGATTTCTCAGCTCTTAAAACCACTGTTGGTTGGTTTTCTTTTGAAAGCGCGGCTATTAACTCGCTTTCTAAAACACTTTCTCCTACTCGTTTTTGGTCTATGTAGTAAGTCAAATCCTTTTTTATACTCACTGCTACCGATTTTTTGTTTTCGGTTTTTCCACTAGCTTTTGGTAATAAAATGTCTATTGCATTAGTAGTTACCAAAGTAGACGCGAGCATAAAAAATATTAATAACAAGAATACAATATCTGTCATTGACGACATATTGAATTCTGGTGTTACTTTATTTCGTCCTCTAATGTTCATTTATTTTAATTTTTTATAAAAGAATCAAATAAAAAATTCTTCATATTCAGGAATTCGTTCAAAAAATTTCAGTCTATAAAAAGATAGCACTCAAATTTTTAATCTCTCATTTCATTAAATAGGCTCGTTTAAGTGATCTAAAAATTCTAAAGAATTCGCTTCCATTTGGTAAACAACTTTATCTGTTTTTACCACCAAATGGTTGTATGCTATGTAACCAACAATACCAACTATAAGACCTGCAACTGTAGTCGTCATTGCTGTATATAATCCGTCTGCTAATAGTTTAATATCTATTTGACCTCCAGAATTTGCAATTTCAAAAATGGACAAAATCATACCGATTACTGTCCCCAAAAATCCAATCATTGGAGCTGCTCCAGAAATAGTTGCCAAAATACTGACGTTTTTTTCAAGCCCATAAACCTCTAAACGTCCAGCATTTTCAATAGCTGTATTAATATCTTCAAGAGGTTTGCCAATACGAGAAATTCCTTTATTAATTAATCTAGATACTGGCGAGTTTACTTGATCACATAGCGTTTGAGCCGAATCAATTTTACCATTAGTAACATGATCTTTTATTTGGTTCATGAAATTTGCATCTACCTTTGAAGCCGCTTTAATAGCAAATAAGCGTTCAAAATAAATGTAAATGGCAACGACAAGAAGTATAAACAGAAGACCAATAATTACTTGTCCTGCAGTTCCTCCACTTCCTATTAACTCTATTATAGAGAGTGTTTTTTCAGTTGTTTCTTCGTCTGTAAGCAATTCTGCTCCATCTTGGATAGTACTGGCTAACATCATATTTAAGCTGTTGAAAATTAATTTTAACTAATGTAATAACGTTGGTTTTATTGGTAAAGTATGTATACTAAAATATAGTTCTAGTAAACATAAATGCGATTGCGCCGGCAAGGAAACCAATAAGTGCTAACCAAGATATTTTTTTTAGGTACCAGAAAAAATCTATTTTTTCCATTCCCATTGCAACAACACCAGCTGCAGAACCTATAATTAACATACTTCCTCCGGTACCAGCAGAATAGGCTATAAAATGCCACAACTCGTTATCAATTGGTTCTGAAAACATCCCTAAACTAGCAGCAACTAGAGGCACATTATCAATTACTGCAGATCCAACACCAAGCAATAAAATCACTAAATCTGAAACACCTTCATGATGTAATTCTGTTCCTAACATCGGCATATAATTTTGCAATGATGTTGCAAAACCAAATAATATACCTAAAGACTCTAAAGCTGCAACTGCCATTAAAATTCCTAAGAAAAATAATATGCTAGGCAATTCTATTTTAGATAACGAATGATGTACTGGACTGTGGTGTGCATGTGCATCACTTTCGTCTGAATCTGAACTTGTAATACTAAACTTTGAGTTACTATATATTTCGGCAAAAATTGCCACAACACCTAAAGCTAACATCATACCAACATAAGGTGGTAAATGTGTTACTGTTTTAAAAATTGGCACAGAAATTATTCCTGCTAAACCAAGATATAACATGGTTGCACTAAACTTACTTTTTGGTTTATCTTCTACTTCTTCAATTTCCAAATTTCCTTTAAAAGCTGGCATAAAAGACGCAATAACTGTTGGAACTAACATACATAATAACGAAGGGATAAACAAATAACCTATTAAATGTCCTGTTGTTACTTTTTTGCCAATCCATAGCATCGTAGTTGTAACATCTCCTATTGGGGACCAAGCTCCACCCGCATTTGCAGCAATAATTATTAACCCAGCATACCAAATACGAACGTTTCTGTCTTTAACAATTTTTTGAAGTATAGAAATTAAAACAATTGTAGCCGTTAAGTTATCTATAATAGCAGAAAGTATGAAGGCCAAAAACGCAAAAATCCATAAAATTTTAGACTTCTTTTTAGTTTTAATAAAACTCTTAATCGTTGAAAACCCATCAAAATAATCTATAATCTCTACTATAGTCATGGCTCCTAAAAGGAATACTAATATTTCTGCTGTTTTCCCTAGATGATGAAGTAAGGTTTCTTCCATTAAATGCATTTTCTCATCATGAGAAAACAAACCAAAATTATCTAAAAGCGTATGCTTTGCTGAATCAAACCATTGCGGAAAGCTATCTATTCCTAGAGAAATTAAAGCCCAACAAATAGCCATCATAACTAATGCTGGAATTAGCTTATCAATTTTTATACTATGCTCTAAAGTGATGGCTAAATAGCCAAACACAAAAACTAAAATGATTACTGTTTCCATAGGATTAAATAAGTTGTTTTAATGCAATCTCAAAAGCTGTTTTACTAAGTTCTGTTTTACTTGAACTCTTATCATATACATTTTGAATTGCTTGTTTAATTATAGTTGATGTATCTTGAAAAATTGCGTCATCTGTCATTTGTACTTTACGCTCCATAAAGTATGCAAAAACACGAGCCATACCACAATTTGAAATAAAATCTGGTATTAGACTCACCTTTTCATCTGTATGTTCCATAATAGAACCAAAGAAAATTTCTTTATCGGCAAAAGGTACGTTTGCGCCACAAGAAATAACTTCTAAACCTGAACCTATCATTTGATTAATTTGATTTTGAGTAATTAATCTAGATGCCGCACATGGTGCAAAAATTTCAGTCTGTAACGACCATATCTTTTCGTTCATTTCATTAAAAGGAATCATATTATCTGTAGCTAATGTATTTCCGTTTTTGGTTAAAAAGAAATTTGTAATCTCTTCAGAAGAAAACCCATTTTCATTAATAACTCCACCTGAAATATCAATAATACCAACAACTTTTGCTCCCATTTGTGCTAAGTAATAAGCTGCTGCAGAGCCAACATTACCAAAACCTTGTACGATTGCTTTCTTCCCTACAACGCTGCCGCCATAAATATCATAATAATGTCTTACTGCTTCTGCAACGCCATAGCCAGTAATCATATCTGCTACGGTATATTTTCTAGAAACGTCTGGAGAATAGTTTATATTTTCTATAACTTTAATAACGCCTTGACGTAATTGACCAATTCTGTTTATTTTATCAGCTTCAGTAGGCTTAAAATGCCCATTAAAAACGCCTTCTTGTGGATGCCAAACACCACTTTCTTCAGTAATAGGAATCACTTCATGAATCTCATCTACATTTAAATCGCCTCCAGTACCATAATAGCTTTTTAATAATGGTGAAACTGCTTTGTACCAACGCTCTAAAACTCCTTTTTTTCTTGGATCTTTTGGATCAAAATTAATTCCTGATTTTGCGCCTCCAATTGCTGGTCCAGATACAGTAAATTTAACTTCCATGGTTTTTGCCAATGAGAGTACTTCATTCATGTCTAAGCCTTTTCGCATTCTAGTTCCGCCACCAGCTGCTCCGCCTCGAAGTGAGTTTATAACAGTCCAGCCTTCGGCTTCAGTTTCTGAATCTTTCCAATTAAAAATAATTTCTGGTTCTTTATTCTCATACTTGGCAAGTAAATCTCTCATGAATGCAATTGGGTTAGTTTTGAGCAAATATAAAAAACTAAAAATCCTTAGATATTAATTTTTTAATAATTTTAAGGATAATATATGTTACCTGAAGAATGGTTTTTTAAAGCTCCAGTTACACTAGACAAACAATTAGTTTCGTTTCTGAGTTTTAAAACTCCTAGTAACCCAAAAATCAAGGCCTCTTTATACTCAATTAAATCTTGACTAGGGATGCATATTTTGTTTTTTGTTTTAGTCTGTATCCTTTCGATTAAGAATGAATTATAAACGCCTCCACCAGTTATTAAAACAGATGCGTTTTCTTTTATATTTATTTCATTAACAATTTGAATGGCAATATGCTCAACAAAAGTTATAAGTATATCTTTTATTTCTAATTTATAACTATCAACTAATGGTATAACATTTTTATTTACCCATTCTAAACCCAATGATTTTGGATATGATTGCTGGTAAAAATCTAATAAATTCAAAGCATCTAATAATTCAATATTCAACATTCCTGTTGAGGCTATTTTTCCTTTATCATCATAATTATAACCAATTAACCTAACATAATGATTAAGCACAATATTTACTGGACAAATATCGTATGCTATACGTTGATTTTTTATTTCTGTAGAAATATTAGCGAAACCTCCAAGGTTTAAGCAATAATCATAGTCAGAAAACAACAATTGATCGCCTATAGGAACTAAAGGTGCTCCTTGGCCACCAAACTCGACATCTTGTGTTCTAAAATCACAAACTATAGTTTGATTAAGCAAACCTGATAATTTGGGTAAATTTCCAATTTGATATGTTAATTTGTTTTCTGGCTGATGTAAAGCTGTATGACCATGTGAACAGATGGCATCTATAGCATTAATATTATGCTTTACAATAAATGCATTAATAACCTCAGAAAGATAAACTGTATAATCTTTATCAAGTTCTTTTAAATTTGACAAAGGCAGAGAAACTAAGTTTTTAAGTGCATTAATCCAAAAACTATTATAAGTAACAGTTTCGCACTTAAGTATCTTAAATGTATAATTAGAGGAAAAATCAAATTGAATTAAAGCTAAATCAATTCCGTCTATAGATGTGCCAGACATGACTCCAATAACTTTATAAGATGATTTTATCATATTATGTAAAAATATACATTCCTATTGAAAAAAAAGACATTAAAGCTTTATCTTTGTACTCATTTTTTATCAAATCAACAATTAATCAAATTATGGATTTTAATCTTTCAGAAGAACATATAATGATTCGCGACGCAGCTCGTGATTTTGCTCAAACCGAATTACTTCCAGGTGTTATAGAACGTGATAACGCTCAAACATTTCCTGACGAACTCGTTAAAAAAATGGGAGAATTAGGTTTTATGGGAATTATGGTAGACCCTAAATATGGAGGTAGTGGTATGGATGCAATTTCGTATGTACTTATTATGGAAGAACTATCAAAAATTGATGCATCTGCCTCTGTAATGGTATCAGTTAACAATTCATTAGTATGTTATGGTTTAGAAGCTTACGGTACCGAAGAGCAAAAACAAAAATACCTAACCAAACTTGCTACAGGCAAGTTTATGGGAGCATTTTGTTTAAGTGAGCCAGAAGCGGGAAGTGATGCCACTTCTCAAAAAACAACAGCAATAGATAAAGGTGATCATTATGTTATAAACGGAACAAAAAACTGGATAACAAATGGTGGTCGATCAGATGTGTATTTGGTAATTGCCCAAACCGATAGAGAAAAAGGGCATCGGGGTATTAATGCTTTTATTGTTGAAAAAGGGACTCCTGGTTTTGATATAGGACCTAAAGAAGATAAATTAGGAATTCGCGGAAGCGATACACATACATTACAATTTAATGATGTAAAAGTGCCTAAAGAAAATAGAATAGGTGAAGATGGTTTTGGATTTAAGTTCGCTATGAAAACTTTATCTGGTGGAAGAATTGGAATCGCATCTCAAGCCTTAGGAATTGCATCAGGAGCATACGAATTAGCTTTAAAATATTCTAAAGAACGTAAAGCTTTTGGAACAGAAATTTGTAATCATCAAGCTATTGCATTTAAATTAGCAGACATGGCTACAGAAATTGAAGCCGCTCGTATGTTAGTAATGAAAGCTGCTTGGGATAAAGATCAAGGCAACAATTATGATATGTCTAGTGCTATGGCAAAGCTTTATGCTTCGCAGGTTGCAATGACACATACTGTTGAAGCTGTTCAAATTCATGGCGGAAATGGTTTTGTAAAAGAATACCATGTTGAACGTTTAATGCGTGATGCAAAAATTACTCAAATTTATGAAGGCACCTCAGAAATACAGAAAATTGTAATTTCAAGAGGTGTTATAAAAGGATAAACATTATAAAAAAGAATAATACCTAGTCCAACTTTAATTAGTTGGGCTTTTTTTATGGCTTACATTTACTAAAAAGTAAGAACGACACTATCCATTATATTTTTTTATCTTATAAAAAAGAATACCATTACTATCGTTAATGGAGAAACTAAAACTACTAATCCATTCAAATGAAAATATAAAAAAGCTACAAGAATTAATATAGAAAATGAATCTTTTAAAAATATAACAAATCTATTAGAAGCGAAGTTCTTTTAAACATTTAAAAATTCAGCTATTATTTTTTTACTCCCAAAGTAGATAAGAATAACCAATAGACATCATATAAAAACAATGCCCCAAAAGTTAAAATAAACAAATGCTATGCTTTGGATAAGATAAAATTAAAGCCTCTACGATTATATCATTAACTTCAGGAAACATCACATATATTTTTGAAGATAGACAAATTTAAAAATATTTATGATAAGTATTAAATTAATGCATAAAAAAACCCTTCATAGAAAACTATGAAGGGTTAATAAATTCTAAAGTTATATTTAGAATAAAAAAGGCAACGACCTACTCTCCCACAAATGCAGTACCATCGGCGCAAATGGGCTTAACTTCTCTGTTCGGAATGGTAAGAGGTGAGCCCCATC
>NZ_RAQJ01000007.1 GCF_003610635.1 Ichthyenterobacterium magnum
AACAAGTGATTACTGGTTTGTAGTAGAATATAATGAACCTAATACAGGTGATAAAAAAGAATTTAAAGCCCATTTTACCCTGAAAAGATAAATTGGATTTTTAAAAGAAAGAATAAAAAGCAAAAAGCGGAGTGATAAATCTATCACTCCGCTTTTTTATTTAATGGGTTTTATTTTAAAGGTTAAAAGCTAAAGATAAAGTTACATTAGAATTTTTACCATCAATACGAGCTGCTTCTGTAAGACCAGTAGAATATAATTGATTATTAATTGTTCTGTCAGATTGGTCAAACGCTAAATCTAGTTTAGTGTTTCCAAAGCTATAACCTAAACCTAAAGAGTATCCTGTTAAATCACCATAAAAAGATTCATCATTATATGGGCTTTCCTCAAAACGGTAACCACCTCTAAAACTAAATTTTTTATAACGATATTCGCCTCCAAACTTGTAAGTGTTAGCTGTTTTAAGCGAGTTATTGATAATAGTGTTTTGTGCAGCAAATTGTGGGTCTGATGTTGGTTTAAATTTTGTATTCCCAAAATCTTTTCTAGAATAATCAAAACTAATTAATCCTTGTTCACCAAAAACATAAGCTAAGCTTCCTGTTAATTTCCCAGGTGTTTGTAATTTGTAATCTGGAAATATAGTTAAGACATCTGAAACATATATGATGTCTGGATCAGCATTATTTGAGCTTATGTTTTGAATTAATTCATCTTTAATTGTATACCAAGTAGGAGAGTCATAGGTTAAACCTGCTCTTAGCTCTTTAGTTACCTTTAGAATAGCGCCTAGTTGAAAAGAAAAGCCATTTCCAGTTGTTGCTAAAGAGTTTTCAAATAAGATATTATTGACAACAGATACAGGATTATTGTTCGTTTCTCTTAAACCTGTGTATTTTTCAAAGTTGATAAAATGAGAATTTAAATTTAAACCTAAATAAAGATTGTCTTCATATTGAGCAGCAATGTTAAAACTAAATTTTCCATTATAACCTTTAGATAGGTATAGGTAATTTTGATTAAAATTTCCAGGAGACACGTTAGTATTATAATCTATATTGTCATCATTTGTGTCATCGTCTAAGTTTACTGGATCTATAATACCAGACCAATACCCTAAAAACGCTTGTTGAAACCCATAACCATAGTTTGGGTTGCTACCAATGTTTACATAGGCTTCTTCAACAAATTCTCCAGGTTGTAACTTTAATACGCCAAAAGGGATTTCTTGATTATCAGTAAATGATAAAAAATAGCTATCAATAGAGTTTGTGTTTGTGCCTGAGGCAACCCAATCATTATCATAATTAGATGTTTTATCATAAGCAATACTTAAAACGAATTTTTTCCAAGAGGAGTTTTGATTAGAATTACTAAATACAAAAGCTGCTCCACCTTGATTTAAATCAATATTAGAATCTGATGAAGAGCTAAACCTATTTAGATAAGAGACATCATTATTTACATTTAAATTTGATAATGATATCGAAGCATGACTTCTAGTAAATATTGCTGAACCTGCAGGATTAATACTTACTGCAGACATATCACCTCCAAGTGCTCCAAATGCGCCACTCATACTTCTAAATCTTGCAGTTCCTTGAATTTCATCTGATGAAAATCGAACTGCATCAGTAATGTCTTGTGCTATCAAATTAGACATAGATAGAACACCTATGAATAGTAAACTTAACTTTTTCATATTAGAATTTTTATTTTTTTAACTGCTTATCTTCTTCTTGAACTTCTTGTAGATGATGATCTTGTAGAGCTACTACTTGAACGTCTAACAGAAGAAGAACGACTAGGTGTAGAGCTTCTTCTTATAGATGGCGAGTTACTTCGTCTAGGACCTGAATTAACTCTAGTTCTTGTATTACTTCTTGAAGAATTTGCATTGGGTCTAATTGTTCTTCTTGTTGTGGTACGAGGTGTTTGAGAATTAGTTCTTACTCTTGGTGAAGTAACTCTTGTAGAATTGCTTCTTCTAATCGTAGTTGAGTTTGAACGAATTCTTGAAGAGTTATTTGATCTTCTCGTTCTTGTATTTGAATATGAGCTTCTTCTATTGTTATATCCATTTCTGTTAACAACAGAGTTTCCACGTCTGCTAGAATTATATGCTAAGTTACCTCTTCTGTAATAATTGTTTCCATAAAAGTTATTGCGATAACCTCTATATGGATAGTAATAATTGTAACCGTAATTGTAATAAGGAGGACACCAATAGTTATTCCAGCCAAACCCTGCATTCCATCCCCAATTATTATAACCCCAAAAACCAGTATTCCAACCCCATCTATTCCATCTGTTCCAGCCATATCCATAGTTCCAACCCCAAGGTTGATTCCAACCATAGTTTGAATATACATTTATAGTAACATCGGTATTGTCTTGTCCCCAACCAGCATAACCAGTTTCAATATCTACTTGCTCTTCTTCATTATAATTACCTGCGTATGCATCTATATCTGTAAAAATTACATCATCTTCAACAATATCATCATATTGTTGAGATTTTTCGTTAAAATAGTTTTTATAGTAGCTGTTACCTTCGGTACTTGCAACTTCTACATTAGAAGCTTCTTGATAAGTTGAGTCATCATCACTATAAATACCATCACTGCTATTACCTACATATTGGTAAGAGCCACAAGAAGCTAAAACAAAAGTAAAGCTTAGTGCAACAAAAAATGGCAATTTTGATTTTAAGTAGTTATTAAATTGCATATCTCTATATTTTTATTGTTGAACATTACAAAAATAGTTAGTTTTGTTGAACTATTTTTTTATTTAACATAAGCACAAATTTTGTGCCAAAATACTGACAATGAGCAAAAACCTTACAAGTAGGACTGAAGATTATTCTAAATGGTATAACGAATTGGTTGTAAAGGCTGATTTAGCTGAGAATTCAGCCGTTAGAGGATGTATGGTAATTAAGCCTTATGGCTTTGCAATTTGGGAGAAAATGCAAGCTGAATTAGACAGAATGTTTAAAGAAACAGGTCATGAAAATGCATATTTTCCACTTTTTGTGCCTAAAAGTTTGTTTGAAGCCGAAGAAAAAAACGCTGAAGGTTTTGCAAAAGAGTGTGCAGTTGTAACTCATTATAGATTACAAAACGATCCAGATAATGAAGGAAAACTAAGAGTTGATCCTGAAGCTAAGTTAGAAGAAGAGTTGGTTGTTAGACCAACTAGTGAAGCTATAATTTGGAATACTTATAAAGGTTGGATTCAATCTTATAGAGATTTACCATTATTAATAAACCAATGGGCAAATGTTGTACGTTGGGAAATGCGTACACGATTGTTTTTACGTACAGCAGAATTTTTATGGCAAGAAGGTCATACAGCGCATGCTACAAAAAAAGAAGCAATTGTTGAGTCAATACAAATGCAAGAAGTTTATGCTGAATTTGCTGAGAAATTTATGGCAATGCCAGTTATTAAAGGCGCAAAATCTGAAAGTGAACGTTTTGCAGGAGCTGAAGAAACTTTTACTATTGAGGCTTTAATGCAGGACGGAAAAGCTTTGCAAGCTGGAACGTCTCACTTTTTAGGACAAAATTTTGCTAAAGCTTTTGATGTAAAATACACATCTAAAGAAGGAAAACAAGAATATGTTTGGGCAACTTCTTGGGGCGTTTCTACACGTTTGATTGGTGGCTTAATAATGACACACTCTGATGATAAAGGTTTAGTATTGCCTCCAAAATTGGCACCAATACAAGTTGCTATTGTTCCTATATATAAAGGAGAAGAACAATTAGAAGCAATTTCTAATAAAATGGACATTATTGTAAAAAAACTTCGCAAAAAAGGAATTTCTGTAAAGTTTGATACAAGAGATACTTTTAGACCTGGAGCTAAATTTGCAGAATACGAATTAAAAGGAGTTCCTGTAAGAATTGCTATAGGGAATCGAGATTTAGAAAACGGAACTTTAGAGATAGCTAGAAGAGATACTTTAGAGAAACAAACAGTTACTCAAGATGAAGCAGTTTCTTTTGTTGAAAACCTGTTAGAAGAAATTCAAGAGAGTTTATTTAATAAAGCAATTGATTACAGGAAAGAACATACAACTGAAGTTTCTACTTTTGATGAGTTTAAAGATGTAATAAAAAACAAAGGAGGTTTTGTTTCTGCGCATTGGGATGGTACTGAAGAAACAGAAGATAAGATTAAAGAGCTTACCAAAGCTACTATTAGATGTATTCCTATGGATGCAAAAGAAGAAGAAGGAAAGTGTGTTTTTACTGGAAAAACATCAAGTAGAAGAGTGCTATTTGCAAAAGCATATTAATTTTTTTAAAAAAAGTTGCACTAGGTGTTGCAACATTTAAAAATAGTTGTATTTTTGCATCCGCAATGAATAATTGCATGTTCATTTGAAAATAGTATTAGTTTATCTTTTTTAGTTTAAATTAATATTGATAATAAAACAAATGGCCCGTTCGTCTATCGGCTAGGACGCCAGGTTTTCATCCTGGTAAGAGGGGTTCGATTCCCCTACGGGCTACAATTTTTAATAAGAAAGAATAAAATGGCAAATCATAAGTCAGCATTAAAGAGAATTAGAAGTAACGAAGCAAAGCGTTTAACTAATAGATACCAACATAAAACTACGCGTAATGCTATTAAAAAATTACGTGATATGGAAAAAGCTAAAGATGCTCAAGCATTTTTACCTTCTGTAGTTTCTATGATTGATAAATTAGCTAAGAAAAATGTTATTCATGTTAATAAAGCTGCTAATTTAAAATCTGGATTAACTAAGCATGTTGCTTCTTTATAAGATTTAATTTAAAGTATTATACAATTTAAAGCTTCTCATTTGAGAAGCTTTTTTTGTTTGCCTATGCTAGATTTTAATTAAAAATAATATAGAGTTTTCATTTGTAAGCATAAAAAAACCCTTGATTAATCAAAGGCTTTTTTATTTATGTTTAGGTTATCTTTTACCCATTCATTGATACTAAAAACTCTTCGTTGTTTCTAGTTTGCTTAAAACGGTCATTAATAAATTCCATAGCTTCAACAGGATTCATATCTGCTAAGTACTTACGCATCACCCACATTCTTTGAATAGTAGATGGATCTAATAAAATATCATCACGTCTTGTACTTGAAGATGTAAGGTCTATAGCTGGAAAAATTCTTCGATTAGATATTTTTCTGTCTAATTGTAACTCCATATTACCAGTTCCTTTAAACTCTTCAAAAATTACTTCATCCATTTTAGAGCCAGTCTCTGTTAAAGCAGTAGCTATAATGGTTAAAGACCCACCATTTTCAATATTACGAGCTGCACCAAAGAAACGCTTTGGTTTGTGTAAAGCATTAGCATCAACACCACCACTTAATATTTTTCCAGATGCAGGCTGAACCGAGTTATATGCTCTAGCAAGTCTGGTAATAGAATCTAGTAATATAACAACATCATGTCCACACTCAACTAAACGCTTTGCTTTTTCAAGAACAATATTTGCAATTTTTACATGCTCATGAGCTTCTTTGTCAAATGTAGAAGCAATTACTTCACCACGAACGTTACGTTGCATATCTGTAACTTCTTCAGGACGTTCATCAATTAGTAAAATCATTTGATAAACTTCAGGATGATTTGCTGCAATTGCATTAGCGACATCCTTAAGTAGCATAGTTTTACCAGTTTTTGGTTGTGAAACAATCATACCACGTTGCCCTTTTCCTATAGGAGCGAACAAATCCATAATACGTGTAGATATGGTTGCTTGCTTTTCTGCTATATTAAATTTCTCTTGTGGGAATAAAGGTGTTAAGTGTTCAAATGAAACTCGATCTCTAACAACCTCAGGTTTTTGACCATTAATTTTACTTACTTTAATTAAAGGGAAATATTTTTCACCTTCTTTTGGAGGTCTTACATTGCCAAAAACAGTGTCGCCCATTTTTAACCCAAATAAACGAATTTGAGATTGTGATACATAAATATCGTCTGGAGATGATAGGTAGTTATAATCTGATGATCTTAAAAAACCATAACCATCTTGCATAATATCTAAAACACCTTCACTCTCAATAATGGCATCAAACTCAAAATCTGGTTCTCTATAACGGTTACGACTATCTTTGTTTCCGTTATTTTTATGAGTATTCCCATCTTTTTGACGAGGGTTTGGTTTGTGTTCGTTTTTCTGACGAGGGTTTGGTTTGTTCTCATTAGACTGACGTTGTTTAGTGTCATTATCTTTTTGAGTATGTTGTTGCTTAGGATTTTCTTTTCTAGGCTCTTTTGGTTTGTTTTTTGTGTTTGAGCTGTTCTGCTGCTGTTTTTCTTCATTTACTTCAGGCAACTCCATTTTTTGTTGAGATGTGTTTTGTGTTGGTTTTTTTTGAACACGTTGTCTTGGTTTGCGATCTGTAGCAGGTTTGTCTTGTAAAGGAGTTTTAGGTGCAACTTCTTTTTTAACAGCTTCAGGATTTGCGGCTTGAAAATCTAGTATTTGATATACTAAATCTAATTTTTTAAGTGTACGATATTTAGGTACTTTTAGTTTTTGAGCTATCTCTTGAAGTTCAGGTAGCTTTTTCTCTTTTAGTTGTGAAATTTCAAACATGTATGTTTATTGAATAATTTTTTAAATTGAAATTGATTGATTTCGTATGCTTTTCTGAAAAAATAAAATTTGAAAGAATCTGAAAAAAATCTGAAGATTTAATAATCTGTAACTCTGTGAGTAACAATTACTATTGCAATAATACAATTTTATTTTAAAAATTTATACATCTTTTTAAAAAGAAACCATTAATTTTGTCGCCTTAGTACAAGAAGTTAAATGTTACAACGCATTCAAACCATTTATTTGTTAGTAGCTGCAGTTATTTCTGCTGGCCTTATATTTGTATTTCATTTATGGACAAATGCTGCTGATGAACCAGTTTTTGCAATAGATGTTATGTATTACTTTATAATGTTTCTTGGTTCTGCTGTTTTATCATTAGTTTCAATATTTAGTTATAGCAATAGGAAGTTTCAATTTGTTTTGGGACGACTTAACATCATATTAAACTTTATTTTATTAGGATTTTTTGTGTATCAATCACTAAACATATCTGGAGAAGCTGATGTTTCTGAGAAAGGTATTGGGATTCTTCTACCTATTTTATCTATCGTGTTTTTGGTTTTAGCCAATAAGGCCATAAAAAAGGATGAAGATCTTGTAAAATCTGTAGATCGATTACGATAAAACCTATTATCTTAATTATTTAGTGCGTGAACCCAGAGTGAAGACTCTGGGTTTTTTTATTTTTTAAACTCTATAACTTCTAGGTTGTCTATTTTTTTTCCATCAATAGTAAAGCGTAGCATTGTTCTTACTTTATGAAACCCATGTTTACCAACAGCTCCAGGATTCATGTGTATGAGGTTTAGTTTTTTGTCTGGCATCACTTTTAATATGTGAGAATGCCCGCAAATAAATAACTTTGGAGGATTTAATTGTAAGTCTTCTCTAACCCTTAAGTTATATTTTGGAGGATAACCACCTATGTGAGTAATCCATACATCTACATCTTCGCACATAAACCTATTATGCTCGGGAAATTCTACTCTTGCTTTTGCATCATCTATGTTTCCGTAAACTGCTTTTAATGGTTTTAAGCGTTTAATTGTATCTGTAACTTTTAAATTTCCAATATCACCAGCATGCCATACTTCATCAGCTTGTTTTACATATTTTATAATAGTGTCGTCAATGTAACTATGCGTGTCTGATAGTAAGAGAATTTTTTTCATGTTTATCTTCCGCGAAAGCGAAACCCTTATTTTAGTTAAACCTTAATTAAATTAAAGTTACAAATACTATTACTCGCAAATCTAATTATCTTTGTGGTTTACAAAAGTAGTAGTTTATATTGAGGTATTTTATCGAATTATCATATAACGGAAAGGCATATCATGGCTGGCAAAATCAGCCCAATGCTATTTCGGTACAACAAGTTTTAGAAGAAGCCTTATCAAGGATTTTGCAATCTAAAATTAGTGTTGTAGGTGCTGGACGAACAGATGCTGGTGTACATGCTTTACAGTTATTTGCTCATTTTGATATAGATAAACCATTAATAGAAAATTTAATTTTTAAGCTTAATTCTTTTTTGCCAAATGATATCGTTGTGCATGCTATTTTTAAAGTTACTGATGATGCTCATGCGCGATTTGATGCACTAAGTAGAACGTATAATTATAGTATTTCTACCAAAAAAGATGTGTTTAATTTCGATTTCTCTTATGCGTTTCATCTACCTCTTGATATTAAAAAAATGAATGAAGCATGCAACATCTTATTGCAGTATAAAGATTTTCAATGTTTTTCTAAAAGTAATACAGATGTAAAAACGTATAATTGTACAATTGAGCATGCACAATGGGAACTTACTAATAATGAATTGAAATTTGTTATTACAGCAGACCGTTTTTTAAGAAACATGGTAAGAGCAATTGTTGGTACGCTTATAAATATAGGACAAGGAAAAACATCTATTGATGATTTACATGAAATTATAAAATCTAAAGATAGAAGCCGTGCAGGAACTTCAGTTCCAGCACACGGACTATATTTAGTAAAAATAGAATACCCAGAAACAATAAAAGCATAGATTAAGTATATGGCAAAATCAACCAAAAATGTTTTTGATATGACGCTTTTTAAGCGCTTATTACAATTTATTAAACCTTATAAATGGGTGTTTTTTAGCACGCTTGTTTTTGTAGTAGGTTTGGCTGTTTTTGGAGCATTGCGTCCTTGGGTTTTACAACAGGCAATAGACAACCATGTTGTAGTTAAAGATTACAATGGGTTTATGTTTTATATCATTGTAATGTTTGTGCTTTTAGTTTTAGAGGTTACAACTCAGTTGTTGTTTATTTATTACGCAAGTTGGCTTGGGCAATCTGTGGTTAAAGATATAAGAGTAAAACTTTATGAACACATGTTGAGTTTTAGAATGAAATATTTTGACAATTCATCAGTTGGTGTTTTAATAACTAGAGCCGTAACAGATATGGAGCGTATTGCTGATATTTTTGGACAAGGTTTGTTTATGATATTTAGTGATATACTAAAAATGGCTGTTGTAGCTGGTTTTATGCTTTTTTTGAATTGGAAACTTTGTCTTATAGCTTTTGTAACCATGCCTATTGTATTATACGCCACAAAGATTTTTCAGAGGTATATGAAACGTGCTTTTGAAGAAGTACGAACAGAAGTTTCTAATCTAAATTCTTTTGTTCAAGAGCGTGTAACAGGTATGAAGATTCTTCAGCTATTTACACGAGAAGAAACAGAATATAAAAAGTTTAAAGCCATTAATGAGCGTCATAAAAAGGGATGGTTAAAAACAGTTTGGTATAATTCTATTTTCTTTCCAATAGCTGATTTTTTATCATCTATTACCTTAGGAACAATTATTTGGGTTGGTGGTTTTATGGTAGTTAATACTAAAACGGCTTCAATAGGTGATTTAACAGCCTTTATTATGTATATTCCTATGTTGTTTAGACCATTAAACCAGATTGCAAATAAGTTTAATACGTTACAAATGGGAATGGTTGCTGCAGATCGTGTTTTTAAAGTCTTAGATACGACTTCGCAAATTGATGATACAGGAACTAAAATAGCATCTCATTTTAAAGGCAATATTGGTTTTAAAGATGTTCACTTTTCTTATGTTGAAGACGAAGAAGTTTTAAAAAGTATTTCTTTAGATGTAAAAACGGGTCAAACAATAGCTATTGTTGGATCTACTGGAGCCGGAAAATCTACCATTATAAATTTACTTAACCGTTTTTATGATATTCAAAAAGGAAGCATTTGTATTGACAATGTAGATATAAAAGAATTGACGTTAAAGTCTTTAAGAGCACAAATAGCTGTTGTCTTGCAAGATGTATTTTTATTTGCTGATACTATTTTAAACAATATTACACTTAAAAATCCTGATATTTCTGAAGCCGAAGTGCAGCAAGCTGCAAAGGATATTGGAATCCATGATTTTATTATGAGTTTGCCAAATAACTATCACTATAATGTAAAAGAACGTGGTGTGATGTTATCTTCTGGTCAACGACAACTAATTTCATTTTTAAGAGCTTATGTAACCAATCCAAGTATTTTGGTTTTAGATGAAGCCACATCATCTGTAGATTCATATTCAGAGCAATTAATCCAAGATGCAACAGATAAAATTACAAGAGGAAGAACATCAATAGTTATTGCTCACAGATTGGCAACCATTCAAAAAGCAGATCAAATCATTGTTATGGATTCTGGTCGCATTGTGGAGCAAGGTACACATAACGAATTGCTTAAAAAACAAGATGGTTACTATAGAAACCTTTATGAAGTACAATTTTTAAAAGAGGAAGTTGCTTAACCTTTTTTTAATGCTTTTTTTGCTTCAATCATATCATCAAACATTCCAGATTTAAACATAAAAACTGTACTTGCTGTAATAATAAGAACCATAGCAATTCCCAAAAGAACAATAAATATTAATGTTTTTACTAACATATTAAGTTTGTTTAACCCATAAACACGTTTTAAACAATACGTAAAGTAAAGAAACATAAGTGGAAATATAAATAAACTAATTGTAGTAAAAGAAACTATGTTTAATGGGATTAGTATGGCAGTAATTAAGGCTATACAAATTGAAACCTGAGCTTGAGCATATAAAAAGACAACTATCAATTCTGTGTAATTGAATTTTTTGTTGTCATAAAAAACAATTTTTGCAAGTAAGGCATAAAAAGGAATGTATGACATCATTACAAGCGATTGATAATCTGTAGAGAAATTAAAAATTTTAGAAAACACTTCTTGCTGTTTTCTGCCTATCTCAGTACTAGTATCATAAAACGTAAAGTCGGTTTGAAATTTTTGAATAATATAAATCTGAAGTCCAGACAATGTAATTGCAAGAGCAAAGTAACTAATTACATTTACATATTTTTTGCGCGTTCCATTTATATAACCACCAATTACATCTTCAGGGCTTTTAAATAAGTTTAAAAAGGTTCTAAGTAGTTTGTTGTCGTAATTAAAAAAGGTTTCGCTAATATGTTCAAATAAGTTTTTAAATGTTAAACGATTTCTAATTACTTTGCCACCACATCTGTTGCAATAATCACTATTTTCTTGTAAGTTATTTTTACAGTTTTTACAATTCATTTACACTAAATCTTTTTTAATCATTTCGGTCAATTCATTTATATTATTATAGATTATAAATTCACCGTTTTTAATGTAAGATATTTGTCCGGTTTCTTCGCTAACAACAATAGCTACTGCATCTGTTTTTTCTGTAATTCCAACAGCAGCTCTATGGCGTAACCCAAAACGATTAGGTATGTTTTTTTCGTTGTTTACTGGTAAAATTACACGTGTAGCTTTTACAATATTATTCTCAATAATAATTGCGCCATCATGTAAAGGGCTGTTTTTAAAAAAGATGCTTTCTATAATGGGTTGTGTTACTGCGATATTCATTTCATCTCCAGTTCCTGTTAAAAAATCGAGGCTATTATTGCGCTCTAAAACAATTAAAGCGCCAGTTTGTGTAGTTCCCATTTTATTACAAGCTGTAATAATTGCATCAACATCAATTTCTGTTTCAGCATCACTTTTTAAGAATTTCATTTTACTAAAAAGCTTTCCGCGACCGCTCAGGTTTGTGGAGCCAACCATCAATAGAAATTTTCTTATTTCTGGCTGGAAAACAACAATTAAAGCAATAATACCAACTTTCATAAAACCATCAAAGATATTATGAAGCATGTGCATGTTTAGAAAATCTGTGAGTTTCCAAACAGAATAAATGATTATTATACCGATAAAAATATTAATGGCAACTGTACCTTTTACTAACTTATAGACATAGTAGAGTAGAATGGCTACAAGAAAGACATCTATGAAGTCTACAATTCCGAAATCCCAAAATTTGAATTTATCCAAGGTTGAGGTGTTTGTGTAAATTTAACAAAATAAGATTAATAAATGAACTCGTTGTTGTCAATAGAAATACTGTCTGATTCTAATTCTAAAACTAGTGATTTAAATGTTATATAATCTTGAAAAGTTAAGCTTTTACTCATAGTTAACTTTAATTGTATTTTTTTATATTCAGGATTTTTTGCTAGTTCTTTTATTTTAGTTGTTAAGTCTTCAATTTTAAAGCTGTTTTTATGCATGTAAATTGTATGATCTTCATGAAAATTAATAGAAAAGATGTTTAAAGAATCTTCTAACTCATTTACGGAATCAATTTTTTTATAACTCGTAAGTATTTGTTTGAAATCTAAAGAAGATTCAATAAATTCATAAACCACATCTGTAAATTCAATAAAGCCTAAATTTTTAATGCTAGTAGCGTTGCACGTAAAATAGTTTTTTGCATTTTCGTTTTTATGCATTTGTGCATTTCGCTTTTTATCTTGTAAGAATTTAATTTTTGGGATGGCTTGTTTTAATGTTAAGCGTTTATCAACATTTACTAGCCAGTTTGTTGTGCTTATAATGTTTTTTCGATTAAGTTCAATGCTGTCAGTTAATGTTTCATTATAAAATAAATAAGCTGGAGAAACATCTAGTACTTCAGTTATTTTTGCATTTTCAATTTCTGGTAGTAAGATAACTTTATCTTTTCCGCAGGAAAAACATAAAAGTAAGACCATAAAAAACAAATATCTCATAGTTTAAGATTTAAGTAGGTTAACAAGTTTAATACATTCCATGGCTTCTTTAACATCATGAACTCGTAAAATCGAAGCACCTTTTTGTAAGGCTATTGTGTTTAAAATAGAGGTTCCGTTAAGGGCTTCATTTGCTGTGTTGCCCAATGATTTGTATATCATTGATTTTCTTGAAACACCAATTAGAAGCGGTAAATCTAAATTATTAAAAAGCTCAAGTTGGTTAAGTAATTCAAAATTTTGCTCTGTAGTTTTTGCGAATCCAAAACCAGGATCAGCAATTAAATCTACAATTCCTAATTCTCTGGCTTTAGCAATACGTTTAGAAAAATAAGATAAAATGTCTTTAATTAAATCATCATAATGTGTTTGCTCTTGCATAGTTTGCGGCGTTCCTTTCATATGCATCATTATATATGGCACTTGAAGATTTGCTATGGTTTGTAACATGTTTTCGTCTATATGACCAGCAGAAATATCATTTATCAAACTTGCTCCTGAGTTTATGCATTGTTTTGCAACTTCACTTCTAAACGTATCTATAGATAAAAGTGCATCTGGAAATTCTTTTAAAATCAATTCTATAATTGGGAGCATGCGTTGTAGCTCTTCGGTTTCAGAAATATGCGTTGCGTTTGGTCGCGAGCTATAGGCACCAACATCTATAAAAGTGGCACCATCTTTAAGCATTATATAAACTTGAGATAAAATATCGCTATTGTTTTTATAAGCGCCACCATCATAAAAAGAATCTGGTGTAATGTTTAAAATCCCCATCACTTTTGGCGTGTTGAGGTCTATAAGTTGTCCTTTACAGTTAATTGATTTTGCCAAAACTATTTCAGTAAGGTTAAAGTTTTTAAATTCGATTAATTTATGCGAAATTTACGCAAAATTAAATGTATTAGATGCAAGATACTTCAAAACAATATGACAATGTAATTGAAAGCTGTAGAAGTCTTTTTATTAATAAAATGAAAGACTACGGAAGCGCATGGCGAATATTAAGATTACCATCATTAACAGACCAAATTTTTATTAAAGCACAACGCATAAGAAGTCTTCAGCAAAATGATGTGAGAAAGGTAGATGAAGGAGAGACAAGTGAGTTTATAGGTATTATTAACTATTGCACAATGGCCTTAGTTCAATTAGAAAAAGGTGTTGTAGAGCAACCTGATTTATCGGTAAAAGAGGCTACAGAATTATATGATAAGCATGTTGGAGTAACTAAGCAACTTATGTTAGACAAAAATCATGATTATGGTGAAGCTTGGCGAGACATGAGAGTGAGTAGTCTAACCGATTTAATTTTACAAAAGCTATTGCGTGTTAAGCAAATTGAAGATAACTCAGGAAAAACTATTGTAAGCGAAGGTATTGATGCTAATTATCAAGATATGATTAATTATGCTGTTTTTGCTTTAATTCATTTAAACGAAAAATAAGACTATGAAATTTCTTGTTGCTATAAGTAGAGTATTTGTTGGCGTATTATTTATAATTTCTGGATTTATAAAGCTTAATGACCCTTTGGGATTTTCATATAAATTGCAAGAGTATTTCAGTGCAGATGTTTTAAATATTACATTTTTAGAACCATATGCTTTAGGGATTTCGGTTTTTGTGGTGATTTTTGAAGTTGTTTTAGGTGTGTTTTTGCTCATAGGTTATAAACCAAAATTTACGGTTTGGAGCTTATTGGCAATGATAGTGTTTTTTACCTTTTTAACCTTTTATTCGGCTTATTATGATAAGGTTAAAGACTGTGGCTGTTTTGGTGATGCATTAAAGTTAACACCTTGGGAATCGTTTACAAAAGATATAATCTTACTGTTTTTTATATTAATTCTGTTTTTTGGTATAAAGTATATTAAGCCAATTTTTAGCAAACTAGGGCTTTCAATTGCATCGTTATTAACATTTATAGCATGTTTGAGCTTTGCATATTATGTGTTAATGCATTTGCCAGCAATAGATTTTAGAGCTTATAAAATTGGTGATAATATTAGTGAAAATATGAAGCTTCCAGCAGATGCTCAAAAAGAAGTTTCAGAATGGACATGGTTATTTAATGTTAACGGAGAAGAAAAAGAGTTTATTACCAATGGAGCATATCCAACAGTAGATGGAGAATACATAAGTTATACTAAGAAAATAATTGTTGAAGCAGACGAACCTAAAATATTTGATTTCTCAATTGAATCTGAAGATGAAGACGTAACGCAACAATTTTTAGAAGAAGATAAGTTAGTTGTTATTGTAGCTTACAATTTAGAAACAGCAGAAGCAGATGGTTTAAGCAAATTAAAAACTATAGCAGATGAAGCTGTAAAAAAAGGTTATAAGGTTATAGGTTTAACTGCATCTGGAGCTAATAAAAAGCAAGAAGTTAAAGAAGTTTATCATCTAAATTTTGATTTTTATTTATGTGATGAAAAGGTACTTAAAACTATAGTACGATCTAATCCTGGAATTATTATTCTTAATAAAGGAACAGTAATAGACAAGGCACATTGGAATGACTTTGAAGACTTACAATTATAATCTATTTGATAAACTATTTACTAAATAAAATCTTTTACGCCTTACTCACATTATTTGGGGTAATTACAGTTATTTTCTTTTTGTTTAATGTGCTTCCCGGAGATCCAGCTCAAATGATGCTTGGTCAAAATGAAGATAGTAATCAGGTTGCCATTGTAAAAAAGAAATATGGTTTTGATAAACCCGTTACAACGCAATACTTATACTATTTAAATGATTTGTCACCTTTGTCTTTTCATTCAAAAAATAAAGACGACTATACATTTTTAAGAGCCAATAAGTATTCGGCTACTCAGCTTTTTTCAATAGGCAATACAACAACAGTATTAAAACTACCTTACTTAAGAGAATCGTTTACTAAACAAGGAAAAAAAGTATCGCAAGTAATAGCCGAAACTTTGCCAAACACATTTGTTTTAGCGGTTTCTGCAATTACTATTGCTTTGTTAATAGGACTGATTCTAGGTGTTATTTCAGCTTTAAAAAAAGATACTTGGATCGATCGACTCATACAAGTTGTAAGTACATTAGGTATGAGTGTGCCTTCTTTTTTTAGCGCTATTCTTTTTGCTTGGTTGTTTGGTTTTGTGTTGCATAAATACACAAATCTAGAAATGACAGGTAGCTTATATGAATTAGATGATTTTGGCGAGAAAGTGAACATTAAATGGAAAAATTTAATTCTTCCAGCATTGGTTTTGGGTATTCGTCCTTTGGCAGTTGTTATTCAACTTATGCGAAATTCGTTATTAGAAGTTTTTAATCAAGACTATATACGTACAGCAAGAGCTAAAGGCTTGAGTGAGTTTCAAATCATTAAAAGTCATGCTATAAAAAATGCATTAAATCCTGTTGTTACGGCAATTTCTGGTTGGTTTGCCTCTATGCTTGCTGGTGCCGTTTTTGTCGAATATATCTTTGGTTGGAATGGCCTTGGTAAAGAAATTGTAAACGCACTAAACACCTTAGACTTACCAGTAATTATGGGCTCAGTTTTGGTTATTGCAACTCTGTTTGTAATTATAAATATTTTTGTCGACTTAATATATACTTGGTTAGACCCAAAGGTAACCTTAGATTAAAACTAATTACGTTTGTCATTCTGAACACAGCTGAAGAATCTTATTATTAACGTCTTAAATGAAAAAAATAATTCACTTTATACTTATTACATGTTTGACTTTTAGTTGTGCAGAACCACCACTTCAGTTTTCTGAAGAAGCTCTAAACGAAAAAGTAATAACACTAGACGGAAACGCAATAACACTTTCTGAGGTTTTGGAGCTACATCAAGGTAAAACCGTATTAATAGATGTTTGGGCATCTTGGTGTGGTGATTGTATACAAGGCATGCCAAAAGTAAAAGCTATTCAAAACCAATTTAAGACTATTGATTATGTGTTTTTATCTGTAGATAGGAGCCAAGCAGCTTGGAAACGTGGTATAGAAAAATATAAGGTAAAAGGCTTCCATTATTTTATTCCTAAAGGTCAAAAAGGCGCTTTTGGTAAATTTCTTAACTCCAATTGGATTCCAAGATACATGGTTATTAATCCTGACGGAAGCATTAAGTTGTATAAGGCAACAAAAGCAACAGATCAAAGTATTATAGAAGCATTAAAATAGTTATTTTTGTAAAGGTTAATTTAATAGTTTCTCATTCTATTGAGAACAATAAATATATTTAGTTGATGAGAAAACATATTGTCGCAGGAAATTGGAAAATGAATAATGATTTAAAAGCCACGAAAAAGTTGGTGAAGCAAATCAGAAAATCAATTAAAAAAGCAGACTTAAGTAATACTAGAGTAATTGTTGCCCCAACGTTTGTAAATCTAGCTACAGCGGTAAAACGTACTAAGAAGTCTAAAATAGAAGTTGTAGCTCAAAATATGCATCAGGCTAGTAATGGTGCTTTTACAGGAGAGATTTCTGCTAAAATGTTAAAAAGTATAGGTGTTAAAACAGTGATTTTAGGGCATTCAGAAAGACGTGCTTATTTTGGTGAAACAGACGCTTTGCTAGCAGAAAAAGTTAACGCAGCATTAGAGAATAAATTAGAAGTTATCTTTTGTTTTGGAGAAGAACTTTCAGATAGAAAAGAAAACAATCAAGAAGGTGTTGTTAAGTCGCAAATTAAAAACGCTTTATTTCATTTAGATGCTGACGCTTTTAAAAACATTGTTTTAGCATACGAACCTGTATGGGCTATTGGTACAGGAGAAACAGCAAGTCCAGAGCAAGCTCAAGACATGCATGCATTTATAAGAAAAACACTTTCAGATAAATATGGAGAAGAAGTAGCTAACACTGTTTCTATTCTTTATGGAGGAAGCGTAAAACCAGGAAATGCAAAAGAGATTTTTTCTAAGCCAGATGTAGATGGCGGATTAATTGGTGGAGCTGCTTTAAAAGCTGAAGATTTTTTCGCAATTGTAAATGCGTTTTAAAAAACATACATGTCAAATATCATTTATATAGGTTATTATTTTAAAGTGCTGCCGTTGCAACCAGCAGTAGAAATTTTAATTGCTGAACTTGGTTATGCAGGTTTTGAAAGTTTTGTTGAAACCCAAGAAGGTGTTACTGCCTATATTCAAAAAGAAGAATGGTATGATACTATTCTTGATGAAATTCACATACTTAAATCTGATGAATTTCAAATTTCTTATGCATTTGAAGAAATTAAGCAAACCAATTGGAATGCAGAATGGGAGAAAAATTTTAATCCAATTATAGTTGATGATATTTGTGCAGTAAGAGCACCATTTCACGAAAAGTTTAATACACAATATGATATTGTAATTGAGCCTAAAATGAGTTTTGGTACTGGTCATCATGAAACCACACATATGATGATTCAACACATTCTAAAAAATGAATTTGCAGATAAATCAGTTTTAGATATGGGTTGTGGTACAGGAGTTTTAGCTATTCTAGCAGAACTAAAAGGCGCAAAGCCTATTGATGCTATAGATATAGACAATTGGTGTTATATAAATAGCTTAGAGAATGTCGAACGAAATAATTGTAAGCGTATTTCAGTTTATGAAGGCGATGCTAGTTTATTAAGTGGTAAGAAGTATGACATTGTTGTAGCTAATATTAATAGAAATATTCTGCTTAATGATTTAAAAACATATGCTTCTTGTTTAAATGAAAATGGAATGCTACTTTTAAGTGGATTTTACAAAGATGATATACCAATTATTGAAGCTAAATGTAATAAACATAAGTTAAGACACGTTGAAACTCTAGAAAAGAACCATTGGGTTTCATTAAAATTTATAAATTAGCTTTAGTTTTATAATATTGAAATTTATTGGTTACTGATACTGTAAACTGAATACTAAAAGAAATGAGTACTAGAGAAAAAACATCAGAAGAGGTTCTTCTAGATGAAGACGTCTTAAAAAATAATGAGATTGTGTTGTTTAATGATGATGTTAATACATTTGATCATGTTATTGATACACTTATGTATGCATGTGATCATACACCAGAACAAGCAGAGCAATGTTCTATCATTGTTCATTATAAAGGAAAATGTACTGTAAAAACAGGTTCTTATGATGAACTTGAACCTCGTTGCTCTATGTTATTACAAGCTGGATTAAGTGCTGAAATTGTCTAACTGTTAATTCTTCCTACAGCACAACTCACAAAAGATTTTGCCTTTTTTGTAATTGGATTTAATTCTCCTTCAGCTGGATATCCTAATTTTGATAACAATGCTTTAGCTTCATCATAATCATTTTCAGTTTCATAAGAAAAAGAAACAGAATGATTATCATTATCTACTATTACATTGTTAATATGCTTTAAATCTTCAAGTCGTGTAATAATTGTGTTAGCACAACCACCACATTTTAAGTTTTGTATATTTAGTGTTGTTTTCATAATTAAAGTGTTGAAGGACAAACAAAGTCGGTTAGTTTTAAGTCGGTTTTTTTAATAGCATTAAAACCTCCAGCCACATCTACAACATTGTGAAATCCACGAGCTTTTAAAATAGAAGCAGCAATAACCGAACGGTAACCACCTAAGCAATGTACGTGATAGGTTTTATTTTTTTCTACCTGATTCATATTTGTATTAATATAATCTAAAGCAAAATGCTGTGCATTTTCTATATGTGAAGCAGTAAATTCTCCATCTTTTCTAACATCTAAAATATTAGTGTCAGTATTTTTTACATGCTCAGCAAAAGTTTCAGCCGAAATAGATTTAAGGGTTTCAATGTCTTTCCCTGCAGCATTCCATGAATCAATACCACCTTCTAAATAACCAAGTGTATTATCATAACCAACACGAGATAATCGTGTTACGGCTTCAGCACTTTTACCTTCAGGAACAACTAAAATAATAGGTTGCTTTAAATCTGTAATTAATGCACCAACCCATGGTGCAAATCCGCCATGTAAACCAATAAAAATAGAATTTGGAACATGACCTTTAATAAAATCACTTTCACGTCTTACATCTAACACTAATGCACCTTCATGATTAGCTAAAGCTTCAAATTCTTCAACATTTAATGCTACATTACCAGTTTTTAAAACGTTTTCAAAAGTGTCATATCCAGTTTTGTTTAGCATTGCATTTTTAGCAAAATATTGAGGTGGTGGTGCAATACCGTCAAGAACCTCTTCTACAAACTCTGCTTTAGTCATGTTTTCTCTTAAGGCGTAATTGGTTTGTTTTTGATTACCAATAGTGCCAACTGTTTCTTTACTTAAATTTTTCCCACAAGCTGAACCTGCTCCATGTGCTGGATATACAATAACATCATCTGCTAAAGGCATAATTTTATTGCGTAAAGAATCGTAAAGCATTCCTGCCAAATCCTTTTTTGTTAAATTAGATTTTATAGCTAAATCTGGTCTGCCAACGTCGCCTAAAAATAAGGTGTCTCCAGAAAATATAGCGTGATTTTTTCCGTGTTTATCGATTAAGAGGTATGTAGTTGACTCTAATGTATGTCCTGGTGTATGTAAAGCTTTAATTGTGATATTCCCTATTTTAAATTCTTCATTATCTTCTGCGGTATGGATATCATAATTGGTTGTTGCTCCGGGTCCAAATACTATAGTTGCTCCAGTTTTTTTTGCTAAATCTACATGGCCAGAAACAAAATCGGCATGAAAATGCGTTTCAAACACATACTTTATTTTTGCATTGTTTTTATTTGCTTTTTCTACATATGCTTGAGTTTCTCGCAAAGGATCAATAATTGCAACTTCACCTTGAGACTCAATATAATAAGCACCTTGTGCTAAACAGCCTGTGTATATTTGTTCTATAGTCATAATAATTCGCTTAGAATTTACAAAGATAAGGAGTAATACTATTCTATAATATGATATATGTTATATTTTAGTTAATGTGGTAATTTGTCTTTTATTACACCATAAATATAGGTACCAAAAGTAGCTGCGCCTAAAACAATTAAAACTGAAAATGCTCCTGTGCCAACTAATATATACATTGGTCCAGGACAAGCGCCAGATAAAGCCCAACCTAAGCCAAATAGTATTCCTCCAATAATATATCGATAAAGACCTCTTTCTTTTTTTGGTACGTTCATTACTGCTCCATTTATGTTTTTGAATCTTAGTTTTTTTGTTAGTAGCATAAGGATTATTCCTGTAGTAACAGCACTTCCAATGATTCCGTACATATGAAATGATTCAAACTTAAACATTTCATAAATACGATACCATGATACAGCTTCAGATTTTACGAGTACAACTCCAAAGATAATCCCGACGAGTAAAAATTTTAAATACTTCATATTAACCAAAAATTAAAGGAAATACTAAATGAATCATAATCAATCCACCGATAAAAAAACCAATTACAGCTACAAGTGATGGTAATTGTAAACTACTTAGTCCTGTAATAGCATGACCAGAAGTACAACCACCTGCATATCGCGTTCCAAACCCTACTAGAAAACCACCAATAATTAAAATGGTTAATCCTTTAATGCTAAAAACAGAGTCCCAACTATACAATTCTGCTGGTAGCAATGTTTTGCCTGCATTTTCAAAACCTAGCTGTGATAATTCTGAAACAGTTTTTGGGTTTAAATCTATATTGGTAGGAATGGATAAATAGTGGTGCGCAATAAAACCACCAATTATAGCTCCAAGAACAACAGTAAGATTCCATTTTTGAGATTTCCAATTAAAGTCAAAAAATTTAGTTTTTTTTCCTGCGCCTGCAAGTGTGCAAAAAGTTCTTAAGTTAGACGACATGCCAAATGTTTTTCCGAAATAAATAAGAACAAACATAATTAAAGCAATGAGAGGACCTGAGATATACCAAGGCCAAGGTTGTAATATAGATTCCATAAACTTGTTTTGAAATAGAGCTCAAAAATAAGAATTTAGAATTTTGAAATAAATAGTTTGGTAGTTTTTTAATAAAAGTGCTATATTTGCATCCCAATTTAAAGGCCTCGTGGCGCAACTGAATAGCGCACTTGATTACGGCTCAAGAGGTTATAGGTTTGAATCCTATCGAGGTCACTAGAATTAAATCGCAATTATCTTTTTAGATGTTGCGATTTTTTTGTTTTATTAATATTTAGTTGACTTTTTAATTTTAAAACCTCCTTTTAAATAAAAAAAATGTTGAGTTATATTTCTAACTTCTTTTTCAATATAGTTTTTGTTGATTATAGTGGATCTATTTACTCTTGAGAATGTTTCTTTTGGCAATATATGATGTATTTCTTTAAGCGTTTTTCTGATAAGCATAGTTGTTTTTTCAATTTTGAAAATTTTACAGTAATAACCATCAGCTTTAATTAAGATAATAGTATTAGGCAATAAATAATGAGTTTTAGTTCCTTCTACTAATATTAGTTTTTCTTCATTTGATTTAGTTTGTGTTTTGTGCAATAGTTTTAATAATGTGTTTATATCTGTTTTATATTGTTGCTGTTTTGCTTTTTCAATAGCTTCATTGAAACGATTCTCATCATATGGTTTTAAGAGATAGTCTGTAGCAGAGATATTAAAAGCTTTAACAGCATATTTATTATAAGCAGTTGTAAAAATGATTTGACCTTTAAATGGAGCTTTTAGATTTGATAAAACATCAAAAGCTGTCATGTCTTTTAACTCTATATCTAATAAAATTAATTCAGGATTTAAGTTGTTTATTGACTCAACTGCTTTTTTTCCAGTTTTCACTGTGTTTATTACCTCTAAAAAAGGGTTGTTGGTTGCAAATTTGTTAAGCCTTCTAAGAGCTGCGCCTTCGTCTTCTATAAGTAATGTGCTAATTTTATTCATTTAATTTTTTAAAAATTAATTCATTTATAACCCAATTTTCTTCTTGAAAAATTTTAAAAGTTGAGGCTTTATAAAAATGAGTTGATAAACGTTGCTTTACTAATTGTAATCCATTGCCTTCAGTTGTTTTGTTAGACAGTTTATTACCATTATTCTTTATAACAACTACTTTTTCTTTAGAGTTTACTTCGATTACTAAAATTAAGGTTTTATGGATGTTTTTAAACCCATGTTTTATTGAGTTTTCAACTATTGGTTGTAAAATCATTGCAGGAAGATTGAAAGAGGATTCTAGATTGTTAATTACCCATTTTACTTGAAGTTGATTTTCGTATCTAGCTTTTTCAATAGTAATATACTTTTTTAATAAAACTAGTTCTTCATTAATAGGTATCATTTTTTCTGGTTTAATATTCATAGAATATCTTAGCAAGTCGCTTAGTGAAATTAATGAATTTTGCGCCTTGATTTTGTTTTCATCTATTAAGGCTACAATACTATTTAGTGCATTAAATAAGAAATGAGGTTGTAGTTTAGCTTTGAGAGCATTGTGTTTAGTAATTATTAGCTCTTTTTCAATATTGTTTTTTAAAACGATTGTTTCTTTTTTGTCTTTAAAATAATTGAAAGCGAAAATTATTGCTGTTAAAAAGATATAACTCTTCAAAACGTTATGAAGATCGGTAATAAAAAACTTAGACACTGTATTGTAATACCATTCAATGTTAAGATAATTAGCCCAAATACCAAATACAAAAAAAATGGCTAATACGTATAAAGCCATATATCCCATACCATGAATTATAAAGAGTGAAACTCTTAAATAGTTGTCAAATTTTGAAATGAATTTGTATCCAGGTACGATCCATAAAAAAATGAGCAAAATTCCTATGATGTAAGTAATTATAGGGAATTTAAAAACCCACATCCAAGAATATTTTGGTGCAACTGTTAGTTTGTAAATTAAAGTTTGTAGAACATTTATTAAAACTAAAAGGCTCCAAGCTAAAATAAGCCAAGTATAGATGTGTTTAAATAAATGTTTGAGTGTTTTCATATCTTTAAAAATACCAAAAAGTTAAGATCTTAATTTTTATCTTACTTCTAATTTAGCGTGTTTTACTTCAAATTTTAACTATTTGATTTAAATTGATGTAATTATTTGGCTTTACTTCTTAAATTCTTGAGTTTAAAAGAATATTTAAACACTTAAACTTAATTTGTATGAAACCTATACTCTTATTATTGTTTTCTTTTTTATCGTTAAACTCTAGCTATAGTCAAGAAAAGAAAGCACCAGAATATGTGACGTATTATTTTGTTGAATTGATTCCGAATACTGAGAAAACAGATTTTACAGCAGAAGAGTTACGTGAAATTCAAACAAAACATTTAAGAAATATTAGAAAAATGGTAAGTGACGGATTGTTGTTGTTAGCTGGTCCATTTCCAGAAACCGGAGGAGGTTTGTTTATCTTGAAAACAAAATCTATAGATGAGGCTGAAAATCTAGTTATGATTGACCCAGCTGTAAAGGCAGGGCGATTTAAGTACGAAATAAAAACATGGATTACTCAAAAGGGCTTGCTAGCATTAGAAGATGGTATTAATGATTAAGTTTACTTTGAGTTGATAAATTAAATACTCTACTTCATATTTAATTAGTTACACTTCATTTTTATTTTTATTAACAACTAGTTCAGGTGTATGTGTCTAATTTTGAGTAAAAGTCAAATATAAAAGTCATGAATCGAAAAGCATTTATTAATAAAGGATTATTAACATCAGTAGGCGTTGTATTGGTTCCAACAATGGGGTTTTCAAAAGAGAGTCTAATTCAAAATGAAAAAACTAATCCGTTAGATAAAGAAATGGTATATCAATTTGTAGCTAAAGCACATGGTGATTTTAATACTGTAAAGGCAATGCTAAATAAAACACCTGAGCTTTTAAATGCTACTCATGATTGGGGAAATGGAGATTTTGAAACAGCTTTAGGAGCTGCAAGTCATATAGGTCACAATAGTATAGTGAAATTTTTAATAAGTAAAGGAGCTCGTTTTAATATGTTTACAGCAGCAATGCTAGGTGATTTTGTGATTATTAAACAATTATTAGCTAGCTATCCTGAACTTATTAATGCTAAGGGACCTCATGGATTAGATTTAATACATCATGCAAAAGTAGGAGGTGAGCAGTCAAAGCTAGTTTTAGAATTTCTACAAGATTTTAAAAATTTAGATAAAAAAGTTTTACCACCTAGAAAAGATACAGTTAAACCAAAAAATAGTTACGAAAAAAGAGCAGTAGCTATTGTTGATTTTATTCACAATCAAAACGGAATAAGCATAGAACAATTTGTTAATTTAAATTTTCATCCTGAATATATTAAGCAAAGCGGGAAAGCTTTTTTTAATAACGTTTTTAATAAATGTATAGAAGATATTCCACCAGCAAGTGTGATTTTTTTAGATGGTAAAAATAGTGATGGATCGTATAAAATGAAATTACAAAAAACTGATAAATCAACACATTATTATTTTAGATTTAAATTTTCAGATGTGTCTCCTCATTTGATTACTCAAATGGCAGCTGGAGGAAGTAGTAGAGTTTTTGACTAATCCAATGCGTTTTTGGTAACGTAAACTTTCCACCCAAATATTGCCATTTGCAATTTTGTAGCTTTACTTAAGTCTAAGCGTTGTTTAGTATAGCTAGGTAAGATTGCTTTATTCAATTTTGCTAAAAATTTGAATGCTTGTTTTTTCATTTTAAAAGTCTTTGAGGTAAAGATAATCTTTATTAAAAAATAAATGTAAAACTTATTCTAGACTAAGTTTTACACTTTTACTCGATAATCGAGATTTAATTGTTTTAAGTTACTTGCTTATATAATTGAGAAAATAACTTCGATTAAAAATATTGCTAATGTCATCATAGTGTTTTGGTTTTAAAGGTTAATATTTTACTTTGTTTTTCGATTGAGATTTCAATATATAGAATTGGTAATCTTACCGCCAAACGTTTATAATAAAATCTATGAAGTTGAATATAAAATTATAACTAAAAAGATGATATTGATTTCAAAAAAAATGTGACTATCTTATGTAATGTTATTATTTGTAACTTTAAATTAAGTATTAGTATATATATGTAATAATTCAAGGGTGTTTTTTATAGTGATTTAAAAAACCAAGGGAGCTTTTGTTATAAAAACTGCGATTTTTAGCGTTTTCATCTTTTTGTTTGAAATAAAAGAGAATAGTTCAGTAACCAAAAAACATATTAATATTTAGTGTCTGGTACTAAAATTTAAATGCATTTTACTTTATTAGGTTGTGAGTTGCTTACATTTGTAAAAATTCTCCTTTAAATGAAAACTAAAATTACCCTATTGGCATTTTTATGCCTTGTTCAATTGACTTTTAGCCAAGTAGTTATAAACGAATTAGATTGTGATACACCTGGAGTAGACACTTTAGAGTTTTTAGAGCTAAAGTCTGATGTTCCTAATTTTTCTTTAAATGGCTACGTTGTTGTCTTTTTTAATGGTTCTAGTTCTGGTATGGACTCAAGTTACCTAACAATAGATTTAGATGGTTATACAACAGATGTAAATGGGCTATTAGTGATAGGAAGTAGTTCTTTAATTCCGTTCCCTCAATTATTAATACCAGAAAGTGTAATACAAAATGGAGCAGATGCAGTTGCTATTTATCAAGGGAATGATTTTGATTTTCCAGGAGGAACTGTTGCTTTTTCTGGAACAGATCCTAGTACAGGAGCAACTTTAATTGACGCTTTAGCATATGATACGAGTGATTCTGATGATACTGTATTAATGGGTTTACTTGGTTTGTCTCAACAAATAAATGAAGGCTCTGGTAATAACACTAACTCTATTCAGCGTTTTGTTGATATTAATGATAATGTCACATACACATCAACTACACCAACACCAAGACAGTTAAATGATGGTTCTGGAATAATCTTTAATGGTGTAAGTGTTTCAGTAGCACAAACACAATATAATGAAGACGATACGTTTGATATTATTTTTACAACAGACACTAATGTAGCATCAGATTTAAATTTTAATATTAGTTTAAATAATGGAACTTTTGATGACACAGATTTTACCGGAAATACATCATTAACAATTCCTTCAGGCCAAAACACTACAAGTACTACAATTTCTCTAGTAGACGATAATGATGATGAAGGTGATGAGGTGTTAATTATATCAATGATAGATTTGGTCGAACCAATTATACCAAATAATGGTAGTATTCAAGTTAGAGTAGTAGATAATGATTTTACAATGGCATCATACGGAGTGCCAACTGCACCAACTTATGGCATGGTAAGTAGTACACAACCAACAGGATATTATGATAGTTTAGATGGTTTTGCTGATGCTCAATTAAAACAAGCTTTACAAGATATAATTGCAGAAGAAGGTGTTGTAAGGGCTCAGACTTACACAGATGTTATTGATATTTTAAAAGAAGCTGATCAAAATCCAGCAAATAGCAATCAAGTTTGGTTGTTATATACAGAAGAAGGACGAGCAAAATTAGATTTTCAAACATCATCTGATAATAACGGAAAATGGAATAGAGAACATACGTTTCCTAGATCAAGAGGTGGTTTTAATAGTATTGATGCCGATGATATTGCAGATGAAAGAAATATTTTTTGGAATACAACCGCAGATTCTCTACGACATGGTAATTCAGACGCTCATGCTTTAAGAGCTGCTGATGGTTCAGAAAATAGTTCTCGAGGAAATCAGCATTACGGGCAATATGTTGGACCTAGCGGCAATAGCGGAAGTTTTTATGGAGACGTGGCTAGAAGCGTTTTATATATGGAGATTAGATATAACGGTTTACAAGTGGTTGATGGTTTTCCTGATACGCCTGGTCAGTTAGGAGATTTAGCAGTCTTATTAGATTGGCACAGAAATGATCCTCCAGATGATTTTGAAATGAATAGAAACAATGTAGTCTATAATTGGCAGTTTAATAGAAACCCATTTATAGATCAGCCAGATTTAGTAGAATACATTTGGGGAAATATGGTTGGCCAAACATGGGATCAGCAATTAAGCGTTGAGGAACATAACTTATTGAATATCCAAGTGTATCCAAACCCAACATCTAATCGCGTTTATATTAAAGGCATTAAAAATAAAACAAAAGTTGAAGTGTTTTCTGTAGATGGACGCCAGATTAAAACAATAGGTTTGCTTGAAGACACATTTATAGATTTTAATTTACCAAACGGAATTTATATGTTGAATATATCTTCTGAAAATGAATTTATAGTAAAGAAATTGGTGGTTAAGTAAAACACCAACTTATATAAAATAAAAAACCTCAAGTCGACTAACTAAGACTTGAGGTTTTTTGTTGATAAGTGTAAGTCTAATTTTTGTTTTTAGTATACATTAGCACAACACCATCTTTTCCTTTTTTGCCATATTTTTCTGTGGCTTTATCTCCTTTTAAAACTTCAACTTTTTTTATAGTATCTGAGTTTATGTTCTCTATGTCTTTTTTAGAAATCTCTTTCCCATCTAAAATAAATAAAGGCTTTTCATTAGCATCTGATATAAAAACAAGATTGCCTTTGTCAGAAGTTTTTATTTCAAAATGATTGTCGTCATCGTCATGCAAAATGGATACTTTACTTTTTCCATTATTTTTAATAACATAAACATCTTCATGATGGTTTTCTTGTTCGTTATCAGTATCGCTTTCTACTATTACTTCTACAACATTATGATCATCATCTCCAGATAATATTTGCACATTTTTGCTTCTCTTTATCTTTTTGTGTTTTCCATTCTTTCCATTGCTTCTAATAATGATTTTGTCTTCATTACTATGGTGTTCATGTTCCGTATCACAGTTATGTTTATTTTTTTCGTCACAATGATGTTCATGCTCATCGTCATCAGAAAACACAAATACATTGTTTCCTTTTCCAGACTTGTAAATTTTATGTTTTCCTCCTTTAGATTTGTAAGCAAAAGTATTGTTACCATGTTGATAATGACCATTACCAATTGAGATGTTATTGTTTTTAGCATCAAAAACAATTTTAATTGGCTCTATCGTTTCATCAGAATTGACATTGTAACTTGTGCTTGAGTTTTTAGATTTTGCTTCAATTTTTATAGCAGTAATTTCTCCATCACTATTACGTTTAATGCTTTTAAACTTAATAGTTATTTCTTTCTTTTTAAATGAGGCTTTTATCTCATCTAAATCACTATCTGATGCATTTTTGGTAACCATAACCATTTCAACATCGTTATTGCCATGTGTTACTTTTGTTTTCTGTTTTGTACTAGTGAGTTTACTTGCTTTTTTTTGTGAACTTTTAGTAGCAACTCGTTGATCTGTTCTTTTTTCTTCTATTGTATTTGAAGATAAGTTAGCTGTAGTGTCTGTTAATAAATTACTAGTTAGATATGGGCCTAATATTGGTGTTTGCTTTTCAACTAAAACATGTTTTGTATTAAAGCTCATTAAAAATAATGCTAGCGCAGGAAGTATAAACATGTATTTCCAGAGACTTGATTGTTTTGATTTTGGTTTGTGTAACATAACGATTCGATTTTTGATTAATGAATTATAAAAATTATTTGTTAATGCTAATTGATACTGCGGCACACTGGTTTTTAGTAATAGATGCTGATAGCTTTTTTCACAGTTAGATTTTTGTTGTGCCTTGTTGTCGGCTATAAATTCTAAATTTTGTTGAAGTTCTTTTTTATATAGCCAAATAAGCGGATTGCACCAAAATACAATTGTTGCTATTTCTATAAGAATGATGTCTAATGAGTGGTATTGGTTTACATGTACTTTCTCGTGCGTAATAATTTGCTTGAGCTCATTATTATTAAACTGATTTGGATTATAAACTACCCAATTAAAGAACGAGAAAGGAGAAATGTTATCTTCTACTTTTACGTGTATATATTTACCCGAACGATATTTATTACTTCTATATATAAGAGTAGATAAAGAATACATTTGAATAAGCAAACGCGCTCCCAAAATACTCGTACCTAAAAAATATAATACTAAAAATAGCGAATCCCAGTTTATAGTCTCAATAGTTTCACTAGATTCTATAGTTGTAATTATATTGTTAGAAAATGTATGAAGCGTTTGTTTAGGCTCAATATAGGTGTATATAGGAATTATAATTAATGGCGCAACAAAAGATGTTATGACACCAATTATAATAAACCATCTGTTACTTTGAAAAAAAGTTTCACGCTGTAAAAATAGTTTATAACATACATAGAATATACCAATTATTACTGATGCTTTTATTAAATATGCCATGATTATTTTTTATTTTCAATAAGTTTTATAATCTCTTTTAGCTCATCAACGCTTATTTTTTCCTCTTTAGCAAAAAAGGAAACAACATTTTTATATGAGCTATTAAAATAATTGTCAATTGCAGAATTCATAAAGCGTTTTCTGTAAGCCTCTTTACTAATTACAGGAAAGTATTGATGTGTTTTTCCATAAGCATTATAACTAACATAACCTTTGTCTTCTAGGTTTCTTATAATAGTAGAAAGTGTATTATAATGTGGTTTGTCTGTAGAAATCTCTGCTAAAACATCTTTTACAAAAGCTTTTTCTAGCTTCCAGAGTACATGCATTATTTCTTCCTCTTTATTGGTTAATTTTTGCATAAGCTTTTTAATTCAAAATAGTTTGATAAATCAAACCTATAACTATTTTCGTAGTTACACAACTATTTTAATAGTTATTTAACGATTTTTTTAGTTTTAGTTAAAGATTAAAATGAAATAGTATCTTCGCATTCAAAATATTGGTACATTATTTATGAGCTTGTTCTGGATTATTTTAGGATTGATTTTATTGGTTGTAGGAGGTGAGTTTTTGGTAAGAGCTTCTGTTGCACTATCATTTAAGTTTAGTATTTCTAAGTTAGTAATAGGTATGACCGTTGTTTCATTTGCAACATCAGCACCTGAGCTATTAGTGAGTTTAAATGCTGCATTGTCAGGCTCTCCAGCTATAGCAATAAATAATGTTGTTGGTTCTAACATTGCTAACATCGGTCTTGTATTAGGTATTACTGCTCTTATTGGTTCTATAGCTGTCGATAAATCATTTTATAAATTAACATGGCCGTCAATGATGGTTTTTTCTTTGTTAATGTATTATTTTTTATATAATGACGATCAACTTACTTCAATTGAAGGTGTTGTGTTGTTAGTAGCATTAATCATATTTTTAATTGTGCTTATTAAAAGCTCTAAAAAAGAAGAGGAAATTGAAGATGTAGATGATGCGCTTGCCAATGTTAGAAATTATAAAATTTTTGTTTGGCTACTAATAGGCGCAGTTGCATTGTATTTTGGTTCAGAATGGTTAGTCGATGGCGCAAAAGAAATGGCAGTTGCTTTAGGTGTAAGTGAAGCCGTAATATCTGTTACCATGATAGCAATTGGTACAAGTGTTCCAGAGCTTGCAGCTTCTGTAATTGCTGCTGTTAAACAAGAAAGAGCAATTTCTTTAGGTAACTTAATTGGGTCTAATATTTTTAATATAGGTTCAGTTTTAGGGATTACATCTATAATTAAAACAATTCCAGTAACAGAACCTCAAATTTTGACACGAGATATATTTTGGATGCTAGCGTTTGCTGCGGTATTAATTCCTTTAATACTGTTGCCTAAACAACTTCAAATAAGCAGATACAAAGGTTTAGTTTTGGTAGCTGGTTATGTTTGTTTTATTTATTTAGTCTTTAAAGGGTGATTTTTAAAGGGTGCAATCTTAAAATTTTATTTATTATTAGTATTTAACCCTGTTTTTTTTAGGGTTGAATGGTTTTTTAGCATAAATTTAATAAATTTGTCCCTGTTAAAATTAGTTTAAGCAATTAAAATTATAATTATGTCAACTTTAAGATTTCATGCTATTAAAGAATCTCTTAACCGTAAACCAATTGAGATAGAAGAAAAAGAACGCCGTTCTGCTATGTTTGGATCTAATGTGTTTAACGAAACAGCTATGCGTCAATATTTAACTAAAGCTGCTTATAATAGTGTTATGGACGCTATTAAAAATGGTTCTAAAATCGACAGGTCTGTTGCAGATCACATTTCTACAGGAATGAAAGAATGGGCTTTATCTAAAGGTGCTACTCATTATACACATTGGTTTCAACCTTTAACAGGTGCAACGGCAGAAAAACATGATGCTTTTTTTGAAACTATTGGAGGCGGTTTGGCTATTGAAAAATTTGGTGGAGGCCAATTAGTGCAACAAGAGCCAGATGCGTCAAGTTTTCCAAATGGAGGCATAAGAAATACTTTTGAAGCTAGAGGATATACAGCTTGGGATCCTACATCTCCAGCATTTATTTATGATACTACACTTTGTATTCCAACCGTTTTTGTGTCTTATACAGGTGAAGCTTTAGATTACAAAACTCCGTTATTAAGAGCACTTCAAGCAGTAGATCATGCTGCAGTTGCGGTTTGTAAATATTTTGATAAAAACGTTAAAAAAGTAAATGCATCTTTAGGTTGGGAACAAGAGTACTTTTTAATAGATAGTGCCTTGGCAAACGCTAGACCAGATATAGTATTAACTGGACGTACATTACTTGGGCATTCACCTGCTAAAGGTCAGCAATTAGATGATCACTATTTTGGCACCATACCAAATAGAGCAATGCAGTACATGAAGGATTTAGAAACAGAATGTATGCTTTTAGGTATTCCTGTTAAAACAAGACATAATGAGGTAGCGCCAAATCAGTTTGAATTAGCACCAATTTACGACGAAGCAAATTTAGCAGTAGATCATAATTCATTATTAATGGATGTGATGGATAAGATTGCCGACCGACATAATTTTAAAGTATTGTTTCATGAAAAACCATTTGCAGGCGTAAACGGTTCAGGAAAACATAACAATTGGAGTTTGAGTACAGATACTGGAGTTAACTTATTAGGCCCAGGAAAAACACCAATGAGTAATCTTCAATTTTTAACATTCTTTATTAATACAATTAAAGCAGTTTATGATAACGAAGAATTGTTAAGAGCGGCAATTGCGTCTGCAAGTAATGATCATCGATTAGGGGCAAATGAAGCTCCGCCAGCAATTATTTCAGTATTTATTGGCGAACAATTAACTAATGTTTTAAATGAATTAGAACATGTTACAAATGGTAAATTATCTCCAGAAGAAAAAACAGATTTAAAGCTAAATGTTGTTGGTAAAATACCAGATGTGTTATTAGATAATACAGATCGTAACAGAACGTCACCTTTTGCATTTACAGGTAACAAGTTTGAATTTAGAGCAGTAGGATCCACAGCAAATTGTGCAAACCCTATGACGGTTTTAAATGCTATTGTAGCAAAGCAATTAACAGAGTTTAAAACTGAAGTAGATGCGCTTATTGATAAAAAGGATATGAAAAAGGACGATGCCATTTTTAATATTCTTAGAGAGTATATCAAGAAGTCAAAACATATTTTGTTTGAAGGAAATGGTTATGGTGAAGCTTGGGAAAAAGAAGCAAAAAAACGAGGCTTAAGTAATAATAAAACAACACCTGAAGCACTTAAAGCCAAGGTATCTAAAAAGGCAATTAACTTGTATGGCGATTTAGGTATTATGAATAAAGTTGAGGTAGAAGCACGTTATGAGATTGAAGTTGAAGAGTATGTTTTGCGTATTCAAATTGAAGGTCGTGTTTTAGGCGATATTGCTCGTAATCATATAGTGCCAACAGCAGTAAAATATCAAAATGTTTTAATAGAGAATGTTAAAGGTTTAAAAGAAATTTATGGAGCAGATTTTAAAAAGCTAGCTAAAGAACAGTTAAATCTTATCGAAGAAATATCTAGGCATATTGAAGCTATAAATTCTAACGTTACAACAATGACTAACGAAAGAAAGAAAGCCAATAAGATTGAAAATGCTAACAAAAAAGCTGAGGCATATTGTAATAAAGTAAAACCTCTGTTTGATAAAATTAGGTATCATTCAGATAAATTAGAATTGCTTGTAGACGACGAGCTTTGGCCTTTAGTTAAGTATAGAGAGTTGTTATTTACTAAATAAATTTGGTTTTATTTCATTGATTATCAGTTAGGTTTAGGTAGTTGTGTACGTAGTCATACGTATATATAAAACCTGAAAAGGGTATTTCATCCTATTATTTTACAAATAATCGAAAATAAAGACAATGCCGCATGCACAGTAGTTTATTTCATTAAATTTGTAATGCTATTAATCAATTTTTGTAAAAATGAAAAAGTTACTACTAAGTGTGGCTGCATTAATGTTTGCTACCTTGTTGTTTTCTCAGGCCGACTCTAATGATGTTAAACAAGATTCAAATCAGGATGACATTGCTAAGACCGAAATGAAATTACAATTAGAATCGTAAACTAAATTTTGTTGCTTACAAAAAACGTTTTTAAGAGAAGTATCATATTTTTTGATTAACCTCTAAAAAAACTTAAAAGACAGATGAATTATAAATTGATTCATTTGTCTTTTTTTTTTTTTTTTGTGCAAATAACTCATTTAGAGTTGATTGTTAATTATTTTGTTATATTGCACTTTGTTCTAGCCCCAAAAATTGAACTTCAATTCTATTTTGTTATTAATTAAAAATGTTTAATTAATATTAAAATTGATGATAGCACAACCATTTTATATTAAAACATTAGCTATATTTATTTTGAGTTTTTTGTCATTCTCAGGGATTGCTCAAAATGCTAATGAAACAATAGAATTAACCTCTATTGAAACGGCCAAAAAGGCATCAGAAAAAGTGCCCAAAACAGAATTCTTTGATTTAAGAGGAAATAATGTATTTGACCTAGCATTAGGAACATCTGTAATAAATGGAGATTTTGTTGACCCTGAGTTTGAAATTTATTTTAGAATAGGTTACAAACGCTATTTGTTTCCACATTTAAATATAAATTTTAGCTATAATAAATTCAACCTTGCTTATATAGATGTCTATAATGAAGGATTTATGTCTTTTGATTTAAATCTTGAGTGCACAGTTTTGCCACATAGTAAATTTTCACCATTTGTTTTTGCAGGAGCAGGTTATAATGCTTCAAATCATTTTAAAGAAACAGCAACAAAATTTCAAGGCGGCGGCGGAATTGAGTATCTAGTTTTAGATGGTTTTGGTCTTAAGCTTTTTACAGATTATAACTATGTACTTAGCGATATTTTAGATGGATTAGAAGCTGGAAATTCTGATGACACCTATTTTAGATTAGCCTTTGGTGTTAACTTTTATTTTGGAGGAGCAAAGAAAAAAGCCAAGCTGTCAGATGGACAAGCTACAGTTATAGATTCTAATCTTTTAATTGATAAGAATTACACAAAAAAATAATTACAATGCTTATTTTTGCAACTCAATTGTAAGCAATGAGTCAAGATATAAGTAAGCGTTATGCACAAAGAGGAGTTTCTGCTTCAAAAGAAGATGTACACAACGCTATAAAAAACATTGATAAAGGGTTATTTCCTAAAGCATTTTGCAAAATAGTTCCAGATTATTTAACTAACGATGATGCATATTGTATAATTATGCATGCAGATGGTGCAGGCACAAAATCGTCATTAGCCTATATGTATTGGAAAGAAACTGGAGATATTTCTGTATGGAAAGGTATTGCTCAAGATGCCTTAATTATGAATATTGACGATTTACTTTGTGTTGGAGCAACAGACAATATTATGCTGTCTTCTACAATTGGTAGAAATAAAAATTTAATTCCTGGAGAAGTCATTTCTGCAATTATTAACGGAACGGAAGATTTAATTTCCGAATTAAAAAGTTTTGGAGTAACTATTCATTCAACAGGTGGAGAAACTGCAGATGTAGGTGACTTGGTGAGAACCATAATTGTAGATTCAACTGTAACTGCTCGTATGAAACGAAGCAATGTTATTGATAATGCAAACATAGAAGCTGGTGATGTTATTGTTGGTTTAGAAAGTTTTGGTCAAGCAACATATGAGAAAGAGTACAATGGTGGTATGGGAAGTAATGGACTTACTTCTGCACGTCATGATGTATTTCATAAATACCTTGCTAATAAATACCCAGAGAGTTTTGATGCATCTGTGCCAGAAGATTTAGTGTATTCTGGTCAAACTAAATTAACAGATACTGTTGAAGATTCTCCAATTGACGCAGGTAAATTAGTATTATCGCCAACGCGTACGTATGCACCAATTATTAAATCAATTCTTTCAAAGTATAATAGCGATACTGTACATGGTATGGTGCATTGTTCTGGTGGAGCACAAACTAAGATTCTTCATTTTATAGATAATTTACATATTGTAAAAGATAACATGTTTGCAATTCCACCTTTATTCAAATTAATTCAAGAGCAATCTAAAACAGATTGGAAAGAGATGTATCAAGTTTTTAATTGTGGACATCGTATGGAATTATACGTAACTCCAGAAATAGCTGAAGATATTATTTCAATTTCTAAATCGTTTAATGTTGATGCAATAATTGTTGGTCACGTTGAAGCATCAGAGAAAAAGAAACTGACTATAAAAAGTGAATTTGGAGTTTTTGAATATTAAAGGTTAAGTTATATTAGAAAGTGTAATCATTTAAATTCTTTAAATACAATTAAGAAGCTAATAGTGAGAACAATATCTATAATAAATATAACAGCAAATAACGTAAAGGTGTTAATGCCTAATTTTTTGTAAAAAGAGAATCTTTTCTTTTCATTAGTCTCTGTAACCAAATACCACACAAAAACTGCTAAAAACAATTTTGTTATGATGGCAGGAATTATTTCAGGATTAAAAAACCCTATAAGCGCATTAATAACAAAAGACCAAATAACAAAAGGTCTATAAAATGCAAGTATAGTTAGGAGTTTTTGCATGATATAATCTAAACGTATTTTGCTTTTAATTATTTCTTAATTGTTAATATGATTGTATTTCTAGATATTAAAAACTCATAAATTATTGTATTTTTGATGCAGAATTTTAGGATAGATGTTAGAGAAATTACAGATAATAAAGCAGCGTTTTGATGAGGTGAGTGATTTAATCATTCAGCCAGATATTATTACAGATCAAAAACGTTATGTTCAGCTTAATAAAGAATATAAAGATTTACGCTTGTTAATGGACAAGCGAGAAGATTATATTGAGTTGACAAATAACTTAAAAGAAGCCGAAGAAATTATAGCTGATGGCAGTGACGCCGAAATGGTAGATATGGCCAAAATGCAATATGATGAAGCAAAAACAGGTATTCCTAAATTAGAAGAAGAAATAAAAGTACTCTTAATACCTAAAGATCCAGAAGATGCTAAAAATGCTGTTGTTGAGCTAAGAGCAGGAACTGGTGGAGATGAAGCTAGTATTTTTGCAGGAGATTTGTTTAGAATGTACACTAAATATTGTGAAAGCAAGGGCTGGAAAGTAGATACAGTAGATTATAGTGAAGGTACAAATGGAGGTTTTAAAGAAATTCAGTTTGAAGTTACCGGTGATGATGTTTATGGCACCTTAAAGTTTGAAGCTGGCGTACATCGTGTACAGCGTGTACCACAAACTGAAACACAAGGACGTGTGCATACAAGTGCGGCTACAGTAATGGTGTTTCCTGAAGCTGAAGAGTTTGATGTAGAGATTAACCCTAAAGATGTAAGAATAGATTTTTTCTGTTCATCTGGTCCAGGAGGACAATCTGTAAACACCACGTATTCTGCAGTACGTTTAACTCACGTGCCTACAGGTTTGGTAGCACAATGTCAAGACCAAAAATCGCAGCATAAAAACAAAGAAAAAGCTTTTAAAGTATTGCGTTCTCGTTTATACGAAATGGAATTAGCTAAAAAGAACGCTGCCGATGCCGAAAAAAGAGGATCAATGGTAAGCTCTGGAGACAGAAGTGCCAAAATTAGAACCTATAATTATTCGCAAGGACGCGTAACTGATCATAGAATCGGGTTAACGCTTTATGATTTATCTAATATTGTAAATGGAGATATTCAAAAAATAATTGACGAATTACAACTCGCTGAAAATACTGAAAAGTTAAAAGCAAGCGACGAACATATTTAATATTAAGCCTCATTTTGAGGCTTTTTTTATAACAGCAAATGACAACACAACAACTTACTGAGCAAATTAAAAAAAAGAAATCTTTTCTGTGCATAGGATTAGATGTCGATTTAAACAAAATACCAAAGCATTTACTTAAAGATGAAGACCCAATATTTGCATTTAATAAAGCTATTATTGACGCAACACATAATCTTTGCGTAGCCTACAAACCTAACACGGCTTTTTATGAAGCCTACGGACTTAAAGGCTGGAAAGCACTTGAAAAAACGATAAGTTATTTAAATAAAAACCATCCAGAAATATTTACAATTGCTGATGCTAAACGTGGCGATATTGGCAATACAAGCACCATGTATGCTAAAGCCTTTTTTGAAGATTTAGCTTTTGATAGTGTTACTGTTGCACCTTATATGGGAAAAGATTCGGTAGAACCTTTTTTGGCTTTTAAAAATAAGCATACTATTATGTTGGCTTTAACATCTAATCAAGGCGCTTTCGATTTTCAAACTAAAACAGTAGATGGTAAAGAGTTGTATAAGCAAGTTTTAGAAACGTCAAAATCTTGGGTTAACTCTAAAAACTTAATGTATGTTGTTGGCGCAACTAAAGCCGAATACTTTGCAGATATTAGACAGATTATACCAGATAGTTTTTTACTAGTTCCAGGTGTTGGTGCTCAAGGCGGAAACTTGCAAGATGTTTGTAAGTATGGAATGAGTAGTAATGTTGGATTGCTTATTAATTCTTCTCGCGGAATTATTTATGCTTCAAATGAAATTGATTTTGCACAAGCTGCTGCTTTAAAAGCTAGTGAGTTGCAAAAGCAGATGGAAGTGATTTTAGAATAAATTAATGGGTGAAATTTAGAGACCAACTCAATAGAACTATACACTTAAAAAGTGTACCAAAACGCATCGTATCTCTAGTGCCAAGTCAAACAGAGTTGTTATGCGACTTGGGTTTGGAGTCTTCAATTATTGGCGTTACAAAGTTTTGTGTGCATCCACATTATATAAAAACTAAGGTTGCTGTTGTTGGAGGAACCAAGCAAGTTAATTTTGATAAAATTAAAGCTTTAGACCCAGATATTATTCTTTGTAATAAGGAGGAAAACACATTAGAAATGATTATTAGATTAGAGCAAATAGCTCCAGTTCATATAAGTGATATTTATACTATTGATGATTGTTTGGAACTAATAAAAATGTATGGTGAGCTTTTTTTGAAAAAGATGGAAGCAGAAACAATAGCTGAAAAAATTCAGACAAAGCATTTAGAATTTAAGACATTTATAGAAAAGAAACCTATAAAGAAAGTGGTTTACTTTATCTGGAAAAACCCATGGATGGTTGCAGCAAGCCATACTTTTATTAATGAAATGCTTAGGCTTAATAAATTTGAAAACAGTTATAAAAATTTAGAACGTTATCCAGAAGTTCAGCTAGACGAAATTAAAAAAAATACAGATTTAGTACTCTTATCAAGTGAACCATATCCTTTTAAAGAAGAACATATAAGTGAATTAAAAACGCATTTAAAAACACCTAAAATACAATTAGTTGATGGCGAAATGTTTTCGTGGTACGGATCCAGACTAACAAAAGCGTTTAACTATTTTAAAACACTACATTAATTATAGCTTACAGGAATCTGTTTGTTTTCTCTGTTTAAATACTTAAGTCTATTAAGTTTATTTAAAAGCTTGATCGCTTTGTATTCTGATATGTCACTTTGTGCATGATCAGTTTGACGTAAGTTGTAGGCTTGTTCAATAAGTTGCTTATAACGCAGTTGTAATTTGAGTTGGTGCTTTTTTATTTCAGATAAATCTTTCATTACTACAACGGTTAGGACATTAAATATATTTAAAATATTGCTAAACAGCAACTTAAAAGCTCTTAATGTTAATAAAAAAATCGACTTAGATTTTTAAGCCGACTTTTTACTAACCTAAATAAGGAATAAAGATGTATTCCTATGCTAACTAACTATTGCAAAGGTGAAACTTATTTAAATATTTAATGTTATGTTAATATTAGCGTTGTATTAAATGTTGTTCATTAATTTTAGAAGAATTAACACAACAGTTATGAAAACAATACTACTATTTTTTACTTTAATTATGACTTCTAGTTTAAGTGCGCAAACCACACCTTGTAATTGTTGTACCGAGAAACATGCTGAATTTGATTTTTGGATTGGAGAATGGACAGTCACAAACCCTGATGGTACATTAGCAGGAACAAACAGTATTGAAAAAATTCAAGACAACTGTATTTTGAGAGAAAATTGGGCAAGTGCAAAAGGAAAATATACAGGAACAAGCAACAACTTTTATAATTATAAAGACAAACAATGGGAGCAAGTCTGGATAGATAATCAAGGTGGCAGCTTACATTTAAAAGGAAATAGAGTAGGTAACCAAATGATTCTAAAAACGGACGAAGAAAAGAATAAAGATGGTCAGCCATTTTATCATCGAGTTACCTGGACCTTAAATGATGATGGTTCTGTTCGTCAATATTGGGAAACCATTACAAATAATAAAGATATTATAGTGGCCTTTGATGGCTTGTATAAGAAAAAGTAGTTTTGTTAGATGTTAGATGTTAGATGTTAGATGTTAGATGGTTATGGGAAAGACATTTTAATTGTGTTTTACTAATTTAGAATAATGTAGTTTTCACTAATCACTAATCACTAATCACTAATCACTAATCACTAATCACTAATCACTAATCACTAATCACTAATCACTAATCACTAATCTTGAAGCGCAAATACTTTCTTTAGTAAATCTGTTGTTCTAGACCCAACTTTGTTACGTATTTCTTTTTCTTCAACGGCAATCATTTTATAGACACCTTTTAAAGCTTCTCCAGTAACATAATCTGTTAAATCTGGATTTACATTATTAGTAAAAGGTAATGCGTTGTATTTGTTAATTAAGTTCGCCCAAATTTGATCAGCACCAACTTTAGAAAACGAATTATTAATTACAGGTTGAAATTTGTTGTATAACGATGTTTGCGTTTTACTAGTTAAATAAGATGTTGCGGCATCATCTTGTCCTAATAGAATGTTTTTTGCATCTGCAAAAGTGATGTCTTTAACAGCATTAATAAATATAGGAGTAGCTTCTTTTACAGCATCTTCGGCTGCTCTGTTTAAAATTTTTAGACCATCGTCAGCAAGGCTACTTAGTCCAATGTCACGTAAGGCTTTATCTACTTTTTTTAGTTCTTCAGGAAGTAATATTTTAACCAATTCGTTTTTAAAGAATCCATCTTTTTGCGTTAGCTTACTAACTTGTTTGTCGATACCAAAGTCTAAAGCTTGACGCAACCCTGAGGCAATATCAGCATTGCTTAAAACGCCTCCACCTTGTGGTAGCTGGTCTACAATACCTTGCAATTCTGCGCATGCAGTTAAATTAAAAATAAGAATAAAAGCTAAAATTTTTTTCAACATGGTTTAGGGTTTTTTATATCTTTAACAAAGATAAGTTATACAGGTGTAAGTTATTCAATTAGTATTCCAAATTTTATAATTTGTTCTAAAAAATAAAAACTTTAATTTATTGAAAATGAAGCAATAATTAAAATAATTAGGATAAAATATTATTTTAGCATAATAGTTGTTATTTACGACTAGAATTACAATTTATTTATGATTAATAGCACATATTTTAAACGGTCAATTTTTGTGTTTTTCATCTTGTTTTTTACAAGTTTCATGTCAGCGCAAATACGATTTTCTGAATATATTCAAAAATCAAAATCTGCACAAAGTGCTGAGAGCTCATTATTTTTTATTGATTTTTGGGCTACTTGGTGTGGACCATGTGTATATGCTTCAGAGTATTTAGGAGTATTGCAAAAACAGTATCCAAATCGTTTTTATGTAGTATCACTTACAAAAGAGAACCCAGATAAAGTTAGACGTTTTATAAAAAAGCATCCTACAGATTTAGCCGTTGCAATTGATTATAAGGGTGAGACTTTTGCTGCTAATAATACTAGAACCTTACCTTATGGATTATTGGTAAATGCTTATGGAGATGTTTTATGGAAAGGTAGTCCTACAGATTTTAAGCAAGGTGATTTAGAACGATTTCTTAGGCAAAATCAGAAAAGAAGAGATGTAGATATAGTGTTTAAAATTCAACGCATTAAAGAAGAGGTTGTAAAGGCAGATTATAAGCCAAAAGAGGATTTTGAAATTAAAGAATTAAAAAATCAAACTTTTGAAACGCTTATTGTTGAACCAAAGCAAGAGTTTGTTGAATATAGTGGTGATTTGCAAAGTATTTTAGCGTATCAATTAAAAGTGCTTAAAAGCCAAATTAATGTGCCGCCAGCTTTAAATAAAACATACCAAATTTTTGTAAGTAAAACTTCACCTTATTTTATTAATTCTAGTTTCGAAATTTTAGAGCATCTAAAATTAGATTTATTTCATACTGAGATTAAAGGTGAAGTAATGGTTTTAGATATTGAACAACCTCAGTTTTGGGATACAGAACAAATAGATTGGGGAAAGGATACTGCTAATTACTTAATTGATGATTCGCAAATACAAGCTGATAATGTATCGTTTAAAGATGTGATGTATCAATTAGCATTAGTTTTAGATATGCCAGTGGTAACAACTAATAATAAGCTAGATGTTAATAAGAAACATGATTGGCAAATACACCATAAGTTTTATGCTTTAATGCAAACAGATTTGCTAGACAATTATGGTATAAATGCTGAAAAGAAATTATCTAAATATAGAATGTATAGGTTAGAAAAAAAGGCTCCATAATTGGAGCCTTTTAATATTGAATAATACAACCTTTTCTTAGTTGTTTAAAATTCTAAATTCAGTACGTCTATTTTTTTTGTGTTGAGATTCAGCACAATCTACACCATTAGAGCAACGGTTTGTTAATCTAGATTCCCCATATCCTTTTGCAGATAATCTACTTCTAGAGATGCCTTTTCCAACCAAATAGTTTACAACAGAATTAGCACGTTGTTGAGATAAAGACATGTTGTAATCATCATTACCTCTAGAATCTGTATGAGATAAAATTTCGATGCTTACTGGCTTATCCTTTAAAATCGGTAATAAAGTTTCATCTATAACCCGTTTAGAAGCTGGAGTTAAACGAGCACTAGCTAGTTCGTAAAAAATTGGAATTACAGTTGGGTCTAAAAGAGCACATTCAACTTCTTCCCATGTAGTAATACCACCTTTCTTATCTAAAACAGTTCTGGTAACAGTTTCATTTCTGGCAGGTATAGTAGTACTTCTAGTTGTAGCTGGTGTGTCAACAACTTGGCGTGTAATAGTTTTGTACTCAGCAGGGATTTCAATTTTATCCATACGAGCAGGAGTTTTAATCACACGTTTTTTGTATGTTGACATTCTTTCAGGTACAGGATTGCTAGTTGTGCTAGCATCTGTAGCTAAAGTTGTAAATTGTACATCTCTAAAAGAAGCTGGATATTCAACAAAACATGCAGCAACACAATCGTCTTTATTTACTGATGGACAATCTTCAAGAATTTTGTACTCCCATCCAGAAGTAGCTGGATACGTTTCAAAAGTTCTAGAATCTCTTCCAAAAGTTGCAGGTACAATATTTAAATCAGTTCGACCTTCTTTACTTAAATAAGATACATCTACAGTTTCATATGTAGCTGGAGTATACGTGTATCTTTCTGTAGCTTCTTTTACCAATACTGTTTCTTCAACTGTTTTGTAAGTTGCAGGAACAATTTCTAAAGTTGTGTAGGCTGGATAAACTTGTAAAGTTTCAGTTACTTCCTTAAAAGTGTCTTTTGTAATACATTTTACATAGCATTTTCCAGGTTCCGGATTAGTTGGTAAGCCTTGAGCTTGTGCGAAACCTATGCCAGAAATAAGACATAAGCTTAAAAATAATTTTTGTTTCATAATAAAAATAGTTAATGGTTATAGTTGTATAACTGTGATAAGTATTTACCACCATGATTTTGACACAGAATAAAATGATAAGTCACTTTTTTTACTTTTTGAACAGAAACAAGAGCATGATACATATCTTAAACTATTCTGAAAATTCTATCTATAATTTTGAAAATTCCGTAAATTTGTAGCTCTAAAATCAAGTTTTTTAAGAATGATACAAACTACTCCCTATAAACCTAAGTATAAAGTTAGAATTGTTACTGCAGCATCATTGTTTGATGGTCATGACGCATCTATAAATATAATGAGACGTATTATTCAGGCAACTGGAGTTGAAGTTATTCATTTAGGACATGATCGTAGTGTTGAAGAAGTGGTTAATACAGCCATTCAAGAAGATGCAAATGCTATTTGCTTAACCTCATATCAAGGCGGTCATAACGAATACTTTAAGTATATGCGTGATTTGTTGAACGAGCGAGGAGCAGAACATATTAAAATTTTTGGAGGTGGTGGTGGCGTTATCCTTCCAACTGAAATAAAAGAGTTGATGGATTACGGGATTGATCGTATTTATTCTCCTGATGATGGTCGCGAAATGGGTTTACAAGGCATGATTAATGACTTGGTTGAGAAATCTGACTTTGCTATTGGCGACACTTTAAATGGCGAAGTTGATATTTTAGCTGAAAAGAACCCAAAAGCGATTGCTCGCGTTATTTCTTCAGCTGAAAATTTTCCTGAGGTAGCAAAAGAGACTTTAGATAAAATTCATGTTAAAAATAAAGATTCTAAAACACCAGTTTTAGGAATTACAGGAACAGGTGGCGCAGGAAAATCTAGTTTGGTTGATGAGTTAGTACGTCGTTTTTTAATAGATTTTCCAGAAAAAACAATTGGACTTGTTTCTGTAGACCCTTCAAAACGAAAAACTGGAGGTGCGCTTTTAGGAGATCGTATTCGCATGAATGCGATTAATTCACCTAGAGTGTACATGCGTAGTTTGGCAACACGTCAATCTAATTTGGCATTATCAAAATATGTAAATGAAGCGGTTGAGGTTTTAAAAGCAGCAGAATACGATTTAATTATTTTAGAAACATCTGGTATTGGTCAATCTGATACTGAGATTATAGAACATTCTGATGTGTCATTATATGTGATGACTCCAGAATTTGGTGCAGCAACGCAGCTAGAAAAAATCGATATGCTTGATTTTGCCGATTTAGTTGCAATAAATAAGTTTGACAAACGCGGTTCTTTAGATGCTTTACGTGATGTAAAAAAGCAATACATGCGTAACAATAATCTTTGGGATATTCCTCAAGATGAATTACCAGTTTACGGAACAATTGCATCTCAATTTAACGATCCAGGAATGAATACGCTTTATAAAGCGATTATGGATAAGTTAGTTGAAAAAGCTGATGCTGATTTAAAATCGACATTCGAGATTTCTAAAGAAATGAGCGAAAAGATTTTTGTGATTCCACCTAATAGAACACGTTATTTATCTGAAATTGCAGAAAACAACCGTGCTTACGATAAAAAAGCAATAGAGCAAGTTGAAGTTGCTCAGAAATTGTATGGAATTTATAAAACAATTTGTTCTGTTGCTGTCATTTCTAACGAAAGTGAGAAATCTCATTTGAATAAATTTGGTATTGACCAAGAAGAGATTCTTCGTACTGCTCAGAATGACAAAAAAGACTTTATTAAGTTGTTAATAGCTGAATTCGACCGTGTAAAATTAAATCTTGATCCATATAACTGGGAAATGATAACGGGTTGGGATGAGAAAGTAAATAAATACAAGAACCCTATATATTCATTTAAAGTAAGAGATAAGGAGATTAAAATAGAAACGCATACAGAGTCATTATCGCATCTTCAAATTCCTAAAGTAGCTTTACCAAAGTATCAAGCTTGGGGAGATATTTTAAAATGGAATTTACAAGAAAATGTACCTGGAGAATTTCCTTATACTTCAGGTTTATATCCTTTTAAACGTACCGGAGAAGATCCAGCACGTATGTTTGCAGGAGAAGGTGGACCAGAACGTACTAACAGACGTTTTCATTATGTAAGTGCAGGTTTGCCAGCAAAACGTTTATCTACGGCTTTTGATAGTGTAACTTTATATGGTAATGACCCCGATCATCGTCCTGATATTTATGGTAAAATTGGAAATGCTGGTGTATCTATCTGTTGTTTAGATGATGCTAAAAAACTCTATTCGGGTTTTGATTTAGCAAACGTAATGACGTCTGTGAGTATGACTATTAATGGTCCTGCGCCAATGTTATTAGGCTTTTTTATGAATGCCGCTATCGATCAGCAATGTGAGATTTATATTAAAGAAAATAATTTAGAAAAGGACGTTGAAACTAAAATTGAAAAACTATATAAAGGTAATGAGCGTCCTAAATACAATGGTGATTTACCAGAAGGAAACAATGGTTTAGGCTTAATGCTATTAGGTGTTACAGGAGATCAGGTGTTACCAGAAGATGTTTATCAAGATATAAAAGTTAGAACTATAGCTCAAGTACGCGGAACAGTACAAGCAGATATTTTAAAAGAAGATCAGGCACAAAACACTTGTATTTTTTCTACTGAATTTGCATTGCGTTTAATGGGAGATGTACAAGAATATTTTATTGAAAATAACGTTCGTAATTTTTATTCGGTTTCTATTTCAGGCTATCATATTGCAGAAGCTGGTGCAAACCCAATTACGCAATTAGCATTAACCTTATCTAATGGTTTCACTTATGTGGAATATTATTTAAGTCGTGGCATGGACATTAATAAATTTGGACCAAACTTATCGTTCTTTTTCTCTAACGGAATTGATCCAGAATATGCAGTAATTGGTCGTGTGGCTCGTAAAATTTGGGCAAAAGCTATGAAGCATAAATATGGAGCAAATGCTAGAGCGCAAATGCTTAAGTATCATATTCAAACTTCTGGTCGTAGTTTACACGCTCAAGAAATTGATTTTAATGATATTCGTACAACGCTACAGGCGTTATATGCCATTTACGACAATTGTAATTCGTTGCATACCAATGCTTATGATGAGGCTATAACGACACCAACAGAAGAATCTGTGCGTCGTGCAATGGCAATTCAACTTATTATAAACAAAGAATTAGGATTAAATAAAAACGAAAACCCAATTCAAGGCTCTTTTATTATTGAAGAACTAACAGATTTAGTTGAAGAAGCTGTGCTATTAGAGTTTGATCGTATTACAGAACGTGGTGGTGTTTTAGGTGCAATGGAAACCATGTATCAACGCTCTAAAATTCAAGAAGAGAGTTTATATTATGAAACTTTGAAACATAATGGTAAATTTCCAATTGTTGGAGTGAATACGTTTTTAAGCTCTAAAGGTTCGCCAACAGTTATTCCTGCTGAAGTTATTCGAGCTACGGAAGAAGAGAAACAATTTCAAATTAAGACTTTAGAGAATCTTCATAAAGCAAATGATACAAAAGCATTATTAAAGGAATTGCAAAAGAAAGCTATCAATAACGAAAATATTTTTGAAGCCTTAATGGATGTTTGTAAAGTATGTTCTCTTGGAGAAATCACTTCATCATTGTTTGAAGTTGGTGGTCAGTATAGACGCAACATGTAAAAGTATAATCACTTTATTGTTTTACGGAATTTAATTATTTAAAACATGAGTTTTTATTTAAAAAAATAAAACACTCTGATTTTTAAATAATTACAGCTGTTGGTCGTTTTTTTAAGCATACTACTACAAGTTATATTGCTAATTATGCTTTTGGTCTAATTTGCAATTAGATTTAGTAATTTTTATTTTCTTGGATGTAAATTTATATTCCCTCGATTTAATGTTTAACCCAATAATACATTTAGCGTTATGGAATCTACTTTAAATTATAAATTTAAAAGACAATCAAAAAACCATTTAGAATGGTTATTAAATACAATCAAATCTGAAAGATATTTTCAAGCTGAAAGTTATATAGTTACTGCTGATTATAGTACTAGTAAGATGATGTAATTTAATGTTTTATGATTGTATGGGGAATGTTTTTTAAATCCCAATCAATTACTAAACCTTGAGCTAGACGTTGCGCTACCTTTTTTCCGTACAAATACTCACATAAATATAAAGCAGCTTCAAAAGATTTTGCGCCACCTGCTGATGTAATATATTTTCCGTCATGTACAAAGAGTACATTTTTTCTAATATCTAAATTTGGAAACATTTCGCGCATAGCATTTATGTCACTAGGAAATGTAGTAGAAACAGAATTATTAAGTAATCCGGCTTTTGCCAATACAAATGCGCCATCACAATGTGATGTTATAAATTTTGCTTCTTTATCGACTTGCTTTATAAAGTTTAGCATAGCAACATCTTCTAAATCTGAATCTAAATGATGTTCTGCACTTGGCACAACCAGAATATCAATTTTTGGTAAATTGTCTTTAATGTAATTAAAATCAGGGATAATACGCATGCCTTCAAACGTAACAATTGGATTGTCGGTATTTGCAACAGTAAAAACATTCATAGGTTTTATACGATCTCTAAAAATGGTGTGTTGAAAAATATCAAAAGGTGCAGTTAATTCTGTATTAAAAACACCATCCATAATTAAAAATGCTACATTATATCTGTTAGGTTTTAATTTTGGGAACTCTTTTTTGTCTTGTTGAGTTTGCTTCAGCACCTCATTATTAAAACCTTCCTTTTTATCTTCAGTAGAATTACAACTTACTAAAGCAGTTAAGATTATTATAAATAAAATATGTTTCATTTCAGTATTACGGATTAATTCGCCAAGGTGGATTTGTTCTGTTTTTTCCTGCTTTATAAAGTATAATATGATTGCCATCTAAATCATTAAGATGTGCTTCTCGCCATAACCAATTTTTATCTTCAGCTTCAGAAGTAAATATAATTCCTTTTTGTTGAAGTTGTTTTACCAATTCATCCAGATTGTCATCTTCAAAATAAATAGTAATACCATCACCTTTTGGTAATGTACTCACCTTATGTATTGAAAACGTTGAGTTTCCGTCAGGACATTCAAATCGTACATAACGAGGTAGTGCATCAACTATTAAAAGTAATCCTAATTTTTTGTAAAATTCTGTCGCTTTAACAACGTCTAACGACGGAATTGTAATTTGATTTAAATTCATGAAGTCTCATTTTTTATTCTTAAATATTGCTTTAAAATATACAGTAATATAATGCATAGAAATCCTAAACCAATCATGATATACCAAGTGGAGTTAAATCCTAATTTATCTACCATTTGCATTCCTGCATTATGACCAAAAATATGAGCAATTGAGAATGAAATGGTGTATAGTGCCATATATTCTCCTTGATTCCCTTTTTTTGCACGTTCCATTGCAAAAGCATTAGAAAAAGGGAACACAATCATTTCTCCTACAGTCATGAATAACATTCCTACTAATAAAATGCCAACCCATGATGTTGTATTTAAAACTAAAAAACTTACTGCTGTTAAAATAGCTCCCAATAGCATTAAGCCAACCTTAGTATGTTTGCTATTTTCTAACCATTTTATCAATGGCATTTCTAAAATGAATATAAATAACCCATTTAAACCTAATAATAAGCCAATTTCTAATTCGGTTAGCATATGTATGTCTTTGTAGTATAATGGCATTGTAGAGAAATATTGTAGAAACATAATTCCAAAAATTGTCATTGATGCCAGAAAAATCCAAAATACTTTGTCTTTGTATGCAGATTCTGGTTTTTCATTTTTTATACTATCTAAAGGTGTTGTGCTTTTTGGGTTTAAAACTTTTACTAAAAGTATTGTTGCTAAAATACACGTTATTCCATCTATCCAAAACAAACCGCCATAGCTCATAGTGGTGATAATTAATCCTCCAACAGCTGGACCAGCAGAAAAGCCAAGATTAATAGCTAATCTTATAAGTGTTACAGAACGCGTTTTGTTTTCTGGTTTACTATATGTGCTCATAGCAACAAACATAGCAGGTCTAAAGGTATCAGCTACAGTCATTACTAAGAAAATTCCAAAACAGATAGAATAGAAAGTATTTAAAAATTGAAGTGCGATGAACAAAATACCTGTACTAAGTAAACTTCTTACCATGACTTTATAGTAACCTATCTTATCAGTTAGTTTTCCACCTAACCAAGAACCAACTACTGATCCTAATCCAAAAGAAGTCATTACCCAACCTACATCACTAAGACTAAATTCTAAGTTCGTAGTAAGGTATAGTGACAGAAATGGAATTACCATAGTTCCAGCTCTATTAATTAATGTGATAAGTGCGAGCCACCAAACCTCTTTAGAGAGACCTCTAAATGTATCGATGTAATTGTTAAATAGCGTTTTCATTTGGTTGATTGATTAGTATAAAAATAAAAAGTCCAACTTTGCAGTTGGACTTTTACATATTGTATTATTAAATAATAATATCGTCATAATATATAAGAAGCCCAACTCTTGTAAAAAGAGGTACACTGTTGCTTATAATTTTTGACGTTATTACGCATTGTTTTATTTTAAGATGGTTAAAGCTATGAAAAAAAAGTTTAAGTTGTATTTTTGATTTCTGAAAATATATTAAAATGAAACATATTACTCTTTTGTTTTTAGTGGTGTCAATATTAAGTTGTGCTCAAGAAAAAAGACCTATAGAAGGTGATACTGAATGGCAACGTGAGATTAATGCTAGTTATAAAGATGCATCGAGTTCACCTTTAAAAGATAAAGACCGAAAAAAGTTTACGGGTTTAGATTTTTATAAATTTGATTCTGTTTATGTTGTAACAGCGAAGTTAAAAAGAACACCAAACGCAAAACCGTTTAAGATGAAAACAACTACTGAGCGTTTACCAGAATATGTGCAATATGGAATAGTTACTTTTAGTTTAAATGAAAAAGAGTATCAACTTAGTATTTATCAAAATTTAGGATTATTAACCGAAGAAGGCTATGAAGATTATTTATTTCTTCCTTTTTTAGACGATACAAATGGAGAAGGAAGTTATTCTGGAGGACGATACACTGAAGCTCGTATACCAGAAGGAGACATTATAGTTATAGATTTCAATACAGCATATAATCCTTATTGCGCTTATAACGAAAAATATTCTTGTCCTATAGTACCAAGAGAAAATTATATTGCAGCAGAAATTAAAGCTGGTGTGAAGGCTTTTAAAAAAGATTAAGCTTTTACTAAATACATACCAAAGAAAACTGCCAAAAAACCAATTACAAAACTTGCTATAGTATAGATGGCAAAACTTGTAAAGTCACCAGATTTTAATAGTACATGGTTTTCATAGGCAAAAGTTGAAAAGGTTGTGAAACCTCCGCAAAATCCAGTTGCTAATAATAAAGTTTGGTTTTGAGTAAGTGTGTCATTTTTTGCAGCTAAGCCTAAAATAAGCCCTATAAGTAAGCTTCCTAAAATATTTGCAGCAAATGTACCATAAGGTATTCCTGATTCTGGATTGTTTAAATATTTACCTATTAGGTATCGTAAAACACTTCCAAATCCACCACCAATAAAAACAAGTAAGAGTTGTTTCATTATGTAAAAATATAAAAGTTGCCATATAAATATGACAACTTTTTATGATTTGTTTTGTGTGGTTATTTTACTGGATAGTAAATATCTGTTTGTATATCTTCAGGTTTAACTTGTGTAGGATCATTAACGTAAAGTTCCCAAATCATTTCTTTGCGTTCTAAACCTTTTTCTTTTATGTATGCATCTAAAGCCATGTGCGCTTTTTCGTCGCCATTACCATAATTTCCGTATTTAGAAACAGTAAGCGTATTTCCTTCTGGCAAACTTATTGCTGACATCCCATCTGCTGGAGCTAAGTCTTTTTTAAGCACTAGACCTATATAAAACTCTGCTTCACCTTTTTCTTCATCCCAACTTGTAAATACTGATGCTGGTGTAAACTCACCATATTTTAAATGTTGCATAGCATACATTCCTGCTTTTGGCATAAACTCCATAAAAAGTTTTGTCATTGCATCGTGGTTTATTTTAGTTTTTTGATAATAGCCAATAAAATTTTGTGTAGGAAGATTAACTTGACTAATGTCTCCAATTCTAAAGTTGTTTTGAGCTGTCATTTTAGTTTTTATTTCTGATGATACAATACTATCGAGTTTAAATAATCCTCTATCAAAATCTGGTCCAGTATTGTCTTCAATACTTCCTGAAAATGTTGTGTACATTTTAGTCATAAAGTCTTGTTTACCTTTCATCGACCATGTTACTTTTGTACCATCATTAGTTGTCTCGAAGGTCCAATTAATATCAGATTCAGATTCAAAAGGTTTAATAAATGTAATGCGTTGTGCTATCGATTTATCTTTTTCAATTCCAGTAGTTTGCATATTGCCTTCACCAAGTATTTCACCATTCCAACCATAGCTTGCATTAACTCCAGATGTGTTTTCACTATAAGTCAATTTTGCATCAGGTTCATGCTCAATCCAAGGAGAAAAACTTGGCCATTCTTTGTAATCATTTACTTTATTAAATAAGTCAGATACTGGAGCTTTAATAACTCGGCTTCTGTTAAAATTAAATTCATTTGGTTGTACAGCAATATAAATTGCTAAACCAATAATTAGGATTAAGAGTAGAAAAAAAATGTATTTTAAAGCTTTCATGTGTTAATTTATATTTTGTTAATTAGATCACATGCAACATCTTATAACTGTTTTTTTAGATAGTCATATTTTAATGATAGATGTTTCATAATTTTAATTAATTGATGTTTTACCAAAGATAATTAAAATTATTTAAGCTTATTTGTAATGCTTTATTATAGAAATTAATTTGAAGTTTTATTTTTATTAACACTAAATTTAAGTAGTAGTAAATTAATAACGATTAAAGCCGTAATAAGAAATAAAGTAGTCATTGTTTTGTTTTTTATTATATCGTTTTTTTATTAAAATGTCATCAGTGTTATAATTTGTTTTGTTGTAAATTATTTAGAATAGCATATTCAATTAGTTTTCCTTTTCCTACTAGGTTTAATTTTTTTCTAATATTTTTTCTATGTGTTTCTATAGTAGAACTACTTCGTTTTAATTGAATGGCTATTTCTGAGGTTTTAAGTCCATTACCTATTAAGTATAGTATTTGTTGTTCTCTGTTAGTTAATTTTTTTAAATGAGAATTTTTATTTATTGTAGTAAACAAAAAAATTAAAGAATTAATTATTTTTTTATGAATACTAACTTCTTTTGTGGCTTCTAAAATTAAAATTACGTCTTCTTTAGATAATAACTTTCCTTTTTTGTTTATACCATTAAGTGCATTTATAACATGTTTAATACTACTCATTTTAGTGTTAATTTAATACTAATGTAGTTGTTATATGTACAAGGAAAAATCCCCATTGCTGGGGATTTTTGAATAGCTGGCTTATTTGTTTCCCTAAGACTAAATAGCAAAACCAGCTATATTAACTAACACGTATCAACTTAATTTTGTTTTTATAAAACTACTAAATGGTGTAAGACAAAAAAATCCCCAGTATTGGGGATTTTAGCAAGAGATGGCTAGGTGTTAAAATTTATATTTTTTTTCTATAGCATAGCGCATTAATTCACCTTTACCCTGAAGACCTAAAATACGTACCATGTTTTTACGATGTGTATCTACAGTTGTTATACCAATAAAAAGTTCTTCAGCAATTTCTCGTGAGGTTTTACCTTGAGCTATAAGTTGCAAAATTTCTATCTGTCGTTTGGTAAGTAAACCCTTCTTTTTTGTAGAAGCTTCAGAATTTAAACTATTAGTATTAATATTTGCATCAAAATAAGTGTTTCCTTGATGAACAGAGACTATGGCATTTAAGACTTCAGACAATGCTGAGTTTTTTAAAATATATCCTGATGCTCCTGCAGCTAACATTTGTTCAATAGCTTGAGTTTGATCAAACATCGAAAAAGCTAAAATTTTAATTTTTGGGTGTTTTTTTTTGATTTGTTTTGTAGCTTCTATGCCATCTAGTTTTGGCATTCTTATATCTGTTAAAATCACGTTTGGAGATTTTTTTTCTACAATATCTAGAAGTGCTTCTCCATCGTTAGCTGTACCAACAATAGTTATGTTATCTTCATACTCTAAGAGTAACTGTATGCCATCAATTAAAGATTGATGGTCTTCTGCAATTGCTAGTCGTATCATATGGGTATATCTATAATTATGGTTGTGCCTTTTTTTATTTCAGATTCTATTATCATTTTGCCATTTAAATGCTCTATACGTTTGTCTATACTGCTTATTCCCATGCCTTTATGTTTGGTTGTGATTTGACTGGTATTAAATCCTTTACCATTATCTTCTACCATAATGTTAAGAGTGTCTTCATGGTTTGTTAAATGTATTGTAGCTTCTGATGCTTCAGCATGTTTTATAATATTGGCGACTAACTCCTGTATAATCCTAAATAGTGTTAGTTCTAGACTGTTTTCTAAACGATCATCTAAACCGTGATCTATAACATCTATAGTAATTTTGTTGGATGCCGAAATTTTTTCAGCCATATGCTCGACAGCTTTTAATAAACCTTGTTTTGCAATTACACCTGAGTTTTTTGCATGAGCTACAGTACGTACTTTATTATAGGCTTCGTCTATAAGTTGGTTTGTTTTATTAAAAAGTTCTGGCGAGTTTTTATCTTTTAAGGCATTAAAGTGTAGCTTTACAGTGGCCATTAGCCCACCAAGGTCATCATGTAAATCATTGGCAATGCGTTGACGTTCTTTTTCTTGACCTTCAATCATAGCATCAATAGCTGTAAGCTCTTGCTCTTTTAATACTGTTGCAAGTTTTTGAGTTTCGAGTGCTTTTTCTTGCTCGGCTAATTTTTGTTTACGACGTGTGTTTTTTTGAATTAGAAATGCTGTAATTCCTCCAAATAAAAGTAATGCTAAAGCAGCGATTAATAAGTTTCTATTTTGTTTTCGTTTGGCTTCGCTTTCTAGATTATCTGCTCTTAACTTTTCGTTATCAAACTCTTCTTTTATTCTGGCAATACCTTCACGCTGTTCTTCTAATTTTATACTATCTGAAAGCTTGTTATATTCTAATAAATGTGAGTATGCTGCTTTGTAATTCTTTTTTTGAGCATATAGACGAGAAAGATTTTCTTTAATCATCGATTTATAAAAAACAGTATGCTCAAGTAAAGTGATAGAGTCTGCTAACAAATAGTAATGTTCTGCATGTTTTAAATCATTCTTACTCAAATATGAATTCCCTATATTCATATAAGTAGTAAAGTAGTTACTGGGATATTGTAGAGCTTTATTAGAATTAATAATCTGTAATTTTTTATTATAAAAAAAGATAGCAGAATCTGGAATTTCAATGTTTACTTCGTACAACACACCTAAACTATTTAATGTGTTAATTAAAACGGCACTGTCTCTTTTTTTAAATTTAAACTGCAATGTTTTATTATAATATTCTGCAGCTTTTTTATTTTCATCCCTAAATAAATAATAGTTGCCTTTTAAAAAGGAATAGATGATTTTATGTGAATTGCTATTATATAACTTTGCTTTTTCTTCTAGCTTGTTTAAATAATCGAGTCTATAGGAATTGTCATCATTATAGTCGTAAGACTGTGCTAAGCCAGAAAGTGATGATAATATTGTTAATGTATCTTTATTAGTTTTTGCTAGATTTAAAGCTTTAGTATGAAAAATAAAACTAAGCGAATCGTTTTGAGATATTCTATGAAAATAGGCGGTAAAGTATAGGAGTTTTATTTTTTTATTTTTCGGTAATTTATTATCCTTTTCTAAGATAGAGATATACTTTTCTATTGAATCTAATTGGCGTAGTTTGCTAAAATAAATTAGCCTAAAGTAGTTCTTTAAAGATGAGCTTTTTTCAGCATCAATTTTTGAAAGTATAGATTCAACTGGAGTGACTCTGTCAAAATAATAATAAGTAGAGTCGTTCTGAGAATAGCAGAACGACCCAATCATTAAAATTAATACTGTAATTATCTTCATTCTTAATTTAATTAAAATAAGAAGGTGTCTCTTTGATTCTTTTGATGTTTTATTAATAAACCTATTCCTTACTTTTAATTAGTAATATATAGAGGTAATTGGGTTAGTTTTTAGTTGTGGCATTATCTGGTAGAAATGGAGAGCCCACAACTATTGAATTTTTTTTCCTTTTGCCTAAAATAATAATAGAATTACTTGGGCATTCATAATGAGCATCATCATAATCAAAGATTACATCTATATATAGTTTTTGTTTATTAATACCTTTAATTAATCCTTTAACGACCACCTTGTCTTCTATCTTTGTGTTATTTCCGTATGACTTTCCTACGCTGTTGAATACCAATTTATTTTTGCTTTTATCACTTTTTTTAGCATTATAAGTTAAAGTATGGTCATGCGGGATTTGAAACCAGAGCGTAGCTTCTCCTTTTTCGGTGTCATATTCAGAATCATTTTCTGGATACTCAACCAAATCATCTAAAACTGCTTCTTTAGAATTACAAAATGTATGCTTTAAGTTTTCCTCTTCAGAAATATTAATTTGCTTTTTTATTTCTGTAATCTCAGTTTTTAAACTGTCTATTATATTATTGTTTTTTTCTACTTGGGTTTTTAAGTTGCCCGTACATCCTATAAATAGAAAAGTAAAAAGTAATGTTGAAACATTGAAATAAAGTTTTTGTGAGGTTTTCATAATTTAATAATTTAGTTAGCTATTGTTACAAAGATGCAAAGTAGGACGGCATCAAAACATACCCATTACTAGGTATATTAAGCTATTAAGTTACTAAAAAAAGAAAAAACATAAAGAAAATTCGGACAAGTGCTAAAAAACAATCGAAGAACTGTTTTATACAAATACAAATTTTATAGCAGCAATCATTAGTAAAAAAGCGATGAAAGCAATTAAAACCCAAATACTGCCTTTGTAGTATTTTCTATGAAGTTTTAGGTCTTTTCTGTAAGTATAAATCATAATAACTATAAATGCTATAGCAAATAAAATTCCGAAAATCAATTGACCTTTAGTAAACATATAGTTATTTTTATGCAAAATTAAGATAATTAAAATGAAGAATAAAATAGAAGCTGTTAAAGCATTTCATACAGCATTTAAAATTGGCCATAGAGAAACACCAAAAGCAGATTTAGGAGTAGATAAAAACACCTTGCGTTTTGAACTGATGAAAGAAGAAAATGAAGAATACCTTGAAGCTGCAAACAATAATGATCTTGTTGAGGTTGCAGATGCTTTAGGAGATATGTTATATATATTATGCGGTACCATAATAGAACATGGATTACAGCATAAAATTGAAGATGTATTTAATGAAATACAACAAAGTAATATGAGTAAGCTTGGAGAAAATGGCGAACCTATTTATAGAGAAGATGGTAAAGTACTTAAAGGTCCAAATTACTTTAAACCAAATATTTTATCTGTTTTAGAAGAATAAAAAAAAGAAGCCAATTTGGCTTCTTTTTTTATTTATTTAATCTCGTACCTCCAATTGTGTTTATCATCAGTTAGATTATGTTGTATGTTTAATAATTGGGTTTTGAAAAGTGATGCATAAGAATCCTTGGTTGTTGGAATCTCAAATACTTCTTCAGAATGCTCAAAAGCAGAAATCGGACTTATAACCGCAGCAGTTCCTGCTCCAAATATTTCTTTTAACGAACCATTTCTTGAAGCTTCTTTTATTTCATTAACACTTACACGTCTAACTTCAATATCAATATTATTATCGTTTGCTAGTTGAATAACACTCTTACGTGTAATACCATCTAAAATACGATCGTTATTTGGTGCCGTAACCAGCTTATCATTAATTCTAAAAAAGATGTTCATGGTACCAGCTTCTTCTAAGTAATCATGTGTGCTAGCATCGGTCCAAATAATTTGCTGAAATCCTTTTTTCTGAGCTAAGCTAGTTGGGTAAAATTGAGCAGCATAATTTCCAGCAGCTTTTGCAAAACCAACGCCTCCATCTGCAGATCGACTATATTTTTCTGCAAACAAAACACGAACAGGCTCTGTATAATAAGCTTTAGCAGGAGAACAAATTATCATAAAACGGTAAGATGCAGCTGGTGAAGCAGAAATTGCAGGTTCTGTAGCAATAACAAAAGGACGAACATATAACGAGTTTCCAATACCAGGCTTAATCCATGCCGAGTCTAAATTTAAAAGGGTTTGTAAGCCATTAAAAAAATAATCTTCAGGAAATTCTGGCATCGCTAAACGCGCAGCAGATTTATTAATACGTTTAAAGTTTTCTTTAGGTCTAAACAAAAAGACCTTTTCATTATCATCTTTATAAGCCTTCATGCCTTCAAAAACCGCTTGACCATAATGAAACACTCTAGCAGAAGGTTCTATGGTCATTGGCTGATAAGGAGCAACTGTAGGCTGTTGCCATTCGCCATTTTCAAAATCACAGTAAAACATATAATCTGTAAACGTTCTTCCAAAAGTTAGATTGTTAAAATCTATACCTTCAATTTTTGAAGTTTCAGTTTTTACTACAACGATTTCGTTGGTTTTGGTACTTAACATTCTTTATTTATTTATTAGTGCAAAATTAGGTATTTATAGTGGTTAAAAAAACATAATGTTTTCTAAAAAAATGCGTAACTTTAGGTCCTTAAAAATCAATAAAATTTTAGATTAATTATGAAGAAGTTCTTAGCACTTTTTGTTATTGTATTAGTAATAATGTCTTGTAAAAATGAAGAGAAAAAAACTGAAGCTAAAGCAGAAGCCAATAAAGAGATTGCTTATGCTTCTTTTGGCAAGGAGATAAATGATAATGATGCATTGAGAGCTGATCGTATGGCTGTACATTACGCAAACATGACTGTTGGTGATTCTGTAAATTCAAAAATGATTGCTAAGGTTGATGAGGTTTGTCAAGCTAAAGGTTGCTGGATGAAGTTAAACCTTGAAAACGGTGAGCAGGTTATGGTTAAGTTTAAAGACTATGGTTTTTTTATGCCTAAAGATATTGCAGGAAAAGAGGTTGTGATAAATGGAAAAGCTTTTGTAAACGAAGTACCAGTAGATGAGCAACGTCATTATGCCGAAGATGCTGGCAAATCTCCAGAAGAAATTGCTAAAATTACAGAGCCTAAAAAAACATATTCATTTGTGGCAGATGGTGTTTTGCTAAAAGAGGAATAATGTTTAAATATTTTTGCTTAAGTGTACTAGTTTTGATGTTAAGTTGTAACACTTCTGAAAAAAAAGTAACAATAGTTGATGGCACTAAAAAGTATGATGTCTATCAAGGTTCAGAAATGGCTATTTTAATGAGAGGTATGCATGCCTTTAATTTACAGCTTAAAAAAGAAGTTGAAAATGGTAAAATTACAACAGAATTTCCAGAAGAGTTTTTAAAGATTTATACAGCCGAATTTTCTGAGTCTAAATCTAGAAATAGTACATTTGATCAGTATTCTGGTAAATTTATTGAAGCTCAAAAAATGGTGTTTACTGAGGATTCATCTGTCTCTCTTTCTAAACGATATAATACTGCAATTAACTTATGTATATCTTGTCATCAAACAGAATGTACAGGGCCAATACCTAAAATTAAAAAGTTACTGATTAAATAAGTTAAGTGCAACGAAAAATAATAACAACAAAAGACGGTTCAAAAACCATACAAATTGAAGAATGGAATGAGCAATATCATTCTGTTCATGGAGCAATACAAGAAGCAAATCATGTGTTTATAAAACATGGTTTGCTTTTTTGTTATTCTGAATTTTTCTCACAAACAAAAAATGAAATTTCTATTCTTGAAATTGGTTTTGGTACAGGTTTAAATGCTTTAATAACATTATTAGAAGCTGAAAAATTAAAACTAAAAATAAACTATACTGGAGTAGAAGCTTATCCTGTACTTCAAAAAGAAATTGAGCAACTTAATTATGCTGAAGAATTAAACGCAGATAACAGTATTTTTTTAGAGATGCATAATGCCCAATGGGAAACGCAAAGAGAAATTACAGAAAACTTCATTCTTAATAAACAACAAAAATTCTTCAAAGATATTACAGAAACAAACACATATAATCTTATTTATTTTGATGCTTTTGGCGCAAGAGTACAGCCAGATTTATGGACAGAAGTAATATTTAAAGCAATGTATAAGGCGTTAAAAAATAAAGGTGTGTTGGTGACTTATTCTGCTAAAGGTAGTGTGCGCCGTGCTATGCAAGCTGTAGGTTTTATTGTTGAACGTTTACCTGGTCCTCCAGGAAAACGTGAAATGTTGAGAGCCACGAAATATGGCAATCAACATTCAACGATTTGAAATAAATAATAGATGAGTTAAATGTTGAGAGCCACGAAATATGGCAATCAACATTCAACGATTTAAAATAAATAATAGATGAGTTAAATGCTAAGAGCCAGGAAATGCTTTTAGTATTTGGTAATTTTTTTTGAGTTAAATGTTGAGAGCCACGAAATATGACGATTAATATTAAACTACTTCAAATAACGAGTATAGTTCATAAATTAACTTAAGCTCTTGTTAAACCTTCATAATAGTAAGAGGTCATCAGTTTTGGTTTTGTAACTTTGTTAGGCTATGAAAACAAAAATTCTTATAACTGGAGCAACAGGACTAATTGGTCAAGAAATTGCAAAAGCATGTCTCGAAAAAGGATATAAGATTCATTATTTAACAACTTCTAAAGTAAAGATTAGTAATGAAGATAACTACAAAGGGTTTTATTGGAACCCTAAAGAAGGTGAAATTGACAAGTCTTGTTTTAAAAACGTTTCAGTAATTATAAACTTAGCTGGTGCTTCAATTTCAAAACGATGGACGGATAGTTATAAAAAAGAAATTTTAGAAAGCAGAACACAAGCGTTACAGCTTTTAAAAGAAACCATTAAAGTTTATGGTTTTAAAATACAGCATATTATTTCTGCAAGTGCCATAGGTATTTATCCAGATTCACTTATCAATTATTATAAAGAGGACTATCATGAAGTTTCATCTTCTTTTTTAGGGCAAGTTGTTAGCCAATGGGAAAGTGCCGTTGATGAGTTTTCAAATTTAAAAATTAAAGTAACCAAAATTAGAATTGGTTTAGTGCTTTCAAATAAAGGTGGAGCTTTGCTAGAAATTGCTAAGCCAATTCAATTTGGGTTTGGTGCTGCTTTTGGTTCAGGTAAGCAATGGCAATCTTGGATTCATATTAAAGATTTGGCCGAGTTGTTTGTGTTTATAAAGCAGCATAACATTGAAGGAACTTATAATGCAGTGGCACCAAATCCTGTATCAAATAAAGAACTTGTTAAAGCTGTAGCAAAAGTGCTAAAAAAACCATTGCTTTTGCCTAATATACCTAAGTCTGTAATGAAATTAATACTAGGTGAAATGCACGAATTATTATTTGAAAGCCACAGAGTGAGTTCTAGAAAAACAGAAAATTTAGGTTTCAATTTTAAATATCATCATTTGCAAAAAGCATTAAGGGATTTATTTCCGTTTAAAACAAATTATATCCAAAAATAAATGAAGTTCTTGGGTATTTATTTTCCCATAAGGAATTTGCTATTATAGTTTGATTTGGTGAAAATCTTGCTTCTAAGCTAAATTTATCATTAAATTTAAAACCAATACTTAAGGCAATATAATTATGAGGTTTGATACCCAAATCAACTAAACCGGTAGCCGAAAAATCAAAACTAGAAGATAAGTCAATAGAATTAAAGTTATATAAAGCACTTAAATATATTTTTGAAAAATCATTTATTGGTATATAATATTTGATTCCAAAAAGTATGTCAATGGCTTTATAGTCAATTTTTGCTGAAGATGTTTCTGTTAATACTGGTGTATTAATATAAATAAAATCATTTATTTCTGAGGAATAGTTTTTAAATGTTGGTTCAAGAATTAATGAGAGTCTATTATTATTAAAAGGTAAAACATATTCAAGTTCAATACCAAATCCAATATTTGTTTTACTTCCAAAATCTAACTCACCTCTATTGTCAAAATCATTCTTTGTTGATAGAGAAGAAAAGTTTATGCTTGGTTTTATAGATAAGTTAAAATTTCCTGATTTTTTTTCATTTTTAAATGAATTAATATAATTAGAATCATCACAAGTATTATAATCTATAAAATAAGTTATTAAGTCTTTAGATTTATAGTTTAATTTTTTTACATCATTAAGTGATAAATTATCACATTTTAAATTATTCCATAATTGTTGTTTATAATCAGTATTTTCTTTATACTGAGTTGCAGCTACATAATACTTTTTATAAATTAATTGATTTGGGTTAGAGTCGTTTAAATTGTAGAAATACAATTTAGCATTATCATCGCAATAAGAAAATAAGTTAGACTTTCCTTCAACTAAGTATTTTAAAAAGAGGTTTTTTTCTATTAAATTAGGTTCCTTTTTTTTACTTAATTGATTTGTTTGAGTACTTGATATATCTATTTTTACTAAAAACCTTTTATACCTTATGTTGTTAAATCCAAACTCAATTATAGTACTTAAATCACCTTTTAAGTCTTCTGAACTTTCATTAATCTTATAGGTAAATGTGTCTGGGTTGTTTTTCCAATCTTCATTTTTAATAAGGCATTCAACCTTTTTATTATTAGTATCAATTAAGTATCCTTTTTCATAATTACTTTGAGAGTTTGCAGTAATACTAAAAATTACTGCAAGTATAAGTGTTATTTTTTTAGTCATTCTTTTGTTTTTATAAGTAGTTTTTAGATTTGTCTTGAATATATTTAAAAACCACTCTAGACTCTAGAGTGGTTTTAAATTGTATTTAATATTAAGGTAATTACGCCTTTTTAGCTACAATTTTAATCTTTAATTCCATATCGTCATTAATAAACTTGTCACCAAGATTATCAAAAACAGATTTAGAACCATAGTTGATTCCCCATTTAGTTCTATCAATTGTAAATGCTTCACTTTCAATAGTCATTAAGTCACCATTGTTAGACACAGTTACAGGGAAAGTTATATTGTGTTTTTGTCCTTTTAAAGACAAGTTACCAGAAAGCATAGTTTTACCATCTTCAGTTTTAGTTCCAGTAACTTCAAATGCTCCAGTAGGGAATTTAGTTACATTAAAAAAATCACCTTCTTTGCCTTCAACAGTTCCTTTTAAATGCTCTTCTAGACTTGTTTTGTACTCACCTTCTTCCATATCTGTAGAGACAATTGATTTCATATCAATTAAAAAAGTACCACTTTTTATACGTCCAGCATCTGTCTTAAAAACACCACTTTCAATGTTTACAGTTCCGTTATGACTTCCAGTAGGTTTAAAACCTTTCCACTCTATAGTAGATTCTGCTACATTAGCAACATATTTTTCAGATGTGCTTTCTGCAACAGCAGCTGCCTCAGCGTCACTTGTATTTGCCTCAGCGGCTTTATCTTTACAACTAACAAATGCAATACTAATAGCTACAATTGTAAACATGTTTAAAATTCTTTTTTTCATCGTTTTGTGTTTATTTAAAAATTATACACAAAAATAGTGATTGTTACTAAAAGACATTAAGTCTAATCAATTATTTTAATGACATTTTGACATTTTAAAAATAATGGCAGTACTTTTGCCATCCCTAAATCGAAGATTTAAAATAATGTTCACTATAATGAGTAAAAAAGATAAAAACGAAAACATAGAAGACACGCAAGTGCAGGAAGAAACTACAGAAACAACACAAGTTGAAGAATTAACTGTAGAAGAGCAATTGCAAGAAAATTTAGCTAAAGAAAAAGATAAGTTTATGCGCTTATTTGCTGAATTTGAAAATTATAAAAAACGTACAAGTAAAGAACGTATTGATTTGTTTAAAACAGCAAGTCAAGATGTGATGATCTCACTATTACCAGTTTTAGACGATTTTGAGCGTGCACTAAGTCATATAGAAGAAGATAAAGAAGCTGAAGATTTACGAAAAGGAGTTATGCTTATTTATCAAAAATTATTAACAACATTAGAACAAAAAGGTTTGTCAAAAATTGGAGTTAAAAAAGGTGATACTTTTAATGCAGATGACCATGAAGCAATAACACAAGTTCCTGCGCCAAATGAAGATCTTAAAGGAAAAATAATTGATGTAGTAGAAAGAGGTTATAAATTAGGAGAAAAAGTAATTCGTTTTCCAAAAGTGGTTATCGGACAATAATTTTAGAATATGGCAAAAAGAGATTATTACGAGATATTAGGTGTTAGCAAAGGAGCAACAGCTACCGAAATAAAAAAAGCATATCGTAAGATGGCTTTAAAATACCATCCAGATAAGAATCCAGATGATAAAGATGCTGAAGCAAAATTTAAAGAAGCAGCAGAAGCTTATGAGGTTTTAAGTAATGACGATAAAAAAGCACGATACGACCAATTTGGTCATCAGGCTTTTGAAGGTGCAGGTGGCTTTGGCGGAGGCGGCATGAACATGGACGACATCTTTAGTCACTTTGGCGATATTTTTGGTGGCGGAGGTGGTTTCTCTGGCTTTGGAGGCGGTTTTGGCAGCGGTGGTCAAAGACGTGTTAAAGGGAGCAATCTTAGAATTCGTGTAACACTTACTTTAGAAGAGATTGCTAATGGTGTTGAGAAAAAAATAAAGGTAAAACGTAAAGTTCAAGCGCCTGGAACAACCTATAAAACATGTTCTACTTGTAATGGTTCTGGTCAAGTAGCTAGAGTAACCAATACTATTTTAGGACGCATGCAAACTGCTTCTGCCTGCCCAACATGTGGCGGAGCAGGACAGAGCATTGATAAAAAACCTGCAGATGCAGATGCTCAAGGTTTAAAGCCAACAGAAGAAACAGTATCGGTTAAAATACCAGCTGGAGTTGTAGATAATATGCAACTTAAAGTTAGTGGAAAAGGAAATGAAGCTCCAGGTAACGGAATCTCAGGAGATTTGTTAGTGGTTATTGAAGAAGAAGATCATGCTACTTTAAAGCGAGAAGGAGATAACTTGCATTACGATTTGTATGTAAGTCTTCCCGATGCTGTTTTAGGTACGTCTAAAGAAATAGATACTGTTACCGGTAAAGTGAGAATAAAAGTAGAAGCCGGTGTGCAATCGGGTAAAATTTTACGCTTACGCGGAAAAGGTATTCCAAGCATAAATGGTTATGGTAAAGGAGACTTATTGGTACATGTAAACGTATGGACACCAAAGACTTTAAGTAAACAACAAAAAGAGTTTTTTGAGAACATGAAAAATGACGAACATTTTGAGCCTAAGCCAGAAAGCAGCGATAAATCATTTTTCGAAAAAGTAAAAGATATGTTTTCATAACAAAGCAAATTTTAATAAAAAACACTATATTTGAATAATCACTAATTAATTTTAGTGGTAATTTTTCTTTTTCATAGCAATTTTTTCCCATCCTTATCTTGATAAGGGTGGGTTTTGTTTTTTAAATCAAATTGTAGTTTAATATTACAACTTTTAGCTTTCAATAAGCTATAGTTTGTAACATTTAATATCTTTACGCCACTTATAATAATAGACACTCAAAACAATATATATGAATGATTTATTAGTTGCTAATTCAGTTTCTAAAAATTTTGGAGACTTTAAAGCACTAAACAATGTTTCAATAGCTGTTCCTAAAGGCAGTATTTTTGGGCTACTTGGTCCAAATGGAGCTGGAAAAACTACTTTAATTAGAATTATAAATCAAATTACAATGCCAGACCAAGGTAATGTGTTGTTAGATGGTAATGCGTTACAACCAAATCATATACAAGATATTGGTTATTTACCAGAAGAACGCGGACTGTATAAATCTATGAAAGTTGGCGAACAAGCGTTGTACTTAGCACAATTAAAAGGTTTGTCTAAACAAGAAGCTAAGTCACGTTTAAAATACTGGTTCGATAAATTAGATATTGGTGATTGGTGGAACAAAAAAATACAAGAGCTAAGTAAAGGACAAGCTCAAAAAATTCAGTTTATAGTTACCGTTTTACATCAACCTAAACTGCTAATATTTGACGAACCTTTTTCAGGTTTTGATCCAATTAATGCAAACCTAATTAAAGACGAAATTTTACAACTTAGAGATGAAGGCGCGACTGTTATTTTTTCTACACATCGTATGGAATCGGTAGAAGAGTTGTGTGATCACATTGCTTTAATACATAAGTCTAATAAAATATTAGACGGTAAATTAACAGACATTAAGCGGCAGTATAAAACCAATACATTTGAGGTAGGTTTACAAACACCAAATGTAGATGAGGTAACAAAAATTATTCAAGATAAATTTCAAGTGTTGCCAGCAACATTTAAAAATTTAAATGATGATTTAAAACTAAATATTAAATTGAATGAACAAGATTCTTCTAACGATTTACTATCTTTTTTAACCTCTAAAGCTGAGGTTCACCATTTTGTAGAGGTGATACCAAGTGCTAACGATATTTTTATTCAAACTGTCAAAAACAACTAGTAATGAATCATTTACCACTCATTATAAAGAGAGAATACCTAACTAAGGTAAAAAACAAATCGTTTATTGTTATGACGTTTTTGAGCCCATTAATTATGATTGCTCTTATAGCCGTTGTAGCTTATTTGTCTCAAATGAATAACAATAAAGAACGCACAATTGCTATTCTTGATGAAACAGGTTTAGTAAGTGAGATTTTTGTTAATACAGAACATACAACGTACTCTATTTTAAATAACTTATCATTAGATGAGGCAAAAGAACAAGTTAAAGAGAAAGAAGACTATGGACTACTATACATTGAAAAAGGCAGCAATGATTCTAAAATCTCTAAAACTATTAAGTTCTATTCTGAAGATACACCTTCATTAACAATCATATCTAGTTTAGAAAGTAAGATTGAAAAAAAGATAACAGACTTAAAATTACAACAAGGTGGCGTTGATATTAAAAAAATAAAAGCGTCTAAAACTAATATTAATATTGCACAAGAAAGTTTTACTGGAGAAAAAACTTCAAAAATCGACAATATTATAAAACTGGCATTTGGCGGAATTGCTGGATATCTACTGTTTATGTTTATCATCATTTATGGTAATATGATTATGCGTAGCGTGATAGAAGAAAAAACGAGTCGTATAATTGAGGTTATTATATCTTCGGTAAAACCTATTCAATTAATGATGGGTAAAATTATAGGGACTTCATTAGCCGGAATTACACAATTTGCAATTTGGGTAGTTTTAGGTGGTGTCATGGTTTTTATTCTTACAGCTATTTTTGGTATTAATCTAGATGTCAATACACCACAGCAAGAGTTGATGCAACAAGCAATGCAATCTGAAGGTATAGAAATGCAGGTGCAATTGGCTATGCAGTCATTTTTTAATTTACCAATTTCTAATCTTATTGTAGCTTTTGTATTTTTCTTTATTGGTGGATATTTACTTTATAGTTCGTTATACGCTGCAATTGGTGCTGCTGTAGATAACGAAACAGATACACAGCAATTTATGATGCCAATTTTAATGCCTTTAATTTTGGCTGTTTACGTTGGTATTTTTACGGTAATTGAAGATCCTCATGGTACAGTTTCTACCGTGTTTTCATTTATTCCGTTTACTTCACCTGTGGTAATGCTAATGAGAATTCCGTTTGGCGTACCAATTTGGCAGCAAATAATATCATTAGTATTACTGATAGGGACTTTTGTATTTACTGTTTGGTTTGCAGCAAAAATTTATCGTGTTGGTATTTTAATGTATGGTAAAAAACCAAGTTATAAAGAACTTTATAAATGGTTAAAATATTAAAAATGAATAAAGTAAAAGAGATTTTAAATTATAACTTCCAGTTTAGTGAAAATATTCATATTACTGTAAAAACAATTCTAATTGTAATAGTAATAATGGTTTTAACAGCATTGCTGCTAAAAGGAATAAAAAACCTAGTAACTCGAAAACTTCCAGCCAACGATAAGCCTAAATTTAAATCGGTATTTTCTTTTGTTAGATACTTTATTTATTTAGTAGTTCTGCTCATTACAATGCAAAATATGGGCGTTCAACTAACAGCCATATTAACAGCATCTGCAGCCTTGTTGGTTGGTGTTGGACTGGCTTTACAAACCTTTTTTCAAGACATAATTTCCGGAATCTTTATATTAATAGACCAATCGGTACATGTTGGTGATATTATTGAAATTGATGGTAAAGTTGGTCGCGTAGTAGAAATTAAATTAAGAACAACAAGAGCTGTCACCATAGATAACAAAGTTTTAGTCATTCCTAATCACAAATATTTAACCTCAATATTATATAATTGGACAGAAAATGGAGTGCTTACAAGAGAAAGTGTAAGTGTTGGTGTTGCTTATGGCACAGATGTTGAAAAGGTAAAACTATTATTAATTGAAGCTGCAAATTCTAACACTTCGGTTTTAGATAAACCAGAGCCATTAGTATTGTTTGCAGACTTTGGAGAAAGCTCTTTAGACTTTAAAATTATATTTACAATCAATAATAGTTTTGAAGCTAGTATAGTTAAAAGCGAAGTTCGTTTTAAAATAAATGAACTATTTAAAGAAAATAATATTACAATTCCGTTTCCACAACGTGATATATATATTCAAAAATAAATAGAAATAAGTATGCCTAAAATATTAGTAATAGAAGACGAAGCAGCAATTAGACGTGTATTGGTTAAAATTTTATCAGAAGAAAGCGATACTTATTCTGTTGATGAAGCTGAAGATGGTCTCGTTGGAATAGAAAAAATTAAAAAAGAAGATTTCGATTTAGTGCTTTGTGATATCAAGATGCCAAAAATGGATGGGGTTGAAGTGTTAGAAGCTGTTAAAAAGATAAAACCAGAAATACCTATGGTTATGATTTCTGGTCATGGCGATTTAGATACTGCAGTTAATACAATGCGCTTAGGAGCCTTTGATTATATATCAAAACCACCAGATTTAAATAGATTATTAAATACAGTTAGAATTGCTTTAGATAGAAAAGAACTAGTCGTAGAAAATAAAATGCTCAAGAAAAAAGTGAGCAAAAAATATGAGATGATTGGCGAAAGCAAAGCAATAACTCATATTAAAGAAATGATTGAAAAAGTATCTGCTACAGATGCTCGTGTGTTAATTACAGGACCAAACGGAACAGGAAAAGAATTAGTAGCACATTGGTTGCACCAAAAAAGCGAACGTTCTAAAGGACCATTAATTGAAGTGAATTGTGCTGCAATTCCTGCTGAACTTATAGAAAGTGAATTGTTTGGTCATGTTAAAGGAGCATTTACAAGTGCTGTAAAAGATAGAGCAGGTAAATTTGAAGCTGCAAATGGCGGAACAATTTTTTTAGACGAAGTTGGTGATATGAGTTTATCTGCTCAAGCAAAAGTGTTAAGAGCTTTGCAAGAAAGCAAAATTCAACGTGTAGGTAATGATAAAGATATTAAGGTTAATGTTAGAGTTGTTGCGGCAACAAATAAAGACCTTAAAATGGAGATAAAAGAAGGCAGATTTAGAGAAGATTTATATCATAGACTAGCAGTTATCTTAATTAAAGTTCCAGCTTTAAATGATAGGCGAGATGATATTCCTTTATTAATAGAACATTTTTCTAGTAAAATAGCTAACGAGCAAGGCACAGTAAAAAAATCATTTTCTGCTAAAGCAATTAAATTGTTGCAAGAATATGATTGGACAGGAAATATACGTGAACTTCGTAATGTTGTAGAACGTCTCATTATTCTTGGTGAAAAAGAAGTCAGCGAAAATGATGTAAAGTTATTTGCAAGTAAATAAAGTAAAGAGGTTGTCTAAAAAGTAATTATCTTGTCATTTTGAGCGGAGTCGAAAAATCTAAATTATTTATAAATTAAATTTTTAATTTTATTGGGATTCTTCATTATCATTCAGAATGACACTTTTTATACAAGGCTAAATTTAGATTTTTGAATTAGTAGAATTTTATATATTTAATAGCAATAAATTTCATAAAATGAATAACTATAAAGTCTCCCAAAACATAAAACTAAAAAATATAGCTACTAATGTAGTAATTGATGATGCTGAAGACGAATTAAGACGTGTTAGAAAAAAATTAGGTAAACTTCAAGACACACTATATGCACATGGTAAATATGCAGTTCTAGTTTGTTTACAAGGTATGGACACCGCTGGTAAAGACAGCCTAATAAGAGAAGTTTTTAAAGATTTTAATGCGAGAGGCGTAGTTGTGCATAGTTTTAAAGTGCCTACAGAATTAGAACTTAAACACGATTATTTATGGCGGCATTATATAGCACTTCCTGCACGCGGAAAATTTGGTGTGTTTAATAGAACACATTATGAAAATGTGTTAGTAACACGTGTTCATCCTGATTATATCTTGGGAGAAAATATTCCTTCAGTAAATTCTATTGATGATATAAACGGTGCATTTTGGGATAAACGATTTGAGCAAATCAATAACTTTGAAAAACATATAGCAGAAAACGGAACCATAATCTTCAAATTCTTTTTACATCTTTCAAAAGAAGAACAAAAAAACAGACTTTTACGTCGTTTAAATAAGCAAGAAAAAAACTGGAAGTTTTCATCAGGTGATTTAAAAGAGCGTAAACTTTGGGATACATATCAAGCTTGTTATGAAGATGCTATTAACAGAACGTCTAAGTCATACGCACCATGGTTTACTATTCCAGCAGACGATAAACCATCTGCACGTTATATAGTTGCTAAGACTATGTATGACGCTTTAAAAGAATATTCAGATATTAAAGAACCAGAATTAGACGATAAGCATAAAGCAAATATTGAACTATATAAACAAGAGTTGAATAACGAATAATTAGTTTGCACTTATTTTTTATGATTTCTTTTTAATTTCATAAGTGCATTTAGCACTATATTTATGCTTTATTAATAATTACCATCACATGAAGCATATTGTTGCCCTACTTTGTCTTTTTATTTCATTACAATCTTCAGCTCAAAAAGTAGATGCTGAAACCCTTAAAACTATTTACAATACCTCTTTAACTAATGGTAAAAGCTATGAGTGGCTTGACCATTTATCTAACCAAATTGGCGGACGTCTTTCGGGTTCTCTAAATGCAGAAAGAGCTGTTGAGTATACTAAAGAAGAGTTAGAGAGTTTAGGCTTAGATAAAGTCTGGTTGCAGCCAGTTATGGTACCGCGTTGGGTTAGAGGCGCACCAGAATTTGCATATATAGAAACTGCTCCAGGTAAAACTACAAGTGTAAATATTTGTGCACTTGGAGGCTCTATTGCAACACCATATGGAGGCGTGAAAGCAAATTTGGTAGAGGTAAAAAGTATAGAAGATTTAAAAGCTCTTGGCAAAGAAAAAATTAAAGGTAAGATTGTGTTTTTTAATCGCCCAATGCAAGCCGATTTAATTAACACCTTTGAGGCTTACAGTGGTTGTGTAGATCAACGTTATTCTGGAGCAATAGAAGCAGCAAAATTTGGTGCAGCTGGTGTTATTGTGCGTTCAATGAATCTGCGTTTAGACGACTTTCCTCATACAGGAAGTATGAGTTATGGCGATTTGCCAAACTCACAACGTATTCCTTCCGCAGCTATAAGTACAAATGATGCCGAGCTACTTAGTGGTATGTTGTCATTAGACAAGAACATAAAATTATATTTTAGCCAAAATTGCAAGCAGCTTAAAGATGTGCAATCTTACAATGTAATAGGAGAAATAACAGGAAGCGAATTTCCAAATGAGTATATTGTAGTTGGCGGTCATCTTGATTCTTGGGATTTAGGAGATGGTTCACATGATGATGGAGCAGGTGTTGTACAATCTATGGATGTTGTTAGACTATTAAAAGAAAGTGGCATTAAGCCTAAACGTAGCATCCGTGTTGTTCTGTTTATGAATGAAGAAAATGGTTTACGTGGCGGAAAAAAATATGCCAAAGTAGCTAAAGCCAAAGGAGAAAATCATGTCTTTGCTTTAGAAAGTGATTCTGGTGGATTTACACCACGTGGGTTTACATTTGATTGTAGTGACGCAGTTTTTAATAAAGTATTACAATGGCAACCTTTATTTAAACCTTATTTAATTCATTATTTTGAAAAAGGATATGGAGGCGCAGACATAAATCCATTAAAAGAATCATCAAAAACACTTGTTTTAGCAGGATTACGTCCAGACACGCAACGTTATTTTGACCATCATCATGCAAGTAATGATACATTTGATGCTGTAAATAAACGCGAACTAGAACTTGGAGCTGCAACAATGACAGCACTTGTTTATCTATTTGATAAATATGGAACTTCAACAATTACAGCAGAAAAACAATTAAAAAACTAAAATTATGCGTAGTGTAGTGTTTATTTTAATAGCATTATTTTCATTTAATGTTACAGCTCAGGAAACAGAAAAGTTACCATACTACCAAATTCCTGAATACCCAGAAAGCTATACAGCTGGAGCAGTTGCAGCTAGATTAGTAGATGGTTTAGGGTTTAGATATTATTGGGCTACAGAAGCATTAAGAGATGAAGACTTAGCTTTTAAGCCAAATGAAGATGCACGAACTACAGCTGAAACAATAGATCATATTTATGGACTTTCTAATGTAATCGTGAATTCTACGTTAAAGCAACCAAATGATAGAACAAAAGAGCGCCCAGAACTTACTTATACAGAGAAGCGTAAACAAACTTTAATTAACTTAAAAACTGCTGCTGATATTTTAAGAACAAGTAAGGATATTTCTCAATTTATGATTATTTTTAAAAGTGATAAAGGAACTTCGGAATTTCCTTTTTGGAACAATATAAATGGACCAATTGCCGATGCTATATGGCATTGTGGTCAAGTTGTATTATTAAGGCGTTCATCCGGTAATCCGTTTAATTCTAAGGCAAGTCTTTTTAGAGGAAAGCTTAGAGATTAACTACAAATTTCGTTTATATCGTTTTCCTTGTTTTAATTTTTTTTTCATGCTTAATGTTTATATAAAGATGTAGTTTTAAAGCTAGAATTATATTAAACTACTCTTTTACTGTATCCTTAAAGCGTTCTTCTATTTTTGTAAGAATAGTTTCTGCATTTTGTTTGTAAGCTTGTATAAAACGCAAATGGTTATTTGCTGCTAAAACATTATGAGATGCAACGCGTTTTCTGTAATCTTCACTTTCAGTGAAATATAATATCATTTCATCTGTTAGTTTTTGCTGCGTCCAATCTATAAACCAAGGTTGGTTTTTATAGCTTTCTATATTCCTAAAAATTTCATCTTTTATAAAGGCATTGCTTTGGTCTATTAAATCAGGCAGAATGGTATAAAATTGAGATATATCTGCAATTAAAGAATCACTTTGTGAACTGTGTTGATCTGAAAAATTTTTCAAAAGATTGTAGCCTTTCTTTTGTACAGAAAAAGGTTGATAAATGGTTGTAAGACTTCTACATGAACGGCATTCGTCAAAATTATCTTTTGTGATTTCTTTATTGATTATTCTAAGACTATTTTTTTGATTGTCTTCATAAAATTTTATGATTGCAGACGCTGTAATTGTGTCCCTAACTAAATCGTTAGAAACGGTTTTTAAAATAGTATTAAGCTGTTGTCTTTGCTGTCTTTTTTCTTTCCAATTATTAACTTGTAGTGCTAATAAAATTCCAATCATAACTAGAGCTATTTCTCCAATAGCGTAAAGCAAGTAATTTGTAATTCTATTTTCTTTTAAAAATTTCTTACGCAGTTTTCTAAAGACACTAATCATAGGTTACTTATTTTTCATTATCTTTTTTAATATGCTTTTTCATTTTAATATACCCAGTAACTAAACGCACACCTAACCTAGCAAATAGGATGATGGCAATAACCATGACAATATCAAACCCGTTCATTGCAACAAGGTAATATTTTTTTGAAAATTAGTTTTATAAGTTTTAATCAATTATTCTAATTGACTTTATGGTTACTGGAGTTATTAATTTTTGACCACTATTTTTTTGCGATTGAATTTTTAGCACGATATCCATGCCTTTAACGACTTTGCCAAAAGCTGCAAAGCCCTGTTTGTCTGGATGGCGCTTGCCTTGATAGTCTAATTCTGGTTGGTCATTAATACAAATAAAAAAATTGCTTTGCGCAGAATTTGGAGTATCTCTTGCCATAGATATGGTTCCGTGTTTGTGTTTAATTCCTGTTTGTGATGTAGTTTCCATTTCTATTGGGGGAAACAATTTGTCCTCAGAAATATCGCCACCTTGTATAACTTCAATTTTTATATCCCTATCTGCTTCATTTTCCTTAGTGCAAACTCTAAAGAAATTTGAGTTATCATATAAGTTATTCGATACATATTTCGTAAAATTTGCAACGGTATTTGGTGCTTTATCAGGATATAGCTCCACAATAATTAAGCCTTTGGTTGTTTTTATTTCGCAGATAGTTGCTTCTTTTGAGCAAGCAAGAAATACTAAAGAAAATAATAAGATGATAAAGTGTTTAAGTCTCATTCTTTTTTGCACTAATTTACAAATAACTAAGCCACCATTTATCTCTGTTATTTGCTTTGTATAACATATATTTTTTGCTCGGAAAATAGAGTAGTACTATAACACCTACCCAAATTACATAAACGGTAAAGAGAGAATACCCATAGTTTAAAAGTTTTCCGCTACTAAAAACATCTTTGGTTAAAATCATATCTTGCCAATTTCCTCCTAAATTAATAACACCAATGATTGCAAAAAGATGAATAACTAGTATATGCATGAAGTAATAAAATAAAGGAACACGGCCAAACACTAAAAAGAAGTTGGTTACTTTATTCTTTACTGGTTCAATTACATAAAGAAATAAAAGAGATGGTCCAATTGTAATTAAAATATAAGCTAAAGAAGGTGGATATTTGGTTACGTTAAAAAAAGATAATATGGTATAAGTTGTATTTTTTTGAGTAGTCCATGGCACTAAATCACCATAAATATTGATGCCTCTAAGAATAAAAAATAGTAGTATTGCTCCAAATCCTAAACGGAGTAACCATATTTTTCTTAAAACTGGGCTATAATCTTTTTGATAAAAATACCCTAAAGAATAGCCTAATACCATTAGTCCAATCCATGGTAATATTGGATAAAATATACCAATATCTGAAGTGCTATTAATGGTAATAATATTAGATTGATGCAAAATATACCAGGCTATAGATCGAAAACTATTGCCTTGCATTACAATACCATCTAATAAATTATGACCAGTAACAATAATAAAACCTATAATTAAAATCACTTTTCGAGATAAAAAGATTAAAAAGGACAATGCTATCATACTTAAACCAATAGCCCAGATTACTTGTAGTATTAATCGGCTAAAAGTTATATCAAACTTCCATAATAAATTGTTTAAAGTAATTTCTAGAAAGATAAGCCATAAACCACGTGTAAATAAGAATTTAAATAGTTTGGGTTTTGTTTTTTTATTGCCATATAAAAATGCTGATGTACCGGCAAGAAACACAAATACTGGAGCGCAATAATGAGTTATAAAACGTGTGAAAAATAGAATAGGTGTAGTTGTATCAAGATCTGTAGGATTGGTTAAAAACAAACCATAATGAAAAAAATCTCTTACATGATCTAGAGCCATAATGACCATAACAACACCTCTTAAAATATCTATAGATTCTATTCGGGTTGATTTAACTAATGTCATATACTATTTTGCTTTTTTACATCTATGTAATCTTATTAATAGATTAATTTATTAATAGTTTGAAAGCTTGTGTTGCTATTAAATACGGTTATATCACAATCTTTTACAAAATCTTTTAAAGCAGATTTATCATTAATGTCAAGCTCACACACGTGTAATCTATCTGCATTTTCTAAAAGCATTAAGTGTTGATAGGTTTCTTTTTTATTAATATCACTTGTTGAAATCTTAACATCAAAACTTTGATCTAAAAAAAGTTTAGGGATGTCACTATCTATAAAACCTGAACCTCCTATAATGCCTATTTTTTTCATTATATATGATGTTACTTTTTGTGATTATTTATTACAATCCAATTACCAGCATAGGTTTGTAGATGAATTTGCTTAAAGTCATTTGTTGAATTTTTTGTCTCTTGAAAATCTATTTTCTTGTGATTTAAATACTTTACCAAAGTTTTAAAATCTAACTTATTTAAAGCATATACTTTTTGTCTTGTTGTATTTGTTGAATTGAGGTTTTTAAATTTAAAATTTGAAAATTCCCAAGAGGTTAACCTGTAATTTTGATGTAGCTTAATGTTATTAAGCTGAGTATACGCCATATTTTTATATAGTTCTTCACATCGATTATAATCATTAAGTATAATAAAAGAGTTACAGCGTTTAAAATTATGTTCTTGACTATAACTATTTGTCGTAATACAAGCTAAAATGATTACTTGAAATGCTATTTTAAGTAATGCCTTCATGCTAAAAATGTTTTCATATGGTCAAAAAGTTCTGAGGTCATTGACATTATAATCTCAGTTATAAGGTAATAGAGCATTAAGATTGAAATAATGGTTATTACTATTATTAAAGCTTCATTATTAGAATTTTTAAGCTTACTTTTTTTCATCACTGGTTAGTTTAAAGTTAGTAGTAGGCTTATTAAATATATTGTTCTTGAAAACAGGTAGATTTGACAATAGCATTAAGACATCGATTATTTAACTAAAACCATCACACTAAAACTAAATACTGTCTTTGATGTTACTGTCAAATGTTTTCTCTATAGAAAAAGTTACGCTACTCTACCTGTTTGATTTTTTTTTGAAAGAGTAAGTTTAATCTAATTGTGTTTATTACTAGGTTTATTAGATCACACAAAGTAATATTTAATCACTTACAGTTTCATCAATAGCTTGAAGGTTCTTTTCAGCTTCTATAGCTTGGAGTTGAAGTATAATTTGAGACGAATCCCACATACCAACTTCTCTTACAATTTTACCATCAACAAATCTGTACGTTAGATGTATTGGTAAGCTTACATCTTCGTTGTTGCCTGCTAACGTGCCTTTCCAATCTAACCAACAGTTTACCCAAGTTTCGCCATCGTCTGTAATAACCATTTCGTATTCTGGGTCGTCACCTGTAAAACCTCTATTAGAGTATAGCGCATCATTTTTTTTATGAAAAGCTATGGTTTCACTTGGAGACATAGATTCTCCTTTGGTTGCATTATAAAATGTTTTTGAGGTATCTGCATAAATGCTAACGTCGTAGGTTTTATTATTGTAGTTTGCAATTAATGTTTTTACGGTTTCAATCTCTGGAGATTGTTGTGTATATCTTTTGTCTTTTGTTTGGCAAGATGCTAATAAAAGTGTGGCAAGGCCAAATAGAATTAAATGTTTTAAAGTTTTCATTTTAAGTTAGATTTAAAACCTGCTGAAATTAACAGCAGGTTTATATGAGTTGATAGGTTACTTTTTTGCTGTAAACGAGTAAGATAAGTCTGGTCTCATTGACCCAGTAACTTCTTCGTAACGAGATGCTAAATTGAATACTGCATCAAAAACAGCTTTGCTTTCTTTTCCTAAAAGTGTTCTGTTTTCTGAGCTTTTTTTGGCATAATCTTCTGCGTTTTTAGCAGATACAACCACAAGAAAATAGTCTTCCATTTGTCCGAAACCTTTGGTATAAATGCGATAGTGTACTTTTGAGTTTTTGTTTACAAATAAATCTTTAACGGCCTTTAGCTTTTTAACCATATCGCTTCTGTTTTCAGGCGTAACATAGATATAATGCCATTTTCTGTAATCTTGACCTTCTTGTGTGGTGCTCATTCCATCTGGCATATAAGACAGATCATTGTTTCTTAAAACTACATAACTACCATGTTTATCGTAGCATTTGTCATAGCGATTAAAATAAGAGGCAAACTTTTCTTTCCCTATTTTTTCTACTAGAGGCACCATTGAGAAATTATCGATATCTCCAAGGTTTTTAATGGCTGAAATACTTAAAAACTTACCGTTAGATGTTTGTGCAACATTCCATGTGCCTTCAAAATTGTGCTTTTTACAATCTTCGTTAAACTCTTTAGAGATGGCTTCGTATTCACTAGTTTTAGATGGCTTTACTTGATCTTCATGAACTAAGAATGCTTGAAAGTTGTCATCTTGCGCTTGAGCACTAAATGAGGTTAATACTGTTACAAATACTAATAAGATAGTTTGTTTAAATGTTTTCATAATTAATAGCTTTTAATGGTTTATAATTAATTGAATCAATATTGATTCTTAGTCTAAGTTGCTATTAATCAGAAGAAAATACAATTGATTTAGGACGAAGGGTATAAAACATTGTCCGAAGCTATCTAATAAGTTTTCAGAAGAAAATTGATTATGCATTTATATGGTTTGTAACCTTTTAAGAAGTTCAATGCGTAGTGTTTTACTAATTGGTATTGCTTTTTTTGCAATAACGACATGTGTTCCTGCAACTTCATCTATTTGCGATAGATTAACTATAAAAGATCGATGGATGCGTAAAAAATGCATGCTGGGTAATTTTACATTAAGATCTTTTAAGGTTATTACTAAAAGGTATTCTTTATCTTTTGAATAAATTCTACAATAATTACGTTCGGCCTCTATGTAAAGAATGTCTTTGATTCCTACTTTTACCATGCGTTCATGATGCTTTACAAAAATACAGTCGCTTAAAATAAATGGAGAGGTTTCATCTTTTGTTGAATTATTATTTTGGTTGTTTTCTAAATGAAGTCTATTTATAGTAAGTTCAATTGCATGTTGTAAGTCTAATTTTTTAAATGGCTTTGAAATAAAAGCAAAAGGATTAGTGGCTTTTGCTTTATTAAAATGTTCTTCATCTGCATTTGCGGTTAAGTATATTACAGGTATATTATATTGGTTTTGAATTTGTTTTACTGTTTCTATACCATCTAATTTTCCTCTTAGATTAATGTCCATTAAAATGATATCTGGTTGATTTTCATTTATATGCATTAAAGCTTCTTCGCCTCTAGGAATTATACCAGTTACTTCGTAACCTAAATTGGTTAATTCTAAAGAGATGTTTGCCGCTATTAGCATTTCATCTTCAACAACTAATATTTTTATAGGTTTTTCCATAGTTATGCTGCTTTTAATTTAAATTGAAATGATATAGAAGTTCCTTTATCGTTGTTTTCTTGCATTTTTCCGTTGAGTTGTTGTGTTAGTAAATTAATAAGTTGACTGCCAAAACCAGTGCCTTTTGGTTTTTCATTTTTTACTTTGCCAATACCATTATCTGTAACATGAAGTGTTAGAATATTATTATTTTTTTTAGACATACTAATTTTAATATTACCATGATTGTTTTCTGGAAAAGCGTATTTTAAAGCATTGGTTAATAGCTCATTAACAATGAGACCTATTGGTACTGCTGTGTCTACATCGAGTTCAAGATTATCCATTGCGCATTCTATTTTTACCTTGTCTTCTGCATTGAATGTGTCAAGAATACCTTCGCTTAAATTAAGAAAGTAGTCTTTCATCTCAATACTGCCTAAATTATCACCTTGATATAGTTTCTGATGAATAATTCCCATAGATTGAACTCTATGTTGGCTAGCTAACATAGCTTCTTTTGAGGCTTTATCATCTAGTTGTGCAGATTGCAATGCGATTAAACTTTTTACCATTTCGAGGTTGTTTTTTACTCGATGGTGTATTTCTTTTAGTAGTAATTCGTTTTGTTTGTTTTTTGAATCTAATTCTGTATTTAAAATTTGTAATGCTTTTCTTTTTTTACGAATAGTTCTAACACTAGAAATAGTATGAACTAAGCCTAAAGCTAATAAGGCAGCAATACTTATATACAGAATTTTAGTTTTTTCTTGTTGAGCAATTTTTTCATCTTGAAAAACAATGGTTGCATTTTTTTTTCCAGTTTCATATTTAGCTTGAGATTCAGATTCTAAGCGATGTATAATAGTTTCTCGATATTCGTCATAATGAACAGAATATAGTTTATGATACTCTAAGGCTTTTTCGTAATTACCTAAAGCAGAATAAATATCTGAAACATGCATATAGTTTTCCCATAGGTTTCTTTCTCTACCTGTTTTTTTAATAAGCTCAATCGCTTGTAAATTATAAGGTAAAGCATCGCTGTATTTTTCTTGTAAGAGATACACATGACCAATGTTGGCTACTGATGGAATTAAGTAACGCTCTAATCCTAATTTTTTTGAAATGTCAATATTATGTTGGTAGTCAACAATTGCTTCTTCATAACGCTCTAAGTACTTCAAGATATTACCTCTCCAATTTATAGCTGCCATATATAGTATTCCAGATTCTCCAGAATTATTATATATATTAATAGCTTTATTTATGTTTTTGAGTGCATCTTTTAAATCTGCTCCAGAAAATAGTTGATTGGCGGCTTTGTATCTATATGATAGTGCTAAATCTTCGTTTACTTTAAGTTTCTCTTGTATGGCAATTGCCTTGTCGCAATAGGCTACGCTTTCTTGATATCTATGTTCATAATATAATAAATCGCATATATGAGTATAACAAATTGCAATGCCTTTTTGATTGTTAGAGGCTTCGTAAATTTCTAAAGCTTTATGTACAAATACTAAAGACTTATCGTATTCAACTTTTAAATTATGAAGCACTTTTAATTCAAGATATGTTGTTGCTAAACTTTCACTTTGATTTGATTTTTTATAAAAATTCTTTACTAAGTTTATATAGTAAAACGCCGAATCTAACTTAGAATATTCTCTATGGTAAGTTGCTAAATGGTTATATGATTTTATTAATGCATTTTGATTATTACTAGTTTTAGAAAGACGAATTGTTTGGTGAGCAGTTTTATATATTAAAGTCGAATCTTTAATGTTTTTAATATGGTTGTCTAACCAATTTAAATGTGTATGTATTTCTTTTGAAACTAAATTCTGGGCACACAAAAATATAGGCACACAAAAAAGTGTAATAATTATGGTTAGTTGTTTATTCATAAGCCTTTATTGTTGCTATCAAAAAGACTTGGGAGAATGGATGTTAAAGATACGAATTTTTTTACAGATGCGTAAATAACTGCAATATGTTAATCTAAGATATAATTTATTTGTTTTATAATATTGTTAATTAGTATTTTCGCTTTATAATTTGCTAGTAATCAAAAAAATAATAAGCTTATGAAAACAAAATTACTTTATTTATTTTCGATTTTAACAGGAGTCTGTTATTCTCAATCGCCCATAAACAATTATAATAGTGCACCAATGACAACTTATGCTATAGTGACATCTGGCACAGCAATAGATCAAAGTACAGGAGGATCTAATTTAATATGGGATTTTACTAATCTAACACAAGTTGGAGGTACAACAGATACTTATGCATCACCAACTGCTGGAGAACTTACTACGTATCCAGGGACGACATCTGTATTAACCATCACAGATGCTGCTATGGTAGAAAGCAAAGGGTTTATTAAAGATGTTGCTGGTGAAGTTTCATTAACTGGTATAGAACAAACAGAGTTTGTTTTAAACTATAATACAGATAATGCAACAATTGGGACTTTCCCAATGAGTTATACAAATACAAATTCTGATACAGCTGCAGGATCTTTTACCTATACCACTTATAACGGTACTTTTGAAGGTACAGTTGATACAACAATAGATGCTTACGGAACACTCTCAATGAATGATTTAGGTCAAGGTGCATATAGTAGTGATGTAACACGCTTAAAAACAGTTCAAAGTTTTAATTTGTCGTATAATATTTTTACTAATGTTGGTACAGCAGTTTTAACTATGTATAATTATTATGATGATACTAATGGTAATTTAGTATTTAGAACAAATACACTTGTTATTAATGTACCATTATTAGGCATCAACCAAACTACAACAATAATGGAAAGTATGTTAACTAGTACTTTAGGTGTGAATGACAATAATTTGCAATTAAGTCAAGTTAAAATAGTACCAAACCCCGTAGAAGACATTTTAAATATCAGCTTAACTAATAATCAAATTATTCGTTCTATTTCTTTAATAGACCTGAATGGAAGAGTTGTTTTAAATATAGAAGGAGATATTAGAAATATATCAGTAGATCATTTAAAAAAAGGACTATACTTTGCAACGATTACTACTGAGGAAAATAGTATAACTAGAAAATTTATTAAGAGATAATTCTTAATATATTCAAAATAGAATAGATGAAAGCGTTTCAATTTTTTGAAGCGCTTTTTTTATTTTAGATAAGTTGCAAGTAAGCTATGAAAATGATGCACACCTTTTTCTCTAGTAGGTGAAAACCGTCCTGTATTATAAAACCGTGATTGTACACCTTTATGAACACTCTCTACAACAAACTCATCTTCACGTTCTACCTTATCTAACAATGCTCCAGCACCTTTATTAAATTTAGATTCGTCATACATATAAGTAATAAACGAAACTTTAGTTTTGTTTAAACTTATTGGTTTTACAATGTTTATAGAAAGTCCCCAAGGATAAAAATTAAACATCATGTTTGGGAAAATCCAATAGTAATATGCACCAACGTGTTTACCATAATCTATATGATATTCTGGTAAATCAAAAACTTCTTCACCGTCGTTGGCATAACCTATTTGCAAATTACAGTGCTCATAAATTTCTGTAGTGTAATTACCATAATCTAAAACACTATTTAAATCGTCATGCACAAACGGAATATGAAATCCTTCTAAATAATTATCACAATATAATGCCCAATGACAATTTACCAAATAGTCTTTGCTTAAATCTTTTCTGTGTTTAAATTGATGTAAAGGAAGAAATCCAATACGTTCAATCATAATTTCTAAAACAGTATCAAAATCAAATACTGGGTTTAAACTAACAAAAATAAAGGGATCTAAAGTACCCACTAAAAATTGTCGTAAATCATCACAAGGTCGTGGGAAATTTTCAGCTTCTTCAAACTCTGGCATAGATTTAAATGAGCCATCTAAATTAAAACGTCTGCCATGATACATGCATTTTAATTGACTTACCTTTCCTGGGTTTGTAACAACAATATTTCCTCTATGTGTGCAAACATTACTAAAGCACATCACACTATCATCTTTGTCTCTAATGAGTACTAAAGGTTCAGTGATATAATTATCAAGCAAAATAAAAGGATGAACAGCTCCGGCAAATGGTACTAAATTTTCATCACCAACCCATTGCCATGTTTTAAGAAAAACAGATTCTTTTATAGCTTCAAAAATAGTTTCGCTTCTATAAAACTCGGCAGGCAAAGTTTCGGCAGATTTAATGTTTTGATCTATATTAAAAGTTTTGCCCATAAGTTTTTTTTGTTTTTATAAAGATAGAAAAAGCATAAGACTTTTATTTACACTTTAAATCTAATATTGTAATACTAAAGTTGTACAGAAAATTTATCTAATAGATGTGGTTTTTATATTCATGCTGATGCGTTTATTTTAAATTGAAAAGATATTGATGTGCCATTGTTATACGATTCTTTCATAATACCGTTAAGCTGTTGAGTAAGTAAGTTAATTAATCGCGTACCAAAACCTGTACCTTTTGCAACTGCATTTTCTGATTTACCAATACCATTATCAGTAACACTTAATGTTAAAACGTCTTGATTTAGTTGAGACATGCTAATTTTAATCTTACCATTATTATTGTCTGGAAAGGCATATTTTAAAGCATTTGTTAGAAGTTCATTTACAATTAAACCAATAGGAACAGCTGTATCCACATCGAGTTCAAGTTGATCCATAGCACATTCAATTTTAACTTTGTCATCAGCATCAAAAGTATCCAAAATACCACTACTTAAATTGATGAAATAATCTTTCATATCTATACTACCTAAATTTTTACCTTGATACAGTTTTTGATGTATAATTCCCATAGATTGCACTCTGTTTTGGCTTGCAATCATGGCATCTTTCGTTTTTGTGTCTGTGATTTCTGCAGATTGGAGTGCGATTAAACTTTTAACTAATTCGAGGTTGTTTTTTACACGATGATGGATTTCTTTAAGTAGTAATTCGTTTTCCTCATTTTTAGCCTTAATTATACTTGTTTTCTTTTTGCTTTTATTAAAAAAGTAGGCCATTGCAAAAAGTAAAATACCTAATAAACATGCTATAGCAATAATTAATGTTTGTACGCGATTTTTTTGTTCAAGTAATATATTTTGGGCTGCTAAAGCTTCATTTTTTTTGCCTGTTTCGTATTTAATGACCATTTCTGACTCAAGGTTTACTATTTTATTTTCTAGTACTTGTTTTTCGTTGTTGTTTGCTTTTTCCTTGTAAAATAAAGCATTTTTAAAATCACCTAAATGCGTATAGCATTGAGATAAGTCATTATACTGTTTAACCATGGTGTTTTTGCCTTGGCGTTCGTATTCTTTTACACCAGCCGATAAATGCTCTAAGGCTTTTTTATAGTCTTCTTGAAGTAAATATACTTGACCAATTTCTGTTCTATAAGTAGCACAACGTTTTTCGCCAATAATATCGACGCATAATTCCCAAGACTTAATATAATCTTTAAGTGCATTTTCATAATCATTTGCTAAAACATAAACTTCACCTCTATATGATAATGCTTTAACAGGAATAAATGTTTCTTCAGGAACTTTTTCTCTTACAACTTTTAAGGCATAATCTGTAGCTCGATACGCTTTTTCAAACTCTCCAAGTTTACCATGACTGATAATTAAATTGAATTGTGCCATACCAAGCAAGCCATAGTTTTTAGTTTTATCTAAAAACGGAATAGCTTTGTTAGTATATTCAATAGATTTTTTATAATCTTTCATAACACGGTATAAAACACCAAGTGTTCTGTAGGCCATTCCTAAACCTTCGTCGTCGTTAAGTTCTTCATAAATAGGAATAGCATTAAAAAGAGCACTTTGAGATTCTTCTAATCGCCGAGACTTTATATAATGTCTCGATAATAATTCATAAGTATCTGCTATCTTTTTTTTATCAGTTCCATTTTGGTGGTATTCCAAAACTTTTCCAGTATGATATACTGCAGAATCTGGAGAAAATAATCCATTATATGCATGCCAAACAGATATTTCTTCATGAACTTTAGCTATTGTAGAATCTACTTCATTGGTTTGAGCTCGTTTTAGAGTTTGTAATGCCATGTCATGATATACATCAACATTTTCAAAATTGCTTTTCATCCACGAAATACACGAATCGATAGAAACATTATTAAAAGCTTTAACATTTTTAGAGCCTTGTGAGTGACTATAAAAACATAGAAAGTACGCGGTTAAAAAGGTAATAGTTGGTTTAATCATATCTTTCAATGTAATAATTAAAAGACTTGCGGCTAAACCAAAGATATAAAAGCTTAGCATATTATTATACGAAACATCTTTAATCCTTTTAAAAAATATTGGTAAAACCCTTAAGTATGTTTATTTTTGTGCACGTAAAAAATCACTTCGAAAACGTATTCGAAGACTAACAATAAATTTCAAGACCAAATGAATTTACACGAATATCAAGGAAAAGAATTATTAAACAGTTTTGGCGTACGTATTCAACGTGGTATCGTTGCACAAAATGCTGATGAAGCAGTTGCTGCAGCTAAGAAATTAACTGAAGATACTGGTACTGGTTGGCATGTTATTAAAGCACAAGTTCACGCTGGCGGTCGTGGAAAAGGTGGCGGCGTTAAGTTGGCTAAAAGTCTTGACGATGTTAAAACTATAGCTGGTCAAATTATAGGTATGGATTTGGTTACACCTCAAACATCTGCAGAAGGAAAACGTGTACATCAAGTGTTAGTAGCTGAAGATGTTTACTATCCTGGAGATTCTGAACCAGAAGAATATTACATGTCTGTTTTATTAAATAGAGCTAATGGCCGTAATATGATTATGTATTCTACAGAAGGAGGAATGGATATTGAAACTGTTGCAGAAGAAACACCTCATTTAATTTTTACTGAAGAAATTGACCCTGCAACAGGAATTTTACCATTTCAAGCACGTAAAGTTGCTTTTAATTTAGGATTGTCTGGAGCAGCTTTTAAAGACATGACAAAATTTGTTACTGCTTTATATACCGCTTATGTAAAATCTGATTCATCTTTATTTGAAATCAATCCGGTTTTGAAAACAAGTGATGATAAAATTATGGCTGTAGATGCAAAAGTGTCTTTGGACGCGAATGCCTTATTTAGACATAAAGACTTAGCTGAATTACGTGATTTACGTGAAGAAAATCCTATTGAAGTTGAAGCTGGAGAATTAGGCTTAAATTATGTTGATCTTGACGGAAACGTTGGTTGCATGGTAAATGGCGCTGGTTTGGCAATGGCAACTATGGATTTAATTAAGCAAGCAGGTGGTGAGCCAGCAAACTTTTTAGATGTTGGTGGTACAGCTGATGCTGCTAGAGTAGAAGCTGCGTTTAAAATTATTTTAAAAGATCCAGCTGTAAAAGCTATTCTTATTAATATTTTTGGTGGAATTGTACGTTGTGATCGTGTAGCTCAAGGTGTTATTGATGCTTATAAAAACATGGGAAATATAGAGGTGCCAATTATTGTGCGCTTGCAAGGTACTAATGCAGATATCGCTAAAGAATTAATTGATAATTCTGGTTTAGATGTAATGAGTGCTACAGAATTTCAGGAAGCTGCAGATAAAGTGCAACAAGTATTAGGATAAAAAAATGTTATGCTGAACGTGTTTTAGTATAAATATTATAAAAAAAAAGAGCAACTTTAATCGTTGCTCTTTTTTTGTGGTTTTGTTTTGTTGGTGTCATTTTTTTTCGGCGGCATTGGTCCCCGTAAATGAATGACTAATCCATTAAGAAAGTTTCTTAGAATTTGGTCACCACATTCCATATATTTAGGATGATCTTCATTTCTAAATAATGCGTTTAATTCGCTTTTAGAAACTCTAAAATCTACAAGCTGTAAAATTTTTATAATATCGTCATCTCTTAATTTGTGAGCAACTCTTAGTTTTTTAAATATATCGTTATTAGTCATTTTAGTTATGCTTATTGTTAGAATTCGTGTGGTTTTAATGCCGAAACGAAAGTACTTAAAATATAGTAAATAAACAGTATTGCATTTCGTCGATCATTATTTTTAAACATGGTATTATCGATGAAACGCATGATAATTGTAATTGATTGATTTTCAATTGTTTGTAATTAAAAAAAGTACGAAAGTAGGAATTTTACGATGAATTGCAGTTTTTTTTTCGATAAGCTACGGTTTATCAACGTTTAAGGCAAAACGAAACTAATTAACTTTATAATGATTAAAATTTAGATTCCCTCAGTTATGATAAATCGTGTCGAAAAGTTGAGTTTACTGTCAGAAATGATAGCTTTTGCTCAAATAGATGAAAATATAAAGTCGATTGAATATAAGTTCCTTTCAGGTGTTGCTAAACAATTAGAGATATCAAAAGAAGATTTTGATTATTTAATTGTGAATCCTGTTACTTACAAACATTTAAAATCACATAGCGAGCGTATTGTACAGTTTCATAGATTAGTACTTCTTATGAATTTAGACAAAGATATTTCTAGAAAAGAATTGGTAAAGCTTCATAATTTTGGACTACGTATGGGCTTAAGTCATGAATCTATAAATAAAGTGTTAGATTTAATGGAAAGCTTTCCTAATAAGATAGTTCCGCCAGATTTTTTAATTGAAATCTTTAAAGTTCAATATAATTAGTTTTGTTAAAAGTTAAAAAGGATAATATTACCTAACACCTAAATTTTCAATTTTTCTAATTTATTCTGATACGCTTTTATTTCGTCTCTTAACTGAGCAGCTATTATAAAATCTAAAGCTTTAGCAGCTTGTTCCATAGTCTTTCTTTTTTCACGTATTTTCTTTTCTAACTGACTTTTTGTTAAATACTCACTTTCAGGTTCAGCAGCTTTTAGTGCTTCTAGTTCGTAACTATATGTGCTTACTGAATTTTTTGATAAAGCATTGTCTAAACTTTTGTTTAATGCTTTTGGTGTGATATTGTTTTCAACATTATAAGCAATTTGTTTTTCACGTCTATAATTAGTTTCGTCAATAGTTTTTTGCATGCTCTTAGTGATTTTATCAGCATACATAATAGCTTTACCATTTAAGTTTCTAGCCGCTCTACCAACAGTTTGAGTTAATGATCTAGCCGAACGTAAAAAGCCTTCTTTATCTGCATCTAAAATAGCAACTAATGAAACCTCAGGTAAATCTAAACCTTCACGTAATAAGTTAACACCTACCAAGACATCAAATAAGCCTTTACGCAAATCTTGCATAATCTCAACGCGCTCTAACGTGTCTACATCACTATGGATATAACGACAACGAATTTGAATACGATCAAGATACTTTGTCAGTTCTTCTGCCATACGTTTAGTAAGTGTGGTTACTAAAGTACGTTCGTCTTTTTCTATACGTTGTTGAATTTCTTCTATTAAATCATCGATTTGATTTAAACTTGGTCTTACTTCAATAATTGGATCCAGCAAACCAGTTGGTCTAATGACTTGCTCAACATAGACACCATCGGTTTTTTGTAATTCGTAATCGGCTGGTGTTGCACTTACATATATCACTTGGTTTTGAAGCGCTTCAAATTCTTCAAATTTTAACGGACGATTATCCATTGCAGCAGGTAATCTAAAACCATATTCTACTAGATTCTCTTTTCTACTTCTGTCGCCGCCATACATAGCATGAACTTGAGAAACGGTAACATGACTTTCATCTACAACCATTAAAAAGTCGTCAGGAAAATAATCTAATAAACAAAACGGACGTGTTCCTGGTTGTCTGCCATCTAAATATCTTGAATAGTTTTCTATACCAGAACAATAGCCTAATTCGCGAATCATTTCTAAATCAAATTCTGTACGCTCTTTAAGGCGCTTGGCTTCGAGATGCTTGCCAATTTCTTTAAAGTAATCATGTTGTTTGACTAAATCATCCTGAATGCTTTTTATAGCACCTTGTAAAACTTCAGGAGAAGTAACAAACATGTTTGCTGGATATATTGTAAGTCTGTCGTATTTTTCTATAACCTCATTGGTTTGAATATTAAACTGTTCAATTTCTTCAATTTCATCTCCAAAGAAGTGGATACGAAAAGCATCATCTGCATAACTAGGGAATACATCTACAGTATCTCCTTTTATTCTGAAGTTTCCGTGTTTAAAATCTGCTTCAGTACGAGAATATAAACTTTGTACTAAACTGTGTAATAACTTTGTACGTGAAATTTCTTGATTGGTTTCTAAAGTAATTACGTTTTTTTGAAACTCAACAGGATTACCAATACCATATAAACAAGATACAGAAGCTATAACAATAACGTCACGACGACCAGAAAGTAGGGAAGAGGTTGTGCTTAAACGCATCTTCTCTATTTCTTCGTTTATAGATAAGTCTTTTTCTATATATACGCCAGAAACTGGTATGTATGCTTCGGGTTGGTAGTAATCATAATAGGATACAAAATACTCAACGGCATTGTCAGGAAAAAACTGTTTAAACTCAGAGTATAATTGTGCTGCTAAAGTTTTATTATGTGCTAAAACAAGTGTTGGTCGTTGCACTTCTTCAATAACATTAGCAACTGTAAATGTTTTACCAGAACCAGTAACACCAAGTAAGGTTTGGTATTTCTCACTTGAGTTTACACCAGCAACTAATTGTTGTATCGCTTGTGGTTGATCTCCTGTTGGACTAAATTCTGATTGTACTTTAAAACGCATTTTGCGTATTTTATTTGTTTATACTTTACGAGTTTAAATAGGTAATTATCATTTGTGAATGATACTGTAAATTTACAATAAACTTGATGGGAAATAAAACTAGATTTAGCGCTTTAAGCTAAAATGTCCTGTGTATGTTCGACCATCAATTAATGTTACGGTAAACCAATAATCATCGCTTGGTAAAGGTTGGCCATTTAAAGTGCCATCCCAACCGTTGCTTAAATGATTTTGTTGTGCTAATAGTTTCCCGAAGCGATTAAAAATCTTAATATCAATACCTTGATTAAATTCTGAATTGACACCATAAATTTGCCAACGTTCGTGATAAGGATCTCCATTTGGTGTAAAGAATTTTGGAAAGCCTAAAACCGAAACAACTTGATTAGTAACTCCACAACCATTTCTATCTCTTACATATACAGTATGAAATCCAGGACTTACATTTGTAAATATGTTTTCTTCTTGATAAAATCCATTACCATCATCTATAGCATACTCATAAAAACCTTCTCCAGATGCAATAACTGTTATTGTATTATTTATCGAAGCTTCTTGTACAATAACCTCATCTATAGTAGCAACATTTGAAGCTTCAACTGTAATTGTTCTGCTTGAAGAACAACCATTTGGATCTGTAACAATAACGGTATATGTACCAGCTTCATTAATATCATTAAATGAAGTGTTTACAGATGTGGTTGTGCCATTTAATTGCCATTCATAATAGTAATTACTTGGAGAGTCGTTTTGAACGCCTCCAAATAATGTTATGGTTTCTGGAAAAGTGTTTAAACAATATATTTTAAATTCATCATCTAATAAAACTGGCGTGTAAAGCACAACTAAGTTTACTGTTGCAATAGCATAACATTGATTGTTGCTTTCTACTTTTACAAAAATAGTTTGCGTATTTGGTGTTGTATTTTGGTGTGTTACGCTTAAATTGTTTGTACCATTTAGAGCATCTATTTCAGTTTCATAAAAAGAAACCATAGCATCTGCTGGAATTTGAGTTTCAATAGCTATTGTAATATCGTTTAAATTAAAGTCTGCAAAACCATCTATTATATCTCCATCACAAGCTTCTAAATCTGGAATGGTAACTGTCTGTGTCGAAATTTGTAATTGTAATTCAGCAATTGTAAAGCATTGATTTTGGTTTTCTACTCTAGCAAAAACAGTTTGAAACGGATTTGCATTTTGGAACATGGTTGCATCAGCAATAACATTTATATTTTGAATAGCATCAACTTCAGTTAAGAAGAAGTTTGCAATAAAAATGGAGTTGTCATTATTTGTAATATTACTTTGTGCATCAAATAAGTTATAGGTAGTAATGCCATCTTGATTAAAATCACATTCAATTAAAACAGAATCAATAGCAACTGGGTTTAAAACATATTCAATAACAACTTCACCATAAGAAATACAATTATTATCTAATGTAACTTCTACATTATATGTTCCAGCCGAAGTAACTTCATATGTCGGATTTGTTTCAGTCAATAATTCAACACCATCTCGAAACCATTTGTAGCTATTATTTGCACCAGGTTGCAAGGCATTAAGTTCACGTGTATCATTCTCGCACAATGCGTTATTGGTAGAGACTAATAAGTTTGGACCCAAATCTGTTGATAGCTGAAAACTTCCAGCTTCTAGAAAAACAGCAGAATCAAATCTAAAATTCACATGATCAGCGATGACCAATTTCACATGATAGGTTTCATTAGGAACTACATTTGCTGTTGCAGTTAGCACTTTTGTTTGACCAGCAAAATTTGTTGGAGATACAGATCCGTTAAAACCCTCAAAATAAAATTCATTTTCAGCAGTACATGCATTTGGAATATCTGGGCGTACAGTTGTTACTTTAACAGGTGTTTGAGTTCCTGGAATAAGGGCAATATTTTCGTATTGCTGTTCAGTTACAGGACGAATTAAAAATCCGAATAAGTCTGAAAAACGACATGTGTTTGCATTCCCTTCTTGATATTCTTCTGAAGCAAATATGTATCTAAAACTAACTTGAGAAGCTACAGATGTAAAATCGAATTCTAAAATTGTAGCGTTAAACGTATCAGATTCATTTAAAACACTTTCTAACTCGTTATCACCAGCCCAATTTGGAGCATCATCATCGCTTAATGAGTTGTTTGGTCCGGGAACATTATTTAGTCGTCCAGTGCTTAAAACAATTCCGCTTTGAAATGGAAACGTTGTGCCAGTTGCATCAAAAAAACCATAACTTTGATCTGTACCACTAAAATCACCACCAACAACATTAGTAACCACAACGTTTTCAATACAATCACTATCAATAAGAATGTCTTCAACAAGTTGTTGAGGTGTATAGGTTTGACTATCAACCTGAATGTTTTGACCAACAGCTACAGCTGAAATTAAACAACATAAAATTTGGAGTACTCGGTTCATTTGCAATTTTTTGCCGACTGCAAAGATACAAATTGAATACTTGCTAAGAATTAAATGATATGTTAAAGGTAATTATTTTAGTATCTAAGTGCAAAATGCCCTTTTACTTCAAAGGCGATATCATTCTTTTTCACTTTGGCTAAAAACCAATAGTCAGATGCAGGCATGAGTGCACCATTATAAGTACCATCCCAACCTGGTGAATTTGAAGATAATTGTTTTAATAATTTTCCAAAACGGTCATATATATAAATAATTGTGCCAGGTAAAGTTTCTACTCCTGTAATATGCCATGTATCAAAATAAGTATCTCCATTTGGTGTCATAAATTTTGGTGCATCAATTACAACAATATCTTTGGTTACTTCTGCGCATCCATTTAAATCTATAATGGTAATCGTGTGGTAACCTAAACTCACGTTTTCAAACACATTAGATTC
>NZ_RAQJ01000008.1 GCF_003610635.1 Ichthyenterobacterium magnum
CGACTACGTCCGAATCCACTCGGAATTGCTAAAGTCAGTGCTTAACCGAAAATCATTATCTTTAATCCCGTAACTGACGGTTATACGAGACCGTTATAAACAAGTTGAAAAAAGTACTACAATTAATATTTTTAGTTATTGGATTAACATCTTGCGAAGCTCAAGAAGTTAACGGAATATGGATGTCATATCAGAATTATGTTATTGACACAAATTCAATGTACACTTCTGGGAATGAAGGAGTGTTAATCGACTTTGACAATCAAACTATCGGAACTATAAATTCGGACAGTATTGTCAAAATAAAAATTGATATGAAAAAGTCAAGATTATTTATGACAACCGACACTCTAAATGTTGACTTTAAAGTTTACCGAAAAGACTCAATTGGAATTGACTTTGGACAAAATATGATGCACGTATTTCGACCTCTGAACTTAAATCACAAATTGAATACTGAAAAAAAACTAATTAAGGACTTTTTGATTAAAAATAAGTTTGAGAAAATTAACGGAGAAATTGATATAGAATTCAGTGATAAATTTTTCTTTCGTGACGTTATGTTTGAGAAACCGATTAAGAAAAATGCTCTGATAAATAAAAGCTGGGACGATGAAGGATATTGGTTAGTCAAAGAAATTAAACAGAACTTTTTCTTAATATTTACTCTTGACCAAACTACTGACCAGAATATTTATCAAATTTTATCACTTGACGAATGTAAAATGGAACTTTTACAATTGCAAGAAGCTGAATTTGGAAATGCAAAAATAACTGAATTAAAAACCTGTTTATAACACCGTGTATAATTAATTGCTTTGGCAAGTGCTTATTTGGAAAATTCCTTCGGAATTTTCTATTCGGTTTGTATTTGCTAATTTAGTTGCTGAAACACGCAACGAAATCATACACAAACTCGTTGTGCATAATGCGGAAAAACGACAAAACATTGAAAATTTGAACTATAAAAGCCAGCCGCATAAATAGCACATTTGTTTTTTTTCCAACGCAAAAGCCAACGCTAAAAAAAACAAAAGAGCTATTTTAGCCAACGCTCGACAACAGCGATAAAAAGAAGAAATAAAATATATGTTCGAACAAACATTTAAAAATATAGACGACCTGCTTTACAAAGATTCAGGTGCAGATAGTGAATTAGATTACATAGGACAAACCTCTTGGGTTATGTTCTTACGCTACTTGGACGAATTAGAACAGGACAAAGCAGACGAAGCGGAATTAAAAGGAGAAGAATACAAATTCATTTTAGATGAAGAATATCGTTGGCCAAATTGGGCAATGCCAAAAGGTGCTGACGGAAAATTAGACCATCACAAAGCTATGACAGGACCAGACTTGGTTCAGTTTGTAGATAACCGTTTATTTCCATATTTAGCAGAATTCAAACAAAAAGCTGATAATCCTAAAACCATTGAATATAAGATTGGGGAAATTTTCTCTGAACTAAAAAACAAAATTCAAAGTGGTTACAACTTGCGTGAAATTTTAGAATACGCAGACGAATTGCCTTTCCGAGCTTCAACCGATAAACATGAATTAAGTCACTTGTACGAAAGCAAGATTAAGAACATGGGAAATGCAGGTCGTAATGGTGGACAATACTACACACCAAGACCATTAATTCGAGCTATGATTAACGTAGTTGACCCACAAATTGGCGAAAAAATTTATGATGGTGCAGCAGGTTCTTGTGGTTTCTTATGCGAGGCGTACGAATACATGTACGAACGCATGGAAAAAACAACCGACAATCTTAAAACCTTACAAGAAGAAACGCTTTACGGAAAAGAGAAAAAGAATTTGGCGTATGTAATTGGAATTATGAATATGATTCTTCATGGCATTGAAGCACCAAATATTATTCATGTAAATACATTGGGAGAAAATATTCGTGATATTCAAGAGAAAAACCGTTATCACGTAATTTTAGCAAATCCACCATTTGGCGGAAAAGAAAGAAAAGAAGTTCAACAAAACTTTGATATAAAAACAGGAGAAACAGCTTCGCTGTTTCTTCAACATTTTATTAAAAGTTTAAAAGCTGGTGGTAGAGCTGCAATAGTTATAAAAAACACTTTTTTAAGTAATGCCGATAATGCTTCTATTTCATTAAGGAAACATTTATTAGAAAGTTGTGATTTACATACAATATTAGATTTACCAGTAGGTACTTTTACTGGAGTTGGTCAAAAAACTGTGGTTTTATTTTTCACAAAAGGTTCACCAACAAAAAAGATTTGGACTTACGAACTTAAAGTTGATAGAAGTTTAGGTAAACGTTCACCTTTAGCGGATAATGATTTAGTAGAGTTTTTAGAAAAGCAGAACAATTTTGAAGTTTCAGACAATTCTTGGTTTACTCACGTTTCCGAAATTGACGAGAATAGTTTTGATTTAAAAATAAGTAACCCAAATAAAGCGGATGAGATTTCTGACAGGTTACCAAATGATATTGTTGAAGAGATTACATCACTTAATGATGAAACAAATCAATTATTAAATGATGGTTTTTTTCAGAGATACTTACAGGCTTTGGATTCCAACAGGCAAGAAGAATGGGAAATAAGTACATTAGGTCAATCCTGTGATTTCTTTAATGGTAAAGCACATGAAAAAGCAATTGACATCAATGGCGATTTTGTAGTTGTAAATTCTAAATTTATTTCGACAGAAGGAGAAGTACGTAAATTTACTCAAAATCAAATTTTTCCATTATTCGAAAATGATGTAGTTCTCGTGATGAGTGATGTACCAAATGGAAAAGCACTTGCAAAATGCTTCTTAATTGATGAAGATGATAAATATTCTCTGAATCAACGTATTTGTGCAATACGTTCAGATAGATTTAATAGTAAATTTTTATACTATCAATTAAATAGAAACAAGCACTATTTAAAATTCAATAATGGAGAAAACCAGACTAATTTGAGGAAATCGGATATTTTAGATTGTCCTTTAATTATTCCACCAATTGAAATTCAAAATCAAATAGTTGAAGTTTTGGATAGGATGAAAGAAATCACAGACCAAGTAGAACTTAATATTAAAGCAAATTCAGCTTTAATTGAAGAGCTTAAATTATCTGTTTCTGGTTTACCGTTTTTAATTGAAAATAATGAATTAGCAGAAAATTAACATGAACGAAGCACAAACTAAACATGATTTAATAGAACCAGCATTGCGTGAAGCAGGTTGGGGAATTGTTGAAGGCAGTCGTTTGCGTTTGGAGTTTCCTATTACCAAAGGTCGTTTAATTGGTCAAAACAGAAGAGCAACACCTCTTTTTGCTGATTACGTTTTAGAATACAAAAACAGAAGAATTGGTTTAATAGAAGCAAAAAAAAGAGATTTATATTATACAGATGGAGTTGGTCAAGCCAAAGATTATGCAGAACGCCTCAACATTCGTTTCAGTTATGCTACAAATGGTTTAAAAATTTACGGAATAGATATAGAAGAAGCTACAGAAGGAGATGTATCTAAATACCCAACACCAGACGAGCTTTGGGAAATGACCTACCCAACACCCAAAGAAGATTACAAAATTGAAATTGCCAATTGGAAAGACCGCCTTTTTGCAATCCCATTTGAGGATAGAGGTGGAACTTGGCAACCAAGATATTATCAACAGAATGCAATCGCCAAAGTAATAGAAGCTGTTTCTGAAAAAAAAGACAGAATTCTACTAACATTGGCAACAGGAACAGGAAAAACAGCTATTGCGTTTCAAATAGCTTGGAAATTATTTCATGCTAAATGGAATTTAAGACGTGATGCAAGCAGAGCACCAAGAATTTTGTTTTTGGCTGATAGAAACATTTTAGCAGACCAAGCTTTTAATGCTTTCAATGCATTTGATACAATAGATGAAAATATCAAGGTACGTATTCGACCTTCCGAAATTAAAAAGAAAGGTGGTGTTCCAAAAAACGGAAGTATCTTTTTTACTATTTTTCAAAGTTTCATGACCAATGTTAAAACGGAAACGGAATTTGAAGAAGAAGAGGAATTGCAAGCAGCAGAACCACAAGTAGTTTATGATGTTTCTAATTTTAATTTCGGTCAATATCCAAATGATTTTTTCGACTTTATCATTATTGATGAATGCCACAGAGGTGGTGCAAATGACGAAAGTTCTTGGCGTGCAATAATGGACTACTTCTCGCCTGCTGTACAATTGGGTTTAACAGCAACACCAAGAAGAGATGTAAATGGAGATACCTATGATTACTTTGGAGAGCCAGTTTATAGTTATAAATTAAAAGACGGAATTAATGATGGTTTCTTAACGCCTTTTAAAGTCAAAGAAATAGATACTACAATAGATGATTACACCTATACTTCTGATGATGAAGTAGAAGGCGAAATTGAAGAAGGTAGAGAATATACAGAAGCTGATTTTAATAGAATTATTGAGATTAAAGCAAGAGAAGAATACAGAGTAAAACTCTTCATGGATTCTATAAATCAAAACCAAAAAACATTGGTTTTCTGTGCAACTCAAATTCATGCAGCAGCAGTTAGAGATTTAATTAATCAATATGCCAAAAGTAGAAATACAAATTATTGCCATAGAGTAACTGCGGATGATGGAAAAATCGGAGAGCAACATTTAAGAGATTTTCAAGATAATGAAAAGAGTATTCCAACAATTCTAACAACTTCACAGAAGTTAAGTACAGGAGTTGATGCACCTGAAATTAGAAATATCGTTTTAATGCGACCAGTTAATTCAATGGTTGAATTTAAACAAATAGTTGGTAGAGGAACTCGACTTTTTGATGGAAAAGATTATTTTACAATTTTTGATTTCGTTAATGCTCACAATCATTTCCAAGACCCAGAATGGGATGGAGAACCGTTAGAACCTGAACAACCAACAGGAGGAGGAACACCAAGACCTTGCAATATTTGTGGAGAAACACCTTGTGTTTGCGAAAGACCTGAACCTGAACCTTGTCCTGAATGTGATAATATTCCTTGTGTTTGTGAAACGCCACCAAGAAGAATGATAAAAGTTAAACTCTCTGATAACAAAGTGAGAGAAATAGATTCAATGGTTAAAACTTCATTTTGGAGCCCAACAGGAAAACCGATTTCCTCTCAAGAATTTATTGAACAATTGTTTGGCGATTTACCTACATTCTTTACAAACGAAAATGAATTACGCCAACTTTGGAGTTTACCAAGCACTCGTAAAAAACTGCTCACAGAATTAAGCGAAAAAGGATATACAAATTCGCAATTAGAAGATTTGAGAAACCTAATTCACGGAGAAGATAGCGACCTTTTTGATGTGTTAAGTTATGTTGCTTATCACAAAGACCTTGTTCCAAGATTGGAAAGAGCAGGAAGAGCAAAAATTCAAATGAATGATTACAACCAAAAGCAACAAGAGTTTTTGAATTTTGTGTTGGAACAATACGTAAAAGAAGGAGTTGACGAATTAGACGATTCTAAACTTCCGAATTTATTGGAATTGAAATACAAAGCTATTGCAGATGCAAAACGTGAATTAGGAGATATTAAGTCGATTAGAGAAACCTTTATCGGATTTCAAGAATACTTATATCAAGAAAGAGCAATTTAGAATGAAAGCCAACGCTCAAAGCCATACACATTCGCAATTCGCTAAAGCCAACGCTACGCCAAAAATTGCAAAAGAGTATGTCTTGCCAACGCTCAATTTAGAACTAAATAACAAACATCGGAAAGACAAGCTGAACGGAAAAAGCACTATGCACAACAACGTGTATAAAACATAGCTATTACAGGCTTTTCGAGAGGTTTTTGTATATTTACAAAGTACGCCAAATTTTTTATTTGGTTATATTTATAAAAGAAAATTAAACATAAAAATAAAAAATTCGGCTCGTGCTAAATCCGAAAAGTTAGTGTTTATTTATACGCTACGTTTCATACACAAGACCGATGGAACACATTCGCCAAAGGCGAACTTTAATTACTTCGTGCTTCGCACTCCCGTCCTTAAAGTAAATGTGTTCCATCTAAGGGGTTAAACCAAATTACTAGTTTGAACTAAATATAAGTATATCGCCTTTAGCAAGCTTCGAGCTAAAACGTGTAACATCGTCGGTTAAAAGTAATTTGGTACAGCTTCTCTAACTCCCAATAAAATAAAATGGCAATTTACGATGATTAACATCATCTAATTGATGAACAATTCCATAATCTTATAAGGAAGAGGCTTATCATAGAATTGTTATCCATTTTATTGTATCTTCGTTATCATAGCTGAACTACGTTTAACCCCTTAGTTGTAGCCAATGCGATGAACTGCATAGATTAAAACAAAATGAAAGAAATACTCGAAAAAATATCATCTTATAACATATTCAATTATCTACTTCCCGGAGCTGTATTTGGTTTTTGGGCGACTAAAGAATATGACTTAACTATACCAACTGATATTCTGACTAATGCATTTGTCTATTATTTTTTAGGTATGATAATTAGTAGAATTGGTTCATTAATTATTGCACCGATTTTGAAAAAAATGAAGATAACCAAATTTGAGAATTATAAGGACTTCGTTAAAGCTTCTAAAAAAGATGAAAAAATTGATTTACTATCTGAGGTTAATAATATGTATCGGACAATTATCGCCCTTATAGTAACAATTGGTTTTTTAAAATTTTATAATTGGCTAGAAAGTAAACTTATATGGCTGAGTAATTGGAATATAACAATAGGGTTGGTTTTTCTACTTGTTCTGTTTGTTTTATCATATAAGAAACAGACAAAATTTATAACCAAACGAATAAAAGCAAATTTAGATGAGTAAAGAATGTACAGTTGTATTTTGGGATGTTCAACACGGACATTCAGCATATATAAAAACACCTAATGACAGACATATCGTAATAGATTTAGGAACGGGAGATTATTCTGGAAGTAACATAGAGTTTAGTCCACTAAAACATCTGAAAAATAATTATGGAGTTAAGCAACTTGACTACGTAATTGTGACTCATCCTCATTTAGACCACATTGATGATATTTTAAATTTTGACCTTTTGGACCCAAAAGTTTTTAGACGACCAAAACATATTACGAACAAGGAAGTAATGGATGGAGTTCAAGAAAAGGATAAGCCCAAGTTTAAAAAATATTGTGAAATTAATGACCGTTATAATTCACCTGTAGGTGCTGATAGCACAGATAGTGCATCAAATCCTGATAATTGGGGAGGATTAAATATTCAATCCTTTACCCCTTCTAGTTGTAACCATAATAATTTTAACAATCATAGTATAGTAACTGTAATTGAATATGCTGGAATTAAAGTTGTAATACCTGGAGATAATGAAAAATGTTCATTTGAGGAATTGCTCTTAAGGGAATCATTTAAAAAAGCAATTAAAAATTCAGATATATTACTTGCACCACATCACGGAAGAGAATCTGGCTACAATACAGATTTTATGGATTTAGTTAATCCTAGATTGACAGTAGTGTCTGATGGAAGGTTTTGTGAAACAAGTGCAAACGCAAGGTACTCTGCAAAAAGTAGAGGTTGGTCAGTATATAAAAAAAGTACAGGTATTTCAAAAGACCGAAAATGTTTAACAACAAATTCCGATGGAGAAGTTCTTGTTTCCTTTGGTTTTTCGTCTGACCCGAATTATAAAAACTTTTTATCAGTAAAAGTGGAATAAAGCACTGGCTACAACAATGTATAAAAATAATAGCGGTTTAATCGCTAAAACGAAAGTAAATAAATACAAAGAAGGTCTGCATTTAACCGAAAAGTTAGTGCGTAAAAATCCGCTACTATTCTTATACTAGACCGTTGTAGCACATTTGAGTGAAAAACCGAAAACATTGAATAAAGGAAAGAATTTAGCATATATTGGAATTACTGTAAACCTAATAATTGCAGGAATTATAATTATTTCTATGTTTGGAAAGTTTAGTGATTTGATTGACATCATATCTGATTGGCCTTTAAATTTAGGAATTGGAATTACAGCTCTTTATATTTCAGGAAATTACATAGGAAAGAAAATGGAATATTTAATTAACCATAAAAATTGGAATTCTATTTTAATTGGAATAATTGGTCTATTATCAATCTTATTAATCGGAATATTTTTTGGTTCGACAGTTGGTTTTCTACAAGAAGGAATTGAAAATATTGGACAAGAAAACGGGTTGAAAAATGCTTTAATCGATTATTATATTAAACCCTTATTTTGGATAATTCTATTTGGAATAATTCCAACAATTTTAGTTGGTGGAATTATGGGTTGGAATCTAAAAACAAAAGCTTGAATAACAAATCTAAAATTAACGGAATTTTACAGATTTTAATGTCAATATTTTGGATTTACCATTATGGAATTCTTTTATATCAATATCATTTTACAAATATTTTATTTGCTTTTATGTATCCAAACTGGACATTAATTCTCTTTATTTTTATGGGAATTTTAGGAATTGTAATTGGAAGTTCTGTAATATTAGGAAAGAAAAAAATAAAAACAGGATATTTACAAATACTTGGACTTTTAATAATTGGAATAATAATAGATTTAATTGTTCTTTCATAAATAAAAAAACGTGCTACAACAACATATATAATTTATTGCTGGCTTATTGCCTACTTACGAAAATCCTCGCGGATTTTCTTTGTCAGTAATTATTTACTAAATTAGGTGCTTAAACCACGCAACAAACCATATATAAACAAGTTGGGCGTAATTAAAAAAAGACATCGAGAAAATCAATGAACACAGTAAAAATCGGAGACAAATTTGAGGCTAAATCATATGACTTGATTCAAAAAGCAATCGAGAATGACGAATTAGGAATTTCTAAAAGCTCTGCTGTTGTTTATAAGCAAAAAGGTTATTATTCTAAAGACCGAGAAAAAGAAATAATTTTTGATTTGGCTATCGAAATATGGCCAAAAAATGCGAAAAGATACACTTTATTATATCTTATTGAATGTAAAAGTTCGCCTTCAGGACACAATGTTCCTGTAGATGACGTAGAAGAATTTCATACTAAATTTAACCAAGTTTCTGGAGGTGCTGTAAAAGGAGTTATGATAACTGACAACAAATTTCAGTCAGGAGGTTTAACTTTTGCAAAAAACAAGAGAATGATGTTAATCGAAGTAGATAAAGAAGACAACCATTCTATTCTACTTCACAGAACTGAAAAAAACGAAAAGAAAGAAGAAAAGAATAATCCAGATAAAATTTTCTTTAATTTCATCAAAAAGACTTTAGGATTAAAGAAAGTAAAAGGTTTAAAAAAATTAACAGCAGAAAAAATTGAGAATTTAGCACTTCCAATTTTGCAAAAATATAACGATTTACGCTTTTGTATTAATATCGACAGTTTTATTAAGCATTTAGAATATGAATATGATTTGAAATTTGATTTCACTCAACATTTAGAAACAGTAAACGGAAAAAAAATATCAGGCTTTTTTGACCTTAAAGCAAAAAAAATATTTATAGATAAATCTGTATTAGAAACTGAAAAATTTCGTTTTGTATTAGGTCACGAATTAGGACATTTTTTTCTTCATAGCAAATTGAAAGTTAATCAAGAACAATATAATGACTTTCAAGATTCTGAATATAATTTCTTTACAGATAGACACGATTTAGTAAATGATAGGAATTGGATTGAGTGGCAAGCTAATAAATTTGCTATTGCTCTATTTCTACCAAAAATATTATTTATTCCGCATTTAACAGCTTTTCGTTCGAGCATAGGAATTAGTCGTCCATATCATATATATTTAGACGAACAGAGAATTAATCAAAAAGACTATTATAAAACTATAGATTATTTGTCTGAATATTTTGGAATTAGCAAGACTTCAATAAAATATAGAATTGAGGAATTGAATTTAATAACTCATATAAAACCAAAAGAAGATTTGAGAAATGTAATTAGAAGAGCATTTTATGAATAATAACTACGCCCAACACCGTATAAAATTAATTGCTGGTTTTAGCCTACTTACGAAAGTCCTCGCGGACTTTCTATCTGTGATTTATTTGCTAACTTTAGTGCTTAAAACACGCAACTAATCTTATACAAACACGTTGGCAACAAGCTGTAAAAAATAACGAACATGAAAAATAAATTGAAATTAATAATCTTTTTTTTACTAATATCTAATTTTAGCTTTTCTCAAGTATCATTAGGTAAAAATGGAACTTTTTCAAATAAATGGTATTCAGGAAAATTAGTTTTAAAAAATAATGATACTCTAAAAGGAGTGGTTAAGTTTGAGAATTCTTCAACCACAAAAGACTTAATTGGTTTGAGAGGTGTTGGCGGAACCAATAAAATTTTCTTTAAAAAATCGAAAAAATCGAAAAAGAAAGTGAAATATAAAAAAGATGAAGTTGAATATTTTATTGTGAAAACAAACTCAAGTAAAATAGCTAAATATACTTTTGTACCAACTAAAAAGAATAAATCAAAGCTAATGCAAGTTCTTATTGAAGGAAAAGTTTCATTATACCTAAAAAAAGGAGTTGAAAATATGTATTTGGACAATGGAAATAGTACTACAATTATTCAAAACGATAAGAGCTTGTATTATGTAAAAAAAAGTAATGAAAAATATGTTAGTAATAGATTTTTCGCAAATATTTTTAAGTCATTCAAGAAAACTGCTGTTAGATACTTTTCTGACTGTAAACCATTAGTTCAAAAAATTAATAATGGCGAATATAAATCTGACCAATTATTTGAAATTGTTAAAGATTATAATAATTGTGAATAAAGCCTGTTGCCAACACCGTATATAATTTATTGCTGGCTTCTCGCCTGCTTACGAAAGTCCTCGCGGATTTTCTATTTGGTTTGTATTTGCTAAATTAGATGCTTAAAACACGCAACAAACCATATACAAACACGTTAGCTAACATTTGAGAAATGAACAAATCGATAATAATTTTACTTCTGATTTTAACAATTGTTAGTTGTCAAAAAAAAGAGAAAAACAAACCAATAGCAGAACAGACTAAAACTGAGAAAGATACAACAAAAACATATCGTGTAGTCAACTATTATTATGACAATGATAAAGATATTAGAGAAGAATATGAAGTTTATGTTTCTAAAGAAAAAGACACCTTTTGGAACCAAGTAAGATATTTTAAAAATGGAATACTTGATAATTCTAGAAGTAAACATTATGTGTTAAAAATTAGTGGAAAAAAAACTGACTCTTTTTTAAAAGGTACAATACGATTCTATTCTCCTGCTGATAGTGTTCCTGATTCTAAAATACATTCTAGAAATGTAATATTTACTTATTTACAAGAAGTCAATGATTCTTTAATTCATGAAGAAATTAGAACTGACAAAAATATAATTGAGTTTGATTATAAAAATTACGGAAATTTGAGTTTCGAAGGTCATATTAGTGATTTAAGATTTATTAAAATAGATTCTACTCCAGAAAAATTAAATCTGAATAGGAATTATTTCGCCATCGATACTGAGGTTTGGACAAATAATACTTTCGTGGAATTATTAAAATAAAACGTTAGCTAACAACGTGTATAACCAATTGCTCTGTTTGTGTGTACTCGGAAAATCCTAGCGGATTTTCCTACTGGTTCGGTTTCTTTTGTTAACTTAGTTCTAGCCAACGCAACAAGCCATACACAAACACGTTGGCAAACATTTGAAAATTGAACTCAAAATTAAATTTCGTCATAGCATTAATATTAATTTCATTTATTTCATCCTGTATGTCAAAAACTGAAATGATTAAATATATTCCAGCAACGGAACGATATCACATATTTCATCCGAAAGATTATTTTGTAAACGAAGATGAAGACGGAATTGTGACAATAACTTCGCAGAACGGAGAAACAAATATGACTCTTTCTGGATATGAATCAAACGGAGAAGTTGATGCTAAAGTGCTAACAGAATTTATAACTGAAGTTACTCAAGGATATGAATTACAAACAGAACCGAAAATAGAACAATTCGGAAACGGATTAAAAATTAGTGGAAAATATAAAAAGGATGGCAACGACTGGCTCTGGAAAATATACTCAGAAGAAAAAGCTATTGTAGTTGTTTCTGTTAACGGAGATGGAGTTTTAAGTGAAGAGGAAATCAAACTGAATGAATTTATGCTTGATAACTTTGAATTATACTCTAATTAAAAAACGATTTGCCAACAACGTGTATAACCAATTGCTTGGTTCTAGCCTACTTGGAAATTCCTATCGGAATTTCCTCTGGTTCGTTTTCTTTTGTTAACTTAGTTCTCGCCTACGCAAATAGCCATACACAAACACGTTAGGCAACATATGAAAAAACCAATCCGAAAGTACATTCTACTGATTTCTGTAATTATTCTCAATTTCAGTTGTTCGAATAACGAAAAATTAGGACTAGCAGAAATATCTGAAATTAATTCATATGACCAAGAAGATTCATATTTCCCACACGATTGCAAAATGGAATATGAATTGGTTGATAAAATGTTCGAATTAAAAAAAGCTGGAAAAAATATTATAATAAATAACAACGCCAACGATGGATTTACAGGACATTACATAACTCTTGAACTGAATTCACAACTGGAAATTATAAAAGCTGAATATGACGAATCAACCGATGTAATTGATGGAAGTGAAATGACTTTTATAGTGGATAGCGTTGAATTAAAACTGAATTCAAACCCTTTTGAGTCAAAAAAAATAGTAGGCTATTATTCAATCTATCTGACCCAAAACTATTCTGCTGGAAAACTAAAAGAACAAGGAGTAAAAGACGAAATTATAAAGCGAGAATTTAAAGGGAAATTTAAAACTTGTGCAAAATAAATACGTTGCCTAACACCGTATATAATTTATTGCTAGTAATAGCCTACTTACGAAAATCCTCTCGGATTTTCTATTTGGTTTTTATTTGCTAAATTTAGTGCTTGAAACACGCAACAAACAATATACATCAACGTTGGCAGTAAGCTCGGAAAAAAAACATGGATAACGGATTATTACTTATTATTACTTTTTCTACTCCTCTACTCATACTTATCGGATATTTTATCTGGTTATCTAAACGAAAAAAAAGACACACTGAGACGTTGATATCAGATTGGAATAAATTTGAGAAAGCACTCAGTCATGAACATATAAATGGAATAATAAAATACGGAACGGAATTAGTATGGAATGAAAACTTGACGGATTCTCAAATGAAAAAAATGAAAGAATCTGTTTATCCTCTTGCGGAAAAACACTCGGAATTGGAAAACCTAAAAAATTTGATATATAACAAATGGTTGGATTGGGATAAAGATATTGTTGGACATGGATAATTAACTGAATTAGCCAACAGCCAACAACGTGTATAACCAATTGCTTGGTTTGTGTGTACTCGGAAAATCCTGCGGATTTTCCTAATGGTTAGTTTTCTTTTGTTAACTTAGTTCTCGCCAACGCAACAAGCCATACACGAACACGTTGTTAGCCATAATATGAACGGAACGATATTTGAGGTCATTTAAGAAACTAACATTATGAAAAAAATCATACTTCTTTTATTATTGACTTTCGGAATTAAAACAGCATTTGCGGAATGTTCAATGAGTGCAATGTATTTCTTTCCAGAAACAAAAGAAATTGGCTTGAATTCAAGATTCATTATTCAAGGATATGCATTTAGTCAAAAAACAATAAAAAGTTTTAAAAACAGAAAAGTATACCTTGAAAGTGAAAATGGAGAATTAATTGAACTGAATCTTCAAGAATTTTATACTGGACAAATGCAATTAACTCAAGCTATATTTTGTCCAACATCGGAATTAAAGCCTAATACAAAATACTATCTTAAATACTCTGACCAAACCGAAAATGAGGGAAGAGAAATGAAGCAATACAACAGAGAAAAAAAGGTAAGAGAAAAAGTCTATTGGAAAACGACGGACAAAAAAGAACTCGAAAACCTGGATTCTAACTTGAATGTTGAATTTGAAAAGACCGAAGTTATACACTATGGTTGTGGACCATCGGCAAATGCAATTTTTAATGTAAAAAATAAATCGGAATCTGAAATTTGGTATAAGACAGAAGTTGTTGACTTGAGCACTAACGATAAAAAAGTATTTTACATTAAAGAATGGAATGGTAAGCTAAATGTTGGACACGGAATGTGTGCAGGAGCATTTACTTATAAGAATAAAGGAAAATATAAAGTTAGGTTCACACCAATGAATACTGATGGGAAATCATTAAAAACAACTGATTGGACAACCTTTGAAAGTCCGTTTATGAACGCCAAAAGTCCATTCGGAAATTAAAAATACTATGGCTAACAACGTGTATAATTAATTGCTTTGGCAAGTGCTTACTTGGAAAATTCCTTCGGAATTTTCTCGGGTTCGTATTTGTTTGCTAAATTAGTTGCTTAACCACGCAACTAACCATACACAAACACGTTAACCGCAATAACCTCAACCTCATCATTGCTAAAATTTTCTGCCTCGCTACGCTAAAAATTTTTAAACGCAATGACAAGGTTTCACATACGCAAATCCGCAATTTGGTTAACCAAAAGGCTAAAGATTCGCTAATTGCGGTTAACGACTGGCGTGTAACTAAAAAATAGCCCTTGCACCAACTGCGTTGGTGACTTAAAATTTTATATAGTATCAATTTAAAAACCATATTATGAATTTTGATGACCTGAAAAATGAATTAAACAATCCAAAACTTAATTTTGATAACGGACAGTTAATTCTTCACTTTATTTCAAAAAACCTATACAATGACTATTACAATAGAGCAATACTAAAAACACAACTAGAAATATTAGAACTAAGTAAAGGAACGCTACCAAGCGAAATAGAAGAAGTCGTTGACGAAAAGCTCTTGGCTTGGACGGACAAGTTTTCTCAATGGCACAAAACCGACTTCGTAAGAGATGTTCTCGATTTTTCTCACAAAGAATAAATCTTGCAATATCCTTATTGGTTATTTTCATAACTATATATTTATTAAATTGCTATTGCGTATGACCAATCATACGTGTTAATTACTGCGGTTAACACAGTGTATATTTCATTGCTAAAGCAATGAGGGCTATTTTTTAGTTTGTTGCTTACTTGTTCTCGGTATTTTAAAGCAAGCTTTAAATCCCTTCACAAACGCAACAAAACATACACGCCAGTCGTTAGCTACAATTTGAATGAACATTAGAACTACTTTCATAATACTATTCAATTTAATTTGCTTTGAATCTTATTCTCAAAGCATATTTTCTGCTTTGCGTCACGATAATCCTATTGATTTAAGAACAGATTCTAAAGTAAAGGAAATATCAAAGACAACAGTTTTCTATAACAAAAGCGGAACTGAAACCAAAAAAGATATAATCATAGTAAACCATTTGAACAAAATAACATCCGAATTGAGGTATGGAGAAAATGGTAAATTGGAAACTCGACTAACCCGAATTTTTGACTCAACTGGAATTCGGAGTTTAAAAAGAAAAATAGAACGTTGGCATCCAGTTATTGGTTATAGCTCTGAAACAGCAACTTACGAATACGATGAAAATGGATATATGATAAAAATTACTGACCGAAATCAGAACAATCAGCTTTTAAGAGAAACGTTTCTAAAGAATAATGAAAATGGACATCCAATCGAACTAAAGTTGAATACCCGAAATTCCAACTCTTACGGAACTGAAATCGCTGAATATGACTATCCGAATAATTTTGTTATAACCAAAGTTTTTGATGATAATGGAAAAACAATATCTGAAAGTAAACACAAAATTGACTTTTCAATTAAAGATTTAGATGGTTTAGAATATGACGAAAACGGAAATTTAATAAAGTCAAAGAATTACGAATACGAATATCAATACGACAAGAATCTGAATTGGAAAAAGAAAGTGATTTACAAAATAGTAAACGGAAAAAGAAAAAAATATCAGGTCTTGACAAGGAAAATCAAATACGAAAAGTAAAAACTGTAGCTAACATTGTGTATAATTCATTGCTAGTTTAGGCTTACTTACGAAAATCCTCGCGGATTTTCTATTCGGTTTGTATTTGCTAAATTAGTTGCTGAAATACGCAACGAAATCATACACAAAACCGTTAGCTACAATAAACTCAACCTCAGCTCCATTGCTGAAACTCGATTTTTTCTGATTCGCTGCGCTAAAAAAATACGGTTTCTTAACACAATGTTCGCTTCGGTATCGCATACGCAGAACGAAACAATGACAAGTCATAATTTCACTTGTTCCGCTAATTGTAGCTAACGACTGCGGATAACAAAAAAAAGAACCCAGCAAGGCTACGCCTTGACTTAATATTTTAAATATGGATGCTGAAAAATATGATTTAATTCTTGAATTTATTTTAAGAAAAGAGAATGTAAATTCTCGATGCAATGCTTCTTTAATTAAAAGAGATTTGTTTCCAGAACTCAATACAGACCAAATAAATAATCTTATAGATGAAATGGAATCTATAAATTCTAAAGTGTTTAATCGATTACACAAAGCTCGTAATAAGCCAATAGAACCTAATGGGTTAACACAATTATTTTTAGATGATGGTGGTTTTAGATTAATTAAAAAAAATCTTATTATTAAGAAACAAGAAAATGTTAAACAAAGAGAAAAAGAAACAAAACTATTAGATTTAGAAGTTAGATTAGCTAAATCAAATATTGAAGCGAATAAGCTAAATAAAAGAGTTGCTAAAATAAACAAGAAAAATGAAAGCAAAAATATGATTGCTACTTGGCTTAACGTTTTATTTGCTCTCATAAATATAGGAATAGTTGTGTGGCAAGCACTAAAAGATTGATAATTAACAAAATCATATTTATTTTTAGTTTAGTTTTTGTTTTCATAATTCAATTTATTTATCATTAATATTTATTTTATTTCTACAATCTTCTTAACTTGTCATCGAAACTAGTGGATAACCAAAGATTGTTACAGTAGTTAACAATGTATATATTTCATTGCTTCGCAAGGGTTCTTTTCTTTGTTCGTCGCTTACTTGTTCTCGGTATTTTAAAGCAAGCTTTAAATCCCTTCACAAACGCAACGAAACATATCCGCAGTCGTTGGCAATAATTTGAGAAATGAACTTTTACGAAATAATTTACATGAATATTTATTTATCAATTTCGAGAACGAACAAATCTATTCCTGAATGGTCAACTTTATTTTGTCTTTCTATTCTATTTTTTTTCAATGTGCTTTCGACATTGAGATTGTTGAATATTGATATAAAAGGACTAGAAAAAAATATCTTCTATGTTATTCTTGGAGCTATTTTTGGAATTCACTATTTGTACTTTCAAATGGGAAATCGGATTATTAAAAAAATAACGGACTTAAAGCCAAAACTGAATCTAATAAGTAGAATTATGACAGTATTTTATCTTTTCGGAACTCTTTCTTTATTCTGTTATGTAGTGAATATCGGTCTTAATTATTATCTGACTTTAATAATCGGAATTGGTTTGATTATAATTTTAGGAAATTATGTTTTCGGAACAAGAAATAAACAATTTGATTAAAAAAACTATTGCCAACAACGTGTATAGTTCATTGCTTGGAAATTCCTATCGGAATTTCTGTCGCTTCTGAACAATAGGTTTCTGTTTATTTACTACCTTAGTGCAGACGCAACGAAACCATACACGAACACGTTACCCAACATTAGAAAATGAGCATAATACGACCAAGACTTAATGACTTTTTTAATATTCCAATAACACAAGAAGAGGTCGATTTTGCAATTCCATTTATTGATGAAGATATTCCTTTATACGTTGACCCATTTTTGATGTGGAAATCGCCATCACTTCAAGATACTTCTTTGCATCTTTTAATTACAAATAGTTTTAACCATATTGGTCATTTATTCAATAAAGGAAAAGAAAAAGAAGCGATTGAATTATTAATCAGAACTTCAGAATGTGATGAAGTTGGACTTGGGAATTCAAAAACAAAAAAAGGCAAAAGAATTGGAGAAAAATTATCTGCTAAAATTTTAAATCAATTTAATTCAATTCCACAAATTCAAAAAAATGGATTTGTCCATTTTGAGGAATTACAATTGTTAGTTGAAAATTTCTCTAAAGATAGAGTTAGTGATATTTCTTGTAATTTTATTCAATCCTTTTTGGTTGATTTCACAATTGAACAATGCGAAAAATATGGAATACCAATTGAAAAAGTAACACTTAATAATATTTATAATCCAAAGAAATTAGAATTTGGAAAAGAGGAAACACATTTACCCATTAACCCAATTACAAAAGAACCAATTCTATTTACACCAAAAAGATGGTTGAAACATATTCCTTGGATAAATCCAGACGATTATTTTAAAAATTATTACGTTAATAATATTCATAATAAAGGAGATGAATTTCCAGACAGAATCAAGCTTTTGAATTTTAATCGACATAATTATGATATAGTAAAAGCTTATACTGCAATAAAGGAAAAACAAAGTGAGGATTGTAAAAATGACCCACTTTTTAATCAAATACCTATAACTTCCGCTAAAAGAAAAATTTCTACCATAACAAAACTACCTACTGGAAAGACAGATAATGCAGATAGAAAGTTTGAAGATAACACTTGCCAACTTTTAGCCTCATTACTATATCCACATTTAGATTTTGCACAAGAACAAAGCAGAACTGATTCAGGAGTATTAATAAGAGATTTGATTTTCTATAATAACACTTCGACTGATTTTCTAAAAGAAATTTATAACGATTATGATTCCAAGCAAATAGTATTTGAATTAAAAAATGTTGCGGAGGTTAGTAGAGAACATATTTTTCAACTAAACAGATATTTAAATGACCAATTTGGTCGATTTGGAATAATTATTACTAGAAAACCACCGCCAAAAAAAGTTTTTAAAAATACAATAGACCTTTGGTCAGGTCAAAGAAGATGTATTTTAATTTTGGACGATTCTGATTTAAAATTAATGACACAAGTCTTCATTAGTAAACAAAGAAATCCTATTGAAGTAATTAAGAAAAAATATATTGAATTTATAAGGGCTTGCCCATCCTAGAAGTTATGACAGAAGAAGAAATAGACATATTTGAAAAAACCTTAAATCAGTTAGAAGGACTTCACGTTGAAGTATCGACATTATCCAAAAAATCATATAATGATGCACTAAATAACTTTAAACTAAAATTAGTTAATCAAGTACTTAAAAGCAGTAATAAAATTCTTGGAAAGAAATATAAACCATTTGATGATTTTGAGGCTTTTTTAGAAGAAGAAATTCCGAGTAATAGTGATGTTACATTAGTGCTTTCGCAATACCTTAACTGTATGGAAAGTTTTAGAGAAAAGAATATATACTCACACGTAGAATGGACTTCTAGTGGAGGAATTGCTAAAATTTACTATTATTGGAAAAAATCTAACAAACGTGAAACTTATCCACCAAAAAACATCAAAAAATAATGGCTAAAAAATATTTACCAACAGAAGCTGAAGTTGAACATTTCAAAATGTTAAACCAGTTATTGGAATCTGTTTATCTTGAAATGAAAGAATTCTCTAAAAAGAAACCTGATGAGCCTTTAAATGCATTTAAGGTAAAAAATGTAAATAGACTTTTAATTAAAATTAAAGAAGGTCTTAAAAATGAGCCAACGATTGACTTTCTAGATTTACTAGATGAAGAAACATTACCGACAAATAGTGATGCGATTTTAATTATTGGACAATTTAAAGCTTCTATGGACAGATTTCGTGGAAAATACACCAACGAATATAGAAGATGGACAACTAAAGAAAATCCGAAAGGAGATAAAATATATTTATAAAAAACGTTGGGTAACAACGTGTAAGCGCAATAACGGCTGAATTTCCTATCGGAAATTAAAAAACCCTTATTTAAAAGGGGTTTAAGCTAAAAAGGCAACAATAAGGCAACAAATATTTGATTATAAGAACTAATCAAAGGAAAGAAATAATAGATAAAATTAAGAACTTATTAAACGATAAAATAAAACCGTTCGTGTAGAACGGTTTTATAATTTAAACATCAACCGTTAATTAGCTGTTCCAGAGCCTAAATAAACGCTATTTGACACAGTACTACCATCAGCAGTAATAAATGCCATAAAAAGCTCAACAGTATCCCCTGCGTAGGTACTTGGAATTGTAATGATTTGAGATCCTACAGTTCTATCAGCACCATCAAGAATATACATTGATTCTTTTTTACTTGGATTATAAACTAAAATCATTGCTTTATCAGTTGCATTTGCATTACCTTCAGCAGAGTTATCATCCCAAGTAAATTCTACTTGCCCCGCAGTTGCTAAATCTGTTGCAGGGTTCAATGCTCCAGATAGATTACCTCTACTTAATAAAGCTAAAGAATAATCTACAGTAAAGTTTGGTGCAGCTCCTGTAATAGCATTATTCAATACATATGACATTGCTGCATTAAACTCTGTTTTTTGTACCGCATAAGATTTATACCCTTTCTTGATAAAACCTAAATTCGGTTGAAGATACTCCAAAGTAACAGTAAACTTGTTTCTTTGGTTAACTTGTCCTTCTGTTCGTGGATTTGCCACATTTGAAGGCTTAATTCTCAAATAGTCAATACCTTTCCAAGAAGCACCAACTACGTTTCCTACTTTACCTGATACACCGCCCAGGATTCCTTGTGAAATAACACCCATTGTATATAAAATTTAAAATTAATACTTGTTCGAAGTTGGTACGGACTTGGTACGGTCTTTAACCAACACAAGTAATATATGGCAAATACTATGCTAATAGATTGATTCGGTTTTTGTTGCCCTTTGTTGCCCGATTATGCTTTTTAGAAAATAGATTTTGTATATATGACACTTTTAAATCTGCCATTTTTGAAATTACTTTTTGAAGTTCAGCTTCTTTTTTACAAATTGCTGACACTATATTAATATGCTTTTGTAACTCAAATTCATCACTTAACAATAAGGTGTAACTATTATTTAAGGTTTTTCTACAATCATCTATTGAAATGAATGGAATAACACTACCTTTTAGATGATTTGCATAGAAACCGCCTATTTGTAGCATCATCGATAAATGATAAAGGGTGTTTTTTTCTTCTTCGGTTGGCACAGTTACCACAAAGCAATTAGGACAGGGATTTATCAAAGGCTTTCCGCTGTTTTGCCCTTTGTTCAGAATAAAAAAATGAGGTTGCGAGTAGGTTCTTCCGATTTGGTGTGTTTTCAGTTCAAAAGTTGACATAGCTATCCAATTTAAAATTGCTTCGCTACGCTTCGCACCATTAATTTTTTAAAAGAAAAACAATAAAAAAAGAAAGCCTAATGCTCTTGTGGCGTGGATAAGGCTGTCAAGGTTTTTGGATAAAAGTTTTTTGAGGTTAAATGTTTAATCATTTTGAAAAATGCTTTTGAAAAAAGTTTTATTCAAAACCCGTAGGGCTTGACCTTTATAGCCTTGCGCGTTGGCTGTGGTAGCCACATATATTTGCTACCTTTTTTTATTTATTGACTGTTCTTCTAAAACATCTAAAATATCTTTTTTTTTGTATAAGATTCTGTTGCCCATACGAATTGGATTTAAAATACCGTGTTTATTCCAAGAATGTATTGTTACTAAACTTATCCTTAAATAATCAGCTACTTCTTGTCTTGTTAGTAATTCATCATTTTTTGATTTTGATAGTTCTTTAAGATAATCTTCAATTTTAAGTAATAATTTATCAGCTACCTTATCGGCTAATTCATCAATTGTGACTTCTGTAATTTGGATTGTTTTTGTAATCATCTTGAAATGTATTTAATTAATTGAACAACACTTTTTGGGGCATAAACTCTTAAAAAAATAGGTTATTTCCAATTTGAGCGTGGGGTGAAGCGTTTGTATGGGTAGCGTTTTAAATAGTTGTTTGATAAAACAGCATTTAAACAAGCTACTTATACAGGACTTTTAGGCAATAGCTTTTTGTTTTTTTGAGGCACGAAAAAAAGCAATATGCTATGGCGTATTACTGCATATTATAAACCTGTTTTTTTATAACCGCTGACTTGGGTGGTGGGGAAAAGTGGACTTTTAAATTTGTTAACGAAATGAAACAAACAAAGACTTGAGGTAAGGAATACTTGGACTTAACGATGGTTTTGTGCAGCTTGAATGAGATAACGAATATTATTATCAATTAACGTAACCCTCAAAATATTCAGATGTTTAATGTTTGTTCAAAATGTGGTTATATGTTCTGATGTGCGCGTTGGAATAGCGGATATTTTACATAATACCAGTTATAGCTACAAAATGCATTAACACTGCGATAGCAAACCTTTGAAAAGTGCCGTTTGCTACTATAACTTGTATTATGTAAACATAGCTTGGGGTAGTTTTTGGTGTGCGCGTTGGCAACAGCTCTTTGCTTTTTTGTTGTACCAATTAAAATCAATAGTTGATTAGACAAAATAAGCAATGTGCTGTGTGTGGGTTGGCAACCAAAAACTACAAGCGCGTTGGATAGCGGAACAAAACAAAAGACAGAGGGTTTTGAGGTACGAAAAAACTGGGTTTTGTTTTGTGGGGACTTATTATTTCAATTATTAATTTCACAATCAATAAATGATAGAAGTTCATTTGAAGATTGATTAAACTTAAACAATGAATCTTCCGTACTCTCTATATCTTCAATATTAATACCACTAATTAAAAACTTTGTATAATCATTCAAAATGCTATTTACAGGTTCTTTTTTGATATTATTTGAAGTAATAGGATATAATAAACCTGAAATTACTAATTGATTCCTCTTATTGTAATATGCCTTATAAGTATGAATCTGAAAGAAATCTGATCTATCAACATCTAAATAATGACCTTTCATAAGTTTATATTTAGCATCAAAAACAGCTACTTTATTACCTTTGGTTAATACAATATCTGGAATTAATTTACGTGAATAAAAGCTTCCTTTATAGGATTGTATTGTTTCAGATTCTACTTGCCAACCTTCAAGATTAAACTTTACTTGGAATATTTTTAACAAATACATTTCCCAAATTTCGGCCATATCTAAAAAGAATGCGTAACCGTGCTTATTTGAAGCTTGATTATTCATTGTTTTGTTGACTAAAATGGATATTGATAAATCTAATACTTCTTTGAATGATTGGTATATTTTTGGCAATTTAGAAGTATCGTAGAATGATTGGCGATTTAAAGATTTATCTCTCGCTAATTCTAGTTGATGTATAATTTGAATTGCGTTTTTTGGTAGTTTATTTATTTGTGGTAAACCGTAACTTTTTGATAGTTTTTTAAATGTTTCATATAACAATGATGCTATATCTGGGTTAATCGTTTTTTCATAACTTGACGATATTAACTTATTATTGTTTTTATAAGGTAATATACTATCTCTAACTTCTAACTTACCCTTTATTTGTGCTCCAGAAAAAACTCTTTTCTTATTTGTACGAGGTAAACCATACTTATTTGCCTGTATTAATTTAGATAACCAAATTTTAGCTATTATACGTTTTATGTAATCATCTGTGGTGTCAGATTTACTTAATGATTGTTTACTCTTTGCGAATTTGAAATTAAAAATGACTTCTAATAATTCAAATAAAAATAATTCACCAAATCTTGGTTTAATAATAATTTGATATTCTTCCTCTTGAAATGTAAATGAAATTTCTCCTACAAATCTATTCACCCACCATTGATTATTATAATAATTAAAAACAGGTTCAGCATCTCTTTCTTTATCAGAAAAATGGAAAAATGAATTTTTAGAAACAACTTGAGAGTTAACAAATTGAATTATATCATAAGACAACTCATTATCAATACAAGTGCTTTCTTTTAAATGAATTATATGCTTATTAGTATTAATCAAGTGATGCTTTAAAGAAGGTGTTGTTTAAATCATTAATCGTTTTTTTCTTTTCATCTTCTTCAACGTTACCTAAATAAGCTTCTAAAATCGGTTGAATAGAAATATCCCAAAGAATAGATGCAGGACCATTGGCTCTGAATAATTTATCTTTAATTCTATTTGTTTTATTGTTGATAGCTTTAAAAGACGAATATATATCAACTATTTCAGCAAAAAATGTATGACCAATTTCAAACTGTTTTCCTAATTCATCAGCATTAGATATGGCAATATTTAAAGCATTTGCAGCATTTATTAATCGTTCAATATCTCTATGTGATAAGCCTGCCTTTTGTTTTTCATTTTTTAAATAAACAATATCTTGTAAGATACCAGCATTGTAACCGTAAGGGAACCATAAAAAACGACGTCTTAAAGCGAAATCTATTTGCTCTAAAGAAAAGTCAATTTCATTCATTGTACCAATAATGTATAAATTATCTGGTATGTTTAATTTAAAGTTACCAACTGCTGTTACAATATCTTCATTTCTATTTTCCATTGCTGAAAAAACTTCCCCAAAGACTCTTGATAAATCAACACGATTTATTTCATCTAATATCAAAACGTGAGGTAGATTGTCACTATCGTTTTTTGCTAAATTGCAATACTCAAATAGTTTGCCTTTTTGGGGTTTGGTTTGGTCTTCAACTAATTGCATACCTGCAACAAAATCTTCGTATGTATAATTTGCGTGTAATTGAAGTCTATGTATTCTATTATTAACAATGGATTCACTATTTGAAAAGAAGGTATCAAGATTCCCTTTATTTTTTAGATAGCTTTCTTTTATAAGTGCATTTGCTATTGTATTTGCAGAATGGGTTTTACTTGTGCCTGGTGGGCCATATAAAACAATCGCTTTTTTGTATAATATTGCTTGTAATTCATCATAAGGTATATCACTTGCACTATAATTCCATAGCTTTTTTAGGTCATTTTCGTAGAAGTCAAAACCATTATTTCTCCATTTATTTAGCTTTTCTCTTATTAATAAAATACATTCATCAGCATTGGTGTTTTCACCCTCTTCATCCTTAATAAGTGACCTAAATGTATGGTAGATTTGAGCTTTATGGCCATTAGAAGCAATTCTTTCGTAACGATCTGGGAAAGCACAATATGTTAATATATTATACATCGTAAGAGCCTTATCTTGAAATCTTTCTCTGAATTTTGCATCTACAGGATATTTCTCTTTCTCTTGATAGTATTTAAGATATAAGCAAATAGCTTCTACCCATTTTTTTAATTCTTCTAAATCTGCACCTTCAGATTGTTTTTCAATAAGTGTTTTAATCAATTCTATATTAAATGCTATTTCCCAATATTTATTGGTTTTATGAAATTGACCAGCACTACCAAAACCGTATTTATATGGTTCATCTTTTATCTTTAAATCCTCTAAACCGGTTATTGTTTTTGTGTAATTTTTCTTTGTTGCTGTTTGCAAGTCATTCACCGAATAAGACCATAACCATTCGGCGTGTGCAAAAACAAGTTTTTCATTATATGATGCTCCTTCAAATTGACTTGCTAACTTTTCTTGAAATTTTAAGTCCTTTTCATCATTGTAATTTTCAATAAACCTACCTTGAATACTGTTTATAGTTTCAATAGAAAGTATATTCGTGTCATCCGTTAAAATACTGTTTTTATTGATTATAAATGAATTGATAAATTCATCGAAAAGCTCGTGTATTCTTGACCAATTAGGATTTCTCATTTTTTAAATTTTAATTTTATTTACCAATGCCTCTAACACGAGCATCATATAATTCGTTAAACCACATTGTTTTGAATAAGGCGTTAATCTTATCTTCTGTCATTTTATTGTAAAAATCCAACTTCTTATCAATGAAGTTTAATAATTCTGAATCTACTTCTTCACTAAACTTATCTTTGATATTATCCTTTGAGTTTCCTTTATTAAAGAAAGACATTAACTCTTGGTTAGAATATATGTTTTCTTTCATTTTTTTAAACTCGACTTTGTCTTCATCAGTCAATTCTATACCATAGGTTTCATTTAAAACCTTTATTATTTTTGTTAAAAAATCTAATTCATCTTCGTTACCACCCATAGCTCCACTTGGTTTCATTCCTTCTTGTTCACCATCTGCTGATTCTAACTTTAATTGGGTTGTGTATTTATGTTGAATTTTATAACTATCTAACTCTACATCGTTTACTACATCTAATGGCAAAGATGTTTTGGCATAAGGCAACTTTTTAATTAAAGCTGTTAAAAACACATATACTTTTTCTAATTCTACATCGGTAAATGTGATGATTTGGCTTAAAAAACGATACAGTTTCACAAAAGAACTCGCTGCACTTTTAAAAGCAGCTTGGTCTTCCTCTTCTAAATCATCTACAAAACGACTTGCTATCTCCTCTAAAATAGGCTGTAACTTTTCAAAGTCATCTTTTGGACTAAAGAATATATTGGCAAAAGCTTCTACTTCTTGAGGATAGTACACTTCAAAACTTTCCACTTGATTTAAGCTATCATAAATAGCATTAGGGTCTGTTAAGTTTTCTTCCTGAATAAAGTTTTTTCCATAATACTGCTGAAAATCGGCTTGTACATCTTCTGGGTCGTTTACAAAATCTAATACCATTGTAGCTTCTTTACCACGTGCTTTTCTATTTAAACGCGATAAGGTTTGTACTGTGCTTGTGCCTCCTAATTTTTTGTCAACAAACATTGTGTGCATCATTGGTTCATCGAACCCTGTTTGATATTTATTTGCTACAATTAACAATCTATATTTAGGTAATTTTAATGCATCTACTATTGCTATTTTACCACCTAAATCATTCATTTTATTTTCGGTGTATTCCTCACCAGTTTCATCATCTTTTACAGTACCTGAAAAAGCTACTAAAGCTTCATATGGCAACTTCATTTCACGCATTATATCATCAAACTTTCGCTTAAATCTTACAGCGTGTAAACGAGATTTAGTAACGAGCATCCCTCTTGCTTTTCCTTGAATTTTATTTTGAGTTTCGGCTGCAAAATGTTCTAAAATAATACGTGCCTTCTTTTCAATTGCGTGGTCTTGTAAATCGACATAATTACCTAAAACACGTACTGTTTTTTTCTTTTCGTATTCTTTATCTTCTATATCGCTACGCTTAATTAATTTGTAATAGCGTTTAAATGACATATAGTTTTCTAGTACATCTAAAATGAAACCTTCTTTAATAGCTTGTTCCATTGAGTACACATCAAAAGGTTCCTTACCACCATCTGGTTGTACTGTACCAAATAACTCAATGGTTTTAGGTTTTGGGGTTGCGGTAAAGGCAAATTGTGAAATATTAGGTTGTTGCCCTTTTTTACTAATTTCATCTGCTATTACCTCATCTAAATCCTTTTCAGGTGTATCTTTTTCTGCTGCTTCTTCTAAACTTAATGCTTTACGCATATGCCTTGAAGTTTCCCCAGACTGTGAACTATGCGCTTCATCAATAATTACTGCATATTTCTTATCTAACTTTTGAGATACTTCATCTGAAATTACAGGGAATTTCTGAATGGTAGTAATAATGATTCGCGTACCGTGTTCTATTTCTCTTTTTAAATCTTTCGCCGTTGTTTTTTCATCTAAATAAGCAACCATACCTGGTATGTTATCTATCTGCCTGATGTTTTCTTGAATTTGAGTATTTAATACACGTCTATCCGTTAATACAAAAATAGAATCGAATAAGGCTGTTTGGTCTGTATAGTTTTGGTAGAAATTAGCCAAACGATATGCTAACCAAGTAATGGTATTGGATTTACCTGAACCTGCTGAATGTTGTATTAAATAGTTAGTGCCTGTGCCATCAATTTTTAATTGGTCTAATAAACGCCTAACCGCTTTTAATTGATGAAATCTTGGAAACAATAATTTGGTAGATTTTTTTTCTACAATAGCTTTCTTTTTAGCATCGTAAACTTTTTCAACATCTTCTTGTAGATTGACAAAGTTTTGTGCTAAATCCAATACTGAATCTTTACGTAAAATATCTTCCCAAACATAGGCTGTGGCAAAACCATTGGGGTTGTGATTTCTTAACCCTTGATTGAATGGTAAAAAGAATGTTGATTTACCATCCAATTTGGTGGTCATAAACACTTTTTCTGTACCGATAGCAAAGTGTACCAAACAACGCTGAAACTCTAACAAGGGTTCCCCATTAGGGTCTCGGTCTTGCATATACTGTTTAATAGCATTGTGGTGGTTTTGCCCTGTAAGAGCATTTTTTAATTCAGCTGTAGCTACTGGAATACCATTAATAAAGAAACATAGGTCTAACTCGTTATTATTTTTAGTAGAATAAGCTAGTTGCCTAATGACAGATAAACGATTTTGTTTATACCAAGTTTCGTGTTCTGGTGTTTTGTTATTAGCAGGTTGAAAATATACCAAATCTAAACGTTCACCAGAAATACGTAATTTACTGCGTAAGGTTTTTAAGGTTTTGTTATTGCGTAAACTTTTGGCAACAGCTTCTACAATTTTAGTATCTGTAGTTACCCCTAAATGGGTTTGTATGTTTTGGTATTTCTTGGGTTGACTTTCTTTTATAAATGCCAATACATCTTCTGGTATGATGCATAATTTTTTGTCATACTTATTTTTGTTTACCAAATTATACTCTTTAACCTCTTGAGTTAAATAGTTTACTATATGGTCTTCAAAATGTATTTCTTTAGTTCCTCCTGCCATAATTATTCTTGTCCGTTTTGTTGCGCACTATCAATAAGGGTTTGATTAATATCTTTTTTAGGTTGAAAGTTACCAAGCTCCTTTAATTTAGTTGCTTGAGTTACTAAATTGTCTCTACCTGTACTTAATTGACCATAAGCATCATCATAGGCTGATTTTGCTCTATCAATATTATCTCCCACTTTTTCCATATTCTCTACAAAGCCAACAAATTTTTTATATAGTTTTTCGCCTCTACCTGCAATTTCTATGGCATTTTGGTTTTGGTACTCCCGTTTCCATAAATCCACTATTAATTTTAAAGCCGTTATTAAATTGGTTGGATTCATTAATAGGATACGCTTATCGTAAGCATAATTCCATAAGTTTGGATCTGACTGCATCGCTGCAATGTAGGCAGGTTCGCTTGGGATAAACATCATCACAAAATCGAGTGCTTTGTCGTAATCGTCATAGCCTTTAGCACTTAAACCTATGATGTGGTTTTTAATTGCTTTTACGTGCTCTTCTATAGCTTCTGATTGTTGTTCTGGTGTGGTTGCCTCAAAATAACGTGTAAATGCATTTAATGATACTTTAGAATCTATGATAACATTGCGTTCATCAGGATATTTAATTAAAGCATCAGGACGCATTTTTTTACCTTCCACCTCTGAACGTAAGGCTTTACCATCTGGACCAAATAACTGATGCTCCATAAAATACTCTTGCCCTTTAGCAAGTCCAGAAATCTCTAAAATATTCTCCAAAATCATTTCTCCCCAACGCCCTTGTGTTTTTACTTCGCCTTTTAGTGCATTGGTTAAATTGATAGCATCTTGACTAATTTTATCGCTTTTCTCTGCTAATTCTTTTACTTTTTCACCTAATGAAAAACGTTCTTTTGCTTCTTTATCATAAACCTCTTCTACTTTGGTTTTAAATGCTGCTATATCCTTATTTAAAGGTTTTAGTAACTCATTAATTTTAGCTTCGTTCACTTCTGAAAAGGACTTTGTGTTATCTTTTAATATTTCACTAGCAATGTTTTTAAATTCTGCATTGAATTTTTTACCCATTGCATCCATTTCCTCTTTTTGAGATACTAATTTTTCTTTTAACGACTTATTATCTGCATTGGCAGTTGCCAATTGGCTATTTAAGGCATTATAAGACTCTGTTTTAGCATTAAAACCTTCTTCCAACTTGTTGAATTGCAATTGTAGTTTGTTAAGGTCTTTTTCTAAACCATCCAATGCTACTTTTTTTTCGGCAATAGTTGTTTTAAGGTTACTTATCTCATTTTTGAGCGTACTATTTTCTTCACTTAAAGCATCTACTTCTTTTTGTAAGACTGTTTGCTCATCTTGAGCGTGCGTTGTTTGTGCTTTTAAGGTTGCATTTTGTGCTGAAAACTGCTGCTTTAACCATAGGTAAGCTATAACAGCACCTATAATTAGACCTACAATAAGATATATATACTTTGCTTCCATAATTAGCTATTTGGTTTTTGCCAATCTCTTACATCTATTTTACCCGTTACTGCTTCTGAAATTAAAGACTCACGATAATCTTTGAGTTTTTGGATTGAAGTTTGAATTTTATAAATAGTTGTGTTTGTTTCTTCAGTTTCCTGCTTTAAATAATGCACTATTTGTTCTCTTTCTTTTTGCTTTTTAGGAAATGCAATTTGCATATTATTTAATACACCAATTGTCAATTGATTTATTGTAGAAGAAAGAAAAAGACTTGATAATGCAGAAAAAATATCTGAATTAAAAAAATAATAGATAAAATCATTAAAATTAGAACGATAAACTGTCATAAATGCTCCCCAAGTTTCATTTTCTACTCGCTCATCCAAAATGATATTTTTCCCTATAAGATTTCTGCTTCCGTTTCTTGAACACAAAAGAATATCTCCTTTTTGTGAAATATATTTATCTGCAATCTTCTTATTGACGTAAACAGTATCTTGAAGGTCTAGCTTTCCTTTTTGAATATTTGATGACCTTAAAACTAAAGTACCCTTTTCGGAAACATCATTTGGACTATAAGTGATACCCGTAATTGATTCACCGAGAAATTTCAATTTCACCACTTCCCAATGCTTTGGAATTTCACCTAACCACTCAATGCCACTATCTTTTAATTCTACATTTTTGTTTAAGCCTTTAGTTACTGCTTCGTTAATAATGGCTTGTCGTTGCTCCTGTAGTTTTTGTATAAGGGTTTCTTTTTTGCTAATTAAGGTATCTATTAATTGGGTATGGTAATCGAGATAGGCTGCGATTTGCGTTTGTTCTTTTATTCCAACAAAGGGAATATGAAGTTTTTTTATAATATCTTGACTGATATTAGGTTGACCACCACCATAAGCAAGACTCAACAAAAAATTTCTACTTGCTAAAAGAAAATAAAACAGGAACTGGCTGTTAAGAGATTCATCAGGGTTAATTACACAACACGCTTGATTAGTTGCCATATTCTTTTTGATAATTCCTAATTTACCTATTGTCGCTCCGTATAATGCAATTACAACCGAGTTCTTTGGAAATATTTTTAAAGCAGAATAATCATTTAATGCTAATTGAGTGATATATTTTGAAGAGTCAAGTACTTCTCCATCATTTAAGTCACCTGTATTTAACCAACTTATATCTCCATTGTAATATTTTAAGTTATCACTTTTTGGTGTTGAACCACTTCCAATTGATTCAGTAAAATAATACAATCTACCTATTTCCCAACTTTCTGGAATCTCACCAATCCATTCTACATCACTGTCCTTATATTTCTCGTATGCCTTTTCCATTAGCTAATCAAGTCTTTTAATAAGTTAGCAATGTCATTTTCCAAGGTTATAATTTCAGTTTTAATTTCACTCGCAGGTCGTAAAGGTGTGTAGTTGTAAAAATACTTGGTAAAGTTAATTTCGTAACCAATACGGGTTTTATCGTAGTCTATCCAGGCATTAGGTACGTGTGGTTTTACTTCTGTTTCAAAATAGGTTTCTACATCTTCTGTAAGGGGAACGCTTTCATTATCACGTTTTTTGGTATCGGGTTTTGGATTGCCTTTACTGTCTTTAACAATATTTCCTTTAGTATCTACTTTAGGCTGTTCTACCGTTAATTGGTAGTAACCAAAGTATTCATTATCGAATATTTTAGAGTGTTCGTTTTCCTCGAAGTTTTGGTACATTTCCAATAACTGCGCAATGTGTTGCGATGTGATTTCGTTTCGTTTGTTACCCAAACTCTTTTTATTGGGTTGGCAGAATAGGTGTTTTTCTTTGTCTTTACCATTACCTTCTGTAATTATGGTTTCTTTAGCATCACCATTTATCAACTGCACTTTCCCTTTACGATTTGGTGCTTTATTATTGGTTAAAAACCAGATGTACGTGTTAATACCAGTGTTATAAAACAAATCTTTAGGTAATGCTACGATACATTCTAGCCAATCGTTTTCTATAATCCAACGACGAATATCGCTCTCGCCACTACCCGCAGAACCTGTAAATAAAGGTGAACCATTGGTAACTACACCAATACGTGAACCTTCACGCTCCATTTTAGATAACATATGTTGTAAGAACAGTAATTGCCCATCACTTACTCGTGGTGTACCTGCATAGAAACGACCAGAAGGGTTTAAGGCTTCATTCTCTATAAATTTTCGGTCTTTTTTCCACGTAACGCCGTACGGTGGATTTGCCATCATATAATGAAAGGATTTCCCTTGAAAACGGTCTTCGCTAAATGAGTTACCGTGTTTAATATTATTAGCATCTTCTCCAGTAATTAAGGCTTCGGATTTCGCTATGGCATACGATTGTTCGTTAATTTCTTGTCCGTAAGTTACCAATGTTGGTTTATGATTGCTATCGGCACATACCTTATCGAGAATAAACTTTTTACCCAAATTTACCATACCACCAGTACCACAGGCAGGGTCAAAAATGGTACGAATGATACCTGGTTGCGATAGCTTTTCTTTTTCACCTGCAAACAAGAAATTATTCATAATTTCAATCACATCACGAGGTGTAAAATGCTCTCCTGCGGTTTCGTTAGATTGCTCGTTTGAAATACGAATTAACTCCTCGAACACATAACCCATACCGTGATTGTCGATAGCCTCTGTATGTAAATCAATTTTACAGATAGCATCAATCATTTCATAGAGTAATTTGTTTTTAACCAATCGTGACACAATTTTATCGAATTGGAAACTCTCTAAAATTTCTTGTACTTCTGGGTTAAAACTTTGCAAGTAGTTGTTAAAGTTGATTTCTATGTATTGCGGTTCGTCTTTTAAAGATTGTAAGGTATGTTTAGACGTATTATAAAATTTTAATCCACCTGCCGCTTTACGCAATACAGGAATTAATTTTTCTGATGATAGTTTGTCGTGAAATTTTTCGAAGGTCTCACGTACTTTTGCATTCACAGGTTGTAAAATACAATCTAACCTACGGATAACTACAAATGGTAATACAACATCGCCAATCTCATTTTTTTTGAAGGCATCACGCAATACATCGTCTGTAATCTGCCAAATAAATCCTACTTCTACTTTATTATTTTGGTTGCTCATTTTTAGTGTTTGTTGTCTTTTATTTTGTTTGACATTGCAAATATGGGAATAATGTGTGCATTTTTAGTGCACATATATTTTTAATTAATTTAATAGTCTATTTTTAATTGTTTTATCTCCATTACACCCAAAAAGACTTCTATCTATTTGGTTTTTATTTACTGCTACATAACCCGCAATACCATTACAATGCTTACTTATCTGATCTATCAATTTTATTGCTGATTGAAAATGTTTTGTGCCTGAATTATCTAAATTTGAGAATATCTCTAAATATTCAAAATCGTTCTCTTCTTTAACTTTCTCTAAATTATTTGAATAAAAGACATCAAAACCCTTGTCTGATTTATTGACTACATAGTTACTTACAATTCTTCTTTTATGAATTTCTGATTTCGCTAAAACAAGTTCAATATTTATTGGGTATTCTCGTAATTGTTTAATAGCTAATACTAACTTACCATATTCTTTTATCCACCAATCGTTAGATTTCTCTTTACTATTAGGTGCAACGACAGTGATATGATATTCAATTTCTAATTGGTCTGGTAAATACGCATTTATAAAAGGAACCAAATTACTTAAACCTCTATTCAAGCCATTATCTTCATTTGTAAAGAAATAATTATCACAAATTACAAGACTGTTAGAAAGTGGTTTGTTAAAATGGATGATGCCTTGCCATCCATCTTTTATTTCAGCATTTTTATCAAGTTCTATAAAAAAAGTTTTAGAAAATAAATCTTCTGGAACATTTGCGCTTGAAAAAACAGCCATTCCCATCTTATTTTGAACATCTATAGCTGCATCATTATCAATATCTAAAACAAAAATACCATTAGGTTTTTCTATTGTTTGAGACAAATCTTTTTTAACCTGTTCTATATAACCACCTAAAGCAACAGGAAGCTTCATTGTACCTGAACTATTATAGGCAATATAAAGTGGGTCTAACTCATCAGTAATTTTAGCATCAAGTTCTTCATCGGAAATATTTAAACATAGATGAATACCACTTTTAATAATTTTATTCCAATGAGGCATTTCTTCTTCAAACAAAGCAAATTCCTCTATTTTATTGGGTTCAATATAGAGTGTTATCATTGTGCTTTATTTTTACGAAGTTCTTTAATCATTTTTAGTGTTAGACTTCCAGCTTCGTCATAAAAACCAGGACCAAAATCTCTATTAAATTTTCCTTGACTATTATATTCCATTTGATAAGGTCCGTCTTCTTTATGGAAGTAAAAAATTGAAAAAGGGTTAGGATTCAGTTCTTGATTAGATAAATAATCATTCTCTAAAGCTAATAGTTGAGAGCGCCTAACAATATATTCAGAATGTGTTTCTATGATAAAGTTGAATTTATATTCTTTGTTTACATAGTGGAAAAAATCTGATAATTTGGACTGTAAAGCAGGGTGTAGATTTAATTCGGGCTCTTCAACTAAAACAGTGAAAAACTTTTTATTCTTTTTACTTGAACGAATTAAACTTGCTATTTTTAAAATGAGTGTCATTGCTTGTAAAGACCCCATACCCTTATCTGAAAGTGATACTGCTATTTGAGAATCCTTTTCAAAGATTTTAAATTCATAAGCTTCTCCTGCTTGCATATTAATAGTGAAATCTACACCAACTTCAAATACTTGCATCCATTCTTTGATAAACCTTGTCTCCTCATTATTTTTTTCTCCAGCTGTTAACTGATAAAAATTATGAATGGCTTGAGCAAGTGCATTGTTCTTGTCTCTTAAATAAAAAAGTGCTGATTGTTTAGATGGGTTTGCACCTATAAAATAAAAGTATTGTCTGTTTATTGATTGTGTTATGTTATTAGAAAAATCTGTTAAGTGACCACTATTTCTTTTTAACTCTAATACATCATCAAAATTCTTAATTTCCTTTTTACTCTTGGTTGATAGTACTTCGTTATGTCTTATAAATTTTTCGATGGTGGCTCTTAAAAGATTATCATCATTATTGTCATATGGTAATACATCGGATAAAGGATATGTTAAGGTATACTGCTTATCACCCTTTAACTTGTTTTCTTTTGGAAGTAATTTTTTAGCGTCTTTAAGCTTTTCACTTGCCTTTCTATAAGCTGTCATTAATTCAATTGACTCTTTAGAAGTTTTATCTGTTATAGCGTCTAATTCCTCCTGTAATTCAGACACTGAATCTTCAAGTTGTTTGATTACGTCAATTTTATTATCATCAACTTTTTCATCTTCAATAAGCTCTTTACTTACCGTAATATTACCTTTTGAATAATTGATATTTAAGTTAATACCCGTTTTAGCATCATTAACACTTAATACATTTACTTTTGCTTTCGTGTTTTCATCTTGTCCGGATATAATGATTTGAATATCAAATTCATCCAATTCATATTCAAATGTAATGGTAGGCTCTTTAGATATATTGTTTTTAGCTCTACCAAAGGTTACAATATTAGCATCTTCAAGAACTACATTATCAAAAGAAAAACTATCTGACAACTGATTTTGTAAGTAATCGGTAATTAATAGTAATGCTTTTACCATTGTAGATTTACCTGAATTGTTTCGTCCTACCATATAGGTAATATTTCCTAATTGAAGCATTGGGAAATTTTGGAAACGTCTGAAATTTTTAAAGGCAATACCTTTTGTTTGTTTATTCATTTTTTCAAATATTGTTCTTATTAGTGCATTGTATCTACACTGTTATAGTTACCCATCATCATTTTAGTTCTTTCTTTTAAAGACTTCCTTAATGTTTCGGGTTCTAATACTGTTAGTCTTTCACCGTATTGTAATAGCATACTTTCTAATTCGTAATTTGGAATGAGCTGTAAGCTTATATCAATATGGTCTTGTTGCTCTTGCTTAATTTTTTGAGAACCGTGTAATGGTTTTGTTTTAATATATGGCCATAATGATTTTTCAATTCTTATGGTTATTTCAATAGGGGTTTGATTTTCGTCAAAAGTTACACCGATTATATCTTCAAAGTATTCTTTAAAATCGATACGGGTTTTTGCATATTCCTTATCTGATATTTCAATATTAATTATACGGTCTAATGCCAAATTAGTAATGTTATCAAAATTTGGGTTTTTACCAAATGAAAACCAACGGTTATTATACTGCTTTAAGTAATACGGATGAAACTCTATAATGGTGTTTAATTCTGATTTAAAACTCTTGTAAGTAACTAATAAAACCGTTTTATTAATAATGGCGTGGTATAGCGTATTAATAAATTCTTTACCCTTTAAAAATTCATTCTGATCGAACTCAATAATTTCGTTAGCCTGTTCACCAAATTGAAAGGATGCTTCTAATCTGGTTGTTATATTTTCAATCCATTCAAATTGAGGTAAGCCTTTAAACCTGTTTAATGTTATTAATGTTTCCTTTAATTCTAATGCTTCTGATTCGGTTAGTGGTTGATTATTGATAGAGAAATTTACATCACTGTAGTAATAATATACCTTTCTACCCATTTTATCCTTTTCAATGGGTGCGTTATAACCGTTCTCACTCATCATAAAAGCTATATCGTCATATACTTGCCTTTTCTGAACACCTTCTGCTTTTCCTGTAAAGTTTTCAATAGCAGATTGACAAGCATTTACTAAATCATCAATAAAATACCTTTTAGATTTATTTCTGAAACATTTATCTAATGCTTGATATCGGATTATGGCGTGTTTTGTGTTTGGCATATTGCTTAACTGAAATTATATTTTATTACAAAAACCATAATGTTTCTTGTCCGAAAGGTGGTATTTCCTTGCTATTAAATCGAGGTGCTATTTCTGCCACCATTTCAGGGTATTTTATAGTTATAGGTACATTTTGTTGTCTTAATGATTTCCAATACAGTCTACTAAATTGATATACTTGTTCAATTAGTTTTCTAATCATTTTACTATCATTTAAAGCCTCTGGTGTTGGACTTGATATTTTAAGTTTTATTGGAAATGAGTAACTTGAATTACTTGGATATTTTACAGTATTGTTATACCTCAAATTATTAAAGAGTAAATATTTATATACTCCTTTGGGACCAATATTTATATATGTACCACTCATTGGAATTAACTCACCATTCCAATTTTGGTCAAAAGCTATTATATCTTCTGATTTTGTTTTATTGATATTTAGAACAAATAGAGGACAAGGCAATTTAAGTTTATCCATCATTTCCAATACAGGTTGTATTTCCTCATCCTTCATATCCTTATAAAAGTGAATAACTATTTTTTCAGGTGTTTTGTTGGTTGGAACATATTGCCATATTGCTTCACTAATTGCTCCAGCTAATCCCTTTGTATCTGATTTACTGAAATAATGAAATTCATTAAACCTTCCATTATTTTTAAAACTGAATGCACTTGCTACATATCGTATATTTTCTTCGGTATTTTTAAATGCACCTACACCTATAACTAATTCATTTTTAGGTTTAACATTTAGTTGCCAAGGTGTACCATCTAATTTTGCTAATAAGGCTAATGAAATGTTTGTTAAATCGTATATGAACTTATGTTGATTTCTTCTAAATCTATCAAACTCTATTACTTGAGATATAATTCTTTTATATAAAAGCTGTTCTTTAACCTTATAATACACTAACCTTTTTTCAAGATTAGGTTCGTGCTTGTTAAAAGGACTTAAATAAATAGCAACATAATTAATATTAGGGTCAGATTTAAAATCTTTTATGCCTTTTGAAATTTGAGGTAATGGATTTTCTAAATCATCAAATACTATATTGACATTATTATCGAAATGTGCTAAAACACCTGCATAAATATTTAAACCTTTATACCAACTTGTACCATCTTCTAATAACTCTTGAAGCTTTTCTACTTCTTTAGTATAACTTGTATGATGTATAAAGAAGAAATGCACATTATCTAACTGACAAGGGTTTAAAGGCTTTAAATTTTTAAAATCTATTTTGGGGTTTCTACCAACACCATTTTGAAACACTAAATCATTGCTTTCATCAGTAACTTCACCTATTCGATTTATTTCTACAGGTAAGTAATCGTCATTATTAACAGGGATAACTTTCTTAAATTCTTCACTTAAAATGAAATGTTGAATAAACTTATCGATTTTGTGTTTATAACTTATGTATTTATTGGAATCATCTTTAGGTTCTGGTTGAATATTAAATGCTGTTCGTAAATCATTATTCAAAATGGCATAAGCCTTTGTATTATCATCAATAAATTCCTTTTCCTTATGATATTTTAATAACCTCATTTTATATACAACTTTATTAAGATTTGTTGTTGAGGTATGTTTTATAATTTCAGAAATAGGTTTTTTAAACACTTTAGCCATACCATCATAAGAAATAACTAACTCACCATATACACTAACTTCTTTAATTTGTACTTTGACAGTAAACTTATAATACTGTGCAAAACTTTTATTTTGATATGATCTATTACCTATCCAAATTTGATTATCATTCACAAAGTTTTGACCAACAAGTTTTTTTATGCTTTTAAAGAATTTTTTGATTCGCCAATTATAGTAATGCTTTATTAAGTCGGTTGGTTGTTCTTTTAGATTGAGTTTTAAAGGCAAATAACCTTCCTTTTCATAAATAAATGATGTGTAGATAAAATCAGGATTTTCTTCTTTTATACCAGGAAACAAATCTTCTATATTGGTTGGAAACTTTGTTTTATACAACTTTTGCGCATTTCCAATTTTCTCTTTACTTAAATAAAAAGTTATTGGTTTGTCTGGTAAATCAAATGTTATGATATTAAAATATAGTTCCTGACTCATAAGACTTGGGTTTATTAATTCTACTTCTTGCTCAATCTATTAATTTTTTGTTCTACAATTTTGAGGATTTCCGTAATGTTTTTTTCTTCTTTTAACATAAAGACAATTTTATCTGCTAACCAATATTGAAGTAATTCGCTTTTGTTTTGCTTTAATGCTTTAGCTAATGCTTCAACTTGTTCTTTACGAGCTAAACGAGTACCACGTTCAATTTTACTTAAAAGTGCCGTATCAATATTCATTTGAGAAGCAACTTCTCTTAATAATAATTGCTTTTCTTCTCGTATTTCTCTGATGTATTCTCCAAACGTCATTTTGGGGATATTTTGACTTGTCAATATTTGTCTAATGTAAGAAAAAGAAAATAAGAACTAACAAAAAGATATTAACAATTTTAAACAGGAAATGAGGAAGTTAAGGATTTGAGGATATAAAGTATTTTTATAAATCCTCGTTTCCTTAAAATCCTCAAAATCCTTATTGTGCTTTTGTGGGATTTGTATAATTGTTATGTGCTTCCCTATGTATTAGACCAGCATCAACAAATTTAGTAATATAGCCTTCTGCTGTTTTATGAGGAATCTTGTTTTTGTCGGCTATATTTAGGTAATCTTGTCTTGAAAATTGATAAGGTAGTGCTTCTAAAAAACGTTCTTTACGATTGGCTCTTTTTACTTCTTTTTGTTCGATAGGTAAATCGTTAAACACCTTACTACTGTGCTTTACTAATACGCTTATCATTTCCAATGTATTTTCAAAATCTATATCCTCACAATATCTTACTTGGTTTACATCACCATCTTCCATAATGCGAAATACAGAAAACAACATTATAATTCTAAATGCTATTAACCCCAAACGTCTAACAGTTGCTATATAGTCATCGGGTTGAAGATTGAGGTATTTGGTTTGAAGCTTCTCAAAAAACACATTAAACTTTTGTTGTTGCTCGGTTGTTAGCCTTACTTCAATATCAGGATTGTTTTTTAGGGTTTTGTATAACCCAAAAAATTCTTTTCCTAATTGGTCGTAATATTCATCTAAACCATTGGTTGTATCAGTTTGAAAAACGTTCTTCCAAGTAGGTTTGATATTCATATAATAAAACATAAAACGACTAAACAAGCCATTTTCAGCACTTGGAACCAATGCCTGAATCTGCTTTGGTGTACCAGACAACACCGTTGACAAACAAGGTCTTTCAATATCTACATACTCTCTGTCCGTTCTACGATAGTAACTAATGGTTTCGTGGTGGAATGCTTTACGAAAACCATCGGAATAATTACCGTAATCACTTTTAAAAGCTTGTGCTAAAGTATCTCCTTCGGTTTCAAAAATTAACCCTCTACCTTCATTATCCGATATTAATTGATAAACACCTGTTACACTATTGTTAGCCGGAATAAACAGCATTCTTTCAGGTGGTTTACTCGGTTTTTCCATAGTTTCACTTTTGCCCTTATTCATATTATAAGTAGCCATTTCAACTTGATGCTGTTGTTTTAGGGTTTTGGATTGTTCGCGCTTTTCTTTGTGAACAGGATTTACCAAATTTTTAATTTGGTTTAATCTCCCTTTTCCTGCTGAAGCTGGTGCTGTAACAAATAAATACAAGTTGCTAAACACTTTACGTTGGTCGTACACACCAAACAATTTAGGAAAACAAGCACTAAACGCTGTTAATGCTCCCAACAACAAAATATCACGTTCTTCATTACTGCTTGATGGTTGTACCACTTGTTGCAAAAATGTTGGAATATTGTTGTAAACCGTTGTTGGTATTGTTGGCAACGGTTGTTTTACTTCCTCTGGCTGTTGCAACACTTCAACAACTTGTTGTTGCTGTTTTGGTTTAATACCTGCTTGATGCAAATAGTGGTATAAGGTTGCTATGCTTATACCGTGCCCTTTTGCTTGTAAACACTTGTTATATTGTTCGTCACATTCTTTATGGTCGTAACCTGAATAATTTTTGCTAATTCTATGATAGTAATCACGTCCAGCTTCTCCGTATTCCTCTGAAATAGCAAAACCAATATCACGCCACTTTTCATAAGTATCAGTAATATCGATACTTGATTGTTCTAAAGCGTTGATATATGTTTCAATATCATTTGCAACAACCGTTGTTGGGTTGTTGTTGATTGGTTTTTTAGGTACTTCTTTTTGCTCTGGAACAGCTAACCAATCTTTCGGGTTGAATATTTTTGTCATATCTTTTGATGTCTTTTATGTAGGTATGCCAATGGATCGTGGGATAAAAAACACGCTCTGGAAATGTCTTTACCCGATTGGTCAACCTCAATATTATATGTTTGTTTTATGTAATTGGCCACCGCAATAAAATATTCGCTGTGTGACACTTTTGATATATCGATTCTAATTATCCATTTTAAACCTTCTCCTGAAGGTGATGTAAACAACAATTCGGTATCAAAATATTCATCGTTTAATAATTGTTGTTTTAGTTCTTCAAGATTCTCTAAATGGTCAAAATCGATTGTTAATAATGATGAATGCTCAATTAAACTATCATCATTACGTTTAGAAAACACACCTGAAAATGTTACATAATCAAAATGATTTGCTTTAAATTTCCGTGCTTCTTTAGGGTCTTTAATCGCTCTAAATTGCTCTGTGATACTTTTATACTTATCGCTTGTAATACGCTCAAATATTTGATGTAATCTTACTTTTTCAGTTGGAAACACATTTCTAATTGGTGCTTTATAAAAACTGCTGTAAGCATACCAAGTATCATCGGGTGCATCTAACCAGGATAATTCATCTTCCTTTTTAACTTCAAAATTTAGATTCATTACCTCATTAATTTTAAGTAACAATTCTTCTTCTTCGATAAGTTTAAAATGATAGGATGCAAAATCGAATACATCGCCTTTAAAATCGGTTAATTCTGTGTCGTAATGCATTGCTTTATTTTCAACAACATTAATTTGTAATGTTGATTTACCACCGTTAAAAGGATTTCGGGTTATCCCGCAGTCCCTTCCTTTTAAGGAAAGGACTGTTGATTTAGGATAATACTGCCTTAATACATAAGCGTAAATATTTAACCCATAATGCGTTTTCTTTAAGATGCTTTCTTTACTTATTTCCATCGCATTTAAAATTTGGGTTATAATAATTGCTTTGTAATAGTTCCTCTATATCAGATACTTTGTAATAAAACTTGCCTTGAATCTTGCTATATGGAATCGTACCATTTGAACGGAATGTTTGCAATGTCCGTTGGCTAATATGTAGCGTTTGCATTACGTCCTGATTATCAATCCACGTATCTTTTAAGCGTTCTGCTCTCGTAGCTCTTATTAATTCGATACGTGCCTTTAATTCCTTAATCTCTTGTGAGAGTGCCAAGAGTAAATCGATGATTTCAGTCATAACTAAATCCTTCCTTTTTTGATTAAGTAATTAGCTGCCTGTTGCTCAATTTCATCTTGGGAATCCATACGGTTACGAAGTAACCATTGGTCTAACTCCTGACGTTGGAAATAGATTTTTTTACCATTCGGTTTATAGTGTGGAATGGCTCCCGTACTTGTAAGTTTATACAAGTGCGATTGTGATAGTTCTAAATACTGACAAGTTTCATTGAAATTCAATACTTGCTTTTGCAACGTTTGTTGTTCTACTAACAACTTTTCGATGCGTTCTAAACGTTCAAATATTTTAACGTCCATCTTATTATAAATTTTAATTTAAAAATGGACTTCTGCGCAAAAGTCACCCTTGATTGTCAAGGACATAACAAATATTGAAAAAGGTGTTTGGTATAACAGAAAAGAGAAAAAATGGTATTATTAAACCATTGTAAAACAATGTTTTACGCCGTTTTTGGTATTATCTATTTGGTATTAAGTAGAGAAAATACCACTTTTAAAAAGTGAAGTTTTATTTGATTTGGTCAAGCCAAAAATTGGCTTCAACTAATTTTTGATAGGCTCTTTTTTCAGTACCTAAAAATCTACGGTATTCTTTACCTGCATTACTACTTGGTCCATACCGATAAGCAAAGAATTTATAAATGTGTTTAGGCTCTATTTTTTTAGATGGTTTACTGTCAAAAAATATTCTTTCATTAAAATATTTAGTTTCTGTTAACTTAACCATAAAAGCTGCAAGTAATATTTTATTACCTCTATCCTTTATGAAGTTATATTCATCATCTATAATGCCTTTTTCATTTAATAGCTCCTCTAATTTTGCAAATTCTCTTTGTTTAATCTTATTAATAAGTTCGTTATAGGATAAGACATCATTGTTTTCCTCTCTAAAATCACCTTGTATAGCGTTGAAAATTGAACTTTGTTTTACTTGTTTCCTGACCGTTTTTATTTCTGCACCGGAATAGGATTTTACAATTAACTCTTGTGGTGGTTCTTCATTAAAAAATACTTCGTGCAGTTCTTCTATTGTATAAATTTCAGCATCACTTAATTCTGAAAATCGTTCTTGAAGTTCCATAAAAAGCATCATCGCATTTGCTTTTAAAAATGAAATGATATAGGCTTCATCAGATTTATCATTTTGAATTGGCTTTAAAGACAAACTTTCATCAATAACATTATCTGAAATGTAATTTTTAATCTGGGTTAAATAATTTAAAAATTTACGGTGAGCATTATCATATAGAAAAGACAAATGATCAGCTGTTGAGTTTGCATCAAGTACATCATTAATTTGATTAAAATTTTTGATGTACTCGTTTTCTATTAATTTTAAATAGTATTTACGCTTGTTAGAATACGCCTTTTTGAAGTCGATTTCATATTTAGGCGTTGTATTGAGGTATTGCTTTTTAAAGCCTTTTAAAAGCTCTTTAAATTGGTTTTCGGTTCTTTTATCATCAGTAACCTTTTCCACATACAGTAAGTCGATAAATAGGTCTTTAGCCATTTGGGTTAAGGTTTATTCTGTAAGCTGCTTGTTTCTTTTTGTCATCAATTACTTTAGCGTAAATTTGAGTTGTTTTCAAATTCTTATGACCTAACATTTTTGATACTGTATAAATATCAGTACCCAAAGTCAGTTGTAATGTTGCAAAAGAATGACGCGCACAATGGAACGTGATATTCTTCTTAATTTCTGCCTCACCAACCCATTCTTTTAGTAGGTCATAATTTCTCTGAACGTTATTAATATTCTCGAAAACTTTTTTAGTCGATTCGCCTTTTTCTCCTAACAATTCAAATGCTTGTTCGGAAATTGGTAAGGTTTCAGCTCCTTTAGTTTTCTTTTGCTTAAATCTAATAAAATTTCCATAGGTTTCTGAATATTGGATTTCAGACCATTGAAGTTTTGTAATATCTGACCAACGCAAACCTGTAAGGCAGGAAAAAAGAAACGCATTTTTTAATTGTGGATGTCGGCTATCTGTGTTAAAAAGCTTTCTTACTTCTTCTAAAGTTAAAAATTCCATATGTGTATCTTCTTCTTTAAAGTTTTCAACTGAAATAGCAGGATTGTATTGTATTACCTTTTCTTTAACAGCTTGTCGTAATACCGCTAAAAGTTTTTTAAAATATGCTGATTTTGTGTTTTGGCTTAATGGTCTTTTACTTCTGGAAAGTGCTTTTTTGTCTAAATACTCTTTAAAACCTTCTACCCATTCTTCATCTATTCTTTCAAAAGAAATACCTGTTGGGTGATAATCTTTTAAATGTTTTAGTGTGCTATTCCATACACCTAAATTGCCTTTACTTTCTGAACGTCTTTCAATCCATTGTTCTAAATACACGAAAAAATTTCCTTGTTTCTTTTCTTTATTTTCAAAACCATAAATATTATTCTGCACCTCTAAATGTCTTTTGGCTCTGATGCTTTCAGCAAGTTGTAAGATTTTCTTGTTTTCTAATTTCTGTGCTTTAGTTAAGGACCCTTTGTCGGGTTCTGGCGTTAAATATAATTTCAAGTACTCGTACTTACGATTTCCGTTTTCGTAATAATCAAGATATAAACTAATTCGTTTCCCTTTTCTACGTTGGCGTAAAGTAACTTTCATTTTACTTATATTTACTGTGTTAGACTATGCGTTTTATGAGTGTTGTATGGGCAACAATACGGCAACAAATATAAGCAAATAAAGGCAGTTTAGCAACAAAAAAGAACTTGAAACATTATATAAACTAATGATTAATAGGCAGATAACAAACAAAGGAAAGATAATGAATTTCCTAATCGGAAATTCAACTCGTTTTGCTATCTTTAGTGCGTCAGCGGAAAATACTCGCGCATTTTCCTGTTACTGACGCTTACACAAAACCGTTGTAAGCAATTTGACCAACAAAATTGAACCAAATCAAATAATGAGCGAAAATAGATTTATTGAAAAATTCCAACATAAAACTGTCTCGGAATTAGAATACATTTTAGAAAACAAAAAAAGCTATAACGAACAAGCTATTGCAGCTTCAATTCAAATATTGAAAAAAAGAAACGGAAAAACACCTGAATTGAAATCTGTTGAAAACGAAATTAAAATCGAAAAGGAGAAAAAGGAAGTCGCTCGAAAAAAAATTATAGAAGAAGTCAAAAAGAAAAATAATATAACTGACGACCCAAATGCACCTGAACTTCATTCTAAAAAAGTAATTTTTCTTTTTTCAGCTATATTTTCAACAATTTTTGGAGCAGTTTTGCTGATGTATAATATGAAACAAACTGGAAATTCTAAAGGTCGAATTCAGGTTTTGATTTTTGGAATTTTATATACAGTTGTGTCTATTGTAATTATTGAGTCACTGAATGTAAAAACAAATCTTGCTTTATTATTTAATTTTGGAGGAGCAGGAATTTTAATCGAATATTTTTGGAATAAATTCATTGGGAAGGAATTTCAATATCGAAAAAGAAGTTGGGTAAAGCCAGCTATTATTTCTGTTTTAATAACCATTCCTTTGATTTTAGCAGCGATATATAGACAATAAAAAACTGCTTACAACAACGTATATAATCCATTGCTAGTGAGAGCCTACTTACGAAAATCCTCACGGATTTTCTATTCGGTTTTTATTTGCTAAATTACGTGCTAAACCAACGCAACGCATCATATACAAAACCGTTGTAAGCAAGCTGAAAAGCCAGCCGCACAAACAGCACATTTGGTTTTTTGCCGCAACAAAAGCCAACACAGAAAAAACCAAAAGAGCTGTTTTTAGCCAACGCTCGAAAAAAATGAGGTAAACCGTAAAATGAATAAGTAAAATAACTGTATTTTAGAATCTTATTAGAAAAACTGATTTGCAAAAAAATGACAATTGACGAAATCTATAAAAAAGAAGAAATAAGTGTTAGGTCTTACCACGTTTGCAAATACAACGAATTAAACTCTATCTCTGATTTAAAGAAATATTACTACAAAAATAAATCCTTCGAAAAACTTCGAAATTGTGGTAGGAAATCAAATGAAGAACTAATTGAGATATGTAATAAATATCCAGATGACAATTTTGAAAATAAAGAGATAGAAGTCAAAAAAGAAAATCCTCTAAAAAGCATAATTACAAACTTAACTAGAGTTCAAAGAGAGGTAATAAATAGCTTTATTTTCGTAAATACTAATAGCTTATCCGTAAGGAGTAAGAATGCAATCTCTTTACATTTAAAAAACAATCTAAAGGTTAAAAACTTTACAGAAAAAGTTTTACTCTCTGAAAGTTTCAATGTTCAAAATATAAAAAACGTAGGTGCTAAATGTGTTCCTGAAATAGAAATTTATATTTCAATTATTAAAGATTTCATATTTGAAGTAAACCAAACAAGAGATGAAAAGTATTTAATTGCATTAAAAAATAAATTTTTAATACAACGTACTTTTGATATTCCATTGGTTCCAAGTGAAATATTAGAATCAGAATCTATTTTTCAACTTACAAAATTTCTCTTAAATCAAAATGCATTTTTTGACGAAACTCAAACGGTTATAGTTAAACTAGCTTTGAAATTATTCAATAATCAAAAAGAACTTACGCTTGACGAAATAGCTGAACAGGTTGACCTTTCAAGAGAAAGAGTAAGACAGATAAGAAAACTTTGTCTTGAAGCTTTATTTGATAAGCTACTTTTTATTTCTAATTTTAATGACGATTTATTTCAAAAATATAGCATAGATGTTGAATCAATTTATATTGAAATAAACACAGATATTTTAAATAAAATCAACCAATCAAATAACACTAATTTTTCTAGAGAATTTATCACTTTCATACTTTCTGCATATCTAAAAGATAGTTTTTCTGTAGTTGGGAATTATGAAGATGTTTTACAACCAAAATATTTTAATTCACGTAACAGACACAATTGGAATAACTTCTATTTAGTAGAAAAAGAATTATCCTCGGAATTTGATTTCACTTCTTTTAGTAATGATATTTCAAACAGGTTAAGCGATAGAATTGAAGAATCGTATTTCTTTAATTTCAAAAGCTATTTATCAAAGTTTCTATCAAACAACAATATTGATATTTTAGACTTATTATTACCAATCTGTGAGAAAATAATTAATGAAGAATTTGAAATATATCTTGATTTAGATGAAAGCATAAATTTCAAAAGAAACACTACTCGACAAGCACACGAATATGCTTTTGAAGCACTTGACCATTTAGGAAAACCTTCAAAGGTTAAAGAGATTTTTGAAAAGGTTGTAGAACTGCATCCCAACTATGACACTGAAGAAGCAAAAATCAGAGTTTCAATGAAACGGAAAAATGGTTTTGTGCCAATTGGTAGAAAAAGTGTATTTGGTTTGAAAAAATGGGAAAGTGAATTGGACAATTTCAAAGGAGGTACAATACGAGATATTGTTGAAGAATATTTAATGCAATTTTCTGTACCGAAACATATTTCACACATAACAGAACACGTTTTAAAATATCGTCCAAAATCAAATCAATATAGCATTCTTCAAAATTTAAAACTTGATGAATCTGGATTGTACATATTTTTTAAAGGTTCGCATATAGGATTAACAACAAAAAAATACGAATCTGACTTTAAGAGAATATCGGAAGTCCAGAAAACCGATAAGAAAACTTGGGAAGAAAGGTTTGAAATGCTTCAAAATTTTGTCTCAATAGAAAAAAGGCTACCATTTTCAAATGGTGTGCCTGAAAAAGAAATAAAACTTTATCGTTGGCTTAATGTTCAAAAAAGTAAGCAAAACAAGGGTAAACTAACTGAAAATAAAGAGGATAAGCTAAACAGCTTATTAGCGAAATATCCAAGTATTAATGGTAGACGAAGATTGAACTCAAATGAGAAGTATCAAGAATTAATCTCATTTGTTACGAATAATCATAGATTGCCTTCAGCTAATAAAAATGGTGAGGAAAATTTATATCAATTCTTTTACAAACAGAGAAAGCTATTTGATAAAAACGAACTTGACAGCAAAGAACAAAATAAATTTATTGAAGTTGCTAAACTTCTTCAAAATATAAAATATGAAAATTAAAGAAACTAAACTATTGCAAAATCAAAGACTCAAAGAGATTTGCAATGATAAGGAAGTTAATTATGAATCTATTGAAACATTATTAGATTCAGTTAAAACAAAGAAGTTGCTGAAAAGAAATAATTACCATCAGCAAAAAATTAATGATGTTATTGAAAACGCAATAAAATGAAATTCTCAAATATAAAAATTAACAATTTCAGACAATATTACAATGCTGTAAATATTGATTTAACAACTGATACCGACCAAAATATTGTTGTGATAGGTGGTAGAAATGGTTATGGTAAAACAAATTTCCTATTATCAATAGTTTGGTGTCTTTATGGTGAAAAAATTTCACAAATTGATGATAACTTTAAAAAGGAAATCCAAAAAGAAAAAAACTATTCATCTTTTATGCAACAGTCTATAAATTGGACAGCAAAAAGAGAAAATAAAGATACATTTTCGGTTAGTATTAAAGTTTCAGAAATAGAATTACCCGAATTGAGTAAATTAAATTCAAACTCTGCTAGTGTTATTATAACTAGAACATTTAATGTTACTAGTATGAATGAAACACTTTCTATTTCAGATACTAATTCGAATATGGAAATATTTGATGATGAAGCTGATAAAATTAATTTCATCAATGATTATATAATTCCAATAGATGCTGCAAAATTTGTGTTTTTTGATGCAGAAAAAATCTCTGAAATAGCAAACTTATCTATTAAGGAAGAAGGTAGTTTTATAAATGATGCATTAGGAAAAATATTAGGTCTTGATACATACGACACTCTAATTGAAGATATAGAGTTTTACATTAATACCTTGAAAAAAGAAGGAGCAACCAAAAATTTACAAGAACAAATAGTTGATAAAGAAAAAGCAATTGAACTCTCTGAAATAGATATTGAAAAGCTTGAAGAAGAAAATGCTGAAAAACTAAAAGAGATTGATGATTTAAAGAAAACCATAAGACAATACGATAATCTTATATCGCAACACAGTAAACAAGGCAATTCAACATTTGATAGAGATTCAATTTTATCAGAAATAAATAAGTTAAAAGCAAAGGAATTTGAACTATCTGAAAGATTTAATGAATTAAGCGAGATAATTCCGTTAGCTATTTTAACAGGTAAACTTGAAGAAGTAAGTGAACATCTTGAAATTCAAGATAAAAACACAATATCCCAAAATTCCTCAAAAGAAAATTCTGAAAAAATAGAGAATTTTATTGAACTACTTTTTAATAAACCACCTGAACCTGAAAATTCTACTATGTCATTCAAGGACAAGCTTTTTTATTACGATAAGGCCAAAAATTTAGGTTCAGAATTGTTTGCCTCTAATGGATATTATCAGGATTTAGAATTTGAACACGATTTAAACAATTCTGAAAAAAGCTTAATCTATGATGCAATTAATCTTGTAAGTTCTCAATCAAAAGACTTATTCGAAACAACAATTGAAGAATTCAACAAGACAAGAATCAAACTTGCAGAATTAAACAAAACGTTGAGCAAAGTTGATGCTGATATGGAAGATGAATTGATTTTAGACTATTCATCAAAAAAAGAAACAGCAGATTACAACATCACAGAAAATAATAGAAAAATTGGAGAGAATAATCAACAAATAAACAAACTTAAAGGTGACATAGTACGACTAAACCAACAATTATCTGTTTTAGTTAAAAAAGTTGATGTTAATGCCCAAAACAAAATTAAGATTAAAGAAAGTCAAAAGTACATTGACGTCTTAAATTCATTCCTCGAAGAACAGAAAAACAAACATAAAGACAGTCTTGAAAAAACAATTTTAAGCGAGCTAAAAATATTAATGCACAAACTTGGAAGTGAAGAAAATAGCAGCAAATTTATTGAAGATGTAAAAGTCACCATTTTGGCATCTGGCCAAGGAATGAAAATAACTCTTTTGGACCAAGACGATAATGAAATTAGAAAAGAGAGTTTATCTTCCGGTGAAAAACAAATTTATATTTCGTGCTTAATAAAAGCGATTTTGAACGAATCTATACAGAGTTTACCAATATTTATCGATACGCCACTTGGAAGACTTGATGAAGAACATAGAGATAATATCACTAAAAAATACTATCCTGCACTTTCTGAACAAGTTGTATTATTCTCTACAAATAGCGAGATTACACCTAAAAGGCATAAAGACATTTCAGCAAATATTTCTAAATCCTATTTATTATTTAATGATGGGGCAAACACAAATTTAAAAACAGGTTATTTCCAAGGTTATGAGAATTAAAATAAGCAAAGAAAATGACGAATTATTATATAAGCTAAAAACCTTATACAATTTTAAGAATGACGGTATAGTCCCTCGTATTGCATTTTCTAATAGTTTGCTATCAGGCAAAATATTTGACATTGAAAATGATATTATTCCAAGCTCTGATGGTAAAGAATTTAGAGATGATAAAGCAATTTTTGGAACTGTTATAGGGAATGGTTCAAATACAATAATTTTTAAATCTATTCTTGACCAACATTATGGCAGAAATACATTTGAAGATGAATTTATAAAACTATTTAAGCTTCATCTAAATCACGGATTAGAAATTTGGAATGGTAAAATTGAAAAAGCCAACATATCTAAAGGTGACCACATTGATATTCTTTTAAAAGTTGTTAAAAGTGGACTGGATTTAAGGAAAAACGTTGTTAAAACAAACATTTCATCAAAAAACATTGATGTCAAAGAGTTTGAAGACCTTTTAACTTTTGAATTAGGTCAAACAGTAGAAAGCGAAAATGTTGTTATAAGAATTAATGATTTAAGAGAGTTTGACAATAGAAATATAGCAATTGCTGGAATGGCTGGTTCTGGTAAAACGCAATTAATGAAAGATATTTTATATCAAATTTCTAAAAACACTAATAATGAACTGAAGTTTATCTTCTTTGATTACAAAGGAGAAGGAAACCCAGAACAATTAAAGCCTTTTCTAGATGCTACTAAATGTGAGTTTGTTGATATTGTAAATGATGGCGGTATTGAGTTTAACCCATTTTTATCTATAAATCTTGACGAAAGACAGAGACCTTTTAGCATAAGGGCTTTTGTTGATACAATATCTACTTTCGTTCCGAGAATGGGAGTTAGCCAAGAGAATATTTTAATTACTCTAATTAATGATTTATTAGACAGTAAAAATGGTGGATATCCTACTATTTTAGAATTATTTGAGGAATTAGAAAATTACTATGAGGAAAACAATATTAGGCAAGACACATTATATTCAATCATTCGTGATTTGTCCACAAACATATTTAATTGTAACCCGAATAATCCAAACATTTTAGATAAAAGTTTATATCTTAATCTGCCACCTGCTTTATCTGACACTTTAAGACAGCTAGTTGTATTTTTATTATTGAGATATTTCAATTCTTATTTTAGTTCTACAAATGATTGCGAACCAAAAGACCATATTTTTCCATTACGTTATGTAATTGTAATTGATGAAGCTCATATATACTTAAAGAATAAAAATGCTAGAAAAGCACTTGAGGAACTTTTGAGATTATTAAGGTCAAAAGGCGTTATAATCGTTATGCTTTCACAAGGAGTTGAAGACTACAAAACAAAAGACTTTGATTTTGCTTCACAAGTAAAACTTCCTATTTGTTTGAATGTTCAAAATAAGGACTATAAAGCCATTAGTAACTTTGTTGGAACACCAAGCAGTAAATATAAATTGGAAACTGAAATCAAAAAACTTGAATCAGGAAAAGGACTTATAAACATTGGCGAACCGAAAATGATTGAATTAAGACAATGGTGGAAAACGAAAAAAAATGAAAATATATAGTCCAACGCTAAAAGCCATACACATTTGCAATTCGCACCAGCCAATGCTACGCCAAAAATTGCAAAAGAGTATGTCTTGCCAGCGCATACTTTCGGAACAAGCATTAAAACTATGGAAAACCAAGCAGGACGTGGAAAGCCAGCTTACAACAATGTATAAAAATAATAGCGGTTTTATCGCTAAAACGAAAGTAAATAAATATAAATAAGGTCTGTGTTTAACCGAAAAGTTAGTGTTTTTTAATCCGCTACTATTCTTATACTTGACCGTTGGCAAACATTAGAATGAACAGCGATAGAGAAAGAAAAATAGAGTTATTAAAGAGGAAAAACAAAGTCAAAAATGAAATAAAGTTTTTGACTGAATTTTATGAAGATATTGAAATTATCGAATTTCTGACTAATTCCGAATTGAACAAAATGTTTGAGTTTGACAAAAAGAAAGATATGAGAAATTATAATCTGGAATTTTCATATTCGCCATCTGAAAACGAAAATGTGAAATCTGATTTATCTGACTTGATTGAGGACAATTTCTTTTTTAAACCTTATGACTTAAGCGATGAAACTTATTGCTTGTCAAACAAATCGCAATTCAACAAAATATTTGACAAAACACTTATAGAAAATAACATTCCGACTCTGATTTATACAATTGATGGAAGAACATCAATAGTAATCTTTAAAGAAATCGTAGATTATGAATTGAAAGACGGAATAAAAACTCAAAAATATTGGTGGAAAATAAATGTTTGTGGAATAAAAGCAATAAAACAAATCATAAATAAAAAATAACGTTTGCCAACAATGTATAACCGCAATTACGGCGGATTCGACTGCGTCCGAATCCACTCGGAATTGCTAACGTCAGTGCTTAACCGAAAATTAACACTAATTTAGCCGTAACTGACGGTTATACGAGACCGTTGTAAGCAATTTGACCAACAAAATTGAACCAAATCAAATAATGAGCGAAAATAGATTTATTGAAAAATTCCAACATAAAACTGTCTCGGAATTAGAATACATTTTAGAAAACAAAAAAAGCTATAACGAACAAGCTATTGCAGCTTCAATTCAAATATTGAAAAAAAGAAACGGAAAAACACCTGAATTGAAATCTGTTGAAAACGAAATTAAAATCGAAAAGGAGAAAAAGGAAGTCGCTCGAAAAAAAATTATAGAAGAAGTCAAAAAGAAAAATAATATAACTGACGACCCAAATGCACCTGAACTTCATTCTAAAAAAGTAATTTTTCTTTTTTCAGCTATATTTTCAACAATTTTTGGAGCAGTTTTGCTGATGTATAATATGAAACAAACTGGAAATTCTAAAGGTCGAATTCAGGTTTTGATTTTTGGAATTTTATATACAGTTGTGTCTATTGTAATTATTGAGTCACTGAATGTAAAAACAAATCTTGCTTTATTATTTAATTTTGGAGGAGCAGGAATTTTAATCGAATATTTTTGGAATAAATTCATTGGGAAGGAATTTCAATATCGAAAAAGAAGTTGGGTAAAGCCAGCTATTATTTCTGTTTTAATAACCATTCCTTTGATTTTAGCAGCGATATATAGACAATAAAAAACTGCTTACAACAACGTATATAATCCATTGCTAGTGAGAGCCTACTTACGAAAATCCTCACGGATTTTCTATTCGGTTTTTATTTGCTAAATTACGTGCTAAACCAACGCAACGCATCATATACAAAACCGTTAGCAAATATTTAAAAAACTCACTCTGAAAAATATGACTAAGAAAAAAATCACATATCAAGTAAAAGAAAGTGATGTCGGAGCTAATTATATTATGGCATTTCGACCAGAGGATTATGACATTTTTGAATATCGAATTAATAAGCCAATTGCTGTAAAAGACCCAAAGGATAATTCAGATTTCGATATGCATTTTATTGTACAAGAAACTGATGAAATAAAATTAAACTCAAAACATAGTTTAGAATATTTTATACCAAACAATATTGCTTTACTTCTATCTATTTCGGATAAAGCATTGAAAAGAGCTCTTGCCATTTATAAGGAAAATTTGAACCCTGACAAACCAAAGAACAATATTTCAATTGTTGACAAAAAAGAAAGAGTAAATTTTTTAAAAGACAAGTCAAAATATTATTGTGACTATATTGAAGAAGTAGAAACTGCAATTGTATTCTCATATACTGCAATTGAAGCTTTTGCAAATATTTCAATTCCTCACAATTATTTATATCATTCTAAAGATAAAGCAGGTGTTATTTATGAAAAGAAAGCCATTGAAAGGTGGACACCTTTAGTAGAGAAAGTATCAACTATATTACCTGATACATACAATACAAAATCAATTAAAAATAAATCTATATTCAATAATTTCAAAAAATTAGAACAATATAGAAATGCAATTATTCACCAAAAGTCAGTTGAAAGAGCTGATTTTTTTAAACTTTATTTCAAGAATAATATTAATGATATTTGTAAAAGTAGTGAGTTAGTAATAAGGTTTTTCTACGATGCACATAAAGAAACCAATAGAATAAATCCATTATGGCCTTGGCTTATTGGGAACGAAAAAGACTTTCCAATTGTTTATGACGATTTAAGCAAAGTTCGGAAAAAGGAATAAAAAACATTTGCTAACACCGTATATAATTTATTGCTAGTTCTAGCCTACTTACGAAAATCCTTGCGGATTTTCTATTCGGTTTTTATTTGTTAACTTAGTTTCTTAACCACGCAACAAACCATATACAAACACGTTGGCAAACATTTGAAAAAAGCACTAAACATATTATTAATAGTCGTTTCAATTGCAATAATTGCTTTCGTTGTAATTACTCTTGCTGGAGTTTCTATTATCGGAACAAAAACTGATTCAGAATATTTTGAAAAGCAAACTAATTCTACTCAGATGGAAAGTATGCGAATTTTTTATGTACATGCAGAAGATTCTGTTGATGCAGAAATGCTTACTAATAAAATTCCTTTCAAACTAAACGTTTTAAATAAAGACGATTTAGTTATCTATAATTACATAAGTCTTCCTGATTCCTTTCAAAATGAGAACTCTTATTTCAACATAAAGACCAATACACTATTTTATGGTGAAAATGAATACGAAAAAACAATAGCTAATTTTCTTAATAGCAAAAAATTATCAGAATTGAATTTTGATTTATATGAATTAAAGGAATCAAAAAAAGTCGTGAACAATTTTATTTTATTTAATGAAGATTACGGGATTTTAAGTTGTGAATATCGGAACTTAGGCTTGAAGTATTTGTTTTTTCCTGAACAGTTGGTCGATTCTCAATTACAAAATGAAATTATCAAAATGTTGTATAAAGAACAACTCTCACGATAAACGTTAGCCAACAACGTGTATAATTAATTACTGCGAATTTCCTACGCGGAAATTCTACGGAATTAATTAACTTAGTTGCTAATTGGAAACGTTGTAACTAAGCCTTGCTCCTTTTCCATCGCGTTTGCCTACCTTTCAGGCTGTCTCGGCAAGCCTAACTAGTCGCAAGGCTCAAACGTAACTAATCATACACAAACACGTTAGGCAAAATATAAACGAAACGATGAAAGCAAAATTGAATGCAGTACACGATGATGATTTGATAGCTTTGCTAAAAAGTCTAAATCTTTTAGAAAAAATCAAACAAGGTGAAATAAAATGTAAATTCACTAAAGAAATAATTACACTTGACAATTTACATTCTATCTTCCCTGAAGAAGGAACTATAAAAGTCGTTTGCGACTCACCAGAAGCAATCAAATCTTTATCAGAACATATAAATGAAAAAAATCTTTAACAAAGTGGATTTCAACTTTTACTTCGACTTCAATTTCTCACTTTGGACAATCTCGACCTTGACTTTAGTAGGGCTTTTCATTTACTATTTAAGAAACCCAGAAAAATTCGAAAAACTAATTGCTCTAATAAGTAAATTCTTAAAATACGTTTCAAACAAATTTGATAAAACCTATGTTAAATATGATTTACAAGGTAAAATAAATGACTATTTAAAGAAAGTTTCCCATCGAACAAAACATCTTGACATTAAAAAAATTAATGTCGAATGGATTGATGTTAGTGAACAAACCGAAACACAATTTATACAAAACGGTGAATTAATTCTTCGCTTAAAAAAAGGCGAACACCAAAACGAGAATATAGTTAAGGCTTCAATGGCGTTTATATCATATGCCTTTTTAAAAAAAGCGAAATCTTACATTGCGAAGTATCAACGTGAATCAATGGATTTATTTGCTTGCTACGATTTGCTAAAAGAGGAAAAATCGGAAATTCTTGACCAGTTTGTACAGGATTTTATGAAAGACAAAATGGATAACAAAAAAATTTCTGACTTTTTTGAAAAGTATTCAGACATAGATGATGTCGGTATATTTTATCCAGTATTAGTTCAAGAATTGACGTTTTTAGGAGAAAAAGTCTTTGCAAAAAAAAGGGATGCTCAAAACATTCATAAAGAGGTTACAGAGTTAGTTAATTTTCTTTATCGCTACGCAAATAGAAAGTTACGCGAAGATATTGTAAATGATTTTTCAGGTACTTATTGCAAATTTGGAATTAGAATTATTGGGAGAAGTATTGTAATAAATCGTGATGGAGAAAGAGTTTATAAAAATCACTTGAAAAAAATTGCTTCTGATAATGAAACTCTATACTTAATTGGAAGTAACGAACATAAGAAATTTATAAATGAAGTCTTTGAAAACTGTAAAGAAGAAATTGGGTATTCTAAATTAATGGAGGACACTTATGTAGCAACTATTAAAGACAAAGATGGAGAAAATATAAAAGTAATGAGTTACATACTGACAGTTAGAAACGATTCAATAAAAGTTTATCACAAAAAATAAAATACTTTGCCTAACAACGTGTATAATTCATTGCTTCTGATTTTCCTTTCGGAAAATCCTCGCGCTGAATTAAAGCCAGTTATTTTTTAGTAAATTAGTTGCAGAAACACGCAACGAAATCATACACAAGACCGTTAGGCACAAGCTGAAAAATGAAACACACAACAATATTCATATTTTTAATTTTAAACATTTTTAGTGCTAAAGCACAAATGGAAAACACGTATTTTACTTGGGAACAATATTCAGAAAATTGGAGAACTGAATTAATAAACGCCGTTGAACTTTACGAAAATATAGAAAAAGGAAAATTCCCTGAATATGGACTTAATTATTTGGATTTTACTTTCATAAGCGACAAAAAGGAAAATTTGGAAAATCTATCAAATAGACTATCTAAAATCTTCAATTGCTCATCTTTAGAAATAGAAAAAAGCAACGGAACTTATGAACTAAATGGAAATACAGAAAAATTTCCAATAACAAAAGATAATATTATATTTTGGGAGTTAACATTTTACAAAGAAGGTTATCAATTTGATTCAAAACTTGCTGGTTATGGAGCATTTTCCGATTATGACAATGTTGAATTCCTTGACTATTCAGCAGATAATGAAAATGTTTACTATAAAAAAGCTGTCGAACATTACGAAAACCAAAACTTATTTGGAGCAATAGTAAATTGGAATAATACAATTAAAGTTAATCCAAAAGACTACTATTCATATTACGATTTAGGATTTGCAAAAAACGAATTAAATATGTTCAAAGACGCTATGAAAGATTTCGATAAGTGTATTGAAATTAACCCTAAATTTTATGGCGGAATTGTAGCGCGAGGAACGTTGAGCGATGAAAATGGAGAATTTGAATTGGCAATTGAATACTATAACAGAGCAATTGAATTGGAACCAGAGAATCCGCAGGCCCATTTTAATAAAGGAAATACGTATTTTAATAAAAAAGAAACGAAAAAAGCTTGTAAACTGTGGACAAAAGCAAAAGAACTTGGAGCTGAATATGCTCAAGAACGAATTGACAAAGAATGTGAATAGAAAAGCCAGTGCCTAACACCGTATATAAGCTATGGCTTGGTCAGTCCTCACTTGGAAAATCCTGCGGATTTTCCAAAGCCAGTTTTTATTTGGAGAGGTTCGTGCCGAAACACGCCACATCTCATATACAAACACGTTACCCAACATTAACAAAAACAGAACGTTAAAATTTAAACAGAACAGAAAATTTTAAAAACCGATATGAAATTTTACACTTCGATACCTAAAAGTCTAAAGCCATACTATAATACGGAATTGGAAAAATACCGAACTGAATGCTCAAACGGAAATTTTAAAAGCGCATGGAATCATCTGGAAAGAGCGCATATAATCGGACAAAAATATCCTTATGCTCATACTTTTGTGCATTGGAAAATGTTGCAATTCGGAATTAAAATCAAAAGTGGAAAAGAAATTATCGGGCAAATTCCTCGTCTGATTTTCGGAGGCGTGAAATCCTTCGTTGGAAAAATTCCAGTTGGAAATCCTGGAGGAGCGAATGTTCCTCCTTTAAAACCTTTTCCGATTGATAAAGAATTACAAGATATTTTTGCGAAAGCTGGAATTAATTTAGTCTGAAAATAAAAAACGTTGGGTAACAACGTGTATAGTTCATTGCTCGGAAATTCCTATCGGAATTTCTGTCGCTTCTGAACAATGGGTTCGCCTCTATTTGCTATCTTAGTGCAGACGCAACGAAACCATACACGAACACGTTGTGGCTAATTTGAGAAATATGAAAAACATTATACATAATACAGTAACATTACTAATAGGTTTTGTTGGGTTAATTGGTGGATTAATTTGGGGATACTATTCCAAATGGGAGTTTGAACCTGTAATTCTATCAATAATTTCTTTTTTGGAAATAATAGCCTATTTCACTGTTCCAAAAGATAAAAAGAACAATAAAGAATTAACTCAAAAATCAAAAAATAAAAACAGCCAAAAGGTTGAGGTAACGGTAAATAATTTTAGTGAACCTACACAATCAGAAAAGAAACCATCGATAAAGGATAAAAATGCATTAATAGAAACTAAAAAAGACAAAATTGGAATTCTTTTTATTGATGATGACAAGAATTTTAATATAGTCAAAATATTAAAAGATAGTGATTGGAAAAAAACTAAAACAATTACAGATATAAAGAGTCTAGACATAAATCAAGTAAAAAACTCTGAAATAATTTTTGTTGACATTAATGGAGTTGGCAAAATATTAAATTTAGAGTATGAAGGTCTTGACTTAGCATTAATGTTAAAACAAAAGTATCCAGAAAAGAAAATAATAATTTATTCTGCAAATAAAAATAGTTACTCATTTCACGAAGCTTGGGATGTTGTGGATTCACGACTAGAGAAGAATGCTTTACCTTATCAATTTCAAAATTTAGTTGAAAACTATAGTTTAGAATTTTACAACTAATATGGAAAAAACTTTTTATTACGTAAGACAATTAAACGGGAATTATGTTTTTGATAATTTCCCTCTAGAGTTAAAAAATCTTGCTTTAGATTACAAAGAATGTAAAGAACCAATTTTAGTAAATTTAGATGGAAAAAAAATAAAAGCTAGAATAGGATTAAAGAAGAGTTCTGATTTTCAAGTATATGTTTTAACAACAGAAACCAAATTCATTAATCGATTAAAATTTTTTAGAGAATTAGTGAATTCCAGTTCTAGCTATATTAAACCAATACTTAAATTACAAGAAGATTTAATAGAAAAACACGAGAAAACAATCGAAGAATTTATTCATAATGCAACATCTATAAATTCTTATAGTATACAAGACTTATTTACATTAATTCCACAAAAAAGTTTAACTGGAAATATTAATAAGCAAAAAGATGTTATAAGAGAGGTTATAAAAACCAAACCTAATGTAACAGTAGACACTTTACTAAAACAAATTAAGTATAGCTTAGCAACAAAGGTTGAATTCTCAGTTTTTGAACGGACTTTAAAAAGCTCAAGTGTATTATTAAAAGAGGGACATTCAATAAGACCAGTTGTTCTATCAATTTTACAAATTTTTATTTCTGATTTTGATAAAAAAAATATTCAAGTTCATCTTGGAGGAACAGAAAAAATTCTTGAAATTGATTATGATTCTCTATTTGTTTCTCTTTATTATGTATTTGAAAACGCAGTAAAATACTGTTGCCCTAAAACAGAATTTAAAATTAGATTTTCAGAAGAGAAAGATTCATTTGATATCATCATAAAAATGGTTTCGTTAGAAATAAAAGATTCTGAAAAAAAATTAATTACAGAACGCGGATATCGTTCCGAAGTAGCAAAAAAGATTAACACGAAGGGATTAGGAATAGGTATGTATAGAATTGTAAAAACGCTTAACTTTAATAATGCAAAATTAGATATTACACCAAGAGCTTTCGAGTTTTCTAAAAGACACAATAGTGTAGACTATGAAGGCAATGAATTTAGAATTATTTTTGATGGACAGAATGCTTGGGAATAATAAAAAACTAGCCACAACAACATGTATAATTAATTGCTTGAGTCTGTATGTACTCGGAAAATCCTTCGGATTTCCCTAACGTTCGGTTTCCTTCTACTAAATCAGTTGCTGAACCACGCAACTAACCATACATAAACCGTTGTGCAACATTTGAAATGACATTCGAAATAGGAAAATACCAAGTTGAATTATTAAACGAATCTGACTATAATCCAGACTCGAATGACAATC
>NZ_RAQJ01000009.1 GCF_003610635.1 Ichthyenterobacterium magnum
CATTTACTTTAAGGACGGGAGTGCGAAGCACGAAGTAATTAAAGTTCGCCTTTGGCGAATGTGTTCCATCGTTGTTGTATATGGTTTGTTGCGTGGTTTAAACACCTAATTTAGCAAATAAAAACCGAATAGAAAATCCGCTTGGATTTTCGTAAGTAGGCTAGAACTAGCAATAAATTATATACGTTGTTGTAAACTGGCTTTTCTCCAGCTTTGTAATTCAATTAAATTTCCTTCTGGGTCTCTAACATAAATAAATGTAATTTCTCCAACACCTCTAACCTCTCTCTTTGTGATTTTCCCAAATGGCTTACCACCATTTTTTTTTAAATCTTTCATAACTGATTCTACATTTTCAACTTCAAAAGCAATATGTCCAAAACCTCTTTTATTGGGTGGAACAAAATCTTGTGTTTCTATAGTCTCGTATTGGTAAATTTCAAGTGTTGGTCCATTTTCTCCATATCCTGGAAGTAAAAGATGTGCACCTTCTAATTTGGCATTCTTTAAACCAGTACCATTTTCAAGCCATTCTCCAGATTGCTTTCTAATTGGCGGGATAATTTTGCAATTGAAAGTCTTTACATAAAAATCTGCAAGTTTTTTCCAATTTGTACAAACTATATTTGTGTGAGCGAATTTCATTTTATGTATCTATATTTTATCCAAATCCGATACTGTCAATTCGTTTTCGGTATTTCCAGTATTTAGTGTCGATGCAGGTTCAAATAACATCACACTTACCTCTTCGTGAGCGTATGGTTTATGTTCAATACCTTTCGGAATGATTACAAATTCCCCTGAATTTAGCTCCAAAGTTTTATCTATTAACTCAATAAATAATTTACCATTTATAACATAGAAAAGTTCATCTTCTTGTTCGTGTTTGTGCATCACAAATTCTCCTTTAAACTTTGCTATTTTAACAAACTGATTATTTAATTCTCCAACTATTTTTGGCGTCCAATATTCGTTAAATGTATTTAGTTTTGATTGAACGTTGACTTTGTTTATTTCCATCTCTGATTTAAAATTAAATTCCATATGCTTTTTTTGCACTTTCAATTTGTTCTTTTTCCGTTGTTTTAGGATAGAGAATATATTTTGGTGCAATGATTGATTTGACTTGTTCTAAAGTAATTTCCGTTATTGTTGAAAAAGGAAAATCTCCACCAGTCATTTCAGTTAGTACTTTTTCCATTTGTAGAAAATCAGAATTAGTTTTTTCAATAATTCTTGCTTTTCCTTTTAATTGAAATCCTTTCTGTACCAGAATATCAATAAAGCTTATGCAAATATTTTTGTTATGCTTAATATTCTGAACAGTTTGAGGTGAAGCAATATTCGCAACAATTATTTTGTCAGTTCCGTAATAGTTGAAAATTTCTTTTGGCGAAACATTGGGTATGTTTTCATTTGATACTGTCGCAAGCCAACAGAGAACACTTCTGTCTATATATTCCTTAATTTCTGTTGATAGTTCCATTTTTTAGCTTGTTTACAACGTGTTTGTGTATGGTTAGTTGCGGAATTACAGCTCGCGTGTGCGGCTGAAGCTCCGAGGAAAGACGCGAGCTGTTTAGCTCTAATTTTTCCGCTAGACAAGATAGTAATTTGTAGGAGAATTTCCTTGTCTTAACCAACTTAGCAATTAATTATACACGTTGTTGTACAACGTACTTACTTTTCTGTATCCATTAACCAAGGATAAGTAAATTCCGTTACTTTTGATAATTCCTTTTTTAAATTTTCTCGGTCTAATTCCAATTCAGAATATTCTGCTCGTTCAAAGAGTAGGTTATAGGCTGATTGATGGAATCCGTATTTCTTTAATGTATAAAAATCCAATTCCGCTTTTTCTGAATTCAGATTGTCATTGTTAAATTCAATTTTCAATAAGTCAAACAAAGTATCATTTACAAACTGATTTTTATAATTCCGCTGACTTTTGTCTGATTTCATAGAGTTAAATTCTCGGATTATTTGATAAACGATTGAGTCGTTATTCTCCGCTTTTCTGCGATTCCAAAATTCAGCGTAATACTTGGTTTGTATTTCGGGCTTGTTGTAAGTCAATTGCAAACTGTCCATTACATTCTCAAAATTCCGCTTTATATAAATTCCTTCGATTAGGAAATGACTTTCGCTTTTTGAAATCAGGTTCTCAAGTTTTCCATAACCAAATTTTTTAAACGATTCGTGTACCATTTTTAGGTTTTCGGGTTTTCTAATCCACGAGTTTTTTGTCCAGTCTCCATTTCTCAAATCGAAAAATGAAGTTTGGTTTTCTGCATAAAATTCCAATTCAGATTTAATGTCGTGTTTACAAGACAGAAATAGAGAAATCAGAAGTAAAATTGTCAGCAGTTTGTTCATTTTGGGTATGTTGTACAACTTAGGGGTTAAACGTAGTTCAGCTATGATAACGAAGATACAATAAAATGGATAACAATTCTATGATAAGCCTCTTCCTTATAAAATCATGGAATTGTTCATCAATTAGATGATGTTAATCATCGTTAATTGCCATTTTATTTTATTGGGAGTTAGAGAAGCTGTACCAAATTACTTTTAACCGACGATGTTACACGTTTTAGCTCGAAGCTTGCTAAAGGCGATATACTTATATTTAGTTCTAACTAGTAATTTGGTTTAACCCCTAAGATGGAACACATTTACTTTAAGGACGGGAGTGCGAAGCACGAAGTAATTAAAGTTCGCCTTTGGCGAATGTGTTCCATCGGTCTAGTGTATGATTTCGTTGCGTGTTTAAGCATTAAAGTTAGCAAATAAATCACAGATAGAAAGTCCGCGAGGACTTTCGTAAGTAGGCTATAACTAGCAATGAATTATACACATTGTTGTGCAAAGTTTTTTTAATTCAATCGAGATTCTAATTCATTTCTAACTTCTTCTGCAGTTGGGTCTTTTGCTAGAATCAGTCCTTTTTCGTCAATTAGAAATATTCCGCCGCCGCCGCCGTCTACATTGTACTTTTGCCATATATTATTTTGTTTATCAAGCTCCACTAAATTTAGCCAAGGCCATTTTTCTTTTTCAAGAAATCTAACCAATCTATCAGTATTTTTCCGTTCTCCTGCGATTCCTACAATTGTAAAGCCTTTGTTTTTAAATTCATTATATAGAGGAACCATTGTTCTGCTTTTAGCTATACAAGGTCCACACCAAGTTGCCCATAAGTCTAATAATGCTATTTTACCATCAATTTTGTCGGAAAGTTTGATTACATTCCCGTTTAAGTCGGGTGCTGAAAAGTCTGTATATTTTTTTCCGACTTTTATGTTCTCAATTGCATCAGTTAAGTTTGAAGCTAACTCATTGTAAGGGTGATTAGGGTTTGCTTTTGATAGTATCTGAAGATTATTTTTAGCCAAATTAATATCCATATTTTCTTTATTGTACATAAGGTCATTTATAAAGAATGAATACGATACAATAGAGGGATTATTTTCTATATAATCTTGCTGAAATATTTTCTGCTCCTCGTAAATTGGTTTTAATTTGTTTTCTATAATTTCTGCTTTTGGACTTAAATGCTGATTAACTTCTTTTAAATTTCCAATTTTTTCATAGATAATTATTTTTTTATCTTGGCTTTTAGTCTTTCTTAATTCTGCATAAAGTAATTTCGCCTTGTCACTATTATATTGGTCATTTTCAAATAATAGACTTATACTATCTTGTAAAGGTTTTATTCTTGAGTTGAATTTATTGTCGTAATTTTCTTTATACTTTTTATATTGAGAATTTAGTTTACCACCTTCGACTTGGTTTTTGTCAAATTCTTCTTCTGCGTATATTGTCAAATCGATTTTCTCATTATCCAAAAATAAAGGCATAGGTCTTCCTCCTTGATTTTTTGCTTTTCCCAGAAATAATTCTACAGATTCTGGGAAATCCAATTTTGTTTTATAATGAAATTTTCCATCTGTAACAGGTATTTCAATTATTGAATCAGAATCAAGGTATTGACCTGCTTTAATTAAAAGAATTGATTTTGTGTCGATTCCAACTGTTTTTCCGTTAATTTCAAGGAATTGGTCTTTTTCAGACGAACAATTGAAGAAAAATACAATTGTTAAGAACAGGATAAATCTTGTAATAAGTTTCATTATAGATTTCGGTTTTAAATTTTGCACAACTTAGGGGTTAAACGTAGTTCAGCTATGATAACGAAGATACAATAAAATGGATAACAATTCTATGATACGCCTCTTCCTTATAAAATCATGGAATTGTTCATCAATTAGAAGATGTTAATCATCGTTAATTGCCATTTTATTTTATTGGGAGTTAGAGAAGCTGTACCAAATTACTTTTAACCGACGATGTTACACGTTTTAGCTCGAAGCTTGCTAAAGGCGATATACTTATATTTAGTTCAAACTAGTAATTTGGTTTAACCCCTAAGATGGAACACATTTACTTTAAGGACGGGAGTGCGAAGCACGAAGTAATTAAAGTTCGCCTTTGGCGAATGTGTTCCATCGGTTTGTGTATGAAACGTAGCGTATAAATAAACGCTAACTTTTCGGATTTAGCACGAGCTTTGTAAATATACAAAAACCTCTCGGAAAGCCTGTAATAGCTATGTTTTATACACGTTGTTGTGTTTTCGTACTTTGCTTTTTTTGGTTAATACATATATATTATGTATATTTGTACTCGGATTGGGCTTTTCCCGGTCGGCATTTTTCCTCGGTCTTTACTGGGGATTTTGTTTTTTAAGGGAATACCTTATAACCAAATTTCTTCTTTTCAATTATATCATAAGCTCTATTTACTTGACTTGGTTTTAAATATTTCAGTCCAATTGGTCTAGCTGTTAGGTCTGCTAATTGCAATCCACTAGAATTTGTTTTTTTGTCAGAGATTAAAAATTTATATACCATTTTACCAAAGTTTATGTTTTTGTATCCGAACTGCTCATTTTCCGTACAAATTCTCAAAAACTCAAGTTCTAAATCTTTGTCTTCGTTATTTCCCCTTTTTTCAAAAATCAAAGAAATTTCTTTTCCTTCTTGACCGTTATATAATAATATCTGATTTAGCTTTTCCAAACCGAAGCGTAAACCTAAATGATATGGGTTAAAAGGCTTATTGTATTTCGACATAAGTTTTCTTTTGTCAATAACGATAGGAACAATTTGAAAAGGTATTTTTTCGATAATTTTCGATAAATCTGACATAAAATTTTCTCTTAACTCTCTGTTAGTTCGCAAAAACTTAAAAGGCTCTTTAGTTTTTCTAATATCTATTTCGTGTAAAACTATTTGGTCGTGACCAAAATACTTGAATTTAAAACGTTGAAGTTCTGGAACTGCTTGCTCTATGTAATCAGATACTTTAAAACAACAAAAAGTCAATACAAATATTGGGTAATTATTGTCTATATTTTTCAATCCGTGGTCTCCTGATTCATCCACATAAACAATGTAGTCTCCTTTTTCTGTCATAAATTTTAATCTGTATTCGTATTTTTGTTGTATGAAACGGTCTTGTGTATGGTTAGTTGCGTGGTAAAGCAACTAATTTAGTAAACAAAAACGAACGCGAGAAAATTCCGAAGGAATTTTCCAAATAATCAACGACCAAAGCAATTAATTATACACGTTGTTGTGTTTAGTTATTTTTCGATTACTTTAAAAAGTCAGACAATCTGTTCTTTTGAGTCATTTCGTATGCTTGAGTAATCATATTTCTAAATTCAGCAGGCATTTGGTTTTCAGGCATAGAATTTAATTCAATCAAACTCATATCATTGCCAACCAAATATTGTACTTGATTTTCTTTATCTATTTTTAATGTTACAATGCATAAATTGTCTCTTTTTGATAGTTTTTGTGCAATTGTACCGTCTTTTGGTGTTTCTAATTGAATTCCAAAGTTTTTACAATTATCACTTACTTTATCAAATTCAAGAGTGATATAAAGTCCGTTGATTATTTCTCCGTCAATTTTATAACCTACTACTTTTCCGTTATCTCTTTCAATTCCTATTTCCATAATTATTTTACTGTTAATTCTATTTCTTTTATTAATTCTTTTGATTCATAAATTTCGGCAATATCTTTCAGACTTCCAATATTCAAAATCAGAGGTTCAGTGCTATTACGCTCAACATAAAATCTAAATTCCTTTTGATATTCATATTCCATTGGTTTTTGAAAAAGAGTAATTTGTCCATTAAATTTGCTTGCATCGTAGTATTTTACAAATCCGTGTCTAAATTTAAGTTTTAAATTATTCAATTCTTGCTCAATTTTTTGAAAAAAAAGAGGAAGATTTTTTATCATTAGACAATGTGAACCAAATTCAGAATTTCTATCGTCAATTTTGAATTCCAATGGGTTCGGAAATCCGAATGACGAAACAGCATAAAGACTGTATATGTTTCCAATAATTTCTTGGTAACTTTCTCTTATCTGCATTGAAATATATTTGCCTTTATAATTAAGGCTTTTAATTTCAAATTCACCAGATGGTAAATTGTGAAGTTTACTTATTCCCTCGTAGCGGTCACCTCGAAGTCCATTATCTTCTAATTTTCTGAAATACTCGATTGAATTAAGAAAAATAGTCCCATTTTCAAACAAATCTTTGATGTGTTCTTTTTGTCCGAATTTCAGAAAAATTTTTATTGTATGTTCTGAAGTTTCTTTCATAATTAAACACAACGGTCTTGTGTATGGTTAGTTGCGTGGTAAAGCAACTAATTTAGCAAATAAATCACAGATAGAATATTCCGCAGGAATGTTCGTAAGTCGGCAGTGACCAAGCAATTAATTATACACGGTGTTACAAACAGTTTTTATATTCCGAATGTAACTCCGATGTTAGCACTCAAAACCTGATTTCTAATTATTAATGCTGAACCTTCACCATCTTCTAAATCAATTGCTCCAGTTTGTCCTCCGATTTCAAAAATCAAGTTCATGTTATCTTTCAACTTATAAATAATACCAATTCCGTAAGCACCTCCAAAATCAGTTGATTTAACATCATCTTTTATGTCTAATTCTTCTCCATCCTCAAATTCCGTTTTTGCAGAAGTCAGAAAACCAGCATAAAGTCCAAAATTCAAGAAACCTTTTAGGTCTCCATTTCCAAAATTCCATTCTGCCATAACAGGAAGAGTTATGTAATTAAGTTTTTCCTCAAAAGAACCGTCGTTGGCTTTTGAGCCTTTACCATCATATTTCAATTTTCCTTTTAATGACCAATTTTCAGAAAAATTGATTTTAGCGATTGCTCCAAATGAAATTCGAGTTAGTGATTTGTCATCAAAATCTCCATCACTAAAAGCATAACTGCTAAAGTTAGCTCCAATTTCTGGTCCGATTTCAAATTTTGAATCTTGGGCATTTGTTATTGAAAAAAATAACATAAGTAGTGGTAATAATAATAGTTTTTTCATTTCGTAAAGTTTGGTTTAAATTGTTTGTAACTTAGGGGTTAAACGTAGTTCAGCTATGATAACGAAGATACAATAAAATGGATAACAATTCTATGATACGCCTCTTCCTTATAAAATCATGGAATTGTTCATCAATTAGAAGATGTTAATCATCGTTAATTGCCATTTTATTTTATTGGGAGTTAGAGAAGCTGTACCAAATTACTTTTAACCGACGATGTTACACGTTTTAGCTCGAAGCTTGCTAAAGGCGATATACTTATATTTAGTTCAAACTAGTAATTTGGTTTAACCCCTAAGATGGAACACATTTACTTTAAGGACGGGAGTGCGAAGCACGAAGTAATTAAAGTTCGCCTTTGGCGAATGTGTTCCATCGTTTTTGTATATGGTTTGTTGCGTGTTTTAGGTAGCTAATTTAGCAAATAAAAACCGAATAGAAAATCCGCGAGGATTTTCGTAAGTAGGCTAGAACTAGCAATAAATTATATACAGTGTTAGCCATAGTTATTTTTCACTTATCAATTCGTGAATGTTTCCGTCAGGGTCTTTAAAAAAAGCAGTGTATTCATTCCAAGGCATCAATTTGGGTTCTTGATTAAAGAAAACACCATTTTTTTTCATTGCCATATATGTACTGTCCACTTTCTCTTTAGATGATAGAAAAAATCCTATTCCAACTGCCGCTCCTTTTCTTTTTCCTAAATATGTGCTGTCTTTTAGTGTCTTATACATTGATTCTCTTAAACCTACAGCAAATCTATAATTCTCTATTTTGAATTCAATAAAATCGGAATTTTCATTTTCAATAGGTATTCCCATTTTATCATTGAAGAATATTTTCATTTGGTCTAAGTCATTTGTAAATATTGTTGTGAGTCCTATCTTCATTCCGTTTTCTTTTTCCATTATTGTTTTTTCTTTATTATCGCAACTAAATAAAATAAATATTATAAAAAGATTGATAATTAAGAGTTTTATTAGTTTCATTTTCATCAAATATTTTAGTTTGGGGTTTTTAATTATGGCTAACGTGTTCGTGTATGGCTTGTTGCGTTGGCGAGAACTAAGTTAACAAAAGAAACTGAACCAATAGGAAAATCCGTTAGGAATTTCCGAGTACACACAAACCAAGCAATTGGTTATACACGTTGTTAGCATATGTAGTGAAACAGTCAGATTGTCTATTTGTTTGATTGATTCATTTTTAAAATATCCACTTTACTTTTGTTAAAAACAACTTTATAAATAATTGAATCCTTATCTTGAATAGGATGTTTTTCAATTAATAGATTTATGAATTTTGATTTCTGTTCTTTTCTCAGAGTATCAATATAATCATTCAGTTCACTCGCTATTAATCTATCTTTCTCATTAGTTGTATAATAAACCGTATTTATAGAATCAAATTCTACATATTTTACCATTCTATAATTTTCTATGTTAAATGAATTAGTTTCTTTTGGAAGTTTTCTGTTAATGAAATCATTTAGATGAATAGAATCTGACAATAAAGAATAAGCTTTTTTTATTGTTCTTTCTTTTGCTAATTCACCTTTTGTATTAACAACTATGTGTGCTGGAATACCAGACAATTCGAATAAATTTCTTGTTTTAGCGTAATCTTTTGAAATTAGTTGAATTCCAGAAGGTTTATTAATTTCTATATATTCTTTCCATTTTTCTTGGTCACTATCAACAGATATGTCAATAAATACTATTTTTTTATTGTTACCAAAATCTGCTTTTAACTTTTCAAGTTCGGGTTTTTCTAAATGACATGGTCTACACCAAGTAGCCCAAAAAGAAATGTATAATGTTTTATCTTTTAAAGATTTTAAGTCAAAGAGTTTAGAGTGTGAATCTAAGAAAGTGGATTCTGGTAACAATTTGCTTTTCTTTTTAGAGAAATCCCAAATCGTCTTACCATTTATTAAATCTCCATATTGGTTTTTCTGTATTGTTTCTCCTTGTTTAATAATTAATGGTTGCGAAAAAAGAAAATATATAAATATTCCACTCATTATTGTCATTGAAGTCAATTTGATTTTTTTATTAAACTCTTTTCTGGTAAGAATTAAACTTATTGTTGAAAATAGGACGAGAAAATATATGAGAGGAAAATAAAAACATCTCATAGGTATAAATATAAATAACGATATATATAATAAAGGAATGAGCTTTAATGGTGTTTTTCTATTTATAATACCAGAAATGTAAAATCCTAATGCACAAATTAATAAAGCAATCCATTTTAATTGGTCGTATTCGTAAATTCGTACAACATTAGTTAATAAATATACAATTGCAATAAAAGGAAGAATTATTGATAAAATACCTAATATTATTTTAGATATGATAATTAATTTTTCTTTCATTCTTTGATTTCAAATTGTTTGCTCAAGTTTCGATTGAGCTATTTATGCTAACGGTCTAGTGTATGATTTCGTTGCGTGTTTAAGCACTAAAGTTAGCAAATAATCACAGATAGAAAGTTCGCGAGGACTTTCGTAAGTAAGCTTTTACTAGCAATGAATTATACACATTGTTACCTGCTGGCTTTTATTTCAGTTAATATTTTCTTTTTCCGTTTTTCAGTCAAAACCTTAACCCAATAAGTTACAATAACATCGTATCCATCAGATTCCAATTTTTGGTCAGTAGTGAGAATATCAATTCCAGTCGCTACTTTAGAGTCTTTTTCATTCCACTTTTTTATGTAGTCAAAATATTCCTTTTTAGTTCCAATTCGGTTGCCACTATTTCCAGTTACGAAAATCACTTTTTTGTCATTAAAATCAAAACCGTTTCTTTTTTCAGTCAGATATGCGTTCAGATATTCAGATTCCGCTTGGGTGAGTTTCGGATTATTGTCAATTCCGCATTCAGAGAGATTTTGTCCAAATATATTTAGGGAAATCAGCAGTAAAATTAATGTTCCGATTATTTTCATAAGTTCTGTTTTCAGCTTGCAGGTAACGTGTTTGTATATGGTTTGTTGCGTGGTTTAGTACGTAATTTAGCAAATAAAAACCAAATAGAAAATCCGCGAGGATTTTCGTAAGTAGGCTAGAACCAAGCAATAAATTATATACGTTGTTACCTGCTGGCTTTATTCGGTTGTTTTAATTAATTCACATTCAGAATCGAAAATCTCTGGATTCACACATTTTAGAATCAGCTTTTCTTTATTTTTAAATTCAATAACAATTCTACTATTCTTAAAATCACTAGTGCAATAGATTTTAGAAATCTGTTTTCCGTTCAAGTTTAGTTTTTCAGTTGAGTCTACATATTTGAACTGTTCATCATCTTCGATATCTTCTAAATTATCCCAATTTTCCCAAAACCCTATTCCAGCATCAAGAAAGTATTGATGCCAATTTCTGTTTTTAACTTTTATATAAATTAATATAGGTTCTGATTTATGATTTTCACATACAATCAATTGTTCAATTTTTAATCCATTAAACTCATCAAAAACAAATTCTGATTCTTGATATAATCGTCCTCTTGGTTCTCCTTTCATATTTTTATTCAAACCATTTATTTCCGCAATGTCTGCATTGTCTAGCTTTAGGTGTTCTTGCTAATTTTTTACAATTCGGACAATTGTTTAAAAAGATTTCACTTTTGTATTCTTTTAATATTCGGTTAGCTGTATTTATAAAGAATTCTGTTTCTCCATTTTTAATTAATTCAAGAGCTTCTTTATCAGTCGTTATCCAACCTTTACGTTTATAAATTTTATATCGAGATGAACTTTCAGGTTCTCCATTTAGTTTAAATAATGAATCTATATGTCGATGAGCGATATTTTCCTTATCGTTGAAAAATCGATGGTAGTAATTTGAAATATATCTTGCTGTCTCTATGTTCATCGGTTTTCAGCTTGCAGGTAACGGTTTTGTGTATGGTTAGTTGCGTGTTTCAGCAACTAATTTAGTAAACAAAAACGAACGCGAGAAAATTCCGAAGGAATTTTCCAAATAAGCACTTGCCAAAGCAATTAATTATACACGTTGTTGTGCACAGTTTTTGTTCTTTTATTTCGTCCAATTATTGTTGTCAGTCCGATTAAAATTAGCGCTAAAATAAGACCTTGAATCCAAGTCAGATAAAATCCGCTCCAAGGTGAAGTCAGCCAATCAGATTCTCTTTCAGGGTCAAATTGTCTGATATTGTAGTCGGCAAGAAAAATCACGTACCTTTCAAAATACCAACCAATTTTCATCATAACCGAAACGAAAAGTAAATAAAATGGCTTTAGTCCGATATTTTTATAAAGTAGAGAAAACGGAAGGAAAACGGCTGAAAACATCATTATCCAATAACTCAACCAGTATTTTCCAGTCGCTCGATTGAGAAAAGCAGATTGGTCAGGATAAACAATTAATCCAATCAGGAAGTAAATCAAGTTGACTATTGCGTACCCAATTATTATCCATTTTATTATTCGGTATGCTTTTTTGAACTGTAATCTGTCTTTGAAAAGTAATTGAAGAATTAACAAAGTCAGAATCATTGCTGGTAAGCAATAAATCAGATTTGCATTAATCAATTCAAGTATTCTATCAAATATTTCCACTCAAGATTTTGGTTTGGTCAAATTGTGCACAACTTAGGGGTTAAACGTAGTTCAGCTATGATAACGAAGATACAATAAAATGGATAACAATTCTATGATAAGCCTCTTCCTTATAAAATCATGGAATTGTTCATCAATTAGATGATGTTAATCATCGTTAATTGCCATTTTATTTTATTGGGAGTTAGAGAAGCTGTACCAAATTACTTTTAACCGACGATGTTACACGTTTTAGCTCGAAGCTTGCTAAAGGCGATATACTTATATTTAGTTCTAACTAGTAATTTGGTTTAACCCCTAAGATGGAACACATTTACTTTAAGGACGGGAGTGCGAAGCACGAAGTAATTAAAGTTCGCCTTTGGCGAATGTGTTCCATCGTGTTTGTGTATGATTTGTGGCGTGTTCAAGCAACTAATTTAGCAAATAAAAACCGAATAGAAAATCCGCGAGGATTTTCGTAAGTAAGCTCGAACTAGCCATTAATTATACACGTTGTTGGCATTTCGTTATTCTTCTACTAATTCAAATTCACTTAATTCAAAACTCTCTTTTGCTTTAAATTTTGCTTTCCAAATATCTTTTGATAATGTTCCTGCGTTTATTCCTCTAATTATCAATTCAGCCCAAGCATCTTGATAGACATAATCATCGTGCACTTCGTCATAATGGCAATAATTCGCATCTGTATCAAAAGGGTCGTCAATATCATTTGCACTTCCTGGTCTTATTTTAAAACAACAATATAAGCACTTATGGTCGTAATGATTTATTGTAAAATCTATTTCTGAATTAACTTTGGTAATTACGTCACTTGGTTTTCTTTTTCCCGGATTTATTGCTTCTTTTTTTACTACTTTATCTTTTATTATTGCAGTTACTTTATCATAATTCTCTCTATCAGCATCAGAAATTGAATTCCAGTTAACAAATTCTACTGCCAAATCATTTCTATTGGTATTTGATATTTTAGGAACTTGAATTAGTTTGATACTATACTCTTGCGTGTTAAAAATTTCGTCAGTTAAAGAATTTCGATAAGTCTCAATAAAAGTTTTTAATTCCTTAATTTCTTTTGATAGTAATTTTTTACTCGCTTTCAGTTGAGATTTTTTTCGTAATCTCGAAAATTGAATAGAAAAAGACAAACTTTCGTTTAAAGCATATTCTTCTCCAAAAAAATCAATTAGGGTATTTTCATAATTGTAGAGTAGTGCTTGACATTCGCCAAAAATCATTATTCCGACTTCTTCTCGGTCAATATGACGATGTTCAATTTTATTACGAAGCTTTATAAAGAAAGTTAAGTTTGATTTAACTGAAGATGGAATTCCTCCGTGTTTTGTAACGCAAGTTTTTAATTCCCAAGATTTTTTTTCTCCGTCAATTGTTTGGTATCTGCCATTTGCATTTTTGTAATAATATCTGCTTCCAATAGTGTTATTAAAATGAGCGTGAAAAAGTCGAGTCCAAGCCATTATCATTTGTGTGATAAATCCTTCTACTCGAAATGGTGTTCTCGGTTTATTATAAATTTCCACAGCTAAAAGAGCTGATTCAATAGAGCTTTCGAGAGTCGATTTTGTTTTTCCTTTTCTTAATGTCATTTATTTCGAAGCAGTTTGTTTTAATGAATGCCAACGGCTCCGTATATGAAAAGTAGCGCTGAAAATAAGCGATTACTTTTCGGATTAAACACAAGCCGAATTTTTAAATTTTACTATTTATCTTTTTATTGGAAATCGTCAAATCTAAAAATTTGGCGACTTTCCAAAAATGCCTAAACCATTTTGTTAGCAAAGACTTGCGCTATTTTTTATATACATTGTTGCCACACGTTATTCTGCGTAACTTTTAGTCTTTATTTCGATTATTTGTCCGTTTTCATTCAAAACCTTTTGGGTTTCTTCAAACTTCCTATTTATTAAATTTAAGAATTCCTCTTTGTACTTATACCAACTTTTTGTTTTTCTTGAAAATTTGTAATAATTAATTGTTTTTTTAAAATCGCCAAATGATTCTGATTCGAGATAGTCCTCAATGTTTTCTGCACGATTATCGATTTCCGTTGTAATTCTTTCCTCTGTTAGGTTGCCTTTTCTATCAAATAATTTTTCATTTAAATAGTTCCCAAATTCATCTATTTGAGTTATTCGAGCTATTCTTCCGTTCCTATAAAAAACGTGTGTCGTTCCGATATTCGTTTTAACAATTCCGCCATCATATTCAAATTTTGTTCGAACCGTTATAAATTTGGGCTTATCATTACTATAAAAAATTGTATCCGTTTTAACTTCGGTTTTTTCTAAAACTTTTGTCAAATTCTTAAATCTTTGTGTATGTTGAGAATACATAAGCATAGAAAATAGAAATAATATTATTGAAGTTAACGGTTTCATTTAATGTGTGGCAACGGTATTGTGTATGGTTAGTTGCGTGTTTCTGCAACTAATTTAGTAAACAAAAACGAACGCGAGAAAATTCCGAAGGAATTTTCCAAATAAGCACTTGCCAAAGCAATTAATTATACACGTTGTTACCCAACGTTTTTTAATAATTTTTCAATCCGTTTAATATCTTCTATACTTGTTAGTTTTAATGTTTTGACTAACAAATTGTCATTATTAATCTCAATTTCTAAACCTTTCTGACTCTCAAATTTTTCAAGAAGTTTGTTAATTAGTATTAAGTCAAAACTTTTCTTAATAGTAAAACACTCGTAGTTTTCAAGTTGAAGGTCATCATCATTTCTGAATTTATCAAATACTTTTTCTGCTGTTGATTTTTCTCTTAAATAATAATGTCCGTTTATATTTTTAATTTTTTTCCAAAACATTAAATGGGATTCTTTATAATCGTCTTGATAATAAGTCATTCCGTGTAGTTCTGGTGCAGGCAATATTACAATTCCATTATCAAAAGAGAATGGGTTTGAGTAAGACCAATCATCATAATTATTCAAAGTTTTAGAATTGTCAAAAACGTCAAATTCTTCATCAGTCAGTTCAGTTTTTCTATAGTCTTTATTTTCTCTTAAATAGTTGAGTGCAATTTCAATTTGTTTTTCGTCTTCGGTAAGTAACTTTTCCAATTCAGTTTCAGATATAGTTCTGAATTCGTTATCGTGTGCAACCCAATGTCCAGATTCTGCCTCTTCCAATGTGATTTTGGTTCCAGTTTCAGGGTCTATAATGAATTCATCTGCCAAACTTTCTTTTAGCTTACGTTTGTATTCTTTATGTTCGACTGAATTTGATTGGATATATATGGAAATGAAATAATAGATAAAAAATATCGCTCCAATTCCACCAATTATGTATAAAAATGTTATCAATCTTTTGTAGTTAGTTAGTTAGTCAGTTCAAATGTTGGGTAACTTAGGGGTTAAACGTAGTTCAGCTATGATAACGAAGATACAATAAAATGGATAACAATTCTATGATAAGCCTCTTCCTTATAAAATCATGGAATTGTTCATCAATTAGAAGATGTTAATCATCGTTAATTGCCATTTTATTTTATTGGGAGTTAGAGAAGCTGTACCAAATTACTTTTAACCGACGATGTTACACGTTTTAGCTCGAAGCTTGCTAAAGGCGATATACTTATATTTAGTTCTAACTAGTAATTTGGTTTAACCCCTAAGATGGAACACATTTACTTTAAGGACGGGAGTGCGAAGCACGAAGTAATTAAAGTTCGCCTTTGGCGAATGTGTTCCATCGTTTTTGTATATGAAACGTTGCGGTGGTTAATTATTGTTGTTTGCAAATTAATGCTGTTGTTTTTTATTACCGAGGATTTTCCAAAAGTGAAATTACTTAGCAATGTTTTATATACGGTGTTGTGTGTAGTGTTTTTATTTCTTTTTACTGAACAATCTGTAAATCAACGCTCCTATAACAACTACTACTAAAAGTCCAAATAAAGTTTCAACTGTTTCTCCGATACTACTTCCATATTCAGGTGTATTGAACGACGCTTGAAGTACTAAAATCAATTTTGTCATAATCCACTTGTTTTATTTTCCTAAATTAGTCAAAATTTTTATTTATGACTGACTACTATAGATTATGGAAAACTTTGTTTATTCTTAAAGACTTTTTAATAGAACACAGTAAAAATACTTTTTCGTCTTTTGATTTAACTAATGATGCAAATCAAGTTCATGGGAACTCATTTAAATTTATAGTAAAAAATGCAGAGGAAGTTATGTATTTCTTAAAATTCTACGACTTATCGGAAAACTTGACGGAAAAAGACATTGACAAAATGTATGAGGAAAAGGGTTTTAATAATTCAGATAAAATATCTTTAATCCTTTTTATCTAAATTTAAGTCAACAGTTTTTGTTTTTCCACTTTCATAGTGATAAATCAGTACTCCATTCCATTCGGCTATTCCTAATAATTCGTCTTTTTCATCTTCGATGTCGTTCATTAGTTGCGTTTTTTACATTACACACAACGTGTTTGTGTATCATTAGTTGCGTGGTTAAGCAACTAAATTAGCAAACTTTTACGAACCTGAGAATATTCCGAAGGAATATTCCAGACGAGCAGTAACAAAGCAATTAATTATACACGGTGTTGTAAGCCGTTTTTTATTATTCGTTTGTATTCAATTTTCCTTTTTAAAGATGCATACAATAAAATTCCAATACATATAAAAAAGGCGAGAATGATTGGATGAAATCCGCTATTCCAAATAGTATTGAAAACTAAAAATATTAAAAGTCCTGAAAGTATATAAACATTAAAATTTAAACTCGAAAGGTTAGATTTTGCTTGTTTTAAGTCAATCTCTTTCTTTTTGTTTCCGTCAAATTTTATTTCAGAGGTCAGTTTTTCGAAGTTTTCAAATTCCAAATCGTTAATTTCCAACTTTCCTTTAATATCAGTTATCTCAATTCGTCTATAAACTGTTCCACGAAAAGCAAAAAAATTCTCCAATTTTAGTTTCTTGATTTTTGTCAGGTCAATTTGTTCTTTTTTTAACCAAAATGGGTTGATTGAAATGATTTTATTATTGTCAATAATTATTATTCTAAATTTATAAAGAAAGTAAAATAGAATTCCAATCGTCATTAAGACTATAAGTCCAACAAAAAACTTTGCAATAAATATTAAATCACTTGTAAATAAATTTCGGTCAAAAGAAATGTAAGTCAAAGTTCCACCACATAAAAACATTATAAAAAACCAAAATGATGTAAATATGTTATTAATTCCGATTTTCATTCAGTTTCAGGGTTTTCCGTAAATGGCTTACAACGGTCTCGTATAACCGTCAGTTACGGGATTAAAGATAATGATTTTCGGTTAAGCACTGACTTTAGCAATTCCGAGTGGATTCGGACGTAGTCG
>NZ_RAQJ01000010.1 GCF_003610635.1 Ichthyenterobacterium magnum
TCCATGATTTTATAAGGAAGAGGCTTATCATAGAATTGTTATCCATTTTATTGTATCTTCGTTATCATAGCTGAACTACGTTTAACCCCTAAGTTACCTGCCATATAACCACAAATGAAAATTACTACTTTAACAATAAGTTTTTTACTTTTAATTAACTTCTCTTTCTCTCAAATTAAGAAAAAGGAATTGAGAGGAATATGGAAAACGAATAGTGAATTATTTGCGAAAACCGACACAATTAAATTTTATCCAAATATTAAAGATTGTTACCAAACTAAATGGACTATTGAAAAAAGGAAATTTAAGACTAATGAATTAAACATTTGCACAGAACCACCCAGAATAAGCGGAATCGTTGGAAAAGAAAAAATCAAATTGAGGAAAAAAGATTTCGGACAAATTATAGAATATTATCAAAATGGAAATTTAATTGATAAATACCGAATCATTCAATTAAATAAAGAAAGTGAGCCAGAACTCAAACTTATGAATTTTGACAAATTGACTGAACAAAAACTCTATAAATATGTAGATTCTTTAGTTCATAAAGTCTTGAATTACGATTCAAAAAAAACAGAAAATGATACTGAAATAATAATATCGGATTCTAATCCAAATGTCAAAATTAGAGTTAGAGATGGCGTAAATGGAAATCCTGAACCATTATTAGTTGTTAATGGTTATCCTTTACAAGACAGAGAACCTTTAAAAGAATTATTGCTCGTAGAAACATATGGAATTACTTATCTGACTAAAGAACAGTCTGCGAGTATTTATGGTTCGAGAGCTATAAATGGAGTTATTATTTTACAGACATCTGAAAAACGATTTAAAAATGTCCGAAAAAAATACGGCAGGTAACACCGTATATAATTTATTGCTAGTTCTAGCCTACTTACGAAAATCCTCGCGGATTTTCTATTCGGTTTTTATTTGTTAACTTTAGTGCTTAAACCACGCAACAAACCATATACAAACACGTTACCCACAATTAAACAAAAATCTAGATGAACAAGAAAATTACGAATTTAACATTGATATTAATAGCATTATTTTTAAATTATGGCTGCGACGATAGCAACGATGAGCCAGAACCTGAATTAGAAACTTTCCTTTGTTGTGGAGAAAATCCTTTCGCAAACTCGAATGTGGATAATTTAGACCAAACATTGGGAGAAATTGAAGCAGTTGGAATGTTCACACCAAATAACGATGGTTTTAATGACCACTTTGAAATTCAGAACATAGAATTTTACCAAAATAATACTGTTACAATTTATGATTTAGATGACAATGTCGTATTTGAAACACAAAGTTATAACAATGTTGACGAAACTGTTTTTCCGCAAAACCCATCAGAAAACGCATTTCTTGGTTTAAATCAAGCTGATGACTCTGAATTAGAGTTTGGTTCATACAAATATAAAATCGTAATTGAAAACGAAGAAACTTTTTTAGAATATGGATATGTGTGTTTTATTAGAGAACCTGAACAAGCAAACGGAATGAGTTTTATTAACTGTATTGATAGTCAATTTGACCCAATAATTGAACAATAACTGTGGGTAACAACGTGTATAATTCATTGCTAAGTCTGTGTTTACTCGGAAAATCCTACGGATTTTCCTCAGATTCGTTTTCTTTTGCTAACTTAGTTCTTGCCAACGCAACAAACCATACACGAAACCGATGGAACACATTCGCCAAAGGCGAACTTTAATTACTTCGTGCTTCGCACTTCCGTCCTTAAAGTAAATGTGTTCCATCTTAGGGGTTAAACCAAATTACTAGTTTGAACTAAATATAAGTATATCGCCTTTAGCAAGCTTCGAGCTAAAACGTGTAACATCGTCGGTTAAAAGTAATTTGGTACAGCTTCTCTAACTCCCAATAAAATAAAATGGCAATTAACGATGATTAACATCTTCTAATTGATGAACAATTCCATGATTTTATAAGGAAGAGGCGTATCATAGAATTGTTATCCATTTTATTGTATCTTCGTTATCATAGCTGAACTACGTTTAACCCCTAAGTTGTGCTTCATTATCAGAAACTGCTAACCAATGATAAAATTCTTTAGAAAATTTAGACAAAAACTACTATCTGAAAACAAATTCAGTAAGTATTTAATTTATGCCGTTGGCGAAATAATACTTGTTGTTATTGGAATTTTGATTGCACTTCAAGTCAACAACCAAAATCAAATCAAAAACGAAAAAAAAGCCCTCAAGAATTACTTGGAAAAAATCGCAATAAATGTAAAAAGCGATATTAAAGTTGCAGAATTTATGATGGAGACAAGGTCGCAACAATCACTATTGTGTGCACAGGCTACAGAATTGATTTCCAAGAAAGATTGGAGTGACCAGCGAAAAATCACCAATGCTGTATTTGCAATGATTATAGAGCAACCTTTGAATTTCAATCGTAGTGGGTTTGAATCTTTAAAAAACTCTGGATATTTACAACACCTTGATAATTCTGAAATAGAAGAATTGATATATAATTATTATAATTCAGTTGACAAAGTAATATTTGAAGAAACAAGTTTACAAGTATGGGCTAATGATTTGGACTTGGAATTACATAAAAGTGGTTTCTTTTCAAGTTGGTTAGAACTTGAAAAAAGACCAAATCAGAAAATGCGAGAAGCGTTAGGCAATTATACAGATATGTTAACCGAACACAAAGGAAATGATATAGTATTATCAATTTTATATAGAGGTTTTTTGTTCACAGCAGAACTCACAGGTTTTTATGAGGAACAAGTAACCTTTGGAAATGAATTATTAACAGCGATAGAAAATTATAATAACTAAAGCACAAATTAACTAATGATAAAGTTCTTTAGAAAAATTAGACAAAATTTACTTTCCGAGGGAAAAACTGGAAAGTACTTTAAATACGCTATCGGAGAGATAGTTCTTGTGGTTATTGGAATTTTGATTGCGCTTCAAATCAATAATTGGAACCAAGAACGAATCCAGAAGCTTGAAGAACAAACCATTGTAAAGAACATTCATACCGAATATTTGCAAAACAAAACGATTTTAAAAAGAAGAATTGAGGAAGCTGAATTATGTGAGGCAGCCCTTAAACAATTAATGAATATTATGGGCAAAGACGAAGATTATCTTAGAAAGCAAAATGTCGACAGTTTACTTTTTTATGCCTTTGACCCTCCTATATTCAGACCCTCGGAAAACACCATTTCTGGTCTCATACAATCAGGTCGTTTGGATTTACTCCAAAATAAGGAACTAGTTAATTTAATATATAATTGGGGACGAACGATGAAGGCGTTGACAGATAGAACAACAAGATTTACTGCAATATCTGATAACGAGATTTCTCCCTACTTATCAAAAAAATATTCCTATAAAGACATCGATGCCTATGGTCCATTAAATTGGAAAGAAAAATCAAACCTGAAGGTGGATAAATTTCAAATTTTTAAAGAAATTGAATTCGAAAATCTTACTGACAATTTTTTATACTGGATGGTAGATAACAAAAATCTGTTTATAGAATTAGACCAATTGATTGATAAAATTCTTAAGGAAACTCAATATGATTAAATTATAAATAACGAAAGCACAACAACGTGTATAACCAATTGCTTGGTTTGTGTGTACTCGGAAAATCCTATCGGATTTTCCTATTGGTTCGGTTTCTTTTGCTAACTTAGTCCTAGCCAACGCAACAAGCCATACACAAACACGATGGAACACATTCGCCAAAGGCGAACTTTAATTACTTCGTGCTTCGCACTCCCGTCCTTAAAGTAAATGTGTTCCATCTTAGGGGTTAAACCAAATTACTAGTTTGAACTAAATATAAGTATATCGCCTTTAGCAAGCTTCGAGCTAAAACGTGTAACATCGTCGGTTAAAAGTAATTTGGTACAGCTTCTCTAACTCCCAATAAAATAAAATGGCAATTAACGATGATTAACATCTTCTAATTGATGAACAATTCCATGATTTTATAAGGAAGAGGCGTATCATAGAATTGTTATCCATTTTATTGTATCTTCGTTATCATAGCTGAACTACGTTTAACCCCTTAGTTGTACCCAATTTATGAAAGACAGTTACGAAATAGAAAAACCTAGTTCTGACTTGAACTATTTGACAATCGGAATCAAATATATTGTCCTATTTATTGTTCTCTTTTTAGCAAGTTGGATTGCAATACCTTTATTTATTGCAAACGGACGAGCAACTAGAATTAATCCTGTGACTGAATTTCTTGCCGAAAACGCTTTTCTTTTTAGTATTTTAATTTCACTATCTGTTGTCGTTTGGTTCATTTACCGAATTAGAAAAAAATATACGCTCGGAGAAGTCTTCAAAATTGACTTTAACGATTCTGACCAAATACTGAATATAAAAACAGTTAATCTGGCAAATAATCAAGAAAAAAACAATTACTATAATTATAAAAACCTATCGTATAAATTTTATAATTCAAAAGATGCACTTTTTGGAAAACAAAGGATTTTGCACATTTTGAATAACGGTAAAACTGTTCACGAAATTAATTTTGACCGAACTGCTTGGTGTAGAAATGAACGGATTGACAAACTGATTGAAAAAATAAAAACTGGCTACAACAATGTATAACCGCAATTACGGCGGATTCGACTGCGTCCGAATCCACTCGGAATTGCTAACGTCAGTTCTTAACCGAAAATTATTAACTTTAACCCGTAACTGACGGTTATACGAGACCGGTAGCCAATTAAAAAATCCTAACTTTTAATGAACGAACAGAAAACCTTTGAACATATTCCTAAAATTGATGATTTAAAAAAGAGCATCAAAAAATTGAAAGAATGTGATTTAAGTAAAATTGGATTTGGAAAATTATGGCAGATTCTTGAAAATGAATTTGGAATAATTCCTTTTCTTAAAAGGGATTTGGTTAATATAGAAGTTGACAGAGTAAGAATAAACAGAAATATAGGAGAAATATTCACATCCGAAAACCAAATATCATATAGAGAAGATGTCAAGAATATTGAGAAATTTGGAAGAGCAAATTCACCTTTCCAATCAATGTTCTATGGTGCGATTTCAACAAAAGAAATAAAATATTCACGGATTACAAGCTTGATTGAAACTAGTGAAATTTTTAGAGATATTCCTAATAACAGAATGACAGATGCATATTTTTTAATGACTTTAGGAAAATGGACAATAACAAAACCAATTACTGTTATAGACTTGATTTTTAACAAAAAAAATATCGAGGATATCGAAGATATCAAAATTTCACACGAAAAAGGAAGAAAGATAATTGCCGAACAATACCCAAATAACGTTGAACAGATAGAACTTATATTAGAATTTTTCTCTGATGAGTTCGCAAAAGAAAATATAAAAACTCATAATGACTATAAAATTTCTTGCATTTATTCACACATAGCGTTGAATCAAGGAATAAACGGAATAATTTATCCAAGTGTTAGAACAAAAGCTTTGGGCTACAACATTGGACTTACACCTTCAAGTGTGGACTACTCTTTAAATCTTACGAAAGCAGCAATGTTCAAAATTGAGAAAGTTAAAGATAACACCTATGTCAAAAATTATAAATTAGCATTAGATTTAGGAAATTATAACACAGATTTTAAATGGAAAGATGCAGAAAAATAACTGGCTACAACACCGTATATAATTTATTGCTAGTTCTAGCCTACTTGCGAAAATCCTCGCGGATTTTCTATTCGGTTTTTATTTGTTAACTTAGTTGCTTAACCACGCAACAAACCATATACAAACACGTTAGCCACAATTATGAAACCGAATTATACAAGATGAAAACAATTGGATTATATTTAGTTTGCATATTTTTTATATGTGGTTGTAAGCAGAACTTAAAAGGTGATCTTCTTATCGAAAATGTAAACGTAATCAATGTTAAAACTGGAAAAATAAGTACCAATAAAGATGTACTTATAATTGGAGATAGCATAGCCAATATTGAAGAGCATGATAGAATTAATTTTGTTGCGCCAGAAATTATTGATGGCAAAAACAAATACCTAATACCAGGATTGTGGGATATGCATGCTCATTGGATTGATGCCTATGAACATTTCTTCCCAATGTTATTGGCTAATGGAGTTACTGGAATAAGAGATATGTGGGGGAATTTCCCAGTATTAAGTAATGTTAAGAATAAAATTGATAATGGAAGTTTAATAGGCCCAGACATTTTAAGTGCTGGCTTTTTAGTTGAAGGGGCAAACCCTACTCACAGTGGAGCATCTAATATAGCAGACACTCCAGAAAAGGGTAGAGAAATAGTAAGAACACAAAAGGAAGCAGGTGCAGACTTTATTAAAGTATATTCTGGCTTGGAACGTGAAGTATATTTTGCAATTGCAGATGAATGCAAAAAACAAAATATTCCTATGGTTGGTCATATTCCACAAAAAATTACTGTGGAAGAAGCAATAAAAGCGAACCAATTAAGTTTTGAGCATTTTTATCAAGTAAAAGGGTTTTTACATCCTCAATATGAAAACTATATTAAAAAATTAAAAGGTGAGAATGTAGCACTTGAACTTCAGGATAATATTAAAGAGTATTCTGAGTATATAGGCATTGGAGCTTTAGATGTCGATATTGACAATTTAGAAAAAAAACGTCTTACAAAACTAATAGAATTATTAAAAAATAGTAATTCTTTTATAACTCCAACTCTAGTAGTAGATAAAGGTTTTTTTAGAAAATATGACTCAGATTTTAATCCAACAACTCTGAATAGCTATATGCCTGATTATGCTATTGTTGATTATTATGTTCAAGATTCTTTAAAAACAAAACGTGATTCTGCGGTTTATAATTGGAGCAAAAAACAATATCAATTAAATGTTGATTTATTAAAACCTATGGTTGAAGGAGGTGTAAAATTTTTAGCAGGAACAGACTATGTGATGGAATTTTGTTATCCGGGATTTAGCTTACATGATGAATTAAGAATATATGTAGAGGAAGGCAATATTACTCCTTTACAAGCATTACAAACAGCAACAATTAACCCAGCCGTTTTCTTGCAAATGGAAGATAAAATAGGGACTGTAGAACAATCTAAAAGAGCAAGTTTATTGCTTCTAAACAAAAATCCATTAGAAAACATAAGACATACTAAAAATATTGAAGGATTAATTTTACGTGGAAAATATTATTCAAATGAATTGCTTAAACATGGATTAGATGAATTGGCAACCTTAAGCAAAAAACCACAAATCAGAAAAATAGTAGACTCTATAATTAAGCAAGAAGGAATTGACAAAGCTATCGAAAGATATATCGATCTAAAAAGAGATGCTCCAAACTCATACAATTTTCATCAACGACAATTAGTAACATTAGGTCATTATCTTTTGAATTCTGGACAAACTCAAGATGCTATTATGATTTTTAAATTGAATACTAAGATGTTTCCAAAATTAAGTCATAGTTACAATGGATTAGGTGATGCATATTTGGAAGCTGGGCAAAAAGCAAAAGCAATAACTGCTTGGGAAAAAGCAAATGAATTAGGAGGCTATACTACTTATACTAAATTAAAAAAAATTAAATCCGAAAATTAACTGTGGCTAACAATGTATAAAAATAATAGCGGTTTAATCGCTAAAATGAAAGTAAGTAAATATAAAAAAGGTCTGTGTCTATCCGAAAAGTTAGTGCCTATAAGTCCACTACTATTCTTATACTAGACCGATGGAACACATTCGCCAAAGGCGAACTTTAATTACTTCGTGCTTCGCACTCCCGTCCTTAAAGTAAATGTGTTCCATCTTAGGGGTTAAAC
>NZ_RAQJ01000011.1 GCF_003610635.1 Ichthyenterobacterium magnum
AAAAAAGGCAACGACCTACTCTCCCACAAATGCAGTACCATCGGCGCAAATGGGCTTAACTTCTCTGTTCGGAATGGTAAGAGGTGAGCCCCATCGCTATAACCACCTTAAATTTTTGGTTGTTATAAATAATCAACACTAATATCTTAACATATTGAAAAAAAACATCATAAAAATAATATTGCAACTCCTTCGCACTGAGTGTGTCGAAGTGTAAAAAAACGGCTGTACAATAAGCCTATAGGTTATTAGTACTACTCGGCTATGACATTACTGCCTTTACACCTATAGCCTATCAACGTGGTCATCTTCCACGACCCTTTAAAGAAATCTCATCTTGTGGTAGGTTTCGCGCTTATATGCTTTCAGCGCTTATCCTTTCCCAACGTAGCTACTCTGCAATGCTCCTGGCGGAACAACAGATACACCAGAGGTTAGTCCAACTCGGTCCTCTCGTACTAGAGTCAGATCCACTCAAATTTCTAACGCCCACAGTAGATAGAGACCGAACTGTCTCACGACGTTCTGAACCCAGCTCGCGTGCCACTTTAATGGGCGAACAGCCCAACCCTTGGGACCTTCTCCAGCCCCAGGATGTGACGAGCCGACATCGAGGTGCCAAACCCCCCCGTCGATATGAGCTCTTGGGGGAGATCAGCCTGTTATCCCCGGAGTACCTTTTATCCTTTGAGCGATGGCCCTTCCATGCGGAACCACCGGATCACTATGCTCTACTTTCGTACCTGATCGACCTGTATGTCTCTCAGTCAAGCTCCCTTATGCCATTGCACTCTACGCACGGTTACCAAACGTGCTGAGGGAACCTTTAGAAGCCTCCGTTACTCTTTTGGAGGCGACCACCCCAGTCAAACTACCCACCAAGCACTGTCCGTCGTTAGACGTTAGACTCTAGATAAGCAAAGGGTGGTATTTCAACAATGACTCCACAACGCCTAGCGACGCCACTTCATAGTCTCCCACCTATCCTACACATTACTTATCCAAAGCCAATACTAAGCTATAGTAAAGGTTCACGGGGTCTTTTCGTCCCACTGCGGGTAATCGGCATCTTCACCGATACTACAATTTCACCGAGCTCATGGCTGAGACAGTGTCCAGATCGTTACACCATTCGTGCAGGTCGGAACTTACCCGACAAGGAATTTCGCTACCTTAGGACCGTTATAGTTACGGCCGCCGTTTACTGGGGCTTCATTTTAGATCTTCGCGCAAGCGCTAAACCCTCCACTTAACCTTCCAGCACCGGGCAGGTGTCAGGCCCTATACATCATCTTTCGATTTAGCAGAGCCCTGTGTTTTTGATAAACAGTCGCCTGGACCTTTTCACTGCGGCCTCCGTTTTACCGAAGGCGACCCTTCTCCCGAAGTTACGGGTCTATTTTGCCTAGTTCCTTAGCCATGAATCTCTCGAGCACCTTAGAATTCTCATCCCAACTACCTGTGTCGGTTTAGGGTACGGGCTGCTTCACTCGCTTTTCTTGGAAGTCGCTTCTCTGGATTATCACCTTGACCGTAGTCTCAGTGTACTATCGCCGTGTTACCACTGGCTTCAACGTGCTATTCCGTCAGCACGCACCAAATATACGCCTCCGTCACTTTTAGTGTGAGCAGGTACAGGAATATTAACCTGTTGTCCATCCACTTCCCCTTTCGGGTTCGCGTTAGGTCCCGACTAACCCTCAGCTGATTAGCATAGCTGAGGAAACCTTAGTCTTTCGGTGTGCGGGTTTCTCGCCCGCATTATCGTTACTTATGCCTACATTTTCTTTTGTAGCTACTCCAGCATGCCTCACAGCACACCTTCAACGCCACTACAATGCTCCCCTACCACTTTTACAAGTCCATAGCTTCGGTAGTATGTTTATGCCCGATTATTATCCATGCCGAACCGCTCGACTAGTGAGCTGTTACGCACTCTTTAAATGAATGGCTGCTTCCAAGCCAACATCCTAGCTGTCTAAGCAGTTCAACCTCGTTTATTCAACTTAACATACATTTGGGGACCTTAGCTGATGGTCTGGGTTCTTTCCCTCTCGGACATGGACCTTAGCACCCATGCCCTCACTGCTGATTAACATTTTATAGCATTCGGAGTTTGTCAGGAATTGGTAGGCGGTGAAGCCCCCGCATCCAATCAGTAGCTCTACCTCTATAAAACTATAAATCAACGCTGCACCTAAATGCATTTCGGGGAGTACGAGCTATTTCCGAGTTTGATTGGCCTTTCACCCCTACCCACAGGTCATCCGAAGACTTTTCAACGTCAACCGGTTCGGGCCTCCACTGTGTGTTACCACAGCTTCACCCTGCCCATGGGTAGATCACACGGTTTCGCGTCTACCACTACTAACTAAAGCGCCCTATTCAGACTCGCTTTCGCTACGGCTGCGGACCTGAAGTCCTTAACCTTGCTAGCAACGGTAACTCGTAGGCTCATTATGCAAAAGGCACGCCGTCACCCCAAAGGGCTCCGACCGCTTGTAAGCGTATGGTTTCAGGATCTTTTTCACTCCTTTATTCAAGGTTCTTTTCACCTTTCCCTCACGGTACTAGTTCACTATCGGTCTCTCAGGAGTATTTAGCCTTAACGGATGGTCCCGCCAAATTCATACAGGATTACACGTGTCCCGCACTACTCAGGATACTGCTATTAATAACGGTCTTTACTTATACGGGACTATCACCCTCTATGGTCACTCTTTCCAAAGTGTTCTAATTCATTACGCATCAAATATTGCAGTCCTACAACCCCAGCATTGCCGTAACAATACTGGTTTGGGCTAATCCGCGTTCGCTCGCCGCTACTTACGGAATCACTTTTGTTTTCTTCTCCTCCGGGTACTTAGATGTTTCAGTTCTCCGGGTTTGCTCGTCCTTACGGACGTAACATGTCTTCAACATGCTGGGTTGCCCCATTCGGATATCTACGGATCAAATTGTATGTGCCAATCCCCGCAGCTTTTCGCAGCTTATCACGTCCTTCATCGCCTCTGAGAGCCTAGGCATTCCCCATACGCTCTTATTTAGCTTATTGTACTTTTGTCTTTTTAATGAGTTTATAATTAGTTAAAAGCTCGTAAACCTTAACTAATTACGAATCGCATAACTATAAAATAGTTATACTTTATTTTTATGTATCTTTTTTCAATATGTCAATGAACTTTTTTCTGTATTAATACAGAATCGTGGAGAATATCGGAGTCGAACCGATGACCTCCTGCGTGCAAGGCAGGCGCTCTAGCCAGCTGAGCTAATCCCCCATTTATGAAACCTAAATTTAGAATTCAGATCTTTTAACGTTGAATCCCAACTTCTAGAATTTCCTTTATAATTAGTAGTCTCAGGCAGACTCGAACTGCCGACCTCTACATTATCAGTGTAGCGCTCTAACCAGCTGAGCTATGAGACTCTACTTATTATTATAAAAATTAAATTAACAGCAGGAGAATAAACTATTCTTTTCCTTATTTCTTTCCTCTTAGTCGTCTTTCTCTAGAAAGGAGGTGTTCCAGCCGCACCTTCCGGTACGGCTACCTTGTTACGACTTAGCCCTAGTTACCAATTTTACCCTAGGCCGCTCCTTACGGTGACGGACTTCAGGCACTCCCAGCTTCCATGGCTTGACGGGCGGTGTGTACAAGGCCCGGGAACGTATTCACCGCATCATGGCTGATATGCGATTACTAGCGATTCCAGCTTCACGGAGTCGAGTTGCAGACTCCGATCCGAACTGTGATAGGTTTTATAGATTCGCTCCTTCTCGCGAAGTGGCTGCTCTCTGTACCTACCATTGTAGCACGTGTGTAGCCCAGGACGTAAGGGCCGTGATGATTTGACGTCATCCCCACCTTCCTCACAGTTTGCACTGGCAGTCTTGTTAGAGTTCCCGACTTGACTCGCTGGCAACTAACAACAGGGGTTGCGCTCGTTATAGGACTTAACCTGACACCTCACGGCACGAGCTGACGACAACCATGCAGCACCTTGTAAATTGCCCGAAGGAAAAACTATCTCTAGTCCTGTCAATCTACATTTAAGCCCTGGTAAGGTTCCTCGCGTATCATCGAATTAAACCACATGCTCCACCGCTTGTGCGGGCCCCCGTCAATTCCTTTGAGTTTCATTCTTGCGAACGTACTCCCCAGGTGGGTTACTTATCACTTTCGCTTAGCCACTCAAACCGAAGTTCGAACAGCTAGTAACCATCGTTTACGGCGTGGACTACCAGGGTATCTAATCCTGTTCGCTCCCCACGCTTTCGTCCATCAGTGTCAGTATATTATTAGTAATCTGCCTTCGCAATTGGTATTCTATGTAATATCTATGCATTTCACCGCTACACTACATATTCTAACTACTTCATAATAACTCAAGATAACCAGTATCAAAGGCAATTCTACAGTTGAGCTGCAGGATTTCACCTCTGACTTAATTATCCACCTACGGACCCTTTAAACCCAATGATTCCGGATAACGCTTGGATCCTCCGTATTACCGCGGCTGCTGGCACGGAGTTAGCCGATCCTTATTCTTACAGTACCGTCAAGCCTCTACACGTAGAGGTGTTTCTTCCTGTATAAAAGCAGTTTACAACCCATAGGGCAGTCTTCCTGCACGCGGCATGGCTGGATCAGAGTTGCCTCCATTGTCCAATATTCCTCACTGCTGCCTCCCGTAGGAGTCTGGTCCGTGTCTCAGTACCAGTGTGGGGGATCCCCCTCTCAGGGCCCCTATCTATCGTTGCCATGGTATGCCGTTACCATACCATCTAGCTAATAGAACGCATACTCATCTTTTACCGCCGAAACTTTAATTTAATATATATGCATACATTAAATGCTATGGGGTATTAATCTTCATTTCTAAAGGCTATCCCCCTGTAAAAGGTAGATTGTATACGCGTTACGCACCCGTGCGCCACTCGTCAGCAAAAAAGCAAGCTTTTCCCTGTTACCGTTCGACTTGCATGTGTTAGGCCTGCCGCTAGCGTTCATCCTGAGCCAGGATCAAACTCTTCATCGTTAAATTTTAAGTCTTACGACTATATTTTAACAACTAATTGGAATTTTATTTCAGTACTCAAAATGGTCTATTCTCTTGTTTGAAAATTATCGTTTCCAATAACTTCCTTACGCTGTCAATTCAATATGTTAATGAACTTTTTTCTTTCCTCAGGGCGTTTATCTCCTAAGCGGGTGCAAATATAAAACCCTTTTTTAATACCCACAATCTTTTTTGATTTTTTTTTCAGAAAAAATTATTACACCCTCTCTATCTCATAAAACCAATATCTTATCATGAACTTAATACTATTAACGTTACCGTTTTTAGCGGCTGCAAATATAAAACCCTTTTCTTTATTCACAACCCTTTTTTTATCTTTTTTTTATTTATTTTTTTACCGCATTCTTACAACCCTTGTAATAAAGACTTTAGAGAT
>NZ_RAQJ01000012.1 GCF_003610635.1 Ichthyenterobacterium magnum
GGTTTAACCCCTAAGATGGAACACATTTACTTTAAGGACGGGAGTGCGAAGCACGAAGTAATTAAAGTTCGCCTTTGGCGAATGTGTTCCATCGTGTTTGTATATGGTTTGTTGCGTGGTTTAAGCACTAAATTTAGCAAATAAAAACCGAATAGAAAATCCGCGAGGATTTTCGTAAGTAGGCTAGAACCAGCAATAAATTATATACGGTGTTGTAATGCGTTTTTATTCAAAATATTCTATTTTCCTGGTCCATTCAAATAGTCTTTCTCCATTAATAATTTTTGTCTGTTTAATCCAATTATTTTTATCGTCAAATATGTATTCAAATTCTACCTTATGTGTTCCGCGTTCATCGATATAGATAAGTTCGATTGGGAATTCGTGATAATCATATGAAAATACTAAATTTTGGTTGTTATCTGGATATTTAGGAAAAGTGAATGTTTCTTTTACTTTTCTTTGATTTTCATCGTACTCATACTTTTTAAAACTAGTAATAGAGTCATTACCATCATAATAATAAAATTCAGATAATAAATTATTGTCGTATATTGATATTTCTTTTTTGTATAAGACAGGTGTGTTCTTGTCTTTAAAGTCAGGATTGTATGAATATTTCTCTATGATTCTATCTTTTTCATCATACACAAATTCACGACTTATCATATCGCTTCCTTTTTCAGTTCGTTTCTGTCTGCTACCTTTTTTTGTCTTTACCCAAATAAATGGTGAATGATTTATTGTTTTAATTTTTCTATTTTTATCATCGTAATTATATAGCGTTCCGTAATCAGTTCCGTGTTCGTCAAAGTTTCTAATTTCAATTAGGTTACCAACTGAATCATAGTATTTTTCTGTTCTTCTAATCTCTTTTGGATAATCGGAATTATAGTATTCATATTCCGAAACCAAGTTATCATTATTGTATTTATATTTTTGTGTAGAATAACTACTATCAGCACTTATTGTTTTTATGAGTATGAGATTATTATTTTCATCGTAAGTATAACTTGAATTAGATTCTTGGTAAGAATTGTATTTATGAGTATTAATTTCACCTAATTGATTGTAAGAATATTCATTATAGCGAATTGTATCTTGTTTTTTATTAAACCATATTTCTTTTAGTACTTTATTGTCTTGGTCAAACTCTTTATAATAATTAATGTAGTGAACCCAATAAGTATTGTACCACCAATTATGGAATCTACTAAAAGTGTATTCCGCATTCATAAATCCGTTATGCCCATAATCTCCTTCTGAACTAAATAATTTTCTGTTTTGATGATTTTCTTTCAGAAATGAAAGTTGTTCTCTAATCGATTTTACTTTTCCATAAATCGTATCCTTTTGTTGGGAAAACGAATATGAGGAAACGAGTAGAATTAAGAGTACGATGGTATATTTTTTGGTCATAGTTGATTATTTTCTACAAATCTAACTCTCATTTTATAATTTTAATAAGTCTAATTAGTTAGTCTATCTATTTTGGAAGTAAAGTGGTTTGTTGGTTTAGGCAAATGCATTACAACTTAGGGGTTAAACGTAGTTCAGCTATGATAACGAAGATACAATAAAATGGATAACAATTCTATGATAAGCCTCTTCCTTATAAAATCATGGAATTGTTCATCAATTAGAAGATGTTAATCATCGTTAATTGCCATTTTATTTTATTGGGAGTTAGAGAAGCTGTACCAAATTACTTTTAACCGACGATGTTACACGTTTTAGCTCGAAGCTTGCTAAAGGCGATATACTTATATTTAGTTCTAACTAGTAATTTGGTTTAACCCCTAAGATGGAACACATTTACTTTAAGGATGGGAGTGCGAAGCACGAAGTAATTAAAGTTCGCCTTTGGCGAATGTGTTCCATCGTGTTTGTGTATGATTTCGTTGCGTGTTTAAGCAATAAAGTTAGCAAATAAATCACAGATAGAAAGTACGCGAGGACTTTCGTAAGTAGGCTATAACTAGCAATGAATTATACACGGTGTTGTAAAACGTTTTTATTTCATTATTTCTCCGATTAAATCTTTGTCGACTTTTTCGGTATTCAGTTTTATATATCGATAGGATTTTACTTTAGAATTTTCAAGTTCCAAAATCAAAATTCTGTTTTTATTCGAGTAGGCAATTCCATTCTCAAAATTCAGATAGTCTACTCCGAATTCAGATTCCAATTCCGTCTTTGTTAGTCCAATGAGATTAGCTTTCCCTAAATCCAAATCCTTATTAAAAATTCTTAATTCAATCAGAATTTCAGTTTCGTCTTCGTAAGTATGTTTGTTCTTTCCGTGTTTAAACACTACTATTTGGTCAATTCTTTTTGAGTCAGTAAAATTTTCAATAGGATAATTATAAGTATAGAATATTGAATCTTTAATTTTTGGCTCAAAGTAGTAATCTGTTCCATTGCTTACGCCTGTGGTAGTGTAATTTCTGTCTTTTGATTTTTTAAATTTTTGTAATTCGATTGGATTTTCAAGTAAAGAAATCAGATTTTGATTTTTCAGATACTTTTCTTTTTCAGCTTTATCTGGTTCAGGAACCAATTCAAATCTGTCCGAATTCGATTCATTGGATTTTCTTTCAGTTACATCTTTGCAACTAAAAAAAACAAGAAATAATATCGTTAAAATTCCAATTTTCATTGTTTGGGTAAATGTTTTACAACGTGTTCGTGTATGATTATGTTACGGGAAATCGGTTACGATTTTCCGATGAAGACACAAGTTAATTAATTCCGAGGAATTTCCGATGTGGAAATTCAGAAGTAATTAATTATACACGTTGTTGGCATTTCGTTTTATATTCTTTTCTTCAACAAATACTCTGTTTGCAATTTCAGTTCGTCGTAGCCAGACTTATTTAATTCTATTATTCTTGACTTAAGTTCTCTGTCAAACCATTCTTGAGTAAAACCTTTAATTACAAAACGTGGATAACGCATCTGTTGAATTGCATCTAATTGTCTATAAATTTCATTACTAAAAATCGCCTCTTTTAACCCAATTAAAGGTGTCCAATTTTCTTCTCTATTTTTCCACCATTCTTTTGCCCTATCAATTATAACATCTAATTCTTTAAACTTTTGCCTTTTAAAATTCACATTGTGCTTGCCTGTATTGATGTAATCTGCATAATTGTCTTTATGCAATTCCATTAGTTCTTTTTCTGTTATCACATTTTCTGTAAATCCGAAATATTGTGACGTAAGATTTTCCATTGCCCAGCCAGCACGAATTGCAATCCAGTCTATATCATAGTCAATTACCCAACCATGTCCCCAAAATTCAGTTGCACCTGGATAAATTAAATCCGCTGTGTTTTGCAGCTTTTCAAATGCTTTTGGATTGTTCATTAACTTTAGTAAATCAGGAATTATAGGTTTTCCGATATTGAGTAAACTGTCTTTCGCTTTAAATACTTTTTCCCATTCGGATGAAATAAAATCAGAAATCAATTCAGGATATTCAAATTCGGACATATCAAATATCTCAACTTTTGATTCTGATTTTTGGGCATTACAATTTAAAATACAGGTGAAAATTATAATGTAATATATATGTTTCATAAGTCGTCTAAAAATGAATGCCAACTTAGGGGTTAAACGTAGTTCAGCTATGATAACGAAGATACAATAAAATGGATAACAATTCTATGATAAGCCTCTTCCATATAAAATCATGGAATTGTTCATCAATTAGATGATGTTAATCATCGTAAATTGCCATTTTATTTTATTGGGAGTTAGAGAAGCTGTACCAAATTACTTTTAACCGACGATGTTACACGTTTTAGCTCGAAGCTTGCTAAAGGCGATATACTTATATTTAGTTCAAACTAGTAATTTGGTTTAACCCCTAAGATGGAACACATTTACTTTAAGGACGGGAGTGCGAAGCACGAAGTAATTAAAGTTCGCCTTTGGCGAATGTGTTCCATCGGTTTTGTGTATGATTAGTGGCGTGTTTAAGCCACTAATTTAGCAAATACAAACCGAATAGAAAATCCGCGAGGATTTTCGTAAGCAAGCTCGAACTAGCCATTAATTATACACGTTGTTGTGCACTGGCTTTTAAGTTCCGTTTAAATGTATCTACGTTTTTTTGATTTCCGCCAAAAAATGATGGTTGATTTAATTTGCAGATACTATTAATTAATACCTTATTTCCTTTCTTAATTATAGTTATTTGTTCGCCCCAACTAAATAAAGTATTCCAAGAATAAGCAAATAAATAATTCCCTTCGTTTCTAATAATTCTCCAATCCAACTCTTTTGCGGTAAGTTCAATCGCATTTTTAAAATGTTTAGACTCAACTTTTTGGTCTAACACTTTAAATTTCAAAGTCCAATATTTGTATACAAATCCGATTATAGAGAGAGATAAAAACACCCAAACAAGTCCAAGTCCATCAATAATTCGTTCGTAAACAATTTCATTATTTGTTAAACGAGCTTCGATAATAAAGTATAAATTGATTATTGGAACTGTTAAGAAAAAAATCGCTGGTGAGTAATGCCAAAAAACGTCCCACTTTTTTAATTTCAGGCGTTCAGTTTCGGTCATTTCTTTGATATCAGATTTCAACATTAATTTTCAGTTCGATTTTTGTCAGCTTGTGCACAACTTAGGGGTTAAACGTAGTTCAGCTATGATAACGAAGATACAATAAAATGGATAACAATTCTATGATAAGCCTCTTCCTTATAAAATCATGGA
>NZ_RAQJ01000013.1 GCF_003610635.1 Ichthyenterobacterium magnum
GTACCAGATGGGTTGACGAGTATAGATTTAACGTTAAAGAATTTAGAGATAACGGGGAACAATCCGGATTATTCAGTGAGTTATTATTTAACTCAAGTTGATGCAGAAACGGCGATGAATCCCTTAGCGATACCGTATACCAATACGAGTAATGGGCAGATGATTTATGTACGCGTGCAAGATGTCAATACGGGTTGTTATGCAACCACGACTTTGGTATTGGTAGTAGAGCAAGCGCCAGTAGCCAATACACCAACAGCTTTAGATTATTGTGATCCAGACAGTGATGGATTTGGTGTATTTATGTTAACCGATCGCGATATAGAAATCACAGGCGGCGATCCAAGTTTAACAGTAAGTTACCATGAGACGATGTCAGATGCCAATACAAATGTTAATGCTCTGGCAAGTCCATATAATAATATAGTAGAAGACACACAAACCTTATATGTACGCGTAGAGAGTTCAACCATAGCAACCTCATGTGCTACTTTTGTAGAATTGGTGCTTGTTGTCAACCCAACGCCACAATTAGGAGCCTTACCACCAACCGCATTAGAAGCGTGTGATGATATATCAGCCGATGGCTTTGCACAATTTGATTTAACGAGCAAGGAGGCAGAGATATTACAAAACTTAGCCGACCCAACGCAATATACCGTTACATTTTATGAAAATCAGGTTAATGCAGATACCCCAATAAATGCGATATTAAATCCAGGAGCTTATACCAATACAGCAACACCAAATCAACTATTATGGGTACGTGTAGATGATAACAATACAGACTGTTATAAGCTCACAACCTTAGAGTTAATAGTAAACCCATTGCCAGTATTAGTACAACCATCACCATTAGAGTTATGTGATGATGTATCACGCGATGGACAAGAAGCCTTTACATTAGAAGACGCAAATGATGAGATATTAAATGGTCAAACAGGAATAACCTTAACCTATTACGAGACGCAATTAGATGCAGACAACGGCACATCACCAATATCAAGTCCATATGTTAATGTATTAAGTAATCCCCAAACAATTTTTATACGTGCAGAGAATGATGTAACAGGCTGTGTTAATACTACGACACTATTACTAAGAGTAAATCCAATACCATCACCAGCCACATTACCTTCAGATTTAGAAGTTTGTGATGATGATAACGATGGCTTTTCAGCCTTTGATTTAGAGCTTAGAACCGTAGAGATTATCAATGGCGAATTAGATATATCTATAACATATCATGAAACACAAGCCGATGCAGAATCCGGCGATAATGCTTTAGTAAGTCCATACACAAATATTGTTGCGGATGAGCAGCAGCTTTATATACGCGCAGAAAACACAATAACAGGATGTTATAATAGTGTAGAGACGATGTTAACCATTAGAGTGTTACATTCACCAGAAGTTCCAGTAGCTATGGACGATTATGTGATATGCGATACCGATGCAGATGGCATAGCACAATTTGATTTAACAACTCAAGATGCAGAAGTATTAGGTACGCAACTACCAGCAGATTTTGTATTAACCTACCATTTAACACAAGGCGATACGGATACCGGCGCAAACCCAATAATAAATGTAGGCAACTATACAAACCTAGCTAACCCACAAACCATTTATGTGCGTTTAGTAAGTGTAGCCAATGGCTGTATTACCACAGGAGAATTTGATATACGAGTAGAATTACCACCAACAGCAGTACAACCAACACCGTTAGAAACATGTGATGATTTAAATCAAGTTAATGATGGATTTACAACATTTGATTTAACCTCAAAAGACGCAGAGATAACAGGAGGCGAGGCAAGTTGGAGTGTAAGCTATTATGAGACAGATGCAGATGCCCAAGCACAAACAAATGCTATAGACCCAGCAGGTGCGTATACCAATACCGTTATCGCAGCTCAAACTTTATTTGTAGTGGTTACCGATACCGATACAGGCTGTGTAGACTTTACAACTTTAACCATACGTGTGATACCAAATCCAACACCAACAGCAAGTGGTTTGTTACCAAGTTTAGAGTTGTGTGATGACACAAATCCAGGCGATATGGCAGAGGCGTTTGATTTAACCACAAATGAAGCCTTATTACTTAATGGCGAGCCTAATGTTACACCAACATATCATGAAACAGAAGAAGATGCTTTGGCAGGCGTTAACGCTATAGCAGACCCAACAGCATATACAAATACAAGTGCAACACAAACAATTTATGTACGTGTTACAAGCGACCTTACCGGATGTTATACCACAGTAATGTTTACAATAATTGTAAACCCATTACCAGTAGCAACAGCTGTAACAGATTATATTATCTGTGAACTAAATAATGATGGTCAAGCCGAGTTTGATTTAACAAGCAAAGATGCAGAAGTATTAAACGGACAAGACCCATTAGTATTTACAGTAAGCTATCATATAAGTCAAGCAGACGCAGACACAGCAGCAAATGGTTTAGTAAGTCCATATACAAATGTATTAGGCAACCCACAAACCATTTATGTAGCCATTACTAATACCGTTACAGGCTGTATGGTAAGCACACCAACATTTAATATAGAAGTACAAGAGGCCGCAGAAGCAAACAGTGATATGGCACCTATATTATATGAGATTTGTGATGATGAGATGGATGATGATGACGACTTAAGTAATAACAGTGCACAGTTCGATTTAACACCAGTAACACTATTATCAGACTTAGACCCAGCAAGTGTACAAGCACAAGTGTTAGATGGTCAAGATCCATCAAACTACATACTAACGTATTATGCAACCGAAGTAGATGCAGAATTAGGTGTAAACCCATTACCATTTTTATATGAAAACACATCAGTAAATGGTAATGCTGCTAATCCACAAGTAATCTATGTAAGAGTAGATAATGATACACAAGGCGTAGCATTGTTAAACTTAGATTTAGCAGCAGTAACAACCGCATTAGATTTTAATGGCGATGGTAACGTTGATACCATAGATACCGATGGCGATGGTGTTTTTGATTTAATAGATGTAAATGGGGATAATGTATCAGACGGATTTGATACCGATGGCGATGGTCTGATTGATTTTATAGATATAGATGGCGATGGCTTAGGCGACTTAGTCGATTTAAATAACGATGGTACAGTAGATAATGCATTTGATTCATCAAGCTGTTATGCAGTAGCACCACTAACCCTACAAGTTAATCCATTACCAGTATTTAACTTAGATGATAGTTACATACTATGTGTAGATACAAATGGCACAGAAGTATTAGACGTACCCGTATTAGATACAGGCTTAAGCACACCAACCTATACCTTTGAGTGGTCATTAAATGGAGCAGTCATAGCAGGTGCAACAGAAGGGAGTTACACACCAAGTGAAGGCGGAACTTATAGTGTAATAGTAACAGATGTAAGCAGTTCATCAGAGACGATGTGTGAGAGTACAGACAGTACAGAAGTAATAGAGAGTTCACCGCCAACGCTAGAAGCAGCAGTAACAACAGACGCATTTTCAGACGTGCATATAATAGAAGTTACCGTATTGTCAGGTTTAGGCGATTATGAGTTTAGTTTAGATGGTGGTTCATGGCAAGACGAGTTAATATTTACAGACGTATCTTTAGGCAGTCATTTAATAACAGCGAGAGACAAGATAGGATGTGGAGAATCAACAACAGAAGTGACCGTTATGGATTACCCAAAATTTTTCACACCAAATGGCGATGGCTATAATGATACATGGAACATTACCAGAATAGACGAACAACCTAGCGCAAAAATTTATATATTTGACAGATATGGCAAATTGTTAAAACAAATCAGCCCAACAGGTGATGGATGGAATGGAACCTATCAAGGCGAGCCAATGCCAACAAGTGATTACTGGTTTGTAGTAGAATATAATGAACCTAATACAGGTGATAAAAAAGAATTTAAAGCCCATTTTACCCTGAAAAGATAAATTG
>NZ_RAQJ01000014.1 GCF_003610635.1 Ichthyenterobacterium magnum
AAGGAAGAGGCTTATCATAGAATTGTTATCCATTTTATTGTATCTTCGTTATCATAGCTGAACTACGTTTAACCCCTAAGTTGTAATGCATTTGAGAAAAACGATGAAGAAAATAATAATCATACTTATTTTGATATTTAACTGTGGATTGATTTTCTCACAATCTGATAGTCTTAAAATGCGACAAATCGAAATAAAGACTGCTAAACTTAACGAACAGTCCAACAAAATACTCGAAAAGAGAAAATTTGAAACTGACAGTATAAGACACGAAGCAAAACTATACGCAAATAAAGTTTACGTGGAAAGTGAATTTCAAAATAGCGGAACTTATCTTGTTTCAGAATTATATTTTGAAAATGGAAAAATTCTCTTCGTAAAAATGGCGGAAAAAAGTCCAGATTTTAAAAACGAAGATGATGCGTGGAAATTTACACAATACTATTATGAAAACGGAATCTTAATTCTCGAAGATTATTATATCCAAATTCCTAGCGTAATGATGTGTGTTGGAATACCAATGGACAAAGACTGGCACGAATTATATGGTTATAACAGAAATCTGACAGATGAGTTTTTAAAACAATTGACAATAACACTAATTGAAAAAACTAAATAAAAAACGCATTACAACAACGGCTATAGTTCATTACGGCTGAAATTCCTAATCGGAATTTCGAGCCTTTTTGCTAAATTTATGGTTACGGCGGAATGATACTCGCGTACCATTCCGTAACGAAACCATAGCCAAAACCGTTACCTGCAAGCTGAAAAAAATGACTGCTAAAGAATTCATCGAAACGTTAGAGATTATCGGACAAGATTATTCGGGAGAAATTCCGAAAAGAGAAATATTTTCTTTAGCCAAAGAATATCAGCAAATTCCAGTAATTGAAGTTGTGAAATTGCTAAAAGATAAAAATGATAATCACAGAATTGGTGCTGTATCAATTTTAGACTGTAAAGCAAGAAATAAGAAAACTTCTAATGAGGAACGAGAAAAGATATACAGAGCGTATATTGATAATCATAAGTGGATAGATAATTGGGGTTTGGTAGATAGAAGTGCACCTTATGTAGTTGGTGGATATTTATATGGTAAAGACACGAAACCATTATACGATTTGGCGAAATCCGAGAATCCAATGGAACGAAGAACAGCAATTGTAAGTACCTACTTTTTTATCCGAAAAAACGAAATAGAAGACACTTTCAAAATTGCTGAAATTCTTGTAAATGACAAAGACGAATATGTCCAAAAAGCTGTGGGAAGTTGGATACGGGAAGCAGGAAAACGGAATGAAGAAAAACTAAAAAAATTCCTTGACAAACACGCAACTGAAATGCCAAGAATAACTCTTCGTTATGCAATTGAAAAATTCGACAAGAAAACAAGAGAATATTTTTTGAATTTAAAGAATACAACGAGTAAGTAATCTATGTTAAAAAGAGATACAATGAATCAGAAAGTAGATTGGTTCTTCGAGAAAGACACAAAATGGCAAAAGGAATATGAAAAGCTTCGAGCTATTGTTTTGGACTGTGGACTAACCGAAGAATTGAAATGGGGAGTTCCTTGTTATACATTTCGGAAAAACAATATTGTTTTAATTCACGGATTTAAAGATTATTGTGCACTTCTATTCCACAAAGGAGTATTGCTAAAAGACACTAATAATATTTTAATTCAACAAACTAAAAATGTTCAATCTGCTCGCCAAATTCGGTTTGCCAATTTGCAAGAAATAAATGATTTAAAACAAGTTATCAAAACCTATATATTTGAGGCAATTGAGGTAGAAAAGGCAGGATTAGAAGTTAAAATGAAAAAGACTTCAGAATTTGAAATGCCAGATGAATTTAAAAAAGCATTAGATAATAATTCCGATTTAAAAACTGCGTTTTACGCTTTAACACCTGGACGTCAAAGAGGTTATCTTCTACATTTTTCGCAAGCCTTACAATCCAAAACACGGGAATCGAGAATTGAAAAGTGTACGGATAAAATTCTCAATGGCATAGGCTTAAACGATAAATACAATAAATGAAAGTGGAAAAGCCAGCAGGTAACACCGTATATAATTTATTGCTAGTCCTAGCCTACTTACGAAAATCCTCGCGGATTTTCTATTTGGTTTGTATTTGCTAAATTAGGTGCTTAAACACGCAACAAACCATATACAACAACGATGGAACACATTCGCCAAAGGCGAACTTTAATTACTTCGTGCTTCGCACTCCCGTCCTTAAAGTAAATG
>NZ_RAQJ01000015.1 GCF_003610635.1 Ichthyenterobacterium magnum
TGGTTTAACCCCTAAGATGGAACACATTTACTTTAAGGACGGGAGTGCGAAGCACGAAGTAATTAAAGTTCGCCTTTGGCGAATGTGTTCCATCGGTTTTGTGTATGGCTCGTTGCGGAAAATCAACTATGATTTTCCGCCGTAACCGAAAGATAGCAAATTGCAATGAATTCCGATTAGGAATTCAGCCGCAATGATCTATACACGTTGTTGTAATGCGTTTTTATTCGTAATATTCAATTTCTCTTGTCCAAACAAATAGTTTTTCGCCATTAACTGATTTAATTTGTTTTGTCCAATTATTTTGTTTGTCAAACTTATATTTAAATTCGACAACAACAGGTTTGTTCTTTTCGGTATAAATTAGTTTTATAATGTTTCCTTTTTTGTCATAGAAATATTCCGATGAACGATTGTTATCTGGATATTTTGTAGAAATAACAGTCTCTTTAATCTTTCTGTTCTGCTCGTTGTATTTATATTCTCTGTAACTATTAATTGTATCTCTTATGTTTACGACTTTTTCTAAAAGTCCATTTCTATGAATATTTTTTACTTTTCTTGATAGTTTTGAAGGCAGATTATCCGATGAATCATAATTGTAGTAATGAGTTTCTAAAAGATTGTTATTATTATCATAAAAGTATTTTTCACAGATTTTATCGAGTCCTATACTATCTCTTCTGGAAGTTGTTGACCTGCCTTTTTTGATATAAACATATGGTTTGTGAATTGATTTAGATACTTTTCTATTTTTTGAGTCGTATTTGTATTTCCAAGAAGCAAGTTCTCCATCTTCATCAAATCTTTTGATTTCAATTAAATTTGATACTGAATCTCTGACATATGCTGTATACGAGTATAAATTTGGGTCATCTGAAGCGTAGTAAATTGTAGACCTTATTTTGTTTTTATAATCATAAGTGTAATTTCTACAAGTATAATCGTTAATCTCAAAAATATCTTTTTCTTGAATTAGATTATCTTTCTTGTCGTATTTGTATTTATAGGTCGTGACTGTATCTCCATCTTTATAAAACCATATTTCAGATGTTGGTTTTCCTTTTTTATTGAATTCCTTATAGTAGTTGGAATAATGAACAAAAGGTGTGTTGTACCACCAATTATGAAACCTGCTTTTTGTGAAACGAGCACTTGAAAATCCATAATGACCATAATCTCCTTCTGTGCTAAATAATTTCATGTTCTGACGGTCTTTGTCAAGGAAGTTTAATTGCTCTCTTACTGATTTTACTTTTCCATAAATAGTATCCTTTTGTTGACCAAAAGAAATTGAAAAGAAAAAAAGTAGTAAAAAGGTTATGAGGATTGTCTTATTCATTGTGGTTGATTTTCGACTAATTTATTTCACTTTTTAATGATTCAAAAGTGTAAATGAGTGAAGTATTCTTTTTGATTGGTGAAATTGTTTATTGGTTTAGTCAAATGCATTACAACTTAGGGGTTAAACGTAGTTCAGCTATGATAACGAAGATACAATAAAATGGATAACAATTCTATGATAAGCCTCTTCCTTATAAAATCATG
>NZ_RAQJ01000016.1 GCF_003610635.1 Ichthyenterobacterium magnum
CGGTACCACTCGATATAGATATTAATTTACCACCAGCAATAAATCCGTTTAACACATTTGAAGTTTGTAATAACGAAGACAATACTGTAGATTTAATAGATATTGTACCAACATTACTTGTGCAAACAGCAAATGTATTGGTGAACTTTTATCCAACAAACCAAGATGCTTTAGATCAAACTAATGTATTAGATAACAATTACATCTATCAAACAAATAATGATACATTGTTTGCTCGTATAGAATTTTCAACAACACATTGTTATCATATTCATCCGTTTACGCTGCAAGTAAATCCACTTCCAATAGCAAACGAGCCTAATAATTTAATTGAATGTGATGATGATTTTGATGGTTTTTATGAGTTTGATTTAACACAACAAACAGCAACAATACTTGGTACTCAAAACGCTAATGACTTTACAGTTACCTACCATAATGATATAAACTCAGCTCATGATGGTTTAAATGATTTAGAATCTACTTACAACGCCATAAATGGAGAACCTATTTATGTACGAGTAGAGAATAATGCAACTGCTTGTTATAGTTTAACAGAGTTTACAACAATAGTAAACCCAAAACCAGTTGTAGATATTGAAGACCAAGTGGTATGTTTAGATAATTTACCATTACTAGTAAGTGCAAATACAAATACGATTGGCGACACATATTTATGGTCTACAAACGAAACAACTCCAGAGATAGAAATTACAGATATTGGTAGTTATTGGGTAAGAGTAACAACACCAAACGGATGTGAAACTACACGCGTATTTAGTGTTTCAGAATCTGAAGCTGCAACCATAGATATTACAGAAACAGTAGATTTCTCAGACCCAAATAATGTAACCGTAACCATTAGTGGTATAGGTAATTATTTATACCAATTAGATGATGAAACCCCACAAGAATCTAATGTGTTTGAAAACGTGAGTTTAGGTTACCACACGATTACCATTATAGATTTAAATGGATGCGCAGAAGTAACCAAAGATATTGTTGT